>NZ_WAEM01000010.1 GCF_008806775.1 Flavobacterium luteum
TCAAAAGCTCTAGTTTCATAACACGCTAATGCAGTAGTTGGTTCTACAGGTTGAGTTCCTGATGTTACCCAAGCACAAGTTACAGTATCAAAAGCTCTAGTTTCATAACACGCTAATTCAGTAGTTGGTTCTACAGGTTGAGTTCCTGAAGTTACCCAAGCACAAGTTACAGTATCAAAAGCTCTAGTTTCATAACACGCTAATGCAGTAGTTGGTTCTACAGGTTGAGTTCCTGAAGTTACCCAAGCACAAGTTGCAGTATCAAAAGCTCTAGTTTCATAACACGCTAATTCAGTAGTTGGTTCTACAGGTTTAGTTCCTGAAGTTACCCAAGCACAAGTTGCAGTATCAAAAGCTCTAGTTTCATAACACGCTAATGCAGTAGTTGGTTCTACAGGTTTAGTTCCTGTAATATCCCAAGAACAAGTATTTGTGTTGAATGTTACTGTTTCGTAGCAAGCTAATGTTGGTTCTGGAACCGATGGACAAATTACAGTTATATAAACGATAGCTGTATCACAATTTGACAAAGTACCATTTTCACATATTTTGTAAGTAATAGTATAATTTCCAGATGGAGTTCCAGAAGGAACAGTTATTTGTCCATTAGAAGGATTAACAAAAGGAACTAGACCTCCATTGATAGGATTAGCAGGATTAAGAATCGTTAAAGTAACTTGACTTGTACTTGTTTGATTTCCATTTAAAGTATCAGGACCATTTCCGTTGTTATTAAATATATTACCTAAATTTAAATTTCCAGTTAAGCCATTTACACCACTAAAAGTATCATCATTAGCTACAATCTTTTTACATTTTGAGATTGTAAATGGAAAACGACATTCACTATTTCCGGGAGGAATTGCATAATAATTTACTGTCGATCCATCTATTAAAGGAAAAGGATTAGTTTCTGTATATTGAATAGACGACATGGTTACTGGATAAGTATCATAAAAAAGAGATCCAACAGGGAAGTTAGAAGCTATAGCTGATGGTGTTACCAGATTAGTTCCATTGCAATACGAAAAGTTTCTTACCAATGGTGCATTTTGACAGTTTGAAGCAACATAACTTGCTCCGTTAATTCCTACCGACAATGCTTGCGCAATTGGTTGTCCAAGACAAGCACCATTTGAAGTATACCCTTGTATTAATTTAGTTCCAGTAAAAGAGATACGAGTTGTTGCACCTATACCTGAAGCTGTTCCTTCAACAAAGATGGTAGTTCCACAGCTTGCATTGCTTAAAATTTGACAATCAAGAGTTGCTTTTATTTTGAAACTTAATTTTGCCAAAAGTGTGTTAGGATTTGCTGGGTAAGGTAACTTGCCAAAATCCCAAACAATAGAACCTGTTGCTCCTAAAGTAGGGTCAAAAGAAATACTATTTGGTGTTGGTAGGGGTGAAAATAGAATCGTTCCTACTGCACTTCCAGCTACATAAGTTGCATTATAAGGAATAGGTACAATTATTTTGTAATTATCAATTGCTTCTGTACCTAAGTTTTTTACGTCTACATTTAAAGCTATTTCTTGCCCTGGTAATGAAGAAAATGGTTGAGAAGCTGTGGGAACATTATTAATTGATGTAGCAGTCAATACTCCTTCCACTTCTGGTATATAAGCATCTACAGCCATCGCAATTGCAAATATGGAATAAGTGTCACCATTGGTAACTGCAGTTCCATATTTAAATTTGGTAGCAGTTTGACTATTACCAATAACTGTATTTCCACTATTTGGAACATTAAACATACTGATATCAATACCTGTATTGTTTTGCAAATTTGGATTTCTAAAAGCACCACCAGTATTTATAGAAGAGTTAAAGAAATTGGTAGCAGAGTTTCCAGAGTGATTTAAACTTAAAAAACTAGCATCGCTCTTTTTTTGAATTTGAAAATAATCGCCTGTAAAAGAAACGTCACCTTCACTTGCCATTAATCCTAATTTTACTCCAACATCACCAGTTTGTACTGTATTAAATCCAGCGACATCTAAATCAAACCCTGAAGCATTACCTGCTTGTACATAGGCATAACCATCAAAAATAGTTACATCACGGTATTTCATTTTAGCATTTTCATATACTACAATTATACCCCATCCCCCAGAATAACCAGTTCCTCCAGGATTTCCTTCTAAAAGAGCAATATCTGCTGCAAAATATTCACCTATACCATTTTGTTTTACATAGGTAGTAATTTCTTTGTATGCAGAGAAAATAGCATCATTAGTTGTTCCTGTTGGATAATAGATGTCAGTAGGATTAGCTGTAAACTGAGTGTAGGTAGAAGAATTTGGCCCCTTTAATGAAATGACTCTTTTATCATAATTTTTGGTCAAAGTAGTTAATGCAGGAACTAATCCTGAAACATTTACTAAAGCGGATGATGTGTTTTGAGTGTCAGTAGTACTTAAATTAGTTGCAGCACTTCTTATTAATTTGTTGATTTTTATAGTGACTGTTCCATCAGTAATAGTGTATGGAGTTGTTAAAGTTGCTTCAGTATTAGATCCATTTACGGTAACAATCACATTTGTTTCTGCCCCATTATTTACTCTTACAGTAACTCTATTGGTAGCACTACTATTATAAAAATTAAAGACATAAGTATTACCATTGCCAGTAAAAGTATAAATAGGGTTTCTGTTTGAACTACTTGGATTGTTTCTAGTAACAGACAAAGCATAATTAGTATTGGTAATATTATCATTATGATTTACTGTCAAATTATTATTAATGGTTTGTGTGCCATTAGGAATTTGCTTTGTTGCTGTAAATGTATTATTTGGTGATGATTTCCCTGTCCAATATAGACCTGCATAAATAATATTAGAACAACTTGGTATCGCACCATTTTCATTAGAAAATGCTAAAGTTGAAGATGATGAATTCCATGTGTTTGAATCATTATCTATGTCAACATATTGCATATTTTGACCATTGTTGTTTTGAGTAATATTATAGTTTTGAGGCGTTAAGTTGGTGTTTCCTAACATCGTAAAATCACCTTTTACATTATAAATTGTCTTACCAGTAGAAAACTGAGACGTCCTCTGCTTAAAAGGAACTGCAACTTGAGCATTTGTAGTAATGGTTGTCCCTAATAAGAAAACAATTATTACAATTAGGTACTGAAGTTTGTTGGTTATCGATTTGAAGTATATTTTTTTCATAATAATTTAATTTATCAATAATTATTGACTATTGTCGCCATTTTCAATAGTATAGAATACAGTATATTTTTCATTATAGTTACGAATCATTTTAGATATTGTAGATTCATTAACAGCTACATTAGAAGAAATGTAAACGTATTTTAATTTCTTAAAACTTGAAAAAACAGACAAATCAATAGCAGAATTTAATTCACTATTGCTATTGATTTTGATAGTTACAATTTCAATATTGTTTTTTAATAAATTTGAATTGCTTATTTTATTTAAGTTTTGAAATTCCACAAAGAAGTTTTTTGGGTTTTCTCCATACGTTTTTATCACGCCATTGTTGAAATAAATGGATGGCTGAACATCATATAATAATTTTTCCAAATTAGTTTTTTCAGGTTTGCTTTTTCTAGATGTTAAATTATTATTTTTTAAAGTAGAAATATAAGTCTTAACCTCCATGATTTTTGGAGCTTCAATATCAATTTTTCTAGTTTGACCTGAAATCGTAACATTAAAAAAAAGAATTATTAGCAATAGAAGTAGTCTTTTCATAAATAAAACAGCTGGTTTTTCAAACAACATAAAGGTGCTCGGGTAATTAATAAATTGCTTTGGGACATTTGTTTTCATAATATTAATATTTTAATTCTTATGTTTAATAATATTTTCAATAATTCAGAAGATTCCTTAAGTTAATTTTTGACCAAATTACTCACAAAAATGATTTTTTAATAATTTTTTCTACGAATTACAATAAAATCAGTTCAAATGTTATTTTTTAACCTTTTTAACATATTCTTTTTGCATTATATTTATCATTTTAAATATTTATCAGAATATTAAATAATAAACTATTTTAATTGCTATAATGTTTAAAGTTTTATTTAACACTTTTTGACACTTCAAATCTACTTTTAAAATTAATATCTACCAAAAAAATAATCGATTAAATACAAAAATAACAGATAAAGTGCTAAAATATGTATATTTTATATGTAAAAGATTACAAAAATAAATTATTTTTTAAAATAAAATTACACAAGAATAAAAAAATTAGTTTTGGTTTAAGGATTAAATGGACTCTAAATCTTTTTTTTTATCATCAAAAGAGCTTTAAATTTATCGAAATTAAAATCTTAGTTTATTATTTTTAATCAAAAATCATCTAAGCTAAAATGATAAACAGAATTCATAACAAAATCATTCATTTATTAATTAAAAAAGATACAATACCAATATTTTCATATATATTTACAAAAAAATACAGAAATGCGCTCAATAAAACAAAATGAATTTATGCAGGAAGCTATTCGGCTTTCTATAGAAAATGTAACTTCTGGCAAAGGTGGTCCTTTTGGAGCAGTAATTGTTAAAGATGGTAAAATAATTGCTCGTGGTGCAAATGGAGTAACTTCTACGAATGACCCAACTGCTCATGCCGAAGTGGTTGCTATTAGAAATGCTTGTGCAGCATTAGGAACATTTCAACTTGATGGATGTGAAATCTATACGAGTTGCGAGCCTTGCCCTATGTGTCTTGGTGCTATTTATTGGGCAAGACCTGACAAAATGTACTTTGCAAATACTAAAAAAGATGCTGCTGATATTAATTTTGATGACCAGTTTATTTACGAAGAATTAGAACTGCCTTATCTAAATAGAAAACTACAAACCGAACAGATAATGCGTGATGAAGCGCTAGAAGCCTTCAAAATTTGGTCAACAAGTATCGCAAAAATTGAATATTGATACCTTAATATATGATTGAATTCATTTTAAATAATCGGCTTATTCAAACCGATAATCTCGCAAGTACTACATTACTTGATTTTATTCGTTACGATGAGAATTTACGAGGTACAAAAATTGGTTGTCGTGAAGGCGACTGTGGAGCATGTACTATATTAATAGGTGGTATGCAAAATGGTAAGTTGGATTACATGAGTGCGACCTCATGTTTAACACCATTACCTAATGTAAATGGGAAACATGTAGTAACTGTAGAAGGTCTCAACTTAACCGATAGATTAAACCAAGCACAACAAGCAATGGTAGATTGCTCAGGAACGCAGTGCGGTTTTTGTACTCCTGGATTTATAAACTCCATGTGCGGTTATGCTTTAACTACTGTAGAACCTAGTTTAGAAAGTGCAGTAAGTGCTATAGATGGAAATATTTGTCGTTGTACAGGATACAAATCTATTGAAAGAGCTTCTGCAATATTGACTGAAAAGTTGCTAGAAAAAGATCACAGCCAACCTTTAGACTGGTTAATAAACAATAATTTTATTCCTAGTTATTTTTCAAAAATTGAAGAACGATTAGCAGTTTTAAAGTCAGATTATACTTCAAATGAAGGTGTCCCAATAGGTGGCGGTACCGATTTGTATGTTCAAAAGCATGATGAATTGCATGACATGAATTTGAATTACCTTTTTGATAAAAAACATTTAAATGGAATCACTTTTGAAGGTAAAAGATGCGTGATAAAATCCGAAGTGACTGTTTCTGATTTAATAACCAATTCCATTTTATTAGAAGCTATTCCTAATTGGTATAATTATCTAAAACTAGTTTCTTCAACACCAATTAGAAACATAGGAACTATAGCGGGTAATTTAGCAAATGCATCTCCCATTGGTGATTTTACCATTATATTATTGGCAATGAAAGCGACTATAACTTTAACCAATAAAGCAAATGAAAATAGAAAGTTGCCTCTTAAAGATTTTTATTTAGGGTACAAAACTCTTGATAAATCGAATGATGAAATTATTTCTGAAATTTCATTTGAATTACCTTCAACGAATAGTCAATTTAATTTTGAAAAAGTATGCAAGCGCCAATATCTCGATATTGCTAGTGTAAACACAGCTTGTACAATTGAAACAAATGGTGAGAATATTACCGACGCTGATTTTTCTATAGGAGGTGTTGGTCCAATACCTAAATATTTAGAAAAAACAAGTGCTTTTTTGATCCATAAAAAAATGGAACCAAGTAGCATTTTACAGGCTGAACAAATTTTACAAACAGAGTTAGCACCCATTAGCGATGCAAGAGGAACAAGTGATTACAAACGATTGTTGGCAAGACAGTTGTTTTTTTCTCATTTTATAACACTTTTTCCAGAAACAATTAAAATGGAGGATTTGATATGATTAATATAGACGCTCACAATCACGTTAAAGGAAAATCCATTTATTTGGATGATATTCAAGAATTACAGGGCACATTATATGCCTTGCCGTTTGATGCTACTGTGGCTCATGCAAAAATAGTAAGTATCAATTTAGAATCTGCACTGAATGCTCATGGAATAGAAACCATTCTTACTGCTAAGGATATTCCTGGAGAAAATCAAATAGGTGGAATTATTCCAGACGAACCTCTTTTTGCTGATGGTGAAGTTCATTTTAGAGGTCAAGTAATCGCTTTAATTATAGGAAAATCCGAGCATCATTGTCGTCAAGCTGCAAAGCTCATCAAAGTTGTTTATGAGGAATTACCCATTATTACAGATGCAAGAGAAGCGCAAGCAAAAAATAAACTAATTATGCCGCCAAGATCCTTTACGCTTGGAAATACTTCAGAAGTTTGGTCTACATGCGATTATGTTTTTGAAGGAAAAACGGAGGTAAACGGACAAGAGCATCTTTATATAGAAACTCAAGGCGCTTATGCTAGACCTAAAGAAGACGGAAGTATTATTATTTCTTCCTCAACTCAAGGACCAACTGCTGTTCAAAGAATGGTGGCTAGAGTACTTGGGATTCCTATGCATAAAATAGAAATTGATACCGTTCGTTTGGGTGGAGGATTTGGAGGAAAGGAAGATCAAGCTACTCCTTGGGCGGTAATGGTTGCATTAGCTTCTCAACTGTTACATAAACCAGTAAAAATGGCTATGCATCGTATGGATGACATGCGAATGACAGGAAAAAGGCATCCTTATTCCGCCGATTTTAAAATTGGTTTAACTAAAGATTTAAAAATCATAGCTTACGAAGTAACTCATTATCAAAATGCTGGGGCTGCCGCTGATTTATCTCCAGCAGTAATGGAACGTACTTTATTTCATTCAACAAATGCATACTATATTCCAAATGTTTTAGCAAAAGCCTACAGCTGTAAAACTAATTTACCTCCAAACACAGCCTTTCGTGGTTTTGGTGGACCACAAGGTAAATTCGTTATTGAAGCTGCAATTGTAAAAGCTGCAGAATCACTCGGAATTAATCCTGCAGTGATTCAAAAAGCAAACTTAGTTGTAGATGGTAATGAATTATCATACGGTCAAATTTTACAACAAACCGAAGCACATCATACTTGGGATGAGTGTATGAATAGCTTTCAATATAATCTTCAAAAAGAAAGAGTTGAAACATTTAATGCTACTAATTCAAGATTTAAAAAAGGTCTTGCTGTACAGCCTATTTGTTTCGGAATATCATTTACAAACACCATGATGAATCATGCTCGTGCTTTAGTACACATATATCATGACGGAAGCGTTGTGGTAAGTACAGGCGCTGTTGAAATGGGGCAAGGAGTGAATACCAAATTGCTTCAAATTGCTACTGAAACTTTTGGAATTAAGCCTTCTAGTGTTCGAATAGAGTCTACAAATACTTTAAGAGTAGCAAACACCTCTCCAACTGCCGCTAGTGCTGGTGCCGATTTAAACGGAAAAGCGTTACAAATGGCATGTAATGCACTTTTAGACCGATTAAAAGCGGTCGCAAATCAAGATTTCGAAAATGCAACAATCGCAATAAATGATGAAGTTATTTATGCAAATGATTTAAAAACAGAGGTAACATGGCATCAATTAGTTACTAAAGCATTTACGCAAAGAGTCGCATTGAGTGAGAATTCACACTATGCAACACCAACCATTCATTATGATAAAACAAAAGAGAAAGGACACCCTTTTGCATATCATGTATACGGAACTGCGATTATAGAAGTTACTCTAGATTGTTTGAAAGGAGTTTATAATTTTGATAGTGTAAATATCGTTCACGATTTTGGTAAAAGCATGAATGCGACTATTGATAATGGACAAATAGAAGGAGGATTAGTCCAAGGAATTGGGTGGATGACACTAGAAGAGATTATATATAATGATCAAGGACGATTGGTTTCTAATGCTTTATCAACTTATAAAGTTCCAGATATTTATTCGGTGCCAAAGCAAATAAACATAAAACATTTAGATACTGCGGGTCACGAATTAGCGATTAATAAATCTAAAGCTGTTGGAGAACCACCTTTAATGTATGGTTTAGGAGCTTATTTTGCCATTAGAAATGCTGTTAAAGCATTTAATCCTAATGTTGATTTGGCTGTAAATGCACCTTATACTCCTGAAAAAGTATTAATGGACTTGTATAAAAAAGCCTAATTTATTTTCAAGTTTATTATAAACAAAACAGAACTTGAATTATGGTTTTAGATTTTTATGCCAAACTAAAAGAACAATTGCTTCATGAAGAAAGAGTAATTTTAATGGTAGTAATTGACAATGAAGGTAGTAGTCCGGGAAGAAGAGGGTTCAAAATGTTTGTAACTAAAAGTCAAATGTTCGGAACAATAGGAGGAGGAATAATGGAACATAAATTGGTTGAGTACGCTCAAAGGCTGCTGGAAAAACCTGTTTTTGATCCTTTTGTAAAAAAACAAATTCATGATAAATCAGCCATAAAAGATCAATCAGGAATGATATGTTCAGGGCAACAAACCATTGCTTTTTATGATTGTGGTAAAGCTTTTCTTTTAGTAATTGAAAAAATTTTAAATCAAAATAACGATTTTATTTTTTACACAAATAAAAATATTGAAATTAACGAAGTAGAAAATGCAGAATATTTTTTTAAAGAATCAACTCAATTGGTTCAAAAAGTATACATAATAGGAGGAGGGCATGTTGGGCTAGCGTTAAGTGGAGTATTAGCTAAACTAAATTTCGAAATTCATGTTCTAGATCATAGAGATAATTTGAATACAATGAATGCCAATCGATTCGCTCATTTTCGAGAAACCATCGATTTTGAACAGATAGAAAAATACATTCCTGACGGCGACTCTATATATGTAGTCATTATGTCATTTGGTTATAGAACAGATGATATTATTTTGAGGCGGTTAATCAATAAGAATTTCAAATACATAGGAATGTTGGGTAGTAAAGAAAAGATAGCTACTTTGTTTGCAAATATGATGGCTGATAATTTTGATAAAGATAGACTTGCAAAAGTATATGCTCCAATTGGTGTTGATATTAAAAGTGAAACGGCTTATGAAATTGCCATTAGTGTAGCTGCTCAGATAATAAGTGTTAAAAATCGCAATTAAATAATCAATTAGGTGCTGATTTTTAATAATACCGCAAACAATTATTGGGATTTTAGTATAATTAAAGATACATTTGTCTTAGTATAAATAAGAATAAAATTGATAATAAAAAGTGCAAGTAAGAAAAATATATAGCAATAGGGTTTGGATAGAAAAAAAACTGCAACCAGCTACTGTAAGTTTTATAAACAGTAGTATTACCGCTATTGATTTTAAAAAATTAAATGATACTGAAGATTTTGGTAATGCTGTAATTATGCCCGGAGTTATCGATGTTCATGTGCATATTAACGAGCCAGGACGAACAGAATGGGAAGGTTTTGAAACTGCCACTCAAGCAGCAGCAGCTGGAGGAACCACCACAATAATTGATATGCCTTTGAATGCAAGTCCTGTAACTACAACTTTACAAGCGTTTCAACAAAAATTGGATGCTTCAGTAGGAAAAATGAATGTTAATGTTGGTTTTTATGCTGGACTAATCCCAGGAAATATTCCACATTTAGAATCGCTATTGCAATCAGGAATATTAGGAATTAAATGTTTTTTAACACATTCTGGAATTGATGAATTTCCAAATGTTACCGAAAATGATTTAGATGAAGCGATGCCAATAATTGCTAAATACAATATCCCATTATTAGCACACTGCGAATTATATGATAAAGAAGTTGATTCTGACTTTGAAAATCATCCAACTAGCTACCAACACTATTTAGCCGGCAGACCAAAAAAATGGGAAAATGAAGCCATAGATTTAATGATTAGAATGTCTCGCAAACACAATTGCCCAGTTCATATTGTTCATGTAGCATCTGCAGAAGCATTATCTAATATTGAAGCGGCCAAAAAAGAAGGTTTGCCTATTACTGCTGAAACCTGTACACAATATATTTACTTTAATGCTGAAGAGATTCCAAACGGAAATACAATATACAAATGTGCACCACCTATAAGAGAAAAAGCAAATAATGAGCAATTGAAAGAAGCTTTTGTTACTGGTGTTTTAGATTTTATAACCACCGATCATTCACCAGCACCACCATCAATTAAAGAAATCGAAACTGGCAATTTAAAAAAAGCCTGGGGAGGCATAGCAGGAATTCAGTTTTTGTTGAGTGGTTCATGGACAGCAATGAAAGATACAATGACATTGGAACAATTTATTCCGCTTGTTACTTCAAAACCGGCACGTTTTATAAAAGCAAATTTAAAAGGAACAATTGCTGCTGGAAAAGATGCTGATTTTGTGATTTGGAATCCTGAAGAATCTTCAGTTATAAATGAATCAGATATCTTATTTAAACATAAAATAAGTCCTTACATTTCACAATCATTAAGTGGTCGTGTTTTAGAAACGATAGTAAACGGGGGAACTGTTTATAAAAATAAATCAATTACGAATAAAAATAAAGGAATATGGCTTTTGCAAAAGTAACAGAAATAATTAAAGAATCACCAGCATTTACTCAACTTACCGACTTATCTGCCGAGCGATTAGGCGGTAAAGTGTTGTTTGCTACTGATGATTTTTTTGCTGAAAAAGAAAACTTAATTGCACCAACTCGCGGTGTTTTTATTACAGATAAATATACCGATAGAGGAAAATGGATGGATGGTTGGGAAAGCCGACGTAAAAGAACTCCTGGACACGATTGGGCAATTATTCAGTTGGCAACCTCTGGAAAAATTACAGGTTTTGATATTGATACTAATTTCTTTTTAGGCAATCATCCACCACACGCATCTATTGAAGCTATAAACATTACTAATGCTGACGGGATTACCAATTGGGAAAATTTAGAATGGAAGGAAATTTTACCAAAATCACATTTAGATGCAGGTTCTCAGAATTTCTTCGAATGTAATAGTACTGAAATTTATACGCATTTACGTTTACATATATACCCAGATGGCGGTGTGGCTCGTTTAAGAGTATATGGAGAAGTATTTAAAAACTGGGATGCCGTTGCTGCCAATCAGGAGATTGATTTAGCTGCTGCAATAAATGGTGGGCAAGCCATTGCATGTAATGATATGTTCTTTAGCGACATGAGTAATTTAATCATGCCAAATCGCGGAGCAAATATGGGTGATGGTTGGGAAACCAAAAGAAACCGAACTCCAAACAATAGAGATTGGGTTATTGTAAAACTGGCACATAAAGGAACTGTAGATAAAATTGTTGTAGATACTTGTCATTTCAAAGGGAATTACCCTGACAGTTGTTCTATTGAAGCTTGTGTTTCAGAAACTGATGATGTTGAAAATACTGCAAAATGGGAAATACTATTGCCACAACAAAAACTAAGTGCTGATACTATTCACGAGTTTGTATCTCAAATCAATCCATCAAAAGCCATTACACACATACGATTAAACATTTTTCCCGATGGCGGAATTAGCCGATTACGAATCTTTGGTAAAATAAGTAAATAGTGATTATAAGTACATTTATACTAGTTGTTTTATATGTAGTTTATTTTGGTGTATTAATTACGCTGGGATATGTTTCCTATAAAATGCCTAAATTTAAAATTGGTAAGTCTGAAGAAAATTCAGAGGAGACTTCAGAAATAAAAGTAACGAGTCAAAACTATATCTATACGGGTATTCTTTTAGCTGTAATTGGAATTCTTGTAAACACCTATATAGTAGTACAAGGCACACCTCTAGAAAGCCACATGATGGAATGGCTCAACATTGTCATTCGATTAATGCATATTACTTTTGGTATCGCTTGGATTGGAGCCTCTTTTTATTTTGTATTTCTTGAAAATGCATTAAATAGAACCGAAGATGTAAGAGAAGAATTGGCTGGAAATCTTTGGGCAGTTCATGGTGGTGGATTTTATTATTTAGAAAAATACAAAATAGCTCCTAAAACTATTCCAAAACATTTGCATTGGTTTAAGTACGAAGCTTATTTTACATGGCTTTCTGGTTTTTGTTTGTTGTTTGTTGTTTATTATTTTAATGCATCTGCTTTAGTTATTGATAAAAATGTATTAGATATTTCTGCGACTCAAGCCATTTCAATTGGTATTGGATCATTCGTAGTATCGTGGATAATTTATGATTTCATGTGCAAATCCAGATTAATAAAAAATCAATTGGTTTTTTCAGTAATAGGGTTTTTAATTTTAATAGGTTTTGCTTGGTTTTATTGTCAAGTTTTTAGTTCGAGAGCAGCCTATATTCATTTTGGTGCTATGATTGGCAGTTTAATGGTTGCTAATGTTTTCTTTGTCATTATTCCAGCGCAAAAAGCTATGGTACATGCAGCAAAAATGGGATTGCCTTTAGATCCTACTCTTGGTAAAAACGCATTAGCCCGTTCCTTACACAATAATTATTTTACTTTACCTGTATTGTTTGTTATGGTAAGTAATCACTTTCCATCTACATTTGGATATGAATATCCTTGGCTCATCTTGGTAATTATTTCATTAGGAGCAGCAGGAGTAAAGCACTATTTAAATCTCAAAGAGAAAAAGCAACTCAATGTTTGGATATTGCCAGTATCCATTTTGATTCTTTTAGCAGCTACTTTTATTTCAGCTCCAAGTACTAATCCTTATGAATGCAAAAAAGAAGTAAGCATTGTTGAAGTGCAAGAGATTATCCAAAAGCGATGTGTGCAATGCCATTCTTCTTCACCAACAGATGAAGTCTATAAAGTTGCTCCAAATGGAGTAATGTATGACACTCCAGAAGATATAGTGAAAAAGAAAGATTTAATTATGCAACGTGTGGTTATTACCAAAACGATGCCTCAGAACAATAAAACAAATATTACTGATGAAGAAAGAAATATTCTTCGTTGCTGGATTGAACAAGGCGCAAGCCTCAAATAAATAGTTATGACATTATCACAATTTAATACTTTAGAGACTTCAATTGCAGCCAAACATTTGATGGATTGTTGTGGTTCGACCAAATGGGTTTCAAGCATGATGACTCATTTTCCTTTTACTTCAGAAAAAGTCTTAGTAGATCTATCAGCAAAAATTTGGTATGACGAATGCGGAGAAACAGATTGGAGAGAATCATTTACACACCATCCAAAAATTGGTGATGTAAAAAGTTTAACCGAAAAATTTGCAGGTAAAGAACAAGCTGGAGTTGCAGTTGCAACGACTGAAACTATCGAAGCTTTGGCGAAAGCCAATACCGATTATGAAAATAAATTTGGTTTTATTTTCATTATTTGTGCTACCGGAAAATCGGCAAACGAAATGTTGCAAATTCTTTTAGATAGGCTAAAAAATACTGCTCAAGAAGAGTTACACATTGCCATGGGCGAACAACAAAAGATTTCCATTATTCGATTCAAAAAATTATTAACCGATGGTAATTTCAGTTTCTTGAAAGTAAGCCAAATTACCACTCACGTTTTAGATACAGCTGTTGGTTTACCAGGGAAAAACATTTCAATAAGGCTACAGTCAAAAATAAATAATAGTTGGCAAACCATTTCGCAAGGAATTACAAATGCCGATGGTAGAATTCCAGATTTATTACCGCAAGAAAGAACTTTAAAACCAGATACTTATAAAATGGTTTTTGATACGGGTTCGTATTATGCCAATCAAAATCTAAAAACCTTTTATCCAGAAGTTGAGATACAATTCAGCACTTTTGATGAAACCCATTACCATGTTCCCTTGTTAATAAATCCTTTTGGTTTCAATACCTATCGAGGAAGTTAAAGAAAGATTATAGACAGATAAATAAGAGATAATAGACAAAATAAATTCGTAATTGATAATTAATAATTTGTAATTAATATGACAATTCCTTTAACCAAAAAAGAACAATTGTTCCAAAGTTTAAGTCAAGCCAATACCACTTTTAACGAAATATATCCAGGAGATAGAAGCGAACGCCAACCTGTACATACATTGTATGGCGGTGCTAACCTTTTTAAATCAGATGCGCCAATTCTTTTAGGAAATAGAGCATTAGAAATATTAGAAGCCTATGCGCCTAATCATGAAGTATTTGGTAAAGCTTTCGGATTAACTGGTGGTAATGATTTCAGCAAACGCATATATGACAAAGTGGTAGCTAAACTAAAATCGGAAGCCATTGAAGATTTCCGAATTGATTTTGAAGACGGCTATGGGAACAGAAGCAATGAAGAAGAAGATGCAACAGCAGTTTCTACAGCGATTGAAGTTGCTAAAGGAATGAAAGAAGAAACACTTTCTCCATTTATAGGAATTAGGATTAAACCGTTTACCGAAGAGATGAAAGAAAGAGGTTTACGAACTTTAGATATTTTTATCAGCACTTTGGTGACAGCAACGGGTGGAAAGTTACCTGATAATTTTGTGGTCATGTTACCTAAAGTGACTATTCCTGAACAACCAGAAACGTTAGCTAATTTTTTTACAATTTTAGAAGATGAATTAGGCTTAGTAAAAGGAGTGCTAAAAATGGAAATGATGGTAGAAACTACTCAAGCCATTATGGACATAAACGGAACCAATCCATTATATCGTTTTATAAAAGCGGCTCAAGGGCGTTGCATTGCTATGCATTTTGGGACTTATGATTATACGGCAAGTTGCAGTATTACGGCTAAATATCAAGAAATGGATCATCCTGTTTGCGATTTCGCTCATCATGTTACAAAAGTTGCGTTAGCACATACTGGAATTTGGTTAAGTGATGGAGCAACGAATACCATGCCAATCGGACCGCATCGTGGCGACTTAACTCCTGCACAAGAAGAAGAAAACCGTCAAGTGGTGCATAGAGCTTGGAAAAAAGGATACGATCACATTCGTCATTCATTATGGAACGGCTATTATCAAGGTTGGGATTTGAATCCTGCGCAGTTTCCTATGCGTTATGCTGCTGTTTATGCGTTCTTTTTAGAAAGTTATGATGATGCAGTAGATCGTTTAAAAACTTTCGTAGAAAAAGCAGCTCGTGCGACCCTAATTGGAGATGTTTTTGACGATGCCGCTACCGGACAAGGATTATTGAATTATTTTCTGAGAGCTTTAAATAGTGGAGCAATTACTGAGGAAGAAGTCTTGGCTACTGGCTTGACTTTAGAAGAAATTAGAGGACGTTCGTTTAAGAAAATATTAGAAAATAGAATAGCGAAATAAATTAAAGTTTATTCTTTTCTTAATGTCATAAAAAAACGCTGCAGAATTTGTAGCGTTTTTTTATAAATCATTTTATAGCTTCCTCATATCGTTCACCAATTTTTTTCCAATTAATGACATTAAAAAAAGCATCGATGTATTTTTTTCGTTTGTATTGATATCCCAAATAATAGGCATGTTCCCAAACATCTAATGCTAAAATTGGTGTTCCCTTAATTTCGGCATTTGGCATTAATGGATTGTCTTGATTTTGTGAGCTAGTGATTTGTAATTTTCCTGTTTTATCGGTAATCAACCAGACCCATCCTGATCCAAATTGTTTTGTGGCGGTATCTTTAAATTGTGATTTAAAAACTTCAAAAGATCCGAAATCTCTTGTAATTGCTAATGCCAAAGTATCTTTAGGTTGTGATTCCGATTTAGGCGCCATGCTTTCCCAAAAAAGAGTATGGTTGTAATACCCACCAGCATTATTTCTTAGATCATCATTGCTAGTGTCTAATTTTTTTAGAATTTCCTCGATAGTTAAATTTTCTGATTCGCTTCCAGCAATAGCTTTATTCAGATTATTGGTATATGTGAGATAGTGTTTTGAATAATGCATTTCCATCGTTAAAGCATCGATATTTGGTGCTAATGCTTCATAGGAGTAAGGTAACTTAATCATTTCGAATGTGCCTTTATCTGCTTTGACATCATCAGGATTACCAACAGTTATTTTCTCTTCGGCTGATGGAAGTGGAACTTCAACAACTTCCGTTAATTTTTTATTGTTACAAGAAATCATCACAAGAGTACATACACTTATGAAAAAAAGTATTTTTTTATTCATGTATAACTTTATTTTTTTACTAATGAGTTAATTATTTCGATATAGGATTCCTTAGCTTCGTTAACACTAATATGACTAATTTGCATCCAAGCATTAGTTTTAAAAGCATCTCTAATATGAAAAGAGGAAGTTTGGTTTAATTCTAAAGTACCAAGTGTTGCTTGTTTGTAAAAAGCATAAAGTCGCAATTGAACATCCTGTGGTAAAGACGCTTGAGTCATTTCGTCTGCTATGGCGACAGCCTCTTCAAATCTGGTATTTAAATCTTTTGAGGTCATTAGGATTTAATGGCAATGATGGTTTTTCCACCTATTGCTTTTTCATTTAATTTCACATTAATTTCTGTTCCCAAAGGTAAAAATAAATCTACTCTCGAGCCAAATTTTATAAAACCAGCATCCGTTCCTTGAATGACTTGCATTCCTTCCTCGGCATAATTTACAATTCTTCTAGCCAATGCACCAGCAATTTGTCTGTATAAAATTTCACCAAATACTTTATTTTCTATAACAACTGTGGTTCTTTCGTTTTCAGTACTTGCTTTTGGATGCCAAGCTACTAGATACTTACCCGGGTGATACTTACTGAATTTTACTCTTCCGCTAACGGCATAACGAGTTACGTGAACATTTATAGGCGACATAAAAATAGAAACTTGTAAGCGTTTGTCTTTAAAATATTCGCTTTCAAAAACTTCTTCAATTACTACAACTTTTCCGTCAACTGGAGCAATTATATGATTGTCGTTAATTGCAACGTCTCTTTTAGGATTTCTAAAAAACTGCAAAATCAGTATTAAAAATAATAATACAAGAACTTCTACCGCTTTTTTTATCCAAAAGAGTTCAATGAAATGATCAGCTAATAACAATAGAGCAACAGTTAATGTCGTTGCAATTAATATGATTTTTCCGCCTTCTTTATGAAACATAATATAAAATTTGATAAAATAAATAAATAAATGGTGCAACAAATATAACACTATCCAATCGATCTAAAACGCCTCCATGACCGGGCATTATTTTGCCACTATCTTTTACGTTAGCCAAGCGTTTGAATTTAGATTCAATTAAGTCTCCAATAGTTCCGAAAATACCAACAATAAAGGCTATTCCTATCCATATATTTGTTGCGCCTTCGATATAATATTTTGAAATTAGTAAGCTAGCCATTACCGCAAAAACAACTCCGCCAATAAAACCTTCTACAGTTTTTTTAGGGGAAATTCGCTCAAACAATTTGTTTCTTCCATAAGATTTTCCAACGATGTAAGCAAATGTATCGTTAGTCCAAATCAGTAAAAATATACTAATAATAATTTTTGGATTATAACCTTGAATACCAAAAGGTAATTTTGTTATCATTATAAAAGGAAATATAATATAACCTAAAAGAAAAACATATTTGGATAAGATGTCCATTTCTGATTCTCTTTTACTAAATAAAAATAAAATTAATTTTATAGAAACAAATAATGTTGCCACAAGTAAAATTAAATCATAAGTTCTATTCAATGGAACAATATAGAATAACCCAAATAATGATTCTGCTATAATTACGGGAAGTATATTTTTAATTTGAACCAATTCACAGAATTCAAAAACTGCAAAGAGTAGAAATAGTCCAAATAAAATAAAAAAGCTTATCGTTGAAAATCGAATAGAAACTATTAATAAAATTACATAGATTGCACCTGAAATAGATCTTTTAAGCGTTTCATTCATCTTATAGATCTTCTAGCAGCAATAAATAGAGGTGTTTAGGCGCACTTCCGTATTGTAAAAAATCTTCTTCTTTTGCTTTTTCAAAATATTTTATAGTGGTAATATTGGTAGGATAATCTTTAATGTATTTCTTTTTAATGACTCTTAGACCATCACTTTTACTTTCAATTATCTGACTAGTTGTTGCAATAACAACAATGTTAGCTGGTAAATCGTTGGGTTTATTCTGTTTGATTTGGTTGGAAGAAAATAGTATCGAGCCTTCATCTGCAATTAAATTTTCGCAACTGGCTAATAGAAATTTTGGATTTGCGACTTTAGCATAGGAAAGTTTATTCTCATCTAGCATGCTAAATAATTTTGGCTCATAACATACTACATCACTTTCAAACCAATCGTTTTCTTCTAATATGTGTTCAAAATGATCTTTTAGTTCGGTAAGATTTTCACAATACAGAAACTTACCTCCATTTTTTTTGAAATTAAAAGTAAATTTTTCATCAACAGGAGCTGATAAGTTAGCTTGTAAATTATTAAATTCACTTTGTTTTTCCTCAAAAGAGGAATCATCGCCAGAACCAAAAAATTTTCTGAAAAGACTCATATTGTTTATTCAATCGATTAAATTGTTTTTTACAAAACATACAAATGTAGAAAAATCTTAATTCAAAAGCATTTTTTGAATTAAGATTTTTAAAAATATTTTTTTATTTACAAAGAAGTTTCAGCTTGCAAGTTATTATCAAAATTACGCTTGCCAAAAATTGCTTCGAGATCGTCCTTGAAAATCACTTCTTTTTCGATCAAAATTTCAGCTAATTGATTTAGTTTATCTTTGTTTTTTTCCAGAATTTGAATGGCTCTTTGGTATTGACTTTCTATCAAGTTTGATATTTCTTTATCAATAACCATTGCTGTATCTTCTGAATATGGTTTTGAAAAACTATACTCGCCTTGACCCGAAGAATCGTAATAAGTTACATTCCCTATTTTATCATTCAAACCATATATAGTAACCATTGCTCTTGCTTGCTTGGTTACTTTTTCTAGATCGCTTAATGCGCCAGTTGAAATACGATTAAATATTACTTTTTCTGCGGCTCTACCACCCATTGTAGCACACATTTCATCTAGCATCTGGTCTGGACGAACAATTAATCTTTCTTCAGGTAAGTACCATGCAGCACCTAAACTTTGACCACGCGGAACTATTGTTACTTTTATTAATGGAGCAGCGTGTTCTAACATCCAACTTACAGTTGCGTGTCCGGCTTCATGAGTAGCAATTGCCTTCTTTTCGTCAGGAGTAACAATTTTGTTTTTCTTTTCCAATCCTCCCACAATTCTATCAACAGCATCTAAGAAATCTTGTTTGTCTACTGCGGTTTTATTATTTCTAGCTGCAATTAGAGCCGCTTCGTTACATACATTGGCAATATCTGCACCTGAAAACCCAGGAGTTTGTTTGGCTAAAAAGTCGGTATCTAAACCTTCCACTTTTTTTAATGGAGCAAGATGCACTTCGAAAATTTCTTTTCGTTCACGAATATCTGGTAAGTCAACAAAAATTTGTCTGTCAAAACGTCCAGCTCTCATTAAAGCTTTGTCTAGAACATCTGCTCTATTGGTTGCTGCAAGCACAATCACATTTGAATTGGTTCCAAAACCATCCATTTCTGTCAATAATTGATTTAATGTGTTTTCACGCTCGTCATTGCCACCTGACATATTGCTTTTTCCTCTTGCTCTTCCTACTGCATCAATCTCATCAATAAAAATAATTGCAGGTGATTTTTCTTTGGCTTGTTTGAATAAATCTCTAACACGAGATGCTCCAACCCCTACAAACATCTCAACAAAATCGGAACCCGATAACGAGAAAAATGGCACTTGAGCTTCTCCTGCTACAGCTTTTGCTAATAATGTTTTTCCTGTACCTGGAGGGCCAACTAAAAGTGCTCCTTTTGGAATTTTACCTCCTAAATTGGTATACTTTTCAGGATTTTTCAGAAACTCTACAATTTCTTGTATTTCTTCTTTTGCTCCTTCAAGTCCAGCAACATCTTTAAAAGTGGTTTTAATATCTGTTTTTTCATCAAAAAGTTTTGCTTTCGATTTTCCGATATTGAAAATTTGTCCTCCACCAGGTCCTGCGCCACCACTCATTCTCCGCATAATAAACAACCAGATTCCTACAATAATTAGTATTGGTAATAGACTGATTATGATGTCAGACCAGTTGTTTTTTGGTAAAAAATTAAAGTCTTTAAGTTTGCCTTGCTCAACAGCGGTTTCTAATTTTTTCTGAAAAATTTCATCGTTACCAATATCAAAAATATAATGAGGTCCTTTAATGTTGGGACGATTCAATAAATCTTTTGCAACTGCTTTATGATAGGATTGTTTTAAAGCTTCTGGAGTCAAATAGACTTCAGCTTCTTGTTTATTATAAACAATTACTTTTTGTACTTCGCCTTTTTCTAAAAAGGTATTGAATTTAGATGAAGTAGTTTTAGCCGCTTCCTGAAAGCTTGAACCTCCAGAAAAAATACTAATGGATAAAAATATAAGAAGTATCACAACATAAATTGCCCATGATGGTATCTTAAATTTATTGGGATTTGGTTTATTTTCGTTAGCCATTACTGTGTGTTTCTTTAGTATTTATTTTGAATTGTTGTGATTTTTGCATCACCCCAAAGACTCTCAATATTATAGTATTCACGAATGTGTTTCTGAAAAACGTGAACAACAATGTTAACATAATCCATAAGAACCCATTCTGCATTATCAGTTCCTTCTACGTGCCAAGGTTTGTCTTTGATTGCTTTTGAGACTGTTTTTTGAACAGAGTTAACAATGGCGTTAACTTGAGTGTTTGAATTTCCGTTGCAGATGATGAAATAATCGCAAGCTGCATTGTCTATTTCTCTTAAATCTAATATGTCAATATCATTTCCTTTTACTTCTTCAATTCCTTTGATGATGTTAGCCAACAAAACATCATTGTTTATTGCTTTTTTAGTCATTTATTTTTTTTCTATAATGTTCGCAAAGTTACCACTTTTTGTGATTATTTTTGAACCTTAACATAACATTAAATTCTGTTTCACAAATTATTTCGAATGAAAGTAATCAAACTCGATGCCATAGATTCTACAAATGAGTTTTTAAAGCAATTAATAGGCAAGCAAATAGTAGATAATTTTACTATTGTTACAGCTAATAATCAGACAAAAGGGAAGGGGCAAATGGGTTCGGTTTGGAATTCTGAAATTGGTAAAAACATAATAATGAGTGTTTTAATTAAGGATTTTAGTATTGAAATTTCTACTGTTTTTAATTTAAATATAGTAATTTCATTAGCGGTTATTCGTGCTCTGGAAGAAATAAAAATACCTAAGTTAAGTATAAAATGGCCTAACGACATTATGTCAGACACCAAAAAAATTGGAGGTATTTTAATAGAAAATAGTATAAAAAGCGATGGAACTATTTTTTCGGTAGTGGGTTTAGGGCTTAATGTCAATCAAACTAACTTTCATGATTTGCCAAAAGCATCTTCACTAGCGCTTGTAGGCAATGCTTATTATGATAAAGACGAATTACTTTTTTTGATAGACAAGAATATTAAAATCAATATTGCAGCTTGGGAAGAGTGTTTGGATTTGATGTGGCAAGATTACACCAGTAAATTATTTAAAATTGGAATTCCCATGGCTTTTCAAAATAGAGAAAAGGAAAATTTTATGGGGATTATTCAAGGTATTTCCCCAATAGGTAAATTGAAAATACTTTTAGAAAATGATACGGTTTCAGAATTCGATATTAAAGAAATTCAGATGCTGTATTAGTTTTTTTACAGTGAAAAATCTTCTCCTAAATAAAACTTAATCAATGCATTATTAAACAGTAATTCGTATTTAGATTGAATTAAATCGGCTTGTGAATTATTGAAAAATATTTTGGTAAGATTTAATTCGGAGATGTTTATTTTTCCTAATTCAAATTTAAGCAATTCGGCGTCATAACTTTTTTGAGAAAATTCATAGGCTACTGAGGAAGCTTCATTTTTTTTGATTGAAGTTTTTGTATCATTTATGGCTTTTAAAACTTCTTTTGAAAGATTATTTTGCACAATTTGAGTGTCAAATTTAGATTGTTTTAAATTGAGTTTACTCGTTTTTATTTTAGAAAAATTCTCCATTTGACTAAATACAGGAATCGTTAGGTTAAAACGTAAACCTCGAATAAAGTTATTGTCTAATTGATCGCTATTTTTTATTGGTCCCAAATCTTTATCTATATAATTATCGGTATAATTGGTACCGGCAAGTAATCGCATAGTTAAAACAGGATAGCGGGGTGCTCTTGCTAGTGAAAGTGCCGTTCTAGCCTTTTTTTCTTTTAAAACACTCATCGAATATAACGGATTTATTTCGACAGCTTTTTTGGCTAAAGAGAACTGATTTTCCTCTAATAATTCATTTTTACTTATTTCTGTTTTGGGTTTTAATAATTGAATTTCTTTATCTAAGGGAAAATTCATTAATTGTTTTATACTAACGAGATTATCGGTTAGTCGGTTTTCGCTTGTGAGTAAAGTGAGTTCTTCTCTAGCTTTTTGTGTTTTGATTTTAAATACTTCGCTTTCAGCAATAACGCCTGAATCGAATTTTAAAATGGCTAATTCTAGTTGCTTTTCACTCGATTTTATTTGCTCTTTATTAGCTATAATTATTTCTTGTAAATAAAGAATGGTAATGAATTTTTGAGCTAAATCAATTGTTATTTCATTTTCTACTCTTTTGATGTATGCTTTACGAATATTTACCTCTTGCTTTGTCGATCTAATAGTATTTATAACAGTAAATCCTGAAAATAAATTAAACATCGCATTGGCAGTTCCGTTATAAAATTTTAATTCTTGATTTACAAATGTATTTGTGTTTTGGTCAATATCTCTACCCCATGAATTTCTGTTTTCAGCAACTCCATAAATTGAAGGTAAAATTTTACCATAACTGGCTATATTTTGATTAACCGCTATTTTTTCATCATTTAGGGCACTTTTTATTAACAAATTATCCTTTAGGGCTTTTTCTAAACAATCATTAAAGGACAAAACTTCCTGTCCAAATACGAAATTTGAAAATATAAAAAAGAGTAGTATTATAATATATTTTTTCATGAACTAGTTTACGCTACTGTCGATGTTATTGAACAATTTTTTAATAATGTATTGATACAGTTGCATTCTCTCGATGATGACCTCACCTTTTAATTTATAACCCGCTTTTAGATTGATGTTTGGATTGTATTTCTTAATTTTTGCCAAGCAATAAAACGTTTTGTCAACATCAGAAGGTGATACATAAGTGATTTGTCCTTTTATGGCACCATATCTATAATAATTATAAGCATCTAGTTTCAGATTTATTTCCTGACCTTTTTTAATGTAAGTCAAGTCTTTTTCGTCTAAAATTACCTTGGCATAAAAAGATTCTTTTTTGGGAGCAATAATAGTTAGGAGTTCTCCTTTTGCTATTATTTCGATGTTTTGTCTCGCATTAAAAAGGTTCGATATTGTCCCGTTTATTGGAGAAAGAATTACTAGTTTTTGTAATTCATCTGAAATATAGTTAAGGTTGTATTTACTGTCTTTAATTTGCGCTTGTAGTTCAACAATATCGCGTTTGTAATTCTGAATTTCGTTATCAACATCTATAATGCTTCTTTTTAAATCATTTTTAGACCGACTGTAGTTGTTGTATAAGTTTTCAAAATCGTAATTCTTGTTAGAATAACTAGACTTTATATCTACTTGCCCTTTTTTAATATCCAGATTTCTATTTTTAGCATCGGTCATTTCATATCTTGAGATAGCTCCTTTTGCATATAATAAGGAATCGGTCTTAAACTTATCGGCAAGAATTGAGGTTTGTTGAGACGATAGATTGATCTTATTATTTAAGGAACTAATTTCTAAAGCTGTTTTATTTCGATCAGTTTTATAAATATTAGACTGAATGTATAACAATTGTTGTAAGGATTTTTTACGTTCAATGGTGTTTTGAATCAATCGATTTATGATTCTAATTTTGTTTTCCATAGAAGCTACATCCGTATTTAATACATTAAATTCTGAACTTGTTTTTTTGTTTTCAAGTACAAATAAGGTATCACCTTTGCTAACTTCTTGACCTTCTTTAGTTAAAACTTTAATTATTTTAACTTCATTCGGTGCGTTAATTTTTAATTGTGGAGTGTCTGAAAAAATTTGTCCTTCCTTAAAGTTTACAGTGTCATTTAATCTTAGGGCAAAAATTAAGACGATCACAATAATCAAGAACCCCACTAAAATTCTGTTTAGAATCTTAATAAAGTTGATTGATTTCGTGTTGTAATAAGTAGAGTTGTCCATTAGTGATTTTGTATTTTGTTGTAAAATTGATATTGTTTATAGGCTCGTGAGAAATAATGATGTAGGTTTTAGTATAATCATTATCAATTAATGCTTCTACTTTATCTCTAGACTCGATGTCCATGCCTGATAAAACTTCATCTAAAATTATAATTTCTGTTTCAGCAAATAGGGCTCTTAACAGCAGTATTTTTTTCCGTTGACCTGTTGATAAATTTTTACCGTTTTCGTTAATGATAAAATCCAGTCCATCATCTTTAGAAGCAATAAAATCATAAAAATTAATTTCTTTTGCTTTTTCTAAAACATCCGAATCCGAAATGTCTTTTCCTAAAGTAATATTACTGTAAATAGTATCATTAAAAAGAATATCTTCATTTGTAACTAAAAGAATTTTGTCACGCATTTTCTCCTCATTATAAAACTTCTTGTCCATTTCGTTAACTAAAACGGTACCTGAAATTGGATTGTATAAGGTAGTTAGAATTTTACTGAAAGTAGATTTTCCAGAACCGTTTTGTCCTTCAATTTTTATTTTTTCGCCTTTACTAATTTTTAAATTAATGTTTTTCAGTACAAGCTCATTTGGAATATACCCATAGCTAATATCTTGAAATTCAATTTTATCAATCGTAAAATCTTTAATTCCTTTTGTAGATTTCATTTGCGTGTGCTCATCAAAATCTAAGTATCTTTTTAAGATGACTTCGTTTTCTTGAAGGGTCATGTTGTCATCTAGAATACCTTTTAATGAAGAAAATATTTTAGAAGATAAAGCTATAAAAGTTACAATTTGACCTAACGTAATAATTTGAGTTTCTATTGCTGATTTGGTCAAAAACACTAAAATAAATAAACTAGAAATAATAATAATTACAGCTACTACAATTTTATTGATTAAATCGACATAGCCATTTCGAAGTTGAATTTTTAAATAATCATTGATACTCGAATAGATTTTATTAGAATGAAAACGTTCTATTTTAAAGCTTTTGATAACCTGAATTCCTTCTACTTTTTCCATCATTTTAGAGATGAAATCTGCTTTACGAATGTAACGTAATCGTTCGTTTTGTTTCAAATAAGGGGTAATAAATTTAAACCAAAAGAAGAATAAAACCATTACAGCAATCACTATAAGCGTTAATGTTTTATTGATAAAAAACAAAATACATAAAGAGTAAACAGAAACAATTAAATCAACTAAAATTCCAGTAAAAAATTTCATGAAAAAGGTTTTCAATTTCATAGAATCACTTACACGCTCCATTAAATCTCCTTTTTTATAAGAATGAATATAGGAAAGAGAAGAGTTATTAATTTTTTGATCGAATGAAAAAAGAAAATAACGGTCTAAGGCATTTCCTAAATGAATACTGACAAAGTTTTTATAAACAGTCGTAAAAATGTCGAAAATTTTATAAATCCCTAAACCTATAGCAAATAAAATAAGTGTATTTATATTATAAGTAGGCAATACATTATCAATTAATATCTGATTCGTAAAAATGGCAATTTGAGCAGTTGTAGCCGAAAACAAAGCTGCGAAAATATAAATATACCAAAGCTTTTTATACTCGCCTAATTGCTTAAACAACTGCCAGTACAAACTTCCTTTTACCTCTTCAGGATAATTAGTTTTTGTTTCTGCCGTTTTGATATTCTTGATAGTAAGAATTAAAGGAGAATTATTTCTAATTTTTCCTTTTTCAAGTTCCAGTGTTTTAAAATTTGTGGGAACGCTAGAAATCTCTTGATTTTTTAATAAATCATACAGAAAATTTTTCTCAGCTTCGGCATCTTTAAAACCAAAGCTTTCTTTTAAATATTTAAAATAAGTCAATTTGTTAAACAAGGCAGCATGCCCGTTTTCTGTCAAGGAATCTTCAAAATTAATTTTGTATTCCTGAAGTTCTTTAGAACAAATAGCGATTATTTTGTCTTCGGTTTCCGCTAAATCCCAATGATTTTTGGTAAAATGCGCCTTAGTTTTTAATTCTTGTAAATTCAATAAATATTGGCTTCCTTTTCCTGGATCAAAAATCTTGAATTTCTTCCCTATCAACTCATTCACAACAATATAGTGTAAACCATTTTTGTGTTTAATTGGTAAAATAAAGGGGAATAATTCTTGAATTTGACTTTCGTTTCCTTCAATGTAATTAAAATCAAGTAATTTGAAATCGGCTACAAATCCGTTAGCGTTGAAGAAATCTTTTAAATCAGAAATTCGAGAGCCTTTTTGATCTAAAGGAATACTCTCTTCGATAAACTTTCGAGAAATATTCTTCTCGAAAATGTTGTACACAGTCTTGATTGCGCTTATTCCGCAGTCATTACTTTTTAATTGGGGGTCAGTTTTTGGCATAGATTTGGGGTTTTATCATATCCTAATTATTATTAACTTATTGTAAAACAATCGTTAATTCAATAATTCTATACAACATTACTAAGAATATTACTAGTACACTAAAATTTTCTGTAACTAACCTGAAAACTCGATAAAATGCTATAAATTAAATATTCACATAACAAATTAGTGAATATATAAAATGACTTTTATTTAATAAAATTTTAAATACTAGATCATTAAATTAATTTTCATGTTTTTCATTGGTTAATAATTAATAAAATATTTTATGTTTGCTAATCAGTAACTTTAAACTAATAATCATGAATAATACCACACTACCAGAAAAATATTCGCACCCCTATACTTTTGATAAAAAATACAAAAAATCGGCAGTCTATTTTTCAATGGAATTTGCAATTGACCAATCTTTAAAAACCTATTCTGGAGGCCTAGGCTTTTTAGCTGGCTCTCACATGAGAAGTGCTTATGACTTAAAACAAAACTTAATTGGAATTGGAATACTATGGAAAAAAGGATATTACGATCAATATAAAAAAGAAGATCTTTCGATGGGAGTTCATTTTCAAGAAAAAATATATTATTTCTTAGAAGAGACTAACATTAAGTTTACCATAAAAATAGACAATCATGATGTTTGGGTAACCGCTTTGTTTTTAAATCCTAAAACATTTGGTACCGTGCCAATGTTTTTTCTAACAACCGATTTGCCAGAGAATGATTATTTAGCAAAATCGACTACTTTTAGATTGTACGATTCTGATCCTAATGCAAAAATTGCACAAACTATGGTACTTGGTTTAGGGGGTGCTAAATTGTTAGATGCCTTAAATTATGATCCAGAGGTATATCATCTCAATGAAGCCCATGCTTTGTCATGCGTGTTTCATTTATACAATAAATATAAAAGTGTTGATGCCATAAAAGAAAAATTAGTATTCACCACTCACACACCGGAAGAAGCGGGTAATGAGAAACATGATATTAATCTTTTAAATTCATTAAGTTTCTTTGATGGTATTCCTTTAGAGAAAGTGAGAGAGATTACAGGAATTCATGATGACACCTTTAACCATACATTAGTAGGTTTACGATTGAGTAAAATTGCTAACGGGGTTTCTAAATTGCATGGAGAGGTTTCCAGAGACATGTGGAAAGATTATCCAGGTATTTGTTCGATTACCCATATTACCAATGCTCAAAATAAAAAATATTGGGCAGATGCTTGGTTGGATGAAGCTTTTCAAAATAAAGACCGAGAAGCTTTAATTAAAAGAAAGACGAGATTAAAATCGAAACTCTTTGAGGTAGTAGCAGATCAAACGGGTAAAATCTTCGATCCAAAAATTGTTACTATTGTTTGGGCAAGACGATTTGCCGATTACAAGAGACCTGACTTAATTACCCGTGATTACGATCGATTTATTAAACTATTATCAGATACCAATAGGCCAGTTCAAATTATTTTTGCAGGAAAGCCTTATCCTATGGATTTTGGTGCTATTCATAATTTTGATAACCTGACTTATATTAGCAAGAGCATCAAAAATATGGCTGTACTTACCGGACATGAATTAAAACTATCACGTCAGTTGAAAGAAGGTGCCGATGTTTGGTTGAATAATCCTAGGGTGACACGAGAAGCTTCAGGAACATCAGGAATGACTGCCGCTATGAACGGAGCCATTAATTTTTCTACTAATGATGGTTGGATTCGTGAATTTAAAGATTTAAACAAAACACAAAATTCATTTGTATTGCCCATTGTAGATCATAATTTACCTACTTACATTCAAGACCAAATGGATTTGGATAATTTATATGAAATGCTAGAAGGTGAAATTTTGCCTCTTTACTATAAAACTCCAAAAAAATGGTGGGATTTAGTAGAAACAAGTATGACACAAATAGTACCCTTTTTCGATTCTGCTAGAATGGTAGATGAATATTATAAAAAATTGTATAAGTAATAACCTGTTGGGTGTAATTAGTTTTTGATGATGATTTTTCGTCAGTTCGAGTGATTTTCTCCCGAAGCTTCGGGAAGAAAATCGTATCGAGAACAAGGAAAATTTCATTAAAAACGGTTCTCGATACATCCCGATGAAAAATCGGGACACTCGAACTGACGTTTTTAATAATTACAACCAACAGGTTAAACAAAATTAATTTCTACTCTTCTACTTTCTTAATTACTTTACGAGCCACTTCAATTTTAAACTTCTTGCCTTTCATCTTTTCGTCTCGAATGTTTTGAAGTAAATCCTTGACTTTATTAAATTTAACTGCGGCAAACGAAATAAAATCTTTCACTTCAATCAAACCCAAATCGCCTTTTTCTAGTTTTCCTTTTTGAGAAAAGAAACCTACAATATCTATTTTATTCAATTTGTTTTTCTTACCACCGCTGATATAAACCGTTTGAAACTCGGGAGGTTTAGGTAATGCATTTGTACTTTCCACTTTTAAAACTTCCATACTATAATCAATATAGTCCAGTTTTTTTTCACTTTCATGTGCAATAATATAGGCTGTTCCTGAGGCTAACATTCTAGCCGTACGACCGTTTCTATGGGTGAATTCGTCTTCTTTTGAAGGCAAATGATAATGAATAACGTGCTTCATTTCAGGGATATCCAATCCTCGAGCTGCTAAATCGGTGGTGACCAAATAACTTACACTTCCGTTTCTGAACTGAATTAAGGCGCGTTCGCGTTCGTCTTGATCCATTCCGCCATGATAATAGGTTGAATAGATTCCTTTTTCATACAACGCATCGCTTATGCGCTCAGCAGCATCACGGTGGTTGCAAAAAATTAAAGCCGATTGTGATTTTAGAGAACAAATCAGGTGGAACAAACTTCCTATTTTGTCTTTTTCCTTAGAAACGACCATTTTCATCGAAAGTGAATTGCTTTCCTGATGTTCCGGAATAAAATCTAATATGGTAGGATTAACGACTCTTGTATATTTTGGAATTTCAATATCAGAAGTTGCCGATACCAAAACCCGTTTGTTCAACTTTGTTAATTTCCCAATGATAAACGACATTTGCTCATGAAAACCCAATTGTAAGGATTTATCAAACTCATCTAAAATTAGGGTTTGTATTTTATCGGTTCTGAAGGTTCCTCTATCAATATGGTCTGCGATTCGTCCTGGAGTTCCAATTAAAACGGCTGGTGGATTGCTTACGTTTTTAATTTCAGTATCAATAGAATGGCCACCGTAACACACATTTACCTTGTATGCCGTTCCCATCTTTTTCCAAACTTGCTCAATTTGCAAACCTAACTCGCGTGAGGGTACTAAGATTAAACACTGCACCGAAAGAATTTCAGGTTGCAACATTTCAAAAATGGGCAATAAAAAAGCCAATGTTTTCCCTGAGCCTGTTGGAGACAAGAGCAATACATTGTTATCGTTTAGAATGGTTTCGTGAGCGGCAACTTGCATGTCATTTAGGGTTTCGATACCTAAATTGAGCAATATATTATTGGAAGGGTGTTTCTGATTCATTTTGCAAAGGTAGGGAAAAGTGGGGAAATGAAGTGGGAAGTTAGAAGCGGGAAGTTAGAAGCGGGAAGTTAGAAGTGGGAAGTTAGAAGCGGGAAGTTAGGGAGTGGGGCGGTGACAGATGTGGGATAGCGACTTTTGTATTATCATGCTGAAAGGTTAGTTAAGCAGTATGCAAGAACTTGTTTGGTTTCATTTTTAAGTAGATTGGATGGGTAGTTCATTTACTTCTTATATATGTTTACGTTACTATATAGTTACTTTATAGTTGTTATAAACTTATAGTATACTTATTTTAAAGTTATTTTATAAATGACTATATTTGTTGCTTACCTTATAAAATTTATACTCCTATGGCAAAGGTTAAAAGTCTTTTTGAGTTGAACGGTACTCTTGGCGGATTGAATTTTTATACCCGTAAAGGGGTGCCTCTTGCCAGAACTGCCGGTGGTGGTTTTAATGGTGAGGCTATACGGACTAAGCCTAGTATGGTGCGCGTGCGGGAAAATGGTAATGAGTTTAGTGGTTGTATGCAAACGGTGCGTTCTTTTAAACAAAGTTTGAATCCTTTTTTGACTGCGTTTAAGGATGGGACTTTGCACCAAAACCTAGTGAGCTTGTTTACCAAAATTAAAGACCTAGATGCGGTTGCGATTCGTGGGGAACGAACGGTTCATGGAGGTATGCAAACGGCAGCGGGACGACAACTTTTGGAAACCTATTTGTTGACCTCTGGGTTGCGGTTGGATGGTTTGTTGCACCAGCGTGTTGTTTTTGATTGGGCTGCTGGTTTTAGTGTGCCTGATTTTGATGGTCGGTTGGTTTCGTTTCCTGGTGGTGCCAGTCATCTTGCGTTGCGGGTGGGATGGTTGACTTTTGATTTTGACAGTTATGCTTTTTCTTTTGGTTCCAGTGCGGTTGTTACTGCTGCTGCTGCTGATAAAGGCACATTAGCTATTCCCGCTCCTGTTGTGGAGCCTGCTAATGGTGTGCGTGTGGGTGTTGTATTGGCGCGTTTTGTACAGGAAGTGAATGGTGTTTTTTATCCTTTGAAAAAGGAACGAGAGGTGACTCTAGAAGTGATTTATGTGGGGTAATGAAGCCATGCATCGTCTCTATATTGACAGTACCGATTTTACATGGAAAATAATTACTATCATTTATTGAATTCATCATCAACCCATTTTTTAGGATTGTCAATTATATATTGTGAAATTGCATCAAACGATTTTGTATTTCTAATAATTTGATCATGAAATCGGGATTGCCAACCAAATTCAGGATTTATTTTCCTTGCCTGAATCGTAACGGCAGATTTAAATCCACGTAATATAGATGACAAATTTTTAGATTGTGGACCAAATTCGTTTTTGTAAATACCATTCGTTGAGACGCCATGCATGGCATCTCTACACATCGCATCACGATCCGAATTGAATTCATTATTTCCAATAAATATAATCCCATGAAAATGATTGGGCATTACCACAAATTCGCCTAATTCTAAATTCATATCAGGTCTTATATCTGGCGTTTTAATCCATTCTTGTTCAACAATGCTACCTATTAAAGAAAGAATTATTTCTTCATTTTCTGTTTTTCCAAAAAAATGTTCTCTATTGGCGGTGCAAATGGTTATGAAATATGCAGCTTGTCGAGAATAATCCCAATTTTTCAATCGGGTTGATTCTATTCTATATTTGTTTTTGAATTTTGCCATCTTGTTGAGACGCGATGCATCGCTTCTCTATTTTTTAATTGATTCCAATATTTAGACGCCAATTTTATATCCCAATAATTTAGACGCCAATCATGGCGTATCTACTTGACTTTATAATTATTTAGACGCCAAGCACGGCGTATCTACTTGACTTTATAATTATTTAGACGCCAAGCATGGCGTATCTACTTGACTTTATAATTATTTAGACGCCAAGCATGGCGTATCTACTTGACTTTATAATTATTTAGACGCCAAGCATGGCGTATCTACTTGACTTTATAATTAGGACACCCCCAACATTTTAGATGCAAATTGGCTTGAAAGGTTAGCGCCAACTCAAACACGCCTCTGGTTTGTCCTACGTTAGAGGTATTAGCATCATAGGATAATCCAAAAATAAAGTGTTGCATTTGTAAAGAAACAAATGGGTTTACCGATGTTACAAAATGGCTGTTTGTTGCTTTTCTAAAAGGGTTGGTAGCTAGTGTAGCTCCTAACGTCCAATCCTTAAAAATCATAGCCGTTCCTGCATCGAGCCTATTGTATTCGCCTTGTTGCATGTAGTTAAAGGTCAGCAGCATGCGGCTGCCTTCGGGTAAAAAGCTACTTCTGTTGCCGTAAATATCAAATTCCCAACCCCCATGTAGTGAAAAAAACATTTCAAGCGGTAGGTTTCTTTCTCCAGTAAAAGAGATATCAGGTTTGTTGAGATGCTTAATTGTGGCTCCTATCCATTGGTCTTCAGTATTAAAAAGCATTCCAGCAGTAAAATCTACAAAATTTATATTTTGGTTTCTTAGTGACGGGTCTATGCTTTGATCTCTAATGGCTCCTGTATTCCTATTGATTTGATCTTCTAGAATCAAGCCGCCAAAATTAAAATCTTTTCGCCCGAATCCTACTTCAAGTCCGGGTCTAAAATACCAATCATCACTTAATTCTACCTTATAGGAATAAGTGGCATTCAGTTGCGTGAGATTGTAATTGGTAAATTTTTCTCTGTTGCTTAATATAGTAACTCCTAAACCACTGTTAAGCCCGACAGGCGTATTGATAAATCCGAAATCGGTGTCTATTTGTCTTTGCCCATTGGGCCATTGGGTACGGTGAATGATTCCTGCATGCCAGTCTTCTAAAATTCCAGTAAATCCTGGATTCAATGTTTGTGGCACGAGAAAATATTGTGTAAATACAGGGTCTTGAGCGCTAGCACCAGAAGTGATACCCAATACTACTACTAAAAGCAATAATTTAATTTTCATATCTGTTTTGCTTTTATTTAATTAATGTAAACGGTTGTGCAGTTTCTAAACTCAAATTGTAAAAGGTTTCTGATTGTACTTTACAAAAATAATTTCCATTTTCAGCTTGAACACCTTTTATTTTTCCGTCCCAACCTTTTAGAGTTTGCCCTTCTTCAGAATACAGTAAACTGCCCCAAGTATCATATATGTCCATTCGAACTTTTTTCAAGCCACTAAAAACAGGTCGCATGGTATCATTGAGCGTATCGTTATTTGGCGTAAACGCTTGTGGCACTTCGAGTACGTATCCTTTCTCTACCAGTAGTGCTATTGTGTGGACATAAACACACCCAAAAGGATACGTCACCGTTTCGGTAACAATATAATTTCCTGTCTTGGCATATACATGTGTTGGATTTTCTTCGGTAGAGGCTGTTCCGTCGCCAAAATTCCAAGCAATAGTTTCATAATCTCCTGTTGCCATACTCGTAAATTGAATAGGGTCTACCACGGAATAGAATCCGAAAGTAGAAAAAGCATACGAAGAAGCGTTAAATGAAACCGTTCCCAGCTCTGGTGTATCTACTGCAAACGTATAATTGGCATCGCAACCATAACTGTCTGTAACGGTAAGTTGTATGGTTCCGTTTGTAGTGGTTTCCATAATTTCATTATTTGTTCCGCTTATGGTTCCGCTCGACCAAACTAACTTGTAGGGTGGTATTCCACCTGAAACTGCTGCTATAAAACGTTGCTTTATCGTTCTGGCATCACAGTCGGCATCAGTTTTAGTATTTACTGCAATAGCAATAGGTGGCTGACGATTGATGACATATTGCGCCGTTTTAGCACAACCATTTGCATCAGTAACTTTTACTAAATAATTTCCTGCTGGAATGTTGGTTAAATCTTCGGTAGTAGCACCATTAGACCAACTGAAACTAAAAGGGGCTGACCCTCCTGCGACCAAAAGATTGATGGATCCACTATTTGCATCATCACAATCGAAAGCTTGCACTACATTAGCTGTTAAAACCAATTCTTGAGGCTCGAGTATGATAAAGGTTTGAGTAATAAAGCATGGTTTCCCATCACTGATATTGACGGTATACGTTCCTGGTCCTAAATTATTTCTGTCGGTTCCTGCAGTAGCATTATCTGCCCACGCAAAAGAAATTGGTGCAACCCCACCCACAAAATTAAGCTTGATACTTCCGTCTTTAGCACCAAAACAAGAGACGTTGTTTGCGATTGGAGCAATCTGGAATACAACAGGCTCTGGGATATTGATGGTGCTCTTTTTGATACAATTTTTTGAATCTTTCACCGTGATTTCGTAATCGCCTCCCGATAAATTATCTAAAAACAACCCTTTTGCAAAATTACTCCAACTCACCTCATACGGAGGGTTTCCTCCAGATAAAGTTACTGTTATTGATGCATTGTTATCTCCAAAACATTTTATTGTTGTTGTCGTTGCATTAATGATAATTTCTGTAGATTGTGTAATTAGTACCGAAAGAGTTTTGGTACATCCTGATTTATCAGTTACTACTAAATCATACGTTCCCGCAGCAATACCAATTAAATTTTGATTGGCACTGGTGAAACCATTTGGACCTTTCCAATCATAGGTGTAATCAAAAACACCCGTTGTTATTTCTAATGGAGTTCCGCCCGTTGTAGTTATGGTTATTGTTCCAGTGCTATCGCCAAAACAGAGCACATCGGTTTTACTGGTTAGATTGACTGCTAAAATAGGTGGTTCGGTTATGGTAAATGTTGCTGTTGTTGGTCCACAAGTGTTTGCGTCAGAAACGGCAATACTATATGCACCGGGACTTAAATTAGTAATGTCTTCGAGTACTGAAAAAGGATTTCCGTCTTTTGTCCAAGTGTAGGTATAATTTAAGGTGCCTCCAGCAACGGTAATTTCAATTTTACCATCGGCATCCATAAAACATGTGATGTCCTTTTCTACATCGGTTGTAATCGTAATTGCATCTGGTTCAGTAATGCTATAGGTTTCTAAGAACGGACATCCTCCTGCATCCGTCACTTTGAGTTCATAAGTTCCAGGTGCTAAATTTGAAATGGTTGGGTTTGTTGCCGCAAAACTATTTGGTCCCGTCCAAGAAATTTGGTAAGGCACTCCTGAACTAAAAGGAATCCCACCAGTAATATTCGTTTGAATAGCGCCATTATTTTTCCCGAAACACCTGCTGTTCGTTACCGTTACTGGATTACTTATAGCAGGATTCACAGTTACAGTAACGGTAAAAGGTGTTCCACTACAAACACCAACTATTGGAGTTACCGTATAGGTTACCGTTGCAGGATTTGCAGTAGCATTGACGAGTGTTTGACTAATTTCAGTTTGTGCCACATTCTGGTCTGATGCTCCAGTAATGGCACCTGACATACTAATTACAGGGTTTGACCAAGTATAGGTAGTACCAATAGGCACAATTTCTGAACCTGAATTTAAAGGTACAGTTGTAAAAGTATTTCCGCTACAAATGATTTCTGTTTTATTGGCAATAACGGGGTTTTGATAGATAGTCACCTCGGCAAAATCAGAATTCAATTCCGAGCAGCCACCCGTTGGCAGGGTGATTTTACAATAATAAAAAGTAGTTCCAACTAGTGCATCGGGTGGTGCAAAAGTAGGACTTGTAGCACTAGCAATTGATTGGCTCCCAGCAATTGTGTTGGTTGAATTAGAATACCATTGGTATTGCGGGGTTCCCACTCCGTTTATAAAGGCGACTTTCAAAAGGGTAGGGGTATCTCCTAAACAAAGGGTACTCGATTGTGGTTGTTGCGTAATTGTAGCGGCAAGATTTATGGTTACACTTACCGTATTGCTCGTAGTTTCGCACCCTAATCCGTTTTGAGAAACGACACAATAATAATACAGTGTTCCTTCATTAGTAGTTGGTGGCGTAAAAGTGGCATTAGTCTCACCAAATAGCGATATTGAATTACCGTCAGAATTGGAATTAGCAGTATTCGAAAACCATTGATAGGATAGGCTCCCTAAAGTGGATTCTCCGGTTGCTGTAACCGTCAGGTTTGTTGGAGCAACTCCTGAACATAACGATTGTGTTGCAGGCAAAATGGAATTAATTACAGGATCAGCAAATACTTTTATTTCAGCGGGATCAGAAGAAATTGGTCCACAACCATTACCTGTAAAAGTGATGGTTACATAGTAATAAGCGATTTCAGGAGCATTAAAAACGGGTGGTGTATAACTTGAAGCCGTTGCTCCATTAATTTCTGTTCCACCAATTGTACTATCCGTTGTGTTTTTATACCATTTATAAGACGCCGTTCCGGTTCCTCCCGTATAATCGGAAATTAAGGGGGTTGCAATTGTTGCGCCTAGACATATACTTTGGCTTTGTAGTGGTTGCGGATTTATGGTTGCACCAGGATTTACAGTAATAGCAACGGCATTTGATAGTATACTTGGACAACTTCCAGAAGATGAAAAAGTAATTTCGCAAAAATAATAAATCGTTCCTACAGTGGCTGGAGGGGTATAATTTCCATCAACTGTAGAAGTGTTCACTAAAGTGGAAGTGCCAACAGTAGTATCACCAATTGCATTCGAATACCATTTGTAAGTGGCGGTTCCAGCAGCAGGTGATGGAGTAACTGTTACTGATAATGGCGTTATCGTTCCGCCAGAGCAAATGGTACTTCCAATAGGCTGGGTGAGTGTTGGTCCGGGATTTACAATAATATCGTATGTATTCGTTGAAGGACAACCATTTAAAGTTGAAGTGATGGTTAAAGTAACCGTTTTAGCGGTATTGCTAGCATTGGTGATGGTTAAAGCTGGAATTGAGTTTGCATTTCCCGATGAAGGATTCACCGTTACGTCAGACGGAATTGTTGTTGCATCCCAAGAAAAAGTGGTGCCCGTTTGAGCAGTTAGTGGCAAAGCAACTGTAGATGCACCCGAACAAATGGTTTGTGTGGCAGGACTCAGGGCTCCTAAAGTAGGTGCCGTTCCAATACCAAAAGTTTCAGTACTTGTAACCGAATTGGCACAACCACCTACCACCGAAATAAATAATGAAACTGTTTTTGAACCCCCCGTAGTATAGGTAACTTGAGGAGCAACTGCGTTAGAAGTTGCCGGTGTCCCTCCAGAGAAACTCCAATTGTAAACCAACTCGGCATTGGTAAAACCGCAGTTTTGGATTGTTGCTGTTGGATTAATTATTGTACTTCCTGCACTGCCACCACATAAATTGGCAATTGGAGCAACCGTCACTTTTGGTGGTTTCTTGACTGTTATTTTTTGAATAGCAGACTGAACTTCACCACAAGAGTTCGTTATTTTTAAACTTATTTCATATTCACCCGGTGTTGTAAAGTTAAATACTGGATTTTGAGAAGCCGAAGTCGTACTGTTTAAATAGGTTGGGTCGGATGCTAAAACATCACAGTCTAAACTGGTGTGGGTTACGGTCCATAAATAGTCTAAAGGTGTTGTACAATTTGAAATTACATTAGGTGTTGATGCATTTACAGTTAAGGGAACACAATTACTTGCATTGTTAGGAGATAAAGTGATTGTTGGAGTTGTCAAAGCAGGTTCAATACAGATGGTTTTTATTATTTCATCATTTGTACATGTATTGGTAATATCGCCTCCAGGCTGCAAAATGGCTAACTTTATATCATAGCTACCCGCAACATTAAATGTGATTGAAACATTTTCAGAAGTTAAAGTTCCTGAACTGATTGTCCAACCCGTTGCTGGAGTTATCGTCCATGTTTTATTATAATTTGTATTACATGATGTGCCGTAATATCCTTCCGATTCATTTTTAAATGTAAGAGTTTTATTTATACAGTAAGTTGTACTAGTTGAAGAGGGAGAAATGGTATATTTAGCTATAGGTTTTTGAGTTGATGAAACTAAGGTTGTTGGCGCATTTGAATCACATGGATTGGTGATTACAAAAAAAACTGTAAATTTATTTCCAGGTAAGCCTATTCCGCATGATGTTTTATTAAATTGATGAGTAATGGTAGGTGGTAGATTTTCTTGAGTGAAAGTTTGTGGAGTAGAATCATCATTTACAGAAAATATATAACTTGTACCTGGAGGATTATTAAAAGTACCAGGGTCAACATTCCATGTGTAGGAATAAGGAACACAACTATTTGCATTTCCGGGTGAATCTAGGTTTCCAATAGGTGAATTTCCGTTAAAAAATTTATATATTTTTGGAGTAGAACAAGATGTAGTAGCATTTGTTGAAGTAACTGTAATATTAAAAAAACCTAATTTTGTATAATTGTGAGATGCAGATGTAAAGTTACTAGCCAAATTTTCAATAGGAGTCAAATCGCCCCAATTTATGGAGTAACTAGAGTTAGTGTTGGTAGTTGTGCTGGCATTTACTGCTTTGAATAAGAAATTTGGGCTTGCAGTTGTTGCATTACAATTTATAAAAAGGTTTTTGGATTGATCAAACTCGGTAGCACCATCAGTACTTATAATATCTAAACTAGCATCGGGCGATTTTTTAACAACAATCGCTTGATTATTAACTGTTGCAGAACATCCAGTAACTTTATTTGTCACGGTTAAATCTACATTATAGGTTTGATTCCCAGTTCCAGTTGATTCAAAAGTATGAGTTGTTAAAGCACTATTTACAGTTGAAACCGCAGAATTATCCCCGAAATTCCATGCATAACTAATGTTAGAACCTGATTGAACTTGATTCGCACTAAATTGTATTGGAGTACTAGAACAAATAGGAGCAGCGTTGTTGTTATTTGGCGTGGTAAAAGTGGCTACTGGCGGAGCACTAATGGTAATTGTAGCAGTGCCACTTACTGTTTGTGTTGTATTTGTTTTATCTTTTACACTTACTAGGGTATAGTTAAAAACGCCGGCTGCATTAGTAACTTGATTTACAGTAACAGTATTGCCAGTAGTTGTTGTAACGATGACATCAGCTCCTCCATTAATTTTATAAACAAAAGTATATGGAGCCGTTCCACCACTACCAGTAAAGGTTATTTCAGGTTTGGTTGTTGCATTTTGGCAAACAGTTGTAGTACCCTTTATTGTTGCTGAGGGAGCTACAACTTTTTTAAAACCAACACTTTTTTGTTCCTTTTTGCACCCATATTTAGAATCAAAAGTGCTTTTTGCAATTGCGACCGTATTTAATAGGAGTACTATAAAAAGAATTATAATTTTGTAAAATTTCTTCATAATGGGATTTAACAGCTACGTAATGTTAGATAAAACCAGTTTAAATTATAAATCAATCTGCTAAATAGTCTTGAACTGTTTTTACAATAATTTGCAAATATAATGTTAAAAAACATTAACTTATGTCACTAAAATTAATGATATTCAATAAGTTGTTTTTTTTATTATTTCTATAAAAAGGAATACCGTTTGTTTAACAATTCTTATTGTTTTGTATTTATAAAACGAATTGTATGCACTGATGACTTATTACGTTTTATTGTTGTGTTCAATTATTTAAAATGAAAATTTTGACACAACTATTGCAATCCTTTTTCGTTTTGAAAAAAATGTCACAGTTTAAAAAGAGATACTTCAATTTGGCATTGACTCATTGGGTGTCATTAATTTTTATGTGATTTCTCCTTTGTCGAAATGACAAAATAGCTGAAAGGAATATAAGCATAACGTACTTTTTCTTTTAAAAGAATTTGACCAGAAGGTTCAGTCCAATAGTTGGGTGGCGCTATATAAACTTTTCCTCTTCAAACAATAACTTTATATTTTCATAGGAATTATTCAACGCTTCCTTGACTTGTTCAGGGTTTAGCCAGGCGACTTTTTCAATTCCTTCTTCGGCTTGCCCTAAAGGAATGCCGTCGAAATCAGAAGTCATCTCGAACCATTGGGTAATTTTGAGTTTATACCTGCCGTTGCGTTTAAAAATATGATAGGTTTTTTGTAATTTTTTAGTAATTAACAATTTGTTTACTCCAGTCTCTTCCTCTACTTCACGTAGAGCAGTATGAGACATTTTCTCTCCTTTTTCTTTACCACCTTTAGGCAAATCCCATTTTCCGTTTCTGAAAATAAATAAAACTTCTCCTTTTTTATTGTAAACAAAACCACCTCCTGCTCGCTGAACAGGGATTTTTTCTTTCAATTTCTTGAAAATTACTTTTTCGTCAGGATAATATAAATAACATTTTTTAATTTTGTTGTTAAACATTTTAATAACAAGTTGTTCTATATCAGTGCTTTCAAGTAAAAATAATTGAAAGTCGGTCTCTCTAACAATTTGATTCGTTAAGAAAAAAGGTTTATCGTTGACAAAAACTTTATACATTTGTAATATGATTTTTAATAAAGATACAGCCGAAAAAACAGCCGAGTTGCTTTTGCAAATAAATGCAATTAAATTGAATTCGAAAAATCCTTTTTCATGGGCTTCGGGTTGGAAGGCACCTATTTATTGTGACAACAGGCTAACACTCTCATTTCCAGCTATAAGAAATTATATTCGAGAAGAGTTTTCGAAGAATATTGAGAAACAATTCGGAAAGCCTGATGTTATTGCGGGTGTTGCCACTGGAGCAATAGGAATTGGTATGCTAGTAGCAGAGTATATGGGGCTTCCTTTTGTCTATGTACGTCCTGAGCCAAAAAAGCATGGCAGAAAAAATCAAGTGGAAGGATTTTTGCATAAAGGTCAAAATGTAGTTGTAGTCGAAGATTTAATCAGTACCGGAAACAGCAGTCTGCTTGCAGTTGATGCCTTGAGAGAAGCTGGTGCAAACGTGAAAGGAATGGTCGCTATTTTTACTTATGGCTTTGCTATTGCCGAAGAAAATTTCAAAAAATCAAATTTAGACCTATATACCTTAAGTAGTTATCAAAATTTACTAAACTTAGCAGTAAATAAAAAATACATTACCGAAAATGAACAAGCTATCTTAAAAGAATGGAATGCAGACCCTGCCTCGTGGGGTGTTGAAGTATAGCGACAATCAAATAATCATTTAAAATTAGATTTAACAGTCAACCATGAATGTTGACTATTAAAAAAACACTAGAACATGAATTTAGAAAGCCCAAAAGTTAGCCTAGAAAAATCAGCACAATATCTATTTGATTCTTTATCGGATGTTAGAAATTTTGAAAAATTAATGCCTGAATCTATTGCTAAGTTTGAAGTAATAGGTGATGATGCATTTATTTTTGGTTTAAAAGGTATGCCAGAAATAAAATTGAAAATGAAAGAAAAAATTGCTCCAAACACGATTATCCTGGGAGCAGCAAGCGATAAATTGCCTTTTACACTGAAAGCCAATATTGATAGTATTTCAGAACATGCATCAGAAGTGCAATTGTTTTTTGAAGGAGAATTTAATGCCATGATGGCCATGATGATAAAAGGGCCTATTAGTAAATTTATAGAAACTCTAGCAGAGAATATGAATAAATTATAGAAGATAAAACTTTATTCTAAAACCTATCTTCTGTGTTTCCAACGTTTATGAGTCCACAAATAATATTCAGGGGCTTCATAAATTTGTTGCTCTACTAATTTAAGAAACCGATTGGTGATTTCATAATTAGGAACATTTTTTACATCTTCAGTAAGAATTTCAAAACTGGCTTCATAATACCCTCTTTTTACTTTTTTTGTTCGTAAGAAAATCACGTTCATATCGTATTTTTTGGATAGCATTTCAGCACCTGTATGCACTGGAACTTCTATTCCCATAAAACTATTCCAATGAAAAACGGAATAAATTTTAGGGGATTGATCACTTGCAAACCCATATATGCTCAATACTTTATTTCTGTAATTATTTGCAATAACAGGAATAGTTTCCTTGGTACTAATAAGATACGCTTTAAATCGTGATCGAATGTCTTGAACTAATTTATCAAAATAGGGATTGTTTATTTTTTTATAAATTCCGTATCCTTTAAAATCGATATGTCTATTCATTGTAATTGCCCATTCGTAGCTGGCATAATGTGCACACATGACGGCAATACTTTTTTGTTTTTTTTCTAATTCTTTATAAACTTCTAGATTGTTAAAAACATACCGTTTGTCAATTTCTTTTTCAGATATGGTCATGGTTTTTATCATTTCAAGAAACATATCGCACATGTGATGAAAGAATTTTTTTTCAATTAACAACCGTTCTTTATCTGATAAATGGGGTAGGGTTAATGCTAAATTTTCTCGAACTGTTTTTTTTCGGTACCCTATAATGTTATAGACTAAAACAAAAACAAAATCAGAAAATAGATATAATATTCGAAAAGGAAGCATAGATATCATCCAAAGTAATGGATATAATATAAGATAAAGTAAAAATTGCATTAAGTTAATTTTTTTACAAATATACATTTAAAACCCTATTTATATGCTTTAGTTTAACAAAAGCTAAACAAACATTGCCTATTTTTACAACAAATAGCAACTACATATGAATACGATATTAATAACAATTATAGCATTAAATCTAATCGTTAGTTTTAAAGGCTTTGGAGATTTATCTTTTTTTAGAAAATACGAATTCCACATCGGAAGCATCCGTGCTGGTGAACAAATTAGAATGTTTTCCTCAGCATTTTTGCATGCAGACCTTGGGCATTTGTTTTTTAATATGTTCACTTTATACATGTTTGCTCCAGTAGTTATTAATCATTTAGAAAGTTTTTCGTTCCTAACGGTTTACTTAGTAAGTTTAATTTTTGGAAGCCTGCTCACACTATATTTTCATAAAAACGATTACAGTTATAGGGCCATAGGAGCATCTGGAGCTGTTACAGGAGTTTTATATGCAGCAATATTATTACAGCCTGACATGAGTTTGTATTTGTTTTTTATACCGATTCCGATACCGGCTTACATATTCGGAATTGGATATTTGTTGTATTCCATTTACGGAATGAAAGCTAAGAATGATACTATAGGACATACGGCTCATTTTGGAGGTGCTATAGGAGGTTTTCTAATAACCATTCTAAAAGAACCACAAATGCTCACTGAAAATACTTTTATGGTTGTTCTATTGGCTATTCCAATTGTAATTCTTTTTGTTATGGCAAAAACTGGAAAGTTATAATTGGCACGCCCTTTGAATATGAATTTTGAAACTAATTAAATTATAAAAAAAATGAGAAAAACTGCACTAATTTTTATTTTGGCATTTACAACACTTTTAGAAGCGCAAGAGTTGAAGCAAGTACCGATGATTACCGTATCGGGGGAAGGAAAAATAAAAGTGGTTCCAGATCAAGCCTTAGTTTCAATTTCGTTAGAAACAAAAGGGACCAATGCGGCAGATGTAAAAAAAGAAAACGACATCAAAATGGATGCGGTTCTGAAATACATTAAAAAAGCGAATATTGCTAAAGAAGATTTTCAAACGCAACGGGTTAGTTTGAATCCGAATTATGATTACGAAAAAAAGAAACACAATTATTTAGCTACACAAACGGTTCAAATTTTATTAAAAGATTTGTCTAAATATGATGCTTTAGTTGATGGTTTAGTAGAAATAGGAATTAACAGAATTGATAATGTAGAATTTAAATCTTCAAAATTTACTGTATTACAATCGGATGCCAGAAAGTTAGCCATTAAAGATGCTAAAGCAAAAGCTGAAGATTTTGTTTCGGTTTTGGGTCAAAAAGTTGGAAAAGCAATAACCATTTCTGATAATTCTCAAAACTACAATCCTCAGCCTATTCGTTACGCTATGAAAACTATGGCAATGGCTGGTGATGTTTCAGAATCAAGAGAAACATTAGCAACCGGAGAACTTGAAATTGTTGTGAATGTAAGCGTAAGTTTTATTTTAGAATAGAAACATTAGACTACCCCAATAAAAAAAGTCCCAAATGGGACTTTTTTTGTGAGGAGAGCAGGATTATTATAAATGATACTAAAAGGGAGCTCTTTGCACAAAAAACAAAGACACATTTTATCGAAGCGAGCTTCATAAAATGTGTCTTATTATTTTTTTGGGGAGAGCAGGATTGCTTCGCCATCCTTAGCAAGGTGTCCTTGCTCAATATTTTAAAACAAAAAAACCATCAAGCGCGCTTGTGGTTTTTTCTTCTTTAAAACATTGTGGGGAGAGCAGGATTCGAACCTGCGAAGTTCACACAGCAGATTTACAGTCTGCCCTCGTTGGCCGCTTGAGTATCTCCCCAATAAAAGAAACAAAATTATTTCCTCTTAGCGGTTGCAAATATAAAAACTGTTTTGATGTTTACAAACTAAAACGGAACTAAATTGCAATACTCTTTTTAATCATTTGGTATTGAATTAAATAAAAAAATCTCCATTAAGGAGATTTTTTTATATCTGTAAAAAAAAGGATTATTTTCCTAAAAGTTCTACAACTTTAGCTTTTAATTCAGCACCTCTTAAATCTTTTGCAACGATTTTTCCTGATGCGTCTAATACTAATGTTGAAGGAATTTGTTTGATGTTGTATGTTGATGCTATTGGATCATCAAATTCTTTTAGGTTTGAAATTTGATTCCAAGTTAATTTATCTTTTGCAATAGCTTCTTTCCATTTTGCAGCATCTTTATCAAGAGAAACTCCAATAATGTTTAATCCTTTTGCGTGTAATTCATTATACATTGCAACATTAGCAGGGTTTTCTGCTCTACAAGGAGCACACCATGAAGCCCAAAAATCGATTATTGTTACTTTTCCTAAACTTTCTTTTAAAGAAATAGATTTTCCGGTAGGACTTGGAGCTATAAAGTCAGGAGCAATGCTACCAACTTCAGTTGCGCCAACTGCGGCAACAGGTTTGGTAAGTTGATCTAATTTGGTTTTTATGTTTTTACCGTGTTTAGTATCTTTAATAGATTTGTCTAAGGCAGTGTAGTATTTTTTAATTTTTGAAACATCAGGAACCATTTGGTTAAACATACCTTCAATGATTAATGCCGCTATAAATGCTTTAGGATGTGTGTTTAAATATTCTTCAGATTGAGTTGCAAATTCCTCTTGAAATTTACTGTATTCTTTTCTAAGACCATTCATTACCACAGTATCGTTTTTTTGTTGCGCTTGGGTCATTTTAGCCATATTATCTTTCTGAAATTTCATCATTTTCTTCTGAATTTTCATGCCATTTTCCTTGTAGCTAGTCAATTCTTCATTGTTGTAAGTACCAGAAACTTTTGTAATAGAAACGCTATCCTTGTTAATAACCATTTCAATATCTCCATTTTCTAATATAAAAGGAACTTTTCCTTCTACAGTTTCAACTTGAACCAAATGCATTTCAGGCTCTTTTGCCGATCCTTTAAAAGTAAATTTGCCATTTTCAATCTTTACAGTATCAATTGGCTTTAGTTGTCCGGTTACTTGATCTTGAACTTCAAGAGTAACAGTTTTACCATTATCAATACCTTTAATAGTCCCCGTAATAATATATTCGTTGTCTCCAGCTTTGTTACAAGATAGTAAAACAACTACTAGAGAAAGTAGTAATACAATTTTTTTATTCATGGTAAAAACATTTTTTTGGTAGTCGTGAATCATCGGTTTCATTTTAAATTTAGAATTTGAATTTAAGTTTGCAAAAGTATTTAAATTTATAAGTTATTTATAATTTTATGACTTAATTTTATGTTATAGTTTTAATACTCAATTTTTATATTGATAAAGACAAAATATTAAGTCTAGTTTTGTTAATTACTAGCTTAATGTTATTTGGTTTTAATACTTTAACTAAAAATTAATAAGTGTTTGTTCAAATGCCTCTTAAAAAAAATTAATTTTATAGTCTATGAAAAATAGTACTAAAAAAGGTTTCTACTTTAAGCAATACGAAGCACCATTTTTATCTCCTTTTGATAAACTTTTTGAAATTTTCAAAGAATTAATTACTCATACTTCTGGCGATTTTGATGAAGCTATAGATTGGTTGCGTGCATTAGATAAGGAATACAAACTTACCGATTCAGCCTATACCATTGATGATTTTATTGAAGATTTAAAGAAAAAAGGCTACATACGTGATGAATTGAAAGATGACGGCACCACCGGAACTGGCATTACTGCTAAAACAGAACGGGCCATTCGCCAACAAGCTTTAGATCAAATTTTTGGAAATTTGAAACGCAGCGGCAGTGGTAATCATAAAACAAAGCATTCTGGAAATGGTGACGAGCACATTGGTGAATATAGAGAATTTCATTTTGGAGATGGTTTAGAACGAATTTCTTTAACTGAAAGTTTAAAAAATGCCCAAATTAATAATGGTGTTGAAAGTTTTCAACTTACCGAAAATGATTTGATAGTTGAAGAAACCCAATTCAAGTCACAAATGAGTACTGTTTTGATGATTGATATTAGTCATAGCATGATATTATATGGTGAAGATCGCATTACGCCGGCTAAGAAAGTAGCAATGGCTTTAGCCGAATTAATCACGACACGTTATCCGAAAGACACTTTAGATATTCTTGTTTTTGGTAATGATGCCTGGACAATAGCTATTCGGGATTTACCTTATTTAAAAGTTGGTCCTTATCATACCAATACTGTTGCGGGTTTGCAATTGGCCATGGATTTATTGCGAAGAAAAAGGAATACCAATAAACAAATTTTTATGATTACCGACGGAAAACCAAGTTGTGTTCGTGAGCGTGATGGCTCCTATTACATGAACAGCAATGGTTTAGATCAATATATTGTAGATAAATGTTACAATCAGGCGCAACAGGCTCGTAAATTACATATACCTATTACCACTTTTATGATTGCTAACGATCCGTATTTACAAAAATTCGTCAATCGTTTTACAGAAGCCAATCAAGGGAAAGCTTTCTATACAGGGTTAAAAGGTTTGGGCGAAATGATTTTTGAAGATTATGAAGCCAATAGGAAAAAAAGAGTAAAATAGAATCGATTTCAATTACAATAGCAATAATCAATTACAATTTAAAAAAATAATGAACAATATAAACACTTTAGGGGCATTAATTCAATCTGGATATCAAAGCAAAAGTATAAAGGATGAATTGCGTCATAATTTGCGTGAAAAAATCAAGTCAGGAAAACCAGTTTTTGAAGGTGTTCATGGATTTGAAAATACTGTTATTCCAGAATTAGAGCGTGCTATTTTATCACGACATAATATTAATTTATTAGGACTTCGTGGTCAGGCAAAAACAAGATTGGCACGTAAAATGATCGAGTTATTGGATGAATATATGCCAATTGTTGATGGGTCTGAAATAAATGATGATCCTTTACAACCCATTTCAAGATTTGCTAAAGATTTAATTGCTGAAAAAGGTGATGCGACTCCCATAAAGTGGATTCATAGAAGCGAACGTTTTTTTGAAAAACTAGCCACACCAGATGTTACCGTTGCTGATTTAATAGGCGATGTAGATCCTATAAAAGCGGCCAATTTGAAATTATCCTATGCAGATGATCGGGTGATTCATTTTGGAATGATTCCTAGAGCCAATCGTTGTATTTTTGTCATTAATGAATTGCCCGATTTGCAAGCTAGAATTCAGGTGGCATTGTTCAATATTTTACAAGAAGGCGACATACAAATTCGCGGTTTTAAATTAAGAATGCCTCTTGATATGCAATTCGTTTTTACTGCCAATCCCGAGGATTATACCAACAGAGGAAGTATCGTAACTCCGTTAAAAGACAGAATAGGTTCGCAAATACTCACCCATTATCCAGATACTATTAAAATTGCCAGAACAATAACCGAGCAAGAAGCCAAATTGGATATTACACAAAGTGATTTGGTTTTTGTTCCTTCACTTGCTAGAGATTTATTGGAACAAATTAGTTTTGAAGCGCGTGAAAGCGAATATATTGACCATAAAAGTGGTGTTAGTGCTAGAATGAGTATAACTGCTTTAGAAAATTTAGTGAGTACTGCCGAGCGACGAGCACTAAAATCTGGAGCTGATAAAACCACCGTGCGATTATCTGATTTTATGGGAATCATACCGTCTATTACCGGAAAAGTAGAATTGGTTTATGAAGGCGAACAAGAAGGAGCAGCCGAAGTGGCACAACATTTAATTGGTGATGCCATACATACTTTTTTCCCGGCTTATTTTCCTAAAATTGAAAAGCTAGAAAAACAAGACGAGAGAAATGCCTATTCTGATATTATAGAATGGTTTTTTACTGAAAGTGGTTTTGAATTGTTGGACGATAGTTCTGATGAAGAGTACAAGAAAATTTTAGATGCTATAGTTCCTTTAGAAATTTTAATTAAAAAATACCAGCCCAATGTTGATGCCCATGAAAAACATTTTATGAAAGAATTTATTCTTTGGGGGTTAGTAGAATATAATAAACTGAGCAAAGACAGACTTTCTGACGGGTATCAGTTTAAAGATATGTACGGTAGTTACATCAGTAAGTTGTAAGATTTATTTGAATTGTTTTTTTTTATTTATCCACTGCAATATTTTCTCTTCTAACTCAGACTCAATAATGGGTTTAGAGATGTAATCATTCATACCCGCTTTAATGCATTTTTCTTTTTCATCAAGCATGATTCCAGCAGTTAATGCTATGATTGGTATGTGTTGAGATTTTTTTGATGCTCTAATTTCAGATGTTGTTTCATAGCCATTTTTTTCAGGCATTTGAATGTCCATTAAAATTAAATCAAAAACTTCATTTTTAGAGATATTTATTGCAGCATTTCCAGTGTAAGCTTCAAAAAGGATACAATTTGGGAGTATTCTTTTTAGCAGTGTTTTGGATAAAAGCATATTTATTTTATTGTCTTCTACTACTAAAATTTTTAGGGTATCTTGATTTACAATAGTATGTTTTTTTGTGCTTAATACAATTTTCGGAACTGAATTCCCTTCGGATTTTTTAACTTCAAGTGTAAAATTAAAATCACTTCCTTCTCCATATTTGCTAATGAGTTGAAGTTTGCTATTCATTAAACCTAATAACTGATTCGAAATAGCTAAACCAAGTCCGGTGCCACCAAATTTTCTAGTTGTTGTTGTGTCTTCTTGAACAAAAGAGAAGAATATTTTTTCTTGATTTTGCTGTTTTATACCAATACCAGTATCCTTAACTGAAAAATAAAGCGTAGATGACTTTTCCTTTGATAATTGTAATTGTTTAATAGTTAATGTAATAGAACCTGACGGAGTGAATTTTAAAGCGTTGCTAATTAAATTCACTAAAATTTGTTTCAAACGCAAAGCATCAATAAAAATAAACTCTGGAACTTCATTTTCAATAGTTAAAATCAAATCAATATTTTTTAGAATGGCTTGATGTTTAAATAAATCGACCACTTGATTTAATAAGTCTAAAAGATTAATTTCTTCGATATTGAGTTCTAGTTTTCCAGATTCAATTTTTGAAAAATCTAAAATATCATTGATAATTTCCATTAAAGTATTGGCAGATTCTTTAACGGTATCCATATATTCCGATTGATTTTTTTCGAGATTTGTTTTTAATAACAAATCGCTAAAACCTATAATTCCGTTTAATGGAGTTCGAATTTCATGACTCATATTAGCAAGAAAATCCGATTTTGATTTGTTAGCCGATTCTGCTGATTCTTTTGATTTGATTAATTCAATTTCCATTAGTTTTCTAGTAGTAATATCTTGAATTGTTCCAACAGCAGAAATAAGTTGGTCGTTATCACTCCACTTCGTATTTCCTTTACCATGAACCCAACGTTCAGTTTGGTCATTTACTCGAATAATTTTATATTCTTTATTAAATGGCAATCTTTTGGCAATAACTTCATTTGTTATATAGTCATTCATAGGTTTTTGCCAATCGGGATGAATGATGGTATTCATCCAGTTTTCTGTGTTTAACTCAAAGTTAGAATCAATACCAAAAACGGCATTTAAAACCTCTGAACTTGTCCATTTTCCTGAAATATCATCTATACTAAATGTCCCAATATTGGCAATTATTTGGGTTTTCTTTAAAAATTGTTCACTTTCTTTTAATTTATTTTCAATTCTTTTTCTTTTCGATATATCTCTAGCAAAAACAAGAAGTCTACCATCATGTAATAGTTTTGAAGTGAGTTCTACATTAAATAGGGTATTATTTTTTCCCTTCATTATCCTTTCATTAATTACTGCTTTTCCTGTTTTTAAATCATTAAAGTGAAAAGGATTCTTTTCAATATCTTCCGGCACCGTAAAATCGTAAATCGACATTTGTAACAGTTCTTTTTCTGAATAATTGGTTAACTTACTTACACTTTTATTTACATTAATTAATTTACCTGTTTGATCGGCTATCAATATTCCATCAGATGCTTGTTCTACTAATATTCTGTATTTTTCTTCACTTTCCAACAAATTGTTTTCGGTTTTTTTTCTCTCCGTAATATCTCTTGCAAAACAGGCAGTTCCTATAATTTCATTACCATTATAAATAGGATTTGTATTTGTCTCATACCATTTATCTTCTGATTGTTCTGTTTGTTGGTCTAAAATTTCCATTTTTGTTGACTCTCCTTTTAATCCTTTTGCATAAAGTGTTTTCCAAAATTCTAAAAAATCATCTGAGAAATAATCAAGACTTAATAAATTACGTCCTCTTTCTAAAGCTATTCCATATTTTTCCAGCATATGGTTTAAAAAAGCTTGATTGCCTACAATAAGTTTAAAATCGTAATCAACACTCCATATCAAATCGTTATTACTATTGATAAGTGCTTCATAATTTTTGTTTTCTTTTTCTTTGAGGGCTTCGGAAATTTGCTTTTTTTCAGTTATATCTTGACAAATTCCTCTCAATCCATAAACAGTTCCTTTTATATCTTGAATAGGAATTCCAGTTCCATAAACCCATTTTACCTTATTGTTTGGAAGTAACACCCGATGTTCAATTTCATAAGGCTTTTTATCAAGAACTGTTTGATGTATTTTTTCTTGTAGTACTGTTATATCTTCATTAGACAGTCTTGATAAATAGTCTAAATATAATTTTGTATTTGGTTCGTTTTTTAACTTATATATTTCATACAACTCGTTAGTCCAATGCAATTCATTTGTAATTAGATTGAATTCCCAACTTCCAGTTTTTGCAATTTTTTGAGCCTCATTTAATAATTTTTCACTGGCTATTAGTTTGCTTTCAGAATTTCTAATTTCAGTTATATCTCTTGCAATTGCATAGATTAAATTATTTACAGAGTTTAAACTCGCTCTCCATTGAAAAAAAACGACATCTCCATTTTTTTTTAGGTATCTGTTTTCAAAATCTACAGATGGATTCCTAGTAGTAATTTTGCTTATTTCTAAAAATGTTTTTGCTTTATCTTCTGGATGGATAAAATCAGTAAAAGGATTTTTTGAATTGATTTCTCTTTTTGAATAGCCTAAAACGTTTTGAAAGGAGGAGTTAATTTCTTTAAAAACCCCCTCTTTACTAGCAACACAAATTAAATCGAGAGATTCATTAATAAAGAATTCAAAGTTGGTAATGGACTTGTCAATTTCTTTTAATTGAAAAATCTCAATTTCTTGTTTTTTATTTTTTTCGAGTAATTCTTCATATGTCAAGTTTGTTTCTTTCATATTCAAAAGTGAGTCAAGAATTAGTTCTAAATTTAGATATGTTAAATTTATAGAAAATTATCTTAAAATTATGATTTAAGTAGTATTTTTTTTAAATCTATTTTTTATCCTTTCTCTTTTTGTCTCTAGTTTTTAACATATTTCTATTAACTGAGCCATGCGTTTTCTTTTTGGTTTTTGAGGGTCCGCCCAGATTCACTTTTTTGTTCTTTTTAGCTTTATCATGAAAAGCACCATCACCATCTAATTTTGGTTTTTTCATTAGAAATTTAATGGGCTGTTTCTCTTTTTCGGGGCCAATAAGTTTTAGAGAAATTGGAACTTCTTCAGGAAATGGTTCAATCACTAATTCTTTATTCATTAAGACTTCCGCTTCCATTTTAAACTCTTCTTCTCTTGGAGTAAAGAAGCTTATTGCTGTTCCTGTAGCATCGGCACGACCTGTTCTACCTATTCGATGCATATACAATTCAGGATATTCAGGGATTTCAAAATTAATAACATGAGTAATATCTGAAATATCCAAACCTCTTGCCATAATATCTGTCGTGATAATACCTCGCAAATTTCCTTCTTGAAAGGAGGCCATCGTACTCAAACGATAATTTTGAGATTTATTAGAATGGATAACGCCAAATTGCCCTTCAAAATCTTCATCAATACTTTCATGAAGCATGTCCGATATTTTTTTGTTATTAACAAAAATAAGTACTCTACTCATGTCTTCATTAGTAGACAATAAATGTTTGAGCAGATTTATTTTGGTATTAAAATTAGGAACTTCGTAAGTGATTTGTTTGATGTTTTCTAATGGTGTTCCCGATGCTGCTAAACTCACTTCTTCAGGAAAATCGAAAAAGTCATTCAAAACGGCATCAACTTCATCTGTCATCGTTGCCGAAAATAATATGTTTTGACGTTTTGGTCGCATCATGGCTAATATAGCTGTGAGTTGCACTCTGAAGCCTAAGTTTAACATCTCGTCAAATTCGTCAATGACTAATTTTGTGGTTTCGTCAAATCGAATAACGTTATCTAAAGCCAAATCCATGGTTCTTCCTGGAGTACCCACTAAAATATCGATTCCTTGATACACTGCTGTTTTTTGGGTATTGATATTTACACCACCATAAATACCTAAGGTCCTAACCGACATGTATTTGGTTAGTTTCTCCACTTCTTCAACAACCTGTACAACTAATTCTCGTGTAGGCACTAGAATGACAATTTTAGGAGTATGGGTTGGAACAAATTTATACAATTTCAACAAAGGCAACAAATAGGCAAAAGTTTTACCAGTACCCGTTTGAGCAATGCCCATCATATCGCGACCTGACATAATCACCGCAAATGATTTCTCCTGAATAGGAGTAGGAGTGGTAAACCCTAAATCATCGATTGCTTTTTGTACTGATTTTGGAAGGTTGAATTGCTCGAAAGTGCTCATTTATTTCTATTTTAGGCAAAGGTACGCTATTTCAAATTAATGAATGTTAGTCAATACAATTGACAATTTTAGTTGGTTTAGATTTATAGTTGTCTCTTTTTCTTCATATAATGACTTATTACAAATAATATTCCCGCAATAATAAAAGGAAAAGTAGTCATTGCAACTATACCTAGTGAAGAGCCAATAGAAAAATGGTTCCTATTATGATTAATCAAAAATATAAATGGACTGGATACAATACCTATTAGTAAATAAATAATTCCACCAATAAATTCTCTTTTCCATGCAATAATTAGTAATACAATTAAAAAATAAGTGGGAATTAGATGCATAAAAAAGTTGGCAAGTTGTTGCCGAAAAGGAAGCCTTTCCTCAAAAGCGTCAAATGCAAACACGCTAATGAAAAGGATTGCTAGGATACAAATGACTCTAGGTACCCAATGAATAATTTTGATATTAGTCTTCATCTGATTTATAAATAAAAAATTATTCTATAAATAATTAAAAAAATCTAATATGAATTGCTACATAAAGTTACGAATAATAATTAAAAATAATTAACGATGACTTTAGTTTTTCATTATTCCATTGTACCATAATAAGATTTTCTTCTTATTTTATTTTTAAGCATGTTCCTTTTTAAATTTTGAAATTACTTCCTTATAATAATTGAAAGTAGTTTTTGCTATAGATTCCCAACTGAATAGTTGTAAAACCCGAATGCGACCTGCTTTTCCCATTGCAGTGGCCAAGGCCTCGTCATCTAAAAGCAAATTAATTTTTGAAGCAAAATCTTTTTGGAAGGCCTCAGGATGCAAAGGATTAAAGTCAGTTCTAGAAACGCTTTGTAAAGGAACTAAATATCCTGTACTTCCCTCAACAATTATTTCTGGAATTCCTCCTACATGGCTTCCTACAACTGGGGTTTCGCATGCCATAGCTTCTAAATTAATGATGCCAAATGGCTCGTATAAAGATGGGCAAGCAAATACTCTTGCATGGCTGTATAATACTTTTATTTTCTCTCGAGGAAGCATTTCAGAAATTAATATGACTCCGTCTCTTTCTTTGCGCAAATCGGCAATCAAAGCTTCGGTTTCGAGCTCAATTTCTTTAGTATCAGGAGCTCCTGCACACAATACTATTTGCGAATTTTTATTGAAGTGTTTTGCAGCAGCAATAAGTTGTGAAATTCCTTTTTGACGTGTAATTCGACCTACAAATAGTACAAATGGAATATTTGTATTAATTCCGTACTCTTCTAGTAAAGAATTGTCAAAGGTTGGTTTGTAGAATTCTGGATCAATTCCGTTATGAATTACGGTTACTTTTTCTTTAGCAACGCCATAAGCTTCTATAACATCCTCTTTCATTTGTTCGCTCACGGCGATAATTCCATCGGCTAACTTGTAGGCGCTTTGCTCTATCCATCTGGACAAAAAATAGCCGTTACCTAATTGTTCAACTTTCCAAGGGCGATGCGTTTCTAAGCTATGAGTGGTTAATATTAAAGGCACTTGTAAAAGTTCTCTAGTAAAAATTCCAGCTAGATGGCTGTACCAAGTATGGCAATGAATTATATCGGTGTCAGGAGTGGCTTGAGCCATTTCTACATTTTTACTTAAATTATGAAACATTTTAATGTGAGCATTATTAGGATCTTCCATTTTAGTAAGAGAAGAAGTAATTCCTATCACATTCATGTTTTGGGATGTAACCATTTGGTCTCCAAAACAGCGCACTTCTATTTGACCCAATTTTGCTAATTCCTGGCTAAGAAAATCAATGTGAACACCAGCTCCGCCGTAAATATTAGGTGGAAATTCATTGGTAAAAAGTGCTATTTTCATGTATTTTAAGTTTAGTAGTGTTAATTATTTTTTGTAAAGTATAAATCTAAGAAATTTAATTTTACTGAGATGATAAAATCGGCTAGTTTTTAAAATTTAAAGTAAATCTAATTACCAGTATGGTTTAATCAAAGAACTAAAAATTCATACATTTATATGCCCCCAATTCTCCCCGCTTTTTATGCGTCGAATTTGCATTTCACTCACTCCAAATTGCTTTGCAATCATTTTAAGTCTTGTTTTTTGTTCTGGTTTTGAAAGTAATTTTTTTATTAGCATTACTTTTGTTACAGTCAATTTTGCTCCGTTAGACTTTAAATTATGTTCTAATAAATTTTTTCTGGCTTGAAGAACATGAGGACTTCGATTACTGTGTTCAATCATTTCCTCTCGTGTAGCCCATTTTAGGTTTCTGTAGTCGTCATTATCGCGTTTTCGATCTAAATGCAAAACATAAGTTTGGTCTTCTGCCGTTTTAGGAATAAAATATTCTGCAATAAGTTTGCAATAAAAGTAATGTTTGTTGGTTATTTTTCCGTTGTTGAATTTTTTGTATTTAAATACTTTATAACCATCAACACTACTTCCTTTTAGCAAACGAGCAAATTTCATATCTTTCTTAAAGCTTATCATTCTTCCTTTGTTGGAAATGGCATAGCGAAGTTTTAGTTTATCTTCAAAAACAATCTCCTTAAATTCTTCATTAGGGAAGACTCTAATGGGTTCCATTGGTTTTAATTTCATTTTATTGATTTTTGTGGTATTTTAAAATTCAGTTTTATGAATTATGTACAATAAGAGTTATTATTCATATAAATAACAATTTAATGACATGCAATTTAGTTTGAATTTAAGAAATATCAAAGTTTTTAGCTGAATTTGTAATTGAAAATTATAGCATAATATTTAAAATAATAACTTTTCTAATCTATACTCGAGAATTAGCCAAATTACAATTCTAAAATGAAAAACTGTTTTTAAAAGCCTTCGAAAACACCTAATCCAAATAAGGCAAAATCATATTTTACAGGGTCTATTGGGTCAAGATGTCTAAGATTTTTATCTAATTCGGCAAGTGCCTTTCCGTCGTTTTGTTTTCGGTTTAGCAATCCTAATTTTCGGGCAACATTACCAGAGTGGACATCCAAAGGGCAGGAGAGTAGAGATGGCGAAATAGATTTCCAAATGCCTAAGTCGACTCCTTTATTGTCTTGTCGAACCATCCAGCGCAAAAACATGTTGATACGTTTTGCTGCTGAATTGTTTAGAGGGTCGGAAATGTGTTTTTGGGTACGGTTTTGATGCGGAATTTCAAAAAATAGTTTTTTAAATTCGTGTATACTTTTCTGTAAATTGTCAGTTCCCTGATTTAGAGCAAAAACCTTCTCAAGGCCATTATGATTTTTATAAATGTTTTGTAATCCTTTTGTGAAAGTAAAAAAATCACCACCATTAAAAGTTCGATGCACAAATTGTTCCAGACGTTCTAAATCATTTTCGCTGTGTGACATCACAAAATCATAGGGTGCATTCCCCATTAGATTGATCATTTTATGTGCATTTTTTATAATCATTTTACGATTGCCCCAAGCAATGGTTGCGCTCAAAAAGCCTGCAATCTCAATATCTTCTTTTTGAGTAAATAGATGTGGAATTTGCACAGGATCACTCTCAATAAAATAAGGGTTGTTGTATAAAATTACTTTTTCGTCTAAGAATGATTTTAACTCTTTACAATTCATTTGGATTTACTTTTTTAGTATAAAATCCATCTTTCAAATTCGAAGTACGCATTTGAGGCTTTATATTATAATATTTCTCGTAAAAGCTAATTTGTTCTTTGTTAACGCAAGGTAAATCACCATCTCCGCATCCCCAAAAAAAATCATTCTCTATGGGAGAATTAAAGTTTAAGTTACCTGTTTTTATTTTTTCATATTGCGTGTTGTATTTTGTGTTTTTATATGGATAGATAGCATTCTTAAAAGAAAAAGTACTCATTTCTAACATAAACTTGTGATTGGAAAAACGATTTAAATTTATTGGAATAAATACAATTATTATCATCGGAATTAATGAAATCAATAACATTAGGGTAATAAATTTTCTACGATTAATAAAACAGGCAACACAAAACAGCGAGAAAAAAAGTACAAAATTCATGAAAAAGCGATACTGTGGTGATGTTGAGAAAAGTATACAAAGTTGAATTATCATCATTACATAAAGAATCCAAAGTGCTTTTTTATTTTGAAATTTATATATTAAAAAAGGACAAATCACTATTAAAAGTACACTTAATTTATTAAACAAACCATTTAATTTAGGCAACGACAACCAGTTTAAAAATAAATCAAAAGTAGACATTGTATTGAATTGTTCATCACTTAGAAAATAGCCATAATAATTTTTTAGTTGTTTATAATATAGCGTTTCAACAGTATCTGAAATAGTATAATCTAAAACAAAAAACGGAGGCAATTTTGATGGAAAAATGAGAGATCCACAAACGATGATATTCTTAGTAAAAAAAAGAACCAAAACTATTAATGAAATTGAGAATGAAAAAAAAAGTTTTTTAGAAATGTATTCAAAATTTCTGAAAAATAATAATATTGGAATTAGAACAAAAGTAAGTGTAGTATTTTTAATATATAGTAAAAATAGAATTAATATCACTAATAAATTAAACGTTTCAATAGAGGTTTTTTTATAATTTTCTAAAAAATAAAAACAAATAATAAATGAAAATATATATACGGCTATGTCTGGAGATGGTGCGCTAATAAATTGAAAGAAAAATATATTGACTAATGGAAGTAATCCAATAATTAGATACGTTTTGTTTTGAGATTTGTAATATTCGTTTAACTTTTGAACGGCAAAAATGTTTCCCAACAGCAAACAAAAGCCACTTAAATCATTGAAATTTTTGTACAAAAACGAAAAATTAAATGCACTTTGTGTAATATGCCAACCGCTTTGTTGTCCTAAAAATAAATGTAAATTGGCCAAACCTTTTACAAATCCGTATTCATTTAACCATTTAATAGTTTGAATGTAGTAAGATTCATTATCAATTACATATGGTATCGAAGCGCATTGTGCAACTATTAAAAAAAAACTAACAGTTAAAAAAAACTTCAAAAATGTATCTAGAAGTTTCAGTTCATTAAAAAATGTCCTATAAGATGATAGAATTAATGTTCTATATTTTAGGAATATAGAGCAATTAATTATTAAAATAAAAATGTAAAATTCAAAATTTATTCTTCCGAAAATAGCCCAAATACTTGCTAAAACAGTTACCGAAAACAGCCCTAAAATAGAGGTGACTATAAAATTTGTGTTTTTTAAACCAACAATTTTATCAAAACCAAAACCCAAATTGATTGTGGTAAAGAGAATATAAATCCATGATAAAATAATTAGCAGCATTTGGTTTACCTGTTTGAAATCAATCCATCAACCATAATTAGTTTTCTATCAGCCATATTTGCTAATTCCTCATTATGGGTAACAATAACAAAGGTTTGATCAAACTCATCCCGTAATTTAAAGAACAATTGGTGTAGATTTTCTGCAGATGCTTTGTCTAAATTGCCTGAAGGTTCGTCGGCAAAAATTATCGAAGGAGTATTTATTAACGCTCTTGCAACGGCAACGCGTTGCTGTTCACCACCAGACAGTTCATTGGGTTTGTGATGTATTCTATCAGACAAACCTAAATAGGATAATATTTTTTTGGCTTCAGTTTCTGTTTCGGTACTGCTTTTTCCGGAGATATAAGCGGGGATACACACGTTTTCTAGTGCTGTAAATTCAGGTAAAAGCTGATGAAATTGAAAAATAAATCCTAAGTTTAAATTTCTAAACCGAGAAAGGGTTTTGTCATTCATTTTAAGAACGTCCTCACCATTAATTAATAATTCTATTCCATCTTGTAATGTAGGTTGGTCTAATGTTCCTAAAATGTGCAATAAAGTTGTTTTTCCCGCTCCAGACGCTCCAACGATAGAAACAATTTCCCCTTTTTTAATATTTAAATCTACTCCTTTTAGAACATGCAATTGATCGTAATATTTATGTATGTTTTTTGCTTGTATCATTTAAAAATATGGTTTACACAAAGAAACAAAGTTTTTAATAAATATAGTGTAAGCAACATGAATTTAAATCAATCGATATGTATATAAGTATTCTTTATATCAAAGTAAGAAAAAAATATTATCAAAAATTAAGATCGTGTTTAATTTTATTGTAAATTTGTTAAACAAAATAAATATTGATTTTTATAATGACTACCATTTCCAATTTAGCAACCATTAATCAAGAAATTCAAGAATCGGCTATTTTTGCTGGAGGTTGTTTTTGGTGTACTGAGGCTGTTTTTTTAGAACTTAGCGGGGTTTTAACTGTTACGCCTGGTTATATTGGGGGAGAAACTTCAAACCCAACTTACAGCGAAATTTGTAAGGGAACAACCGGTCATGCCGAAGCAATAAAAATAAGTTTTGACTCTAAAATAATAACTTTCGAGGAGTTATTAGAAGTTTTTTTTGCCACTCATGATCCAACTACTTTAAATCGTCAGGGAAATGATATAGGTACCCAATACAGAAGTGAAGTTTTTTATACCAATGAAAATCAAAAAATAATTACTCTAAATTATATTGATTTACTAAACAACAAACTTACATTTGGTAATCCCATAGTTACTAAAGTGAGTGAAGCCTCTACTTTCTTTAATGCCGAAGCATATCATCAAAACTATTACAATCAAAATAATTCGCAAGGGTATTGCAGCTATATAATTACCCCTAAAATAGAAAAATTAAGAAACAAATTTCAATCTAAACTGAAAAATAAACATGAGCATACTAACAGATAAAGAATTATTTGAAATTTTAGGAGATCAACACCATATGACATCTGCAGAAACGCCTATGCGACCAGATGCATTCTTAAAATCCGATAATCAAAAAATGACAGTTATTGAAAAACATTTTCATTCCATAATGGAAGAATTGGGACTTGACATGACTGATGATAGTTTAAAAGGAACTCCGCATCGTGTGGCAAAAATGTTTGTTCAAGAAATTTTCAGTGGTTTAGATCCTAAGAATAAGCCTAAAATTTCTGTTTTTGATAATAGTTATCATTATGATAAAATGTTAGTTGAAGCAAATATTAATTTCAATTCAACCTGTGAGCATCATTTTTTACCAATAGTTGGTAAAGCCCATATAGGCTATGTTTCTAGTGGAAAGGTTATAGGTTTGTCTAAATTAAATAGAATTGTAGATTATTATTCTAGAAGACCACAAGTGCAAGAGCGATTAATTATGCAAATTTTCAATGATTTGAAATCAGTATTAGAAACCGATAATGTAATTGTTGTGATGGAAGCAAAGCATCTCTGTGTTTCAAGTCGAGGTATTAAAGATGAGTCTAGTTATACTTCTACTATTCAATACGGAGGAATTTTTGATGAGAAAGAAAATCGAAATGATTTCTTTAATATGATTAAGACCGATAAATAATTGGCATTGGTTTTGTATACTTTTCAGAAAACTATAGAAATAGATGTCAGAAGAATTACAAAACCAAGTTAAGACGAATACTATAAACCGTGATTTAATTTTAGGTTTATCATTTGATGGTATAGGAATGTTATCATTCTCTATACCATTGCTTGGTGAATTTTCTGATGTAATTTGGGCGCCTTTGTCAGGGTTTTTAATGACTAAGATGTACAAAGGTAAGGTAGGGAAACTAGCTGGGATTCTAACTTTCGTAGAAGAAATTATTCCGTTTACTGATTTTATTCCGTCATTTACCTTAACTTGGATTTATAAATATCTTTTAAGAAAAGACGAAATATAAATTCTATTTATTTTCTTGATTTGCATCTTTAGGAAGCAAGAATCCAAGTTTCATTCCTCGCAACATTTTTTTTTCGAAGGCCCAAAAAAAATTAAATTGGCCAAACAAAGAACCAATAAGTACAAGTAATATTTGATAAATAGGAAAAATCATTAGTAGTCTTGTAGGTGTAAACCAAAAACCTAAATCTTCATTGTTAATACCTAGCAAAAGGCAAAAGGGTTTAGACAACCACGCAGAAGCTGATCCTGTTATTGCAAAAACAATAAAGATAATAATCAGTTGAAAATTAGATTCAATTCCCCAACGTGTTTTTAATCCTTGCATATTGTATTAATTCCTTACAAATATAAAACTTTATTTTTTTTAAAACCTTCTCAAGTTCTGTTTGTATTGATTCTCAAAATAAAGAAAGTAATTATAAAGTAAATAGTTTACTTCATATCCATAATTAATATTGGGTTGATACTCAATTCTCATTTCATATAAATTATGATCGTACCTTAAAGGGTCTGAAACTCGATTATTCCATTCCGTAACATAAAGATAATTTCTATTTTCTAAATAAGAAATGGAGTAGTACCCTCTTGGTCTAGCAGTTCCATTTAACCAAGTATTAAAACCTGAATCTATAATTATAATTTCATATTCTAATGAATCATTTGCAATTCGTATTGTATCACTTACAGATGATTTGGCTTTTATACCTGCTACAATATTAGATTTTTTTGCAGAACAACTAAAAATAAATATCCCTATTATTATAATGAGAATTCCTTTTTTCATTTCTATTTCATTTCTATAAAGTTATAAAAACTATTAGTAATATTTTTAAATGGCTTTTTATTTAACACAAAAAAAGCCAAACAATCAACTGAATTTTTTAATTTATTTAATACTCGAATTATTTATTTTCCAAAAAGTAGACTCAAGAACCCTCCAAAACCGCTTTTACTTAATGCAGCCATATCTTATCTATAACTACTTTTCTATCGGCATTTGGGTCAAGTCCAAATTGACTATATATTTAGAAACTGCATCCATAAAAACTGAGTTTCCATTTTTATAGGAACTAGCATTTACTACACCATAAATTTTTTAATATTATTAACAGAATTATAGGCTTTTCTATAATCGTTTTTGATTAAATCTTTCTTATTCTCTATACTAGTTTTAAAAAAATCACTTGAATTAAGAATTACTATGAATAAAAAAACTAATAACATCGAACGAGTTATATTGAATCATAAGCATTGATAAGTTTAACCATTGCAGTTTAATTTTAGATAGTAAAGCTATTTAATGTAGCTTAATTTTTTTAGGTTAAAATCTCAAGATATTTAAAATAACTACAGCAGCATAATATATTAATAGGTAAAATAATAATACCGATAAAGTGCAGCTTATCTACGACTAATAAACATTCGTCTACACTTTTATGCGTTTAAACGAATTAAAATTTTCTCAAATAATTAAAAAATTAGTTTTACAGTGAAATTAGAATATAATATTAACCAATCTAAAACTCGATTAACTAATAATAATTAGATTGAGTTTTAAAGAAATCACAAAATTCAAAAACTAGAACTTATGGAAAAAATACTATTTAATTCAAACCTTAAAACATTTTTAATTTTTAATATCTCATTATTTTTTATCAACGTTGGATTTAGTAAAAACTTATTTTGTAGTCCAATATATAAAGAATGTAAAAGTCAAACCTTTAATGCCTCTAAATTAAAGTTTGAAGAACCAAGCATGTATTGGTTAAACCTAACAAATAATTTAGGTTATTTCAGTCAAATGGCTGTTGGTTACACCAGTGAAGCAACTCTCGGTGTTGACAGAGGAATAGATGGGCTAAACATCAACCTCAAGTATTATTTGTGTAGTACTATTGATGATTCCCCATACGCTATTCAAGGGCGCCCTGCATTTGTCGTAAGTGATGTTGTACCAGTAGTTTTTAAAATTGCTACAGCAGGTGAATATTCGATCGATATATATTATTTAACAGGTTTGTTTTTAGATCAAGAGATTTTCATTAAGGATAAATTGACTAACACGATTCATGATTTAAAATCTGGGCCATACTTATTTTCTTCAAATGTTGGAACTTTTAATAATAGGTTTGAAATAGTGTATCAAAATGCATTAGCCTTTCAACAAACTGTTTTTGTAAATAAATCATTGCAAGTATTCAAGCAAAATCAAGATTTAATCATTAAACCAGGAACTAAAGCTATATCAAATGTTGTAGTTTATGATTTTAACGGAAAACCAATTGCATTTCAAAATGTTAGTGATACCTCAGAAATTAAATTATTTATTGCTTCAACAGTAGAATTTTTAATTGTGAAGATTAGTACTGAAGATGGTTCAATAGTTACAAAAAAGATTTTCAATCATAATCCTTTATAACATACTTTAAATTGGTAAACTTATTTTTTATTGTAAGCAACTTTGCCCAAACCACTTATTATTCTAATGTTTCAGAAAGCTGGAATGTAGCCGTTTGGTCAATAATAGCTATAGTTTCTGTTGTCATAGTTACCATTACTAGCAATAATATTAATACAGGTGCATTTCATCGATTCGTCGACTATAAAACGCATTATAAAGAAACGAATAATCGATGAAAATCATAAAATTTTATAAATAAGGCATTTTATCAATTTTTTGAGCCGATCATCTAAATAATTATTCATTTTTTAATTCGCAAATTAAATTTGCAACGAAAATAATTTTACATTAACAATACACCAACACAATAAATTACAAAGACCAAAAATTATTATTATGAAAACAACACTTTCAAATAAAAAAATAGTACAGTTCTTCTTTTTAGCATTGACCTTATTTTTTGCCGAATCTTCCTTTAGTGCAAATCGGTACTCGGTTGCGACCGGTAATTGGAACGCTACATCCACCTGGTCTGATACTAGCGGAGGAACAGCTGGATTCTCAGCACCTGTTGCTGGAGATGTAGTTTATATCGAAAGAGGATTCACAGTCACGGTCAATGTAACTTCCGCCTGTACCAGCATTCAGTTGGGTAGGCTAGGGACTGCAGGGGCAGGGACGCTAACCTTTTCAGGTTCTTCAACTCTTACTGTTTCAGGAGCCGTAGTGCTTGGAAATAATATTACAGGAAGTACAGGAATTATCACTTTCACGAGTGGTTCAACACTTATTGCTGGAAGTTTGCAGCTAGGAGGTTCTGTAACCGGTGCTACAGGAACTATTACAATGACTCTTGGGGGAACACTTCGTCTTGGAGGTGCCTTAACGGTTGGTACTGGTATTGGTACGTGGACGCAAGGAATAGGAGCTGTAGAGTTTACAGCAACGAATACCTTACCAGCTACAATTTTTACAACATTTAATAATCTCACCATTTCGGGAGGTAAAACTACAACAGGTAGAGCCTTGACCATAGCTTCATTGTCAGTAAAATCTGCTGCAGCGTTTTCATTAGGTCATGCGGTCACCGCTACTGCTACTGCATTAGAAGGTGGTTGTGCGGTAACGGGTGCTAGTATTACAGGAGCATCTACACTAACACTGGGAGGTAACGTAACCGTAACCGACAATACAGGAGGTACAGCAGGTGCAACCATCTCATGTCCGGTATCGTTAAGTACTACTACCAGAACATTTACTGTAGCAGATGATGGAACAGCAGCTGCTGATTTAACAGTAAGCGGTATCATTAGTACTGCAGCGGGTATTACCAAAGCGGGCGCTGGTACAATGGTATTATCAGGAGCCAATACCTATTCAGGACTTACAACAGTTAGTGTAGGAACCTTGGCTTTAGGAGTTTCTTCAACGGTTAGTACTGCTGGTCCATTAGGAACCACAGGTACAGGAACCACTGTTTCTAGTGGTGCTGCTCTTGATTTAAATGGTTTTTCGTTGACTAGTGCAGCCACAGAAGCATTGTCATTAAATGGTTCAGGAATAGCAAGTGGCGGAGCTTTAACAAACAGTTCAAACACCGCCTCCAACTATATCGGATTAATTACATTACCTTCCGCCGCTGCTAGTATTATTACTAATGCGGGCGATATCAACTTGACGAATACGGGTGCTTTAACTGCTGACTCTTTTATTTTAACCATTGGCGGAACAGGAACAGGAAGTATTGCCGGAGCTTTTACTACTAATTCAAACGGTATTACTAAAACGGGAACGGGAACTTGGACAGTATCAGGGAATAGTACTTATGGAGGGCCTACCCTGATATCAGAAGGAACTTTAAAACTAGGAAGCACTACTGCGTTAGGGTCTGTAAACGGAATTGTAACCGTTTCAAATGGTGGTGCATTAGACTTAAAAGGATTTACGCTTACGGCTGCTAAAAGTACCACCATTAATGGTACAGGAGTTAGTAGTTTAGGAGCCATAACAAACAGTTCGTTAACCGGAGCCACTTATTCTGGAGCTATTGTATTAGGAAGTAACAGCAGTATTGTAGGCGAAACAGGCTCAATAGCAATTAGCAATACGGGACAAATGACAGGTGCTGGTTTTACACTTACTTTAGGCGGAACAACAGGAGGTTCTTTTTCAGCTACATTAACTACAGGAACAGGAGGATTAACAAAAATAGGAACAGGAACTTGGACCATCAATACTGTAAACTATTATAATGGTGCTACAACCATAAGCGCTGGTACCTTAAAATTAGGTGTTGGGGTTACGGGTAATACTCCCGATAGAGGTCCGTTAGGGTCTAATGTTTCAGGAACTACAATTGCCGCAGGTGCTGTTTTAGATTTGAATGGAAATTCTATTGACACTTCATCAACCCCTGAAGCAGTAACGATTAATGGAACGGGATTAACAGCATCCCCAGCGGGAGCTTTAACCAATACCGGTGGATCAGCTACTTTTAATGGAGCGATTACTTTAGGATCTGCGAGTACCATAACAGCTACTTCCTCTGGAAGCTTAACCTGCAGCGGTGCTGTTTCAGGAACTTACAATTTAACATTAGACGGAGCAGGAACAGGAACAATGTCGGGTAGTATAGGAATAGCTGCAGGAGCTCTTACTAAAAATGGGGCAGGAACTTGGACTTTATCCGGTGCCAATACCTATTCTGGTGGAACTACTGTAAGTGCGGGAATATTAGGTATAAATAGTACTACTGCCCTTGGCGCAACTACTGGATCCTTAACAATTTCAAGCGGAGCCAAAGCCAATGTCGTTTCAAATGTAACTGTTGGTTCTTTAACATTGAACGGATTAGGTACCAGTGGTACCTGGGGTTCATCTACGTCTGCAGCAACAAATAAAGATAATACTTATTTTACTTCAACAGGTATAGTAACTGTTACTAACGATACAAGAACAACACCTACAGTTACGGTAACAGTTGGTACCTATACCTATTCAGGTTCGGCTCAAGGGCCAAATGCTGCCACGAATACAGGAACAGGAACAAGTTATACCTACAGTTATGCTGGAGTACCTCCAACCGTATATGCAGAGAGTGCCACAGCACCATCCAAAGCAGGAACGTATACCGCAACAGCTACTGTTGCAGCGAACGGAAATTATAAGTCAGCGAGTTCTTCCGCAACAGCATTTACAATAGGTCAAAAAGCACTAACCATTAGTAATACATTTGCCACTAATAAAGTGTATGATGGTACTACTGCTGCTACGATCAATTCAGATTTAGCTACACTAACAGGGGTGGTTTCTCCTGATGCAGTTTCTATCAATAATTCAGTTGATGCAGGTACATTTGTTTCAGCAAATGTAGGTACAGGCATTGCCGTAACTGCTAGCGGATTCAGTTTAAGTGGAACCGATGCAGGGAACTATACAGTGACACAGCCAACAGGTTTGTCAGCCAACATTACTGCAAAAGCAATCACCATTTATGCCAACAATATCAACAAATGTTTGGGATCTACCTATACCTTTGCAGGAAATGAGTTTACGACCAGTTCCCAAGAAAGTGGCCTTACACTTAGTAGCGTCACCCTTACAAGTACAGGAACTATTTCATCAGCTGCCTTGGGATCTTATACAATTGCTGCCTCAAATGCTACTGGAACAGGATTAGGTAATTATACCATCAGTTATGTTTCAGGAACCTTAACGGTAACGACCTCGCCTGCCACAACTGGTGTATCTATTTGTCCAGGTGGTAGTGGTGCATTGACATCCTCTGTCACTTGTATTTCAGCACCTATTTTAGGGGGTGTAAAAAATCCAGGAGCAGTAGTTAATACTACTAGTATCGGAAATGTTGCTTGGAGTAATCCTTCAAACGCTTTGACTAATAATGCTACTACTGCTAGTATAACGCTGGCTGATGCCGGAAAAGTGAGTAATTATCTTATGTCATCCAATCATTCCTTTGCCATTCCTTCTAATGCAATTATTCAAGGAATTAATGTTACTATAAATAAATATGCAAGTAATATTGTCACTGTAACACAATTAAAGGATAACGAAGTAAAATTAGTTAAAGCAGGAACTGTTGTTGGAGACAATAAAGCAAACACAGGAGCAGCATGGCCTCAAACCGAACAGGCTTCTACTTATGGTAGCCCAATAGATTTGTGGGGTACCAGCTGGACTGCGGCTGACATTAATAATGCTAATTTCGGAGTGGCCTTATCTGTAAAAAATACAGCCGTTCTTTACTATGTACAATATTCTGGAGAAGTGGATGATATTACTATTGAAGTTACTTATGGTTTACCAGGAACGCTTAATTGGTATACAGCATCATCCGGTGGTACTGCTATAGGTTCTGGTTCTTCTTTTAATCCAGTTGGTGTTGTAGGTTCTTCTTTAGTGAATACCAATACTCCAGGAACAACTACTTTTTATGCCGAATGTTCGTCCTTACCGGGATGTCGTACCGCTACTGATTTTGTAATCAATGCGAATCCAGCGGCACCTACAGCTACTAATAATACAAAAACTTATACAGGTATTGCCAATACCACCAGTATTTCAGCAACGCCACAAGCCTCTCAAACTATCGATTGGTATCAAGATGCTACAGGTGGTAGTCCATTATTATCTGGAAGCACTACCTATATTCCAACGGCAGTTAATGTTGGGACGTATACTTTTTATGCGGCTGCTAGAACCCCTTCCTTAGATTGCACGAGCACTACTAGAACAGCGGTTACTTTAACGATTACTAAAGCACTTTTAACGATAACAGCAAATGATCAATCTGTAAGTTTTAAAACGGCAGTAGTATCAGTACTAAGTGCTGGGACTTATACCGCCTCTGGTCTTGTAAATGGTGAAACTGCTTCTGTTATCAGTGGTACCGTAACCTACACTACTACTTATACTGCAACAACCAATGCAGGGACTCCAGGAGTTACAATTACTCCAAACATTTCTGGATTGACGGCTGCCAATTACAGTTTTGGTACTGTTGCTAATGGAACGATTACCATCGATAATGCGACTCCAATAGTAACTCCAATAATTGGGAGTTATACCTATACGGGTGTATCACAAGGGCCTAACTCGGCTACCAATACAGGAACAGGAGCTACTTATACCTACAGTTATGTAGGGGTTTCGGGTACTTCATATACAGCTAGCGCAACACCTCCAAAAGCCGTAGGAAGTTATACGGTTACAGCAACAGTTGCAGCTGATGGGAATTATGCTACAGCGAGTTCAACGCCAACAGCCTTTACTATTGGTAAAGCGGTGCTGACCATTACCGCAAATAATAATGCAGTTTCCTTTGGCGTTACTGTGGCTTCAGTAACAGGAGCAGGTACTTATACGGCTAGTGGTTTCCTAAATGGAGAAACAGCCTCTGTTATCAGTGGAGCTGCGACTTATACCACAACCTATACCACAACTACGGCATTAGGTACTGCAGGAGTAACTATTACTCCAAACGTTTCAGGTCTTAGTGCTGCCAACTACAGTTTTGTTGGAGCGAATGGAACCATTGTCATCAACAATAAAACTACACCAACAATCTCAGCTACTATTGGAACTTATACGTATACGGGTTTATCACAAGGACCTAACACAGCTACTAATTCAGGAACAGGAAGTACTTATACCTACAGCTATTCTGGATCAGGAAGTACAGTGTATGGACCAAGTGCTACCTTGCCAACAGTAGCAGGTAGTTATACTGTTAAAGTTGCCGTTGCAGCTAGTATTGATGGTGTTTACAATGCTGTTACTTCTGCAGAAACGGCTTTTACTATTAATAAGGCAACATTGACACTTACAGCATCAAATGCAAATAAAACGTATGGTACTGTAAAAAGTACACTGGTATCAGGTTCAACAGCCTACACGATTACAAGTGGTTCTCTAAAAAATGGAGAAACCATTGGTAGTGTTACGCTATCTTACGGAACAGGAGCACTTGCAGCTACAGATGCTGTAGGAAATACTTCAGTTATAACGCCAAGCGCTGCTACAGGAGGAACTTTTTCAATAAACAATTATACCATTACCTACAGTACAGGAACTTTAACGGTTACGACTTTAGCAATTACTGTAACCGCGACAGGGCCTTCAAAAATTTATGGTACTGCATTAACTACAGGTACTAGTACCTCTAATTTTACGGTTACCGGAACATTGCCATCTGGACAAGCACTAACTAGTGTTACGCTTACGCCAAATGCTAACGGTTTATCAGCCACTACGGCTGCGGGAACTGCCTATGCGGTAACGCCATCTTTAGCAACAGGAACAGGAGGGTTTTTAGCAAGTAACTATACAATAACGTATTCTAATTATTCGGGAACAGTAGCAACTAAAGCATTAACGATAACTGCTACTGATGTGAGTAAAGTGTATGGTGATGTAATAACGACTCCAGAAACAGGTTCAATCTTATTTACCACAAGTGGGTTAGTAGGAAGCGAAACAGTAGGTAGTGTCACTTTAAACTATGGCTCGGGAGCCTCAGCAACTACTGTAGTTGGGACTTATGCTAGTGCTGTTGTGCCTTCAGCAGCCACAGGAGGAACTTTTGCTGCTGCCAATTATACAATTACCTATGTAAGTGGTACTACAACAGTAACTAAAGCCGCATTAACGGTAACCGCTCAAGATCAATCGAAATGTTTCGGTGCTAATGTTGTGTTCTTTGGAGACGAATTTTTATCCGCAGGATTAAAAAATTCAGATGTTGTGACTACAGTATCTTCATCTAGCACCGCATCATCAACTGCAACAGTATCAGGAACGTATGCTATAACACCTTCTGCAGCAGTAGGAACAGGTTTATCCAATTACACAATTACTTATGTTGATGGTACATTTACAGTAATTTCATCACCAGCACCTACATTATCTGTAACTCCTGCCTCTGCCACGGTATGTAGCGGAACAGCGGTTGATATTGTAGCAACTATTTCAGGGGGGAGTCCAAATAAGGTGTTTACAGGTGTTAATAATACAGGAGTAAATATTCCAAACAATAGTAGTAATTCAGTTTCTACATCAGCAAATTCAACAATTGCTCTTTCAGATGCTACTGCGGCAACAGTAAGTAGCGCTTCTGTAATATCAGTTCAATTTAGTATTAGTCATACTAGTGTTCAGGAATTAGATGTGTATCTTGTTGACCCTTCTGGAACAAGAGGAATGTTGTTGACTGCAAATAATGGTGGTAGTGGTGATAATTATACCAATACCATTATTAGAACGAGTGCTACTAATGTCATAGGCTCAACAGGTAACAATACAGCTCCTTTTACCAATACGTATGCTCCTGAAGGAGGTATTTCAACAATTCCTGCGACAAATACTCAGAGTGGTTCCAATAATGGAAGTTATAGCACCGCTAATATTGGCTCTTTAGCTTTGAATGGCGCGACAATCAATGGAACTTGGTCAATAAAGGTTTTTGATACCAGTGGCAGCACAACGGGAAGATTAGACAACTGGACCCTTACCATTACAAATCCAGGGGTGTATACTTCTGTTCTTGTGGGACCAACTACTACTGAAGTCATTACGGCTACAGGAACCAACAATGAAAATGCGGCTATTACTATGACCCCGCCAGCAGGAGTTAACAATTTTTATGTAGAAACTACTGATGCCATCGGGTGTAGTAATATATCTAGTGCCATTGTAACCACTGTAAATACGGCTCCAGCTATAACCGTACAACCTGCAGCACCGGCTGCAGTATGTGCAGGAAATGGTATAAGAACGATAAGCGTTACTGCTACAGGAGCAGGATTAACGTATTCTTGGAGAAAAGCAGGTGTAGCCGTTACAAATGGAGGAGTCATTAGCGGTCAAGGTACTGCAACTCTTACTTTAACGAATCCTATTGCGGCTGATGCTGGAAGTTATAATGTGGTGATTACTGGAACATGTAGTCCAACTGCCACTTCTAGTGCGGTTACGCTGACTGTAAATCCAAATTTACCAGCGAGTGTAAGTATAGCGTCAAGTGATATCGACAATACTTTTTGTTCAGGCAGTAGCGTCACGTTTACCGCTTCGACAACTAATGGAGGAACACCAAGTTACCAATGGAAAGTAAATGGTACTAATGTTGGAACCAACAGTATTACCTATGCCACAACTAGTTTAGCCAATAATGACGTTGTTTCAGTTGTTATGACATCGACAGCTACTTGTGCTACTGGTTCGCCAGCTACCTCTAATACGATTACGAACACTGTCAATCCTATTTTGGCAGCCAGTGTAAGTATTGTCTCTAGCGATTTAGATAATTCACTTTGTTTAGGAACTAGTGTCACTTTTACAGCTACGCCAACCAATGGTGGAACAGCACCAAGTTATCAATGGAAAGTGAACGGAGCCAATGTTGGAACCAATAGTACCACATTCACTTCGACAACATTAGCCAATAATGATGCAGTTACCGTAGTCATGACATCTAATGCTACACCTTGTTTGACTGGCTCTCAAGCGACCTCCAATAGTATTTCTACAGTGGTAAATCCTAATGTAGTTGCTAGTGTAAGTGTGTCTTCTAGTGATGCCGATAACTCTATTTGTTCAGGAACCAGCGTAACCTTTACTGCTACTCCAACTAATGGAGGAAGTGCCCCTATTTATGTATGGAAATTGAATGGTATTAATGTAGGAACCAATAGTGCTACTTATACTACAGCTGCATTGACAAATAATGATCAAATTACGGTGTTAATGACCTCTAATGCAAATTGTGTTTCTGGTTCACCAGCTACATCCAATACCATTACTACGACTGTAAATCCATATGTAACAGCGAGTGTAAGTATGGTGTCTAATGATGCTGATAATACAATTTGTTCAGGAACCAGCGTTACGTTTACCGCTACGCCAACCAATGGAGGAACACCAAGCTATCAATGGAAATTGAACGGTGTGAATGCAGGAACCAATAGCGCAACCTACACCACAACAACATTAGCCAATAATGATGCTGTTTCGGTGGTGATGACAACCACAGCTACGTGCGCAACAAGCTCGACGGCTACATCTAATTCGATTACAACAACAGTAAATCCAAATTTACCAGCGAGTGTAAGTGTTGGAGCAAGTGCAACAACAATATGTACAGGAACAAATGTAACGTTTACCGCTACACCGACGAATGGCGGTGCAGCACCTTCGTACCAATGGAAATTGAATGGAACAGATGTAGGAAGCAATAGTGCTACTTATGCATCAACTGCATTAACCAATGGAAATACAGTTACAGTTGTAATGACTTCAAATGCTACACCATGTTTGACAAGCTCACCAGCGACATCAAATACGGTAACGATGACAGTTAATCCAAACTTACCAGCAAGTGTAAGTATTGCAGCAAGTGCCACTACAATCTGTTCAGGAGTAAGTGTAACGTTTACCGCTACACCTAATAACGGAGGAACCGCGCCAGCATATCAATGGAAATTGAATGGAACGAATGTAGGAAGCAATAGTGCTACTTATACGTCAACAACATTAGCAAATGGAAATACAGTTACAGTTGTAATGACTTCAAATGCTACTCCATGTTTGACAAGCTCACCAGCTACATCAAATACAGTAACGATGACGGTTACAGCAAATAACACGGTAAGTTTAAGTTCAGCCGTTGGAACAAATGCACAAACTAAATGTATCAATACAGCTATAACAGCTATTACTTATGCCACAACTGGAGCAACAAACGCTACTTTTACAGGATTGCCAGCAGGAGTATCAGGATTGTGGGCAGCTAATTTGGCTACAATAAGCGGTACACCAACTGCATCAGGTACATTTAACTATACCATAACCTTAACAGGTGGATGCGGAACAGTAACTGCTGCAGGAACTATTACAGTTAAAGCAAACAATACAGTAAGTTTAGATATAAATTCTGGACCAAAAAATCAAACCTTATGCATTGGCGATAGGATTACTTATATTGAGTTTCTAACAACAGGAGCGACAGGCGCAACCTTTACTGGATTACCAGCAGGTGTTTACGGAAATTGGGTGGGTGATGTGGCTGCCATCGATGGAATACCAACTGAAAGTGGAACTTTTAACTACACGGTGACTTTAACCGGAGGATGTGGAACAGTAACCGCAACAGGAACATTTACTGTTACAGCAGACAATACTGTAAGTTTAAGTTCAGCAGTAGGAACAGATGCGCAAACCAAATGTATCAATACAGCTATAACAACTATTACTTATGTAACAACAGGAGCAACAGGCGCTACCTTCTTAGGATTGCCAGATGGAGTTTCAGGATTGTGGGTGGGTAATTTGGCTACAATAAGTGGTACACCAACTGAAAGCGGAACTTTTGGTTACACGGTGGATTTGACAGGAGGATGTGGAACAATAACTGCTACAGGAACTATTACTGTTACAGCAAACAATACTGTAAGCTTAAGTTCAGCCGTTGGAACAAATGCACAGACCAAATGTATCAATACAGCAATAACAACTATTACCTATGCCACAACTGGAGCAACAGGAGCAACTTTCTCAGGATTACCAGCTGGAGTAACAGGATCGTGGGTAGGTGATGTGGCTACTATTAGTGGTACACCAACAGCATCAGGTACATTTAATTATACTATAACCTTAACAGGCGGATGTGGAACAGTAACTGGGACAGGAACTATTACAGTTACGCCAGCATCCATTGGTGGATCAGTTGCAGGAAGTGGTGCAGTTTGTACAGGAACAAACTCTAAAGGTTTAACATTAAGTGGACATACAGGAACAATCACAAGTTGGGAATCATCATTGGATAACTTCAATACTGCAGGAACAACTATTGCCAATACGACAACTACTTTAACAGCGACTAACTTAACAGTAGCCACTTATTATAGAGCAGTAATTACAAATGGTTTATGTGCTGCTGCGAATAGTGCAACAGCTACAATAACGATAAATCCTAGACCGATTATAGCCAATAAAACAGTTGCGACTTGTTCTGGGGTTGGTTTTTCTGTTGCTCCAACCAATGGAACAGATTTAGTTCCATCACCTACTCGTTATTCTTGGACAGCGGCTAATAATGTCAATGTTAGTGGAATTAGTAGTGGTTTTGATTTGGCAACTATTAATGGTACCTTGGTTAATAATTCGAGCAGCAGCCAGACAGTAGTCTACACCGTTGTACCAACAGCTACTACTGGATTGTGTGACGGTGCTTCATTTACAGTAACCGTAGCAGTTGATCCAACCACAGTTGCAGGATCAGTTGCAGGTGGAACAACGATTTGTTCCGGAAGCACGAGTGCCTTATTGACTTTGTCAGGACACACAGGAACAATTAGCAAATGGCAATCAGCAGTAAGTCCGTTTTCAACATGGACTGATATAGCCAATACCGCTACTACCTATACCTCTGGAGCTTTAACAGCGACCACCCAATTTAGAGCAGTAGTTCAAAGTGGAAGTTGTGCAGCAGCAAATTCAGTAGTAACAACAGTAACAGTTAGTCCAACTACAGTTGCAGGATCAGTTGCAGGCGGAACAACGATTTGTTCCGGAAGCACGAGTGCCTTATTGACTTTGTCAGGACACACAGGAACAATTAGCAAGTGGCAATCAGCAGTAAGTCCGTTTTCAACATGGACTGATATAGCCAATACCGCTGCTACCTATACCTCTGGAGCTTTAACAGCTACTACCCAATTTAGAGCAGTAGTTCAAAGCGGAAGTTGTGCAGCAGCAAATTCAGTAGTAACAACAGTAACAGTTGATCCAACTACAGTTGCAGGATCAGTTGCAGGCGGAACAACGATTTGTTCCGGAAGCACGAGTGCCTTATTGACTTTGTCAGGACACACAGGAACAATTAGCAAATGGCAATCAGCAGTAAGTCCGTTTTCAACATGGACCGATATAGCCAATACCGCTGCTACCTATACCTGTGGAGCTTTAACAGCGACCACCCAATTTAGAGCAGTAGTTCAAAGTGGAAGTTGTGCAGCAGCAAATTCAGTAGTAACAACAGTAACAGTTAGTCCAACCACAGTTGCAGGATCAGT
>NZ_WAEM01000011.1 GCF_008806775.1 Flavobacterium luteum
AGTACCAGCGCCAACAATACGTATCAATCCATTAACTATGGTTGCTACTGCTGTGTTGTTACTAACATAAGAAACAGTTAAACCAGAACTGGCTGTTGCTCCTGGGTTAAAGTCAATATCACCTACTGTTTTAGAAGGCAAGGCACTAAAAGTAATGCTTTGGTTGGATTTTGATACCGTTAAACTTTGATTAACTGAAAGAGCTGCATTGTAGTTCGTATCGCCCACTTGAGAAGCAGTAATAGTAGCAGTACCAGCGCCAACAATACGTATCAATCCATTAACTATGGTTGCTACTGCTGTGTTGTTACTAACATAAGAAACAGTTAAACCAGAACTGGCTGTTGCTCCTGGGTTAAAGTCAATATCACCTACTGTTTTAGAAGGCAAGGCACTAAAAGTAATGCTTTGGTTGGATTTTGATACCGTTAAACTTTGATTAACTGAAAGAGCTGCATTGTAGTTCGTATCGCCTACTTGAGAAGCAGTAATAGTAGAAGTACCAGCACCAACAATACGTATCAATCCATTAACTATGGTGGCAACTGCTGTGTTGCTACTAACATAAGAAACAGTCAAACCAGAACTGGCTGTTGCTCCTGGGTTAAAATCAGTATCACCAAAGGTTTTAGTAGGCAAGGCACTAAAAGTAATGCTTTGGTTGGATTTTGATACCGTTAAACTTTGATTAACTGAAAGAGCTGCATTGTAGTTCGTATCGCCTACTTGAGAAGCAGTAATAGTAGAAGTACCAGCACCAACAATACGTATCAATCCATTAACTATGGTGGCAACTGCTGTGTTGCTACTAACATAAGAAACAGTCAAACCAGAACTGGCTGTTGCTCCTGGATTAAAGTCAGCATCGCCTACTGTTTTAGAAGGCAAAGCACTAAAAGTAATGTCTTGACTGGTTTTTACTGGAGTTGCTTCATTTGAAGCTGCACTTGCAGCACTTTGACCCACACTGTTTGTTGCCTTTACAGTAAAGGTGTAAGCAGTTCCATTAGTTAACCCAGAAACTGTTATCACTCCACTTCCTGCTTGATTTAAAGTCCCTGTAAGTCCACCTGGATTAGATGTTGCGGTATAGGATGTAATTACGGAGTTCCCACTAAAAGCAGGAGCAGTAAAAGAAACTAATGCTTGCCCACTAATTCCAGAAGCCGTTGCTATTCCAATAATTGGAGCGTCTGGTACACTAACTGTATAGGAAATTTTTACTTGACCATTACCGCCATTACCGCCAGCGCGACCTCCGCTTGCTGTCCCGAAGGCGCCTGAACCTGCTCCGCCAGGACTTGATCCAAGGTTTCCAATACCTGCCACAGTTTTACTTGCACCACCCGAACCTCCATTTGGACCACCTCCATCACCACCTTTACCCCCACTCGAGGTAGCGCCGTTGGCACCCGCACTTCCAATAGTTACTGTACCTCCAGAACCACCAACTGTATTGATCCCGCCTAAACCAAATGCGGTATTAATTACTCCTGTTCCTATTGCTTTAGCACCTATTACACCTCCATTTGCGATAACCGGAATAACAGATGAAAATTGACTGCTACCGCCAGCTGTTCCATTAGTACTACCATTAATACTTGCAACCCCTCCTGCTCCAACTGTAACATTATAATTTGTGCCTGGTATAACAGTAATGTTTTCGTTGATTACATAAGACCCACCGGCACCACCGCCACCTACTCCTCCAGTACTAGTTGAACCGCCTGAACCGCCTGCGCCCCAGCATTCAACAATAACTGAAGTAACTTCAGCAGGAGCTAACCATAAAGAGTTTCCTACTGTAGTAAAAGAAGTTTGATTTAGAACTGATAAATTTTGTGCAACTGATAGTGCTGGATCATAGCCACTATCCCCCGCTTGTGAAGCAGTGATTACAGTTACTCCAACGCCAACGATATGAATCATATTGTTAACAATGGTTGCCACATTAGTATTAGAACTTGTGTAGGTAATCGCTAAGCCAGAACTAGCTGTTGCCCCTGGATTAAAGTCAGCATCTCCTACTTTTTTTGATGGTAATGCATTGAAATTTATAGTTTGGGCTAGTTTACCAACTCCAACAATATTCATTTCAATTCCATTAAAGATATCATCAAGAGTATCTGTATTGACCAACATAAAATCAGAACCATTGATACCTCCTTGATTCATAACACCATCAATAATATTAAAAACTTCTGTTCGCCATTGATTCGTTCCAGTTCCTGTAAATGGTATGGTTTGAAGACCTGCAGAATTTCTATATTTAAAGGCCCAAGTAGAACCCGCTGTTTTATCCAGCCAGATAATAGTAAACTTTAAGTTTTTATTATTTGCAGGAAGTTCGCTATCAAGTTTGAAATACATCGTGTTTTTACCTGTAGTATTTTCAAAAGAACGAGCAAAACGATCGTACTTTGAGGAACTTGCCGTTATGGCTCCCCGCACCCTGAATAATCCGATGGAAGTATCATCAGGATTTATCTGCGTCATAAATCGCTCAATGTTTCCTTCGGCTATTTCCCAACCCGCATCATTGTAAAAATCTTGATTTTCACGCTGACCTACTTGTCCTAATACTACTGCCGCCGGATCTTCTAATCGAGCACCCCTGTCATAATATTTAGTGTCATTGCATATATTTTGATAGCGTAATGTGTTACTCTGGGTAGCATTTCCATATTTCCATTCAGGAAACTTAACTTTATCAGCGGCATTCAGCCCTTCATGAAATACCGAAAAAGCGGTTGTGGCCGTTTCAGGATATACCTGTTGTGCATATTTATTATACATTTTGAAGGTTTCAATAATCCCGGGATTAGCGAAAGCATATTGCATGGCACTTACCGAAACATTTGTACAAGAAACACCCGTATTAAGACCTCCAAGAGCCGCCCAATAAAACCCAATTTCATAGTTCAAAGCAAAATACCCTTTTGTCCAGGACTGGTCCATTTCTGAAGCTGAAAATAGTTTTACTCCATTAGGATTTCCGGCACTAACCTTAGGGTTAATTAAAAAGGGAGTCCATTGTTCTTTAAAAGTTTGTTCATCACTCAAATGATGTCCCCTGTTATAAGCCCCCCCTTTGATTCCAAAACCAATTGCAGGATCTAGCTGGGTCATTATCCAATTGTAAGCTGACGGATTATCAATAGGGTCAATACTGTTAAAAGTTAAAACAATTTTGTGATCGGAAACATCGTTGAAATATTGCTTGAATTTGGCAAAACATTCCAAACGAAATGTTTCCCAATCCGATGGGGATATAGCATATTGAGGATTAACACTTGAAACAGTTCCTTTGTAGGCTTCTTCATCACCGGTAGCACCCGTTTTCACCTGAATAAAAGCAATATGACTGAATTTTTCTTGCGGCTGATTTCTTAAAAATAGTGCAAATTGTTCAATCATTTTAAAATAATACGTTTTATAATTTGCATTTAAATAATACGGATAGCCATGAGCTGCAAACGCATCATTCTTGGGAGCGTTACTGATTACATCCACTTTGGGAACACCATTGCCAAAAAGCCACAACGGACAATCAGGCCCTACATTGACACTAAATCGAATCAACTTATTATTGGCAACAGCAAGGTCCAAAGACGCTTGAAAAGCAGAAAAATCCCAACCGTTTGGTCCACTAGGCTGAATATCTCCCCAAACAGCAGAAGTTTCAATACCCAAAACAAAATTGGTTTGTGGATCTGAATAATCTACAACTCCTTCACCTCGATCCCAAATTCCATAATAGGAAGTAGGCAGCGATTGGGAATGTGATTTTGTAATACAAAATGCTATCGCAATAATTAAGGCAATGTGTTTAAATATAAATTTTGTCATGTTTTTATTATTTATTATTTTAAAAATTATCAAAAGACCACAATTTTTAATTTTGTTAAATCTTAAATAGTTGAATATAGATTACAAAATAAACACATATATTTTTTATCGTGTTGTCAAAACAAGTCAATAAGTATGCGTTTTTGTTTCATTTGACACAAAAAACTCTATTAAATAAAATTGTATTTCGAATCTTTGAGATCCCTTAAAATAATTCAACATATCTTCATCGAGAAGATTTATGTTTTGAGGGAGGATACTGAAAGGAAATCTAGCTAATAAAAAAAATCCACTTCATTTCTAAAGTGGATTTTCTAGAATTAAAATACTAATATCTCTTAATTACTCGAAGTGTTGTTTTTACTAAAAAAAATAAAGATTTGTCTTATTGCACTATAATAGTAACCGTATCCGTATTTCTTTTATAATCGAATTCACTAGCTGAAGAAGTTCTATCGTCTATATAACCATTTCCTGTATAATTTTTTTGACCTACTTTAGTACCTAATACTGTTACCGTGTAAGTTCCAGGTGTAGTGAATTTATAGGAATAGGTCAAATAATTTCTATTCAAAGCTACACCGGTAGAAAATCCTCCTACTGGAGCCAATAACACACTATTATTAGTAAAATAGGTAGTTACAAGGCCACCACATTGTGAATATGTTTTAAGTGTTGGCATTATTTCCCTTAAACGATTTGCGGCAGTATCCATATAGTAAGGTTTATCTACTAAATTGGTTATACCAGTAAGTATTGTGTTTGCATCAAGAGTCGCAGTGGGATTTAAAACATTAAACGCCGCAATTTCAGTAGTCAAAATGGGAGTCCAAATGTCTAATTGTGCTTGTGATAAGACATACTCCTCTTGATCCACTTTTTTCCCTTGAGTAATCACTAAATAACTTTTGGTAAAATCGTGTCCAGCATCTCCGGAATAAATGACATAGGTTTCAGCATTGCCTGATATGGTAAAATTTACCGTTTCATTTACAGCAACTTCTGTTTTACTTGCTTCTATACTTACCCAAGTATCTAGTTCATCTTTCACACAAGACGTAAAAGAAAACAAAAGGGTTAAGCACAATAGAACATATATTGAATATTTGGTTTTCATACTATTTATTTTTTATAATTAATTGTATCCGGGATTATTATTAACTATGGCGGGATTTGCTAAAATTTCGTTATTGGGTATCGGCATTAGATTATGATAATCTTGAACATTACCAGATAAGTTTATCCAATCCAAGTTTTGCTGATTCCAATAATTTTTCCATTTAGTAGGAGTAATTGCAGGTACTTCAGCAGGAATTGGTTGGGTTTGCTTTGCTAAGAATTTAGCATTTAAACCAAGCAAAGTGGATTGTAACTTACCCCAACGTACCAAATCAAACCATCTTTTACCTTCTGCCATTAACTCGCGAGTACGTTCTAGTATTATATAATCTCTAAAAGCTTCCTGAGTTGAAACCAAAGGATCGGAAAGTGTTAAATCGACCAAACCAGTCGATTTTTGAAGTGTCAATACACGTGGTAGAGCATCTGTGTGAACTCCTCCAGCATTTACATTTCTCGCTCTACTTCTCAATTTGTTTAAAGCATCTATGGCTTCTTGTTCTGGACCACTCGTCTCGTTTAAAGCCTCGGCATAAATTAACAATACCTCTGCAAACCTAAATATGGGCCAGTTCACATCGTAATCTTGAACTTTAAGTGGGAAATTAGAATCGTGTACTGGATAACGCCTAAACTTTCCAGCCGATACAGGAGTACTACTTATTGTACTTAATCTGATGAACTTCCCGGTAGCTGCTTTAATTTCAATTCTCGCATCAGTCCATTGCAATCGAATACTGTCTGCTTTATCATATAAAAACTGATGATAGGTATTTGCCCTTACAGTAGCTGTTGAACCTCCAGCCAATAGATTATTTATACCACTAGCATCAGAAGGTATACCCATATTATAACCTATACTACTCCCTACACCAAGTTTAGGAGACTTAAATTGTACATCAAAAATGATCTCATTGTTATTTTTATTTTGTACTGAAAAAGCATCCGGAAAATAATCACACAACGAATACCTGTTTGCATCCATTACTTCTTTGGCAAATTTTGCTGCCAACGCAAAATCTGCAATTCCTTTATCTCCTGTATTATCTCTTTTTGCTATACTCCCTCTATTAAGATAAACACTAGCCAACAAAGTTTTAGCAGCATCTTGAGTTGCATGGCCTGCTAATTCTGGAGCCTTTACTTTAAGATTGATAACGCCATACTGCAAATCTTTAATTATATTTTCATAAATAGTGGCGACAGGAGTTCTAGGGATATTCAAATTATTTAACGAAGTAGTTTCTGTTTCTTTATACGGTACATCTCCAAAATATCGAATTAAATTGAAGTACAATAACGATTTAATAAATTTGGCTTCAGCCACTAAACTATTTCTTTCAGTAACATCCATATCAATAGTGGGGATTTTTGCTATAGCAAGATTAGCTCTATTGATTCCTATATAATGATCTCTCCAGATAGGTAAAATTACATCTATGTTGTCTGCGGTAAAAGTGTAGGAGTTAATCCCTCCTACGAATGATTTAGGAGCTACATTTGTTTCGTCTGTAGTTAAAAGTCCTTGACATCTGCTGTATGCCCCTTCAAGCTGTAACGAACTGTAAACCCCTACAATTGCTGCTCTAGCATTAGCTTCTGTTTTAAATGAATTTTCAGGCGAAGCTTGAGACAAGGGAACTTCTTCTAATAAATCACTACAGGCTACAAAACCCGCAATCAGTAGTAAAGAACCAAAATATTTGATTATATTTTTCATATTTTTATATTTAAAATTAAAAATTAAGGGAAAGACCGCATGTTACGGTAAAGTTACGTGGATAACTACCCAAATCGACTCCACCACCAACTTTACCTGCAGTTCCACCTATAGCATTTACTTCAGGATCAAACCAGGAATACCGGGTCAACATAAATGGGTTATTAACTCTGGCGAATAATCTAAATTTGCTCACATTTAAACTTTCAACAACTGACTTAGGCATTGCATAACCCAAAGTAATATAATCACACTTTATAAACGACCCGTCTTCTACATAAGAACTTCGAAATAATGTTGAATAGGCTCCATTACCATTTTCTCCATGAAAAGTCCCAGTGGGATTAAATGCGCCACTGTAAGAGTGATTATACATGGCTAGTAGCGTGTTATTATTTCCAATATTTACCTTATCTAAGTCCGTAACATTTGCATTGATGACATCGTTACCATACGAAAAGCGTAAAAAGAAACTAAAATCAAAACTTTTATAGGTAAATTCATTATTCAATCCTCCAATAAATTCTGGTGTTGTATTCGCAATTGGCACCTTATCAGCTAAAGTAATCAAGCCATCTCCGTTGACATCGTATATTTTGACTTGTCCGTTATTATTAAAGTCCGGAATTCCCGCACCCAATTGCTTTGGACTATTTGCAGCTTCGGTCTGATTGTTGATAATCTGATCTTCAATATATCCATAATACAGCCCGGTTGATTCACCTACTCGAACCAATATTTCATTATTAAATTTACCAGAAATATTAGCATCAAAATAAAACTCAGGCTTGTCGCCTAAATCTAGCACCATACTTCTATTTAATGAAAAAGTAAAATCAGATCTCCATTTAAAATCGCTATTATTAATATTGACACTATTAACTGTCAATTCAAACCCTTTATTACTAAAGGAACCTATATTTTTCAAAGCAGTCTCAAAACCAGACGATGGCGGCAACTGAACGTCTAATAGCAAATCTGTAGTTTTTTTGTAATAAACTTCAGCAGTAACAGTTAAACGGTTATTGAAAAACCCTAAATCTAAACCTAAATTGTATTGCGCCGTAGTTTCCCATTTTAAATCAGGGTTTGCTACGTTGTTGGGTACTTTTCCTGATGAAAAAATATCATTAAAAACATAATTTCCAGCATTTAATAAACTTAATGCACTGTAGGCTGGTATTTGATTGTTGCCGGTTAAACCATAGGAAGCTCTTAATTTTAAGTTATCAAAAATATCAGTGTTTTTGATAAATGATTCTTCGGAAAGCGTCCATCCTAATGCCAATGAAGGGAAATAACCCCATTTGTTATCTTTGCCAAATTTTGAAGAACCATCTGCTCTCATAGATGCCGTTAAAAGGTATTTTTTGTTGTAACCATAGGATACACGTCCTAAATAGGAGGCCAATTTTTCCTCGGATAGAACATTAGTCGGAAAATCTGCTAAAATGGCACTTGTTAAATCATTAAAACCATTCGTTTGATCACTAAAATTAGATGCCCCAGCGGTAAAATTACTTCTTTGATTATCTGAAAACTCCCCAACAGCTGTAGCATTAATATTGTGCAGTCCTAATACTTTCTTGTAATTCAATCGGGCCTCAACTACTTGATTTAAAGTTTCTCCTTTTTGAAATTGCGCTACTCCATTCGCAAATCTTCCCTTAATTACAGTTGAGGGATAAAATACCTGCGAATTATTAAAAGAGCGATTAAATCCGTAGCTGGTATAAAAAGTTAAATCCTTAGTCACTTTTGTTTCATAAAAAACATTTCCAATTATTCTTGAACTTTCTGTTTGATTTTTAACTTGATTAAGATAGGTAAGAACATTTTCATTATTTCCAGTGTTGATTTCAGGATCAATATCAATTTGTCCCAGAGTAAAATCAATGGGTTGAAAAGGATTGGTTGTAAACACCTTTTTGAAAATACCTTCCGGAGATTTATCTAAACTTCTACCAATATTTTTTGTAAATGCTAGTTTTATGTTAGTTCCAATTCTGGTTCCTTGTCCAATAGTTTGCACTATATTGGAATTTAAATTATATCGTTTAAAATTAGTCGCTATAACAACCCCTTCTTGATCCAGATAACTTCCAGAGAGTTGGTATTGCAAACCGTCTTTGCTACCGCCTCCCATACTTAGATCTAACTTTCTGGTAACAGCTGCTTGAGTAGCCGCTTTAGCCCAGTTTGTCCCTTGTGTATTAGCATCTTTTTTATCTTGCCAATAAGGATTTATACTTGTCGTAGTTCCATTCAAATAATCAATTTGGTCATATCTTATACGTTGATCAATAAATTCAGATGGAGTAAGTACTCTTGGAAAATTTGTAGCAAGGGACAACCCAGTGCTTAGAGTGGCACTGATTTCTGCTTTACCTTCCTTCCCTAGTTTAGTGGTGATAATTATCACTCCATTTGATCCCCTTGCACCATAGATAGCAGTAGCAGATGCATCTTTTAAAACTTCAATAGACTTAATCTGACCAGGATCTAAATCGGATAATGGATTTGACGATACATTTTCATCGGGAATAATGGGAAAACCATCAATAACATACAAGGGCTGATTACCACTAGTGAGTGAACTTCCACCTCGAATAATGGCCTTTACACCAGAACCTAATCCATTGTCGTTTTGTGTAATTTGCAAACCAGCAACACGACCAGCCAAAGCGGTTTGAACATCTAATGGATCCCCTTTCTCAATACTCGATGCTCTAACAGAAGATATCGCTCCTGTTAAATCCTTTTTCTTAGCTGTTCCGTATCCTATTACAACAACTTCATCTAAAGTAACATTCGACTCTACAAGGACAATTTCAATTGAACTACCTTGAATCTTAACTTCCTTTTTAGTAAAACCTGTACAAGTGATTGTTAAGACATCGCCGATTTTTGCCTTAATTTTAAAAATACCATCAAAATCAGTGATAACTCCGTTTTTAGTTCCTTTAATAGTTACATTAGTTTGTGGAATTGGCAAACCTTTGAGGTCTTTAACAACTCCTTCTATCGTACCCTGTGCGAATAATGATATTGAAAATGTAAAAAAAATAATTGTTAATAATTTGAATTTCATTTTATTTTTTTGGTTAAATTGGTTGTGGTTTGTAACAATTTATGAATTAAATAAACAATTAAATACCTTAAAAAAATACAGCTTATTGAAGGCACATTAAAGTTTTATTGCATCACATTATTAAATATATGGTCAAAAATAAGTTTATATGAAGATTAGTAGCAATACAAAAAGTCTCTTTAATAGTGTCTATTTGTGTCATCTGTAGTACTATTAACATATTTTCATCCTATATCTGCTGAAAATTAAAAATACAGTTGTGTTTTCAAGAATTATATTGCAGTACTGCTAATTTTTAGTGCTGTCAAAATAAATGTTAAAAAATGAAAATAAAAAAAATGCCATCCTATTAAAACAAAATAACCCAATCAAACTATCGATCTTGTCTTGTTTAAAATTTGAACATTATGTATACCAAAAGAAATGCATTTTAATTTATAAACTTAAGTATTTTAATTTTAATTTACAAAATACCACATATTGCGGTGATTTAAAATTTTTCCATTTGCTAAAAATTTGTCTTTTGCACCCACTTTTTGCCATTTTTTCATTCGATATCTCAGCTATGCAACTTAAAAAAGAATTCAATTGGATATAAAATTCTAAATTTTCGCTAAAGCGCAAAAAGTTTAAATCACTTCAGTTATAAAAATTTGACTGGAGAGGGTTAATTCAATAATAACGTGATGGTATTACAATTATTTTTTCACTATTTTTTTTGTACGCTCCATAGTATCCTGTCGGAACTTAATAAAGTAAACTCCTTTTTTCAAGCTACTTAAATTAATGCTGTTAGTCGATGGCTTGGCTACTCTCAGTACCATTTTGCCATTGACATCAATTAAAACTATCTCGTTAATGTTAGAGGAATCATTCCAATTTATAACCGAATGAGTTGGATTGGGGTACACATTCAACTCCAACCGATCCTTATTCATCCCCTTCACACCCATTGGTCCAGTCAAACTTTTTGAGAACAACCAATCCAAAGTATTAGGCTCTGGATCTGAACTCGTTCCTGCAAATTGTGTAGTATAATCAATATTTTTTACGGTAACTATTCCTGTAGTTGTATCAGGAATTAAGACTTTTGCTTTCCCGGAAGCTTCATATGAATTAACCAAATGATATTCTGTACTATGACCTACCCCAAGGAATGTGGTAAATTTCATCTTAGCGTTTATGGACTTCATATAATCAAACAACTCCACATCAGGAGCATATTTCATAGTAGTATCTGCATCTCCATGCATTGTCCATAAATTAAAATTAACCAATTGATCTCTATCAGCCTGAACAAGATCATTTGCTCCCTCGGTCGAAACAACTATGGCTGCGGCAAAATAGGCTGGGTCAAGGCTAATAAATTTATTAGTACCAAAACCTCCGGCAGATTGCCCTAACACATAAATCTTGTTCATGTCAACATTTGGTAGAGACGAAATGATATCTTTTGCCGAGTTTAAATAGCCATTATCCCACATGTCAACAGTATTGTCGGCATTTTTTATCCCTTGCAAACAAACAATATATGATGGGTGAGCCAATCGTATAGAATCTTTTGCAAACTCTTGATTGATATGTCTAAGATTATTAATATTATAATCATTAGCTGTAGCCTTATTAAATCCAGTGTATCCATGTAAAGTTATGACCACGGGATACTTTTTGGATGCATCAAAATTAATGGGTCGCAATAAACGATATGATAAGGCATCATTAACGTTTTTAAATTTAACCTTCAGGGGTTCATATTTATCTACGACCCATTGCGGCTGATTCCATTGCGCCAATATTTTTATTGGGAAAAAAACGAGCAGAAAAAATACACTATAAAGACAATTTAAACGTAATGATTTCATTTTATATCAATTATTAGTTTTACCTTTTTTATTTAAATCAAAAACTACTATTCTCTTCAATTAATTTGGTCTACTAGATCTTAATTGATGAAAATTGAAACTTCAAAAAAACGACTTTTATTTAAAATTTATCTATACATTAAGTATCAAAAATTAGGTGAATTTGTATCATTAAGCCACCAATAATTAGTTATTCACCTATAAAATTAGAATTTTAGTTAAAGCTGAATTTTGCGATTGATACTATTCAACAAAAAAAAGATGCTCCAAACGGAACATCTTTTAAAATTATTTTTTTTTTAATAAAAACAATTAAAGGTACAGCTATCTAATACTTCGTTTCTTAACTTCATTAAACATAAGATAGCTTGAAGCCCTATTTAATTTTGACATCCAAGTTGCGTCCTTCACTTCTCACCCGAGCGAAATCATTGAAATTGATAATTTTCTTTCCGCCAATGATCAAATCTTTAATTACAATTCCGCGCATAAAATCATCTGGTGTTTCTGGTCGAACTCCGAAAATACTTTTCCAGTTTTGCCCCATAGGTACTTGTATGTTGTCGAAGGTAATGTCTTGAATTCCTATCATTTTGCTGAAACGTGACCCTGTCATCGGTGCAAACTGAAAGAGAGGATTAACGATGGTTTCAAAAGTGATTTTCTGCATCACGATGTCGGCTACATAACCAAAATTATTGAAGTTTTTATCATTATTGATGCCAAGCCAAAACGCGCCTCTCATTGGGTTATAGTAATCCTTTTCTAAATTGCTCACTCCATATTGACCGTAGCGTCCATCAATAACTGTTACGTTACGAATTAGTGAGTGACCAAGCGTTTCACCATCTTTTGGCATTGTGCGGACGAAGCAAAAAACGTTGGCGTTATTCTGCTGCCAAGCAAACCAACCGTCAATGTCCAAACCCGTTTTGATGTAGGTACCGTCATCTTGCTCTATGCTAAAAAGGTTACGTCGCACCATTCCCCATTGTGAAGCATCGGTGTTACCGTGGAAACCAAATAATGTTTTTACATTAGACAATAATGCGGGAGATCCAAAGAAATTTGCTGAATGGAAATGCCTGCCAGTAAAAGTCAACCCTTCAAGAATACCATTCTTACCGTTTCGATCAACCAAGATAATATAACTGGGCACATCTTCCAATCCTACAAACCAGTCCATTTGTTCACCAGAAAGTATACCACGGCCACGAATAGTGAAATTTTTAATAGCACCAATCATGGTACTTTTTTCTTTGTTTGAGGCTGCTACATACACATAATCTTCTTTCTTCCGATACCCTTCTTTGAATGCTGGATACTCAAATATAGATTTGTTTTGAGTAATTAGTTTAGTCCCATACGCAATATTGGAAGCCTTGTCGCGATCTACACCAAGAATGGTTCCTGCCACATAGGCATCTCCAGGTATGTAAATTGTTTGATCGCTAAAAACTGGAAAGAAAAAACCAATATCGTGATACCCTGGAGCAAAATTAATCACCCTATACTTAGCTAGTTTCTTACGGTTTTCCAATGTTTTAAAATCATCACTGGTTTTTATGGTTAGCACAGCAGCGTCTGTAGGATCTGGTGCTGGGTCTTCTGGTGGATTTCCGAAAACGAAAAGTGGACGAATCCAGTCACCGTTAACAATAATCGCCAAATAGTGTGGTGAAGCTAGTGTAAAAGTAAAGCTTCTGTGGTCAGCTGAATAGATTGGCTTGATGTTTAATTGTGAAGGCATAATCAAAACATCTTTAACATCTGGGCAGCGATATTTCATCTTTACCGTAACTTCAACTTCTCCACGATGGGTGAAGTTAGCAAAATGCTCTGTCAACATTGGTGGAGGATTTACCAAACGGTTTCTTGTGCTCATCAATGTCCCTACGTTTTCATAGACTGGCACTTTTGAACTCTTAGTACCACTACTGTTTTGGGATACGCTTAACTCATAATCTGGCGAATGAAGTGTATACATACGAGGGTCATAGACCTCAGCGTAGGTCTGCAAAAAATCACCATCTGGTACTACAATAGTCTTTATCCCTTTTAAACTTGCTCCAGTAGCATTATTGCCCAAAGCGGCAGATAAGGTTTTCGGATAATTGGGATCCGCTTTTTGCTTATCATTTGGGTAAGCAATTTGATGAGCAATTAGACTTCCATACTTATCACCATCTTCGTCTTTGCGAGCATAAGCAATTGCTGGATTAGTAGCTGCAGCAACTAGAGGAAAATCTCGTTTAATATCTTCTGCAATTGGTGACTTACCTGCTGCAATAGTTTTATCATCAACAGTAACATTAAACGCATACTGTTCTATTTGTTTGAGAATTTTTGCAGGCTCACCGTTAACAAGGATATTTTTAACATTGACATCGCGTACCGAGGCCTTCTCACTTAAACCAAAAGCATTTACAGTAAAGGACGTGATTGGGTTTAAGGTGGTCATTTGAACATCACTTAGCGATACTCTACTGATGCTGCCCTGATATTCTCCCCTACGATAGGGGGAAAAACCAACAGCTAAACTTAAAAGTGAGGCTTTGGATTTTTTACCTGTGTAAATACCCTTGATATTTTTGAAGTTAAAATCACTTAAATTACCAAAATGAACTTGATTTACTGAAAATAAGCTTTTCCATTCACCAATTACGGTTAAATTATCAACAGAAATATTCTTAAGATCATCAAGAATTCGGTCTCCAACGTAAAATGGTGACTCAATAGCTTCAAAACCAACAATCATGTTGTCAATAAAGCTAGTATTCGAGCCAAAAGTAGAGAGTACCCTAGTATCTGTTGAAATGTAACAATCGGTAACTTTAGATTGAGCGCCCACACAGATGCCACCAAAACCTTTTTCGAAATTAATCACCTTAACATTCTCTATGAGCGTATTATTACCCTTTCCCATAATAGGTTGTTGAGAAGGATAAATAATGGTAATACCTTGGACAATTTGATTATCAGCAGGCTCTCGGTTAAAACCACCAAGATAGATGGAATTGCTCCAAAAACGCAATGGTCGAGGCAAGAAATTGTTATTTGGCCCTTCAGTAACTTGATAGTTTTCGCCCGAAAGAATTCCTCGCCCGAATATTTTAACCCCTGAAGCACCTGCAGTATTCGCATCTGGTGAACAGGTGAAAAATCCGCGAACATAAGCCCCGGGTGCAAGGTAGATTTGCAAACCCGGCTTTAACGGAAAGCCATCCCCCATTTCGTGTAGCCCTGGAGCAAAATAAAGTGTGCTTTTTGTCGTTTTTTCATACTCAGCTCGAGGAGTTCCCGGCAGAATTAAAAAGGTATTTACACCATTCTTGTCTGGAATATCTACCTCTGGTGCTTCGGCAAAAATTGTTAATCGTCTTGATAAATCTTTATTTAAAATTAAAACATACTTACTCCCCATTTCTGCGGTAAACGAAATTGTTTTGTCCTCAATTTTAAAGTCGACTTTATTGCCTTTTTGATCTATTAGCAGGAGGTCATTTAGCGACAAACTATCTTCAATTTGAGTAATCCGGATTAGTGCAGTAGTTTCTTTCTCGAATGAAACCCAAGATTCACGAGCGTATTTGATTGTTTTCTTTTCCTCTCCGAGAGGTGTAGTATTTGCCCCTGGTAGGTAATTTTTTCTAAATTTATTCTCGGCCATAAAGAAAACGAAGGCCATTTGACCGTCAACTGTAACACTAAAATCAATACTGGAATCAATGCCCTTGGGCGCTGAATAAATATTTAACTTATCCTTATTCCCACCCTTAGTAAGTCCATACTTATTGCTCTCCGAAAAGCTTGCCTTTGATTGATGAAAAGCAACCATTTTTAAGGAAAGTAGTAGTATTAAAACTATTGAAAATAGTACTGAATTATTTTTTTCTTTTTTCATTTTATTTCAATTGATTTCTGATTCCTGTTGATCAGAATTATTTCTTAATTATTTTTCCGATAAAAATAGGCTTATCATTTTGATAGCACTGAATAAAATACATATTACTCTTTAATATATTCATCAAAAGGAACAATTAAAACTAAGAATGCGATGATGTTTAAAGTCTCATTTATAATGTCAAATTGTTGCAATCAAATACAATTTCTCAACATTTCTAAATACCAATTAAAATCTATACTTTTAAAACCTAAATATACCTTAAAAAAAATCTAATTAATCCCAAGAAAGTTATACCAATTGTAATTTTAAAATGGTCTAATCCATTTTAAAATTTTACAATGGTTAATGCCGATAGAGAATATATTGAGTACAATTTATTGAACTCTTATATATTGCTAATCGGTATTATTTTGCCAATTTAAAATCATAATTCAGGAATGATTAAAAATAAAAATACTTAATCGTTTGAGCAATTAAAAAGGGCTTCAAAAACTTGAAACCCTTTATTATCAAACTATTGAATGAAACGTTTTACTATTTCATTATTTTCGTTGTACCAACATCTCCATTTTCTTGGTATGTTTTTACAATATATAGACCAGCTTTCAAACTGCTTAAATCTAGGGTGTTCCCAGACGGTTTTTTGGCTTTAAGTACAGCCGAACCGTTCAGGTTATATACTATTATTTGATCAATACCTGCACTATAATTTAATTCAGAATTTGCAAGGTCAAAATTAATGGTTGGTTTTTGAGTTGCCCGTTTTTTATTTAGCGCCGCGGTTCCCAATAAACTTTTAGAAAACAACCAATAAAGTGTGTTAGCCTCTGGATCTGAACCAGCACTTGCATACTCTGTTGTGTAATCATAAGTTTTTGTTGTTACAACACCAGTAACTTCATCTGTATCTGATTTCGTAACTGTTCCTGTAGCCCCATAAGAACCAACCAAAAAATCTTCGGTACTATGACCTCGTCCAATAAAAGTTGTAAATTTCATCTTTGCATTTTTAGACTTCATATACGTAAACAATTCCACATCACTACTGTAAGGACTAGTAGTATCGTTGCTTCCGTGCATTGTCCATAAATTAAAGTTAACAAGCTTATCTCTGTTGGCCAAAGAAATTTTATTACCTTCTGCCGATGCCGCGATGGCTGCCGCAAAATAGGTCGGACCATAAGATATGAATAAATTTGTACCATGACCTCCAGCGGATTGCCCCATAACATAAATTCGGTTTATGTCTACATTAGGAGCAAGTGCAGCAATTATTTGTTTGGCACCTTCAAAATGCTTTTTATTCCACATATCGAATTTACCACTAGTAAATTTGTCGGCCTGCAATGCAATAACATACGTTGGGTATTTTGACTGAATGGAATCGCCAGCAAACTGGCCATTAATAGCTCGAAGGTTATTAATATTATAATCCCTTGATCCAGGTATACTAAACCCAGAAGCATTATGTAGGGTTACAACCACAGGATACTTTTTACTAGCATCAAAATTTATGGGTTTTAATATTCGATAGGCCAAGGATTGGTTAACCCCACTATATACAAAATTGTAAACTAAGGGTTGATACTTATCGACTACCCATTGCGGTTGATTCCATTGAGCGATGATTTTACTCGGAAGAAGAGCTATTAAAACAATAGCGAATACTACTAGGTTGATTTTTGTTTTTTTCATTGTTATTTAGGTTAATTAGGTGGAATTTTGTTTCAAATAATTATCGTTCGTTTTAAGGTATTGAATACGATTGTTTTTTTGGTTATCAACATCATCTGGTTCAAGAAAAAAATCACTTCATAACTTTAGTGACTAGGATTAGTTGTAATTCCAATCGATTTGAGGTACAAAAGTACACTTGCTTTAAGAACTATGCAGGTAGAAAAGTATCAATTGTACCGTCAATTTGTTTCAAATGAATAAAAATTGCAATAATTTTATTATTCGTATAATTTAATCAAATTTTTTTAATAAGACGTATAATTTTAAACCAAAAATTATACGCAATTTGAATAAAAGGAAAACACATACAAATGCTTTCAGCTAGTTGCACAGCAAGAAGTAGAGCTGTAAAAAAATTAGAATATACTATGTTTTAAGAAGAGTGAAAAACAGAAGGAAGAACAACATCTGTTATATATGTAAAATATTGGATTGGGAACCTAAATGGGTGCACTTTTTGATTTTTCCTAAAACGAGAATCATCAAATGAGTAACCTTATGTTTACGCTTTCATATTGATTTGTAAAGAATTTTTGTTGTTTTCTTTATTTATTAGAAAATATGATTTTGCACAGATTTGAATTTTGCTATGTTTTTTATTACCGTATTATCTTTAGATTTCAGTACTCGATTGTAATTCTTACTAAAGAATAGCTATAATTTACATCTACGTTTTAAATTTATAGTGTTTAACTAAAAAAATAACTTCGAAAACAAGGCATGCATCTACTTATAAAGTCTCATTTGCAATGTCAGGTTTTTTCAATTGATTACGATTTCTGAATACTAATTATCTTCAATACATTTTTAAGACCAAAAACACTTTTGTCAGAAAAAATCAAATTAATGCTGAAAAGTTATTATACCAATTTAAAATCACAGTTCAGAAGCAGAAATCTATAATCCTTCGAGAATTCTGCATTATTTTTTATCCATTTTCGATAGGTTACGATCTAAAAAAAAACTTCTGGATAACCAGAAGTTTTTAGAGGCACAAAGGTTTTGTTTTTATTCGTTACCTTCTTTTTTTTCTTTTTTCCCTTCTCCTTTAGCTTTTTCTTTGTTAACTTTTTGCATTTCAATCTGCTCAGGAGTCAAAATTGCTTTAATTCTTCCTGAAATTTCTTTTGCTTTTGCTTTGTTGGCATCAGCATGGTCTGGGTTGTCCTTACTGTCTTTTTTAAGGGCTTGTTGCTCCTCAATAATTGGTTTTAATTTTTCTTGTTGGTCAGCTGTCAAAGATAGTTCTGTTGTCATTTTACCTAACATTTTATCCGCACCACCTTTTTTTGCTTCTTGAGCAAATCCATTCAAACTTGCAGCTAATAAAGCTGCGAAAATCACTTTTTTCATTTTTTATATTTATTTAGAGTTATTTACTTTAGACTAGTAAGTATTAGAAAGGTTTAATTTTAATAAAATAAATTATCAATTTATTTCTTTTTCTATTTTATACTTATATAATTTGAACGAATTTATATTCAAGTAATAAATGCAAGACGGGAAACAATTGAATTGTTAGTCAAATATAGTAACAAAGGAAATCATTACTAAAACTTTTATCTATTTAAAAAGTCTCTATTATACTGTCAATTTGTTTCATTTAGATTCAATTTTAGGCTTTTTACCAAATACTACTTCAGGATACCAGAACATCTCCGGACCCGAGCGAAGCGAATTGACGAAGTAAATGCCTCCTAATTTTGGGATTTTTTTATTTTTAATATAAAGATTACAACTGGAAAGTATATTGTTGAATGTTTAGCAGAAAACCTATAAATGCTTTGTTATTTCAATCATGTGAAAAATGTCGTCTTCTTTATCTTCATTCACTAGCGAAAAATCAATGTTTTTTGGGCCTTTATTTGTAAATGCCTCATCTTTTATTGTAATTGCTTTTTCAACCCATTTTCCACTATTGGTTTTAATGATGGTAATTGCTATTTTATCAGGATTGGATTCGCTGCCATATCTGAAAGAAAATTTACCAAATCCTTCATCTAGATAAATTATTTTGATACTAACAGATCTCGTTTCCTTTTAAGATAAAAAATGGTCATCTAGATCAAAATACATTCTATTTTTATTGCTTTCGTTTTCAAAAGAGCGAGCATATCTGCCATAAGGCTGATTCGTTGGACCAACTCGCCACAATCCTACACTGGTCTTATTGGCATCAATCTGTGTTATAAAACTACTGTAATTTCTGGCAATCAGACCAAAACCAACATTATTCATCGCCTTGGCTTCAAAAAGATAATTAGATCCTTTAAGTGTTGTCGCAGCATTTAAATCACCGACTTTTGCACCATATTTTTTAAATTCTTATTCAATTTTCAACACTCTTTCCTTATTACTTTGTTTAGCTTCTCCATAGGCAGTCACATTAAAACGTCTAGTATCTGCAGCATCTAGTACATCGCAAAACGCAATAAATGCATATGGACTTGACTGAGGTTTTTTATAGTAAGAATACTTAGAGCTAAATTCGAATCCTTCATTATACAAACCCGTTTTAACAGTATTATAATCAACCTCCCACAGATCCAAACCCCTGTCAACTGCTGCTATTGCTGTCCAGTAATAGTTCCAAATTTTATTTTCCTTGAAAATCTCCCCTTCTACAAATTTAGAGAATTCGGCACGAACAAATTCAGGTTTCTTGCCATTGAGACCGTAAAAAGTTGGTCGCAATTGGCTGTCCTGAATTATTTCATCATTGGCTTGATACCCTATTGCAATGGTGAGTTGTTGCTTGCGAAGATCAATTTTATAGTTCTTTCTAAGCCAATTGGCTAAAGCTGTTCTCCTAATTTTTGTTCATTTTTTGAATTTATAAGTTCGTTAGTAGCTCCCTCATCATCAACATTGAAAAGAAATTTTATATGTTCAAGTTCTGGCCTATCAAACGCTACATAAAAGCGAACAGTTGCAGCATTACAAAATTCAAGGTATTGTTTGATTTTATATTCTGGCATTATAGGGGTGCCTTTGTATAGTTGTTTATCGCCTGTAGAGCCAAAAGCAGGTTGTATAAATGAAAAAACATCTCGATCAGCTTTTGGAATACTAGCTATATGGGCTGCCAGCTTACCAATAAAATTATAAAAAAAGTTGCTATAATTTTTATCAAGATAGTATGGAAATACAGCTTTGGCATTACTACTACCTCCTTTACAAGCAACTTTTGGCACGTCTTGGTCGTAAATCCATTCTGGTGAATGCGGTCCAGTCCACAAAACAAAATAGTAATAATACCTACCTTTTACAGCACTATGTATTTTTTCATCCAGTTTTGACCAGTCGTAAACACCTATCTGAGGCTCCAAATCACTCCATTTTAAAAGGTCTGCCATTCCTTTTATAAATGGAAATGCTTTAGTATTAATTGGCTCGCTGGTTTTATTAGTATAAAAACCAGCCCAAATAGGACGCTCAAAAGTTTCCACTTGCTCGCTGGATATTTTTTGTGCCAATAATGCACTATTGAAAATCAGTAAAAAAAGACAAGTGTATAGCAAACAGATTTTTTTCATAATTATATTTTTATTCAGCCACAATTATTTATTTAGATTTAAGTTTCTGACACAATTGTTGGAAAGATTTATTTCCTTCATATTTTATGATCACCGAATGACGCCCTTCCAATTGAACCTTCGTAGCTGATTTTCCAAACTCAGGCAAACTGTATTCCTTGGCTTTATCACTCCAGTTAAATATGCCAAGGTATATCTTTTTTCCGCTGCGGGAGAGGAGTAACTCAATGGCATCATTTTTTTCCGTTGCATGTAGCCACAAATCCAGCGGAACGGTTTCGTCTATTTTGGGAGTTTTCAATCCTGCCATTATAATCGCTTTGCGTTCAGGGCGAAGTGTAGTAAGGTTATCGCTGTTTAGGCGAATATTGCCATACAAGCTTACGAAATCGACCCACATCTTAGCTTCATTTTCAGAAAGAGTTCCTCCAGATTTTCGATCTTCTATGCTCACAGTTGCATCTTCATCTTCAGCAGCACGTGCTACCATGTAGTCAGGATCTAGGTTAAATACCGATTTAAGATAAAAATTGCTGCTGTTCGACAATGCTCTCTCTCCAAATGATTCGTAAACAGGGTTAATATCATTACCTGTACGCATGGCATCTACAAATCCAATCGTTGGTCCAAATACTGCAGTGCAACCCAGGAAATAGCCGTCAGGTCCTACGGCATCTCGCATGGCTTGCATACCCAGTCGGAATCGTTCCACACTTGTAATACCGGGATTATATGCTTTAAAACTTATTAATTTATTGTTCCCTTTGATAAAATCATCGAGGCCATTGCACATAAAATCTATTTTAAAGTAACTTACGCCCCAATTTTCCTTCATATTTTTAATACAGGATGCAATATAGGCCCTAGCACCTGGATGTGAATAATCAAAAAAAGTATGTTCCAGTTTGTGATCCGGACTTTCTTGTGTTTTTACAAACAGTTTGCCGTCTTGATCATGTAAAAAGTATTCAGGGTGCGTCTTGCAAATCTCTGATTTTGCATCTCCACGAAAGCCATCAAAATGCAAACCTAGCATCTTCCCTTCTGCACGAACTCGAGCGCCAATTGCCTTGATACCACCGGGAATTTTATTATGAACCAAGGTGTAGTCGCCCCTTTCAGGCCACCATCCGCCATCCACTTGCACTAAATTAGTTTTAAGAGGAAGTTTATTCAATTGGTCCATGTTTTGATTAACATCATCGGCTGTAAAAACTCGCCCATAATAATCCCAAGTAGCCCAACCGTTGTAGGTAACATCTTTAAGCTTTCCAATCTTATTTTCCTTTGCAATGGCTGCGCCAAATTGATCGAGCTGATTTACCCAATTAGTGTTGCGCGATAGTACTATCTGTTCGTAATCAATTTTCTGACCTGGCAGGAGTTGTTTATTTTCACCGTTAGATGTGATTACAAATGCTCCGTTTTTAATCGTAATATAAGGCAAAAATATACGCCAGGAGAGTGATCCTGCAAACAAGTACTCACCTTCGGAAAGTTTTAACATGGCATAAAAATTACTGGTGCATTTCTTGTCCAATTGTCCTAATTTTCTAAGTATAACAGTATTGCGCCACATATCACTACCTCCGAAGAGTGCTTCCGTTTCATTTGATGTGTTCTCAATGACTGGAATGCAAATAGAAATTTGTTCTATGGTAAGTGGTTGTTTACCATCATTTGCCAAAACGATTTTCAGCCGTGTAAAGCCATTTTTCTGTTTTTCTATCTTTTGGGTAGCAGTCACTGGATAATTCGCTTTGATGTCAATGGTTATCCCAGTCCAATCAGAACTATTTTTTGCTAAAATAGTGCTATTGTTAAGGAGTATAAAAAATAATACTAACCAAGATAAATGATGCAATTTCATAAGTGCTAAATTATTAGTGGTAAATATTGAATTATTTTAATTGGGGTTTTGCTTTTTGCCATCCCTCTTTCCATTGTTTTGTCAATTGTTTGACCAATTGGGCTTGGCCTGGCTGCATGGCGATGTTCACATTTTCATCTGGATCTTTTTGGTGATCATAAAGTTCTATGGCCAAGGGTTTTTCTGGATGACGGTTGTCCATCCAATAGGTAAAGCGATATCGATCTGTTCGCATGGAATATCCAGAAACATGTTCGTTGTATTTCTCCATAGAAAAATCATCGGAATCAAACTCCTGAATGTTTTTCTCTACTCTATCCATCAATGTGGCAAAACTCTCTCTTGTTTTCGGGTCCAATGGTTTTCCAGCCCACTCTCTTACTGCTGGGCAAGTTGTTTGTGTGAAGGCCGCTTTTTTCCATGGTTTGGAAGGGTCATTCAACAAATTGCGAGCACTGGTACCTTCAAGATGACTCGGCAATGGAAGACTAGCCAATTCACATAGGGTTGGATATACATCTACAAATTCCACAAGTCCGTTGGCCGATTTCCCATTTCCTTTTTGTTGGGGGGCTGCAATTATCAAGGGAACTCTGGCGCAGGTCTCAAAATCAGTGGTTTTACCCCAAAGACCATGTTCTCCCAGATTCCAACCATGATCTCCCCACAATACGATGATGGTATTTTGAGTTAATCCTTTTTTGTCTAATTCATCGAGCAGACGACCTATCTGCGCATCAACATAACTTACACAAGCATAATAACCATGGAGAAGCCTTATGGCATCTTTATCCGAAATGGGACCATCTTTAGGCATATCGGTTCTTGCCCTCAATTCAATTGATGAATTCAAAGCAATGGGAGGACAATCCTTTGGTGCAAGAGGAGATTTTGTTAATTCCAGCTTTGATGGGTCATACAGATCCCAGTATTTTTTAGGAGCAATGAAGGAGAGATGTGGTTTGGAAAACCCAACAGCGAGAAAAAAGGGGTTGTTGTCACTCTTACGAATTGCCCCAATGGCAGTTTCGGCAGTGATACCATCCGTATAGGCATTATCCGGAACATCTGCACACTCCGTTGCAGGACCTGATAAAAGCGCACGTGCATCTTCACCTGTCTTTCCTCCTCCACTAAGTGCGTCAGAAAGTGCCTGATACGCTTTTCTGTTTTCGGGAAGTTGATAACCACCCAAAGCTTTTATTGGATAAGGTTCCCCCAATGTTTTAGGTTTAAGTTCTTCCGTCCAGGAGATTTTATCTTTAAAACCACTATGAAAAACTTTTCCAATGGTCATGGTTTTGTAACCATTGTTTTTGAAATATTGGGGTAGCGTGACTACATCCGAATTCTTCTCCCTAAAGTCCGTCCCATTATCAAACACACCAGTAGAATTGGGACGCAGGCCGGTTAATATACTGGCACGCGTCGGACCACATAGGGGTTGCTGACAGTAGGCTCTTGTAAATACCACGCCGCGTGTAGCCAAACGATCTATGTTGGGTGTTTTAATCTGCGTAGCCCCATAACAACCCAATTCCGGTCGCAAATCATCTACAGCGATAAATAATATATTTGGACGAGCACTATTTGTCACTTGACTCGATGCAATGAACGCATTTGTTAATAGTATCGTAAGCGAAAAGATAAATTTTGTTTTTGATGCTATACCTTGGAGAGATGATCGTCTGTTAGTTGATTGACTCATAATTAAATTTATTTTTCCATTCTATTCTTTCACCACTATCGGCAGCCACACACTCATAGTTGTTTTTTTACTTCTATTGGCCCATGCATAATAAGGAATCAAGGTCAAATCAAAAGATTTACCAGCTTCTTGATTAAATGGTCTATAAAGTGGGGCTTTTAGAGCATCCTGTTTAAAAATTCCTGTTCCTTGCAGAGAAAAGGTTTGATTGGATATTTCATTATTGATACCACTCATTCCAAGTACTGGTTTAAAGGTGCTGTTTGACGGAATAAATACAGAAGGAACATCATAACCCGATGGAAGATCTGGTGATTCTAAACAATACAATACTGGTCCACGCATTACTGCTACTTGATTACGAGTCTCTTCTACCCGAGGATCTGCGGTCATCAAGGTAGTTTCTAGTGGGAAATTAATCGTTATTTTGTCACCGGCTTTCCAATTTTGTACAATAGTCACATAGCCTTGTTCCACAGGGGTATTTGTTAATTGCTTACCGTTGATAGCAAAACTTGCTTTGTTAGCCCAATTTGGCACACGCAAACGAATTGCAACCGATTTAGAAGGCGCTTTATGAACAACAACTTGAATATCACCACTCCAAGGGTAATCCGTAATTTGTTCAATTGAAAATGCATCACCCGTAACCAATTTGCAATTTAATTTGTTTCCACCGTATTGGTGAACCCATACACCTGAATCGTCTATGCTATAGAAATAAGCGCTAAGTTGTGCAATGGTTCGTAATAAGTTCGATGGACAACAAATTTGTTTACGCCCTAGAGATTGACGGTTGTTCATATCTGTACCCCCTTTTACCTTATAGTCCTCCTCGTAACGTCGCAGGATATTACGATAAAACCACAATTTTCCGTCTAGCGACATCGCGGGTAAGAAACCATTATACATTTCGCGTTCCATCACATCGGCGTATTGACCATCAGGATGATTAGCAAGCATTCTATAGGCCCACATGAAAGTCCCGATTTGCCCACAGGTTTCGTTATAGCAGCTACTGTTCGGAAGCTCATAAGGATTGCCCGCTGCTTCAGCTACATGGGTATTGTTAGAAAGCCCACTTGCCTGAGCACTGACACCACCGTGAATAAACATTTTATGAAGTGTTAAATCATCCCATAAGCCTGTGATTGCAGAATCGAGTGTCTGTTCACCAGTTTCAGCACATAAATCAGTCGCGCCGGTATACAAATAGGTAAAAAACACATTGTGCCCCACCACCTCAGTAGATTTACGAACCGGAACCCTATCCTGAATGATATCTGAACCTTCGTATCCGGGAACAAAGTTGTTCATGGATTGCTTTTTGGGGTTTTCACCACGACGGTCCACAATCATTTGAGCACAATCCAAGTACTTTTTCTCGCCGGTTAAGCGATACAGTTCCACAAGCCCCATTAGGACTGACGGATTATGAGCCATATAAGGTTTTACAGTCACGCCCATAGTTTTACAAAGAAAATTGGCAGAACGTTTGGCGATATTTAGTAATGTATCCTTCCCGGTCATACGATAATGAATCACGCCTGCGGTAATGAGGTGCCCCATATTATAGATTTCATGGTCTTTAGGATCTTGAAAACGGGGTTCTTTCTTCACCAACTTTTTTGCCGAGAGATATCCATCCGGTTGTTGTGCTGCTCCAATGATTGAAATTGCCTCATTCATTCTGCGCTCTATGTCAGGATTTCGAGTCACACGCCAAACACAAGCCGCAGCTTCTATCCATTTATACAACCATTCTTCATGCCATGTTGTTCCTACATATTCCCCGACTCCTGGTTTGGCGGCATTGCGTAAATTATCGAGCACATGTCCTGCATTTGGATCGGCAAGTAATCGCCATGACTCGTCAAGGGTAACATCGGTTAATTGCTTAAAATGATCGGCCCAAAAACCATTGGTCCACTGTACTGCATCAAATGGAAGCGGACGCAACTGCGAATGCTCACTCTTACTGTGATCTACTATGAAGTCTGCAGCTGGCAGCCCATCGGATGTTTTCGCTTTTGAGGTAGCGTGTTTTACTGTGACAGTTTGCGCATTTATGGAATATGAAATCCCCATTAAAGTGTTCAATACTAAGAAAAGGACAATTTTAGTTTTCATTCTTGTGTAATTTATAGATTATTAATGGAATCAAAGTTTTTAGAATAGTAAAAAACCATTAGGTTTAATTTAATTCGCTAAATTCTACCCAATACGGCATTTGAATTTTAGTATTATTTCAGTATTTAAGTAGTAAGAATTGTATAATATAAAATTACCAGTAATTACAGTGATTTCATTAGAAATAAATACGACATTATTTTATGCACATTACTTATATGGCTTTAATGAATTTGAAATTTTCGAAAATTATTTAATCTTTTATAATCAGCACCCAAAAATCACAATATGCTGTATTAAATAGAATTAAGCGATTTAATTATAGAAATATAGACTTTTACACAAACTACTTATCGGCTCTTGGAGCCTGTAAAACAAATGCGGCAAATGCGAGGCATAATATTTTTAGGAAAGATTTAGATGTTCTTTTGTTTATCACTTCTTCTTATAAAAACTGAATGGCATAGTTAGTATGCTCCATTTTTCATATACCATTTCTCAACTGTTACGGTCATGTCTTTCTCAGTGAATGTAATCTATCCAGTTGCATATTACTTTCCTTCTTTCATCCATTTTTGTCCAGTCATAAACACCCAATTGAGACTCCATATCACTCCATTTTATCCGGTCTGCCATTCCTTTGATAAATGGAAATGCCTTGGTGTTAATTGGCTCACTGGTTTTATTAGCATAAAAACCAGCCCAAATACGACGTTCAAAAGTTTCCAATGGCTCGCTGGATATTTTTTGTGCCAATACTGCACTATTGATACTCAAGAATAAAAAACTAAATAGCAATTGGAATTTTTCCATTATTGTGTTGTTACTGAGCCCCAATTATTTATTTAGATTTAAGTTCCTGACACAATTGTTCAAAAGATTTATTCCCATCATATTTCAAAATTATCGAATGACGGCCAACCAAATGAATTGGATTTGGGTTTTCAAAAGCTTGCAGAGCATACTCTTTAGGATTATCCGACCAGTTGAACAAGCCTAAGTAAATATCTTTTCCCTTATGCGCAATAATCAATTCAAACCCATCGCTCTTATCAACACCATGTTTCCAAAAATCCAAAGGAACGGTCTCTTCCATTGCAGGAAAGTCAAAAACTTCTTTTACAAGCGCCTTACGTTCAGGACGCAGCGTCACTAGGTTATCGCTATGCAAATGGGCTGTACCGTAAAGCTTGTTGAAGTCTGCCCACATTTGTGCCTCACTTATTGTCATACTTCCAGCGTGTTTAAATTGTTCTTGAGATACCTTGTCATCTTCATCAATACCCTCTCTAAATACAAGGTAATCAGCATCGCCATTGAACACTTTACCGCTCAAGTAGAATTGGCTTAAATTTGCCAAACACCTTTCTGGAAAAGCTTCGTAAACTGGGTGAATATCACCACCGGTTCGCATCCCGTCAACAAAGCCAATACATGGTCCAAATACAGCAGAACAACCAAGGAAATAGGAATCCTCTCCCATCGCTTTGCGCATGGTTTGCATCCCAAGACGGAAACGCTCTACACTAGTTAGACCTTGGTCAAAAGCTTTTATTGTTTTAACATTTTTGTTTCTTTCCTTTACAAAATCTTCTAGTCCGTAACGCATAAAGTCAATCTTGAAGTAAGTAATTCCCCAGTTGTCTTTCATATTTTTGATACAATCGGCAATATGCGCTCTTGCACCAGGATGGGAATAATCAAAATAAGTGTTTCTCATTATCTTATCTGGTGTTTGGACTGTTTCAATTATCAATTTTCCGTCCTGATCGTGTAGAAAATATTCTGGATGTGTTTTACAAATCTCTGAATTAGCATCGCCTCTAAAGCCATCAAAATGCAAACCTGGGGTTTTGCCTTCGGCCGTTATCCGACTAACAATTTCCTTGATACCACCCGGCAACATATTGGCTCGTAAGCTTTTATAATCACCGCGTTCTGTCCACCAACCGCCATCAATTTGAATCATATTTGCCTTCGGAGCTAGTTTATTGAGCTCATCCATATTATCGTAAATATCTTTTGGAGTAAATACTCTTCCATAATAATCCCAGGTTGCCCAACCTGAATAATAAGCCGGTTTTAGCTTTTTTATGTTATTCTCAACAGCGATGGCTGAACCGAATTGTTCTAGTAAATCAAACCAATTGTTAGTTTTCTTCAGAACGATTTGTTCGTACTCGATGGTCTGACCTGGTTTAAGTTGTTTGCCTTCTCCATTAGACCACACTTCCAAAGCACCGTCTTTAATTGTGAAATTGGGCAGAAAAATTCGCCATGAAAGAGAGCCAACGAATACGTATTGACCGTCAGCAAGACGTACCATTTCATACATGCGACTGGAACTCTTATTGGTTTGATTTCCAATTGTTTGACGCAACAAAGGAGTTTGTCCCATGCAACTTCCTCCGTACAGTATTTCCAAATTATTGGTCAACTTTTCGTTCATGGGTATGTTAACTGAAATTTTTTCTATAGTAAGAGTCTGTTTTCCTTTATTAGTGAGACTAATTTTTAAACGTTGGAATCCATCTGCTTGTTGCGTATTTTTTTGTGTAGTTGTTACAGGGAGATCTGACTTTACATTTACTGTAATATTCTTCAATGAATATGGTGTTTGAGCGCTTAAAAAAGTCGTTACAAAGACCATCCCTATAAGCAAAACTGAAAGTTTAGTTTTCATAAATATTGGGTTTAATTGTTTTAAAATGGAATCTAAATTTAGATTGTTTAATGGTTTAGTAAATGATACTATTTTCGTTCCACTTCGATGAGGTGAAAAATATAATCCTTTTTCCCCGTGTTAAGCAATGCAATATCTGAGCCTCTAGGTCCATTCTTTTGCATGACGGCATCGGTTATGGTTATTTCATCTTCTCGCCAAGTGTTGGTTCCTATACCTATAAAGGTTTTTGCAGTTATCAAATCTTTACCTCCGGCATCATAGCAAAAACTCCATGAACCTTTATTAGTGTCAAGCCATACAATTCGGAATTTTAAGGATTGTGCCGGTATTGTTTTGAAAAAATCATCATGGAATTTAAAATACATTGCGTCCTTTCCAGAAGCATGTTCAAAACCGCGGCCTTCTAGACCATAAGGTTGGTCTTTCGGACCTATATGCCACCAACCTACACTCGTTTCCAGTTTAGCAATAGGGTATAAATACAAACTGTAATCATCATCTATGCAACTCCAACCCACATCATTATATCCAGTTCTACCTCGGCTCGCAAGAGAACCCGCTAAGGTCTTATCTAAATCTTGAATGATTGCACCGTGACTTGCAAATGCAGCACAAATTTTCTGCACTCTGTCTGTATTTTTCCTATTGGACTCGCCATATATATTTTCTGGAAATCGGTTTTTATCATCTGTATTTAATTGATCTCTCAAAGCACAAAAGGCTACCGGAGAGCGTTCAGGATATTTATATCCCGCATATTTATCGAATAGATCCAAGGCTTGGTAATAGGTGGGGTCTTCTAATATTTTTTGTGGCAGGTTCCAAATGTCTAAACCCGAATGCAAGGCATACAAGGCACTCCAATATAAATTTTGAAGCGGATCTTTCATAAACCATTTCGAAAGCCACATCGTTTCCCCTTCTCCTCTACTAAAAACAGGGCGATTCAAACTATTTTTGTCGGTATCCCAAGGGCTATAAATCTCCATTTTTCTTTTAGTATCATTGGAACCATAAAAATGGGAGGCTACTCCTTTTTTATTTACAAAACCAGAATATTCTTTTGCGCCCCACTCCATATCTTCGGTATGGATTAACAAGGGTATTTCTGGTAGCCCATTGGATTTATTAGTAAAAGCATCTATTGTAAATTTTCTGATATAGGCTTGATAGGCGGGCCACTCGACTTTTTTGTCTACATTGTACTTTGGATCGACAGGATCCCCTTTATAACAATAGCCATCTCCTGTTGACCCTTCAACGACTTGATGAAAAAGGATGTATTGAAACAAGTTTTCTGGTAAACTACGGAGATGATTGGCTAATTTTGTTATAATTCGCTCCGAATAAAATTTGTATTCTGGATCTAAGGGATAGGCATTATAGGAAAAATTTTTGTCGCTCTTGTAGGTGTTAATTTCTACTTTTGGCACTCCATTTTCGTATAACCAATCGGGTTCAGTAGGATTCAGCCACAATAATGTAAACACATACTTTTGATTTGCGGCTGCCTTTTTTATAATATCATCAATTAAATCCCAATTATAAACGCCTTCCTTTGGTTCTAATTCATTCCAACCAATAACGATTGGTATCCCTCTCATTTTTGAATAGGTTTCATTCGGAAGAATTTTTCCATTCCAAACATTTGGGGATCCGCCCCAAGAATACCAACACCAAACCCCACAGGCTTCTTTTGGAAAAACACCTGGATTATTTTGTTTGCTGTTTTGTGAAAATAAGAAGCACGAAAACAACAGTGAAAGAATTATTACCTGATTTCTATTCATGATTTACTAATGTTGGGGCTTTAAAGTTAATTTCAGCCAATTGACGACTTGAACGGCATAGTCTGAATTGATTTTGTTCCAGCTGCTCATGCCATGTCCTCCGCCTTCTATAGTGATGAATTCCGCTGGAACTTTGGCCGCCTTGAGTTTAGCAAAGAAATTTACCGATTGTTCATAGGGTACCGTTTCGTCCTTGTTTCCGTGAAGCAGTAAAAACGCAGGGAGACCACGACGTACGTAGGTAATCGGAGAAGCCGCTAGGAGGAATTTGCGAGTGGTTGCATTGACCTCAGTCACACCGAAGTAGTCGCTAAACGTGGCGGATGGTTTGTCGTTTCTAGCATTCAATCTTAAAAGCAAATCCGCTGCGCCATAAAAGGAGACTACTGCAGCTACGCGAGTGTCTTTCTTATTCTTGGCCCCTACAATATTGACCAAATAAGCACCCGCCGACTCACCAATTAGGACAATTCGTGAAGGATCGAAGTGGAATTCTTTAGCATGAGCCTTGACCCAAAGGATTGCGGTTTCCAAATCCTCGACACTAGCAGGATACTTGTGAGTTGGGGCGAGACGGTAGTTGATACTCACCCAAGCAAAGCCTGCCTCTGAGAGTGGTTTGAATAAGTGTTTAGGTTGTTTTTGCTTGTCCCCCTTCGAGAAACCCCCACCATGCACGAGAATGCATACCGGAAAAAGCCCGTCGCCTTCCGGAACCGAAATATCTAACTTTAGTTCCTCGCCGCCAGCAATGCCGTAAGTAATGTCCGAACTTAAGTTGGCATTATCCGATAAATTAGCAGTTTGAGCTTGAATTAAACTACCAAATATCAACATACAGAAAAAAATATAATTTTTAATTTTCATATGATTTAGTGTAACAGATTACTTCAATCCGTTGAATTCATTCCAATACGATTTGAATGTTATGGTTTTTGATAATTATTTTTATTACTAGAAACTTTGCTATTGCAAACGTAATTTTACATTGCTTTAAAAATAATCAGATATGAGACTGAAAATTTATAACAATTGACTTTAAACTTTTAAAAATTCAATCTAACTGATTATAAAAGGTAGTTAATTTTGTTAGGAAAATTTAAACACGTTATATTAAATTTTATATTTCCCAGCAATCAATCAAAACTAAATCGTCAATAGGCAAAATTATTAGTAATTGAAATAATAAACCCATTAAAAACAGCTCATAAGTAAGGCGAAACTGTGTCAGATGCAGAAAAAAAATATAATTGTTAGGTAATCAACTATGGGAATTTTTTACTTATTCAAAATAAATAAAATCTCAGGTTAATGATATACTTACCCACTAAAATCTATTGGATTTCTATGTATTGGATATGGAAGTCATTTTAATGGCAAGGGTTCAAGGTATAAGTTTCTAAATTCAACTAGTTTTCCTTCAGCCTGTAAGGCAATCGAGCCGGAATTGGCCGATGTCCTTGTAACTTGGTTTTGCAACACGCTATTAATTCGAACCGTAATGGTATTGCCACGGCAAACGACATCACAAGAATTCCATTCACCTACTGGTTTTTCCGTGCTGGACTGGCTATGTGGAACTGCTTTTGGGGAGTCTGTTGTAAGCTCCTGTACAAGTGAACCCCCGTTACAGCGAATATCACCCGCTTTGCCCGACAGTAATTGCACTTCGAAACAGTTGGGCCAAACTTTGTCAGGTCCATTGCTATGTAGAAATACTCCACTGTTACCAGGTCCGGTCGGAAAGCACCATTCCAAATGTAATTGGTAGTCATGATAGGAAAGAACGGTTCGTATATATCCGTTGGGTTTGCCTTGACACTCTACAACTCCCTTGTTTACAGACCATACAGAATCTAATATTACCTTGGGGTCAGTGGTGACAAAAGTCCAATCGGATAAACCTTTGCCATCAAATAGTTCGATCTTCTTTTCTGGAAGAATAGAAACCTTGTTAGCGGTCTGATGGTTGGATTGTGCGCTGACATTCAATGCGAGGATAAGAAATATAAAAAAATAAAATCGAATCATGGTAGATTGTTTGATTTAATAGAGGTCCTCCCAGAAATTGTGTGAACATTTTGCATATTTTTCAAACCTTTAAGTTATTAAAGTTCATTAAGCGGACTGTAACTTAATTTTCTTAATGATCTTAATGTTTTATTTATTGACGAACTGAATAATGGCCGACTGAATTAATTTTAATTTTTTTTGCTTTTCACACAAAACCCAATAGAACCTTAATAGTTAATTTTTATGGTTCATAAACCCAAATGAAAATACAATTTGTATAGGCATCCTTCGAAGATTTATTCGACTATGAACTTGTCAATTTATACCCATAGGTTGTTATTACTGACATTCAAATTAATCAATTAAAAAATCAAACCTATAAACCTGAATACCAACGGGTCTATAGGGTTGAATATTTAAATAATTTGAATTAAATCCTACGGATTAGTACTGATTAATTTATTGGTATGTATCGAAAAATTTTAATGTCGTTCCGTTTTTATATTTACACGGTAATGGAATAACCCAGAATTGTCGTTAATTAATCAGTAATTATAATGATTTCAGATTCTCACATAGTTCATCAAATGATTTTTTTCCTTCGTATTTAACAATTTGAGAATGACGACCTTCTAGATAAATAGGGTTTGCTATTCCGAAAGCTTGCACAGCATAATCTTTAGGTTGATCACCCCAATTGAAAACTCCAAGGTAAATATCTTTATCCTTTCGGGCAAGTAGTAACTCGAACCCGTCTAACTTGTCAGTGCCATGCTTCCAAAAATCCAAAGGAACAGTCTCTTCCATGGCAGGAAACTCAAAAACTTCTTTCACTAATGCTTTACGTTCTGGACGAATCGTCATCAAATTATCACTATGTAAACGTGCAGTACCGTATAGTTTATTAAAATCTGCCCACATTTGAGCTTCATTGAATGTCATACTGCCACCGTTTTTAACCTCTTCTTTGGAAACTGTTGCATCTTCATCAATTGCTTCACGGAAAACGAGGTAATCGGCATCGCCATTAAACACTTTACCGCTCAGATAAAAGTTGCTAAGATTGGCTAGACAGCGCTCAGGAAAAGCTTTGTAGCTAGGATGGATATCTCCGCCAGTTCGCATTCCATCTACAAATCCAATGCATGGACCAAAAACGGCAGAGCAGCCCAGAAAATAGGTATCATCTCCCATAGCTTCTCGCATGGTTTTCATCCCTAAACGAAAACGCTCTACCCCTGTGATTGTAGGGTCGTAAGCTTTAATACTTTTAACATTTTTGTTTCTAAGTTTGAGATCATTCTCGAGTCCGTAACGCATAAAATCCACCTTGAAATAACGAATTCCCCAATTATCCTTCATGTTTTTTATACAGTCCGCGATATGTGCCCTTGCGCCTGGATGAGAATAATCGAAATAGATATAATGCATAACTTTGTCTGATTTTTCATTTTCTTCGACTATCAGCTTTCCATCCTGATCATGTAGGAAATATTCAGGATGTGCTTTATATACTTCAGATGCTTCATCACCTCTAAATCCATCAAAATGGACACCTGGTGTTTTTCCTTCGGCAGTAATCCGGCTCACAATTTCCTTGAGACCGCCCGGTAAAAGATCTGGGCGTAAAGTTTTATAATCACCGCGTTCTGTCCACCAACCGCCATCAATTTGGATCATATTGGCTTCTGGCGCCAATTTATTCAACTGATCCATATTGCCATAAATATCTTTTGGGGTGAATACTCTTCCATAATAATCCCAAGTTGCCCATCCTTTGTAATCGGCTGGTTTGAGCTTGGTAATATTATTTTCTGCAGCAATCGCTGTCCCAAATTGCTCTAACAATTCAAGCCAGTTAGTAGAACTTTTGAGAACGATTTGTTCGTATTGAATGGTTTGTCCAGGTTTTAGTTGTTTTCCTTCTCCATCGGACCACACCTCAAATGCATCTTTCTTTTGTGTGAAATTTGGCAAAAATATGCGCCACGAAGTGGAGCCTGCAAATACATACTGACCATCTGATAATCGTAACATCTCATACATGTGACTCCAACTCTGTTTTGTTGGACTGCTAATTTTTTGTTTAAGCATAGGTGTACGACCCATACAGCTTCCTCCATACACCATATCCAAGTTCTCTGCCAACTGGCCTTCTAATGGAATATTTACGGCGATTTTTTCAATTGTAAGGGGTAGTTTTCCTTTATTTGAAAGAGTAATTTTTAATAGTTGAAAACCGTTTGTTTGTAGTTGTAAACTTTGTGTGGTTTCAACTGGATGATTGGCTTTTACCTCAACTTTAATGTTTTTCCAGATTTGCTTTGTTTTTGCATAAGATAATGCAGTACTCAAAACCATTATAGATAGCAATACCGCTACTCTTTTTTTCATTATTTTCATTATTTTAGATTATATCCGTTTGTATTTGATTTACTATTTTTAGTCTTTCTGCTTGTTACTCTCTTCTAAAGCAATTGGGTCTTTTAGTAAACCTGATTGAATTGGTCTTTGCATTGGTAATAAATAGTTTTAGCTATATACATCCTTTTAGTATTCCTTTCATTTTTGATAATTTCTGTTAAAGCATTAAATCCTTGACAAGGTTAAACACAAAACATTCCCTATTAACCAAGGTTGGAAACAAATATACTTTAGGAATACTTTTTGTATAGTTACAAATAGTCTCATTCATAGTATAGATTTGTTTCATTTATTCATTAAGACCATTAAATTGTTTAAAAAAGAAAGTTTTTTTTACATATTTAAACACAAAATAGTACATAATTCAATTTTCCTTCGTTTTTAAAAACATTTATTAATTAAAATAGAGGCTGTGTAAAATAAAATTTACGCAGTCTATATTGGAACTTTTGGATTATTATAATAGGATGGGATTATTAGTTATACCTAATTTAAAATACTATAATCCAAGCAAAATAAATAGTCAAAAATGGATACTTTTTAAATGCACTTTCCCATTATTAATTTTTAAAATATTTTATCTAGTTATAATTGAAGTTATATATCACCTATTTCTTTTGTTAGAGGTTTTATTAATTTCATCTGATAATAATATTTGTTTTTTATCAAATACAAATTAAAGGCACGAATCCTTTCGTGTGGTTAGCTGTCTAGAATGCTATTTTCTAGGTTTACTATAGCCCTATTAGAGTTTAAAAGGCTAAAAGGGTTTTTTATTTAAAAACCAAACAGTCAATTTATTGCACCATGACTGGAGCAAAGTAACAAGCTAGTTACTAGGTCTGAATTTAGTAATAACTCGAATATCTGAAGCAAATTTCAGTATATCAGTATTCAAATTCAGAGGTAAATGGTTTCTTTCGGCAGCTAATTGTTGCAATTGATTTGCTATTAAATTGAATTTCTCTTTCGCTTCATTTTCAGTCAAAGATTTTGCCCTGTACCAATCGTAATGCACTTTCCCAGTGGCTACAAAAAGTTTCATTCCTTTTGCCAAAATGTAAATAGAATGATAGGATTCGGTAATAAAGTCGGCTTTTTCTTTAGGTAAGTTTTTGGTCAATTTTGGCAATTGAGGTAAAACTTTTTCCAACCAATAAATGGCTTCTGTTTTTTCTTTGAGATACGTTTCAATAGGTTTTGCAACAATTGAATTTTGAATGCGCCATTGCAAGGCAGCATCAATTTCATCATTTATGGCTGGATATAATGGAGTGCCTGATTTTTGAAATAAATCATCTACCGCTTTCATATAGCGAACATTGTTAAAATAATCTTTATCCAAAAACTTAGCTTTTGGAAAAGCTGAATGATTCAAAGAACTCGTGCCATTGATTCCCACTATTTTTTGAAGCATCGGTTCGGTCTCATAGAAAATGTCAATTAATGCTTTAGGAACATCATTTCCAAAATATTCGTGCAAAGCAGCTGTCAACACTTTTTTGGGATCGGCATCAGGTGTGTAACAAAATCGCGTTAACATAAAGGCATTCATTCTGTCGAAATTGATGTCAGTGCAGCCTCTGTCCCAAAAGAAAGTGCGTCCATTGACCACATCTACTCCTTTTTTCAAGCCTTCATTGACAGACGTTTTCCACCAACGAGGCAAAAGACAGGGATAAAATCCTTGTCCGAGGTACTCACAATCGGTTAAGATGTTTTGAGAAATGCGATTGCTGGCGAATAAGTTTTTTTGGTCGGCTACAGGAATAAAAGCAAAGGGTGAACATAAAGTATTTTCTTCTGGCCAGGTGTTGTCTTCCATAACAATAATATTGGGATATTTTGCTAGGGCTTCAAACGCGTGACGATGTGTTTTGTAGGTATGAAAATAATCGTGAGCAAAAACAGTTCCCTGAATTTTAAGCTCGGCACAAACTTCACTTAAGGCACTTACCCAAACATCCAACCATTCGTTGTTGTGTTGCAAATCATAGTCGTCAAATTTGACCAACTCGCCATTTCCTTCGCACATCCAAACAGTAACTCCTTTTAGCAAGGGTAATTTTTTCTTCAAAAGCCGCAGGTGGTTTTTCATCAAATCGCGTAGAAATGGATGCGTCATAATCAACTTGCCTTTGGCATCGAAAAGTTCTGGCTTCAGTTTTTTGACAAGCTCCACCTCCTGCACCGGAAAAATTGGAAAAGGATAGCCGTAATTGAAATCGATACCATTAGCAACGCAGCCTTTGTAGGCTTTGAGGATCATTGCTTCTTGCCATTTGTACTGCTCCTGGTTTTGAGCACTTTTAAATTCCGGCATTAGTTCTTCTAGCCAAGGAACGGTGGTGTCATTACCTAGCAATTCGCCATTTATTCGTTCGTCTACATTTAGTCTAAATAATTGGGCTCGGTAATGTGGCGCAAAGCATTCCCAACCCGTGATTCCCCAACTGGCAATATCTTTGAACCATTGATCAGCATCAGTGGTGGTAGCCATCATACCGGTTAAGACAGGTTTTACGGCATATTTTGGTGATTGAGCATAAAGCGGTAGTATTCCCAAAATGCAACTAATCAGGAATGTAAAAAAGGATTTAAAGGAATACTGTTGTTTTTTAGTCATCTTAACCAATTTTTTAGAAAAACCAATATCAAAAGATTACAAGCTTATTTTAATCACTCTAGTCATATTTTTTTCCATCGGTACTGTCAGTTTCCACCCTTTTTCATTTTTACTGATTTCCATCGGGGTATTCGACACTATTTCACTGAACGTCGGTTTTTGAGATAACCCCAGTGCTTTGGCATCAATAGTAATGGCAACGGAATCTGGCGATTCTGGTCCCCAAACCGTTAAATAAATAGTTTTTCCTTTTCCAAATCTTTGAAGTTGAACTGCTGGAGAACTTGAAGTAGCATAAGTAACGGCGGGCTCCCAACCGGCAAGTCGAATAGCCAAATTAGCAGGTTCATACCGATCCCAAAGCGCTTTATGGTCAGGCTTGGTGTACCAAGAATAATCTTTGTCATAGCCGGGATGGCCAGGTGGGTAGAAATATAAAACTTGAACTGGACAAGCAAATCCATAGGCCGTGGTTTTCGCCGGAGCATTCTTAATAACATCCAAAGTTGGAGACTCTTTATGTTGTGGAATATTTCCAGAAGAGATTCGATAGGATTTGCGCCCCACCAACATCCGTTCAAAATCAAAACCACCAAGACCAATTGGTTTAAAACTTCCCTCCTGCCAGCCACCCGCTACTACTGAGGCTAAAAAAAATTGTCTCCCATTCTCTTGCCCAGCAGGTTTGTTGGGGATTTTTTTCCAACTGTATTCCTTCATTCCAGCAGCTTCATGAAACAGGCCACCTTGTTTGAGCTGCAAACGGTAGGCATCAAATAATTCGTAGTTCGTGAATTGGGTGTGGATACAAGGACGACCCTCTTGATCAAACGTTAGTGGATGGTCGATATAGCCAAAATGGTCTTTTCTGTAGTTTAGAAAATTACTCCAACCCCCTAGCCGATCCCAATGGATACCTATAAAATTACCATGCTTTCTTAAATCTGTTGCCTTTCGCAAATACATATTGGCGTAAACTGGTATTTTTTTATCGGCAAAAAGGTCAGGATCGCAGTTGTGTGGAAAATCAATTCCCCCGTCTGATGCTTTAAAAGTACCCAAACTCCCATCAGGAGTATAAGCAATACTATTGAGCAATGCTGCTCTTCCTTCAATAATTAATGGGCTTTTTGAATCGCCTTTTTTCTCATAATGTTGAATAGTGGTGGCGTTTTCAATAGCATTAATTAGTTGTTCATTTGTTTTTAAGGTATTGGCATTTTTAATATCTTGAATACGAGCCGAAGTTTTTGTATAAGCCAGATATTCTTTTAATTCAGGATCGATTTGTCGATCAGTTTTAAAGGTTTCTTTCGCAAAATTCATGTTAATCCAATCGTGATGATGACCTAGAGCTGTCATCACTTTTTTATCAATTTGATAGTAATCAGGATACCAGTCATAGTATTTTGCCAAAGCGTCACGAAAGCCCCAAGTGCCATCTATAGTATAAATCCGAAAGCGAAACGGAGCCTTGGATGGAAATTTAGTGGTACTTGATGATAGTCCAAAAGCCATTTGAATGCGAATGCCATCAGCATCGGCACCTACCTCAAAAACACAAGGATTTGTTGGAGGTATTGCCATTGCTATACCTCCTTTATCTGTCCATACAGCAGGAATTGGAACTAGATTATTACGTTCCGAATAAGCAGGTTTATCAGTGGTGATTACGGGACTGTTACTTAAAGATTGACCCCATTTCCAGCCGATAGTATTTATTGGTAAATTAAAACCAAGCCATAACTCCCTATCCTTGCCACTAAGATTTTCTAATATACCTTCAAACTCAATAAAACCGTCCCCTTCAGTAACCGTTGCAGATACATTGGCTTGGAGTGAACTGGTTAATTTTAAATAAAGTGTACCTTTTTTAGTGACTGTTTTACCAAGCATTTCAACCTTTTTAGAACTATTGGGTTCTCGTAGAAAAAAGCCGCCTGACATTCCCTGCTGGATTTTTTCATTGCCTAATTCAATAGTATTCACTGTCCCGTTGGTATCAATCGACAGATGTAAGCCGGAATGATCTGTAAGTTTTACGGTTTGTGCCTGAACTATTATGCAGGATACGAGGGTCCAAATGAGATTTAAAATGATTTTATTTTTATTCATAATACCTAAATTATTGTTCCTTTACTTTTCGGGAACCTTTTTCTTTTTTATCTTTTTTTTCCTTTTCAACAGGATTTGAATCGTCAGCTTTACTTACATCTTGGTACCATTCTTCCCAACTTTTTGACATTGCCTGAACCAATTCGGGATGAGTACTGGCTAAGTCCTTCGCTTCTGACCTATCCTTTGAAAGATCATAAAGTTGCCAAACTACTGATGCTTCCTTGCCTTTTGGTGTCAATCGCATAGCTTTCCAATTGCCTTGCATTTCGACAGCATCGATTCGGGATTGAGTTTAGTTTGTGCTTTTGCAACTTGAGCAAAAATTGACATTGTGGCAAAAACCGAAACCACGCTCAGGTTCAAAACTATTTTTTTTATTTTATTCCTTTAATTTGCTATGATTTATTTTTAGAGTTACTTACATAATTACTAACTAATGTTCCCGTGATTATTGAGTCATAGAATTTATTGAGATGAAAAGTATGTATCTTAATTTTTTAGATTACACTATCTTCAATTCTTTACCTAATATTCACTTATGACAGAAGTGTTCTTTAAGTAAGTAACTCTATATTTTTATCATTCCTTCTAAACATATCTTTGTATTGCCCTTATTTTTATAAATACGGACGGACTTTCTCCGTTAATAATTTATATCCGGCCTCATTTAAATGAAGTTTATCCTCAGCAAACAATTCAGCTCTTGGTTTTCCCGCTGCATCTGAAACCATTGTATAACAATCTATATAGGTTATAAAAGGATGGGTTTTAGCATAATCCTCAATACTTTTGTTCACTATCTGCTCTTCTAAATGAAGTCTCCATCGTTTTTCAGAGGGTTTTAAAGAAATAAAATAAATGGCTGTTTTGGGAAGTTTTGAATGAATGAGTGTAACCAATTTAATAAAATCTTTATAAACCTGGTCGGTAGATTTTCCGGATGCTAAATCATTATCACCTGCATGAAAAAAAATCTTTCGGGGAGCATAGGGTATAATAATACGCGATGCATAATAATATGTTTCAATTATTTCTGACCCACCAAAGCCTCGGTTAAAAACAGGGTAGCCCTGAAAATCTTGTTCAAGACTAACCCATTTTCTTATAGAAGAGGAACCCACAAATTCAATACCTCCTTGTAAAGGAGGTTTTTTCAGATCAGCCAATTCAAAATCTTTAATTGATTTCTCCAATTTCAAAGAATCGATAACATGCTTTTTGACTTGGGCTAAACCAGCTGTTGATAGCACTAAAAAAACTAGGAGAAATAAAGCGTTATTTTTTTTCATATTTAAGTATTGTTAACAGATTCTATAATATTTGTTTGAACAAATCATTTTAAAAAAGGTTTTTTGAAGAGGTGTTCAAATTCCATCGCTTCGAAAAAGTTGATTCTACTCGACTGCTGACTCCAATTTTTTCTTTTTCCTTTTTTCTGCTTTATCGCCTTTTTTTTCCTTTTTGTCTTTTTTACCTTTATCACCCTCTTCGGTGTTTTCACCTTTTCCGTATTTGGTTCCTTTGTTATGACCTGCAAAAGCACGATTCTCCGCTTGAGGAAGTAAAGCAGGAACATCTTGTTCGCCTCGTTTCACTTCTATTATACTAAAAATATCGTCTTTATCATCTGTATTAATAATGGCTAAATCAGAACCTTTTTGACCACCATATCGAAAGACAGCGTCTTTGATGATTAACGTTTCATGATGCCATTTTTGATCGCCTGTGCCTGTAACGGTGAAGGCTGTTTTCATTGCTTTACCTCCGCCATCATAATCTAATTTCCAAGTGGAGCCTGCCTGCTTATCATACCAAACAATGTTTATTGACATTACTTTAGGTTTCGCATCTTGCGAAAAGCCTTCGTGTAATTTGAAATACATAGCATCTTTGCCTGACGAATGTTCGAAACTTCGTGCAAATCTATCGTATATGGATGATGTAGCTGTAATAGGGCCATTTACCCTCCACAAAGGGATAGATGTTGCATCAGCATCTATTTGATAAAGTAATCGAGAATAATTGTCAGACCAAATTTTCCAACCTACATCGTTTAATCCGGATTGATTCCCTCGTTGTTTGACCTGACCCATAGTAAGTGCTTTCTTATCGTCTATTGCTGCACCATATTTTGCATAAGCCGCTGCAATTTTATCCGCTCGTTCTGTGTTTTTTTGTGATGCGGGGCCAAATTCCGATTCTGGGTACGCTACTATATCAGCATAATCTAAGCCTTTATGAAGCGCACAAAACGCATCTGTTGCCGATTTTGGATAGATTTGACCTGCATATTTATCGAAAAAGAAAAAAGAGTAGTCAAAGCCTTGTTCTTTACTAGACTCCATAGCACCTGAACTTACATCCCAGATACTTTGACCTAAATTTAAGGCATTGATGGCTGCCCAATAAAAGTTCATTTGTACATTGATTTGAAATACAGGTCGTTGCCAAGATTGATCCATTTCTGAACGAGCAAAAACTTTTAATCCTTTTGGGTCAATCAAGTATTTTCTCCAGATGTTTACAATCGTTTTTTCATCAGTAAAATGACTACCGCGAGAGAGTGTACCAGCTTTTACACCTAGTACACCTGTAATATTTTTAGTTACCCAATCCCACTGTTGCTGATATTTACCATCTTTACCACCGTCTTCATCACCTGAAATAGAGCCAAAAAGCAGACTTATTTTTGGTTCAGTCTGATCAAAGAGTTGGGCATATAAAGCAAAACATTCGGTACGAAAGTTCTGCCAATCGGCACCTTCTTTTGGCAAGTCGTAATTTTTATCATTCGATTCTCCTTTGTAAGGAGTTTCATCACCGGTACAGCCTGTTTTAACTTGGATAAATGCGATATGTGCTTGCTTTTCTTTAGAATAACTGCGAATATGCTTCGATGCTTCTGTGATGAAACGTGTATATAATTTTTTATAAATAGGAGAAAGGTAATAAGGATAATAAGGGAATTTATCGTGTATTTGGTCATTTGTAGTCACTTTTGGAACACCTTCCTCATACACCCAATCTGGTGTTTTTGGCCCAGCCTCAAAAGAAAAGTAAACGGACATATTGTTTTTATAGGCTTTTTCAACTGCGTCATCCATAGCACTCCAGTCATAAACTCCCGATTTTTTTTCAACTTGATCCCAAGGACAATCGCTTGAAGCGCCTTTGATAAAAGGATAAGACTTAACATCATGTTCAAATCCTCGATCCCATACTCCATAGGAACTAATTGGGGGACCGGATTGACCTATGGCCAAGTTGCAGAAGCCAACTAGGCTAATTAGAATAATTCTTTTTCTAAAATCCATGCGTTTTAATTTTTTGAATTTCATAATTTTTTATAATTTATATTTGATAGTACGACCGTTAAATTTGAATATGGTTTAAAATAAAAAAGCTTTTTGTGTTTATAAATTGGTATTGTTTAATTTTTATTTCTTTAAACTACTCATCTTTAGGCTCCTTAGGCGCTTTGCCTGTCCACTCACTACCGGTGCAATCTTTCCACCAAGCCAGCCACCGAACTTCCATTTTTTTGGCGATATCTGGTTGTTGAGATATCAAATCTTTTGTCTCTGTGCGGTCTGTCGCCAAATTGTATAATTCCCAAGTTGGTCCCAAACGTACCAGTTTCCAATGCCCATCCCGAATTGCGGCACTTTTGGCATACTGATAAAACAATGGGCTCTTACGGGCAAGTTTATCCCCTTTGAATGCAGGCAATAAGCTCACACCGTCCAAGGCATGAATATTTGATTCTTTTGATTCTCCTGGGAATTTAGCTCCAGAAACAGCCAATACCGTAGGCATAATATCAATCAGATGAACCGGTTCTTGATTCCACTCTGCCCTTGCTTGAATTCCGGCTGGCCAATTTACAATTAAGGGAGTACTGATACCGCCTTCATGGCTGGTCGTTTTCCATTTGCGTAAGGGTGTGTCGCTTACCGTTGCCCAATTTTGTCCATAGCTTGGATAACTTGCCACACTACCCATAGGGGCATTCACATCTTCGTGATCCACTTTAGGATCTACGGCACAGGCTCCATTATCCGACAAAAAGAAGACCAAGGTGTTTTGGAGTTTGCCTTGTTCTTCTAAATGTTTTAAAAGGCGACCAATGTTTTGATCCAGTCGATCGACCATCGCCGCATATACTTCCATGCGTGTGGCTTCGAGTTTTCTCTCGTCTGGGGAAAGACTCTCCCATTTGGGTTTGGTTTCCCCGATTTCCATCGGAGGCAGTGGTGAGGTCTTTGGGTCAATTAGTCCCAGTTGCACTTGTCGTTTGTATCGTGCCTGTCTCACGGCTTCATAACCGCCGTCATATACTCCTTTGTATTTGGCGATATCTTCAGGCCAGGCGTGCAAAGGCCAGTGTGGTGCGGTGTAAGCCATATAAAGAAGGAACGGTTTTTTGTCATTTTTATATTCATCAAGCCAAGTCAAGGCGCGATCTGTGAATGCATCGGTATCATAGAACTTCGAATCCTGTGGGATATAATTATTGTTTTCGGGTGTATTCGTTTCGTCGAGGGCCCATCGATTCCCCGCAACTTTGTAAGCAGGAACCGCTTGGCCCGGTGCCGCCTCGAATCCTGGGTTAAAATGGTTCTCGCAACCACCAATCATACCATAATATCGGTCAAAACCTCGAGTTGTTGGATTGAATTTTGCGTGTTGCTTACCTGACCAAAAAGTATTGTATCCTGCTGGTCTAAGCGCCTCGCCAATAGTCGCCGTATTTCCAAAATCGGCATTGGTGCGCTGATAATAGGCCCCTGTTAGCAAAGAAGCTCGAGTGGGAAAACACTTCGCCGTGTTGTACATTTGTGAGAATTTCACTCCTCCTGCAGCGAGTCGGTCAATGTTCGGAGTGTGAATCTCGCCACCGTAACATCCAATATCAGAATATCCCATATCGTCGGCAAGGATAATGAGAATGTTGGGTTTGGTTGGTGTTTTTGAAACTTGCGAATATAGTGCTGGAGAAATAAGTACTAGAACTCCAAGGAGGGCTAATATTTTTGATTTGTTCATCATATCGAATTCTTTTTGTTAATTTTTCTTATTATCTACTAAATACTAAATTTATTTTGCCTTCTTTTTTTCTTTATTTTTTATGCCATTTTGACTATTTCCCCCATTCATAGGGTCATCTTCTTCTTTAAAATCTTGGGCTTGATCTGAAAAGTACCTTGGTCGAGGTCCTTCAAATAGCTTTAAAGCTGCTTCTAACTTAGCTTTAGCCATTTTGGATTTACTATTTAGAGCACTTTCCGCAAGCGGAAACTTCTCGGTATCATCTTTTTTTACGTCGAAAAACTTTCCATTAGTGTACAGTTTGAAGTTGGCATCATGAGCAAACTCCGCTTTGGCTGTTTCTCCACCGCTAGGGTTATACCACGAGTAAAGCCATTCTCTAGGATTTCCTTTTTTCCCAAAAAGTTGCGGTAGAAAACTACGCCCATCCAACTTCATTTCCTCGGGGATTTTAGCTCCAGCCACATCGCAAATAGTGGGTAAAAAATCGGTTGCACTGATGAGGTCAGCGGTTATTTTTCCAATAGCCAAGTGTCCTGGCCAACTGCCTATTAATGGCACGTGTGTCCCCCATTGCGTGGTGGTTCCTTTGCCACCCAGTACCTCCCGACCTTTAAATTTTGCCGGCATACCTCTTGCTGTACCATTGTCACCCAGTATGAGTATAAGGGTGTTTTCCCGTAAATTCAATTCCTCCAGCTTGCCAATCAGCTTGCCAATGAGTTTGTCGTTATAGGCAGTCATGTCTGAAAAGTGGCCACTACTTCCTTTTTTGCCTTTTCCATTCTGAATCTCAAGATAATCAGGAGAATCTGGCGTGGCATCAAATGGAGCGTGCGTGAGCATCATGGGATAGTATAGAAAAAAAGGAACGTCTTTTTTCCGGGTTATGAAATCAAGTGCATAATCACTTATAATATCGGGACCGTATGCATTTTTAGGACTGTTAAACGGCTTGCCATTCATTTCAATTAAAGGATCCTTATAGCGGCTTCCTCTATTTTTGAGATGCCAAAGTGCATATTCATCAAAGCCAAAATGACCCGGTGTATCGTAGGTTTTTCCCAATTGCCATTTACCGGTAACACAGGTCGCATAGCCCGCCTCTTTCAACAAATTACCAAAAGTCTTCTGGGTCAGATCGAGATTGCCAAAGTTGGTGTAATTTCTCCTATTGCTCATACCGGTCATTAATTCCACTCTTGTCGGGGTGCAAAGTGGCTGTACATGGCACTCTTCAAAACGAACTCCTTTTGCTGCAAGCTGATCCATCACGGGTGTTTTGTAACTCTCCCCACCATTGGCAGTTACATTTTCGTAACCAAAATCGTCAATCAAGATGAGAACGATGTTTGGTTTTGTTGGTGTCTTTGCATTTTGCCCATGTATTACAACCGTGAAAACCAACAATATTGTCAAAATTGTTGTTATTTTTTTTTTCTTATTCACCTTTTAAAATTTAATTTCAAGGGTTGTTAATGAATCCTTTTTTTCTGAGAATATAGGGTATGATTTTATTTAGTTTATAGATTATTAAACAGCTATAATTTAACAAACTCAATAATTTTTACTGAATGTGCAGCTTGGTCTAAAGTCAGCTTATTGGATTCTATTTTAAAATTCTTTTTGGTCCACAATTCCGTCAATTTGTATTTTGAATTATTCAACTCAAAATCGGTTTTGAGATTGTAGGTTTTAGTCACGTCCTTGTCAAGCCAATTGAAAATAGTTATTATTAAACGATCTTTGGTTTCCAATTTCCATATTGTTGGAATATCAACACCCGAAAATAAATCGAGTGGTATGGCATGAACTCCCAGCCTATTTACAGCGATGATATCCCTGTTTTTTAATAACTCCAAACGTTCAGCAGGTAATGATTCGACTTTATCGCCAAAAAAGAAAAGCCCACCCATTATAGCTTCCAATGTCATGTGGCATTTTGCTTCATCAATGGTATATTGCGGAGAAACAAAAAAAGCATCAGGATCTACAATAGCAATGTTTTTGTGAATATAATAGTTTTGTGAAACGGCACGTGCAAATCGGATCAATCCTTTCTCTACCTGATCGTCTTCAATGGTTCCCAAGGTTTTGCCGTAAGTTATGTTGGTGTAAGGCTCCGCTTCTGATTTATATCCGGGATGATTGATGTCGTTTCCTATTCGGATGGCATCATAACATTCTAAAGCACCAAACACATAACCCATACTGCGTGTCACGATTAAATCATCAGGCAAAGCACTTCGAATGGCTCTAATTGTTTTATTGTGTGCTTGCATGAAAGTCATGGTTGAATCGTAGCGTTTTCCTTCTTCCAATCCGCCGTAGGTATGATCCCATTTCATAAAGGAAGGTCTGTAGCCTTCAACGATTTGTTGGTAACGCGCGGCAGAAAAGGCGGGAACTTCTGGATGACTTCCGTCAACATATACGGTTCCGATGGTTGTTTCCATTTCGTCATCTCCTTTTGCCACCTTTTTACGTACGGCTGGTTTCAAGATCCAATCTGGATGTTGCGCTGTAATAGGGTCTTTGGGATTGGTTCGTAACGGACTCACATGCAGACCGAAATCGAGACCTAAATCTTTAGAATAATCAGACAAATACCTCAAACCGTGAGGGAAAGTATGGTCGTCTTCTTTATAGAGCCCGGGTTCTGTCCACCAGCCTCCATCAATTTGAACTGTTTTCCAACCATACTCTTTTAGGTTTTTGCTAATAAATTCCGCAGAAGTTAAAAATGATTTTTCAGTGATGTTGCGTTCATACGAATGCCATGAACTCCAACCCGGTTCCGGGCAGTGCATAGACTTTCCTTTACGTACATTTTCACCCATAATTATTCCGGTTTCCAATAAAATTTTTGTAGGACGCTGATTTTCCCAATAACCCACCAAGAATGCATCGGTAATGATGGTATTACCTGCAGGAACCCATATTTTTTCTTTTTCGAAAATAGCGCCGCTTCGAGCTGATACTTTTAGTTTGTTGAAGTCGTTTTCAACGGGTAATTCCCATTTAAAGTTGTTCGGCCACAATTCACTGGCAATACTGGCAAAAGAAAATGCGCAATTTTTTTTGTCATTGACTAACATACTCAACCAAACACCAACATTCGCTTTAGAATAGGAACCAGCTTTTGCTTTTTTAGTATTCAATTGATAGGGATACATCAGCGCTCCGGTATGAGGTGCAGAGGCACTCTCGGTAAAAACAATCCAATCTTTAGTATTGCCTGGTAAAACGATGTTTTCTTTTGCGGATGTAAACAATTTTATCCCACCTAATTTAAATTTCTCGGTAGCAGTTAGTGAAGAGTTCATTACTAAATAAGGACGCCCTTCCATCAATTCAAATTTGATAGTAAAATTAGAAATCATTGGATGGTTCTCGCAAATAAGATACAAATATTCGACTTTACCGTTATAATTGTTCACCTCACTGAATCGAGTGCCCTCTTTTTTCTCCCAACGAATGCTTTTAAATTCACTTACTGGAACCCATTTATCATTGATATCAATTTCGGGGGAAAGATTATTAATCTGAGCAAATTTTGTATCCCATTGAATACTGTATTCTGAGCTACCTTGGGTATATTTTATTACAGGTTGTGCAATTCCCTCTACCCATGCTAGTGCTAAGACTAGACTTAAAACTACTTTTATTCTCCTCATTGTTTTACTTTTTAGTTGATTTTATAAATTTGATTTGGCACTAATAATGGTATTGTTTTATTGGTTTTCTCTATTTCATTTCAAAATTCCTAAACTTTGAAAAAGTTGCTGATAATTGGGATTGTCTGGATCCATTTGTTTCAGCTTTATAGCTACTTCTAAGGCTTTTGAAGTAATATTCATTCTTAAATAGACATAAGCGAGAGCATAATACAGTTCGGGATCAGAGGTGTTAATATTAATCCCTTTAAGTAAAACAGTTTCTGCCTCTTTATGTTTATTAATTTTATTCAACAATAACCCGTAATTGTAATACACTTTAGGATTCATTGATTTTAATTCCACCGCTTTTGTAAATGATTTTTCGGCTTCTTTCAAATTGTTTATTTCATTATAGAGCAATGCCTTATTGTAGTAAATACGTTCGTTATTAGGGTCGTTTTTTATAGCTAAATCAAGTACTTTCAAGGCTTTTGTATTTTTTCCTTGTGCATTATAAGTAGCTGATAAATTCAGTAAGGCATAATTCATGTTACTGTCTTTTTTCAAGCCTCGCAAATAAAATTTTTCTGCATTGGCGTAATCCTTTAATTTCAAATAATAATCGGCCAACATTACGTTCCCTGTCGAAAAATCAGTTTGATATTTAAGTGATTTTTCCAATTCCATTTGAGAAGTAAAAAAAGGTTTTGCATATTGTGCTGGAATTTGTTCTTTAGGGATTGTTATGTACAAATCGGCTGCTGCAATCCGGACGGCTCTTACTTTATCTGAAAGTAAAGGCCCAACGGGGTTAATCCAATTTTCGGCAGGAAAGGAAGCTAAACTTTTTAATGTTCGGTACCTAATCTGGGCTTCTTTACTGGGTAATCTTGCCAGAAGTGTATTTAAACTGGTTTGGGTTTGTATGGAACCCAGATAAAAAGTGGCGGTTGCTTTAATAATTTTAGGTACAAATTTATTGTCAATAAGCTTTTGGAGATGCATTTCACTATTCGCATCCAAACGGCTTCCGGGTATTAAATCCTCGGCAAAATGATATTTCCTTTTAGGACCATACCACTTAATTATAGCACTGGCCAAAACTTTCTCTGATTTATCTTTGTGGCAATTGCTACAAGCGTTAGGGGTTCCATATTTTACAGATAAATCAGGTCTTGGCACCCTAAAACCGTGATCGTGTCGCAAATCATTGCCCATAAACACTTTTCCGGGCATGTGGCAATTGACACACTGTGCCGCTGGTGTGCCTTTAGGATGAAAGGTATGGGAGGACACATCGTACTTATTGGTCAAATGGCATTGAGTACAGGTTAAATTTCCGGCCAACTTTAATTTTGTACTGTGTGGATTATGACAATTGATACAGGAAACACCTTTTGAATACATTTTGCTTTGCAAAAAAGAAGTATATATATAATCTTCATCTTTTACTTGACCGTCCTCATGAAAAAACTCTGAATCTGGAATCTGGGGAATGTAGTTGTCCATAATCTCCTTGCTTTCAATATGAGAGCCATTGATTTCAGAAATACGGGCATGACAGGGGGCACAACTATTAATAAGTTCCGTTTGTCCGGTATGTTTACTCAATTTTAAATAACTTCCAACCACTTTATTTCCTGTTTTGTAATCACCGCTGTTCATATAATCTACGTGAAGCTTGCCTGCTCCGTGGCAACTTTCGCAACTTACATTGATGATGGAATAACTGGTTTTGTACCTATCTGTTTTAATATCGTAGTTTTTACGAAGGTTTGTTGAATGACAAGTAGCGCACATCGTATTCCAATTTTGGGCATTTCCGGTCCAATGCAACCAGTCATGAGATGGTATTTTTTGACCTGGATACTGGTTGAACCATTTTTTTTTATTTATGTCCCAACTCAACCTTGGCACTTGCAAACGTCCTCCGGGGAATTGAACTAAATATTGTTGTAATGGTTTATATCCAAAGATATATTTTACTTCAAAGTCATGATTTTTACCATCATAGCCTTCTGTATTGATATAGAATTTTGAACCTTTTTTAAAAAATCGACTTGTTACGCCGTCTCCCGTAAAAGTCACATTATTAAAATCACCCTTTACGGTTGAATCATTTGGGGGTAACATCGACATATAGTGGTCCGAGTGTTTCCAATCATTAAATTCAGTTGCGTGACATTTTTTACAAGATTGATCTCCAACGTAATCTATTGAATGCTGTTCAATTTCAGAATATTTTGCGTCTCGATAGGAATAATTATCTACAATAAAAACTCTAAATACAATCAGAAGAACTATTAATAAAAGAATTAGTAAAGAAGTAAAAGTCCATTTTTTAAACATATTATTTTTTAATACTATTATCCTTAAATTTACAACTTAAGCGTTTGGGTTATCTATTTTTATTCAGACTTTTTTTGATCTTTTTATTATTTTTTTCTTCATTATTTTCAACAACGTTATTTAATGCCCATTCATTATACAAATCAACTAATTCCTTAAATTTTTCTGGTTTATTAGCTTTAAGATCATTGGTTTCATTTCTATCTAATTTCATATCATATAAAGCCCAAACCTCTTTATTGGCTGCAGCTTTCCAGTCTCCTAACCGTATTGCTTTGCCTTTGGCCCATTGCCAAAAAATTGGTTTTTCTCGTTCTTTGGCAATGCCGCCTTTTAATATAGGCAAGAAACTTTCACCTTGCATCGGTACGATGGATTGATTTCTAAAATGGGTTGGATACCTAGCACCCGTAATATCTTTGAATGTCGCCATAAAATCGACAAAATGCAGGGGTTGATTGTTTATTGCACCTTGCTTTTTTATAACATGTGGCCAATAGGCAATAAACGGTGTGCAAATTCCACCCTCGTAACTGTTGTTTTTGAACAAACGGTAAGGGGTATTACTCACATTGGCCCAATCTTCTTTTAAGGAAGCCCAATACGATACTGTTCCTGGTAATCCGGTGCCATTATTTCCCTTTTTTTCGAAATTCCCTTCTGCATTTTCAGCATTGCATCCATTATCAGACGCGAATAGAATTAGGGTATTATCCAACTTTCCGGTCTGTTTTAGTTTGTCTATCAATTTCCCTATATTTTGATCGATGCGATCGATCATGGCTGCGTAAATCGCCATCCTCAAATCTTCTTGATCTTTCTGTTCATCATTTAGAGAATCCCAATCTTTAGAAGTCTGAGCAGATAATTTCATCGCAGGATCTACCATTCCTAAAGCCTTCATTTTCAGGTATCTGTAATCACGAATCGCTTTATAACCCGCTAAATATTTTCCTCTATATTTTGCTATATCTTCTGGCCAAGCCATTAATGGGTCGTGTGGAGCGGTATAGGCTAAATACAGAAAAAAAGGTTTATTGTCATTTTTGTATTCCTCTAAATACGATATCGCATTTTTTGTAAAATAATCAGTGGAATAAAAATCCTTGTCGGTATTGTACGGTTTGTTGGCTTTGTTATCAATATTCCATGTATCAGGCCCTCCTTTAAAAATAGGTTCTGGTTCTCCAGGACGTTGTTTGCCCGGATTGAAATGATTCGTCGCACCACCAAAAAATTCGTAAACCCGATCAAAACCAAAATCATAAAGTGAGGTTTTACTATGATTCTTCCCAGATTGTAGGGTTCTATAACCTACTGTCTTTACTAAATCGCCCAAGGAAATAGAATTTTGAAATTGTTCAGGATTAACTGACATCCCGTTTTGCTGGGCATAAACCCCTGTCAACAAACAGGATCGCGAAGGAAAACATTTGGAGGTATTGTGCATCTGGGTGAAACGTATTCCTTGATTGGCCAATTTATCGATATTGGGCGTGCTGATTTCTCCTCCATAGCATCCTATGTCAGAATAGCCCATGTCATCTACCAGAATGAGGACGATATTAGGCTTGGTTGTAGTATCTGTCTTGGCTACTTGCGAAACGGCAATAGAAGAAAACAGGGTAAAAAAGAATACTATGAAGTAGCATTGAATCGGTAATTTCATGCTATTTTTTTGTATTCAATTCAACAAGATTGGCTCTCAAACAAACATTCATAAAGGCAGCCGATGTCCAAAGCTGGGATCCTGAACCAGAAATTAATCCGGAAGGCAATGGTACTTTTTCGTGAAACGAACCAAACCCACCCCATTCTTTATCGCGTTTATCAGACAACTTAGTTCCCATGGTTCGGGCAAGTAAAGCGGCATTGTATCCTGTATAATCTTTACCATCGGCAATTTCCTTGGCTTGCAAGAAGAATGTATCGCAAAAGGGCCAAGCTGCGGCATTGTGATCTCCCGTTCCATCACCCAAATAAGGATAAATTAAAGGAGTTCCGTATTGATTTGACGGATAATTATCAATGGCTTTTTTGGCGGCTTTGCCTTCTACAATTCCAAAAAGTACGGCAAAAGCAGTCCCAAGATTGTGTTGGTTAGGCATCACTTTTCCGTACCTGTCTTTATAATACGTAAAAGTACCCTCGGGTAATCGCAATTCCTTTAGAATAGCCATTTTTAGTGCTTTGGCTCTAGCAGTCCAAGCTTTTGATTCTTCAGGTAAATTGCATTTTTTAGCGGCATTAGCCAGTGATACCATCGCTTTATAGTACAAGCAATTCGTGGAGGTGCTTTTCAACAACACACAATCCGCTTGAGAATAACCCTCTGGATAGCCATCGGATTGAATGTCCTGAAAAGTGTTTTGACACCTGTATAAACCATCTGTTTTATCGAACCAAGGAGCATAAAGGGCTTCAAAATTACTTTTCCCGTTGGTGTAAAACCATTGCCAATCTGCCACTTCTGGATGGATTTTAAACAAATCATCTACAGCCCAGATCCACACCACATCATCCGTACGTCGGGTGATGCTGTTGCTTTTGAACTGAGCCATTATTTGCAATTTGTCATCCGTGATAGCGTCCCAAGGAGCATCAATCTCTTTGATCACTTCTTTGGTCGAAACTTTATAACCCATCTTCTCCACCACATCTCTTGTAACCCGAAGCGATTTCATCATCTCTTGTGGATAAATGGCATTGAGACCCAAAATTCCTGCAAAGGAAATATCACGAACATAAACCCGGTCGGTGTAACGTCGTCCGGCAGCAAAGTAAGTGCCATAATCGTTGGTAATCAAATTGAGCTCCACATCGTGTAGCGCAATGTTCCACATTTTCTTAGTAATTGGGGTGGTATCTGCTTTTAGAACGATAGTGTTTTTTGGGTTGACATTGGGCAAATCGTCAGTTACAAATTGTCCTAAACCATCCTCCAAGGAATTGGCTTTCAAAACCAATGGTCCATTTTCATACAAGAATTTTTGACTATGGGTAGAGGAAGAAATCAGTAAACTGCCGAGCATAACTAGTTGAATATATTTTTTCATTTTGTGATTTTTCAATTTAGTTACAAATAAACGTATTAAAAAATAATTGCAATCATTCAAAAAGTATCATTTACATAGTGATTCTGTTTCATTTTGCCAATGAAACAGAATACGTAGATTAATAATTTCTAAATACGGTACAATGATACTAATTGGAATTGGATGGTCAATATGACTGGAATTTGCACATTGCTGCCCCAATGTTCATTATCGGAGGAAATAATCAAGGTGAAATAATAGGTAAAAATCCAAACCCTTCCGATTTAGATAATGTTGATTTGAAACATGAAATTGATTTTAGAAGTGCTTACGCCTCGCTTTTGCAAAATAAATTTAATTTTGACGCTACTAAAATTGGTTTAAAAAATACTGCATTAAAAGGATTGTTTTAAAAAAATAAATAATTAACGTTATATTTGGGGGTTTTTTAACATATTAAAAAAAACCTTTTTTATGATTTCAAGAAAATAAATAATGACAAAAAACTTTAAAAATAAGAGCTTGAAATTTGCTCTAAAATGCTCAATTTTAATGATTTTATTATTAAATAATACTATTGTTAATGGACAGACTAAAACAAATAAAATCACCTCGGCGAAAAAAAATTGCTGTACGGCTTCTATTCCAAATAGGTTGAGTCAACCAATAGTAAAAAAGGATGTCCCTATTAATGCCGTACAAACAAAAAGGCGTGACGAAATGGTGTGGATTCCTTCAGGGGAATTCAGCATGGGTGCAGATAGCAATCAAGGACGTCAAGATGAATTTCCAAAACACACTGTAAAAGTTGATGGTTTTTATATGGATATAACAGAAGTAACTAATTTGCAATTTAAAGAATTTGTTACTCAAACGGGTTACATAACGACTGCCGAAAAAGATATTGATTGGGAAGAATTAAAAAAACAATTACCATCACAAACCCCAAAACCAGATGCCGAAACCTTAAAAGCCGCCTCGCTTGTTTTTGTTCCTTCGGAAGGGGAAGTTAGTTTGCAAGATTATAGCCAATGGTGGCAATGGAATCATGGAGCTAATTGGAAACATCCAAAAGGAAGTGGAAGCGATATTGTGGGTAAAGAAAATTATCCCGTAGTTCACATCAGTTGGGATGACGCCAATGCGTATTGCAAATGGGCAGGAAAACGTTTACCTACGGAAGCGGAATGGGAGTATGCGGCTAGAGGAAATTTAAAAAATTCTGTTTACACTTGGGGAAATGAAAAAATGGATGAAAGTAAAACATATTGCAATTATTGGCAAGGAAGTTTCCCTTATAAAAACAATACAATTGACGGGTATTATGGAGCTTCACCAGTAAAAACGTATAGCCCTAATGGCTATGGATTATATGACATGGCAGGAAATGTCTGGGAATGGTGTTCTGATAATTACAATAATACCTATTATGACACTTTCAAAAATATTAAAATTGCTATCAATCCAAACGGTCCACCAATTAGTTTTGATCCAGATGAGCCATTAGTTCCTAAAAGAGTTATGCGTGGCGGTTCTTTTTTGTGTAATGAATCCTATTGCAGCGGTTATAGAGTTTCTGCAAGAATGAAAAGTTCTTCTGATTCATCTATGGAACATTTGGGTTTTAGATGTGTACAAAGCAAATAAATAGTTTTTAATAAAATTTTAATAAAAAAATAATAGCTAATATCAATATAATGATAATACTAAAAAAGAAACTTTAAATAGATCTTTATTGCTCCCCAAAAACAAGACAAAACTTTCACATAATTTAAAATAGAAAATAATAACCTTAATTATTTCAAAAAGCAGAAACTATGTTTTTGTGAATTGTTGGGTAGCCTAATACTATATTTGAAGAGGGTATTGAACTTTATTATTTTTAAATTAAAATATATCTACTTGATTTTAAGATGCTTGATTAGGCAATCATCGCGTCAAAATTGTAACTTTCTCTAACAGAGGGAGCAAAAGCAAAAAGGCTATCATTTGACTGGCCTTTTGTTTTCAAAAAACTTCTAAAATACGCCTTGTGCCTAAATTATTCATTCTATTAAACTAAGTCGGTTTTATATTGTCTTTTCTTCAGATTTTAATTAATGACTTGGTTTTCATTTAAATGCAGACGATTGGATCACTTTTCTAATAAACGAATGCCAAGCAAAATCTCAAGCTGTATCAATCTAAAAGCATATCAAAAAAATGAAAAGCAAAATTTTTAACCAGATCCTTATCTTGTATCTAGAAATGATTAACACGTTATTATAAAAATACTTGAACTCAATATCAGTGCATCACTAATGGGTTAGATAGAGCCCATTTCTTGAGTCAATAACTATCTATAAGAAGAATTCAAGCTAAGAGAACCTTTACAGAAATATAGAGACTTCTTTTAGTTGCAAACAAATTTTATAATCTGTGCTGAATTACCCCGATACAAAAACACGAAAAACTATTTTGACTAAAACTAAATCGTTTTATTTGTATATATATATATATGCTTACAAAAATTAAATTTATATGTCTTTAATCGATTTTTTAAGTATTTAATCAGTTTATTTTTAAATAATTAAATAATTTTAAAAGTGAAACGAAATGAGTTTGTGCCCCAAATTTATTTTTTCTAAAACTTAATTAAAAAACGATTATTAATGATAACGTTATGGAAAAAACTACCCTACTAGTTGAAAAAAAACTGTCTTTTAACCACTAAAAACAACATAATATATGTAGTATTTTCAATACTATTTTTTTTTCGTAACTATTCACGTTAAAGCTCAAACACAGGTAACCCCGCAAGTTAACTTTTCTCAAAGAACTTCCTCAGCCTCACCAACTCAAAAAATATATGACATCAAAAGCGACTTTACATTAATTGGAAATACTAATTTATAACTTGCAAATTACTCCAACAACAATCAAAGAAATACAATGGAATTCATTGATATTGATGGTGACCCCGCTACTCTTAATTCTTCAACGAAAACTCTAGAACTTTCAAATTCTGGGGAAAATGGTGCCAATCAAAACTATTCAAATGTTCTTTTTGCAGTACTTTATTGGACTGGGGAAATCGCTATTTTAAGACAAGACATATTTAACAAAAAAAAACGCCTCAATTTTCATGAGACGTTTCAATTTTTAAGTTACTAGATCTTATCTTTTAACCATTCGGATCGATTTTACTTTATCTCCTTGAGATACCACTAAGTTGTATACCCCTGATGGATAATTACCTCCTATTTCTAGAACACTCAATTCTGAAACTGAAGATTTGCGAACTTCTAGTTGACGTCCAATCATATCATACACTTTCATTTCTACTTGAGCGTCACTTGAACTCTCAATATCTAAATTAAAGTGTGATGCAAATGGATTTGGGAATGATTTTACTTCAAACACATCATTCACTTCTGACAATCTAGCAATTGGAGTTGAAACTACACAAGGATCTCCCCAAGCTGTAAATGCAGTAGCAGCTCCTTTAGATCTAACTCTTATGGTATATGCCGTGCTAAGAACGCCTCCTCCTGGAAATTGACTTAGTCTAAACCAAGAAGTGTTAGAAGGTATAACAATAGTAGTAACACCATCAGTAACTTCAAACTCATATTGAGTTGCTAAGTATACAGGACTAGCCTGAATAGCATCAGTGATGAAATTTAATGTTTTACCACACTGCATCGGTCTAACTTTAGTTAATGTGTTTGTAAGCGGTTCAGCTGGCGCTGTGACGATACAGGTATTTCCATAAGCACCATAACCACCCCCAATTTTAGCTTTTACTTTTATAGAATACGATTTGCCGTAAACTAATCCTCCACTTATTTTAGTAGCTGGGAAAAAGTAATAGTTTGGCCAAACAACTGTGTCAACTACATTATTGTCAGTTCTAGTTACTTCAAAAGTATATTCTGTAGCACCAATTATTGGACTTGCCTGAATAGCATCAGTGATGAAATTCATTGTTTTACCACACTGTATTGGTCTTAACTGTGTACATAAAGTTATTGCCACAGTAATAGACGCTCCTGAAATTACTTTTGAACAACTTGTATTTACATCCTCAACATCAGTTAACACATAGACAAATGATCGGACAGCATTACTAGGAACATTGACTGTAACTGTGTTATTTCCGGGTAAAGTACTAACGGTGTAAGGAGTTCCGTCAATAGTGTAATAAAATTTGTAATTTTCAATACTAGTACCATTAGAACCCGTAAATGTAACTTGTGTTAATTGACTTAAACAATTTAAACTAGTACTACTCATAGTTGCCGTTGGTATTGGATTAACAACTAAAGTTCCAGGTGCATAACTAAAAGTATAATTTGAGACACTTGGACCAACTGCATTTGAAACTGTAATAGGATAAGATCCAACTCCTGCCAATAGACCAGCTCCTGCACTTGTTAACGTTACACTTGTAATATCTCCTGGAACTGGAAAATCACTTGTAAACTCTGTACCAGTGAAGGTATAGGTAGATTCTCCACATTTAGCAATGTCATTTGCGGTAATTGTTATCGCTCTTTCGGTAATTGATGCCGTCAAAATAGGGTTATATAACCTATAGTTATTAAAATCTGCTCCTTCTAAAACGAAGACGAAGCTTGTAAGTGGTTTGTCTATACCAATATCTTTAGTATCGAAAAATGCAGTTGCTGCACTTGCGGGATTGAATGTAACGTCATCACCAGGTACAATTCCCGCAACTGGATCTACGACTAAGGATGCTCCACTTACATCTATTGGTGCTGTTGTAGTTCCATCATAAACTTTATTACTTGCTGTAACACCTTGAATTGTTAATGGTCTTCTAAATATTCTTTTTGTAGGCAAAGTAGGTTGAATTAAAGTATAATTGTTTATATCAGTATTAATGTCTCCAGATGAAATTGTACTTGTAGAAATCACTTGATGATTAAAACCAATCTCAGAAAAATTTCTAGAAGTTACTCCTGGAGCTGAATAATAGTTTACAATTAAATTTAAAGTTACAGTTTCTCCAGCAACCACTCCAGCTAAAGTTCCAGCACCATCTCCTTGTAAGGTAGCGATACTTGTACCATCATAAATTTTATTCTGACTAGTACCTACTATTGTTAGTTGTTTAGGTGTAATGCTAGAATCCGCCAAAGAAGAAACTTGTATCAAGTCATAATTAATAGCTGCAGTACCACCAATACTAAAATTAGGTGTTACAGGATAAGGTCCTCCTACATTTTTATCTGAATTTGTATATATTCCAGCTTGTGTTAAAGTTATATTATCACCAGATACAACTCCCACCAAACTACCGCCAGTAGCTGCTGCAGTTGTGGTACCATCGTATTGTTTATCTATAGAAGTTGCTCCATCAATAGTAAGTGTAACTTTAGATATACTTCTTTGAGTTAAATCAGTAGGCTGAGTCACAGAATAATTAGCAATATCTGCTCCTAAAATTGTACTTGTTGATGTCATTATATAAGGTCCACCAGCATTTGATGATGCATAACGTCCCGATAATACTAAAGTAACATCGTCGCCTAAAACTACGCCATTTAATACGCCATCTGTTAAGATTGCTGTACTAGTTCTATCGTAAACTTTGTCTACTGTTGTAGTGCCAGTAATTGTTAGTGCTTTTTTAGTAATATTTCTTACAGTTAATGTAGGCTGCGTCAAAGTATAATTGTTTACATCAGTATTAATGTTTCCAGAGGCAATTGTACTTGTAGACGTTACTGCGTAACCATTACCAACATTTCTAACAGTTACACCTGGAGCAGAGTAATAGTTTAAAATTAAAGTTAAATTTACAGTTTCTCCTGCGACCACTCCTACTAAAGCTCCAGCAGTAGCTCCCGATAAGGTAGCGGTACTTGTACCATCATACACTTTATTCTGACTATTACCTGATATGGTTAGTGCTTTAGGGGTAATACTAGCATTGTTTAACGCAGGCTGTGTTAAAGAATAGTTGGTATTAGTAATACTAAAGTTTGGCGTAATTGTAAACGGACCTCCAACATCTTTACCAGGAAATATACCAGCTTGAGTTAAAGTTACACTATCACCACTTACAAGTCCTACCAAAGTTCCCCCTGTTACAACTGCAGTTGTGTTACCATTATAAGCTTTATCTGCTGTAGTAGCTCCAACAATAGTTAGTGGGGCTGGAGTAATACTTCTTTGCGTTAACCCTGTAGGTTGAGTCAAAGTATAATTAGCATTATCAGCACCAGAAATTGTACTTGTTGATGTTATGTTGTAAGGCCCTCCAGCATTTACTGATGAATAAGTTCCAGATAATGTTAAAGTAACAACGTCACCTGATACTACTCCACTTAATACTCCATCTGATAAGATTGCTGTATTAGTTTTAGTGTATACTTTATCAACTGTTGTAGTGCCAGTAATTGTTAACGCTTTTGCAGTAATATTTCTTGCAGTTAATGTAGGCTGCGTCAAAGTATAATTGTTTATATCAGTATTAATGTTTCCAGATGCAATTGTACTTGTAGAAATTACACTATAGCCATTACCAACAGCTTTAGTAGGTACTCCTAGATTGTAATAATTTACAATTAAAGTTAAATTTACAGTTTCTCCAGCGACCACTCCACTTAAAGTTCCAGTAGATAAGGTGGCGGTACTTGTACCGTCATACACTTTATTTGCGCTAGTTCCTCCTATTGTAAGTACTGCAGGAGTAATCGTAGCATTAGCCAACGTTGGTTGCGTCAAGGAATAATTCGCATTACCAGCTCCACCTATAGCACAGGTAGCAGTGACAGGCCAAGTTCCAACATCTTTAGATGAAAACGTTCCTGATTGGGTTGTTAAGGTTGTAGTATCTCCTGAGATGACTCCAACTAAGACACCTCCTGTTACAATTGCTGTTGTGTTACCATTATAAGCTTTAGTAGCAACGGTAGCGCCAGTTATTGTTAAAGGACGTGGCGAGATGGTCACCGTTAACCCTGTAGGCTGCGTTAAACTGTAATTACCTGCAGCGGTGCCACCTAATGCGCAGGTAGCGGTAACAGCCCTAGCTACTCCAGTACCAGTAGTTGAAATAGTTCCTGACTGGGTTAAGGTTACATCCTCTGATAAAATAACTCCTACTAAACTACCACCTGTAACAGCGACAACTGTGGTTTTGTCATAATTTCTATTAACCGCTGAAGCTCCTGTTACAGTTAACGGTATTGCAGTAATGTTTCTTGCAGTCAAACTTGGCTGGGTTAAACTATAATTCCCAGCGTCTGCCCCACCCAATGTACTGGTAGAAGTAATTGCCAATGCTGTTCCTACATTTACACTAGCATAAGTTCCTGATCCACTAAATGTTACAACATTAGGAGAAATAACACCTGATAAAGTGCCACCTGTTACAATAGCAACATTGTTGCCATCATAAACTTTATTAGCTGTAGTAGCCCCTGTTACTGTTACTGCTTTTGCAGTAATCGCACCTGTATTACTTGCAACAAAGGTAACAACATAGTTATTCCCACTATTACCATCATTTACAATTCCTGTAGGAGTTAATGTTTTGTTTGTTCCAACATTCTTGTTATCATACGTTTGAGTAAAACCAGAAGTATCAGATCCTTGCAATGCTCCGGACGTTATGCTAGGTGTTATAGCAGAAGTTGTAAAATTATCAAATGTTTTTGTGTTTGAAGCGGCAGTAACTTCAATTGCTACCGTACCAATTGTAAATGGTGTAGCAACTGAACTGGCAACACCATATGCTGCATCTGCAGCTACAGTAGCAGTTACCGTATAACTTCCTGCGTTTTTAGGTCGCGTGGCACTCGCTGAATAAGTTGTTCCACTTACACCCACATAACTAAAAGTATAACTAGTTCCAGTACCAGTATTTGTAGCTGCATTTGGTCCTTGACTTGATCCGTTATACGTATACGTTCCTATTGGAGTTACGGTAACCGTAGGAGTTGTTAAGGTATAAGAAGAAGTAATAACACCTGCTGTTGATGTAAAGTAAGTTGCATCAATATTAGTTGCACCAGATCCTGTAAAACCCCATGTTCCGTTAGACCCTACAACACCACCAAGAGTAAGCTGACCAACAGTTACATTTGCATCAACATTGGCAACAGCTGAAACGGCTATAGTTAAGTTATTTGTCGCTGCACCTAAAGCAGTAGTACTATTTATACTAAGTGTTCCTACGCTGATGGTATTTGTACCCGTATAGGTATTTGCTCCACTAAGCGTAACTGTACCTGAGGTCGTTTTTGTTAGATTAGCTGTACCTGCAAGTATTTTGCTAATAGTACCGCTTTCTACTGCATAAGAAGTCGCTGTTAATGCTCCTGTAGTTCCTGAAATAGTACCACTAGTTAGTGTTACTGCTCCTACCGTGTCACTAAAAGTCTTCATATCTAATGTTCCTCCTGACACAGTAACTGCACCAGATGCTATTGCGTTATCAACACCATATTCTAGTGTTCCTGCGGAAACAGTAGTTAACCCTGTATAGGTATTACTACCTGAAAGAATAACTGTACCTGAGTTCGATTTTGTTAAAGCTACTGCACCAGCAAGTATTTTGCTAATAGTACCGCTTTCTACTGCATATGAAGTCGCTGTTAATGCTCCTGTAGTTCCAGAAATAGCACCACTAGTTAGTGTTACGGCTCCAACTGTATCACTAAAAGTTTTCAAATCTAATGTTCCTCCTGATACAGTAACTGCACCAGATGCTATTGCGTCATCAATACCATATTCTAGTGTTCCTCCGGAAACGGTAGTATTACCACCATACGTATTAGCTGCCGAAATTATAGCGGTGCTAGTTCCTATTTTAGTTAAACTTAGTGCACCTGCTGTATTCGAAATTAATCCTGAAAGAGTCAACTGTTGACCTTCTGCACTAGCAACAGAAGTACCGCCAATGTTTAAGTTAATTGTACCTGAAACTATTGAAATAGGTGCAGCAATAGTTCGTGCAGAACCATAACCATCAAGACCAGAATTTGTAACTGCAACCGTAATCGTTTTGCTAAAAGTTGCTGTATTAGATTGAATGGTTCCCCCATTTAAAATAATATTACTAGCTGCACTTGCGCTATTTCCAAAAGCACCTGCTACACTTGCTTGGACTGTATTAGACGCTCTCAAAATTCCTGCAGTTACCGTTGTTGTTCCAGAATAGGTATTTGCTGCCGATACATCCATTGTACCAAGTCCGTCTTTTATAATTCCACCAGTGCCACTTATAACAGTACTTATGGTTAAGTCTGCAGCGGTAGTTCCGTCATTAGCTACTGTAAAAGTTCTTGTGGCTGTTCCTAAAGCTAATGGTGTAGCTATTGTAGCGCCACTAGTTCCAGTGCCAGCAGTTGCAACGGCAACATTGCCCACTAGAGTTAATAGACCTGTACCAGTTATAGCAGAACCAGCTGTTGCACCACATTGTAGAGCAAGACTTGTTGCAGTACCACCAAGTGTAAATGTAGATAAAGCAAGTGTAGTTCCTGCATTAACCGTTACTATACCATTTACAGTTGCGTTAGCGGCAAGTGTTTTTGTGCCACTACCTGATGTTTTTAAATTAGTATAGGTATAAGTACCAATAGTTTGATTGGCTGTTGTTCCTCCTGTGCCATCGCCATAATACTCAACAGTTCCAGTAGAGGGAACTATAGAACCACTATTAGGAGTACCGCTTATGGTTCCTCCTACTTTTAGCAAACCAGCACCTGTAAATTTAATTATATTTCTTGCTGCTTGTGCAGGCATTGTTATATTTCCTGAAACCGTTACGGTTCCTGTTGAAATTGTTACATCACAAACTCTAGTAGCACCACTACTAAGTGGTAAGGTTATTGACGCACAAGTTAATGTTCCCGCACCTACATTTATACTCTTAAGTAAAGTAGTGGTAGTATTTGGCTGCCCTATGGTAACCGCACCTGTAACTGTTAAAGAATTGGTACCACTTATACTTACTGTATTATTACCAGTACCTAATGCTATTGCAAATGTATTACAAACTGCATTAACATCTACTGTTACATTAATACCATCAGGTATCACAACATCATGAGCACTCGTAGGTACTCCCAAAGACCAGTTTGTGCCTAAGCTCCAATTGCCACCAGTTGCACCAGTATAATTATTAGTTTGCGCTGAGACCGTACCCACAAATAACAAACTCAACAGCACTACTACCATCGAGAACGATTGCGTGAATGGCGTTTTGGAGCCATTAGAATTGTTGTAAGACGTTTCGGCACGAGGTGTCAACGAAAGTCCCGTTTGGGTTGTGCTACTAAAAAATGCAGCAACCGTTTGCTCTAAAGGTAAGAGCGCGGTTTTTAAAAAGTCAAAAAGGGTATTTACTCTTTTTGTTTTTACTGTTGTTTTCATACTATTTAATTTAAATGTTAATTTAAAAAAGTGGCTATTTATAAAGTAACTCCCACTTTTCAGATTGTTATGCTTTTTTTTGGTACTTGAATTAAAGCAATTAAATAAAAATTGCTTACTGGATGTAAAATAAATCTGTTAAATAAGTAAGAAAATCTATAAAGACAACTATTTTTTTGAGTTAACTTCATAAAATTCTACTTCATATGGAGCTTGTACCAGTCAGAAAAATTCTGGTTTGTGTACCGGCGGTTGTATAAGATTTCCTTAAACGGACATCGACGTACAACTACATCAAGAACAGGCTATGGAGCAGCTCTGCAACTACTTTAAAACTAAGTAATTTTTTTCATACTAATTTTGGTTTTTTTGGTTGGTGATTGATACTATTTAAAATACAATTGGTTAAATACTGTTTTATTTGGGATTAAAACTTTTACAAAAATAGTCCGGTTTTTCAAAACAAACCTAACAATAATGGTTCAATTGCTATGCGATTTTGTCTCATTATTGAATTATTTATACCGTTTAATCTTTTAATTTACTGGAATAATTTGTATATTTGACTATGCCAAAAAAGATAATATTAGAAATAGCAGAGCGTGTTGCATTTTTATCGGTAGTGTAATTTTGTATTCCATAATTTATATAAGTTGGAATCAAATTCACAAATGCAACATTGAAAAGATTGAAAGCAGCAATAAACATTTAAAAGTGGCTACTGGAGGGAGAATTAGCACTAATGATCTAGAGATCGTTCTTAAAGATAAAATTGCTCCCCAAAGTATTTTAATCTAAAAAATTATCAAGATAATTATCTGTGCGTAACTTTAAAGGCTTAATAAAAATATGGTTATTTCAGTTTAAGCATTGATAAAATATATCAAAGCGAGTTCCTTATAATTAAAGAGCACCTATTTTCAATTTGCTTTTTCTTTCCGTTCAAAATCATTTCTGCCATAATTTTCCCCATTGCATTAAAATTAGTTGAAATGGTA
>NZ_WAEM01000012.1 GCF_008806775.1 Flavobacterium luteum
TGTCTAGGAACGTGTTCTTCTTCTTTTATTGCGCTTTCATTCTCAAAGCGGGTGCAAAAGTAAACATTCTTTTCTATCTAACAAGCTTTTTTAAATAATTTTTTTGATTTTATTTCTTAAACCTCGTTATCAGTATTTTATAAGAACATCCCTCTTTCGCGGGGTGCAAAGATAAACACTTATCTTACTTTTTTCCAAAACTTTATTAACCTTTTTTTTACTTTGTTTATAAATCGTTGGACAAGCGTGGGTTGCAACTTTTAAATTTTACTCGCAAAGGCGCTAAGAAACAAAGTTCATTGGAAAAACAAACTGCAAAAGTCTCAAAAGTCATTCAAATGTGCTTTTGAAATCAAATGTCAATAGCCCTGATAGAAGTGGAAATCCTTTTTCTTGCTTCTTTAGCAAGAAAAAGATTGTAACGAATAGCAGGAAATAGCTCCTGATAAAAACAGAGATTTAATTTTATTCGAATTTTATGGCTCTTACTGGCGAAATCTTCGTGATTATGTAGGAAGGAATTAATAGAACTAGCAAACAAATAGTTATTGTTCCTAGATTTAACAACAAAATATAAACCCAATTGAGATATACTGGTGCTTCATTGACGTAATAATTTTCTGGATTTAATTTAATTATTCCGAAATAGTGCTGGATTAAAATTAGTCCTATACCTATTAAGTTTCCCAAAAATAATCCGTGAACTATTAAATAGAAGGCATTATAGAGAAATATTTTTCGAACAGCCCAATTGTTTGCGCCTAAGGACTTGAGGATTCCTATCATTTGTGTTCGCTCGAGAATGAGCACTAATAGAGCCACTACCATGTTTATGGTTGCGACAATAATCATGATTATTAGTATAGTGATGATATTGAAATCGAATAATTGGAGCCACTCGAAGATGTAATAATATTTTTCTTCAATAGTTTTTGAATCAAGAGTAGAACTGGTTTGGGCATAAACTTCCTCTCCTTTTTCTTTAATTTTACTAAAATCATCAATAAAAACTTCGAAAGATCCAATTTGATCTGGTTTCCATTTATTAATGCGTTGCACGTGTCGGATATCTCCTACTATATATGTAGCATCAAATTCTTGAAATCCTGAATTGTAAATCCCTACAACTTGAAAAACTCTCAAATTAGGCAACTGATTGCTTTGCTCTTTCATGAAAAAAGTGTTGCATTTGTCACCCACTTTTAACTGTAATCTATCAGCAAGAAATTGAGAAATGAGGATTTGATTGTTTAAATCATTTGAAAAATTAGGCAATTTTCCTTCGACAAGGTATTCCTCTAGATTTTTCCATTGATAATCTTTTCCTACTCCTTTGAAGATTATTCCTTCAAAAGCAGTTGCGGTTCTAATAATTCCTGCTTTACTAGCAACAGCTTGAATGTGATTGATTCCTTGAACAGCATTAAACTTTGGATAAAAACTTTGGTGTAAAGCAATTGGCGTAATACTAACTTGAGATTGATTATCATCATAATTTGAAATGATAATATGACCATTGAAAGCCGCTATTTTTTCTCTTATTTTTTGTTGTAAACCGATGCCTGTAGCCACCGAGATAATCATCATAACCATTCCGATTGCAATTGCAGCGATTGCAATTTTTATAATAGGACTAGAAATACTACTTTTGCGACTTTTAGCAGTAATTAATCTTTTTGCTATAAAATATTCTAAATTCAATGGTATAGTCTGTTTTGATTTTAATTGATTTGAGTCAAAAATACAGTTTTAGATACTATTATTAATAGATTTAGAGGATTTAATTATTAAAAAGCACATCAATACTATGATTTCTTGTACCGTTTGCATTTCTTTCAAAAATATATTAAGTAAGTCACTTTTACCAGTACTAGTACTCTTGTTTGTAATTTCTTGTAAAACAGCGAAGCCAACAAATTACTCAACCCCAGCCGAAACTACTATAAAAAGCAAAATAAAATCGACAAAATTTTTGACAGGAGCTGACAATATAAAAAGTTATTTTTCTCTTTTAAAAAATAAGAAAGTAGGCATCGTAACCAACCAAACTGGAATGATTGCTTATGATTCTATTTATACTGTTTTTGATACCATATTAGATTCTCATATTGATATTGTAAACAAGAAAACATTACATATTGTAGATTATATTAAAGAAAAAACTAAAATTGAGCTTGTTAAAATCTATGCTCCAGAGCATGGTTTTCGGGGAACTGCAGACGCTGGAGAATTGATTATTGATGGTAAAGACACTAAAACTGGACTTCCAATTATATCGTTATATGGAAACAACAAAAAACCAACTCCTGAACAATTAGCAGGAATTGATGTATTGGTTTTTGATTTACAAGATGTTGGAGCGCGATTTTATACTTACATTTCTTCATTGCATTATATAATGGAAGCTTGTGCTCAGAATAATGTGCAACTTATAATTTTAGACCGACCTAATCCTAACGGAGGAATTGTAGATGGACCACTATTAGAAAAAGAATATAGCAGCTTTGTAGGAATGCATCCAATTCCTGTTTTACACGGAATGACCATAGGCGAATATGCTTTAATGATTAATGGGCAGAAATGGCTTAAAGACAGTATACAGTGTCATTTAAAGATAGTGCCTTGCGAAAATTACCTCAGAAGTATGCCATATAGCTTACCTATAAAACCATCTCCCAATTTACCTAACGATCAATCTATAAATCTTTATGCAAGCTTATGCTTTTTTGAAGGAACTAATGTTAGTGTGGGAAGAGGAACGGACAAACAATTTCAAATTTATGGCTCACCTTATCTACCAAATATAGATTTTTGTTTTGTTCCGATGCCCAATATTGGAGCTAAAGATCCTGTTTATAATGGTATTGATTGTTATGGCGAAGACTTATCTAGCATACCAAAAGTGAAACAGTTAGAATTAAAATGGTTGATGAAAGCCTATAATGAAACCGAAGATAAATCAAAGTTCTTTAATTCATTTTTCACCAAACTAGCAGGGACCAAAAAACTACAACAACAAATTGAGTCTGGCATTCCTGAACCTGAAATAAGAGCCTCTTGGCAAAAAGATTTAGAAGAATTTAAAAAAATGAGAAATAAATATTTAATTTATTAATCCTCTTCCTAGCCCTCTCCGAAGGAGAGAGAGGCTAGAAATTGATTTTTTTTTACAATAGCAATTTTTTTTTCATTTCCTCTACTATATTAAATGCTGCTGGACAAATTGCTACATTCTGCAGAGTCAAATCTGAAATTTGTTGAAACTTTTTTCTATCAGTATGAGGAAATTCTCGACATGCTTTTGGTCTGACATCATAAATAAAACAAGTATTGTCTTTGTCAAGAAACGTGCACGGAACACTTTGCAAAACATAATCCTTGTCTTCATCTATTCGTAAATAGTTATCAATAAATTGTTGTGGTTTTAATCGCAAGTGTTTAGCAATTCGTTCGATATCAGCAAATGTAAAAAGCGGCCCAGTAGTTTTACAGCAATTAGCACATGACAAACAATCCGTTTTTTTAAATTCGGTATCGTGCAATTCTTGCATGATATAATCTAAATTCTTGGGTGCTTTCTTTTTTAGCTTATCGAAATACTTTTTGTTTTCGATATGCTTATCTTTGGCGAGCTTTTGAATTTCATTTAATGACGGCTTGGGCATTATTATTGTTTTTCTTTTGCAAATTTAAACAACTTCTATATTAATAACTAAAAAACTGGAGGAATGATTGCTTTGCTTTTGCCTTTTAACTCCTAGCAATGACTATGAAAGATCTTTTCGGAAAAGCGATTCTTGACTATCAAACTAATAATTCACCTGAAGATTTAATTACAGAAACCTCCATTTCCGAAGAAGACGAAATGAGTGTTGCTTATTTATTTAGGGATTTTGAAGCCATGCCAAAACTAGAACAAAAGGCATTAAAATTAGCCAAAGGGAATATTCTCGATGTAGGTTGTGGTGCCGGGAGTCATAGTTTGTATTTGCAAAATGAATGCAATTTTGATGTTACTGCTATCGATATTTCTGAAAATGCTATTAAAGCTTGCTCACTGCGTGGATTGAAGAAAACTAGAGTTCAAGATATAATGACTTTAGAAAACGAAAAGTATGATACCATTTTACTTTTAATGAACGGAGCTGGAATGTGTGGTAAGTTAAAAAATGTTTCTAAATTTTTATTGAAATTGAAATCACTATTAAATGAAAACGGACAGATTCTACTTGACAGTTCTGACATTATTTACATGTTTGACGAAGATGAAGATGGCGGAAAATGGATTCCTTCACAACATTCCTATTATGGTGAAGTCGTTTTTAATATTAGCTACAAAGGTCAAAAGGAAGACACTTTCGATTGGATGTATATTGATTATAATACTTTACAAAATGCAGCCTCAGCAAATAGTTTAAATTGCGAATTGGTTTTAGAAGGCGAACATTATGATTATTTAGCAAGGCTTTTTTATTAGCCAAACCTTATTTCTTAATAATTTTATCTGATTTTAAAAATTTACCTTGATTATAAATTCTCAGATAATATGTTCCTCTAGGAAATTCCTCTATATTAATTTCATTATTGGTTTGAATTAATTTTTGAGTTTTTACTAATTGCCCTAAAACAGTATAAATTTCAACTTTATCTATTTGAATTTGAGGAGAAGTAATCATGAAATATTGAGAAACAGGATTTGGATATAGCGCTATTGCATTTATTGCTTCGAAATCGTTTAACCCTAAATTACCACAACCGTTAGAAGTTAACAAACTCAATCTGGGTCCAGCCAATATATTTCGCATTACTTCTTTTTGCCCTAACGTAAAAAAAGCCATACAAGCGTCATCTACATAATCCATATAATTCATAAACATAGAGCCGTTTGTTGTAGTTACGCAAGCATACTGATTACTAGGAAATGTAGGACAATCACCATAAGAATCGAATGTTTCTGGGGTATCTGCAATACCATCACCAAAACCACAGGAATCATTACCATCTGCCCAAGGATGAAGTAAACCTAAATAATGTCCTATTTCATGAGTTACAGTCCTTCCTTTTCTATGCGGTGTAACTGCTGTACCCGAAGTTCCAAAAGCTTTATAACTTATAATTATTCCGTCATTATCCTGAACAGGAATAGTTGGAGGAATAGCAAACCCTAAAAGACCAAGTTTATCAATATCTGTAAAACTACCCACCCAAACATTCAGATATTTTGAAGTATCCCAAGGAGTTTGACCTGAACTAGTAGAGTATTCTTCTTCAAACACAAAGGTATCTGGCACTAATTTTCTTGTAATACCTGTCGTAACAGCTCCGTTAGGATCTATTGTTGCTTTGCAAAAATTAATTTCTATATCGGCTGCAAAAGGTTTAAAAACAGTAGGAACAACAGTGCTAAAATCAGTATTTAATTTTCTGAAGTCTTTATTAATGACATCTAGTTGCGATTGTATTTGAGCTTCACTAATATTTTGATTGGTGTTTTTATATAAAACATGAAACACTACAGGTATAGTAATTATCGTATTTGTTAAGCTGCTTTGTCTGCTATATACATTTTTTTGTGGATTAGGATTATAAATAAAATCTTTCATCTCTTTGTATTTTGCAGCAAACCCTGGTTTGTTTTTAATTAGATTTTGCAATTTAGTATCGGTCCCGCATTTTTTTTGTGCGAAAATCAAGTTAGAAAACAGTAGTAAAAAAAGAATGCAAATCTTATTCATAATAATTTATTTCATCCACAATAATACAAAATATTTATGGGATACTTTATTATTGAACTCTTATTTAACAATTCAATAAATTATTAAGGAATTGTGATTTCATTTGGTTTGAATGGGTATTGGTATAGTATACAAAACCCTCACTCGCTTGCCATTTTTTGTTCCAGCGTTCCATTTTGGAGAAAGTTGCATGACTCTTTCGGCTTCTAAGCCAGAGCCAAAACCAACATCTTTTAATGTTTTAATATCGGAAATTGAACCGTCAACTTCAACAATAAAGGATACAAATATTTTTCCTAATAGCTGAGGCACATTTGGTTTTTTAAAGTTTGTATCGAAAAACATGTAAAAATTATCGATTCCACCAGGAAAACTTGGCGGATAGTCCACTGCATCTACTTCAAAAACATCTTCTACTGGAATTGAAGTTTGCTCTTGCGCACTACCAATTTGAAATAAAAAAAGAAAAGAAAGTAAGACTATATTTTTCATATTTAAGGTATATTCAAATATTTATGAGTTTGTAAAGAAACGCGCCATTTTGGGTTCTTCATAACATAATCTACAATAAGTGGTGTCATTTCTTCTTTTTTGCTCCACTCTGGCTGTAAAAATAATATGGCATTTTTATTAACTTTTTCCGCTTGTTCTTCGGCAAAAATAAAATCATGTTTGTTGTAGATAATTACTTTTAATTCGTGAGCATTATCATAAACAGTTGCTGTTGGCAACATGTTTTTCTTAGGAGAAAGACAAATCCAGTCCCAATTTCCGGTTAAAGGATACGCTCCTGAGGTTTCTATATGCACTTTCAAATTCTCGTTTTTAAGATTTTGAGTCAATAAAGTCATATCCCACATTAAAGGCTCTCCACCTGTTACTACAACAGTATCCGCAATATTTTTAGCATTGGTGACGATTTTATTAATAGCTGTTGGTGGATGCAAAGCGGCGTTCCAACTTTCTTTTACATCACACCAATGGCAACCTACATCACAACCGCCAATTCTAATAAAATAGGCTGCTGTTCCCGTATGAAAACCTTCGCCTTGAATGGTATAGAACTCTTCCATCAGCGGAAGCATTGTTCCTTTTTCGACTGCTACTTGAATTTCTTTTGCTAACATTTGTTGTAAATAAAGTGCAAAGATAGGGAATTGAATTTGGGATTTTAGATTTAGGATTTAGGAATTGTAGAAATGCCGTAAATTAATCTTTAGCCCTGATGAAAATGGAAATCCAACGTTATTGCGAGGGTACGAAGCAATCTCGTGGATTGTAATGGACAGCAGGTAAAAGGTATTGTAAAAATACCTAAAACCGATGCTCCTAAAAACAGAAAACCGATTATTTGGTAACAATCGGTTTTCTTAAATTATATTGAAAGTTTATTTTAATGTTGCTAAAGATTCGGTTGCGTACTGATTTGTTGGATCTAAAGTTAACGTTTTATTGAAATATTCTTTTGCTTTAACCTTATCGGTATTGGCATAATTAGCTGCAATTAAATTGTAGGATTCTATGAACTTATTTTTGTTTTTAGCAACTTCCTCAGGGCCTTTTTCAGTAACAATTCTAATGTATTCCTCATAAAATTTAGCCATCATTTCATCATTTTCTAACAATCTGTTTGTTCTTGCTCTATAAATGTAGGCATCCTGAGTAGTAGGCGAAGCTTCAATCACTCTTGCAAAAGCGGCATCGGCTTTTTGAAGTGCAATTGGGTCAACTTTTACCACATCTTTTTTAGTATTGCTAAAGTAGATAGAATTTCCTAAGTAAAAATTGTCTAATAAAAAATTTCTAGATTCTGGATTCGTAACAGCAATTTCATAGATGGCAGCGGCTTCTCTGTATAATTTTTGTTCGTAGAGTTTCTTACCTATTTCACTTAAATCATTGGTCATAGAAATTTCCATTTCTACTGATTTTTTAATATCGGCAACACCTGCTTCAAAAACAGTTTGATCAACTATTTTAGTTTCTAAATTGTTTGCTTTTTTAAGCTTGGCTAAACCCAAATACAAATAATCTCTTGCAATTATTTTATTGCTAGGATTTGCAATGAAATCTTGAAGCGATTTTATAGCCACATCTATATTACCGTTTTCATAAGCCGAATATCCTAAATAGCGTAAAATTCTTGGATTTACGTTATCTAATTCTTTCATTTTATTGGCTTCGATTTCTAATGATTTATAATCTTTTGCTAAGATTAAGAAATCGGCATGGCGCATACGTGATGTAAGCGAATAATCGGTCATACTCAGATATTTTTCATAATAACCAAGAGCTTTTTGAATGTATTCGTTGTATTTTTTAGGCTCATTATTTCCCCAATAGTAGTAAGTTTCGGCTAATTCCCTGTATACTGGTCCGTAATTCGGATTTGTTGCAATTACATTATCAAATGATTTTACTGCTTCGGTATAGGCTTTAGCACCTTTTAACAGAACCCCTAATTGCATATTGGCTCTAATTAAAGTATTGTCTGTCCCAAAAGCTGATCTGTAAGCTGCATAGGATTCATTTTGATTTTTATCTCCGTAAAAGGCATCACCAAAAGCCAACTGTAAGTTAGCATCATTAGGATTAACCAATTTAGCTTTGTTTAATATCGCTATAGCTGCTTTATAATCAGGCTTATTCGCATTCATATATGCTCTAGCAATATAAATATATTCTTCGATGTCTTTTTTCTTGAGGTCTTTAGTTGCCAAAGCAAAGTTAGCTTGAGCTGCTACTGCATTATCGTTGTCTAAATCTAATTGACCTAAACCAATGTAATTAAGTTTCGCGCCATCTGAAGCTGTTAATCCTTTTTGAAAATATATTTTAGCAGAATCTTCAATATCTTGTTTGAGATAAATATTTCCTAAAAGAAAAAAAGCTTTGCCGTTACTAGGTTTTGACTGAATAAGTGTTTTAATCATTATTTTGGCTTTTTCATACTGTTCAGCATCGATAGTTTTCTTTGCTAATTCAATATCTTGAGCGTTAGTTCCTGTTATGGTTGCTAATACTAAAAAGCTAAAAATTTTAAATGTATTCATCGTTTTTAAATTAATTTTATTTTTTATCATTACTGATTTCTTTGCGAATATAAAGTTTTCTCGAAGGAAAAGTTACAGGAACAAGTCCTGACTTCAATACGATTCTTTGCCCAATATCACCCGCTATAAATGATGCAAATCCCATTCCTAAGCCTGAATATCCCTGACAATTTATAATATACAAATCACGTGCCAAAGGATATTTGCCTTCCGCAATATTATTTTGAGTTGGGCTATAGTAATTGATGTTGTTGATGTCTTTTACCTCTAACACATTTATTTTATCTATATAGCTCTGCATTTCAGGAATTGGTTCAAAAACACAATTTACACCAACTACACCAATCATTCCATTGTTTTGCGAAACGTATTTTAAAACTTCATCATTTGTTTTAAATGAAAAAACGCCATTCTCAGGCAAGTTTTTTATACCTGCTTTTTCACAAATAAATCTGGCAGTACTTGAATTTGGATTATCAAAAACCAACCCTTTAATTTTTGATTGCTTTTTATTTTGAACAAAATCAATTACTTCTTGTAACGCTATTAATGTATCTTTATTATTTTTGTTCGCTATTAATGCAATTGCGTCTTTTGCAAAAAGTGTGGTTTTAGGAATTAACTTTTTATTTTCAAAAAAAGTGGTTTCTTGTTTTGTTAAAACTCTCGAAAGTATGGCAATTCGAGAACTATTATTTAATAACGATTGAATCACTTCTTTTTCTGACTTTACTGCAATGTTAATTTTCGCTTTGTAAAGACTTTCGAAAACTTGAATTTGGGATTCAATAATAGGCTTCAAGGTTTCATCAACTTCAATTGTTGTATTACCAGTTAATATAGTTTCATTTGCATTTTTAGTTTCTGATTTTTGATTGCAGGAAACAAAAAATAAGATAAAAAAAACTCCTATAATTTTAAAATACATCTTCATTTTATTCTTCATTAGAATTAAAAAAACGCATAAATCGAAAAAAAGAATACACTATTAGAACAATTCCGAAAGCTACTCTATAGCTAGGTTTCATGTTTATAGGGAATTCTTTCCAAAAAATGATAACTAACCCAAGTACTAGATATAACAAGAAAAAAAGTATTCCTATAACGAGAAGAAACCGCTCTTTTAGCGATTTCTTCTTGAAATTAATTATTGTTTTTTCAAACATTATTCAGCCGATTGTATATTGATTGGCAACGAATAAAGAACTCTAACTTTCTTTCCGTTTTGCTCTCCAGGTGACCATTTTGGACAAGATTTCAAAACACGAATTGCTTCTTTACCTGTTCCGTAACCTATATCTCTAATAACTTTAATATCAGTTAGTGAACCATCTTTTTCTACAACAAAAGAAACAAACACTTTTCCTTTTAGTCCTTCTTCTTCAGGAGTTTGGTAATTTTTACCTACAAATTTGTAGAATTTTTCCATTCCACCTGGGAAATCTGGTTTAACCTCAATTCCTGCAGTGTTATAAACTGAATTATCTTCTTCGACTACGTCTTTTGGTCCGTTACCCACAGGTTCAACGGTTAATTCAGCATCTGGATCACCTTTAATAGTTTCAGCACCGATTTTCTTGTCTTTAATTTCTTCAATTTTTGGTGGCTCTTCAGTAACTTCATCCGCTTTAGCTACAACAGGCTTTACAAATTTTACTTGATCTACCTTTGGCGGTGGCGGTGGTGGTGGTGGAATATTTTCTTTAGGTTGCTCTTTAGGTGGTAATTTTACTGTAGTGATTTTTATATCTCTATTTTCATCAGCATCAGAAGAGTCAGGTAATAATTTAGCAATTAGTGGAGCACCTATAGACAGTGCGAAAATTAATGTTCCAATTACAAGTGCTCTTACAGATGTCTTAGAATTCGTTTTTCTCAATTCGTAAGCACCGTAACTTTTGTTTCGTCCTTCAAAAACAATCTCTAACCATTGTCTTTTAAATAAGTCTAATTTCATGTTTCTTAATTATTAGGTTATTGGGGTAAAGGATTACTTTTTTTACCATCTAACAATGCTGCTTCTTCAGGAGTAAACTCAGGAACAATTGCATAGGTTTCAACACCAGCAATTACCATTTCATCAAGTATATCTACAAGATTACGATAATTCGATTTCTTAGTAGGCTTTATAATTACGATAATTCCGTCTTTTGGTTTTCCTTTAGCCGCAGAATACTCTAAAACTAATTTCTTTCTTTTAAGCAATTCTTCACGAATTCCGCCTTTTCCATATGCAAAATCTTTTGGAGCTCCACCAGCAACAGGAGTTGCAAGTAAACCAACATAACGAATTATTTTGTTGTTATCTCCCAACATAATAGTCATGGTTCTATTTTCATCTACTTTTACGGGAGGTGTTTTATCTTTAGGATCTTTATCTGGCAACCCCAAACTCATGGATTGAGGTTTAGACAAAGTGGTAGTAAGCATAAAGAATGTAATTAATAAGAAAGCCAAATCTACCATAGCAGTTAAGTCTACTTTAGAGTTTTGTTTTTTACTTCTTACTTTACCACCTTTTCCGCCACCACCGTCGCCGGTATTTAATTCAGCCATTTTAGTGTATGTTTTTTAATTATTTTTCTTTACCTCTCAAACCTGTAACTAGGCTAAAGCTATTTATTTTTTGCTCTTGTAAAATATCCATTACTTTTCGAATCGCTGGATATTCTTCCTTTGCATCGCCTTTTATAGCAATTTGCAATTCTTTATCGTTAACTTCAATATTAGCGATACGAGCATTCTGAACCCAATCTGCTAACTGATTGTCTAATGAATCTTTAGGAATTCCTGGCTGATTGGCTTTAGACCTATCGGCACTTTTCATATCCAAAATTTGTTTTAAACTTTGAACGGGAACACCAAAACTTTCCATTAATGCAAACTTATCCATGTCTGAATCAGAGAAATTTACTTTGTATTTTTGAGCCATTAACTCAAGAGTTCTTTTACGAATCTCTCTTCCTTTTAAGTCAAAAAACACTTTTCCTTTCCCAACTGTTAATGTTGCTAAATCAGTTTCAGGCAACTTTGTTTGAACTGTAGATGCCGGAGTATCAACAGGTAAAACTTCAGGTACTTTAGCTGTAGCAGTCAAAATAAAGAATGTAAGCAATAGAAACGCTACGTCACACATGGCCGTCATATCGGTGCCTGTTGACTTTTTTTTCATTTTTATTTTAGCCATTTTTTTATATATTATTTAATGTTTTGAACATCAAAACATTACTATTGTTTTAAACTTCCTCTGAATCTTCTGTAAGTATTTACAATAGTAGTACCCGCTTCATCAATTGAGTATGTTAAATCATCAATTTTAGAAGTAAATAAATTGTAAGCAATAATGGCTAATACAGAGGTAGAAATACCAGTTGCTGTATTGATAAGTGCCTCAGAAATACCTGTTGCAAGTGCAGCTTGATCAGGAGTACCCGCGCTTGCTAATGCCCCAAACGCTTTAATCATACCTGATACTGTACCTAATAATCCTCCAAGTGTTCCTAAAGAAACTAAAGTCGAAATAATAGTCATATTTTTTTCAAGCATTGGCATTTCAAGTGAAGTTGCCTCTTCTATTTCTTTGTGAATTGTTTCAGCAGCTTCTTCGCTATTAAATCCTTCTTTTTTAACGTCTTGGTATTTTACTAAAGCCGAACGAATTGCATTTGCAACTGATCCTTGTTGTTTGTCGCAAACTCCAATGGCCTCATCTATTTTACCCTCTTTAATATCACCCTGTACTTTTTTCATAAAAGCATCTAGATTTCCTTTCCCAGCAGCTTTAGCTATAACAAGAAATCTTTCAATAGAAAACACTACAACCATTAATAACATTCCTAATAATACCGGAACAATAAATCCTCCTTTGTAAACCATTCCTAAAGTATTTATTGGATGTCCTTTTTCTGGATCTCCTCCTTCAAAATTCGACGCAGCTCCCATTAGAAATTTCCATACAAAAAATCCTACAACAACACAAGCTACAATGATAATAGTCGAGATCATTCCTCCACCGTTTGAACTGCTTTCTTTTTTAACGTTTGCCATTTTTTTTAATTTTAATAGTTTTAATAATTTATATTTCAGTTGATTTTAAACTTCATTAAGGACAAATTTAATTTTTTAGTTTAAATAAAAAAACTTTTTTCTATTTTTAAATTGTTATTTGTAGCAAAAACGTTTTCGTGCCTAATTTATTGCGTGAAACAGCATAAATCTTCTTTATTTAAAAATCATTAAAAACAAATCATAACCAAGGATTTAGGATACTTTTTTGTTGATAATTGAATACGAATTGGATAATAAATTCATGAAAAGATATTTTTAAAAATTATTAGTATCTTGCGTAGATTTTAATTTTCAATTTTTTTAAGGATGTCCAAAAAAGACAATTTCATTCAGATTTTAAACGAAGGGTATACTTCAAAAGGGGGAAGCATCATTTTAGGAGGAGCTATGCTAGATGGTGAAGCAATTAGTAATGTTCATGTTAAGATTCCCCTTAAAACACTCAACCGTCACGGACTAATTGCTGGAGCAACTGGTACAGGAAAAACTAAAACTATTCAAGTCTTATCTGAACAATTATCATCCTTTGGCATTCCTGTGTTAATGATGGATATAAAGGGTGACTTTAGTGGAATTGCAAAAGAAGGTGAAGAAAAATCATTTGTAACAGAACGGCATCAAAAAATAAATATACCCTATTCCACATCAAGCTTTCCTGTTGAACTACTCACTTTATCACAACAAAATGGTGTTCGGCTTCGTTCAACCATTTCGGAGTTTGGCCCAGTTCTATTTTCAAGAATTCTCGATTTAAATGATACGCAATCAGGAGTAATTTCAGTTATTTTTAAATATTGTGATGATCATAAAATGCCACTTTTAGATTTAAAAGATATTAAAAAAGTAATCAATTATATTACTGAAGAAGGAAAAGAAGAAATTGAAGAGAGTTACGGGAAGATTTCTGCCTCAACAACAGGCACTATTTTAAGAAAAATTATCGAATTAGAGCAACAAGGAGCTGACTTATTCTTTGGCGAAACTTCTTTTGACATTAATGATTTGCTTCGCTTTGACGAAAATGGAAAGGGTTATGTAAATATTATTCGCTTGACAGACATTCAAGACAAACCAAAATTGTTTTCTACATTTATGTTGAGTTTATTGGCTGAAATTTATCAGCAAATGCCAGAAAAGGGAGATGCTGACCAACCAGAATTGGTCTTGTTTATTGACGAAGCACATTTAATTTTTAATGAAGCTAGTAAAACTTTATTAGATCAAATTGAAACTATTGTTAAGCTTATTCGTTCTAAAGGAATTGGTGTGTTTTTCATCACCCAAAACCCTATGGACATTCCTAGTGGCGTTTTAGCACAATTAGGATTGAAAATTCAACATGCATTAAGAGCATTTACAGCCAATGATAGAAAGGCAATTAAAATGACAGCCGATAATTATCCAACTTCAGAATTTTATAAAACTGATGAGCTTATCACTTCTCTTGGAATTGGAGAAGCATTGGTAACTGCTTTAAATGAAAAAGGAATCCCAACACCGCTTGTAGCGTCAATGATGCGAGCACCGCAAAGCCGAATGGATATTTTAACTGAAGCTGAAATTACTGAAATTAATTCGAAGTCGAAATTAGTTCGAAAATACAACGAAGAAATTGATCGTGAGAGTGCTTATGAAATGCTAACAAAAAAAATCATTTCGGATCAAGAGGAAATTACAGAAGCACAAGTGGAAAAAGAGAACAAACCAGAACCTAGCACTGCCGAAGTAGTGACTAAATCGGTTTTGAAAGTAGTTACTAGTGCTACTTTTATTCGTGGAGCTTTTGGTATTTTAATGAAGATATTAAAAAAATAACATGAAAAAATATTTTGTTCAAAAATCACCTTTTGTAGTTCCTACCTCTGACGGGAAACTTATAGAAGAGCACCACGGAATTCCAACCACAGGAAACTCCGAAATTTCTATTGCTCACATGATTGCACCCCCACATTGGAGCGAACCTTTTCAAACGCCTGAATTTGATGAATATACCTACGTGATTTCAGGCAAAAAACAGTTTATTATTGAAGGCGAAATTGTTACATTAGAAACAGGCCAATCAATAAAAATAGAAAAAAATACCAGAGTACAATACTCTAACCCGTTTGAAGAACCTTGCGAATATATTGCCATTTGCAAGCCCGCATTTGATTTTATGAAAGTACATCGAGAAGATTAATTATTTATCTTAAAATACATTCAACAAAATTGGCATACCTTTATGTCATTAAAACCATTTTTATGAAAACCAATGCTAATTCTATCATTATTGCAGTTGCTATAATACTTTCGGCTTATCTATTCTCAAATGCTTTTCAAAACAGGAATCAAAGTAATGATACGATTAGTGTTACGGGATTAGGAAAAAAAGATTTTACTTCTGATTTAATTGTTTGGAGCGGTTCTTTTTCTAAGAAAAGTTTCACTCTAAAAGAAGCCTATGCCTCCTTAGATGCTGATAGAGCAAAAATAAAAAATTACTTATCCTCTAAAGGAATTGCTGACTCAGAAATTGTTTTTTCGGCAGTAAGTTTTAATAAAGATTTTGAGACTACTTACAATGAAAATGGTACTTTAAAACAACAATTATTTACTGGTTTTACGTTAACTCAAAATGTTACGATACAATCTAAAGAAGTGAACAAAATTGAAGATATTTCTAGACAATCTAGTGAACTTATTAACTCTGGCATTGAGTTTTACTCTAATGCACCTGAATATTATTATACTAAACTGGCGGAATTAAAAATACAAATGATTGCAGAAGCTACAAAAGACGCCAATATTAGAGCAAAAAGTATTGCCGAAAATGCAGGAGCTGGTTTAGGAAACTTAAAAAAATCGGATATGGGGGTTTTTCAAATTACGGGACAAAACTCGTCTGAAGATTTTTCGTATGGAGGTTCGTTTAATACTTTTTCAAAAAATAAAACAGCAAATATTACTGTAAAGCTAGTCTACCAAGTAGATTAAAATTTCTTTTTTACAACAAAAAATCTCGTTATTACTAACGAGATTTTTTTATATATAAATGTTATATCGTTCTTTAGATAATTAACATCGCATCACCGTAAGAATAAAACTTGTATTGCTCTTTGATAGCTTCTTCATATGCTTTTTTCATTAAATCATGACCGCAAAATGCTGAAACCATCATCATTAAAGTAGATTTTGGAGTATGGAAATTCGTAATCATACAAGTAGCAATGCTAAAATCGTGTGGAGGAAATATAAATTTATTTGTCCAACCATCAAAAGGGTTTAATGTTCTTGCTGACGAAACCGAACTTTCTATGGCGCGCATTGAAGTTGTTCCTACAGCACAAATACGTTTCTTTTTTTCTTTTGCACTGTTCACAATATCGCAAGCTGCTTGTGATATACGCAACTCTTCCGAGTCCATTTTGTGTTTTGATAAATCTTCAACCTCAACTGGATTGAAAGTTCCAAGACCAACGTGTAATGTTACTTCGGCCAATTTTACTCCTTTTATCTCTAATCTTTTCAATAAATGTTTGGAGAAATGCAAGCCTGCAGTAGGAGCCGCAACAGCACCTTCTTCTTTAGCATAAATGGTTTGATAACGCTCCGCATCTTCAGGAGTTACTTCACGATTGATGTATTTAGGAATTGGAGTTTCGCCAAGTTCTGTTAATTTATTTCTGAATTCATCATAAGAACCATCGTATAGAAAACGAAGGGTTCTACCACGTGAAGTTGTATTATCAATTACTTCGGCAACTAATGAATCGTCATCACCAAAATACAATTTGTTTCCGATTCTAATTTTACGAGCCGGATCAACTAAAACATCCCAAAGGCGTTGCTCTGAATTTAATTCTCTTAATAAAAAGACTTCTATTCTAGCGCCTGTTTTTTCTTTATTTCCGTATAAACGAGCTGGAAAAACTTTAGTATTATTTAAAATTAATACATCTCCATCTCCAAAATAATCAATAACGTCTTTGAATGTTTTATGCTCAATAGTTTTTTTCTCTCTATTAATAACCATCAAACGTGATTCGTCCCTATTTTCTGCTGGATATTCTGCAAGAAGTTCTTTTGGTAAATTGAATTGAAAATGTGATAATTTCATCTTTATATTTTTAGATTTAGGATTTAGGATTTAGGACATTTATAATCCCAAATTTTTAAATCGTGTGCAAATATACGATTGTGAGATAGGCGTTGTCAAGTGTTTCGAGGATTATTTTAAAAAAACCAATGCCACAAAGGCACAAGGGCAATAAATTAGATGTAATTTATTTCCGAAATTTGACCCGAGGCATCGCCGAACGGAGCGCAGCTAAACCCTAAGCCTTTTAAATCTTCCCAAAAATCAGGATAGGATTTCGAAACCACTTCTGCATTTTCTATATTTATGGGTACTTTTAAAGCTAATGGTGCAAAAGCCATTGCCATTCTATGGTCGTTATAGGTAGCAATCGTAACATTAGGATTAATTTGGTTTGAAGCTACAAGCGTTAAACTTTCATTAGTAACCGTAATGTTTGCGCCAAGCTTTGTAAGCTCAATTCGCAATGCCTCTAACCTATCGGTTTCTTTAATTTTTAATGTGTGAAGCCCTGTTAAATGACAGCCTATTCCAAGACCTAGACAAGTAACTACTATTGTTTGGGCTATATCTGGAGTATGATTCAAATCTAAATTTAAAGTCTCGAGTTTAAAGTTAGGCAACTTGACCAAAGTCATTTTGTTTTCTTCAAAACGGGTCTCCACTCCCATTTTAGCATAAATTTCAACTAAAGCAGAATCACCTTGCAAACTCGATTTGTTATAACTTGATAAAGTTATAGAAGCCTCTTGTGACAAAGCCACTATACTAAAAAAGTAGGATGCTGAACTCCAATCTGATTCAACTGTTATCGTTTGTGGCTTTAAAGATGTTGTTAATGGTTTAACTGTTATAGTATTCCCTTCAAAATGGGTCACTACTCCTATTTCATGCAACAAAGCTAATGTCATTTTAATATACGGAATAGAGGTGATTTCGCCCACTAAATTCAATTCAATTCCATTTTTTAATTTTGGAGCTACTAACAGCAAAGCCGAAATGTATTGACTGCTTACATTAGCAGGAATGCTCACTTTATTAGCAGTTATTTTTTGTCCTTTTATTCGAATGGGCGGATAACCCTCTTGATTTTCATATGAAATTTGTGCTCCTAATTGTTGTAAGGCTTCGACCAAAACTTTTATAGGGCGCTCGGTCATGCGTTGCGAACCTGTTAAAATAACTTCTCTGCCTTCATTTACAGCAAAATAAGCTGTTAGAAAACGCATGGCTGTTCCTGCGTGATGAATGTCTACTAGAGATTCATTGCCTTTTAGGGCTTTTTGCATTACCTCACTATCATCCGAATTTGAAGTATTGGCTAAAGTAATATTCGGAAACAAAGCCTGTAATAGTAATAGTCGGTTAGTTTCAGATTTAGAACCCGTAATTGAGATTGAAGCTGGAAGTTGGAGGCTGGAAGCCTGTAAAAATAGGTTCATTTTTTTATTATTTCACAGAAAGTGCAAATATAGGTATAGAAACATTAAACTTCCAACTCCCAACTCCTAACTTCCATCTTATTTTAATTTGTCATTATTCTTATGGCGGTCTTTATCCCGTATTGACTTTAAGTCCATTTTCTTGTCGAAAGCGGCTTGCAAATCGATTCCGGTTTGGTTGGCGAGACATAAGACTACAAAAACCACATCGGCCAATTCCTCGCCTAAGTCTTTGTTTTTATCTGATTCTTTTTCCGATTGTTCTCCATAACGTCGGGCAATAATACGGGCTACTTCGCCTACTTCTTCAGTAAGTTGTGCCATGTTTGTAAGTTCGTTAAAGTAGCGCACACCGTGTTCTTTTATCCAAGTATCTACTTCGAGTTGGGCATTTTTTAGGTTCATGTCATTGTGTTTTGTTAATCATTGCGTTTTGTTAGCCATTGCGTTTCCCCGAAGCACCTGCATTTTTATATAAACTCGCCAAAATGCCATAGAATTCCTGATGGGTCGTGCAGAAAACATTCTCTTCCCCAATCTAAATTTTTAATTTTTGTTAGTCGTACCGTTGGATATTTAGCGGGTAAATCTAAGGCCGATAGTTCGTTCCAGTAGCGCGCTACATTGTCTACTTCTAAAAAAACCATGGTATTGTCTATCCAATCCTTAACATAGGCATCCTGCAAATAAAACCCTATTCCTGCAGTACTAAAATAGGACATATTAGGACTTAAAATACTTTCCTTAAAACCCAAGTCTCTATAAAAACTGCGAGAAATTTCAAAGTTTTCGGCGCCTAAAAACGGTCGAATGGAGGTAGCTTTGTGTTGCATGATTTTTGTTTTTTTATGTTATTGTAAACATTTTGCAAGTTTGCTTCGTTTTTTTTAAAAAAACTGACGCTATGGTATTGTTATAACTCGTGCTATTGATTAATGCTGTTAACCACCCTCACTGGAATAATTTCAATTTTCATGTAAGGATAATAGGGTAAAGCTGAAAGTTTTGAATGCACATCCTCAGGATCTGTAGCCATCATTACGATATAAATACCAGACATATCGAGTTTAATAAAATTATTTACAATAGTTCCATTCTGTTCTAACTCTTTTACAACCTCTTGCTCTCTTGGGAGTAGTTTCATTCTTGTTTCGTTATCTAATCCTTCTAAAAGGATATTAAGCATAAATTTTTTCATTTTTTTAGTCTTTTTTGTTTAATTGATAATCTTAAATCAGGAGTATCATTTATAGGTAAATTTCCTTATAATTTGCTACTAACGATTCCGATGCTTTGCTCGGATTTTGGGACTAAGTTAATATTTTTCTTTCGGATTATCACTTTTATTTCAAATACAAAACCAACTTCAAATTAAGCTCTAAAACCTCAATTTCTTAAAACCCATATATATGCCAAAATCATCAGCGAAGAGTTAGACAAAGCAGTTGACAACTACTTCTTTTTGAGAAGAACGAAGGTATTTTTTTTAATTTTTTACTCTCTAGAATTATTTCGAAGGTAATTTTTTGCAATTTTTACTCTTGAAAACAAAACGAAGGTAAATAATCCTAAAACTGAGTTATAACTAAAAAATCAAGCTCGCTTAGAAGTCACTAAAGGAGCTTGATTTTAATATTTTTTGTCCCGAAGCTTTGGGCTATTTTTAAAATAGGGAGTTGTGCAACAGCTGCCTTTGTATATGCTGTGGCTATTTCAATGTCATTCACCAGTAGTTGTGTTACACACTTTCATCAAACATAATTTCGTCTGAACTACCTATTTTATATAATGGTTTCTCAATAGGTAATGTAAAATAAAATGATGAACCCTCACCTTCAATACTTTCTACCCATATTTCGCCACCATTTTTTTCTAAAAAACCCTTTACTAATAATAATCCAATTCCTGCACCCTTATCCTTTTTTCTTGTTTCTGAAAGGGTTTTCATTTGTGGCGTAAAAAGTTTTGCCATTATTTCTTTTGACATTCCAATTCCAGTATCCTTAATCTGAACAATAATTTTATCGTCTTTGCTTTTTGCCGAAACTGTTATTGCGCCTCCTTTTTCTATATGTTTTATAGCATTTGAAACGATGTTTTGAATAATGGATACTAACATTTTACCATCTGCAAAAACAGAAGTATTCTCTTCAATTTCGTTATGAAGATTTATAGTGTTAATTGAAGCCGTTTCGTTTAATGTTTCAAAAACTTTATTGATGTATTCTGTTAGCTTTATTTTTGTCGGGGAAAATACGTCCGCAGCATATTTGATTCTTGCCCATTCTACTAAATAATCTAACATCTCTAATTCATCAGTTGATGATTTATAAAGTAAGTCGAGCATTTCCTGAACAGAATCCTGTTTCATTTTATGAAAATTTTCTTTCAAATATTTTGCTGTACCTATTATAGCCGAAAGAGGGCTTCTTAAATCGTGTGAAAGAATAGCAAGAACACTCTCTTTATGTGTATTTAGTTCCTCTAACTCTTTAATATATTTTTTTATAGCATCTTCTGATTGTTTCCTTTCTGTTAAGTCGCGTAAAATTTTAACATAGCCCAACATTTCTCCATCTAAACCAATGAGTGGAAAAACCAACCCGTAAGCATAAAACAGACTTTTGTCTTTAGCAATGTGCCATCTATTGTCTGTTGCTCTCCCTTCTTTTAAAGCAAGTTCGATTTCCTTTTTTGGAATACCATTTTTTAAATCCTCTTCTGTAAAAATTAAATCGAAGGATTCTCCGATAACTTCCTCTGTTTCGTAACCAAATATTTTTGTCGAGCCAGAACTCCAACTGTTTATGATGAATTCTTTATCTAAAGTAAAAATAGAATAATCTTGTAAGCTGTCAATTATTTGGCTATAAAACTCGGCAGTTGGTATGTATTTATTTTTAAGAATCTTTTGATTGTCTTGTTTGTTTTCCATTGAATTTATTTTAGCTACTATGATGAATTGTTGTGTTGTTGTGTCTGCCGCCATTGTATATAAAGGTTCCTTGCTGGAGCTCGTTGCGACTAATGGAAATTATTTTCTCTATTACCGAAAACGAAGTTAGGAAAAATAAACACACAATCTACCGAAAACTAGCCATGAGATTTAGCAAGTGTTAGGAGAAGCTGCTCTTTTAAATTATACTGCTTAAATATTCCTCAGCGGTCATAATTGGAATATTTGAATTCTTAAAATCTTTACCATTTCGAGTTATTATAATTGAACAATTAGATTGTACAGCACTATAATATTGTATTGAATCTTCAAAATCCTTAAAATTTGAATTCAATCCTTTTTCAACGGTTTCTTCATTAACTTCACAAACTTCACAAATGATTTTAAATTTTCTTAGTTTGCTTAATACCGATTCAGAAGATTCATATCTATTTAAAACATAATCAACTGTTGTAAATGAAAGCGGCGAGGCTACTAAAATAAGTTTTTTTTGATCTGCTAAAGTGGCTAGTCTTGCTATTGAATCAAAAAAAGGAGCTCTTTGCGCTAATAAATCTAAGATTACGTTTGTATCTAAAAATATTCTGCTCATTTGTGTTTTTGTTCTAAATAATTTGCACGCTCTTTTTTATAGTCAAAATCAGCAGGAAGCTTACTATCAGAAGACATACTTTTTACAAAATCAGATATTTGTATATCATCATTAGTTTTCCCGGAAGTCAAAGAATTGAGATAATTTTCGATTAATCTCGACAAGCTTAATTTTTTTTCAGAAGCATACTGTTTAGCTCTTTCAATAATTTCTTGATTTAGCTTTAATGTCAGTTTAGTGTCCATAATTATACATTTTATACGTACAAATATATGAATTTTTGAACGTAAGCAAAAGTAGTTGCATTTTTTTTTGCAGTTTCTCCTAACGGTTCCTTGCCTAAGCTCGAGTTGCTTATGAAAAGCTTTTTATCATAACCGCCCGAGCGAAGTTATGAAAAGTAAACGAACAACTTACCGAAAACTAGCTATCACTTGTTTTGAAGTGTTTCGTGAACTTTTCGGCCCTCACGAACTACAATTTCAATTACTTCATGAATGTCTTTTTTTGACGTTCTGAAATTCACAATACAAGCTCTCAAACAATATTTTCCAGCAACAACAGCATTTGATAAAAACACCTCGCCTGCTTCCTGTAACTTATTTAACAAGTTTTCATTTAAGCTGTTTAAATACTCCTGACTCTCTTTCTCTGAATGCACATAAGCGGGAGGAACATATTGAAATGTGGTGATGCTTAAATTTTGACTTACCGCTTCAAGCTCCTGATGTTTATTTGCCTCTTCAAACAGCAGTTGTGCTAATGCTATGTCTTCTCCTATCATTTCTATGTAACCCTTTTTTCCTACTTGCTGCAAAGCCATCCACACTTTTAGTGCTCTGAACCCTCTTGAATTTTGAAACCCAAATTCATAGTAATTGAGTGAAGGCTCATCTTCGTGACTGCTGAAATTGTAGTAGGCCGGATGAGAACTGTACGTGTCTATCAAATGTTGCGGATTCTTTACCAATGTGCAACCTGCCTCTAATGGTGCATACAACCATTTGTGCGGGTCAAGCGCAATAGAATCGGCTTCCTGGATTCCTTCAAATAGTTTTTTATATTCTGGAATTATGGCTGCTGGAATGCCATATGCGCCATCAATATGAAACCATAGCTCATGTGCTTTACAAATAGTGGCTATGGCAGAAAGGTCATCTACGACTCCGGTGCTAACATCGCCTGCATTTCCAATTACCAGGAAAGGTTTTTTGCCAATTTTTAAATCATCATTAATTGTTTGCTCTAAAATAGCGGTGTTCATTTTGTTGGCGGCATCTGTTTCTATCCATCGGATGGCTTTTGTGCCGTGTCCAAATAAAACAGCCGCTTTTTCAATCCATGTGTGGGTTGCTTTTGAGCAATAGAAAACCATTTCACCTGCTGTATTCGTCAAACCATCTTCCTTTAAACTCTTCGGTGCTTTTGCCGTTCTTGCTGCTAAAAATGCAGTGAAGTTCGCCATGTTCCCACCGCTTACTAATAGTCCTCCACAACTAGAGGGAGCCCCAATAAATTCCGAAAGCCATTTTATGGTTTGCTTTTCAATAGCTGTAGCCATCGGGCTTAAAATATTTGCACCCACATTGGGGTTAACGGCAGCCGCTAAAAAATCAGCCAATGCACCTATGGGAGTGGGTGAAGAAGTAATGTATCCAAAAAATTTAGGATGCCCATTGAGCAAAGAATGTTCCAGTAACAAATCAGTAGACTTAGCCACTATTTCTGATACGGCTATCCCATCATCTGGTAATGAAGCGTTTCCTAATAACTGTTGAATTTGTTTGGGATTTTCTCCTGTAGTAACCGGTTTTTCATTAATAGTTTCAATGAAATTGGCTATAGCGTCTACTAACTGATATCCGGTTTTTTTGAAGTCATCCCCACTAATTTCAATTGGTGATTCTCTTTTGTCTGTCATGTCTTTAATTATTTTTATTTATTTAACAAAGTTAATTTTAAAAAAAAATCAAGTTATTATTGTGCCAACGGTTCCTTGCTATTGCTCGAGCTGCTTATAGAAAGCTTTTTGCCATAACCGCCCGAGCGAAGTTATGAAAAAGAAACGAACAATTTATCTCAAAACTAGCCATGAGATTTAGCATGTATAGCGGTTCGTTGTTATTTCTTTCGTTCTTAAAAGTATTATTTTATTTCTTAACCAAAGTCAACGAAATTAGAAAATGAGTCATATACTTTTGTCCTGTTAAATAATTAATAAAAAAAAGGATGAAAGCAGTAGTTTTTACACAGTATGGTTCTCCAGAGGTTCTCCAAGTCAAACAGGTTGCAAAACCAACACCAAAAGACAATGAAATTCTTTTAAGAATAAAAGCGACAGCAGTCAATTCGGGTGAAGTTCGACTTAGAAAAGCAGACCCATTTGCTGTTCGTTTTTTATTTGGTTTAACAAAGCCTAAAATAAATATTTTGGGAGTCGTTTTCTCAGGTGAAGTGGAAAGCATAGGTAAGGATGTGAAAACTTTTAAGATCGGAGACGAAGTCTTTGGTCATACAGATATGAGTTTTGGAACTTATGCAGAATATAAATGTATGCGTGAAAATGGTTCAATAGCTTTAAAACCTGCTCACATTTCTCATAAAGAAGCTGCAGTTATTCCATTTGGAGGAACTACAGCATTACACTTTATCAAGAAGGCAAACATAAAACAAGGGCAAAAAGTGCTTATTGTTGGGGCGTCTGGTGCTGTTGGCACTGCGGCTATACAATTAGCAAAATATTTTGGTGCTGTTGTTACAGGTGTTTGTAGCACTGCAAATATTGCTTTGCTAAAATCTATAGGAGCAGACGAGGTTATAGATTACACAAAAGAAGATTTTTCAGAAAATGGTAAAACCTATGATGTGATTTTTGATGCGGTTAAAACAATCCCTATATTCCGTTCTTTAAAATCATTGAATAAAAAAGGAACACTGATTTTAAGTGCAGGAATGGCTAAAGAGATGTTTCAAGGATTATGGATTTCAAAAACAACCAACATAAAAGTATTATCAGGTTTAATAAAACACAATGCAGAAGACATCCTTTTTCTTAAGCAACTTATTGAAGACGGTAATTTGAAACCCATTATTGACAGAACCTATACATTAGAACAGATGAAAGAAGCACACACTTATGTTGAAAAAGGACATAAAAAAGGAAATGTAGCAATAGAGATATAAGTATTAAATTCTATTGGCTATACGTTTTCTGATTCGGCTTAATGATTCTGGTTTTACTCCTACATAACTTGCTATTTGGTATTGAGGTATTTTTTGAAATAAGTCGGGTCTAGATTTTAATAATTTCAAATACCGCTGTTCTGCGGTGTCTGTTGTATATGAAGACATAATTTCTTGTTGTTCAGCAAATACTTTTTCCATTACTTTTCGTGAAACGGTTTCAAATTTTGGAAATCTTTTATAAAGGCTTTCTGCTTTTTCACTATTACCAACTACCAAAGCACTATCCATACAGCAATCCAAAAAATGATTTGATGGAGCACTCAGACTAAAGCTATTCATTGAAATTACCCATTGTTCCTCAGTAAAAAAGTTATTGGTTTTTTCGTCACCATCAACCAAATAAAATTGTCTAACACAACCTTCTAAAACAAAATAAACTTCATTAGATATTTGCCCTTCTTTAAGTAAAACAGCCCCTTTTTTATAATGCTGAATGCTCATAGTTTCAATAATAGCACTAATCTCTTCGTCTGAAAGAGGCATAATTCTTTGGAAATATTCAAGGAGTTTTTTTTCCATAATTTTTGTCTATTTGGTCTTTCTGTGTCGCCCGTTACAATGACGGCTAACGGTTCATTACTAGAGCTCGAGCTGCTTATAGAAAGCTTTTTATCATAACCGCCCAAGCGAAGTTATGAAAAAGAAACACACAATTTACCGAAAAACTAGCCATGAGATTTAGCATTTGTTAGCGGTTCGTTGTTTTTTTCTGTTCTATGATTTTCCAAATGAATATTGCCGATAGTCCTGTTAACAATGCGAAAAATTTTTCAAAATTTGTTTTTGCGAAAATGTTTCCGAATGTATTTAGAACAAACAGCCCCAAGAAAATCCATAAAATTATATTAACTGTTTTAATTGAAAATTTGAATTTCACAAAATTGCCTTTCATTAATAAAATCCAAGATAAAAATACATTTATGAGTATTGAAATAGTTTCAAACACGTACATTTCATTGTCGTTTGTAAGTCTGCCACCCCAAGCTATGTTGTAGGGAATTATCTTTACTATTATGCAAATATGAAATAGGATTACCAAAAACAGTAACCCTAAAAATATTTTTATTGTGTTATTGAAAATCAAGTTCATATGACTTTAAAAAGTTTGTTTCTACAAGTAATGTATTTCTAAACCATTGATTTGGTATAACTATCATTATTGTCAGTTTATTATGTTGAAGTTTTAACCTTGTAATTTTTAAATTACATTTTGCACTAAAGTTCATAAATGATACTCTTATTTTGAATTTATTTTAAACACTTGTCAACTCATATCTTCAATTTCATTAGTAGTTGGTCGCCTTATAATGACCGCCAACGGTTCCTTGCCTAAGCTCGAGCGGCTTATGGAAAGCTTTTTTTAATAACCGCCCGAGCGAAGTTATGAAAAAGAAACACACAATTTACCACAAAACTAGCCATAAGTTTTAGCAAGTGTTAGTACCAGTTGTTTTTGTTAGGCTTTTAAAAAACCATATTCATATACTTTTGGTTTTATTTTATCGGCTAAAACTGATAGCTTACTTCTAAGGTTAGCAATTAGTTGCGAGTAGGTTGCATCATTGCTTTTAGAATTCATTCTGCCTTTGTCGTTTCTGCCTTGAAAATATTCTCTGATGTCATATAAAGAAGCGTTAACATTCACGTCTTTTTGCGCATGGTAGTATTTCCATAATTCACGACCGGCATCAAAAACAGCTGTGGCCTCTTCTGAAAAAACTAACGCTTTGTTGTGCTGAACTCCTTCGTTAGTGTCATGCTGAACTCCTTTGTTAGTGTCATGCTGAACTCCTTCGTTAGTGTCATGCTGAACTCGTTTCAGCATCTCATTAGAACCTGAAACGAGTTCAGGTTGACAAGAAGTGGTAAACAAATCTGTGGTTTGAACTTCTTGTTTTATTTTGCCTTTTATAAAATGGGTCATGAAATTACTTTCAAACTTGGCTTGTGCATTGACTTCATATTCTGTAAAGGGTATCCAATGGTTAGTTCCAAAACTGGAAGAAATATTATTACTAAAAAGTGTACTAACTAAACAGTTATTTTGAAATTCCTTATCAGATTCCCAATTTTCATTTGGATAAAGAAATTGATCTCTATCATTTAACCAAGTAGAATCAAAAATATGACGTACAGTGTAATAAATTGAAGTTTCAATTAAATTTTCTTTAGTCGTTTGCCAATTATGATTCGAAGCAGGTACTTTCATAAAAGGTTTTCCAAATCGGACTAATCTTTGATTCTGAAAATCGCTACCTACACCAATAATTGTAGCTATTGATTCACCCTTTGAATATCTAAATGTTTTTACCCACTCATTTATAAGCTTAAAATTATCATAAGCCCAAATATTTTTTGGACCTACATAATCCTCACGTTTATTAAAAACATCAGCTTCAAAATAATTAAACCTTTCCTTTTTATTCAAATTCCATATAAAAAAACCAATAGGAAATTGACCTTTCACATTATCAAAAGTATCCGCTGGAGTAATAAATAATTTTTCAAGTTTTGCCTGAAAAAAATCGCGAAATTCTGAGAATTTAGGTGCTTGCAAATTTTTCAAAGTTGAAAAATTTGCAAGCACTATCCCAGGAATTTCACAATGAATTCTTGTAAAAAACTGAATATACATTTCTCGTTTTGTATATCCCATTAAGTTAGAATATTTTTTATGTATCATAGATTCAGCAACTCCTGATCTTCCATCTCCAAGTCTATTATCTGCCTCAGCATAAGGCGGATTAATATAAATTACTAACTTTTTTCGCTTTTCTGGATTATTTATAATAAATTGCAGTGGGTCGGGTAGCTTGGAAAAATCGTCATTCAAAAAATCAAATTGAAACACATTGTTTTTAAGCAAGTTGGCGCCATGATCAATACGCTCGTGCATTACATTTACATCGGCTTGGTCTAATGTGCTGGCGTAAATATTGTATTTGTTGGTCAATCCGGCTAAAAGGTTTCCGGTTCCCGCGGCGCAATCCCAAATATAATACTCATCTTGCCAGTTTTCGCCTAAATAATCGGTCAAGTATTTTTGTGATAATTCTACCCAAATACGGGGTGTAAAAAAAGCTCCTTTGCGCTCCCGAATGTCTTGAGGCACGAGTAAATCGCGACGTTCTATAATATAATCTTGAAACTCTTTGAGTGGTGGTCGTTTGTAGCGTTTCCAAAAATGCAAATAGGTGTCTTTGTTTTTTAGCATAATGTTGGCATCAAACATTTGCTTGAGGTTTTCCTTAGCTATTTTATACCCTTCATTTTGAAACATCACAAACAAATTTTCACGAATCGATAAATCGTCTCCAATGTTTTGGGTGTCTTTATCATCAACAAACAAATCAGCCAGATAGAAATCGCTGTCTAAAATATTGGCTTTATTTAAATCGTCCCAATTAACGTCAATGATGGGTTTTACAATTTCTAACCAACGTAAATATATTGGTATGAAATTGTTTTTATCAATTTTTAATTTACTGGTTGTTGTGGCTTTGGCTACATTGTTTTTTATAAATGCTTGGAGTTCTTTTTCGTCTTTTTGATAATCATAAACGTAGGTGTTTTGCTTTAGTGTCGATTCTATACGTTGTTTAATGAGCTGAAATTCTTTGGTTTCGTGATTACTTGGTGTAACGTTCCAATTGAAATCGTTTAGGTAAAAAATATCTTGTATATTAATGTAAGGAACAAATGCTACTTTTTTAAAATCGAAAGCACCCAAAAAAGCAGGTGGCATGGTTTTATCAAAAGTTCGTGCTTTGCCAATGGTTAAAATGAGTTGCACAAACATAGTAGCTACATCAAAATTTCCTGTTTTGGCTTCTGCCCAAAGCAAAGGTGTGCGTCCGAATAAATTATCTTGTTGCGGAAAAACAGTAAAATCGATGTTTCCTATAATTTCGGTAGTATCAAATTGTTTGAACCAATCGGCTCCAACTTTATTTTTTAATTCTTCTTCTCGGATGTTTTTATATCTCATTCTTAGTTAATGTTCTTCTGTTACGGGGTTTCTCTTACAATTGGGGCAAAACGATTCGCAGCTAGACGAGGTTGCGAACTTCGTAACCTTATGTTTACTGTCATAGATAAAAATTCTTGCGAAACGCAAACGTGAATTTACTACAAAATTCGCAATTGCGAGAAAAGGCTGTTAGCGGCTGGCTTTTATTCAAATTGAAGTGCTATTTTTTCTGCCATTCTTTTTATTAGAAAAAGGTAAGGCGTTAATTTTACATCGTTGTCTGGTGTTGGCAATATGACTTTGTTTTCTCTTTGCTCTCTTAAATGAACCAATACATTGCGTATTTTTTCAATATTTTTTCTAATTGCAGTTAGTAAATTTTCCGTTACACTATCTAAATCTTCAACTTTATTAAATAATTTTTTCACAACTAAACCGCCGTCAAATTCTATGTCTTTACAAAAGAATTCGCAGTTTTTAGACAATTCTAATTTTAAATCATCAATTGAAATAAACTCTAATATTGTTTTCTCCATTTTTACAGAATCATCTTTGTTTTTATAATAATGGTCTTGTAATTTATCAATTATAGATTTAGTGTATTCTTTTGATTTAGAATTTATATCTGGTTTTTTTAATATTTGGTTTAGTTCTTTTTTTATTGAAGTATCAAGAAAATAATATGTGCAATATTCTAAAACTTGGTAATAAAAGATAAATTGTAATCTTATATCATCTGTTTTGTTTGCTACATCTATGGTTTCTAAAACAGTTAATTCTATATTATGTGCATTTATACTTTTAGGAAATTCATCGCCGTCGTCACTTAAGCAAGGAATTATAAACTCATCTTTTAGAGTTTCCTTTCTGTGCAATATTATTTTAGGACTTTCTCTATCGAAATACTCCATATAAAAGTTTAATAATCTTAAAAAGTAAGTAAAATCATTTTCAATAGAAGTAAAATCTCCACTGATATAAAAAGAGAAAGCTTCACAATCTTTATAAAATTCTTTTATGAATTCTGGTTGTTCATCAAGAGTATAAAAATCATTATACATTCTTAATTCTCTATAATTTGTTTTAGTAGAAGTTTTTGTTTGTTGAAATCCTTTAGCTAATATTTCTAATGCTTTGGAAGATTTATCAAAATAACAATTATATGTTTTGCCTTGAAAGTTATAGTCAAATTTTCTTTTTAATATGCCTGTGTCTGTTTCTATAGGAGCAAAAATAAATTCTATTTTTTTTTCTTTATAATGATAAATGGCAACCAAATAATCAACAAGTTTAACATTGTCCAACGCACTTAAATCTTCAGATTTATCCATTAAAATTATGAATGTATCATCATCCCAAGGTTTTGATATTTTGATATGTTTTGTTTCTATCTCAACTTTTGAGTAAGGATTATTTTCCTTGAATTTTTTTAGATATTCCATAATTTTTTATTGTTGTAAAATTGTTTTTAGTCTCTCGAATTCTACGATTTTCGGTAAGCTTACCACTAACTCGTTTATAGGTCTCATAAAATCAGCCCCCACATAGAGCATGCTTTGTCTGACTGTTCTCCTTTTGTCTCTTCACAAATATATATAATTGTGCCGTGTTAAGTATGTATTGTGCGTAATTTATCTTAAAAACGTGAAACTTTACGTCCTTGATGTGAAACTTCACGTTATTGATGTAAAACTTTACGTTCTTGATGTGAAACTTTACGTGGCATGACGTAAAATTTGGCGTGCTTGATGTGAAGTTTCACGTCAAGGACGTGAAACTTTACGTCCCTGACGTGAACGTTGGCGTTTTTGGCCTTTTGAGACAAAAAAAATACCCTTTCAGATTGTCTGAAAGGGTACTGTCATTGTTGCAACTGCAGTATTTATGGGGTAGCAGTGTCAGATGCAGGAGTAGTTGAAGTACCTGTTCTGCTAAAAAATTGTGACAACTCGTTTACTTTGGTTTCATAACCTGCGGTTTTGGTTCCTGCTTTGTATTGGCTGTAGCCATAATCAGTAAGTGCCGCTTGGTAGTTGTCATAATCGTGTAGGATTTTGTTGTTATCTAATCCGTCGATGAGGCTTTGCAACCTAGAAATAATGGCTTGAATAAAAACCCTGGAATCATAATCGCTTTGAAACTCGTCCCAATCTACATCGGCACTGCTCAAGCCCGATTGATTGTTTCTGTAATCTAGAATTTTGTTTACAATGAGTTTGTTTTGCTCATTGATGCTCCCGTATTTCTTGCGTTCCTCAGGAGAGAGGTTTCTAAACTTAGTTGCCAAGGCGGCTTCTAAGGCTGTTAATGCAGTTGTGGTCAGCGTTTTTTCGGCTGCGGTGTAATGCACGTTGTTCAGGTTTTCAAATGGCATACTTACATGATTTTAAAAAAGTCAGTGTTGTTTAAAATGACTTTTGGATTAATAATTTTTAAACTTAGGCCGTTTAAAAATGATTTTTTTACGGGAAATCGTAATTGGATGATTTTTTTGCATTAAAAAAAAACACCCTTTGCAGGATGTTTATAGGGTAGTGATTAAAAAAGCTTCTTACTCTTTGTTTTTACTGTCTATTACTATTGTTACCGGTCCGTCATTGAGCAAAGAAACTTTCATATCGGCAGCAAATATACCGGTTTGTACTTTTTTGCCTAGTTGGTTTTCTAATTCTTGAACAAAACGCTCGTAAAGTGGGATGGCGATTTCGGCTTTTGAAGCTTTTAGATAAGAAGGTCGGTTGCCTTTTTTTGTTGAGGCTTGAAGCGTAAATTGACTGATGACAATTATATCGCCGGCTATGTCCTGAACGGATAGATTCATAACGTGGTTTTCATCACCAAAAATGCGAAGATTGACAATTTTTGAGGTTAACCAATTGATGTCTTCTTGTGCATCGGCATCTTCAATTCCTACCAAAATGAGTAGCCCTTTTTGGATTTCGGCTACGATTTTTTCGTTAACGGTTACAGAGGCATGAGATACTCTTTGGATTACGGTTTTCATTTTAACTTTTTTTATTACTTAACCCTCTCAGGGTTATGAACCCTGAGAGGGTTTGGTTAAATTACTCCCTCGATTTATCGCTAATTATCCTATCTTCATTATGAATATCAGTTCGATAATGTTCATCATCGCCTTCAAGAATTTTAAGGTAGCTTTTGTAGCGTGACCATGCTATTTCGTCGTTTTCTAAAGCTGTTTTTATGGCGCAATGGGGTTCGTCTTTGTGCAAACAATTGTTGAACTTGCATTGGTCTTTCAGCTTGAAAAATTCTGGGAAATAACCGCTAATTTCAGCAGGCTCCATATCTACAACGCCAAAACCTTTAATTCCCGGTGTATCGATAATTTTAGCATCAAATGACAAATCGTACATTTCGGCAAAAGTGGTGGTGTGCTGCCCTTGCTTGCTGGCTTCAGAAATGGTTTTTGTTTTTAAATCTAAAGCAGGTTCCATGGCATTCACCAAAGTGGATTTTCCTACTCCAGAATGTCCTGAAAACATACTGACTTTTCCCATCATCATTTCCTTTAAGGCATCAATTCCTGTTCTTTCGGTTGATGAAACCCGTAAACATTGATAGCCTATTTCTTGATAGACATGTTGCATGTACAATTGCTCGTTTAAAGTAGCGTCATCAAAGGTATCTATTTTGTTGAAGACTAATATGGTTTCAATTCCGTAAGCCTCAGCGGTTACTAAAAACCGATCGATAAAGTTGAAGGTTGTTGGCGGATTATTTATCGTTACCAACAAGAAAACCCTATCGATGTTTGATGCAATAATATGCATTTGATGCGATAGGTTTACTGATTTACGAACGATATAATTCTTTCTGTCGTGAATTTTATGAATGGTACCTGTTACGGTGTCTGATGTTTCTTCGAGTTCATAGTCTACAACATCGCCAACAGCTATAGGATTGGTACTTTTAATTCCTTTGATTCGGAATTTTCCTTTCATACGACATTCTATAAAATCGCCTTGTTCTGATTTTACGGTGTACCAACTTCCAGTAGATTTATAAACGAGTCCTGTCATTTTTTGATTTGCGATTTACGAATTCTGATTTAGGATTTATTGGCAAAGATAATTAGTTTAAACTTGTAAACTATTAATTTGTATTTCTTGATAAATTTGACAAAAAAAAAGACTGCCCAAATGAAGGAGCAGTCTTGAAATTTAGTTTTTTAAAAACTAGTACTTGTATCCAATTCCTTTTTTGATCGCTTGTGAACCACCAATTGCATTAGAATTTGCACCAACTGTAGTTTTATCAGATGTTAGCAAAATAAATGGACAACCTATTGCAGCCGCAGCCATTTTTAATTTTTTCTCTGCTTTTTTATCCCCAGTATTTCCTGTTTGAAAATTTACCAAGCCTGTTTTTCCTCTTACTTCTTCTCCTTTTTTAAGACCGGCAATGTATGCTTTGTCTTCTAAAATAACTACTTTTTCCCAATCGTCTTCAGATGAAATCGCGATTTTTTCAGTCACTTCCTCAACTCTACCACTTTTTCCGTAAACAATTTTTTCGATTGCGTATTTACCAATTGAATTTTCTGCATCTTCACCATCGTATTTGTATACAATAGTGTACTCTTCAACTCGCACTACTTTTCCTTTTACAACTTCGCCACTGTGTTTTGTAATTACATCAACTTGAGCGTTTACTAGGGAACCTGCTATCATCATAGCAAATACTAAAATAATTTTTTTCATTTTTTATGTTTTTAATTTCTCCAAATATAATATAAAATCATTACTATTTTATAACTCTAAAAAAAATCTCCACAATTAAAAAACTGAGGAGATTCTTTTTTGTCAAATACGAATTATGAATTCAATATTTTTTCTTGGTGTCCAATACTTTCTTGGTGAATGTCTTTGAATAATTTGATGATAAATTCTTCAGTCAATCCTTTTTTAGAACCTTCGGCAACCATTTTTTCTTGAATTTCGTTCCAACGACTGCTTTGTAAAACGGCTACATTATTGTCTTTTTTCACTTGACCAATTTCGTCAGCCACTTTCATACGTTTTCCTAAAAGCTCTAATAAATTAGCATCTAAAACATCAATGTTTGCTCTTAATTTTGTCATTTTGTTGTCAAAATCAGGTGTGTCACCACTCACTTTTCTAACTTTCAAATCTTTAAAAATTTGTTTCAAAGCGGTAGGTGTCACTTGTTGTGCAGCATCGCTCCAAGCATTATCAGGGTCGAAATGCGTTTCGATAATCATTCCGTCATAATTTAAATCTAAAGCTTCCTGAGTCACTTCAAGAATCATTTTACGATCACCTGTAATGTGTGATGGGTCAATGATTAAAGGCAAATCAGGGAATTTATTTTGCAATTCGATAGCAATTTGCCATTCTGGAATGTTTCTGTATTTTGTTTTTTCGTAGGTAGAAAATCCTCTGTGTATTACGCCTAATTTCTTAATACCAGCCATATACAAACGCTCTACTCCACCTAACCATAAAGCCATATCTGGGTTTACAGGATTTTTAATCAAAACGATTTTATCTGTTCCTTTTAAAGTATCCGCAATTTCTTGAACCGCAAACGGATTAGCAGTTGTACGAGCACCAATCCATAGCACATCGATATCATTCTCTAAAGCTAATTTACAGTGTGCAGCAGTAGCCACTTCAGTTCCCATTAGCAATCCTGTTTCAGCTTTTGCTTTCTTTAACCACTTTAATCCTATTTCACCCACACCTTCAAATCCTCCTGGGCGCGTTCTTGGTTTCCAGATTCCTGCTCTAAAAACACTTACATCAGAATCTTTTAATTCATGAGCTATTTTTAATACTTGCTCTTCAGTTTCAGCACTACAAGGTCCTGCAATTACAAAGGGATGAGTTAAATTGAATTCGTTTAACCAATCTCTCATTTCTTTCTTGTTTTCCATCTTTTCTAGTTATTTATTCTTTAAAATTTATTTTATTCGTATTGTTTTTTGAAATTATTTTTATAGTTATTTATTATTTTTTCATTCCGTTTAATATTTCTTTTATTTTATTTACACTTTGCATTTCGTTATAAATTGCTTCAAAATCGTCGTTTATCAATAAGTCTTTAAACTTTGATAAATTAGAGATATACTCTTCTAGAGTTTTTACGACGTGTTTTTTATTTTGTTTGAAAATGGGTGTCCACATGGCTGGCGAACTTTTAGCCAAACGGACGGTGCTTTCAAATCCAGAACCTGCCATATCAAAAATATCCTGTTCGTCTTTTTCTTTATTAATTACTGTTTTCCCTAGCATAAATGCACTTATATGAGATAAATGAGACACATAAGCAATATGTTTGTCATGTGATTTCGGATCCATGTATCTGATTCTCATTCCCATGCTTTTAAACAACTCGACTGCCTTTTCCTGCAATTTAAATGTTGTTTTTTCGACTTCGCAAATGATATTTGTTTTGCCTTGAAACAAGTTTCTTATTGCTGCTGATGGTCCAGAGAATTCTGTTCCTGCAATTGGGTGGGTAGCAATAAAATTTCTTCTTCTTGGATGATTGGCAATTGCCTCACAAATAGGTGTTTTAGTAGAACCCACTTCAAAAACTATGGTGTTTTCTCCAATAGCGTCCAACACTTTTGGTAAAACGATTAACGCTACATCGACTGGTACAGAAACAATTACAAAATCGGCAGTTCCTAAATCATCAAATGTGGCTGCTTTATCAATAACGCCTAAAGCAATAGCTTCCGCCAAATGATTTTCGTTAGTGTCTATTCCATATATAGTCGCATCAGGATGCAATGATTTGATGTCCAATACCATCGAACCTCCTATTAATCCTATTCCTATTACGTGTATATTCATATTTTAAAATATTTGGGATTTGGGATTTGGGAATTAGGATTAATTTGAAATCCTAAATCAAAAAATCCTAATTCCTAAATCTATCTATTGCTTCTTGTACTTTCTCTTCTTTGACACAAAGTGCAAATCGAATGTATCCTTCTCCATTAGAACCAAAAATAGTTCCTGGAGTAATAAATATTGATTTTTCGTATAATATAGTATCTATAAACTTTTCTGCAGATGTAATTCCTTCTGGTAATTTTGCCCAAACAAACAAACCTACACCTTCTTTATAGACTTTGCAACCTAATTTTTCTGCCAATTGCTCGGTAAGAATTCTTCTTTTTCTGTAAATCACATTCATTGATTCAAACCAAGATTTATCACTTTTTAAAGCTGCGATAGCGCCTTTTTGAATACCGTAAAACATACCACTGTCCATATTGCTTTTTACTTTCAAAACGGCATCAATGCAAGCCGCGTTTCCTAAAACCATTCCTACTCGCCAACCTGCCATATTGAACGTTTTTGACAAAGAATTTAGTTCCAATGCAACCTCTTTGGCCCCATCTACTTGCAGCAAACTCATAGGATTGTCATTTAAAACAAAACTGTATGGATTGTCATTAACAAGCAATATATTATGTTTTTTGGCAAAAGCCACCAATTTCTCAAACAATTGCAAACTTCCTCTTGCTCCCGTTGGCATGTGAGGATAGCCTATCCACATTAACTTTACTTTTGATAGATCTAATTTTTCTAAAGCTTCAAAATCAGGTTCCCAATTATTACTTTCTCTTAAATCATAATAAACCGGAACAGCTCCAACTAAATTGGTTACCGATGTATACGTTGGATAGCCCGGATTTGGAATCAAAACATGATCGCCTTCATTTAAAAAAGCCAACGAAATATGCATAATTCCTTCTTTAGAACCCATTAAGGGCAAAATTTCGGTTACAGTATTAAGTGCAACTCCATAATTATTTAGATAAAAATCGTCCATTCCTTGACGCAATTCCGGTAAACCCTGATAACTTTGATATTGGTGCGCATTTTCATCTTTCATGGCCTCAACAACAGCATCAATAACTTCTTGTGAAGGTTTTAAATCTGGACTTCCAATTCCCATGTTGATAATTGGTTTTCCTTCTGAAGCCAATTGTCGTACTTCTCTCAGTTTTGAGGAGAAATAGTATTCTTCAATGACATCTAATCGTTTCGCAGTAGTAATCATGGCTTTGTATTTTTATATTCTCCCAAAACTTTAAAGTATTCTGCCATAATGGTCAATAATGCTTTTGCTTTTGCATAGTCTTCATATTTTTCAAACGTCACATCTACAAAAAAAGAATATTTCCAAGGCGTTTCAATCTTAGGTAAGGATTGAATTTTTGTTAAATTTAATTTGCAATCGCTCATCACATTCAATACGGCAGCAAGACTTCCGCGTTTGTGATCCAATTCGAATTTTATGGAAGCTCTGTTAATTTCATTTTCGTCGGCAAACGAATCCTCTTTATTTATAATAACAAAACGGGTCATGTTATTATTAATAGTTTGAATTTCTGGAGCTAATATTTCTAAATCATACATTTCTGAAGCGGTTTTACTGGCAATGGCAGCAATTCCTTTGAGTTGATTTTTGTGAATTCTTCTAGCAGTTTCGGCAGTATCTTTGTCTTCAACTAATTTTATGTTTGGATGTTTTTTTAAGAACTCCATACATTGCAGCAATGCCATAGGATGTGAATGTACTTCTAAAATATCTTCTATTTTTTGACCTTTTAGCGCCATTAAATTCTGATGAATATCTAAATAATGTTCACCAATAATATGCAAGTTATTTTTATCTATTAAAGCATAATTAGGAATAATTGGTCCTGCAATTGAATTTTCAATCGCCATAACCGCCTGATCTGATTTACCAGACATCAAACTATCTACTAATTCTTCAAAAGACAAGCATTCATCTACTTCTACATTCTGATAGAAATAATCTTGAGCCACTTGATGGTGGAAGGATCCTTTTATACCTTGTATCGCTATTTTAGTTCTCATTTCTACTCAAAAAAAAATCCTGATTTTCATCAGGATTGTATATTAGTTTTATTTGTTTCTTATTTTCAAATAACCATAGCACAATCCTTTACTTCCTAAAGAAGAAGTAATAGGTGTTGCTAAAATAAAAACGGTTATTCAACATTATTCTGTTTTTTTATATTAATGCTCTGCAAATGTATACTTTATTTTAAGTGTTTCAAAAAAAATATTTGATTTTATCTAACAAAAAAAGAATTCTTTGTGAAACAAGTTTATTATTGTAAAAAAGACAATAAAACCAACTCATATTCTACTGAAATTGAATTATATCTTTACAAAATGCAACTTTAACTATAGATACTTTTGTTTGAAATATGATTTAAAGTGAATTTTATATGTTTTATTCGTCAATAATAACAATCTTTTTAAAGGAAAATTTAGATTATATATTTTTTAATTCTTTACCCTTAAAGAAGTTTTTTCTGTTTACTTTTGCTTTAAATAAAAATTAAATGTCAATAGAAGTTAATGCTATTTCAAAAAGTTATGGAGCTCAAAAAGCTTTAGACAATATCTCATTTTCTATAAAAAAAGGAGAAATTGTAGGTTTTCTTGGCCCGAATGGAGCTGGAAAATCAACATTAATGAAAATATTAACTACTTATATTGCTGCTGATGAAGGTTCGGCTTCTGTAAATGGAAACGATGTTAATTTGCAACAAAAAGCAGTGCAGCAATCTATAGGATATTTGCCGGAACACAATCCTTTGTATTTGGATTTGTATGTGAGAGAATATTTGGCTTTTAATGCCGATGTCTATAAAGTCGCTCATTCTAGAATAGAGGAAGTGATTGTGTTAACTGGTTTGTCATCTGAAAGTCATAAAAAAATTAGTCAACTTTCTAAAGGATATCGTCAAAGAGTAGGATTAGCCAATGCGCTTTTACACAATCCAGATGTGTTAATTTTAGACGAACCTACAACCGGTTTAGATCCGAATCAGTTGGTAGAAATTAGAAATGTTATAAAAAGTGTCGGCAAAGACAAAACTATTTTTCTGTCTACACATATTATGCAAGAAGTAGAGGCAATTTGTGACAGAGTAATCATTATTGATAAAGGAAAAATTGTAGCTGACAAAAAACTTGATGTTTTAATTTCTGCCAACAAGGAGCAAATAATTGAAGTTGAATTTGACTATAAAATTGAAGAAGAAGCTATTGCTAAAATCCCACATTTAAAGTCCTATAAAAATACTCATGATATGACTTGGGAACTGACTTTTATTTCAGATAAAGACATGAGGCCTTCCGTTTTTGATTTTGCCCACGATAATGGCTTGAAAACGCTACAACTGAATCAGAAAAACAAAAACTTAGAAACGGTATTCAGAGAGATTACTCAAAAGTAGTTTTTATATAGAACTTCTACTTAAAAATTAATTTTCCCTTATAGTGCTGTTTGACTCTAATATTCTCTTCTGACGGTCTTGAATAGCAAAAGACATTACCTACATTATAAATATCGCCCGATAATGATACCAGTGGATGAACAAACATATGATTTGAACCTCGATGGAATAAGCTAATTGCATTACACATTAAATTTTCTCCATGAAAAATTCCGTCTTGTTCGTAAAAATTAATACTCGCTTGGTTTGCTTTTCCCGAAATATAATATCGAGAAACTTCATTGCTTTCTACTAATAATTTTTCGCAATCTATTTGTAAAACAAAATCTCCGGTTCCAACTCCATTATACCCATCAATTGTATTCATTGAAATTAATCGCAAATTTTCATACTTTAAGGTGCCATTTGAGGTAATTTCTTTATCGGTTTTACAATAGATATCGGTAAGGTTTGGAGCTGTAATATAAACTGTTGTTTCACCATAATCACGTACCCAATTACAAGTTGTGTTATCTTCAAGTGTTAAAGTATTACCGTCGCTTTTTACTTCAATATCATTTATTAAATTCTCACCAGTCTTGACCTCAACTTTGTAATTATCGCCTTGGGTAATGACTAAAGCGATTCCTTTATGAACAATTATTTTAGTGAAAGTTAATTCTTCATATACTTTAGCAGATAACTTTCCACTCGATTTTACGCAATCAAAAGGTTTTTCACAACTTGTAAAAAAAAGAATAAACAACAATGGGACTATTTTTTTGGTCATAATACAACTATAATCGAACACCTATTACAAACTCCATCGCTTCTGCTAAAAAACCATGTGTTACAAGAGAAACTCCTGTAAATACCTTTTTTGAAAAGTAATATTTCATACCTACTCTATCATAAATTGGAGCACCATCCTTAAATGGCCTGTAAATATAGTATCCTATTTGCCCTTCTAATGATATCTTATTTACAAATAATTCATGACCTACAAAAACACCAACTCTCTTGAAATCTGTAGAACTATTAACTTGGTATTCTGGAAATGAAATAGATCTAAAACGTATATACTCTTTAATAGAAGTAGTTAAAAAAAGTTCTGTCCCAACCTGAATGGCACTTTTTCTATTGATTCTTTTATCAGCATAAAACCCGATGTGGTAAAATGGTTTTTGACCACTTCCAACAACTGGGCTTTCATTAAAACCCGTACGAAATAAAACATTATATTTTATAGGTTCGGTAAATTTTAATTTAACCCTAATTGAATCTGGCTTTACCCTGTTAATTTCATCAAAAACATAATTCACACCCATATTCAAACAATAGGTATTTATGCCACTATTGGGAGACTTTATTCTGCCATTTGAAAAATGGGTAAAGAGAAATCCCGCTTGAAATCCGAAATTATCAATTACATTTTCTTTCTTATAATATAAACCAAGATTAATGTTTCCCATTACTTTTGATCCAAGTGCTTTATTTTTGCTATTTGTTTCTTTATCGTATGGATTAGTTGTAATTCCTATTCCTTGGGCTATTTTAAAACTAAGCTTTCTGTTTAAAAAATAGAAGTTATAAAAAGCCCCAACGGCAAAATTCTGTCCAAGTAATTCATTTTTGTAATCTTGATATAAAAAATATCCGCCATAATCTGGGAAATTATAGAGCGAATTCCATTCTTCTTTGCCAGATGTTTTTCTAGAAAAATTTAACATTAGACCATCAGGGTGACCCGTAATTAGTTGATATAAATCTGGAGAATGTGCCATAACATTTCCTCTAAAGTAATTTAAATCAATAGTATATGAATTCTCAAATTCTTGTGAAAAAGTTAAATTTGTAAATAGAATTATAGGCAACAGAATAAATAATTTCATTAATAAAATTATAGTCAGAGAGGATTTTATTAGTACTTTTATGGGTTAAAATTACAAATATGAAGATAATTACTCTATTTTTTATTAGTTTACTTTTTTTTGTTCCCAATAGCTTTTCTCAAACTCTAAAACTTCCTTATGTTTTTGAAAATAATTCTGAATATTTAGATTCTGAAATTTATATAACATTAGTAGGAAAGTATGAAACAATGGGAGACGTATGGATGAATATGAGTACAAGCAATCTTATAAAAATGAATGCTGATGATAATATCATTTCTGGACCATCTTGGAGCTCACCGGCAGAATGGAAATACCCTAATATTTTTATGAAACTAAGTGACATTCCTAATAAAACTATCCAAATACCTAAAGAATTATATGCCAGTAGAATTTTTATATCATTCAAATCGCCAATGTATTTGCACTTTCTTGATAAAGGAGGTTATGCTGGAGCCAATTTAAATTCTTCTAGCGATCCGAATGACGGAATTCGTTGGGAATTAATTGAACTTACATGGGGTGGCTCTGGACTTTTCACTAACACTAGTAGAGTTGATGCTTATCAATACCCTATGGGAATTGAGGTAAATGGTTTTACGGGATCAGTAAACTCAAACTTGACCTACGAACAAAACTATGCAAATGCAATAGCTGGTGAAGGCACGCCAAAATACAGTAAAGTTGGAGAATTACTATCACATAATGAAATAATGTCCTTGTGGGACACCACAGTTTCTAATGATTATTTAGTTTGCAAAACCATAAAAACCAATTCATTAGACGGAAATCCAATAATAGAGCAGCCTACAAAGCTGCCTGCTTTTTCAAAAACGGCATTGGATTCTTACATCAATGACATTTGGAATACCTATTCATCAAAAGATTTGACAATAAATATTGGCGAAAATGGAGTCTGGGTTGGAAGAGTAACTGGTGATGTATTCAACTTTACTGATTCAAGAGATGGATCAATTGCAACTATTTATTCTAAGCCAACTACTGCAAATGCAATTGATGGTTCTGGACCAATGGCTTATACCCCTGTTAATGCAAGTAACAATATTGTTAAATATAATGAGGATTTAATGATTCAAGCTCAAATTTCAGCTGCAATAAATCGACATGCTATTAATACTAATATCACTGGCTCAACCATACAATATACGCATGACTCCTCTTTATTTTTTAAAATAAAACCGTATAATGAATATGTAGCTTTTTTTCATAAAGACAATATAAGTTATGACTCTAAAACCTATGCTTTCGCCTATGATGATGTAGGGGATCATTCTTCAACTATTCAATGTACTTATCCAACTAATGTAAAAGTAATAATTGGAGGATTAGTTGGCAAAAATGCTTCATTATCTAAAATTTCTATTACGCCACAAATTACAAGTTTGAATCTAAATTCAACTCAAAAATTTTCAGCACAAGGATATGATATTGACAATAATGCCTTTCCAACCAATATTATTTGGAGCATAACTAACGGAAATGGCACAATAGCACCAAATGGATTATTTAGCCCAACACTTTCTGGCCCTGTAACTCTAAAAGCAACGGATGGATTCATTTTCTCAACAATTACATTTACAGTTGAAGATTCAACACCTATTAATACTGATCCTTGTAATTCAGTCGCTGCAAATGGACAATACAGTTATACGGTAACCAATACATCCAATCCAACAATTACATTTAAACCAACCATTTCAACAACTGGAAACAAAGTTTGTATCCTTTATTATAGTAAAAGTGCAACTGGACCATTTAACGGATATAATGTAACCCCAAATGTACCTTATCAAATTAGTGCAACACTTGGAGAAAAAATTTATTTTTATTATACTTATTCTTTAGCAACAGGTGGAGAAAACACTACTGTAAATAAATTACATACTTTAACAATTGGAGGTTGTAATTCATTAAACATTTCAAATAATGCGTTGGCAGATAAAATAGTTGTTTATCCAAATCCTACAAATGGTCAAAATCTTAAAATTTTAGGTGAAATTGAAAACTCTGAAATCTTAATATACTCTTTAATTGGTACATTAGTTAAGAATATAGTTACTAAAGACCAAAATGAACTATTAATAAATACTACAGATTTATCGAAAGGGTTTTACCTATTGAAAGTAATACAGAAAAATTCACGTCAAGTTAAAACATTTAAAATACACGTGAATTAATCTTTTTTTCGATTGGCTCAAATAAAAAAAAGTCTTCCAAAAGGAAGAATTTTTTTTATTTTTTATAAAATTATTTGTGTATTTAGAAAAAATAGCGTTAAATTTATTAAAAATTACTATGTAATGATTTCAGAAAAATTAAAAAAAGGGCAATTACTCATTGCGGAACCTTCTATAATTGGCGATTTATCATTTAATCGTTCTGTTATTTTATTAGCTGAACACAATAAAGAAGGATCAGTAGGGTTCATTCTAAACAAGCCTCTAAAATATACAATAAGAGATTTAGTTCCTGATATTGTGGCCAATTTTAAAATTTATAACGGAGGTCCAGTTGAGCAAGACAATCTTTATTTTATTCATAATGTTCCTAAATTAATAAATGAAAGTATAGAGATTTCAAGCGGTATTTTTTGGGGTGGTGATTTTGAATTGACTAGAAATTTAATCAATAAAGGGAAAATAAAGAAAGATAATATACGTTTTTTTCTGGGCTATACGGGCTGGGAAGCGCAACAACTAGAAAACGAAATGGCAACAAACTCATGGATTATTGCCGAAAATTTGTATCAAAATAAGATTATTGGAAAATCGACTACCGATTTCTGGAAAGAAAAAATATTAGAATTAGGTGGTGACTACATTTTATGGTCTAACGCTCCTGAAAATCCACTTTTGAATTAAGTCACAATACAATCATTCAATAGATTTAAAACTTTTTGTGAAAACGCTGTTTTATACTCTTTCTTTCTATATTTTGTTATAGGTTGAATTCCTTTTATAACATTTGTAATAAACAATTCATCTGCTTTTTGAAGATCGAAAGGTGAAATTGGCTCTTCAAGTACTTCCATTTCATCGATTTTCTTCGCTAAAGCTATAATTTGTTTCCTCATTATTCCGTTTAAACATCCTTCAGAAACTGGTGGTGTTTTTAATGTATTATCCAATACCATAAAAATATTTCCTTGTATCGCTTCTACAACATTTTTATTTTCATTCAGTAGCAAACAATTCTGCAAACCATTCTCTTTTGCATAAATACTAGCTGTAATATTTATGATCTTGTTGGTGGTTTTTAAAGTTGATAACAATTGTTTTGAAACATAAATATCTTTATATAAATCAACTTCATATGCATCAGAATTCATTGCATACATCTTATTCTCTAATGGAACAGAATGTATTAAAAATGAGATAGTATTTGTTTCTGGCAAATAATAACCGCCTGGGTTTCTATAAATTGTAATTCTAGCTCGTGTAGCAACCGAACAATTATTTGCATTTGTTACTAATTTAATTTGTTCTTCAAAATATTCCATGGTAAAATTCATTGGAATTTCCATCCTAAGAATTCTCATAGATGACATTAATCTAAAATAATGATCTTCAAGAAAAAGAATCGTGTTGTTAATGATTTTAACTGTTTCAAAAACCCCATCTCCATATAGAAACGCTCGATTGTCATGCAATAAATATGTTGAAGATGGAAGAATTGTTCCGTTATAATTAATCATAATAAATAAAAAAGTCCCGATTTCACGGGACAAATATAAGTTTAAAAAAACAAAATATTAAACAGAACCTATAACATGTTTTAGGTCTGAAATTTGATTTTCCCACAATAACTTTGCTTCATCAAGTTCTTCTGGTTCGGCAAAATCTATAACCATAAGAGAAACATCTTTAGTTATCTCATCTTCAAGTATTCGCAATTCAAAAAAATAATCAGTATCTTTTTTATTTTCGTCTATCCATCTGAATTTTATTTTCTCCCCAGTTTTTTTTGATGAAAGCCTAGCGTTCTCCTCTGAATCATTCCAGATAAAAGTAAAATATTCACCTCTTGAATTTACGTTATCTGCAAACCATTCAGATAAACCCGAAGGTGTTGATATGTATTGATATAGCAACTGAGGTGATGAATTTATTGGAAATTCTAATTCGTATCTTGATTTTAGATCCATTTTCTTTGTGTAATTTTTTGGAAATATATAAATATTAAATCAAAAAAAAAGGATTTTTGAAAATAAAATTTTTTTTACTTTTTATATTTGTTCCCTATGATTTAAATTTTATATTTGCACCCGCATTAAGGTATTCAGTAATGCAATATAATGGCGAGGTAGCTCAGTCGGTTAGAGCGCAGGATTCATAACCCTGAGGTCACGGGTTCAACTCCCGTCTTCGCTACACTTTTTAAAATCTCTAAACATAACATTTAGAGATTTTTTTTATGTGTCATTTGAAAAATTTTTTTCTATTTTCTCTTCCTAAAATTTATTTTTTTTTATTTTTTAAATTCAAATGAGATTATTCTAAATAGAGAATAATTCTTACCCTTAATCAATTTATTTTTTTGTGCTTCTAGAAGTATATTGCAACTAATTGATAGTGTGTTGTTTCCAAAAACTACTTCTAAAAGCTAATGATTTAAACAAGTTTTTGACTTGCAAAAACAGTGGATAACTAAAAAAAATGTTCGTTTAACTTATTTATTGTACTTTATTACTTACAAAATATACTATTTTATGTATTTCATCGATGTTTAATGCTTTTTATCGATAAAAAATTTTGTTAATTCAATTATGAAGTATATTTTTGTTGTGTTAAAAAAAGCATAAACATTTAATATCATTTTTCGGGGGAAAAAAAGTTATGAAAAGAATTACTTACACAAACAGAAAAATATACTTACTTATTGGTCTTTTATTAGTGACCTTTATTGGATTTGCACAATCATCTCAAACATTTACATCTTCAGGAACATGGACATGTCCTGCTGGCGTCACTTCGATTCAAGTTGAAGCTTGGGGAGCTGGTGGTGGTGGTGGTGGTAACACTTTAAACACAGATGGCGGTGGCGGTGGCGGTGGCGGTGCTTACAGTAGTTCTTCAACTATTGCTGTTACTCCAGGAACTACTTATATTGTTACTGTTGGTATTGGAGGAGCAGGTGGTACTGGAGTTGTCGTTTTAGGAATTCAAGACAACGGAAAAAATGGAGGAGATTCTTGGTTTAGCACTCCTTCAACTTTGCTCGCCAAAGGAGGGAATGGGGGAATTTCAGGAACTTTAATATCAGGTGCTCCTGGTGGAGTTGGAGGAGCTAATACTAGCGGTGTAGGAACTATTACAAATTCTGGAGGTAATGGAGGGTACGGAAGAAATAGCACTACGGGTAGAGGTGGACCAGGAGGTTCATCTGCTGGAACTGCCGTTGGAATAATCGGAAACGGAACATCTGGACCTAATCCCTGGTCAACACTAGCTGCAACAGCTGCACCAGCTGGTGGAGGTATAGGTGGAAATGGTGGAGATAGCGTAAATAATGGTGTCTCTGCTACTGCTGTTGGTGGTGGTGGTGGTGGTTCTGGAGATGGAAATAATACAACTGATGTAGTTGGTGGTAATGGAGCTAATGGTCAAGTAATTCTAACTTGGTCGTGTACATCCTCTAACGCATTAACAGCAACAAATGCAATAAGTCCAATTTGTTCAGGGTCTACATCTAATGTTACTCTTAGTTCAAGTACAATGGTTTCAGGGAATTATACTGTAATTTATAATCTTACGGGTTCAAATACTTTAACCGGATATACGGCTATTATGACTTTTAATGCTGGTAGCCCAGGAACTGGAACTTTTACTACTACAGCATTAGCAAATGCAGGATCAACTACTATTACCGTAACAAATTTGGCTTTAATATCCTCATGTGGGAATACTATTACTAGCAACAATACTGTGACAATTACAGTTACACCTTTAAATACAATTGCAACAGGAATTAACAGAACAGCTTGTATTAATACTGCAATATCAAGCATTACTTTAGCAACAACTGGTGCTACAGGAGCTACATTTGGAGGGCTTCCTGCTGGGGTGACTGGAACTTGGGCTTCTAATGTTGTTACCATAAGCGGAACGCCTACAGCATCTGGAACATTTAACTATACCGTTGCAACTACTGGTGGTTGTACTCCAGCAACTACTACTGGAACAATTACAGTTACCCCTTTAAATACAATTGCAACAGGAATTAACAGAACAACTTGTATTAATACTGCAATATCAAGCATTACTTTAGCAACATCAGGGGCTACTGGGGCTACATTTAGCGGACTTCCTGCTGGGGTGACTGGAACTTGGGCTTCTAATGTTGTTACCATAAGCGGAACGCCTACAGCATCTGGAACATTTAACTACACCGTTACAACCACTGGTGGTTGTACTCCAGCGACAACTACTGGAACAATTACAGTTACCCCTTTAAATACAATTG
>NZ_WAEM01000013.1 GCF_008806775.1 Flavobacterium luteum
AGAAGGTGATGTAACAGAAGCTTTTGCTAATACAGATAAAGCAAATTCCATTTTAGGATGGAAAACCGTATCAACTTTAGATGAAGCCATGGCAAGTGCATGGAAATGGGAGCAGAAAATTAGAAGTTAAAAAAACCAAACATTAATAATAATTAACCAAATAAATATATGAAAACATTACAACTTGCCGATTATTTAGTCTTTCTAATCTACTTTTTTATAGTGTCTGGGTATGGCTATTGGATTTACAAACGAAAACAAATTGCCACACACTCGGCTTCGCACGATTACTTCTTGGCAGAAGGATCATTGACTTGGTGGGCTATTGGAACTTCATTGATTGCTTCCAATATTTCTTCCGAACAATTTATTGCCATGTCAGGTAATGGATTCAAAATGGGATTGGCTATCGCAACTTATGAGTGGATGGCGGCATTAACATTAATTATTGTTGCCGTATTTTTTATTCCAGTTTATTTGAAGAATAAAATTTACACGATGCCCCAATTTTTGAGCGAAAGATACAATGGAGATATTGCCATGATTATGGCCGTTTTCTGGTTATTGCTTTATGTAATAGTAAACTTGACTTCAATACTTTATTTAGGAGCTTTGGCCGTTAACGGTATTTCCGGGATAAACCTAGATTTGTGTATGTATGGATTGGCTTTCTTTGCTATTATTATTGCATTGGGAGGGATGAAAGTTATTGGTTATACTGATGTTATTCAAGTGGTTTTCTTGATTTTCGGAGGGTTGGTGACCACATATCTAGCTTTGGATAAAGTAGCTGAATTGAATGGCCAACACGGGATGGTTCAAGGGTTCAACTATATGATGAATCAATCAGGAGATCATTTCCATATGATATTTAAAAAGGACAATGCGAATTTTCCAAGTTTACCGGGACTTACCGTACTACTTGGTGGGATGTGGATTGTAAATTTAAATTATTGGGGTTGCAATCAATACATCACTCAAAGAGCTTTAGGAGCTGATTTAAAAACGGCAAGAAGTGGTATTTTATTTGCTGCTTTCCTAAAATTATTGATGCCTGTTATTGTTGTTTTACCGGGTATTGCTGCTTATGTAATTTATACAAAAGGGGGGTTGCAAACAGAATTGCTTGGGACTGACGGAGTTTTAAACCCAGACCGTTCTTATCCTGTTTTGTTAAATCTATTGCCTGTAGGATTAAAAGGTTTGTCTTTTGCCGCATTGACAGCTGCAGTCGTGGCTTCATTAGCAGGTAAAGTAAATAGTATTGCGACCATTTTTACTTTAGATATTTTCAAGAAAAAAATTGATATAAATGCCAGTGAAAAGAAAATGGTTAAAGTTGGTAAATTAACAGTTTTAATAGCAATGCTTTTAGCTGTCATCATTGCGCCACATTTAGGAATTGACAAAAAAGGAGGATTCGAATTCATTCAGGAATATACAGGATTTGTGAGCCCAGGTATTTTTGCCATGTTTATTATGGGATTCTTCTGGAAGAAAACAAGTTCTAATGCAGCCATGTTCGCCACCATTGGAGGATTTGTATTGTCAGTGATTTTTAAATTCTTGCCTAAATTCATGAATTTGGAGTTTTTAAATTCAACAGGTTTTTCTGCATTAGTTCCTCAAGAGGATGGAACTAGTTTATATGAAATTCCGTTTATTGACCGTATGGGATTTGTTTTTGCAATATGTGTTATTCTTATGATTGTTATAAGTTTAATTGACCAAAAACGTGGCTTGAAATCAAAAGGACTAGAAATTGATTCTTCAATGTTTAAAGTGAATAATGCGTTTTTAGCCGGAAGTTTATTAATCATTGGAATTTTAGTAGCCTTGTATACTGTATTTTGGTAAGAAATAGTTTTTTTGGTAAATCATTTCATTAGCGGGTGGGGTATGAAAGTCGTGGCTTTCACCGATGTTATACAGGTAGCGGTATTAATCATTGGAGGATTGGCGACTTCATATATTGCATTAACTACTGTGGGACACTATTTTGGTTTTGGAGAAAATGCAATCGCAGGTTTCAAGGTTTTGATGCGAGAAGCTCCCGAACATTTCAAAATGATTATTCCTAGACCTACAGCAACATCTTCTCAACTAGAAATCAATAAATATCTTACTTTCCCAGGAATATTGTCTTATTTAGCAGGTATTTGGATTATCAATCTTAACTATTGGGGTTGTAACCAATATATCACTCAAAGAGCATTGGGAGCCGATTTGCAAACGGCTCGTACAGGAATTTTATTTGCAGGGATATTAAAATTATTAATGCCTGTTATTGTAATGTTACCAGGTATTGCAGCTTATGTCTTGTATCAAAACGGACATTTAACACAATTGGTTGGTGGAAAAGACGGAGCCTATTCAGCAATGTTAACATTTCTTCCTACAGGTTTAAAAGGATTGTCTGTTGCTGCTTTAACTGCAGCTATTGTAGCCTCATTAGCTGGTAAAGTGAACAGTATTTCTACTATTTATACTTTAGATGTACACAAAAAATACATTCAAAAAGGAGCGTCTGACAGAACTCAAGTAAACATAGGGAGATATGCCGTTTTTGCAGCAATGCTCCTTGCAGTTCTATTTACTTGGGATGATGTTTTAGGAATTGGTGGTGTGGGCGGTTTTACGTATATCCAAAAATATACTGGATTTATTAGCCCAGGAGTATTTGCTATGTTTTTTCTTGGTATGTTTTGGAAACGTACAACAGGAACTGCGGCTATTGTGGGTGTAATTTCTGGCTTTTTATTATCGGTTTTATTTAATGAATATGCACCAATATTATTTGGAAATGAAACTTTATTATACACAGCTTGGCCTAATGGAAAAGGCGGTTTCGAGATACCTTTTCATATCTGTATGGGATTGTCATTTGTATTTACGATGCTTCTTATGATAGCTGTAAGTTTTGCTGGGCCTAAAGTGAATCCTAAAGCATTCGAATTAGACACCACAATGTTTAAATTAAAACCTCAAACGACAGTCTTGATTATTATAACGCTATTAATCATTTTTGCTTTGTATGCTAAGTTTTGGTAAAACACCTATAGAATTCGTTAAAACGAAATAATAAAATAACCTATAAGGAGATTCAATTACAAAGCGAAATATTAAATACAACTGCCTGTGTAGATTTAAAAACTGTAACTAAACGGTGTGTTTTTATAATAATTGAAATTTAAGAATTTTTAAAAATATTCTTTTAATTATTATTTAAACTACCCTATACTGAAGATTTGCAGTATTGGTAATGCCAATAATAAATTATACAAAATTTATGAAAACAAGTAGAATCAAATACAATTAGGAGAAAAAATAATCTCTACATAACTATTAAATAATATTAAAACCTGTGTGGTCAGAATTTAAAAAAAATCGAATACGATTCAATTTTATATATTTGTTATTTATGACAAATTTTATTATTGTTTATTTGTTTTAACTTTATTTCAATAAAATATTTGTCAGAATTCAATTAATTTCAATTTTGCTTTGAAAACAAAACTAATATACTCTTTTTTCATTCTAATTTTCCTTTTACCATACTTTGGTTTCATACCTTGTTTTAGTCAATCACAAACTATATTTAAAAAGATAAATCAAACTAACGGTCTGTCTAATGACAGGGTTAATAGCATTGTAAAGGAGAAAAATGGCTTTGTTTGGATTGCAACTAAAAATGGGTTAAACCGTTACGATGGTAATAAAATAAAAATTTACAATAAGCAAAATAGCGCCTTAAGTTCTAACGATATTTCGTCTTTATTAATAGACCGCAGAGGAAAAATTTGGGTTGCAACTTTTGGAGGAGGATTAAACGTATACAATCCTGTAAACGATAAGTTTATAACCTACAAAAACATTTTAAACGATAACAAATCTATTTCTACTAACGAATTGAATACTCTTTTTGAGGATTCTAATGGAACTATATGGTTGGGAACCAAAAATGGAATTTCATTTTTTAATGAAAAGCAACAAAATTTCAAAACCTTTAAGTTCGATATCAAAAATAGTAATTCAATTAGTCATAATGACATCAGAAGTATTTATGAAGATGGGGATAAAAACCTATGGATTGGTACTTTCGGTGGAGGATTGAATAAATTCAACCTAACAACAGGTTCGTTTTATAGAATTAAATCTTCGAGTACTATTTCAGCCGATTATATCTATGCTATTTGTGGCATTAATAAGAATCAATTCTTGATAGGAACCAATGGAAAAGGATTGTTGACATTTGATGTGAATAGTTTAAGTTTTCAAAAACAAACATTTGGCATAAATAAGACAATTACTATTGTAGAATGTATTAAAAAAGCTCAAAATGGTACAATATGGTTTGGAACAGAGGGCCTTGGATTATTTAAAGTTAGTAACATAAATAGTTTAAATCCAACTGTATATAATTATACTAATGATTTTCAATCAGAATCTTCCATTTCGGGAAATGCAATATATTCCCTTATGGAAGATGAGAATTCCAACATTTGGGTGGGTACCGCATGGAATGGAGTTGACGTTTTAAGCCTTAATAAAGATTACACTTTAATACCTAGTTCTAATAAAGGAGAAACACCTATTTCGGTATTATCAATTTATAAAAACAAGGATGCTTCTTTTATTGGATTGGACGGGAAAGGAATGACCGTTTTTAAGGAAAACACAAATTTGGTAAAACAGTACAATAAAGCAAATAAAAATTCATTTGGAGATGATTATATTCAATATATAAAAGAGGCGAAAAACGGGACGCTTTGGATTGGAACATTTACAAATGGACTAGTCAATTTCAACTACAAGACAGGGAGTTTTACTCAATTCAAGCAAGTAATAGGAGACCCAAAATCTTTAAGTTACAACGATGTTCGTTACGTTATTGAAGATGAGAAAAACAATATTTGGGTTGCGACATGGGGAGGCGGACTAAATTATTACAATGATTCTAAAAAAGAGTTTAGAAGTTTTAAACAAAAAAAAGGAGATCAAGCTTCAATAAGTAATGACAATGTAATATCACTTCAAAAAGACGGCGATTTAATTTGGATAGCTACTTTTGGTGGAGGTTTAAATCTTATGGATACCAAAACCAATCAATTTAAAATATATAAAAGTGTAGAAGGCAATCAGAATTCAATTAGTAGCGATTATGTTTACAGCATTTTAAAAGATACAAAAGGAAATATTTGGATTGGAACTGCTGGAGAAGGAATCAATCTATTGGATAAAAAAACGGAGCAAATAAATCGTTTTGATAATGATAAAAACATTCGTTATCAAACTATAACAGCAATTATCGAAGACAGTAAAGGATTGATTTGGTTTAGTACCAAGCAAGGAATTTTTAATTATGATTACTCCTCAAAAACGTTCAAAAGCTTTTCATATCTTAAAGAAGATTATCATATTAATTCCTGCTTCAAAGACGAAAAAGGGATACTTTATTTCGGTTGTTCAAAAGGCGTTATCAAATTTAATCCCGAAACTATCAAGGTCAAAAATGTAACCCCTAAAGTAAAATTTACCAGCTTTAAACTTTTCAATAAGGAAGTCCCAATTGGCGAAAATGAGATATTAAAAAAGGATATTTCATTTTCTGAAAATGTTACTTTAAAACACGATCAGGATGTAATCACTTTTGAATTTGCAGCGATGCTGTTTCCGTCATCTGCTAGTTGTGAATATCAGATAAAAATGGACAATTTTGATGAAAATTGGAGATCAATTGGTAAAGAAGGTTCTGCTACCTATACCAACCTTTCCCCTGGTAATTATATTTTTAAAGTAAGGAGCAAGGAATTGGGAAGTGATTGGTCAAATCAATATAGTGCATTGAATATAAAAATACAAAAACCCTTTTGGACAGAATGGTGGGCTTTTTTGATATATGCCCTTTTAGCAATTGCTACATTGTATGTTTTCATAAAATATATCATTTCATGGGAAAAAATGAAGGCGGATTTAAGATTCGAAAAATTTTCTCATGAAAAGGATGTGGAGGTTTACAATTTGAAACAAGATTTTTTCACTAATATTTCACACGAAATAAGAACTCCTGTTACTCTTATTTTGAGTTCCATAAATAAACTTTTGAAAAGTGATGGTGTTTCTGATAATCAGCAACAAAATCCTTTTGGAACCATCAAAAAAAATGGGGAATATTTACTCAATCTAGTGAATGAACTTTTGGATTATCGAAAACTAGAGCATCATCAAATCAAGTTAAAGGTGGTCAAATCAGATTGGGTTAAGTTTAGCCAAGAGATATACCTTTCTTTTAAAGAATTTGCTAATCAAAAGGACATCAAGTTTGAATTTGAATCCTCTAGTCCAACAATAGAATTATGGTTTGACAAAAATCAAATGGAAAAAGTGTTATATAATTTGTTTTCCAATGCCTTGAAATTCACAAACACTGGTGGATCCATAAAACTCACCATTACACAAACTGATAACGAAGTACTAATAGAATTAGTCGATGAAGGAATTGGAATTTCAAAAAAACATCTCCCCAAAATATTCAACCGCTTTTATCAAGCTAACAATACCAATAGTGTTAAGGGGGCTGGTTTTGGCTTAGGATTAACCATTTCAAATGAAATTATTAAATTACATCAAGGGCAGATTGAGGTTAAAAGTAAAAAAGGGGCTGGAAGCACATTTACCATTAAATTAAAAAAAGGGAATTCTTTTTATCATGAGTCTGAAATTGGAGGAAGTGAAACCAATGACGAACTTATTGAAAATTATTTTACTAGTAAACCGATTAAAGTTGATATGATTATACCAGAAAACCCAAGTTCTAAAAGTAAAGAACAAACATTACTTGTTGTCGAAGATAATATTGATATCGCTAACTATATCGCTGAGCTTTTATCTGATGAGTTTACGATTTTGAGAGCATCCAATGGAAAAGAGGGATTGAATATGGCGCTAGAAAAATCACCAGATCTTATAATTAGTGATGTTATGATGCCAATAATGGACGGAATTGAACTAACTAATAACTTGAAAACAAATGTAAATACAAGCCACATTCCCGTGATACTTTTAACAGCAAGGGCTTCTTTTATGCATAAAATGGAAGGGTATGAAACTGGTGCAGATGACTATGTTACCAAACCTTTTAATGAGTCACTTCTTCGTGCTAGAATTAAAAACATACTCAAAAACAGAAGTTTATTGCACGAAAAATTTCATTCAGAAGACACGAATAATATTGGCGATTTTATAAAAAATAAGAATGATCAAGAATTTATTGAAACTTTAGGTTTACTTATAGAAAAAAATATTGATTCGGATAATCTTAGCGCTATATTCGTTGCTCAAGAACTCGGAATGAGTCACTCCGTTCTTTATAAAAAATTGAAAATAATAACCGGATTGTCGCTTGTGGAATACATCCGTGATTATAGATTAAAAAAAGCAAAACAACTGCTTAAAACCAATCAGTTTTCTATCAGCGAAGTTTGCTATCAAATAGGCTATTCCGATCGAAAATATTTTAGTAAGCTATTCAAAGAGCGTTTTGGTAATCCTCCCACTTTTTACACAAAACAAAAATAAAGCACTCTAGTTTGATTATTTAATAATTATACCCAAGTTAATAAATCAAATCTTAAAAATTCCTTTTCACTAATGTTTACCTGGCTTTTACACCAATTCAATTATTAAATAAAACGATTTCGCACCCCTAAAAAAACGATTTCGTGCCCCTTTATTCAATTGCATTATCTGTAATATTGTAGACTATTAATTTTATAATTATCGAAATTTTTGAGATTAATTATGAATTAAAAATAAATAAGAACAAAAAAATAAATTATAAAAATAAGTAAGCGCTATAATAAAGCCGAATTCTCAAATTGTATGAGAAAAAATATAAAATATAACCTTTAATCATTAGTTAGGCTAAGTAAAAACCCCAAATTAATTAAACAATAATATGACTACTGAAAATTCAAAATTCACATATATGAAAAGCATTAATAACGTAATTAGAAGCAAAATACTATTGTTATTCTTATTTTTGAGTTTAAGACTATTGGCTACCGAATCAAATCAAGAATTGCAAAATCCTGTAAAAGGTAAGGTGGTAACGAAAAGTGATGGCTTAGGATTGCCAGGAGCAACCATTACAATTAAAGGCACTAAGTTAAGTACGATATCCGATCTTGATGGAAATTTTACTATTGAAGTACTTGATGAAAAATCGGTTTTAGTAGTAACTTACACCGGATTCAAAACCCAGGAGATTCCTTTAAATGGGAGAACTTCCATAAATGTTGCCCTAGAAGAAACTACTACGGTTCTAGACGATGTTGTTGTAGTAGGCTATGGAACACAAAAGAAAGGAGATCTTACAGGGGCTATTACAAAAATTAAAGCTTCTGATTTGAATAGGGGGTCAGCAAACCTGAATGCCGCACAAATGTTAGAAGGGCGCGTGGCTGGGGTTTTCATTAATCAAAACACAGCAAATCCCGGGGCTGACCCTACAATCCGTATTAGAGGAAACGGAACAATGGATGTGGCCAAAGCAGGACGTCCCAATTCAGATAACCAAAATCCATTATACACACCATTAATTGGTGCAAGTGCAGATCCTTTAGTGATTGTTGATGGTTTTCAGTTGTCACATTTAAGAGACATGAACACCATATCTCCAAATGATATTGAGTCGTTTACAGTTTTAAAAGATGCCAGTGCTACTGCAATTTATGGAGCCAGAGGTGCCAATGGGGTAATCATTATTACCACAAAAAATGGGAGAAAGTTTAGTAAAATGGATGTAAATTATTACACTCAGTTTGGGGTAAATACCATTATTAAAGAATTGCCCTTGTTAAACGCTAGTCAGTATCTTAATTTTTATTCGGATATAATAAACAATCCTAGTATTAAAATTCCTTCAGATAATTTTAAAATTTATTTTACTCCAGTTGAAATTGATAATGTATTGAAAACAGGTGTAAATACAAATTGGCAAAGGAAGGTGTTGGCAAAAACTACTGCAAACCAAAGTCATTTTCTTACTTTGTCTGGCGGATCTGAGACATTAAAATATAACGTTTCTGGAAACTATCTTACCAGTAATACAGTTGTAGCACCTGGCGATTATGAACGATATAATGGTAAAACAAGAATAGGATACGAAAAAGGGAAATTTGCATTTGATGCATCATTATCTTATACCAACGAGAAAAACAATAACGATAGGTATCTATATAATTATTATGAGAATGACGAAAATAATCAGAGTAAATTTACTTATTGGTATGCCCTACTTTCTGACCCTACTCAAAGTGTATATAATCCTGACGGCACTTTTTCGAAAAGCAGAATTGTAGAACTTGGGTATAATGAAAACCCTCTCTATGCTCCTAGTGTTACCACAAGTTTTTGGATACAAAAAACCAATTATCTCAATACATCTATGCGTTATGAGATTTTACCGGGCTTAAAATTGAATACCATTCTTGGAACTTCAAAAGTAAGTTATGAAGCATTTAAAAGCGTTAGGGCAATTTGGAACGGCGGAGCACCTGATTATACTAATAATTTCGCAAGTGCTGTTTATAGATCTTCAGGAGATACAATGCTCGAAGTATTTGCTGATTACAACAAGAAGTTTGGCGATAAACATAGTTTTAATGCAGTGATAGGTGCCAGCAAGGGACAAAAGAAGTATAATGACATAGAGGCTGCTGGATTTGATTTTCCAAACTCAGATTTTGGATTTGATCGTTTACAAGCTTCTTCTATACCAACTCCTCCAAGAACAAGTCGATTTAGAAGTACTAGCCGATCCTTTTTTGGTAGAGTAAACTACAATTTTGATGATAAATATTTGGTTCAATTCAATCTAAGAGCTGATGGCGCCTCTCAGTTTGGAGAAAATAATAACATAGGTTATTTCCCTTCCGCCTCTTTTGGATGGAAAATAAACAAAGAGCCTTTCATGAAAAAATTTAGTTCGCTTTGGAATCTTAAACTCCGATTGAGTTATGGAGCAGCTGGTAATGATAATCTTCCGAACGGATTAACCAGTCTTAGATATACTTATGACACATATTCAAGCGATACTAATTTGCAATTAGCAATGAATTATCGCCCTAATCCAAATCTTAAATGGGAGACCATTACAACCACTAATTTAGGAATAGATTTAGGATACAAGAACCTAACCGCAACTTTAGATTTGTATTCAAAAAAATCGACTGATTTATTATTGATTAAAGATTTACCTGCTGAGACAGGTTTTATTAAAGAAATTCTAAATCAAGGCAAAGTAGAGAACAAAGGAGTTGAACTTACCTTAGGGTACAATTTCTACAGTGTTTTTGGATCAAAAATGAATTATGCTCCTCAAATTAATTTCTCTTACAATTACAGTATAGTAACTGATTTAGGTGGCGAAACGGTGATTCCCTCAGGTACTGATATTTACGCCGGTCGGGGCTTTTTAGGAAGAACGATGTTAAGAGAAGAGGGACAACCACTCAATTCATTTTATTTGTATCATTTTGATGGTATTTGGCAATTAGGAGAAGAAACGCAAGCAACAAAATACGGAGCAAGACCTGGCGATCCTAAAATGCGTGATACAGACAAAAACGGAGTTTTAGACAATAGAGATAAATACCATGCTGGTAATGCAGACCCTACTACAACGGTTGGTTTTGCTAATAATATCTATTACAAGAATTTTGAGTTTAAGGCTTTCTTCCAAGGAGTTTTTGGCAATAAAGTTTACAATCAAACCCGACTAATATTAGAAAATCCCGATTTAGGCTTTTTGAATAATCAATCTCCAGTAGTATTAGACCGATGGACTCCAACCAATCCTTCTAACACCAATAGTTCAAAATTAAACCCAACGACATTAGCTTACAGAGAAAGCGATAAATATTTAGACGATGCTTCGTTTGTAAGATTAAAAGAGGTTAATATAATATACCATTGGAAGATGAAACCCGAAATGCAATTGAGAGAATTAACTTTTGGGCTGGGTGTCACCAATGTATTTACAGTAACTCCTTACAAAGGTTTAAATCCAGAAGTTTGGCATTTTGACAATCAATGGAATGTTAATCCATACACAAGAACAGTTACTTTAAGTCTTAATGTAAATTTCTAGATTATTTCAAAATTTATATAAAAGTATCAATTAACAACAAGTTTACTTAAGAAATTGAAAATCAAAGAACATCGATAAAAAAAAACAAAAAGATGAAAACAATAAAAATACTAATCCCTCTATTCTTTCTAATTCTATCTAGCTCCTCTTGCAATGATGATTATTTAGATCAAGAATTTTATGGAGAGAAAAAAGATGAAAATTTTTGGAAAAGTAAAACTGATATTGAACAAGCAATCAATGGTGCTGTGAAATATTTAGATGTTTCTTATGGTTACTACTCCCTACACTTTTTATTAATGGAGGATGCCACAACAGATTATTTTATAGGCGGAGCTAGTAATGCGGGTCAATATCACAATTTTTCAGAGTGGAGAACGAGTTATCCAACCACTTTTTCATGGGCAATATGGAGCCCAATGTGGCAGTCAATCTATTATTCAAATCTTGTTTTAGAACGTTTGGATAGAATTCCAAATTTGACTGAAACCGATAAAAACAGATATGAAGGTCAAGCTCGCTTTTTTAGAGCCCTAAATTACTATGTTGCTCAAAACAACTTTGGGGGCGTACCTATTGTTACCTCTGCCGATGATACTCGTAAAGAAATTCCTCAGAATTCAAGAGAGGAAGTTAGAAAATTGATTGAATCGGATTTGATAGCTGCTGCAAACTTACTTCCAACAAGAGCTGATGTCAAAACAGAAGGACAACTCTCCAGACCATCCAAACAAGCTGCATTAGGGCTTTTGGCTAGATTGTATATCAATTGGGAAAGCCGTGCAGACCGTTGGCAAAAAACTTCAGATGCTTGTGATGCTTTAATTAATGAACCTTCAGGTTTGGGTTTAGAAGCACCCTATTCAAGAATTTTTGCTTTGGAAAATGAAAACAACAAAGAAATCGTTTATGGTTTAGAGCACAGTAATGCCTCTAATCAAACAGGCGTTTTTTTGTTAAATACCTTTTTTTATACTCCAAAGGATATAGATGTACCAACAGCTTCATTGATTGGATGGGGTGATTGGAAAGTAAGTAGAGATGTTTTTTATAATAACCTAGACTCAAAATTTGATGATGCTGATGAGAGAAAAAAACAACTTTATATTTCATATAAGACCAAAAGTGGCGCCACTAAAAACATACCTTTTTCCTTTCCCGCAACTGCGCTAGTAAAAAAATACCCTTTAGACCCAAATAATTTGAATAATCCTACAGCCAGCAATGACCAACCCATCATCCGATATGCAGATATTGTTTTGATGAAAGCAGAAGCTCAAAATCATTTAGGTAATTTAGGTGATGCTATTGCACTGGTAAATCAAATTCGCACAAGAGCTGGCCTAGGTGACCTTACTTCTCAACATACAAACTCACAAGTTAACCTTAATACATACATCTATCATGAAAGACGTAGAGAATTTTTTTGTGAAGGATTAGGAAGAACAGATATGATTCGTTTTGGAACTTTCTTGCCTTGGATTGCAACATGGCCTAACACAGCTGGTGTGAATTCAAAATATTTATTATTCCCCTTTGATGGACTTTCGATAGATCAAAATAGAGCACTCAAACAAAATCCAGGATATCTTAATTAGTATTTATTTTTTACCATAAATAATTTAACAATCAATAATCATGAAAAAACAACTATTCGCTTTACTTCTTTTTTTAACAATTTCATTCGCTGGATGGGCACAAAAACCGACAATTAGTTTTACATCGGCAATGCCTGTTGCTACTGAAATTGGAACAACCCTCAAGGTAAATTATAAATACACCGCAACTGCCGATACAAATATTTATTGTGGCATCAATTTACAGGATGACTGGACTTGGGTATCCTTTGTGGGTGGTGATGGAAAGAAAGTTACTGCAGGAACTGATGTTGAAGGTTCATTTGACATCTTAATACCCAAGGGAACAAAACCCTCTTCCGATTTAAAAGACAAGTTAAATTATAAAATCAATATCGAAATGAAATCGCTACCTGATTATACATGGATAGCTGGTGACTATCCTGCAACACCATTAAATATTGTTTCTTCTAAATAGTATGATAATACTATTTAGAAAAAGACACATGAAACCATGTAACATATTTCGATGTAATTATAAAAGGTAGCATTATATACCCCTTTGCCAAAGTTTGAAACTTTGGCAAAGGTTAAATTCAGCAACAGATTAAATACAGAGAGAAATGACTTGGTTTATTTCTGCTCAATTAAACCATTAAAATTAACCATTAAAACCAAAATTTATGAAAAAGAAAATTAACAATTACTAACCAATTAAACCAAAATTATGAAAATCAAAATTATTTTATTAACAATCATTAACCATTAAAAACCAAAATTATGAAAACCAAAATTATTTTATTGCTATTATTTGCAACCACCGTGTTTAGTGGTTGGGCACAATCCATTTCAGTCACCTCGATACCTTCGAGTACACAAGCTGGAGCGAATTTGACAGTTAATTACAAGTATACATCTGCTGTTGCTGGTAAAGTTTCTATCGTTGTTAGTAAAAATGGGGGTGTTAATGAATGGGATTTTATCAGCACTGTTGCTTTTGATCAATTAGATCCAGCGGTTGCAGGGACTGATGTTACAGGTTCTTTTACACTTCCAATTTGGGACGGTACAACACCAACAGCGGGTTTAACAGGTAATGAAAATTACAGAGTAACTCTTGAATTAAAAGACTCCAGCGACAATTGGTTGGCAGGCGATTATTCGAATACAAATTATAATATTACGGCAATACCATCCGTTAGTGTTACTGCAATACCGTCAAGTACACAAGCAGGGACGAACTTAGTACTTAATTACAAGTACACAGCAGCTTCTGCTGGTAAAGTTTCTATTGTTGTTACTAAAAATGGAGGTGTTAATCCTTGGGATTATATTAGCACTGTTGTATATAATGAACTAAACCCAGCTGTTGCAGGGATTGATGTTACAGGTACATTTACGGTTGCAATTCCAGGTGGTACTAGTCCATCGTGTTGTTTAGCAGGGAATGAAAATTATAGAGTAACTCTTGAATTAAAAGATGCAGGCAATAATTGGTTGGCAGGCGATTATTCAAATACAAATTACAATATAACAGCAGTACCAGCCATTAGTGTTACTGCAATACCTACGAGTACTCTAGCAGGAACGAACTTAACGGTAAATTACAAGTATACAGCTTCTTCTGCTGGAAAGGTTTCTGTTGTTGTTACTAAAAATGGCGGTGTTAATCCTTGGGATTATATCAGTACTGTTGTTTTTGATCAATTAGACCCGGCTGTTGCAGGGGTTGATGTTACAGGAACTTTCAATGTTCTAATTCCGGGCGGTACTATACCAACTTTAGGTTTAACGGGTAATGAAAATTATAGAGTAACTCTTGAATTAAAAGATGCCAGCAATAATTGGTTGGCAGGTGATTATTCAAATATAAATTACAATATCAAAGGACCTTCTATTACTGTTACTGCAATACCCGCTAGTACTCTAGTAGGAACCAACTTAACGGTTAATTATAAATACACAGCTGCTGCTGCTGGAAAGGTTTCTATTGTTGTTAGTAAAAATGGCGGTGTTAATCCTTGGGATTATATCAGCACTGTTGTTTTTGATCAATTAGACCCAGCCGCTGCGGGGACTGATGTTACAGGTTCTTTTACGGTTCCAATTTGGGGTGGTACAACTCCAACTGCAGCTTTAACAGGGAATGAAAATTATAGAGTAACGCTTGAATTAAAAGACGCCAGTAATAATTGGTTGGCAGGTGATTATTCAACAACAAATTATAATTTAACAGGACCATTTATTGGTGTTACCTCAATACCTACAAGTACACAAGCAGGAAGGAACTTAAAGGTTAATTTCAAATATACAGCAGCTTCAGCAGGTAAAGTTTCTGTTGTTGTTACTAAAAATGGCGGTGCAAATCCTTGGGATTATATCGAAACTGTTGTTTATGCTGAAAAAGTCCCAGCAGTTGCAGGTACTAATGTTTCAGGTTCTTTCACTGTTCTAATTCCGGCTATTACTATACCAACGGCTAGCTTAACTGGCAATGAAAATTATAGAGTAACTCTTGAATTAAAAGATGCAGGCGATAATTGGTTGGCAGGCGATTATTCAAAAATAAATTATAATATTACTGAAGCTATAACTGAGCTAAGACCAATGCAATGCGGTAAAACATTAACTAGTTTAAATCCTGCAATACAAGCGAGTCCATTAATTGGTGCTACAGCATATACTTTTGAAGTGACTAGAACTGACAATAATGTTGTTGATACTGTAGTTAGTCCAAACTATTTCTTTTTCCCAGCTACTAAAATAACTGGAGGATTAGTTTACGGTAAATCGTACTCAGTTAGAGTCAAATGCGAAATAAATGGTAATTATCAATCTTTTGGCAATGCATGTATTATTACTGCACCTGCTGAACCCCTTTCAGGTACATTAACTAAAATTAGACCTATGCAGTGTGGAAAAACAATGAATTTCATCACTGATGCTATTCAGGCAAGTCCTGTATACTTAGCAGTTCGATATGAGTTTGAAGTTTCTAATGGTGTTACCACTATTGTTATACCATCTAACACTTCTTGGTTTAGACTAAGTCAATTTCCAGGAGGAGGTGTTCTGAACACAGCGTATACAATAAGAGTTAGATCATCTAATGGACCTGCTCCTGCTGCTTTTACAGCTTGGGGTGATCCTTGTGTTGTTACCACTCCAATTGCAAGAATGTCTGAAGCATCTAATAATGATGTATTTGAAGTAAAATCATTTCCGAATCCATTTGCGTCTCACTTTAATTTAGACATCGATAGTTCAAGCGACGCTCAAGTAGAAATGAAAGTGTATGACATGATAGGAAGACAATTGGAAGTTCGTAAAGCTTCAGTTTCAGAATTGAGTGTTCTAGAAGTAGGACGTAATTATCCAGCTGGAGTTTACAATTTAGTTGTATCGCAAGGAGCTAATGTGAAATCCGTAAGAATGGTTAAGAGATAATTACTTTCTCAAATCATTACAAATAAAATATTTTAAATTATCTAATCAAGTTTACAATTAAACTTGATTAGATTATTTAGTATTTTAGAGCTCTCTGGACAAAAATAACCGGAGAGTCTGTTAAAAAAAAATAACTATTAAAATAAACAATCATGAAAAAGAAAATTACTCTATTGTTATTATTTGTCATCACTTCAATAAGTGTTTGGTCACAAACAATTAGTTTTACAGAAGTACCTGCTTCTACTCCAATAGGAACAATTCTAACAGTAAGTTATGAATATACAATCGCTAGTGAAGGTCAAGTTTCTTGTGGAATAAGTTTATTTGATGACTGGACTTACATTTCATACGTTAATGGTGCTAGTTTAAATCCTGCTCCTGCAGGTACAAATGTTACGGGCACTTTTAATATTTTAATTCCCGGAGGTACAACACTAACTTCCAATTTAACAGGTAAACAGAATTATAAAGTAATTCTTGAATTAAAAAATGCTAGTGGTACTTGGTTGGCAGGCGATTATTCAGTACAAAATTATAATTTTACAGCATCAACAGTAGCACTCCCATCTATTAGTGTTACTTCAATACCTGCTAGTATACAAGCAGGAACTAACTTAGTAGTTAATTACAAATATACAGCTGCTTCAGCTGGTAAAGTTTCCGCTGTTATTACAAAAAACGGGGGTGTTAATGCTTATGATTATATCAGTACTGTTGCTTTTGATCAATTAGACCCAGCAGCAGCGGGGACAGATGTTACAGGATCTTTTACGCTTGCAATACCTGCTAATACCACACCAACTGCCAGTTTAACTGGTAATGAAAATTATAGAGTAATTCTTGAATTAAAAGATGCCGGCGATAATTGGTTGGCAGGTAATTATGATAATTTAAATTATAATATTACAGTAGGCACTGCACCATTCATTACTGTTACATCTATACCTGCAAGTACACCAGCAGGAACCGACTTAATTATTAATTACAAATATACAGCTACTTCTACAGGTATAATTTCAGCAGTTGTTACAAAAAACGGGGGTGTTAATGCTTATGATTATATCAGCACTGTAGCTTTTAATCAAATAGACCCAGCAGCTGTAGGAACCAATGTTACAGGGTCTATTACTCTTGCAATTTCAGGAGATACAACACCAACAGCTAGTTTAACAGGGAATGAAAATTATAGAGTAACTCTTGAATTAAAAGATGCCAGCAATAATTTCGTAGCCGGAGATTATTCTAACTTAAATTATACTATTTCACCTTCATTAAGTACAAATGATTTTAATACTGACAAATTCTCAGTATATCCAAATCCGGTTGACAATGTTTTAAAAATTGCTAATAGTGGCAATTTGTCTAAAGCTTCATTCCGTATTTTAAATGTTTCTGGACAAACCATACAAAAGACAAGTAGCCTCAATAAAGAGGGGATTGACGTGTCCGGTTTAAATACAGGAATTTATATGCTTTCAGTTGATTCTGATAAAGGAAGTAAGCGGATTAAATTCATCAAAAAGTAAATAGTTCAGAAGGCTTTTAAAAATTTAATAGAGGGGTTAATTTAATTTAAGCTTAAAATAAGTATTACCCCTCTTAACTATCTAATAATGAAAAAATCTAAACCAAAATTTAGTTTCGTTTTTGTTACAATCCTAACACTATTAATTTATTCTTGTAGTGAGGCACAGACCAACTGTAATTGCCCAACGAAACCTCCAACACCAACAAATTTTGTCTTTTCGAAGGGATCGGATGTGAGTTGGTTGCCACAAATGGAAGCTACAGGATATACTTTTTATGACCTTGATGGCATGCCAAAAGATGGTTTGCAACTTCTTAAAGACCGAGGAATGAATACAATCCGACTTCGAGTTTTTGTGAATCCATCCAATCATAAAATTAATGGTCATTGTAGTCCGACAGAAACTGTGGCGTTGGCGGTTCGTGCCAAAAATATGGGGATGCGAATCATGATTGACTTTCATTACAGTGATACTTGGGCTGATCCTGGTCACCAAACCAAACCAGCTGCATGGGCAAGTCACACTTTAGATGAATTGAAAAATGATGTATACAATCACACTCATGATGTTTTAACTGCTTTAAAAACTGCTGGAATAACTCCAGAATGGGTACAAATTGGCAACGAAATTCCAAGTGGAATGTTGTGGCCTGAAGGGCATATCGATAATTGGAGTCAATTAGGACAATTATTAAACAAAGGATATGAAGCCACAAAAGCAGTTAATTCAGCCATTAAAGTAGTTGTACATATTGATCAAGGAAATGACAATGGAAGGTTTAGGTGGTTTTTTGATAATATCAAAAACAATAATGTAAAATATGATGTGATCGGAATGTCTTATTATCCCTTTTGGTTAGGAAGTGATTACACTACAACAATTCTTAATTTGGAAAACAATCTAAAAGACATGGTTTCTAGATATGGTAAAGAAGTAATGGTGGTTGAAGTGGGTGGCGATTATACTTTAGTTCAAAATACAAAAGACATGCTGACTGCCGTCATAAATGCAGTAAAAGCAGTTCCAAATAACAAAGGTCTTGGGGTGATTTATTGGGAACCTCAAGGCGAGAAAAGTTGGAGTGGATATCAATTGAATGCATGGCAATCTAATGGAAAGCCTTCACCTGCAATAGATGCTTTTAAAGATTAAATTTAATTTAAGACAACAATGAAATTTATTTTACGAAACATATTCTTTGTAATGCTTGTTTTTTCAATTGGAAAAATAAAAGCTCAATCGAGATCAAAAGTTAATTTCGGTTCCGATTGGGAGTTTAAACGCGAAGAAAAAACAACCTCAAATTGGGAAAAAATTACTATTCCTCATACGGCTAAAGTTGAGCCTTTGGTGGTCAATAATCAGTTTCAAGGAACGTGCTGGTATCAAAAGAAATTTAAAGTTGCTAATTCAAAAAACAAGAAAGTCTTCCTTTATTTTGAAGGCGTAATGCAGGAAGCCGATGTTTGGATCAATGACAAAAAAGTATGCAATCACAAAGGAGGATATTTGCCATTTACAGTTGATATTAGTTCTTTTTTGAAATTAAAAGGCAATATAATTAAAGTCAAAGTCAACAACGAAGACAATCCAGAATTTCTACCTGGAAAACCGTTAAAAGATTTAGATTTTAATTATTATGGGGGCATTTACAGAAATGTATATCTTATTACAACTGATAAATTATACATTACCAATTCGGTTGCAGCTAACAAAAAAGCAAGTGGTGGTATTTATACTAATTTCGATAACATTAACAAAGACAAAGCTTCTGGGACCGTTCAGGTACATTTGAAAAATGAATATGCTGTTGAAAAGAAAACTTCACTAAAATATATCCTAACCAATTGCGAAGGATATAAACTGGAATTTAAATCGGAAGCGTTTGTCATAAATGCTAATTCAGATAAAAACCATACTCAAAACATTGTAGTTGATAGCCCTAAATTATGGTCGATTTCAAAACCCAATTTATATTGTTTAGAAGTGCAAGTAATTGTAAACGATAAAGTAATTGACAGCTATTTTGAGAGAGTTGGCATCCGAAAATCAGAAATAAAAGAAGATGGCTATTATCTCAATGATGAAAAATTATATATAACAGGAACAAACCAACATCAAGAATATCCGTATTTAGGATATGCTATATCAGATGAAGCGCAATATCGCGATGCAGTAAAGATTAAAAATGCAGGCTTTGATTTTGTTCGAATGTCCCACTACCCTCATGCCGAAGCTTTTATGAATGCTTGTGACGAATTAGGGATTTTAGTAATGAATAGCCTTACAGGTTGGCAGTTTTTTGGTAACGAAACCTTTCAGAAAAATGCTATACAAGACATTCGAGAAATCGCAAGAAGAGACCGTAATCATCCAAGTGTTATTTTTTGGGAAGCTTCTTTGAACGAAACCCAAATGAGCGAAAGTTTTATGAAAGAAGCTACTCAAGCTCTGAAGGAAGAATTGCCATTTTCTCATAATTATAGTGCGTGTTGGATAGACAATGATAACTATGATTTGTTTATTCCAGCAAGACAACACGGACAAGCACCCGATTATTGGACGAAATACAACAAAGCAAACCGAAAAATCTTCATTGCTGAATATGGCGATTGGGAATATTATGCACAAAATGCTGGATTCAATCAAACCGAATTTGCTAATCTAAAAGAAGACGAAAGAACATCACGACAATTGCGTGCCCATGGTGAAAAACGTTTGTTGCAACAAGCCTATAATTTTCAGGAAGCGGCAAATTCGAATAGAAAGGGTATCAATACAATTGGAGAGGCCAACTGGGTGATGTTTGATTACAATCGCGGATACAGTAATGATCTAGAGTGTTCAGGGATTAGTGATATTTTCAGAATCCCTAAATTTGCTTATTCTTTTTATCAAAGCCAGCGTGATGCCAATGTAATTTTGGATGGCAATCTGACTTCAGGACCCATGCTAAAAATTGCCAATAACTGGACAGCAACTTCTCCTTTAAATGTTACTGTTTACAGCAATTGCGAAGAAGTTGCACTTTATTTAAACGACGTTTTGGTTGACAAACAAAAACCATCAATCAATGCAAATAGTGACGAATTAAAACACCCACCCTTCCTCTTTAATTTGGATAGATTTATTCCAGGAACCTTACGGGCCGAAGGGTTTATCAACGGTGAAAAAGTAATTTCAAACTTTATTAAAACTCCTAAAAGCCAATCCAAAATAGAATTAGTTTATGATATTTCCTCTAAACCAATCAATCCTGACGCACCAGATATGATTTTTGTTTATGCTAAAATTACGGATCAAAGCGGAACTATAATACCAACAGCAACGAACGAAGTAACCTTCTCTTTATTGGAGGGAAATGCCGAATTAATTGGAGAAAACCCAGTAAAGGCAGAAGCTGGAATTGCGACTATTATTTTGAAAACTAAAAATTTAAAAAAACCAATAAAAGTTATGGCTAAATCTGAACATTTGGAACTTAAAAGCAGTTCTGATTTGGTTTTAAATTTGGATAGCCAAAAATAAAAATAGTAGTATGTTTGAAAGTTTAGATTTGACCAAAAAACAAATTTTACAATACAAATGATTTTTGTTTTGGCAACTTTAGAAATTTGACATTGATAAATTTAATCACTTTACAAGCATATTAATTAAGAAATAAGAAATGAAAAATATTTTAATAATAATTACAATATGTTTAATTGGCATTTCGATTTTTTCTTGTAAGTCACAAATACAAATTACTAATCAAGATACAATAGAAGATAAATCGACCCATAAAATCGACCAACTTCTCATACAATTAAACAACTCCAATGGATCAGATGTTTTAGTGATATCGCATAGAGGTGATTGGCGAAATTTTCCTGAAAATTCTTTAGAAGCTTTCTCTAGTGCTATTGATATGGGCGTTGATATAATAGAAATGGATGTGGCAAAAACCAAAGACAATCATTTGGTTATCCTACATGACAACACATTAGACAGGACAACAAACGGGAAAGGGTTGGTCTCCGACTGGACTTTAGATGCGTTGAGAAAACTAAATTTAAAAGATGGTCTAGGAATAGAAACAAAATGTAAAATTCCAACATTAGAGGAAGCCCTAATTGTTTGCAAAGGCAAAGCGTTGGTCAATTTGGATAAATCGTACGATTTTTTTAATCAGGCTTATGATATTGCAAAAAAAACAAGCACAACAAAACAAATAGTTATGAAAGGGTATAATAAAACTGTAGATCAAGTTATGGCGGATTTCGGAACAAAATTAGATACCATCACATTTATGCCCATAATTAATTTGGATAATCAACCCAATGCACTACAAATAATTGATGATTATCAAACAAAGTTAAAAGTAAAAGCCTTTGAAATAGTATTTTCAAAAGATACCTCAAAAGTATTGACTAGGTTTCCACAAATAAAGAAAAAAGGAAGTAGGATCTGGGTCAATTCATTATGGGCTTCATTAAATGCTGGTCATGAAGATAATGAGGCGGTTAAAAACAAAGACAGTATTTATGGCTAGTATTTAAAAAAAGGCGCAAACATGATTCAAACCGATAGACCTCAATTACTTTTAGATTATTTGAGATATAAAAAAAGCACATCAAAAAAATTTCAAAAAGACTTATGAAAATTAAACCATCTTACAAAAATTGCCAAATGAAAAAGCTAATTATTTCAGCACTATTCTTACTAACTTTGAATTTATATCCATCTTTATTAGGTTTAACATCGGTATGTGCACAAAAATTGACAGTCGAATCCAAATTTGATACTAACACGCTCTATCCTCCATCAAGTATTGTAATTCCAGACCACAATGACTGGACAAAAGGACACTACAAAGACCGAATAGCCGAATTTAAAGCCAATCCGCTTGAGTTTGGCGATGTCGTATTTATAGGTAACAGTATTACAGAACAAGGTGGTGATTGGGCAAAAAGATTTGATAATGCAAAAGTCAAAAATAGAGGAATTGCAGGGGATGTAACTGCGGGAGTAATTGCCAGATTAAAAGAAATCTATTATTACAAACCCGAAAAAGTATTCTTAAAAATTGGTGTTAACGATTTGTTTCATAGTGATTTAAAACCTGAATACGTGGCCAATAACATTAAGTTAATTGTCGCAATGATTCATCAAGAGTCACCAAAAACAAAAATTTATGTTCAAACCATATTACCATCAAGAGATAATAATCCTTCCAAAGAGAGAATAGCAGCAACTAACGCTATTTTGAAGTCGATGACTTCCACCGATTTTCTTCAAGTTATTGATTTGCATTCAGCTTTTACAGACCAGAATGATTTAATGATTAGCGAATATACTCACGATGGGTTGCATTTGAACGAGGCTGGATATGAAGTATGGCAAAACTTTATAAAAGAGTTTGTTAATGAAGGCAAAACCACAAGCTATGTAAAGAAAGTAATAGATGCGACTCTAAAACCTTCTGTTGTCTTTACGTCGGCGATGCCTGTTAGTACTTCAATAGGAACCGTTTTAAAGGTTAATTACAGATATACAGCTAATAAGGAAACTAATATCTATTGTGGTATCAGTTTATTAAATGACTGGACTTGGGTATCCTTTGTAGGTGGTGAAGGAAAAAAATTACCTGCTGGAACAGATGTAGAGGGATCTTTTGATATCACTATACCAAAAGGGACAAAGCCATCAGCTGATTTAAAAGATAAATTAAATTACAAAATCAATATCGAAATGAAATCGCTACCTGATTATACATGGCTAGCAGGTGATTATCCAGCAACGCCATTGAACCTTGAATTACCAAGCAAATAGAGTCATATAAATACATCGATACGATTTGAAACATATAAAAAGGATTATGAGAATAAAAAAAATCAAACAAATGAAGACTCTATTTTATATACTACTAGCTTTATTAAGTTTGTATTCTTGTACATCTGAAATTAGTACTACTCCAAAACCTGAACCTACATTTGATACTAGCACACTCTATCCCTCACCTGATGTGGTAATACCCTATCATACCGAATGGACAAAAAACCATTATATTCAAAGAATAGCCGAATTTAAAGCCAATCGGCTACAAATTGGGGATATTGTATTTATAGGAAACAGTATTACCGAACTAGGTGGAAATTGGGGGACACGATTTAGCAACTCAAAAGTAAAGAATAGAGGAATTGCAGGAGATGTCACAGTTGGAGTAATAAACAGATTAGAAGAAATTTATTATTACAAACCTGAAAAAGTGTATTTAGAAATTGGCATCAATGATTTATTTCGAACTGAACTAACCCCTGAGTATGTAGCCAACAATATTCAAAGAATTGTAGACAAAATTCATTTAGAAACACCGTCCACAAAAATTTATGTTCAGACTATTTTACCAACTTCTAATAACACTTCTTTGAAAGCAAAAATTGCAGCCACTAATGCCATTATCAAAAATAGTATTCAAACCAATTATTATCAAGTAATTGACCTTTATGCTTTATTTGCAGATACCAATGATTTGATAATTAGCAGTTATACTGTTGATGGAATACATTTGACAGAAGCGGGATATGGAATTTGGGAAAATTACGTCAAAGGATTTGTGAATAATTAATTGATTTATTCCAATAAAAAAAGTATTAAAATGAAGAAACTATTTTCTTTTATCGTTTTGACATTATTTCTTCATAATTATATTCAATCACAGTGCTTTAGTATTGGTGCCGATATGTCTTATGCCAATTCAGTTCTTGAAAAAGGAGGAATATATAGAGATTCTAGCGGAAACATAACTAATCCTTATGCTTTTTTTGCTCAAAAAGGAGCTAATATGGTACGAATTAGGCTTTGGCATACACCTGAAAACAATATTGATATATGCGGAAATCCCATTTCGACTAATAATTTAGAAGATGTTGTTTTGGCATTCAAAAGAGCTAAAATACAGGGGATGAAATTAAATTTATCTATTCATTATGGCGATTATTTTAATGACCATGGCAATCAAAAAATGCCGAAAGCTTGGATAGGTCTTCCTCCTAGCCTACTCCTCGATTCAATTTACAACTACACCTATGCTGTTTTAAAAAAACTAGATACAGAAGGGGTGACTCCAGACATTGTAGCGATTGGAAACGAGACTACTTATGGTTTTATTAATGAGACCGCTCCAACAAATGGCTGGATTTGGCCTAATGATGCCGACAAATTTAATATTGCACTCACTGCTGTGGATAATTTTAATAGAGTAAATAACTATTCTATAAAGAAAGCAGTCCATTTTACAGATAATACGGCAGGATGGTTGGCAGGACTTTTTTATTCGAAAAATATTAAAAATTTCGACATTATTGGAATTTCTTTCTACCCCTATTTTTCAGATTTTGATTCTTTACAACAATTGGGTAGTTTAATAACAGAATTAAAAACCACCTACAAAAAAGAAATCATGATTTTTGAAACTGGTACCCCTTGGACCAACAGTGCCTATGCTGATAGCTATGGTAATTTTATGGGTAATAATGGCAACTTTAATTATCCCATCACTCCTCAAGGACAAAAAGATTTTTTATTTGATTTAGCAAATACAGTTTATAATGCCGGTGGAACTGGTATTTTATATTGGGAACCTGCTTGGATAAGTTCTGGAATGTGTGATTTATGGGGGCAGGGTTCTTCTTATGAAAACGTAAGTTTTTTTGATTTCCAAAATGGAAACCGACCCTTGCCCGCCTTTGATATTTTTAATTTTTGTAGTACTCTTTCTCTGAAAGAAGAAAAAATTTACGATAATATCTTAATTTTTCCAAATCCTGCCAGTAACGAAATCAAAATCATTGGTATACAACAAGATGTTGCTATTAAGATAACAGATGTTTTGGGTAGAATAGTAAAAAATACATTTTCAAAAAACAACAGCGTTGATATTAATGATATACCAGTCGGAGGCTATACAATTAGTCTATTTATTGATGACAAAATAGTTTCAAAGAAATTTATTAAAATATGACACGATTTAATCGGATTGTAATAATTCCATGTTTTTTACTTTTTTGTATTTTCTCTATTAGTTGTAAAGGGACTAAAGATAAAATAATCAGTAAAATTAATACTACTACAAATCAAGAAAAACTAGACAGTTTGCCATTAATTCCTAGACACTTTTTGGAACAAGAAAAAGTAAGTAATGGGCATTGTTTGCTTAGAGGAAAAGGAGGAAACAAATTAGTCGCATTGACTTTTGATGATGGCCCAACGAATTTGTCCAATAAAATTTTAAACGTTTTAAAAAAAAACAGTGTTAAAGCCACATTTTTTTGGCTGGGGAAAAATCTTGCTGAGAATAGAGAGATTATTAGTAAAGCCAAGAAAAGCGGACATCAAATTGCTAATCATAGTTGGGATCACACTAATGGATGGAATTTAGATGAGCAATACATATGGGAGCAGCAAGTAGCAAAAACTATCGAAGAGTTAAAAACAGTTGCTGGTGTGCAATCCAAATACTACCGCCCTCCTTTTGGTGGTATTACACAAAAACAAATTGATTTTCTTGGCAGCAAAGGTATTACAACTGTATTATGGTCTATAACAACCATGGACTGGGACAAAACACAAAACGACGGAATTGATTTAGAAAATAAGTTTACATCCTATCTTCATCCTGGTGCTATCGTTTTAATGCACGATTATGATTTCGGAAAATCAGAACAAATGTTAGTTGCTTTAGAAAAAATGATAATATATGGCAAATCGCAAGGTTATAGGTTTGTTACAGTTGAGCAAATAAATTAGTAGAATTCAAAGGTAATCGAATTTTAAATAGTAACGAGATATCATCAGTAATAGCTTAATGTATTTTTAGATTCAACGGCTCTCAACTATAGAATATTATGGAAAAACACAAAACTGACTTTCAGTCTAACACTAAATGGAAAGTTATAAAAATAACATTAAATTAATAAAAAAGCAGCAATAGAGCATAATTACTCTGAGTAATAACGTATATAAATTATGGGATTTTTTTGGATGGTACAATTATTAGGTATTTGCTTTTTTATTTTTTTTAGTATCGGCTCAGCAACTTTAATAAATTTATTTATTAGGAAGAAGCATTATAATAATTTCATTAGTTTATTAAAAATATGTTTTTGGCTAATAATGAACATATTTATAGGAATTATTATTTTCAACTCGTTTTAATGAGTGATAACCCATTTTTAAAATAGAGAATCAATAAATAATATAAAAGACAATCGCTAAATCAACTAGGGCTTAAATGCTTTTGAAATCTATATACTAGATATAATCAGTCTTAACTAACTTAAAAACCAATTTATAATTTTATTTTTATGGAACAAATTATCAAAGACACCACAGCAAATTCAGCGCCATTAGGCTTATTCGGTTTTGGAATGACAACAATATTATTAAACATTCATAACGCAGGATTTTTTGAGCTCAATGCCATGATTATGGGAATGGGTATATTTTTTGGAGGAATCCAACAAGTTATTGCCGGAATTATGGAATGGAAAAAAGGAAATATGTTTGCTATGGGAGCATTTATATCCTATGGTTTCTTTTGGCTTTCGCTTGTAGCCTTATGGTTACTACCATTAATGGGGGTGGCTAAGCCTGATGGAACTTCGATGGGATTTTATTTGAGTATGTGGGGAATTTTTACTCTTGCCTTTTTTATCGGTACTTTAAAAGGAAATACAATTGGAAAACTGATATTTGGTTCTTTGGTTATTTTATTCGCATTATTGTCTGTCGCTAGTTTTACGGGCAATGAATCTGTACATACTTTCGCTGGATATGAAGGAATTATTTGTGGCTCATTTGCTTTTTATGAAGCTGCAGCTTTAATCATAAATGAAAAATTTGGAAAATCTGTTTTACCATTGTAAAACAGTTTATTTTTATAGTTCGCTTAGCTTAAATTCTTGACATGAGACATGAAGATGTGTTATTACAAAATTGAAAAAATACTGAAAATATTATTTAGTTAACCGTCAAAACATACTTCTTAATAATATACTTGCTTACAGGTCGCAGCGTTTTTCTGCTTTCAGGATGCAAACCTGGCGCATTAAAAAACTCGCATTTTCCATCACGTTTACTATACCAAACAATCGGTTGGTCATTTTTAAAAAATGTTGTTGTATCAGAAACTTCTATTTTCTTTAACTGAAATAAGGATTCGTCCTTATCAAAAATCGGATTTATACTTGCAAATCCTATTTCACTTCCTTCACAAACCACTTCCTCATAGTGGTCATTATTCCATTGCATACATTCTTTATCTGGGAAAAATTCTTTCTTAACTCCATAACCTCCTAAAGCCATCCCTACTATACTAATAGCTACAGCTATACTTCTCCGTTTTGATCTTTTTAGATTTACAGTTCTATTGTCTGGAAAAGAATTTTGTTGAGAAATAGTATTTACAATCTCTTCCTTATTAATTGATATTTCATTAGAGAACTTATTTAAATCCATTGGACCTTGATGAATAAATTTACTAAAAGGTCTTGGTTGAAAATCAACTAAAACCGCAATTAAATTCAAATTATTTGGGTTTGTCTTTCCATTTTTACCAATTAAAAAATTCTTAATGGCTTTGAACTTCTCGATATCAAAATTCTCAATACTCCTTCTTAAATTCTCTCCTTGCTTTACTTGAAAAAACAAAGTAAAAATCCCTTCATCCACTTTACTTAAACCATTGTCTAAAATCAACAAACACAAATTTCGCAATTGAGCTGGAGTTGGGTTTAGTAAAAAACTGGAATATATTCCGCTTTTCACCTCTTCATATTGGCCTTTTATGGCTGCGGTATAGTCTTCAAAAGTAATAACACTCATAAGCATTTATCGGAATAAAACGGAATCTTTCGGAATTAACAGAAAGACCGGAATTGCATTACTACAACTCAAACCAACTTCCATTCCTTTGCTGCAGAAATAGTTCTTGTTTTGAATTGCAATATAAACAAATGTACAAAACTACTTCTAAAAAAGTGTTGCTAAACAGTATGGAATTTTTATCTGGGAAGTATACTTAGACTTTACTCGACTAGCGCACTTCACTTCCCAATCGTACCTAAAAAGTACTCCTATTTTATCGGTTTGGCACCAATTAACACTCGATTTCACGAATCGTACAGCCCAACCTATGTCTAATTTTTACTACTTAAAAAATGAAAAAAGTATCCTTATTATCGTTTTACCTTATAGCTACAGTAGCTATAGCATCATCTGGGAATCGCAACTTGTTGAACAGCACCCACACCCAAAATCCCTCTTTAATTGCTGAGAAAGTTAGCTCTATTGGTGGTAATTCTACCGCCCCTGCTACTAGACCTAATCCTTAATTCCGTTAAGAATTAAATATTATCGGAGAAATTAAATTAATTTTATTATTTTCGGGGAATGATACTCAAAAAGTTCCATTTCCCGATTATTATAGTGCTAACAGTACTTTTGGTTGCGGTATCTTGCAAAAAGGAAGCTAAACCAATAGCTACTTCTAAGTTGACTTCAGAATTCTACACCCTTTTTAATAAAGCAGAAATTCTGTATAAAAATCAAGATTATAGTAAGGCATTTTATTGTTATAATAAAACCAAATTGATTGGTGAAGCACTAAATGACAATAATAAAATTGTTTATTCCTTGATGCAAATGGCTCAGATTCAGCGAGAACAGTCTGATTATTCGGGTAGTGAAGCTACGGCTACTGAAGCTATTAGCCTTTTCAATAAAGAGACCCATATCGAATATCAAACGATTATTTATTCTACGTTAGGAATAAATTATATGGATAGTTATGATTATGAAGACGGCCTAAAATATTTTCAATTGGCACTTAGTACAACTAATTATCCGTTAGATCAAGCAATTATTAAAAATAATATAGCTAATCTTTGTACTAAGAAGAAAGAGTTTAAAAAAGCAATTGCTCTTTTATTAGAAGTTTTAAAACAAAAAGAAGTTCTAGGTAATCCAGAGACCCATGGCGTAGTTTTGGGTAACCTTGGATATGCCTATTTTCAGGCCGGTGATCCTTCTGGCATTCACTATTTGAAGCAATCTTTGTCCATTCGTTTAAAAGATAAGAATGATTTCTATACTACTGCGAGCTATTTTAATCTTGCTAAGTACTATGAACCAAGAAATAGTAGTCTAGCTAAAAACTATGCTCTAAAAGCTTATGAATTGGCAACAAAAATAAATAATGCCGAAGACCGTTTAGAAACATTGGGAGTAGTACTCAAGAATAGTGATGGTAATGAATTTAAAAAATATTCTCTTATTCATCTCAGTCTTAGTGACAGTCTAACAAAAGCAAAACAAATTGCCAAGAATCAATTTGCAAAAATAAAATACGATGCTACGCAAACAAAACTGGAAAATGCAACATTAAAGCTAAATGAAGAAAGAATAAACAATAGGAATACCCTACTTTATACAACCTTAATTTCTTCGTTTATTTTATCTATGTTGCTTTATTTTTTAATTCGCTCTAAGCATAAAAGAGAAACTCTAAATACATCCTATACTACTGAAACTAGAATTTCTAAAAAATTGCATGACGAATTAGCCAATGACGTTTTTTATGCCATATCATATGCTGAGACCAAAGATTTATCAGTAGAAAACAATAAAGAAAAGTTGTTACAAGCATTAGATACTATCTATGCCCGGACCCGAAATATTTCTAGAGAAAATAGCACCATTGATACAGGAATAAACTTTGTACCCTATCTGAAAGAATTAATTTCTAGTTACAGCGGTAATGAGGTCAATATTTTAGTTAACGGATTAGATACCATTTCTTTAGACACTATAGACAATAACAAAAAAATCATTATCTATAGAACCATTCAAGAATTACTGGTTAACATGAAAAAGCACAGTCAAGCCACTTTGGTGGTATATACATTCAAGAATATAAAAAACAAAATACAAATTGATTACTCTGATAATGGCGTTGGAATTGCTATGAATGCGATAAATTTAAAAAATGGTCTTCAAAATGTGGAAAACCGTATTGATGCCATAAAAGGAACTCTTACTTTTGATAATAGAACCAGAAAAGGGTTTAAAGTAAGTTTCTCCATTCCTGATTAATAAATAGTCAATATGTTTAATAAAGTTATCGTTGCCGAAGATTTAGATAGTATCAATATTGCCGTAGTGCAAGCATTGAAAGAACTAGAAATTGCCAATATTCATTATGTTAAATACTGTGATGAAGCTTTTATTAATATTAAAAAAGCTAAAATCGAAAATCAGCCTTTTGAATTGTTGATCGTTGATTTGTATTTTAAAGCGGACCATCGAGAAAACAGACTTCATTCTGGTGAAGAATTGATAGCTGCTGCAAGAAAAGAGCAGCCCGAAATTAAAATCATTGTATTTTCAAGCGAAGATAAATCTTTCAAAATCAAATTCCTTTTTGAAACTTTAGCTATTGATGGATTTGTAATAAAAGGAAGAAATAGTATTCCCGAACTTAAAAAAGCAATACAAAGCGTTTATGACGCTAAAGACAAATATATTTCTCCAGAATTAGCTTTTATTTATAGAAACAAAAAACTCCTCGAAATTGACTCCTATGACATTGAATTGTTAAAAGAATTATCAAAAGGTTTGACCCAAGATGAAATTTCTTTGTGCTTTAAAAATGCATCAATCACTCCCAATGGAAATAGTAGTATTGAAAAGCGTATCAATAAACTAAAAATTTTCTTCAAAGCAAAGAATAATGTCCATCTTATTGCTATTGCAAAAGATATGGGATTGGTGTAAAAGAGCATAAAAAACAGCATGTTTTCTTTAGTAGCCAAACTGATATAATCTTTTTAATTCTTTTTTCTAAATTAAATTCACTCTTTACGATTTCCCGTAAGGAAAGCCTCTTTTTTGGATCTAAGTTTGAACATTAAATCAACTTATCATTCTCCAAAATATGAAAATTTATTATGCCTCAACTTTTCAACTTCCTAATGGGTTTAATGTACTTCATGCTCAAAATTGTGTGTATCTCCCAACTTTTTTGAGTAGAACATTTCTAGGATATTTTTCTTCTTATGATAAAGCATTGAAGAAATCAAAAAAAATATACCCAAATACTATTGTGTGCCAATTTTGTATTAAAAAACTCTAAAATCAAAAGCAAAACATGAAAAAAAATTATATTCTTATTTTGGTGTTCTTTATATTAACTCTGAACTCCTGCTCGAATAGCCCACAAATAAAAGCAGAAAGTGCGGTGAAAGATTATTTACAAGAAAATTTAAACAATCCTGATAGCTATTGCCCTATTTCATTTTCTAAAGTTAAAACTTTTTCAAGTGGTACCAATACTTCTTACAGCATAACTCATGTTTATAGCCTACTAAATTCTGATAAAGATAGGGTAAAAATGACCGTTTCTTTTTTACTCAACACTGATTTTACCTTACAAGAAGTGGAATTAATAACTATTAATGGCGATTATGGATTGATGTGACTTTTTAAGAAATTGCAGTTACTTTTTTTAACTATAGAATAAAGACTAATTTAAAATTTAAAGACTTTGATATTTTATTAATAAAACCTTGAATACTGCATTTTGGTTGCAGAGCTAAAGGTTAAATTTAAAAATTATTTAAAACACAAATCATCTTCTAAAAATATGAAATCCATTAGTTTATAGCATTAAAGCACATAAAGACTTTAATTAAAATGATGCCTCATTATATATTTGAATGCTATTTTGTATATGCTACAACTCCTTACTTCCAAATGAAAAGCCCAAAAACCAACATCTTCAAATTACTTATAGCTACTATAGTTATTATCGTATTCCTTTTTGCGATTCTTCGATTTTTTTATCTATTAATCATTGAATAAACTAGCACGGGATTTGCCCATTAAGTATCGAAAAAGATAAACACAAATGCCAAAATTTAAAGAAACAAAAAATCTTTGAAATCTTTAAAAAAAGAAATCAAAGTAGAGTTTCGAAAAATTAATGCCAAGAAGATTGAAAAAAATGACCTCTTTACGATTTCCCGTAAGGAGATGAATTTTTATCCTTTTAAGTTTGAACTCAGCTAAACCTTGTGAGTAAGAGTGAAATGTTAGTAGAATATTAAACTGTGCATTCTGGTTGCAGACCTAAGTGTTAAAATTGCAAACGATTTGGATATAAGAGTTATCATAAAATTACACGAGCTACTAATGGCGGGTAGCGCAGGAAATTCGGAGTATCTTTCTAAAAGACTCGGGATATCTGTACGAACCGTGTATAATTATGTCACTTTTATGAAGAATGAACTTAACGCCCCCATTATATACAATTCAAACAACAAATGCTATAGTTATGATGGAGTTTGTGAGTTGTGTTTTATTGGGTGATAATGATTAATAAAGTGGAGTTCGGAAACCACTGAAATAAACGGGGCATAATCTGAAAAGCCACATGGGTAAGATTTAAAATTGATTAAAATGAAAAAATATTACTATTTTTCTTATTACTATCCTCTACCCTATTTTCTCAAGTAAAAGTCGTTTCCTGGAACCTCGAAAACTTTGGCAACTCAAAATCAGAGGAAACCATAAGTTTTATTGCTAATACCTTGAAAGAGTATGATATTGTAGGTATTCAAGAAGTAGTAGCGGGCTATGGTGGCGCTCAAGCCGTTGCCAAACTTGCCGATGAACTGAATCGCAAAGGAGCGAAATGGGATTACACCATTAGTGATCCAACCAGCAGTAGCGCCTATAAAACCGAACGCTATGCATTTTTATGGAAAACAGCAAAAATCAAGAAAATTGGCAAAGCATGGTTAGAAAAAAAGTATCATTTAGAAATTGATAGAGAACCCTATTATTGCACCTTTGAATATGATTTAAAACAATTTACTTTAGTTAATTTTCACGCCATCACCAAAAGCAAACAGCCCGAAAAGGAGATAAAGTACTTTAAGTTTTTACCTGCTGAATATCCCAACTTGAATTTAGTATTTGTTGGAGATTTTAATTGTCCGCAATCGCATAGTGTTTTTACCCCTTTGAGGAAAATGGGTTATGTACCCGTGTTTCAAAACCAAAAAACTTCTTTAAAAGCCAAATGCAAAAATGATCCTTGTTTATCTTCTGAATTTGATAATATTTGGTACAATACTGCTGTAATAAAAATAAATCATTCTTCTGCTATTTATTTTTACAACTCGTTCTCTTCTCTTAAAGATGTAGGAGCTATCTCTGACCACATCCCTATTGAGATGGAATTTGAATACAGCCACTAAATAAAAAACTATTTTTCTTTACAAAAAAAACCTTAAGAAATATATTATTATTCCAAATGCCTTTGCTATTCAAAACTTCTAAATTCTAATTTTATTATAAAACTGATACTTTAGTATGAATTATGAAACAGTTATCCTTAAATTTTTAAGAGCTACTAAAAACCAATTAACTCATGAAATATCAGCGATTTTAGTGATGTAGAATAGTTAATTTTAAGATTGCATTTGGAAATTATAATTGAATTTGTTTTTCCTATTTATTTTTCCTGCGGTTGTTCTTTTAGTAAATCAATGGCCTTAATCCAATAATTACAAGCCGATAGTTCGTTTTGTAATAGGGTTTCTGGATGATGTTGATATTATTGGATTTATCGAATTAAAAGACTATTTGAAGAAATATTCCTTTGCAACCTTAGTAACTAACAAAAGTAATTACCAAATTGCGAAGTTTAGATTATGAGAGTATTTTTTCAAATTAAAAAAATTTTAAATTCTGGTAGTTAAATACTATACTAATGATAAAACACGAATAATTCGTTCGATATTTCCAAATAATTTTCAATTTGAAAATAAAAAAATTTAAACCGCAGATATCAATCCAATACTTTTAAAAATTGCTAGTGTTATGGCTAAAAGTTATGGGAAAATATTAAAATATTGATTTTTGCATTTTAAAAATCTAAAGAAATGCAAGATTCCTATCTCGAACTTATCAAATTATTAATATCGGAAATTATTGTTGAATACTTCGAATTAACCTCCTATAAAAAAGCAGAAGAAATACTTCATCTTTATTTAAATAGATTAATTCTATTCCAAAAGAATATCGTCAAGATAAATTAAGTTCCGAAGGATTCATTGATAAGATAACCGCTCAGGATTTTCCAATTCTTGGACATCAAGTATATCTCCTATCACTCGCAGGAGATGGCTCAACCAAGATACCTGACAAGTTGTTTTTAGAGATTGGAATTTAGTAGCAGACGGAACTCGGCTAACACAAAAGTTCGCGTCTTTTTTAAAAGAGATTAATAGATACCAAACCTAATGACTTCAAATCAATTACCTCATTTTATGGTGTAAGTGTAAAAATCTACAACATCAGTAAAGGATTTCTTAAATGATTTTAAAATATGGAATCAAAAACCACATGCAAAAGAGTGACTTATTTTTCCAGAAAATATAGGTAAACGATTATCAATAGACGAAACCTCCTTGTCTAATGGTGAACTCTATACAATTCTAACCAATAAAGCCGCCAAAGGTAAAAAAGGTTCCATAGTAGCAATAGTTGCGGGTACTAAAGCGGATTCTGTTATTGCCGCTCTTGAAAAAATATCAATTAAACAAAGAAATCTAGTCACCGAAATCACCCTAGATATGGCAGGAAATATGGGACTCATTGCAAAGAGATGTTTTCCTAATGCAACTCGCGTTATTGATAGATTCCACGTTCAAAAACTAGCTTCAGAAGCATTACAAGAAATAAGGATCAAATACCAATTGCAAGGTATAGACCAGGAAAACGAAGCAATAGAAAAAGCAAAGAAAACCAAGAAAAGGTTCGAGTCTGAAGTATTGACCAATGGAGATACACTCAAACAATTGCTAGCCAGAAGTCGCTACTTCTTATACAAAAATAAATCAAAATGGTCAGAGAATCAATTACAGCGAGCTCATTTATTATTTGAATTGTATCCTGAGATCCAAAAAGCATACAATCTAACGCAAGGCTTACGCAACATCTTTGAAAGCACAACCGACAAAATTATTGGTTTTGCTAGACTTGCCAAATGACACGAAAAAGTAGACCAAGCAGGGTTCAAGTCTTTCAATACAATATCCCGAACAATAATCAATCATTATCAAACCATATTAAATTATTTTGATAACAGAAGTACTAATGGTTCAGCGGAATCTTTCAATGCCAAAATAAAAGCATTTAGGTCTCAATTTAGAGGTGTTAGGAACGTTGAGTTTTTCCTTTTTAGACTAACTAATATTTATGCTTAATTTTTGTTGCTCCACAGGTTTTGGGATTGATCCGGATTGATGTGGGCTTTGCCCCATACATTGCCGCCAATAAAACAAAAAACCTCGTTTTTTAGAACGAGGTTTTTAAAAAGAAAGGCGACGACATACTCTCCCACATAACTGCAGTACCATCTGCGCAGGCGGGCTTAACTACTCTGTTCG
>NZ_WAEM01000014.1 GCF_008806775.1 Flavobacterium luteum
AGAAGGTGATGTAACAGAAGCTTTTGCTAATACAGATAAAGCAAATTCCATTTTAGGATGGAAAACCGTATCAACTTTAGATGAAGCCATGGCAAGTGCATGGAAATGGGAGCAGAAGATTAGAAGTAACTAAATAATTTAGTCACACCCAACAGAATAAAAGAAATAAATTTATGAAAGTTAAAGCTACTCTAAAGCAAATTGCGAAAGAATTAAATGTTTCAGTTTCTACTGTTTCAAAAGCGCTAAATGATAGTCCTGAAATTAGCGAAAACACAAAAACAAGGGTTAAGGAATATGCCAAACTTAAAAATTACAAACCCAATATCATCGGTCTGAATTTAAAAAACAGAAAAACCAAAACGATAGGTGTTATTATTCCTAATATTCTAAATTCCTTTTTCGCAAAAGTTTTTAGCGGTATCGAAAAAGTAGCCGACGAGTATGGATATAAAGTCATTACTTGTATTTCTAACGAATCATTAGAAAAAGAAATAAATACATTAGAAATGTTGAGCAATGGAACAATTGACGGGTTTATTTTGTCCGTTTCAGAAGAAGCTCAAAAACTGGATCAGTTCAATCATTTTACAGCAATTATAAACGAAGGAACGCCCATAGTAATGTTTGACAGAATCGCTGACGAAGTAGATTGTGACAAGGTAGTTGTCGATGATTTTGATTCGGCGCTTCATGCAACTCAGCATTTAATAGATATAGGTTGCAAGAATATTGCTTTGCTTTCTTCAGTAGATAATTTAAGTGTTGGCAAACTAAGAGCTGAAGGTTATCTTAAAGCTTTACAAAAAAACAATATTGCAGTTAATAATAATATAATTCTCAGGACAGATTCTGAAGATGATTTGAAAGATAGAATAGAGAATATATTTAATACAAATACAATTGATGGAATTTTTGCTTTAGATGAAAATGACTCTGTAGTTGCATTACGAATTAGTATTCAAAAAGGGTTTAAAATACCTGAGGACATTTCGATAATAGGTTTTGCCGACGGTATTCTAGCTTCAAGGAGATTGTCTCCAAGTTTGAGTACAGTAAGTCAACATGGGCCAGAAATTGGAGAGGCTGCTGCCAAGTTACTAATCGATAGACTTGAGAGTAAAGAAGAGAATCTCACTTATAAAACTACGATAATCAAAACCGAATTAAGAGAAAGAGAGTCGACCAGGAAACTTAAAACAGTTTCTTTATTTTAATTTCAGAAGACACAATTGAACATTTTTTTTTATTAATAAACCAATTAACCATGAACAAAAACCTTGAATTCGCAGATTACGCTGTATTTATTATCTATTTTATCATAGTATCTTTATATGGATACACGATTTATCGCAAGCGCGAAAAAAACGAACACGATGCTAAAGCTTATTTCCTTGCAGAAGGAACATTAACATGGTGGGCAATTGGAGCTTCATTAATTGCTTCAAACATCTCGGCCGAACAATTTATTGGAATGAGTGGAGAGGGATTCTTTTTAGGAATTGCTGTTGCTGCTTACGAATGGGTTGCTGCTATTGCATTAATTATTGTTGCCGTTTGGTTCATTCCTGTTTACTTAAAAAACAAGATTTATACTATGCCACAATTTTTAAAAACAAGATATAACGAATCTACCGCTTTGATAATGGCTGTCTTTTGGCTATTTTTATATGTTTTTGTGAACTTAACATCAATTTTATACCTAGGCGCAGTTGCCATAAACGGACTCGCAGGAGGTGAATATCTTCATGCTATTATGATTGGATTAGCATTTTTTGCGCTGATTATTTCCCTAGGAGGTATGAAAGTTGTGGCTTACACCGATGTTATTCAGGTAGCGGTATTAATCATTGGAGGATTGGCGACTTCATATATTGCATTAACTACTGTGGGACACTATTTTGGTTTTGGAGAAAATGCAATCGCAGGTTTCAAGGTTTTGATGCGAGAAGCTCCCGAACATTTCAAAATGATTATTCCTAGACCTACAGCAACATCTTCTCAACTAGAAATCAATAAATATCTTACTTTCCCAGGAATATTGTCTTATTTAGCAGGTATTTGGATTATCAATCTTAACTATTGGGGTTGTAACCAATATATCACTCAAAGAGCATTGGGAGCCGATTTGCAAACGGCTCGTACAGGAATTTTATTTGCAGGGATATTAAAATTATTAATGCCTGTTATTGTAATGTTACCAGGTATAGCAGCTTATGTCTTGTATCAAAACGGACATTTAACACAATTGGTTGGTGGAAAAGACGGGGCCTATTCAGCAATGTTAACATTTCTTCCTACAGGTTTAAAAGGATTGTCTGTTGCTGCTTTAACTGCAGCTATTGTAGCCTCATTAGCTGGTAAAGTGAACAGTATTTCTACTATTTATACTTTAGATGTACACAAAAAATACATTCAAAAAGGAGCGTCTGACAGAACTCAAGTAAACATAGGTAGATATGCCGTTTTTGCAGCAATGCTTCTTGCAGTTCTATTTACTTGGGATGATGTTTTAGGAATTGGTGGTGTGGGCGGTTTTACGTATATCCAAAAATATACTGGATTTATTAGCCCAGGAGTATTTGCTATGTTTTTTCTTGGTATGTTTTGGAAACGTACAACAGGAACTGCGGCTATTGTGGGTGTAATTTCTGGCTTTTTATTATCGGTTTTATTTAATGAATATGCACCAATATTATTTGGAAATGAAACTTTATTATACACAGCTTGGCCTAATGGAAAAGGCGGTTTCGAGATACCTTTTCATATCTGTATGGGATTGTCATTTGTATTTACGATGCTTCTTATGATAGCTGTAAGTTTTGCTGGGCCTAAAGTGAATCCTAAAGCATTCGAATTAGACACCACAATGTTTAAATTAAAACCTCAAACGACAGTCTTGATTATTATAACGCTATTAATCATTTTTGCATTGTATGCGAAGTTTTGGTAAACAGTTATTTTTAAAACAGTAACTTATTACATGAGGGCGATAAAAATCGATACTTCCTATCTATGGTTTTAATGAAACGTGGAATATTGTTGGATTAAGTAAAAATATCCATCTATGATTAAAACAATAAATTAATAAAACAAATTAGTTCAAACGGCTTAGGTTCGACTGCAATTTTTAACATATAATTACGGCCCGTAACTAAATTTTGGTTCACTATAAATTATTTTGAAAAAATATATAAAACCTATTTATTGCAAATTTTTCAATCAAACGGTATTTGATTTAAGTTGTAAAACCATCTTCATTCAAAAAAAAACTAAAACAATTGATTGTAAATAAACCGAATAAAAATGTATGATTTAAATTGCCCAAATCAAAAACAATGGACGAGACTTTAACAAGAAATACTTTTGAAAAAGAGAATCAAAACCAAATTGTATATAAGAATGCGTTTGGAATAGTTTTTGAAAAATACTTTGTCGTTTACAATTCTAGTGCTTAAATAAAAATCAAGATAAAAGATACTAAAAATGTAAGTATGCAAAAAAGCAGAATCATAGCAAAAAATATTTTTTTACTTACAGTAGCTGTATTTATTATCATAGGATGTTTTTATTTGAATGTATTTTTGGTACATAAAATAATTTTTATCCACATTGCAGTAATAGTAATAAATATCTACTATAAGAATACCAATACAAATTTTGTATAACCAAACAAGAAAACGATATTGCTTTTATTGTCAAGAAAAATTTTAAAGAAAATGCTAAAAAAATTCAAAGGGTATTAACTGAAAAATTAAAGAAAAATAATTTTTAATAAAAGCAGTGATTCTGTTTTTTGATGATTTGGATTAAAACGGTTTAAAACAGTATTAAAAAAAAATAACAAATTAACCTAAAAATAGAGTTTTAGTGAGTACAGATTTATAGATTGAAATTAAAGAAGAATTTGATAATAATTTAGTTAAACTCGATTTGTTAGAAATGATCAATAAGGTTTTAAAAGAGAACAAATTAAAGTTTTTGAGCTTGAAAATGTTTCAAATAAACTTGATGCCAATTTTAACATTCTCCTTGAATTTATCTGGGGTTCGAACCACTCATTGCCCAAACAAAATCGAAAGAAATTTTAGAGTTCTTTTTATGGCATTTTCTCAATAAAAAATTCAAGAAACTCTAACAATTGGTTTGAAGGTAAATCAATATCGCCCACAAAACTCCTTAATAAAATTATGGGGTTTTTTTTTAAATCAATTCTAAAACTCTTTCTAATGCCATTCCTCTGGAACCTTTTATCAACATCATTTTATTCTGTAATAGATTTTGTTTGAAATCATTTGAAAAAGAATCAAACGTATCATAAAAATGAAAATTATTTTTCTTTAATTTATTAAGATAAAAGTCCTTTCCAATGAAATAACAAGTTGTTTCATCTTCATTTAAAAGTGAGTCTACAACCATTTTATGCTCAAAAATACTTTCGGTTCCAAGTTCAAACATATCACCCAAAATAACTATTTTATTTTTTTTATTTAATTGAATGAAATTAGCAATTGCAACAGCCATACTACTAGGATTTGCATTATAAGCATCTAGAATAATCTCATTTGTATTTTTATATATCAATTGTGATCTATTATTTTCAGGAACATAACCCTCTAATGCTGATTTAATAGCATTATCTGGAACATTAAAATATTTTCCTATAGCAACTGCGGCATTGATATTATTAGCATTATACAAGCCTATGAGATTCGTTTGAATATTAATATTTGAAAAAGTGATTGCTACAAATGGATTTGCCTTTATATTGGTAATATTAACATCTGCTTCTGCTTTATTAAATCCAAAGGAAAAGGTTTTCAATTTTTTTGTTTTGTCAACCTGAATTGAATCATCTAGATTTATAAAAACGGTTTTATTATGCTTTAAAAGGTATGAATACATTTCACTTTTTCCTTTAATTACTCCTTCTACTCCACCAAAACCCTCTAAATGTGCTTTGCCAAAATTAGTGATATAACCAAAATCAGGCTGAGCAATTTCGCATAAAAAGGCAATCTCTTTTTGATGATTGGCTCCCATTTCAACAATTCCAATTTCTGTTTTACTATCAAATGAAAGTAATGTTAAAGGAACTCCAATATGATTATTTAAATTTCCAACGGTTGCTTTGGTACTGTATTTTTTAGAAAGAACACAATTAATTAATTCTTTAGTTGTTGTTTTACCATTACTTCCTGTTAAGGCTATTATTGGAAGTTTTAAATAATTACGATGAAATTTAGCTAGTTCTTGCAAAGTCGTTAAACTATCTTGAACTAATATTGTTCTTTCATCTATATAAAAATTTGGATTGTCGATTACCACATAAGCTGCCTTTTTTTCTAAAGCTTCTTTTGCAAAAGTATTAGCATCGAATCGATCTCCTTTTATGGCTACAAAAAGAGAATTAGGTGTGATTTTTCTTGTATCTATTGAAACGGAACTGCATTTCAAAAATAGATTATGAATGGCTTCAATATTCATCAAAATAATTTTAAAAAATAAAAGCCCTAATGAAAGGGCTTTTATACTATTTATATGTTAGCAATTAATTTCTTGCTCTTTTCTTTTTATCAGCCTTCGCACCAACTCTAGACATTGCGCATCTAAAACCTATGTAGTCAGTTGCCATATCTTGAGGAAAATATCTTCGTTGAGCTGGATCTAACCAATACGCTCTATCTCTCCAGGAACCTCCTTTGTAAACTCTAACATCGTCGTTTATAAGTGTAGTTCTCTTATTAGATTTATCATATTTTCTAATCATTTTACCCAAACTATCAACGGTTACGTTGTGTTGAGGAGAATCATACATTTTATGCTTATCTTTAGATTTGGCATCTTCTTCTTCAGATGAACCAAAGTCAAAGTATCTAGTAGATTGTTTATCACCATCTCTGTAGTTTCTTTCATCACTTTTGTCAAAGTTTTGTCTCAAATAAGTTTCCTTTTCATCTACAGGCACTTGTGTTATTTGACCAGGAAAGTTTCTTGCCATAATTCTACCATTAGACAAAGTATCAAATTTTTGACTTTCACTAGTTACTAATTCTACTTTACCGTCGTCTCCAATTTTATTTTTGGTGTAAACATTACCTCTAAAATAATTGAAATCACTAGCTTCATCATCAACTATAGGTCTGTAAACATCGGCAACCCACTCCGCTACGTTTCCGGCCATATCATACAAACCAAAATCATTAGGCGGATATGATTTTACACTATTAGTAATATCGGCCCCATCGTCAGACCATCCAGCAATTCCACCGTAGTCTCCTTTACCTTGCTTGAAGTTTGCCAATTGATCGCCTCTAACTTGTCTTTTTCCTGATCTTGTATAACTCCCAGACCATGGATATTTCTTTTGACCTTTGTAAATATTATATTCTCGTTGTCCAACATCTGCGGCTGCAGCATATTCCCATTCAGCTTCTGTTGGCAATCTATACTCAGGAAGAATAAGTCCTGATGTTCTTTGTGCATAAACATTTTTTGCAGCAGTTTCAGTTGAAGGATTCTCTTTAGTTCCTTTAGTTTTAACAGGTTTAGATTTTGAATTTCTTGGCCCTTTTAATACAATTTTCTCATCTCCTCCAAAAGCTTTTGTAGGAGCATTCAAATAAGTTTCTGTACTAAAAACAGCCTCAGCCTTAACATCAAGAACTTTAGCATCTTTTTTCAAATAGCCTTGTGTTTCAAGAGTGCTCTCATTTACACGGTCTGTTCTCCATTTGCTAAACTCAACTGCTTGAATCCAATTTACTCCAACTACTGGGTAATTTGCATAGGCAGGATGTCTCAAGTAATTATTAGTCATCGTTTCGTTGTAACCCAATCGGTTTCTCCAAACCAAAGTATCGGGAGACGCTCCTTCATATATGTTTTTGTAATTTTCTTGTTCAGGCGGAAAAACTCTCTTTAACCAATCAAGGTACTCCATGTACATGATATTTGTAACTTCTGTTTCATCCATATAGAATGATTGAACGTGCTGTTGATTTGGAGTATTATTCCAATCATGCATTACATCGTCTTGTACTTTACCCATAGTAAAAGTACCACCTTCTACCATAACTAAGCCGGGTCCCGTTGCTTGCTTTTTAAAATTAGAAGCAAATTGGAAACCTCCTTTTTTGTCGTTAATTTTCCAACCAGTAGCGGTTGAAGCGTTCTTCGTACTGGATTTCTTACTACAACTAGTAGCGAAACCTAAAACAATTACTAGAGATAGTAATAATTTAACAGTCATAATTTTGTTTACTTTCATACTTTTCGTAGGTAATAAATTTCGAGGCGCAATATATGAATTTCAAATTACATTGCAACATCTTCTTGTGAAATAATGATAAAAATGTATCGAGTTAAAAATTTACTTTCTGATACAACGCAAAAATAAAACAAATATTACAAAATTCATATTAAATAAATTATTTTTACACTTCGTAATATTTTAGCCTTTGTAGCGTTATTCATCATGATGAGAAAAATAATATACCTTTCACTTATTTTATACTCTTTTGTTTGCTCAAGTCAACAAAAAGGAGACATAGCTATTAATTGGATCGAAAAAACTAAAGTTTCTTTTGGTAGTTATGAGTTAAATATTCCACAATTCAATCCTGATAATTTTGAATTTGACAGTTTTAAAAAACAACTTTTTTTTAAGATTAAACTCAATCTACCCTCTGAAATTGATGAAAACAACCTTCAAATTACAAATGTAGTTTATGAAAGCATTACCGATTTAGCACTAGGCGATTTAAACCTTAAAGTAATCCCTAATAGCATTAATGCCTCAATCAAAAGTCTCAAAGCTAGAAATAACTATTTTGCATTACTGACACTTTCTCCTATCATTAAAGACGCAAATGGTTTTAAAAAAATCAAATCATTTACATACAGTATAAAAACAGCCAATTCTAATTCTAGAATAAAAAATAATGCAAGAACTAATCTTAATGGGATATCGAACTCAGTACTTTCAACTGGAGAATGGCATCGTTTTTATGTCATAAAATCAGGTGCTTATTATATCAATAAAAGTTTTTTAAAACAAATGGGCGTTAGCACTGACGGCATTGATCCAAAGAAAATCAAGATATATGGAAATGGTGGCCGAATGATACCTCTTAAAAACAGTGATTATTATCCTGATGATTTAATAGAAAATGCTATTCAAGTAGTTGGAGAAAGTGATGGCGTCTTTAACGACAACGATTATATTTTATTTTATGCAGAAGGAGTTGATAAATGGAATAATGAAAGCCAAACTACAAACAATTTATATGATAACAAATCCTATTATTATATAAATACTCAAGGATTGGACGGAAAAAGAGTTCCTAATACAATTCAACCGGCAGAAAATAGAGACCTTATTATAAATACTTTTGATGATTACCAATATTATGAAACTGATAAAGTAAATATAGTTAGACTTGGCAGAAGATGGTTAGGCGAACAATTTAGTATAGACAACGAACAAGATTTTGAGTTCAACATTCCTAATATAGTGACAACATCACCTGTTAGCATGACCGTCATTGGTGCGGCAATATCTCCTTCAAGCACCTCTTTCGAAGTAAAAGCGAACAATCAAATTGCTGGAACTATTTCTTTCTCTCAAATTGGAGGGTCAGCTGAAGCTGATTTATCAGATTTAAGTACGTCAATATCAGCTTCAGAAAAAATTACTGTTTCATTAAAATATGATAACAAAGGTGTACCTGATTCTAAAGGCTATCTTGATTACATTTTTTTAAAATCAAATCGAAACTTGAAAGGCTTTGGTAAACAGTTTAATTTTCAATACGATTTGGCCAGTTCGGCTCTTGGTATTGGAGAGTATCAAATAACTGATGCCTCTTCCATTCAACAAGTTTGGGATATTACCGATATTTATAATGTAACAAAAATTGAAAATTCTAATCAGACTTTATTTACTTTTAAAGCTAATCTTGGGGAAACCAGAAAATACTTGGCAGTAGATTTAAATGATTTATATACTCCGTTAAAGGACTCACAAACTGCAGTTGCGAATCAAAATTTAAAAGGAACTATATTTAATGATACTCAAGGTAAATTTCAAGATATTGATTATATTATAATTTGTCCAAGATTTTTAACAAATCAGGCAGAAAAACTAGCAAATTTCCATCGAAAATATTCTAATTTAAATGTTAAAGTTGTTAATTTAGAAACAATTTATCCAGAATTTTCTTCAGGAAAACAAGACATTGGTGCGATTAGAAATTTTATTAAGTATGTTTATTTTAATGCTTCTTCCCCTGAAAAAAGAATACAATATCTAAATCTTTTTGGCGACGCATCCTATGATTTTAAGAATCGTGTTTCTATAAACGGTAACATTGTGCCTATATATCATGCTCTTAGTAGCTTTACAACAGGAGAATCGTCGTTTGCATCTGATGATTTTTTTGGAATGATGGATGAAAATGAAGGCAACATAGATATTTCAGAAGGCGGTTTAGACATTGCTGTAGGGAGAATGATTGCAAATACTACTTTACAAGCTGATGAGTTAGTAAATAAAGTTATTGAATACCACGACATTAAATCGTATGGAAATTGGAGAAATAATATAGTAGTTGTATCCGATGATTCAGATAAAACAAGTGATAGAAGTTTACAATCAAGAATTAATAATATGGCTGACAAAATTGTCTTAGAAAAGCCGTTCTTTAATCTAAATAAAATATTGTTAGACTCCTATGTTCAGGAAACCTCAGCTGGTGGAGCGAGGTACCCTAAAGCACGTCAGGAACTATTTAATGCTTTTGAAAAAGGGGCATTGGTTTTTAATTATCTAGGACATGGTGGTGAAGACGGCCTTTCACAAGAAAGAATTTGGGAAAAATCAGATGGTCAAAATTTAAGCAACCGCTATAAATATCCATTGTTTATAACCATAACCTGCGATTTTTCGAGATTTGACAATCCTTTTAGACCAACGGCTGGAGAATATACGTATTGGAATCCTAAAGGCGGTGCCATATCAATGATTACTACAATTCGTGAAATAGGACAAACCACAGGAGAAAACTTTAATGATGTTTTGGCACGTTACCTCTTTTCTTACGGTTCAAATGAATATACTTCGATAGCTGAGTCACTACGATTGGCTAAAAATAATTTTGGCCCAAGAACAGATGTTGTTTTTTATTTAGGAGATCCAGCTTTAAAACTAGATGTCCCTCAGCCAAAAATAAATCTTACTAAAGTAAATGACTTGCCAATTTCAGGACCCGTTGATGATTTTAAATCATTAGCCTATGTAAAACTTGCTGGAGAAGTTACAGATGAAAACAATAATCCTTTGTCAAGTTACAATGGGGAATTATCAGTTCAGATTTTCGATAAAAACATCATGAGAACAACTCTTGATAATGACAATAATAGCCCTGCGATAAATTTTAATACATTAGGAGAAACTATTTTTAGAGGAAATGCTACGATTACAAACGGACAATTCGAGTTTGGTTTTGTAGTACCAAGAGACATATCGATTCCGGTAAATAATGGCAGAATAAGTTTTTACGGAAAAAGAGATGAAATACTATTAGACAAAACTGGTTTTGATACTTCTATTAGAATTGGTGGTGTAAATCAAAATGCAGTCGCCGACAAAACAAACCCTACCGTTAGGCTATTTATGAATGATCAAACTTTTATATCTGGAGGAATTACCAATGAATCTCCACTTTTTTTAGCCTTTCTTGAAGATGAAAACGGTATAAATACCGCTAGTGGGATAGGTCACGACATTATTGCCATTTTAGATGGAGATGAAAATAACCCAATTAAACTGAACGATTATTACGAAACTGAATTAGACGATTACAAGAAAGGGAAGCTGAAATTTCCTTTTAGAAATCTGGCTAAAGGTTTGCATACTATAACTTTTAAGGCTTGGGATGTTTATAACAATCCTGTAACTTCAGAAATTCAGTTTATTGTTGTTGGAGATGAATCCATAACGCTGACAAATGTTTTAAATTATCCCAATCCGTTTGTAAATTACACACAATTTTGGTTTACTCATAACCGCCCTTTCGAACCATTGGAAGTTCAAGTACAAATTATGACCATTACTGGAAAAATAGTATGGACAAAAAATCAAACAATAACTACTGACGGGTTTCTTTCAAGAGAAATTACTTGGGATGGTAAAGATGACTTTGGCGATAAAATCGGGAAAGGTACTTATGTCTATAAACTAACGGTAAAATCAACACTGACAAATTCTAAAACAGAAAAATTTGAAAAACTTGTCATACTTTAATTAAATACTATATTTGTAAACTTTTTAAAAATTAAGAATGAAAAAAATTGCAACAGTTCTAATCTGTTTATTAATAATCCCATTTTCAAAAGCTCAGGAAAGAGTAATCACTACAGGAGTTCCTTTTTTATTAGTAGCTGGTGATGCGCGAGCAGCAGGTATGGCTGACAATGGAGTTGCCACTTCTGCCGATGTTTATTCCCAACAATGGAATCCAGCAAAATATGCTTTTTCATTAGATAAACAAGGATTTTCAGTAAGCTATACTCCCTACTTGGTTGAGTTGGTAAATGATATTTCACTTAGCCAAGTTACTTATTTTAACAAAATTAACGAACAAAGTGCTTTTGCATCCAGCATCCGATATTTTAGTTTAGGAGAAATTGAGTTAAGAAATGAAGCTGAAGATGTACCAAACGTAGTAAAACCATCAGAATTTGCTATAGATTTATCTTATGCATTGAAACTTAGTGAACGTTTCTCAATGTCTGTTGGGGGTCGTTTTATTAGGTCGAATTTACAAATACCAACAGAAGGAAAAAGTTCTGTAGCGGCTAATTCATTTGCCGTTGATGTTTCTGGATTTTATCAATCTGAACAAACTGCCTTTACTGATTTTGACGGAAGATGGCGGTTTGGTTTCAACTTTCAAAACATGGGTCCTAAAATCAATTATGACCAAACACAAGATTCTACTGTCGGATCAAACTTTTTACCATCAAACATGAAAATAGGTGGCGGATTTGATTTTATTTTAGATGACTACAACAAAGTAGGATTGAATCTAGAATTTAATAAACTATTAGTGCCAACACCTCAAAGTGCTGATTTAAATGGAGATGGAGAAGAGGATTCAAATCAAGAAGAAATTGACTTAAGAAACAAAAATCAAATCGAATACAACAAAATTGGTTGGACTGAAGGTATCTTTAAATCTTTTGGTGATGCGCCAGATGGTTTGAGTGAAGAATTAAAAGAATTTACCTATTCAGTAGGTGCAGAATATATGTATCAAGATTCGTTTGCCTTTCGTTTAGGGTATTTCAATGAAAGCCCACTAAAAGGTGCACGACGCTTTTTATCGCTAGGTACAGGTTTTACTTATAATGTTATAAAAATTGATGTTTCTTATTTGTTTTCTGCTTCAAGAGTAAAAAATCCTTTAGAAAATACGCTACGGTTTTCTCTTAGTTTTGCATTTGGAGACAAATATGATGAGTACTAAATAGCATTTTAAATATAAAATTATAAATATCCAAATTTCGAATTATCGTAATTTGGATTTTTTTATGTTAAAAACAGGTAATCTAGTAATAAAAACAAAAATTAGAAGAAAAATTTGTTTAATTTGGCAATCCGAAAATTATAATAAAAAATAATATATTCTTATACATGAAAGAAATTAGTATTACAACGAAATTTTCAAGTTATGATTCACTTAACGAATTACCTTCAGATATACAAGATTTAATGGATCAAGCCATAGCCATACGAAAAAAAGCGTATGCACCGTATTCAAAATTTAGAGTTGGAGCCGCTATTTTATTGGATAACGGAAAAATAGTTTTAGGATCTAATCAAGAAAATGCGGCCTACCCTTCAGGGCTTTGTGCAGAACGAGTAGCTATTTTTCAAGCAGGTGCTATTTATCCTGATGCAAAAATTTTAAAAATGGCAATTACAGCAGCTTCTGATACAAATACTACATCCACTCCTATTCCGCCATGCGGCGGATGCAGACAAACCATTTCAGAATACGAATTCAAACAAGAGCAACCTATTGAAATTTATTTTATGGGCGAAATTGGCGTGATTTATAAATCAGATTCCTTAAAAAATCTACTCCCTTTCATGTTTGATAAAAACTTCTTGTAAAAAAGCTAAAAACTACGATTTAAATTTTAGTTCTAACTCGGAAAGTAGTATTTTTGCTTTTCGCAAATTGGAGTACAATTTAAGTTGAAGGAAATAACTACATTCTTATATTCAAACAATTTTAAATTTACTATTACAAAAACTGTTTAGCAAAGAAAATTAGCCAAATGAAAGAAGTTACAAAAGAAGTTTATTTAAAGTGGTACGAAGATATGCTGCTTTGGAGAAAGTTTGAAGACAAATTAGCAGCACTTTATATTCAACAAAAAATAAGAGGATTTCTTCACTTATATAATGGTCAGGAAGCCGTTTTGGCGGGTGCTTTGCATGTTATGGAATTAGGCGGAAAAGACAAAATGATTACTGCTTACAGAAATCACGTTCAACCCATAGGAATGGGAGTTGACCCTAGAAGAGTAATGGCAGAATTGATGGGAAAAGTAACCGGGACATCAAAAGGAATGGGCGGTTCAATGCATATTTTTTCTAAAGAGCACGGGTTTTATGGAGGTCACGGAATTGTAGGTGCTCAAATACCTGTAGGAGCAGGAATGGCATTTGCCGATAAATATTTTGAAACTGGCGGCGTAACCCTTACCTATTTTGGTGATGGCGCAGCACGTCAAGGTTCACTTCACGAAGCTTTTAATATGGCGATGTTATGGAAACTTCCTGTAGTATTCATTGTTGAAAATAATGGATATGCAATGGGAACTTCTGTAGAAAGAACTGCTAATCATACTGATATTTGGAAACTAGGTTTAGGATATGAAATGCCTTGCGGACCTGTAGACGGAATGAATCCTATAAAAGTTGCTGAAGCCATGCACGAAGCTATGGAACGAGCACGTCGTGGTGACGGACCAACTTTTTTAGAAATGAAAACGTATCGTTACAGAGGACACTCTATGTCTGATGCACAACTATACCGTTCTAAAGATGAAGTAGAAGAATACAAAAAAATTGATCCTATTACACAAGTTTTAGATGTTATAAAAGATCAGAAATATGCTACCGATGCTGAGATTGAAATTATAGATCAAAGAGTTAAAGATTTAGTAGAAGAATGTGTAACATTTGCTGAAGAATCTCCTTTCCCAGAAATACAACAATTGTATGACGTAGTCTATGAAGAAAAAAATTATCCATTTTTACCACACAAACTATAATTAAATTATGGCAAAAATTATCACCATGCCACGCTTAAGTGATACTATGACCGAAGGTGTTGTAGCAAAATGGCTTAAGAAAGTGGGCGATAAAATTAGCGAAGGAGACATCTTAGCAGAAATTGAAACTGACAAAGCAACGATGGAATTTGAATCGTTCAATTCTGGAACACTTTTACATATTGGGCTTCAAGAAGGAGAAACAGCACCTGTTGATTCTCTTTTAGCAATTATAGGAGCAGAAGGAGAAGACATAACACCTTTACTTCATTTGGGCAGACCGACAAGTGCATCAGCAACTGAAGCAGTAGATAATACTAAAGAAGAAGCAAAAGAAGAACAAACAATCGCGAGTCCAGCGGTGGCAACTGCAGAAATTCCAAAAGGAGTTATTGTAGTAACTATGCCAAGATTGAGTGATACTATGACTGACGGAACGGTAGCCACTTGGTTAAAAAAAGTAGGGGATACGGTTGCCGAAGGAGACATTTTAGCTGAAATTGAAACCGACAAAGCAACGATGGAATTTGAATCGTTTAATGCAGGTACTTTATTATTTATTGGAGTTCAAGAAGGACAAACAGCTCCTGTTGACAGTTTATTAGCTATTATTGGACCAGCTGGCACTGACGTTTCTGGAATCGCACAAAATTATAGCAAAGGAGAAGTTCCAGCTGCAGCTACTGCTGAAAAAGCAGAAACTCCTGTTGCAGTTGCCGAAAAAACTGAAGAAGCCATACAAGTAGTTTCAGACGGAAGAAGAATATTCATTTCACCATTAGCGAAAAAAATTGCTGAACAAAAAGGCATCAATATAGCTCTGGTGAAAGGTTCTGGTGAAAACGGACGTATCGTAAAAAGCGATATCGAGAATTTTGTACCAACTGTTGCTAGTGCTCCACAAGCTTCTAGCGCAGCGCCAATACAAAAAGCAGAAACTCCTGTTGCAAAACCATATGTTCCATCTGGTGAAGTATTTACAGAAGAAATCAAGAATTCGCAAATGCGAAAAATTATTGCTAAACGTTTAGCAGAATCTTTATTTACAGCTCCTCACTACAACCTAGTAATCGAGGTAACTATGGATGAGGCTATGAAATCGAGAGCTACTATTAATAGTGTTCCTGATACCAAAGTTTCGTTTAACGATATGGTAATAAAAGCATGCGCTATTGCATTAAAAAAACATCCAAAAATCAACTCACAATGGTCAGCAGATGCTATCACTATAAACTATCATGTGAATATTGGTGTAGCAGTTGCGGTTGAAGATGGACTAGTGGTTCCTGTATTACCATTTACAGACGGAATGAGCTTATCTCAAATAGGTGCTAGTGTGAGAGATCTTGCAGGAAGAGCGAAAAACAAAAAACTATTACCTAGCGAAATGGAAGGTAGTACGTTTACAATTTCAAACCTTGGAATGTTTGGTATCACGGAGTTTAACTCTATCATCAACCAACCGAATTCTGCCATACTATCTGTAGGAGCGATTGTTGAGAAACCCGTGGTTAAAAACGGACAAATTGTAGTAGGAAATACCATGATGCTTTCATTGGCTTGTGATCACCGTACGATTGATGGTGCAACTGGAGCACAATTTTTACAAACGCTGAAACAATATATTGAAAACCCAGTGACAATGCTGGCTTAATATTATATTTTTATAAATGGAATCCCGTTTTATTTTAATAAGACGGGATTTTTTATATATTAGTAATTTAAATTAAAATGCCCAAAGATGGATAATAAAGTATTACCTATTTATAGAAATGATATTGATAGTCTCAGAGCCATTGCCGTTTTGGCTGTTATTTTGTTCCACATGGGATATCTCCCGAACGGATATTTAGGTGTTGATGTCTTTTTTGTTATTAGCGGCTATCTTATTACAAAAATAATATATGCTGAAGTTATAGAAAATAAGTTTTCTATTTACCAGTTTTACTTACGCAGAATTAGAAGAATTATTCCTTTGGTGCTATTTACAACTTTTGTGGCTTTAATTACGGGATTGTTTGTTATGCTTCCTGACGATTTAGAGAATTTAAGCCAATCAGTTATTGCAACCAATTTCTTTGCAAATAATATTTTACTAAAAATCACCACCGTTAATTATTGGAATATCATTAACGATTACAAACCCTTAATGCATACTTGGAGTCTAGGTATTGAAGAACAATTTTATCTCGTTTACCCTCTACTCTTCCTTATTTGCAATAAAAAAAGAGTGAAATGGATTTTGCCTATTCTAGTTGTTTTAACTGGATTTTCTTTGTTCCTATTTTTTTTCTCTACAAATGAAGCTGTAAAGTTTTTTACCATTCCATTCCGATTTTTTGAGTTATCACTTGGTGGCATTGGTGCGATAGTATTTAAAGAGATAGGAATCCAAAGTAAGTACAAACTATTTTTAATTATTGCCCTACTTGTACTATTGTACTTAGAAACCAATATCCAAAACCATTTAAAATTAATTGCAGTTGTACTCGTTTCTTTTGGAATACTGGTTTCTAACTACGATTACAATAAATGGAACGCTTTTATTTTAGAAAACAAAGTGATGATTGGCATTGGTAAAATAAGTTTTAGTCTTTATATGTGGCATCAGATTGTTCTTGCATTTACACGCTATTTTATTGTAGAAACTATTAGTACAACCAATGCTGTTTTTATAGGCATAACGATTTTAATCTTATCACTATTGTCCTACTATTTTATTGAGCAGCCTTTTAGAAATAAAGAGAAAATAAAGAATACTGTTTTACTTTTTTTAACTGGGGTTGGATGTATAATTTCTACTGCTTTAGCTTTTTATATTTATTCTATTTCTGGCATTTTAAAAGATGTTCCCGAACTGGATATTATTAAAGAAAACACTAAAAGAAACAGCAATATTATTGATGTTAAAAGAAATCCTCACATTAGCTATAATGCAAGAATCTATGACTTGAATAAGGAGTTTACCAGTAGCAAAAAAATTAAAGTTGTAATATACGGGTCGAGTTTTGCCAGAGATTGGGGTAATGTTTTATTAGAATCTAAATATGGCAATCAAATTGAACTATCGTATGTAGAAGATATCAATTATTGCAAGAATTTTGAGGAACGAATTCGTCAAGCTAAATGTATTTTTCTTGCCGAAAAAAATGGAACCAATAGGTCTTGGCTAGACTCTATTGCTAGAATATATCCAATCGATACTTCAAAAGTTTGGAACGTGGGATTAAAGAATTTTGGGGCCAATAACGGAATATACTACAACAGAAAAAACAATCCTGATTATTGCTCTCAAAGAACCAAAATGATTGCTGGTATTCTAGAGCGCAATGAACTCTTAAAAAAACAGTGGGGAAATAAATACATTGATGTAATAGGTTCTATTATTGATAAAAAAAATACCATCCCAGTATTTACAAATCAATGCAAGTTTATTAGTCAGGATTGCAAACACCTTACCAAAAGCGGAGCTACCTATTTTGGAGAAATTATAGATTTAAAATTGTATTTAAATCCTTGATGAAATTCTTAAATAAGGAATAGATTTATTTTGTATTTTTTAATACTATAAAACAATTATCATACAAACACACTCTACTTTTACGGGTATGTTGAATGATTTTCAGACTTTTTTGCCTAAAACCAATCTTTAGTTGATCTTGTTTGTAAACTTGTGGCAAATTATTCAAAATGATTTTTTTGCCACAGCAGTTGTGATTTTTTTTCAGAATGAAAATTTTATCACAGATTAAAAAAAATTGAACTATTGACTTTAAGCTTGCTCTACAATGAATTCGTTAAAATTTATTTATATTTGGAAAAATAAAAACTGACAATTGTTAGACCAATCTATACAAAATGAGGTGATCGGTTTGATTTTGTCACACCTTCATACAAGTTGGGCGATATTTTGGTCGGAAAAAAAAAACAGCAACTAGAAAAAAATATGAAAAAATCACTTTTGAGTATTACATTTTTATTAATTGCAACACTAAATTATTCGCAAAATTCAAAAATTAAATTTGGAATACAAGCGGGTTTAAATTACTCAAATTTTAGAGGATATGAAATTCCTGTTCAAATAAAACCTTTATATTCTGAAAGTCCTGCATTTGCTTTTTTGGGTGGACTAAATTTTGAATATCAAATTAAAGAAAAATTAAGTTTAAAGTTAGAACTTAATTATGAAAGAAAAAGCCAAAAAGGAGATAATAAATTTTTTATACCGGGTATTGTTGATTATACTAAAGGTTATAATTTTACCTCGAATAAGAATTATGATTATTTGGTTTTACCAATAATGTTAAAATATAGTTTTAGCAACAAAAATAGTTTCTACATAAATGGAGGTCCATTCATAGGTTATCTATTAAAATCAACTTTTACAAATGATTTAAAACTAAAAGATGGATTAAATAATGACTCATTTGAAACTACAAATCTTAATAATAAAACAGATTTTGGATTGTCAATTGGATTAGGGAAAACAATTGAAATAAATGAAAAAAATACATTTTTTATAGAAATTAGAGAGAATCTAGGTTTAACCAATACAAGTAAAAATACAGTTTGGGGTAATGGAGAGGCAAAAACTAATTCATTGAATTTAATAATTGGATATTCATTAAACTAAAAAACATCACCCAAAAACGATTATAAGAAATTGGCGGTTCAGTGGTTAAATGAAGCTTTGTGCTTCGTATCAAGTTTAGTTCTGACAGACATTTTTCGTCTCCGAAATCGCCAACTTCATGTAGCAGCAAACCGTTACAAAATATATAACCCAAAACGATGTAAATCAAAATTTTAGAAATGAATTCAAAAAGACAAATTTTAAAATTATCCTTGCTTATTAGTATGTTTAGTCTATTTACAGCTTGCAGTTCTGATGATTCAAAAACTCAAAACAACATAAATTACGAAACGAAAATTCTTGGAACTTGGAATTTAATTTCACATATATCATCAAATTCAATTACTGAAACTAGAACAACAATAGTTGAGATCGGTAGTGATTATAATTACACCATTGAATTTACAAATAATCCCAAATTCATAAACACAAACGGAAATTACAATGTGAATATTAAAGAGACTAATAATCAGAATCAAACCATCAATTTTAATGAAGTTATTAATTCAAATGCAAATCAGCAAGAGGGATTTCATATTGGGGAATGGAGTATTAATAATGGTAAATTAATAACAAGAGTTTATGATATTGAACCAAATGAACCCGGCTCATATGAATTGACTACTGAAATAGTTGAGTTAACTGACAATAGACTTGTTCTAAAAACAAATAATTCTGCTTCAAGTTCTAATAATTACACTGTAACTGGAAATACTACATTAATTTATGAAAGATAAAAACGTTTTGTAACACCAAATAAAACTGATTTGATCAATATTTTTGGGCTTAAAAGTCGTGCTAGTGAAATACTATATAAAAAAAGAAAATTACCGCTTGAAATGATTCGTCAATTGCATGAAAGATTAAATATTCCAATTGATGTACTCATACAAGTTTATTAGTAAGATGCAAAATTGCTAACAACCAACAATTGCATTTGCAAAATTCTCAATTTTAGGAAAATTTAACATTGTAGTGTCGTATAAGCATAAAAAAACCTGACAGCATCAGGTTTTTTTTATATCTACAACAAAAAAGGGATTACTTGACTAGCAAAAATTCTGAACGTCTGTTTAGAGCATATTCTGCATCGGTACATTTATTTTTACAGTCTACTTTAGGTTGTGATTCTCCAAAACCATTTCCTGTAATTCGGTTTGCGCTGATTCCTTTTGAAATGACATATTGCACTGTAGATTTGGCTCTTCTCTCAGAAAGATCTAAGTTGTATTTGTCGCTTCCCCTAGAATCGGTATGCGATTTGGCATAAATAACCAACTTGTCATTTTGAGACATCACATAAACTAATTTGTCTAATTCGGCAGCACCTTGTTTGGTAATATTGCTTTTATCATATTCAAAATAAATAGGATTCAAGATAATTTCGGTATCGGTAATTATTACATCAATTGGATCTATCGATGCATCAATAATTACTTTTCCAGACTTAATATTGGCTACTGGAAAAGATTTGGTTACAAACCCATCTTTATACACTTCAATGGCATATGCTTTTTGACATTCTACATCATAGACTACTTCGCCTTTATCATTAGATATTTTAGTTTCTATCACATTATTTTTATCATCTAAAATAACTACTCTTGCGTTTGCTAAAAGCACACCAGTTTTTGAGTTCTTTACAACGGTAACGATTTGTGCTTCACATACCGGAACTGAAGCATATATATTGTCATCGCCCGAACGATTACTTGATAAATAGCCACTGTTTTTTTCTTTATTAAATGTAAAAGCAAAGTCGTCTTTCTCGGTATTTACTGGTTTTCCTACATTGATAGGCAATGTGTTTTTATTCAAATCAGCAGAAAAAATATCCAATCCCCCAAAACCCGTTAGTCCGTTTGAAGCAAAATACAAGATATTGTCATTTGTAATAAAAGGGAAGCCCTCGTCACCAGGAGTATTTATTTTATCTCCTAAATTTTCTGGCTTTCCGTAGCTTCCATTATTGTTTATTTTTACTTTCCAAATATCATATCCGCCAATAGACCCGGGCATATTTGATGAAAAATAGAGCATATTATCATCAGAATTCATACTGGGATTGCTCGTAGAATAACTTTTACTGTTGAAAGGTAGCGGTGAAATATCTGACCATTCTCCATTTGCTTTTACCGCTTTGAACAAACCAACTTGTCCGTATTTTAATTTTTTAGATTTGTCTTTTTCGAATAATTTTTCATTAAAACTTTCACTAGAGAAATAAATCGTGTTCCCATCTTTACTCATCGTTAATGGTCCCTCATGAAATTTTGAATTTAATGCTGCAATTGGAGTTGGTTTTGAATAGGTTCCATCAGCATTATAAGTCGCTTGGTACAAATCAAGAAATGGTTCGTCATTCCAACCGTAATTTTTTTCGCTTTCGTTTCTAGCACTTGCAAAATAAACGACATCGTTATAAAGTACTGCGCCAAAATCTGATTTGTCAGAATTGATGTCCAATACAGTTACATCGAAAAGTTTTTCTTTGTCTATTAACTTAGGAAGATAATCAGGATTTTTACTAAATTCTATGGCTCGTTGATCTTTTGGAGATTTCGTAGCAAATATTTTCATTTGAACATTGGCAAGTTCATACTTACTATTCGATTTCAACATTTGAGCATATCGATAATAAGTTTCAGCATCTTGATTAGACTTTATTGCTTGGGCATACCACTTTTCAGCTTCTTTAGTGTTATACATGTTATAGTAACAATCTCCGAGTTGTTTATTTACATAACCATCGGCTCTTTCCTTTTCGACCAAAGTTAAATATTCTTGAACAGCCTGAACATATTCGAATCTATCAAACAATTGATCGGCTACTTTAGTGTCTCTATTTTGGGCTAGTAAAGATGTACTAACAAGAATAAAAAACAATATTAATTTAATTTTTTTCATTAACTATTATATTTATTATTAGAAAAATCTAGGGGAACGTGATACTTTTTTAGATACATAAATATCATACAATAACATAAATTCATGTGAGGATGGTGTACCTAGATTTAAATTAGACACTACGTGATCATAGGCATAACCAATTCTTAATTCAGGTGTTATTGCAAAATTGACCATGGCTCCAAAACTATCTTCTAATCTATATGTAGCCCCAATTTCGAATTTTTCATTAAATAAAAAATTGGCAGAAGCATCTAAAGAAGGTCTGACATTGAAAGCCGATTTTAACATGGTTGAAGGCTTGAACTTTAATTTCTCATTCAAATTAAAAACATATCCAGTTGTTATAAAATAATGAGAAACGTCTGAACCATATCCTCGACCATCATAATCTAAATGTGCTGTTTTTATCATATTAGGTACAGAAAAAGCAAAATAAAATTGTTCGGAATAATAAAAAGCTCCAGCACCAAGATTAAGTGAAACATCATTAATGTCTTGTCCAAAAACACCTTCCGATGGATCAGGAAGCGATGACTGTATGTCTCGAAGTCCTACATTATGAAAAGCCGCACCTACTTTTAATCCGAGTGCCAACTTGTGTGTTTCGTTGAATTTTATAGTATATGAAAAATCTCCGAATACATTTTGTTCTTGTATTGGTCCTATTTTATCTGAAATTACAGACAATCCCAAACCTACATTTTTACCAACAGGTGAGTGTGCTGCAAAAGTTAATGTCTCCGGAGCACCATCAATATTAATCCACTGTTTTCTATATAAAAGTCCTAAAGAAATATTCTCTTTTGAGCCCGCATAAGCTGGATTGATTACATTCATATTATACATGTACTGCGTATAATGTGGGTCTTGTTGGGCATATACATCAAAAAAGGCTGTGAAAAATATAAGGAAAAAGAAAAATATTTTGTTCATATCTGTGTGTGTTATTTAGTGGAAAAGAAATAAAAACTTAAAAATTTACTTGTCATTATCTCTAATTAAATAAATCCATCCTGTTATAGGTTCCTCACCAGTATTAAATTCTATCACATAATAGTAAGTGGCACTTGGAAGAATATCTCCATTATCTGTTTGTCCTTCCCACTGATTGGTGTAATTCATTTTACTATACAGCTTAAGACCATATCTATTGAATATTTCTAGCTTTTTTACTTTCCTAAAGCTTAAATCAAAATTGTCATTAGACCCATTTCCATCTGGCGATATTCCTTTTTGAATATCACAAAAAACAGAGGTTACCGTTATTTTATTTGTTGTTTCACACCCTGTTGATGAAGATGAAATCGTTAAATTATATTCTAAAGGGAAGTCCTCTTTTTCTAAAGTTGATGCGAGTATATCTGATACATTTAACACATTTGAATCAGAACCAATTGGAGAGCTATTACTGTCTTTCCATTCAAAAAATACGTCATTAGGAAAATTAGTATTATTTATAGGATTCGCTGTTAATTCGTATTTTTTATTTTCACAATCTCCAGTAATTGCAAACTGAATAGATTCTGGAATTGAATTTATAGTTACTTGATCGGCACCAGAAGCTATACAAGAGGTATTGTTAATAAATCGAACACTAATTGCATACTTTCCTGGTACAAGATTCTCAAATTCTGGATTATTTTGAAAACCATTTCCAATACTATATTCTAGTCCATTTTGTGAGGCAACCACTATTGTTCCTGTCGGAATTGAACATGTAGGCTGAATGACACTAGTAATTGTAGGAATTGCTGGCGCTGTTGGAAGAGCGTTTATTGTTGAATCAGTTACAGAACTAGAGATACAAGTTGTATCTCCAAAATTTCTTACATATAAAGTATAAGTATTAGGGGCTAAACCCGAAAAAATAGGATTTGACTGAAAACTTGTTCCATTAATGCTATACTCTACTCCGCTTTGCGTTGCAATAGTAATTGAGCCTGATTGTATAGCACAAGTTGGTTGCACAACACTTGTTGCCGATGGTTCTATTGGTACATTTGGAATTGAATTAATTGTTATAGCATTTGCAGATGAAGTAACACAGGTTTTATCGATAGTATTCCTAACATATAGCGTGTAACTTTTTGGAGCTAATCCTGAAAATTGAGGGGTGGATTTGTAATTTATTCCATCAATACTATATTCCACATCATTTTGTGTTGCAAATGTTATTGTCCCTGATTGCAATGCACAAGTGGGTTGCACTACACTTACTGCAGTTGGAACAACTGGTGAAGCTGGAATTGCATTTATACGTGATGGTGTTGACAATACCGAAGTACATCCGTTTCCATTTGTTACTTTAAAAGTATAATTGGTTGAAGCCGATAAATTTATAATTTCATAATTCACTCCTGAACCAGATACCGGAATTCCTACAGAAGGAGTTAATATCCAAGATCCATTATTTGGCAAACTACTAAATAATATACTTCCTGTATTAACAGCACATGTTGGCTGAATTACACTAACTACTACTGGTGGCAAGGGCTTATCAATAATTACAGTAACTTTGAATCTGTTTGTGCTTTCGCAGAATAATCCTGATGTAGCGCTTTGGGTAGCATAATAATCTTCACCATCAATTAAAGCTAAAGTAGGCGATAATGCTGTTGTGCTATTAAATGTTTCGTACCATTTAATTGTAGTCCCTGTTGCTACTAAATTAGCAACTGTAGCATTTTCTGATTCACAAAAAGTCTGGGTTACTGATCCTGTAGGGGCTGCTTGTGAAACTATTGTTAATGATACTGGAGTTCGTCCAGAACTGATACAACCGTCAACTGTTTTTCTAGCTTCTGCAAAATAAGTATAAACTCCTGGTATAGTATTCAATGGTGTGTAAGTTAAACTATTACTTACTAAAGGACTACCGCCGCTTATCGCACTGTACCAATTTACAACTTCTCCAGTATTAACCGCTGCTGATAATGATGGATTTGCTTGACCTTCACAAACTGATTTAGGTCCTCCTGATATTGGATTATTTACTGGTGAACAACTACAGTTTGGAGCCACTACATTGATTACTTCTACACAACCATTTCCTTTGTTTGCACTAATATCAATTGCTGTACCCGCTGGAATGCCTGTTATACTATTCCCTACAATACTCCCGACTTCTGGACTTCTAGTTATGGTACTGCCAGTAGCAACATTAAAATTAACTGTATACGTCAATAAATCTAATGAACAAGATTTATTGGTTATATTTAAAAATGGTGAATCTTTTATCTCTAAAGTAACAGCTGTTCGTGAGGTGCTAAAACAACTACCTATTTTGTTCTGAGCATAATATTGGACACTTCCAACTGTATTTAATACTGGACTTGCAACTAAATTCCCATTTGTTAAAGCATCAAACCAATCTATGGTTCCTGATACTACAGTAGCAGTAGCTGTTAATGTTTGTAACGGACTTGTAGCACAAACAGATTGATTGCCTCCACTTGTTGGTATTTGAGGATTAACTATAGTAACTACTAACGGATATCTTGTTACACTCTCGCAAGAGCCAACTGTTTGAGTAGCATAATAAGTTGTCCCTGAAATTAAAACAATTGATGATGTTAATGCGGTACCTCCTGTAGGATTTGCATACCATTTTATGTTTGTTCCCGTAGCATTTAAATTAGCAATTGTTCCTGAATTACAAACTATTTGTGTTCCTAATCCTGATGGAGCAGCTGGTTTATTAATGGTAACAGTTACTTTGAATCTATTGACACTCTCACATGATAAACCTGTTGCAGTAGTTTGGGTTGCAAAATAATCTCCGTCTGCTAATGCTAATGTACTTATCAATGCCGTTGTACTTATAGCTGATGAATACCATTTTATATTGGTTCCTGTGGCTAACAAACTTGCTATTATAGCATTTTGTGATTCACAAAACGATTGTGTTGAAGAACCTATTGGAGCAGCTGGTTTACTTATACTTACTGTTACTTTTAACCTATTGACACTCTCACACAAAAGTCCTGAAGTAGTTGTTTGAGTTGCAAAATAATCTTCACCATCTACTAACAATGCCGAAGAAGATAACGCTATGGTACTTGTTAGGGTTGAATACCATTTTATTGATGTTCCTGTTGCTAGCAAATCTGCAATTGTAGCATTTTCTGATTCACAAAACGATTGTATTGATGAGCCCGTTGGGGACAATGGTTTAATTATATTTACTGTAACTCTTAACCTATTGACACTTTCACAGAGAAATCCTGAAGCAGCTGTTTGTGAAGCAAAATAATCTTCTCCATCTACTAATGAAGCAGAAGATAATAATACCGTACTGCTTGAAATTGTTGGATACCATTTTATAGAAGTTCCAGTTGCCACTAAATCTGCTACTGTAGCATTTTGCGATTCACAAAAAGTCTGTGTTAAAGCACCTGTCGGAGCTACTTGTGCCGTTATAGTTAATGAAACTGCTGTTCTGCCAGAACTCAAACACCCATCTACAATTTTTCTAGCTTGAGCATAATAGGTATAAACACCTGGTATAGTATTCAATGGTGTAAAGGAAGCGTTATTGGTTACTAAGGTACTACCACTACTACTAGCGCTATACCAGTCTATTGTTTCTCCAACAGTTACTGTGGCTGTTAAAGCAGGATTGGATTGTCCTTGGCAAACCGATTTATCGCCTCCACTTACTGGGTTATTTACAGGTGAACAACTACAATTTGGTGCCACTACATTAACTACTTCTACACAACCATTTCCTTTGTCAGCCGTAATATCAATAGCTATACCTGCTGGAATACCTATTATACTATTCCCAACAATACTTCCTACTAATGGACTTCTTGTTATGGTACTGCCACTTGCTACGGTAAAATCAACACTATATATTAATAAATCTAACGAACATGATTTGGTAGTTACACTTAAAAAAGGAGAATCTTTAATTTCAAGTGAAACAGCTGTTCTATTTATGCTATTACAAACACCTATAGTATTTTGTGCATAATAAATACGCGTTCCAACTGTATTTAATGTTGGGCTAGCAACCAAACTTCCACTTGTTATAGCATCATACCAAACAATAGTGCCTGAAGTTACAGTTGCATTAGCTGTTAAAGTTTGTAATGGACTTGTTGAACAAACAGACTGATTACCACCACTTATTGGATTTTGAGGATTTATAATTGTAACTGCCAACGGATAACGAGTTGCGCTTTCACAAGAACCAATCGTTTGAGAGGCATAATAAGTTGTACCTGAAATTAATACGACTGATGATGCTAATGCGGTACCTCCCGTCGCATTAACATACCATTTTATATTTGTTCCTGTAGCTGTCAAATTAGCAATTGTTCCTGAATTACAAACCGTTTGCGTTCCTGACCCTGAAGGAGCCGCTGGCTTGTCTATTACAACTGCAACTTCTAAACGATTGATACTTTTACATGAAGTTATTGCATCAGTTTGTTCAGCATAATAGTTACCAGTAACTAAATTTGTATTAATAGGTAATGCTGAGCCTCCGATTGGATTAAGAAACCATTCAACATTATTTCCAATAGCAACTAAATCACTAACTCTTCTATTATTTATTTCACAAAAACTCTGATTTGCTGAACCTGTTGGTGGATTTGTTATGTTAAAAACAATACTAATATCTGCAAATGATTGTGAACATTGTCCACTTGTTATTGTCCAAGTGAATATATATGTTCCTTTAACACTAACTGTTGCTGTTGTGTTTCCAATAGTATTGTCAGCAAAACTTACAGTTCCTGGTCCAGATTTTAATGTCCATAAACCTGTACCTACTGTTGGGGTATTTCCGCCTAAAGGATTGCTTGTCAAAAGACATCTCGTTTGGTTAGCCCCAACAGTTGCAACAGTTGGGTTAGCAACAAAATTCATAACTAAACTGTCTTCAGAATAACATGGCGTGAAAGCGGCTTCTGCAACTACGACGGGATTTGGATCTCTCAAATTATAATTAATAGCTCCATTGCCATAATCTGAAGTACTAGTTCTTTCGGGACTTAAAAAGGAATTCGTCACATTATAATTACTTACATCATTGTCTTGCATGGTTAATGCAAAAAATTTGACGTCACCAGTAGTATAACCAATAAGTGCTTTTGAAACTTCAACTTCAAAACCAAGATTATAATCACTAGTGCCTGTATTATTTTTATTAATTCCCATAACTGAAGTTGGAACTCCAGTGGCGGCAGTTCCCAAATAAGTTTTTAGAGAGTTCGGATTTCTTAATTCTATAACGTCAGCATAATAATTTGTCTCCCCTGCATCAGTTGCTATTGCCACGCAATAATCAGCAGCAAAATAAGAATCAAAAGTGCTTGGATTGTTATTAAAAAAATTGAACGCTCTAACTGGTGGAAGTGAACCGTTTTCATCTCCATAGTTTGAAATGTTATACCCACCTGGTTTAGTATCTAAAAAGACCATGATACGTCTAAAATTGAGAACTTTACCCGACATACCTATTACTATTTTATCCTCTGCAGGACTAATTTTCAAAGAATTAATATATCCAGTTGTTGCATTTCCAGATAAAGCAGCCGAAAGAATATTATCTTCTAATGCACCTGTACCCCATGCAGTTTCAGTAATAGATCCATCTAAGTTAACTGCATATCGTGAACGAACACTAACGGTCTGTCCATTAGTTAATGAATTGGTGGTATACGTTCTAACCGAAGACATGGTTTGCGTGACTACTCCATTAACTGAAAATTCAAATAAATCAGCACCACCAGTTGCTGTAAAAGTTACAGAAGTTCCCAAGCATAAAGGAGAAACCAAATTATTTGCTGGAGCAGCTGTTAATGTTACAGGTGGAGGAGCCGAATAAACCGATCCTACAACTGGAACTCTAATACTGGTATCTGCACCCAACTTACTTTGTACATAAAAAGTTGTGGTAATTAAAAGATTTGGATTGTAGTTGTTTCCTATAAAAATTGGAACTGCGGCTGTTTGGCTAGTGTACCATTCAATCGTTTCACCAGATGCTCCAGTTGCTGAAAGCGCAACTATTCCTGGCCCGCAGGAACTTCCCGCAACCACGCTTGGAGGAGATAAAACAGCTAGATTTTTTTTAGATTTTGACGGACTTTTCTTTTTTATAGGCTCAAGGATTAAGCTGTTTTTGTTTACACTACTTATTTTAAATGGTATGTTGTCAATAACATCATAATTTTTTGCAGCTAAATTAATTCCTAATATTAAATGTAAAAGTAAAAATAAAAGTAATTTATTTTTCATAAGTAAATGTTATTTTTGTTTTAGAAAAGTTGTCAACCAAATTTTTATTGGATAAATCTGATATGTTTAATAAATTTTAGAAATGATAAAATTTAATATAAAAATCTACTACAACGATGTCGAAAATAGATTAAAAAAATTTAACCTATTTAAATAAATGTAATGCTACCAATAAATGTGAATTATTTAAAAAAAGGGTTGCTTATTCAAGCAACCCTTTTTTTGTAAACATTACTCTTTAGATAATTTAAGAGTCGTTTCTATACCCGAGATTGTTTTCAATTTAACAAAATACATCCCTTTAACTAAACTACTAATATCATAACTTGCATCAGATTGGAAAGTGCCATTAAACTGTTTTACCACTTTACCTGTAATATCAAATATACTAAGATTAGAAATTGCTTTATTAATTTTAAATGCTCCATGAGTTGGATTAGGATAAAGCTTTAACTGAGAATTATTAAATTCGGAATCATTTACTCCTAAAGTAGTACAATCTTCAACTGTAACAAATCCACTAGTCCAACCTAACATATTGTAACAAGTGCTTTTAGTCACAGGCTTAATATCTGCATTTTGAGTTTGGGGCGAACCAGTTCCTCTTGTAAAAATAATGTCTGTGCTAGCAATGTTATTAAACGTATACGAGTAATACCCATTAGCATCTGGCCCAGTCATAGTCTTTCCATTCCATGTTGAATTAGCTAAATTAGCAGAAGGAATAGCATTAAAATGGTGTACCTTAATTGGAGCTGACCAACTTGTAGGAGGCTTAACTTTTACTGTTATATCTCCAATTGTTAAAAAAGTATAGGTTTGAGAAGGTATCCCAGAAAATAATCCTTCAGCATCCCTAGCTATAGCTTTTACAGTAGTTGTAGTTGAAACACTTATCGGACTAGTGTAAACTGCTGATGAAGTTGTAGGAGTAGATCCATCCGTAGTATAATAAATAGTGGTACCTACTTTATCATCTGTCGCAGTTATTGTAACTAATTGAGATGCTCCTGAAACATAAGAAGCACTTAATGGAGTTATAGTAGCTGTTGGCGAAAAATTAAAATTTATGGCTGCTTTAGACCAAACAGCATAATCAGTACCAAATGTATTTAAAACCCAACCAGCTCCTGGATCCCAACTTCCTGGTCCAATTTTTACAGCTACTTTATCAATACCATTATTACTAATAATTGCAGAATAAAAATTGCCCGCATTAGAAACTACAACACTACTGTAAGCATTAATTCCTGTTGCTCTTCTAATGGCCATTAATTTATTTATTGCGATTTCGTTTGCAGTATAAACTACTGTTACATTTTCTTTCTTGTATGTACCGCCATAGTAATGAGGAAAAAACACACAAGGAACTCCAGGATGAGTCATAATATAGGCATATCCTTTCATGATGTTATCAGAAGTAATGATGCTACCTTTTACAAATGTATCATGGTTGTCAACAAAAGTAACAGTTTTATCAGCATACCCAAATATACCTGCTAATCCAGGATACCCTCCAGCTAAACGTCCATAATTACCATTATTAACGGCATCAATCAAATCATAATACAAATCAAAATCAAATGCTGCTGACTTACCTCTAGTACCATCAACCCAATTTTTTAAAGTATTTCTATTTCCATCCCAATACTCTCCAACTGACGAATAAGGAGTAGAAGCCTCGATATAATCCCCAAAATAACTAGCTGAAAATCCTTTGGCAACATCCCATCTCCAACTGTCAAATCCCAAACCTTTTAATCGAGTTAAAAACTCTTTAACTCCACTTTGCACTTGGCTATTTGTATGATCTAAATCTCTTCCTCCATCAAAACCATCTCCAGTATCTGCTGTCCCACAAGGTTTAATACCTGATGTATTTAAAGGCCCGGAAGCTTCGTCATTACTGACCACCGATTTGCAATCCCAAGTTGGATTTGTAAAGTCCATCCAATTTGTAGTACCTCCCCTATGATTTACAACTATATCTGCCATAGGATGTATCCTTGGAGAACTTGTATTCAGAGTTGTTAACATTGCTCTCAATTGCGCTTCTGAACCGTAAGAAGTTTGGCTAAAATTAAATAATTCTGTTGGGATATATCCCACGCCTCCAGTTGATTTACTAGGGGGTGGCAACCATAGAACATTAAATCCCGCTACTGCATAGCCACTAGCACGATTATTAATAAAGTTGTATAAACCTCCTTCGTCAGAAACAATTTTTTGCTGATGAACGTCCCAACCAAAAGTTTGAAACATAATATCGTTAACATTTGCTGACGTTTGTTGTGCTTTTACAGTAGATAATAATGTTGCGAAGAATAAAACAACTAATAGTAAGAAGTTTTTAGAAAATAATTTCATATTGATAATTTTTGAGGTTTAGTACTTATTTATTAGAAATATAAAGCTTAATTTTTTAAGTTAAGTCTGATATTTTTAATTCAAATGCTAAAATTATATAAATAATAATAACGTATTACAAAGTTAACTATAATCTTAATCACGAAAACGTAGTAGTGTTGATAAAATTATACTATTTATTACCTATTCCTAGTTTATTTATAAAATTATAATATAATAAGTGTCATTTTTATTTTTTTTAAAATAGATATCTTAAAAGTAATCCAAAATAATCTTAAAGTCTATTAGTTTAATTTGCATATTTAAAGCCTACAAGATTGTAAAGAAAAATTTCAACGCTGATGAAAATATTACTAAAAAAATAATGAATCTTGGGTGTAATTGCTGTAACCAAAAAGTTAGAATGCCACTTTAAATATTTACCTCAAACAAATTCCTTTGTGATAACTTTTCCAAAAAATATTTTTCCATCACAATGTTGCAATACTTTATCAAATACCAATTATTTTATCACAAGATTGTGATAATCTCTATAAAATTTAAAAATATTATCACAATGCAACTTTATGCGCTTTCAAGAGAATCGTGTTTCCTTGTTAAAACCAAAGAAAGATTGATCCCATTTAATACCAAAATAAAAGTATTTAGGTCTCAATTTAGAGGTGTTAGGAACGTTGAGTTTTTCCTTTTTAGACTAACTAATATTTATGCTTAATTTTTGTTGCTCCACAGGTTTTGGGATTGATCCGGATTGATGTG
>NZ_WAEM01000015.1 GCF_008806775.1 Flavobacterium luteum
CCCTTTACCATCTGTATATTGAATAATATAGAAGTAGGTTCCAGTAGGTAATTCAGCCGATTTATTAACAGTAGCTCTTCCTTCAGAGATTCCTCTAAAGACTCTTGTACTATTATCATACTGATTAGTTTCGAATACTAATACTCCCCAACGGTTGTATATTTCTACAGTATTTGTAGGGAAACACACAGTTTGATCAATATTTTCTATTATGAAAACTTCATTAGTGCCATCACCGTTTGGAGAAAAAGCATTGTGAACTAAGAAATTACAAGCTGGTAAAAGCACACAGTCATCATCAACAGTTATTACTACTTTAACGGTACTAGAACATGCTCCATTAGTAGTTAAATATTTCAACTCATAGTTACCGGTATTAATTTGGTAAGGGTTAAATTTCTGTTCTCCATTTACATCAACTATTGAATATGGATTTACCTCGTCAATCCATGTTCCTCCCGAAGCTGTTCCTTCTGGTAATAAAGAATTAAGAATAGGATAATCATCTTGTTTGTATAAATCAATGTCTGCATTACACTCTGCATAACCAGGTTTTCCGTCTGTATCAGCATTTGTAGCAGTAACAGTTACGTTTTGAAGCGCTGCTACAGAAACTGTTTTATCACTACTTTCAAATACCCAGGTGATTATGTATTCGCCTTCAATGTCATAAGTTATAGGATTTTGAGGAGTACCAATTATAGTTTCTCCACAGTTGTCTTTAGTTGTTGCTAAAGTAGCTGTAGCAGTACATTGACCTATTACATCATCTAATGTAGGTTTGTCTATAATTTGCGCTCCAGTCACAGTCCAAGTACAAGTTTCATTATTGAAATCACCAAGAGTTTCGTAACACGCCACATTAGGTTTTACAGGTTGTGTTCCAGTTACATCATAAAGGCAAGTTTTAGGATTGAAAGTTGCTACTTCATAACAGGCCAATCCAGTAGGTGCAGTAGGTTGCGTACCAGTAATATCATACAAACAAGTTGAAGGATTAAAAGTCGCTATTTCATAACACTTTAATCCAGTGGGAACTGCATTAACAATTACAGATATTATACCTTGAGAACAGTTAACAGTATTCAAAACTTCACAAATTTTGTATATCAAAGTATAAGAACCAGCTTGTGTTCCAGGAGCAACAAAAACATTAGTTCCAGAAAGTGTAATGCCTGAATTAGTTGCACTTACAAAAGTTAAGTTTACATTTTCAGTAGTTACAGCAAATCCATTAAGTGTATCATTTGAAATTATATTTGTAAATGAAATTCCACCGTTTACTTCATCCAAACACTTAACTGTATCATCATTAGCAATGATTGAATTTGCATAAACAGTTACCGTTACAACCGCTGTATCGCAATTTGAATCATTTAAAACTTCACAGATTTTATAGGTTAATGTATACGAACCAGCAGGAGTTCCGGCAGCAACGATTACATCATTACCAGAAAGAGAAATCCCAGAGCTTGTTGCACTTACGAAATAAGTAACCACTTGTGAAGCAAGAACAGGAGTGCCATTTAAAGTATCATTAGAAAGTACATTTGTAAACGCCGTTCCACCCGTTAAACTGTTTATAGAAGCTCCACTATCGCCTATAGCTATAATAGAAGCAGCTAATACTTTTACACTAATATTTGCCGTATCACAGTTCTTTGGGCTTATGGCTTCGCATATTTTATAGGTTAAGGAGTAATTACCAGCTGGAGTCCCTGCTGCTACTGCAACACTACTTCCTACGAAAGTTATTCCAGGATTCGTAGCACCTACGAAAGTCAAGTTTACTTCTGTTGATGTAAAAGGAGCAGAGTTTAAAGTATCATTTACTAATACATTACTGAGAGAAATTCCCCCAATTGAACTAACTATATTGATTCCTATATCGTCATTCGCATTAATATCTTTGCATTTTGAAATTGTAAATGCAAAATTACAACCAGCATTAGCAGTTGGTGGAATTGCGTAATAGGTAGCGCTAGTTCCTTCTAATAAAGGAATTGGATTACTATTTGTAAATTGAATTGAGTTTGAATTTACAGGAAATGTATTGTAGAACCGAGTGCCAGAAGGAAAATTTGAGGCAATTTCTGAAACTAAAACAGATGTTTTATTACAAAAAGTAAAATTTTGTACTAAAGGTATACTAATACAATTTGCTCCTACATAACTTGTGCTGTTAATGTTTACAGTTAAAGTTTGTTTTTCAGGGGCTCCAATACATGCTCCGTTTTCAGTAAAACCTTCAATCATTTTATTATTATCAAAAACAATTCCTGTGATAGCACCTATACCACTTGTATATCCATTCACTACAATTTTACTACCACAACTTGTATTTTTTAATAATGAACAATCCTCAGTAGCTTTTAGCTTGAATGTCAATCTAGCTAATGTTGTTGTAGGTGTCAATGGTTGTGGTAAAGTTCCAAAATCCCATACTAGCGAACCATTTGTACCTAAAGTCTCATCTAAATAAATGTTATTTGGTGTAGGGAGTGGCGTAAATAAAATACTTCCCAATGCACTTCCTGGCACATAAGTGGTGTTATAAGGAATAGGAATTATTAATTTGTAACTTTCGATTGGTTCAGTCCCTAAATTTCTAATGTTTATTCTACATCCTATTTCTTGACCAGGCAAAGAAGTAAAAGGCTTAATGGCTGGAACGTTGTTAATAGTTGTGGCGGTTAGTACTGCTTCACTTTCAGGAATATAAGCGTCAACTGCTAGAGCTATTGCGAAGATAGAGTAGGTGTCCCCACTGGTTCCGTATTTGAAAGTAGTTGAAGTTTGGTTATTCCCAATGACAAAATTTCCGTTGTTTGGAACAGTAAACATACAAATATCTATTCCAGTATTGTTTTGTAAATTTGGATTTCTATCACTTCCTGCATTTATAGAAGAGTTAAAAAAATTAGTTGTAATATTTCCTGAATGATTTAAGTTTAAGAAACTAGCATCACTATTTTTCTGAATTTGAAAGTAATCACCTGCAAAACTGACGTCACCTTCACTCGCCATCATTCCTATTTTTGCTCCAACTGTTCCAGTCTGTACGGTATTAAAACCAGATACAGGTAAAGTGTAACCTGATGTATTTGAAGAGTTTACATACGCATAACCATCAAAAATAGTAATGTCACGGTATTTCATTTTGAAATTTTCATAAACCACTATAATTCCCCAACCACCAGAATAGCCTGTTCCTCCTGGATCACCTTCAAGTAATGCCATGTCAGCGGCAAAATATTCTCCTATTCCATTTAGTTTTACATATTCTGTAATTTCTTTGTATGCACAATAAATGTCATCCTCAGTACCTTTTGGATAGTAAATGTCATTTGCGGTAGCAATAAATTGGCTGTAAGAGCTGGAATTTGGTCCTTTTAAAGAAATGACTCTTTTGTCATATTGTTTAGTTATTGTAGTGTATGTAGGTATTGTTGCCGAAACGTTAATTTCAGAAGTTGATGTGTTTCTAGTATCAGTGCTGCTAAGGTTAGTAGCTGCACTTCGAAATAATTTTATAACAGTGATTTTTGCAGTTCCGTCAACAATTTCATAGGGATTTAGTAAAGTAACTTCAGTATTTGCAGCATTTATGCTTACGGGAATATTTATAGATGCTGCTCCGTTAACTGAAAGCGTTACACGATTTGAGGCACTACTGTTAAAAAAATTAAATGTATAAGTATTACCGTTTCCAGTAAAAGTATACACAGGATTTCTGTTATTACTACTGGGATCATTTCTTGAAACGGTTATTTTGTAATTTGTTTTTACGATATTAATATCGTGAGTAGCGGTCAAATTATAATTAACTACTTGTGTGCCATTTTGAATTTGTTTTTGAGCATCAAAAATTTGGTCTGGAGAGGATTTTCCCGTCCAGTACAAACCAGCATAAACAATGTTAGAGCAACTTGGAAGGGCTCCATTTTCTGTAGATAGTGTTAATGTTGATGAAGAGGAGTTCCATGTATTGGGATCATTATCAGTATCAACATAACTCATATATTGATTATTGTTATTTTGTGCTACTCCATAATTTTGTGGAGTTAAACACGTATTTCCTAACATTGTAAAATCGCCTTTTACAGTATATATCTTTCTGTCTGGGGAATCTTGTGAGGTTCTCTGTGTAAAACCAACGTTAACTTGTGCATTTATTTTTATTGTATTTCCAATAAGGATTCCCAAAAGCAATATTGCATAATGTAATTTATAGGTCATTAAATTAAAAATCAAATTTTTCATAACGATTAATTTAATGAGTATTATTCGGCATCTCCGTTTTGAATTTTGAAAAACACGCTGTATTTTGAATCATCGTTACGTATCATTTGTGTAATGATTTCTTCTGTTGTTGGGATAGTTGAAATGATTTGAATGTATTTTAAACTTTTAAATATTGAAAATAGGTTCAAATCTATGGTGTAATTTAAATCAGCTTGATTCTCTATTCTTAAAGTAGCCATTTCTATGAGGTCTTTTTTAATTTCAACATCATTTAAAATCGGTAATGTTTGAATATTAGTAAAGAGGCATACTGGTTCTTCTCCATATGTTTTCACATTTCTTGAATAGCAATAAATTGACGAATGTACTTTTGATATCAGATTTTCAATATGCTTTGAATCTGTTGAATCTGATTTTAAGTTTCGCTCTGAATTTTTTAAATTTGAAAAGAAACTTTTTCTTTCGACTATTTGATTTTTTTGATTGCTTATGTTTTTTCTCACTTGAGTATATGAGTTAGTACTAATGAAAAATAATAGTATTCCAAACACATAAATTTTATTTGCAAACGATAGTAAGCAGAAATGATTAATATTTAATTTATTTCCATTTTTCATTTTACTTAATTTAGTCATCCCTATTAATTTCTAAAACCTTTTTTTTAGAACTATTTTATTTAACAGTTATTTATTAAATTCTATGATTTTGACAATTCAAATCTATATTAAATTTTACTATCTTCAAAATAAATAATCGATTAAATACATTTAATATCGATAAAGTGATTTTTTATGTATTTTATATAAGAATAATTGTATAAAAAATATTTAGTATTGTTTATTATTTTTTCATCTTGTAAAGTTATTTGTCATGTGCTTTTTTTGAAATTTTTATTTTTAACTTGGTATTAAACTGGAAATTTAAATATTTAATCAATAGCACTTTATAAGGTTTCTAAGAATATCTATTGTATTTTGAAAATAACAATCCTTGAGTGTAATTAATTTTGATTATAATTTTTCGTTAATTCAAGATATATTCCATCAAAAACCACTACAATTGACTTTGTTATTCATATTCCTAAATATGAATAAGTTTCATATTTATTTTAATTTTAGGTTTAAAGGGGGATAGATCAAGTGAAGTCTTAATCTATTGTCAATCACACTACAGAGGGAAAATTATTATGTGACAATAAGAATTAGATAGCCTAAAAAGCGAGGGGTTTAATAAGGCACTAGTTTTCTCTGATGGTCTAAAAAGTATTGAAAATGCAATTTCAAGGGTTTTCCATAATCAAAAAAAAGTCGTCTCAAGATATGATTTGAGACGACTGCTTCAACTTAGTTTATCAATTAAATCTTACAATGCAGTAATAATGAATTCACTTCTTCTGTTAGCTTGATGTTCCTCTTCCGAACACTTCACGCCATCGGCACATTTGTTCACTAATAGAGTTTCACCATATCCTTTTCCGATTAGACGACTAGCATCAACTCCGTTAGTAACCAACCAAGCCATAGTAGACTTAGCCCTTCTATCAGATAATTTTTCGTTGTATTTATGCGTTTGACGGCTATCAGTATGCGAACGCACATCGATTTTCATAGTAGGATATTGTTTCATCACATCTAATATTTTTTCTAATTCAAGGGCAGCATCTGGTCTAATATTCCATTTGTCTAAATCAAAGTAGATAATCTTAATACCAAAAGCTTTTGCTAAATCATCACCCACAGTAACAGGTTTTACTTTTTTCTCTAACTGAATAGGGAAGTCT
>NZ_WAEM01000016.1 GCF_008806775.1 Flavobacterium luteum
CCAATAAAACAAAAAACCTCGTTTTTTAGAACGAGGTTTTTAAAAAGAAAGGCGACGACATACTCTCCCACATAACTGCAGTACCATCTGCGCAGGCGGGCTTAACTACTCTGTTCGGGATGGGAAGAGGTGAGCCCCGCCGCAATAACCACCTTAAGAGGTTAGTTGCTTTAGGCAACATTTCAATTACTTCGTCTGTTCGCCAAAAGGCTCGAGTCGTAATTTGTAATTTCAAATTCGTAATTGAATAATATCTTAACATACTGAGATAAAGAATATAAAAAGTATTAGAAAGTTTCTTCCCGAGTCTTGCGACTCGGGAGGATTTGTACATAAGCTTACGGGTTATTAGTACTACTCGGCTATGACATTACTGCCTTTACACCTATAGCCTATCAACCTAGTCATCTTCTAGGACCCTTAAAAGAAATCTCATCTTGTGGTGGGTTTCGCGCTTATATGCTTTCAGCGCTTATCCCTTCCAAACGTAGCTACTCTGCGATGCTCCTGGCGGAACAACAGATACACTAGAGGTTTGTCCAATTCGGTCCTCTCGTACTAGAATCAGATCCACTCAAATTTCTTGCGCCCACAGTAGATAGAGACCGAACTGTCTCACGACGTTCTGAACCCAGCTCGCGTGCCACTTTAATGGGCGAACAGCCCAACCCTTGGGACCTTCTCCAGCCCCAGGATGTGACGAGCCGACATCGAGGTGCCAAACCCCCCCGTCGATATGAGCTCTTGGGGGAGATCAGCCTGTTATCCCCGGCGTACCTTTTATCCTTTGAGCGATGGCCCTTCCATGCGGAACCACCGGATCACTATGCTCTACTTTCGTACCTGATCGACCTGTATGTCTCTCAGTCAAGCTCCCTTATGCCATTGCACTCTACGCACGGTTACCAAGCGTACTGAGGGAACCTTTAGAAGCCTCCGTTACTCTTTTGGAGGCGACCACCCCAGTCAAACTACCCACCAAGCAATGTCCCCCCGTATGGGGGTTAGGCCTCAGATAAACAAAGGGTTGTATTTCAACAATGACTCCACAACGCCTAGCGACGCCACTTCACAGTCTCCAACCTATCCTACACATCATTTATCCAAGGTCAATACTAAGCTATAGTAAAGGTGCACAGGGTCTTTTCGTCCCACTGCGGGTAAACGGCATCTTCACCGTTACTACAATTTCACCGAGCTCATGGCTGAGACAGTGTCCAGATCGTTACACCATTCGTGCAGGTCGGAACTTACCCGACAAGGAATTTCGCTACCTTAGGACCGTTATAGTTACGGCCGCCGTTTACTGGGGCTTCAATTCAATGCTTCTGGTTGCCCATAACATCTCCTCTTAACCTTCCAGCACCGGGCAGGTGTCAGGCCCTATACTTCATCTTACGATTTTGCAGAGCCCTGTGTTTTTGATAAACAGTCGCCTGGACCTCTTCACTGCGGCCAGCATTGCTGCTGGCGACCCTTCTCCCGAAGTTACGGGTCTATTTTGCCTAATTCCTTAGCCATGAATCTCTCGAGCACCTTAGGATTCTCTCCTCGACTACCTGTGTCGGTTTACGGTACGGGTACTAATAACCTGAAGTTTAGAGGTTTTTCTTGGAAGCCCTTAGGTACACTATCTCGTTGGCCGAAGCCGCTGAGTACTATCGCATTTCACCAAAACCTGCGGATTTGCCTACAGGTCCTATAGCTAGGTGCTTTAACGAACTATTCCGTCAGTTCGCGGTACTTTCATCACTCCGTCACCCCATCACAGTTATCAGTAGTACGGGAATATTAACCCGTTGGCCATCGACTGTCCCTTTCGGGTTCGCCTTAGGTCCCGACTAACCCACAGCTGATTAGCATAGCTGTGGAAACCTTAGTCTTTCGGTGTGCGGGTTTCTCGCCCGCATTATCGTTACTTATGCCTACATTTTCTTTTCTAACCAGTCCAGCATACCTTACGATACACCTTCAACCCTGTTAGAATGCTCCCCTACCACTTGTAAATAAATACAAATCCATAGCTTCGGTAATATGTTTATGCCCGATTATTATCCATGCTCGTCCGCTCGACTAGTGAGCTGTTACGCACTCTTTAAATGAATGGCTGCTTCCAAGCCAACATCCTAGCTGTCTGGGCAGACAAACCTCGTTCTTTCAACTTAACATATATTTGGGGACCTTAGCTGATGGTCTGGGTTCTTTCCCTCTCGGACTTGGACCTTAGCACCCAAGCCCTCACTGCACGGAAACATTATATAGCATTCGGAGTTTGTCAGGAATTGGTAGGCGGTGAAGCCCCCGCATCCAATCAGTAGCTCTACCTCTATATAACTTTGCGCCGTGCGCTGCACCTAAATGCATTTCGGGGAGTACGAGCTATTTCCGAGTTTGATTGGCCTTTCACCCCTACCCACAGGTCATCCGAAGACTTTTCAACGTCAACCGGTTCGGACCTCCACACTGTGTTACCAGCGCTTCATCCTGCCCATGGGTAGATCACACGGTTTCGCGTCTAACACTACTGACTAAAGCGCCCTATTCAGACTCGCTTTCGCTACGGATCCGTGGCTTAACCACTTATCCTTGCCAGCAACGTTAACTCGTAGGCTCATTATGCAAAAGGCACGCCGTCACCCCATTTCAGGGCTCCGACCGCTTGTAAGCGTATGGTTTCAGGATCTATTTCACTCCGTTATTCACGGTTCTTTTCACCTTTCCCTCACGGTACTGGTTCACTATCGGTCTCTCAGGAGTATTTAGCCTTAGCGGATGGTCCCGCCAAATTCAGACAGGGTTTCACGTGCCCCGCCCTACTCAGGATACCACTATTTATTACACTTGTTACCTATACGGGACTATCACCCTCTTTGGTCCTACTTTCCAGTAGATTCTAATTCCTTGTGCATAAAATCTCGTGGTCCTACAACCCCAACATTGCCGTAACAACATTGGTTTGGGCTAATCCGCGTTCGCTCGCCACTACTTACGGAATCACTTTTGTTTTCTTCTCCTCCGCCTACTTAGATGTTTCAGTTCAGCGGGTTTGCCCACCTATCGGTGTACTATGTCTTCAACATAGTGGGTTGCCCCATTCAGGTATTTACGGATCAATTCGTGTGTGCCAATCCCCGTAACTTTTCGCAGCTTATCACGCCTTTCATCGCCTCTGAGAGCCTAGGCATCCCCCATACGCCCTTATTTTGCTTATTGTACCAACACATTATTTAAAATGTGCCGTTTCTTTTACTTGCCTAATGATAAACAAGTAAAAATGCTTTCTACTTTTTATTATTTCTTATCTCAATATGTCAATGAACTTTATAATACCCAACTTCATTGGGTATCTCCTGCTTTTTAAAGCAGATTCCTGCTTTGGCAGGAAATTGGTGGAGAATAACGGAGTCGAACCGTTGACCTCCTGCGTGCAAGGCAGGCGCTCTAGCCAGCTGAGCTAATCCCCCAATTTTAATTAAAAATTAAAAATTACGAATTACGAATTATGAAAAATCATAATTATCAACTTCTAAAATTTCCTTAAATAAACAATAACTACCTTTGTTTTAATTCGTAATTACTAATTCATAATTCGTAATTAAATAAAGTAGTCCCGCCCAGACTCGAACTGGGGACCCCAACATTATCAGTGTTGTACTCTAACCAGCTGAGCTACGAGACTCTGTATTATTTCTTAATTTGTATTATTTGAACTAACAGCGAGAGTAAGTAATCTTAATTTTTGATTACTAGTAAATTGCGTCTTTCTCTAGAAAGGAGGTGTTCCAGCCGCACCTTCCGGTACGGCTACCTTGTTACGACTTAGCCCTAGTTACCAGTTTTACCCTAGGCAGCTCCTTGCGGTCACCGACTTCAGGCACCCCCAGCTTCCATGGCTTGACGGGCGGTGTGTACAAGGCCCGGGAACGTATTCACCGGATCATGGCTGATATCCGATTACTAGCGATTCCAGCTTCACGGAGTCGAGTTGCAGACTCCGATCCGAACTGAGAACGGTTTTGTAGATTCGCTCCTACTCACGTAGTGGCTGCTCTCTGTACCGTCCATTGTAGCACGTGTGTAGCCCAAGGCGTAAGGGCCGTGATGATTTGACGTCATCCCCACCTTCCTCACAGTTTGCACTGGCAGTCTTGTTAGAGTTCCCGACATGACTCGCTGGCAACTAACAACAGGGGTTGCGCTCGTTATAGGACTTAACCTGACACCTCACGGCACGAGCTGACGACAACCATGCAGCACCTTGTAAATTGTCTTGCGAAAGTTCTGTTTCCAAAACGGTCAATCTACATTTAAGCCTTGGTAAGGTTCCTCGCGTATCATCGAATTAAACCACATGCTCCACCGCTTGTGCGGGCCCCCGTCAATTCCTTTGAGTTTCATTCTTGCGAACGTACTCCCCAGGTGGGATACTTATCACTTTCGCTTAGCCACTGAAGTTGCCCCCAACAGCTAGTATCCATCGTTTACGGCGTGGACTACCAGGGTATCTAATCCTGTTCGCTACCCACGCTTTCGTCCATCAGCGTCAATCCATTAGTAGTAACCTGCCTTCGCAATTGGTATTCCATGTAATCTCTAAGCATTTCACCGCTACACTACATATTCTAGTTACTTCCTAATAATTCAAGACTTGCAGTATCAATGGCCGTTTCCCCGTTGAGCGGAAAGATTTCACCACTGACTTACAAATCCGCCTACGGACCCTTTAAACCCAATGATTCCGGATAACGCTTGGATCCTCCGTATTACCGCGGCTGCTGGCACGGAGTTAGCCGATCCTTATTCTTACGATACCGTCAAGCTCCTTCACGAAGGAGTGTTTCTTCTCGTATAAAAGCAGTTTACAATCCATAGGACCGTCATCCTGCACGCGGCATGGCTGGATCAGGCTTGCGCCCATTGTCCAATATTCCTCACTGCTGCCTCCCGTAGGAGTCTGGTCCGTGTCTCAGTACCAGTGTGGGGGATCTCCCTCTCAGGACCCCTACCCATCGTTGCCTTGGTAAGCCGTTACCTTACCAACTAGCTAATGGGACGCATGCTCATCTTTTGCCGTTGTGACTTTAATATAGTGTTGATGCCAACTCTATATACTATGAGGTATTAATCCAAATTTCTCTGGGCTATCCCTCTGCAAAAGGTAGATTGCATACGCGTTACGCACCCGTGCGCCGGTCTCTAGTATTGCTACTATACCCCTCGACTTGCATGTGTTAAGCCTGCCGCTAGCGTTCATCCTGAGCCAGGATCAAACTCTTCATCGTATATTGTTATGCTGAATTGCTTCTGCATCGTATTTTAGACGAATTCTATAGCTTTATTCTAATCTCTCGATTCTCTTACTCTCTTTTTATTTGTTACGATATCTCTATCGTAACGGCTGTCAATTCAATATGTCTAGGAACGTGTTCTTCTTCTTTTATTGCGCTTTCATTCTCAAAGCGGGTGCAAAAGTAAACATTCTTTTCTATCTAACAAGCTTTTTTAAATAATTTTTTTGATTTTATTTCT
>NZ_WAEM01000017.1 GCF_008806775.1 Flavobacterium luteum
CAACAAAAAGTTAATCATATTGGCTAAATCGCACACCGATTATAGAGGAAGTGATGCCTACAACCTATCCTTATCAGACAGAAGAGCAAAAGCTACAGTACAATATGTAATTTCTAAAGGAATTGACGCCAAAAGAATCACTGGAAAAGGTTATGGAAAAACCGAACCTAAAGTAGACTGCAAAGACACGTGCACCGATGAGCAACATGCACAAAATAGAAGATCGGAATTTTTGATTGTGAAGTAATTTATAAAAAACAAAAAAAATGCTAACTGGATTTAAATCGATACTATTACTGATTATAACGACACTACTTTCGTTTACCAATACAAATGGACAAAATCTTCTTACTAATGGGGATTTTGAAAGTGGAGGTAGCGGAAATGGATTCTTAGTATCTAATTACTCCTTAATTAATCCCGTAAACGGCACTAGTACTCCTGGAAGATATGCCTGGACCACCAATCCGAATCTTATGAATTCTACTTACATTTCTGGAGGTGATCACACCAATGGAAGCGGAAGAATGTTGGTTATTGATGGAGCAACCTCTAGCAATCAATTTTTTTGGACAGCTACAAGTACAGGCGGAACTCTTGCAGGATTTACTATTGGTACAACATACACTTTCAGTTTTTGGGTAAAATCTATATCAAATGATGTAACTAATAGTGCGACTCAAACCACCATTAATGCTTTTTTTGTTAATGCTTCAAATTATAACCCATCAAATTTAAGCACACAGGTTCCCTTACCCGCTTCAGGTTGGCAAAAAGTGTCCTTTTCTTTTACAGCAAATGCTGCTAATGTGCTTATTCGATTGTTTACTAGTAGCACCAGTGCTATTGGCAATGATTTTGCAGTTGATGATTTTGAAATAAAAGCTGGAGCATTACCCTTTACATTTGTAAGTAATTCTTCTACAAATCCTTCTTGTCCAAGTGTTAACGATGGTACTATAACTGCAACAGCAAGCGGAGGTAGCATTCCTTATAATTATGCCTTAACTGGTTCTGCATCAGCAACAAATAGCACTGGGAAATTTACTAACTTATTAGAAGGAACTTATACTGTTACTATAACTGATTTCGCGGGAGCCACTTTACCGCCTATTACAGGAATTGTTCTTACTGCTCCAAACCCATTAGTAGTAAGCGCAACTTTACCTACTGTATGCCCGGGGACCCCAACTACTCTTAGTGTTAGTGGCACTACTACAGGATACACTTGGACTGCAAATCCTGTAGACACTTCCCTAACAACACCCAATAGTGCAAGTATTACAGTAAGTCCTACACAAACAACAACCTATACGGCAAGTACAGGAAAAACCACGTCTGCAACTAATTTAATTAACAATGGTGATTTTGAGTTAGGAAATACTGATTTTACATCCGATTATATAACTAATGTTAATCCAAATCCAGGTGGTATAAAAAAAGCATACGCTATTGTAACTAATCCTAAATCTTGGTTTGGTCCCTTTTCTACTTGTCCCGATAAAACAACTGGGACAGGAAACATGATGGTAGCTGATGGTTCTGACCAAAACGGTGGTAACGATAAATTTTGGGTTCAAAACGGTGTTTCTGTTGTTCCGGGTACAGATTACGATTTTAGTTATTATTTACAATCTGTAACCACGGGTACTCCTGCTAAAATTGAGATTTATATTAATGGTGTTTCATTGGGAGCGCCTGTGTCTGCCTCGTCGACACCTTGTAATTGGGAAAAACATACCTACAAATGGAATTCCGGAACAAATTCATTTGCATCCATTGTTATTTATGACCGAGAAATATCTGGAGGCGGAAATGATTTTGCCATAGATGACATTTCATTGGTAGAATCAGTAGTTTGTCCGCTTACAAAATCACTAACAATTACTGTTAATTCAACTCTTACGTTAAACATTATAGACCCTGCACCTGTTTGTTCTGGAACACCAGTTGATATTATGCAACCTGCCATAACAGCAGGAAGTACTACAGGCACCACATTAACCTATTGGACTGATGCTCTGGCAACTAATACTTTATCCAATCCAAGCTCCATTACTACAAGCGGAACCTATTATATAAAAAGTACGCTAGGAAGTTGTTCAATAATTAAACCGGTTTTGGTTAGTATCAATTCAAGTGGTGGAGTACCAACACCAGGAGTTAATCCAGTAAGTTATTGTCAAAATAGTGTTGCTCCATCATTAACAGCTACTCCAGCAACAACAGCTACTTTAAATTGGTATGGAATTAATGCTACAGGAGGCACTGCTACTTCAACGGCTCCTATTCCTTCAACTACAGCACTTGGAACAATAAAATATTATGTTAGCCAATCTATCGGAACTTGCGAAAGTCCTCGTGTTGCAATAGATGTGACTATTAAAGTGAATGAAACTCCAACATTTGCTGCACCTTCATCTATTTGCTTTGGAGACACTCTTTTTACATTACCCCTGTCTTCAAACAATAGTATTACGGGAACTTGGTTGCCTGTTTTTGATAATACTAAAACTGATACTTATACTTTTACGCCAACTGCTGGACAATGTGCAACTACAGCACCACTAACCATAACTGTAAATCCAAAAATAACGCCAACATTTGTTGCACCTTCACCTATTTGCTCAGGAGACACTCTTTTTACATTACCCCCATCATCAAGCAATAGTATTAC
>NZ_WAEM01000018.1 GCF_008806775.1 Flavobacterium luteum
GATAATAGTACAAGAGTCTTTAGAGGAATCTCTGAAGGAAGAGCTACTGTTAATAAATCGGCTGAATTACCTACTGGAACCTACTTCTATATTATTCAATATACAGATGGTAAAGGGGAAACATTCAAAAAAGATGGATATTTATACTTAACAAGATAATCAAACTCAAATCTAACTCCTGAGGGTTTTTACAACCCTCAGGTTAAAAAACGAATCTAATGAAAACAAAAATAGTATTTTTCGTACTGATGTTTACAGCTGTGGTAAGTCATGCACAACAAGATGCACAATTTACGCAGTATATGTATAACACCATCAATGTCAATCCAGCATATGCAGGATCGAGAGGAGTTATGAGCATATTTGGATTGCATCGTACCCAATGGGTTGGATTAGATGGTGCGCCAGTAACAAACGCACTGTCACTAAACTCGCCTATAAACGATAGTAATTTAGGCATAGGTTTGTCTTTTATAAATGATAGAATTGGTCCTACTGAAGAAAATGTAGTATCGGCAGATGTTTCTTATACCATTCAAACCTCTGAAAATTACAAATTATCATTTGGTGCAAAAGCTACAGGTAACTTTTTTAGTTTAGACGTTTCCAGATTAAATCCAGCTCAACAAGGTGATGCTCAGTTTCAAAATTTGAATAAGTTTTCTCCAAATATTGGTGCAGGTATTTATTACCATTCTGACAAAAGCTATATAGGTTTATCTGTCCCTAATTTTATTGAGTCAAAACGGTACAATGACAACCAAGTGGCTATCTTTAGAGAAAAAGTTAATTACTATTTGATAGCGGGTTACGTTTTTGATTTAGATAACGACATTAAATTCAAACCAGCCCTACTTACTAAATTGGTTGAAGGCGCGCCTCTTCAGGTAGACGTTTCTGCTAACTTTATGTTCAATCAAAAATTTGTTCTTGGTGCCGCCTATCGTTGGGATGCTTCGGTAAGTGCTTTAGCTGGTTTTCAAGTGACTGATGGTTTATATATTGGATATGGATATGACTTAGAAACAACTCGTTTAAGAAATTACAATCATGGCTCCCACGAGGTGTTTCTTCGTTATGAACTGTTTAGCAACTTTAACAAAATTATTTCCCCTAGATTCTTCTAAATCCGAAACATCATGAAAAATAAAGTAATCCTATTGTTAACGTTTTTGAGTGTTTTATGTTCTTCTGGGCAGGCTCAAAATACTAAGGTTAAAAAAGCGAATAAAGCGTATGATAAATTCGCCTATATAGATGCTACGAAAACCTACGAACGTATTGCTGAAAAAGGATATAAATCGGCCGATTTGTTTCAGAAATTAGCCAATGCATACTATTTTAATGCTAATTTAGAAAAAGCTGCCAAATGGTATGGTGAGTTATTTGCCATGAACGAAGAAGTGGCTCCTGAGTATTATTACAGATATGCACAATCCCTAAAATCTATTGGTGAATATGCAAAGGCGGATGAAATGTTAGTGCTTTTCAGCAAAAAATCGAGTGAAGATTTGAGAGGTAAAATCTTTAATGACAAGCAAAATTATATGGATGTCATTAAAGCCAATTCTGGAAGATATATTATAAAAGATGCTGGTATCAATTCGGCTTATTCTGATTATGGTAGTGCCTATGCTGGAAATAAATTGATTTTTACTTCTTCTCGTGATACAGGAAGCTTTTCCCAAAGAAAACACAAATGGAACAATCAATATTTTACCAATATGTATTCTGCAGATATTACTCCTAAAGATACTCCTGGCATTACTGAAGACAGTCTTACGGGTCCTGAAAAATTTGCAAAAAACATCAATTCTAGATTTCATGAAGCAACACCTGTTTTTACTAAAGACGGACTAACCATGTATTTTACCAGAAATAATTTTAATAATGGTAAAAAAGGAAAAGACGCTAATAAAATTACTTTACTGAAAATATATAAAGCTACTTTAAAAGAGGGCAAATGGAACAATGCTCAGGAATTACCTTTTAATAGCGACAGTTACAGTGTCGCACATCCAACCTTGAGTGCTGACGAAAAAACAATGTATTTTGCTTCGGACATGCCTGGTACCTATGGTCAATCTGATATTTGGAAAGTTGCAATAAATGAAGACGGAAGTTTTGGTACTCCTGAAAATTTAGGAGTAACTATTAATACTGAGGGAAAAGAATCATTTCCTATAATCAC
>NZ_WAEM01000019.1 GCF_008806775.1 Flavobacterium luteum
CTTCCACACCAGCACGCCCACACGAACCCGGGAACCATCCCCGGCGCATGGGCCACACTACGGACGCCAGACCGGCGTCCTGAAAAACTCCGTAGAAAGGAGGTGATCCAGCCGCACCTTCCGGTACGGCTACCTTGTTACGACTTAGTCCCAATCACGAGTCTCACCTTAGACGGCTCCATCCACAAAGGGTTAGGCCACCGGCTTCGGGTGCTACCCACTTTCATGACTTGACGGGCGGTGTGTACAAGGCCCGGGAACGCATTCACCGCGGCGTTGCTGATCCGCGATTACTAGCGACTCCGCCTTCATGGAGTCGGGTTGCAGACTCCAATCCGAACTGAGACCGGTTTTCAGGGATCCGCTCCACGTCGCCGTGTCGCATCCCGTTGTACCGGCCATTGTAGCATGCGTGAAGCCCTGGACGTAAGGGGCATGATGATCTGACGTCATCCCCACCTTCCTCCGAGTTGACCCCGGCGGTCCCCCGTGAGTTCCCACCATGACGTGCTGGCAACACAGGGCGAGGGTTGCGCTCGTTGCGGGACTTAACCCAACATCTCACGACACGAGCTGACGACGACCATGCACCACCTGTGAACCCGCCCCGAAGGGAGGCCATATCTCTACGGCTGTCGGGAACATGTCAAGCCCAGGTAAGGTTCTTCGCGTTGCATCGAATTAATCCGCATGCTCCGCCGCTTGTGCGGGCCCCCGTCAATTTCTTTGAGTTTTAGCCTTGCGGCCGTACTCCCCAGGCGGGATGCTTAACGCGTTAGCTCCGACACGGAACCCGTGGAACGGGCCCCACATCCAGCATCCACCGTTTACGGCGTGGACTACCAGGGTATCTAATCCTGTTCGCTCCCCACGCTTTCGCTCCTCAGCGTCAGTAACGGCCCAGAGACCTGCCTTCGCCATTGGTGTTCTTCCCGATATCTACACATTCCACCGTTACACCGGGAATTCCAGTCTCCCCTACCGCACTCCAGCCCGCCCGTACCCGGCGCAGATCCACCGTTAAGCGATGGACTTTCACACCGGACGCGACGAACCGCCTACGAGCCCTTTACGCCCAATAATTCCGGATAACGCTTGCACCCTACGTATTACCGCGGCTGCTGGCACGTAGTTAGCCGGTGCTTATTCGAAAGGTACACTCACCCGAAGGCTTGCTCCCGATCAAAAGCGGTTTACAACCCGAAGGCCGTCATCCCGCACGCGGCGTCGCTGCATCAGGCTTGCGCCCATTGTGCAATATTCCCCACTGCTGCCTCCCGTAGGAGTCTGGGCCGTATCTCAGTCCCAATGTGGCCGGTCGCCCTCTCAGGCCGGCTACCCGTCGTAGGCTCGGTGGGCCGTTACCCCGCCGACTACCTGATAGGACGCGACCCCATCCCATACCGATGAAATCTTTCCCGACACCCCATGCGAGGAGTCGGAGCATCCGGCATTACCACCCGTTTCCAGGAGCTATTCCGGTGTATGGGGCAGGTCGGTCACGCATTACTCACCCGTTCGCCACTCTCACCACCAAGCAAAGCCTGATGGATCCCGTTCGACTTGCATGTGTTAAGCACGCCGCCAGCGTTCATCCTGAGCCAGAATCGAACCCTCCACAAAAAAACTTTGCAGAAAGCCAACATGTGACTCTCAAAAACAAGAAAATTGACGATCGCCTTATAAGGAAAGGCGCATCGCACGAAAACCTCACCGTCCTTCAAGGCCTCCCGGCCACTCGCGAACGAGCGGACGATGAACTGGCAATCATTGACTATAAAGAAGTAGTACAAATACGCTCTTGAGTTCTCAAACCACCACCGCTCACCCGCCTCGAGGCACCCCAGCCGGGGAACCACTCGCCGAGCGGCAGCAAGAGATAAACCTACAGCACAATCCCATTCCACGCAAATCGGTCATGACAAGACAAGACGCGAACCCTTGCAAACACTGGAAAGCATCGGCGTGTCGAAATCCGTCTTTCTTACACCATAAATCGCAAAACCAACTCCAACACAA
>NZ_WAEM01000001.1 GCF_008806775.1 Flavobacterium luteum
TACCATTTCAACTAATTTTAATGCAATGGGGAAAATTATGGCAGAAATGATTTTGAACGGAAAGAAAAAGCAAATTGAAAATAGGTGCTCTTTAATTATAAGGAACTCGCTTTGATACTATTATTACTTAGATTTTACTGTAAAAGGCTTCAAGCTATATCAACTATGTAGTAACTTCTGGGCGAAAGGAATACAATTTGTCTATGGTGGTCAATGCTTGGATTGTTCAAAAACCAGAGGATTTACTTGGGGTTTATCCAAATGAAGGTCCCGTCTCAAGAGTGATTGATATATGGAAAGCTACAACTCCAGCTATTGATATTCAATCGCCCGATATTTACCTTCCTAACTTCAAAGAAATCATTTCTATGTATCATGGATCTGATAATCCATTACTTATTCTTGAATCAACTGCAGAAGTGGGGAGCTTATTATGCTTATGGACAACACGATGCTATCTGTTTTTCTCCACTAGGAATAGAAGATGCATCAGAGGACTTCTTGTTTAAAAAATCGTATGCTGTATTAAATGAAGTACAACATTTGATTCTAAAATACCAAGGCACAGGAAAAATGGGGGCTGTTTTAAAAGAAGGAAATGAGCAGTCTGCTGAATTAATCCTTGGCGATTACAAACTGAAAGTTATCTATGAAAAACCAGAAGAACCTTGTTTTGGAACAATAATACAAACTGGAGAGGAAGAGTTTACGGTAATTGGAATGAATTTAAAAATCTTTTTTGAATCAACCAAAAAAGGAGAGATTGGGCATATTGGACAAATATGGGAAGGTCGTTACGAAAAAGAACAATGGATTCCAACTCGATTGATGAATGGCGATGAGTCATGGCATAATGCGGTACTAAGAGTGTTTGGCCGTACTTTCGAATCTTTGGCAGATCTCACTAATGAAGAAAAATTAAAAGGAAACCCTAATGCCTATTCTACAGAAACAAAAAAGGTTATTACTACTCCTGGGGTTTATAAAGTTGTAACATATAAGCGCTAAATAATAGACAATTAGTAAATTAATTTATATTTGAGATGTATATAATAATCTAGAATAATTATTCAAATTATTTAACGAAAATACAATTTTTTTATTGTATTATTTGAACTAAATTCAATTATTTGAATTGAAAATAACTCTGTAGGGTTCACAGTATGGGACAAGTCTATTTTTTATCTGGTAATGTGGTCAAAATTAGTTGGTGATTTTTCATTTTAGATTAGTTAAGAATCAATCCTAAAACCTTTGGAGTGATAAGAAATATCGAGATTAGGCTTAAAATTCCAATATTTTTAAGATTAAAAGTAATAACCTCTGATTATATATAAGCAGGTAGAATTTTTTTATAGAGTTAATATTTCTTTAGATGTAAAGCCTGTAATAGTCTATTGATTGATTTAGCTATTAATTTTTTTTAAGAATTCTATATTTTTATAGTTGAGTTAACAATTTTTAAATAAATAAAATTATTGACACTATAAGAATAATGAATAAATAGAGTGTAAAATGAAGTATTTAATTACAAATTAATAAATTTAGTTTGTTTATTTGTTTAATTTTGAATTTTTAATAATTTTTAGTACAAGTTATGATATTATATATTTTTTACTAAATTTAGAAATCATAAAATTAACTTAATATGCAGAATCAAACTCGAATAATTATTGAAAATGTTTCGCCTCAATTAGATTGTGGAGCTTATCCTATAAAAAGAATTGTTGGTCAAAAAGTTATTGTCACAGCTGATATTTTTTCTGATGGACATGATGTTTTACAAAGCTGTGTAAAATTTAAACATGAAAACGATAAAAAATGGCAGGAAGTTCGGATGGTTCCTACTGAAAATGATGAGTGGATTGCTGAATTTAAAGTGGACAAACAAGGTTCATATACCTATTATGTTGAAGGTTGGGTAGACTATGCTTTAAATTGGCAACACGGTACAGAACGAAAGATTCAGGACAATCAATATGTAAAATCGGAGCTTTTGGAAGGTGCAGAATATGTTAGAGCTGTACAAAAAATGGCTACCGATACAGAGAATGATTATCTTAATAGAGTAGCTTATTTATTTGCAACTGAATCTGATTATGATGCTGCAATCCCAGAAGTTACATCCCCAGAATTAAAACAAATATTTACAAAATATCCTGTTCTCTTTTTAGAAAATAAATCTTTAGAACTCCAAGTTTATGTAGACCGAAAAAAAGCATTATTTAGTACTTGGTACGAGTTTTTTCCTCGTTCTGCTTCAGAATTTGATCATAAACACGGTACATTCAAAGACTGTGAGCGACTTTTACCTCGAGTAGAGGCAATGGGTTTCGATACTTTATATTTCCCACCAATTCATCCTATTGGAGAAGTAAATAGAAAAGGAAAAAATAATGCTACCACTGCGCAATTTGGAGACGTAGGTTCGCCGTGGGGTATTGGTTCGCAACATGGAGGACACAAATCAACCCATCCTGAATTGGGAACTATTGATGATTTTAAATCATTAGTGAGAAAAGCGAAAGAATTAGGAATTGAAGTTGCAATGGACTATGCTCTTCAAGCAGCACCAGATCATCCTTATGTAAAAGATTTTCCGCAATGGTTCAAGTGGAGACCAGATGGAACAGTACAATATGCCGAAAATCCACCCAAAAAATACCAAGATATTCAGCCAATTTATTTTGAAAGTAGCGACTGGAAAAACCTTTGGAAAGAATTGCTAGATGTTGCCTTGTTTTGGATTGAAGAATGCGACATAAAAATATATAGAGTCGATAATCCGCATACAAAACCATTTTACTTTTGGGGTTGGTTAATAAGTGAAATTAAGAAAAAACATCCAGATGTATTGTTTTTAGCGGAAGCTTTTACAAGACCGAAAATAATGAATGAATTAGCCAAACAAGGATTTACTCAATCCTATACCTATTTTACTTGGAGAGATTCTAAAAAAGAGTTGATAGATTATGTGACCGAACTTACTACAACAGAACAAAAAGAATTTTACCGACCTAATTTTTGGCCTAATACACCAGATATTAATCCTTTTTCTCTTCAAGGAGGAAGTGAATCAGTACATTTACAAAAGTATTTTCTTGCTGCTACTTTAAGTTCCAATATTGGAATTTACGGGCCTGTTTTTGAACTAATGGTTTGTACACCAATGGCACCTGGAAAAGAAGAGTATTTAAATTCTGAGAAATATGAATATTTTAAATGGGATTGGGATAAAAAAAACAAAATAACAACAGTCATTACACGAATTAATGCAATTAGAAAAGAGCAAATATCATTACAACAAACTAATAATATTGTTTTTTGTGATACCAATAATGACCAAGTCATGGCCTATTATAAATATGATGATGATAAACTTAATGAAACTTTAATGATTGTTAGTTTAAATTCTTATAACCAAAGCCAAGCAATGGTCAGAATGCCATTAGATTATATTGGAAGACAACCAATTCAAGTAATCGATTTAATTACAGGTAATACTTATGATTGGAATAAGGAGTGGAATTATGTTGAGTTGAATCCTGAATTACCCTTTCATTTATTTAAAATTCAAAAATAGATATGGAAAATAAAATTAATGAAGATGAATTTCAAAACCCATTTGTATTTAAAACCGATTGGAAAAATGCTTTTGAAGACGAAGAATTTGTAAAAGTTTTTTCTTCAGATATTTTAGAGAACTATATCATTAATAAAAGATGGTATGGAGGGAAAGCGAGTACTTTAAAATATATTGAAGTGGTAGATTCATTTAAAATTACTTCAAAAAACAACACTTATTATGGTGTTTTGTTAGAAGTAAACTTTAAAGAAGCTTTTTTTCAGAATTATTTTATGCCACTAGGCTTCATGTCAGAATCGGAACTGGATACCAATACCATTATTGCTCCTGTAAAAATGAATGGTCAAGAGGGTTTTTTGGTTGATGCATTACATCAAGAAGATTTTAGAAAACTACTGTTTGATAATATCGTTTCATCAGGGGAAAATTCAGATTCTAAAGTTAAATTTCACAAGGGAATAAAACTGGAAGATAAGGTTTATAAGAGTTCTAAATTTATGGGAGTAGAACAAAGCAATACTTCTATAATTTATAACAATACATTAGTTTTAAAAATTTTTAGAAGAATTTACATCAGTACAAATCCCGATTATGAAATCAGTCGTTTTCTAACAGAACGTATGGATTTTAAAAGTTCACCAGCTTATACTGGAAGTATTAGTGTAGTTTTAGCTGACGGAAATATTACTTTAGGTTTAATGCAGGAATTAGTTCCTAATCAGGGAGATGCGTGGCAATATATGTTAACAGAAACGGATCGGATTTTTGATAATCTAAAAAACAAGAAAATAAAAATCAATAAATTACCTGATATTGAATTGTTTAAAAGATTAGAGCTAAACCAAGTTCCACATGAAATTATTGATTGGGCTGGTTTGAATGTTTTTACTCGAATTCAAACTTTGGCTACCAGAACTGCTGAAATGCATATTGCACTTGGAGGAGATGTTTATGATACCGCATTTACACCAATAACTTATAATGGAGATTATTCAGTCTGGTTGAAAAACAGATTGACCTACCAATTTCAAAATAGATTGAATATTCTAGAAAATAATCTTCATAAACTTGATGGATTAGCACTAGAATTAGCCAATCAGTTTTTAGATAATAAAAAAGAAATCAGAAAACTATTCCTTGATTTCGATTGGACAAAAATGAAATCTGAACGCATTCGCATTCATGGCGATTATCATTTGGGTCAAGTGTTAGTAAATGGGGAAGACTTTGTTATTTTAGATTTTGAAGGGGAACCAGAAAGTACTATTCGAGATAGAAAAGTAAAACAACCACCTTTAAAAGATGTAGCTGGAATGTTTCGTTCTTTTCATTATGCTATTTATGCTACAATTTTTAATAATAAAGACAAATATCCTTATGAACAAAAAGAACTTTTTCAAGCAGGAGAAATTTTGTTTAAATATTTTGTAGGCGTTTTTATTCAAACGTATACAGAAGTTGCACAGTCAGGTAATTTAAATATTGGTTATCGTAAAGAGATAGATTTTTTATTAAAATATTGTCTACTTGAAAAAGCGGTTTATGAACTGGGTTATGAACTAAATTCAAGACCACGTTGGGCTGTAATTCCGTTAACGGGAATTGCTAGTATTATGAATTTTAAATAATTTTAACTTCTTTATAATACAAAATTTTATACCCTTTCAAGATGATTGGGTATTAGCTAATGAAAATTAAATTAATAATATAATGAGTAAAGGACAAATCATCATGAATAAAGTACAATCCTATTCGCTTTTAACCGATTTCGATATCGATTTATTCAAAGCAGGAAAACATTTTAGATTATATGAAAAACTTGGAGCACATCTTATAGAAGTTAATGGAGTAAAAGGGGTATACTTTGCAGTATGGGCACCTTCAGCTCGTTCAGTTTCTGTAGTTGGAGATTTTAATTATTGGATTCAAGGGGAACATCAATTACAGGTTCGTTGGGATTCATCAGGAATTTGGGAAGGATTTATTCCGGGATTAGAAAAAGGAACGACCTACAAATATAAAATACAATCTAATAATAATGGAATTATCACAGAAAAAGCAGATCCATTTGCTTTATATTGTGAGCACCCGCCACATACTGCATCTGTCATTTGGGATTTAGACTATAAATGGAAAGATAAGTCTTGGATGGATAACAGAAAAGATAAAAATGGATTAGACAAACCATATTCTGTTTATGAAGTGCACTTGGGTTCTTGGAAACGCAATGCTGAAGGTAAATTTTTGACTTATGTAGAATTTGCTGAAGATTTAGTAAACTACGTAAAAGAAACAGGTTTTACCCATGTAGAGTTTATGCCAATAATGGAATACCCATATGATCCCTCATGGGGATATCAATTGGTAGGTTATTTTGCACCAACATCTCGATTTGGCAAACCTCAAGATTTTATGCTTTTGGTTGATAAATTACATCAAGCTGGCATTGGCGTAATTTTAGACTGGGTTCCTTCTCATTTTCCTGATGATGCACATGGATTAGGATTTTTTGACGGTTCTAATCTTTTTGAACATCCAGATAGAAGAAAAGGATACCATCCTGATTGGAAAAGTTTAGTATTTAATTACGGAAGAAATGAAGTACGTTCTTTTTTAATAAGTAATGCTATATTTTGGTTGCAACATTATCATGTAGATGGACTTCGTGTAGATGCTGTTGCTTCAATGTTGTATCTAGATTATTCTAGAGAAGAAGGAGAGTGGGAGCCAAATATTTTTGGAGGAAGAGAAAATTTAGACACAATTAGTTTCTTAAAAGATTTTAATGAAGCAGTATATTCTAATTTTGAAGGCGTGCAGACCATTGCTGAAGAAAGCACTTCTTTCCCTATGGTTTCTAGACCAACATTTGTAGGAGGTCTAGGTTTTGGAATGAAATGGATGATGGGCTGGATGCATGATACCTTACAGTATTTCCAGAAAGAGCCCATTTATAGAAAATACCACCAAAATGACCTGACTTTTTCTATGACTTATGCTTTTTCTGAAAATTTTATGTTGCCTTTATCGCATGATGAAGTAGTTTATGGTAAAAAATCTATTGCAGGAAGAATGCCTGGAGACGAATGGCAAAAATTTGCCAATCTTAGGTTATTATATGGCTATATGTTTACGCATCCAGGAACAAAATTATTGTTTATGGGAGCTGAATTTGGACAGAGTAGTGAGTGGAATTTTGAGGGAAGCTTAGATTGGCATTTACTCCAATATGATTTTCATAATGGCATTAAAAAAGTGATTACTGATTTGAATGCTTTATATAAAACATATCCAGCTCTTCATGAAAAACAATTTAGTCCGGAAAGTTTCGAATGGATAAATTATTCGGATCATCAAAATGCAGTAATGTCTTATATCCGAAAAGGGCATAATCCTAAGGATGATTTAATTATTGTGTGTAATTTTACTCCAGTAACAAGAGAGAATTACCGTATTGGATTATCTAAAAAAGGAAAGATTACAGAAATTTTCAATAGTGATGACATTATATATGGAGGAAGCGGTGTTGGTAATTCAAAAGCAATAAAAATTGAAGCTGATCCTTGGAATGGTCGTGATTTTTCCGCCGCTTTGGTTTTACCTCCTTTAAGTGTAACGGTTTTTAAAATGTCATAAAAGAATAAACATTCGATAACGTTTTCGTAAAAAAACAACGAAATATCAAAGCATACCCAAACAAATTTTGTAAGTTTGAAACTTACTAAACCCTTTAAAAAATGGGTTTCTGAATTTAATTTATAATTATGATTACAAATACCGAATTAGAATACAAAGGTGATTTATACCCAACGAAAATCGTTGATTTTAAAAAAGAAGTTGATAGTGTTTATTTCTACACTGATAATAATGTTATTCTAAAAGTTACAGTGCTACGCGATAGCCTAATTCGTTTTCGATATACTACAAAAGGATATTTCAGTAAAGATTTTTCGTATGCAATAGATAAAAAACAGTCGCATGGTTATAATTTTCTAGAGGTTACTGAAGACATAAACTGCTATAACATTCAAACTAATAAAGTTATTTGTAAAGTTCAGAAAGAAGATCTAAGAATTTTAATTACAGATTTAAATGGTCACAGTATTCTAGAAGACGAATTAGGTTTTCATTGGGAAGAAAGCTACCATTTTGGAGGAAATATTGTAAAAATGAGTAAAGCATCTAAAGATGGTGAAAGTTTTTATGGCCTAGGCGACAAAGCAACACAAATGAATTTAAAAGGAAAAAGAGTAGAGAACTTTGCTACTGATCAATATGCTTTTCATAAAGATCAGGAGCCCTTGTATAAAGTAGTCCCTTTTTATATAGGTTTGCAAAATAATCATTCCTACGGAGTTTTCTTTGACAATACTTTTAAATCTACATTTGATTTTTGTCACGAAAGAAGAAATGTAACAAGTTTTTGGGCTGAAGGAGGAGAGATGAATTATTATTTTATTTATGGTCCTCAAATGCAAGATGTGGTTACCACTTATACTCATTTAACAGGAAAACCAGAATTACCCCCGCTTTGGGCTTTAGGATATCACCAATGCAAATGGAGCTATTTTCCAGAAAGTAAAGTTAAGGAGGTTACTAGTAAATTTAGAGAATTAAAAATTCCTTGTGATGCTATTTATTTAGATATAGATTACATGGAAGGTTTTAGATGTTTTACTTGGAGCAAGGAATATTTTCCAGACCCTAAGAGAATGGTTGCAGAATTAGCAGAAGACGGTTTTAAAACAATTGTTATTATAGATCCAGGAATAAAAATTGATAAAGACTATTGGGTATACAAAGAAGCTTTAGAAAAAGATTATTTTTGTAAAAGAGCCGATGGTCCTTACATGAAAGGGAAAGTATGGCCTGGAGAATGTAATTTCCCAGATTATACCAATCCAGAAGTTAGAGAATGGTGGGCAGATTTATTTAAAGAATTGATTTCTGACATAGGTGTCAAGGGGGTATGGAATGATATGAATGAACCAGCTGTTATGGATGTTCCAGGAAAAACATTTCCAATGGATGTTCGTCATGACTATGATGGTAATCCATGTAGCCATAGAAAAGCACATAACATCTATGGAACGCAAATGGCTCGTGCAACGTATCATGGTGTAAAACGATTTGCTTATCCAAAAAGACCATTTGTTATTACGAGATCGGCATATTCAGGAGCACAACGTTATACGTCCTCTTGGACTGGAGATAATGTTGCTTCATGGGAGCATTTATGGATAGCAAATATTCAAGCACAAAGAATGTCTATATCTGGAATGGGTTTTACAGGTTCTGATATAGGAGGTTTTGCAGAACAGCCAACCGGCGAATTATATGCGCGTTGGATACAATTAGGAGTTTTTCACCCTTTTTGTAGAACACACTCCTCAGGTGATCATGGAGATCAAGAACCTTGGTCATTTGATGAGGAAGTAATTAATATAACAAGAAAGTTCGTTGAAATGCGTTATCAATTGCTTCCTTATTTATATACCATGTTTTGGGAATATATAAATGATGGAGTACCAATGTTAAAACCTTTGGTCTATTATGACCAAGCTGATCATCATACACAATATAGAAATGACGAATTTATTTTTGGAAATCAAATTTTAGTTTGTCCTATATTAGAACCAAATGCCATGGGTAGACGTATGTATTTGCCTTCAGGGAATTGGTATAATTATTGGACTAATGAATTAGTTGCAGGAAAAAGAGAATTATGGGTGCAAACTGACTTTGATCAAATTCCGATTTTTGTAAAAGAAGGTGCTATTATTCCAAAATATCCAATTCAACAATATGTTGGAGAATTAGAGTTTGAAGAAATTACTTTAGACGTTTATTTTAAAAATGGAAAAGAAAAATCGGTACTCTATGAAGACGCACAAGATGGATACGATTATAATAAAGGGCGATTTAGTCTAGCTACATTTAATTTAACAGGTAAAGATACTGAGTTAATTATTAAACAACATAAGGAAGGGAAGTTCGATACAAATTACACTAATTTTAAAATTAATTTTCATGGTTTACCATTTAAAGTTAAAAAAATAATGATAGATAAAGAACAAATCACTATAAGCAAAGCTTCAATTGCAACTAAAAGTTTTATTGTTGATAAGAATTTTACTGAAATACATATAATTGGAATTTGATATCTTAAAAATATGAAATAATTTGATATTATTTTACAACTTTAATTTTTGAAAGGATTGTATTTTTGTTTAAATTTTAATAAATAGATATGAAAAAATATATAATTATAATAGGCGTTGTAGGATTAATTTTTTCATGTTCTAAAAATCCATTTACTGGAAAAAAGAACTTAAATTTTGTTTCTAATTCACAATTATTTCCAACATCATTTCAACAGTATTCTACTTTTTTGAATGAAAACAAAGTAATTACGGGTACTGCTGATGCAAAAAGAGTTGAAAACGTGGGATTAAAAATAAAAGTAGCTGCCGAAAAATACCTTAATGCAAATGGATATCCTGGCTATTTAAACGATTACAAGTGGGAATATAAATTAGTTGATAGTAAAGACATAAATGCTTGGTGTATGCCAGGTGGTAAAATTGTAGTTTATTCAGGAATTCTTCCAATAACAAAAGACGAAGCTGGTTTAGCAACAGTTATGGGACATGAAGTTTCACATGCATTAGCCAATCATGGTGCCCAACGAATGAGTGCTGCTCAACTACAACAATTAGGAGCAGTAGGAGTTGCAGTAGCTACAGGTGGGCAAAGTGAAGAAAACCAAAAACTGTGGCAACAAGCCTACGGATTAGGTTCTCAATATGGGGGAATGTTGCCCTTTAGCAGAAGCCACGAAAGCGAAGCCGATATGATAGGATTGACATTAATGGCAATTGCTGGTTATAATCCTGAAACTGCAATAGGGTTTTGGGAACGAATGTCAGCTAAATCTAATGGCGGTGCTCCACCAGAGTTTTTGAGTACACACCCATCTGATGCAACCCGAATTGCAAAAATTAAAAGCTTAATTCCTCAGGCAAAAGCTGAAGCTGCTAAATTTGGAGTTGTATTCAAATAATACTATTAAGAAATTGTAAAAAAAACCGTCTCATTTTTCAAAACGAGACGGTTTTTTTATAGATTAAAAATTATAATCACTTTAAAAGCCAAAATAATCAATTAAATATTTTTTGTTAGCAACAGTACAATTTTATTTTCAGGAAAAAATTCCTTTGCAATAACTTTGATAATAGTAAATGTAGGAACAGCTATTATCATTCCTACTATTCCGAATAGGAAACCTGCAATTAAAATCACTAAAAATATTTCTAAAGGATGTGAACTTACACTTTTAGAAAAGATCAATGGTTGTGAAACATTATTATCAATGACTTGTACTATCCAAAAACCTACTAAAACATAAATTACCAATGGAAAAACTTGTGTTTGAAAATCGCCTCCAAGATTACTCATCATCGTTAGAATAGCTGCTAAAATAGATGCGATTAAGGGTCCAATGTATGGTATGATATTTAAAATGGCACATAAAAAAGCAATAATAATTGCATTTTCAATTCCAAAAAACAATAATACTATAGCATAAAGAATAAAAACAATAAATAGTTGCAGTAAAAGTCCAATAAAGTATCGAGATAATAAATGGTTTATTTTGTTAAATGAATTTAGAATTTGACTTTCGTGATTATCAGGAATTAACTGTTTCAATCCCTCAACCATTAATTGCCTGTCTTTAAGAAAAAAGAATGTAATAAATAGAACAGATGCTATTCCCATTCCAAAACTGCTCAGAATACCTATCAATGAATTTAGAAAATTAGGAATAAATTCTAAGTTAAATTTAGAAATTAGATTTCCTTCTTTCATGATTTTTGAAGCATCAATGTTGTGACTTTCAAGAAAAACGCTAATTTGTTGTATTAATTGAAGACTATTTTTTTCTATTTCGTTAATATTCAAAAGTGCTAGATTTTGTCCTTGGTCAATGATTAAAGGAATAAAAAGCATTATAATTCCCGAGATAATTAATATAAAAAATAATAAAGTGGTTATTGTGGCAAAAATATGCTTGAATTTTAATCTCCTTTTTAAAAAATCTAAAATTGGATTTCCTATTAAGGTCAGTACTAATGAAACGATGAGGTAAATAATTACAGACTGGATTTTATAGAATAAAAACAGAACTAAAATAGCTGTAACAACTACAATTAGAGCTCTTAAAATGCCACTAGCAATAATTTTTGAGTTCATAATTAATCGAGATTAGTTAATAAAAATATAATTTAAAATATTTGCACCCATTTTTAAAGCTTTTAATCTTACTTCTGTAGGGTCATTATGAACTTCAACATCTTCCCATCCATCACCTAAATCGGTTTCAAAAGTATAAAGCATCACCAATCTATTTTCAATAAAAATACCAAAAGCTTGTGGTCGCTTTCCATCATGTTCATGAATTTTCGGAATTCCTGTTGGAAAAGAATAGGGTTTTTGAAAAATAGCATGAGTAGACGGAATTTCTACAAGAGGAATATTTGGAAATATTTTTTTTATTTCTTTCCTAATATATTCATCCATTCCATAATTGTCATCAATATGCAAGAAACCTCCCGAGGTCATGTAATTTCTTAGATTTATGATGTCGGAATCGCTAAAAACTACATTACCGTGTCCCGTCATGTGTATAAAAGGATAGGAAAATAAGTCAGGACTACTAGGTTCAACTAAGCCGGGTTTTGGTTTTATTCTTGTATTATTATTCTGATTGCTAAATTTTATTAAATTGGGAAGTGAAGTAGGATTTGCATACCAATCGCCGCCACCATTGTATTTAAGTAAAGCAATTTCTTGCGAACTGGCAATAGTTACAATTAAGAGAAGCAATAAATAATAAACCTTTTTCATTTTCTATGATTCATTTACAAAAGCAATACTATGACATACTACGATAGCAGCGGTTTCAGTTCGTAATCTAGTGTTTCCCAAAGATACAGGAATGTATTTGTGTTCTAAAGCAAGTTGAATTTCTTTTTCAGAAAAATCCCCTTCAGGACCTATTAAAATAGTTGCGTTTTCATTAGGTTTCAAAACGTCTTTTAGTAATTTTTTGTTGGTTTCCTCGCAATGTGCAATATATAATTGATCTTTATTTTTAATTTTTATAAAGTCTTTAAACAAAATTGGCTCATTCAATTTGGGTAAATGCAATTGATTCGATTGCTTCATTGCAGATTGAATAATTTTATCAAATCTATCGGTCTTTATTATTTTTCTTTCAGAATGGTCGCAAATAATAGGAGTAATTTCAGTAATTCCTATTTCAGTGGCTTTTTCTAAAAACCATTCGTATCGATCATTCATCTTTGTTGGCGCAACCGCTAAATGCAACTGATATTTTGGTGTTGGCGCTTTTTCAATAGAAACAATTTTCACGGTACATTTTGTGTCAGATGCTAAAGTAATTTCTGTTTTAAATAAATAACCTAATCCATTAGTTACAAATAATATATCTGTATCTTTTTTACGTAATACTTTAATAATATGTTTACTTTCTTCTCGGTCAAAAGAAAAGAATTCAGAGGTCTCGTTAATGGCTGGATTATAAAATAATTGCATATTTAAAATTGTATTCTTGCTTTCGAAACTACATCAGAAGTTTCAAATTTTCCTAATAAAAACTTTTGATAACCTACAATTCCAATCATTGCAGCATTATCTGTTGTGTATTCAAATTTTGGAATATAGGTCTTCCATCCGAATTTTTGTTCAGCTTCTTTCAATGTTTTCCTAATTCCCGAATTAGCCGAAACACCACCTCCAATTGCAATTTGTTTAATTCCAGTTGTTGCAACCGCTAGTTGTAATTTATCCATTAAAATTTCAATAATCGTATGCTGAATTGAAGCACAAATATCATTTAAATTTTCTTCAATAAAATTTGGGTTTTCAAAGGTCTTCTTTTGAATAAAATACAAAATCGCCGTTTTTAATCCTGAAAAACTAAAATCTAATCCAGGTACTTTAGGTTTTGTAAAAGTAAAGGCTTTAGGATTTCCTAATTGAGCATATTTATCTACTAAAGGTCCGCCAGGATAGGGTAATCCTAGTATTTTAGCACTTTTATCGAAAGCTTCACCTACGGCATCATCAGTAGTTTCGCCAATAATTTCCATATCAAAAAAAGAATTGACTTTTATAATTTGAGTGTGTCCGCCAGAAATGGTTAATGCTATAAAAGGAAAACTAGGTTTGTCGAATCCTTCTTCATCAATAAAATGAGCTAAAACATGAGCCTGCATATGATTGACTGCAATTAATGGAATATTTAAAGCTAATGCCATTGATTTAGCAAACGAACTCCCTACAAGTAAAGATCCCATAAGTCCAGGTCCTTGCGTAAATGCAATAGCCGAAAGCTGCTCTTTATTAATATTTGCTACCTTTAAAGCAGCATCTATTACGGGTACAATATTTTGCTGATGTGCACGCGAAGCTAACTCTGGAACAACACCTCCATATTGATTATGAATGAGCTGATTGGCCACAACATTTGATAATACTTTATCGTTTTGCAATACAGCAGCAGCGGTATCATCGCAAGAACTTTCGATGGCAAGTATAAAAACTGCTTCATGTTGCATAAAAGAGCACGATTTTTGATTTATATTTGATAAACCGATTTAAAAATTTTATTTTTACAGCGAAGCCAAAATTAAAGATTTTTTTATTAAAAGGCTTCTACTTTCCTTATCAATATTGAAATTTCAGGAATAAATTTAAATAGCAACACGAATTAAAAGATTAAAAAAAATAGTATTTCGTTCTCTTCTCCTACTGGTTCTACTTTTGTTAGGATTAGGTATTGCATTAACGCTACCATTTGTTCAAACTAAGATTGCACAATATGCAACAGCTGAAATTAACAAAAGCTACAAAACCAATATCAATATCGAACAGATTAGTATTACCGTTTTTGGAGGTGTTAAACTAAAAAGAATTTTAATTTTTGATCATCATAAAGACACATTAATTTACGCTAAAAGAATAAATACCAATGTTTTAGATTTTAAAAAATTAACTTCTGGAGATTTGCATTTTGGAGATATTAGATTAGATGTTTTGACCTTGAACATGAAAACTTATAAAGGTGAACATGAAACCAATCTCGATAAATTTATTGCATCTTTTGATTCAGGTAAGCCTTCAAAAAAGAAATTTTTACTAACCGCAAATAATGCTTATATAACTAATAGCAGGTTCATTCTTATTGATGAAAACAGGAAAATTCCTAAAGATGTCGATTTTACAAAGTTAAACGCAAACATGAGCTCTTTTAAAATTCATGGACCCAATGTTTCAACAACTATCGAAAAAATGTCCTTTCAAGACCATAGAGGTTTATTTGTTAAAAACCTTTCGTCCCAATTTTCATATACAAAAACACATATACTTCTTGATAATTTAGATGTCACTACCACTCATTCTTTGTTGAAAGGAAATGTCCGTTTAAATTACATTAGGGAAGATTTTCATGATTTTAATAATAAAGTTCATTTTTTAATAGATGTAGATCAAGCTTCATTATCTACAAATGATATTCATTATTTTTATAATGAAATAGGAAAAGATCAATTTTTTACTTTCAAAGCACTATTAAAAGGTACTCTGAATGATATTGTTGCTAAAAATCTGAATTTAATTGATGGAAAAAAATCTCAAATTATTGGGAACGTAAATTTTAAAAATCTTTTTGGAAAAAACGGTCAGCGATTTTATATGAAAGGTAGTTTTGATAAAGTATCTTCTAATTATGATAACCTCGTTGCCTTATTACCAAATATTTTAGGAAAAAAATTACCTTCTAGTTTAAAAAAAATTGGTCAATTTAATTTCATAGGAAAATCGGAAATAACAACCACTTATATCAAAGCCGATTTTTATATGACTACCGCTTTAGGTAATATTCAATCGAAATTAATGATGAATAATATAAACAACATTGATAATGCTACTTATACTGGAAATATAATTTTAGAACAATTTAATATTGGTGCGTTTTTGAATAAGAAAGATTTAGGCAAAGTATCTTTAAATTTAGATGTAGATGGAAAAGGTTTTAAACAAAAATATTTAAACACCACTTTCTCAGGTGATATTTACAAATTACAATATAAAGATTATGATTATTCTAAAATTATTGTAGACGGAAATTTTAAAGATCCTATTTTTAAAGGTAAAGTATTTATAAATGATCCCAATTTGTTTATGGATTTTGATGGACTTGTAAATTTAGGCAAAAAAGATATTGGTTATAATTTTCATACTAAGATTGATTATGCTAATTTAAAAAATCTAAAATTAGTAACAAAAGACACCATTTCTGTTTTTAAAGGTGATATTAGAATGAATGTTTCTGGTAACAGTTTAGATAATTTAGTTGGAGATATCTACATAAACGAAACATCCTATCAAAACAATAAAGACACTTACTATTTTGATGATTTCACTATAAATTCTAGTTTCGATTCTGATTTGCTGAGAACCATAACTATTAATTCACCTGATATTATAGAGGGAAAAGTAGTAGGGAAATTCAAAGTAAATCAGCTTCAAAAAATGCTTGAGAACTCTTTCGGAAGTCTTTATGCGAATTACAATCCAAATAAAATCATAAAAGGGCAATTCCTTAAATTCGATTTTGCCATTTACAATAAAATTATTGAAGTGTTTTACCCCGGAATTAATATAGGTAAAAACACAGTCTTTAAAGGAAATATTAATTCTGATAATGATGAATTTAAACTCAATTTTAATTCGCCAGAAATTGATGCATACTCCAATTCATTTCATAATTTAGCTATAAAAATTGACAATAAAAACCCACTATATAATACGTATATTCAACTTGATAGTATAAAAACAAAATATTATAAAGTGAATGATTTTAGTTTAATAAATGTAACCACTAAAGATACATTGTTTCTTCGATCAGAGTTTAAAGGCGGTAATGCATCTCAAGATTATTACAATTTAAATTTATACCATACTATTAATAAAGAAGGAAAGAGTGTTGTAGGAATTAAAAAATCAGAACTTAAGTTCAAAGATTATTTATGGTTTTTAAATGAAAATGAAGATTTAAAAAACAAGATTGTTTTTGATAAAGCACTTAAGAATTTTTCAATTGAGAATGTAGTTATGTCTCATGAAAATCAAAAAATTGAGTTGATGGGAGAGTTGAAAGATTTGGCCTATAAGGATTTAAAATTAGATTTTCAGAATGTCGAAATTAATAAAATTTTACCTACTGTTGAAAAGTTTAAGCTAGACGGAAGTTTAAATGGAAGTGTAAGTCTTAAACAAATAAACACCATATACCAACCTACATCATCCATACAGATTGATAATTTCAGCATTAACAATATTGCTTTGGGAAGCCTCAATTTAGATATCGAAGGAGATGAAAGTTTCAAAAAATTCAATCTCAATTCAGTTTTAGAAAACGAAAATGTAGAATCTTTTTCAGCAAATGGAGAAATAGAAATTGTAAATAACACTACTAGTTTAGATTTAGATTTAAATTTAGAAAGTTTCAATTTAGGAATTTTAAGTCCTTTAGGAGGAGAAGTTATTTCAAATATTAGAGGTTTTGCTTCTGGAAAGTCAAATATTCGAGGCGAAATAAATGATTTAGACATAAATGGAAGACTTTTTGTTAAAAAAGCAGGTCTAAAAATTCCCTACCTAAATGCGGATTACAATATTGAGGACAATGCAGTAGTAGACGTAACGGAAAGTAAATTTTTATTTAGAAACGCAATTTTAAAAGATTCTAAATTCAATACAGAAGGAAAATTAAACGGAAGTATAGGACACAAAAATTTTTCAGATTGGAAATTAGATTTAAATATAAATTCAAACAGATTTTTAGCATTAGACACTAAAGATAGCGAAGATGCAGCTTATTTCGGAACGGCATTTATAGACGGATATGCCACCATAAAAGGACCAACAAATGCTCTATTTATAAAAGTGAATGCAAAATCAGAAAAGGGAACTTCAATGAAAATTCCAATTAATGATAAAGAAGTAATAGGCAGTAATAGTAATTTTCATTTTAAAACATTTGATGAAAAGTACAATTTAAACACTGATAAAAAGGTTATTGTTAGAAATTATCAAGGCTTAGAGTTGGAATTTGATTTTGATATTAACCCAAATGCTGAAGTTGAAGTAATATTAGATCGAAATTCAGGACATGGTATGAAAGGAAAAGGATTTGGTTCGTTATTATTTAAAATTAACACACTAGGAAAGTTTAATATGTGGGGAGATTTTCAAGCTTTTGAAGGAACTTACAACTTTAAATATGGAGGGCTTATCAATAAAAAATTTGATATTAAAAAAGGAGGAACTGTTGTTTGGGAAGGTGATCCAATGAAAGCGATTTTAAATTTAGATGCCATTTACAAAACTACCGCAAATCCATCTGTTTTATTAGACAATACTACTTTTAATAGAAAAGTAGATTTAGAGGTAGTAATTGGATTGAAAGGTAATTTAAGCAATCCTGACCCTGATTTTAATATAAATTTCCCCAGTTTGAGTCCAATTTTAAGATCTCAAATTCAAACTAAATTAGATGATAGAGACTTTAGACAAAAGCAAGCTCTAATACTATTATCTACAGGAGGTTTTTTAGCAGTTGATGGAATAGATCAATCATCAATAACGAACAACTTATATGAAAAATTTGGAGATGTTTTTGGAAATATATTTAAAGATAATGAATCTAAAATTTCAGTAGGAGTAAATATAGTTTCTGCAAATAGGAACCCTGGGGCGCAAACTGATGGTAGAGTAGGAGTTACAGTTTCTACAAAAATTAACGAGCGAATTTCAATAAATGGTAAATTAGGAGTTCCAGTAGGAGGAATAAATGAATCTGCTATTGTAGGCGATATCGAAATTCAATATAGAGTTAATGAAGATGGAACGTTAAATCTTCGAGGATTTAATAGAGAAAATGATATTAATTTAATAGGACAAAGTATTGGTTACACTCAAGGAATTGGTATTTCATATGAAGTAGATTTTGATACTTTTAAAGAATTATTACATAAGATTTTTAAAAATCAAACCATCGAAAAAGTAACTCCAACTAAAACCCCAACAAATATAGAAGATTCTAATCTGTTACCTGACGACATTAACCCGAAAGGAAACAATAAAAATGAGCCTGTATTGCCTAAAACAAATTCAGACGCTATTCCTACTAAAGAGGAATAAAAAGTCAGAATGATTATACTTGTATTATCTTTTCAATTTAAATATTTTACATATTTGTAAATTATTTAAACATATTTTCGCTAAAAACGCAAAATACTAGTATAAAATAAATGAAGCTAACAAAAACTTATTAACAAAAACGTTTGAAATCATAATGCTATACAAATTAATTATAATCACTATCTCTAATATGATAGATGTTTGTTAGATTTACATTTTAATTTAATAAAAATGTCAAAGTTAATTTCAAAAATTGGAGTTTTAACTTCTGGTGGTGACTCTCCAGGGATGAATGCTGCAATTCGCTCAGTAGTTAGAACTTGTGCCTATCATAATATAGATTGTGTAGGAATATATAGAGGCTATCAAGGAATGATAGAAGGGGATTTTAAAGATATGGGACCAAGATCTGTTCACAATATTGTGAATAAAGGAGGAACTATTCTTAAATCCGCACGATCAAAAGAGTTTATGACTGTTGAAGGTCGTAAAAAAGCCCACAGTCAGCTTGTTGCTTCAGGAATAGACGCATTAGTAGTTATAGGTGGTGATGGTAGTTTTACTGGGGCTGAAGTTTTTAATAAAGAATATGGTTTTCCTGTAATGGGAATTCCTGGGACAATCGATAATGATATTTTTGGTACTAGTCATACTTTAGGTTATGATACCGCACTAAATACTGTAGTAGATGTAATTGATAAAATCCGTGATACCGCAAGTTCTCACAATAGATTATTTTTTGTAGAAGTTATGGGACGTGATGCTGGACATATTGCTTTGAATGCGGGTATTGGTGCAGGAGCTGAAGAAATTCTAATTCCCGAAGAAGATATGGGTTTAGAACGATTATTAGATTCACTTAAAAAAAGTAAAGCTTCAGGAAAATCATCTAGTATAGTTGTAATTGCTGAGGGAGACAAAATTGGTAAAAGTGTTTTTGAGCTTAAAGATTATGTAGAAGCCAATTTGCCTGAATATGATGTTCGAGTTTCTGTTTTAGGCCACATGCAACGTGGTGGCGCTCCTTCTTGTTTTGATAGAGTTCTTGCAAGTCGACTGGGGGTAAAAGCAGTTGAATCTTTGTTAGAAGGAAAATCAAACCTTATGGTTGGTTTAATACACGATAAAATAGCATTAACTCCATTAGAACAAGCTATAAAAGGACACACTGAAATTGACAGAGAATTGCTTCGCGTTTCAGATATAATGTCAATTTAAACAAGAAATATTAAAAAAATAAAGCAACAATAACCAAAATTAAATTAAAATGTCAAAAGTAAAATTAGGAATAAACGGTTTCGGAAGAATTGGAAGAATTGTTTTCAGAGAATCATTCAATAGAGATAATGTAGAAGTAGTAGCCATTAATGATTTATTAGATGTAGATCACTTAGCGTACTTATTAAAATACGATTCTGTTCACGGTCGTTTTAACGGAACTGTAGAAGTAAAAGAAGGGAAATTGTTTGTCAACGGAAGAAATATCCGTATTACAGCGGAAAGAAATCCTGCTGATTTAAAATGGAACGAAGTTGATGTTGATGTAGTTGCAGAATGTACGGGTATCTTTACTACAATCGAAACTGCTAGTGAGCACATTAAAGGTGGTGCTAAAAAAGTAATCATATCTGCTCCATCTGCAGATGCCCCTATGTTTGTAATGGGAGTAAACCACGAAACTGCAAAAGCTTCTGATTTAGTGGTTTCTAATGCTTCATGTACCACAAACTGTTTGGCTCCATTAGCTAAAGTTATAAATGATAATTTTGGAATTGTAGAAGCTTTAATGACAACAGTTCATGCTACAACTTCAACTCAAATGACAGCTGATGGTCCTTCTAGAAAAGACTGGAGAGGTGGTCGTGCTGCTAGCATAAATATCATTCCGTCATCAACAGGTGCTGCAAAAGCAGTTGGAAAAGTTATTCCAGAATTGAACGGAAAATTAACAGGTATGGCTTTCCGTGTGCCTACTGCCGATGTTTCTACAGTAGATTTAACCGTAAAAGTAGCTAAAGAAACTTCTTATGAAGAAATTATGGCTGTTCTAAAGAAAGCTTCTGAAACTACAATGAAAGGTATTTTAGGATATACTGAAGATGCTGTTGTATCTCAAGATTTCATTTCTGATAAAAGAACTTCAATTGTTGATGCTACTGCAGGAATTGGTTTAAATTCAACATTTTTCAAATTAATATCTTGGTATGATAATGAGTACGGATATTCAAGTAAATTAATTGATTTATCAGTTCACATTGCCAACTTAAAATAATATAATTTATAAAAATCCCGTTATTATCTTAACGGGATTTTTGTTCTTAAATTTCATTTTTTGTAATCAAATAAACTAATGTACGTTTACACATGAACATTACAATATATTTTTTTTCTTTTTATGAAATTATCAATTAAAAAATTAGTATTAATCAATTTAGCATTTACGAAAATTCTTAAATTCTAACCCCTTTGTATCGGGATAAAATCCTAAAATAAAATGAAATTATTAGTAGATAGTGGTTCCACAAAAGCAGATTGGATTTCAATAGATGATAGTGGAAAAGTTTTGTTTACAGCTCAAACTTTGGGTCTTAATCCTGAGGTTTTAGATAAAGAAGAAATTATTATTCGTCTTAATGATAAATTTGATATTTCTCATAATAAAAATAAAGTTTCACATTTGTTTTTTTATGGTGCTGGATGTGGTACCGATAGAATGAAAAATTTTCTTGCAGAAGTTTTTCAAGAATATTTTCCAAAAGCAATTGTTACCGTTCATGAAGACACCTACGCAGCAGTATATGCAACAACACCTAAAGATGAAGCTGCAATTGTTTGTATACTTGGGACTGGTTCTAATTGTAGTTATTTTGACGGTTCTGTTTTACATCAAAAAGTACAATCATTAGGATATATCGCCATGGATGATTGTAGCGGAAACCAATTTGGAAGACAATTATTGCGTGGATATTATTTTAATAAAATGCCAAAAGCTTTAGCTACTAAATTTGAAGAAACTTATAATTTAGAAGCGGATTTTATCAAACACAATTTATATAAGGAACCAAATCCTAATGCTTATTTAGCAACATTTGCAAAATTTTTAATTGAACATAAAGAAAATGAGTTTTGTAAGAAAATCATTTTTGCAGCTATGGAAGATTTTGTTGAAAACTATATCTCTCAATATGAAAATTGTAAAAAAGTACCAATTCATTTTATTGGATCCATTGCATTTTATTTAAAAGAAGAATTACAAATTGTCCTAACCAAACACGGAATGCAACTAGGAAACGTATTAAGAAGGCCTATAGATGGACTTATTCAATATCACATATTAAATAAATAATATTTATTTTAGAAAAAAAATACTTAAGCTTTATTAATAAATAAGGGTGAAATACAAAAACCAAAAAAGAGAGTCTATGACTTTCTTTTTTGGTTTTTGTATTTATTGTATTTTCTAGACTTACAAGACTAATTTACTCAATATTAAAATTAATAGGGTAGTTATATAAACAACGAACAGATTTACCTTCTTTAGTTGCAGGAACCCATGTTTTTTTAAATAATTTAAGAACACGAACCGTTTCTGCTTTCATTGATTCAATCTGATCCAATTGATTTATCTTTTCATTCTCAGTAGTTATTTTTACTACAGTAGTTGGAAGGTACTCTTTAACATTAACATGAAATGCTTTAATATTTGTTAAAGTGCCATCTGGTTCTACAATAAAGCTTGAAAATATGGTTATCTTTTTATTTTTAATGGCCTCTGGAAATTTAAAATTGTCACTAATAAACATTGACAAGGTATACATTCCTTCCTTTAATTGAGGTTTCAAATCTACATCGGTAGAACGAAATACTTTTTCTTCATTAATAGTAATTGTAGAATCAGTCGATGCTATTTGAGCAGAAGCTGTTAATGAAAAAACAACTAAAAGAAAAAATAATTTTTTCATAGTAAATAATCTTAAATCTTTCAAAAATAATGAATTAATATTTAAAAGGGATTTTTTTAATTATAATTTAATACACCATTTTTGAAGAGTTATACTAATTAATTTTCCTCCATGGTATGATATACGTTCATCACGTCATCATCTTCTTCCATTTTTTCAATTAATTTCTCTACATCGGCCATTTCAGCTTCTGAAAGTTTTTTTGTTATTTGAGGAATCCGTTCAAAACCTGAAGAAAGAATTTCCATTTTTCTGTTTTCTAATTCTTTTTGAATGGCTCCAAAACTTCCAAAAGGAGCATAAATTAAAATTCCGTCTTCGTCCTCAAAAACTTCTTCCGCACCAAAATCTATTAATTCTAATTCTAATTCTTCTGGGTCAATTTCTCCTTTTGGAATTCTAAAATTACAAGTATGATCAAACATAAATTCAACCGAACCTTGCGTTCCCATTGTTCCGTTACATTTATTAAAATAGCTTCTTACGTTAGCAACCGTTCTGTTGTTATTATCAGTTGCTGTTTCTATTAATAATGCTATACCATGCGGTGCATATCCTTCAAACAAAACTTCTTTATAATTAGCGGTGTCTTTATCTGTCGCTTTTTTGATGGCACGTTCAACATTCTCTTTTGGCATATTAGCCGCTTTTGCATTCTGTATTACAGCTCGCAATCTTGAATTGGCTTCTGGATTTGGTCCGCCTTCTTTAACAGCCATTACAATATCTTTACCTATTCTGGTAAATGCTTTTGCCATTGCTGACCAACGCTTCATTTTTCTGCCCTTTCTAAACTCAAAAGCTCTTCCCATTTCTTATTTTTTTTTAACTTCTAAAATCAAAAATTATTTTTACGATTGCAAAAATAACTTTTTCAATATCAATATCAAAATTCAATTTTTACATCAAAATCGAATTCTTATTATTTTAAGCTTTGAATAATTTTTATGGATTCAAAGACACGAAAGTTGTTCTTTAAATTTTTAATTTGAGAACTGTTTATAGATTTTAAGTAATTGTTAGTTTGTATCTTTTTTAAATCAGTACTAGTATTGTTAATATTAAAAAGATATTGGGTTTTAACAAATGCTTCTATTTCTTTCCATTTTTTCGAAAATCCATTCAATTTATTAAAGTTAAAAACAGCACTAAATTGTAACGGTATGGCTACTGATTTATAGATGAAGAACTGATTTAAAGTTGCTTTTAATTGAATGTGTTTTTGCAATTCTATATTGTTTTTGGACTGTTGCTTATATTCTAAAATCGCTTGTTTTTGTTTTTCGTTCATCGGAAATTTATTAGTATCCACGATGCTTTCAATTTTATCATTTTTAAATGCTGTTGTTAAACTATTTTCCTTAGGCATTTGATCATCAAACAAACTAGGTATCTCAATGTCTGGTGTAATTCCTGAATATTGATTGGTTTTACCTGTAACTCGATAAAATTCTCCAATGGTTAGTTTCAAAAATTGCTCTTTTTCGTCTTTTAACGGTATGATTTCTTGTATTGTGGCTTTTCCTAAAGATTTAGTTCCTACAATCAATGCCAAATTATAATCTTGCATTACGTTTGCAAAAAATTCACTTGCAGAAGCTGATAAGCCATTGATTAAGATAATGATAGGTCCCGAATAACTTTTTTTTGGTTTCTGGTTACCAATGATTTCTTTATGATTTTTTTTGGTAACAATTTGTGATAAATAGGGTGAGTTTACAAATAAACCACAGAGCAATATGGCTTCTTGCATAGAGCCGCCACCGTTGTTTTCTAAATCAATAATTAAACCAGTAATTTTATCATCTTTTAGTTTGGCAATTTCTAAGGCTACATCATCACTAACATTTGTCATTCCGTTTTCTAAAGTCGAATAAAAGCTAGGAATTTTGATGTATCCCGTTTTTTGATTATCGCGTTCTAGTATGTAACTATAAACATTATTTTGATAATCTTTCATGACTTGTTTGAAGAGGTTTACAGTATAAACTTCTCCACTTTTTTTCTTCATAGTTAAAAAAACATTTTTAAATTCACTAGAACTTAAAATTTTTACTATTTTTTCAAAATTAAAGCAATTTACAAAGTATTCTTCTTCTTTCGATTTTACTTTAATAACTTGATCCCCTAGTTCAATTTCTTCTAGAAAATAGGCTGGACCGCCTGGTAATATTTCAACTATAGACAAGTAGTTGTTTTCTTTAATAGAAAGGGTGATTCCTAAAGTATAGTTGTCAGAACTAACTGAAGAAAGAAAATTTGATTTTTCATTGTTAGAAAAAAACGCTGTATGAGGGTCAAAATAAGAACAATAAATGCTAATAAAGAGATTGTAGAAATCCTCAATTGTCAGGTTGTTTGTCGATACTTCGCAGGTATAATCGTTAAATATTTTTTGTTTTATTGTTTCTGAAAGACTGGGAAAAACAGTTGTTAATGAGTCTTTATTTGTGCTGCTTTGTGCTATTTCATTTAATATATCAAAGAGCATTCTCTTTTTTAGTATTCTTTTTAATTCTTCTTCCGTTTTTAAATAGGGTAATGCTTTTTTATAAGACTTCATGATTTCAGCACTACTTAAAGGAAAGGTTTCTTTTTTTATAGTTTCTATAATTTTAGCACGTCGGGTAATAGCTTTTTGATAAATGGTATAAAATTCATTTAGAAAGTCACAGTTTAAATTGTTAACATAATTGTCTAATTTATATTTGTGTTTTTTAAGAATGTTAATTTCAGATTCGATAAACAAAATGTTTCTTTCATCTAATTTTTTTATAAAATTGTTAAAAACATAAACTGATAAACTGTCATTAATTGGTTTAGGCCTATAATGAAAATCTTTAACCAATTCGTTAATTTTATATAAAGTACTACAAGCATTCGTTTTAGATTGCCCAAAAATCTGCTTTGAAAACAGCAACAATAATAAAACGACTACATTTTTCAATTATTATTTTTTATAAAAAGGCAATTTTACGACTTTGGCGGGAACGTCATTTTTCCTGATTCGGATAAAAATATCACTTCCAACAGTACTATTGTCAACAGTGACATACCCCAAACCAATTCCAACACCAAGTGAAGGCGACATTGTTCCTGAAGTTACAATACCAATACTATTTCCTTTAGCATCTACAATTTCATAATCATGCCTAGGCACAGCACGCTCCTGCATTTCAAAACCTACTAGTTTTCTCGAGACTCCCACTTCTTTTTGCTTTTTCAGATTTTCAGAATTGGTAAACTCTTTGTTAAATTTGGTAATCCATCCCAAACCAGCTTCGATAGGTGAGGTGCTGTCATTAATATCATTTCCGTATAAACAAAAGCCCATTTCCAAACGCAAAGTATCTCTCGCTGCTAAACCAATTGGCTTAATTCCAAAAGCTGCACCAGCTTCGAAAACTTTATTCCAAATGGTTTTAACTTGGTCATTTTTGCAGTAAATTTCAAAGCCACCTGAACCTGTGTAACCTGTTGCCGAAATAATGACCTGAGGAAAATCTGCAAAATCGCCTATTTCAAAATGGTAATAGGGAATTGCTGATAAATCTACTGATGTCAAGGATTGCATTGATTCTGTAGCTTTTGGTCCTTGAATAGCCAATAAAGAATAATCATCCGAAAGGTTTTTCATTTCCACATCCAAATCATTGAAGCTAGAAATCCAATCCCAATCCTTATCGATATTAGAAGCATTTACTACCAATAAATATTGTTCTTCTTTTATTTTATAAACTATTAAATCATCTACTATTCCGCCATCATTGTTGGGTAAACAAGAATATTGCGCTTTTCCTATGGTTAATTTAGAGGCATCATTCGAAGTCACTTTCTGAATCAAATCCAAGGCATTTGGTCCGGATAGTAAAAATTCTCCCATATGAGAAACATCAAAAACGCCGACACTATTACGAACAGTTTCATGCTCTGCATTTACTCCTTCATATAAAATAGGCATATTGTATCCGGCAAATGGAAGCATTTTTGCTCCCAATCCCTCGTGAATAGCCGTTAAAGCAGTGTTTTTCATTTATTTTTATATTAATAATTTGAAGTGGCTAATTTATCGAATTTAATCCTAGTAACAATTTAAAGCCTATCCAATTTTATAATATCATTTATGATTGCTAAATGATGTTTAGTATGAATTTGTAAGAAACGCAAAGTGGCTTTCAATTTTAAATGACCAAAATAAGGATGTTGAAAATACGCATATTCAGGAATAGATTTTATTTCGAGATTTTTTAATTTTGCAACTTCAAGATGATTTTTAATTGATTTACTATCAAAATCTAATTTTGGCTGCACTGCTTTTGGTGCTTTTGCTCTTCCTCGAGGTATTCTATTCATCGCAAAAACGAGTATTCGAGTACTGTTAAATGTCCATTTGTATAATCTTGGGTCAGATTTTTGAAGGGCTTCAATAACTAAATTAATTGTTAATAATGAATGTTCAATATGCCAACCCACTGATGATATAGAAACCAAAGGATTAATTATTTCTTGATTTGGGATCTTGCTTTCTAATTCTACTATTAGTTTTTGTAGTCTTTCCATTTGATTTTGCATTATTAAAAAAATAAATTTAGATTAATAAAACGAAGCAAAAAAATGCTTTCATTTATTATTTTCGTATTTGAATATAATTTAAAGAATTATATTCTTTCAGTTTGATTTTTTTTATATCTTTATTTTTACAATTGAACGGATATAAAATTGAAAATATACATATAATAACATTTTAATCTTAAAAATATGGTAGTACAATATCAAGGGGAACAAAATGGAGTTCCTACAGCATTTAGTATAAGAATCATTGGGAACAATCTATCAAAAAGCAGTTCTAATTATCAAATAGATTTATTAGTAGGGAACAAGCAATTACCAACTTTTACGACAACCATTCACCAGAGTTTGTCTAATTGCTTAAAAGAAATTTACTTGTTTAGAAAACACAATCACATCAATTTTGATGCTGCTTCAGAAAAGATGTCAACTCAATTAGTTCCTTATGATTTGGTTTTATATAATTCCAACAAGAAAATTTTGTTTATGGCATAACCTTTATTTTTAAAAATAAAGAAATTTTATTTAACTTTTTAAGATGCTGGTATGAATTTAGTTGCATTTGCTTGTTTTTTTAGTAATTATAAGCTAAAAAGTGCAATGAAAAATTTAATTGTAGTAACTATTCCAAATTGCCATAAACCGACAGTTGCTAGTGCCATAAAGATATATTCAGGGTCATTTGTTATTAATAGGATAAAGCTATGGTAAAATAATGGGTTCAGTTTGTTTATTAAGTAAAGTTGTTATTAAATCGGGTTTGGTAACTACTTTTATTCCTAAATGTGGGTACAACATATTGCAAACCTTCATTCTAGAAGTGATGGTGCTAACCGATCAAAACTAAAAATACATTACTAATATAAACTATGATTTTGTACCTAAATCCATAGGAATAGGTTTAGTAATAGGCTAAGAAGTACCTACACAAAAGTATCACTTCAATTTTTAAAGACACTGAAAAGCCACATAGTTATAGATGCCGATGTGTTGAATATTCTATCATTGAATAAAGACTGGCTCAATTTGTTGCCACCAAAAACAATATAAACTCCAAATCCAAAATAATTAGAACGTCTTATTGGAGTTTGGAATTCTGCAGAAGAAAAGTTCAGTAAAACGATATCTTTTTCTTTAAATCATTCCATTCTAGTAGTTATGAAAAATGTTTCGACTCACATATAGTTGTTGATACAGTTTATGAAAATACAATAAGGAAATCTGCACTTGCTACTGTTAGAAGTGGTAATTTACTAACCAGAATTATCACCAGCCTGCTAGCTCACTCTTATAACTTTAGTTGCTGCATTGCTTGGAGTTTATCTTCGCGGAATAAGTTCCGATATCGCTTGCCAATACAGTGAGTCAAGTTTTTATTGCGTCTTACATCATTACTAATTTAGACAAGGCTTTTTTGAGTTTGGAAAAGGACAAAGAATATGACTACTTTAAAAAATCTTTTAATTCTTCATAGGTTTTAATTTTAAAACTTATTTTTTCTTTACCCAAAACACTTTCAATTTGAGTTGGAATTGGTAATTGAACTTTTAAAACAGGTTCTACAATATCTAAAAATTTAATAGGATGTGCAGTTTCTAAGAAAAAACCAATACTATCAGGATAGTTTTTAAGTTCTTTTTTCAATCCTAAATAGCCAACTGCGCCATGAGGTTCTGCTATGTAGCCACTATGGTTGTATATGCTTTGCATCGCTTCTTTAGTAGCTTCATCCGTAAAAGTATAAGATGAAAAATCTTTATTAAATTCGTTTAAATCGTTATTGTACATTTCTTGAATTCGCACAAAATTACTTGGATTTCCAACATCCATCGCATTAGAAATTGTTGCCACAGAAGGTTTGGCTTCATAAATTCCCTTTTCTAAAAATTGAGGTACAGTATCGTTAGCATTGGTAGCAGCCACAAAATGGGTGAGGGGTAAGCCTAGTTTTTTAGCTATAATTCCCGCACAAATATTCCCGAAATTACCACTCGGACAAGAAACAATTAGCGGTTTGTTGTGTTTCTTTAATTCTTTATAAGCAAAGAAGAAATAAAACATCTGTGGCAACCAACGTGCAATATTGATAGAATTAGCTGAGGTAAGATTCTTATGTTGCAAATCAGCATCCAGAAAAGCTTTCTTAACCATGTCTTGGCAATCGTCAAACACTCCGTCTACTTCTAAAGCCGTTATGTTTTGCCCTAGTGTAGTCAACTGGCGTTCTTGTATGTCGCTCACTTTACCAGAAGGATAAAGTATAATCACTTCAACACCTTTTACGCCTAAAAATCCGCTGGCAACTGCTCCTCCAGTATCTCCAGAAGTAGCGACAAGAACCGTGTTTTTATGATCTTTGTCTCTATTAAAATATGCCAAACAACGAGACATAAATCGGGCTCCTACATCTTTAAACGCCATAGTAGGGCCATGAAATAATTCTAAGGAATAAATATTGTCTTCTATTTTTACCAGCGGAAAATCAAAACACAACGTTTCTTTTAGAATTTGTTTTAATTCCATTTCTGGGATTTCATCTCCTACAAATTGTTTGATAGCTTCAAAAGTGATTGTCTCATTACTGAGATTTTGAATGTTGTCAAAAAAAGATTGTGGTAAAGTTGATAATGTTGCAGGAAAGTAAAGCCCTCTATCTGGTGCTAAACCTTTTATAACGGCTTCTTGAAAAGATACGTAATGTGTTTTATTGTTTAAGCTGTAATAGTTCATTTTAGATTATTAGATTTTTGGATTTTGAATTTCTAAAGTCTTAATTCGTAAATCGTAATTCTTAAATTATTTTAATTCCTTGATCATTCACTTTCGAAACGTGAATTTCATAAGGCAATTTCATTTCATCGTAAACAGCACTCATTGCTGTTGCTATTTTCTGAGCAGTTACCTCTCCTTTGCTCAAGGCAAATATAGAAGGTCCCGAGCCTGATATTCCTGAACCTAAGGCTCCGTTTTCATAAGCAATCTTCTTAATCAAATCAAATCCTGGAATCAATACGCTTCGCAAAGGTTCGACAATTTCATCATGTAAGGAACGCCCAATAAGTTCGTAATCTTTAGTATATAAACCAGCAATTAATCCGCCCACATTTCCCCATTGAGTAATCGCACTTTTTAATGTAACGGTTTGTTTTAATACCGATCGAGCATCTGAAGTTTTTAATTCAATTTGTGGATGTACGACAGTGGCATACAATTCAGAAGGGCTATCAATTTTAATAATGTCTAAAGGATTCGTACTTCTTACCAAGGTAAATCCACCCAAAAGACATGGTGCAACGTTATCAGCATGAGCATTTCCGCTGGCTAGTTTTTCGCCCTGCATGGCAAATAACACGAGTTCTTTTCGGGTAAATGGTCTTCCTAGTAATTCGTTTATTCCAAAAACAGCACCAGCAGAACTGGCTGCGCTACTACCAATGCCACTTCCTGCTTTGATGTGTTTGTAAATTTCGATTTCAAAACCAAATTCGGTTTCAATTGTATCCAACATTGCTAAAGCAGCTACTCCCGAAACATTTTTTTCGGTTTCTAAGGGTAAGTTGGCACCAACAATTTTAGTAATCCGAACTCCTTTTATGTTTGATTTTCGAATAATCATTTCATCGCCTGCAGTATCTAAACAAAGTCCAAGAACATCAAATCCACACGAAAGATTAGCAATTGTAGCCGGACAGAATATTTTTATTTCGTTCATAAGTTATTGCGAGGCATGAAGCAATCTCCATTTTTAAGTTTTAATTTATTAGCTCAAACGACACAAAGTTTTTGTCAGTTTTTAAATGAATACTGAATATTTTTTATATGTTTCCTATCCTAATTACATCTGCAAAAATTCCAGAAGCAGTAACCGCAGCACCAGCACCAGCACCTTTTATCAATAAAGGTTGGTCAATATAGCGATCAGTATAAAATTGAACGATATTGTCTTTCCCTTCAAGGTTATAAAACGGACTCTCTTTCGGTATAAACTCTAAACCAACACTTGCCTTTCCATTTTCAAATGTAGCTACAAATTTCAATCGGCTTTCTTTAGATTTAGCTTCGGCTAAAAGGTTTTCAAAGTGTGATTTATAAGTGATTAATGATTTAAAAAAAGCATCATTGTTTGTTGTGCTCATGCATTCAATAGGAAGAAAAGAATTGTTTTTTATATCTTCTATTTCCATTTGGTAGCCGCTTTCACGAATTAGGATAAGTATTTTTCTGGCAACATCCACACCACTTAAATCAATTTTGGGGTCAGGTTCTGTAAAACCCTGTACTCCAGCTTCTTTTACTACATCGTGAAAGCTGTAAGTATCGCTAAAATTATTAAAAATAAAGTTTAGACTTCCTGATAAAACGGCTTGAATTTTATTGATTTTGTCGCCCGAAGCAACTAAGTGTTTAACAGTATCTATAATAGGCAATCCAGCTCCAACATTAGTTTCAAACAAGAAAGGGGCTTTAAATTGTCGAGAGAGATTTTTTAGATTTTTATAATTGTAATAGGCTGATGAACAAGCGATTTTGTTGCAAGTTACTACTGCAATATTTTGTTTTAAATACTGGTCGTAAGTTTTAGAAACACTATCATTAGCAGTAATATCTACAAAAATGCTGTTACGTAAATTCAGGGCTTTTACTTTAGAAATAAAGGTGTCAGAATCAGATTTTTCTCCGTTTTCTACTAAAGATTTCCAATCTTTTAATGAGATTCCTTCTTCATCAAAATACATTTTTCTAGAATTAGATAAAGCAATAACTCTCAAATTTATTTTAAGATTTTCCTTTAAGTATTTTTTTTGTTGGTGGATTTGCTCAATAAATTTTTCACCAACATTTCCAACCCCCATTACAAATAAATTCAATTGTTTGGTGTTTTCTTCAAAGAAAGTTTCGTGTAGCGTATTCAGTGCTTTTTTCACATCTCTTTCGTTGATTACTGCCGAAATATTTCTTTCAGAAGCACCTTGAGCAATAGCTCTAATATTAACATTATTTTTTCCTAAAGTACTGAACATTCTACCGCTTAGTCCTTGGTGGTTTTTCATATTCTCACCAACTAAAGCAATGATGCAAAGGTTTTTTTCAACTATACAGGGGTCGATTTTGTTTTGAGAAATTTCTACTTCAAAAGCTTTATTGATAGCTAGTTCTGCAGTTTCAGCATCAGAGTTTAAAATTCCAATGCAAATAGAATGCTCTGAAGAAGCTTGAGTTATAAAAATAACATTAATATTTACCTGAGACAATACTTCAAAAAGTCTTTTAGAAGAACCAGCCACTCCAATCATTCCAGGACCTTCAAGAGTAATTAATGTAATATGCTCTATATGACTTATTCCTTTTACAGGATTGATTTGGGAAGTTACTTTGTTTGAAATATAAGTACCTTCTGCTTCTGGTTCGAATGTATTTTTAATAAGAATTGGAATATTTTTTCTCAGCACAGGCTGAATCGTTGGTGGATACAATACTTTTGCTCCAAAATGAGACAATTCCATTGCTTCTTGGTACGAAATAGTTGCTATAGGTTGGGCTTGTTTTACAATTTTAGGATTGGCAGTAAACATACCATTTACATCAGTCCATATTTCCAAATCATTGGCATTTAATGCACCAGCTATAATTGCTGCTGTATAATCAGAACCACCACGCCCTAAAGTTGTATTTATTCCATCAAGACTAGAAGCAATAAATCCTGGCATAATAACTACTTGTGACTCATTTGTAGCAAAATAATCGGCAATTAGCTTATCAGAAATTTCAAAATTAACTGCCGCTTTCCCGAAATTATTATTTGTTTTTATTAATTCACGACTATCCTTATAACCGCTATTTTTTAGGTTTTGCTTTAAAGCTTCCGCTATAATATAGGATGATAACACTTCGCCAAAACTTAAAATAGTGTCTGTAGTTCGATTAGATAATTCTCCTAATAAAAAGCAACCTTCTAAAAGAGTTTCAAGATGATTGATGATTCTTTTTATGTGACTTAAAAGGCCACTTTGCTCACTTACAGGTATTAATGCTTTAAGTGCATCAAGATGTTTTTTTTCTATTTCGGCAACAATTTCTTTATAGCTTTCGTCATTATTGGCTGCTTTTATAGATGCTTGATGCAGTAAGTCGGTTACTTTGCTTAATGCAGATACAACAACAACTAGTTTATTTTCTTTAGCTTTTGTGTTTACTATATCGAGTACGAGTTTTATGTTTTGTGCATTGGCAACCGAAGTTCCACCGAATTTTAAAATTTTCATTATTATATGTTTAAAAAGTATTTTTATGTATCATAAATTCATAATTTTTATTTCTTCATAAAAAGAAGAAAACAAATATAGGATAAATGATTAATTTATACCCCGAAAGGGGTTGTAGTTTTTGTAGATGTCCCAAAAAGGTCAACGAAATTTTTGGCTGCATTTGTAAAAAAAGGAATTTTACTGTTAAAAAGCATATTTCAAATTTTTGATGTCCAAAAGTAATTCATTTCATTGATTATAAAAAAACACTCTAATATTATTGCGAATATTTTAGATATGAATGGATTAGTTGTATTATTTTTATTTTTATTAAGTTTTGAAGTTTAAAATTTATTGAAAATGCATTTAAAATTATAATATTATCAACATCACTTGTTTTTTAACAATCGTTTATTGAATTTTGAGCTCTCAATTATTCAAAAAATGGACAATTTTCATTATATCAGCTCTGAAGTTTTAAATTTAGCTACCTTACATCAAATTATTACCTATAATAAAAGCATTGCTCTATCCGAAGAAGCCAAAATAAATATTCAAAAATGTAGGGAATATTTAGACAATAAAATGACTTCACAAGACCAACCAATTTACGGAATAAACACTGGTTTTGGGTCATTGTGTAATGTAAAAATTTCGAATGAGAATTTATCTCAATTACAAGAAAATTTGGTAAAATCGCATGCTTGCGGCATTGGGGATGAAGTTCCTAATGCTATTGTAAAATTGATGTTGCTACTTAAAATTCAATCTTTAAGTTATGGTTATTCAGGAGTACAATTAGAAACGGTTGAACGATTAATAGCATTTTATAATCACGATATTCTTCCCGTTGTATATGAGCAAGGTTCATTAGGTGCTTCTGGCGATTTGGCTCCATTAGCACATTTGTCATTACCTTTATTAGGTTTGGGTGAGGTTTATTTTGAAGGTAAAAAAGTTGCTTCTATTGACGTTTTAAAACAGTTTAATTGGCAGCCAGTTGTTTTACAATCTAAAGAAGGTTTGGCATTATTAAATGGTACTCAGTTTATGAGCGCTTACGGATCTTATGTTTTAATGAAAACTGTAAAGTATTGTTATATTGCTGATTTAATAGCAGCTATTTCACTTGAAGGTTTTGATGGAAAGGTTGAACCATTCAATGAACTTATTCATTATATACGTCCACACAAAGGTCAAATTATAACCGCTAATCGTATAATGGAATTTTTAGAAGGAAGCGAAATTGCAGAACAATCTAAAACACATGTTCAAGACCCGTATTCTTTTCGATGTATTCCACAAGTGCATGGCGCAACTAAAGATGCTATAGATTATGTGAAAAAAGTATTCAAAACAGAAATCAATTCGGTTACTGATAATCCTAATATTTTTATAGAAAGCAATCAAATTTTATCAGGAGGTAATTTTCATGGGCAACCTTTAGCATTGGCGTTAGATTTTATCGCTATTGCCTTGGCTGAATTAGGAAGTATATCCGAAAGGAGAACTTTTCAGTTGGTTTCAGGTTTGCGTAATCTACCAGCTTTTTTGGTGGATAATCCAGGTTTAAATTCAGGCTTAATGATTCCGCAATATACAGCAGCAAGCATTGTTAGTCAAAACAAACAATTAGCAACTCCAGCAAGTATAGATAGTATTGTGTCTAGTAATGGGCAGGAAGATCATGTGAGTATGGGTGCAAATGCAGCAACAAAAGCCTTACGGATTATGGATAATTTAGAACGGATTTTGGCTATTGAATTACTTAATGCCTCACAAGCAATCGAATTCAGACGACCTTTAAAGTCGAGTGATCTTATCGAAATGTTTTTAAAATCGTACAGAATAGAAGTTCCTTTGATTGAAAACGACAGAGTTTTTCATTATGATATTGAGAAATCAGTAGCTTTTTTGAATAGTTTTATGATTGATGGGTTGGAGTATTAATTCCCACCAGTTAAACTTTTATGTTTGCGTTTTCTTTTATAATGAGTTTGGGTTAAATTAGTGTCTCCAGAAATAATACTAATGGTACCATCAATTTCCAGCATCGCCAATTTCACATCTTTAAAATATTCTACACCGTGCTCCCTCATGGCTTCTTTCAATTCGTCGCTAGTTATATTTAATTTACCCAAAGTTTTGAAATCTAAATTTCCATTATGAATTAAAATTTCGGGTTTTTCCTGCATGAAATCACTAAATCTTTTATAACGATACATTATTTTTTTGAGAACAAAATTAATAGTAAATAAGACGGAAGCCGCTGCCAGTCCACCCCAAAGGCTAGTGTTACTGCCTACCATAGCATTTTGCACGGAGTTACTTATCAGTAAAATTAAAATAACATCTGCCGTATTGAGCTGCGACAATTCTTTTTTGCCAAAAATACGCAAGGCAATAACCATAAATAAATATACTGAAGCACTTCGTAAAATAACATCTAAATAGGAGTTCATTATGCTGTTTATTTATTGATGTAGATTATTTTTGTTTAAATTGTTTTTCAATTGCCTTAATCATTTCGCCTGCTATATCTTTATTCGTAGCACCTTCAATACCTTCTAATCCAGGAGACGAATTGACTTCTAGCAATAGTGGTCCTTTTGATGAACGAATAATATCAACACCTGCAACTTTCAAATCCATTGCTTTTGCAGCCCGAATGGCAATTTTTTTCTCTTCGGATGTAGGTTTTATAACAGAAGCTGTACCTCCTAAATGAATATTAGCTCTAAATTCGCCTGGTAATGCTTCTCGCTGAATGGCTGCAACGACTTTTCCATCAATCACAAATAAACGAAGGTCTTTGCCATTTGCCTCTTTTATAAATTCCTGAACTAAAATATTGGCATTTAAACTTTTGAAGGCATTAATAACGCTTTCAGCAGCTTTTTTTGTTTCTGCCAAAACGACACCTTTTCCTTGTGTTCCTTCTAATAATTTTACAATTAAGGGTGGTCCTCCAACCATTTTTATAAGGTCATCAGTATCTAAAGGCGAGTTAGCAAAGCCCGTAGTTGGAATTTCAATACCGTGATTTAATAATAATTGTAATGAAAATAGTTTGTCTCTAGATTGAGTTATTGCTGTTGAAGAATTTAAACAAAAAACTTTAAGAGCTTCAAATTGACGTGTCAATGCGCAACCGTAAAAAGTAATACTTGGTCTAATTCTAGGAATAACAGCGTCAAATTGATTTAAAATTTTTCCGCCACGATAATGAATTTCAGGTTTAGTAGCATCAAGTTTCATGTAGCATTCTTTGATGTTTAAGAAATGCATTTCGTGACCTCGCATCTCGCCAGCTTCCATAATTCTTTTATTACTGTATAATTCAGGATTACTTGCCAAAAGACCCACTCTTAAACCTGAGGAAGGAATTACGGCATTTTGATAAATTTCACTTAATTTATCACTTGTTTCGTGTCCTAAAAGAAAAAGCTGCTCAGGATCTACTAATACTCTACCACTCATGGCTTCACGACCTAAAAGCATTCTAAAGCCCATCGAGTCCCTGTTGGTTAGTGTCATCTCTATTATCCAACTTGTAGTTCCTATATCTAAAGTAGTTTGAATTACATATCGCTGCTCTCGATAACCACTAGAACTTTTTACTATTCGTTTGTCTACCAGAGGAGCCTCACAATGAATGATTGTTTTTAAGTCATTTTGTATGGGATTAATATCAAATTTTACCCAATTATTTCCATCTTTAATAAACGGTGCTATATTTATCGCATGTAGTGCAGAAGTTTTTGCCCCTGAATCGACGCGTGCTTTAATGGTAGGTATTCCTAAATCTGGAAAAGAAAACCATTCTTCTGAGCCTAGAATAACTTTGTTCTGTGGCATAATAAATAGTATTTAAAAAAAAAACCACGAACAAACGAATTCGTATTTTATACAATTCGTTTATTCGTGGTAAAAAAAAAAAAAATTAATTCGTTGGTTTCTCTGCTTTTTTAACTTTTACGAATAGCTCTTGTGCGGTTTCATCCAAATCCATGAAAATTTCATCTCCAGAGCCAATTTTAGAAGTAATAATTTCTTCAGCCAAAGCGTCTTCAACATATTTTTGAATCGCTCTTTTTAATGGTCTGGCTCCAAACTGTCTATCAAAACCTTTTTCTGCAATGAATGCTTTTGCTTTATCTGATAGTTTTAAATCATAACCTAATTCGGCTATTCGATCGTATAATTTTTTTAATTCAATTTCGATAATCAAATCAATATGTTCTTTTTCAAGAGCATTAAATACTATTACATCATCAATCCTATTTAAAAATTCAGGAGCAAAGGTTTTCTTCAATGCATTTTCTATAATACTTTTCGAATTGTCATCAGCTTGTGCTACTTTGGCTGCAGTTCCAAAACCAACACCTTGACCAAAATCTTTCAATTGGCGAGCACCAACATTAGAAGTCATTATAATAATAGTGTTTTTAAAATCAATTTTTCTGCCCAAACTATCAGTTAAATAGCCATCATCAAGAACTTGTAATAGCATATTGAAAACGTCTGGATGTGCTTTTTCAATTTCATCAAGTAAAACAACACAATATGGCTTTCTTCTCACTTTCTCAGTTAATTGACCTCCTTCTTCATATCCAACATATCCTGGAGGCGCTCCCACTAATCTGGAGATTGCGAATTTTTCCATGTACTCACTCATGTCAATTCGAATCAAAGCATCTTCAGAATCGAATAATTCTTTAGCCAAAACTTTTGCTAATTGTGTCTTCCCAACTCCAGTTTGACCTAAGAAGATAAAAGAACCAATTGGTCGGTTTGGATCTTTTAATCCTGCACGATTTCTTTGTATTGAACGAGCAATTTTTAATACTGCTTCTTTTTGTCCAATAACTTTATTTTCAATTAGTTCTGGCAGATTAGCTAATTTGTTACTTTCAGTTTGTGCAATACGATTTACAGGTATTCCTGTCATCATAGAAACTACATCGGCAACATTATCTTCTGATACAACTATTCTATTGTTTTTAGAATCCTCGTCCCATTGTTCCTGAGCAATTGCTAAATCTTTCTCGATTCGTTTTTCATCATCACGAAGTTTAGCAGCTTCTTCATATTTTTGTTTTTTGACTACTGTGTTTTTTAATTCTCTAACATCTTCCAACTGACGTTCTAAATCTAATATTTGTTTGGGAACTTCAATATTGGTAATATGAACACGAGAACCCGCTTCGTCAAGCGCATCGATAGCTTTGTCTGGTAAAAAACGTTCAGACATGTATCTGTTAGTTAGCTTCACGCAAGCTTCAATTGCTTCTTGAGTGTAAGTAACATTATGATGATCTTCATATTTATTTTTGATGTTATTCAAAATGGTAATCGTTTCATCAACTGATGTTGGTTCGACAATAATTTTTTGAAAACGTCTTTCTAATGCACCATCTTTTTCAATATATTGTCTGTACTCATCTAGAGTTGTAGCACCAATACATTGTATTTCTCCTCTTGCTAAAGCAGGTTTGAACATATTAGAAGCATCAAGCGAACCCGTTGCGCCACCAGCGCCTACAATAGTATGAATTTCATCAATGAAAAGTATAATATCGTCATTCTTTTCAAGCTCATTCATAACCGCTTTCATACGTTCTTCAAACTGACCACGGTATTTTGTTCCCGCAACAAGCGAAGCCAAATCAAGAGTTACTACTCGTTTGTTGAATAAGTTTCGTGATACTTTCTTTTGGATAATACGTAGAGCTAATCCTTCAGCAATTGCTGATTTTCCTACTCCTGGTTCTCCAATAAGTAATGGATTGTTCTTTTTGCGTCGGCTCAAGATTTGTGAAACACGCTCTATTTCTTTCTCACGACCTACTACAGGGTCGAGTTTTCCTTCTTCGGCCATTTCTGTTAAGTCTCTTCCAAAATTATCTAAAACAGGAGTTTTTGATTTTTTGTTGGATTTATTTGCCGGATTGTTAAAATTGCCTTCTCTAAGATTATCATCTTGACCAGAATCATCATTAAACGATTCATTTCTAGGCAAATTTTCTAAAAAATTTTCTTCGTTTGGTGTCATATTGAGGTATTGTTCTTTAGCCACGTCATAATCTATTTTTAGTTTATTGAGCAGCTTGGTTGTGGGATCATTCTCATTTCTTAAGATGCATAATAACAAATGTGCCGTACTTATTGAAGTGCTTTGAAAAACTTTAGCTTCTAGAAAAGTAGTTTTCAAAGCTCTTTCAGCTTGACGTGTTAAATGCAAGTTCTTTTTTTCGTTACTGACAATTACATTTGGGTTAGCAGGACTCAAGATTTCTACTTTTTTTCGCAAATGATCCAAATCAACTGAAAGATTGTTCAGTATTGTTATTGCTTTACCGTTCCCGTCTCTTAGTATGCCTAACATCAGATGTTCAGTTCCAATAAAGTCATGCCCTAAACGTAAGGCTTCTTCTTTACTGTAAGTAATTACATCCTTAACTCGTGGTGAAAAATTATCATCCATATAATTGTATAATTTGTAATGTAAATTTAGTGAATATCTATTGCAATTGCAAAAATCATTCCCATATAAAGTACTGTCAGCTAATAGACAAAAAAAAAACAATTTTTTTTGTTAAAAATTAATTAACTTATTAACTTAAAAAGACCTCAATTTTGTTAATAAATCAATCAAATTTCTATATATATTTATATATAAAATAATCGAAAAAGGTTATATTAGCAAGATTTTTTTAAATAATATAATTTTAAATATAACTATAAATATGTCTGACGGAGAAAAGTTAATACCTATTAACATAGAGGACGAAATGAAATCAGCTTACATCGATTATTCGATGTCAGTAATTGTGTCAAGAGCACTGCCAGATGTACGTGACGGATTGAAACCAGTACATCGAAGAGTATTATACGGAATGTACGATTTAGGCGTAACCTCTAAATCTGCCCATAAAAAATCTGCAAGAATTGTAGGTGAGGTTTTAGGAAAGTATCATCCACACGGTGATACCTCTGTTTATGATGCTATGGTTCGTATGGCTCAAGAATGGAGCATGCGTTATCTTTTAGTAGACGGACAAGGGAATTTTGGATCTGTTGATGGAGACAGCCCTGCGGCAATGCGTTACACTGAAGCTAGAATGAAAAAGATTTCTGAAGAAATCATGGCTGACATCGAGAAAGAAACTGTTGATTTTCAATTGAATTTTGACGATACTTTATATGAGCCAAAAGTAATGCCAACGCGTGTTCCTACCTTATTAATTAATGGAGCAACAGGCATAGCTGTAGGTATGGCGACTAATATGCCTCCTCATAATTTAACGGAGGTAATTAATGGTACATTAGCTTATCTTGATAATAATGATATTGAAATTGACGAATTAATAAACCATATTAAAGCTCCCGATTTCCCTACAGGTGGTATTATTTATGGTTACGAAGGAGTTCGCGAAGCTTTCAAAACAGGACGCGGACGAATTGTCATGCGTGCAAAAGTAAGTTTTGAAGAAGTGGATGGAAGAGAATCTATTATTGTTTCTGAAATTCCATATCAAGTTAACAAAGCAGATATGATTAAGCGTACTGCTGATTTGGTAAATGATAAAAAAATAGACGGAATTGCCAATATTCGTGACGAATCAGATAGAAATGGTATGCGTATTGTTTACATCTTAAAACGTGATGCAACACCAAATGTGGTTCTAAATACCTTATATAAGTTTACACAATTACAATCATCTTTCAGTGTAAACAATATTGCATTGGTAAAAGGACGTCCGCAAATGTTGAATCTAAAAGATATGATTCATTATTTCATCGAGCACCGTCATGATGTTGTAGTTCGTAGAACACAATTTGAATTACGTAAAGCCGAAGAAAGAGCACATATTTTAGAAGGTTTAATTATTGCTTCTGATAATATTGATGAAGTAATTGCTTTAATTAGAAGTTCAAAAAATACAGAAGAAGCTAGAGAAAAATTAATAGAAAGATTCAATTTATCGGACATTCAGTCTCGTGCCATTGTAGAAATGCGTTTGCGTCAATTGACTGGTCTAGAGCAAGACAAGTTAAGAGCAGAGTATGAAGAATTGATGAAATTAATAGAGCATTTAAAAGCTTTATTAGCTGATGTTAATTTGAGAACTGAATTAATAAAAGAAGAATTAATTGAGATTCGTGAAAAATACGGAGATGCTAGACGTTCTCAAATTGAATATTCTGGCGGAGATGTAAGTATAGAAGATTTAATTGCTGATGAAAATGTGGTAATTACCATTTCTCATGCTGGCTATATAAAACGAACTAACCTTACAGAATACAAAACACAAAATAGAGGAGGAGTTGGTCAAAAAAGTGCTGGAACTAGAGATCAAGATTTCTTAGAACACATGTTTGTTGCCACAAATCATCAATACATGATGTTCTTTACTCAAAAAGGAAAATGTTTCTGGATGCGTGTGTATGAAATTCCTGAAGGGAGTAAAACCGCTAAAGGACGAGCATTACAAAACTTAATTAACATTGAAAGTGACGATAAAGTAAAAGCATTTATTTGTACGCAAGACCTAAAAGACAAAGAGTATACCACTACTCATAATTTAATCATGGTTACTAAAAAAGGTCAAGTTAAGAAAACATCACTTGATAAATATTCTAAACCTAGAGTAAATGGTGTTGCTGCGATAACCATTAAAGAAGGTGATGAATTATTAGAAGCCAAATTAACCAACGGAGAAAGCCAAATCATTTTAGCTGTTAAATCAGGAAAATTAGTTCGTTTTGAAGAAACTAAAACCCGTCCGATGGGAAGAACAGCTTCTGGAGTTCGTGGAATTACGTTAAAAGATGATACCGATGAAGTAATTGGTATGGTTACTGTTGATAAAGATGATATTAATGATTCACAAGTTCTAGTTGTTACTGAAAATGGATATGGTAAACGTACTAAATTAGTTGATGATGACGGTGAAGATGTATATAGAATTACAAACAGAGGTGGAAAAGGAGTTAAAACTTTAAATATCACAGAGAAAACAGGAAAATTAATTTCTATAAATGCAGTAACTGATTCCGATGATTTAATGATTATAAACAAGTCTGGATTAACTATCAGAATGGCAATAGAAGATTTAAGAGTTATGGGTCGTGCAACACAAGGTGTTAAATTGATTAATTTGAAAGGAAATGACTCCATTGCTGCAGTAACTAAAGTTATGAAAGATGATGTAGCAGAAGTTGTTGTTGACGAAGATGGCAATATAATTGAAGCCGAAGCTATTGAAAGGGTAAAACCTGTTTTAGAAATTCTTGAAGACGATGGTACTGCTGATGACGACGACGACGATGACGACGATTCAGAAATAGAAGAAGAGTTAGAAGACGAGGATGATTCAGACGATGAAGAATAATTAAACCATTAAAATTAAATAATAATGAAAAGTAAATATGTAGTACTCGCGTCAGCTTTGATGATATCGGTTAGCACTTTTGCTCAAAAAGATCAAATTAAAGCGGCTGAAAAAGCTTTAAAAAGTGGAAATTCAGCTGAAGCTAAAACTATTTTAATGCAAGCAGAATCTTTAATAGGTGCTGCTACTGATTCTGAAAAAGCTCAATATTATTTTATAAAGGGAAACACTCTATTAGATTTAGCCAATAAGAAAATAGATATCGCTAAAAATCAATTAGATGCTGCAAAAGCCTATCAAGACTTAATAGCTGTAGAAAAAGTTTCTGGAAAATCAAAATATACGAGTCAAGCTGAAACTTCTATTGCTGAAATTAAAGGGAAATTATTAAATAGTGCCGTTGAAGATGGTACCAACAAAAAATACTCTGAGGCTGCAAAAACATTGTACAAAGTATACGAATTAGATAAATCTGATTTAGAAAAATTGTATTATGCAGCTAGTTATGCAGTAAACGGTCAGGAATATGATACGGCTTTGTCTTATTACAATGAACTAAAGGCAAAGAATTTTTCAGGTGAAGGAATGTCCTATTTTGCTAAAAGTGTACTTACGGAAAAAGAAGATTATTTTGGTACTACTTCCGAAGCAAAAGCAGACAGAGATAGTAAAGTAAAACTTAAAGTATACACCGATCCTAGAGACGAAAAAATCCCATCTAAAAGAGGTGAGATTTATAAAAACATCGCTTTGATTTTAGTACAAGAAGGCAAGGTAGACGAAGCTAAAAATGCACTAGCAGAAGCAAGAGTTGCCAATCCTGATGATACTTCATTAATGCTTACAGAGGCCGACTTGTATTTAAAATTAGAAGATTTTGCAACTTACAAAAAACTGATTACTGAAGTTTTGGAAAAAAATCCAAATGATGCAGATTTATTATTCAATCTAGGGGTTATTTCTGCTAAAACCGATACAGCTGATGCCGAAAAATATTACAAAAAGGCCATTGAAATTAAACCTGATTATGTAAATGCCTACCTAAATTTAGCCATTTTAAAATTAGATGGGGAGAAAAAAATCATTGACGAAATGAATAAATTAGGAAATTCAGAAAAAGACAATAAAAGATATGAAGTACTAAAAAAACAAAGACAAGCTGTTTTTATCGAAACTTTACCTTTTTTAGAAAAAGCAAATGAACTTGACTCTGAAAACGAAGACGTAGCCACAACATTATTAAATGTTTACGGTGCATTAGAAATGACAGACAAGAAAAAAGCATTAAAAGCTAAAATGGGCAAATAATAAGCCAATAATTAATATTTGAGAAGTGTAAGTAATAAGGTATAATCCTGATTTACTTACACTTTTTTATTGCATAATACTTTGTGTACAATTTTAAAAACATGTGTTTAAAACAGTTTTTACTATACTATTTCAAGACATAACACCAAAACCATTTTAGGAGTCACAAAAATCCCCAAAGTAGCGAGAAAAAGTTCGTACATTGTATAATTCGTTAAGATAATGAAGGAACAGATGATGCAAATCCCAATTTATACTTCAAAATTTAATATTCCCTATGCAGCTGCAACTTCAGAGTTGAAAAATTTAGCAAAACCATATTTTGAGTTTTCTACTTATTTTAATATAATACCAAATCCTGTAAAAACAAGTTTTGAATATTCATAATAAATGTAAAGAGAGCTCTCTTCAATTAGTATTTGCAATACATTAGGATAACAAATTCTAGTAATATTAAATGCTCAAAAACAAAACAAGTTGGTATTTCGAAATTGAAAATTGGGAATTATTTTATAATCGTAGCTTTTGATAAATCAGACTATAGTGCAAAGTTTGCGAAGGAGTAAAAACATCTTCCTATCTTTACATAAAAAAAAATGAATTCCAATCAATTATCCGCTGACGAATATTCGAGTTTTAATGCTACATACATTGAAACGTTAGAAAATGTGAATTTAATAGAAGAACTCGAAATTTGTTTGCACGATTTTATCCGATTCGTGCAAAATATCCCTATGGATAAATTTGATTATCGGTATGCTGAAGGAAAATGGACCATTAAAGATATCATTCAGCATATCATAGATTCAGAACGAATTTTTAGTTATCGTGCATTGCGAATTTCTAGAAATGACAAAACTCCATTACCTGGTTTTGAAGAAAATAATTATGTAGACAATACAAATGCAAATACCAGAAGTATCCAAGGATTGTTAACCGAAATGGCCGCCGTTAGAGAATCAACGCTATTGCTTTTTAAAAGTTTTACTCAAGAACAACTACAAATAATAGGAACTGCTTCAGATAATCCTATTTCAGTTCGTGCTATTGGATTTATAATTATTGGACATCAAAAACACCATCAAACCGTTTTTCAAGAAAGGTATTTATAATTTTACCCTTGAAAATCTTCTCCGCCTGAATCGTTTTCTCTTTTCTGCGATTTTTCTTTGTCGCTTTTTTGTTTGTTGAATCTATAAGTAAAGGATAATGTCAGCTGGCGTTCTCTCATTTGCATTTCCATATCAGAATTTACGTTTGGTAATCTCAAAGCATTTATTCTTTTTCTAGAATTAAAAACATCATTTACCGTAAATGAAATAGTGCCTTTGTCTTTTAAAATATCTTTGCTAAAAGCTAGATTCATACTGGCAAACGCTTTATTGGTTCCTTGTGCTACTTTTTGCGCTGCGTTATAAGTTTCGTTAATTTGAAAATCTATTTTATATGGCAATGTTACCTTTGAAGTTATTCGGGTAAACCAAGTCGAAGATGAATTATTGAAATTGATGGTTTCTATCTCATTTGAGGTTTTGATATAGGAATAGGTACCAATGGTTTTATTACTGAAAAAATTAAAATTAGTATTCAGTTTCCACCATTTATAAGGAGAGTAATTAAGAGTAAATTCAAAACCTATTTTATTATCTGTTGCTAAATTAAAAGGTGTGTTTATAATTACTGGAATTCCATTTATTTTATCGCCTCTTTCCTTACGAATAATTTGAAAAGCATCTAAAGTTCTATTAAAATACAACGAAGTGCTTAATGTAGTTTTTCCCCATTTTTTTAGATAACCTAAATCAAAGGCATCGCTAAGGGCTGGATTTAAATCAGGATTTCCTGCAAATAAATTGATATTGCTAGAATATTGAGAAAACGGATTAATAAATTGATCACGAGGTCTTGTAATTCGTTTGCTATAATTTAATGACAAACTGCTTCCTTGTTTGATTTCATAGGTTAAAAAAGCACTTGGAAAAAAGTTATTGTATTTTTTAGTGTTAAAATCTTGAAGTGTAATTTGGTTTATTTTTATATCAGAATTTTCAAATCTCAATCCAAATAAATAAGAGAAATTTTTGATTTTTGAACCAAATTGTGAGTACAAGGCACTTACATTTTCTACATATTCAAAAACATTGGTAAACTTGGTATTAATTGTAAACGCATTGTTTCCTAGAATATCTTCTTCTACTTTAAAATCAGTATTTAAAGTTAAATAATTACCTCTAAAACCAGCTTCAAATTGACTTTTTGTTCCAATGGGTAGCACATAATCCGATTGGATTAAATTCCTACTTTGGCTTTGAAGATTTGTTGTTCTTTCTGAAGAAATAAAATTAAAAATTGGCACAATTTGATTGCCATAAATATTCGAATTGTCTTTGTCTCTATTCTGAGAAAAGGAAGCATCAATAGTTAATTTTGCTCCTTCTTTCTTGAATTTTTTTATAAAATTACTAGCATATTCAAAATCTTGACTACTTCTGAATAAATCGTTAAAACGTTGTGTTTTGGTAAACGAATTGTCTGCATTATAAATGGAAAAGAATATATTTTCAGGATTTCCCCCATTGTTTTTTCTTAAAGAAAGAGAATTTATCCATGAAGTAGAGTTATTAAGGTACAATTCAATTCCCATGATTCCGTTAAAACCTTCACTTTTTCTATTATTTGTTCTTCGCTCTTCTATATATGAATCAAAATTGCGATTAATATCAAAATTTTCTTGGTTTATTTTAGTATTGCCAGGATTATTTCGTTTGTTATAGCCTAATGTTGCAAAGATGTTAGAAAATTTACTGCGAATATTTACGTTTCCTGAAGCGCCTGTATTTTCGGGAGTCCCAGCCGATAGAATTAGTACACCGTTTACGCCATCATTTTTCCCTTTTTTTAGAATTATATTTATAATACCACCACCACCTTCGGCATCATATCGAGCTGATGGGTTGGTAATTACCTCAACTTTATCTATAGCATCGGCAGGAATTAAACGCAAGGCTTCGGCAATGTTTATAGCCACAGATGGACGTCCGTCAATAAGGATTCTCACATTGTCATTGCCTCTTAGACTAACTTTTCCTTCTACGTCAACAGTAATTGATGGAATGTTATCTAAAACATCACTAACAGTTCCGCCTTTTACCATCAAATCCTGACCTACATTGTATACTTTTTTGTCTAATTTAATTTCAACAGTACTTTTTTCAGCACGAATTTCTACTTGATTTAGTTGAGTAGCATCTTCTTCTAAGGCAATAATTCCTAAATTGGTGTTTTCGGTAAATTTTTTGTTAATGATTTCAGTTGGTTTAAAAGAAATAAATTCAATTTTAATAGTATAAATTCCAGGACTTATAGCAATATTAAATTCTCCTTTACTATTAGTAATTCCACCAGCAATAGTTTTTTTATTATCAGTGTTTATAAATGTTAGGGTAGCATATTCTAAAGATTGTTTACTTACTTTTTCAATAACAATTCCTTTGATATTGATTGTTTTTGATGTTCCAGTATTTTGAGCAAAAAGGCTAATTGAAAATAAAAATAGAGTAGAGAGAAAAAAACAGGATAGGTTTTTCATATAAATGAGTATACAATAGTGTTTTGCAAAGATATGTTTTAAGTTAATGTTTCAATTCCTAAAGCTTTGTTAAAGAAAAAATTAAAGTATGGTTTTGATATTTTCTAATGGTCTTGCAATAACCGCTTGGTCCCGATATATAACAATTGGTCGTTCTATTAAAATTGGGTTATCAACCATAGCTTTTATAACTTCTGCATCTGACATTATTTTATTTTTGAAGTTTTCTATCCAAACTTTCTCTTTAACACGAACGAGCTCTATTGGTTTTATTCGTAGTTTATTAATTATTTCAGACAATTCATCAAAAGTAAAAATGTGCTCTAAGTATTTAATAATCTCGAATTCCTTACCAGATTGTTCTATAAAAGCGAGGCAATCTCTTGATTTTCCGCAACGAGAATTATGATAGATTTGAATCATGAAATATGTTTTAAATTTTATGTAAAGGAATTGAATTATTTTTAAAAATTAAACTAATTTCGTAGAGTATAAAAAGAGTAGATTTTAGACTATGTTTATAGAGCAAGGTGTACATCCTGAGAATAAATTTTGGAAATATATAATTGGTTCTTTGATAATTATTTTGGCATCAACTTTAGGTCAAATTCCATTGTTAATAGTTGTTTATATAAAATCGCTTTTAGAAGTAAAAAGTATTCCAACAAACACTGATGAATTGATGAAAGTTTTAGATTCTAATCTGACGCTGTTTTTAATTATGCTATCGTTTGTTTTTGCTCTTGCAAGTTTATATTATGTTGTTCAATATTTTCATAAGCAATCCTTTATAACAGTAACAACATCAAGGAAAAAAGTAGATTGGAGTAGGGTTTTATTTTCTTTTTGTATTTGGACTTTTTTCACAGTAGCTTCTACCGTTGCCATGTATTTTTTTTATCCAGAAAATTTTGTAATTAATTTTAAGCCAATTCCGTTTTTAATTTTGTTTTTTATTGCTGTGATAATGATTCCAATTCAAACCAGTACAGAGGAATATGTTTTTAGAGGCTATTTGATGCAAGGATTCGGAAATTTATCTTTAAATAAATGGTTTCCGCTAGTTATGACTTCTTTAATTTTTGGAGGGATGCATCTTTTCAATCCTGAAGTAGATAAATTAGGATACATTATTCTGGTTTATTATATTGGCACGGGTTTTTTACTGGGAATTATGACATTAATGGATGAAGGGATGGAACTGGCATTAGGTTTTCATGCAGCTAATAATTTAATCGGGGCATTATTGGTAACTGCAGACTGGTCTGTTTTTCAAACCAATTCCATTTTAAAAGATATTTCAGAGCCAAGTGCAGGTTTTGATGTAATTTTGCCAGTCATAATCATTTATCCTATACTTTTATATATCTTTAGTAAAAAATACAATTGGACAAATTGGACTGAAAAACTAACAGGAAAAATAGAAGATCAAACATAAAAATTAATTAATATTATAAACGAAATTAATCATGATGCCAACTTATCATAACGTACACAATGCCTTTAAATTAAATGGTTTTCATTTTGATCGCGAAAGTTTATTACGTGTAGCGTATAGTTTTATAAAAGAGGGACAAGATTTTGAAAAACCAATCGGGGATTTTTTATTAGATTGGTTTGATGATAAACCGTATATTGATTTGCAAAGTTCTGGAACTACAGGAGCTCCAAAAACAATTCGCACATCTAAACAAGCTATAGTAGAATCGGCAATAGCAACTGGAGATTTTTTTGGACTAAGACCCGGAAATAAAGTATTACATTGTCTGCCTGTAAAATATATAGCAGGTAAATTAATGTTTGTTCGTGCTTTTATACTAGGATTAGACATTGATTTTGTTGCTCCAAGTGCCAATCCATTCCAAGGAGATATTGCAGATAGAAAATATGACTTTGTAGCTATGGTGCCTTTACAAGCTAAAAATTCTTTAAAAGTATTAAATAGTAATGTAAAAAAAGTGATTATAGGCGGCTCTATGATTAGTAAAGCATTGCAAAAAGATTTATTAAAAATAGCAACCGAAGTTTATGAAACCTACGGAATGACTGAAACCATCACTCATATTGCTGCAAGAGAAATACATGAGAAAGCATTTACAGTTTTGCCAGAAATTACCATTTCTCATGATTATAGAAATTGTTTGGTAATACATGCACCAAGAATTTCTGACGATTTAATTGTTACTAATGATATTGTAGAATTAGTAGGTAAAAATCAGTTTAAATTTATAGGAAGATATGACAATATTATCAATAGTGGTGGTATAAAATTAATACCCGAGCAAATAGAAAACAAACTTTCAGGTAAAATTCCTTCTCGATTTTTTGTTACTGGAAAAAGTGATGAAAAATTAGGAGAAAAGTTAATCTTATTGGTTGAGGGTGATAAAAGACCTATTGATGAATCTGTTTTTGAAGCATTAGATAAATATGAAAAACCAAAAGAAGTCATTTTTGTTCCAAAATTTAAACAAACAGAAAACGGAAAAATTTTAAGAAAAGAAACGGCTAATAGTTTATAGTTAAACTATTTCAAGAAAAATAATACGCACTAAAAGTTGAATTCTAGTGCGTATTATTTTTTATTTTTCCATTTTAAAATAATAGTCTGCTGAATGTTTTCCACTTCCAAAAAAAAGGAAAAAAAGGCTAATCGCCAGCACCAAAAAAGCCACTAATAGGTTTCCTAAATGCATTTCGCCTATAAAATTAATAAGTACAGCACCAAATAGTATTGGAAGTTGTGCAATAATAGCCCATCGAGTTAGTAATCCAAAAATAATTATAATTCCGCCCATAATGTGAGCAGCAGCAATGTAATGAAATACAAACATTCCACCTAAAAAATTGCTTATTGGAGCAATTAAATCTTCAAAATCTCTGTTGTTAGTTATAAAAGAAGCTCCTTTATATATTAAAAAAACTCCTAATGCCACTCGTAAAAAATCTAATGTGATTGAAGTATGGCTATTAGCCCACTTATTCAAACCTTTAACTGAAGTATCCATAATAATTTAGTTTAAAATTCAATACTAAATTACTAATTTATTTGTTAAAAATTTATGCAATACTGAAATAAACAAATAAATTTATAAACAATTCTTTTTTTTTTTTTGAATCATAACTTAACCAAAACTGGTTTCTCGGTTTTTAGATTTTTAAACCGTTTTTATTGTACGCAATTAGGATAATAATTATTGGCAAAGGTTTTTCTAGAGTTTTTTTATTAATTTAAACCTGAATTACTCCCAAATTAAACTTTTTTTCAATAGGAGAGTGGTTGGCTGCTTCAATACCCATAGAAATCCAAGTTCTAGTTTCTAAAGGATCAATAATGGCATCTGTCCACAATCTTGAAGCAGCATAATACGGCGAAACTTGCTCATCATAACGTGCCTTTATTATATTGAATAATTCTTTTTCTTTAATTTCATCAACAACTTCTCCTTTTGCTTTAAGTGATGAAGCTTCAATTTGAGCCAATACTTTTGCAGCTTGTGTTCCGCCCATAACAGCAAGTTCGGCACTTGGCCATGCAAAAATCAAACGAGGGTCATAGGCTTTACCGCACATGGCATAATTTCCAGCACCGTAGGAATTGCCAATAATAACAGTAAACTTAGGTACAACCGAATTAGAAACTGCATTTACCATTTTAGCTCCGTCTTTTATGATTCCGCCATGTTCAGATTTGCTTCCCACCATAAAGCCAGTAACATCTTGAATAAAAACCAATGGAATTTTCTTTTGGTTGCAATTGGCAATAAATCGAGTAGCTTTATCAGCTGAATCTGAATATATAGCTCCTCCAAATTGCATTTCTCCTTTGGCTGTTTTAACTACTTTCCTTTGATTGGCAACTATTCCGACTGCCCAACCGTCAATTCTAGCATAAACAGTTATTAGTGTTTTTCCATAATCGCCTTTGTATTCATCAAATTCAGAATTATCAACCAATCTTTTAATGATTTCATACATATCGTATTGTTCAGTACGAGATTTTGGCAATATCCCAAAGATTTCTTTTTCGTCTAGTACTGGTTTTTGAGTTTTCTCTCTATTGAAACCTGCTTTATCAAAATCCCCGATTTTTCCAACAATATTTTTAATTCGATCTAGTGCATCTTTGTCGTCTTTAGCCTTATAATCAGTCACTCCCGAAATTTCGCAATGTGTAGTTGCTCCGCCAAGAGTTTCATTATCTATGCTTTCGCCAATGGCGGCTTTCACCAAATAACTTCCTGCAAGAAAAATACTTCCTGTTTTGTCTACAATCATAGCTTCGTCACTCATAATAGGCAAATACGCACCGCCTGCAACGCAACTTCCCATGACAGCAGCAATTTGAGTAATTCCCATACTACTCATAATTGCATTATTTCTAAAAATACGACCAAAATGCGCTGCATCAGGAAAAATTTCATCTTGCAAAGGCAAGTAAACTCCAGCACTATCAACTAAATAAATAATTGGCAAACGATTTTCCATTGCAATTTCTTGTGCTCGTAGATTTTTTTTGGCAGTGATAGGAAACCATGCTCCAGCTTTTACCGTTGCATCATTGGCAACTACAATACATTGTTTTCCCTTGATGTATCCTATTTTAACTACCACTCCACCTGATGGACATCCACCGTGTTCTAAATACATTCCTTCTCCTGCAAAAGCACCAATTTCTATTTTTTTGGCATCTTTGTCTAATAAATAATCAATACGTTCTCGAGCAGTCATTTTACCTTCGGCGTGTAACTTTTCTATGCGCTTTTCGCCTCCTCCAAGTTTAACTGTAACTAGTTTTTGTCTTAAATTTGTTAACAAAAGTTTATTATGGTCTTCATTTATATTAAAAGTCATGTCCATGTTAAGTAGTAAATTTTAGAAATGCTAATGTACGAAAACGTTTCCAAAAAGAATTAACTCGTATTTTTAAATAGTAAAGTCGTATATTTATAGCTCGTTTTTTTAATGATTTAATATTCACTTAACATTAGAAGAATACATTTGCGATTTAAAAATCATTAAATTATGACATTAAATAATATTTTTCAGTTCTTAGTGCCTAAGGATAAAAAATTTTTCCCACTATTTGAGGAGGCTACAGCCAATCTAGTAATTTTAGCAGAAACGTTGCACGAAGCAGTTAATGCTCCAAGATTAGAGCGTGATGAATATTTTAAAAAAATCGAAGAATTAGAGGCTGTTATAGAGGAAATTACTCATAGAACTCATTTGGAGTTAAGTAAAAATTTTATTACTCCATTTGATAGAGAAGATATACATTCATTAATTAAAGCAATCGATAACGTTGCCGATTACATGCATGGGGCTGCAAGCAGAATGCGTTTGTATCAAGTTGAGAAAATAACAAAATCTATTCGTAAATTAACTGAAATTAATCTTGAAGCGTGTCAACTTATAAATGAAGGAATTAAGCAGTTAAAAGACATGAATAATATCAAGATTATCAAAGAGACATGCAAAAAAATTAACAAATTAGAAAGTAAAGCTGATGTCGTTTTTGATAAAGCAGTTGCTGATATTTTTGAAAATGAGACTGATGCTAAAAATATAATTAAATACAAAGAAGTACTTTCTGCATTAGAATCAGCATCAGATAAATGTAAAATTGTTGCCAATGTAATGGAACAGATTTCAGTTAAACACTCTTAATAGTAATTTTAATTTTGACATACTCTATATGACTTTACTAATTACTATTATAGTTCTTGCCTTACTGTTTGATTATATTAATGGTTTTCATGACGCAGCAAATTCTATCGCTACAATCGTTGCTACAAAAGTATTAACACCTTTTCAGGCTGTAGTTTGGGCTGCTTTTTTTAATTTTCTAGCCTATTGGGTTTTTGGTTTTGGAGTTGCAGATACAGTGGCAAAAACTGCTAAGACGGAAAATATTGATTTAGTGGTTATTTTATCGGGAGTAGTTGCTGCAATTATATGGAATTTAATTACTTGGTGGAAAGGTATTCCTTCCAGTTCGTCACATACATTGATTGGTGGATTCGCTGGTGCAGCTATTGCTCATGCAGGTTTTAATGTTGTAAATTGGTATAAACCAGGTGAAGATGGAAATTTGCCATCTGGAGTATTAGTTGTAATTGCTTTTATTGTTTTAGCACCACTATTGGGAATGTTAATTTCTTACTTCATTTCTCTTTGGTTAATGTATTCTTCAAAAAAGAATATTTATCCAAAAATTCTAACTCTAGTTCTGATGTCTTTAGCAGTTTGGTTTTTAGATACTGTTTTAATTGATTTTAAAGACATTGCGAAGCCCAGATTTGAGAGTGAGTTTTTTAGTGTATTCGCTGAACCATCCAATATTAAATGGTTGTTGGTTGGGGTAATATTTTTTAGTATTGCAATTTTTAATTTACTTTTTAGTAGTTTTTCTACCGCAAGATCCGAGTCAATTTTAAAGAAAATGCAATTATTATCATCGGCTTCGTTTAGTTTAGGACATGGAGGAAATGATTCTCAAAAAGTGATGGGTATTATTGCAGCAGCAGTAGCTGTCTATTTAAATACTCATCCAAATGCAAATATGTCTTTAGGCTGGTTAGATTTAGATGTGGTTTTACCCTCTGAAAAAGATGGGGTAAAAATTTCGGGTAAAATGCCAGAATGGATTCCCATAGCATGCTACAGTGCAATTGCTGCAGGTACACTAAGTGGAGGATGGAAAATTGTAAAAACAATGGGTTCTAAAATTACTAAAGTAACTGCTTTTGAAGGGGTAGTTGCGGAGTCAGCAGGAGCATTAACATTATTTATGACGGAACACTTTAAAATTCCAGTATCTACAACACATACTATAACAGGTTCTATAATAGGAGTAGGAGTTACAAAAAGAGTTTCAGCAGTTCGTTGGGGAGTTACTGTAAAATTATTATGGGCTTGGGTTTTAACCATACCAGTTTCCGCATTGATTGCTGCTTTACTTTATTATATTATAAAATTATTTTAATTTTTATTACTTTATTTATTATTCCTGAATGATTTTTTCATTCAAGAATTCTTATTTAAAGCTTATATATTTTCAATGTTAAGTTTTTAGTTGAAACGAAAACTTAACATTGGGGAATTGTATTTATCAGTATTTTTGTTAACATAAAATTTACATTTATAAATACTTAAAATTATGATAGAAAAAAAAGGTTCACATGCAAATGATGTGATAGAAGTAACTTCTGAATCAGTAGAAAACATTATAGATCCAAATGATGTGATAGAAGCAACTTCTGATTTAGATAGAGAATCAAATTTTGCTAACATTGATGAAGCTGTAACTATCGAAGTTTTAAAAAAAATAAAATCTACTAAAAATTTAGATAAAGTAAAAAAAGCAAAGGAGAAGCAAAAGGAGAAAGAGAAAAAAGAAAAGGCTAAGAAAAAAGAGAAAGTAAAAAAAGAGAAACAAAAGGAGAAGGACAAGAAAAAGAAAGCCAAAAAGAAAGAAAAAGAAAAGGCAAAAAAGAAGCCAAAATTAAAAAAGAAAAAGTAAAAGCATATAATTACTGTGTTAAACTCTTAAATTAATTTTTAAGAGTTTTTTTTTATTTGATATATTTGATAAAAATTACATCTAAAATTTTCATGAAAAAAATTAAAGTTCTGTTTTTATTTCTTTTCTCAAGTTCAATTTATTCACAAGAAACAATCACACAATCTCATAATGATAACGATTTAAAGCTATCAGCACTACCTTATTATAGTTTTGGTAAAGGAGTAGGTTTGACATCTCCTGACAGTTTATTTCAATTAAATATAAGATTTCGTATGCAAAACAGAGTCTCTTATATTAAAAACGAAGGAGAAAATGGTGCTTATGATGGGCAAATTCGTCGTTTGCGATTGCGATTTGATGGCTACGTCGGAAATCCAAAATTTCTCTATGCCATACAATTATCGTTTGCACCAGGAGATGTTGGAGAAGTTGTAGAAGGTGAAAATATAAATATCATCAGAGATGCAGTAGTTTTTTATAGACCTAATAAGAATTGGAATATTAGTTTTGGTCAAACCAAATTGCCAGGGAATAGGCAGCGTGTGAATTCTTCAGGTGGTTTACAACTAACCGATAGAACTGTCAATAATGCTAAATTTACTATTGATAGAGATTTTGGTTTTCAAGTGCATAATATGAATGAATTTAAAAATAAGTTTTCTTATAATTTTAAAGCAGCTTTATCCACAGGTGAAGGCAGAAACGTAACTGGAAAAGCTGATGATGGAGTAGCAGTAACCGGAAAAATAGAGTTGTTACCACTTGGAGCTTTTGAAAAAGACGGAACCTATTTTGAAGGAGATATTATTAGAGAAAAGACGCCTAAATTAATGTTTTCAGGAGCTTTTCAACAAAATAATCAAGCTAAAAGAACTCAAGGTCAATTAGGATCTAATTTATTTGAAAATCGTACTATGAAATCAGTTTTACTAGATGCTATGTTTAAATACAATGGCTGGGCTGCAATGTCAAGCTATATGTCGAGAAGCACAAGTAAAAATGCAGTAACTTTTGATGCATTAGATGCTACAAAATTCAATTATGTATTTGTAGGGAGTGGTTTTGATTATCAATTGAGTTACATCAATAAAAACTATTATGAATTTATTGGCAGGTATTCCAATCAAAAAGTAGGCGGCGATATTAAAGTTTTTGCACCCAATACAAATCAATATTCATTAGGTGTTACAAAATACATTTGGCAACATTCCTTTAAGCTTCAAGCAGAACTCAATTATGATACTCTAAACTTTAATGACGGAACAAATAAAAATAATTGGTATTTGCGTTTTCAAATAGAAATCGGAATTTAATTAGTAGTTTTTCATCAATTTCAATTCATTAAGTCAATATCTTAATTCTACTATTTCTAAATGATAGAAAGTTTTTAAAGTTGTAAATTTGTATTTTAATAATTATATGTTTCAATTCAATTTTTGAACTAATACTCTAAAATTTACCGCTATTATGTCCACATTCAGACTAAAATTGCCAACTGATCCACGCTGGGTTAATATTGTAGATACAAACATCGAAGAAATCCTTACCGATCACGCTTGGTGCGAGCAAAAAGCAGCTTCTAATGCCATTACAATTATTACTATTAATTCAGAATATCCTGATTTAGTTTCAGATATGTTGGCTTTGGCCAAAGAAGAAATTGAGCATTTTCAGATGGTACACAATATCATTAGAAAACGTGGTTTGACTTTAGGACGCGAACGCAAAGACGAATATGTTGGTGAATTAGCCCAATACATGAAAAAAAGCAATACCGGAAGCCGAGTTTCCGGATTTGTTGAGCGATTGTTGTTTTCGGCTATGATAGAAGCTAGAAGTTGCGAGCGGTTTAAAGTGCTTTCTGAAAATATTCAAGACCAAGAGTTAGCCTTTTTTTATAGAGAATTAATGGAGAGCGAAGCAGGACATTATACTACTTTTATTACCTATGCCCGTAAATATGGCCACGGAATTGATGTTGAACAACGTTGGCAAGAATGGTTAGAATTTGAAGCATCAGTAATTGCAAAATATGGGAAGAAAGAAACCATTCACGGATAATAATCCTAAAATGATAATACTTTCTGAAGCTACTACCAAAGATATTATAACTATTCAAGAAATTGCGAAGATTACTTGGAGCCACACTTATGGAGAAATTCTTTCGAAAGCACAAATTGCTTACATGCTCGATTTGTTCTATTCAGACGAAATGTTGCACAAGAATTTAGAAAGTAATCACCATTTTATTCTAGCAAAGGAAGAAGAGAAAAGTTTAGGGTTTGCTTCTTATGAACATCATTATCAAAACAAACACCAAACCCGATTGCATAAATTATATGTATTGCCACAAGCTCAAAAAAGAGGAGTAGGTCAGTTGCTTATTGAAACAATTGAAAATAAATCAAAAGCAAAGAATGATTTATCAATATCCTTAAATGTAAATCGAAATAATTGCGCTTATCTTTTTTATAAAAAAATGGGTTTTCAAATTGTTGAAGAAGAAAATATAGCAATTGGGAATGATTATTTTATGGAAGATTATAAGATGGAAAAGGTATTGTAATCTCTTTAAGTTTAATTCATTACGGCTATGTTTTAATTTTTACCACAAATTATAAAAATTTGCGAGCCTAAGGTCAATATTTTTTTGAATTTGTTCTGTCGAAGTAATTTATTTAAAGAAGTGATTTAAACTTATTTTCTAAACTTATTTTTAGTGATTATATTTTTTAATTTTGCTTTCAAATCTTCTCCAGTATCATAAACCATTTGTTCACTAGAAGGATACGGAACTGCTCGTTTGTCAAAATAGAAGTAATTATCATCCGAAGCCCTGCGATCCCCTTTGTAAGTAGAATATATATTCTCGAAAATATATTCACTTGTAAGTGGAAAAGCTTGTAGCAATTGATTGGATTTAAAATCTAAATAATCTACTTTGGCGGTAATTTGGCATGATTTTAATTGTCTGATTTCATAAATATGAATTCCAACTGTTTTCATATTGTCAACCATAATTTCTTTTCCTTTATCATCTATAACCACTTTTCCATTGGCATCTAATAATTTTATTTGACCGTCTTTTATTTGACGTTCTTTATCAAATTCTTTTTCTTTTGTTTGTTCAGGTGAAATATTTATTTCTCTAAAATTAATAGTCATTCCGTAGTCATAATTAATACCTTTTTGTTTGTTACTCTGATAAATAGTCCATTTATCGTTGAGTCCATAAGTACTAAAATTTAGTAAATCATTTTGCAAGCGTACAGGAATTATTAGATTAGTTTCGTTTTTAGTATTTACAAAAACATAATCTGTACCTTTAAATTGTGCTTCATCCATTAGTTTTAGCACATCTTTATAATTTGAATTTATCTGGTTTAAATAAATCAAATCATCATAAGCTCTTCTAAAATTCATTTTGTTTGAAGTAAGTAATAAAGCTTTGGCATTAGTATATAAATAATTAGACAATGCGTTTTTACTAGAAATAATTTCTTCACTATAATTTTCTAAAGGGAAAATCGCATTTCTACCTTCTTTTAATAATACTAACGGAAGTAGTGGTTTTATTTTTTCCTGACGGTTATTTAATTGCAAATATAAATTGTATAATTTTTCGATTTCACGAGGATTTGCTTCTTTTACAAGAAAATTAATAGTATTTAAATCACGTTCTTTCGCTTTTGCAAAAGCTTCTTCTAGCAAGTAAATATAATCTTGTTTGCCTTTTTTATCCTTACTAGTGCGTAAACTAGAAATAGCATTATCAATTGCTTCATCATAATTTCCTGAGCTCAATAAACTTTGAGTTTGTTTAACTCCGCAAGCGGAAATAATTAGAATGAATACTATTAAAGGAGTAATTTTTTTCATGTTAAATTTTTTTATAAATTTAGTATTTAATTTTTTTTGAATTCTTTAAAAAATTCTTTTTGAAATCGAACAACGATGCCAAAAAAATCCGACAGTTTTAATTTGTCGGATTTTAATACTTAAAAAAATTATCTACTTCCTCACAAAAGGTGGTAATAATTTATTAGCTACTTCACCAAAACCTATCCTCACCTCATTTTTTTTACAATATCCTTTAATGATTACGGTATCATTATCATTTATAAATTTACGTTCGGTACCATCTTTTAAAACTATGGGATTTTTACCACCCCAAGATAATTCAAGCATCGAACCATAATTGGACGGTGTTGGTCCCGAAATTGTTCCAGAACCCATTAAATCACCAGAATTAACTCGACAACCATTAGAAGTATGATGCGCTAACTGTTGGCTCATTGACCAATACAAATATTTAAAATTTGAATTAGAAACTAGAGTAGCTTCACCATTTTCGGGTTTAATTATTACTTCAAGATTAATGTCAAAAGTATGCTTGCCATTTTGTTGTAAATAGGGTAGAGGATTAGGATTTTGTTTCGGCCCTTTTGTTCTAAAAGGTTCTAAAGCATCCATAGTAACTATCCAAGGAGAAATTGATGTTGCAAAGTTTTTAGCCAGGAACGGTCCTAAAGGTATATATTCCCATTTTTGAATATCTCGTGCGCTCCAATCATTTAGTAAAACCATTCCAAAAATATAATCTTCAGCTTGGTGAACAGGAATATTTTCCCCCATTATATTCACATCAGTAGTAATAAATCCCATTTCAAGTTCAAAATCAATAGATCGTGAAGCTCCAAAAACAGGAGTAGTTTCTCCATTTGGCAACATTTGTCCCATAGGTCTGTGTATCGGGATTCCAGACGGAATTATGGATGAACTTCTGCCATGATATCCTACAGGAATATGCAACCAATTGTCTAAAAGTGGGTTTTCGGCATCACGAAACATTTTTCCAACATTAGTGGCATGCTCTTTACTTGAATAAAAATCAGTATAATCACCAATTAAAACAGGTAATTGCATTTCTACATCTTTCATCTTACAAACAATAATTTCTTTGTGATCAGTATTATCTCTTAATAAAGGATTAGTGCTTTCAAAAATTTCAGAAATTCTATTTCTAACCAATCGCCAAGTTTTTTTTCCATCTGATATAAAATCATTCAAAGTGTCTTGCATGAACATATCATCAGTTAATTCTATACCTTCAAAATAATTTAATTGTTGTAAAGCTCCTAAATCAATCGCGTAATCACCAATTCGAGTACCAATAGTAATAACATCATCCTTTGTAATAAATACACCAAAAGGGATATTCTGTATTGGAAAATCGCTGTTATTTGGTACATCTAACCAAGACTTAATTTTTGGATTATTGGCTGTTATTAACATTACGTTGTGTTGATATTATGTTGAAAATTCATTTATCAAATATATCATTATATGTCAATTTAACAAACTGTTTTTGTAAATTTGCATAGTTTTTAACTAAAAATTATAAAATGCAACACGATGAACAAATCTTCAATTTAATTCTTGAAGAACAAGACAGACAAATTCACGGTATTGAGCTTATTGCATCAGAGAACTTTGTAAGTGATCAGGTAATGGAAGCAACAGGCTCTTGCTTAACCAATAAATATGCTGAAGGATATCCAGGAAAGAGATACTACGGAGGTTGTGAAGTAGTTGATATAGTAGAGCAAATTGCTATTGATAGAGCTAAAGAATTGTTTGGAGCTGAATATGCTAATGTACAACCACATTCTGGTTCACAAGCCAACACAGCAGTTTATCATGCTTGTTTAAAACCAGGCGACAAAATACTTGGTTTCGATTTATCTCACGGTGGGCATCTTACTCATGGATCTCCCGTAAATTTTTCTGGCAGACTATATGTGCCATCTTTTTATGGCGTTGAAAAAGAAACGGGAAGATTTGATTATGATAAAATTCAAGAAATTGCTACTCGTGAAATGCCAAAAATGATTATAGCAGGTGCATCAGCCTATTGTCGTGATATGGATTTTGAAAGATTTAGAAAAATTGCAGATTCTGTTGGAGCTTTATTATTAGCCGATATTTCTCACCCTTCTGGATTAATAGCTAAAGGGTTGATGAATGATCCAATACCACATTGTCATATTGTTACAACAACTACTCACAAGACTTTACGTGGACCAAGAGGTGGTTTGATTTTGATGGGGAAAGATTTCGAAAATCCATTTGGACTAACTACACCAAAAGGAGAATTAAGAATGATGTCTAACCTATTAGATTTAGCTGTTTTCCCTGGAAACCAAGGCGGTCCTTTGATGCATATAATTGCTGCAAAAGCGGTTGCATTTGGAGAATGTTTGAGTGACGAATTTTTTCATTATTCTGTTCAAGTACAAAAAAATGCAAAAGCAATGGCAGCTGCATTTATAAGAAGAGGGTATGATTTAATATCGGGAGGTACTGATAATCACATGATGCTTATTGATTTACGAAATAAAAACATTACTGGTAAAGAAGCTGAAAACGCATTAGTAAAAGCTGAAATTACAGTTAATAAAAATATGGTACCGTTTGATGATAAATCGCCATTTGTTACCTCAGGTATTCGAGTGGGTACTCCAGCCATTACTACTAGAGGTTTGGTTGAAGCAGATATGGAAATCATTGTAAACTTGATTGATAAAGTTTTGATGAACCACACCAATGAAGCAATTATTGAAGAAGTTGCCGATGAAGTAAACGAAATGATGGGAGAACGAGCAATGTTCGTTTTCTAAGATTCATATTTAGTAAAACAAAATCCCTGTAAAAGCAATTTTACAGGGATTTTTTTTGAAATTAATAGTAAATTATTTAGACGATTCTTTTACCAATCGTTTTAAAATAGCCCATTGTTTTAAGGCGTCTCTTGCTTCTACAGCAGGGTAACCCAACATTACTTTTCCAGCTGGAATATCTCCTGTAACCCCAGATCCAGCACCTACAATAGCTCCGTCACCTATAGTAGTATGGTCTTTTATAGAGGCACTTCCTCCTATAATTACTCCGTTGCCTAAAGTTACTGAACCAGCCAATCCGCTATTTCCAGCCATAATACAAAAACGACCTAGCTTGCTGTTATGACCAATTTGAACCAGATTATCAATCTTACATCCATCACCTAAAATTGTAGAACTGAATTTTCCTCTATCCACACAAGAATTGGCACCAATTTCTACATTATTTCCTATGATTACATTTCCTATTTGAGGAATCTTGACTAATCCTCTTTCCGGATCGGGACGAAACCCAAAACCGTCTGCACCAATCGTAGCATTGGGATGAAAAATACAATCAGTTCCTATATGGCATCTTTCTCTAATTACGGTTCCTGACCAAATTATTGTATTTTTTCCAATGGTACAATCGTCAAGAATAGTAACATTTGGGTATATAGTTACATTATCACCCAGTTGCACATTAGGACCAATATAACTTCCCGCACCAATTCTAGTCCCATTTCCTATAACAGCCGTTTTATCTACAATAGCTGTAGGATGAATATCAGTATGGAATAGGGGAGTTGGTGGAGCAAAAAGTGATAGTATTTGCGACATCGCCAAATCAGCATTTTTTACTTTAATGAACGCTTTATTCTCGCCTGGTTCTATCGAAATATCTTCATTTACAACAGCTACACATGCTTTTGAATTTGCCCAAAGCTTTTCATATTTTTTGTTTCCAATAAATGAAATTTCAGTTTCACACGCCATTTCTAATTGTTCTGGCGCAGTAATAGTATGGTTTGTATGTCCAACAATAGTACCTTTTAAAATGTCATTTATTTCTAGAAGAGAATAGGATTTCATTATTTTCGATATAATTGGTTAGTATATAATTCTCAAATTAAGTAAATTTGAGTTGAAATACCTAAAGATAATATTTATATTTTCTTCACGTATTGAGTGATGATTACAATTTGTTGCCCATCGACTTTTCCTTCAATGTATTCCCCATTTTCGTGATCTAGTCTAATGTTGCGCACAGCAGTTCCTTGTTTGGCAACCATGCTGGAACCTTTCACTTTTAAATCTTTGATTAAAACTACTGAATCACCGTGTTCTAAAAGGACTCCGTTACTATCGCGATGAATGATTTTATTTTCATCGGCTTCGCCTTCACCAGTTGCTTGTGCCCAGGCTAAAGTGTCCTCGTCTAAATACATTTGGTCTAGTAATTCATGATTGCGCAAGCGACTCAACATTCGCCATGAAACAACCTGAACAGGCAAATGTTCGCTCCACATGCTATCATTTAGGCATCGCCAAAGGTTTGTGTCCATTTTTTCAGGATTTTCGATTTGGTCAATGAAAGTTGTATTTATTAAAATAGTTTCGTCAATTCCTCCTTTTCGTTTTGGCAAAACTTGATATGCTTTTAAATCGTTAGTAAGTCCAGAAAGTTCACATTTTCCTCCACTTCGTTTTTCTAATTCTCTTTCTATACTCATTGTTTTAGGGCTTTTATTTTTGTGATTTTTGTATTATTTAAACTAAATTCTACTTTTTGTTTTTTACTCTAACGGCTTCAGGAACCAACATTTCGTATTGACCTCCATTTCTAATAACATCTCGAACAATACTCGAACTAATATAAGAAGTATTTGCAGCCGTTAATAAAAACACCGTTTCAATTTTAGATAAACGTCTGTTAGTGTGTGCAATGGCTTTTTCGAATTCAAAATCAGCAGGATTACGAAGTCCACGAAGGATAAAATTGGCTTTGAGTTTTTTGCACAAATCAATAGTTAAACCTTCATAAGTAACCACACTCACTTTTGGTTCATCGGCGAAAGCTTCTTCTATAAAACGAGTTCTGTCTTCTAAAGAGAACATGTATTTTTTTTCGGCATTGACACCAATAGCAACAATGATTTCATCAAACAAAGGAATGCTTCTTTTGATAATGTCATAATGCCCTAAGGTGATGGGGTCAAAGGAACCTGGGAATATTGCTTTTTTCATTATTATTTTATCAAAATGGAACGCGGATGAAACTAATTTTCAAACGCAGATTTATACTGATTTTTATTTATTTTTCACAAAGTTAACGAAATTATACTTTATTTAGTTAAAGCCAATTCTATAGCATTAGTAAACAAATCTTCTAAAGAAATTCCTGCTGCCTTGGCTTGTTGCGGAATTAAACTTTCAGTGGTCAATCCAGGAATGGTATTCATTTCGAGCATGTGAGGTTCGCCATCGACAATGATGAATTCACTTCTTGAGAATCCTTTCATTTTTAAAACTTCGTAAGCACGTTTTGCAATGACTCCAACTTTTTCGGTCATTTCGTCTGAAATTCGGGCTGGAGTAATTTCTTGCGATTTCCCTAAATATTTGGCTTCGTAATCGAAGAAATCATTTTCGGAAACGATTTCTGTAATTGGCAAAACGGTAATTTTTCCTTGATAATTGATGACTCCAACAGAAACTTCAGTTCCGTCTAGAAAACTTTCGATGATGATTTCGTTGTCTTCTTTGTAGGCCACTTCTATGGCGATAGGCAATTCGGCTTCGGTTTTTACTTTAGATATCCCAAAACTAGACCCAGATTTATTGGGTTTTACAAAACAGGGCATTCCAACTTTTGCTGCTATTTCTTTAGTATCGATACTATCGCCTTTGTTGAGGTAATAGGAAGTAGCTGTTTTTATTCCGTAGGGTTTTAAAACAGATAACAAATCACGTTTGTTGAATGTTAATGCTGCTTGATAATAATCGCAGGAAGTTTGCGGAATTTGAAGCAATTCGAAATAGGCTTGCATTAATCCATCTTCTCCTGGTGTGCCATGAATGGCGTTGAACACTGCATCGAAAGTAATTTTTGTTCCGTTTACGGTTACTGAAAAATCGTTTTTATCTATAGGAACTTCGGTTTCATTGTCATCGACAAATACCCATTTTTCTTTAAAAATATGGATTCGGAAACCACTGTATTTGGTTTTATCTAAAAATTGATAGACGACATTACCGCTAATGAGTGAAATTTTATACTCACTAGAATAGCCTCCCATGATAATTGCAATATTCTTCATTTTATAACAGAATTTTAAATTGATGACCAAAACCATAGCCCTGATTGCAGCGATATCCTTTTTCTTTTTTTTATTTTGAGGTACGAAACAGTGAAAAAAGGAAAAGATGAAGCGTAAAGCAGGAAATAGCTCCTAAAAATTGTACACAAAATTATCATTTTTTTTGGAATGAATTGCCTTTACTATTTTTATATCTTTGCACAAATATTTTTTTTATGAGTTTACGCAATTACCTGACTAGTAAAGTCTTTTTTATGCAGATGCTAATAGCAATATCGATTGTATTGGTTTTGGGCTATTTGTTTTTTCATTGGCTGACTTATGTTACTGATCATAATGAAGAAATTATGGTCCCTAATTTAAATAATTTGAGTGAACTAGAAGTAGAAGAAAAGTTAGATGATTTGAATTTAGAATACGTTTTGCTTGATAGTGTAGATTTTGATAAACGCTTTAAAAAGCATTGTGTAGTAGAGCAAGACCCTATTGCTGGAGCTAAGGTTAAGGAAGGCAGAAAGATTTATATTAAAATTAATTCGTCGGGTTTCAAGACAGTTCAAATACCAAATTTGATTGAGAAAACCTACCGACAAGCGGTTCCTACCCTTAAATCGATTGGATTGGAAGAAGGAAAGATTACCTATAAACCGTATTTAGGAAAAGATATGGTTCTTGAAATGTATTTGAATGGTAAGAAATTAAATCCTGGGGATAAAGTTTTTAAATCATCAAAAATTGATTTGGTTTTAGGTGATGGGAATGTAGGTTTTGATGATACAGAGTTAGTAGATAGTTTGTCTACTCCAGCAATTGAAGAAACCCCTGTTGATGGACAATAATAGTGATTTTCAGGAAATTGTAGAGGACGAATTGTTTGAACATTTTAGATTTGATGTTCCTAAAGGGCAATTATTATTGCGGATTGATAAATTTTTGATGAATTTGATTCCGAATGCTACTCGAAATAAAATACAAAATGCGGCTACTGCGGGCAATATATTTGTAAATGACATTCCGGTTAAATCAAATTATAAGGTAAAGCCATTAGATGTGGTTCGGATTTTATTATCGCATCCACCATTTGAAAACAGAGTTGATCCTGAAAATATTCCGTTAGATATTGTTTATGAAGATGCTTCTTTACTACTCATCAATAAGCCAGCAGGTTTAGTAGTGCATCCTGGTCACGGAAATTATACTGGGACTTTAGTAAATGCCTTAGCTTATCATTTTGAGAATTTACCCATGAACAGCAGTGAACGCCCTGGACTTGTACATCGAATTGATAAAGACACAACAGGACTTTTAGTGATAGCGAAGACCGAGGCAGCTATGTCGCATCTAGCCAAGCAATTTGAGGCTAAAACATCTGAAAGAGAATATATTGCTATAGTTTGGGGAAATGTAAAAGAAGAGCAGGGAACTATAGAAGGCAATATTGCCCGACATGTAAAAGATAGAATGCAAATGGCGGTTTTTGCCGATCCAGAAATTGGAAAACCTGCTATTACTCATTATAAAGTTTTAGAACGTTTTGGATACGTAACTTTAGTTTCTTGTATTTTAGAAACGGGTCGTACGCATCAAATTAGGGTTCACATGAAGCATATTGGTCATCCTTTATTTAATGATGCCCGTTATGGTGGCGACTTGATTTTGAAAGGAACCACGTTTACCAAATACAAACAGTTTATAGACAATTGTTTTAAAATACTACCACGACAAGCACTTCATGCCAAAACATTAGGATTTATACATCCTACTTCAGGCGAGATGTTGCGTTTTGATACCGAATTGCCTCAAGATATGAAAGAGGTCATCGAAAAATGGCGGGGGTATTCTAAATTGAATATGGTTGATGAGGACGAATAATCAAAAGAGTCAATTTCTAATTCAACTCAGCAAAAGTATCTCCTTGATTAATATTTCCTGATTTGAAGCCTTTATTAAACCAATACATTCTTTGTTCAGAAGTTCCATGAGTAAAACTATCGGGAACTACATGACCTTGCATTTTACTTTGTATGGCATCATCGCCTACAGCATTAGCAGCACTTAAGGCTTCTTCTATATCGCCGGCTTCTAACATTTGATTTGTGTTTTGGTTGTAATGCGTCCATAAGCCTGCAAAAAAATCGGCTTGGAGTTCTAATGCAACTGATAGTTTATTGGCTTCGGCTTCTGATTTTTCTTCTTGCAATTGCCTCATTTTTAAGGAAGTTCCTAATAAAGTTTGGACATGATGACCTACTTCATGAGCAATTACATAAGCAATAGCAAAATCACCACCTTGAGCACCAAAACGAGTTTTTAATTCTTCGAAGAAAGCTAAGTCCATGTAAACTTTTCGGTCACTAGGGCAATAAAATGGGCCAGAGGCTGAAGTTGCAAATCCACATGCAGTTTCTACATTATTTCTAAACAAAACCATTTTAGGCTCTTCATATGTAAGCCCATTTTCTTGAAATATTTTTTTCCAAACGTCTTCCGTATCCGCTAAAACGGTGCTTACAAATTCGCCCATTTTTTGATCAGCTGCTGATAAAGGTTCTGCGTTTTGGGTTTCGGTATTTTGACCTTGTTGTAATTGTTCTAAAATTGGAGTAAGTTGTTGTGCATTTTGTCCTCCAAAAAGATTAATTAATAAAATTATAATTCCAATAGCTCCTCCACCAAGGGCAACTTTACCGCCTGAAAAGCCTCTTCGGTCTTCCATATTATCACTTTGTCTTCTTCCTATCCATTTCATGAGTTTTCGTTTTAGATTAAAATTAGTTTAAACTATACTAATCCATTTAGAAATTATTTTTTCTATAGTATCTTTTACAAATGGTTTTGATGCGTAATCATCCATTCCAGAAGCTATACATCTTTCTTTTTCTCCAACAATCGTTCCTGCAGTAAGCGCAATAATTGGTATATGATTATTTGAAGGTTCCAACTTACGAATTTCCTGCGTAGCTTCATAACCATCCATTGTGGGCATTTGAATATCCATAAAGATAATATCAGGATTTATTTCTTTATATTTTTCTACTCCCTCTTTACCATCAAAAGCTACATGAATTGTACTATTTGGAATAATTTGTTTTATTAATGTTTTTGCCAAAAGCATATTAATTTTATTATCTTCTATGATTAAAACTTGAAACTGTTTGTTATCAAATTTTTTGTTCATTATTTCAATTTCTGTTTTTGGCAATAAAATAGTATCTTTTTCTTTTTTAAGGCTAGTTTTTATTTTTGCAATCTTGAAAGTTACATCAAAGAAAAAAGTACTTCCCTTACTAAATTCGCTTTCTAATTGTAACTTGCTATTCATCAAACTTAATAATTGGTTGGATATGGTTAATCCTAGTCCTGTTCCGCCAAATTTTTTGGTCATCGAGCTGTCTTCCTGAGAAAATGCTTCGAATATTTTCTCTTGATTTATTTTCTTAATACCGATTCCAGTATCTTTAACATAAAATCTTAATTTACAATCTTCATAGTTTGACTCAATAACAGAAATATTCAATTCTACGCTACCCTTTTCAGTAAATTTTAATGCATTGCTCAATAAATTAATTAATATTTGTTTTAGTCTAACATAATCTATAAAAAGTGATTTTGGTACGTCCTCGTTTATGTTTAGAAATAGTTTTATTTTTTTTGTTTCTGATTCATATTTTATCAATTCAATCACATTGTTACACAATTCAATTATATTGTATTTTTCAATATGAAGTTCTAGTTTACCGGATTCAATTTTGGAAAAATCAAGAATATCACTAATAACTTCCATTAATGAATTGGCAGATTGATTAATAGTATTCATATACTGTTTTTGAAAATCCTCTAATTTAGTATTCATTAACAAATCAGTAAAACCAATAATTCCGTTTAAAGGTGTTCTAATTTCATGACTCATATTAGCAAGAAACTCTGATTTTGCTTTACTGGCAGCTTCAGCATATTCCTTGGCTTTTATGGCCTCTTCGGATTCTTTTTTGTTTGTAATATCAAAATATATCCCTACGGTATATTCAATAGTATTATTTTTTGAGATTGCATCTCCAAATTCTTCTACCCAAATATACTCTCCACTTTTTCTTTTTATCCTATAAATAGAATGAAAAGGGACCCCAACTGATAAACTTTCTCTTTGACTATTCATAATTTGTTCACTTTCATCTGGATGAATTAGGGACAAATACGATAAGTTATGTTCAATAAAATCTGATTTAGAATACCCTGTCAGTATTTCAACTTTATCATTAATATATACTTTTGTTGAAGTTTCGTCATACTTAGACAAATAGGCAGTTCCGGGGATGTTATTTGCTAATAATTTAAATTTATCTTCACTTTCACGAATTGCAATTTGGTTAGAAATTCGTTCTAAAGATGACGCAATATTGCTAGCTAATGTTTGTAGAATATTTATTTCATCATCAGACCAATTTCTTTCATTTTCACAATCATCTAAACCTATAAACCCAGTGAATGTGTCTTTAATAAAAATAGGAAAAATTAATATTGATTTTATATCATTATCTTGTAGCAATTTTTTAAAAACTGTATTCTCTAATTCATTTGTAAAAGCATTATAATGTTTTCTGTTTTTTATTTTTTCTAAAATTTCAGAAAAATCGTCATGCGTAAAATTGCGTAAAGGCGTAATTTGTAATTGAATATTTTCTTTACCCCACTTGTATTTTTGTCTTATTAAATTTGTCTCAGGATCATTTTCATAATAATAGATGTGGTCTACATTTGTTACTTTTCCTATTATTGGATAGGTTTCTTTAAAAATATCAATTTGATTATCACTTAACAAGAATTTCTCAGTACACATAGCCATTGCCGAGAGTAATTCGCTTTTATAAGATAACGCTTTTTCGGCTTCTAATCGCATTTGAGAAGTGCCCGCAATTACAATCAAATCAGAAACAGAACGTGCATAGTTTATGTCTTCATTGTCCCAGTTTTTTATTTTTTCTGTAGCTTCTAAACAAATAATTCCTTTTAATTCACCGTCTATAAAAACTGGAGTATCAAGTAATGAAACGATATTATTGATAGGGAAATAATCGTCACAAAATTCTCTTATCATTGTATTTGAATATACATCGTTTACTATGATTTGTGTTTCATTTTCAATTAATTTGAAGTAGTTGGGATAGTCTTTCTTAGTCAAAGACATACCCTCTTCAAATTTATTTATAGCACTAATGTATAAGAATTTACATTTAACTTCGTTTTTATCATAGTTCCAGTAACTTACTCTATTTACTTCAAGAGTTTTTGTGGTAATCTCTAAAATATTTTTTAAAATGCTATCAAAATTCTCATCAACCGAATAACTCTTTATTGTAAATTCATTTAGCGCTTTATTATACTTTTCAATTTTTTGTTGTCTATTCAGATTTTCTATTTCAATATTTTTAAGAATAGAAATATCTCTAGCAATAGCTGAAAAACCAATGATTTTCATGGAATCATTTCTACGAATAATTACTTTTTGAGAGACCCATAATTTTTCACTATTCTTTTTTATTAAAGGAAATTCAATACTAGGAAAATCATTTTTAGTATCTTCTATATTCTTATAAAACAGAGATACTTTTTTTATAAAATCTTTATGGATAAACTCTAAATAATTTTTGTTAAGGATTTCCTTTTCTGTATATCCAAGAGATTTAATTGTAAAATCATTTACAAAAGTAAAGTGGCCTTTATCATCAATTTCAAAAATAATATCTGTAGCGTTCTCAATTAAATTTTTATACTTATTTTGAATTCTATATTCATTTGTTACATCCTGACCAACACCGATAATTAAATTTTCTGAGAATTTTTTATCTTTCCATTGAATGAATTTATAGTCGCCATTTTTACATTTTAGTTTTCTAACGTGCAGTCTATTATCTATAAAATCTTCATGATACGCTTCGCCAATAAAATCAGGATCTTCGGTAAGTTTCCAAAAACTAAATCCTAAAACTTCTTCAGGAGTGTACCCTAAAATTGCTAGTATAGTTTCGCTACAAAAACATAATTCACCCTTTTTATTTGTAGCAATCGTAAGCATATTCCCTTTATTTATAATCGCGTCAGTAAATTTGAGTTTGTCTGTTAAGTTAATAAATGAGATATATTTAATATGATTTACAATTAAAACTAAAAAACTATAGTTGAGTAATAAAACTACTGTTTTGGTTGGAATTATTTTAAATATTAAAACGATTAATAAAAACAAAAAAGTTATGAAAGAAAAACACCAATATATTTTTATTGGTTTTAAAACAACATAGGCAATAAAAAAACAGACAATAAAAGCTATTATAGGAATTATATCGTTAGGGAAGAGGATTAAATTTCTAAAGATGTAAGCAAAGTAGAATAAAAAAAGTACAATAAAAATGTGCTTGATATTGCTAAAAAAAAAACTTTGATTTAGTGGATAAAATATATATAGTTAAAAATAGAAAACCAATAATACAATTAATTAACAACAAGCTTTTTGGTCTTAATTTAAAAAAATGAAAAATAATTTCAATTATTGGAATAATGATACCTAAAAATAGTATGTAATTCTGGTATTCCTTTTTGGCAAGATATGCTTCATTAACTTTATTTATAAATTTTGTATTTATGATTGATTTTAAGTTGTAAATTTTATAAATGAGCACGCTACATAAACCAATTAAAATTAATGCCAATTCAGCTTGTTGATTTATATTGATATGTATGTATAGTTTGGAAATACAATTCATTTTTGGAGATGTTTACTAACATAAAAAAATGTGAATTAATAGATGTCATTAGACAAATTATGTCAGATTTTTTATGTTATAAGGTTAGATTTGGGGGCGGGTGTTGTCTGTAAATATAGGATTTATTTTACATAAATCATAATTTATAGTAAAATTTATTTTGTGGCTTTTTATTAAAAATTATTCTAAAAATGCTTCTAATTCGCTTTTTTCATCTATTCCAATAATTTCATTATAAATAATAAAATACATGGAATACATAAATGGAAATGTAAAGAAAATACCGATGCAAAATCCAATTAGACCAAGACAGGCCATTATAGCACTAACGATAAGTAATGCTAATAAAACAAAAACTTGTTTTGAAACTATGGTGAAACTTCCTTTAATGGCTTCGAATGCAGGAATTTTTCCAAAAATGATAAGAGGAATCGTTAAGAAATTAAAAAATGATATAGCATAGCTTAGTAATGCACCAATAAATCGTATGCCAGATGACTCTAATACAGTGCTAATTCCTAAAGAAAAAATTGAGACTATGGTAGTTGCTATAAACAAGTCTTTTAGAAAGTCACTTTTATAATAGTCAAAAGCGGTAGAAACTGAAAACTCTTCATTTTTGCTTGCTTTATAGGCCATTTTCAGAATCCCAGCTGAAAAAGGGGCCGTTATTCCAGCAAATATTGAAATGCTAAGAGTATAAATAAGTACAGTTGTACCTGAAAAATTTTTTGGTTCCAGTTGTGACATATTTTCTGTTATGGTACTAAACCCCCAAAAAGCAGTAAAAACACCAATAAAAAGAGCAACGATAATTATTGAAAATAGGATAAATGTAAGACCAGCAATTAGTGCAATTTTTTTGTAGTTTTCGATCGCTTTATTAAAAATGGTTCCAAAATCAATTTCATATCCATGCTCTTGAATAGCAGCTATTTTTTCGTTTACGTTTTCCATTTTTAATTATTTTTAGAATTTATATTACAAGTTAGAATATATTTTTATCGAAGACCATATTGAAAACCAATATAAAAGTCGGCTTGCTTGGTATCACTTGTTAATGCGGTTAGTATTGAGCTAGAACCCAAATAAAAACCACAAATTCTTAAACCAAAACCACCTGTAGTTCCTGATATTTCATTATCAGCCCAAGAAGAAAATAACTCGTAATTTTTAAAGGAAAATCTTGGAGTTACCGATACAACATTTTGGGTAATAATTTGATCGTTTTTGCCATTGTCATTCAGTTTTTGTTGGGTGTAAAGCGTAAGATAAAACTTTGAAATTACTTTTATATCTGCATATCCTGAAAATACAGTAGGTAGATTTACTTTAAAATTGGCATTTCCGCCATCTGTTTTAGTTAAAAATCCTTCGTTAATAAGTAGTTTTTCAATTTCTTGCAAACTTTCAATATTTGTGAATTTATTTAAGTCTAAAAATTGAGTATTTGGTAGAGGTAATCTTGGTATTTTTAAATCATAATTTATGGAAGAATTATTATCCGATTTAAATGTCATCGAACCTATATTTTTTACTGCAGCTCCAATATTCAGTTTATATTCTTCTTTATCTTTATTTTTCCATTGATAGTTTATCCCAAAATCAGCTGCATAGCCGCTTAAGCCGCCAAAAACAGATTTCGAATAGTCACTAAAATCTACAAAACTGTTGGCAAGATTTCCTGAATAAGCAAAATTGACATTGGCAGTTGCATTTCTGATGGTTTGCTCAGTTGTATTATTAGTTATAGTTCCAGTAAACTGACTTACACCAAAATTAGCATACGAACCAGGAAACAGTAGTTTTAAGGTTACACCAGCACTAAATTTTTTTGTATCAGTAGCATATAAATTTCTAGCAACCGAAAGACCAACTTCTCCCCAAGTTGTTCCGTTTAATCTTTGATTATAGTCATTTTTTATTTTTGTAGGTTCTCCTCCAATAGATTGGATAGCTTGATTAAGGATAGCATCTCCTAAGCTAGGGTTTACATCTACAACTGATGCTTTAATATATCCTTTGGTATTAAAACCAAAAGACCATTTTTTTAATCGCATGGCAAATCCAGGACCGTAAATTTCAGAATCTAATCTAAAATTTACAGGTTTTTCACCTTTGAATAATAGGTCTTCTAAATTTTCCCCATCAACAATATCATTAAATCCAACAATATTATTTGAAACTATAGTACTTACAGAAAAAAGATTGACTTCATACTTAGAACTTAAATTTGAAAGTTCAGCTGGATTATTGCTCACATTGAGTAAACCAATTCTTTTAGAAGTATTTATTCCAGATAAATGGTCTTGTGCTGAAACAACAAAAAATTGTAGGCTTAAGAGAAGTAGGAGTGGCTTTTTCATTTAAATTAGATTTAGTGATTGATTGTTAAATATATCTTAAATGTAAAAATACATTTTTTTTATTTAAATAGCATTCCAAATAACATCATTTGGTACTGGTGCTATAATTTCAATATTTTCCTTTGTAACGGGATGTGTAAAAACTAATTTTCTTGCATGAAGATGAATGCCTCCATCTGGATTACTTCGGTCAAAACCATATTTTAAGTCGCCTTTAATTGGAGATCCAATCACAGCAAGTTGAGCACGAATTTGGTGATGGCGACCCGTGTGTAAATTAATTTCTAAAGCGAAATAATTGTTTAATTCTTTGATGATTTTATACTCTAAACTGGCAATTTTACTTTCAGGCACTTCTTTTAAATGTGCTTTAGAAGTATTATTTTTCTCGTTTCGTTTTAGATAATGAATAAGTTTGTCTTCAGGATTTTGAGGTTTATTTTTAACGACTGCCCAATAGGTCTTCTGAGTTTCTCGATTGCTAAATAATTCATTCATTCGCGTTAATGCTTTGCTAGTTCTAGCAAAAAGAACGATTCCTGTTGTTGGACGATCTAAACGATGAACAACCCCTAGAAAAACTTCTCCAGATTTATTGTACTTATCTTTAATGTATTCTTTAACAACTTCACTTAATGGTTTGTCTCCTGTTTTATCTCCTTGTACAATATCTCCAACACGCTTATTAACAATAATAATATGATTGTCTTCGTGAAGAATTTGGAGGTTGTTTTTGTTGGAAAGGATTTTCATTTGGATTTTTAGACTTCTTAGATTTTTAGACTTTTTAGATTTTTAGACTTTTTAGATTTTTATAGTAAGATTTAAATTTAGGAGTCAATTTTATAATTTCAAAAAGTTGAAGAAATAAAGATTATAATTTATTAATTTTATTAATAATTCTAGAAATCTAAGTAGTCTAATTAATCTTTGATTCTAAACTAATATTGCTCTTTCTCATTTGGAAAATCTCTCGATTTTATGTCAGCAACATATTGACCGATTGCAGAAGTCATACCTTCGAATAAATTCATATAGCGTCTTAAAAATCTTGGGCTAAATTCGTTATTCATGCCTAGCATATCGTGAATTACAAGTACTTGTCCGTCAACACCTCCGCCAGCACCAATTCCAATAACAGGAATAGAAATACTTTGTGCTACTTTTTCGGCTAAGTCAGCAGGGATTTTCTCAACAACTAGAGCAAAACAGCCTAAACTTTCGAGTAATTTTGCATCTTCAATCAATTTTTCAGCTTCTTGATCTTCTTTGGCACGAACCGTGTAAGTGCCAAATTTATAAATAGATTGTGGAGTTAAACCTAAATGTCCCATTACAGGAATACCAGCGTTTAATATTTTTTTTATAGAATCTTTAATCTCACTTCCGCCTTCAAGCTTCACAGCGTGACCGCCACTTTCTTTCATGATTCGAATTGCGGAGCGTAAAGCAGCTTTAGAGTCTGACTGATAACTTCCAAAAGGCAAATCAACAACAACTAATGCTCTTGAAATTGCTCTAACTACACCCGATGCATGATAAATCATTTGATCTAAAGTAATAGGTAAAGTAGTTTCATGTCCTGCCATAACATTCGAAGCAGAATCTCCTACTAGAATGACATCTACACCAGCTGTGTCTACAATTTTTGCCATAGTATAATCATAAGCGGTAAGCATAGATATCTTCTCACCATTTGCTTTCATTTCAATGAGTGATTTGGTAGTAATTCTTTTGTAATCCTTTTTTGAAACAGACATAATAGATGTATTTAAGATGGTAAAAGTACTAAAATTGTATTGGGTTGAGTAGCACAGACAAAAATTAAATTAGTAAATGATAATTTTAAATTAGTATTACTATCTATCGGAATAAAAATCTAGCTGTAAAAAAACTGAAGAATCAAATAGTAGAAATTAAACCAAAGTTAAAATACTCAATAAAGTTGAAATAGATATAATTATCCATAAAACAACCCCTTGAAATAATGGTTTGTAACCTACTGAAGTGAGTACTTTCCTTGACAATCCACATCCTATAAGAAAGAGTGTTAGGGTTAGTGTGGCTTTTGCAAAACTGGTTACATAGTGACTGTAATTCTGTACTAACGGAGAATAGGAATTAGCAATCATCGCAAGGATAAATAATCCAATAAAATAAGGAATTTTGATTTTGGTTCCTTTATTTTTAAAAATAATTGTCGATAAGAAAGCAATAGGTATTATCCATAACGCCCGAGCTAATTTGACTGTAGTGGCTACTTCTAAAGCATGTGGACCATACTTGCTTGAGGCTCCAACTACTGAACTGGTATCATGAATAGCGATTGCACACCACAAACCAAATTGATTTTCGGTTAAGTTTAGATAATGTCCGATAAATGGAAATACTATTAATGCTACAGAATTCAAAATAAAAATGGTGCCTAAAGCAACTGATATTTGTTTTTCATCGGCTTTAATAACCGGAGAGATCGCTGCAATTGCACTTCCGCCACAAATAGCTGTTCCAGAAGCTATTAAGAAAGAAATCTTTTTTTCAATTTTAAGTGCTTTACCTAATAAAACTCCAATGATTAAAGTGCCAACAATCGAAAGTACCGTAAAGACAATACCTTCTTTTTCTGCTTTCATTGCCGAATTTATATTCATTCCAAAACCCAATCCAACTACTGAAATTTGCAATAAAATATGAGTGGCTTTATGATTTAAATTCAAATAGGGATGACCAATAAATTGAGCAATGATTAATCCCATTAACAATGCAATAGGGGGTGAGATTAATGGCGACAAACACAAAACAACAAAAAACATAAAAATCACTTCACGAGTAGTGATACTTTTGTCTAGAATGCTTTTTTTTGAAGAATTTTCTTCAGGAGTCGTCATCTTTTTCTTGTAATTTGTATTTTTATATTCAACTGTAATTAGTTGTTTATTAATGATTTTTAGTTATATTATTGATATTTAACTTTAAGTAATTATTTTTAATTACCAATCCGTAAATACCATTCCAGCTCCACAAATAAATACCGTTAAACCTCCTAAAGTATGCATGTGTTTTTCTAATTTTTCGGTATTAAATAATGAAATGCTATAGTAACCAAGAAACACCATAACAATCATGGTTACTAATGTAAAAGTAGTATATACAATAATAAGTATTAGCATATCTTGCCACGAATGTTGTGCAGCAGGAAAAAAAAGTAACGGAATCATTGGTTCGCAAGGGCCTAATAAAAAAATGATAAACATAACCCAAGGAGTAACTTTGTGTCTCTCAGTAATTGAAACTGTTTCGCCGTGTTTGTGCTCAAAAACATATATACTTCCATCATCGTAGGTGTCAAAATGCTTGTGCGATTTATTTTTGTAGGTTCGGTATAAGCCCCAAATACAATAGAGTAACCCAAAAAGTAGCATAAACCACCCTGCAATTCCACCTCTAACTCCTTCAAGCCATGAAATTTTAGATAAATTCCAACCAATTGCAGCTCCGCCAAGCCCTAATAAAACCGAACTCCATACATGACCACAACCACAAATAATAGTCCACAGGAGTGTTTTACCAAAACTCCAACCTCTAGATTTAGATAAAGCAATAAAAGGCAGATAATGATCAGGTCCTGTAATCGTGTGCAAACAAGCAATTGTTATGGCAGCTGTAAGTACTATTTGAAACTCATGTTGCATAAATTGGTGTTTTGATGGTTTTAGTTAATTGAGCAATATGATTCAAATAATTAAATAAAGGTTCGCCTTTATAGCCTAAAATTCTAATTATAATTCCATTAGTATGAGTTGTCGAAACTCCAAAACTAATTTCAATTTGTTGTTGTAAATAGTCATTCACAACATTGGTAAAAAAATCAGTATCGATTGTTTCGTCAATAATTATTATACTGGCTTGATGAGTATACCCTTCGAGTTGACCCATTTTTGATGGATTTATGAATGAAGGATGCATGACAATATTTTCTTTAATGATAAGTCTATGATTCAAAAATATTTCTGTGCTATTGTGGTATTTTGAAAAAGTAAAAACCTCGTCTTTTAATGTTCTTCCGCAAGTTATGATTTCTCCCCAAATTAGTTTGCAATTATTGCTAAGATAAATCTTATTTTTTGCTTTAAATATGGAATCTTTATGCGGAACAGAAGGATGAGGCAAGTAGGTAAATGACGAATTAGCATTGCATTTAATCTCCATTTCTTGAACCGCTCCTTTTGTCATGGTAAACAATCGCTGATAGGATTGTGAATGCAGTTGAAGTGAACCATTTTCGACTACTTCAATTTTAATTTCAAAGGCATCTTCGTCTAAAATCCCAGGTGATGAATTCATTAACATGAGATTCAGATGGTTTGCTTTTTTATCTTCGGTTATATTCATTACTTTAAACGGTGGAGAAAAATAACAATTCCCTAGTTTTGTAATACCGTTTTGAAGTGTAGTGTGAATATTAATTTTTGCAATCATCGCAACAATTTTGGTTCTTCGACTTCTTCTAGTAAAGCATATTTTTTAATCCATCCAATAACTTCTTCTAAGCCTTGTAAACTCATTAAGTTTGTGAATACAAAAGGGTTTCCATTTCGCATTTTTTTGGCATCACGCTCCATTACGCCTAAATCTGCATTGACATAAGGAGCTAAATCTATTTTATTAATTACTAATAAATCACTTCTTGTAATACCTGGACCACCTTTTCTAGGTATTTTATCACCTTCAGCAACATCAATTACAAAAATAGTTACATCTGCTAAATCTGGGCTAAAGGTCGCCGACAAGTTATCGCCACCACTTTCAATAAAAATAATTTCAATATCGGCAAAACGATTCGCCATTTCCTCGACAGCTTCTAAATTCATACTGGCGTCTTCTCGAATCGCAGTATGCGGACAACCGCCTGTTTCTACGCCAATGATACGTTCTTTTGGTAACAAGCTGTTTTGTGTTAAAAACTCAGCATCTTCTTTAGTATAAATATCATTGGTTATTACTCCAATGCTATATTCATTAGCCAATTTTCTACTCAAACGTTCAATTAATGCTGTTTTACCAGAACCAACAGGACCTGCAACACCAATTTTTATATAGCTTCTTTCGCTCATTTAATTTTTTTTAAAAGTTTAATTTTTTAGGACATATACAATCTCGAATACAATCTTTCGTGTTGCATACTTTTGATATCAAAACCAGAACAGCACATTCCAATTAAATCAATATCAGGAGTTACTGTTTGTTGAACTAATTCTTCAATCAAATCTTGAATTTCAAATAAAATTTCTTGTCCACTTTGCTGACTAAGCGGAACTAATTTAACGGCATTGGTTACAAAACCAACAGCAGCATTATAATAAAAGCCACTTAGCGTATCTTCTTTCGAAATGGACAATGTAGATGCATACATTGCAAAAGAAATACAATAATGGCCAAGAGCTTTTTGGTTTTTTATTGCCAAAGCGTAATCATTAATGAGTTCATTTTTATTGGATGGCTGAAATATTTTCATCAATCGCAAGCCCAATTTATTACTGGCAACTCTCATTTCTTTGGGGAGTTTTAGAGCTGTGCAATGCTCGTCAAACCGAAGAATTTCTTTTAAATCATTTTTCATTGTAGCTTCATAAACTAACGAAACAAAAGCAGCATCTGTATAACGCAAATTTTGAGATAGCATTTCTACTACAAATTGTAAAGCACTTGATTTGTCTTTTACCAAACCTTGTTGCACATAGGTTTCTAGTCCAGCCGAATGGGAGAATCCTCCAATAGGTAAATTAGGATCGGTTAAATGCAGTAAAGAAATTAGTGCTTTATTCATGTGTTGCTGTGAGCTTCATGATTTTAGTAAATAAAGTCTCATTCGTGCTGCCATGTGGAGCAACGGTTGTTTTTAATGGTTGTACTAATTTGCGCTGTTCCTGTTTCACGACATAGCCTTGAGAAAGTAATAATTTGAATAATGGCATTTCATTAGGCACTAGCAGTTCTTCTTTATCAAAAAAGAGCGGTAGGTGTTTATTGCCAATTTCATAACAAACGCTAGCCATTTCGAACATGTTTTTTGGTGCTACTACAATGCATTCACATGGCAAAACTTCAATAGCAATAATGGTTTTTTCATCTTCAAACAAAATATCACCTTGAGTTAAATTTGGATTTTCTTGTAAAAATTTAATTGCAATTTCTAGACCTGATTCTGTATGTTTTCTTTGGATGCGTTTATTGGATTCAAACCATTGCAATTTAAGCCAATCAATAGTTTTAGTATTGTTTGGATAATCCTTAATATTTCCAATTTTTTGTTGAATTAGCATTACAGAATTCTTTAAATTTTAAGTAAGAAAACCAATAGAGTTAGGTTAAAATAAGAAATATCTTTGCGCTAAAGGCAATTCTTTCATGGGTTCACAGGTAATTATTTCTCCATCAACTTTAACTTGATAGTTTTCAGGATTTACATCAATTTGTGGTGTTTTATCATTATGAATTAAATCTTTCTTAGAGATGTTTCGGCAATTTTTTACTGGTAAAACTATTTTTTGTAAACCATAACTTTGAACAATATTTTTTTCTAAAGATACTTTAGAAACAAAAGTGATACACGTATTGAAAATACCCTTGTTACTTGCCCCAAACATATGACGATAAATCACAGGTTGTGGAGTAGGTATAGAGGCATTCGGATCTCCCATTCGAGAGGCGATAATCATTCCACCCTTAATTATCATTTCAGGTTTTACGCCAAACATTGATGGTTTCCACAACACAATATCAGCAAGTTTTCCTGATTCTAGAGAACCAACATATTCACTGATACCATGAGAAATTGCAGGATTTATGGTATATTTTGCAATGTACCTTTTTACTCTAAAATTATCGTTGTTATTTTCTAGGTCTTCAGTTAATGGACCTCTTTGTACTTTCATCTTATGAGCGGTTTGCCAAGTTCTAGTAATAACTTCAGCTACTCTACCCATAGCTTGAGAATCTGAACTCATCATACTAAATACGCCCATATCATGAAGAATATCCTCAGCAGCAATGGTTTCAGGACGAATTCGACTATCGGCAAAAGAGACATCTTCAGGAACATTTTTATCTAAATGATGGCAAACCATCAACATATCTAGATGCTCATCAATCGTATTTACTGTAAAGGGCCTTGTTGGATTTGTAGATGAAGGCAATACATACGTATACATTGCCGCTTTAATGATATCGGGAGCATGACCGCCACCAGCGCCTTCAGTATGGAAGGTATGAATTACTCTACCATCTATAGCTTTTATGGTGTCTTCTAAGAACCCCATTTCATTTAATGTGTCCGTATGAATAGCAATTTGAACATCATGTTTATCAGCAATTGTTAAAGCTGCATCAATTACAGATGAAGTACTTCCCCAATCTTCATGAATTTTAAGTCCAAGTGCGCCCGCTTCTATTTGCTCTTCTAAAGGGTCTAAAGAAGCACAGTTTCCTTTACCATAAAAACCTAAATTCATAGGGTAGGAGTCGGCAGCCTCTAACATGCGTTGTAAATTCCAGGCTCCTGGGGTTACTGTTGTAGCATTGGTTCCATCGGCAGGTCCGGTACCACCACCTAACATGGTTGTTATTCCGCTAAATAACGCATGATCTATTTGTTGTGGACATATAAAATGAATGTGTGTATCAATACCGCCAGCAGTAGCAATCAAACCTGCTCCACCATGAACTTCTGTAGATGCGCCAATAATCATATTTGGAGTAATTCCATCCATTGTATCTGGGTTGCCAGCCTTTCCAATACCAACTATTTTTCCGTTTTTTATACCAATGTCGGCTTTAACAATTCCCCAATGGTCAATGATCATGACGCTAGTAATAACAAAATCTAAAACGCCTTCAGCTCTTGTGGCTCTTGCCGATTGTGCCATTCCGTCACGAATTGTTTTACCTCCACCAAATTTAGCTTCATCACCATAAACGGTAAAATCTTTTTCAATTTCTATAAACAATTCAGTATCACCCAAGCGAACCTTATCACCAGTTGTTGGACCATACATATTGGCATATTTTAATCTGCTTATTTCTAAACTCATCCTTTTTATTTTTGAATTGCTACACTTCCGTTAACCAAATTATTGAAACCGTAGATTAATTTTTCTCCACCAAAAGCGACCAGCTCTACTTCTTTTTCTTCCCCTGGTTCAAATCGAACTGCTGTTGCTGCGGCAATATTTAATCGCATACCAAATGCTTTTGACCTATCAAATTGCATTTGGGAGTTCACTTCAAAAAAATGAAAGTGAGAACCAATTTGTACGGGTCTGTCTCCAGTATTTACAACTGTCACTTTAGTAGTTGCCCGACCGACATTACATTCGATAGTTCCTTCTTTTAAAATATATTCTCCTGGTATCATAATTAATTTTTTTAAAAATTTGGAATTTATCGAATAGGTTCATGAACTGTAACTAGCTTAGTTCCATCAGGAAAAGTACCTTCTACTTGAATATCGTGAATCATTTCGGAAATACCCTCCATAACATCATCTTTTGTTAAAATAGTTGCCCCATATTGCATGAGTTCTGCAACAGATTTTCCATCACGAATGGCTTCTTGTAGTCTAGAACTAATTAGCGCAATGGCTTCGGGATAATTTAATTTTAAACCTCTTGCTTTTCGTTTTTCTGCAAGTTCTCCTGCTAAGTGTAGCAATAATTTTTCGGTTTCTCTTGGTGAAAGATGCATATATCTTTTAGGTTTATTATTTTAAAAGTTTAAAAATAATAAAAAGAATACAAATATTATTTTTATTGAATGCTTTTTGTCGAATAGTTTATTTCATGGTTTAAAAACTGTATTATTTACAAAATTGAAATGTTTAATTGATAAATATGTATTTCATATACTATATCCTATTTTATAAAATCTAAGATAGTTAACTATTAACAATCCGACATATTGACTGCAACTGCTAAACCGCCTTCAGAGGTTTCTTTGTATTTTGTGTTCATATCTTTTGCAGTTTGCCACATCGTATCAATTACTTTGTCTAATGGTACTTTTGCATTATTTGGATTGGTTTCTAATGCTAATTCGGCTGCGTTAATTGCTTTGATTGCTCCCATAGTATTGCGCTCGATACAAGGAATTTGAACCAAACCGCCAATAGGGTCACAGGTTAATCCCAAATGATGTTCCATTGCTATTTCAGCGGCTATTAAAACTTGTTCTGGAGTTCCACCCATAACTTCACATAAAGCCGCCGCTGCCATTGCTGATGAAACACCAATTTCGGCTTGACACCCACCCATAGCGGCTGAAATAGTAGCTCCTTTTTTAAAAATACTACCAATTTCGCTAGCAACCATCAAAAATTGTTTGATTTGCTCTTCGTCAGCCTTATGATTTTCTATCACTAAATAATACATTAAAACAGCAGGAATTACTCCAGCACTTCCATTAGTAGGTGCGGTTACAACTCGTCCAAGAGCTGCATTGACTTCATTTACAGCCAATGCAAAACAGCTTACCCATTTTAAGATTTGGCGGAACTTTACTTCTGTTTTTCTAATTTCTTCTAACCATGATTGAGGGGAATCATAATTAGCCAATCCAATTAGGTTTTGATGCATGTCAAAAGCCCTACGGCGAACGTTTAAACCACCTGGAAGAATACCCTCAGAGTGACAGCCTATGTACATACTTTCTAACATGGTGTACCATATTCGCATTATTTCTTGGTGTACTTGTTTTTCTGAACGCATCGATAATTCATTTGCATAAACAATCTCTGATATTTTTTTTTGTTCAGAAATTGTATAGGCCAGTAGCATTTCAGCATTTTCAATAGGAAAAGGAAAAGCACATTTTATAGCCAACTTCTTTTTAGCATTACTACGTTCTTCTTTTACAACAAATCCGCCTCCTATAGAATAGAATGTAGCATTGTGCTTTTTTCCATTTTCTAAAAAAGCTCTAAATACCAATCCATTGGAATGAAAAGGAAGAAAGTTTTTATTGAAAATAATATCTATAACTGGATTAAATGCAATACTATGGGAGTTTCCTAAATGAAGTGTATTAGTATCTTGAATTTTTTTAATAATTTCTGGAATATTCTCTACTGGAATCAATTCAGGATCTTGACCGCATAAACCAAGCATAATTGCTAAATCGGTAGCGTGACCTTTACCAGTTAATGAAAGTGAACCGTATAAGTCAACTTGTACCCGTATTGTTTTTTGAATGATGTTTTCACTTCTTAATTCGGTTAGAAAACGCTCAGCTGCACGCCATGGACCAAGTGTATGGGAACTAGAAGGACCTATACCTATTTTAAGCATATCAAATACTGAAATACATTCTTCCATTGCTTTGAACTTTATACAAAGATAGTAGGGAAATAAGTTAAAATAAGGATTAAATTTAATAGTTTTTTTGTGTAATAACCCAATTGGAACTTGTTTGGGGAATTCATTTAACATGTAATTTGCAGATTTAATCTATATTGATTATAAATGACTTACATAATTCTAAATAAAGTTTTATATCAAATACATATCATAAAAAAATCTGTATATAATGTAACTTTAGCATGTAATTATATAAAAAAATATAATATAAAAAATACCAACTTTATACTTTTAAACTTCAATTTTTTTTTATGAAAGTCATCAAACATTCAGGTGATATTGTAGATTTTAACATGAGTAAACTCAAATTGTCATTGATGAAATCTGGTGCCAATAAGAATATAGTTGATGAAGTTATTAAAAGTATAGAGAAAGAAATTTATGAAGGAATTCCAACAAAAAAAATTTATAAACTAGCTTTTAGTTTATTAAAAAAAGCATCCAATTCTCATGCAGCAAGATACAATTTAAGAACTGCTATTGAACTATTAGGTCCAGCAGGTTTTTTCTTTGAAAAATTTATTTCAAGATTATTTGCAGCGGAAAGTTATCAAACCAATACCAACATGGTACTACAAGGAAAATGCATTTCGCACGAAATTGATGTCATTTTAAAAAAGGAAAATACTATTGCAATGGTAGAATGTAAGTTTCATGAAAGAAGAGAATCTAATTCGGATGTAAAAGTACCTATGTATATTTTATCTCGTTTTAATGACTTAAAAGGCAAGCTACATCAAATTTTCTCTAATAAAGACCAAATCTCAAAATGTTGGATTGTTACCAATAATAGATTTACAGCTGATGCTATCACTTTTGCAAAATGTTCAGATTTGCATATTTTAAGTTGGGATTATCCTGAAAACAATAATTTGAGTACTATAATTGATAATAATCAACTTTATCCAGTCACTTGTTTAACAACACTATCAATTACAGAAAAAGAAAAACTATTGATTTTAGATATCATTTTAGTTAAAGAATTAATTAACAATTCTGAAAGTTTAGAAAAAATAGGATTAAGTAATTTTAGAATTAAAAACGTCCAAAAAGAAGCACTAGAATTATGTAAATACATATAATCATGAAAATCAAATTTATTGGAGGAGCAGGAACTGTAACAGGTTCAAAAACATTAGTAGAAAGTAATGGCATCCGAATTTTGATAGATTGCGGACAATTTCAAGGCATAAAGCCTCTACGAGAACTTAACTGGGAACCATTACCAATTCTGCCATCAAGCATCGATTTTGTATTGCTCACACATGGACATTTGGATCATTGTGGTTGGTTACCTCGACTTGTTAATCAAGGATTTGAAGGCAAAATTTACTGCACGAGTCCTACAAAAGACATCACAAAATTAATATTGCTAGATAGTGCAAAAATTCAGGAAGAAGAGGCCAATAAAGCCAACGAAGAGCATTATTCTAAACACGATATTGCCGAACCACTTTATACTGTAGCACAAGCAGAAAAGGTTTTTCCGCATTTTAGAATTATAAAGACCAATGAAATCATTAATCTTGATGCTGAAATTTCAGCAGTTTATAGTAATGCTGGACACATTATTGGGGCATGTACAATTGAATTGTCACTTGAAAATAAAACGTTAGTTTTTTCTGGAGATATTGGTCGAGATAATGATTTATTAGTATTTGCACCAGTAAAACCAAAAAAGGCAGATTATATTTTTTTAGAAAGCACGTACGGTAATAGATTGCATCCAGATACTGATGTAATGGCAGAATTAGAAATGTGCATTAATAGTACTGTTCTAAAAGGAGGTTCAATTATTATTCCAAGTTTTGCTGTAGAACGCGCCCAAACGGTTATGTATTTACTTTGGTTGCTTAAAGAAGAAGGTAAAATTCCTAATATTCCATATATTATTGATACTCCAATGGGAATTAAAGTACTTGATGTTTTTTCTAATAATAGAAATTGGCACAAACTTCCCGAAGAACAATTTGTTGCGATGTGTAAAATGTTTACCATGATTACGGATTACCAAGAAACTATTGATACCATTTACAACAAACAACCTAAAGTAGTTATTGCGGCTAGCGGAATGATAACTGGCGGTAGAGTTTTAAGTTATTTAGAACAATATATTGGTTTACCTGAAACTACAGTAATCATAATTGGTTACCAGGCTGAAGGAACTCGAGGCAGAAAATTATTGGAAGGCGCAAAAGAAATAAAAATTTACGGGAGATATTATGATGTAAAAGCTAACATTTTAGAGATAGAGAGTTTATCTGCCCATGCCGATCAAAAAGGGTTGTTGAATTGGCTTTCTGAATTAAAAGCAAAACCCAAAAAAGTGTTTTTGGTTCATGGAGAAAATCAACCAGCAGATGAACTTCGCATAAAAATTAAGGAGCAATATGGTTTTGATTGTACTGTTCCTTTGATGGGTCAAGAGATTGAGTTGTAAATATTTTTTATTTTTATTTGTACAACGGACTAGAAAAATGTTCAATTATAAAACGCTCTCTTTGATAAGCATTCATTTTATCAGTTTCTTTGATATAGATTTTAATCTTTGCAAAACGATCATCTTCTTTCAAAATATTAAATAATTCTGTTTTGGCACTTGTTGGACCAAAAAGTAAAACTTTATTATAGTTCAAAATTATTTTTGCTATTTTCTTGTAATAATCTGAAAGTAATTGTTTTTCTTTATTGTGCATAAAACTTTCACCTTTTGCTAGACTTTTCTCTTTTTCTTCGTGAGTAAATTTGGTTTCGATAGTTTCTATTTCAAAAGAATTTTCTGAAAATTCGATTAAATGAGCTATTGAATGATCCATCCAAATACCAAGTTTTTTTATTGATTTCATTTTTTCTAATTATTTGATTTAGTTGAAACACTTTGATGGTTTGGAGCATATTTTTTTAAAAGCATTTCTAAAGAATTATAATAATCTTGTAAGATCTTATTACTTATTTCAGGATTTTTTTCTTCAGAAATAGGTACTGGTATTTCATCTAAATATTTTAACAATTCTGGATATTCATCTCGAATAGTCATTGTAATATTTAGAATATCGGCATTTAATTTGTTTAATGTTTTCATTTTATAATTTTTTACTTTTGTAAAATTTTAATTAAAAAAAGTTATTCTATAAATTGTAAATAAATTAAAATTCCAGCGGCTAATGTCATTATTAAAAATGCTAAAAACCCAAGAATATTTGTCATAACATTATTAACATTTTTCCCCATTATTTTTTTATTATTGGCAATGTGTAAAATTATTGCGATTAGAACAGGTGCTGTCAACCCATAAAGAATTGCTGTATATATTAATGCGTTAATTGGTGAAATCCCTATATAGTTTAGAGATAGACCTAAAATTAAAGAAATGGCAATAATTAAATAAAATCCCTTTGCTTCATGAAATTTTTTATTTAAACCCTGTTCCCAGCCAAAAGTTTCTGTGAAAATATAGGATAATGAACCACTTAATACAGGAATAGCAATAAGTCCGGTGCCAATTACCCCAATTGCAAAAAGCAGATATGCTAAATTACCAGCAAGAGGTTTTAATGCAACAGCAGCTTGTTCAACAGTGTCAATTTGATGTATACCACCTTTGAACAATACTGTCCCTGTTGTTAATATAATAAAATACATTACCAACCCTGAAAATGTCATTCCAAAATCTACATCTTGATTTATTTCATGAATAATTTTTTTGTTTACAATAATATGTTTGTTTTTATTTTTCATTTCCTCTACTTCAACAGATGCTTGCCAAAAAAATAAGTATGGTGAAATTGTAGTGCCTAATATTCCAACAATAATTGCAATAAAATGTTTTTCAAATTTTATTGTTGGTATAAAAGTGGCTTGAATAATTTCATTAAAATCTTGTTTATAAAGAAAAGGAACAACAAAATAAACTAACATAACAATGCACAAATATTTTAAAGTTGATGCTATTTTTTGATAGGGGAGATAAATAATTAGACCTAAAAGTATGATCGTAAAAACAACACTAAAAAAAGTTGCATCAATAGATGGAAAAAGCATATTTCCTACAGCACCCATACCAGCAATATCTGCACCAATGTTCATAATAATTGCTGGAAAACTAAATAGAAGCATTAAATATAAGATCGGTCTAGAGTAGTGTTGTTTAAGCGTGCCTGTTAATCCTTGAGAAGTAACTATTCCAATTCTTGCACACATTTGTTGAATAATTGCCATTAAAGGAAAAGCAATAATTGCAGTCCAAAGAGTAGATAATCCAAATTGTGCACCTGCTTGAGAGTAAGTAGCAATTCCTGAGGGATCATCATCACTTGCTCCCGATACAAGCCCAGGTCCTAGAAGCTTCCAAAATTTTTCAATTTTAATAAATCTACCTTTTATTGGCAATTTTATATTCATAATTATGATTCAGAAATGTTGTGAAATCTCAATTGTATCTTAAAGTATCCAAGAATTTTATCACGGTTTTTTTGTTTCCTTTTTAGTTTTAATCTTTTTTGTTTTCTCATCGCACATTTTTCCGCTCATTTCCATACAATCCCCTTCTTTCATTTGTATTTTTGAACCATCCTTCATTCTACATTCTCCATTTACCATACATTTTGTTCCGTTTTTCATTACTATTGTTTTTTCCATTGGCATGGTTTTACCGTCTTTCATTATCATCATTTTGCCCTCTTTCATCATACAACAATCTTTATTTGTTGTTACTTTTTTTGTCTGTGCATTTAAACTTATTGAAAGGATAAGAATAAACAAGGTTAGAAATGATGCCGTTTTTGTCGAAATTAATCCATTAGTTTTCATAATATATATATTAAAATTTCGTCAGTTCTGCTGTTGCCCAGTCTTCAGTTTCGCTGTTGCTCGATTACTATTTTTAGTATAGTATTCAAATTTAAAAATTGTTATAAATCATATTGTTATACAACTATTGTTAAAGATTACAATATTTACAGATTTCAATTTTGTTTCTTTGTTTGCGTTTTTTTATTTTTACTAAAATAACCTTTTAATAAAAAATTATCTTTTGCTGCATTTTCAAGTTCTTTTAGTCCTTTAGCACTATTTTCAAGTTTGGTAATAGTAGAATCAATAGATTTTCCTAATCTTTTATTGTCTATTAATTTAGATAAAACATTGCTTTCATCATTTATTTTAGAAGTAAATTCAGCAAATTCATTGGAACTTTTTTCTAAATTTTTTAGAATTGATTCAAGATTTTTCGCATAGGTTTCATCGGTCATTAATTTTGTAAAAACATTATTTTCATTATTTATTTTGGATGTGAAAACAGCTAAATCATTTGAACTCTTTTGCAAGTTTGAATTTGTAATGTCTAATCCGTTAGCAAAATTTTTATCGGTAAACAATTTTGAAACGGCACTATTAGGATTGTTCATCTTTGGAGTAAAGTTTGCTATTTCTTTGGTAATTATTTCTAGGTTTGATAAAGATCTTTCAATACTATTGGAAAAATTTTGATTGGTCATTATTTTAGATAAAATGCCTTTATTGTCATTCATTTTAAAACTAAAATCTGCCAATTGATGCGTAATTATTTCAGCATTATCAGCACTTTTTTTAACGCTGTTCATAATATCTTCAAGTTCGATTGTACGATTTGACATGATATAGGCATTATTTTTCACGATTTTTTTAGAGGTTGTTCCCGGTGATATAATAAGCACTTTATCACCAACTAAACCGTCAGAACCAATGCTTGCAGTAGCATCGGTTTTAATATATTGTTGCACCTCATCTTTTATTAACAGTTTTACAAGAACCAGCGAGTCTGAAATGAATTCAATCTTGTTTACAGTTCCTATATTGATTCCGGATAAGCGAACATTGCTACCTACTTTAAGGCCACTTACGTTTTTGAATTCTGATTTTAAATTGAATGTTGAACCAAATAAATTTCTGTTTTTTCCAATAAAATATATTGTAATTATAAATAGTAAAACACCAATAATTACAAACATTCCTAGTTTCCATTTACTTCCTGATTCTGTATTCATTTTTTTTGATTTTTTTTAAATTAAATAAAAAAAGAACGAACCCAATTGTCATCACTGTTTTTAAGTGATTCAAAACTTCCTTCGGCATAAATTATCCCATCACGAATAATTAGAATTCTATCTCCTGTTATTTTGGCACAAGCCAAATCGTGTGTAATAATAACGGATGTTGTCTTTCCTTTTTTCTGAATTTTTAATATTAATTCATCAATTTCTCTCGATGTAATAGTATCTAAACCTGATGTTGGTTCGTCATATAAAATAATTTCCGGTTGAATAATTAAAGCTCTTGATAGTCCAATTCTTTTTTTCATTCCACCTGATAATTCCGATGGCATTTTATCAATCGCTTCTTTCAATCCAACATCTTCTAATGCTTCATTAATGGCATTTTCTATTTCGTTTTGATTTAAATTTTTTGAGTGGTGTTTGAGTGTAAAAGCTAAATTTTCTTTAACGGTCATCGAATCGTACAAAGCACCATTTTGAAAAAGAAATCCAATATTCATTCTCACTTTATTGAGTTCATAAATATTTAGTTTCGTAATATCAGTATTAAAAATATAAATTTCGCCTTTATCAACTTTGATCAATCCTACTAAACATTTTATTGCAACTGATTTTCCTGAACCCGATTTTCCAAGAATCACTACGTTTTCTCCTTTTTTAACTGAAAGATTAAACCCCTTTAATACATCATTTTTACCAAATGATTTATATACATTTTTGAATTCAATAATAGTTTGTTGATAATTAGTTTCAATTTTTTTTTGCTTTATATTTTTTTCAATTAACATTGTTTTAGAATAAAAGATCGGTTAGTTGTACTGCAATCATATCAATTATAAAAATAGAAAGTGAAGCTGAAACCACTGCTGAATTTGCCGCTTTACCAACACTTTCTGTCCCGCTTGAAGCATTAAAACCTTTGTAACAACCTATTAATCCTATAAAAAAGCCGAAGAAAAATGTTTTTATTGTTGCTGGAATAATATCTAAAAATTTTATCGACTCAAATACTTCAGAAAAATAGAGAACTAAGTTTACGTCGCCATGCATATTCACACCAATATAACCGCCTAATAGTCCAATTAAATCGGCATAAATTACTAGAATTGGCACCATTAATGTAGCAGCAAGAATTCGAGTAACTACTAAATACCGATAAGGGTTTATGGCTGATACTTCCATAGCGTCAATTTGTTCTGTTACTTTCATAGAACCCAATTCGGCACCAATACCAGAGGCGATTTTTCCAGCGCAAATTAATGCTGTAATGACTGGGGCAATTTCTCTTATCAACGAGAGTGAAACCATTCCAGGAATCCAAGATTCTGCACCAAATTTTGACATGGCAGGTCTTGATTGAATGGTTAGTACCAATCCCATTATGAAACTAGTGATGCTAACTAAAGGAAGTGATTTATAACCAATGACATAACATTGTCGTATAAATTCTTTAAATTCAAATGAAGGACGAAAAATTTCTTCAAAAAATCTTAATCCAAATAGTGATAAGTCTCCTATTTCATAACTTATATTTTTCAGAAAAGTTTCCATGATATCAACTAGTCTTTATAAGAGTTAAACACAAGTAAAATTTTGATATTCAATATTACTTCATAAAAAACCCATACTAAATAAGGAATGAGTAAGTAAAAAGCAGTTTTAGATATCTTGAATGTTTGCATAGTTAACATTAAAATAATGACAATTAAAGTCGAAATATCTAAAAATGCAAATACTATAAAATGAAATTTAAAAAATAATAGAAACCATAAAAAATTCAAAAATAATTGAATTATGAACAATTGAATAGCTTGAGTTTTTATTTTATAATTGATTTTACTTGTCCAAACATACCACATCGAAATACCGACTAAAAAATACAATAAAACCCAAATGGCTCCAAATGAATAAATTGAAATGTTCCATGTTTTTACAATATAAGATTCGTACCAATAATTGTTTTCAATTTCTGAAAATAGTATAGAAGCAATTCCTACTATTTGGCAAAATAAAATTGAAATTACCAGTTTTACCGTTGCTTGTATATTTTCTAGATTTGACATTATGTACTTTTAATTGTTGTAGTTTCATTTCTTATAAATCTATCTGATATTTTTCTTTAATTCTCTAATTGTTCATTTTTGCTGTAAGTAATTCCTTAAAGTTGCAGTTAATGCTTTTATTTGATGCCTAGATGTCTTTATGTTTTAGTTTTAAAAATTATTAAAAATGCAAATAAATAGTTCACTATGAAATTATTTTAATTTTTTTCTAAAAACCAAAATTGGTGTTTTAGTGTCAAAAACCATATCAGCAGTTTTACTAGATAAAAATAGCTTATCAAACCAATTGCGATTTTGTTTTGTAAATGAAATCAATAATGAAGGTTTTGTTTTTAGAATGTATTTTTGAATGTATTTGTTTAAAGGATAAAGTGCATTTAATTCTTTAAAATCAAATTTAATATTGTCAGATTCATATTTTGTTATGAGTTTATTGAACTTGTTTTTATTAGCTCCTAATCGAACTGAATAATCAAAGTGTATGATACTTAATTTTGCTTTTACTTGTTCAGTAAATTGCAGAACCCTACTGAGTTCTTCCTCGAGATTAATTAAATCAGAAGCAAAGCAAATATTTGTAATGATGCTGCTTTTATAATTTTTAGGTATAATAAAGACAGGAATTGGGCAAAATGAGACCAATTGTGATGCGGTAGTTCCAAACAATTGTATCAGTTTTCCAGACCCTATTGTGCTTATGCAAATATAATCTGCCTTGATTTCTTTTGCATAATCAATGATTTGATTGCTGGCACTGATTCCAACTTTACAAATGCATTTATATGCTGTTTTTTGAATAGTGCTTTTTTGATAGATAGCATGAATAAATTGCTCTAATGCTTTTTGACTCCGTTGCAATTCATTGACTTCATATTGACCATAATAAACATGATCCCAAATAGTGGGCCTGAAGATTTCGACTACATTATAAAAAATAAGTTCACATGAAGTTTGTGTTGCCAACTGCATAGCAAAATGAATAGCTTTTCTAGAGTTTGGAGAAAAATCAGTCGTTATTAAAATCTTCATCATGATAAATATTTTTACAACTCACAATATAAAGTTCGTTTACCATGAAATAAAAAGTGTTATAAAACTTTCAAAATTTGTTATATAATTCCTATCTTTTTATATCTAAATATGTGATTAAAATCATCAAACACCTATAAAATCCGAAATGGCTTAGGTTATCTCCATCTTATTTCCATTTTCTTCAACTAATGAAAATATTTCAATTGTATTTGCTGTCATTATAAATAATGAGTTAAGCTATATTCAAACTCGAAAAATATAAATACATTATTTAGCGAAATGATTAGTTAAATAAAATTCTTTTAATCAAATATTTCCTTTTCCAACTGCTTGTCTAAATTGTATACATCATTTCTAAAATTGAGTTCACCTGAATCATCAACCCAAGCGGTAAAATAAACAATGTAAACGGCAACAGTTGGTTTAATTGGAATAGTAACCAATGAATTGGTTTTAAGAATAGTGTCTACTTTTTCCTCATTCCAATTTTCAGTATTGCGAAGTAAATAAAGTGCTAGTTTTCTTGGTTCCTGCACTCGGATACAACCGTGACTAAAGGCGCGTTTGTTTTCGTTAAAAAGATTTTTTGATGGTGTATCGTGTAAATAAATACTAAAATTATTAGGAAAAACAAATTTTATTTTCCCCAAAGCATTGCCAACACCAGGTTTTTGTCGAATAGAAAAAGGAATGCTTTTTTTATAATATTTCCAATTTATTGAATATGAATTAATGATTTTATTTCCTAAAAGTACTTCCATATTATTTTTTGATAAATAGGAAGAATTTCGTTTTAAAATGGGTAACATTTCGTTTCTAATAATACTATTGGGGACATTCCAATAAGGATTTAGAATAATTTGCGAAATGTTTCCTTTAAAAATGCTGGTTTTTGTAGCTTCTTTTCCAACCACAACTTTAGTATTCCATATTTCAATGTACTTTTCAAAAACATGCAATTTGAATTCAGGTATATTTATGATTAAAAAATTGCTTTCAATTTCGTCAGGAAACCATCGCAAACGCTCCATGTTGATCATGATTTGCTTAATGCGAAATTCTATCGGTTTGTTTAATTCGGCAATGGTTGAAACTCCAATTTTGCCATCTTCTGGCAGACCCATTCTATGTTGAAATTGTGAAACAGCTTTTACTAATGAATCTGTAAATACAATTGAATTATCGTTGCTTTTTAAATCGCCAGATAAAAATAAATATTCTTTTATTTTCAATAAACAAGAATCACTTTCGGAAAACAGTAGTAATTTTTTTGTCGTAGCTATTTTTGGAAAACCGCCTCTTTTTTCAATTATTCGATATTGTTTCAGTTTTTCTTTTAGTTTTTTATAATACTGATTTGGCGGTTCCCAAGCTTTTTTTTCATTATTAGACATTACCAATGAATCTAAAAGAATTTGATAGTTTTTCTTATTTCTAGGGATAAACCAATTTAGGTTATAAGGATTGTTTATGATACCACTATATACTTTTTTAGAATATTTAAAAAAAGTAGTAGTAAGTATTAATTCTAATTTTTTTACTCGGTTTTCATTTAAATTTGAAATACTCTTGTCATTTTTTATTAAGACAATTAAAGAATCTAATTCTTTGTTTATTATGCTATTATCTTGAAAATCGATAATATAGTTTTGTAATTGATTTTGAAAGGTTAGTACCGCTAATGTCATTCCTTTTTTATTAAACCAAGCATATTGATAGTTCCGATTTTTATAGTAGAGATTTACTTCATTTACTATGGTCTTATCCTCAGAATAGGACTTAAAAAAAGCTATAATATCGGATTCTTTTAATATTAAGTCAGTAAAATATTGAGTAGTATAGATTCCTGTATCATCAAAAAAATCCTCCTTTTTGCCTTTAGAATTATAGCATCCTACTATTAGAATTATTGTAATTAAAATTATTTTTACTAATGTTTTCACAGTTAAAATAAATTAAGAAACGTATAGTTTATCAGCTTAATTTTAATAGCTAATCTTAAATTATGATTGTTAATTATCACTAACATTCAGCCTCCATAACTTTTATTTTGAGTAATATAAATATTCTCTTTTGCTGCTTCAGGATAGCCAAGTGTCTCTAATTTTTGTGTTATCTTATCCCGATTTGCATTTTCATAAGTTACTTCAATTATATTATTATCGGGTTCGATTTCTACAATTATTACTCCTTTTACTTTAAATAATTCTTTCTGAATTGTTGCTGTACACAGTTACGCTTTAAGTTTTCGACAACTTTTTTTTCGGTTATCATTTTCTTATTTTTAAATCATTATTAGAAATTATATATCAACTTTTATTCTTTCTTGTTTTTTATGCAAAATATTTTATTGTCAGTTCATTATCAACATCGCAAATTCCAGGTATATTCCAAGCTACTCTTTCGGCTTCATCTTTTTCATAGCGGTAATCAACAGTCCCAATAAGTGTTACTTTGCAACCCAAAACATCTACATGAATAGTATTGTAATTGATTGTCCAATTTTGATCTAATATATTTTCTATAGTTTGTTTCTCAATTGGGTCTTTAAGTTCTGATTTAATCTTAATATTATTTATGATTCCTTTTACACCACTAATATCAGACACCACCTTATTTGCGAATTCTCTCTGATAATTCCAATCTAGAGTACCATTGAGATAAATCCACCCTCGATGAACTTTTATGACTATTTTTTTTTGAAGAACAGTCATATTTAATTTTAAGGCTTTTATAACCTCATCAGCAATTTCATTATCCTTTTTACAGACATGTCTACAATCAACTTCCATTTTTTCAATAATAACTTTTACGCCAGAAACTTTTTTAGCTGCATTTTCTGCTTCAACTATTTTTGAACTACTATCAACAGTTCCTGTTAATGTTACTACACCGTCATTTACAACCACGCTAATTTCAAACGCATCTAATGAGGTTTCCCATTTTATCGCATCTTGTATTTCATTTTGTAATTTTTCATTTGTTTTCATAATTTCAAGTGTTCAAAAGTGAATTTATTTTCCTAAACCAAAATTGATTTATTTTGATTATAAATACGTTATAAATATTTTAAGAAAACTTTTAATATTTACAGATTGATATATTAAAGGAAGTTGTTGTGCTCTTTATTTAGTATTAGGTTTGGATTTTTTAAAATAAAATGAAATATTTCGATTAGTCTTAATAACAGTAAAAAATTAAGATATTGCCTTCAATTCTTCAAATAGCTTTTTTTGCTTTTCGTTTATATTTTCTGGAATTTGCACTTGAATCAAAAGATACAAATCACCAAAAAAAGTTGGTTTTTCATAAATTGGCATTCCTTTTCCTTTAAGCCGAATGGTTTTGCCATTTTGAGTTCCTGGAGTGATTTTTATCTTTAATTTACCAGATAAAGTTTCGACAATAATATCGCTGCCTAAAACCGCATCATATACGGTAATAGGTACCGTTTGATATAAATCGTTTCCTTTTCGGATAAATTTTGGATTTTCTTTTATTCTAATTCGTACAAATAAATCGCCACGATTAGCCTCATTACTGCCTTTAGCACCTTTGCTTTTTATTCTCAATTGTTGGTCGGTGTAGGCACCGGGTTTTGTGGTTACTCGAAGTTTTTCATCCTCTAATTGAATAATCCTGCTAGTTCCGGTATAAGCCTCTTCCAATGAAATTTCCATTTCGGTTTCATAATCGCTACCTCGCCTTGGTTGTTGTTGTCTTGCTCTTTGGCCTCTGCCTCCAAAAAACTGAGTGAAAAAATCGGAAAAATCTTCTTGATTTCTTCCAAATCCTTGATTAAAATTACTTTGATAATAGTGTCGACCAGAATCTCGTTGTTGGTTATAAGCTTGTTGATTTTGTTGCCAATTTTCTCCTAACTCATCGTATTGCTTTCTTTTTTCGGGGTCGCCCAAAACTTCATTGGCCTCATTGACTAGTTTAAATCGTTCTTCTGCTTTTTTATCTCCTAAATTCTTGTCAGGATGGTATTTTTTAGCCAATGTGCGATAAGCCTTCTTAATCTCGTCAGCGGTGGCTTTTTTATCAATTTCTAATATTTTATAATAATCAGTATAATCCATGTTTTTTATCAATTAGATTCTACTCCAAAATATTATTAATAAGTAATGGATTGATAATGCTTTCATCTTCCAATTCAATTTCTCTCGTATTGAAAGTACGTTTAGTAAAATTGGACTTATTGAGGCTGTGTTTTTTAACTTTTTTCTGACTTTTTTTTAAAGGAACATTTTTTTTTCTTTTTGCTATTGTCATTGTAGTACGTTTTAAAATTTATACTAGTTTTATTTTTCTTGAAACTGTTTGACTATTAATTTATTCTTGCATTGTTGTTTTTTCTCTGAATATTTTTCAATTGTTAATCTGGCCATTAAATAACTCACCGTCGATTCTGCTCCTTGATTCAGATTGATATAAGTATCTTCTAAACCATCATAACAGCCTCCTGTGCATGGATTGTATACAATTTGGTTTAAATGATTATTCCCTAAAAACCAACTGAAAGCAGTTTTCATTTTAATTAAATAATCTTCGTCTTTAAAGACATCATAAAATTTACTTAACGTTAATATAGTATAAGCAACATCTATAGGCTGTTCTCCTCCTTTTTTTTCATCACTTATTTCCTCGCCATTATGCAACCATCCTTTATTAGAAATTACTTTAATAGTATTATTTATAAATATTTTTGATAATAAAAAATCAAACGAGACTTGTGCAATAATTTTATACCCAATATTACCAGTAACTTGCCAAGCATTTAACATTGCCTCAGATAAAATACTGTTTGCATAGGTTAAATAACTCTCGAACCAATACCAATTAGTATCTGTCTCGTGTTTATACATTTGCAACATTTTATCGGCCAAATGCTTTATTTGAAAAATATTTTCTAAAGAATTATTTTTTAAATTGTAATAATAAAGACCTTTAATTATAAATGCCATTGCTCTTGTGGAATGCATTTTGTTGACATTTTTCAATACTTTTTTTAATATTTTTTCTGCATTTAATGACAATTCATTAGGCAATATATCACCTAAAGAAATCAAAAAACCTAAAGCCCAAATTGCTCTACCGTTAGAATCTTCTAAATTTGTTTGGTAATTTTGCGCTGTAAATTCTTTGTTTTCATTGACATAATTCAAAAAATAGCCATCAGGCTGTAAACAATATTTTATAAAATTTAGATATCTATTGATGTATACTAAATCATCATTATTATTAGTTAATTCATAATGCTGGCAAAACGCCACCAGAGCACGGGCATTATCGTCGAGAGTATATCCTGAATTTATATCGGGCTGGTTAATGATAGAAAATTGAATGATTCCGAAAGAAGTTGTTAATCTTTTGATATGATTGAGATTTATTTCAGGAATTTTATAGTGTAATGAAATGGCATAATCAGCAATATTTTCAAATAATTTTGCATGCGCAATAGATGAGTTTTCCCAAGCGGTTGGAGCCATTTTATGCAATCCATTGGAACTGATATCTTTCATTAATTGTTGATTATTTAATAAATCAATAATTTTTTGAGCTAATTGTTTTGGATTTTCAAAATCTACTATACTCCCTGTTCCATCTTTTAACACTTCGCAAGCATGAGGAATTGGAGTCGATATTACTGGGCATCCACAACTGATGGCATATGAAAATGTACCACTTACTGCTTGATTAGGATCTTTGGAAGTAAACAAATAAATATCTGTAAGTTGCAAGTATTCTAACAAAATATCAAGAGGCAAATATTCATTTACAAACCGAACGTTATTTTGCAAATGCAAAGTTTTAATTTTTGCTTCAAGCATCTCTCTATATTTTTCGCCATCGTGTTTTATAACCGATGGATGCGTTTTTCCGATGATTAGAAAAATCACTTCGGGATTTTCTTTTACTATTGAAGGCAATGCATCTAAAGTAGTTTCAATACATTTTCCGGCATTTAATAATCCGAAAGTTGAAAGCACTTTTTTCCCTTCTACATTATACTTTTTTTTCAAAGTTTCTTTATCTTTAAATTCAACCAAGTGTGTACCATGTGGAATTACAGAAATTTTATCTTTAGAAATTTGATAATCATCAATGAGAATGTTCGAAGACGAATGGGTCATTACAATAATGCCATCGGCTGATTTTGCAATTTGTTGCACATTTTGTTGCATTAATTTATTAGGCTCAGGCAAAATAGTATGAAAAGCCACTAAAACCGATTTGTTGAGTTTGTTTAAAAACTGTAATAAATCCTGCTCTTTATTTTTGAACAATCCAAATTCGTGCTGGATTAAAACAAGATGAATATTTTCATTTTCATTAATTTCATTTGCTAATTTTAAAAATGAATCTGGAGCGTTTATATCTAAAAAATAATCAATAGTATCAATATAATGGTGCCTTTGCTTTTCTGAATCTAATGCACAAACTTTTATTTTAAACGATTCTTTAAATTTGTTCTTTAATGATTTTACTAAATCTTGCGTATAAGTTGCTATACCACATTCTCTTGGTGGAAAAGTTGATATAACTAAAACTTCGGGTAATTTATTTTGATATATAGATATTGATTTTCTATTCCGAAAAGTATTTTTCATTAACTTTTTAACCGAATTATGATTAGCATTATTTTTCATCTTTTATAGTATTAAGTATTAATTCTCTTAATAATTCGGATAAACTGACAGATGCACATGCAATATGCTCATCGGCAGCGCCATAATAAATATAAAGTGTATCATTATTTACAATTGCTCCTGTTGGGAAGCAAACATTATTTACTATTCCGTGCAATTCCCATTCATATTCGGGTTGAAATAGGGGATAGGGTAGGCGAGCTATTTCTTTTTTGGGATCATCTAAGTCTAATAATGCAGCACAAGCACAATACACATAACCATCTACTGTATCATGAACACCATGATAAATAATGAGCCAGCCCAATTGTGTTTCAATTGGAGGGCAGCCACCACCCAAGTAACTTACTTCATGGTCGTATTTTGGAGAAATTACTATGGAATCATTAAACTGAAGGAAAAAATTATCCCAAAATGTATGAGTCAATTCACTTAAATTATAGATTGATACAATTTGGATGTCTGGTTTTATTCTATGCAAAAAATAGAATTTCCCATTAATTTTTCTTGGAAAAAGAATTATATTTTTATCCCATAATAATGCTTTTCTGCCTAGTTTTTGCGGAAGAATATATTTACCATTAAAACGAAAATATTTTTCATTGAGCTCTCCTTTTGTTTCTGCCAAATGCTGAAATTCTTCATATGAATACTGAGGTACAATTAGCCCCCACTTCTCCCAGGTAATTAAATCTTTTGAAGTTGCTAGGGCTCCCATTGCGTTTAATCCATCATTTGCGGTATAGGTTAGATAGTATGTATCGTCAATTTTTACAATTCTTGGATCTTCTACACCTTGTTTTTCATAATCATATTGAGGAAAAAGTAAGGGCACATCTAAGCGACTTTTTACTTCTTGAAGCATGTTTAATTTACAATATCCTATTGTCGAATAATTGTCTTTGCCTACAGCTCTATAAAAAAGATGAATATCTTCACCGTCAACTATTACAGCTGGATTTAAAACGCCTTCTTTTTCAAAACCAAATGCTCTTTTTTCTAATATAATACCTTCTTTTTTTAACTGTAACATCATTTTATATTTTTAGTTATAAATTCTATACTAGGAATATAAAGTTCTATTTATAATATTAAGAAATTGTTATACAACTTTTTGAATAAGTTATATAATTACTATATTTTATTTTATTTTTTTAATTTATAAAAGAATTCGTCCGTCTTCCATCGTAATAATCCTATTGGTTTTTTGAGCAAAATCATTGTCATGAGTTACAATGAGTATAGTTTGTTTTTTTTCTAAAGTCAGCTTTTTTAAAATATCGAATACTAAATCACTATTTTTTTTGTCTAAATTCCCGGTAGGTTCATCACCCATAATAATTAATGGATCGTTAATTAAAGCACGAGCAATGGCAACTCTCTGTTTTTGTCCACCACTCAATTGATTGGGCATTTTGAGTGCTTGATCTTCCATATCGAGTGTTTTTAGGTGTTCCATAGCTCGATTTTTAATTTCTGTTTCAGAATATTTACCCAGTTTCAATCCTGGAAGCATGACATTTTTTAACACATTATATTCTGAAAGTAAATAGTGAAATTGAAATACAAAACCGATTTTTTCATTTCTAATTTGAGCCAATTCATTATCTTTCTTACCAGTAATGAGTTCGTTTTTGATGAGTAGTTGTCCTTCATAATCAGTATCCATTGTAGAAAGTAAATACAATAATGTTGATTTTCCGCAACCCGATTTGCCTACAATAGAAACAAATTCGCCATGATTGATACCAATATTAATTTCTTTGAGAACCTGAAATTTGATGGGATCATAAAAATATTTAGTTAAGCCTTTGGTTTCGATAACTTTATTTTCCATTGCTACTTTCCTCTAATAATTTCTACTGGATCTACTTTACTGGCTTTGAGTGCTGGAAAAAGTCCTGCAATAGTGGTGGTAAAAAGAGCAAAAACAATTCCTATTAAATAAAAAATACCGCTATAATGTATCGGATAGGTTTTTACAGTGGGTAACGAAGCGGTTTCAAAAGGTACGACATCAATTATTGAAGAAAAAATATACCCAAAAAACAAACCAATAAGACCTCCAACAATTCCTATAATTAGAGAAAGTGATACAAAAATCCACTTGACATCACTGCCTGAAAAACCTGTTGCTTTTAGAATTGCGATGCTGTCCATTTTTTCGTAAATCATCATATTTAAAATATTATAAATGCCAAAACCAGCTACAATTAGTAAAACAATTCCAACGGTATAAGAAATAATTGTTCTCACTTTGCTTCCAGTTTCAAACTGTGAATTGGCGGTGTTAAAATCGATTGTATCCAAATTGAATTTCTGTTCAAACTCTTTTGCTAATGCTGCAGCTAAGCTCATATCAAACAATTTAATTTGAATATCAGTGATATAATTGGTTGGTTCACCTAATACTTTTTGTGCTGTATCCAATGATGTATAACTCATAGAATCATCAATATCGGCAATCCCAATTTGTGAAATTCCAACAATTTTTAAAGAAGATAAATTGCCTCGGGTAGAAGTGATTTTGATGACATCGCCTTTCGTTAATAGCATTTTATCAGCAAGACCTTTTCCGATAATTATACTGTTATTTTGAAGTAAATCGACAACGTTACCATCGATAATATAATCACTAATTTTAAATAATTTTTCTTCAGATAAGACTTCAATTCCATTGATTGTTCCAGAAATCTCGATGGTTCCAGAATTAAAAAAAACAGGAGTAGTAATTTTTGGTGCCACATCAATAATTCGAGGATCTTTTTTTAAATAACTGATAATGGCTTTGCTGTTATAAATAGATTTTCCGCGATCTTTAGGTTTTATAGAATTAATAAAGTTAGTATTATTTTTATATTCTTTTGATAATGAAATAGGTTGATTTTCTGACGGTTTTATTTCGTTGTATAATCTTATATGAGGTGTTCTATTGAGCATCAACCCATCTAGCAAGTCGTTTAACCCATTCATAAAACTCACCAAAGTAATAAACATAGCAATACTAAAAGTGACACCAACAGCGGCGACAATAGTTTGTTTAAGTCGTGCTAAAAGCAAATGAGTTGCAATATTTAAAATGAGTGTGTAGTTCATCATTGTGGTTTGTATATCATTTCATCGGCATTTAAACCATCCAAGATTTCTGCTTTTTGATAATCACTTAAACCTACTTTTACTTTGCGTTTTTCGGTTTTATTGATTAAAACAAAATCATCTTTCAATAAATATTCTTTTGGAATTGTAATTGTATTTTTTTTAGTTTGAATAATAATATTAGACTCTACAGAAAGGTTAGGATATAATTTTTTAGGAGCATTTATAAAATGGGCTTCAATTTTAAAAGTTCTGGAACGCTCATTCATAATGGGATAAATTTTATCGACTTTAGCTTCAAAAACTTGATTTTTATAACTGTCCATAGTAACTAAGATGGGTTGGTTTAGGTTAACCCGAGCCATATCGTTTTCATCAACTTCTAATTCTAATAAAAAGGCATCTTTTTGACCAATAATTGCCAGAGGAATTTGTGGAGAAATCAACGTTCCTTCTTTGACTAAAACATCAAATAATAGTCCTGAAAAAGCACTTCTAATGTTGAAATCACTTTGAGACTTCTGATTTATTTTCAAGTTGATGTTATTCTTATTTTGATCGCTTTGCAATTGAGCTTTCAGTTGCGACAATTGTTTTTTAGCTGATTCATAGTTGAGTTTTGAATTTTTATAGGCCAATTCTACTTTTTCAAAATCTACTTCTGAGATTACTTTATACTCTTTTATTCTGCTGTTCCTATCGAAGATTGACTTATCTAATGCGAGTTTATCATTAGCAGATTGGACTTTCATTTCCATTTCGGCAATTTTGTCTTGAATGTAATGATTGCTATTTTGGCTTAATTGATACGTTAAGAGTGCATTTTGGGTGTTTAATTGGGCTTTTTCACTTTCAATTTCAAACAATGATTGTCCTTTAGAAATGGACTGTCCTACACTTACATTTATTTTCTTTAGAATCCCATTCGTTGTCGAAAAAACAGTGTATTGGTTTTCGGATTTAATTACACCTGAAGCATAAACACTTTCAGTCACTTCGCCAATAGTAGGCTTAATTCCATCTTCTTTGTTAGTGCAAGAAAAAAAAAGAAGAAGAGAAACTATTGCGAAGATTTCATTTTTCATTCTAAATTGGAATTAAATACAAGTTATAAGTTATATTCTCCCAAGGTTACAACCATTATTAATTTCTATATCCTTGAATTAATAAACAAAGAGAATCCTTTAGAGCTTCTAGGGAATAGATTTCTTCCAAAGGAATTTCGAGTTCTTCATATTTATCGATAGTTTTTTGCATATCAGTACTCGTAAACTTTATTTTTCCATCTATAACTATCAATTTTGTTGGGACGATGGTTATATGTTCATTTAAAACCATATCTTTTTTGAAAGCCAATACAATCACATTAAAGGCAATTCCAGTATGCATTATTTTTGCCACTGGGGAAGTTGTGACTGCTAATTCTGCTAATGCCTCTTTAATTATCATATAATAAAATTTTTGATTTAATTTTTAATAAACCCTTCTTGAACCATTTGTTTGTATATTACTTTTGAAATTTCGTTTGTCATTTTTTTGATGCCAGGAGGTTCAAAAGTTTCGGTAATTCCTGTCCAAATAATTTTTTCGGCTTTTAGAGAATAGATATCTGTTTTAAGTACGTATGTTTTGGTATTTATATAATATTCAGAATCTTTGTAGTTATAATTGTTTTTCAAATAATAATTTCCAAATCCCTCATAATCGTCTTCTATATACTGTCTTTGAGATGGGGCAAAGACTTTCTCTTTATCAATATCAATCAAATGCATTAATACAATACCGTCAAAACCATCAGTTTTTATTTTCTTTGTAATTTGCTCTTTATATTTATTGTTAAAATCATCAGTAAGATAATCATGTGATACTACACCTTTACTTTTGAGATATTTAACTATTTGATGTTCTGCTTTGAAACGATTTTTTTCATTATCTAAAAGAGCAATGATGAGCACTTTACTTAACTCGTTTGTGTGTATATGAGATTCAGGCATTCTCCAACTTGATATAATTTTTGTTGAAGAACAAGAAGTAAGAAGCATTGAGAATAGCAAAGAAGTGCAAATCAATGAGTTTTTCATTCTAATTTTCTTTTACAATTTATACTAACAAAGTACCATATAGAGTTGCTTTTTTGTTTTATATAAATTCTTGTAAAAGTTATAAAATTTACTGATTTTTTGTTTGGTAAATCCTATAAAAAAAGCCCAATCTGTTAGGAATGGGCTTAAAAAAAAAGAGGCCTATGCAACTTTTATTTGCTTTTTTGGAAGTAATTTAGTCACTTCCATTTTAGGAATGCTTAGTTTAAGAATTCCGTCTGTGTATTTGGCATCAATTTTATCTCCATTTACAGTTTTTGGAAGTGTAAATGATCTAGAAAATGAATTATAAGAGAATTCTTTTCTTGTAAAATTCTCGTTCTCTTCGTTTTTTTCTTTCTCTTTTTCAGCACTAATTGTGAGAACATTATCATCCAAATCTATATTAAAATCTTTTTTTGTAAAACCCGGAGCAGCAAATTCTATATTAAATTCGTTTTTGTTCTCCTTAATGTTTACTGCTGGAAGTGTGTGTTTTAATTTTTTTTCTAACCATTTGTTATCAAAAAAATCATCATCAAAAAAATTGTCCATTCCAAATGGGATTAAATTTCCGTTTGATTTAATGAGTGTCATAATTTTAAAATTTAATTGTTAAACTTAAATTGATTTTCAATAGTAAAGTTCATTTTATTTCAAGTATTTCGATTTATAAAATTTTTGAAAAGAATTACAAAATTTACATATTTTTTACCAATCGATTCATTGTTTAAACAGTTTTTTACTGTTGGGAAATCCCAAAGTATATTGAAAATTTTATTAATTCCCCTTTATTATACAAACTACAAACAATACTAAGAATTGTCAGAATTTAGATTTAGTTATGATTTTTTTACGAATTAAAAAACTGCTTTTATAGGGTATAGGACTAAAATAATAGTAATCAAATTACATATTAATTATATTAGTTAATGTTTTTAGAATCATTCCCATTACTGAGTAATAAGGATAAAATTTTTAAACTTTCAGTTCTATCAGCAATTAGTTTTACAATACTAATGAATGGAATAAATACAATCATTCCTGCTGCTCCCCATAAAATTCCACCCATAATAATAATTACGATAATTACTAGTGTGTTTATTTTTAATCGATTACCTACAGCAAAAGGAAAAATAATATAGGCTTCTAATAATTGTACTATCGTGAATACCACAATAACCCCAATAGGATACCAAATTGAATTAAATGTTATCCAAGAAACAGCAATTGGTAAAAGTGAAGAAATGATAATACCAAAATAAGGAATAAATGTTAATATGGAAGCAATAAACCCAAACAAGATTGGATGTGGTACTCCAATAATAGCTAAACCAATAGCATTTAAAGTTCCAACAATTAAATAAACCAATCCCATTCCTTTGATAAAATTGTAATATTCGTGAATTGTTTCGATAAGAATTTCATGAATGGCCTCCTTTTTATACCTTGGAAATAGTTGATAAAGTACGGCCGATAATAAATGGCGATAGTATAATAATAAAGCTGAGAGAATAGGAATAAGTATCAAATTGAAGGCTGTTTCCGATAAGGAGTAAGTTGCATTCTTAAGTAATGGAAAAATTTCAAAATTGTTAGTAAAATTTTTAATGAATGTTAATTGTTTTTCAGAATTCATGCCAAATTGTTCTTCGACATAATTTCCCAATTGTTTTACCGATTCTACTATTTTTGTACTTAGTGAATGCCATTCATTTGAAAAAGAGGCTATTTGCAAAAATAATAAGTATGAAACTAAAAATATTAAAATTGATAATCCAAATAACGAAATTGCAATAGCTCCTGTTTTCCTAATTCCTTTTTTTTCTAACCATTTGCATTCAGGATAAAGTATAAAACTGATGAACAATGAAAAGCTTAGCGGAATGAAAAGAGTCCTCCCAAAATAAAGTATTACCGTTAGAAATACAATGTATTGGAGTATTTCTAGTAAAGATAATTTCCTTTTTGGGTTCACTTGATTTTCTATTTTAAGAATCTCTTTCATTTTTTGTAATTAAAAAAATAATTTTAGTTATTCTCGATAAATTTCGATAGTCTCGCATTTTCTCTTTTATATAACTTTATTAATTCATACCAAATAACTGATAGCAATCCAATTCCGGTACTTATTCCTAATTGTGAAATAGTCAATTGCTCAAATTGAAAAAATCTATTAATTAATGGAATAAAAAGAATCAATCCAGTAAGAATAAAGGTTGCGCTGACAATAAGCACAACTAGATTGTTTTTGTATTTTATTGTTGTAAAAATCGAATAAAAAAAGGAGCGATTCACTAGGGTTAAAATAATATTGGCAGTAACTAAACCTGTAAAAACCATTGTTCTGGTTATGTCTTCACTTGCTCCATTGACCACCGCATATTGATAAATAATTAGTAAACCTATAGTTATTATTAATCCCTGTAAAATGCTCGTTGTTAATTCTTTAATATTAAAAAAAGAATTACTGTATGGTTTTGGTTTTTGGCTCATTGTGTTTTTTTCAATCGGCTCATTTTCATAAACAATCGAGCAAGTAGGATCCATTATTAATTCTAAAAAAGCAATATGAATAGGCGAAAAAATACTAGGATAATCCCATTCTAAAGCTAAGGGAATAAAAACAATTAGTACAATGGGAATGTGAATAGAAATGACAAATTGTATGGCTTTTTTAATATTGGTATAAATTCGTCTACCCATTGCAATTGCATCAACCATTGTTGATAAATCATCATTAACTATTATAAGTGATGCAGTTTGTTTCGCAATTTCTGTTCCTTTTTTCCCCATCGCAATGCCAATGTGAGCCGATTTTAAAGCCGGACCATCATTTACGCCATCTCCAGTCATTGCCACAATTTCACCATTCGATTTTAAGGCGTTGATAATTTTAAGTTTGGCTTCAGGAAACATTCTGGTGAATATTTGCTTTTCCATTACCGTTTTTTTTAATTCTGATTCAGACAATTTCATTAATTCATCGCCTGTAATACATTGATCAAAACCCTTAAAACCTACTTGTTTTGCAATGGAAGTTGTGGTTAAACCATAATCACCAGTGATGATTTTTACATTAATTCCTGCTTTATAAAAATCTTGCAACACCAAATGAATATTCTTTTTTGGGGGATCATAAAAAGCAACTAATCCTTTGAAAATAAATTGGAACTCTTGTTGGGTTTTAGGAAATTCACTCTCATTAAAATTGGCTTCTGCAACTCCTAGAATACGATAACCCTCGGTTGTAATGGTTGTAATTGCCTTTTCTATTTCTTGCTCTTCAATTGCTGATAAATTTGATAAATGCATTAATGCTTCTGGCGCTCCCTTTGCAACAATAATTTGCTTTCCTTGCTGGTTTTGATAAACATGTGTCATAATTGGGGGTTTTCCACTCAATGGGTATTCGTGAATCATTTTATAATGATGTCGTTTCCCTTTTGCTATCATTTTTGAATAAGCCGTGTGTAAAGCTACTTCCATTGGATCAAAAGGAATAGGTTCGCTTGCTAACATGGCTAATTCAATTAATTCTTTTTCATCGCTGTTTAAATCAACTTCAGGAGCTGTTATTTTTTTAGATTTTAACCCAAATATTTTGGCTAAAGTCATCTTGTTTTCAGTAATAGTTCCCGTTTTGTCAATGCAAATTACAGTGGCACTGCCCAGAGTTTCGACAGTTTTTGTTTGCTTCACGATAATTCCTTTTTTCATCATTCGCCATGCTCCTATAGCCATAAAAGTGGTAAATGCAACGGGTATTTCTTCAGGTAATATACTTAAAGCTAGTGTAAGTGCTTTTAGTAAACTATCAATTATATTATACGATTTTATATAGTTTAAGGCTAAAACAATCAGAAAAACAACCAGTCCAATAGAAGCCATTTTTTTTACAAAACTGTTGAGTTTTAATTCGAGTGCTGTCTTTTCTTCTACAATTTCCTCTATGCTTTTTCCAATTTTCCCTAATTTGGTTTGAATTCCAATCGCTGAAATTGTGGCAATTGCCATTCCGGTGGTAACGGTTGTGCCTTGAAATATTTGATTGTTATTTTGGGTTTTGTCTTTGTGAACTGGAAATGATTCACCTGTGAGAATAGCTTCGTTTACAGAAAAATCATTCGAATATACAATCAATCCATCGGCAGAAATGTCAATACCTTCTTCTACCAAAATACTATCGCCAAGAACTATTTCTTCAGTTCTTACTTCAGAAATAATTCCGTTTCGTATGACTTTACATTTGGGTTTTGTATAGGTTTTTAGTTTTTCTAAAGCATTGCGGCTTCGTGTGTCTTGATATAATGAAATGAGAGAAACAAATAGAATGGCAAAAAGTAAAAATATTCCATCTGCAGTTTCTCCTGTAATAAAATAGATTGATGATGAAACTAGTAAAAGGATAATTATTAAAGGATCCTGTAAAAATTTCTTTAAGGATTCGAGTATAATATTAGGCTTTTTAAATTCTGTAGTGTTGCTTCCATATTTATTTCTTGATTCGAGAACTTGCTTATTGCTCAATCCTTTAATATCGAAGTTTTTCATTGACATTTCTAATCTTTTTAAATTAGGTAGCAACAACAATTTTTTCTTTAATTTTTAAATACAATTTTATATATTTTTAGTAATGAATTGTATAATTCATTGATTATTTTAAATAAAAAAATACCCATATCTTTTGTATAGGGATTTTTACTTTAGTAATTAATTTATTCTTTTAAAGTTCTATAATGACAGCATTCCGGCAATTTATCATATGCTTCATCGCTAGCTTTATATTTTTCAGTATCATTCCCTTTTTCTGCCACTTTTTGTTGGACCAAATCCATAGTATTTTTTTTATAACTATCATATTTTACAGTAAGTATTTTTGAGTCTAAATCCCAAACAGCAGATTTTACACCACTAACACTCCGAGAGGCTTTTTCGATTCGGTGTTTATCCATATCACAACTGCCACTTACTTGTATTTTTTCAGTTTTAATGCCTCTTTCTGCTTTGTCTGTTGAGATTTGTGCAGATGTTTTTTGTGTGATTGCAAATACAAATAGTATAGCAAAAAAGAGTTTTAGAATTTTCATTTTTATTTTACTTTAGGAGTTAAACATTCAATTTCTTATACAAAATTGAATAATTTATTCGCGCAAAGTTTTATATAATTATTGTATTGAGTTATATAATTCATCGGTTTCGTGAACGCGTGAGGGATAGTAACGTAAATCCTTTTTTGAGCCTTTAGGCAAAAAAAAGATTGAAGTGAATAGCCCGACCTGCAGTTGCAAGGAGGAATGACGAAGCAATCTGAGGGTCACGCCCCAATTTGAAATCTACATTCTATCTATATACCAATTCAATGCTTTTTCCATTTTTTGATATTTAAAAATTGATGTAATTATTTTTTGAAGTCGTACAAATGCGGTTTCACTTTTTACCACATAATCAAAGGCTTTGTGGTGCATACAACTTACAGCTACTTCAATTTTATCTTGTGAGGATAACATGATAACAGGAATATCAATATTATACATTTTGATTTCATCTAAGGTTTTGAGCCCATTTATTGCTGTTTTATCAATGCCATCAAGATGATAATCCAGAATAATTACATCAGGGTTTTTATATAAATTCTCGATACAAAGTTCACCAGTAGCGAAGGTTTCAATTTCAAAATCGGCATTGTCTAGAAATTGTATTTCTAATGCTTTTAGATATAGCGCATCGTCATCGACAAGGAATAATTTTATTTTTTTTGAGTGTTGCACGATTTATTTTTTTAAATTATTGAGTTCCATTTTAAGCTCTTCACTCGCTTGTAGAAAAATATTTTCGAGTTCAAGTATCCACTTATGAGATTCGGCTGTTATAGTTTCGTCTTCAATTTTTCGGGCCATTATTTCATATTTTTTATCAATTCCAACAATTGTAAAAGATGGAATTAATTTATGAACTGCTGATTTTAATGTGTCTAAATCTTGCTCTAACCAACTTTTCTTAATAGAATTAATTAATATAGGTGTTTGATCGAGATACACATTAATCATTTCTGTCATTAATTTGTGATTTGATTTGGTAATTATTTTTAAGTAACTAATATCAATACATTTTTGACTTTTAGATTCATGATTTTCTAAAGTTTTGAATTCGATTCTTGAAGTTGATTTTTTGATTAAAGCTTCTATTTTTCTATATAATGTTTTATCATCGATTGGTTTTGCAATATAATCATTCATGCCTACAGCTTTGCATTTTTCTATATCTACACTGGTCACATCTGCGGTGAGAGCGATAATAGGGATGGAAGATTTTAAAGTATTCCGAATATAATCGGTTGCTTGAAAGCCGTTCATTACGGGCATTTGTAAATCCATTAGAATAATATCATAGCTATTTTTTTTAAGTTTTTCAACAGCTATATCCCCATTCTCTGCTATTTCACATTCAAAACCAAAATCATCCAATATAGTTTTCATTAATAATTGATTGAGTTCTACATCTTCAACAACTAAAACCTTAACGTCTTTAATACGATTGTCTACAAACTCTATAATTTCACTATCTAAAACAGTTGTTTTATCGGCTTTTTTAAATGCTAAAACAAAACTAAAAGTAGAGCCTTTGCCTAGTTCACTTTCTACTTTAATACTTCCTCCTTGACCCTCAACAAGTTGTTTTACTATAGCAAGTCCCAAACCCGTACCTCCGAAAATTATTGAAGTTTGGCTATGTGCTTGTTGAAAATTCTCAAAAATTTGATCCATTTTATCAACTTCAATTCCTATTCCTGTGTCAGAAATGGAAAATTCTAAAGTTACATTTTCATTGTCTTCGGTAAGCTTTCGAATGCCAATTGCAATTTTTCCTTTGAAAGTAAATTTTACTGCATTGCTCACTAAATTTAAAATTATTTGGTGTAAGCGAATGGCATCTCCCAATAAAACCTCTGGAATTTTTTGATCATATTTTACTACTAATTCTAAATTTTTTTCTCGTATTTTATTTTCAAATAAATGTAAAATAGTCGATATAGATAATGCCAATTTAAAAGGAGCTTTGTTAAAAACCATCTTACCTGAATCTACTTTGGCCAGATCGAGAATATCGTTGATAAGAACAATTAAAGTGTCACCGCTCATTTTTATGGCGTTTATATATTCCTTTTGTTTGGGTGTTAACTCAGTTTTTAACATCACTTTTGTAAATCCTATAATGGAGTTCATGGGCGTTCGAATTTCATGACTCATATTGGCAAGAAATTGTTGTTTTGATTTGGCTCCATTTTCGGCTTTTATGATGGCATCTGTTAATTCTTCTTCGATTCTTTTTTGGTGACTTACATCACGAATGGAAGCACAAACCAAGAATTTTTCTTCAATATCTAATTTGCTTAAACTAATTTCTACTGGAAACTCTGTTTGGTTTTTATGTTTGGCAAATAGTTGCATTCCTTCTCCCATTTTTCGAACTTTTGGGTTCGCAAAATAATATTGCATGTGGTGATTATGTGATTCTTTGAATCGAGAAGGCATCAAAAACGCTATTTGTTTTCCAATAATTTCGGTTCTGTTGTAGCCAAAGAGAGTTTCTGCTTGTATATTTACAGATCGAATATTTCCGTCATTGTTAACAATAATAATTGCATCTGGAAGTGATTCTAAGAAATCTTGAAATTTAGTGTCATATTTTTTTTGCACAGAAATGTTCCGACCAATTATAACAGACTCCAAATTTTCTTTTTTTTCATTTTTATAAATGAAACCATTATATAAAATATCTTTTTCATTATGACCTAGTAATTCTAATTCCTCATCGTGAAAGAAACCAATCTCAAATAATTTTGCACAGTTTTTTTTAACTTTTTCTGAGTCTTTAAAGTAATCGTAACAATAAGTTCCTAAAATATCTTCTCTCTTTTTATTAGTTATGCTAACAAATTTGCTATTCATATCTGTGATTTGATAGTCGCTATTAATAACAATTACGGGTTCAGGATGAATTTCAGTCAAACTTTTATTATAAATAAAATCGTGATTTTCAGTTTTCATATTAATTTTTTTTACCCGTATCGTATGCTATTTCTTCAATCTGATTTCTACGTTTATCTTTGAGTTGTTTGAAATGTGATGGTGACAATCCGGTAACTTTTTTGAATTGCGATGATAAATGGGCAACACTACTATAATTCATTTTATAGGCAATTTCAGTAATTGTCAATTCGCCATAAATCATCAATTCTTTGACCCTTTCAATTTTATTATAAATGATATAATGCTCTATGGTTGTACCTTGAGCATCAGAAAATAAATTGGCTAAATAATTATAATTGTGGTGTAGTTTTTCACTCAAATAGTCAGAAAAATTGATTTTGATATCTTCTTGAGTATGATGAATCATTTGAATAATTATAGTTTTTATTTTTTCTATTAAAATAGATTTTTTGTCATCCATCAATTCTAATCCTGACTCGAGTAATTCCTTTTTTAGAAATTCTCTTTGTTCTAATGAAATATCTTCCATAATCTCGACTTCGCCAAAATCGACAAGAATAAAGGGCAAATTCAATTCTTTTAGTATTTCTTTGACCACCATTTTACAGCGGTTGCTTACCATGTATTTGATGAATAGCTTCATTTATTTCAAGTGATTTAATTCTTAAGAAATATTATCATAAAGTTAATAAAAATAATATACCTAAAAGATAACTTGTTATTTATAATTTGAAATAAATCACTGTTTTTTCTTAGTTGGTATTATTAAAAGCGGAATATTCGTGTCGTGTAATATTTTTTCAGTGGTACTGCCCATTACTATTTTTTCTAGCCACTTTTTACTATGACTCCCAATGACTATAATATCGGCTTTATACAAATTGGCAGTTTCTAAAATAGTTTCAGCATATTCTCCCTCTTTAACTAAAGTTTCGATAGATGAATCACCTAAATGTTTTTTTACATTATCTAGAAAATCTAAAGCCGTTTTTGATAAAATTTCAGTGTTTTGTTGGTAGGCATCTAAATTTGAAAAACCAGCAAAACCCATAATAGGCTCATAAGCTACAGATGAATAATCGACAGGTGTTAAGAAGACATGAAGTAAAATAATTTTGGCATTCATAGCTTTGGCTAACGAAAAACCTACTTCTGCAATTTTTTGATCTGTAGGGTTGTAGTCTAGCGCAATTAAAACTGTATTCATTTTGATAGTTTCCATTTTTAATCATTTTAAATTAATAGAAAATTTACATCAATATTGCTAAAGTTCGGAATTAAAAAAGTGTATCGTTTTATATAACTTTGAATAATAGTTATATAATTTACGGGTTAATAATCAGTCTTTATGAATCAGTGAGTTATTGTTTTCTCATATTTTAAGAGATATTTTAACCTTTTTTTTAAATTTTCAATTTCATGATTGTGTTTTATTTTTTATGATATCAAGTAAATCTTTTATTGAGTAGGTACTTTGAACAATTATTCGAGGAACTGTATAATAGGGTTTTGTAGGGTTGCTTTTACCATATACAATAAATGCCATTTTATAACCATGCTTTTTTATAGAATCTGCAGCACTAAGGCTCCAAATACCAAAAGGATAGGCAAAATAATCAATTGGTTTTTCTATAATATTTTCTAGCCTCTTTTTAGGTTTATCTAATTGAAGATTCCAATCTTCTTTTTTATATTGAGTTATCTTTTGATGATCCCAGCTATGCACACCAATAGTGTGACCTTTTAGTGAGAGTATTTTAATATCTTCTTTTGTCATATAATTTTTTTTGCCAATAGAAATGGTCATAATAAAAAAAACCCCCTTAAAATGATAGTGTTCCATGATAGTAGCACCAATCGTGAATTGTTCTTTCCTACCATCATCAAAAGTAATAATTATTGGCTTGTCTGGCAGAGGTTTATTTTTTGTCCAATGCTCATATAGTTGATCAGGAGAAATGGTTTTATAACCATTTTCAGCTAATGCTTTCATCTGTAAAGCGAAAGCTTCTGGAGTTACACTATAAGTTTTTTTCTTGGGACTGTCTGTTTTACTAATTTTTCTAATGGCGTGATAGCAAAGTACAGGTATGTTTTTTATTGGTAATATTTTAGAATGATTGATACAATTATTTTTGGCAATCCATTCTATATCTTGAATATTAGTTTCAGCAACTTTCTTTTCCTTTTTTAAATTTGTGGAATAGTCCACAAAAAACAGAAAAAATCCATTAATTAAAATCCACTTATATGTAGGAAAAAAGTAAAACATTATTTATTGATATTGGATATAAATAGGCTTTGGAGTAAACTTCAGTAGCTCATGTGGTGAATATAGTCTGTTTTTTCCTTGAGTATCATTCTTATAAAACAATTTAACACCAGTAAACTGAACAGGCTCTTTAGATATCGCCATATCATAAGAGGATTTTTTAAGTTCTTTAGTACCAAATCCATCCATATTCATAACAATTTGAACTTCTGATGTTGGTCTAATTTTTTTATAATCAGTAACCATTGGTTTCGTAAAACGGTGTACTACAAGTATTTTTGGAGGAAGTTTATTTTCTTTAACAATAGCCTGTAAAATTGTAATAGCCTTGTTAATATCCTCAGACGAAAGAGTTCCTATTTTAGTTCCTGGGACTTCTCCTTTTTTCATTGCAAATTCAGGATCTATTCCTAAATGTACATTTGGATATTTGAGGTATTTTAGTAATGAATTCACTTCCTCTTCTACAGTACTTTGCCCTACTTGCACATCGAGAAAAACAATTGCATTTATAGATTTTGCCCATGACATTATAGTATCAATTTGTTTAAAAGGCATTCTTAGCCTATACTTCCCATTTTTTCCAGGACTACTTTGTGCTGTTATAGCAATGTAATGCAGAGCAGGAATAGCAGTAGTAGTGGGATCTGCTATTTGCCATTGTTCAACTTCCTCTTCTAATTTTTTGAGCATCTGGTATTTTGGAAGTTGTCCCAAAATCCCCATTTTTTTAGAATATAGATTTCCATAAAACGCAATTACTCTTTTAAAGGGTAATACTGCCCCTGGGAGTGGGTAAGGAGTCTTTACATGCAATTTTAGCCAAGATCCTGAATTATAAAGAACCTGCATTCTTTTGTTATATTCATTAGTGTCAATTGATATGAACTTATTTTTCTTTATTGAATCACTTTTTTTAATTACATTTTTAGTTTCTTTTGCTTTAGATTTATTACATCCTATAGTGACACCAAGAAAGAACCCAAATAGCAGTAGCAATGCAATAAAACATCTTTTGTTCCAAATATATTTTATAGACTGGAGTCCAGAATAGAATGCTTTTACTTTTGATAGTTTTATCGTTTCCATTAATTTAAATTGATTTAATGGTTGATTTTGAAGTACTAAAAACTTAATTGTTTATACTAAAGTTACTATTAATTTAGGAAATAGAAATAGTTTTTTTATAATTTAATTTGATAGTAATGTTATAAAGAAAAATTATTATAACATTTAATTTCCCTTTTTCAGAATAAAAATAAAACATTGAGTAGATTTTTAAATAATTTATAATGTAAATTATTTAAAAATAATTTTTTTGTTTTAAAATCGGCTAAGTCAATTATTTAATATTAATAGACTTTATTTATTAAAATTAAATTTGATTATGATGCTTTAAAAATTATGATTGAAACAAAATAATTCTTAATAATAACTTAATTTTTTGTGAGTGTGATCTATATCAAGTTTTTAATTTTATTCTTTTTATAATTTCGTTGATATAATTACTAAAAATAATATCATTATGGCACTAATTAAGATTATTGAATTGTTAGTAGAATCCGATAAAAGTTGGGAAGATGCTGCTGAAAAAGCAGTTGAAAAAGCTTCTGAAACTTTGCATAATATTCGTTCTATATGGGTTAGAAATTTGAGTGCACAGGTTCAAAAAGGTAAAATTATTTCTTGGCAGTTGAATTGTAAAATAAGTTTTGAAAAAGATGAAAACAATTGAAATTCCAGTAATAGGCCCTACTCTAAAAGGGAATTTAAGTATTCCCAATGAACCAAAGGCTTTGGTTTTGTTTTCTCATGGAAGCGGTAGTAGTCGATTTAGTAAAAGAAATAATATGGTTGCTGAAATTTTAAATGAACACAGTATGGCTACTCTATTAACTGATTTGTTATCCCCTGAAGAAGATAAAATTTATGAAAATCGTTTTAATATTGAATTACTAACTGAAAGGTTAGTATCAATAACAAATTATGTAGAGCAACTTCCTGAACTAAAAAATCTTCCAATTGCTTATTTTGGTGCAAGTACAGGTGCCGCTTCAGCTTTAAAAGCCGCCGCACACTTACAAAAAAAAATTCATGCTTTAGTTTCTCGAGGAGGACGTCCAGATTTGGTTTATTCAGATCTTAAATTTGTAAAAGCTCCTACTTTATTAATTGTTGGGAGTTTAGATGGTGTAGTTGTTGAACTTAATAAACAAGCCTTTAAATTCCTTAAATGTGAGAAGAATATTGAAATTATTAACGGTGCAACTCATTTGTTTGAAGAGCCTGGTAAATTGCAACAAGTGGCAGAAATTGCTACTAAATGGTTTGAAAAATATATAATTAATCCAAAAATACACCAAAATGCTTTACAACAATAGACAAGATGCTGCGGAAAAACTTATTCCACTTTTGAAGGAATATATCGATTCAGAGAGTGTTGTTTTAGCGGTTCCTAGGGGAGGTGTACCTATAGGATACGCTATTGCTCGCCACTACAAATTACCTTTAGATTTGTTGCTTATTAAAAAAATTGGACACCCTTCTAATCCAGAATTAGCAATTGGAGCCGTAAGTTTAGAAGATGAAATTTTAGATGATTATTTTTCAATTTCAAATGATTACACCAATAAGAAAATCAAAGAAATAAGAGAAAATCTAAAATTAAGATTCAAAAAATTCATGGGTAATCGATCTTCTGTAGATTTAAAAAACAAAACAGTCCTTATTGTTGATGACGGAATTGCTACAGGTAATACACTCTTGTCTGCAATACAATTAGTGCGTCGTAAATCCCCAAAAAAAATTATTGTAGCTGTTCCAGTTGCTCCTTATGATACTGCTGTAAAAATAAGAAGCAAAGTGGAAGCATTTATTTGTCCTAATATTCCTGTAAATTTTAGAGGAGTAGGGGAGTTTTATTATGATTTTGCTCAAGTGTCAGATGAAGAAGTGATTCATTTAATGGAAGAAATGAGAAGAACGCCAACAAAAACAATTAAAACATCATGAAAACATTTTATGTAAAAACCGATCCAAAGAGTGATGGCGAAATGATGGATGTGAGCAAAATAATTTTTGATAATTCCATACCATTAAAAGATGAAAATGCACTTCAAGAGTTGGTAAACCAAATTGGAGATGCAAAATATGTATTGTTAGGCGAAGCTTCTCATGGTACTCATGAATACTACAAGTGGCGAACCAAATTAAGCAAGCTTCTTATTGAAAAAAAAGGATTTTCATTTATAGCTGTAGAAGGAGATTGGCCTGATTGCTATAGATTGAATCGTTATATAAAAAATTATCCGGATTCAGGAAAATCGGCACATGAAGTTCTACATGGTTTCAACCGTTGGCCAACTTGGATGTGGGCCAATTGGGAAATAGTAGCCTTGGCAGAATGGTTGTACGACTATAATGTAAAACAAGAGGAAGAACAAAAGATAGGATTTTATGGTTTAGATGTCTATAGCCTTTGGGAATCATTAGAAGCCATAGTTGATTATTTAGACAAAAATGATTTTGCTACAAAAGAAGTAGCCATGAAGGCTATAAAATGTTTTGAACCTTTTAAAGATAGTGAAGGGCAGGAGTATGCAAAATTTTCTCGAATAGTTCCTTCACTTTGTGAAAATCAAGTCGTGGACTTATTATCACAAATAAGACTAAATGCCCCAAATTATAATAATGATCCTGAAACAATCATGAGTTTAAAACAAAATGCACAAATAGTTGTGAATGCTGAAAAATATTATCGAGCTATGGTAATAGGAGGCCCCGATTCATGGAATATTCGTGATCGACATATGGTTTTAACGCTCAATAATTTAATGGAATTTCATGGATCACAGGCCAAAACTATTATATGGGAACATAATACTCATATTGGTGATGCTCGAGCAACCAATATGGCAGAGGAAGGAATGGTCAATGTAGGACAAATTATTAGACAGCAACACAAAGCAGAAGAAGTCTTTTCAGTCGGTTTCGGATCATATAAGGGAACCGTTGTTGCTGGTCGAGAATGGGGAGATAAAATGCAAGTAATGACCGTTCCTGAAGCGAAAGAAAATAGTTGGGAATTTGAATTACATCATTTAGATGCTAATGACCGAATTATTTTTATGAATGATGCTATGAAAGAAATTATAGGTAAAAAACACTTTGATCATCGCGCTATTGGCGTAGTTTATCGCCCTCAATTTGAATATTATGGAAATTATGTACCGAGTAAAATGGCCTATCGCTACGATGCTTTTATCTATTTAGATGAAACATCAGCATTGCATCCACTTCATATAATTCCTGATGGAAATCAAATACCAGAGACATATCCTTTTGGAGTTTAAATATAAAAAAGTATAATAATTTAAATTTAATAATCATGGAAAAACAAAAATTAATAGACGCGCTACAATTTTGCGCTGCACAATGTACACATTGCTATGATGCTTGTCATTTAGAAAAAGATAGTGACATGGAACTCTGTATGAAAAACGACCAAGATTGTTCTGAAATTTGTCGTTTAACAGCACAATTGTTAGAAAGAAATTCACCCAATGTAAATATTTTCTTGAAATTATGTAGACAAATGTGCGAAAGATGTGCTGAGGAATGTACCAAACACGCTTCTAAAGCGCATTGTAAAGAATGTGCTGATGCATGTCACAAATGTGCAGAAATATGTCATGAAAATGAAATAGTATATTAAAAAAATGCAGCCTTCTTTATAAAATCAAAACAAGTATAGTTTTGGTTTTTAGAGATAAGCAAAAATGGTAATTATGTGGTCAAAAACGGATTTCCCAGCTGCAATGAAAAATTTAGCTCCGATGGTTAGAAATAAAGCCATTCAGATTGGCAATGCGTTACTTGAAAAATCAAAATTAAATATAGGAATCATTATTGCGACGGCGATTAGCAAAGCAAAAAAATGGGTAGGAAACAATAAATTGATTTTTAAGAATAATAATTTTAAAACAGGAATTAAAAAGAATAAAATATAAGGAGATAGAAAAAAATAGTCTATCATTTTTTTAGAGATAAATTTTTAAAATATTTATTTTCAATAACTTGATATCTACTAATTAAAGCTATGCTTAAATAAATTGGTTGTGACTATTATTATAATTATTAACGAACTATTAACTGTTATGAAAAATCTGCACCTATTCCTTTTGCTGTTGTTCTGTATAGGATTCCAAAATTGCAAAAAAAATCAAAACCAAAAAGATGTTAAGGCTATCAATACCGATACTGAGGTGCCTATAAACACAATATGTTATAAAGCACTTTATGAAAATGATACTATTGAATTAAAAATCAATACTTTAAAAAACAGAAAAATAACTGGTAATATGGTTATGAAAATTTTTAATAGGCCAAATAAGGTTGGGAAATTAGCTGGAGAATTTCGAGGCGATACATTATTTGCTGCCTATACATTTATTCAAGGTGCAAATACAAAAGTAACGTATAAAAATCCAATTGCTTTGCTAAAGCAAGGTAGTAATCTCATTTTAGGAAATGGAAAAATGGAAACTATTATGGGAGCTACTTATTTTGTTAAAGGCATTCCAATAGATTTTGATCGTGTGAAATATAAATTTAAAACGGTTGAATGCGAAATGGATTGATAATAATTGATGAAAGTTATTCCTAATTTTTATATTTAGGTATAACTTATTTTATCATTAAATGATTTTAGATGCTATAGATAGAATTGTTTTAATCACTACTTTTTTGCCTCCACCACGATATAATATTTTTATTTCTACAAAAGAGAAGAACTGAAAAATTTTAATTTCAGACAGCACTAATTTATTTCATTCGTATTTTATCAAAAAAAGGGGTTTCTCTTTTTTCAACACATTTACATGCATATAGGTACATTGATGCACTCCATGTTTGCCAATTTTGACCTTTAGGATCACCATTTTGAGCTTTTATCCATTCGTTAAAACCAAATTGCATATTTTCTGCATTTATATTTTTAACATTCTTATCATTATTTTTAGTAGCAGATTCTGTTAACAGGTTCGTTTTTTTTATGCATTCAGTTAATGCTATTAATTTTTTTTCGGCTAATGTAAATCTTTTTGCCGCTACTAATGCTGCAATATAAAAACCACATATAAAAGGCCATATCCCACCATTATGGTATTCGCCAGGGTTATTAAATTCTGAATATCTATCGTGCCAGTCAGGATCATTCGGGTTAGTAAAAGGGAAAAAATTAGGAGGTAAATCTAAAGCTAATATTCCTTTATTTTTCATTGATTCACATTCGGCTTCTATCCAGGAAATCATTTCATTAGCTCTTGTAGGCGATGCAATTCCTGATAAAATAGCAAGGCTATTTCCTAACAAATCAAAACGCTCACTGCTATAAATTTTATAGGACCAAAAGGCATAATAAGGTTTGTTTTTTAATACTAAACCTTCATGTACATGGTCATGTATGACACCTCCTGTAATGGTAAAACGACTCATTTTTTTGTATACTTCGTTGGCTCTTTCAGATTTATTTAATATTTTTAAATAACTATATACTAAAGTATTAACAAACAATCCATAACCGAGCACCCATTGTTCATCCCGCCAATCGCTTGTTGGCTGTTGGGCAACTAAATACATATCAGACGGGCTTTGATATTCCATCCAAACTAGTGCTTTTTGTACGATATCTTTTAAAAAAATAGGATTATTAATTACTTGTCTATAAATTCCAACTGCCAATAAAAACAGAGGAGTTGTATCGCTTGCTCCTCTATCATCAGCATCGTGTACCAAAGATGGAATGTGTCCTCTTTCTGATTGATTTTCCGATAAAGTTTCTAAAACCTTCCCAATACTATTTATTAATTCTTCATTTCCAGAAACGGCAATTCCGAGAATAGAAATCAATAAATCTCTAGTATAAGGTTCAGGATAACCCCAACCCGCAGTTCTTGGAAGCCCGTGAAATGGACCATGCATATTATGCAAAAGCACATCAAGTGCTGCTTTTTTGGCTGCATCTATAAATGAATTTTGTTGAGAATTTATCATTTTAATTTATACCTAATTTATCAGTTATTATATCTAAAAACCTTTGAGCAACAATTCTATAATCAAAATTTTCGACTACTCTTTTTCGACCTGCTTTTCCAGTTTTTTCTCTTAATTCTGCATCGTTCATAAAAGTTAATAATCCAGTGGCTATATCTTGAACATTAGCTCGATAATCTACGGTTCTGGGCTCTTTAAATATTACTTTATAATTATTCTCAAATCCCGATTCATCGCCAAGTATAACTTCATTAACCACTATTTTTTTTTCAACATTGGCTAAAAAAGCAGTTTCTCCATGAACTAATGTGTCTAACATTCCCATTGCTTTAATGCCAATAACCGGTTTTTCACAAGCACCTGCTTCTACTTGAGGCATTCCAAACCCTTCTAGTCTTGACGGCGCAGCATAAATATCACAGGCAGATATGAGATAAGGCATAAAATTGCGAGAAATGGTGTTGGTCGCATAGGTAATATTTTTTTCTATACCCAAAATGGTTGCCATCTGTAGGTCTTCGAGGTTTTGAGATTTTGTTCGTTGTTGTGGCCATACTTTACACACATATTTCCAATCTGGTGCTTTAGTATCAATAATTGCCAAAGCCTGCATGACTTCTTGTGCCCCCTTTGAAGCGGCATCTCCACCAACAGTTAAAATCATTAATTGATCAGGAGAAATGCCTAAAGATTCTCTAACTGCCTTTATTTTAGGGTCATTTTTGTTATATGGTCTGAAAGAATTGGTATCGCAACCCACTGGTAAAACTTCAATTTTATCTCCATTTATACCATCTCTAATATACATTTCTTTTACCCAATGGGAAGTAACTAATATTAAAGGAAGTTCATTTAAAACCTCTTGGTAATTGGCTATGTAACCATCTGCAACCAACCAAGGAACTGGTAATACACCATATCGCTGTGGATGTAATATCAACTGTGGCGTATGTCCCCAATACCCAATACCGACTACTACATCGGGTTGAAACCAGCGATAATACCACTCTTTTTCTTGTGCAGATTCAAAGTGAACCGCATGTGCATTAACACCTAATTCGAGTAAACCCCTGTATAAAAGATCGCCTTGAGTTGCTAATCCGCCCGGTGATGGAGGATAATCATAGAGTACTAATACTTTCATATAATATGATTTTAATGTTATTTATTTAAAAAATCAAGTGCATTATTCGGGTTTTTAAAAATCCAAAAGGCTTCAACTATTGGTGTTGTTTTTGCTTCCCAACTGTTTTTCTTGAAGCCATATATTTTGGTTATTAAATTATATTTTTTAATCCAAGTCTCTTTTTGAAGCTTTTCAAAATAAAAAGCATTTTCAATTGCTTTTGGATAATATTTTTTATTTCCGTCATCATAAGCGAATGCCCAAAGCTGATTTGTAGCAATTTCACCCTTATTCCATAATAAAATTACTGCTTTACCTATTTCCTCATGTCTTAAATGTTTGGTGTATTCTCCAAATGGACTATGGGTCATTACTAAATCAAAATGCTTTTTAGGCAATAATTCTAATATTTTTTGCTCCACTTCAAAAATATTCAAAGGCTTCTGCTCGGGTTCATCATCAAGATTGCCCATAACGCCTTGAGCATTTATAATTTTCAGAACCCTATAAAACTTAAGCGAACGGTCTTCATCATTTTTTCTACAAAGGCTAATAATAAAACATTCCCATTGTGGATTATTTAGTAAAGTTCCTCCTGCCCAAAGAATTTCATCGTCAGGATGAGCAACTATTATGGCTACTGTTTTATGGGCTTTACTTTCCATTTCCAAAATTGTTTTCGACAATTTGAATAGTTAAGTTATTAAAGCAAAAAAAGGATAAAAAAGTACGTTAATATAATCAGGTTTTATTTTTCTAAACGGTGTACTAATTGTATTTTTTAGAGTCTTTCCTGAATTTGGATTAATCATACAATGTCTTAAACCAAAAATCACTAAATATTACCATAAATATACTGATTTTCAACATTTAAAACAATTTTTTTTAACTATAATTAAATAGAGTTTAGCTTTATTTGTATAGTGATTTATGTTCATAAAGAGAATATAAATATTTAGAAAGGTTTTTAATAAAACTTGTAAATAGAAGCTTTAAAACACACTTATTATTTAATCAAATTTATATATGTTTCTAGTGATACTAATCGTATTCGTTTAAATTAGAATTATTTTCCTTTGTTTAAAGATAGTACCATTAATTCATACAAATCTTTATTAATTTATTATTCTGGGAGATAATGATAATGATTTTGAATAAATTGATATTAAGAAAAAACTTGAAATAGAATAGATTTTATAAAAAGTAGTGAATGTTAGAGAAACTAATCCCTCAACATAATTGCTAGTTAAGCCAATTCTTTTAGTTGGGGGAAACTAAAGCTAAAAGAACTTCCTTTATTGGCTTGGCTTTCAAAATAAATTTTGCCATCCAGTAATTCAACATATTTTTTCACAATGCTGAGTCCTAGTCCGGTTCCTTTAATGTTACCTGTATTACTGGCTCTAAAAAAATCAGAAAACAATTTTTGTTGTTCTTCAATAGGTATTCCAATTCCCTGATCTTTTATGGTAATGGTTACAGTGTTTGAAATTATAATAGAATGAATTTCAATTGGCATATTATTTCCAGAGTATTTACTGGCATTTGAAATTAGATTTATTAAAATATTTTTTAATATTTTACGTGATTGCAAAACAATTACTTCACCTTGATGATTGTACTCAATATGCTGTTTTTTTAATACAATTACACTATCCAATTCTTGAGCAATTTCTTCTATAAATTCAGGCAAATTAAAACTTGCTACCTCACCATTTACTATTCCTTTTCTCAATTTTTCTAGTGATAGAAAATCATTCAAAAGACTAACTAAATGGTTTACAGTAGAGGTAATTCTATCAATATGTTTAACCCTAAGTTCTTGTTGATCATAATCCTCATACTTTTTGATTAATGATGCACTTGTTAGAATTGTGGTTAATGGAGTACGGAATTCGTGAGAGGCCATGCTAACAAAGTTTGACTTCATATCATTCGATTCTTTTTCCCGAATAAGAGATTGTGTGAGCTCTAAAGTGCGTAAGACTACTTTTTCTTCAAGCTCTTCTTGAAATTTGATATCGTTTGTTACATCTAAAATAGAAATATGGGCAATACCATTATTTTTATTAAGTTTATTAGCAAATTTGGCCCAAAATAGGGAGCCATCAAGCCTTTTCATTTCTATGATTTTTGATGCTTCTCCTTTTTCAACTAAAATCACAATATTAGTTTCTTGGTCTTTAACATTAACATAATGCAAAATTGGATTAAAATTTTTCAGGAAATCTTCTCTACTTTGGTAACCAAAAAGCGCAACACCTTTATCGTTCACCTCAGTGATTCTGGAGGTTTCAATATCAGTTGTGAAGGTGGCCACAAGAGTATTAGAAAAAATATTTTTGTATTTTTCCTCACTAATTTTAAGAGTAGTATAAATTTTTTCCTGTGCTGTAATATCCACTAGCACTGTTTGTACAGCATCTTTTTGAGTATTTAATTTAGAAAATAATTTTGCCCAGAAAAGAGTTCCATCCTTTTTTTTCAAGGCAACTTTGTCTAAATTTGCCTCACCAGTACTTAAAATTGCTTTTTCCAACTTTTCAAGGTCTTCAATGTTTTCAAAGTGTTTTTCTGGTTCATAATTTTTTTGAAAATCTTTTTCGGATTTATATCCAAAAAGAGAAATTCCAATTTCATTTACAACTATTGTTTTTCTTGTTTTAGGATTGTTGATAAACATGGCTACAAGTGAATTTTCAAATAAATCACGGTATTTTCCTTCACTATTTACGAGATCTTCACCAATTTCTTTTTGATGGGTAATATCCGAACGTAATGCTAGGTATTTAACTGGTTTTCTTTTTTCATTTAGGAATGGAATAATAGTAGTTCGTACCCAATAAAAAGAACCGTCCTTAGCTTTGTTTTTTATTTCACCTTTCCAAATACCTCCTTTTGAAATAGTTTTCCATAGTAAACGAATAAATTCTTTAGAGTGAAATCCAGAGTTTACAATCCTATGATCTTGTCCTATAAGTTCTTCTCTACTGTATTTTGATATTTTGCAGAAATTATCATTAACGTGCAAAATTATCCCTTTTTGGTCTGTTATTGCTACAATATCTGCAGCATCTATGGCGTATTTGTAATCTAAAATTTCGGTTAGGACTTTTTGATTGAAACCATTATTGAGTTCTAAAACTTCATCTAATTCTTGAATTTCTTCTTTTCGTATTTTTAGAGCGGTTTCTAGTAAAAACAATCGATTAAGTAATGTATTAGTAGTTTTATCTTGTGATGGATAATTTTTTTTGAAAGCCACAAGTTCAGTAACATCCTCTATCTCTAATAAAATGTAAATTATTTCATTTTTATTGTCAATGATTGGTTTTGTAGACATTCGCCAATATTTCTCTTCTTGAATACCATTAGGTCTTAAAATATCATATCGGAAAAATGGTACAGAATCAATTTCTGTTAGAAGAATTGTAGTTAATGAATTAGTGCTTGTTTCTTTTTTAAAACCAATTTTCGGATGGTCAGGAAAAATTTCAGAGATATGTTTTCCAATTAAGTTTTTGGCTTCAGTATTTGTTGATTTTTGATAAGCTAGATTTAAAGTAATGATAGTTAAATCATTAGAAAGAACAAGCGAAGGTTTTTGAATGGCTTCAAATACAATTTTATAATCGATTTCATTTTTTGAGAGGCTCATATAAAGTGAAAATTCATATTTGTTATATCAAATGTACCATAAATTAGATAATCTTTTTATGAAATCAGAATTGATTTTTTAGTTTTTTATTATGCATCATTCAAAACAAAATAATACAATTTCATTTTACTAGGCTACTAAAAAAATAAGGCTTGATGCAATTTTAAATAAAATCCATACAAGCTCTTACATAAATAGTTCATTAGAATGACAAGATCCTAAACAATGTTTATACTTTTCCGGGGCAAAAAGGGTTCTGTATTATAAATCGTTTGATTATAAGTAGTTACTTGTTGTTGATTTCTTTTTTCTAAATATAGCATAACATCTTCATCAGAAATAGCTTCAAATTTTTTGTAGAATTCATCTACAGTAGAGAGAAACGGAGGTATTATTAGAACAATTAACTCAGCCACTTCTTCTTTTAAAAGTGCTATTGCTGCATACGAGGCAATTGGAACGGCCACAACAATTTCTTTAGGTTTACTTTTTTGAATTAATCGTATGGCATAAAGTAAAGTATTTCCGTTAACCATTCCATCATCTACAATGAGGACAGTTTTTTTATTTAAACCTTGTATTTTTATTTTGTGTTGATATTTCAACTTCATTTGTTGCAATCGTTGTTGTATTAGCCGTACTTCATTTGTAATATAGCTTTTTGAAACGCCCCTTGGTTTCGTTATTACATAATCAGAAAGTCCAACTACGCCAATGGAATGTTCTTTATGATTTGGGTGTCCTATTTTTTGAGAAAACACTAAGCTAAGAGGCAAATCAAGCTCCTTTGCTATGCAATATCCTATTGGAACTCCTCCAGAGGGCAAAGCTACTACAACTGTATTTTCAGATTTATATTTTAGAAGTTTTTTGGCTAACAAAATCCCTGCTTGAATTCGATTTTTTAACATAATAGTATATTTTAATTATTTTAGAAAGAATATTTAAGTATTACACCGCTTTTTGAATAGGCAAATAGTTTTTGAACCAATTTGTTGATAATTCAGACACCTTTTCCATTGCACCAAGTTCTTTAAAGGAATTATAGGCACCAGGCACTACTTCTAGCTTTTTATCGCAATTTAGCTCTTGAAAGGTAACCTGATTTAATTGAAGTGTATTCTCGTTTAAAGCTCCAACAATTAGTAATATAGGAACATTTACTTTTGCCAAATCGTTTCCTACAAGATCAAGACGTCCCCCTTTAGCGACAATTCCAAAAATTTCGGGGTGCTTTATAGATGCTTTTATAGCTGAAGCTGCTCCGATACTAACACCAAAATAGCCAATAGGAATATGCTTAGTAGTAGATAATGCCTCTAAATATTCGGTTACTTCAATGAGTCTTTTTGTTAATAAATCAATATCCATGCGTTTTTTTGTATCTTCCTCTGGTGTCAATAAATCAAATAATAATGTGCCAAAATTTCTTTTTTGTAAATAATTTGCCACTTGTCGGTTGCGAACACTGAACCGATTATTTCCGCAATTTTGAGAAAAGACAATTAATGCTTTTGCTCTAGGTGGTATGTATAATTCTCCAACTAGGCGCACGTGATCAATAGGTAAACTTATCTCAGTATAATTAGTTACATCCATGATTTCTATAATAAAAGATTAAGTAGTAATTGCTATAGGGTTTCTAGCTTTTCGATTAATTTCACGAATAGCAAGATGAAAAAGACGTTCGTCTATGTTTTTTTCAGATATTTTAGCTTCATTTAAAAATTTAGCATCTTTAGGAAATTCGAGTGCAACAGCCCAGGCAGCAACAGAGTTATAAGCATGAAATTTATAACTACTAATTGCCTGAATGGCTTCTAATAGACTAGAATCTAGAATAGTACTGCTACATCGTTTCAGCTTCTCATTGGTTTCTTCAATATAGGCTTGCATAACTCGATCAATAACACAATGATTTCTATTTTCTTTATGAGAATCGCATAGTGATTTCAATCGATCTAAATGAACATTAATTTGATAGTAATAATTTTGCAACATATTTTTCAGTGGCAAGTTTTGCGTTTCATCAATCCACTTAGGCATAGCATTTTTAAGCAAAGTTTCACTTGCTATTAATCTATAAATTTCGTCATGAAATAATTGTTGTAATGAATTTGTTGCTTTTGTTTCCATATTTTGAACTGTTAAACATTTAGAATTTTAAAGATAGTAATACGATTTTTGATAAAAAGTGATTTATATCAATTTGAGAATTGATAGGAATCAATATTAGATTTTAAAAAAAAATAAATTTTGAAGTTTATTCTATTCTTAATTTTCTTTGCTTGAAACCATGATTTAAATTAACAATATATAATTCTGTATTTATTGGATCTATTTACATATTAAACTCAACTTCAATTTTTGTTTAATTTGGTATTTAGACTCTGTATTTCTTTTGTGAATTTCTTTTCAAATTCATAAGTTTTCTGAACTGTATTGGCATCCAAATTCTTAATTTCTTCTATAAACTGTTCATTTCGAATTTGTAGTTTTTGTTTTATAATTTTCAAATCGGCAGATAAATGATGATAAAATAAAGTGTCATTTTTTTGAAGCCTTTTATCAAGAATTTTAATTTTTTTTTCGGCTTGTACAATTAAAGTATCAGCTTCTTTTTTAAATTGAATCCACTCCCAAATTGTTGCAGTATGTGCTTTAAAATAAAACTCTTTTTGTTCAGATTCCGAAGGTTTCGTATCAGCTGCCATAAAATTATCGTAGGATAATACTAAAGAAAATGCGAGTATAAAAATTAATCGAAAGTAGTCAGATTTCCAATTCATAATAAAATATTTAAAATTTGAGAAAGTAATAATGATTAATTAAAAGTTAAAAAGCGAGAGTACAACTCTCGCTTTTTTTATATAGCATATTCATAGTCATATTCTACAACTATATTGTTTTCTACTGACCAAACTCCAGGTGTTTTCCATGCAATTTTCCCAGCTTCTTCTTTTTGATACATTGATTTTACTTTTCCGGAAAGAATTACTTTTGTGCCAGAAACCTCTACATGAATGTTATTAGCATTAATGGATGAATGGCGATGAAGAGCTTTTTCAATCAATTTTTTTTCCAATTCATTTTTAAGAACTGATTTTACTTTGATGTTGTTGATAACTCCTCTAACTCCTGGAATATTATCAATTGAATTTTTAGCTGCTTCTTTTTCATAATTCCAAGAAACTTCTCCTGTTAGAGTAACCCAAGAATCTTCAACTTCAACTTTTATTTTTTCATCTGGTACATTCCAGTTATTTAGCAATGCTTTCAGCACATTATTTGCTATTTCCTCATCGGTTTTAACTCCCGAGTTGGGGTAGGTAACTTCAATTTTTTCTACGATAGCTCTAACACCAGCAACATTTTTTGCTGCTTTTTCGGCAGCTATCTTTTTGCCATAATTGTTTACAGTTCCACTCAAAGACACGATACCATCTTTTGCGGTTACACCAATTTCGGCAGCATGTAATTGTGGTTCCCATTTAAGAGCATCTAATACATCTTTTTGTAATTGTTCATTTGTTTTCATTTTTTAAATAATTTAAATTAAAGAATTAATTAATATGATTTTAGTAATAAAATCATGAACGAAATTAAAATAATTGTACTAAAATAATTTTGCTATAAATCAACTAAAACAATGATTTAAAACACATATCAAAATGGATATAAATTATTTAATCAAAGTATAACAATGAAATTTTATTTATATAAGTAGATAAGAATTGGTTTTTTTTTACTAAATTTGATATATAAAATGCTAATTTTAAGTCTAAGTTTACGCTTTTAAATTTACTTTATACTATTGAAGTATTTCAATAATAGTAAGAAGTAGTATGCATTTTTTTACCCCAAATTTTGTTTTTTATTATAAATTGATCTAGATGTTCTGATTTTTTAACGAATCAAATTCATATCATGAGTATCATACTAATCATTGAGGACAATTTTGAAATTAGAGAAAACATTTCAGAAATTTTACAGCTTGCGAAATATCAGGTTATTGTTGCTGAGAATGGAAAAGAAGGAGCAGAATTAGCCTTAAAACATCTGCCAGACGTCATTCTTTGGGATATTATGATGGATCTATTAGATGGGTATGGTGTTTTATATATGCTAAAAAAACATATTGAAACAAGTACTATTCCGTTTATTTTTATTACTGCTAAAACACAAATGCAAGATTTGCGAAAAGGAATGGAAATGGGAGCCGATGACTACCTCATTAAACCTTTTAATAATATTGAATTATTGAGTGCCATTGAAACTCGGCTTAAAAAAAGAGAAATTCAAAAAGAATATTATAGTAAATCAATGCAAAATATTAATCAATTGGTTTTAAATAAGGAAGGCCTTGAAGAGTTTAAAGAAATTATTGAGCAAAAAAAATACCGAATTTTTAAAAAGAGACAGGTTGTTCATTATGAGGGTGACAAGGTTACTGGAATTTATTTAATAATAGATGGTAAAGTTAAAGTGTCTAAAATTGCAGAAGATGGTCGTGAACTAATTGTAGGGATTTTCAATACGGATGAATTTATTGGTACAAATGTAATCCTTTCCCAAAAAGTATATCCTGATACGGCCATGGCATTAGAAGACTGTACCCTTTGTTTTTTTTCAATTCAACAATTGGAAAAATTAATTTATTTATACCCCAATCTTGCAGGTAAATTTATTAAAATACTTTCTAATGAAATCTGTGAAAAAGAAGAACAACTACTACAATTGGCTTATCATTCTGTTCGTAAAAGAATTGCCGAAGTATTATTAAGATATTCTCGACAAAATTGTCCCAACGGCGAATATATTACGTTAGGTCGTACAGAATTAGCCTCATTGTCAGGAACAGCAACTGAAACTGTTAGTCGAACATTAACAGAATTTGAAAATGAGGGGATGATTACTAAAGTTCGAAATGGATTATCTCTTGTTGATATTCCGAAATTAAGCAAACTAAGAAATTAGCAAATTTTTTTATCTTATTTTTAGTCAGTAATGAAATTTAAACTGATTAATATCATAAAGACAAATGATTGCTATCAAAAGTATTAATTATATTATATTCTAATTTTGGTGTATAATTAATGTTTAACTTAAAAATCAAATCAAATGTCATTAGTAATTCCAAAAAGAAGAAGTGAAAGATTGTTTCCTAGTTTAATAGGGGACTTTTTCAACAATGATCGATTATTATTAGATTTCAACGGAGACTTGTTTAATTCAAATTTTTTAGAGGTAGTTCCAGAAGCTAATATTATTGAAAACAATAAAGAGTACCAAATTGAATTAGCAGCTCCAGGTTTAGAACGTAAAGATTTTAAAGTTGAGGTTAACAATGATGTGCTAAGTATTAGTGCAGAAAAAGAAGAAGAAAGTAAAAAAGAGGATAAAAACTATCGAACTAGAGAGTTTTCATATAATTCTTTTTACCGTTCTTTTGCTTTGCCCCAAAATTTAGTTACAGATAAAATTGATGCCAAATATGAAAATGGGATTTTAAAACTGGTATTACCTAAAATGGAAGTATCAGTACAGAAACCTTTAAAAAAGATTAAAGTAGCATAATTTTGTCAAGAAGAATCCCGAGGTAATTCTCGGGATTCTTGTTTTAATCCTATAAAAATAAATTAATTAGATAATTTTTAATTATTAAATTATTTGTTATCAGATGCATCTTCAACCTTAACTTGTTGAAAAAAAATTAATTCTGATTTGATCGAATTAGAAATAATACAAGATTTTTCAGTAATTTCTAATACTTTTATTCCTTTTAAAAAATCACCTTTATTTGCTATCGTTAATATCGGACTTACAGTAATTTTAGTCACCATCAATTTGTCTTCTTTTTTTTCTATAATTCCGATAGCATTACACTTGAAATGGATAAACTTTAATCTGGATTTTTCGGCTAAAGCTAAAAAAGTAGTCATGACACAGCTAGAGACAGCAGCAACAAACAAATGCTCTGGAGACCAAACACCTATAATTCCTTTTGCAAATTCTGGGGGTGTAGCAACTTCAATTGTTGCATCTAAAACATCTGATTGCAAAAGCCCTTTTCGGCTTTCCAGCCAAGTTAACTGGACTTGATAAGTATAAGGATTTCTCATAAATAATTGATTATTAATAATAAAAATTGATAACTCAAAGTTTTGGAACGTTTTAATAAAGAATAAAAAATGTATTTAATTTTTTATCTAGACTTAATGCCAACTTTAAAATAGTTACAGTCGCATTCTGATCTTTCATCTTAAGATAAAACATTTCTGAATTGGAGATTCACAATCAGATAAAATACAATTATTATATTCTGTTTAATGTAGCTCAAAATTGAATCTGTCAAAAAGATTCTGTAATAAAATCCTAGAAAAAAACTTTTTTAAATGAATCTAAATCATAAAAAATCCTGCTATAATTGCTCTTTTTTATTGATTTTATAATATTAAATACGTTTTATAGTTTTGCTTTAGATGTGTTTGAAATTGAATATCTGAAAAAAACAGCTGAATGAATCATACACATAGGGAAGGATACAATCCAAAAAATTAGAGCCAAGTAAAAAATGGAATAAAAAAAGGATAGAATCAAAAAAGGCAATAGGATTCCATTCCAGACCAAAGATCTATAGAGCCATTTGTGTTTCTTAAAGGCAAAAGCAACAAAAAATGTTGACAAACTTGTAAAACAATATCCTAACATGTTTATTTTTAAAACAAGAGTATTTTGGTCTAACAAGAATATTTTTTCAAAAAAAGTTTTTGATAGTTTCAAGAAATAAGTTTGCGCAAATTGATTAAAGTATATTATTGCAATACTGCTACAATATACAATTGAAAAAACTACTCCCAAGGCTGTCCAAATTTTAAATTCTCGAGATATTGCATAATGTAAACAAATCATTGTGGTTAAAAAGGTTATTGCCATAAATAATGTTGGTAATAACAATATTTCAAGATTTTTTGAATTGGGAATTAATTTTATTTCAGAAAGAACCTGAGGAAGCATGTGAGTAAATCCTAACAATGCTGACAATAATGCTGACCAAAATCCTATCTTATTAAGCGAGTAATTCATATCCATTGAAATAGAATTGGAGATTATAAAAATAAAACACACTTTCCAATTTAATTATGGTACCTGTATCTTATTTTGGTTCTGTTTTCGTTTTTTTACGAATGCATTGTTTTTTGATTTTTAGAAACTTGTTTTGTCTCTGTTTCTTTTCTTTCATATAGTCCTAAAATAGGAATATTGGAATGAAATGTCAATTTTCGGGATAAACTATAGGAAAATATTTTTTCAAAAAATCCTAAGTGATGAATAGGCATAGTCACTAAATTTGTTTTATGAAGCTTCATAAATTCATTAATAGTACCTTCATAATCATTGCTTGTTAAAGTAAAAAAACTTACTTCACTTTTTGGAAATGATTTTTCCCATTCAGAATAAATTGTTTTATGAGTATTGTCAAAAGAAGTGGAGACCTGTAAAACATCCAAATGTGCCTCAAAAACTTTGGCAAGTTTAAAAATTATTTTTAAAATAGGGAAGTGCGATTTTTCATATTTAGTAAGAAATAAAATTCTTTTTATTGGTTGGTATTCACAATTGGAAGGGACTGCAAAAACAGGAATTTTAGCATTATTCATGATGCTTTGAGTTACAGTTCCTAAAAATATTTCTTTGAGACCAGTAGCTCCTTTTGTACCCATTACAATATAATCTGCGCGTTCTTTTTTAACAAGATCCAGTATAGAATCTTGAACATTGCCTTGTTTTAAAACATGACTGATTTTGATATGTTCAAGTTGTTCATTCTCGGCAATAGCTCTCAATTTAGGAACTTCGTCTTTGTAATTTTCAAATTCAGTCCATTCATTGACATTATAATTGTCTATGAGAAAATTTCCATATTCAGAATAAACAATTGCAGGATACTCATATACATGCAATGTTACAATTTCAGCATTAATTTTTTTTGCAAAATGCAAAGCATATCTGAAAGCATTGAACGATGTTTCAGAAAAATCAATTGGAAATAATATTTTTTTCATGATTATTATGTTTAATTAGTAGAAATAAATTTACTTTTTTTTGAAACTTTAATTCATGACATAAATCAAAGAAAATGATGATGGATATCATTATATATATTATAGAGTTTGGCTAAAACGCCAATTATTTTGGAATATAATTACATATAAGACCATTATTCTTTTAAAAGGCTATAATATTTGCAGTAGTGAATAAAAGAATTAAATATGCAATTCTAATTGTAAAATTTTTTATTGTCTGTTTTTATTCATAATGCTGTAATTCAATTAATTACAAGTATATCGAATAATTTTTCTTCAAAATATCTTCGATTTAATACTATTTTGTATATTTTCTTATGTAAAATTGCTTCGCCTGTTCGAGCAAAGATTTAGGGTCAAATAAAATAACTGTAATAGAAAGTGAATTAGAACTTAAGAGTCTTATGAGAGAAAACCTATTCACAAAAAAAGCGCATTCAAATGTTGTTTTGTTAATGCTCAAGAAAAGTCAAAAGTCATTGAGTAAAATTGAATTGGCTACTAATTTAAAAGTAAACTATAATATGAATCAAAAATGGTGAAAGGCCTATTTTGAGAACGGAATTGATAGATTACCGTTTGATGGAGGAATTGGCTTTAAACAATCAATAATAAATAGTGAAATACACCAAGCAATTGAACAAAGACTAACTTCTCCAAATGATGCTTTTACATCTTATGTGGATTTAATTAATTAGATTGATGAGAATTACATTCTAGGCTGTATCAATTATTACATAGTAAACAAATATGTGAAAAGGCATTTTGGAGCCAAACTAAAAGTATCTAGAAAAATTCACATAAATAAAGACCCCAATGCAGTACAGACTTTTAAAAAAACTTCCGAATAATTCTTGAAAACGCTTTGAATAATGCTTCTGGGAAATTCACTCATTTCAATCTTTATGGGCAAGACGAGAGCCTCTTTGGATTATTTAGAAGAAACGGTAAAGCCATAATAGCAAAAGGTGTAAAGCCAATTTGTACTTACCAAAACATATTCAAATCTACTTATATCTTTGGGGCATTTCCCCAATCAATTGGGATAGTTTAGTAATAGAATTACCCTATTGCATTGGCGATAATTTTCAAATCTTCTTAAACGAATTGTCAAATAAAAACACCGCAGAATTTAAAGTAATTATTTTATATAATGGTGCTTTTCATAAAAGAAAGTCGCTAATTATTCCTCAAAACATAGACTTATTTTTCTTATGCCTTATTCCCCAGAACTCAATCCAGCTGAATTTGTTTGGCTTAACATGAAAAGGAAAACTACAAACAAAATCTATAAATATTAAAGGAGCTTAAACTTAAATTAGATGAAATAGTTAAAGAATTAATCACTGAGAAGTTCACAAAAAAACCTATGCAGTTTTGACTATTTTTTTTTACTTAAATTATACAATTAAAATATCTAAACGGTATAAGATAAGCATTTAAAAACAGCAAAAAAAAAACACTCTAAAAACGAATTTTTAGAGTGTTTTACTATTGAATTAAAAGTGATTACTATAAGTATTCACCATGTTGAGAAATATCTAATCCTAATTCTTCTTTTTCTTCAGAAACTCTTAGCGGAGTTATTTTATTTACAATAAAGAACAAAGCATAAGAAACTGCGAAGGCAAATATAGAAACAAGAACTAATGCTTTTAATTGAATCAAAAACAAAGTAGCATCACCGTAGATTAAACCTTGATTATCACCTACAATTGCGTTAACAGATTTAGAAGCAAATACACCTGTTAAAAGCATACCTACCATACCACCAACTCCGTGACAAGCAAATACATCTAATGCATCGTCAATTTTACCTTTAGGGAATTTACTGACTACAAGATTACTTACAATACTAGCAATAAAACCAATTGCTAGTGCAGAAGGAATTGTTACAAAACCTGCAGCAGGAGTAATAGCAACTAATCCTACAACAGCTCCGATACAAGCTCCCATTGCAGAAAGTTTGTGACCTAATATTTTATCAAGGAATACCCAGCCCATTGCAGCAGCAGCAGCAGCTACAGTTGTAGTTCCTAAAGCTTGAGCAGCAAGGCTTCCAGCACCTACAGCAGAACCAGCATTGAAACCGAACCAACCGAACCATAATAAACCTGTTCCTAATAATACATATGTAATACGAGCAGGATTTGCTTTTTGTACTTTTCTTTTTCCTAAGAACATTGCTCCAGCAAGAGCAGCCCATCCAGCACTCATGTGTACTACAGTTCCTCCAGCAAAATCTAATACTCCCCATCCGAAGAAAATTCCATCAGGATGCCAAGTCATGTGACATAAAGGAGCGTAAACAAATAATATGAATAAAACCATGAATAACAAATAGGCCCAGAAACGAACGCGCTCAGCAAAAGCACCTGTAATTAATGCAGGTGTAATTATTGCAAATTTAGCTTGAAATAAAGCAAATAAGATAAAAGGAATTGTTGGAGCTAATTCCCAAGCAGTATTAGCACTTACTCCTTGAAAGAACATATTAGTTGATGGGTCACCTATAAAACCACCAATTGATGGTCCAAAGCATAAACCAAATCCTACTACAACCCAAAGTACAGTAACTATAACCATAGCCATAAAGCTTTGAAGAACAGTACTAATTACATTTTTTTTACCAACCATTCCCCCGTAAAAGAATCCAAGTCCAGGAGTCATTAGTAATACAAGACCAGTAGCTACTAACATCCAAGCTGTATCTCCAGTATCTAATTTGAGATCCACAACATGTGCACCTAAAGTTGTACCCTCTGGAAATAAATGAATTGAAAAAATGGATAACACCAAAATCGTGATTAGAATCACACTTAAAATAATTTTTCGCATTGTTTTTAGTTTTAAAGTTTTGTTAAAAATATAAAATGATTTGTAACCCCTTAAAAAAATCGTCAATTAATAGTTATTTTTATGTTTTTTTCAAAATTTACCCCAAAATTTTAAGGGTATGCGATTAATAAAAGTCAAAATTTATAATTTAATAATGTCTTTTTGTGTTAATCAATATTTTTTTACGTTTTAATAACCTTACATAAATTTTTTTTGTTAAAATTACTTTTCTAAAAATTCAAATACTGCAATTCAGAAAAATATAATAAAAAAAGGAGTAAATAACCATATAGTTATTTACTCCTTAAACAATATAATTCTTACTAAAGATTTACTTTAATATATGTTGGCTTAAAATTTTATATACTTCATTAATATTATTACCGCCTTTTCCAAATTGTTTAGTAATAGGCGTACTTTCGCTTCTAAGCCAAATTTTCAATTCAGCATCTAAATCTAAAATTCCAGCGCTTTCTTTAGAGAATTTTTGAATATTGAAATAGGGTATAGACATGTAGTCAACTTTTGAACCAACCAATTGTTTTTCCACAAGAATTAATCGTTTATTGGTAAATATAAACATGTCTTTAATAAGTTTGTACGCTTTCTCAATAATTTCCCCATCAATTAAGATAGGTTCAAATTCTTTTGCTACTGATTCGATATTTACTTCTGAAGCGTTTCCTAAAATGGCATTAAATAGTCCCATAAATATTTTTTTATTTTTTGATTTTCAAAATTAAATTAATTTACTTGTAGTAACTGCTAATATTTTATTAATTTACGTTCAAAATACAGTTTTATGCTTATTAAAGTTTTTGGAAGCGCCGTTTTTGGAGTCGAAGCCACAACAATCACTGTTGAAGTGAATATGGATAAAGGAATTGGATACCATCTTGTAGGGTTGCCTGATAATGCCATTAAAGAAAGTAGTTATCGTATCGCTGCTGCTTTAAAGAATAATGGGTATAATATGCCAGGAAAAAAAATTACCATAAATATGGCTCCAGCCGATTTACGGAAAGAAGGCTCCGCTTATGATTTAACATTGGCAATTGGTATTCTTGTTGCCTCAGCACAAATCAAAGCTGATGAAGTCGATAAGTATATCATTATGGGCGAATTGTCATTAGATGGGAGTTTACAACCTATAAAAGGAGCGTTGCCTATTGCAATAAAAGCGAAAGAGGAAGGTTTTAAAGGTTTTTTTCTCCCAAAACAAAATGTAAAAGAAGCGGCTATTGTAACTGGAGTAGATGTGTATGGTGTCGAAAACGTTCAGGAAGTTATCGATTTTTTTGAAGGAAAGGGAACTTTAGAGCCTACAACTATAGATACTCGCGCTGAGTTTTATAAAACTTTAGATTTCCCAGAACATGATTTTAGCGATGTGAAAGGTCAAGAAAGCATAAAACGGTGCATGGAAATTGCAGCAGCTGGTGGACATAATATTATTTTAATTGGACCACCCGGTGCAGGAAAAACAATGCTTGCCAAACGTTTACCTAGTATTTTACCGCCAATGACACTGAGAGAAGCATTAGAAACTACAAAAATTCACAGTGTTGCTGGAAAATTAAAAGAGGTAGGATTGATGAATCAAAGACCATTTCGAAGCCCGCATCACACCATTTCAAATGTAGCTTTGGTTGGCGGCGGAAGTTACCCTCAACCCGGAGAAATTTCGATGGCACATAATGGTGTTTTGTTTTTAGATGAATTGCCAGAATTCAAAAGAGATGTATTAGAAGTTATGCGACAACCATTAGAAGATCGAGAAGTAACTATTTCTAGAGCTAAGTTTACCGTAACATACCCATCATCATTTATGTTGGTGGCGAGTATGAATCCAAGTCCAAGTGGTTTTTTTAATGATCCTGACGCTCCTCAAACTTCTTCTCCACATGAAATGCAACGGTATTTAAGCAAGATTTCTGGACCACTTTTAGATAGAATAGACATTCATATAGAAGTAACTCCAGTTCCTTTCGAGAAATTATCGGATAATGCAAAAGCTGAAAGCAGTGTTGATATTAGAGCTCGAGTTACAAAAGCGAGAGAAATTCAAACAGCTCGTTTCGAAACCAATGAAACGGTGAATTATAATGCTCAAATGAATACCAAACACATTCGTGAGTTTTGTAAACTCGACGAAACTTCTCTTCAATTACTAAAAACAGCTATGGAGCGATTGAATTTATCAGCTCGTGCTTATGACAGAATTCTAAAAGTTTCCAGAACCATTGCAGATTTAGAAGGATCAGAAGCTGTTGGTGCTTCCCATATTGCAGAAGCCATTCAATACAGAAGTTTGGATAGAGATGGTTGGCTAGGTTAGAATTTGAATAAATTAATCGAATAAAAAAACATATTTCACAATATACTAAACATGAAAATAGTCATTTCTCCTGCAAAATCATTAGATTTTGAAACAACATTACCAACACAAGAATATACAAACTCTCGTTTCATAAAAGAAAGTACATTAATAAACAAAGTCATCAAGCAAAAATCTCCAAAAGAATTGTCTGAACTGATGTCGATTTCAGATAAATTGGGTGAATTGAATTGGCAACGCAATAAAGACTGGAAAACTCCTTTTACACCAGAAAATGCTAGACCTGCCATTTATGCTTTTGCGGGCGACGTATATATAGGTTTGAATGCAACAACAATTCCAACTGAAAAAGTAGCGTTGTTACAAGAAAAACTTCGAATTTTATCCGGATTATATGGTTTGCTAAAACCCTTAGATTTAATACAACCCTATCGTTTAGAAATGGGAACAAAAATTACCATTGGAGAAAATAAAAACTTATATGATTTCTGGAAGAACAAGATAACTGATACTTTAAATAAGGAACTTCACAAAAGCGAATTATTTATCAATTTAGCAAGCAATGAATATTTTTCGGCAATAGATGTCAAGGCATTAAAAGTTCCTGTAATTACTCCTGAATTTCTAGATTATAAAGATGGAAAGTTAAAGATGATAAGCTTCTTTGCAAAGAAGGCGAGAGGACTAATGGTTCGTTATATCATTGACACGAATGCGGAATCAATTGATGATTTGAAAGGTTTTAATTATGAAGGATATCGGTTTGATGATAATTTATCAAAAAATAATAAATTAGTTTTTACCCGTTAAATCTATTGTTGAATTAGTGCATGGCATCAGCTGGATTAATTTTTGATTTCCCTTTTTTTATCAAAAAAACAATAGGAATACAACACAAGAATAAAATCCCTAAGTATAGAAAAATATCCATATACGATAATATGGTGCTTTGTTTTAGAACTGAATAATCTAAAATTTGATAGGCTTTTCCTAAAGATTCATTTGCACTGTATCCCTTAGACATAAATCCTCGTTGCAATAGCGCTACTCTTTGTTGCACTTCTATTCTGGTAGGGTCCAAATGAGCAATTAAATTTACTCTGTGTTCTTGAGAAAAACGAGTGATGCCTGTTGTTATAATTGCAATACCGAAAGAACCGCCTAATTGTCTCATCATTCCTGTAAAAGCGGCACCTTCACCAATATGTTTTCCTTTTAAGGTCGATAAAGATAAAGTAGTGATGGGTACAAAAAGTAATCCTAAGCCAACACCTCTTATAATGAGAGCCCAATACATATTTTCGACCCCTGTTTCTGGTGTAATAACATTATACATCCAAAATGTAAAAAAGAAAAATATTAAAAAACCAATGCCTACTAAATAGCCTTGAGGAACTCCTTTTTGTATCAAATTTCCAACAATTGGCATCAAAAAGGCAGTTGTTATAGATCCAGGTATCAATAACAAACCAGCATCAGTAGCAGACCAACCCAAAATAGATTGCGTATATATTGGAATAATTAAAGTAGATCCGTACAAACCAAACCCAAGAATAAAACACATGACAATTCCTATTCGTAGATTTCCATCTTTAAGGACACTTAAGTTAACAATTGGATGTTTATAGGTTAGTTCTCGCCATATAAATAATAATAATCCAACTATAGTTACGATACTTAAAAATACAATTAAGTCATTGTTAAACCAGTCGTCTTGTTGCCCATGTTCTAAAACAAATTGAAGAGAACCTACAAATGAGGCTAGAAATACAATGCCCAACCAATCAACTTGACTGGCTTTTAATTTTATGCCATACATTGGACTTTTTACAAAAGTTAATGTTAATAAAGTAGCAATAATTCCGATAGGAATATTAATGTAAAAGATATAAGGCCAAGAGAAATGATCTACTAAATAACCACCAAGAGGTGGCCCTAATGTTGGTCCAACTATAACTCCCATACCGTAAATAGCCTGAGCCATTCCTCGTTTCGCAATTGGATAACTTTCAGTGATGATAGTTTGAGCTGTAACGAGTAATGCGCCACCACCTAAACCTTGTATGAAACGAAAGGCAACCAATTCCCAAATATTTGTTGCATTTCCGCATAGAAAAGAAGCAGTTGTAAAAATAATAATAGAAACTGCGAAATAATTTTTTCTGCCAAATTGTTGCGAAAGCCAGCTTGTCATTGGAATAACTATCACATTGGCAATTGCATAGGCTGTAATAACCCAAGCTACATCCGTTAAGGTTGCTCCAAGACTACCTCTCATATTAGTAAGTGCTACGTTTACAATAGTTGTATCAACAATTTCTAGCAAAGCACAAAGTACTGCTGTAATTGTTATAATGACACGTCTAAAACCGTATTCAACTAGGTCATCTTCTCCTACTGTTGCAGTCATTTTAGGATAATTATTTTAAATGTACATCAACATCCACATTCATTCCAGGGCGTAGTAATTTTACTTTTTCAATATCGTTATCTGTATTGAGAGTAATTTTTATTGGTAATCTTTGAATCGTTTTTACAAAATTTCCAGTTGCATTATCTGGCGGAAGCAATGAAAATCGGGCTCCTGTTGCTGGAGAAAAGGAAGTAATTGTTCCTTCAAAAGCAGTATCGGGATAGGCATCTACTTTTACTGAAACTTTTTGCCCAATAACCATTTTATCCAATTGTGTTTCTTTGAAATTGGCAATTACCCAAGCTTCGGCATTATTGATAATATAAAATAAAGACTGTCCAGGTTGAACCAATTGTCCAGGTTGAATACTTACTTTTGAAACTTGTCCGTCTATTGATGCAGTAACAACTGTATACTCTAAATTCAGTTTTGAAGCATCCAACATCGCTTGTGCTCTTTTGATATTGGCTGCAGCCACTTCAGTTTGTTTATTGGACACGTTTGATTTTGCAACGATAACCGATTTTTGATATTTGCTCGCTTTGAACTGATCTTGTATAATTCGCAATTGACTTTCAGCTTCTTGTTTTGCAGCTAAAGCCTGTTCAAATTGTTGTTTAGTGATAGAATGATTTTTATACAAATTATTATATCGTTCAAAATCGCTAGAAGCACGACCCAATCTAATTTTAGCAGTTTCAATATTTCCTCCAATAGATTGTACATTGGCTTCAGAAACAGAAATGTTTGCAGCTGAGCTTTCTATATCCGCTTTTGAAGCAGCAAAACTACTTTCTGAAGCGATTAATGCCGCTTTTGCATCTTCCAACTTTACAAGGTAATCTCTATTGTCAATTGTGAAAAGGGTATCTCCTTTTTTTACAAAGTCATTGTCTTTTATATATACTTTGGTAATATAACCCGTAACTCTTGGAATTATTGGATTCATATTTTTTTCAATTTGTGCATCATCTGTGGTTTCGTGAGAAAGCGAATGAATATATTTATAGATTCCGTAAACCAAGCCTAAAAGAAAAAGAGCAACAAATATTGAAATGAATTTTTTATTAGTTTTTTTATTTTCCATGATATTAAAATAGTTTTTTAAAAATTGAAAGAAGCAGTTAATTGCCCTGAAGCAGAAAGCATCTCATAGTATTTAAGCATAATGTTTGCTCTAGAATAGGCGTAATTTATTTTTGAATTTAACTGTTCTACATCGGCATCAAGTAGGTCAGTTGTGTTTGAAAGTCCATTGTCGTATTTGTCTTTCACAATTCTATAATTCTCTTTTGCTTGATCTATTGCTTGCTCATAAACCAAATTTTGTTTCAAAGCCAAATTATAATTCTCTATCGATTGTTGCACTTGAATTTTAATATTTTCTGATAAAATGGCTTCGGATTGTTGGGTTTCTAAAACTTTATTTTTTGCAATTTTAACGTCCTTCCCATTTTTGAAAATAGAACTCAAATTGTAAGAAACTCCCAACCCAACGTTTATGGCGTTTTGAACTGTAACTACGTTTTGTAAGTTTAAATTTGTATACCCAGTAACCAATGCAACTGATGGAAAATAGTTGCTTTTTGCAATTTTTACATTGCTTTCGCTAGCTTTTTGAAAGCATCGAATTGCTTCTAAATCTTTTCTATTTTTCAACCCTTCGTCTTCATTTTTAATTACATTTATAGGTTCATTATTATCAAATTGATGTTCGTCAATATTGATTTTATAATCGTCATTTAGTTTTAAGAATGTTACTAAATAATAATTGATTACAGCAACATTTTTATAGGCTTCATCTAATGAAAGTTGCACTTTTGATTGTTGCAATTGCGCTTTTAATAAATCATTTCTTGCAATTATTCCGTTTTGGTTGAAATCTTCAAAATCCTTAACCCGTTGCTTGGCACTTTTCAGATTTTCAGTAATCAAATCAACTGCTTTTTGTGCTCGATACAAGTTGGCATAATATTCAATTACTTTCATAGCAATCTCTTCTTTGGTTTGAATCGATTTTGCCTTTTCTGCCTGATACAGATATTGTGAGGCTTTGATGCTATTTTGAATTTTAAATCCTGAAAAAAGGGGTAAATTAACATTGGCTTGACCAAGAATCAACTGATTCACTTTTGGTGGTTCACTAGAATTTCCGTTATTAGAATTGTTGTTTAATTTTAAATTTACTGTGGCATTAGTCAATTTCATATATTGACCAGAAATTTTCACGTCTGGATATTGATTGTTTTTAACTGATTGCACTTCTAATTTCTTTGTTTCAACCTTAGTATTAGCAAGTATGGCTTCGTTGCTTTTGTTTATGGCTATATCAATAGCTTCTTTAAGATTAAGTTTGCTAGAATCTTCTAAATTCTTTTTTTCATTTACTTGCGAAATAGCTGAATATTGTACAACTAAAAAAAATAAAAGCATTATTTTGTTAATTTTCATTTGCTATTAATGATTTTATAGTTTGTTGAATGTGTTTTGTTAAATCGGTTTTTATGTATTGATTGTATTGCTCATCTGTATTCAGGTTTAGGATTTCCATAAAAAAAGGCTTACTGGTTTGAAAGTGAAAATACGTTCCAAGAATAGTTGGAGTAAGTAAAGGAATATTAATGTCTTTTTTGAATATTTTTTGAATTTGGCCTTCCTCAATAATTTTATATAAAGAACTTAAATTACCTCTCTTAATATCTGTAAAAGCTTTCAAATTCATTGCTCGCTTATTAGAGGAAAGTTCAAAGTGCAAAATTTGATAGATATCTTTATTTTGGTCAATTTTTTCAATATATAACTCGATAAACTTATTTATTTTTTCTAAAGGTTTAAGCTTTTCTTTATATAAGTTTTCTAGTTTTAATTTTAAATCTTGTATTCTAAACAAAATTAATCCTTCTAAAAGCTTTTCTTTTGAACCAAAATAGTAAGAAACCATTGCAATATTAATTTTGGCTTCTTTCGAGATATTTCTAATAGAAGTACCGTCAAATCCTTTTTGGGCAAATAACTTTTCAGCCACCAGAAGAATATCAATTTGTTTGTCGTTAAAATTATTCATTCGATTTATTTTAAACTGATGGCAAATTTAAACGTTTGTTTAAATTAAACGTTTGTTTAATATCTTTTTAACATAATATTAATAATTAAAAAAATGTTCAAAATCTAAATTAAACTACAAAAGACTTAGAAAGGCTTTTGTAAAATATTATTATTTGAGTTCTAAATAATATCCCCAACAAATCTCTCAATACTACCTACTCCGTTTTCAGTCAAATTTTTAATAAAAGCACTACCAATAATAGCTCCTTTAGCGTATTGAGTCGCTTGATTAAACGAAGTTTTATCGCTAATTCCAAAACCTATGATTTGAGGATTTTTTAAATTCATATCAGCAATTCGCTTAAAATAGGCTTCTTGCGAAATTCCAAAACCAGATTGCGAACCAGTAACACTCGCCGAAGAAACCATATAAATAAATCCGTTTGATACGCTATCTATAAATTGTATTCTCTCAGCCGAAGTTTGAGGAGTTATTAAAAACACGTTAATTAAGCCATATTTTTCAAAAATGGCTTTATAATCTTCAGCATAAATCCCGACTGGTAAATCAGGAATAATAAGACCGTCAATACCTATTTCAGCACATTTTTTACAAAACGCTTCTATTCCATATTGCAACATAGGATTAAAATAGCCCATAATAATTAATGGAATTTTTACCGTTTCACGAATGGTTGCCAATTGTTCAAAAAGCAATTTTGTAGTCATTCCGTTATATAAAGCTTGAGTAGAGCTTTCTTGAATAGTAGGCCCATCGGCCAAAGGATCACTAAAAGGCAAGCCAATTTCAATCATATCTACACCGTTTTTTTCTAAATCCTGAATGATTTGTACAGTATCATTTATATTAGGGTATCCAGCTGAAAAATAAATAGATAGTAATTTTTTGTCTTCTTGTAATTTTTTATTTATTCGATTCATTATACATGTTTTTTCAGATATAAAATCTGTTTTTAGTTTAAAAGGAGTTAGTTAGCTACACTATACACCCAAGCTTTTTCGTTTGATTGTAAATATACTTCTACACGTTTGTAATGCATTCCTTCATATAAATCTGCTTGACGCAAATCATTTGCTGAGATTTCATAAACAATTCCTGAAATGGTATCATCAGAATTTTTAGTTTCAATGATAATGGGATATTCAACTATTCCAAATTCTTCTTCAATTTGAATTTTTTTTAACTCATACCCAACTAATGTTTCGCTTGTACCTCTTAATATTCTTCCAAATATATTTTCTTGAATGTCTTTATCTTGTAAGGAACCGTAGGTGAATAATTTTTCCATAAACTTATAGTATTTAAGGATTTACAATTTAAAATAATCAATATATGTATTCAAATCTTTGTCGCCTCTACCGGATAAATTGATTACAACAATATCAGTAGGTTTAAATTTTTTTGTATCAAGAACAGCAAAGGCATGAGCTGTTTCAATAGCTGGTATGATACCTTCGGTTTTTGATAGTTTGATTCCCCAATTCATAGCATCTTCATCAGTTATTGCAATAAATTCAGCACGTTTACTCTCAAATAAATGAGCATGCATTGGACCAACTCCCGGATAATCTAACCCAGCAGAAATCGAATAGGGTTCTGTGATTTGTCCATCAGTACTTTGCATCAAAAGGGTTTTACTACCGTGAATAACACCAATTTTTCCCAAAGCCGATGTTGCAGCACTTTCTCCTGAATTTACACCTAAACCTGCGGCTTCAACAGCAATAATTTTGACTTCTTCATCATCTAAAAAATGATAGAAAGCTCCGGCAGCATTACTACCACCACCAACACAAGCCACAACATAATCGGGATTTTCACGACCTTCTTTTTCTAGTAATTGTTGTTTAATTTCTTCTGAAATTACTGCCTGAAAACGCGCTACCATATCGGGATACGGATGCGGACCCACAACAGAGCCAATGATATAATAGGTGTTTTCAGGGTTGTTAATCCAATCTCGGATAGCTTCATTCGTAGCATCTTTTAAAGTTTTAGAACCTGAAGTAGCTGGACGAACTTCAGCACCTAACATTTTCATTCTCGCTACATTAGGAGCTTGACGCTTAATATCGACTTCGCCCATGTAAACAATACATTCTAATCCCATCAAAGCACACACAGTGGCTGTTGCTACTCCATGCTGTCCCGCTCCAGTTTCTGCAATAATTCTAGTTTTACCTAATTTTTTTGCAACTAGAATTTGACCAATGGTGTTGTTCACTTTATGGGCACCAGTATGACATAAATCTTCTCGTTTTAGATATACTTTTGTATTGTATTCTTTTGACAAGCGTTCTGCAAAATAAAGTGGAGTAGGGCGACCAACATAATCTTTTAACAAGTCCCTAAATTCCTCTTGAAAACTATGTTCTGCAGTTATTTTTAAATAATTTTGACGTAATTCTTCTACATTTGGATACAGCATTTCAGGAATGAAGGCTCCACCAAAGTTGCCATAAAATCCTTTTTCATTAACGTGATAGCTCATTTTTATTTATTTTAAAGTCTTTTAATAATTGTATATTTTTTAAACCGGGTTCGATTTCAAATTTACTATTAATATCTATGGTGTGAATAGGTAAATTGGTTTTTAACAATTGTTTTACAGATGCTATTTCTTCTATTCCAATTCCACCACTCAGGAAAAAGGGTTTCGTTGAAGGGTATTTTTTTAGTACTTCCCAGTTGAAAGCAATTCCGTTTCCACCAGGTAATTTCCCTTTAGTATCAAATAAAAAATAATCACAAACTCCTTCGTATGGTTTTAAAACTTTAAAATTGAAATCGTCATTTAGGGAGAACACTTTAATGATAGGAATACTTTCTTTTTTTAAATTCTCGCAAAATTCAACCGATTCGTTTCCGTGTAATTGAATCAGATTTAAATTGTATTTTTTAATTTTTGAAACAATTTCATTTAAAGTAGCATCAACAAAAACTCCCACTTTTTGAATTGATTTTGGTAAATCCGGCATAACACCGTCAAAAAAACGGCTCGATTTATCCCAAAAAATAAATCCCATATAGTCCGGAAGTAATTCGCTTACTTCGAGAATATTTTTGGGATACTTCATACCGCAGATTTTCAGTTTCATTACTTATAATTTTGAAATAAATTCCTTAGCACTTGCTCCAGCATTATCGGTTTTCATAAAATTTTCGCCAATTAAGAATCCCTTGTAACCATAAGGTTTTAATTCGTTGATAGCTTCAATAGAACTTATGCCACTTTCAGAAACTTTTACAAACTCATTTGGAATTTCGTTAGCCAATACTTTGCTGAAATCTAAGCTCACTTCAAAGGTCTTTAGATTGCGATTGTTTACACCAATCATATTCAAACTCGGCATAATTGATTTTCGTAATTCTTCTAAATTATGCACTTCAAGCAAGACTTCCAAACCCAAAGATTCTGCAAATTCTGACAATTTTTTTATTTCTTCACGTGTTAAAATGGCTGCGATAAGGAGGATTAAATCGGCTCCATGAGCTTTTGCTTCTAATATTTGATATTCGTCAATTACAAACTCTTTTCGTAAAAGAGGTAAATTTACAGAGGCTCTTGCTAAAAGCAAATCGTCTAACGAACCACCAAAATATTTTCCGTCAGTCAAAACTGATATCCCACATACTCCAGCGCTTTCATATCCTTTTACCACTTCTTCAACAGTAAAATTATAATTTATTTCGGCTTTCGATGGCGAACGACGTTTGTGTTCAGCAATAATTCCAGTATGGCTATTCCTTAGTATTTTGCTTAATGAAATGGTTCTGCTATCAAAAAGTACTGAACTTTCTAATTGAGAAACTGGAATTATCGATTTTTTAAGTTCAACTTCCCGTTTTTTATCAAAAATTATTTTATCTAATATATTCATTATTAATTGCTTAATTGTTGTAGTTTTTTCAGGGTATTTGATGCTTTTCCCGAAAATAAACTTTCTTTTGCTAGTTCAAAACCTTGAATTTGAGTGAGTTTTTTTACGGTTGCAATAGCCATTCCTGCATTGGCACAAACTACATTATTTTGAGCTTCGGTTCCCTTTCCTGAAATGATATCGAGAAACATTTGTGCCGATTGTTCTATAGTTGTTCCTCCTTGTATGGATTCTTGCGTCAATTGATTAACTCCAAAATCTTCGGGTTTCAACATTGCTTCAATAGAATTGGTAATGGTTTTAGTATTTCCAGTTAAAGAAATTTCATCATAACCATCTAAACTGTGTAAAATCGTATAATTAATATCTGTTTTTTGGTACAGATAACTATACATTCTAGCCAATTCTAAATTAAAAACGCCTACCAATTGATTTTTTGGGAAGGACGGATTAACCATAGGGCCTAACATATTAAAAAAAGTTTTTACGCCTAACTCTTTTCTAATTGGTGCTACATTTTTCATTGCGGGATGAAATAATGGCGCATGTAAAATACAGATTCCAGCTTGGTCGATACACTTTTCAAGATAATTTTTATCATTACTGAATTTTACTCCCAAATTTTCCATCACATTACTGGAACCCGAAATAGATGAAACGCCATAATTACCATGCTTAGCAACTTTAACACCTGCTCCAGCAGTTACAAACGAAGCTAATGTTGATATATTGAAAGTGTCTTTTCCGTCTCCACCCGTTCCACATAAATCAATAGTGTTATAGGCAGACAAATCCACAGGAATGCATAATTCCAATAGTGCTTCTCGGAAACCGGCCAGCTCGTCTATGGAGATGTTTCGCATCATATAAACTGTTAGAAAACTAGCAATTTGACTTGGGTTGTAACTACCACAAGAAATGTTAACCAAGATGTTTTTGGCTTCTTCTTTGCTGAGAATTTCGTGATTGATTAGTCTGTTGAGTATGGTTTTCATTTTCCTCCCCCAGCCCCTCCAAAGGAGGGGAGAACCTATTGGGGTAAATAGGTTTTAAATTATTTTTAAATTAATGTATTTCAACCTCCTTATTCTAGCCCCTCCTTTGGAGGGATTGGTGAGGAATTAACCCAGTTTTCTAATATCTTTTTTCCATGAGGAGTCAAAACACTTTCGGGATGAAATTGCACTCCTTTTACATCTAATGTTCTATGACGAATAGACATGATTTGACCGTTTTCATCAACTGAAGTTATTTCTAAGGTGTCAGGAAATTCAATAGGATTAATAACCCAAGAATGGTAACGGCCTACCTCAATTTGCTTCTCCAAACCGTTAAAAAGGCTTTCGTCATCTACAAGAGTTGTTACATTGGTTGCTACGCCATGATAGACTTTATCCAAATTAATTAAGTTTCCGCCAAAAACTTCTCCAATAGCTTGTTGCCCTAAACAAACGCCTAGAATACTTTTTGATGGAGAATAAATTTTAATTACTTCTTTTAATAAGCCCGCTTCGTCAGGAATACCTGGGCCTGGTGAAAGCAAGATCTTATCAAATTTTTTGACTTCATCAATATCAAACTCATCGTTTCGGTAAACCGTTACTTCACAATTTAAGTCCTCTAAATAATGAACTAAATTGTATGTAAAACTATCGTAATTGTCTATAACTAGTATTTTCATTTTTATAATGTCATTGCGAGATAAGAAGCAATCTCACATTAGTTAATTAATTTTTAAATTGTTTCCGCTAAATCTAAAGCGGTATTCAAGGCTCTTAATTTATTATACACTTCTTGCATTTCACTTTCTTCATCAGAACTGGCAACAATTCCAGCTCCAGCTTGGTAATGCAATTGATGATTTTTACTTAAAAACGTTCGAATCATAATAGCATGATTAAAGTTGCCGCTAAAATCCATAAATCCGATAGCACCACCGTAAAAATTACGATTGGTTTTTTCATATTCTTCAATCAGTTGCATGGCTCTGTGTTTAGGTGCACCACTTAAAGTCCCAGCGGGAAAGGTATCTGCAACAACTTGCATAGTTGTAGCTTTATCATGTAAATGCCCCGTTACTTTTGAAACCAAATGAATGACATGGGAGAAAAATTGTACTTCTCTGTATTTTTCTACTTGTACATCGTGTCCATTTCTACTCAAATCATTTCTGGCCAAATCGACAAGCATTACATGTTCGCTATTTTCTTTTTTGTCTTCTGAGAGTTGTTTGGCAATTACAGCATCTTTTTCATCATCACCTGTTCTTTTGAAAGTTCCGGCAATAGGATGTATTTCAGCTTTTCTGTTTTTCACAATAATTTGAGCTTCTGGTGAAGAACCAAAAATTTTAAAATCACCATAATCAAAAAAGAATAAATAAGGCGAAGGGTTGATACTACGTAAAGCTCTATAAACATTAAATTCATCCCCTTTAAAACCTTGGGTAAATCGTCTCGATAATACAAGTTGAAAAACATCGCCTCTAAAGCAGTGTTTTTTTGCTAAAGCTACATTTTGTCTAAACTCATCGTCAGTTAGGTTTGAAAAGCCTTCACCTTCTTTAGAGAATTTGTAGGAGGCCATATTTCGGGATTGTAATAATTGTTCAATTTCTGAAATATTATTGGTTTCGTCTAAACGGTGTGAAAAGATATAAGCTTCATTTTTAAAATGGTTAATGGCAATAATATTTTGATAAACTGCATAGTAAACGTCTGGAATGGTATTACTATTTTCTTTTTTGGCAATGGTTATTTTTTCAAAATAACGAACAGCATCGTAAGAAATATAACCAAACAAACCATTATTGATGAATTTGAAATTATTTTTATCTGATTGGAATTCGCTAGAAAATTCCTGAATAATTTCTGGGATATTAGTTTTGTTGTCAATTGCTATTTTCTCTAAACTTCCATCTGGATAGGTTTTAAAAATAGTTTCATTTTCAATTTTAATAGAAGCTATTGGATTACAACAAATATAAGAGAAACTATTGTCATTGCCATGATAATCACTACTTTCTAATAATAAGCTATTTGGAAATTTATCTCTAATTTTAAGATAGACACTTACGGGTGTTATAGTATCAGCTAAGATTTGCTTGTATATTGTTTTTAATTTGAATGATTTCATTTGGTTTGTTTTACTCATTGAATGAATGCTGAACATAAAAAAAGCCTGTCGTGAATGACAAGCCTTTTTTTATATTTGATTAAATATACTTATAAGCAGACTATTTCACGACGTTTGACGTAAACTACTCCACCACCAAGATTTATTTAATATTGTACTCATGATATAATATTGAATTACAAATGTAAAAATGATTTTTAACTTATCAAATATTATTTTGCTTTTTTTCTGAATTTAAACAAATAATAAAAAAATAGTTATATTTCATCACAAGAAAATACTAATTAATTCAAGTTGCTAATTAGTCGTTTTGTTTAATTGGAGTCCAAATACAAATAAAGTTAGTTTTATCAGAGAGCCTTCTAAGGTTAGTGCATGTGTTGTGATTGGGAACATTTTTTTGGTGTCACTTATTGCTGTTTCTTCTCTTTTTCTCATTTTTAGCTTTTCATGTTTTTGTTGCAATTTATTTATTCTCTTAGTTTTTTACTTGCGTTGCATCTTTAATAAGATTTATTATCTCTCTAAAGAAATATATTCTAATCCATAATCTGAATAGGCACTATCAGCATATAATGGGCTTCCTCAGGTAACTTGTTAATCATTTTTCCTAATGATTTTACATCACTCGTTTTTTCTGGTGTAAAATATTATCTAAAATAAAATTGATATAATTTTGTTTTTTCTAAGCATTGTTTCTGTTTAATGGTTTGCAAAACAAATTTACATAACCTTTGCTTTGTCAATATATGGTAGTACAATTAGTAACTTGAATTAATTAACCTAAAAATTCATAACTTTGTTGCAATGAAAAATGTATATTTAGACAACGCTTCAACTACTAAAATCCGTAAGGAAGTCATTCAAGAAATGACTACAATTTTAGCAGATGATTATGGAAACCCCTCTTCAACACATAGTTTAGGTAGAAATGCAAAAAGTATTTTAGAGCTTTCCAGAAAATCTATTGCCAAACAGCTTAAATGTACTTCACAAGAAATTATATTTACTTCGTGCGGAACAGAATCTAATAATTGGATTCTTCATTCTGCTGTTAAGGATTTGAAAGTAAGACGAATCATAACCAGTAAAATTGAGCATCATGCTGTTTTGCACGTTGTTCAAGCTTTGCAAAACGAATATAATATTCAGGTTGATTATGTTTCAATTAAACCAAATGGAGAAATTGATTTTAATGATTTAGTTGAATTGCTTTCGCAAGAAATTAAAACCTTAGTGAGCTTGATGCATGTAAATAATGAAATTGGTACAGTCTTAGATTTATATAAAGTAGGACGTATTTGTAAACAACATAATGCGCTTTTTCATTCAGATACGGTGCAATCAGTGGGGAAAACCGAGATAAATTTACAAGAGATTCCTATAGATTTTATTGTTGCAAGTGCCCATAAATTTCATGGACCTAAAGGAGTTGGTTTTGCTTTTGTTAGGAGAAAATCAGGATTGCGGCCTTTATTTTATGGTGGCGAACAAGAAAAAGGATTACGTCCAGGAACGGAAGGAGTACATCAAATAGCAGGAATGGCTATGGCTTTAGAACTTTCTTACGCTAATTTAGAATCAGATAGAAAACATATTTCTAACTTGAAATCCTATTTAATCAATCAACTCGAATTAACATTTCCCGAGTATAAAATCAATGGAAATGAAGACGGTTTTTATACGGTTTTGAATGTCATGTTGCCTTTTTCAGAAGATAAAACGGCTATGATACTGTTTCATTTAGATATGAAAGGGATAGCTGTTTCTCGGGGAAGTGCTTGCCAATCAGGAAGTATAAGTCCCTCACATGTTTTAGACGAAATTTTATCTAAAGAAGACTCAATTAAACCCAGCTTACGAATTTCGTTTAGTCATTACAATACTAAAGATGATATCGATATTTTAATCGAATGTTTGAAAAATTTAGCATAAAAAAGCCCGATTTGAAATTTCCAAATCGGGCTTTTTAATTTATAATAATAAAGAGATCTTACAAATGAATTACTTCACCGTAAGCATCGGCAACTGCTTCCATAACAGCTTCACTCATAGTAGGGTGGGGGTGAATTGTTTTCAATATATCATGTCCGGTAGTTTCTAATTTACGAGCTACTACTGCTTCTGCAATCATATCAGTAACTCCAGCACCTATCATATGACAACCCAACCATTCTCCGTATTTTGCATCAAAAATTACTTTTACAAAACCATCTGGTGTTCCTGAAGCTTTTGCTTTTCCTGAAGCTGAGAAAGGGAATTTACCAATTTTAAGTTCGTATCCTTTTTCTTTTGCTTGTTTTTCAGTCAAACCTACAGAAGCAATTTCTGGTGTAGCATAGGTACAACCAGGTACATTTCCGTAATCAATTGGTTCAACGTGTAATCCTGCAATTTTTTCCACACAATTTATTCCTTCTGCTGATGCAACGTGAGCCAATGCTTGGCCAGGAGTAACATCTCCAATAGCATAATAACCCGGAATGTTGGTTTGTGAATAGGCATTTACTAAAATTTTGTCTTTGTCAGTAGCAATTCCCACTTCTTCTAGACCTATATTTTCAATATTAGTTTTAATTCCAACTGCTGAAAGCAAAATATCAGCTTCTAAAACTTCTTCTCCTTTTGCTGTTTTTACAAATGCTTTTACTCCAGAACCGGAAGTGTCAATACGTTCTACAGACGATGAAATCATAATTTTTACACCCGCTTTTTTCATCGATCTTTCAAATTGTTTTGAAATGTCCTCATCTTCAACTGGCACTACATTTGGCATGAACTCTACAATGGTAACATCGGTTCCCATAGCGTTATAAAAATGGGCAAATTCTACTCCAATAGCTCCTGAACCTACAATAATCATCGATTTAGGTTGGGCTGGTAAAGTCATAGCTTGACGATAGCCTATTACTTTAACACCATCTTGTGGCAAGTTTGGCAATTCACGCGAACGTGCGCCTGTAGCAATAATAATATGATCGGCACTGTATTCTGTTACAGTTCCGTCAGCTGTTTTTACATCTATTTTTTTGCCTGGTTTTATTTTTCCAAAACCAATGATTACATCAATCTTATTTTTCTTCATTAGGAACTGAACTCCTTTGCTCATATCGCCAGCTACATTTCTGGAACGATTTACAACGGCATTAAAATCTTTATCGAAAGCAGTAACTGTCAAACCATAATCTGCAGCATGCTTTAGATAATCAAAAACTTGTGCCGATTTTAATAAGGCTTTAGTCGGAATACATCCCCAGTTTAAACAAACGCCACCTAAACTTTCTTTTTCAATTACGGCTACTTTAAAGCCTAATTGTGAGGCGCGAATTGCTGTAACATATCCGCCAGGACCACTTCCTAAAACTATAATATCGTATTTCATTTTGTGCTTGTTTATTTGTTATTTGTACAAAATGCAGTCGGCAAAGCCTCGTGTCATTTCAATTTTTTTTATTTGTTTATTAATTGAGAAATGCAGTCGCTAAAGCTCTTGTCATTTTTTCGTATTTAATTTATTTTTGTAAAAATGCAGTCGCAAAAGCTCATGTCATTTTTCTATTTTTTTCTTAATAATTTTCAGTTGCGAAATTAAGGAATATTTATGTAATTGTGAATTGTGAATTAAGAATTGTTTTCAACTAAAAACTGTGAGTTATACAAATTCTTATAAAAACCTCCTTCGATGTTTAATAATTCGTGATGCGCGCCTTGTTCGACTATTAATCCTTTATCCATAACCACAATTTTATCAGCATTGACGATAGTTGCTAATCGATGCGCAATAACAATCGAGGTTCTTCCTGTTGTGATTTTTTCGGTTGCTTTTTGAATTAATTCCTCCGAATATGTATCGATAGAAGAGGTCGCTTCATCTAAAATAAGAATGCTAGGGTTACTTACATAGGCTCGTAAAAAAGCAATTAATTGGCGTTGACCTGATGAAAGCATTACTCCACGTTCTTTTACATTATAGTCGTAGCCTTCGGGAAGACTCATTATAAAATCATGAACTCCGATTTTTGTAGCTGCATGAATTACTTGCTCTCTTGAAATTTTTGGATTATTTAAAGTAATGTTGTTCAAAATAGTATCAGCAAATAAGAAAACATCTTGCAAAACTACGGCTATTTGTTTTCTGATTGAACTTAAACTATACTCGTTTATATTATGATTGTCAATATATATTTCACCTTTGCTAATTTCATAAAAACGATTCAGTAAATTAATTATTGTCGATTTTCCTGCTCCTGTCGATCCCACAATGGCAATAGTTTGACCTTCTTTTACTTCTAAATTAATTCCTTTTATAACTTCTTCATTTTTAATGTAACTGAAATGAACGTCATTGAACTGAATATTACCTTTAAATAATGGTGCTTCAATCGTTCCTGTATCTTGAATTTGATCTTTAGTATCTAAAATATCAAAAACACGATTAGCAGCAATCATTCCCATTTGCATTTCGTTGAATTTATCAGCAATCTGGCGCAACGGATTGAACAGCATCCCTATGAACATGGTATAGGAAAATAAATCACCAAAAGTGGTAAAATTATTACCATTCAAAATTTTTAGTCCCCCATAGAGCACTATAAATCCTAAGGTTAGGGATGAAATAATATCGGCAATCGGAAAGAAAATAGAGTTGTACAGAATTGTTTTTATCCAAGCCTTGTTGTGCTTGCTATTTATTTCACTAAACTTTGAAGCTTCAATATCTTCACGGTTAAAAAGTTGAACAATCTTCATTCCTGTAACTCGTTCTTGAACAAAGGTATTCATATTGGCAATTTGGTTTCTTACTTCTTCAAAAGCAACTTGCATTTTTCCTTGAAAAACCCGAGTGATAAAAACTAGAATAGGCATTGCAACGACAACAATCCATGTTAATTTCCAATTCATAATAAACATAAAAACAAGTACTACTAGCATTTTCATTAAATCACTAATAATCATAAACAATCCTTGGCTAAAAATCCTTGCAATAGCTTCTATGTCAGATACTGATCTAGTTACGAGTTGTCCTACTGGTGCATTGTCATAATATTTCATTCGAAAACTCATCATGTGTTTAAAGAGTTTTATTCGGATGTCTTTAACGATGTCTTGTCCGAGCCAGTTCGCCCAAAAAACAAAATAGAACTGAGAAAAAACTTCTAATAATAAAACTATTCCCATGATGCTTACATAAAAAAGCAAACCTTTAGCATCATGCGTTTTAATATATTCGTCTACTGTTTGTTTCAGCAAATAAGGGCGTAAGGCTGCAAAAACTGAAAGAGAGACGGCAAAAAGAATTACACCATTAAATCGCCATTGATAGGGTTTGGTATATTCTAAAATTCGTTTAAATATTTTAGTATCGAATACTTTTGCTTTCATTATTTTTTTAGGAGCTTAATCCAGCTTTGCGTTTCAATCTTTTGGTTTTTAAAGAAAAAACAAAGGGATTTTCACTGCAATCTGTGCTATTTTTTTAAAATTCCAATGACAAAATCAATGGCAATATCAACTTTATATATTCTTTTTATTACAAATAATCGTATTCAATTTTTGTTAAATACAATCCGTGAGCAGGAACTGAAAAACCAGCTTCGTTTCTGCTTTTACTTTCTATTATTGCGTTAAATTCAGTTAATGTTATTTGATGCAAGCCTACTTTAATCAAAGTTCCTACAATGGCTCGTACCATATTTCTAAGAAATCGGTTGGCCGATATGGTAAAGACGTATTGATTATTCTTTTTTTGCCAAAAGGCTTCCGTAATTTTACAATTAAAAGTGTTAACCTCAGTGTTTACTTTCGAAAAACATTGAAAATCATCATGCTTCAATAAAATCATAGCGGCTTCATTCATTAAATTTACATCTAACTCTTTTTTATAATACCAACTTTGTTCCTCTAGAAAAACATTTTTAAAGGAGTGAATATGATATTCGTAGGTTCTTTTAGTGGCATCAAAACGGGCATGTGCTTCATCTTTTACTAGTATAATATCAAATATAGCAATATCGCTAGGAAGATAGGAATTGAGTTTATGAATAGTTTTTAAAGAATCGATTGTCGTTTCTAAATCAAAATGTGCATACATTTCTTTAGCGTGAACACCAGTATCAGTGCGTCCGGCCCCCATCAAATTAATTTCAGAATGTAATACGACTGATAAAGCTTTATTCAGCGTTTCCTGAACAGAACTTGCGTTGGGTTGCGATTGCCAACCGTGATAGTTCGTGCCTTTGTATGAAAATTTGATGAAATAACGCAAGTAAATTCTTTTTTGATTAGGCAAAGATACTTATTAATGTACGATTTTTTCAATTTGAAAATACAACATAATGTTAATTTGGATTTGGAAATGTATTGTTTAATTTTACAGTTCAATCCAATTCTCATTCGATGAAAAAAATTCTACTGCTTTCAGATACACACAGCCATATAGACGATACGATTTTAAAATATGTAGATCAAGCAGATGAGGTTTGGCATGCAGGAGATATTGGCGATTTAGTAGTAACTGATACTTTAAAAAAACTAAAACGGTTACGTGCCGTTTATGGCAATATTGATGATGATAAAGCCCGATTAGAGTTTCCGTTGCACAATAGATTTATGTGTGAATATGTCGATGTTTGGATTACTCACATTGGAGGTTATCCTGGTAAATATAATCCCAACATTAGGACTGAACTAACAACAAATCCGCCAAAATTATTTATTTGTGGACATTCTCACATTTTAAAAGTGATTTATGATAAAAAACTAAACTTATTACACATGAATCCTGGAGCTGCAGGAAAAAGTGGTTTTCATCAAGTGCGAACAATGCTCCGATTTGTTATTGATGGAGAAAAGATAAGCGATTTAGAGATTATAGAAATCGAAAAGAGGGATTAATTTTTTTCTTGAATAGGTACTATTATTATTACAAGTGTTCCTTTATCTACAATTGAATTTACAGAAAATTTTCCATCCATACTTGATACTCTGGCTCTAATTTGGGTTAATCCGAATCCTTCATTAGATATAGTTTTAGTAGTTTTAAATCCTTTTCCGTTGTCTTCTAAAATAATAGTTAGTATATTATTATTTTCTTCTATTGCCACTTTGACTTTACTAGCTTCGCTGTGTTTAAGGATATTATTAAATAATTCTGAAATAATATTAAATATTTTTGTTTCAAAATCTTCCTGATATCTTTGATTTATAACTATAGCACTTGAATATTCAAATTGAATTAAAGTATTAGAGTTTTTTTTGCATAAATCCTGAATGGAATAAAATAAACCAAACTTTACTAGCAAAGTAGGTAATAATTCATGAGATAAATTTCTAATTTCATCATGAATTTCTTTTATTATTTCTTTGGATTTTTTTATTTCTTCAGCATCGATTTTATTAATAGCTGAAAAAGCGGATAGTTGTAATCCCGCTGAAGATAATTTTGAACTAATGTTATCATGCAAAAAAGCAGCTATCTTTTTCCGCTCTATTTCCTGACCGTCAAAAGTGGCATTAATAACTTTTAGCTGTAGTTTACTTCTTAATTTATTGAGTTTATTTTTTTGTTTTAGTTTAGTGTTTTGAAAGAAAAAATATATCATGATTGCACTTAAAATACATAATCCAATAATTATTATGAATATTTTCTGTTTTTTAGAAGCTTTTTCCTGAAGTAAATATTGTTTTTGTTTAAATCCATTTTCGACTCTTTTTAAATCTCTTTTACTTTCATCTAATTCAAGATTGACTCCTGCTGCATTAACCGTAGCTAAAATTTGTTCATTAAACATTTCTTCATAAATTTTGGAGTATATTTCTAAATATTCATATGCTTTTTTATAATGACCTATTTTTACTAAAAATTTAGAATATTCTAGATAAGCAAAAGACAAATCTGATTTGTCATCACCTTTGAGCCCTAATTTTATAGCATTTAAAAAATATGAATTGGCTTCTTTATTTTTATTGATATGGCTAGAATAAAGTCCATTTAACATATTTAAATTGACCATATTTGAAGAGTCACCGAATTTTTTTTGAAACTTGTTTGCAAAGTTTAAGTAAGGCAAACCCTTTTTGTACAATTTATTATCAAAACAGGCCCAAATGAGGTTTATAGTAGTAAAATAAATTTGAGAAGAATCCTTAATTTTAGTACTTAAGGCAATTGATTTTTTATAATGATTAAATCCTATTTCAAATTGTTTTTTATCAAAGCAATAGATATTTCCTAAATTGTTGTTTAGCTTATTTTTAAGATTGTCATTATTCGTTTTATCAGCATAAAATAGACTTTTATTATAATAAAATAACGCTTTATCGGGATAATTCAATTCATCAAGATTAGCTGCAATGGTATTGTAACACGTTGCAATTAAATCATAATCATTAATTGCCTTGGATTGTGCAAGTGCATGTCTAGATTTAGTTAAAGATTGATCATATTTGCCAACTTTCATTAAGTGAGTAGCTTGACTAACTAATGAGGTAATTTCTATCTTTGAAAGTGTTTTTTGTTTTGCAAAAGCATTGTTGCTAAAATGAATTAGTATTATAGAAACAATTATATAGACTTGTCTTTGTAACATAATTTTATTAGACTATAAAATAAATATATGATAAAAACAATGACTTTTTTGTAGGTTTTTTAGTCTAAATATTTACATTTTAAGTAAAGGTAACTATTTAAAAATGAATCAAATTATTTTTGATGGCATATTTTGCTAAACCTATGGAGCTTTTTAAATTTAATTTCTTTAATAAATTTTTTCTATGCGTCTCTACAGTGTTCGTACTTATAAATAATTTTTCGCTTATCATCTTACCACTATATTCTAAAGCAATAAGTTTTATAATAACAAGTTCGCGTTCTGTTAAATAAATTTGGGGTACTATTTTTACTTGATTAATATTTTGGGTATTGTGTGAAAATGAAGCTAATATTTTTTCTTGCATTATTTTGCAAAAATATTCCTCACCATTATGGACTTCGATTAAAGCCTCTATGATGCTATCTCCAACACTTTGCTTTGTTAAATATCCTCTTGCTCCTAATTTTATAACTTCCTTAACTAATTTTAAATCGTCATAACTAGAGAGAACAATTACTTTAAAGGGTGTTTCATAACTTGATAATTCTTTTAAAACTTCTATTCCGTCTTTCTCAGGCATGTTAATATCCATTACAAGAATGTCAGCTTTAGCCTTTACAACTTCTTCAATTAGTCGCATTCCGTTTAGTGAATAGCCTACTACTTCAAAATCTTCGTTTGTTTTTATTACAGCTTTCATCCCTTCAATTAGCATTTGATGGTCGTCAGCGAGATAAACTTTTATTTTTTCAGTCATTGTAACAATTCATTTCAACAAACTTAGCTTAAATTATGTAGGAATCATATCACTAAAATTAGTGATTTTTCAAAAAAAAAACCTGAACGTTAAGTTCAGGTTTTTCTTCGCACTAATAAACTAAGTTTATAGGTTTATCTCAATCTATCCACAGATTTTACGAGATCTTCGTCCTTTTTAATAGCTTTGTTTGCCAAAACTAAAAAAACGATAGAAATAATAGGTAGAAACATCCCAATACCTTTCTCAGAAACAACAACTGCTTCTCCAGATATATTTAGCGAACGATATACAAATAATCCTAATAAAATTAAATTTAATATGATATTCAATCTGCCAATAACAAATTGATGCTGTCTTTTTTTATAAAATAAGATGCTTAATAATGATAAAGAGGTACTTAAACCAAATAATGCAACGTAACCCTGATTTAACATAAAATAGAATTCTTTGCCATCACTTAAAATCCATAAAGGAAAAATAAATGGTAAAACTCCTGTAATTAGTAAGGAAAGAATTAGATATACAGTTTGTATTCTTTGAATCATAAATTAATTTTCTTGTACAAAAATATATTTTCTTTTTTATAAATACTATTGTATGATAAAATTTTATTCGTATTATTGCAAAGCAAAAACGTAAGTACTTCATTTTACGAACAATTCCAAGAATAAAAAAACACCACACATTTTATATCGTATACCAAATCAACTAAATTCAAATAACATTCATGTTTGATATTTCTGTATTAAAAGAAATGAAGCTTGCTGAGCTTCAAGACATAGCTAAATTAGCTAAAACTATAAAAATCGCTGGCACTAAAAAAGAAGCTTTAATAGATTTAATTTTGAAGCATCAAGATGCAAGTCAGTCTAATGAAACTCCAGTTAATGATTCTCAAGAAGCTATAGACAATAAGCCCAAAAGAGTTAGAATTGCACTGGAAAAGAAGCCTGCTATTCAAAATAAAAAGGAAGATACTCTTTTTTCTAAAATTGAAGATCCAATTGCAGAAATAGTTCCAATAGTTGAAGAAAATGTAGTTACTCAAGAAGACACACCAATTGTAGCTAATGCTCCCAAAATTGTAAAATTCAAAAAATCAGATTACGAAAAAAAGATTGCAATAAAGGCAGAAAAAGCATTGCCTAAAGAGGAGAATGCAAATATTGAGGAAGAAAAAGAAACATTAGTTGCTGAAGAAAATACAGAAACGAAATTTCCTGACAAGAAGATAAACCCCAATCAATTGCATAAGCAAAATGGTAATCAAAATTCAAATAACGTAAATCCAAATTTTAAAAATAAAAAAAATAATTTTAGAGATTCCGATTTTGAATTTGATGGAATAATAGAAAGTGAAGGAGTTCTTGAAATGATGCCTGATGGATATGGTTTTCTGCGTTCATCAGATTATAATTATTTAGCTTCGCCAGATGATATTTATTTATCCACTTCACAAATCAGATTATTTGGATTAAAAACGGGTGATACTGTAAAAGGAGTCGTGCGTCCACCAAAAGAAGGCGAGAAATTTTTTCCATTAGTACGCGTTTTAAAAATAAATGGACACGATCCTCAAGTAGTTCGAGATAGAGTTTCATTTGAGCACTTAACACCTGTTTTTCCAACAGAAAAGTTTAGATTGGCTGAAAAGGGTAGCTCCATTTCAACTCGAATTATTGATTTGTTTTCGCCGATAGGGAAAGGGCAACGTGGTATGATCGTTGCTCAACCTAAAACGGGTAAAACTATGCTTCTTAAAGATATTGCAAATGCTATTGCAGCTAATCATCCTGAGGTATATTTGATAGTCTTACTTATTGATGAGCGTCCAGAGGAAGTTACCGATATGCAACGTTCGGTTCGTGGTGAAGTAATCGCATCCACTTTTGATAGAGAACCACAAGAACATGTAAAAATTGCCAATATAGTTTTAGAAAAAGCAAAACGATTGGTGGAATGTGGGCATGATGTTGTTATTTTATTAGACTCTATTACCCGTTTAGCAAGAGCCTATAATACTGTTCAGCCAGCTTCTGGTAAGGTTTTGAGTGGGGGAGTTGATGCTAATGCTTTACAAAAACCAAAACGATTTTTTGGAGCCGCACGAAATGTAGAAAATGGTGGTTCATTGAGTATTATTGCTACTGCACTTACAGAAACGGGGTCTAAAATGGACGAAGTGATTTTTGAAGAATTTAAAGGAACTGGAAATATGGAATTGCAATTGGATAGAAAAATTGCGAATAAACGTATTTTTCCAGCTATCGATTTAACTTCATCAAGCACAAGAAGAGACGATTTACTTTTAGATGAAAAAACATTGCAACGCATGTGGATTATGAGAAAGTACCTGTCTGATATGAATCCTGTTGAAGCAATGGATTTCATCAACGAACGATTTAAGAAAACCAGAAATAATGAAGAGTTTTTGATATCAATGAATGATTAGTCATTAATAGATTCAATAATTTGCAATAAAAAAAACTCCGATGTAGGAATGTACATCGGATTTTTTTGGTTTATTAAATTTACGATTGAAATTAGTTCACAATTACTTTTTTAGTAACAGATTGTTTATTAGAAGTTAATTTTAAAAAGTAAAATCCTTTCGTTAAATTTTCTAAGGAGTAGGTATTATTTTGCAATATAGGATTCTTAATTTGCTGAATTAATTGACCGTTAATATTTATCAAAGTTATTTCGTCAAGAATAGTTTCGGTTTTAATGTCTATTTTGTTGTTGCTTGTTGGATTTGGATATATAACCAGCGATGAAAATAAATCAAAATTAATGGTCGACAATAAAACATTAGGCCAGCGATTTTCTGCTTTTGTTCCGCCCCAAATTAGAGTTGCTAAATATGGATTGTCTATAAATGGATTTCTATTGCCTTGAGCATAAAAATTGTTTACGTTTCCTAGATAGGTATTTCTATTATCCTCAAATTGAGATACAGGATCTTCAGCATTCCAATTTAAAAATAAATCAATCATGGCAGGATCATTTGCAACAGGCTTTCCAACTCCAACATTTCCTGGCAAACATTGATCTCCATAGCGCAAATACATATACATCATCATTCTTGCAATATCGCCTTTCCATTCATCTCCTGGATACCATTCATTTCCAACAGTTCCAGAATTGCCTGAGCCAATGCCAAATTTTTCACTACCACGATCTGCATTCCTTTCTACATCTGAAGGGCGTAAATGGTGTACATCAGAATTTGCTTCTGTAAACTCTAGATTAGGAGTTCCTAAAGACCTCGCATAGGTGTGCTCTCTATTCCATTGGCAAGAACCAGTTCCATCATCATTTTTATTTCTTCTTCTATGATCATTCTCATCTAATGGTATTTCACTGCCATCACAAATTGATGGACTAAACCCATACACCAAAAGCAAATTGGTTTTAGTGGCATCATCAGGATCTAAATCGGTAAATCGAATCGCATTTTCTGCTTGAGCATAAGTCAAGATATAGGTATGAGTTTCGGTAATTTTTTTTGCTAAAGCTTGTTTTAATGCTAATCCAGTTTGATTAAAATTAAATCCGTTATAGTACGGTGTAGCAGGAGCTCCAGCTTGCGAGTATGCAAAATTAATGCAAAGTAGAAGAATAGGTATAATTAGTTTTTTCATTCGACAAATTTCGATTTTACAAAAGTATTTTATTTTGGTTGTAATAATTGCAGTTGTTCATTGTAAACAAAAAAATGTCCTCTATTAATGAAGACATCTTTAATTGTTAAAATATTTGAGAATTAATTTATAATTACCTTTTTAGTTATGGTTAGACCTCCAGAAGTTAATTTTAAAATGTAAAATCCTTGTGTTAGGTTACCCATTCTATACAAATTATTTTGTAAAATAGGGTTCTTTATTTGTTGTATCAATTGACCATTTATAGTAATTAATTCAATAGCATCAAGGGTACTTTCGGATTGAATATTTATAGCACGACTATTAGTAGGATTAGGAAAGACAGAAATTTTAGATACCATTTCATACGTACTTGTTCCTAGAGGAGTTCCCCATATTTTTGCAACATAAGAATTATTATCGATATATGGATTCCTGTTTTTTTGTCGCGAATAAATAGCATTATTTCGTCTTATTTCTCTAGGACTGACAGGATCTTGAGCATTCCAAGTGAGTAATATATTTTTAAATGTATCAGTAAAAACTTGGTTAGAAGTATTATTAAACATTGTAAAGTTATAACTAGCAACAACATCTTCATATCGAGTAGCAAAGTACAATAAACATCTTGCAACATCTCCTTTAAATTCGTCAATTGGCTCAAAAACGGTTCCTACATAACCTGCGGAATAGCCAGAATTTAAATTAGACCCTCTTTTTGAACCATTCATTGAAGTCCAATTAGCAACATTTACAACACCAAAAGGCAAGTCACCTCTCTGCCCATTTACATGTTTGTCAGAAGGTAAAACAAAATGAGCGTCAGAGTACATTGGAGTTGCAGATGCAAATACAGATTGTGGAATTAAATGTTCTCTATTGTATCTTTCACATTCATTATTTCCTAAAGTTCCATCGTCTCTGCCAGTAGGATATGTAAACTCACATTCTGGACCTGTTGGATTTTCAGTGTAAACATCTAACATAGTCCCGTCGTTTTCATAAAATAAATCTACATCAGATGTAGTATAAGTATTGTACAATCCAGGATAGGTTTGATCTAAATAATTTTTAGTAATAATCGTAGCAAGTTGAGTTTTTAAAGCATATCCAGTGCCAGTAGCTGTATTGTAATATCCAGCTGGTGGTTGGGCGACTGCTATAAAAACAAAAAGGAGTAGAAAAAGAGAATAATTATTTTTCATAGTAAAATTTAATAACAATTTAATGTAGATTGTTTTAAGGAAACAAATTTAGCTTATATTCTTAAATAAAAATCATTGTTTACAGTATAAAAATCATTTTTATTTAAAATTTAACAAATGTAATTGTAGAAAAAACAATTTTAGAGACTGTTTTTTGTAATTTATGTGTTTTAAAATTAATTAATTTTTCGTTCTAATAGCGCCATGTAAAATCCATCAAATCCAGATTCGGAAGCGAGAATTTTTGCATCTTTTATAAAATTAAAACTTTTACCAATATCAGTTGTTAGGAATTTTTTTACTTGTTCTTGATTTTCAGACGGTAACACTGAACATGTTGCGTATACTAATTTTCCACCAGGCTTTACTATTTTAGAATAACTTTCTAGAACTTCAGCTTGTACTTTCCTTATATTATCAATAAATTCGGGTTGCAATTTCCATTTGGCATCCGGATTTCTTTTTAAAACCCCTAATCCACTACATGGCGCATCAATCAAAACTCTATCTGCTTTTTCATGTAATTTTTTAATGACTTTTGTGGTGTCAATAATTCGGTATTCAATATTAAAAGCACCATTTCTTTTGGCTCTGAGTTTCAATTGTTTCAATTTACTTTCATACAAATCCATCGCAATCAATTGCCCTTTATTTTCCATTAACGAGGCTATGTGTAGTGTTTTTCCACCCGCGCCTGCACAAGTATCTACAACTCGCATGCCTGGTTTTACATCTAAAAAATGCGCAACCAACTGAGAGTTGGCGTCTTGTACCTCAAAAAATCCTTCTTTAAAAGCATCCGTAAGAAATACGTTAGCTCTTTCTTTTAAGACTAATGCATCTGGTTGGTTTTTTAAAAACTCCGTTTCAATGTTCAAATCCATTAAAATGGCATGTAATTTTTCTTTAGTAGTTTTTAATGTATTGACTCTCAAAATTACTTTAGCTGGTTGGTTTTGTGCAGCAATTTCTGTAGCCCAAACTTTTTCACCTAATTCTTTTACACCTAATTCATCCATCCAATCCGGAATAGATTCCTTGAGTGCTCTAATTTTAGAAAGTTCGTCAAAGCGTCCTTTAATTTTTCGTTCAGGTGTTCCTTCAAGTTGTCTCCAATCAGGAATAGGGTAGCCTCTTAAAACTGCCCAAACCGAAAACATTCTCCAAAGATTGTCTCTATCGAAAGGCTCTTTAACTTCAGCAATTTCAGCGTATAATCTTTTCCAACGAACAATTTCGTAAATAGTTTCTGCTACAAATTTTCTATCAGAACTTCCCCAACGCTTGTCTTTTTTTAAGGCTCTTGCCACTACTTTATCGGCATATTCACCTTCATTAAAAATCGCATTGAGGGAATCAATAGTAGTGTAAACTAAATTTCTGTGTAATCTCATTTTTTATATTTGAGCCGCAAAGGTACTATTTAAAGACGAATTTTACCTGTTATTATTTGTTGCTTTTGATTCAAAAAAAATACTGCTGAAAGCAGTATTTTATTAATTATTTTATTCGAGTTAAATATATTTTTTCTGGTGGATGCAATACTAAAGGGAATTGTTCAATTTTTACAGAACTACTGTCTAAACCAAACGCATTTCCTTCAGACAAACTGAATTTTTTAATAAAGAAATAGGTGTTCATAATTAACTTTTCGTGCCACAACATATCACTATCATTTGACAAGAATTTTTCGGACAATACAAATTTAAAATCACCAAGGATATTATTTTTATTAAGGGATTCGTAACGACTGGTAACATCTACTTCTCCATTTTTTACCATATCTTTCAAAACTTCTTTGAACATTAAATTGATTTTTGTAGGTTCTCTAAATCCTAAATTAAAATCTATTCTAAAAATGTCATCTTTTATAATTTCAGTAACTTTATATTCTTTTTTATAAGGTTCATTTAATATATTTACATGTACAAACCAATAAAGATCGGCTCTTTTTGGTCTTTTCTGTAATATGGAGTACATTACCTTTTCTTCTATTTCATCTGTTCGGCTTGCATTAGTCATGTAAACTAAATGTGTGGCGTATTTAGGAATAGACAAGTCAACACTTAGCTCTGCCATTACTTTTTTATAGTCATCAATTTTAACAAACTTAGTATAATTTTTACTAATTTGTTTGGCCATATACCAGGTAGACATTAGTAGAATTAATATTGTTGCAATTATTAGGGTTACATAACCTCCATCAGCAAATTTTGTAACATTTGCATACAGAAAACAAAATTCTATTATTACATAAATGGCTATAAGTGGCATAATAAAATACAGTTTTACTCTTTTCATTATTAAATAATAATTTAATAATACCGTTGTCATAATCATACATAAAATAATTGCTAGTCCATAGGCATGCTCCATATTACTTGACTCTTCAAAATGCAAAACAATTCCTACGCAACCTAAAAATAAAAGCCAATTTATGGATGGAATGTATAATTGCCCTTTTAGTTCAGTAGGGTATTTTATTTTTACTTTTGGCCAAAAGTTTAAACGCATAGCTTCGTTTATTAATGTAAAAGAACCACTAATTAATGCTTGAGAGGCAATTACTGCCGCCATAGTTGCAATCACAATTCCTATTGGTTGAAACCATGTTGCCATTGATAAATAAAACGGATTTGCATTAGAGCCGCCTAAACTTCTAAGAGTTACTCCTTCATGTTTCATTAAAAAAGCAGCTTGACCAAAATAGTTTAAAATAAGTGTTGTTTTAACAAATATCCAACTAATCCGTATGTTTTTTCGTCCGCAATGACCCATATCTGAGTAAAGCGCTTCAGCACCTGTTGTACATAAAAAAACAAACCCTAGAACAAAAAAACCTTCAGGATTAATCCCTTTATCTGCCATTAAAAGATGATAGGCATAATACGGATTTACAGCTTTTAAAACTTCTAAATTACCTGAAATTTGAATGATTCCTATTATAGCTAACATGGAGAACCATAGTAGCATTATAGGGGCAAAAAACTTTCCAACAAGTTTAGTGCCGAATTGTTGAATAGTAAATAGAACAAATAAAATCCCAATAACAATTGGGATTGTATTAATTTTAGGATAAAAATTTCTAATTCCTTCAACAGCAGAGGATACTGAAATTGGAGGGGTTATAATACCATCTGCAAGTAGAGCACTTCCTCCTATAATTGCTGGAATAATAAGCCATTTTATTTTTGTGCGTTTGACTAATGCATATAGAGCAAAAATACCACCTTCTCCATTATTATCTGCACTCAAAGTAATAAGGACATATTTTATGGTAGTTTGTAACGTTAAGGTCCAAAAAACTAAAGAAATTCCGCCAAGCACAAGGTCTTTATTTATAGCAAAGTCCAATCCTAAAATTGCTTTCATTACATATAAAGGAGATGTACCAATGTCACCATAAATTATTCCTAAAGAAATTAATAAACCACCTAAAGTTAATTTTTTGTGAAGGCTTTGATGTAGAGAGCTCATATTTTATATTTATAAAAACTACAAAATTACTATTATAATATTAATTTGAATAAATTAAATTCAAAATCTTGAATAATTGTAGTTAATAAAAAATAAAATCAAAATTCATTAATAATTTTTATATTTTACATTAAAAACATTAATTATGTTTATATATTTAGTTATTTTATCTTTGCCACAACTTAAAACAAATATATATTATGAAAAAGATTACTTTAGTTTTTACAGTATTATTATCAATTACATTTTCAACTTTTCAAGCACAAGTAACTGCCGAAAGTTCATTGCAACTATTAAAAGAAGGAAACAAACGTTTTGTGGAAGGCAAAAGTATTCGTCCACATCAAAACTTAGAACGTGTTAAAGAAGTGTCTTTGGGTCAAAAACCCTTCGCAATAATTGTTGGATGTTCTGACTCGAGAGTTCCTAGCGAAATTATTTTTGATCAAGGTTTAGGAGATCTATTTATTGTTAGAACTGCTGGACAAGTTTCTTCATTTGCATCTTGGGGAAGTATAGAATTTGCAAATGCTGTTTTGGGCGCAAAATTAATTGTGGTTATGGGGCATACAAAATGTGGTGCAGTAGCTGCAGCTTGTAAAGTTCCTGATGTTCCGGGTCATATTGTGACTTTAATAAACGCTATAAAACCAGCAGCGCAATTAGCAAAAACTCACGATGGTGACCAAATAGAGAATGCTGTTAAAATTAATGTAGCTATGCAAGTGCAACAATTGCAAAATATGGAACCTGTATTGACAAAAGCTGTTGTAAGTGGAGATACTAAAATAGTTGGTGCGGTATATGATTTAGCATCCGGAAAAGTTGAATTTTTAGAACCTGATTTTTTGAACACTTTCCAAAAAAAATAATTTTAATTTAAACCAATTTCAATAGTTTTTAATCTTTGTATCCGGATTAAAAACTATTTTTTTTTTTTGATTAAACTCTATTTAGGATTGTTTTTGTCTCGGTATTGTTGAAGTAGTTTTCTGTTAAAGTCATCTTCGGCTTTTTTGAGTTTTATAATTTTTATAGGAGCCAGTATTCCTTTTAAATTTATAATGAATTTTTTACGAAGCTGAAATAATTCTTCTTCAGTATTCTCCATTTGATTCAAGAAATTTAAAGCCTCTTTTTCACTCATTTTTTCAACTTCACCGCCATTAAAACGATCCATATAAGAGCGCATTTTTTCTTGTTTTAACTCACGTTGTTTATCATCAAAAGCATTGTAAATTGGCCAAAACTTAGCAGCTTCATCGGAATTGAGTTTGAGTTCATCAGTAATATAAGCTACTTTTAAGGCTTTAATTTTTTCTCTTTTTTCTTTAAATCGGTTTTGAGAAAAACTATTTACTGTTAATAAAATAAAAAACAGATATAGTAAATTTTTCGTTTTCATAAATTTATGTTTTTATAAAATAAGATTAATTAATTATGTATTCTTCTAAATTAGAATTTGTAGAAAGTAAATCTTCGATAGCTTTATCTTCAATATTAAAATTTATTTTCATTTTTTGAATATCGTCTTCATCTAATAAATTCACTAGCTCATCATCTGAAATTGCATCTTGATTTGTTAGATAATTTTCTATTGTTGTTTTGTCTAATGTGCTTTCTTGTGTTAAAATAGTTGTATAAATAGGTATCGATAAAGCTATAATTATAATAGCAGCGACTGCATAGAGCCAAGTTTTTTTTCTAGTAAAAAGTGTAATTATTTTTGGCTCATTTTCAGGTAATTGTTTTAATACTTTAGCTGAAAAATCATCAAAATAATTTTCAGGAACTTTAAATCCTGATTTAATTTTGGGTTGTTCATCTAATTTAAATTCATTCATAGTCATAGGACATTATTTTTTTTAAAAGGTTTAATTCGAAATCATGTAAATTTCAATCTTTTTTACAGCATGATGATAGGATGCTTTTAAGGCACCCACTGATGTTCCTAAAACATCTGACATTGCTTCGTATTTAATTTCTTCAAAGTATTTCATTTTAAAAACCAATTGTTGTTTTTCTGGTAAAAGTGTAATTGCTTTTTGTAATTTTATTTGAATTTCATTTCCATCAAAAAAAGAGTCTGCTTTTAAATTGTCAACTATTTTACTTTGCAACGCTTCACTTGTAGTCCCGTTTCGTTTTGATTTCAGATTAATAAATGTGATGGCTTCATTTGTTGCAATGCGATACATCCAAGAAAATAATTTGCTATCCCCTTTGAAGTTTTTAAGATGTTGAAAAACTTTTACAAATGTGTTTTGCAAAACATCATCGGTATCATCATGATTCAAAACGATATTTCTAATATGATTATACAATGGTTTTTGATACTCATGCAATAGTTCCTGAAACGCCACATTTTGCGTTTTAGGATTCAATAGTTTTTGTATGAAATCTTTCTCTTCCAAAGAAATGTTTTCTGTTAGAATGCAATTAATGAAAAAGGTTTAATTCTTCCACAAAAAAAATCAAGGTTCGGCAGTTTCAACAGCTTGTTCAACAGGAGTTTCAAGAGGTTTTTCAGCAGGTTTAGATTTCTCAACGACTGCTGTTTTAGATTGAATAGGAATATAAATTTCGGTAATCCATTGTGAAGGATTTGCAATTTGCTCCATGTTTTTATAGTACAGCTCTAAAGAAGCCACGTTTGTATTTTGAGACAAATTATTTTTTGCTATATATACAAAAGTTTTTCTCCAAGCTTCTTTGCTGTGAGAATAGTCCCCTTTTAAAATAGTTTTTACAGCTTTAAACGGATACAATTGTCCAGAAGTAATATCGCTCCCTTCACTAGTGTAAACCACTTCTTTTATAGGAATACAAACCGAAAGTTTGGTAATTCCAGAAGCTACATCATAAGTATGATACAAAACAAATGGTTTTCCGTACATTACTAATTTATTTTTCTTAAAGAAATTAATAATTTTTGGAATCATGATGCGTAAATTTTTTGGCACATCACTTATTTTACAGGTAATACTCTGTCTTAAATAAAAGCAACCGAGTTTTTGTACAACACCAGCCACTTTAATAGAGTAGGTGTTTATTTCATAATCTAAAGTTTTATCTAAATTGATTAGGCTTTTTTCATACATATCACCTATAACATTACTCGGTCCGCCTTTAAAAGCACTATAAACTTTAAAACCAAAACCCATAGTTCCTTTAGATCTCCATGTTACTTTTGTTCCTCCTGCCGTATCTTTAAATGTCCAATAAACATCTGAAAGAGAGCCGTTATAGTCCATTTTTTGATGAATACTAACATTGTTTTTTACAGCTATGGTTTTCATTTCTCCGTCACCGTCTTTCCCTTTCCAGGAATAATTGGCCCCAACGCCAACAGTATTATTAGGATAAGAAAAAGTCATTTCTGGGTCTTCCTTTTTCCAAGAACCAAAAGTCTCCCAATTTCTAAAATCGTTCACATAATTAAAAACAGTACTTCTTTGTGATTTTATCACACGACTTCTTGTTACATCGAAATCTCCTTTTTGAGTAGCAACAAAAACTGTTGATGCAAAAAGAGTTAACAAAAAGAGCAGAAATATATATTTTAAAATTTTCATGATTTTACAATTAATTGCTTTTGTAAAGTTATAATTTTTAACTGATGTTTAATAGTATTTATTCTACTTAATCACTTTTCAAATTCTAAATTAACGTTTCATAGTTACTTTTATAATGAAAAGTAAAACTATGAATAAAATAAAAGCAATTAAAACTTTATAGGAGCCTTTATAAAATGTTTGATGTATGTTTATATCTTTCCGATAAGAAAAAATCATAATAATAACAAAAGTGATTAAAAATAAAGCGGCAAAAATCCATTGACCAGTACTAAACATAATTATAATTATTTTCTACAAAAATAGTCAATTGTAAACAAAAGTTATTATTTTGCACCATGATTTAATTTATTTATAAAATGCAAAAACAACTGAACGCCGTTAAGGAATTTCATACCGCATTTGCTATAGGTCATAGTGAACATCCAATAGCCGATTTAGGGGAATCGAAAAATATTCTGCGATTTAATTTAATGAAAGAGGAAAATGAAGAATACCTAGAAGCGGTTCAAAACAATGATTTAATAGAAATTGCAGATGCATTGGGCGATATGATGTACATTTTGTGTGGAACTATTATTGAACATGGTTTGCAACATAAAATTGAGGAAGTTTTCGACGAAATTCAACGTAGTAATATGAGTAAGTTGGATGAAGACGGAAATCCTATTTATCGTGAAGACGGAAAAGTAATGAAAGGACCAAATTATTTTAAACCAGATTTTTCAAAAATATTGAAATAAGAGTGTAATAAATCTAAAAAGAGGGGTTTTCAATTGAAAACCCTCTTTTTTATAATAAAAAATAAACTAAACTTTTACAGTCCAACCAAAAGTATCATCTGCTAATTTATGCTGAATATTGGTTAAGTGTTCTTTAAGTTGTAATGCATATGAATTCTCAATTTTTGGCAATTCATAATAAACATCTCTATAAGAAAATCCAACAATAGGATTTACAACTGCAGCAGTTCCTGCTCCAAAAATTTCTTTCAATGTGCCATTTTTAGAGGCTTCTACAAGTTCTTGTACTAAAACTGGTCTAACTTCTACATTTATTCCTTTACTTTTTGCTAAATCGATGAGGCTTTTTCTTGTTACTCCGTCAAGTATTCTTTCGCTAACTGGTGCAGTGAGTAATGTATCATTTATTCTAAAGAAAACATTCATGGTTCCAGCTTCTTCCAACATGGTATGAGTGGCGTCATCTGTCCAAATTACTTGTTGAAAACCTTCTTTGTTAGCTAGATTAGTTGGGTAAAACTGTGCTGCATAGTTACCTGCAGCTTTTGCTGCGCCAATACCACCATTTGCCGCACGACTAAAATGTTCGGCAATAAGCACTTTTACTTCACCTGAATAATACGATCGAGCTGGCGATAAAAGAATCATAAATTTATAATCATCCGAAGGATTTGCAACAACTCCTGTACCAGTGGCAATCATGAAAGGTCTTATATACATTGTATTTCCTTTCCCTTTTTTTATCCACGACTCATCCAATCGAAGTAACTCATTAAGCCCTTCCATAAAAATATATTCTGGTACTTCGGGCATTGCCATTCTAACTGCAGATTTATTGAATCTTTTATAATTTTCATCGGGTCTAAAAAGCCAAACATCATTATTATCATCTTTATAGGCTTTCATGCCCTCAAAAATGGCTTGACCATAATGAAAAACTCTAGTAGAAGGATCTATTAAAAAAGGAGCATAGGGTTTAACAACAGGTTTTTGCCATTCACCATTTTTATAATCACATTCAAATAAATGATCTGTAAAAACTGCTCCGAAACTCAAGTTTTCAAAGTCAACTGAATTTATTTTTGTAGTCGTAGCTTTAATTATTTCAATTTTACTAGTTTGAGTTGTACTCATGATAATGAATTTATTTTATATTATGAATTGGCTTGAAATTATTGTTTTGAATAGTACATTACACACAAACAATACATGCAAAATTAAATAAAATTTAGCAAAAAACTTGCCAAAAATCTATTTAAAATAGAATTTACTGATGATTTGTTTATATTCTAAAAAAGTTATCATATTTATTATAAATTATATTAAATATCTAATAAAAAATAGATTTATTAAAGCTTTTACATTTTGCATTGGTTAATTTTGTAATTTAAAAGTCTATTATATAAAAAATAATTTGAGAAGAGAGATTATACAAACACTTGATGGTTCAACAACTATTCAACTCCAAGAATGGAATGAATGCTATCATTCTAAACATGGTGCCATTCAGGAGGCGAAGCATGTATTTATTAAGAATGGACTTTCATTATTTCAAAATAAATCTATTTCCATCCTGGAGATAGGTTTTGGTACTGGTTTAAATGCATTTATTACTTTTTTAGAAGCTCCAAAACTCAATTTGAACATTGATTATGTTGGAGTAGAAGCTTTTCCTATTTCATCTGATGAGATTCTTGCCATGAATTATGTTAATGAATTAGAAGCAGTTGATCAAGATTTAATTTTCAAAGCAATGCATTCAAGTATTTGGGAACAAAAGAATAGGTTGTCAAATACATTTTCATTAACCAAAAGAAAACAGTTTTTTGAAAATATTAATGATATAGAACAGTTTGATTTGATTTATTTTGATGCCTTTGGGTATAGAGTGCAACCAGAATTATGGAGTACAGAAATTTTCAGAAAGATGTATACTTCTTTAAAACCAAATGGAACTCTTGTAACTTATGCAGCTAGAGGAGTTGTAAAGCGAAGCATGATTGAAGTAGGTTTTATTGTTGAAAAATTAGCAGGACCTCCAGGGAAAAGAGAAATGTTTAGGGCGACAAAAAAAGAACTTATATTATTGTCAATTAACATTTAGTTTGTAAAATCTAAACTTATTTTATTTAAATTTGATTAAACAATTTATTTATATAATACATAAAAAAAGTTTGTAATTCCATGAAATGAGTTGTTAATTTTTCGCAAACACGATTGTTGATATGCGAATTACATAAGACCAATAAAAAATAAATGTCAACATATGAAAAGAACCATGTTTGCTTACACAAAAAGCATACTTGAAAGAGTAAGTTTTGATCCTCAACTTTTTTGTAAAGAATTAGAGAAAGCATTAAAAGTGCTTTTGCCTTATGAAATCGAACAATTAACGGAATGGCTATTAAGCTATACAATTGAAAGACCTGAATTAAGGCAGTGTCTTATTTATGTTAACAAATAATTTTAAAAGAGCTTAAATGGCTCTTTTTTTTATTAATATAGTTTTATTTGCAGATTTATATTGTAAGTTAAATCTTTAAAAATAAATATTTTAACGTTATTTATCGTTTTTTATAGCACTTAAACGTCTTTTTTTAATTATTTTTATTGTGTTGAATGTTTTTTTATTTTATATTTACCGAAAGTTAATTATTTAAGATAACCCCTAAATCTTAGTATTATGCCTAGAATGATTTACGACTACACAAAATCTGTGCTCGAGAGAGTAAGTTTTGATCCGATTCTTTTTTGTAAAGAATTGAGAAAAGCAATAAAAAATTTATTGCCATATGAAATTGAACAACTAAAAAAATGGTTGCAGAATTTTACATCAACTGAACATCCTGAACTAAGGCAATACATTAGTATTGTTAGTTAGTTTAAAATAAAAGAAGGAGCTAAATGATCCTTCTTTTATTTTTTATTTAGAGGACTTATAATTTCTACATTCTGAAAAGCAATTGCCCCTCTTATAACTCCAGATATAGTATTTCTAAGCGCATCTATAATTTGAATTTTTAATTCATTTTTCGGATAGATTATACTTATTTCTCTGGCTGGTTTAGGTTCCTTGAAATGTTTTAATTTTAATTTATCTTTGTCTTTTAGGTCTAAAGTGTGAAGATAAGGCAACAACGTTATTCCTAAACCTTCATCAGCTAATTTTATTAAGGTTTCAAAGCTTCCGCTTTCTATTTGAAAATGATTGATTTCACTTTTACTATAATTTTTGCATAAATTCATTATTCCGTCTCTAAAACAATGTCCATCTTGTAACAATAAAATGTCATCAAGATTCAAATCAGAAACTTCAATCTCGTGCTTTTCGTGATTTTTATGCCCCTCTGGAATATAAGCAACAAATGGCTCAAAATATAAAACAATTTCCTTAATTTTATCTTCCATCAGCGGAGTTGCTGCAATAGCAGCATCAAGATGTCCGTTTTTTAACTTTGTTACAATTTCTTCGGTATTGAGTTCTTCAATGATTAGCTTTACTTTTGGATACTTTTTAATAAAATTATTCAAAAACATAGGCAACAGAGTTGGCATAATAGTTGGAATGATTCCTAATCTAAACTCGCCACCAATAAATCCTTTTTGTTGCTCAACGATATCCTGAATTCTATCGGCTTCATTTACTATATTTTTGGCTTGAGTAACAATTTTTTGACCAATATCGGTTAGTTGGATTGGTTTTTTTGTCCTATCAAATATTTGTATGCTTAATTCTTCCTCAATTTTTTGTATTTGCATGCTCAAGGTAGGTTGAGTTACAAAACATTTTTCGGCTGCGAGAGTAAAATTTTTATGTTCGGCAACAGCCAAAACATATTTCAATTGTGTAATTGTCATTATATAATAAATTTTGATGCAAATGTAAAAACAATCGATTTAATTTATGGTAAAAAAAGAAACTTTCACAATTAAAATTGAGTTAATTTTTTAAGTTACTTTAATCAAGCTATTTAGAAGTTTTTTATAAAAGAAAAAAGTTTGATGAATTTATAATCATCAAACTTTTAAAGTCATCTAGTTAACAAAAGCTTAGATTAGAACATTGTTATTACAGCGTAATATAATGGCAATCCAATCGTAATATTAAAAGGAAAAGTTACTGCTAATGCCATAGGTAGATATAAACCTGGGTTTGCATTAGGAACAGCTATTTTCATGGCTGCAGGCACTGCTATATAAGAAGCACTTGCTGCAAGTACTGAAAATATAAAACGATCGCCTATTTCTTGAGTGATATATCCACTTAAAATGGCAACTAAACAACCATTTATAAGCGGTATCAAAATGGCAAATGCAAACGTAAACCAACCATTTTTAATAAAGTCTGATAATTTTCTTCCACTTGTCATACCCATATCGAGCAAGAAAATTACTAAAAATCCTTTAAATAAATCAGTTGTAAAAGGTTTTATACCTTGAGCCTGACTATCGCTAGCCAACATCCCGATAATTAAACTACCAACAATTAAAATAACACTACCGTTAGTGAATGAATGTTTAATTATTCCTGAAATTTTAATGTCACTATTTTTTTTGTAAAAGGAAATTAATATCACACCAACAATTATTGCGGGAGCCTCCATTAATGCCATTATGGCGACCATGTGACCGTTAAAGTTTATTTTTTGTAGTTCTAAAAATGAGATTGCAGTTACAAAAGTTACAGCACTTACTGAGCCATAAGCTGCAGCAATGGCACCTGCATTTTCTACTCCAAGTTTCTTTTTTAAAATAAAAAAAGTATAAAAAGGAACAATTAATGCAATTGAAATACCAAACATTACTGACCAAAATATATCCATATTTAAAGTGCTGTGTGCAAGCTCTTGTCCGCCTTTAAATCCTATGGAGAATAACAAATAGAGTGAAATAAATTTGGATGAATTTTCGGGAATTTCTAAATCGCTTTTTACCTGTACTGCAATTATTCCTAATAAGAAAAATAGTAATGCGGGACTCGTAAGATTATCCATTAAAATTGTTGTATTCATAGTTTTTGTTTATTTGTTAGTTTTTGTTTATTCGATTGTAAAGTCAAAATTTTCTTCTTGTGCTCTATATAATCGGTCGTTTATGCTAATTCCTATTCCTTTTTCGGGTACTTTTTCCGCATAAATAGCCTCAAAATTCATAGCGTCCAGTCTATGCATTGCAGCATATAAATTTTGTGCAGCCTCATTAATATCTTCATTTAATGATAATTGAATATACTTATTATAAGAAAGAGGTTGGCTCGTTTTTTTAAAAAGAAGAAATCCTATGTTTTTGTTTATATTGTTTTCAATATTATCTGAAATATTTTCAGAAACGAAGAACTTTGTTTTAGGTGAATAATGTTTGCTTAACATTCCTGGAGCTTCAGGTGATGCTGATGCCGTATTTTTAGTTTCTATTTTACCAATAATTTTTTCAATTTCTTCTTTAGAAATGGCCCCAACTCTATACAATATTGGTTTATTATTTTCAAAACCAATTATAGTTGACTCGATTCCTTTTTCGCATGAACCGCCTTCTAATATATAGGGGATTTTATCACCTAATTGTTTTTTTACATGTTCAGAAGTGGTTGGACTTATATATCCAAAAGGGTTGGCACTCGGTGCAGCTAAAGGAAAATCTAATTTTTCTAGAAGTGATAAAGCAATTGTATGCGAAGGGATTCTAATTCCTACCGTATTCTTTCCTCCTGTAACAATGTCAGGAATAATTGATTTTTTTTCTAATACTAAGGTTAAAGCTCCCGGCCAAAAATGGTTTGCTAAGTCTAATGCAATAGCTGGAATATTTTTGGCAATAGTATGTAAATAGTCAATAGACTTAATATGAACTATTAAAGGATTAAATAAGGGTCGCTTTTTTATTTCGAAAATTTGTGCTAAAGCTTTTTCATCGAATGCATTTGCAGCTAATCCATATACTGTTTCAGTTGGAATAGCAACAACATATCCTTGTTGTAATAAATTTGCAGCTACTTTAATTTCTTTTTTCATAATCTACGGATTGCAATAATCACAATACATTGGGTCTTCCCATTTTTTTCCATTAGGAAACATTTCTTCGGTTTCATAATTGCATTTCAAACAAGAATAAATATGTGATTTTATTGATCGCGTTTCGCTTCCGCAAAGACTACATTTTAATCCTGTTTTTGTTGAGGTGATTCCAAAACCTGGCGTTTCACATTTTGGACACTTAGATTTAATTTTTTCAATTAGTTTGCAAGCTGCTTTTTCAATAACTTTCATCCTAGTTGGATTATACATCGCTCTCATATCAGTTTCTGCATAAACCGTAGTATATTTTAACGAAATTTCTGCATACTTTTCTTTCAAATCATCCCATGTATGTATTCCTTTAGCAATAATACTAAAATCTTTTTCAGCATTTTTCAATATTATCGCATGAGATGGAAATTGTACTTTATTTGAAAAATCAATAAGTTCTTCATAATTAGTAACGCTTGTTGCGTTAAAATTGGTTTCAAGACTTATTTCACGAACTACTATTTCTATATCATTTTTTAAATCAATAAAAATTAGGATTTCATCATCGGCATTGGCAAAAAAAATACTAGGATGAGCCCCAAAAGATCCTTCGCTTGCAATTCCTAAATCGCAATTGTATTCTTTCATTGCAGCAATACATTTTGCTTTAACCGTTTCATAAGAATTCAAAGTTCTTTCTAATTCTCCTGAAAAAGTGCCAAAAATATCCGTATTATAATTATCAGGAGTAAAGCAATTTATACCTAAATTACTTTCAAAAATAGGTACAATTACCTTTTCTTTTTGATGCTGTGTTGCAATGATTAACTTTCTTCCCTCAAACATGTATTGTAATTACTGGGTTAAGACAATTTCAATTGTACTGTTAATTTTAAGTTTCATCCCTTTATCTTCTGCTTCTTTAATGATTTTTTTTATTGCCTCATTAGATTCAGTAAGAGCTTCGATTCTTTTTTTGGAATGTGATGCGTCACTATTAAAACGAATTTGATTGCTAAAAGAATCTAATTGATGAAACTTAATCTTGCTGTTTATTACTGACATAAGAATTTTCAATGCTTCAGTTGGGGTAAAATCTCCTTCTATTAATTGAAATTTGTATTCTTTATTTGCTTCCATAACTACTATTGTCTTTTACTCTGCAAACCTATTTCTATTTTTTTATAAATTTTTATTTATATTTGTTATGATAAACATTAATATATTTTATGAATTATACGCTTCATCAATTACAAATATTTTTAAAAGTTGCAGAAACTAAAAGTATTACAAAAGCTTCTGAGGCTTTAAACTTGACACAACCTGCGGTGTCCATTCAAATGAAAAATTTGCAGAATCAGTTTGATATTCCCTTAACTGAGGTTGTAGGAAGGCAATTATATATTACAGATTTTGGATTGGAAATTGTAGAAACGGCTCAAAAAATCATAAATGAAGTTCAAGCAATTAACTATAAAACCATGTTGTTTAAGGGAATTTTATCAGGAAAATTAACTATTTCAGTTGTATCAACAGGTAAATATGTAATGCCTTATTTTTTATCCGATTTTTTGAAATTAAATACTGGAATTGATTTAAACATGGATGTAACAAATAAATCTAAAGTAATAAAAAGTTTAGAAAATAATGAAGTCGATTTTGCTTTGGTTTCTGTTTTACCTAAAGATGTTAATTTGAATTCTGAAATTCTATTGGAAAACAAATTATATCTCATTGGTAACAATGAAGTAGTTATTCCTGATAAACCCTTTAATAAATCTATTTTTAGTGAAATACCTCTGATATATAGAGAAGAGGGTTCTGCAACTCGATTGGTAATGGAACAATTTTTTGAAAGAAACGAAATTAAAGCTCCTATGAAATTGCAATTAACTTCAAATGAAGCTGTTAAGCAGGCCGTAATATCAGGTTTGGGATATTCTATAATGCCATTGATTGGTTCTAGAAATGAATTGCAAAGCAAAGAGTTGCAAATAATTCCAGTTTCTGGTTTTCCTATAAAATCTGATTGGAGATTGGTTTGGCTTAAAAATAAAGCTCTTAGTCCTGTTGCACAAGCCTATTTAAATTTTTTAAAGAAAGAGAAAGCGCAAATTGTAGCGAATCATTTTTCATGGATTCATACTCTTTAATTTTTTTTGAATTAATATTGCAATTATTTTAAACTAAATATTAGTTTTATTTAGTTTAAATTCGTCTCTCAAAAAACTTAAATCATAAACAAGTTTTAATAATCATTATGTCAGACTTTTACAAAAAAATATTAGATAACAATAGGATTTGGGTTGAAACCGCTTTGGCATCCGATCCTAATTATTTTCAAGATCTCGCAAAAGGACAAACACCACCATTATTGTGGATAGGATGTTCGGACAGTCGTGTTCCTGCAAACGAAATTATAGGTGCAAAACCTGGCGAAGTATTCGTACATCGAAATATTGCTAATATGGTTGTACATTCTGATATGAATATGTTAAGTGTTTTAGATTATGCTGTTAATGTTTTAAAAGTTAAGCACGTCATAGTTTGTGGGCATTATGGTTGTGGGGGTATTAGAGCTGCTATGGGTAACGATTCTATTGGAATAATAGACAATTGGATTCGACATATAAAAGATGTTTACCGTTTGCATCAAAGTTATTTAGATTCAATTGTTGATGAAAATGATCGATTTAATGCTTTTGTTGAACTTAATGTGAAAGAGCAAGTTTACGATTTAGCCAAAACATCAATCGTTCAGTCAGCTTGGAAAAAAGGGCAAGACTTAACCCTTCACGGATGGGCTTATGGCTTAAATTCGGGTTTTGTAACTGATTTAGATGTAAATATTAGTTCTGATAAGGATTTAGATAAAGTGTATCAATTAAAATTTTAATACCAGTTTTACAGCTTTTTATTATTCATTTTCATCCAGATTCTCATTGAAGGCAGATGGTAATAAAGTAGGGATAAATTTAATTAAAATAGGCAATAATAAACTTCCGCCTGGTAATAAAAATATTGTAAGAGACGGAATGGTTTTGCAAATGTCTAAGATTTGTTTTTTAACTTTCTTTTTTTCTTTTTCGTTTAAATCTCTTCGGGTAGAATATGCTAATAACACCATCAATTCTTTGCTTTGAAGAATTTCTTTAATTAATCTTTTTTTATTCCGAGTAATAAGTGTTACAACACTTTGAGTTGTATGGTCGTAAAAATGTTTTACCGGATTTGAATAATTAAAATAAGGTATGTCTTTTTTATGTTTGATTATGAAGTCATTAGTATCTTGAATACTTTGATTTACAAAATCTTCCGAAACCTTTAAAATTTCAGCAAGTTTATATAAAAAATAGGCTTCGTTATTTTCAATTTCGCCGTCATTCCACATTGCCATCCCCGCAATATCAATTAAATATTTTTTTTCTAATTCATGTGAAAAAAAATCGAGTTCCAAATTTTCTATACTTTGAATAGTACCTTTGGAAAATTTACTATATCGTATTGATGCTTCAAAAAGTTTAATCAATAAGTCATCGTGTTGCGATTTATTTGATTTTATTTTAAGAGCTAAAGCTAAAACATTTACAACATTTTCCTCTATCTTTTTAAGATATTTTTCAGGAATACTGCCATGAATTAAATATTCCCGAAAAGCTAAAACATCTATAAATAACAAGGCATTTGTAACAAGATGGGTAAAGTTTTTGCTGATACTGTTTTCATTGGTCTGAACACGCTCGTCAATAATTTTTTCTAAAGTTAAAGATGGGGAGTTTGTGGGTAATATTTTTTTAAATAAAGTAAAACCTTGAGGATTCATTTCATTATAAAAAGCTACAGTTTGAATGATAAAATTTTCAGAATCGCAACTGTCTTTTGTCAGGCAAAAGAGTTCAAATAAGGTATTTAATAATGCTATTTTAGAAATTTCAGATTTAAACCAATCATCAATTTTAATCGTATTTTGGGTTGCAATGGCTACAATATGGCCATAAATAAACCCAGTATTTCTTACCTTATTATAAAAAATTTCGTCCGATTTTGAAACTGATTCTTTAGAGAATTTATGTTCAATAAAAAATTTGTCTATCCAACCTGGTGCTGAAGGATTAATCATAGCTACTCTTTAAGCTACAAAGCTAAGTTTTTTTATGAATGAGCAAAAATTTACATTCCATATTTATCCATTTGGTAGCGTTTTAATGAAATGATGCTCTTATTATTCCAAGATAAAATATAATGTTTATGAATTAAACATAGTTTCGGCTGTATCCCAATTTACAACATTCCAAAATGAAGCAATATAATCTGCTCTACGGTTTTGATTTTTAAGATAATAAGCATGTTCCCAAACATCTAAAGCTAAAATAGGTTTACCTTGTATTGTTACAGTAGGAATATCCATTAATGGGTTGTCTTGATTTGCTGTAGAAGTGATAACCAATTTACCATCAGTAACTACTAACCAAGCCCAACCTGAACCAAAGCGTTTTAAGGCGGCTTCACTAAATTGTTTTTTAAACTCTTCAAAACTTCCAAAAGTAGATTTAATTGCTATACCCAATTTTCCTTTAGGTTCACCACCACCATTTGGATGCATCATATTCCAAAATAAACTATGGTTAAAGTGTCCGCCACCATTATTGCGAATGATTTCTGGAAATTTTGACATGTTTTTAAATATCGATTCCATTGTTTTTGATGATTCTAACAAACTAGTTTCTAATGATTCAAGCCCTTTGTTTAAGTTTGTAACATAGGTCTGATGGTGTTTGCTATGATGTATCTCCATTGTCATTTTATCAATATGTGGTTCTAAAGCATCATAAGCATACGGTAGATTTGGTAATGTATATTGACCATCTTTATTTAGAGAAAAAGTTTCTAAAAAAGAGTTATTAGTATTTGCATAAGTATGATTCACTAGGCTTGAACCTATAAATACTCCTGCCGAAACAAGTGCCGATTTCTTTAAAAAATCTCTTCGAGAATTATTATTTTCCATATTACTTAATTTCTTATAAAATTAAGGATTTAATGGCAAGTAGTAATTAAATTTAACTTAAAATTATTTCGATTTTTCACCAACAAAATAATCAGTAGTCGATTTGAATAAAACATTAAAAGTAGTTAGACTACCATATATTCTAGTAATGTATTGTTGCAATTCTACTTTTTCAATTTCTTCAATTTTACTAGCGTTAATTTTTTGTTCCATTACTCTAACACGATCACGAACCATAATGATTTTATGAAAGAAAGTATCAATCGGAATTTCTTTAGCGGCTAATCCAGCTTGTCCCGGATCTAAAATTATTTTTCCGCCTTTCCATTTATCAGCGATTGGAACAATTTCAGAAATATCAGACCATTTTTTTAGAATTTGAAGCAAGCTTTTTTCAACATCATAAAAACTAATTGTGTCTACTTCGTTTTCTGCGGCTTCAATGACTTCAAATTCACTATCAATTGTAATTGTTTCTAACCCATTTTCAATAAAAGTTACCCAATATTCCTTAGAAGATACATTAGTAATTACACCTTTACCGTATTCAGCATGTTGAATTCTAGAACCTATTCCTAATATTTTCATTTTACATTTATTTTTAACGAAAATAGTAAACTATAAAATACAATCAAAAAAAAATCAAATCAAAGATGTTTTTTAGGATAAGATTTGGTTTTTGTTTCTGTATTTTTGCAATGCTTAATTTTATAATTAACAAAACCCTTTTTAGTTTATAAAATTGTATTTCTAATTAAAAAAAATGCGCTTTAATATAAAAAATGTTTTTAGTGATACTATTATTGAATTCATCAGGTTTTTTAAGCAGAAAATAATGAAAACGAAAGTTATTTTATCAACAAAATATTTGTTTAAAGCCTTTTTGCTTTTATTTTTTGTTTTTATGCAATTCAGCGTTATAGGTCAATCAAAAAAAGATTCTACGAAAGTTTGTCCAATAAAATCACTTCCAGAAATTTTCAAGAAAAAAGATTCGGTTTTGGTTATTAAACCGATGAAAAATAGTTTTTTTTTAATTATACCAATCATTGGAGTTCAACCAGCCAATGGTTTTATGTACGGAACTGTTGCTCAATTTACATTTAAAGGAAAAAGTATAATTGATAAATTTTCTTCGGTTAATTTAGGGGCGACATTCACTACCAAAAATCAATTGTTGGTTAATTTAAAAAACAATTTAATTTTAAATGATAACAAAATATATTTAAGTGGTGACTGGCGGTATTATGTTTTTTCACAAGGAAATTTCGGCTTAGGCACTGATATAATTCCTAATAATAGGAAAGATACTGATTTTCAGTTTGAATCTATAGAAGAACCAATGAAGTATAATTATTTTAAGTTTCACCAAACAGTTTCTTTTCAAGTAATTAAGAATTTGTATTTTGGAGCAGGTTTACATGTTGATGGATACACTAATATTGTTGATCAAAAATTAGATGTTGCCAACAATCAATTGACCAATCATTACAACTATAGTAAGAAATATGGCTTTACAGATGCAGAATATTATGTAAATGGACTTAGTATGAATATGGTTTTTGATTCAAGAGACAATCAAGTAAATACCAATTCGGGTTGGTTTGCTAATATTAATTATAGAATTAATCCTCAAGTAGGAAGAAACCAACAGTCAAGTCAGGTTCTCTATTCTGAATACCGTTATTTTCTACCTTTAAGTAAAACTAATTTCCAACATGTATTGGCTTTTTGGACCTACGGACAATTTTTAATTAATGGGAATGTGCCATATTTAAATTTGCCTTCAATTGGTTGGGATCAGCGTAGTAGAGGAGGTAAAGGATATACACAGGGACTTTTTAGGGGTTTTAATTTGGTTTATTTTGAAACAGAATACAGATTTCCAATTAGTTGTAATAAACTCCTTAGTGGCACTCTTTTTTCTAATTTTACTACTGCAAGTAACAAAGAAAATAATATAAAGTTATTTCAATACATTCAGCCATCGGTTGGTTTAGGTTTACGAATTTTAATTGATAAACCAACACGAACCAATATTATTGCAAATTATGGATGGGGTAGAAATTCCGAAGCTTTTTATTTAAATGCAGGAGAGACTTTCTAAATCAAGTTTTTTTTCATAAAAAAAACCGCACTGATTATGACAACAGTTGCGGTTTTTTTACAACAAATAATTTAATTTTATTAGAAACAATAACCATTTTCAGCCACTAACTTGGCAGTAATTATTTCTCTTAAACCTACAATATTTGGCATATTAGTATATTTTGTAAAACGGCGTAATCCCATTAACATCATACGTTGTTCATCGCCTTCGGCAAAAGAGATAATGCTTTCTTTTCCTTTTTGAGTAACAATGTCTACAGCTTTGTACAAATACAATTTTGCCATTGCTATTTGTTCTTGTACTTTATCTTCACCTTGTTTTTTAGCTAACTTTTCAGTTCTAAGAACGGTGCTTTCTGCCATATAGATTTCGATTAATATGTCGGCGGCAGCCATTAATAATTGTTGATGTCCATCTAAATCAGGACCGTATTTTTGAACGGCACCACCAGCAACCATTAAGAACGCTTTTTTTAGTTTCCCAAGTAATTCTTTTTCTTCTGAAAAAAGTACTGAATAATCAGGTGTGTCAAAGGATGGAATTCCCATTAATTCCTCTTGAACTTTAGAAGCAGGACCTAATAAATCAATATGACCTTTCATGGCTTTTTTGATCAACATTCCTACCGATAACATTCTGTTTATTTCATTGGTTCCTTCATAAATACGTGCAATACGTGCATCTCTCCAAGCACTTTCCATTGGCGTATCTTCTGAAAATCCCATGCCACCATAAATCTGAATGCCTTCATCGGCACAATTTTGAACGTCTTCTGAAACAGCTACTTTCAAAATCGAACATTCGATAGCAAATTCCTCAACACCTTTTAACTCGGCTTCTTGATGTGATGTTCCTTCGGCTTCTCGCAATTTGATTCGGGTTTCGATATCTTTGGCGGCTCTATACGTGGCGCTTTCTCCAGCATAGGCAGAAGTTGCCATTTCGGCTAATTTGTATCTAATGGCTCCAAATTGAGAAATAGGTGTGTTAAATTGAATTCTTTCGTTAGCATAATTCACCGCATTAGAGGTTACTCTTCGTTGTGCATCTAAACAAGCAGCTGCTAATTTAATTCGTCCAACATTAAGCGCGTTCATCGCTATTTTAAATCCGTTTCCTCTTTCAGAAAGCATATTTTCAACTGGTACTTTAGTATCTGCAAAGAAAACCTGACGTGTAGAAGAAGCTCGAATTCCCAGTTTATGTTCTTCTTCATTCATTGTTATTCCGTTACTTGGGTCATTTTCAATAATGAAACCAGTAATATTTTTGTCATCACCAATTCTAGCAAAAACAATGAATAGTGAACAAAATCCAGCGTTAGAAATCCACATTTTTTGACCTGTAATCGAATATGTTTTTCCATCATCTGATAAAACGGCTTTTGTTTTTCCTGAATTAGCATCGCTTCCTGCTCCTGGTTCCGTTAAACAATACGCGCCAAACCACTCACCAGAAGCTAATTTGGGAACGTATTTTTGTTTTTGTTCTTCGGTTCCATATAATGTAATAGGCATCGTTCCAATTCCTGTATGAGCTCCAAAAGCAGTTGAAAACGAACCTGTTGCTCCAGAAATATAATCGCAAACCAAGCAAGTATCCACAAATCCCATTCCCATTCCACCATAAGATTCAGGAACGGAAACACTTAAAAAGCCCATTTCGCCAGCTTTACGCATTGTCTCTTCTGTAAAGGCATAGTCTTTCTTTTCAAAACGGTCTTTGTAAGGCCAAATTTCTTTATCCACAAATTCTTTAACTGAATCACGCATCATGATTTGTTCTTCAGAGAAATCTTCTGGCGTAAATACATCTTCGCATTTGGTTTCTTTTACTAGGAATTGTCCTCCTCTTGTTATATCGCTCATTTCTTTATTTTTTATTTAGGTTGATTATAGTAATTCATAAACTCCAGCAGAACCTTGTCCAGTTCCAACACACATGCTCACAATTCCGTATTTATCACCACGGCGTTTCATTTCGTCAAATAATTGTACCGATAATTTGGCTCCAGTGCAACCTAATGGATGACCAAGTGCAATAGCCCCACCATTCACATTGATAATTTCAGGATTTAAATTCAATTCACTAGTTACTGCTAATGCTTGCGATGCAAAGGCTTCGTTCAATTCTATTAATCCAATATCGTTTAATGTTAATCCAGCTTGTTTTAATGCTTTTGGGATAGCTTTTACAGGTCCAATTCCCATAATTCTTGGCTCAACACCAGCCGATGCAAAATTCACTAATCGAGCAATAGGGGTGAGGTTCAATTCTTTTACCAATTCTTCACTCATAATTAAAACGAATGCTGCCCCATCACTCATTTGCGATGAATTTCCAGCAGTAACAGAACCATCGGCAGCAAAAACTGGCTTTAAGTTTCCTAATGCAGCCATATTGGTATCGGCTCTTGGTCCTTCATCTTTTGTTACGGTATATGATTTGGTTTCTTTTTTGCCATTTTCATTGATGAATGTTTGTTCAACAGTAATGGGTACAATTTGTTTATCGAATTTGCCTTCAGCTTGCGCTTTTAATGCTTTTTGATGCGAATTGAATGCAAATGCATCTTGATCTTCACGAGAAATATTGAATTGTTTAGCAACGGCTTCGGCTGTTAAACCCATTCCCCAATAGTAATCTTCGTTTCCTGCTTTTGCAACAGCGTAATCAGGTGTAGGTTTGTAACCACCCATTGGAATAAAACTCATACTTTCTGCTCCACCAGCAATGATACAATCGGCCATTCCTGATTGAATTTTTGCTGTTGCCATTCCGATAGTTTCCAATCCAGAAGCACAATAACGGTTGACTGTTACTCCAGGAACATCGGTCACTTTTAGTCCCATAAGGGAAATTAAGCGTCCCACATTTAAACCTTGTTCGGCTTCTGGCATGGCGTTACCCACCATAACGTCGTCAATACGTTTCTTGTCGAAATCGGGTAATTCATTCATCATGAACTGAATGGTTTCGGCTGCCAATTCATCAGGGCGTTTAAATCGAAATAGTCCTTTTGGAGCTTTTCCAACTGCTGTACGATATGCTTTTACTATATATGCTGTTTTCATATTTTTATTTTTTGAGAATATAGACAGAATGAATATACATGAAAGACTTTTCTAAACAGTCTATTATCTCTTCGTCTATTTTCAATTATCTAATTTCTCAGTGGTTTTCCTTTAGTTAACATGTATTGAATTCGCTCCAATGTTTTTCTTTCCGTGCATAAACTCAAAAATGCTTCTCGCTCAATATCTAATAAATATTGTTCGGATACTAGAGTAGGTTCTGATAAATCTCCTCCGGCCATAACATAAGCCAGTTTGTCAGCAATTTTTAAATCGTGTTCGGAGATGTATTTTCCAGCTACCATTTGATTGGTTCCAACTAAAAACATTCCCAATGCTTGTTTACCCAATACTTTTACATCTTTACGTTGAATAGGTTGAGTATAGCCTTGTTCTGCCATTTGTAAAGCAACTTGTTTGGCAACAGCAATTTGGCGATCTTTATTCACTACAACTATATCTTTCCCTTTTTGTAAAACGCCGGTATCAAATGCTTCATAAGCTGATGTGGATACTTTTGCCATCGCAACGGCTAAGAAATATTCTTGTAAAACATTCAATTCTACATCGTTTTTATGGAACAAATCGGATGCCCGTAATGCCATCTCTTTAGATCCACCACCACCGGGAATTACACCCACTCCAAATTCTACCAATCCAATATAGCTTTCAGCTGCAGCTACAACTCTGTCGGCGTGCATGGTCATTTCGCAACCGCCACCTAATGTCATTCCGTGAGGTGCAACAATCACTGGAGTAGCCGAGTAGCGCACGCGCATCATTGTGTCTTGAAAATATTTAATAGCCATGTTCAACTCTTCGTATTCTTGTTCGACGGCCATCATAAATATCATACCGATATTGGCGCCGACAGTAAAATTGGCTGCTTGATTTCCGATAACCAATCCGTTGTATTCTTTTTCCGCTAAATCGATTCCTTTATTGATGGCAGCTAAAACATCCCCACCAATGGTGTTCATTTTGGATTGGAATTCTAAATTCAAAATACCATCTCCAATATCAGTAATTACAGCACCACTGTTGCTCCATACTTTTTTGTTTTCGCGGATATTGTTTAAAATGATAAAACTATCTTGACCTGGTACTTTGATTTGCGATTTTGTTGGGATATTATAAAAATAAGTCGCACCATGTTTAATAGTATAAAAGCTAGAACTTCCAGAAGCTAACATATCGATTACCCACCTTGCAGGTTGATATCCTTCGACTTGCATTAAGTCAATTCCTTTTTCAACACCAATGGCGTCCCAAATTTCAAACGGACCATTTTCCCAACCAAAACCTGCTTTCATAGCATCATCTATTTTATAGAATTCGTCAGTTATTTCAGGAACACGATTAGAACAATAGGCAAACATGGCAGCGAAATTTTTTCTGTAAAAATCGCCAGCTTTATCTTTTCCTTTTACTAAAACTTTGAAACGATCAATAGGTTTGTCAATAGTTTTGGTTAATTCTAAGGTTGCAAATGAAGCTTTTTTAGCTGGACGATATTCCAATGCATCTAAATCCAAAGACAAAATATCCTTGTCTACTTTTTTATAAAATCCTTGACCTGTTTTGCTTCCCAACCATTTATTTTCTATCATTTTATTGATAAAATCTGGTAATTTGAAAAGTTCGTGCGCTTCATCATTTGGACAATTGTCATAAATTCCGTTGGCAACATGCACCAAAGTATCCAATCCAACTACATCAACAGTTCTGAAAGTTGCCGATTTTGGTCGACCAATAACTGGACCAGTTAATTTATCTACTTCTTCAATGGTTAATCCCATATCTTTTACCAAATGAAACAAACTCTGAATTCCGAAAATTCCAATACGATTTCCAATAAAAGCGGGAGTATCTTTTGCAATTACTGAGGTTTTTCCTAAATATTTAGAACCATAATCGAAAAGGAAATCCAATACATCTTGGGATGTTTTTGGTCCTGGAATAATTTCAAATAATTTCAAATAACGTGCAGGATTAAAGAAATGTGTACCGCAAAAATGTGCCTGAAAATCGTCACTTCTCCCTTCACTCATAAAATGAATAGGAATACCTGAGGTATTTGAAGTTACTAATGTTCCGGGTTTACGGTAGATGTCAATTTTTTCAAAGACTAATTTTTTAATATCCAATCGTTCTACTACTACTTCAATAATCCAATCGTAATTGGCAATTTTAGGCATATCATCAGTAGTATTTCCGGTAGTTATTCTGCTAGCAAATTTCTGACTGTAAATAGGTGATGGGTTTGATTTTAATGCATTGGTCAAATGTTCATTTACCATGCGATTACGAACGACTTTACTTTCTAAAGTAAGTCCTTTTTTTTGTTCAGCTTCCGTTAGCGCATTTGGAATAATGTCTAAAAGCAACACTTCTAAACCAATGTTAGCAAAATGACAAGCAATTCCTGACCCCATAATTCCTGATCCGACAACTGCCACTTTTTTAATTATTCGTTTCATCATTATTATTTTCGTTAGGATTAAATATGTTTTTAAATTGTATTAGCTCATTTATGGTTTCGGAGACTTCAATAAAATGCTGTAATTTTTCCGAATCTACATTTAATCGTATTGTTTCATTGAATTTGAGTACAGTATTTTTTGAGAGTTCTCTTTTTTGTTTGCCATGTTCAGTAAGAAAAATTAGAACCCCTCTACCATCACTTGGATTTGGTTTTCTATAAATAAGCCCTTTTTCTTCCATAGACTTTAAAGTTCTGGTAAGGCTTGTAGCTTCCATTCCCATTTTAGGTCCTAATGTAGTTGATGGAGTGCCACCTTCTTTATCTATACTTAATAATGCAAATCCCGTCGCCATAGTCGCCCCATATTTTGCCGCTTCTTCGTTGTATAGTCTAGCAACTGCCTGCCAAGTAGACCGAAGAATATAATCTATCGTTTTATCTTTCATAATTTTACTATAACGATATCAAAGGTAATAAAAAATACTATGCACGCATAATAAATTAAAATTATTATTTTGTCAAATTTTATACAATTTAAAAAGGAATAAAAAAACTCCTCAAGAAATTGAAGAGTTTAAATATTAAATCATTTTTTTCCAAACATTTTTAAAATGACAATTACATGTGGAAAAGTAATGGAAGCTAAGAAGGAAAAAAACAAGGCATTAAATATTTTTTGATCTTTAAAAATAAAATACAATAATGCTATACCAGCAAGTGAAACGATCCAATAAACAAAAGCAGAACGGAAATACAATTTTAAATTTTCTAAACTGACTTCCCCGAAAAGAAACTTTATTTGATCAATTATTGAAGGGATACTGTGCCAAAAAATAAAATACAATGCAAAACCCCAAATAAGACTTGAAACTTTAAATAGTACAGTAAAAATAATTAAATAAAAAAGTTCTTTAAAAATATAGTTTTTGAATGTCGCAATTTTAAAGTAAAAAACAGAACTTAATAAAAAAAATGAAATCAATAAAATTTTTAAAACAAGAAAAAAAAAGGGAATTGGGATTACTAGACTTGTAATGGCCGTAATAATTATCTGCACCTCTTTAACATGAAATGAAAAAATCAAAAAGAGAATTATAAGTCCATACAACATTTGAAATACAATTTTTACAAACTGATTCTCTAATTTTAAGTGTTTATTCCATTGTTGTTCTCCAAAATGATAGCCACTTACTAAAACAAATAAAGTCAGTGCTAGCCAAGGAATAATGTAAAATAAAACAGCTCCTGCTAGAACAATAATTATATAATACATTAGTACCTTATAAAAATGAAGTGTATTATCTTTCGTCTTTACATTTTTTATTAGTTCTAAATCGTTTGCGCCATGTAGGATACCAAAAGTAAAAATCAATATATAACCTACCCAAACTTGGACATTATCAGGTAGATATGAATTTATCCATAATCCAAAAAAGCTAGTTACTATTGCAAAATTCGAATATTTACTCATTTAAAATAAATTTTGTTTAAAATTAGTTAAAAAATATTAAACAATATGCATTGTTGTTTGTTTAATTTTTTGTATGTTTGTTTAAACATTTATTATTATTAACAACTAAAAACTATTTATTATGACAAACTTAATGTTTATTCCATCATTAGTAACTAAAATGTTACCAGATGATTATGTAGGGTTTACTTTTTTTGTAGGGTGTATGGCCATGATGGCTGCATCAGCTTTTTTCTTTTTATCATTAAATCAATTTGATAAAAAATGGCGTACTTCTGTTTTAGTGTCAGGTCTAATTACATTTATTGCCGCAGTACACTATTTTTACATGAAAGAATATTGGGCTGAAATTGGAGAGTCACCAACTTTTTTCCGTTATGTTGATTGGATTTTGACGGTGCCATTAATGTGCTTAGAGTTTTATTTGATACTCAAAGTTGCAGGTGCAAAAACTGATTTGTTATGGAAAATGATTGCACTTTCTATTGTAATGCTTGTTACGGGTTACTTAGGAGAGACTGTTTATTCTGATAATGCAGCACTTTGGGGGGGCATTTCTGGATTGGCTTATTTTGTAATAGTATATGAGATTTGGTTAGGAAGCGCATCTAAATTAGCGGCAGCAGCTGGTGGTGATGTTTTAGCAGCTCACAAAATTTTATGTTGGTTTGTACTTGTTGGGTGGGCTATTTATCCATTAGGATATATGTTAGGAACTGACGGATGGTACACAAGCATCCTTGGTAAAGGAAGTGTAGATGTAGCATACAACATTGCCGATGCAATCAATAAAATTGGTTTTGGTTTAGTTATTTACAACTTAGCTGTAAAATCTCAAAAAGATTAATTTTTTTAAATACCACACAATCCTAAACCGAGTCACAAATGTCTCGGTTTTTTATTTAATTTAAGTCAAATTATTTTGTATTTTCGTAATAATTGAAAATCTAAATTTATCATGAAAAAAATATTGTTGTTCTGTACATTGCTATTATTATGCAATTTTACATTTAGTCAAAAAAGTTCAACTTTTAAAAAAGTAACTTCATCAAATGCTCTTGCTAAAATCGAAAATATTTCTGCTGAGGTTGTTAAAAATAATTTTTATCTATTCATAACAAATAAAGGCGGAAAAAAGGATACCATTTTATTAAAAAAGTTTGAAGAAAACAAATTGCCTTTACAATGTAAAATTTCACCTTTTATGGCTAAAGGGATAAAGTTGTATAGTGTGTCTTGGATAGAAAATAAAATTACTGAAACCAAATTAAAAACGGAAGATGCAACAACAACATTAACCGAGATTTGCGATGTGACTTCTAAAACTAAATTGTTATCTAATACGCAAACGGTCACTAAAATTAAAGAAATTCATTTCTTAGATGCCAAGCAAACTGTTTCTGAAACCATACAAAAAGTAAGAAATGAAGGTTTTGCTTTAAGTTTAACAAAAGAAGGCGATGTGATTCTGAAAAATAAAACACAGGAAAATAAAATGACTTACAATCCTACTGAGAATAAGTTTGTAAATATATTAATTACTTCGACTCCAAAAAAGAAAAAACAATAATTGGTAACATTTTTTTCTGGTTACATAACAAATATTAAAGTTCAGAATAGGTAAAATTTTTATACAAATCAATTAATAAACAAAAAATGAAAAGAGAGAATATATTGACAGGTTCACCATGGGAAGACAAAATGGGTTACTGTCGTGCAGTTCGAATTGGTAACATTGTTGAAGTTTCTGGAACGGTAGCTATTGTTGATGGAGAAAAAGTAAAAGCAAATGATGCTTTTGCACAAACTATCAATATTTTAGAGCGGATAGAAAAAGTACTTGAAGATTTAAATGTAAGTATGAAAGACGTGATTCGTACCCGAATATTCACTACTGACATCACAACTTTTGAAGCTGTAGCAACAGCTCATGCCACTTTCTTTAAAGACATAAAACCAACTACAGGTTTTTATGAAGTAAGTAAACTAGTAGCTCCTGAATATTTGGTTGAAATAGAATTTACAGCAGTGATTGCTTAAAAACAGATACATTAAAGAAACCTTAAAAATTACATTTTAAGGTTTCTATTTAATAATTATTTATTCCGCAACCTTAATCTCAAACATTTTATCCCAATATTTACCAGTAACAAAAATGGAATTTGTTTTTGGGTTAAAGGCAATTCCGTTCAAAACTTCGGCTCTACTATATTTTAATTTTTTTCTTAAATCGGTTAGATTTAAAATGGCTTCGACAGTTCCGCTATTGGGATTAACAACTGCAATAGCATCTTTTTGCCAAATATTACAGTACAATTTTCCCTTTATCCATTCCAATTCATTTACACTTTTAATTTTACTATTGTTTGTATACACATTAATATAATCAATCATCTTTTGAGTTTCAGGATTCATTTTCCAGATTTTCTCAGTTCCATCTGATTGATACAAATATTTTCCGTCATTTGTCATTCCCCAACCTTCAATTTGTTTGTCGTAAGAAAATGTTTTTTCTACCTTCCAAGTATCCACATTATAAACAAAACCTTTAAGCTCTTTATACGTTAATTGAAAAATTTTATTGTTTAAAATAGTAATTCCTTCAGCAAAATATTGGTCGTCAATTTTTAAGTTCCTATAAACTTTTCCAGTTTTATAATCTGTTTTAAAAAGTTTAGATCTATTGTATTGCCCACCACTTTCATATAAAGTATCTCTAAAAAATTCTAAACCTTCAGTGTATGAAGTAGTATCATGTGGAAAAGTATTCACTATTTTATAGGTTAACAACTTCGGTTCTACATCCGAAACCAATTCAATTCTTACAGTAGTCTCAACATTTTCACCTTCAAAATAGACTAAAGCTTTCAAGTTTTGATACCCTAACTTTTTCCCTTTAAAGTCAAAACGAACTTTTTCAACTCCTTTTTTAGAAGCTATTTTTACATCATTTACATAATAAATAATACTGTCAATTTCTTTGTTTTGAGTATTTAGAATTTCAAGAAATAAGGATTCATTGGGTTTAAATTGTTCCTTAAATTCCGATGAGTTAAAGCTAAAATAGCTTGCTGAATCTTTTCCTTTACTTCCACAAGAAAAAAGAGTTATACCTAATAAAATGATTAATAGAATGTTATGGTTTTTCATTAGTCTAATTTTAAAGCTGCAATATACAATAGTAATTTATAAGTTTAATTCCATTTGCAAAAATACAAAAAGATTGTATATTTGCACCGGCAAGTCCTACACGACCAGCTCCTGCAAACTCCTCCAGGATGGGAACATAGCAAAGGTATGTGGTTGAGCGGTGCGATGTAGGTCGCTTGCCTTTTTTTAATCTTCCTTTTCGGAGGATTTTTTTTTGAGTAATTCGGAGCATCTATTTTCGGCATTTTAGCAATCATATTCCCGCTATCGCCTATAGTCGTTCCTACGACACGAGCTATTTGTCTCACACTAGCAAAGCGAACTGGCGAAGCACTCGGGGCTAAAGATGATTTTTAGGATTCTGTAGTTATTTTAATTAAAGAATCAAAATAACTACATTTACACTTTTAAATTAAACAATGAACAAAGTAGTTCTCATTACCGGTGGTTCATCAGGAATAGGAAAAGCTGTAGGAGAATTTCTGCATCATAAAGGTCTTGTTGTTTATGGCAGCAGTCGAAATCCTGAAAAAATCACTAATTCTATTTTTCCGCTACTCGCTTTAGATGTTAGAAATATAGAAAGTATAAAAGAGGCAATTGCCAAAGTAATATCAATTTCTGGTCGTTTAGATATAGTTATCAATAATGCTGGAGTGGGAATCACTGGACCATTAGAAGAAATCCCAACAGAAGAAATTAGGAATAATTTTGATACCAATTTTTTCGGACCAATAGAAGTCATGAAAGCGGTTTTACCTCAAATGCGCTCTCAAAATTCAGGATTAATAATCAATATAACTTCAATTGCAGGTTACATGGGGTTACCATATCGCAGTGTTTACTCAGCCTCTAAAGGAGCATTAGAATTAATTACAGAAGCTTTACGCATGGAAGTCAAATCATTTGGCATTCAGATTACGAATGTTGCTCCAGGAGATTTTGCTACCAATATTGCTACTGGACGATTTCACGCTCCATTGATTAAAGGATCAGCATATGAAATTCCGTACGGAAATATCTTGAAAATGATGGATGATCATGTTGATAATGGCAGTAATCCTAATGAAATGGCAGAAGCAATTTATTCGATTATTCAAAACCCAAATCCTAAAATTCATTATAAAGTAGGATTGTTTATGCAAAAGTTCTCCATTGTACTAAAAAGAATACTGCCTGATAAAGTGTATGAAAAAATGCTAATGAATCATTATAAATTGTAATTTTGCACTCGCGTAAAGGATTGAAGCGGAAATCCTTTTCCTTTCTTAGGAAAAGATTGTAGCGTAAAGCCTGACCCGAAGTTGCGAGGAAACGAGCAAATTACGGGTTACGCCCTAAAAAATAAACATTAAATATAAGTATACATATGAAATTTTTTATAGACACAGCTAATTTAGCTCAAATTAAAGAAGCACAAGCCTTAGGAGTTTTAGACGGAGTGACGACTAACCCAAGTTTGATGGCAAAAGAAGGAATTACTGGTAAAAACAGTATTTTGAAACATTATGTTGATATATGTAATATTGTTGACGGTGATGTAAGTGCCGAGGTTAATGCTTTAGATTTTGCAGGAATGATTAAAGAAGGCGAGGAGCTGGCTGATTTGCACGAACAAATAGTGGTTAAATTGCCAATGACCAAAGAAGGTGTTATGGCTGCTAAATATTTTTCTGATAAAGGCGTTAAAACTAATGTAACTTTAGTGTTTTCTGCCGGGCAAGCTTTATTAGCTGCTAAGGCTGGAGCAACTTATGTTTCTCCTTTTATAGGCCGTTTAGATGACGTTTCTACAGATGGTTTAGCACTTATTGAAGAAATTCGATTAATCTATGATAATTATGGTTACGAAACCCAAATTCTTGCAGCTTCTGTTCGACACACAATGCATATCGTAAATTGTGCTAAAATAGGTGCTGATGTGATGACGGGACCACTTTCTGCAATTCATGGTTTGTTAAAACATCCTTTAACTGATATAGGTCTGGCTCAGTTTATTGCCGATTTTGAAAAAGGAAATAAATAATTTTTTTCACATTATTAAGAACAAGCAAGAAATAAGAAAGCGATTTTCATAATCTGAAAATCGCTTTTTGTTTGTATTACTATTAAAAGTGAATAATTTTACTTCAAATTAGCTTCAAAATTCACATCAAATATATTTGTAAAGGCATTTTTAATTGTAGTATCAGAGTTTAAAACTATTGCTCTATGTACTTTCATAATCGCCCATTTGGCTTTAAGATCTTCAAAATCATAGCTTCTTAACTCGATACAAGTATCAAATTGATATTTTAATAAATTAGTATTCCATTCGTTTTGATTGTTGTCTAAACTTATAGCAATAAATTGATAATCAGGATGTTTTAATTTAAGGTCTGCAATTTTTTTGTGGGCAGCAATTAAATGAGAAGTTAGTTTTTCTGTCCAAAAGAAAATTACTGTTTTCTTTTTAAGAAATGAATTAGATGAAAGTATATTTCGATCTTTATCTATTAACATAACTTCAGGTAATGCATTTCTAACTTTTAGCAATTGAATGGCATGACCAATTTTTTGAATTTCATTTTTCTTACTTTTATCCGTAGAGTATTTATTATAAATTTCAAGAAATTTTTGATTATTAACCATATTTTGATCTTCTAATAAATAAGAAAAAGCAATGTTGTTAAGAATCGTGTTTTTTACTTTTTTGTTTTTAATTAAGGTATCGGCAATATTAAGTTTATTGATATTTGTTTTTAATTCTAAATCTAAATCTGAAAAATGATTGTGATAATTTATACTACCTACATTATTCAACATGTGAGATAAATACATAATATAAGGAGAAAAATTCGCTAACTCTTTACAATTAAAATTGATTGATTTTCTAAAATCATAATAATTTTTTGGTAAATCTTCATATAAATCGATTCCCGTTCTGATTTTATGAATTATTGGATACATTTCTTTTTTTGAAAAATAATGAAAATCTAAAGCCGCTTTTGCGAAAGTATCAAAGCCATCACTCCATTTTATGTGCTCTTTTTTTGTGGTGTAATACTTTTCAGAAATTGCATAGACGGAATCTATATTTTTATTAAATTTCTGAAAATCATAATCAAAAACATCAAATAGAGTGCTTCTGTCTTTTTCGTTTTTGAGATACAAGTCCATTAAAAAATTGTTTTTTTCATCTCCTCTACCACAATAAACAATAGATTCATCAAACTCTTTTGAATTAATATGAACCATTATACTATCATTCTTATCAAAATAAACGTATTGGTATTCGGGTTCATTTTTAAAGGTATACAAACCTGGAGTCAGTGAATCAAATTTTATAAAAAAACGATTGTTAGCATCAATTTTAAGGGTGTCAATAACTTCTGAATCTCTACAAAATAAAATATAAGGATTATTTGCATTGGTAACTTCTCCACCAAAATAGGCAGTATAATTATCTCCTTTAAACTCTTTATTACAGGAACTAAAAAAAGTAATACATGTTAGAGAAAAAAAGAGGTAATGTGTAGCGTTTTTAAAATGCATTTGAGACTAGGTTATCATACAAAAATATTTAGTTGATGTTAATATTACTGTTAATACATAGTTAAATAAATCCTTATTAGAATTGTAGCTTTTTAAGGTATTTAGCTTCAATATTTTTTCTACTTTTGCAAAAAATTTAATAATAAAGATTTCATGTTAGCAATAAATAATTTATCAGTTCAGTTTGGCAAAAGAATATTATTTGACGAAGTAAATACCACATTTACCCATGGAAATATTTATGGTGTTATTGGAGCCAATGGTGCTGGTAAATCTACATTTTTAAAAATAATTGCTGGCGATATTGATCCAACTTCGGGTCATGTTCATTTGGAGCCTGGAAAACGAATGTCGGTTTTAAACCAAAACCATAATATTTTTGATGAACATTCGGTTTTAGAAACGGTAATGATGGGTAATAAAATTTTATTTGCTGTAAAAAAGGAAATGGACGCTCTCTACCTGGATTATAATGATGAAAACGCTGATAGAATAGGGGAGTTGCAAGTGCAATTTGAAGAAATGAATGGTTGGAATGCCGATTCGAATGCAGCAGCAATGTTATCTAATCTAGGAATTTCAGAGGAATATCATTACACATTAATGGCTGATTTAGATGGGAAATTAAAAGTTCGTGTGCTTTTAGCACAAGCGCTTTTTGGTAATCCCGATTTGTTAATTATGGATGAGCCAACCAACGATTTAGATTTTGAAACTATCGCTTGGTTAGAAAATTTTCTTGCTAATTATGAAAATACAGTTATTGTAGTTTCTCACGATCGTCACTTTCTTGATGCCGTTTGTACACATATTTCTGATATCGATTTTGGAAAAATAAATCACTATTCAGGAAACTATACTTTTTGGTATGAATCTAGTCAGTTAGCCGCAAAGCAAAGGGCACAGCAAAATAAAAAAGCCGAAGAAAAGAAACAAGAACTAGAAGAGTTTATCCGTCGTTTTAGTGCAAACGTAGCCAAATCAAAACAAGCTACTTCTCGTAAAAAGATGATTTCTAAATTAAATATTTCTGAGATAAAACCTTCAAGCAGAAGATATCCAGCAATTATTTTTGATCAGGAACGAGAAGCTGGAGACCAAATTTTGAATGTTCAAAATCTAAGCGCTTCAACTGATGGAGAAAATTTGTTTACAAATGTCGATTTAAATATGGCTAAAGGCGATAAAATCGTATTGTTCTCTAAAGATTCTAGAGCGTGTACTGCTTTTTATGAAATTTTAAATGGCAATCAGAAACCAGATTCAGGAACTTATGATTGGGGAATTACTACCAATCAAGCTTATTTGCCCCTAGACAATCACTCTTTTTTCGAAAATGATTATTCTTTAGTCGATTGGTTGCGTCAGTGGGCAAAAACAGAAGAAGAACGAGAAGAAGTAAATATTCGCGGTTTTTTAGGCAAAATGATTTTTTCTGGTGAAGAAGCATTAAAAACAAGCCGTGTATTATCTGGAGGCGAAAAAGTACGTTGTATGCTTTCTCGAATGATGATGGAACGCGCCAATATATTAATGTTAGACGAACCAACGAATCATTTGGATTTGGAATCGATTACGGCTTTCAATAATTCATTGAAAAACTTTAAAGGTTCTGTTATTTTTACCACACACGATCACGAGTTTGCTCAAACAGTTGGGAATAGGGTAATTGAGTTAACTCCAAAAGGTGCTATAGACCGCTACATGACTTTTGATGATTATTTAGATGATGAAAGAGTACAGGAATTGAGAATCAAGATGTATTCTTAAAAAGCCAAAGGCAAACGTTTACCCCCAAAAACAACCGTGCTTGTCTTCATTTATGACTTTTATGAATTCCTTTAAGCTTTTTACTTTTAAATTTGGCTTGTAGCCATGCCATTTCATGTCTGACATAAACCAAAAAACTGCCCAAGTGGTATCTTTTTGAATGTAGGTTGCTTTAGCAATTTTACATTCTATTTTTTCAGTAGGATTATTCCATTTTGGACGAATCTCAAAAACAATAACACATTGATTTTCAATTCTATAATTAAGGTCTAGTTGGTCTCTAATTTCTTCTGGCGGACGTGAATTAATTAAAAACCCTTCCATTACTTCAATTATTTCTATTTGATTTTCAAATGCTAACGCCATATTATATTTTTAATTTCAATTTATATTTACAAATAAGCGATATAGTCTTTATGTGATTTTACAAAAGAACTTAACAAAATGGAAGCTGTCTTATCTTTAATATTTGCTAATTCAGTTCTGCTAAAAGTATCAAAAAAAATATTTTATATTAGTTTTTTATAATTAATTATATGAAAATCAATTGACCAATCTGAGGATTGTTTTTCTTTAACCTTTTCATTAAAAACACAAATAATTCTTTTATGATAAGAGTACTTTTTTATTTTTTCAAAAAGAATTTTATAACATCTTCTTCTCCTTCAATATAAAGCAAAACTCCAGTTATTTCATTGTTGATATTACTTCTTCTAGAATGTTTAGAAGCGAATCAATTTCATTTTCTTCTAAAAGATTTACTCATGAACTCATAATAAATGATTCTATACATAAATTAATCAATTAAATAATCCACACTAATTTAGTTTGTTTTTTTTAATTTGTATCGAAATTAAATTAAATTCGATATTTAACCTTATTAATTGTTAAATTTTTAATTCATAAGATACAATATTAAAATATCCTTACATTTGTATGCTAAATTTTAATCTTGACATAAAGATATAATATTGTATTTATAATTTCTAAGGTATCGTTTGTTAATTCCAAATCATGAAAAAAAACACCCAAATTCACATTTTATTTTTAATACTAAGTCTATTTTTCATACATTTTTCTTACAGTCAGAATAATATTTCTATTTCAAAAAGATCTCCTTCTGGAAAAGTTCGTTGTTCATCGGTTGAATATGAAAAATATTTAAAATTAAAAAACCCTAAAAGAGCAACTAAGGATGAATTTGAAAATTGGATTGCTCCTAAAATAATTGAACTTAAAAAAAATCAATACGTACAAAAAACAGCAGCTACTATTATTACAATTCCAGTAGTAATTCATATTATTCATAATGGAAATGCCATTGGGGTTGAAGAAAACATCACTGATGCCCAGGCTCTATCACAAATTACAGTTTTAAATCAAGATTTCAGAAGACAACTTGGGACTCTAGGTTACAACACAAATCCAGTAGGAGCCGATATTGAAATAGAGTTTTGTATGGCTCAAAGAAAGCCTAATGGAACTGCAACGAATGGTATAGATCGTATAAAAAGGTCAACAGAACAATACGCAACTATGGATGAAACTGAAAATATGAAAGCGGCTACACAATGGGATCCAAAGAAGTATTTTAATATTTGGACAGTTTATTTTTCAGATGATAATAATACTGAACAGTATGGAACTTTAGGATATGCTCAATTTCCGAGTACTTCCAGCTTGACAGGAATTGACGTTGATGGAGGAGCCGCTAATACTGACGGTGTAATTATTGATTATAGAAATTTTGGCACTTCAGATATTGCGACTGGTCCATATTCACAAGGGTATGATAAAGGGAGGACAGCTACGCACGAAATTGGCCATTGTTTTGGTCTTGTTCACATTTGGGGTGATGGAAACGGAAATCCTGATACTGGTAAAACAGATTGCAGTGCAACCGATTACTGTGCAGATACTCCGCAGTCAGGTTATGAACATTATGAGTGCGGTACTTTTGATACTTGTAAAACTAAACCAGGTAGGGATATGAATGAAAATTATATGGATTATACCGAAGATGCCTGTATGAATATCTTTACTTTAAATCAAAAAGAAAGGATTACAGCTGTAATGAATAATTCTCCTAGAAGAAAAGAGTTAAAAACTTCGAATGCATGTTCACCACTTTTATCATCTAATAAATTTGATTATTTGAATGGTATTTATTTGTTTCCAAATCCTACTAAAAACGTGTTGAATATTTCAGTTTTACGGTCAGAATTGCCTAATAGCTATACAATTTATAATACTTTAGGACAAGAAATCGAAAATAGAAATGTTCAAACCAGTGCCGATTTAAAAATAAATACAAGCTCTTATACTAAAGGTTTTTATTTAATTAAAATTGTTAAAGAGAACGCTTCTAAAACATTACAATTTATAAAAGAATAATTAAAAACTTAAAGATTAAAAAGGAACTTTACATCAGAGTTCCTTTTTTTATGAATTGAACTTTAGTAAAAATATAAATACGGCATTATAAGACTTAAATTTTCAAATCCACAAAATATATTCTATTTTAGCATTATTAAAATTTTTATGATAATGATAACAGAAGCTCAGTTTCAGAATGAATTGCAACTCATTATAAAAAATGCGATACGTGAAGATGTTGGCCCTGGAGATTTTAGTTCTTTGGCTTGCATTCCAAAATCTGCAACAGGAAAAGCAAAGTTATTAGTAAAAGATGAAGGCATAATTGCAGGTGTTGATTTCGCAAAAATGATTTTTGAATATATAGATTGCAATCTTCAATTCGAAGTTTTTATTCAAGATGGAATGCCTGTAAAATATGGCGATGTAGTTTTTCATGTTTCTGGCTGTTCACAATCTATTCTTAAAGCAGAACGATTAGTACTCAATTCTATGCAACGGATGTCTGCAATTGCAACAAAAACGAATAATTACGTTAAACTCTTAGAAGGAACCAACACTAAAATTCTCGATACTCGAAAAACAACACCTGGTTTTCGTGCTTGTGAAAAATGGGCAGTTACAATAGGTGGAGGTGAGAACCATCGTTTTGCTTTATACGACATGATTATGCTTAAGGATAATCATAATGATTTTGCTGGAGGAATTACAATGGCCATTCAAAAAACAAAATCTTTTCTAAAAGTGAACAATCTCGATTTAAAGATTATTGTAGAAGCAAGAAATCTTGAAGAAATAAAAGAAATTTTAAAAAACGATGGCGTTCATAGAATTTTAATAGATAACTTTAATTATGAAAACACAAGAAAGGCAGTTCAGTTAATTGGTAATCAATGCCAAACGGAATCGTCAGGAAATATCAATGAAATTACCGTTCGTCATTATGCAGAATGTGGTGTAAATTATGTTTCCTCAGGAGCATTAACACATTCTGTTCACAATATGGATTTAAGTTTAAAGGCAACTGAATAAATTTAGATGTTTAGAAAATAATAAATCAAGACTCCATTCATGTCGCAAGAAATAGAAATTAAATTAAAGAGAATTCCTATAGTCAGAAACCTAATACAGGTATTAAAGATGATAAAACTTCCTTGGCTACAAGGGTTGTCGTTTTATGATTTATTAGAATTTTATATTTTAGGAATAGTAGAAGGCGCATTATCTTATCACGCCAGTGCTGTAGCTTTTAGTTTTTTTATGGCATTGTTTCCTTTTGCACTGTTCATTTTAAATCTAATTCCATATATACCTATAGAAGGATTTCAGGTTGATTTTCTAGAATTTGTAAAAGAAGGAGTTCCTCCAAATACTTATGATGCAATTTATAAAATCATAAGCGATATTCTAAACAATAGTCATTCAGGATTATTATCTTCTGGATTTTTATTGTCTATTTTCTTAATGGCAAACGGCTTAAACGGAATATTAGGTGGTTTTGAATCTTCTCGACATGTACTAAATAAAAGAGGTTTTTTTCATCAATATTTGGTTGCTTTAGGAATGTCATTACTACTGTCTTTACTTTTATTGGTTACAGTAGCGATTATCGTTGTTTTTGAGGTTTTAATTCAACAAACTATTATTCAAGATGTAGTAAGCGATTCTATTCCTTTAATTGTTTTAGGGCGTTATGCATTTGTAATCCTTATGATTCTGATAACTACATCTATACTTTTTAAGTTTGGAACTATAAACCATAAAAATAGAGCCTTTATTTCTATAGGTTCAGTATTTACTACTGTACTTATTATTCTATCGTCATATATATTTGGAATTTGGGTCATTAAATTTTCAAAATACAATGAATTGTATGGTTCAATAGGAACATTATTAATTATGATGTTTTACATTTGGATAAATTGTATGATCCTTCTTCTAGGATTTGAATTGAATGCTTCTATAGAGAAATTAAAAAAGAAAAATTCAAATTAATCACTTTTACGAATAAGTTGCAACATTTATATAAAATCCATCATTTTAATGAATAAAATCCAGTATCATATATTACTTTTATTACTACCATTAGTCATAAACGCTCAAGTTGTTACTGGCAAATGGAAAGCAATAGATGATGTGACTGGAAAACCATTAGCTATTCTTGAGATTTATGAAATTGAAGGGAAAATTTACGGGAAAGTGCTTGATATTTTAAACCCAAAAGATCGCCACAAAGTATGTAGTAATTGCTCTGGCGAAGATAAAGACAAACCAATTATTGGGATGACAGTTATAAAAGGGTTAATCAAAGATGGATTTGAATACAATTCAGGAAAAATTTTAGATCCTAAACACGGAAGGCTTTATAAATGCTTCATTACTCTAGAATCTAAAGACCAACTTAAAGTACGGGGCTATATAGGATTTTCATTATTCGGAAGAACACAATATTGGTATCGGGTAAAATCGCAATAGCAATTTAAATAAAAAATATCAAACAAAAAAATGTACTTTGTAGAAGTAATTTTACCGCTTTCCCTAACCAAAACGTTTACTTACAGCGTCTCGGAAGCCGAATTTTATTATATAAAAAAAGGAATGCGATTAGCAGTTCCTTTTGGTAAAAGTAAAATTTATACTGCGCTAGTTATCGAGTTGCATCAAAATAAACCCATTTTATACGATGCTAAAGAAATACATCAAATTCTAGACGAAAAACCTATTGTAAACGAAATCCAAATTTCACATTGGCAATGGATAGCGTCCTATTATATGTGTGCTATTGGCGATGTATATCGAGGTGCTATGCCCAGTGCTTTTCTTTTGGAAAGTGAAACTATTATTTCTCAAAAAAATGATGGTTTTGTTGATGAAAGTCAACTTTCAGATGATGAGTTTCTAGTTTACCAAGCTTTACAACAGCAATCTTCTCTTAAAGTACATGATGTTGCTTCAATTTTAAACAAGAAAAATGTTTTACCTGTTATTCAAAAGTTAATTGATAAAGGAATCTTGGTTTTACAAGAAGAAATAACTGAAGCGTATAAGCCAAAATTAGTTCGCTACATTCGTCTGGATTCAAAATACGAATCGAATGAAGGATTGAGTCAACTTTTAGAATCACTAAAATCAAACAAACAAAAAGAAATAATCTTAAGTTATTTTCAATTACAAGCCACATTAAAAAAATCAATTACTGTAAAAGAGATTGTACAAGTCGCAAATTCAACAGTTGCAGTTGTAAAAGCACTTATCGATAAACAAATTTTTGAAGAATATTATATTCAAGAAGATCGAGTAAATTTTAACGGAAAAGTTAAAGAAGAAGCTTTGCAATTAAGCGCTGCACAAGAAATTGCTTTTCAAGAAATAAAATCGGAATTTATAAATAAAGAGGTTTGTCTATTACATGGCGTTACCTCTAGCGGAAAAACCGAAATTTATATTCAACTTATAGAAGAATATATTCAACAAGAAAAACAAGTTTTGTATTTGTTACCAGAAATCGCTCTAACTACACAATTAGTAAGTCGATTACGTGAATATTTCGGAAACAAAGTGGCGGTTTACCATTCAAAATACAATAACAATGAGCGTGTTGAAGTTTGGAAACAAGTTTTAGAGAATTCTCCGAAATCGCAAATAGTAATAGGAGCGAGGTCAGCTTTATTTTTGCCCTATTCTAATTTAGGGCTTATTATTGTAGATGAAGAGCATGAACAAACATTTAAGCAGCAAGACCCGTCACCAAGATATCATGCTCGTGATGCTGCTATTGTATTGTCTAATTTTCATCAATCAACACGTGGCAACCGAGCCAATAGCGAACTGAGCGGAGCTAATGCCGATCTGGGCGGAGCCAAAGTACTTTTAGGATCTGCTACACCAAGTATTGAGACGTATTATAATGCACAATCCCAAAAATACGGTTTAATCGAAATTAGTGAACGCTTCGGGAATGCCGTAATGCCAGAAATTGAGTTAGTCGATTTAAAAGACAAATATTTTCGTAAAAAAATGTCGGGCCATTTTAGCGATACTTTACTAGAAGAAATAACTACTGCATTATCTTATGGGAGTCAAGTGATTTTATTTCAAAACCGAAGAGGGTTTTCTCCCGTCGTAGAATGTATGACTTGTGGTCATGTGCCTCAATGCCCGCAGTGCGACGTGAGTTTAACGTATCATAAGCATAAAAACCAGTTGCGATGCCATTATTGTGGCTATTCAATGGCAAATCCAACGAGTTGCCATGCCTGTTCAAGTGTACACCTGATAACAAAAGGCTTTGGAACCGAACAAATTCAGCAAGAATTAGTAGCTCTTTTTCCAAACACCAAAATTGGAAGAATGGACCAGGACACGACTCGTGGAAAATTTGGTTTCGAAAAAATAATCGACAGTTTTAAAAACAGAGAAATTGATATTTTAGTAGGAACACAAATGCTCGCCAAAGGATTAGATTTTGATAATGTAAGTTTAGTTGGAATCATGAATGCCGATAATATGTTGTACCATCCTGATTTTCGGGCTTTTGAAAGAAGCTTTCAAATGATGACACAAGTAGCGGGCCGTGCAGGTCGTTCTGAAAAAAGAGGAAAAGTAATTATTCAAACTTATAATCCAAATCACAATACGATTCAACAAGTTACTCAAAATGATTATTTAGGTATGTATAAAGAGCAATTATACGAAAGACAAATTTATAAATATCCACCGTATTTCAAATTAATTAAGCTTACTTTAAAACATCGTGATTTCGAAAAATTGAAAACAGGTGCAATGTGGCTATTTCAAGTATTGCAACAAAATATGAGTATTCCAATTCTAGGACCAGAAGAACCACCAATAAGCCGCATTAGAAATGAATATATCAGAACGATAATGATTAAGATTCCTCAAAATCAATCCTTGCAAGTCACAAAAAAAACTATCCAGAAAATTCTGAATAGTTTTGAATCTGTTGCTCAATTCAAAGCTATAAAAACAGCTGTGAATGTAGACTTTTATTAATTTATTGCTAAGGCGCGAACAAGATCCTCTTTCTTGTTTCTACTCAAAGGAATTTTTGTTATTCCAATTTCAGCAAACTTACTATTAAATCGTTCTACCTTATCAATATTAATGATATAGGACTTATGGACTCGAATAAATTTATCTTTCGACAAATCGTTTTCAAAAGACTTCATAGTAGAAAGCACTAGGTTGCTATCTTCCTCGGTAACTACTTTTACATAATCACCAAAAGCTTCAATCCATTTAATTTTTGAAGTAAACACTTTTAATTTTTTAAGATTACTCTTAATAAAAATGTGTTCTCCATCTTCATCTTGATTTTCATTCTTTAGAATATGAAAATCCATGGCGCGTTTTACAGAAGCATTAAAACGATCAAGAGCAATAGGTTTTTGTAGGTAATCTGTTGCATCATAATCGAAAGCTTTCATAGCGTATTCAGCCTTAGACGTGATAAAAATGATTTGAGGTTTCACTTTTAAACCGTCTAAAAAATCAAAACCGCTTATGACCGGCATTTCTATATCTAGAAATATTAGGTCTACGGAGTGTACAGACATGCAATTTTTTGCTTCAATTGCATTAGAAAAATCTCCAATTAAATGTAAATTTGGATGATTATTCACTAACTTTGCAATGATCATCCTCTGGATAGAGCTATCATCGACAACTACACAATTTAGTTTCATAATTTTATTGTATTATAGATTTGGTTCGACGAAAGTAAAACGTTTTTTCTTATAAACCTAACGTTTGTCGGTTTTTTTTGCCATACAACGAATAAAATTACTTTTTGCTTGTTTATTTAAAAAAAAAGACTATTTTTGCAAAAATTAACAAATTAATATATATTTTTATGAATCATTATGAAACTGTTTTCATTTTAAATCCCGTTTTATCTGAAGTTCAGGTAAAGGAAACAGTGAGCAAATTCGAAGAATTTCTTACGTCCAGAGGAGCAGAAATGGTATCAAAAGAGGATTGGGGCTTGAAAAAGATGGCTTACGAAATCCAAAACAAGAAAAGTGGTTTTTACCATTTATTCGAATTCAAAGTTGCAGGAGAAGTTTTAATTGCTTTTGAAACTGAATTTAGACGTGACGAGAGAGTAATGCGTTTCTTAACTGTAAGTTTAGATAAGCATGCAATATCTTGGGCAGAAAGAAGAAGAACTAAATTAAAAGCAGCAAAAGCGTAATCATGGCAACACTACAACAATCCGCTTCAGGAAAAAAAGATGGAGATATCAGATATCTTACTCCTTTAAACATTGAAACTAACAAAACTAAAAAATATTGTCGTTTCAAAAAATCTGGAATCAAATATATTGATTATAAAGATGCAGACTTTTTATTGAAATTCGTAAACGAACAAGGTAAGATTTTACCACGTCGTTTAACAGGAACTTCATTAAAATACCAAAGAAAAGTGTCAGTTGCGGTAAAAAGAGCGAGACATTTAGCGTTAATGCCATATGTGGCAGATTTATTAAAATAATTTAAAAAAAATCAGTTGTTGGTTTTCCGATAAAGGAAACCTAACTTCTATAATAAGGACAACAACATGGAACTTATATTAAGACAAGACGTTCAAAACGTAGGATTTAAAGATGATGTAGTTACAGTTAAAGCTGGTTACGGTCGTAATTTTTTAATTCCTCAAGGATTTGCACATTTAGCAACTCCATCGGCAAAAAAAGTTTTAGCTGAAAATTTAAAACAAAAAGCGCACAAAGAAGCTAAAGTGGTAAACGATGCAAAAGCATTGGCTGAAGCTTTAAAAGCTATCGAAATTAAAATTTCAGCGAAAGCTGGAGGTGAAAAACTTTTTGGTTCTATTACAAATATTGACATAGCTGATGCTTTAGCTAAAGGTGGTCAAGTAATTGATAGAAAATTTATTACTTCTGGTATCGTTAAACGTACTGGTAAATATGCTGCTACCGTAAGGTTACACAGAGATGTAATCATAGAATTGCCATATGAAATTGTTGCTGAAAAAGCATAATTTCTAAAACATGTAAAAAATCCCAACTCTTAGGAGATTGGGATTTTTTTTTGATTTTTTTACAACCTTTCACTTCTAACTTCCAACTTGCTAAAACCTATGAAATACTCAAGACTTACAAAAGAACAATTCGAAGAATTACATCCTGAGTTCGTAAACTTTTTGGCAACCCAAACAATTGATAAAGCCGAATGGGATAAATTAAAAATAGAAAAACCAGAAATAGCTGAACAAGAGCTTGATGTTTTCTCTGATTTAATTTGGGAAGGAGTTCTAGCTCGAGCACAATATTTAGAACATTTTTCGAAAAACCATATTTTCCTTTTTCAATGTTTTGACACGTATATCAATTCTATAGTCTTAAAATCATTGGTTCCAGAAACTGATTTTCTAACCAAAGAAGGATTGCAGTGGCTGAGTGACAATATGTTTACTGAAACCATTGAAATGAAAGTAGGTAAAAAAGAATTTACCGAAGAAAGAAATGCTTCTATTTTTGGATTAATTCAGCAGGGAGCATTTCTAAGTGATGGTCAATTATTCAAACAAATAAATACGATTATTGAATCGTAATTTTTTAGATAGAATTCCTTTAAATTGGTTATTTTAGTGTTTTATTTCAAATACTAAAATAGCTTATTTTATTTTCTATGGATATTCAACAAACCATTCAAACTCTTAGAGAAGAACTTAATCTTCACAATCACAATTATTATGTGTTGGATAAACCCATAATTTCTGATTATGAATTTGACCAAAAACTCAAACAGCTTGAAGATTTAGAAAAAAAACATCCTGAATATTTCGATGAAAATTCCCCAACACAAAGAGTAGGAGGAACTATTACTAAAAACTTTCAAACGGTTACCCACGAGCATCGTATGTATTCATTAGATAATTCTTATTCTAAGGAAGATTTAATAGAATGGGAAAATCGAATTCAGAAAGTTTTAGGAAATGTAACTTTGGAATATACTTGCGAATTAAAATACGATGGTGCTTCGATTTCGATTACTTATGAAAACGGAAGACTAAAACGGGCCGTAACCCGCGGGGATGGTTATCAAGGAGACGATGTAACCAACAATGTCAAAACTATAAAGTCGATTCCTTTGCAATTAAGCGGTACTAATTTTCCAGATAAGTTTGATATTAGAGGTGAAATTATATTACCATTTGCAGGATTCGAAAAAATGAATCAAGAGTTAATAGAGATTGGTGAAACTCCATATTCAAACCCTAGAAATACAGCTTCTGGAAGTCTAAAATTACAAGATAGCTCTGAAGTTGCAAAAAGGCCTTTAGATTGTTTATTGTATTTTTTAATTGGAAACAATTTACCTTTTAAAACGCAGTATGATGGATTGGAAATGGCTAGAAAATGGGGTTTCAAAGCACCTAAAGAAGCAAAATTAGCTCGAAACCTAGGCGAGGTTTTTGAATATATTGATTATTGGGACATTCACAGACATACTTTGCCTTATGAAACAGATGGTGTAGTGGTTAAAGTGAATTCTTTTCAGCACCAGGATGAATTGGGTTTTACTGCTAAATCTCCACGTTGGGCAATAGCTTATAAATTCAAATCAGAACAAGTTTTTACTATATTGAACTCAATTTCGTATCAAGTAGGAAGAACTGGAGCTATAACTCCAGTTGCTAATTTAGAGCCTGTTCAATTAGCCGGAACAATTGTAAAACGAGCTTCATTACACAACGCGGATCAAATTGAAAAACTTGACATTCGAATTGGCGATACTGTTTTTGTAGAAAAGGGAGGTGAAATTATTCCAAAGATTATTGCTGTCGACTTTACCAAACGTCCTAAAAATAGCTTACCAACAATTTACATTACTCAATGTCCAGAATGCAATTCAGAATTAGTTAGAAATGAAGGAGAAGCGAATCATTATTGTCCCAATTTTTATGGATGTCCGCCACAGATTATAGGTAGAATTCAGCATTTTATATCTAGAAAAGCTATGGATATTGAAGGTTTGGGAGGAGAAACAGTTGCTTTATTATTTAATAATGGGCTAGTACGTAATTACGCTGATTTGTATGAATTAAAGGTAGAACAAATTTTGCCATTAGATAGAATGGCACAAAAATCAGCAGAAAATCTAGTTAAAGGAGTTGAGAAATCTAAAACAATTCCCTTTGAAAATGTATTATTTGCTTTAGGAATTCGGTTTGTAGGCGAGACCGTAGCTAAAAAATTAGCCAAACATTACAAAAACATAGACGCTTTAAGTCAAGCCAGTTTGATGGATTTGATATTAGTTGATGAAATTGGAGATCGGATTGCAAAAAGTGTAATCGAATTCTTCGAAAATAAAGAAAACAGAATTATTATTGAACGATTAAAGAGCTATGGTGTTCAATTTGAAGTTGTTGAAAAAGTAAATCTAAATGCTACCAATAAACTTTTAGGGAAAACTTTTGTGGTTTCAGGAGTTTTCGAACAATTTTCTAGAGATGATTTAAAGAAAGCAATTGAAGATAATGGTGGTAAAGTAGGAAGTTCTATTTCTTCTAAAACGGATTACGTAGTGGCTGGAGAAAATATGGGTCCCGCCAAATTAGAAAAAGCGAATCAATTAAAAGTAGCTATCATTTCTGAAGATGATTTTATAAAATTGATACAGTAATTTTTAAACATCAAATTGATTTCAATAAATATTTTTTAGTATCATTACGTTTACATTGCTATTTTATACCTATTTTAGTAAATTAAACGAATTAATATAAAAATTTTAGTAAATTTTCTAATGAAAACATTTAATAAATTTTTTGAAAATCCTAGAAGAAACGAATACGTTAATGGTTTAATTGGTGTTTATTTTTTTATAGTAATCATAGAAATATTCGCAGAGTTTTTTGAAAGTCAATTTTTTGTATTTATTTCAAAACCATTTTTAATCCCCATATTGTTCATAATGTATCTGATTAAAAGCAGAAAATACAATTTAATTTATATTTTAGCAATTGGTTTTACTTGGATATCGGATGTTTTTTTTATTTCTCATAAATTAGTTTACCTTACATTAGGATCTGTTTCATTCTTGCTTTTTTTATTGCTTTTCATTTATTTTATTTTTAAACATGTAAAGTTTCAAGGTTATTTTTCACTAATAATTGGATGTTTTCCTTTTTTTGTAGGGTATTACTTTTTCTATAACCTAGCTCATGAACAATTAAAAGTAATGTTCTATTTGTATTTATTAATTGGTTTTTTTATAATTTTTTTAGGCGGATATTCATTAGGAAGTTATATTTTCAACCCAAGTAAATCAAATACTTTTTTGGCATTAAGTGTGTTTTTATTAGCTACAGCTCAATTTGTTTTTGTTCTTAAATATTATTTTACTGAAATTAAGATATTAATTTCTTTTCAAATTTTGCTTTATGCAATAGCACAATATATTCTATTTGAATTTGTTACATTAGAAGAAAAAAGAAAAAGATATCATGAAATTAGAAATAAAAGTCTTAAAATTAATGATAACCAATAAGTAATAATTTATCTATTTCTAGTTTTAAATTCAATATTTTAAATAAAATCTGTAAAATTTAGACTGTAGTTGTTAATAATTCTATTGTTTATAAGTAAACTAATTTTAACTGTCAATTACTTGAAAAAATAAATTAAGATTGCTTTTTTTTGAGAATCAAAATCGGTACATTTGCAAATTAATACACTTTAGAATTAATGAAGAAGAATAAAATTACATATTATTTATCTCTTATTGCAATGGTAACTTTATTTTCATGTAATAATGATGATAATCCTTCTGTCGATTCAAATAATACTTTTTTACCCGTTTCTTTTAAAGTAGGCTTTAGTGGTCAGACGCTTACGGCAGATGAAGCACAAGCTGTCATTTCAAACGGAGAAATTTCAATTAATGCCATCAAAGGAACTAACAATGAATCTTTTTCATTTGCTATTGCAGGTAATTCTGTAGGTACGTATCCAACAAATGAGAGCGTAATCCTTTATTCTACAGGAGTAAACCAGCAAATATATTCAAGTATAAACCCAGCAGATGCATTAACAAATACTGGTCAAATTAAAATTACATCTATAAATACAGTAAACAAAAGAATATCTGGAAGTTTTGATTATACAGGCTATTATAGAGATGGTTTAATAACCTATACGAAAGAATTTACAAATGGAACTTTTAAGAATATTCCATATACCATAGGAATTCAATAAATTTTCAATAATATCAAAATCCGCTTCTTGCGGATTTTTTTATGGCATAAAGTTTGTCATTTTAATATATTCAACAAATTAATATACCATACATCGATTTTAAATTAAAGTTTTGTTAAGATATATTATATTTGTTATTCAATTTATAAACTTAATGTCATTTTGACCTACCCAATTATATGCCACAGCACAAAATACTGACACTTGACAATATGTCACTACAAGATTTTGGTTCAGATGCCGAGTTAATTCCGCTATTGACACCAGAAGACGAAGAAGAAATGAATAATGAAGAATTGCCTCAATCATTAGCTATCTTACCTTTGCGAAACATGGTTTTATTTCCTGGAGTTGTTATACCAATAACAGCTGGAAGAGACAAATCAATAAAATTAATTAATGATGCAAATGCAGAAGGAAAAATAATTGGAGTTGTAGCTCAAAAAAATGAAGAAGATGAAGATCCTTCAAAAAATGATATTCACAAAATTGGTACAGTTGCTAGAATTTTGCGAGTGCTTAAAATGCCAGACGGAAATATAACAGTTATCCTACAGGGAAAAAAACGTTTTGAAATTGACGCAGTCATTTCGGAAAAGCCCTACATCAAAGCTACTGTAAAAGAAGTTCCAGAAAAACGACCAGGAAAGCACGATACTGAATTTTTGGCTATTCTTGATTCTATAAAAGAGCTTGCTATTCAAATTATAAAAGAAAGTCCAAATATACCTAGTGAAGCTACATTTGCTATAAAGAATATTGAAAGCCAATCTTTTTTAATCAATTTTGTTACTTCTAACATGAATTTATCAGTTAAAGAAAAACAAGATTTATTAGCTATTAATGCATTAAAAGAAAGAGCATTAGAGACTCTTCGATATATGAATATCGAATTGCAAAAACTGGAATTGAAAAATGATATTCAGTCTAAAGTCCGTTTTGATTTAGACCAGCAACAACGCGAATATTTTCTTCATCAGCAAATGAAAACCATCCAAGAGGAATTAGGTGGAGCTTCACAAGAAGAAGAGTTGGATGAAATGCGTCAAAAGGCTAAAACTAAAAAATGGGACGAAAAGACTCAAAAGCATTTTGAGAAAGAATTGTCTAAAATGCAACGCATGAATCCACAAGCACCTGATTTTGGAATTCAAAGAAATTATTTGGAATTATTTTTAGAGTTGCCTTGGAATGAATATTCTAAAGATAATTTTGATTTAAAAAGGGCACAGAAAATCTTAGACAAAGATCATTTCGGATTAGAAGATGTTAAGAAAAGAATGATTGAACATTTAGCCGTTTTGAAATTGCGAAATGACATGAAATCGCCAATTATTTGTTTATCAGGACCACCGGGTGTCGGAAAAACATCTATAGGAAGGTCGGTAGCAGAAGCTCTTGGTAGAGAGTATGTTCGCATTTCATTAGGTGGTTTACGTGATGAAGCTGAGATTCGAGGTCACAGGAAAACTTATATTGGCGCTATGCCAGGAAGAATTATTCAAAGTTTGAAAAAAGCAGGTACTTCAAATCCGGTTTTTGTTTTAGATGAGATTGATAAATTATCCAACAGCCATCAAGGAGATCCATCATCTGCCTTATTAGAAGTTTTAGATCCAGAACAAAACAATTCTTTTTATGATAATTTTCTAGAAATGGGTTATGATTTATCTAAAGTAATGTTTATTGCAACTTCTAACAATATGTCAGCAATTCAACCAGCGCTTGTTGATAGAATGGAAGTAATAAAAATGTCGGGATATACCATAGAAGAAAAATTAGAGATTGCTCATCGTCATTTATTTCCAAGACAATTAAAAGAGCATGGACTAAATACAAAACAATTAACCATAGGTAAAAAACAATTAGAGAAAATAATTGAAGGTTATACCCGTGAATCTGGAGTTCGAGGTTTAGAGGCTAAAATTGCTCAAGTAATCCGTCATGCTGCTAAATCCATCGCAATGGAGGAAGAATATAACAAAAAAGTTACGGATGAGGATATTGTAAGTGCTCTAGGAATTTCTAGAATGGATAGAGACAAATATGAAAATAATGATGTTGCAGGAGTAGTAACTGGTTTGGCGTGGACTTCCGTTGGGGGAGATATTTTATTTATAGAATCATTAATTTCTCCAGGAAAAGGAGGAATGACCATTACAGGAAATTTAGGAACTGTAATGAAAGAATCAGCGACTATTGCTTTAGAATATATTAAGGCCAACACAGCACTTTTAGGATTAGAACCAGAATTGTTAACTAAATATAACATTCACTTACACGTTCCAGAAGGAGCAACTCCTAAAGACGGTCCTAGTGCAGGAATTGCGATGCTTACCTCTTTAGTATCTGTTTTAACTCAAAAGAAAGTTAAGAAAAGTTTAGCCATGACTGGCGAAATAACATTACGAGGAAAAGTATTACCTGTTGGAGGTATAAAAGAAAAAATATTAGCTGCAAAGCGAGCAAATATTAAAGAAATTATATTGTGTCATGAAAATAAAAGTGATATCGATGAAATTAAATCGGAATACGTTTCAGGACTAACTTTCCACTATGTCAAGGAAATGAGCGAGGTTTTGGCAATAGCCATTACCAATCAAAAGGCAAAAAATGCCAAATCACTTTAAAATATAAAACGGCTTATTTTTTAGCCGTTTTTTTTATTAAAAATAATATCTTCGCATTTGCGTTATACTTTATTGAAACAGCGGCTGCAAACATGATTAAAATGAAATTTTATTGTTTTCTGATTTTATGGAGTACATTGTCTTACAGTCAAATTGGAGGAAAATCGGTATATCAGTTTCTAAATTTGGTAACCTCTCCTAGACAAGCAGCTTTAGGAGGAAAAACCATTACCATTTATGATTATGATGTGAATCAGGCTAATTTTAATCCGGCAACAATTAATCAAGAAATGCACAATCGATTGGCTTTGAATTACGGAAGTTATTTTGGAGCAGCAACATACGGAACTGCCTCTTATGCTTATACCTTTGATAGACACGTGCAAACTTTTCAAGCAGGAGTAAATTATGTAAATTATGGGGATATAGATGGTTATGATGAAAACGGAACAGCCACAGCTAGTTTTACAGGAAGCGAAATAGCTTTAAATTTTGGCTATTCCTATAATATTCCGTACACTGATTTTCATATTGGCGTTAGTGCAAAATTAATATCTTCAACTTTAGAGACGTATAATTCATTTGGTGGGGCAATAGATGTAGGGAGTTTATATATTGATGAAGAAAATGACGTAAATTATGCTTTAGTCATTAGAAATATTGGTACACAATTTACGACTTATAATGGCACTAGCGAAAAACTACCAATGGAAATTATGGTAGGAATATCACAGCAAGTAGAGAATGTTCCGCTTCGTTGGCATCTTACATTAGAAAATTTGCAACAATGGAATTTGGCCTTTTCTAATCCTAACAGGGCTGTAAATAGTCTAGACGGAGGCTCAACAGAAGAGAAAGTTTCATTTGTAAATAATGCATTACGTCACGTAATTATAGGTGCAGAACTTTTCCCTAAAAAAAGTTTTAATGTTCGTTTGGGTTATAATTTTAGAAGAGGCGAAGAATTACGATTAGAAGAACAAAGAAATTTTTCGGGAATATCACTAGGATTCGGTTTAAAAATGGGACGACTTAAATTTGATTATTCTTATTCAAGATATACTTTGGCTGCAAACACCAGTTTATTTGGATTAACTATTAATTTTCAAGATCAATAATTAGGGTAAAATAGTTGTTTTGGATTATAAAAATTTAATAAAAAATGAAAAAAATTACCATTGCAATAGACGGATATTCTTCTACAGGTAAAAGTACTTTAGCAAAACAATTGGCAAAACATTTGGGTTATGTATATGTCGATACTGGTGCTATGTATAGAGCTGTTACTTTATTTGCAATGCAAAACGGATATATTGGAGCTGAGTTTTTTGATAAAGAATCGCTTATTAATAGTCTATCATTTATCAATTTGCAATTTAAGTTTAATGCTGATTTAGGATTTGCTGAAATGTTTCTCAATAGTAAAAATGTTGAAACTGAAATCAGAACGTTAGAAGTTTCTAATTTCGTGAGTAAAGTGGCCGAAGTTTCACAAGTTCGTTCCAAATTAGTAGAACAACAAAAAGAAATGGGTAAAGAAAAAGGTATTGTTATGGATGGTCGTGATATTGGCACAGTTGTTTTTCCTGATGCTGAAGTTAAAATTTTCATGACAGCAAGCCCTCAAACCAGAGCTCAAAGAAGGTTTAAAGAGATGCTCCGAAATGGGAGTAATGTCACCTTTGAAGAAGTATTGAAAAATGTAGTAGAACGTGATTATATTGATAGCCATCGAGAGGATTCCCCACTAGTCAAAGCTGAGGATGCCTTAGAATTTGATAATTCTAATGTTTCGAAGCAAGAACAATTTGTTGCCGTTTTAGATTTGGTTCTGGATGTTGCTAAAAACGTATAAATATTTGTTTATTTGATTTTTAATAGTAGATTTACGTACAATTAATAACAAAAAATCAAAACTAAGGTATTTATGAGTTTAAAATTTAGATTAACTGTAATGAATTTTCTCCAGTTTTTTGTTTGGGGAGCATGGCTGATTTCATTAGGTGGATATATGGGACAAAATTTTGGACCAATAGAAGGAAGTAGTATTGGTTTATCAATAGGAAGAACATATGGTTCAATGGGTTGGGCAAGTTTATTTATGCCTGCACTATTAGGTATAATTGCTGATAAATATTTTAGTGCGCAAAAAGTTTTGGGTTTTGCACATATCGGAGCTGGAATAGCGATTTACTTTGCTACTAAAGCAACGAATTCCTCCGAAATGTATTGGATTATTTTTGCTACTAGTTGTTTTTACATGCCAACAATTGCTTTGAATAATTCGGTAAGCTACGCTTTACTTAATAAATTTAATTATGATGTTCAAAAAACCTTTACGCCAATTCGTGTTTGGGGAACAGTAGGTTTTATTTTAGCTATGTGGATGACTGATTTGACAGATTGGAAATCCAACACCATGCAATTTGTTTTTGCTTCTGTAGCCATGATTGTTACTGGATTGTTATGTTTTACTTTGCCGGATGTTCCAGCAGAAAATAAAAATACAAATCAATCTTTATCAAGTAAATTTGGATTGGATAGTTTCGTACTTTTCAAACAAAAAAAACTAGCAATATTTTTTGTTTTCGCAATGTTGTTAGGTGCAGCACTACAAATAACAAATATGTTTGGGGATACTTTTATTAGAGATTTTGGTTCGAATCCAGAATATCAAGGAACCTTTGGAGTAGAACATTCCGTATTTATTATTTCGTTATCTCAAATTTCAGAAACACTTTTTATTCTAACAATTCCATTTTTCTTAAAAAGATTTGGAATAAAACAAGTAATGATTTTTAGTATGATTGCTTGGGTTTTACGATTTGCATTATTTGGAATTGGGAATCCTGGTTCAGGAGTTATATTCTTAATATTATCGATGATTGTATACGGAATGGCATTTGATTTCTTTAATATTTCAGGTTCATTATTTGTAGAAAAAGAAACAGATAGCAAAATGCGCTCAAGCGCTCAAGGTTTATTTATGTTGATGACCAATGGTGTGGGGGCTATATTAGGTGGTGAGTTTGCAGGAAGAACAGTTTCATATTTCACAATTGATAATAAAGTACAATGGCCAAATGTTTGGTTTTCTTTTGCTGGTTATGCTTTAGTCATAGCCATTTTATTTGCACTGGTTTTTAAATACAAACATAATCCTAATGAAGTAATTAATGTGAGTCATTAGAAAATATATTTTTACAAATCAAACCCGACAAATTTTTAAAGTCTGTCGGGTTTTTTATTGCTTAACAACCAAAACAAACAGCTCCTGATTTTAAGTCATTTATCATAACTTTTTCTTCTACTTTCTTTTCTTAAAAATTTTGCAAATACATAAAAAAGAATTACTTTTGCACACCTTTTGGCGAGCAGTGTTTCCTTTAGGTATCAACAAATTATATAAAAACAACTTCTGTTTTTTCAACCGCATTACGAAACACATGGAAAACAGAATACAAATTTTTTATCAGCATGTCTGAAACATTAAAATCACAAGAGCAGTTTTTAGCAAATTTTAACTGGCACAATTTCGAAGAAGGTATTGATGCCGTTGACGAAAAAAACTTGCTTGAATTTGAAGAATTAGTATCAAAAACTTTTATTGATACGGATCAAGAAGAAGTAGTAGAAGGAGTAGTTGTAAGAATTACAGATAGAGACGTTATTGTTGATATCAACGCAAAATCGGAAGGTGTTATTTCATTGAATGAATTCCGTTACAATCCAAACTTAAAAGTAGGTGACAAAGTAGAAGTATTAATTGACATCCGTGAGGATAAAACAGGTCAACTAGTATTATCTCACAGAAAAGCACGTACTATCAAATCATGGGATAGAGTTATTTCGGCTAACGAAACAGGAGAAATCGTTAATGGTTTTGTAAAATGCAGAACTAAAGGGGGTATGATTGTTGACGTTTTCGGAATTGAAGCGTTCTTACCAGGATCTCAAATTGATGTTAAGCCTATTAGAGATTACGATGTATATGTAAATAAAATGATGGAATTCAAAGTGGTGAAAATCAACCACGAATTCAAAAACGTTGTTGTTTCTCACAAAGCGCTTATCGAAGCGGATATTGAAGTACAGAAAAAAGAAATCATTGGTCAATTACAAAAAGGACAAGTATTAGAAGGTGTTGTTAAAAACATTACTTCTTATGGTGTGTTTATTGATTTAGGTGGTGTTGACGGATTAATTCACATTACTGACCTTTCTTGGAGTAGAATCAACCATCCAAGTGAAGTATTAGAATTAGACCAAAAATTAAACGTTGTAATTCTTGATTTCGATGATGAAAAAACAAGAATTCAATTAGGATTGAAACAATTAAACGCTCACCCATGGGATGCTTTAGATGCTAAATTAGCAATTGGAGACAAAGTAAAAGGTAAAGTAGTTGTAATCGCTGATTACGGAGCATTTATCGAAGTTGCTGAAGGTGTAGAAGGTTTGATCCACGTTTCTGAAATGTCATGGTCTACGCACTTGCGTTCGGCACAAGATTTCGTAAAAGTAGGTGATATTGTTGAAGGAGTTATTTTAACTCTTGATAGAGATGATCGTAAAATGTCATTAGGTATCAAACAATTATCTCAAGATCCTTGGACTGATATTACTTCTAAATACCCAGTAGGTTCTAAACATACAGGTATCGTTAGAAACTTTACAAACTTTGGAATTTTCGTAGAATTAGAAGAAGGAATTGATGGATTAATTTACATCTCAGACCTTTCTTGGACTAAGAAAATCAAACACCCATCTGAATTTGTAAATGTTGGTGAAAAACTAGATGTAGTTGTATTAGAATTAGATGTTGACGGACGTAAATTATCTTTAGGTCACAAACAAACAACTGCTAATCCTTGGGATCAATACGAAGATTCTTTTGCTGTAGGAACTATCCACACAGGTGAAATTTCTGAAATTGTTGACAAAGGAGCTACTGTAGAATTTGGTGATGATATCGTTGCTTTTATTCCTACTCGTCACCTTGAAAAAGAAGACGGTAAGAAATTGAAAAAAGGGGATACTGCTGATTTCAAAGTAATCGAATTTAACAAAGAATTCAAAAGAGTTGTTGCATCTCACACGGCTATCTTCCGTGAAGAAGAAGAGAAAAATGTAAAAGCAGTTGCTGAAGCAGTTTCATCTAATAACAACGCACAAGCTGCAACGTTGGGCGATAACAATGATATTCTTGCTGGTTTGAAAGCAAAAATGGAAAAAAACGAAAAAAAGAAATAATTTAATTTCTTGATTTTGAATATAGAAAGTCCCGAGCAATCGGGACTTTTTTTGTTAATTATTGTAATATTTATTTTGCCAAATTTCTTCATTGAAATTTTTGCCTAACATAAAGAAGTAATAGCAGAATACAGCAATAACAGATTTAAACATAAATAGAAAAATGATAAATGGGGCAAAAGGGATCGATTTGCTTAAATTATTTGCTGGGACAAAACAAGTGATAATTACACTTAGTATCAAACTAAAAATAATGAAATTTGATAAATTTCTGACTGGTTTAACCATTAGTTTTCGTACTGGACTCATATCATTCCCCCATTTGTGAATCAAGTAATAATAGTCATTTCCTATGGGTGCAAACAACAATGGGTCATCATAATTCAATAAATGAAATGCTTTGCTTGGAGCGATAATTTTAAATCCATTAAGTTTTGTACCATGATTTTTTTCCAAAGTTGCTATTTTAGAAATGGCTTCTTCAGGAATTTCATTTTTATAAAAATGACTATCCAAGAATCGTAACCTATAATCGATACACACATTTTTTATTTCTTGAATATGAAATATTTTGTCCGTTTCTATTAAATCGAACACAAAATCATTTTGATTTGTTGAACTTTTGGTTTGAAGTTCATGTTTAATGACTTTTCTAAGTTCTTCATTTTCCAATAAAATAGCTTTTACATCATCTAAAATGTCGTTTTCAGATTTGAATTTACTTCTTTCTGAACGCAAAGCAATTTCTAAATTTTTAGTATTTACCAGCATTGTAGTTTTGTATTAGTTAAAATGAAATAAAATAATCTCATTCTCTAAGGTATATAAAAAAAGATTTTAAAAAAAAAATTAAATACTATTTTTTGATAATCAATACTTTAAACTAATGTTAAATAGTAAATAGGGTTAATTGGATAAACTTAAATTTAAAAAAGGTTTAATTCAATTTATTGAATTAAACCTTTTCTTAACAAAACAAACATTAAGACTCTTATTTTTTAATAATTACTTTATACGATTTTGATTTTTGTCTACTTGATATTTTTACAAAATAAATACCATTGTAAACAGTATCGGTATCAATAATGCACAATGTGCTCCCTTGTAAAATTTTACTTGTTTTAACAATTTGACCTAGTTCATTTATCAGTTCAACATTCATATCTTGTTCTGTCATTTGTGTTTGAATGGCAATAAATTCTGAAGCTGGATTTGGAGCAATAGAAACTTTATAATCCGTATTATCAAATGAATTAGTGGCTAGGGTTGTTGTTCCTGAAGGAACAGAATTTACTGTACTGACTGTTATATTTCCATAAAATGTTGGGCCAACTACATAGGGATAGGTCGAATTATGATTGGCATCTACAGTAGCAAAGTAACAGTATATTCCATTTGGATACAAGGATGCAGGATATTCAGGAGTATTGCAAATTCTACCATTATGTGTATCTAAGTAGGTGGCATCACCTGTATGGGAAACATATTCATAATCTTCTTTAAAATAACCATTAAAAAAAGTTTGTGTTCCTATGGTTTGGCCAACATTTGGCCCACCACTTCTTGTAGTTTGGGTTTTTAATTGGTAGCTCGATTTCATTCGAGTAATAGTTCCAGTTCCGTTAGTATTGGTATATCCATATGCACCATAAATAGGAAAACCATCGTAAGCAAAACCTAATAATGGAGAATGTTCAGATGGATTTATTACATACAACCCATCTGATGGATAAGCATCACAAATATTCGAAATTACAGTTAAATCCAAATTAAAAGCACTTGGATTTTGATGGTGATGATAATTCCCCATAGCAGGATGTGCTTTTGCACAATCAAATCCTGCTTTTTCTGCAGGAATTGCATCTCTATTCCAAGCTTGGGTTGTACCCATTCCGCCTGGACAACTAGGATTATTTGGAGGCCCACCACATATACCATTTGTAGCAGTTGCACTATAGGCTACGCCATCCCTATAATCAAATAAAGCTACACCGTTTTTAAAAACTCCAATATTTCCTCCAGTCGTTGATACTATTCCTGTTCCTTGAACTGGTGCTAATGGAATTCTGAATATTTTATTTTGAGCTGTCGCTAATGAAGTATTTCCATCTTTAAAAGGTCCAGTTATATATGCAGGAATCCCAGTTGCAGAAATATAAGAATAGGTTGCATTATATTTTACAGTTTGCACATTGGCTAAAACTGCATCATTGATAGGCGTAGAATTGTTGGCTACATAATGACGACCAGTAATTCCTGTTGAGTTTACTAACCAACTAGTAATTGCAGGATTGGTTTGAGCAAATGTGTTCCAACTTATTGCAATAATTGTTACGAATAATATTTTTTTCATTTTTAATTTATTTAGTTCATATTATTTTTTTCTCCTCTGTAATATATTTTACAACCAAAAGATTCCGATTTAGAAACGGTTACTTTTTTTCTATTTAACAATTCATCAACTGCATCAGTTAGGAAATGATTTTCAGCCTTCTCAGGTTCGCCAGCGTTATCATCAATAGCTCCTTGATATCTTACAATTAATTTACCGGCTTTATTTTTCCAAACGACAAAGGCTTGTGGGGTATTTTCGGCTTTAAATTGTTTGGCTATTGTTTGGTTTTTATCCTGTAAATAGGGAAAACTAAAATTGTCAGACTTTGATTTTTTTTTCATTTTAGCAAAGGATTCATCCGCATAGGCTAAAGTATCCATAGCATTTATGGCCAATAAATAGACTCCTTTATTTTGATATTTTTCATTTATCTGATTCAATCGCTTTGAATAAAATTTTGCCATTGGACATTTATTGGATAAAAAAACCACAATAAATCCTTTGGCATTTTTATAATCGGAAATTGCAACCCATTTATTTGTAGTAGCGCTTTTTAATTTGAAATTTGAGATACTTCTTTCTTTATTAAAATCAGCATAACTCGAAAAAACAAATTGAAGAGTAAAAACAGTCAAATAAATAAAATACTTTCTCATCTCTTATTTCTTTATAAATTTCTGAGTGGTAACACTTTTCGTTTTCTTATCCATCATTTGAAATATATAAACCCCAGTTTCTAAAGAAGAAATGTCAATTCCGTTTTGCCATTGAGGTTGAGGAAGCATCATCACTACACGACCTGTAATAGTAGTTATCGTAACATAATAAATTTCTGTATTAACATCTTTAAGTGCTACAAAAAGAATATTACTGCTTGGATTTGGAAACAAAGTAAAAGCGTTTGTACTACTGAAACTAGTAGTAGCTAAAGGCGTAGTGACAATAAATTGTCCCATCATTCCACCGTCTTCGTGACCAGCAAAATGACAATGGTACATATATGGATGTGTCACGTCAGCATCTGCAAAATCATCAAATTTCCCAACGAAAGTTACTGATTCGTTTCTTGGTACATAAAAAGTATCTTTCCAGCCTGATTCATGAGTACCTACATTGGCGGCCGAGCCATTTCTAGCAACTACTTTAAATTCAATATCATGAACGTGAAAGGAATGTCCAAAAATGTTGTTATTTGTAACTGTCCACTTTTCTATGTCATTAAGATTAATTGTCTTGTTAATGTAATTTAAAACAAATGTACGATTATCTAAACTAAAAGGCATCGGGCCTTGTCCTCCCGTTACTGCTATTGCTCTAGTTACTGTAGCATCTGAAGCAGCCCAATAGGCATTTGTGGCTAAAGTTGTTGGCACTGCTGTAATAGGAGTTGTAGTAGTTGTAGTTGCCCCAACATTAATATGTAAAACCGAAAAATCGGTATTATTTAATAAACTTCCAAATTGTCCAGTGGTATTTGGTTCTCCACCAGGAAACCCTAATGCTAAACCTGAATTATATGCTTTCAAATCTACCGTAGAACCAATGGCATCATTTGCTAAATTTACCAAAATTTCAATTCTTTCCCCGACCATTAATTTTACTCTATTGGTTCCAGAAATAGCAACTGGAGCATTCAATAAACCTCCATCATTGGCAATAATATAAAAGGTTCTGTTATCGCTAAATGCTAAATTGTAGCCTCTTTCTATTTCTGCATTCAAAATTCGTAAACGCACATATTGTTTAGGCAAAGTATATTGTGCCTTTGGAGTTCCGTTACTTAACATATAATCACCGTACACACGAGTAGATGCTGGTGGTGTTACAAAGGTATTTGTACCGGAGTTATAACTTCTACTGGTTAATGCTAAGACAATATCGTCGACTCCATAAGTTCTGGGTAATGCCAAGGAACTTTCTTGTGAATCTCTGACAATAATAAAACCACCAACTCCTTTGGTCATTTGCGCTTGTGTGGTTTCATGTAAATGTGGATGATACCATAAAGTAGACGCTTGATTTTTAACTGTCCAATAGGGTTGCCATAAAGTCCCAGCTGGAATGACTTGATGAGGACCGCCATCCATAACAGCAGGTAAATGCATGCCATGCCAGTGAACTGTGGTAGATTCGTTTAAATTATTGGTCACATTCAAACGAACTTCTTCATCTTTATTTATAAACAGCGTTGGCCCCCAAAACGTCTCATTGTTAATCGCTCCAGTTATAGTTTGATTTCCTGTAACTAATTGTTTGGTAGATTCATGAATGTTCAAATTAAATGTTTTACCATAAAGTGCTTCAGGCATTGACATGTTATTATATTGTGCTTGTACAATAATTGAATAAAAGACAACACTGGCAATAAAAAGAGTTTTTTTCATATTTATTAGATTATTTTAAACTATTAGACGGTAAATAAATTTTATTCTTGCGTGAGTGTTTCATAATTTTCTTTCGGAAAAGGAAATCGTTTGTTAAAAAGAAATTCGGTATCCGTTAAAGTCTTTAAAAAAGCAACCAAATCAACACGATCATTATCAGATAAATTCATAGGTTTTGATAGTTGTTTGGATACATTTTTACTGTTTCCCAATGAATTATAATGTTTGATAACTTCTGTCAATGTTTTGAATCTACCATCGTGCATGTATGGAAAAGTAAATTGAACATTTCGTAATGTTGGCACTTTAAATCGTAAATAATCTTCTGGTTTTTTTGTTATTTTCATTCTTCCAATGTCGTTTAAGGTTGTGTCAATTGTTAATCCATTATTTTCAAATTTTTCGCTTGTGAAAAGCGGTTCGTTATGACAGGAAGAACAATTGTTTTTAAATAAATGATACCCTTTTTGTTCTTGTTCTGTAAACTTTTCTTCATTTCTAATCACTTTGTCATATTTTGAATTGGAAGAAACCAATAACAATTCAAATTGAGATAAGGCTTTTAAAAGTCTTTGCCCTGTAATTTTTGTAGTGCCAAATGCTTTTTTAAATAGGATTTGATATTTTTCACTTTTTTGAAGTTTTTCCACAACATTTTCTAAGGTTTCATCCATTTCTACTTCGCTTGTAATAGGAGCAATGGGCTGCACATCTAAATGATTGACACCTCCATCCCACATAAAACTTTTAGACCACGCTAAATTCATTAGAGTCATGGAATTTCTTGTGCCTATTTTACCATCAATTCCATGACTTAAAGCATGGTCCACGTGAGTAAAACCAGTAGTTTGCAAATGACAACTCGCACATGAAATTGTGTTGTCACGAGATAAAATGGGATCGTAAAATAAGTTTCTGCCTAATAGAAAGCCTTCTTCAGTTAAAGGATTGTCTTTAAAATTATAATGAGGTTTTGGCCAACTTTTAGGTACTTCAAAATAGAGCGGTTCTGTTAATTTCTTAACAAAAGACAATGAAATAAATACTAGCAATCCGATGAATAATGTATTTCTTAAATTGAATCTCATTCTGTTTTAAACATTTTTATACTATAATCGGCCAGTTCCATGGCTTCTTTACCTGGAATCATGATGGAATTTATTTTGGAAAGTTTTATTGCTGAAAAGAATTCAGAAACATCAATACTTACATCTATTTCTTGATTTTTTGCTTCTAATTGAACCTTTCTTATGGCGTAACTAGGTTTCATATAACCACCAATATGAAACTGAAATTCATTCTTTCTTGTTTTACAACTGGAACTTTTGCCTTCAATCTTCATATTAATATAACCACTTTGCCAAGCCCAATACATTCCTTTTGTAGGATCTAAATCACCCTCTAAAGCTCCAGAAACACTTGCCGTACTGTCAATGCCAATATTAAAAAAAACATTTTTAATGGCTAAATTATTTTTATAGCCAATAGGAATTCGCAAGGAATTTGAGTTTTCAATATCAATCAAATGATAACTATTTGTTGGGTTGTATACTTTTTTATCTGAATATTGAATTTCAATATTCGATATGTAAAATTTAAATACATCAATCTGTAAAGTATCTTTTTTTGTGGAAACGTATTTTTTTCCGAGTTCTAAATCGTCTTTTCCAAATTTTAAATGAAGCTTTAGTATTAAAGAATCGGCTGCTTTTTGGGCAAATGAGGCTTGAAAGAAAAAGAAGTTAAAAACGAAACCAATCAGTAGTGTTTTATACATTGTTATCTTGGTGGTTTCCGTGGATGAGAAAATATTTTAGACAGATCTTCTGTTAAATAAGTGAAGTCTGCTAATTGTTCTTTTCGACATATTTTTTTAATATCCTGAAAATGTTTGAAATGAGTAGACTCTATTTGTTTTTGATAGTTTGCCAAAGCATTTATTAAACTATCTTTAGTTGTATTAGAAATGGTATCTTTATTTAGCTGCAAACACAATTCGTTTTTAGTACTCCTGATTTCATCCTCAATTCGTCTAATTTCACTTCGGTGCCAATCAATACGTTTTTCATATTCAGTAACTTGTACAGCATCAAAATTTAATTTGTGGATAATGATTTCTTTTGGTTCAGGTTTTTCTTGTGGTCCACTTAAATTAAATAATTGCCGTTCTTTAGAACCATTAAAAAATAAAAACCCTAATGTTCCTAAATTCAATAGCAACAAAGCAAGTATTGCAATCGTTAATAGTTTTGTTTTATCCATAATTAGTATTAATATAATTGATTACTTTTATCTAAAGTAATTGATAATGAGTATTCTATTTTGTTTTCCGTTTTCGATTGACTTTTTACAATAGCACTAATATTTAAAGCTAATAAAATAGCAATTGATGCAGCGACTAACCAAAGAGTTTTACTTGAAACGCTGTTTTTAAGTTGCATTCTATTTTGAATTTTAGAAAACAACGAGTCATTAGGCTCAACTTTCATCATTCCGTTCGTGCTGTTTAAAACTTCGTTTATCCAATTTTCAGTTTCCATATTTATTTAGACGATATTAATTATTTTTTCTTGCGGTATTCTATAAATTTTTGTGCTAATTTTTCTTTTAAGGTTGTTTTTGCTCTAAAAATTAATGATTCTATTGATGAAATGCTTAGTTGCATAATCTCAGAAATTTCAGGATTACTCAAACCGTCCATTTTAGATAAAATAAAAGCCGTTTTTTGATTTCCTATCAACTCATTAATAATACTAAACAAAATTTCAGATTTTTCCTTATTTTCCATCAAAACTCCTGGATGTTCAAAAGAAGAGATGTTTAGAATTTCAAAATCAGATTTCGACTTTTTTCCAAAGATAAAAAAGCGTTTCTGACTGTTTTTATGCTTGATATAATCCAAACATTTATTGATGGTTATTCTGTAAATCCATGTCTTTATAGAAGATTTCTCATTGAATCTATCCAATGATTCGTATAGTTGAATAAAAACATCTTGAGTGATTTCTTCAGCATCTTCTATATTTTGCAAATAATTAAGTGATACGTTATAGACCAATACTTTGTACTGTTCGTATAGTTGTATAAAATCACTTTGGTTATTTTTCATTTGGGAAAAGTAGCAAACTTTTTGGACTTAATAATTTTTTAAAGGTTTAATTGAACTTCTCATTTTTTTTAAATCCGTATTTATTATATATTTGACAGGTGTAAATTAGCCCTGATAGAAGTGGAAATCCTTTTATGTTTTTACTGCCAAAAACATAAAAGATTGTAACGGATAGCAGGAAACAGCTCCAAATAAAAATTAAATTAATTATAGTATATGAAATTACTGGAAGGAAAAGTAGCCATTATTACTGGCGCAAGTCGTGGAATTGGGAAAGGAATTGCCGAAGTTTTTGCAAAACATGGTGCAAATGTTGCTTTTACATATAGTTCCTCTGTAGAATCGGCAATGGCTCTTGAAAATGAGTTGAACGCAATGGGAATTAAAGCCAAAGGATACCAAAGCAATGCTGCCGATTTTAATGAAGCACAAACTTTTGTAGATGCTGTTTTAGCTGAGTTTGGAACGGTTGATATTTTAATTAACAATGCCGGAATTACTAAAGACAACTTACTGATGCGTATGTCTGAAGAAGATTTCGATAACGTAATTGATGTAAATTTGAAATCGGTTTTTAATATGACTAAAGCCATTCAGAAAACATTTTTAAAGAAACGTTCAGGATCTATCATAAATATGAGCTCAGTAGTAGGAGTGAAGGGAAATGCTGGGCAAACCAATTATGCGGCTTCTAAAGCTGGCGTTATTGGGTTTTCAAAATCGGTAGCTCTTGAATTGGGTTCAAGAAATATTCGTTGTAATGTTATTGCTCCTGGTTTTATAGAAACCGAAATGACGGCTAAATTAAGTGATGAAGTGGTGCAAGGATGGAGAGACGGAATTCCTTTAAAACGAGGCGGAACAACAGAGGATGTTGCTAACGCTTGTTTGTTTTTTGCTTCAGATATGAGCGGGTACATTTCAGGTCAGGTTTTAAATGTTTGTGGTGGAATGTTAACATAAATTAAAAAATTTATGAATTTAAGAATTTAAGGATTTTTATAATAATTACAATTTATAATTTTTTAATAATTAAATCTTTTAATCTTTAAATTAAAAAAATGACAACAACCACCATTCTATTGCTATTACTATCGCTAATTATAGCTGGTGGTCTGTCGTTTTATAATTATTTGTATAAAGTCAAAAGCAGGTCTAATGTAACTTTGCTTTTGGCTTTATTGCGTTTTATGACCATTTTTGGTATTTTATTATTACTAATTAACCCAATAATTTCCAGAAAAACTTTCGAAATCTTAAAATCTCCATTGCCCATTGTTGTAGATAATTCAGGGTCAATATTGGATTTAAAAGCTAATGAAGTTTCACTAGAATTGTATAAAAAACTTTCAGAAAATAAAGCGTTACAAGATAAATTTGATGTGCAATCGTATGGTTTTGATTCTGAGTTTGAAAACAAAACGCTATTTGATTTTAAAGGAACTCAAACCAATCTTGATGAAGTGGCGCAGAATTTAAAAAGTATTCATAAAAACGCCAGTTATCCAACGATTTTAATTACTGATGGGAACCAAACTTCTGGAAACGATTATGTGTACAGTTTTGATTCAAATAATAAAGTATTTTCAATAGTAGTTGGTGATACCACCAATTTTTTAGATTTAAAAGTGAATCAACTCAATGTCAATAAATATGCTTTTCACAAGAATAAGTTTCCAGTAGAAGTATTTTTGAATTATTCTGGAAACAAAATGTTGAACGCTGATTTTAGTATATCTCAAGGAAATTCAATACTACATAAACAAACTATTTCTTTCTCGGCATCAAAAAAATCGGCAATTATAAATGTATTGCTTCCAGCAGATAAAATTGGATTAAAAATTTTTAAAGCAACTATTTCTTCTAAAGAGCAAGAAAAAAATAGCTATAACAACACTAAAAATTTCGCTGTTGAAGTTATTGATCAAAAATCTAACATTGCTATAATTTCTGCAATAAGCCATCCTGATATAGGTGCGCTAAAAAGGGCTATTGTAACTAATGTACAACGAAAAGTAACTATAGTTAAGCCAAAGGATATTAAATCATTACAAGATTATAATATTTTAATATTATACCAACCAACTCCTGACTTTAAGTCGGTTTTCGAAACCAATAAATTAGCAGGATTAAACACTTTTATTATCACTGGAATTAATACCGATTATGCTTTTTTGAACCAACAACAGAACAGTTTGGTTTTTAAAATGAGCAACCAAAAAGAAGATTATTTGGCCAATTTTAATGAACAATTTAATCTTTTTGCATTAGATGATATAGGTTTTGAACAGTTTCCGCCGTTACAAAGTGCCTTTGGAACTGTTACTTCAAACAATAATGTTTCGGTTTTACTTTCTTCAAAAATTAGAAATATCTCAACAAATGCCCCATTGTTAGCATATTCAGAGAATGAAGGTAAACGTTCGGCTTTTTTATTGGGAGAAGATATTTGGAAATGGCGTTTACAAACTCATTTAGACACTAAATCATTTGAGAAATTCGATTTGTTTATAGATAAAACTATTCAATATTTAGCCTCTACTAATTCTAAAAAATCATTGGTAGTGAATCATGAAAGTTTTTATAATTCAGGTGATGCCATAGAAATTACGGCTCAATATTTTAATAAAAATTATGAGTTTGATGAAAAGGCACGTTTAACTATTTCGGTTACGAATAAGATTACAAAGCAAATAAAAAGATACGATTTACTTAAAACCAATACGTCTTTTAAAGTTAATTTAGATGGACTCGCTGCTGGTCAATACACATTTTCTGTAAAGGAACTTAAATCAAATACCACTTACAATGGCTACTTTGAGATAATTGACTTTGATATTGAGAAACAATTTGTAAATCCAGATGTTTCAAAGCTAACTCAATTGGCAGAACGAACTCAAGGAAAAGTATATTATCCTGAGCAAGTAGGGGAACTTATAAAATTACTTCTAGACGATGAGAATTATAAAGCCATTCAAAAAGTAATTATAAAGAAAACCCCTTTAATTGATTGGATTTGGTTGCTAATTCTAATTACAATTACACTTTCTTCAGAATGGTTTATTAGGAAATATAATGGGATGTTATAAAAACAGAAAATTAATTTTGATACTGTTTCTTTTTCAAAATATCTGAAGCAGTTTGATAATAGGAAATGGTTTCATTTATTAAATCTTTGCGTTCTTTTTGTAAGGGCTTTTCTTCGTAAAATAACTGAAAATTAGAGCCTAGTTTAGGGTTTTGTAAAACCGTTAACTGCAATTGTTTTACCTTTTGCTTAGGTGAGAGGATTGTTAAAACATTATCTTTTATCAAACCTAAATTTTGATAGGTCGCAATTAAAGCTCTTGGTTTATAGTCTTCTTTTAAAACATCTTGTCCAAAAAATTTACTTTGATAATTGAAATTCAATAAACCAAACAACGTAGGCATTAAATCTATTTGTGACATAAGTTGATTCACTTGTTTAGGGGGAATAAAACTTTGGCTGTAAATCATGGCTGGAATGCGATATTTATCCAACGGTAATTCTGTTTTTCCGGCACTCGAAGCACAATGATCTGCCACAATAACAAAAACAGTGTTGTTGAACCAGGACTGCTTACTTGCATTTTTAAAGAATTCTTTCATTGCAAAATCAGTATATTTTACGCCACCTTCACGTGATTTTGCACTTCCGGAAATATCAATTTTATGGTCAGGAAAAGTAAATGGGCGATGGTTACTAACGGTCATAATATGATTAAAAAAAGGCTTATTTTGTTTGGCTTCATAGTTCATTACTTTAATGGCTTTGTTATACATGTCTTCGTCACAAACTCCCCAAATATTTTGAAAAGTAATTTCGTTAGGTTGGAATGTTTTTTTATCTACAATATTATATCCGTTTCCAGTAAAAAAATCTTGCATATTATCAAAAAATGCATCACCACCATACATATATTTTACATTATATCCTTTCTGTTTAAAGACACTTCCCGTAGAAAATTTGTTTTTATTGTCTTCTCTTTTCACTACGCTTTCTCCAGCCGTTGGAGGTAGAGAAAGGGTTACAGCTTCTAAACCACGAACAGTTCTATTTCCTACAGCATATAAATTTGTAAACAATAAACTTTTTGTGGCTAAACTATCTAAAAAAGGAGTAAGGTTTTGGTCATTTCCATACATTTTTAAAAACTCGGCACTATAACTCTCAATTGTTATTAAAACTACATTTTTATGGTTTTCGGCAGCAACACTTTTTATATTTCGTAGAGTAGACTGCCCAAAAATATTTGGTATTTGATTGCTTAATAAATTGTAAGCCTGCTTTTCTGGCAAGGTTTTATAAAATTTGAAATAGTCTAATTCGCTATTTATGAATGCCAAATAAAATTTATAAATTCCATTAGCTTGCAACTCATTAGCAAAAATATTCTGAGAATTTTCTTTGATTGATAAAAACGGAATTGAAACTAATGAAACTCCTAATAATCCTAAATAAATCCCTGATAATTGTAGTTTTTCATTAAAAGTAGGAATATTTTCAATATAGTTTTTAGATTTTTTAACAATCAAATATGTTATTAATCCAGCCACAATAAAAAGTCCTGTAAATATGGGTACAACAGGATAGGATTGCATAATGTTTCCTATTACTTCATTGGTATAAACCAAATAATCAACGGCAATGAAATTATATTTTACTCCAAATTCATTCCAAAAAAAGTATTCGCTAATTGCATTTTGAAGAAATAGCACCACAAATAAGAAGATAACAAAGCTAAAAAGCCAAAATCTAATCGTACTTCTATATTTTGGCAAAAAAAGCAATAATCCAAATAAAACGGTTTTTATAGTAATGAAACTAATACCGATTTCAGGTAAAGCACCACCGTATTCATTAAGAATTGTATTAAAAAAAGTAACGTATCCTAATAAAGTAATTAATAACCCAAAAATTATATAACCGTAAGGTTTTAAGTACTTTGTATTAGATATAAAAATCAAATAAAGCCATAAAAAACAGCTTACAACAATGAAAATAAAAAAGTCTGATAACAAACCGAAAGTAAAAATTTTAAAAATATCTGTTGCAACAAAAGTCGATTGAGTTATAGGATGAAAAAGTAAAAATATTCTTAAAACTAAACTTATAGAAAGATATAAAATGGCAAGATTATAGAAAGGAGAAAATTTTTTAAGTAGTGTCATTTAATTTTTTTTGCAAAAATAAGGAATTTAAGATGAAAAATAGATATTAGCCCTTGAATCTAATTCTTAATTTTCTCCTAAATGTTTAAATTTCATCAATATAAATATTTTCACATAGTTATTGATTAAGTTGCTTATATGTCTCATTATCATGTGGTATAAAAATACTTAGTATTGTATATTATGTATATCAAATAAATTAAAGAAAGTATATTTAAATCTACTCCCAAGACGGATAGGATATTTAATAAACCAAATGTTTAATAGCCAATTTAAATCACCAAATATAAATTATCTAATCTAATACTCAATAGTAATGAAGAGAAGCTAAAGTTGTTAAATGAATGGTATGACTTCTACGTAATTATAAAAAAGAAACTATTTTTTTCTATTTTTTAAAATTCAATGTTCTTTAACAATTATTCTGTGATAATTTTTGAAATATTATAAAAAACCATCACAACTTTATAATTAAATAATTATTTTTTGAAAACTATCACAGTTTCATAAGAAAAAAATATCCATTAACAAAAAGCTAATGGATATTAAAATAAGTTTACCAATTTAAACCTCAATGGGTTTCTCTGCATTAAAAACAAAATACAAACCAACCAATATAAAAGGAATACTCAACCATTGTCCAGTGGAGAGTAATCCCAATGCTTCCTCAAAGCCTCCCTGACTTTCTTTTACATATTCCACCACAAAACGAACGGACCATAACAAAACTAAAAACATTCCAAAAAGAAATCCTGATTTTTCTTTAACGTTGGTTTTCCAATACAAGAAAAACAAGATAGCAAACACAAAAATATAGCAAAACGATTCATATAATTGTGCAGGATGTTTGGCAGGAACTTGATCTAAAAGTGCCGAAAATTGAGGGTCAGTTGCTATGGCATGAAAAGCTTCTTTTGGATTGGAAAGTTGTGTTTGGGCAACCGCATCTCTAGCACTAAAATGATCTCTAACAAATTTAATCCCGAAAGCCGATTTAGTTTCATGACCAACAATTTCTGAATTGAAAAAATTCCCGATTCGAACAAAAATAGCACCACTAGCAACAGGTATAACTACTCGGTCTAAAACCCATAATAAGGATCTTTTCATGATATTTTTACTAAAAAAATACATGGCAACAATAATGGCAATGGCAGCACCATGACTAGCCAATCCCTGAAAACCAGTAAATTCGAAAGCAGGGTCAAAACGAAACGGCAATAGGATTTCTGATAAGTGATTGCTATAATATTCCCAATCGTAAAAGAAAACATGGCCTAAGCGTGCGCCTAGTAATGTAGATAGAACTGTCCAAATAAATAAAGAATCTAATTTTTCTAAAGATTCATTTTCGTTTTCGAATATTTTTTTCATGATGTACCAGCCTAGTCCAAAAGCTATTACAAACATTAAGCTGTAATATCTAATTACAAAAAAGCCTAAATCTATTCCCTCAGAAGGATTCCATACTATGCTTAAAGGTGGTGTCATTTATTTTTTGTTTTAATTAGTTGGTGTAAAAATAAAGATTTAAAATAAATTTAAACCTAAAATTTACTAATGTTTATGATTACAGTTCATTTTACTCCTTCTCTTTTGGGGTACAGGGTCATAACCGCTTTTCCCCCAAGGATGGCAACTTAAAATCCTTTTTACGGCTAAATAACCTCCGTAAAATAAGCCATGAGTTTTTAAAGCTTCGATTGTATAATTGGAACAAGTGGGTTCAAATCGGCAGGTTGCAGGTGTAAACGGAGATATAGCAACTTGATAGAATCGTACTAAATAGAGAAAGGGCAATATGAGTACTCTTTTAACAGTCAATTTATAAAGTAAAAGTGGTACCGTCTTTTCCGTCTTTCAATTGAATTCCTAATGCAATTAATTGATCGCGAATATGATCTGATAGTGCAAAATCTTTATTGGCTCTGGCATCATTACGCATTCTTATTAGCATTTCTATTACTCCTTCTAATCTGGCATTTGAATCACTAGAAGATTTTCCGTCTTCTAAAGCCAATACATCAAATACAAAGGCTTGCATCGTTTTTGTAAAAATGCCTAAATCTTCAGAAGTTAAAGTAGCTGAATTGTCTTTTAGTATATTTACAAAACGTACCCCTTCAAATAGTTGAGCAATAAGAATAGGAGAATTAAAGTCGTCATTCATTGCTTCATAACACTCTTTTTTCCAAGTAGGAATGTCTATTGTAGAACTATTTTTTGGCACAATTTCTTTTAGGTTTTGCATGGCTTCCATCAATCGGTTGTAGCCTTTCTCGGCAGCAACAATGGCATCATCAGAAAAATCAAGAATACTTCTGTAATGGGCTTGCATCATAAAAAACCGAGTAACACTCGGGGAAAAGGCTTTACTAAGAAATTCACTTCCGCCAGTTAAGATTTCTCTAGGAAGGATATTATTTCCAGTAGATTTTGCCATTTTCTTGCCATTTAGCGTAAGCATATTGGCATGCATCCAGTAATTAACAGGAGTTTGTCCTGTACAGGCTTCATTTTGAGCTATTTCACATTCGTGATGCGGAAACTTTAAATCCATTCCACCTCCGTGAATGTCAAAATGGTTGCCTAAATATTTGGTGCTCATTGCGGTACATTCTAAATGCCAGCCCGGAAATCCATCGCTCCAAGGTGAAGGCCATCGCATGATGTGTTGCGGTTCTGCTTTTTTCCAAAGAGCAAAATCCTGCGGATTTCTCTTGTCGGATTGTCCGTCAAGGTCTCTTGTATTGGCTAACATATCTTCGATGTTTCTGCCGCTTAGTTTTCCGTAATGATTGGTTTCATTGAATTTGACAACATCAAAATATACAGAACCATTGGCTTCATACCCAATTCCGTTCGCAATAATTTTTTTGATAATTTCTATTTGCTCAATGATATGCCCTGTTGCAGTGGGTTCTATACTTGGAGGCAGAAAATTAAACTCCTTTAAAATTTCATGAAAATCTACTGTATAGCGCTGCACCACTTCCATTGGTTCTAATTGTTCCAATCGTGCTTTTTTAGCAATTTTATCTTCGCCTTCATCTACATCATCAACAATATGCCCAACATCAGTAATATTTCGTACATAACGCACTTTATAACCTAAATGCAATAAATACCTGAAAATCATATCAAAAGACATAAAAGTCCTTACATTTCCTAAATGTACATTGCTGTAAACAGTTGGTCCACATACATACATGCCCACATTTCCTTCATGGATAGGAACAAAGGTTTCTTTTTCTCCAGAAAGAGAATTGTATATTTTAAGTATATTGGTTTTGTGTAAAGGCATTATTTCGGTAGTTTTCAGCTCCCTCTCCTTTGGAGAGGGTCGGGGTGAGAATTAAAACTTAGTTTCCAACTTAATATAATCAAGAAATTCTCTTCGTGTTTGTTCTTCTTTGAATTTTCCTCCAAACTCAGAAGTTACAGTACTGCTTTCTATATCGCAAATTCCTCTTGAATTTACACACAAATGTTTGGCATCGATTACACAAGCAACGTCTTGCGTATTCAATGCTTTTTGTAATTCCTGGACGATTTGCATAGTCAGTCGTTCCTGAACCTGTGGTCTTTTTGCATAATAATCGACGATGCGATTCATTTTAGATAAACCAATGACTCTACCGCTAGAAATGTAAGCAACATGCGCTCTACCCACAATAGGTAAAAGGTGATGCTCACAAGTAGAATAAAGTGTGATGTTTTTTTCGACCAACATCTCTCCGTATTTGTAATTGTTTTCAAATGTAGAAGAGTTTGGTTTTTTGGATGGATTTAGCCCACCAAAGATTTCTTTAACAAACATTTTAGCCACACGATTTGGAGTTCCTTTTAAACTATCATCAGTCAAATCCATTCCTAATGTTTTTAGAATGTTTTCGACGTCTTTTTTTATTGATTCAATTTTTTGATCATCTGCCATGTCAAAAGCATCATTTCTCAAGGGATTTGTTGCAGTTGTTGCTATATGGTTGTCTCCAATTTCGTCCTGAAAATCTTCGTTGTTAGTCATTAATAGTTATTATTTTTTGTAGTAATTTATTTAATGAGCCAAAGATAATTAATTAAAATTAAAGTATTTCTATAGACGTTTAATTTTGATATTTTTAACTACTTCGTATAAGTAATAATTTAAAAAAATAGAGGTTTCTCCTTATGAAAAACCTCTATTTTTTTGAAATTAATAGGTAACTATTTAGAATTATAAACTGTAATCGCTTCTTTTAAAATTTGTACAGAACGAATCAAGTCTGCTTTATTCAAAACATAGGCAATTCGAACTTGATTTAACCCAACGCTAGGAGTAGAATAAAATCCTCCAGCAGGAGCAACCATTACGGTTTCATTGTTGGAATGGTAACTTTCAAGAAGCCATTGTGCAAAATCATCAGTGTTTTCAACGGGTAATTGAGCAATGCAATAAAAAGCAGCTTTTGGAGTAGTTACTACAACTCCTTCTATTTTATTTAATTCTGATATTAAAGTGTCTCTACGTTCCTTATATTCTGAAATAACTTCGTCAAAATAACTTTGTGGAGTTTCTATTGCTGCCTCGCAAGCAATTTGTTCGATTGTTGGCGGACATAAACGCGCTTGCGCAAATTTCATTGCAGCAGCAATAACTTCTCTGTTTTTAGTTACCATACAGCCAATACGTGCGCCACACATACTGTATCTTTTAGAAACAGAATCAATCATTATAACGTTTTGTTCAATTCCTTTTAAGTTCATTACTGAAAAGTGTTGGTCTTTTTCGTCATAAATAAATTCACGGTACACTTCGTCTGCAATTAAAAATAAATCGTGTTTTTTTACCAATTCTCCCAATTGATTGATTTCTGATTCAGAGTATAAATATCCTGTAGGATTATTTGGATTACAAATTAAAATGGCTTTGGTTTTGGGTGTAATGGCTTTTTCAAATTCTGCTATGGTTGGAAGTGTAAATCCACTTTCGATATTCGAAATTACAGGAACAACTTTAGCACTTGATTCTTCCGCAAAGGCACTATAATTGGCATAAAAAGGTTCAGGAATGATAACTTCATCACCCGGATCCATAATACTGCCAAGGGCAAATAGTAGCGCTTCAGAACCTCCGGTAGTAATCATGATGTCTTCAAAAGCAACTTTTACATCCTGATTGGTATAAAATTGAGCCAGCTTTCTTCGGTAACTTTCATAACCGGCTGATGGACCATATTCAATAATATCTAAGTCGATGTTTTTTATCGCTTTTATCGCAATTTCAGGGCTTTTTATATCAGGCTGTCCAATGTTTAAATGATAAACTTTTAAACCCTTTTTTTTAGCCCTTTCTGCATAAGGAGCCAATTTCCGAATGGGTGATTCTGGCATTCTTCGTCCTCTAATTGAAATTTCAGGCATTTTTGTAAAATTTGATGCAAATTTGCAATTTTTTTTCGAATCTTATGAAGTAATTCCTCTTAATTTGTAATCAATAGGTTATTATTAGCAACTATTTTGCTAACTTTATACAAACAATTCTTATGAGAAAAGCAATCGTTTTGTGTTTCATGTTAGTATATATATTACCCACTTTTAGCCAAGAAGGGTTTCAATTAGATGCTAATAAAAAGAAAGTTATAATTCCTTTTAAACTTATTAATAATTTAATTTTTATCCCTATAAACATAAATGGTATCGACTTAAATTTTTTATTAGATACAGGTGTCGAAGAGACTATTTTATTAAGTCTGGAAGATAAAAATGAACTCAATTTAAATAATGTTGAAAAGGTTAATCTCAAAGGTTTAGGCAAAGAAGAGTCTATAGAAGGCTTAAAGTCAAAGAACAATACTTTGTCAGTAAACGGCTATTCCGACACTAGTCATAGCTTGTATATTGTTTTAGATCAGAGTTTTAATTTTTCTACACATATAGGAATTCCTGTAAATGGAATAATTGGGTATTCTTTTTTTAAAAATAATTTGGTTAAACTAGATTATGATAAACGAAAAATTACAATTTATAGAGATAGTAAGACTATTCGAAAAAAAATTGATAAAAGATTCACTTCAATACCCATTTCTATTGAGCGAAGTAAGCCTTATGTTCAAGCTCATGTAACTATGGCTAAAGAAGAAATCCCAGCTAAATTACTTTTAGATATAGGAAACAGTGATGCTGTTTGGATATTTCAAGACATTAATAAGTATTTTCAAGTACCAGCTATAAATTTCGAGGATTTTTTAGGAAAAGGATTTAGTGGTGATGTTTTAGGTAAAAGAACTCGCATAGCAAAATTTCGCTTAGATAAGTTTGAGTTTTCTAATCCTATTATTGCAATGCCTGATTCAAGTTCCATAAAAAATGTAATGATGGTCGAAGATAGAGTAGGGTCTATTGGTGGAGATATATTTAAAAGATTTACGGTTGTTTTTGATTATAAAAACTATAAAATGTATTTAAGTAAAAACAGTCATTTTGAAGCTCCATTTCAATACAATATGAGTGGTATCGAATTGCAAAATGAAGGAATGCAGTGGGTTCAAGAAACGGTTCAACTACAAACCGTTAATATCAATGCTGCAGAATTTGATAAAAATGGAGAACGAGTAAATTCTAATTTTAAGTATAAATTTTCTTTAAAACCAATTTATTCAATCGCTACTATCAGAAAAAATTCTCCAGCGGAATTATGTGGTTTAAAAAAGGGAGATATAATAATTTCTATTAATGGTGTTTTAGGATATAAATATTCATTACAAGAAATAAATGAAATTTTAAAATCGGAAGACGGAAAATGGCTAAATTTTGAAATTGAAAGAGATAGCAAAATACTAAAATTTAAGTTTCAACTTAAAAGTATTTTATAAAAACATTATGTTTGATTCTTTTTTAATTTTCAAAACCAGGCAATGCTTTCTTTTTTTCCATGTAGTTTATAATTTCTTTTTCATAAACTTCGCCTTTTATTTTTAGAGCAATTCTTCCGTCTTCATAATTAGTAGCATTCGATTCAACTGTAATCGTTTTTCTAATAGGACCAATACTCATGTTGTATTTTACTTCAATTTTACCTGTTTTTCCTGGCATAATTGGTTCTTTAGGTTTAGTAGGAATTGTACAACCACAAGTAGATTGAACCTCAGTAATAATTAGAGGAGCATCTCCAGTATTAGTAAATTCAAAGGCACGAATGCCATTATCGCTATTCTTTTCAATCCTACCATAATCAATAGTATTATCTTCGGCTTTAAATTCAATCTTTGCACCTTGAGCAAAAGTAGAACTATTAAAGACTACGATAAGTAATAAAACGATTAGCTTTTTCATGGTATTGAAATTTGGTTTAGTTTTTGTAAAAATACTTTCTTTTATTTAAAGTGCAAATTATTAATTCTTAATTTTTTATACTGTACTATTTCTTTACTTTTGCAAGGATTACAAAAAACATACCAAACTTTATGCATCTTTTTTCTGATAGTATTTCAACAATTAGGAGCAAAGTGTTTGGGTGTTTTTAGAATTGCAATACCTGCTGTACGTTATAAGTCCCGATAAAAAATCGGGAGTTTTCCACTTCCATCAGGGCTAGATAATGAATCATTTGAAGACACATTTATTTTCAAACAATCAAACCAATAAATTAAAGAATCAATAATAAAATGACAATTCCTGCACAATTCGACGCCAAAAACATAGAAGACAAATGGTATGACTACTGGATGAAAAACAATTATTTTCATTCCACACCAGACCATAGAACTCCTTATACCATTGTAATTCCTCCTCCAAATGTAACAGGAGTGCTGCACATGGGGCATATGCTTAACAATACCATTCAGGATGTTTTAATTCGTCGTGCCCGATTAAAAGGATTTAATGCTTGTTGGGTTCCAGGAACCGATCATGCATCTATAGCGACCGAAGCAAAAGTAGTTGCCAAATTAAAAGCTGAAGGAATCAACAAAAACGATTTAACTCGCGAAGAATTTTTAGCTCACGCTTGGGAATGGACCGATAAATATGGTGGTGTCATTCTAGATCAACTTAAAAAGCTTGGAGCTTCCTGTGACTGGGAAAGAACAAAATTTACTATGGATCCTGACATGTCAGCATCGGTAATTCGTTCTTTTGTCGATTTATACAACAAAGGATTGATTTATAGAGGATATCGTATGGTAAACTGGGATCCAGAAGCCAAAACCACTCTATCTGACGAAGAAGTAATTTATGAGGAGCAACAAGGAAAATTGTATTTTCTTAATTATAAAATTCAAGGAAGTGAAGACTTCTTAACTGTTGCAACAACACGTCCTGAAACTATTTTTGGAGATACTGCTATTTGTATCAATCCAAACGATGAACGTTTTTCTCATTTAAAAGGAAAAAAAGCGATTGTTCCGATATGCGGAAGAGTTATCCCAATTATTGAAGACGATTATGTAGATATTGAGTTTGGTACAGGCTGTCTAAAAGTGACTCCTGCACACGATATGAATGACAAAGCACTAGGAGAGAAGCACAATCTGGAAATTATTGATGTTTTTAATGATGACGCAACTTTAAATAGTTTTGGATTACACTATCAAGGTAAAGATCGTTTTGTGGTTCGAGAAGCTATTGCAAAAGAATTAGAATCAACAGGCGCATTAGCCAAAACGGAAATTCATTTAAATAAGGTCGGGACTTCAGAGAGAACTAAGGCTGTAATAGAACCCCGTTTGTCTGATCAATGGTTTCTTAAAATGGAAGACTTGGTAAAACCTGCAATAAAAGCTGTTTTAGAAGATGGCGAAATTAAATTGTATCCTAAAAAATTCGAAAATACCTACAGACATTGGTTAGAAAACATTCGTGATTGGAATATTTCACGTCAATTATGGTGGGGACAACAAATTCCGGCTTATTTCTACGGAGATGGCAAAGAAGATTTCGTAGTGGCCGAAAACATTGAAGATGCTTTGGCGTTAGCTAAAGAAAAAACTTCTAACTTCTCTCTTCTAACCTCTGACCTTAAACAAGATGCCGATGCTTTAGATACCTGGTTTTCTTCATGGCTTTGGCCAATGGCCGTTTTTGGTGGTATTATGAATCCTGAAAGTGAAGATTTTAAATATTATTACCCAACAAATGATTTAGTTACGGGGCCTGATATTTTGTTTTTTTGGGTAGCAAGAATGATAATCGCAGGTTATGAATATACTGGTAAAAAACCATTCACAAATGTCTATTTAACGGGATTGGTTCGTGACAAACAAAGACGCAAGATGTCTAAATCATTAGGAAATTCTCCAGATCCATTAGATTTGATAGATAAGTTCGGAGCAGATGGAGTTCGGGTAGGATTACTTTTAAGTGCTTCTGCTGGAAATGATATTATGTTTGATGAAGAGTTATGCAACCAAGGAAAAGCGTTTTCAAATAAAATTTGGAATGCCTTTAAGTTAATAAAAGGTTGGGAGGTTTCTGATTCTATAACTCAGCCAGAATCCTCTAAAGTGGCCATCGAATGGTATGAAGCCAAGTTGCAACAAACCCTTTTAGAAATTGAAGATAATTTCGAAAAATACAGAATTTCAGATGCTTTAATGGCTATTTATAAACTTGTTTGGGATGATTTCTGTTCGTGGTTTTTAGAAATGATAAAACCAGCATACCAACAGCCTATTGATAGCGTTACTTTTGCGAAAGCAATAGAAATGTTAGAAAGTAATTTGAAGTTGTTGCACCCGTTTATGCCATTCTTGACCGAAGAAATTTGGCAAATAATTGAGGAAAGAAATACTGAGCAAGCATTAATTGTTTCGACTTGGCCAGAAATGAAACCATTCAATGCGCAATTGATTGTAGATTTTGATACTACGATTGAAGTGGTCTCTGGAATAAGAACCATAAGAAAAGATAAGAATATTCCGTTTAAAGAGGCAATTGAATTAAAGGTTTTGAATAATGATAAAGTTTCTACTTATTTTGATTCAGTGGTAACTAAATTAGGAAATATCACTTCATTAGAATATGTTTTAAATACTGTGGATGCCGCTTTATCATTCCGAATTAAATCGAATGAATACTTTATACCAATTTCAGGTTCCATAAATATTGAAGAAGAAATTGCTAAACTTACAGAAGAATTAAAATACACTCAAGGATTTCTAAAATCTGTGGAAGCAAAACTCTCTAACGAAAAATTCGTGGCTGGAGCACCTGAAAAAGTTCTCATTATTGAAAAACAGAAACAAACTGATGCATTAGCTAAAATAGCAACTATAGAGAAAAGTTTGGCAGGTTTAATGTAACTCTTGCGGATATGCATTAATAAAAATCATAAGTGATTTTTATTAATGATAATTTAGTCAAAAATAGTTTAAAAATTTAGTGGTTATAATTATTGCTTTTTTCTATCATAAATTAAACTATTTCTTTATTCCTATAGAAATTTATTTTCATCAAAAATGATTTTATTAATTTTTAATTTTAAAATATGTTATATTATTGATTATGAGTGTAAAATTAACGGTTATATGATGTCTCAATTTAACGTAGTAAATGATTTATTACTACTATAGGAAGTGCCAACTTCATTGGTTGCAAAAGCTCTGACATAGTAGGTTGTGTTTGAATTCAGATTAGTAGGAATGGAGGTGAATTCTCCTATTCCCGCACCTACATTAGATACATTATTTGAAAGGTTAGGATTAATTGCAGTTCCCCAACATGCTCCAGTTCCAGTAACTGTACCGCCACCTTCGTCTGTCACTTTTGTTTTAATTTTTGCACTGCTTGAAGTGATGTCTGTAATACTAACGATTGCAACTGTAGGCAAAAATTTATCTTTTTCTTTTGTACACGCCATTAGGGAGAAAAGAATTAGTGAAATAAATTCTATTAGTCTTATGACTTGAAAGAAACGATTTGAAAAGATTTTTTTAAACGTTGTCATACTTTTTTAAGTAATTAACTATAAGTTTTATTTTTTTAGAATTTCAAAATGAATACCATAAAAAATATCAAATTTCAATATTGTAAGATATAAAGAATTTTATGCATCAAAAATCATCAATGGGAGTTTCATAATAATCATTTTCGTTGTTAAATCCTTCATCTTCAAAATCACTAATATCTGTAGGGAGTTCAAAATCTTCTTCTAAAAGATCCCTGTCTAAATTAGTTTCCTTCGATTTATTCAGTTTACTTATTTTAATCAATGTTTTATCACTAGAGCCATTTTCAGATTTCTTCTGTAGCGGATTAGAAATATCTTTACTAGTCGGTTGTAAAACTGATTTTACCTCTTTCTTTTTAGCAACTTTTTTTGGATTTTGTTTTACTATTTTTGGAGTGTTTGACTTTTTCATTTGGTTGTAATTTATTTAGTATCATTAATCTAAGTTACCAATATCACCCAATAAAAAAATTATATAACTTTTGATTATAATTATATAATTTACAGGATTTGGTACAATTCTTTTATTTTTTCAAGAAATATTCTATTTTTCGGATTCAATTACATGAAATAGTTTTCTTAAATTTGTGTAAAGCTATTGCTATGGAAATTAAAATAGAAGCCATTCAAATTGCCGAATCGTTCAACCTAAAAAAGTTTAGGTCCGAATTTAGAACTGAAATGCATTCAGGCTCAACTACAGAGGTGTTTTATTCATTAAAAGAACCCGACAGATACCTTTATGTTTTTGATTATGGGGTTGTTGTTTTTGCTAATTATGATGCTGCCGCCAAACAGGAGTTTATTAACGTTATAAAAAACTTTGCAAATAATCTGGTGGATTTAGATCTCATGGAAGAATATTTTATTATAACAAATAGCGAACTTCTAAAACCAGTAGTTAAAAATAATTTTGTTAGTGTACACCATATAGACTCCTTCTTGTTGCGCATCATAATGTTAAACATTGGGCAAAGTGTTGCATTGGACTATTATGAAACACTAACAGACGAATTAATCACTTCATCAAAGCATTATATTGAACAATTAGAAACTCTTGGAAAAATCCGTATTTCAAAAACTAATTTACTGAAATACATCGGTAAAGTTTTAAATGTAAAGAACAGTATTGTTGATAATTTATATGTTCTTGATGATCCAAATCTTGTTTGGGAAAACGAAGAGCTTAACCTACTTAATCGCAATTTGAAGATTAATTTTGACATAAATACTAGATTTAAAGATATAGATTACCGACTGCAAATTGTTGAGAATAATTTAAGATTATTCACAGATGTTTTGAACGTAAGAGAGAGCTCTAGACTAGAATGGGTAATTATTATTCTTATCCTTTGTGAGATTTTAATTAGTTTATTTAATCACAACACCTAAATTTAAACTGTCTCTATCTTCTTCTTGAGTTTTCATTTCTTCTTGTACTACTTGGTGGCGTTGTTCTCGTGTTTGGAACATTTGATTTGGAATGTCGTGTTGAAGGAATATTAGATCTTTGCGAACGTGTTGTTGGAACTGTAGTTCTTGTTGATGGGGATACATTTCTATTTATAGGTACTTCATTTTGAGTTCTTGTTCTTGGCGTTTCTGGATTTCTATATACTCTTCCTTCATAGGTTCCGTTAAAAACACCGCTAATTCTATTTTGATTTACAGTTTGGGAGGTTCTTCTTTTGGAATTGTAATAATAATTGTTGAAAAATCTTCTGTCAGGCAATCTGCGATAATAATGATTTGAATAATAATGATGGTGATACCCCCAATAATTGTAATAGTAAACAGGTGCCCATGGAGACCAATACGAAGGATAAAATCCCCAGTACCACGGAGAAAAATAAGCTGTATATAATGGTGAAAATAGATGAACAACAATGGGCCAGTCATTTGCATAATATACTTCATTTTCAACTTCAATATATCCTGGATTTGGGGTTCCAATGACTTCTTTGTGAATGGTTGGTTCGACTATATAATTTTTACCATATAAATCCTCATCTCCAATTATTTGAATCATTATTTTATCTTTCTTATCCTTATGAATTTCAATTAAGGCAACATCTTGATTTTCTTTAGCGTTAATGGCTACTTGTAGTACAATAGAATGGTCATTCCCCTCTTTATAATCAATTACTTTTATGTAATCCACCAGCTTGTCATTATTTAAATCAAGATTATTAACATTAGTATTTTTATTGTTAATTGATTTTTCAAATTCCTCTAAAGTTGGCGATTTTTGAAATATATCCAATACCGCATAAAGATTTAAATTATCGCCCGGTAAACCAAGTGCAACTAAATCTTTTTCATCTTGAGAAAATACGGTAGAACTTATTAAACCGATTGAAATAAATACAAATGATAAAAACTTATTTTTCATAATGCTGTTATTTAGTTTTATTATTTTGGGCTCTATTTAAATAAATGTTAATTGGATTCCTTTATAATATTTCCTAAGATTTGTTCTTTGGTTAGTAATCCAGATTGTCGCCACAGTTGCTTCCCATTTTTGAATAGTATCATTGTAGGAACACCACGGACATTGTATTTAGAGGCTAACTCCTGATTTTTATCGGTATCAATTTTTATTATGGTAATCCGTTCACCCAAGTTATCTTTAACTTGTTTTAAAACAGGTGAAAGCATCTGACAAGGACCACACCAAGTAGCATAGAAATCAACCAAAACAGGTTTGTTGTCATTAATAAGGGTAAAAAACTTATTTTCCATGGGACTACTATTTATTTTTTAAAAATTTCAGAACCGATGCAATTATATTTTTAATTGGATTATTGCTCGGATTGGATCGTATTCTATTGCTTAAGAAATTTGTAGCCAATGCAATTCCAATGTTCATTATATTTTTTTTGGGATTTGTTGTTGCTATTCTTTCTAAAAAGGAGTTTTTCAATAGGTTTATTGGCTGCAAACTTTGCTTTGTATTTTGATATTGCCATTTAATTAATTCCATTTCATAGTTTTTCTTTTTTCTATAAAAAGCAATTTTTTCCAATAGAAGTTCCATTCTACTATTCGATTTCGTGTGAGTCATTGTGATCAGTATTTAAAGTGGCACTAATGATAAAATTACAAACAGGAGTTTTGATTAAAGCATCCTTAAATACCAAAAACAGGAGTGCTATTAGTATATAAAAACCAGCTACAATGAAAAAGCCATAATAAATTTTGTGGAGATATTCACCTAGATAGATGGCAATTCCAATATTTAAAAAAAAGAAGAAAAACAGGAATAGTAAAGCCAAAACAAATTTTACTGAAAGCGAAGAAAGAATGTTTGCAGATTTATAAACGGTAGTATACTTATACAATTTAATTGATGTTTTACTGTAGCTTTCAATTAACGTAAAAAGTTTTTCCAATTCATTCGTATAATTTTTCATCTTTCTGTATTTAATATTAATAAGGAAAAACCCTAATTAAAACAACCAATAAAAAAGCGAGTTTAGTTTAAAAGATTAGAATCCATTAAACCAAAGGTTATAACAAACAGAACAATTATAGGATTTCATTTCATTTAATGATACAAAATCCTATAATGATTCATCCCTATTTAGTTACAAATTCTTTAGCGTCTTCCAATAAGTTCTCATATTTAGTAGACATATCTTCGTACAAATCATCAAGTTTTTCTTTTAAATTTTCAGTATATTCTTTACCGGCATTCAAAATTTTTCTTCTTGTTTTTGAACCTTTATCAGGTGCAAACAAAACTCCTAATGCTGCTCCAACGGCCATTCCGCTTACTACTCCTAATACAACTTTACCTAATTCCATAACGTGTTATTTTAAAGATTAATATTATAATTTATAGTACAAATTTCTCCTCTATTCATTATAATTTATTTATATAATTTTCATTTTTTTTTATATCATTTACATATTATTAAAAGAATTGTTTCTTTCTCTTTAGGTTGTGTTTTTTTTAAAAACGAGCATAGGTATTTTGGTATAAAATGCCATTTCAACGGATATGCTAGATAAAAGCAATCGATTAAACCAGTTTTGATTTTGTCTAGTAAACATAACCACTAAGGAAGGTTTCATTTTTTCGATATCTGCCTGCAAATGTTTTCTTAGAGGTAAAACTGGATTAAGTTTTCTGATATAAAAAGTAACAGCATCTGATTCATGTTCTGCGATAAGTTTATTTATTTTGTTTTTGTTCGCTTTTAAATGCACTTCATAATTATAATGAAACACATTTAATTTTGTCTTTAAAGCATTATTTAGGGACACTACTTTTTTAAACTCTTCATTGAAACTTTTAAAATCAGATTCTATTGCAATAGTTTTAATTGGCTTGCTTCTATAATTTTTAGGAATTACAAATAAAGGTGTTGGAGAAAATGCAATTAATTCAGATGCTACAGTTCCGAGGAGTTGTGTTAATTTGCCTGCACCTATAGTACTGACACAAATATAATTGACATTCAATTCTTTTGCATATTCAATAATTTGATTGCTAACATTCATTCCAACCTGACAGACACATTTATATTTTGATTCTTTATGTTTGCTGTATTGATAAAGTTTATGGACAAAAAGTTCAAGTTCGTCTTGTTTCTTTTTTAATTCACTGGCTTCATATTTATTATAATAGATAACTTCCCAAATAGAAGGTTTAAATATTTCTACTACATTATAAAAAACCAATTCACAATCTATTTGAGAGGCCAATTGAATTGCAAAGAGCATTCCTTTTTTGGAGTTAGCTGAAAAATCAGTAGTAACCAATATTCTTTTCATAGTAACAACTTTTAAGTTAACATATACTTTTAAGGTTAAATTTCGGATACTTTAATCTGATATATCATATAAAATTTTTATGATAATTTATATAATTACTTGTTTTTTATTAGTTATGAGCCAGATAATTAATCCATTGAATATAAAAGGTGTTTTTTAAAAACTCCATCGTCCTCTAATATAAAATTGAGTAATCAAATTACAATAGCCACTAGTTTGTTCTGCAAAATAAGACTGTGCAGTGCCATCTAAATCAAAATTGGTAGCGACATTCCATGTATAAGTAGGAATAAGAATAAGTGTATTTTTTTCGGGTGAATAAATTGTTGAAAAATTGAAGGAAGCTATTGGAGAAATGGTTTTCATCACAGTTGCATGCAAATTATAGCGGTAAGGAAATAGCGATTTTGCAGAGAGTGTTGTACCTGAAAGAACACCATTCAAATTGAATAAATTGGTAGGATTGCTATTGTACAAACCTGATAGGGCTATGTACCAATCATTTTTGAAGGTCTGATCGGCCATCAACGAAAGGCTATAATTTTTTGAGGAATTTAAAGTGCTACTTCTGGGAATAAAATAACTCATTTCTCCTTTGAAACCTGCGTCTTTGATATTGCCAGCCCAACCTCCACCAAAAATATAATCGGTTTTGTATAAGCCACCCAATAGTTGAAAATCATATTTCCATTTATTGAGTTTATAAAGAAATGCCATCACATTTCCGTCCTTTTTTTCGGAAGGTTTATAAGCTAATTCTATCCCAGATGTGTTTTTGAAACTATGTTGTATTCTGATCGCATCACTGCCCGGACGCTCTTCATAATCAAAATCCAAAAAATCATACGCATTGAAAATATCATTAGGATTCCAAATGTTATTAATACCCCAATTAATGCGTTGCCTTCCAATAGTTATATCCCATTTCTTATCGGAATACTGCATTGAAATTCTATCAATAACGGAATGCGCGACAAATGATTTTTCGTCTATCCAAAGACGGGAAAGATGCATTATACCCTCATATTGGTTTATGGTTTTGCCAAAGTTTGGCGTTAATTTAATTTGCTCTCCATAAAAAATGCGATTCCTAATTTCCAAACGGCCTGACCACTTTGAACCGCTATTCAATTTGAAATTCAATCGATTATGTATCAAATTTGCCGATGCGTTGGAATCAATTTTTTGAATAAAATAAGTATTTTGAACCTCTTTAACATAACCGCTAAATGATACTAATGGTCTTTTTAATTCATTAACTTGAGCAATAGTTAACGTGCTGTAAAAACTTAAAAAACAAGCAAGTATGTAATTTTTAAATTTCAAAATAATAAAATTATTTCTCGTAAAGTAAATGCTCAATTTTTGTTGGTGCCGTGTCGGCGACTATTTTTCCATCTTCCAATGTAATGACTCTTCGCGCACGATTAATAACTCTTTGATCGTGGGTTGAGAAAACGAAAGTAATGTTTTCTTCCTTGTTGAGTTTCAACATCACATCCAATAGATTTTCTGCAGCTATTGAATCAAGATTTGCCGTGGGTTCATCTGCAAGAATAAATTGAGGCTTTGGTGCCAAGGCTCGGGCAACTGCTACACGTTGCTGTTGTCCTCCTGAAAGTTCAACTGGTCTTTTATCAACTTTGTCTTCCATACCAATTTGTTTTAGCAATTCAGCCACCCGTTTTTCCCTTTCTTCTTTCGGACGATTTTGCAAAAGCATTATGAATTCGATGTTTTCTTTTGCCGTAAGAACTGGAATTAGATTATAAGATTGGAACACGAACCCAATATTATTCAATCTAAAATCAATCAATCTATTGCCTTTTAGTGCGGTGATGTTGGTGTCATTAATCTCTACAAAACCTCCTGAAGGGTTGTCTAATCCGCCAATCATATTTAACAATGTGGTTTTTCCGGAACCCGAAGGGCCTTTAATTGCCGTGAATTCGCCACGCTGAATATGCAGATGGACGTTGTTCAGTGCATAAACCGGAATGGTTTTTTCATCATATATTTTCGATAAATTATGGGCATCGATTACTGTTTCTTTCATGACTTTTATTTTTTTAAGGATTCAGCCGGATTTATTTTTAAAGCCCGAATAGCTGGGAATATTGCCGAAAAAAGGGCCGTGAACACGACTAATAACATAATAATACCAAATTGTCCCATTGTCAAACTTGGATAAATAACCGATTTATATCCAAAACTGGAATACACTTCAGTATACTTGCTAAAGTCAATACCTCTGTGATTTGTGACCACAATCGTAGTTAAGGCTAATAAAAGGCCTAATGGACATCCAATGAGAATAAGAAAAATAGTTTCCAATACAATCATTACGAATATTTTGAATTTATTCATGCCCAAAGCCAGTAACATTCCGATTTCCCAGGTTCTTTCCAGTACCGACATCATCATAGTATTGATAATTCCGAAAGCTAAGGCCAAAAGAATAATCCCCATTAAAATATAAGCCATTTGGTTGCCTACTGATACAGTTAGACCTAGTTCGGGTGCAATTTCTTTCCAGTTTTTAATCTCAATATTTGGGAAATTTTGTTGTAATTTTTTTTGGTTATTGTCAAGAGTGCTGTTCGATTGCAGTAAAATCGCTATTTCATTCAAGGAATTCGGGATTCCAGCCAGTGAGTCGATAGCGTTTATTTTTACAAATACATTAGCATCGTCATATGGTCCGTTAATCGTTTTATAAATTCCGCAAACTCTAAAAGCAATGGATGCCAAATTGCCTTCCTTGTCCTGAAAAGTGACGATAGCTTTTTTATTCAGATTGATTTTTAGCTTTTTAGAAATCTTCTTGCTGATTAATATTTCATTTGTTTGATGGTTATCAAAATATTTCCCTTCAATTATTTTATCAGGAAGTTTAGTCAATAAGTGCTCCTCTTTTGGCATTACGCCGTTAATGGTAATACCGTTACTTCCTGAAGCAGAAGCAATCATCCCTTTTATGATAATGCGACCCGCTGAGGCTTTAATATCAGGGTCGTTGCTAATCATTTCGAGCATTTTTTTTCCTTCTGGCAGTTCATATTTAATTTCATATTCCTTTCTAAACATCGCATGATGCAATTGGATATGAGATAATTCACTGGTAATGGCGCTATTTATTCGTTGCTCAATCATACCATTGTAAAAAGCAATCATGAAAATGCCAGCCCACAAACCAATGCTCACTGCAATCATGATGATGAGGCTTCGCTTTTTACTTCTCCAAATATTTCTTCTGGCAATTTTTGTTAATACACTCATCTGTTTATATTATTTGTTTTTTATAGGAAGATGGAACGCCTATAATCATTTTCTTGTTTCTCAATAACCACTGTTATGTACGTTTCATTTGATTGTTATTTTTTCATTGCTTTTATTGGATTCAAATTACTCACATGCCAAAGCGGATACATGCCTATAAACATTGCTATTATTAAAACGATAAGAGATTGATTTATGAAAATAGCAGAATCGACCGTTGTTGGAAAAATAGCTTCAAATCCAAATTGCTCGTAGGTTTTTGCAATTTCACCAGTTAATTTCACTGGTTTTTGGTTCAGATAAATTACCAAAGGAAGGCTTAACACAATACCAAATAGAATACCCAAAAAGGTTATCATTATGGTTTCTCCCAAGAGAATGGTAGCCAATTTGCTTTTTTTCATTCCAATGGCAAGGAGCATTCCAAATTCATATTTTCGCTCCGTTGTCATCATTAACAGGGTACCGAAAAGTCCAAAACCAATGATGAGGTAAAGGATTCCTGAGAATACATAAAAGGAATATCCATCAGCTTTGATGTGGTTGGCAATCTCGGGCATCATTTTTTGCCAACTCATAATTTCATAATCTTCACCCATTTTTTTTCTCATGTTTTTTACGATGACATCCATGTTTTTTGGATTATCAATTCCTAGGGAAATAGAAGTCAATTGGTTTTCGGCACTCAGAAATGATTGTGTTGCTTTCAACGGTAAATAGACAAAAGAGTTATTCATAGCAGGTGAAGCCAAACTCAAAATGCCTTTTATTCTGTATTTTCCTGCCGCCATGATGCCATGATAACCTTGCCCAAATAATACAATAGTATCTGATACATTTAAATTCAATCGACTAGATAACCCTTCGGCAACAAGTACTTCATTATCCTTATTTTGAAAATAATTTCCGCTTTTCAACTTGCTTTTTAAATGAGTTAGTTCGTTTTCTTTTTCGGTGTCAGTGCCTACTAGCAGACATCCTTTGGTCGTATTTCCTTTGGAAGCCAGCACGAAAGTCTCCAATCTGGGTATCGCGTTTTTGATTTGAGGATTTTGTTTTATAACATTGCTTAGGGCAGTATTATTGGTGAAACTATTATCCAATACCTGTTCTTCCCAATATCCTTTTTGATGAATTTGGACATATCCAGTGTAATAGCCCACCACATTTTTTATTAAATTATTGAAGACTCCGTCTTGGAATGATTTCATCAAAATGGCAAATAAAACCGCAAAAGCAATAGAAGCCATGGTTATTAGCGTTCGGCGACTATTACGCCAAAGATTTCTCCATATTAATTTTGCAATCATTTTACTTTGGTTATATTTTGTGTCGTGAAAAAGGAATCGTCTATAGGATTGTCAAATAGGAGGGAATTGTATACTAAAACGGTTTTATATCCTTTTTTATCGGCGGGTATCATTTCCATTCTTGCCGGTAATAATCGTCCGCCGAGCAGTTTTATATCTGAACTATGCATTGTATTGATAAGAGTTCCATCTTCATCAAAATAGTCGGCATGAAGCATTAAAAAATCTTTTTTGTCAATACTCATAATTACTTTTCCCCAAACAACTGCCGCTTTTGGTTTGGGAAGTAATTGTATTCTGTAACAATTTCTCTCATCTATGGTAACATCGTTCAAGAAAGTATGATTATAGTCCTCCAGAATCGACGCTTCTTTTACCAAATCGTCATTGGTGAAATCAGTTCCCATCCAGCTTTGGCTCATCATTGAAGGCGGCATTTTAATATTTCTTTCAATAGCAGGAATCCAATTCCAGACTTCTTTATCCCGTTTCAGGTAGACCACTCCTTTTTCCTTTGCTGGCGATAGTACCAAAATTAAGGTAAGAGTGTTACCTTTCGTCCAAGCTTTGACAGTCATTTCTCGCGACCATTTGGGTCTAATGGTTTCAATAGTAATATTAGCAAATGAGGTTTTTCCTTTTGCTTTTTCATCGGCTTTTCGCACTATATCTTTTGCTTCTTGGGAAAAAGTAGCAGTTGAAAATACGAAAAAGCAAAATAATAGATGAATCTTTTTCATACTGAGATAGTATTCTTATAATTAGTAATAATAGAAAAAATTAATACTCGTATACTGTCAATTTTCTCCTGATTTCATTGCAAAATGAGACTGATATTCAATACTGGCTGATGCTATCATAGCTATTCTATATAGAAAACATTATCCTTATTTCTTTTGTGTACTTCTGGTTTTTCATCACCATATCCAATACTAATGGCAAGTTGCACCTTATCTGTAGAAGGTATATTTAGTTTAGAATAACTTTTTGTTTTTGCTACAAATTTTCCAAAACCAATAGGGCAAGTGTCTAATCCTAAAGATCTGGCAGCGAGCATTATGTTTTGTGAGCACATGCCAATATCGAGTGCTGCCCATTCATTTTCTTTTGGTGCCGTTATAAATATCACTAATGGAGCTCCATGAAAAACGGGATCTTTAGAAGTAAGAAAATCAATGCCATGGGAGAGGTGGGTTATCCCAGAAATAACCGTTTTTACCGCTTCTTTTAATCCTATTTTTGGAATAGTTTTTAAGCCTACTTTAGTTATTTCCTTAGAAAATAATATAATATCTTCTTTTGAAGTGACAACATAGAATTTCCAAGGTTGCCTGTTCATAGCAGAGGGAGCCATTCTTCCGGCATCCAATAATTGCTCGATGATTTCCTTGCTAACGGCTTTCTCTTTATATTTTCGTACGGCTCTTCTTTTGAAAATTGTTTCTAGTGTATCATTCATGATTCTTAGATTTTTAGTTTTGCATTACTTTTTTCTACTAAATACTTGGTTAATGAATTTAGTGTTGTAATTTTTCCATAATCACTTTCTGGGATTTCTATTCCCAGTGTATCATTTATTGCGACTATAAATTGCAGTGTATCATAGGAATCAATATTGAGGGTTTCTCTAATATTTTCATCAGGTTTCAACTCTGACGGTTCCATATCAGGAGCAATATGTTTCAATAACTGAAAAAGTGTTTGTATAATTTCGACTTCTGTCATAATAGTTCTGGATTTTGTAATTGGTAGTTTAGTGCGACTAAAAACCTACTACCTGTTAGACCATCTGTCGCACGATGATCACCTGCCAATGTTACGGTTACACACGATTTAATTCCAATCATTCCGTTTTCGGCAATAGGTTGTTCTGTGATGCTTCCAAAGCCAACAATAGCTACTTGTGGTGGATAGATAATTCCAAAAACAGCATCGGCTCCATTATCTCCAATGTTTGTAAGGGTTATTGTGGAGTCGCTTAATTCCGAACTTCTTAATTTTAAGGCTCTCGCTCTCGGAATCAAATCGTTGAGTGTTTCCATGATTTCATCGATGCTTTTTAAATTGACCTGATGTATGGCGGGAACAACAATTCCACCTTTTTTAAGGGAAACCACGAGTCCGATATTGATTTCCTTTTTTTGGATAATGCCATTTTCCCAAACTGCATTTAAATCCGGAAACTCAACAAGTGCTTTAGCCGTGGCTTTTATAAATAAAACTATAGGGAGTAAACGGTTTTTGACTGGTTTATGGCTGTTAATTTCTTTTAACCAATTTAAAGCCTTGCTGATATCGATATTTTTTATCAAATAATAATGCGGAATTTCTTTGTTTGATTTTGACATTGCTGCAGCAACAGCTGAACGAATGGAATCTGAAGGAGAAATTGCTTTTTCTGTTGGTTGCTGATTGGCTATTGCCAATTCCACATCTTCTTTAGAAACAGCGCCTTCGGGTCCAGTTCCTTTTAGGGTAGTAATATCAATTTTGTTTTCTTCGGCAATTCTTCGTGCCAGAGGAGATGCTTTTTGTTTAATTTTCTCTTTTTTTACTATTATTTTTTCTTCGATAGGTTGAATTTCAATGGGTTTACTCTCGGGAGTTTTTTCTTCTTTTGCCTCTAAAGTAACTTCACTTGGATTTATTATTGCCATTACTGTTCCTACGGGAATTTTTGTACCTTCTTTAATTAATAACTCTTGAATCGTTCCTTCATCAAAAACTTCAATTTCGATTAATCCTTTTTGGGTTTCCACCTCGGCAATAATATCCCCACGTTTTACTTTATCGCCTGGTTTTTTTTTCCATTCGACCAAAGTCCCGTCTTCCATATCTGCGCCCAAACTAGGCATTTGAAATTCAATCATGTTGCATCATTTTTTTAATGGCATTTACAATGTCTTTTTTTTGAGGAACACTCGCTTCTTCTAAGTGAGCAGGGTAGGGAATAGGCACTTCAACACCACATAGCCGTTGAACGGGTGCATCCAAATCGTAAAATATTTTTTCCATAATTCGGGAACTTATTTCAGAAGAGATACTTACTGATTTCCAAGCATCTTCGACAATTATCGCACGGTGTGTTTTAGACACCGATTTGAGAAAGGTACTTTCATCCAAAGGACGTAAAACTCGTAAGTCAATAACCTCGGCATCGATTCCCATTGTGGCTAATTCGGAAGCAGCTTCTAGGCTTTTGTATACTCCAGTACCATAAGTAATAATGGAAATATCATTTCCTTCTTTGAGTATTTTAGCTTTGGTGATATCTACTGTATTTGGATGTTCTAAAACCTCTTTTTCCATATTGAGCATAGAAGTATATTCAAAAATAATAATAGGATTGGGGCTTTTCAGCGCTTCGTTTAACATCCCTCTTGCATCTTCATGTGTGCCAACAGACAAGACAATCAGTCCTGGAATGTGTGCATAAAAAGGTTCCCAGCTATGCGAATGTTGCGCCGCTAATTGTCGACCAATACCACAACCCAATCGAATTACAATAGGAACATTTATTTGTCCGCCTGACATATGGAGTAATGTTGCCGCATTGTTTACGATTTGATCCATGGCAAGCAAACTGAAATTGACCGTCATCACTTCGATTATAGGTTTCATTCCAGCAATTGCAGCACCAATACCAGCACCTACAAAACCAGATTCGGAAAGCGGAACATCCATGATACGCTCTTCACCAAATTCCTGTAATAATCCTTTACTGACTGCAAATGCACCACCATATCGCCCCACATCTTCTCCCATTAGAAATACATTTTTGTCATTTTGTAACGCTTCACGAAGGCTTTGTTTTAAAGCCTCTCTATAGGTAATTAATAGTGTAGGGTTTTGATTTTGCATGATAAATCAATAAGAGGATTATTAACTTTTCCAACGTTTTAGTGCCGGTAAAATGTTTATGGCTTTTTGAATTTCGTATTCATGATGTTCTAATCTTTTCATTTGATTTTTGACTTTATTTTGCATTTCCTTCAAAATCATTTTCGGGTCTGTGAATGCTCCGTTTTCATAGCAATATTTGCAATATTCGTTATTTTTGGAACCGTTTTTTTCCGTTCCTTTAACTTCTTCGCTGTCCAGTGGCATACCGCAACTTTGACACAATGTTTTATTTTCCATGATTATATAATTTAGGTTACTGTTTCACTGTATACAAATTTTGTTAATTCAGTCGAAGATTCCCAAGTTCCAGCTTCTGCAAAATCGACTGCTTTTTGAATTTTAGTTTCTATTTTTTTTTCAAAAGCATCAATCTCTGCTTTTGTAATAATTTTTTCTTGCAATAAATAATCTTTATACTGAGGAATCGGGTCCTTTTTTTTCCATTCTTCTACTTCCTTTTTATCACGATACAATTCGGCATCAAACATCGAATGTGCTCTGAAGCGGTAGGTATTGCAAACCAATAAATAAGGTTCTCCTCTTTTCCGTACCTTTTCTATTGCCGTATTGGCGGCTTTTATTATTTCTAACAAATTCATTCCATTTACGGCAGTAGATTCTATGCCATACGCCGCTCCTTTTTTTTCAAGTTCTGTGACTGAATGGGTATATTTTATGGCTGTTCCCATAGCATATAAATTATTTTCGCAGACAAATAATACGGGAACTTTCCAAAGTGACGCCAGATTCATTGCTTCGTGAAATTCCCCTTCGGCAGCAGCACCTTCTCCAAAAAAGCAACAGGTAATATTATTTGTATTCATTTTTTTTGAGGCAAGAGCCATTCCGACTGCTATTGGAAGATGAGAGGCAACAATGGCATTTCCGCCATAGAATTTTTTTGACACATCAAATAAATGCATAGAACCACCACGACCACGACTGCAACCTTCTTGTTTGCCATACATTTCGGCCATGATAAAATCGGCATCAATACCTCTTGCTAATGCTTGGCCATGTTCGCGATAGGTACATAAGATAGTGTCATCGTCATTTAAAGCCTGAATTATCCCTACGGCCACAGCTTCTTCACCAATATATAAATGTAGAAAGCCTCTAATTTTAGCTTTGGTATATTGTTCGGCAGCTTTTTCTTCAAAGCGTCTTATAAGCATCATTTGGTACAAAAAAAGTAATTCTTTTTTGGTGTCAATTTTATCATGTATGGTGGTAGATTGTTCCATTTTAATTTACTTTCCAAAGGCATAATAATAATAAGTATTGTCTCCTGCATATTTCCCCTGAAGCATGATGCCTCCTTTTTGATTTTCTATAGCATCCATGAAATCTTTTATTGAAAAAATGGCTTTATTATTAACCGATGTAATTACAAATCCTTCTCTGATATCAGTAAACTTTTTTAGTTTTCCGTTGTAAAGTTTTGTGACTTTTACTCCGTTTTTTACTTTATATTTTTTTTGATCCTCTTTATCAATTACAACAATTTCTATCCCTAAATCCTTTAATAGAGTTTTACTTCCCATTTGTATTAATTTAGAAGTTTCATCTGGTTTTTTGAGTGTGGCTATCAGCTCTTTTTGTTCATTTCCATTTCTGAGGATTACAATTTTGACGTTATCACCAGGCCGTTTTCTCATAATGATTTCCTGTAATTTTGAGGTAGTCAGAGTTTCAATATTATCAATGCTGATTATAATATCTTTTGCTTTTATTCCTGCTTCTTTTGCAGCACTTTTTGTAGTCACACTATCTACATAAACGCCATTAGCGCGGTCACTTTTAATTTTTTTTGCAAGTTCACTATCCATGTCCCGAATAACGATTCCCAAGACACCTCTTTGTACCGACCCAAAATTCATAAGATCATTGGCTACCTTCTTTACAATATCTACTGGAATGGCAAAAGCATAGCCAGCATAAACTCCTGTAGGTGTTGCAATTGCTGTATTTATTCCAATTAATTTCCCTTCTAATGTTACCAATGCACCACCGCTATTACCAGGATTTACAGCGGCATCGGTTTGTATAAATGATTCTATAGCACCTTGATCGTTCAAAATATTAATGTTACGAGCTTTGGCACTAACAATTCCCACAGTAACTGTAGAAGCCAAATTAAAAGGATTGCCAACGGCAACAACCCATTCTCCCACTTCAATTTTATCGCTATCTCCAAACATGATAAAGGAAAGTTGCTTTTCATCAATTTTTAGCAAGGCAAGGTCAGTCTGGGGATCATTGCCAATAATTTTAGCAGGGTAGGAGTGACCGTCAAATAAGGTAATCACAATTTCATCAGCATTTTTAACGACATGATTGTTGGTAATTATGTAACCATCAGGTGTTAGAATTACCCCAGAAGCACTACCAATATAAGGTTCAGAATTATATTGCTCAGAATGTGGAAGTTGAAATCTAAATTGTCTAAAGAAAGGATCATCTTTAAAAAATTCCTTTAATGGATCGGGCATATTAAAAAAATCCTTTTGATCGTCTTGATATTCTTTCAAAGGGGTTTTGAAAGTACATTTGATATGTACAACGCCAGGTGTTGCAATTTTTGCAGCATATTTAAAATCTACGTTTCCTGTATAGGAAACTCTTTCGTTAGAGGAAACTGCACTTTTTTGAATGCTTTCAATATCCTTTTCATTTTTTTTATCCTGAGCTTGACATCCCTGTACAAGCATCAATAAAACTAAAAAATAAATTCGGTGAAGTTTGAAGTTTATTTTGCTTACTATTTTCATGACTTTATTTGTTTATAAGCATTTAACAATTATTCTAACGTTGATAAATCACCTTCTGGCAATCCAAGCTCTCTTGCTTTTAATAATCGCCGTAAGATTTTCCCGCTTCTTGTTTTGGGAATAGTAGCTACAAATTCAATTTCTTTTGGTGCCACCGCTGGTCCCATTTCTCTTCGGGCAAAAGCCATAATATCCATCTTTGTTTCCTCGTTGGGATTAATGTTAGCTTTCAAGACCAAAAAGGCTTTTACCAATTCTCCAATTGTAGGTTCTGGTTTTCCAATTACTGCCGCTTCAGAAACGGAAGGATGTTTCATTAAAGTGCTTTCCACTTCAAAAGGCCCTACCATATGTCCCGAAGTTTTGATAATATCATCGGCACGACCGACAAACCAAAAATAGCCAGCGGAATCCATTTTAGCCAAATCGCCACTTAAATACCAGTCACCAATAAAACATTTTTTAAACCGTTCTTCATCGTGTAAATACCCTCGAAAAAGAGAGGGAAAACCCTTTTTTAAAACCAAATGACCTTGAGTATTGGGCTCGGTAATTAGTTTTATTTGATTGTCTGTAATCTCAGCAATGGCGACTTCAATTCCAGGCAATGGTTTTCCCATAGATCCGGGTTGTATATTCATAGATGGATAATTGGCAATCATAATACCTCCAGTTTCGGTTTGCCACCAATTGTCAAGTATTGGTATGCCAAAATTTTCCAGACCCCAAATAACTGCTCCCGCATGAAGCGGTTCCCCAACACTAAGAATTAACCTAAGTTTTTCTAGATTGTAAATTTCTATGGGTTTTATGTTCATTCTCATTAATCGTCTAATGGCAGTGGGGGCTGTGTACCAAATTGTTACTTTTTGTTTTTCAAGATTAGAATACCATCTGGTTGCATCAAATTCTTCTTCATCAATTATGGAAGTAATGCCGTGAACTAATGGCGCAATGATACCGTATGAAGTTCCTGTAACCCATCCTGGATCTGCGGTGCACCAAAAGACATCTCCTTGGTGAAAATCGAGTACATATTTGCCCGTAATATAATGGGTATAAACTGCTTTATGAACATGTAAAACACCTTTAGGCATACCTGTAGTTCCGCTGGTAAAATGTAGTAAAGCGGGGTCTTCTGGATTGGTTTCTGGAATTTTAAATTCATCTTTGGCTTTTTCCATAAGTTGGGTAAAAGACAATATTTTGTCAGAGACATGCTCGTTGCTATCAGTGAGAATTATATATCGAAGAGAGGGAAGTCGTTCTAGTAGAGGTTTCACTTTTTTTTCAAATAAAGCTGTAGTAGTTACTAAAACCACCGCATCTCCTTTACTGAGCCTTTGAAAAATAGGTTCGGGTCCAAAAACAGAATACAAGGGACAAAAAACAGCGGTATATTTTAAAGTACCTAAGGCGGTAATGTATAATTCGGGAATTCTTCCTGCCAAAGAAAAAACACATTCCCCTTTTTGAATCCCTAAATTTTGAAGCACGTTGGCAAATTTTGAGGTCTGTACTTTTAATTCGGAATACGTAAAATCCCGAAAATTAGTATCTTTTTTAATAAAGCGAAGGGCTATGGTATTTTTTTGGCTTGTTAGAGCATGTTTGTCAATTGCTTCATGTGCTATGTTTAGCCCTCTTCCTTCAGGCAGACCACTTAATTCCTTAGCAACATTCTCCCATGAAAAGGATGTTTTTATTTTCTCATAATTGGAAAGGTGGTGCTCTATTTTATCTTTAGTTGAAACCATATTTTTTAATATTAGAAATCAATTAAAACTCTAAATCAGCAATTTCAAATAAAATTTAGTATGAATTGCTTACAGGAATTATGTTCTGCTCTACGATTATTTCGGGTTCCAATACTATTTTTACTTTCACCGCATTTGAAATCATACATGCTTTTTTACTCATTTCAATAATTCGTTTTGCTCTGTCTGGTTTTTCAGAATAAGGGATTACAATCTTTGGTTTTAGTATAACTTCAGTTATAAAATAAATGGTTTCTAAATGGTCAACATTACAAATTGCTTTACAATCAAAACTTGTAAAATGTAGTTTGGAATTTCCGGCAATCGTTAAAAAAGTAGTCATCAAACAACTGTTTAAGGAGGCTACAAATAAGTGTTCGGGCGACCATACTCCAACAACTCCTCTTGGAAATTCTGGAGGGATAGCAACCTCAATACCATTTTGCAAATCGGGAGAACTCAATAATCCTTTCGATTTGCTTGTCCATTTTAAATCTACTTCATAGGTGTGCATAAGATTAGGTTTTAAGTTTGAATTAATATTATTTATTTAGCAACAAAACCACCATCAACGGCCATAGCATGACCTGTTACATAAGAAGCTTCATCAGAACACATCCATATAACGGCATTAGCTATTTCTTCGGGAAGTCCGAATCGGCCAACAGGTTCAAGGTCTTTAAATTGCTCTATATTTTCTTTCTCTTTGTGGGTCAAACGATCGATCATAGGAGTTTGTATTACTCCAGGGCAGACTGCATTAACACGAATTCCAAGTTTAGCACATTCCAATGCGGCAGTTTTTGTTAAACCAACAACGCCATGTTTGGATGCTACATAGGCAGGCAATCCAGCAAATCCAATCAGTCCGGCTACTGAAGCACAATTTACGATGACACCTTTACCTTGTTTGATCATTTCGGGTATTTCGTATTTCATACAAAGCCAAATTCCTTTTAAGTCTACATTAATGGTTTTATCCCAATTTTCCTCGGTGCAATCCCATGTATTTGCCTGAATACCTTCTATTCCTGCATTATTGAATGCATAATCTAGTCGGCCAAATTCTATTATTGCTTTTTCTACCATCATTTTAACATCTGACATTTTAGACACATCACATTTGATAAAAATAGCTTCGCTACCTAATTCCTTTATCAGGTTTACGGTTTCATTATTTTCAATCCAATCTACCACGACTACTTTGGCTCCTTTTTTTGCAAAAGCAATGGCTGTCGCTCTGCCAATACCTGATGAACCACCAGTTACAAGTGCCACTTTATTTTTAAATGATATTTCCATGACTCAATAAATTTATAGTGTTAATATGTTTTTCTTTTTTTAAATTTTCTGCTTTCAAAATATTTTCAATTCCTTTCATTAATGCATCGGGATTAAAAGAGATGTTGTTAATTCCTTCTTTAACTAAGAATTGAGTAAATTCAGGAATATCGCTTGGTGCTTGTCCGCACAAACCCACTTTAATTTTATTGCGTTTGGCAGCTATAATGGTTTTAGTTATTAATTGCGTAACAGCAGGATTTTGCTCCGAAAATAAATAACTCACAAGAGTGGAATCTCTATCAAGGCCCAATGTTAATTGAGTTAAATCGTTGGAACCAATGGAAAAACCATCAAAGAGTTTGGCAAATTCATCGGCTAATAATACATTGCTTGGAATCTCAACCATCACATATATTTCTAAGTCATTCTCCATTTGAATTAATCCATTAATGGCCATTTCTGCAATTACTTTTTCACCTTCTTCCACAGTTCTACAAAAAGGAATCATCAGTTTAACGTTAGTCATTCCCATTTCATTTCTCACTTTTTTCATGGCTTCACATTCCAGCGCAAAACCTTTTCGATAAAAATCACTGTAATAGCGAGAAGCTCCGCGAAAGCCAATCATTGGATTCTCCTCGCTGGGTTCAAAATATTTTCCGCCAATGAGATTAGCGTATTCATTACTTTTAAAATCACTCATACGCACTATAACATCTTTTGGATAAAAAGCGGCGGCAACCATAGACACAGCTTCTGCCAGTTTATCTACAAAATATTTTTTGCCATCATGATACCCTTTTGTTAGTGCTTCTATTTCGTAGAATATATTTTTATCAATCACTTTTTCAGATTCAATCAAGGCGAGTGGATGAATTTTTATTGTATTTGAAATTGCAAATTCTATACGCATTAAACCAACGCCTTGGTTTGGATATTGGCTTAACTCAAATGCTCTATCCGGATCAGCAAGAATGAGCATTGGATTTGTTCGGGGCATTTTTAACAGACTAAAATCCTGTTCTTTTATCTCCCACTTTAACAATCCTTCATAAACATTACCTTCTTTACCTTCTGCACAGGAAACAGTTATTTCCTGACCTGTTTTTATTATCTCGGTAGCGTTGCAAGTTCCAACTATAGCAATTGTACCTAATTCACGAGCCACAATGGCAGCGTGACTTGTTCGTCCTCCTTTATTGGTAATGATTGCCGATGCTTTTTTCATTATGGGATCCCAATCAGGATTGGTAAAATCAGTAACGAGAATTTCTCCTTGTTGCAATTGATACCCATCTTTTGGATTATTAATTATTCGGGCTTTTCCGGAAGCAATTTGATCTCCTAAAGCGATTCCTTTAGCAAGTAATTTCCCTTTTTCTTTAAGTGTAAAAACTTTTTTTACCTGTTTTTTCTCTTTTCCATGAACCGTTTCCGGTCTGGCTTGAACGATATACAATTGATTATTGAATCCGTCTTTTGCCCATTCAATATCCATAGCTTTGCCATAATGCTGTTCAATTTTGTAACACCATTTTGCCAGTTGAATAACTTCATCATTGCTTAGAGAAAATTCATTTTGTTTTTTATGATAGGTTTCAATATTTATGGTTGTTTTTTTAGCCGATGAACTTTTGGAATTTTCAGCATACAGCATTGTATATTCTTTTCTTCCGCACTGTTTTTTTAAAATGGGGTTTATATTGGTATCGAATAAAGTAGGTTTGAAAACTACCCATTCATCGGGCGTAATACTCCCTTTTACAATATTTTCTCCCAATCCCCAACAGCTGTTTATTATAATGGCGTTATTAAAGCCAGTGTCGGGATCAATCGTAAACACTATTCCTGCAGATGCTTTATCACTTCGTACCATTTGCTGTATACCAACCGAAATTGCAATATCTTTCTCTTCAAACCCCATATCATAACGGTATTTTATTGCGCGGTCGGTAAATAAAGAAGCGAAACATCTTTTTATGGCGTCTAATACTTGTTTTTTTCCATTAATGTTTAAAAATGATTCCATCTGACCCGCAAAACTTGCTGAAGGTAAGTCTTCAGAGGTAGCACTGCTTCTAACAGCCACATTTATTTTATCAATACCACAATCGTTAGAAAGTTGCTCGTATGCCTGACTAATTTCTTCAATGATTTCTTTTGGAAATATCCCTTTCATTATTAAATCTCTCACTGCTTTTCCTACCTCTGCAAGGTTATGATAATGGGTAGTGTCTAATGAATTCAATAAATCATTGATCGGTTTTCCAAGATTATTTGTTTGTCGAAATAATCGATAGGAGTCAGCGGTTACTGCAAAACCGTTGGGAATGTTTATTCCTAGAGGATTAAATTGGTTGTACATTTCTCCAATCGAGGCATTTTTTCCACCCACTTTTGAAATATCGTTTTTACTAATTTGGTTAAAAAATAAAATGTGTTTTAAATTTTTCATTTCTTTTAATTTTTGTAAATAATCAATAGTAATTTAGGGACTCTTTAAACAAGATTTAAAGGAGTAGCCTATGTTTTCTATAACGTCTGTGATGAGCATACTTTCCATGCTTTGTTTTTTCAGGGTGTAATCAGCGGCAAACCCATGAAGATAAACCCCAAGTTTTGCACTTTCAAAAGGAGTATAATTTGAAGCTAAAAACGCGGTAATCATTCCAGTAAGAGCGTCACCGGAGCCTCCCTTTGCTAATCCTGCATTTCCCGTGGTGTTTTGAAAAGTTTCGGTTCCGTTAGTAATTACCGTTTTATGTCCTTTTAAAACAATGATGCAATTCAGTTCTTTAGCTTTTTTTACAGCCGATTTTATTCGTTCTTCTGTAGCAATATGATCTCCAAAAAGCCTATCAAATTCTTTTGTGTGAGGCGTAAGGATAGTCCCTTTTGGTATTTTTTTAAGTAGTTTTTTATTTGAAGAAATTATATTCAAAGCATCTGCATCTATAACTAATGGTTGCTTATATTCTTCTAATAATTGAATCAATATGTCCTGTGTGTTTTTTGTTATACCTATTCCAGAGCCAATTCCAATGGCTGAAAAAAAGGTAAAATCAATTTCTTTATTTTTTCGGTCAATTACCATAGCTTCTGGAATTGAAATTTGAACTATTGCTCGTTCTTTTGAAGGAACATCTAAAGTTAATAATCCTACCCCTGAACGTAGGCATGCTTTGGCTGAAATTACTGCGGCTCCCATCTTTCCTTTACTTCCAACAATTAATAAAGCGTGTCCGAAGGTTCCTTTGTTAGAATCGGAGTTCCGTATCTTTAAAATCGATTTTATTTTAGATTGGACAAGTTTTTGTATCATTTTTCAGTTAAAAAAATTGAAACATTGTTCTACTGTTTTTGTTTTGGATTATAAAATTCCTTTACCTTAGCTACAATCTGATTTGTGGTCAAAGCAGCTGCTGTTTCTGTTAATTTTAATTTTGGTGCAAGCTTTTTGTCTTTTTGAATGGACTGTCTAAGTTTTGTTTTTATCGATGCTGGACCAAAAACATAAATTTCATCATCGTTTTTGATTTTATCTATAACGTTATTCAAAAAACTGGCTGTCTGATGTTTCTTCTTTTCATCAAACTTACTTTCATTGTCGCTAATTCGAATTCCAGAAAAAGTGCCAGTCTCTCCCATATTTTTGTGATAAACACTATTTTCAATATCCGATTTAACTTCAATTATATCTTCTTGTTTGTTTTCCAATTTTACAATTATTGCTTTTGAAGTATCTATCCAAACTCCGGTTTGTTTTTTCATGGTTATTTTATGTTTATTTTAAATAAAAAAAGCAGCTGTTGATTTATGATTGTCTGGTATTACAAAAAGGGGAACATGTGTATAAAAAGCTAACTTCTTGCTGACACTTTTATGAAATAGATTTTCAAATATGTTGTATTTGTGAGGAATGATAGCAACTATATCGGCTTTTTGATCGGCTACAAATTCATTAATTTCCTCAATAAGGTTTTCGTTATTGTGGAAAAAATAGTCATGTTCAATATCAGTTAAAGATTTCTCCAATTTTTTGCTGGAAAACATTTCTTCTGCTGTTTCTAATGGTTTATTCTCTGTTACATTTAAAATAGCTATTTTAGAATCAAATTTTTTAGCAAATCCTTTTAGGGTATTAAAGGCATTTGTATTTTTTTGATACTCAAAATCACAGGCGAAAACAATTTTTCTTGGTTTTTTATATTTTGACTTTTCTGGGATAACAAATACAGGAATTTTAGATTCTCGCAAAACCGATGTAGTAATGCTTCCCATCAAAACAGTGCTTAAATTAGTGGTTCCTTGCATTCCCATTACAATAAAATCAGCTTTTTCATTCAGTATACCCCCAACAGCAAAATTCATTTTCACCGAATAACGTACATTAATTCTATTTTTATTCTGTAGGGCTGTGGCTTCCTTTTTTAAGGCATCTTCTTTCTTTTTTTGAATGTCTTCAGCAGTATCAAAAGTAACCGGAATATCCAATGGTGGTGTTATGGGTACATGATAGAGATGCAATAAAAGTAAATCCATATTGAACTCTTTAGCAAGTTTTATTGCATAATCTGTTGCGTTTTTTGCTGATTCAGAGAAATCTGTTGGTACAAGAATTGTTTTCATAACGTTAAAATATTAAAGCTTTTTGTGTTCCAGTATCCTTTTTGAATTATGATTATAATCGGAATAAGATTAATAAAAATTAAAGATTATCTACTTTTCCCATCATGCAACTGGCATAACTTTTCAATTTCAGAAGCAAACCATTTTCCTCCGTTGCTTCTGGATATCCAAGAGAATGGAGTTTATTTGTGATTTTTACTTTATCAAGACTGTCATCATAAGTAACTGTAACCGTATCTTTGTCATTATCAATCTTAACGCTTGAAACGCCTTCAATTTTTAGCAATCCTTTCTTAATAGTTGTTTCACAACCGCCACATTTTAAATTCGCAATCTTAAATTCTTCTATTTTCATCTTGATTCAATTAAAATGTTTTAAAATCTTCTAACGATTTGATTTATCAGTCTCTGTTATCGATTTCAATTTTTTTCGTCGAAACTCCAAAAATTGAATATAAAGAGCAAAAACCAATAAAACTTGTGACAAGAATACGCCAGCAACAATTAATAATAATATTCCTGTCGTTCCTGAAATTTCTTTCATGCCATAGGCTATTCCAATAAATAGTGCTAAGAAAAACCATATTACTTTATCAATAATTTTCATATCAGTGTTCATAATTTTTTATGTTAAATTTCAAGTTTTCTATAACAAATTTTGCTTTTATTACTAATATTATTGTTACATAAATTCTCTAAAAACTTATATAATTTCCACATTCAGCTACTTTTTTCGGTTATAGTTCTTTTAGTACTAGAAATTGAACATCAATTACTCGAATGTTGTTTTCCTGTTGGAGAGGCCAATCAAAATGCTTTCTATCAACTTGTCGAAAAACGATGTAGAATTAAAGTTTAAATCAAAAAGACATTTTTTGATTGCCTCTTAGCAACTGTTTTCAAAATTGATTGGTTTGTAAAGTGTCACAATAAATTCTGAACAACAATTCAACTCTTAAAATGTCAAATTTCCTTGACTATTTATTGTGGCTATTTTAAGTATGGGTCATAAGCCAATTTAATTACTAAACAGGAGTAGTACTTCCTAATAATCGTGATTTTGCGTCCATGAGTTTGTCTGTCACCTCAAATTCTTTGACCAATACAGAAAAATAGTTGTGGAAGTTACAATATGTTTTCTCCCTAAAAAGCTATAATTTTGCGGTGCATAATGCAACTAGCTTCTTAAAAACCTACTATGAATAATCCGTTTTCTGACAGCAGCCAAATAGGATTGGTATCCAGTTTTTCTGAATTAGTGAATATGAATTTTAAGGGAGAAATAAATGCCCTATGCTGGCACCGAAATTTGGAAGGCGATTTTGCAGCCATTGTAAACCAACTGCAACTCAAAGAAAATGTAACGGAAGTTTCTCCTAAAGCCCTATTGGCGCTCCAATTATCAGAGAACGGGTGTAGCGCCAGGGAAATCATCTTAAAGGATATGCAATTATTAACTGATTTTGGAGCTTCACCCTCGCTTAATCTATTAAAATGCTACGAACGAGATGATGAATTTGATTTCATAAAGACAGATGTGTATTCCTACCATGTAGACCGTTCTCCCGTAGCAACAGATACTTTTTTATGCACCTATCACGGAGCCACAAGTGACATTCTTCCCAATGCGCTAGCAAAGCAAAAAGTACTGATTCCTGAAATTCGAGAACAATTGAAAGCGCTCCATAACGGCCCCTGTGAGGATTTTGAAGACTTTTTGAAGGAAAATTATTTCGATTTGCATTACCAGGCACAATCCCAAGCTCAACCTATTCCTTTAGGCGTAGGTCATCTTTGGCGCCTTGCAGTCGATCATCCGCAACAACAAGTGCTCCCTTGCATTCACCGAGCCCCCATTGAAAAGGAAGGCGAATACCGTTTGTTGCTAATTTGCTAAAACAACCCAACCCTCGCAGGGTTCCAATCCCTACGAGGGTTGATACTCAATTAAACATCCAAAATTTCATTAGTATTCTGTTCCTGACCATGATAATAGATAAAATCTTCTTTAGTACCATACAAATCGAACACTTCGTTTCTTTTAAGCATTGTTGGTTTTTCTGAAACAACCGATTCGTAGGAAGACCACGGATACAAACTCATTTGCTTTACAAAACCGTGATGAACAGGATTATTATGGATATAAAAAATGAGTTTTTGAAAATAGCTTTCGGTTGCAACATATTTTCGTTGAAAGTTTTTTTCAAACAAACTTCTTGTGCGATAATGTCGTTTGTTGATGATTGAGTATAAGCATTAAACAAATGCGAAAACTGTCTTGACGGCTCAATTATCTTTGGTTTTTCGGTGGTATTATACGTCAAATTACTTTCATTACTTTCAGATTCACCTTTATTCTCAACAAAATATAAAAATGATTTTTTAACAGGAGGTATAGTGGTTACTGCATCTCTACCGTTATTTTATACTACAGTCACGCAAAAGATTCTCGGGGGAAGAAGAGCAAATGGTAAAAGGCACTATAGCAGTTACTCATACTTAATGATACGTATACTCCCAACAAAATCAATTACCACTGAATTTTGAAAACTTTAGTGATAATTGTATAATTCATTTAGAGGAATAGGTTCTAGTTTTGTTCATACAGTAATCCACTAAATTTCAACCTTATGAAAACAGCCTTTTTAGTTATACTCCTTTTTTTAGGAATAACAATGGCCACAGCGCAAGTAGAAAAGCTAGACGACCATCAAGAAATTATTTTAGATAAAATAGATCAAGAACCACAGCAACCCTCACAAATTTCTGTAGAACGTGCCTCCAGGATTGAAGCAAAAAGAACACAAGACGAGAAAAAGGCTGAAAAAAGAGCTAAGAAAATAGCACGAAAACAAGCCAGAGACAAAGCAAAACAACCACCAGTACAATAGGAGCAGAGGCTTCAAGATAACCCCAACCCTCGCAGGGTTCCAAACTCCAACAACCCAACCCTTGCAGGGTTCCAATCCCTGCAAGGGTTAATACTCAATTAAAACATCCATAATTTCATTTGTATTTTGTTCCTGACCATGATAATAGATAAAATCTTCTTTAGTACCATACAAATCGAACACTTCGTTTCTTTTAAGCATTGTTGGTTTTTCTGAAACAACCGATTCATAGGAAGACCACGGATACAAACTCATTTGCTTTACAAAACCGTGATGAACAGGATTGTTATGGATATAAAAAATGAGTTTTCGAAAATAGCTTTCGTTTGCAACATGTTTTCGTTGAAAGTTTTTTTCAAACAAACTTCCTGTGCGATGATGTCGTTTATTGATGGCTTGAGTATAGGCATTAAACAAATGCGAAAACTGCCTTGACGGTTCAATAACCTTGGGTTTTTCGGTGGTATTATACGTCAAATCACTTTCATTAATTTCAGCTTTATCTTTAATTCTCACCAAAATATGAAATCGCCACTAAAGACAAGTTTGTTGCAAACAAACACCAATGATTATAAAGGCGATACCATATGTTACCACTAAAAAATAAAATTTAAACATATGAAAATGATTTTTTAAAAGGCACCACGCATAAGTATCAGCGATAGGCTCAATATATTTGGCATACAAACGAAGAAAGTGATAGTAATTTTCAGTTTCCAAAAAAACGTCAATTCCATTATTGCCTCTGTTGTAAATATGGTAGTAATTACCGTGAAGAAGTGCTACTTTTTGTTCCATTAGTTATAGGCGTAAAATAAATTAGGTAGGCAACCCTTTATGGGTTTATAATGGTAAGGCGTCAAAAAAAAGTAAATTTAATACATTTTAGGATATCCAACAACCTTTCATACCCTCGCAGGGTTTCAAACTCAATAGCCTTAATACCCTCGCAGGGTTTGAAACCCTGCGAGGGTTGACTATTATCCTGTCATGCTGAACTCGTTTCAGCATCTTTCCTCTCCACTCTCCATCGAGAGTTTGACTAATAGTAAATTACAATACTCTGAATTCGAATTTCATAACCTTTTAGTTTACAATAATAATACAAATCAATTTTCAAGCATGTAACTCCACTTTCCTAGGTTTCCCAATCCAACAAAATTACATTATTTTAATCTTCATCTTCACTAGGAGGAATCGCTCCAAGCGGATTAAACAATCCCCAATCATCCCAAATGTGATTGTTGGTGTCAAAACTGTCCACCCATTCCATAAATAAAACTCTAAATTCGTTAATCTCTTTACGAATTAGTTGAATGTACTGAATGTTTTTATAAGCATCATGAAACCGCAATGCACCTACCTGAACATACAAGTGCATGGCATGTTCTCTAATGATGGCAGCATTTTGCATTCTAATGCTGTACAAGTCACCGGCTTCGGCACCAGCAATTTTAGCGGGAAGAATCATAGCATCCTCCAGCATCAGATGTTTAGTGCTTTGAATGTACTCATCCTCCTCGGGTAAGGAAGCTACGATACTCTCTACCAATTGGTACAGTAGTTCAGCTTTTTTATAAATAGGCAATTGGCGGGACTGTTCTAGGCGTGACATAGTTAGAGATTTAGTTTTCTTTCACCACAATTTCAGTAGGACTATTTATAATAATTTCAGGTTTGTCATTGTAAAGAATTTTACCACTCACACGTATTCTAAAGTCACATTTTGAGCCCGCAGGCCATAGCAAGTAAACACAACAAGACAGAACGTAACAATCGTTTTTATTAAGCGCATCACGGTGGTATTTAGGAATGTAAAAGTAAAGATAGTAATTTTATTTGGTATGATTATTTTCAAAAGCAAACACAAACGCTAATCTACCTCCGACCACAATACTATCAATTAGATTTCGTTAACGAGTTGAATACCCCAGCTAAATGATTTTAATACTCTAAATTTAAGTTAAGACAGAAAGCAATGTACTGTGTTTTTTAGATATTTAAAGTTGATAATTTTAATCATACTTGCGTTAACCCTTTTTTTTATTTAATTTTACCATTATTAAAAACTTTACCAAAATGACAAAAGTTACAGCAAAGTTTACAGGTGAGAACAAGGACTTAGAAATGTTTTTAAATTGCGGTGTTACGGATTACAGTTCTAAATTTTTAGGCATTAATAATTTACATATCCAATGGAATATTGATGAAGATAATCAACAAAAAGCTATTGAAACATGTATGCTATTGGTAAACACATATCAAATGGAATTATGGAACGTAGAATTTAAAGACTTTACTTCTAACTAATTTTAAACTCCAAATCTGGATAATATTCCTCTTTCGGCTCTAGTGCCAAAAACAAACTCATCTCTTTCTTATTGTTGAATCCATTAATCTTTTGTCTGTAATTTTCGGCAATAGTTGGATTTTCTATTTCTAGTTTTCTATTCTTACTGATTTCTAAAAACTCACTTTCCATATCAATCCCTAAATAGCGTCGATTAGCTAAATTGGCTGCAATTCCTGTTGTGGAACTTCCTGCAAATGGGTCTAATATCCATGCGCCAGGTTTGGTTGATGCTAAAATAATACGAGTTAAAACTGACAAAGGTTTTTGAGTTGGGTGTTTGCCACATGACTTTTCCCATTTGGCAATCGCTGGCAATTTCCAAACATCTTTCATTTGTTTATCGCCGTTGAGTTGTTTCATTAACTCATAATTATAGTAATGCGGAACCTTTTCTTTTTTGCGCGCCCAAATGATTAACTCAGCAGAATGAGTAAAGAAGCGACAAGAAAAATTAGGTGGTGGATTGTTCTTTTCCCAAGTGATGACATTTAAGATTTTGAAATCTAATTCTTGTAATAATTGACCAACAGAAAAAATATTGTGATAGGTGCCACTTATCCAAATGGTGCCGTTGTCTTTTAGTTTGTCTCGAACAAGTTTGAGCCAATTACGGTTAAAATCATTTATAAAATCAAATCCTTCTGATTTGTCCCATTTACCTTTGTTGACGGAAACGATTTGACCACTTTGAATGGATAAACCATTATTAGAAAGGAAATAAGGAGGATCTGCAAAGACCATATCAAACTTATGTTCAAATTGTGGCAAGATCTCCATCGTGTCACCTTGTAACAAGTAGAAGTTTTTGTCTTTGGATTTAAAATAAGGTTTTATCATTCTTCTAACATATCAGCTAAAAAGTATAACAATTTACCTAAATTGTGGTCTCCTTTGGCAAAGCCATATTTTTCACAATCATCTGGAATTAAAACTGTTTTGTCTTTTAGATGTTTATCTACTGCAATAATACGCAAAGTATCAACTAAAGCTTGCATTTTTTCATGTTTCTTAATTTTAGTATTTATAATTTCTCCTTTCTTGTTAGATTTAGAAGATACAATTTTAATTTTTTTGATTTTGATAATTGGTTCCATATTGTGTCTTTTTAACTGATCAAATATAAAGAAAATAATTAAATATCACACTTATTGTGTGTGGTTTATTTGGATTTAATAGATCAAATTTGGTAAATGAAAGAAGAAGTATTAATAAAGTTTGGAAATAAGATTCGAGAACTACGAACCAACCAAAATTTATCTCAAGAAGCACTTGCTGAAAAAAGCGGTTTACATCGAAACTACATTGGGATGGTGGAGCGAGGTGAAAGGAATCCTGCTTTAATTAATATTGATAAAATGGCTTTAGCTTTAAATGTAGAATTATTTGAATTACTAAACTTTAAATAATGGCAAAGAAACCCAATACAGTAGGTGGCGGAGCAAAAACTAATCACAATGGATTGCATTTTGAAGGTAGAACAGATCTTTTAAAAGCTTTAAATGTTCATCCAGATTTTACTGTAATGGGAAATCAAGTTTTTAGAGATGGTACAATTGTAGCCTATTATTTTGAAAAACATAATTTGTATAATGGGTTTTTGAAACCAGCTGGGGTCGATTATAAAAAAATACTTTCAAAGAAATTGTTACCTGACGGAGCTCTTTTAGTTGGTAATACAATATATATAATTGAAAAAAAATATCAAGCTGGTTCTGGCTCTGTTGATGAGAAACTACAAACTTGTGACTTCAAAAGAAAACAATATATAAAACTATTTGCATCTCTTGATATTAAAGTTGAGTATTATTATGTGCTAAATGATTGGTTTAACAAACTAGAGTATGATGATGTATTTGAATATATTCAAAGTGTCGGATGTAAATATTTTATTGAAGAATTACCGTTTAACGAAATAGGATTGTAGATGAAGACTTTTTTTTCTAGAATTTATAGTTCATTTGTAACCTGTGATTGGTATCAATCAATTAAAAAAAACAAATGGTTTTTTGTTACTTGGTTTGCCCTAACACTGATACTAGGACTAATTGGAGTTTGGTTACCCATTATTAATGATTTGTCAAATGAGAATCAAGTAATTATTGGTAAAATATTGATAAATGGTAGTTTATCTACATATTCAATTGTGATTTTAATAGATGGAGTAATTAATGTTATTTCTACTCCAAAATTTAAAAAAAGTAATTTTCTAATCGCTTTGATTGTAATAACTTTTCTAATATTGATTTTTAATATATTTTTTTATACAAAAATAATAGATAAGGTTGAGACTCGATTTATAAAATACATGACATTTTGTCTAGGATTAATCTCAACATTTATTGCAATTTATATGTACAAGTATAAAAAAATTGATCCTGAAGAAGGTGCAGATGCTGTTATTGATTATGATAATGAAAGAGTTATAGAAAGTTCTAAAAATGAAACTGAAAATCCAATTTTATGATTATGATGAAGAAATATAAATATAGTTATGTTGAATTTGAACAACCAATAGGTTCATTCTTTCTAACAACAGTAGCAGCTAAAGATCTGTTGAAATTTTATGAAATAACTAGAAGACAGTATATTGATGACCAAGCAGATGGAACACAAAGAAATTATGGATCTAGAATTAAAGACATTGCAAATTACTGTAAAACTTTAGATGCTGCATTCCCAACTTCAATAATCTTGGCATTAAAAAAAGATGGTTATGTTTTAGATAAAGAAAATTCCATTATTGAAATATCTGATAAAGCAGAGATAATAGATGGTCAACATAGAATTCTAGGGTTAGAGTTAGCAAAAGAAAAGTTTGGGGATTTAATTGAAGAGAAATTTACTTTTCCATGTGTATTTCTTTTGGAACCAACTGATCCACAAAAAGCCTTTGTTTTTGCAACTATAAATGGTAAACAAACAAAAGTGAATAAATCCTTAGTGTATGATTTATTTGGAACTTCAGAAAGAAAAGATCCGTATAACATTCTCCATATATTAGCTAGAACTTTGAATTTCACAAGTGATTCTCCTTTTTATCAGAAATTAAAAATGCTTGGGAAGAAATCTGACGATTTAAAAACTGAAAGCCTTACACAAGGTACCTTTGTTGATACTTTAGTGAGTAAAATTTCTAAAGATCCACTCACTGATAGAGATTTTATTAAAAGAGGTCAAATGGAAATGATTTCTAAAAACAAAGACCTCGTTTTTCAAGATTATATGTTACAGAGCAAAGGAGAGCTATTAGTTCCATTATTTAAAAACATTTTTAATGCAGTTAAAAACGTTTGGCCTAATGAATGGGAAATTCATGATACATATATTTTATCCAAAACAACAGGATATATAGGAATTATGAAAGGAATAGACCAATTTATCAAATATGGTAGAACAAATGGTGTCTTAACCGAAAAATATTTTGAATTTATTTTTTCAAAATTAAAAACAATAATGGTTGATAAAAAATTGAAATTTATAAGTGATGATTTTCCTCCAGGAGGAAAGGGAGAAAATAAATTAAGAGATTTAATGATTGAAGTGTATAATGATAACTTTCCAATTGAACAATTAAAGTTAGATGAATTGAAAATAGTTAAAACTAAAAATGTTTAATTAAGCAATTGACAAAGCTTGTTCATAGGCATAATTAGTGATTAATAATTCAGTTAGTTTGCCTCTTTTATCGCCGTTTGCATTAATGCTTCTTCTGGCATATACTCGGTTTATATTAAATTCTTCATAGATATCATCAAAGAAAGTATCGTTCATATCTTTTCCTTTTACATCAGAGTTACTTAGCATCCAATAATGACCTAACGTGTCCAATGTTTTACAAAAGTCACGTAATTCAATTTGTTCATTATCACCAAAATTGTCTTTGGTATAAGTATTAAAACTTGAAGTTTGACTTAAAGGTTTATAAGGTGGGTCAAAATAGAACAAAGCAGGATGTTCGGCATGTTGTAACGTCTCTCTATAATCTCCTGTTAGGATTTCAACCCGTTGCAGCACCTTGCTAACTGCCATTATATTTTCGACATCACAAATAGTTTGCTTAGTGGAATCTCCCATTGGTACATTAAAGCCATTGCTTTTATTCACTCGAAACAATCCATTAAAACAAGTCTTGTTTAAAAAAATAACCAAAGCCGCTTGTGTTACAACATCTTTAGAACGTGTGTTAAAAAGAGCTCTTTGTTCATTATAATAAACTCTTCTTCCTTCAGCATCATTTTCAAAAGAATGAAACTTTTTTTGGAACTTCTGTAAAACCGTAATAAGTTTTTTGGGTTGCTCTGCAATAACTTTATAAGTATTAGTTAAGTCTGCATTAATATCATTTATAATAGCCTTTTCCAAATTAGGAAAGTTTTCCAAAATCCAAAACAAAACGGCTCCACCACCAACAAAAGGTTCAACATAAGTAAACTTTTGTGAAGTAAATTCTCTTGGTAACGCTTTTTCAATGTCATTAATCAACTGGGTTTTACCACCAGCCCATTTCAAAAAAGGTTTTGCTTGCATATACTTGATTGGTTTTTTCAAAAATACTGTTTTATTACTTAAATTTTTATTGTTTTTATTTCTTTTAATTAACATTTCCTCAAATTAAAATTTCTAGTGGTAATAAGTTGGTTTTTTATAAAATATCAAAGAAACACAATAGCCCCCGAAAACTTCGAGGGCCATAGCACAGTAGGAACTAATAGTAGTAGGGGCAAAGCTAGGTCACCTCTACCACATGCAGCACATTGAAAGCGCCGTTTTTTAGCAAATAGTTCACCCCATTTACCCGCTGAAAAAATTCAATTGCAAGCAAATGAATCGCGGTGCCACTTCCTGTAGGCACAGCATCAGGAGTTAGAGTAGGAGCCACTAGCACCGGTTCAATGGCAATAATTTCAACAGGACTGTAAGCAATGTCAGAATCACCACTCGCAAAATCCAATTTCAAAAAGGCACTTTGCAAACTAAAATGGGTCGCCCCATCAGGGTAACGCACTTGGTCTGTCGGTAAAAATTCCGAGATAGCAATACTTCCCGTAGCGGCATCAAGACTCAATGATGACAGCAACACGCTTTGCAAAGGAGCATTACTGTTAAAATCAAATCCTTTTAAGATTAGTTTTCCATCGGGTTCCGCAATACCAAAAGCCACTTGCCGGGCGCCACGAACATTTACAGAGTCTAAGTTCTTCAACTTAGCCATCACTGCCAAAAGCCTACTCGACATTCTTCTGTCTTTCGCTTTAAATACCATTCCGCCCAAAGCCATGCGCAACAGTTTCCCAGACTGGGCACTGTGGGCAAATTCAGCTCCGTTTTCACGAGTCCTGATAAACGCAGGATCGTTCATTATGCGTTGTTTGCTAACACCTCCTCGGGTGCGCACTAAGAGGCCATCGGCGCTCTTGTAAAACGTTAGATTCTCTAACGTACCTTGTATCTTTAAGATACCATCTTGTTTTGCCATGATAAATGGGTTTTTAATTAAACAATACCCCAAAAGTACAGGGTAATTTACTAGCCCAAAGTCGTTTATCCCCTTTAGGAAGTTTATTTCTAATTTAGCATCACAATATCCTTTAAGCCTCTTTTAAACCCAATATTCCCCAAAAATCCCATATAGATACAAACAGAAACGTCAGGACACTTTTAGTCACTTTAGCCCTTTTTAGTCACAAAAGGACACTTTCTACCACTTCAAAAAAAAGAAACATCCCCAACCAAAGAAACAAGAAACCCAGAACCACAAACGGTAGCTCAACTCACGTCATCACACCGTCAGTTCGAGTGATTCAAAAAACCGCTTCTTGCTGTTTTTTGAATTGTATCGAGAACATAAGTTCGTAATGATGCTAGTTTAACTGAAAACAAATCCCAAGAATACCTTAAGCATACCAAAGGCATACCAAAGGCATAGATAGTGTATGTGGAGTGTATGTAAAAGGCATTAGCGATTAAATGAAAAGTAAAAAAAAGAAATTAACAATTTATAAAGCTATTTTACTGAACCTCTTGATAGTAAAGTTTTCAAATAAGCATTCAAGTAGTTTAATTTAAAGTATTGATTAATAGTTATTTAATATTTAAAATATTATTTTTTTATGTCTTTTTGATAAAATAAATGAGAAGTAGAGGAAAACTCACAGTTTTTATTTTTACGAAAATGTAGTTTTTTGTTAATAAGTTCGTTTGCAAGCAAATACAATACATTATAAATTTGTACTGTAATCCTCAAATTTACAAAAACATGAAAACAAGAGAAAGAAGCCTAAACTATTTATTAAATAATGCTAATGGGAAATTTTCCACGAAGACTATGCATAAGGTCTAAAGATATATGCAACATTACAGGCTATTCCATGAAAAAAGCTCGTGAAATAATTAATGATATTAAAGTCTTTCATAAGAAAGAAAAACATCAAATTGTTACCGTTCACGAATTTTCAAAATACATGGGAATACCAGTAGAACAAATTGAGCCCTTCATCAATTAATGCTGTACAACACAGCAAGCAGTCTATAATAAACCTACATTCACTATCGGATGATAATTCTTGGCTCTAGTAGTTTCTCAATAGAATAATTAGAAAGCAGTCATTTTTCCCTCCAAAAAGAAGCAACTGCCATCAGTGCTACTCTTGATCCATAGCAGTTTCCAAACAAATACTTCTCACAAGAGTTCCAGGCTAATATACAGTCTTAGTCAAATCGATAATCCAAAACAGTCCATCTCTAAAATCACTGCGCTACTTCCTCAAGGAAAACCAGTACCTCATAAGCAAATAGGAGCAGTGTCCTTTCATTCTAGTAATAAAAAACCAACTAGTTGCCTAATCGGTTTTCTTTTGCTGAGCAACACGAAAGACTTGTAAGCTATAATTCTAAATGAAAGCAACGTTTAAAACAAAATTAGCTAAAAATAAGGTCATGCAAAGCCGTATAAAGCCGTTTTTTGTGAAAAGCTTGAAAGATATGTGGAATGGAGTTTGTAAGCTAAAAATAGCTTATTCGTAGTATGCTATTGTAAATAAATCTCAAGGCAATGTAGTAAGAGTGTGGGCTAAATGTGGGGATATTGATTAAACAACAAACCCTAACTAATTGAAAATCAATCGTTAGGGTTTTAATTTCGCGGAGAAAGAGGGATTTGTTTTCCATTTCTAACCGATTGATATATAGATTTTTAATGTCTATTTGAAAACTAGGGTCTCTATTATGCACCTGCTTTTTGCATTGCAAAACTTCGATTAACTTATAGTACAAATGTAGTTATATTTTAGGACTTAACGAAGCAATTATAAAGAAAACATTATCAAAAAATGAACTGGTTAATAGTCTGGTTAGCAAATTTCTAAAGTTTAATTTTTAGTAATGTTATGTTTCATTTCTAACCAATTATCAAAGGTTCTACTTGCTCATATTTTAAACTGGTGTAAACACAAAACTCTTCGATTGATACAAACTCATTTTCAAGCTTGTTAAGCTCGGTTCTTATCTTTTGCAATAATCTAATGCTTTGTCGATAACTCTTTCCAGTAATGCGCTGTATATCCTTTGGGTAGATACATAATCTCTTATTTTCTGTTTTCATACACTATCTATGCCTTTGACTAGGCTTTGACTTACTTTAAAACCCTACAATCCAAATTTTTGTATTGTGCAAAATTAGAAAAAAAATCCTTTGTCTAATAAACTGCAATTTAAGACTATTTGGGAGGCTCATATATTGCCATTTATGGTCATTTCTGCCATTTATGTCACAAAGTGTCATATTGGATAGGCACGACTTTTTTATTCTGTTTAATTGGCTAAAATTTGTTTAGAAATCATTCAAGATTTAGTTGCAACGAGTAATCGGAATGAAGGAGAAAAGAAGTGATTTAATAACTTAAATTTTAGGAATTATGGCAAGACAGAAAGGCATAATTAAATTGAAAGGTACTATCGGAGATATTACTTTTTACAAAACCCAAGACGGACATTTGGCTCGTGAAAAAGGAGGCATTGATGCCAGCAGAATAAAAAGTGATCCTGCGTTTCAAAGAACTCGTGAGAATGGTTCGGAGTTTGGGAGAGCCGGAAAGGCTGGAAAAGTGCTGAGAACGGCTTTGAGAGCCTTGCTTTTGAATTCTGCTGATGGTAGAATGGTAAGTCGTTTAACGCAGCAAATGGTTAAAGTTATCCAAGCAGATTTGGTGAGCGAACGAGGTTTGCGTAATGTAATTGATGGTGAAGTTGATTTGCTTGTTGGATTTGAATTCAACATTCGTGGAAAACTTGGCACTAGCTTGTTTGCTCCATTTGTTGGAACTATTGACAGAGTTGCTGGAGAAATCAAAGTTGACTTGGCATCGTTTATTCCATTGAATATGATTGCTGCACCTGGAGGAACTACTCATTTTAAAATCATTTCGGCTGGTGCTGAAATTGATTTTGAGGCTGAAACGTTTATTGAAACTCATTCTGAAACTGGAATTTTACCTTGGGATGCGACTGCAACCGCAGCTATAAACCAAGTAAATGCGGTTACACCAGCGAGCACAAAACCATTGTTTTTGGCTTTGGGTGTTGAGTTTTATCAAGAGGTAAATGGCGCAATGTACCCATTAAAAAATGGTGCTTTTAACCCATTAGCGGTTGTGAAAGTTGATGGTGGAGTTTAATGGAAATCCATTTAACTAGAACTTATTTCCCTGAAGGAACGAATGGTAAACTCGAATGCGATGGCAAATTGATTTGCAACACAATTGAATTGCCTTGGAAGATGAACGAAACGAAGGTTTCCTGCATTCCGGAAGGGAAGTATTTTATAAAAAAGCGATACGGTAAGAAATTTCAATGGCATTTGGAGGTTTTGGATGTAAAAAACAGAAGTTTAATTCTGTTTCACCCTGCCAATAATGCCTTGCAAGAATTGAATGGCTGTATTGCTCCAGTAACAAAACTTTCTGGACCTGGTTTGGGTCTAATGTCTCGAAAAGCTTTTACCAAATTAAAAGACTTGGTTTATAAAAATTTGGACAGTAAAGAAAGTGTAGAATTGATTGTTCAATCTTAATTTTAGATTATGAAAAAAATTATAAATAGAGCTAAAGCTCCAACTCCTAAATTTTTTAAAGTGCTTCGAAATATTGGTTTGGCATTGGCTGCCGTTGGTGGAACGATTTTAGCAGCTCCAATAGCTTTGCCAGTTGTGGTAACTTCTATCGGAGGTTATTTAGCTGTTGCAGGTGGTGTCGTTTCGGCAGTTAGTCAATTGACTACCACAACGGAAAAAGCTGATGCAACACAGTAATTCAACTGTAATTGGTACCGCTGGCGGTACATTTTTGAGTGTATTGCCGAATTTGCATTCGGAAGATGTGTTAAAAACTGTTATATTAGCTTCTGTTGGTGCGGTTGTCAGTTTTTCAATATCTTTGGTACTCAAATTTTTAATTAAGAAGCACAAAAAATAGTCTAATTCTAGTTGTGGTGACCTTTGGATTAGACATTAATGAAGCCCAAACCGCAAGGAATGGGCTTTTTTAGTTTTAAATTTCTTCAAACGCATTAAGTGTAACTTCTAAAACTACAACTTCCGAAATACAATTGAAAAGTTGTTGCCATTTTGCGCTGTCAATGGCTTTATTTCTAGTGTCAAATACTCCAAAACATACTCTTGATGCTTTGCTTTTCCAAACATCGGTTTGGCACAAAATAAATAGCTTCATTTTCGTTGATTTAAGTTAATAATTACTATTTTCTGCAATACCTGTATAAAATGGCTCTGCGAAGGTCATTTATAAGCATCATATCCTCTTTGTATTGCTTTTCTTTTTTCTCCAAAAGTTTGAGAGCTGCAACATTTTTCTGGTGCTGCTCGTGTTCCACCATCATCAATCTAGATTGTGGATTGAATTCTTTTTTGAAGTCTGGAAGGCGTAAAAACGGAATTACAGAACCAACTAAATGCTGGTGCCAAAATTTTGTTTGCCATAAACTATAAGCAATGAAAAAAAGGCTTTCGCAGTCTTCCTCGTTTTGAAAAATGATAACAAAACTGTTAGTAAATGGCTCTTTTTGTGGCTTTCCGCTGTTCATCCCTTTGTTAAGCACAAATAAATGCGGTTTTGAATAAATTGTCCCAACACGATGGGTTTTGATGATGAAATTGGTCATAACATTCGGCTTAAAAAACTGATTAGATTTTCAATTTTTTCGCGGATTTTCTCTTGAAATGCAGGTGTGCCTCGCTACGCTCGACCTATAAAATTTTTCAAAAGAAAAAAAAGAAAAAAAGAAAGCCGTCTGTTGAAGTGGAAGGTTTCAGATAAAAAAGTTTTTTAAAAAAAATACTACCCAATACATCATCGGAAGTGTGGGCGTGAAATCGGAATTGAGTGTTGATGCGAACCGTTATGGGTGGAGATTTTTTTTTAAACCCGTAGGGCTTGAACTTTTTTTTCTGAATACCTGGAACTTATCTTTGCTCTCTTTTTTTTTATTTTTTGTTTTGAATATCCAATCGGAATGTTCTTGTTTAATCGGATTTAATCGGAAGTAATAAGAGTTGAAGTGGAAGATGGTCGTCTTCGGAAAGGGTATCAAATTCTTTGGATGGATGAAAAAACCAAATCAAAAAATAAAAATGCTTTTCATCCGGCCAAAGAATTTGATACTCTTTCTTGGATTTGATTTTTGAGGATGCCTAAGCGTAATTATGAATGGAGAATTATGAATTATGAATTAGGATGTTCAGAAAAATGGGAAGCATCTTCAAAAAACAATGAAAACACTTACCTAGTGCGTCGGCAGAAGCTCAGAGCAAGGGTATCATTTTTTATTTGCTTATTGGGATTTTCTGATTGCTTTTGTGGAAAAGTTGATGCCATAGACTTGAATGAAAGATAATGCTTAAAGCTTGTAATACTTATTATTAGCAACGGTATGGCATCAGCTTTTCCGCTGAAGCAATTACGTCTTATTTTCTGGCAAATAAAAAAATGATACTCTTGCTGGCTTCTCTTGGTTTTGTGGGTGTTTTAAATTGCTTATTTCTATATCGTGAATGTTAGAAATGGAGTTGATAAGCGATTTACAACACTTACAAAAGCAATGCAAATACTTACCGATTTAAACATCAAGTTGCTAAAAGCAGTTAACGTGAACGTTCTTGAAAGCAATTATAACCGTAAATTTCCTATGAAATAGTGAACGTTGTTCAAGACAGTGGCGAAGGACAGCTTTTTTTATTGCCGGCTGGTGCGAGGAAGCAATTAAAAAAGTTGTCCTAGAGCCACTGGCAAGCGCGCAATGTCATTAAGTTAGGAATTTATATAGCTTAAAATCAAGCAAATAGCTTAGTTATAATTTTTTAATTTGTAGTAATTTTAGTATATTTATACTGTATAATTTATAGTATTATGTGTATAAAAAAAAACTCTTTTTTTGTTTTGGAGACATTAAGAGAGGTAATATTTAGTGATGAAATAATTTTGGAATATAGAATGAACAAAACAGATTTTAGTCGAAGACGGAAACAACCTTTTGGTGGTATGTTGCTTTTTATGGTCAATTTTCTAAAAAAAAGTTTGGTTATTGAAATTGATTCATTTGTAAATTTTTTAAATTCTAAATCAAATTTGACTTCGGTTAAAAAATTTACCAAAAGTGCTTTTGTTCAAAAAAGAATGAAAATAAATCCAGCAGTTTTCAAATATCTTTCTCAAGTTATTATTAAAAATACCTACATAGAAAGCAATACTACAATTAAGCTATTTTATGGTTTTAGAATACTCAGCGTTGATGGTTCAAAATTAACATTGCCAAATACCGAAGAACTAAAAAAAGAATTTGGGGAATCAAAAAATCAAACAGATACAGGAGTTGTTCAAGCAAGAATTTCTGTTTTATATGACGTTTTAAATTCACTTGTGTTAGATTCGGAAATGGATAAGTTAAAAACATGCGAAAGAACTTTGGCACTAAGACATTCCATTCAATGGAAAAAAAATGACTTAATAATTTATGACAGAGGGTATCCTTCCTATGATTTTAAATATGAACACATTAATGCAGGAATAGATTATTTAATTCGAGTTAAAACCTCACATAGCAAAATAGTACAGTGTTTTGTTGATAGTGGCGAAAAGGCAATAGTAACAGAAATATTTCCTCAAGAAAAGCATTCGTTTATAGGTAAGAATTACAACAAAAATAGCCCGCTAAAAGTCAGACTAGTCAGGGTTGATTTACCAAGTGGAGAAGTTGAAGTTTTAATGACATCATTATTAGATAGTGAAAAATATCCAACTAAAATATTCAAAGAATTATATTTTATGAGATGGGGAATTGAGACTTTTTATGATGAATTAAAAAACAAACTAAAAGTAGGATGTTTTACAGGATATTCAAAAATAAGTATTCTTCAAGACTTCTTCTGCGCTATATTTATAAGTAATTTGCAGTCAATAATTGTAAATGATTTACAAGAAGAATTGAACATTAAAAATCATAACACAAAACTAAATTATAAAATAAATAGCAATTTGTCCTATGGTTTTTTAAAAAATCGCATTTTGGAATTACTTACTAAAGAAGCTTCTTTAGAAAATATTTTCAATGAATTACAAAATTTGTTTATTCAAAATACAATACCAATTAGACCAAATCGCAACAATAAAAGGAATGTTGGTAGATATAGAAATAGAATCAAGCCTCTAGTGCTTAAAAATCAGAAAGATGCATTATAGTAATTTCTTAACTTAATGACATTGGGCAAGCGCGTTGGCTGTGGCGGCTGTTTTACATAAATGATATTATAGCTTCATTGCAAAAACCAAAAAAACAATAAACTCGCTTTGTGATGAACTATAATACTCAATTATGTAACACAGCTTGGGGAAAAAAATTACTGGCGCAAGTTGCGAAGCGTACGTGTTTTTTCTAAAAACTGTGCCAGTAATTTTTTTTGGAGCGTGGGCAAAGGAGTGACTTATGAAATGTAAAACGTTATTTTTACCACCGAACGAAAAGGATTATTCTCGTAATTAGAAACGTAATTAGCCCTTCGACTGCGCTCAGGACAAGCTATGAAGCAAACGGCAGCCTTGAATTTAGGAATACTTGGACTAAATGAAAGTTTTGTACAGATGAATGAGATAATGGATTGTTTCAGTGATTTGTTTTTTTTTATATTTATTATAATAATTATTACAGAAAATAGTAGTTAAATACGTTTTTTGATAGAAAATTTGTTTTTTGGTTTTACATAGCGTATATTTGCAAAGTCATTTCCCTAGGGAAAAGGACCTGGTTCGCCACAACACCGTAGTTGTGGCATTTTTATTTTACCCTCTTTGTATATTTGTCTTCATAATATTTTTGGTTTCTTGCATCATCAATATGAAAACAAGAAATTATCATATAGTCTGGAGTGATTTTTTCCATTATAACTATAAAATTTCCTTCTTTGAACCAAAAATAATCTCTGATTTTACCATCTGCTTCTAAAAATTGAAAACAAGTTACGTCTTCAGTATCTTTATTTTCGAGTATTGGTTTTATCCAATGAATTTTGTTGGCTCTTTTTTTGTCAAAACATCTTTTGCCTTTATCGCCTCTTGTAATGATTTTTACAAAAGTGTGTGGATAGGTTTCAAATCCTTCTTCTTTTGAATTTGCTATATCTATTTTTACACTGCATCCCTCAAAATAGAAAATGGTATCAATAAAATCGGCTTTGAATAATTGAAATAGTTCTTCTAAATGTGCAGCTGATGGGTCAATTCCTAAATTAGGTATGTGATCATCCAAGTCTAATAAATCCATTATAGCTTTATTTTAGGTTGGTGATCAAAAATATTGAACTTTGTTTCCCAAGGTTCTGTTCCTTCTTCGAGATTAAAACCCGATTTAGTTTCTAAATATTGAATAAAATCCATTCTGTTTGGAGTTGGATTTACAATATTATTCATTACTACTCTTGTTTTATAAGTAATGGCACCAATAAAAAAATCGGCTAATTGAAAGAAATTGTTATCGTGAGAATGTAAATGCTGGAATTGTTTGAATGGACTTTTGCCTTTATATTCATTATCAAAAACTTCATTAATTTTTTTTAGTTTCTCTCTACCACGAGTATTTTGAATATCAATAAAAACTCTGTATTCATCGCCATTACTATTATTTGGATGCAACAAATAATAGGTCATTTTATAATAGAAATTGTCGTGCGAACCTTGATTGAAATCTTTATGATTTAGGCGCTCTTTGTATTTGACTAAAACACAACGAAATTGTAATGATGACCGAAAGAAATAATCTACCAATTCTTTGTATAATGCTGTTCTTGCATTTGAAAATTTATTCCATTTCAACTCTGACTTTTGATTGTGCTTTGCAAGTATTTGATTGAATTCTTTTTGTAATTCAACATAATCCGTCATAGGTACTTTGATGTAACCGATGCACATAACTGGAATTTTATCATTTTCTAAATGACAACTTTCGTCGATATAAAAATCATATTTATTAGTCATAGATTTTGGAAATTAATAAAGATTTCAATCAATTAAATACTTTTAAGAGTTTGGATTTTATAAAGCGGAAATTTACAAAATTAATAATTATTTAAGATACTTGTATTTTGAGGTCATTATATCTTTTAATAATATCAATAATCTGTCTTTATTTTTAAAAGATATTGGACATAAAATATTATATGTAGCTACCATTAACATTTTAAATAATAATTGACGCTTTTTTTAGACCAAAAGAATAAACCTTTTCGATTTTTAAATTTATATAAAAATCCCTGAAAATATAAAATCCCATCTTTATATTTAAACACACTAAAAATATTGCAATCTATGTTTTGAATTTCATCAGGATGTAACAAATCAATTTCGGCTATTAATTCCTTTAATGTGAGGTTTTTATTTGATTTTAGTTCCCTACCATTTCTTTTGATATTATAAATATCTTTAGAATAATTTATGTTTTCAAGTTGTATTAACCAACAATTATTTTTCTTTAGTTTTCCAATATTGATTTTATTTTTTAATATAATTTCTTCTGCTAGATATTCTTGAACCATTTCTAGTTTTTGTAAAAATCTAAAAAATTTGAAAGATGATATTTCAAAAAAATTATAATATGGGTCGTCTGATTCTGTTTGTATTACTGTTTCATCTTTTTTATGAAAATCAAAAACCTTCTTTTTTGCTACATATATTAGTGTAAAATGTTCATTACCATTACCAAGCTTAAAAGTATATTTTTCAATGCCTGGTTTATCTTGAGTATAAAAAAAGAAATTTGGAAGAGAAATCATAATGTTTAAATTTTAAAAAAGAAACAAGAGAAAACCTATTTTATTGAAAATTACTATCAAAAAATTCATCCTCTTCGGAATCAAAGCGTACCATATCATTTCCGATGCAATCAAGAAAATCTATTCTTTCTTCAATATTCTCAATATTTTCATCCAATAGTTCCATTTCTCCGTCAAGATTTAATGTTTCTAATTTTTTGAACATACATTTCGCATAATAGTTTTCATCATGACTCTCAAATTCAAGCGGTTTTAATTCTTTTGCAAAAGCAATTAATGATGAGTTTTTATCATCTGATAAAAATTTTAAGAATAGTTCTTTTTGGACTCTATTTTCAAATTCAAAATTGAATTGATGTAAAATAAAGATTTTATAAGCTTTTGAATATCTTCTTATATCATCAATGTAAATATTTAATCTAGCTGCTTCTTTTGTGATTATTTCATATTGCTCAACAGTAATTGATTTTATAACTTCTCCAATAAATTGTTTAGTTATTCTATCATTTTGGGAAACTGATAAAAATTCATTGCTGATTTTTATTTTTAAATACTTCTCAAGAAATTTTATAAATGATTTTTTTTCCTTGTCATTATTCAGAGGATCTTTATTAGTGTAACGATCGTAACGCATTTCATTATAAAAATTATTCAGTAACTGAATAAAAGCATTTTTTGACTTACTAGCTTTTAAATTGTATTTGTCAGATATAGATTTTAATAATTTTTGATGATTGTGATTTCTAATACTTTCAAAGAAAACATCTTGATTTATTTCATTAGTATGTTCAATGAGGATTACGCTAATTTTTAGAAGCCTTTCAATACCAACTGAAATATTATATAGAAATTCAAAAATTTCTTCTTCGTGATAAAAAGATTCCATTTCATCAAAAACTAATAATCCGTTATAAATAAAACTACCAGATATTTGAAGTTCTGTTCCTAAATTGAAATTTTTCCAGAAAGTAGTTGAATCCATATTAATATCTAATGTGTTGTTTGCTTTTTATCTTTTATTATGATATTTATTGTGTCGGTTTCAACTGAAATTTTCTCTTTACTATCAATAGAATTTGAATTAAAAATTTGATATCCTGAATAAATTGTAAATGATATAAGTAAGAATGCTAAAACACATTTTAAGGTAGAAACTAGATTTTCAAGTTTTATTATTTTAGTCCAAATTTTTGTGAAATCGTCTTTGAAATCCTCAAATATTTTGCCATAACTTGCTTTTATTTCGTCTTCTTCTTTTTTAACATCTAATCTTAAACATTGAATATTATAAGATGCCATTGATAGTACTTTGAATGCAATTATCGTATAAAGAAGATATGCTAAAACTATTAACCCTAATATCCAAGGTTTATCTTTTACTTGATAACTTGCAAATGCAGTAGCTCCAAATGTCAAAGGAAATGAAACTATTTGCTTACTTACAATATCAATGTTTTTTTCTAAACTCTCAAAATATTTGTTTCTTTCTTCCTTAAATTTTGATTTAATCTTATCAAATGCAAAATCTAAAACAAAATTTTCATAATCTCTTTCCGTGAGGTTAAGTAATAATTTAAGGCTTTTTACTATTTCAAAAAACCTATCTTTTATATCTTTTTGATGAATGCCACTAATAATTACTTCTTTGAAAAATTGAATGTATTCTTTGTTAGCAAATCCTTTTTTTAATTCATTAAAAAGCGGCTTTAAATCTTCAATAGATGACAATCTAATATCTTGCAAACTATAGCCAATGTGAAAAGCACCATTTTCCTTACTGATAATTACAAATTGCTTATTAATTTCATTATGATACGGTGTAAATTCATTTTTAGAAATTAAAAAATTGATTAACTCACGAAATTGAATAAAATTAAAAAGCGCAGCTTTGGGTTGAGAAAATAATTCGTTTTTCTCCTTAAAAAGAATCGTTTCGTTATTTTTTAAAATTACAATATTTGAATTTTTAAAATCAGTTGAATAGTCATCATACTTTCGAAAATAATCTTCTATGTCAAAATAAAAAAAGGTATTTTCTAAAATGCAACTTGATAATTTTATTTCTATTTTATTTTGAAGTAGTGTATTGACTTCACTAAAAACTTGTTTTAATAAAACAGTGTTTGAACTGCAATTAGTTTGACAAATAAAAGTTAATAAACTACCATTATATCCAAATGAATTGACATCAATATCAGTTGAGAATAATTTAATTAAATTATCAATAACAGTTTTAGAATTAGCGTTCTCCATATTGTTTGTTGATTTGGTCAACTAGTTTTTTAGATTTAATTATTACAGTTTCACCAATAGCCGAAAATTCTAAAGAATTAATTTTATCATAATCAACAATAATTTCAATCCCCGGAATGTGAGCTTTAATTGTTGTTAAACCTCTCCATCTTTTACTATCTCGTCTGAATTCGGGATCTAAAATTAATTTATTTTCAGTTCCATAATTCATAAACTTATTTCCATTTTCTTGTCCATAGAATTGCATACTTAAATCTTTCAAATTAACAGTTTTGTCTTTTCTCAAATTTACACTGTCAAAGACTGCTTTTTGAAATAGATTTCTAGTAAACATATCATTACCTTCGTCATCTTTTGGAATATCAATTGATTTGATAATTGCAACAAAATTAGCTGTGTTTTTATCGTTTTTAATTAATCCTCCTGCTGAAACCCAATCTCTGAAGTAACCTGAAACATCTCCATCACTTTGTGTAGAAATAATTGCTAAATAATTACGGTTAGGATCGTTTTCTAAATAAATTTCATAATTTAATCTAAATGCCATAGCGACTTTATCAATATTGATATTTTCAGAACTATCGACTTTGAATACATTCCCTACTTTTACAATATTAATACCACTTTTTTTCCTTAAAAGAACAACTGAAATAAACCTTTTATTTATAATTTTATAATCTACAAAAAGATAATAACCCCCAGTTGCAAATGGCTCTTTTTCAATTCTAGTTTTTAAATCTTCTAAACTTTTTGAAAAAGTAAAAAAATCTTCCTCGTTTGAAGAAGAAAGATAACCATTAAACGAATTTGTAAATATGTTAGTTTCATTATCTCTAAACCTAGTGTTTTTTAAAGACGGACTATCAGTAATCGATTTATGAATTTCGGCAACTAATTTAACTGAAAATTCATCTATGGCTAGGAGTTGATTAGAATATTCAATTACTGCTGGTATCGTTTTTTTAGTTTCTTTTTCAATATAGTGAATAGTATAATTCGTTATTGTGATGTCCATTTTTAGTAATTTTTATTTTAAATATTTAGGTTACTAAAATATGTATTAAAATTCAAAATGAATGGTTTTAATCTAATTTATTGAATATTAAATTCTTTTATCCTCAACATCATTATCAAAAGCAATCAAATTTAGTATTAACTCACGTTTTTTTTGGTGTTCGTGATTATGCCATTCAATTTCGTTTATCCAATGAATTATCACCAAAAGCAATCAAATTCAACATTTCACGAAGTCGAGAACGCACCCGATTCCCATAAGCCGTTTCTATTTCGGTGGCGGAAAGGTTACTGGTTATATGTGTTATAACTTGTTTTGAAATGAAAATGTCATATCTGGAGAGTATAATTTCTGCCATAACATTACATTCGTTTCCGTAGTATTTTAGATTGGTTTCTACGCCTAAATCATCAAAACAATAATTTCTATATTCGCTATGTGAATTGTTTCCGTTGCTGTATTTTTGAATGGTTTGGTAGCCTTCTTTGATGAATTCAAAACTGATGTCTCGACAAGTTTTCATTATGAATTTGTAGTTTGGTTGTGCAACGTGTCGCATCAAGGTCATCAAGGTTGTTTTGCCACATCCAACTGGTCCAGAAAGTAGAATTCCTTTGGATAGATCTAAATTAAAATTGACAGCCATTACCTCATCTTTTAGAAAATAGCAAATCAGTTTTTGAATATTGACTATATCCGCTTCTCTGAAATGAAACTTTTCGCCAAACTGTAGTTTTCCTTTGTTTTCTAGCCAAGCCATCATTTCAGGATAATTGTATTGTGAATTCATCGTTTTGAAATTTTGATTTTTTATTTGTCAAAACGTAGATTACTTCGTTCCTCGCAATGACAAATCGGATTACAATGGCTCTGCATAATTTTTGTCAATGGTTGCGTTGAGGTTGTAGGATCGTGGTTGCGGATTTACTTTTTGGGCAGATGGATTCGGTAAATTGATTGAAAATTTCGGAGTATTCAACATCCAATTTCGTGCAGCTGCTTGCCAATCTTTCATTTTGGTTTTTCCACCAATGAGCCAACCGATGCTGGAGTAATAATTGAAAAAACGTTCTGCTTCAAATTCTGTGAAATTCTGAAACTTGAAATATTCTTTGACTAAATCAATTGATGGCGATATAAAATTTTCTTCTTTTTTGGCGGAACTTTTTTCTTCTTTTTCTGTTTCAGAGATTGCTTCGTTCCTCGCAATGACATTATCAAAATTTTGAAAATTGGTGTCTCTATCTATGTTTTTATTGTTTTTTAATGTTTGTTTATTATTATATATATAGGGTGGTTCAATAACCTGTTCAGCAACATTACTATTAACGTGTTCATTTTTTGGCTCGGTTGGTTCAAAAATTGGTGTAGTTTGTTCATTATTTGAACTGGTTGTATCTGAACTATTTTGACTAAAATTATTTCCTTCCGAAAAATTTATCATAAAAACTTCTGTTCCAGAATACGGATTATAGGATGGAAAATAATCTAAAAACTTCAAACGTTGCAATTCCTTTATACACTTGTGATAGGTTGCTTTTGATGCAATTTTACTTCCTTTCATCATTTCGTCTCTGGAAATTATGATTGGATTTTTGAACCGATTGACATTCCAACATTGAAAAAGTGCTAAATACAAACTTATGTGTGTTGGATTAAGTGATTTTTCAAGCGCAATTCGATTAAAAAAACCTGTGAGGTGTTTAATATAGTTCATCTTACTAGCCATTTAGGATTGAATAAATTAGGTGAAGCTTCTACCTTGTTTTCTTCTAAAACTTTGAGTAAATCTGCATAAGCATAGAAAATTATACCGCCAACTTTGGTATAAGATAATACTCCATTGATGCGTAGATTTTGTAAAGTACCTGGAGAAATGTTTAGCAACTTTCTGACTTCGGTAGATTTGAGCCATTGTTTTTGCTGTTGCGGTTTTGAATGAAACATTGCGTTTAAATCAGAGAGAAGAAGTGTACGGAATTCGTTTAAATCTTCGCGAGTAATAACTTCGATTGCCATAATATTGTGTTTTTAAATATTTTGGACAAAGAGAAATAATAAAGTAATACCAAAACAGTTACTGGGGTTGCGCAACCCCCAACAAAGTATAGCAAAATCAACCATTCAGCAGAAAAAAGTTTTTATTTTTAGTATTGCAATGGTTTATTTTATTCATTTATAACTAGATTTGCGTATTGAATACAAAATAGAGGTTTTACCTCTTTACATATATAGCGAAAGTTATTTAGGGCATCAGAAAACGACCAAATTCTTATATGCAGCCTATGAATAAACTGTTCGCCTACGCAATGCGTGGGCTCGGTTTATCGTGGCTGTAGGTGCTTGGTCGTACCTCTGATGCTGATTTATCGATGTCCCACGCAGGTTGTTTATATCAACTCCAAAAGGTACATTTTTAGCTATATCTTCTAAAATTATTATTTTATGAAAGTAGAGAATAAAATTAATCCCGAATTACAACGCTTTATGGATGCACAAAAAATACCAAGTGTTGCAGAATTGTTATTAATTAACGATGAAACTTTACTTGGAATGGCTGGTTTTGGCTGGCGAATGTTGAAGGAAGTTTTAAAACTTCGTAAGATTTAAAAGTTCAATTATTTTTTCACGAATAGCAATTTTCGTTGTAGTTTCAACATTATAGTATTTTGTTTTTATACTATCTGTTGAAATTTTAGCCGTGTTTTCAGTTTTGAAATTTTCTGAAATAAAACGAAATATGTCTGCTTGATTTTTGTGTTTTATTATTCCGGTTTCGATTAGTAATGCAAAAAAATAACTCAATTGTGCCACTGATAATCCAGTAAGGAATTTGATTTTATCTTCGTTGTTAGCAACATTTGTAAATTGATTGGCATCTAGTTTCATTTTTTTTGATAAATATTCTATCTCTTCTTCAATCCAACTGATGATTTGCTCTTTTATAGAAGGTAAGTTTTCATTGTATTTAATGAAATTTCGGGTTTGTTTTTGGTTGTAATTTTTGAGTAATCTGTATAGAATATCAATTTTTTGAATGTTGTTTTCCAGTTTGGATAGTTCAATTAAAATACCATCCGTCAAGTTGTCAAAAAATTGTGTAGAATTAAAGTTTAAATCAAAAAGGCATTCTTTGATGGCTTCTTCAGAACTATTTTCGAAAGTGATTTGTTTGTAAAGTGTCAAAATAAATTCCGTACAATAATTGAATTCATAATAGGTCAATTTTTCTTGAATATTTATTGTGGCTATTTTAAGTAAGGGTTCATAAGCCAATTTCAATAATTGATCATTGATGTTACTCCCTAATAATCTTGATTTTACTTCTTTGAGTTTGTCTGTTATCTCAAATTCTTTGACTAAAATGGAACGATATGGAATTTGAATGTTTACGTTGAGGTAGTTTCGATACTCTTTTTCGATAAAACGTAATAATTTTTCTAAATATATGTAGGTAATTTTCAGACAATCAATCTTATCATAATTATTGGAAAATTGATAAATATCTGATGAATTTACAGGGTTAATTTCTTTGATTAATCGATGGGCTAAATTTTCGAGAGCATATTGCTTTTTATGAATGTATTGCTCAATTCGCTCTTTAGATTTGAATTTGAAAACTTTTTCTTTATTGATTTTCTTGATTTTATCGTTTTCATTTTTTAGTGAATGATAGCAATATAAAAAGAAACGTTTTTCTTGAGATAAATCCTCAATCTCACATTCTTGTAAAATGTATAAAGTGTTACTTTCATTTTTGGAACTCCAACGCAAACTGGTTTCATATTTTGAAATATTTAATTCGTTTAGAATTGTTGGGAAAAATTCATCGAATTCTGAATTATTTTCAACCTCCTCTAAATTTAGTTCGCATACTTTTGGATGTAGATTATGAATTGGTTTTTTTATAATATACTTTGTATTTCCATTTTGTTTAATGAAATCTACTTGATGGATAAGGTAACTTTCGGAAGCGCAATTTTCTAGGAATGGATTTAAATCGGTACTGAAAATAATCTTTGGATTTTTAATTTCTTTTAATATCGTATCGTAATTTTCTAGAATGTATTTTTGCTTCATATAGTAGAGTAGAAGTGACGTTTTTATTAAAAAAAGAACTTTTATTTATGATCTGTTTTTATTGATTTTATAATATCACTTTCTAAGATTTAATTTGATAATCAGTAAAATATAGCTGTTCGTTAAGGATTTAAAGTTGATAGCTAATTTTAGAATTACATTTACCTAAAGTTATTGTTACTGATTTTGAGAGACCTTAAACCCTCTCAATTCATTTTTACTTTGTAAATGTAGTTAGGATAAAGGTTTAATTTCATTGACTTATGTTAAGAAAAAACTGAAATTTATTTTCAAGCATTTCTATTTTGTATTGGTAATGATTTAATGAATTATAAACTTTTGAAGATATTCATTTCTTAACATAAGTCAATGAAATAGAAAAATAACACTACTAAGTTTGCAACTTAAATTTTTTTAATAAAAACAATTATATGTACTCAATGTGGTAGGTAGCCCAGAAGCTCTTGAATTCAAGGGTGCTGAAAAACCCATTCCAAAGCAAAATGAAATTCTAATTAGAATTAAAGCTACTGCCGTTAATTCTAGTGATATACGACTTCGAAAAGCACATCCTTTTGCAGTGCGATTTTTTTTGGGCTTTTTAAACCCAAAAAAGAGATACTTGGAAGTGTTTTTTCAAGTGAAATTCAAAGTATAGGTTTGGAAGTAAAAGGTTTTAAAATTGGATAAATAACTATTTTTTTCATAAGTGTGTATTAAAAAAATAACATTAAAATTGTTACAAATATGGATTGTCTTTGAAAGTAAAGTAGTAGATTGGGTTTATAATGAAATAATTTTTTCAATAATTGTATGCTTCTTTATATCCGAGAAATTTCCCAAATGGAGCAATTAGTTTGAAAATTATTTTTTGAATAATCCAGTTGGGTTTTGTTAGCCGAAATTCTTTTTCATGTTTCAACATTATTAATGATAGTCTAAAAATATTGGGAGCCCCTTTTTCATTAAGTTTGCCCTCACGGGCTAAAGCAAAAAAAGTTTCAAATAAGCTATCAATTTTTAAAGCAGGGCAAAACTCTTGGATATAATGTGCTTCATTAGGGCCTGGATTTCTAAAGTAATGTGGAACATTTTTTGGAATAGATACTATATTGCCTTTAATGGCTCTTTGTTCTTTCCTATTGATATAAAAAATAAGTTCTCCAGAAATAATCTGAAACCTATTCTCCTGAAAGGGATGAATATGCTCTGAATCTTTGGCAGATGTTACTGGACTAAAACATTCAATTTGCAATTGTTCCCCTTTGGTTTCTATACCTGTTTTTAAGAATATCATTCTTTGTCTCGTTCGCTGGTTTTCAATTACATTACCTAATTGTATCATAGTTTTAAGCTATTTGTGTTTGCTAATTGTCCAATAATTTATACTTTCCAATGTATGGTAAATTATCACCACCCATATATAAGAACCCGTTTAGTTCCTTTACTGATCCAGCTTCAGGCATTGTGTTTCCTATGGGATCAAAATAGGTATTCAATATTTTTCCGTTTTCAGAAAGATGCATCACCATTCCAAACTTGTCTTCCTTAGGTTGTAACCATTGTGGTAAGCCATAAACAATTTTTTTTATACTTGGTTTAGTATGTATTTTATCAAGTGCATCATTTCGTTTAGTTGTAAAGCCAAGCCAAAAAGTGCCATCTTCACGAACTGAAATGCCATTTGGAAATCCGTGTAAATTGTCCATAAAAACTTCTATTTTACCTGCTTTTTCACCTATAATCCAATATTTTAATATGCGATATTTTGTAGTTTCCACCATTAATAAAAAGGATTCATCTTTCGAAATCACTACCCCGTTACCAAAATAAGTGCCATCAATTAATGTTTTAACTTCTTTAGTGGCTGGGTTGTATTTGTATAAACCGCCATTGGGCTTCATTTCCAAAATTAATTTTCTGCCATATTTTAATGTATAAGGGCTTTCAGAAGAAGTATTGGTGAAATACATATTTTGTTTACTGTCAATATCCAAACCATTCGGAATTAGAAAGTTCCTGCCTTTATCATCTTTATTAGCCAGTAAGGTAACTTTCTTATCAGTACTAATACTAATAAGTCCTTGTTTGTGGCTTAATGCAATTAAATTATTTTGATTGTCAAAATGTAAACCAGCTACCCAAGAACCAGCATCGTAAAATATTTCGATTTTTCCTTCGAGGTTAATTTTTAATATTTTCCCATCTGAAAAATCATTCTTTGCCTTATGAACTCCACAATAAAGATTGCCTTTACTGTCAAAAACTATATCCTCTGCACCAACCCAACCTCCTAAATCTATTTTCTCTATTGTTGTTAGTTCATTGTTGAGTTTTGTTACTCCTTCAAATAAAGGTTTTTTTTGAGGTTTCCAAGCTAGAGGCTTGATAGCACAGGACTGAATTAAAAACATTGGAATTGCAATGCTCATTACTGAAAAAACGGATTTGATGTTGCTCATTTTCATTTTGTTAAATTATTTTGCAAATGTATGAGCTGGATTTATCAACTTTCTTTACATATGTAAAGAAATGAAATCAAGTTTTTTCCGCCCTAATTCGAGACAGCTGGGTAGCTGAAACTCCCAAAAATGAGGCAATATGGTATTGTGGGATTTGTTGCTCGAGTGTTGGATATTGTTGTTGAAATATCTTGTAATATTCTTTTGCTTCTAGCATTAGCAAATTGACTTCACGCATTTCCTTTTCTACAAAATAATGTTCTGCTATAAGCCTTCCTAATCTTTCAAGGTCAGGACAAATGTCATATAGTTGCTTTATTACAGCATAATCTGTTTCCCAAATTGTGCAATTCGTCAATACTTGTTGAGCTAATTTATTGGGTGTTTGCGTAATTAGGGAAGAATATGCTCCAATAAAAGCGGGTGATACAAAAAAGTTTTTGTTAAATTCTTGTCCTTCTCTACTGGTGTAAAAAGAACGGACAATTCCCTCTTGCAAAAACGCAATTTTAGTAGCTACTTTATCAACATTGCAAAAATAGTCGAATTTTTTTAATTCTTTTTTAATAAAAATGTCTTTCATCAAAGCCCAAGTTTTATCCGAAATAGGTGTTATCTGATTTAAGTATTTATAAAGTTCTTCCATTGGTAAAATTATACTTTTATAATTATGGCTTTACTAAACCTATTCTTTCTTGAATGATACTAGAAAAACAATTTATCCAGTATAATTAAATATTAGATAAATCGTACAAATTAAACTAAATAATTTGTAATTACAAAGAATCCCTTTTAACTTGATTTCACTTTTTGAGTAAAGGAACTAAACTTAATTTTATTATTTTGATATTCTCTCTCCCTTTTTATCGAGAACCTTTTCATACCTCTGCGTGATTTGTTAGTTTTTGTATCTAACATTTTGGTTACTAAATCAATAGGAACCTATTAATAAGCGTTACAGTAGTTGCAAAAGTGAGTCGGGCAGTGTGGAAAGTTAATTTTTTTTCTTAACATAAGTCAATGAAAATGAAAAAGTACAAGACTAATTTTGCAACTTAAATTTTTTTAATGAAAGCTATTATTAATACAAAATACGGTACTCCAGAAGTACTTGAATTAAAGGATGTTGAAAAACCAATACCAAAGCAAAATGAAATTCTGATTAGAATTAAAGCAACAGCAGTAAATTCTGGTGATGTACGACTACGAAAAGCAGATCCTTTTGCGGTGCGATTATTTTTTGGGCTTTTTAAACCAAAAACAACTATTCTTGGAAGTGTTTTTTCTGGTGAAATCGAAGCTATTGGTTCAGGCGTAAAACAATTTAAAATTGGTGATGAAGTTTTTGGTCATACCGATATGAGTTTTGGTACATATGCTGAATATAAATGTTTTCCGGAAAATGGTTCTATTGCATTAAAACCTACCACTATTTTACATCAAGATGCAGCAGTCATACCATTTGGAGGAGTTACAGCATTGCATTTTCTAAAAAAAGCTTCCATTCAACCTGGACAAGAAGTGCTTATTTTTGGTGCTTCTGGAGCCGTTGGTTCAGCTGCTGTTCAATTGGCAAAACATTTTGGTGCGATTGTTACAGGGGTATGTAGCACTGCTAATGTTGCATTAGTGAAATCATTAGGAGCTGATAAAGTGATTGATTATACCAAAGAAGATTTTACTAAAAACGGAGAAATGTATGATTTGATTTTCGATTCGGTAAATAAAATGTCGGTTTCAGATAGTTTGGACTCTCTGAAAATTTATGGAACCTTGATTTTAAGTGCTGCAGGATTATTCGAAACTTTACAAGGCACTTGGATATCAATGACTAACAGCAAAAAGATAAAAGTTATGACTGGTATAATTAACCATAAGGCAGATGATATCCATTTTCTTAAAACACTAACTGAGTCAGGTGAGCTGAAACCAGTAATTGATAAAACCTATTCATTGGAGCAAATGGTTGAAGCGCATACTTATGTAGAAAAAGGGCATAAAAAAGGGAATGTGGCAATAGAGATTAATTAATGTCAATAAATAAACTAACTGTAATTGATACTAAAAATAGATAACGACTTAAGAATAGAATTGATAAATGAAAATCATATTTCTTCCATTTTTGATATGGTAGATATGAACAGAACTCATTTGAGACAATGGTTACCATTTGTTGACAGTATGCAAACTATCGCCTTTGCAGATAATTTCGTTAAAGGAACAATGAAAAGGAATATTGAGAGAAGTGAATATGCATTTGTTATCATTGAAAATGAAATAACAATTGGTAGAATAGGGGTTTATAAAATTGATACTCAAAATAAAATTGGAGAAATTGGTTATTGGATTGTTGAAGATGCTCAAGGAAAAGGAATAGTTTCAAAATCTTGCAAAGCAGTAATTGATTTTTGTTTTTCTGTTTTAGAGTTAAACAGGATTGAAATAAAATGTGGAATTGAAAACTTAAAAAGCAGAACAATTCCAGAAAGACTAAACTTCAAGCATGAAGGAATTATAAGACAAGGTGAACTATTATATGGAAATTTTATCGACCTAAATTTATATTCTCTTTTAAAAGCGGATATAATGTAATTCAATTTGTATTCTGTAACTATTAATAACCCGTTGGGTGTAATTATTTAAAGTAAAATAAATTGAATAAATATTGGTCAAGATACTGAATTTCAGTATCTTGAAGTCGCCAAACAAACCAATATTCATGTCAAATATAGTAAAAAATTATTTAAGAGTTTTAGAAGTCATAAGTTCTTTGAATTGTGAATTAGAATATAAATCAGGCGTAGGTAGAAATCAAAAAATGTCTGATTTAGAGGTAGTTGCACTTAGTTTAACAGCTGAATTTATGTCAATTGATAGTGAGAATTCATTGTTTAAATCAATTGATGTTGGTCAAATTCCAAATTTAATTGAGCGAAGTCAGTTCAATAAAAGAAGAAGGAAATTGTTTTTATTTTCAGAAGAAGTTAGAATAAAATTAGCGTCTCGTTTTTTGGAATTTGAAGATTATTTTATTGTTGATAGCATGCCTTTAGAGATTTGTAAATTTGCTCGTCACCGAAGAATTAAAATCTGTAAAAAAGAGTTTGAAACAGCTCCATCAAAAGGATATTGTGCTTCACAAAACACTTGGTTTTATGGTTATAAACTTCATGGAGTTTGTTCTGTTTCGGGTGTTTTTCATTCTTTAGATATTACCAAAGCAGAAGTTCACGATGTTCATTTTTTGAAGAATATAAAACAACAAATGTCTGATTGTGTGTTGCTTGGCGATAGAGGATATTTATCACAAACGATTCAATTGGATCTATTTCAAACAGTAAATATTAAAATTGAAACACCTAAAAGGAAAAATCAAAAAGACTATAAACCACAAGCTTATATCTTTAGAAAATCAAGAAAAAGAATTGAAACATTATTCTCCCAATTGTGTGACCAATTCAAAATTAGAAACAATTATGCTAAATCTTTTGAAGGTTTTAAAACACGAGTTTTAGCAAAAATAACAGCATTAACATTGGTTCAATTCATCAATAAATTTGTATTTGACAGACCAATAAACAATATTAAAAATCAAATAATTTAATTACACCCAACGGGTTATTAATAATAAATACTATTTAAAATTATGACTCCCCAAAATTCAAACTTTAGACTAATCGAAAAACCTAAAAAAGAGGAATATCCAGAATATTCAGAAATGTATATGAAGCTTTTAAAAGACGATGGGATGGTGCTTCAAAATATGAAAGACAGCTTTATTAAAATTAAAAATTTTATTTACGAATTGCCTGAAGAAAAACTACATTACAGATACGACGAAGGAAAGTGGACCATTAAGGAAATTTTAGTTCATATCATTGACGATGAACGAATATTTGCTTACAGAGCTTTGCGATATGGTAGAAATGACAATACCCCACTACATGGTTTTGAAGAAAATAATTATGCAAAATATTCGTATGCCAATGATAGAAGTTTGAAAAGTATTTTTGAAGAATATGAATCTGTTAGAAACGCCACACTGTCTTTATTCCAGAACCTACCCGAGGATGCGTTTATTAGAAGTGGTGGAGGTATAGATGATGATGGCAGTATTATCAATGTTAGAACGGTTAGAGCATTAGCCTATCATCTTGCAGGTCACGAGTTAAGTCATATTAAAGTTATCAAAGAGCGCTATTTAAATTTATCAACCAAGGAAAGTATCCTTTAAAAACAAAATCAATCAATTTCAAATAAATTTAAACTCGTTACCCTCAAAAAAATACTGAAAACAATGAGAAAAACAGATAGATACAAGGCTGGTTGGGGAAAATTAATAGAAATTGACGGAGAAGCTGGAGAAAAAGTTATAAATGAATTAAAAGATATTGCACCTGATTTAGGAACGTATATAATTGAATACGTATTTGGCGACATTTATACCAGAGATGGTTTAGATTTAAAATCAAAAGAGATTGCAGTTGTTGCCGCATTGACAGCAATTGGAACGGCTCAACCACAACTTAAAGTTCATATCAATGGTGCATTAAACACGGGTAGTACTGTCAACGAAGTGAAGGAAGTTATTCTGCAAATGGCTGTTTATGGCGGCTTTCCTTGCTGTATCAATGGCATGAACCTTTTAAAAGAAGTGCTAAATGAAAGACAATCCAATGGATTTATTGATAGAATTGGAACTACAGCAACAAAAATAGGTCAAATTGATAGGCTTATTTTAGGGGAGCAAGAATTAATGAAATTGGACAGTTTACAAGTTGATAAACTGAAAGATACCTACAATGATTTTTCACCTGAATTGGTAAAACTTATTCTTGAATTTGGTTATGCTGACATTTTTTCAAGAGATAATTTGAATATAAAATATAGACAAATTGCAACAATTTCAGCTTTAACAGCATTAGGTACTGCTCCGTTGCAATTAAAATTTCACATAAACGCAGGTCTAAACATTGGACTTACAAAGACTGAAATTAAGGAAATAATGTTATTGATGAGCGTTTATGCAGGTTTTCCAGCGGCAATAAATGGTATAACTATTTTGAAAGAAGTTGTTAATGAATTACCAAAAATGACTACTTCGAATTTTAATAATTAGTATCACAAAATACTTGCTTATTTCTAATGATATCTAATATGCATCATAAAATTCTTTAAAAAAAGGTTGCTTTTTAAAATACCTCTAACTAATTGAAAAATAATAATTTATACAAATAACTATACAAATGAAACCAATACTTATTCTTTTATTATTTATATCTTTTACAACTAATTGCTTGTTTGCTCAAAAAGAACAACTTGAAATTAAGTTGATAAAACAAGATACTTTTGAGATTCACACAAAAAAACAATTACTTAAATTATTGTCAATTTATGATATTAAAAAATGGGTATTTACAAAGAACATAAACATTGAAAGTGGCTATAATGTGATTCCGCATAGCATGCCTATTCTTACACTCAATACACGCCACATTAAAGACGATGACCTTTTATTAGCAACATTTATTCATGAGCAACTCCATTGGTATATAAGCTATCACAAATCTAAAAATGAACTTTTAGCTCAATTAAAATTAATGTATCCTAACCCTAAAATCAATTTTCCTGAAGGAAGTGGTGGAGAAATTGACACCTATTTCCATATTCTTATTTGTCACTTGGAATACAATGCTTTAAAAGAACTTTTAGGAGAGTTGAAAGCCTCTCAGATAATGATTTTTTGGTCACAAGATCATTATAAATGGGTATATAAAACAGTACTTGATGATCATGATAAACTTAATAATTTAGCAAGAAAATACAATTTGAATCTTTAAAAATATCTAAAAATAATTGATATCAATACAAACTATAATTTACTAAATTATGTTGAATTATGGAAAGCAGATACCACTAAAATTGTGAACTTATTAAAGGCATCCCTAATGAAAGTAAGACAAGCGATAATAGATGACCTCAATGAATTAGCACAACTTTTTGCTGATTATAGAGTTTTTTATGGACAAGACTTCGAGCTGGAGAAAACCAGAAGTTTTATACAACAAAGACTAGAAAGTAAAGACAGTATTATCTTCATTGCTATTCAATCGGATACAATTTTAGGATTCTCACAACTATATCCATCATTTACTACAATAGGAGTTCAGGAAATTTGGATTTTAAACGACTTATTTATTAAACCTAAATTCAGACAAAATGGTGTAGCAAAAATGTTGATTGAATATATCCTAGATTACTGCAAAGATACTAACAGAAAAAAAGTGATTTTATCTACTGCATATAATAATGACAAAGCGCAGCGACTTTATGAAAAATTAGGTTTTACAAAAACAAAATTTTACAATTACGAAAAGTATAACTTATAACTATGAAACAAAGAATCAATATAAAACAATTAGAACCAGAAGCATATAAAGTAATGTATGCAATGGAAAAATATTTATTAACGACAGATTTAACAGCTCAACTGAGAGAACTCATAAAAATACGAGTTTCACAAATAAATAAATGTGCTTACTGTATTGAAATACATACAAAAGACGCAAGAAAAATAGGTGAAACAGAACAAAGAATTTATGCCTTATCAGCATGGGAGGAATGTCCTCTTTTTTCAGAGGAAGAAAAAGCAGTTCTGGCTTTGACCGATTCTATAACAAAAATAGCAAATCATGGAGTTAATGATTTTATCTTTAAAAATGTTCAGTCGTATTTTACAGAAAACCAAATTGCTCAAATGATAATAGCTATAAATCAAATGAACTTTTGGAACAGAATTGCTATTTCAACAAAAATGTTCCATCCGTTAAATTGACAAAAGAAATATTAAATTAATATATATTATTTTAAAAAGAGCAAATAGAATAGTTTTTAAATAATAAAATTGAAAAATATTGTACTACCAAATAAATACACAAATGATTAAAATAGGTCAAACTAAGACAGTTTCTAGCGAAGTAACCGATAATGATACAGCTAAATCACTTTTAATTGGTTTTGGAGAAACATTGCCAACTGACAATTATGCTGATGTTTTTGCCACAACAAAAATGATAGGGCTAATGGAATTGGCAGCAGGAAGACTTCTTTATGCAATACAAAATAGTAATCAGTTATCCGTTGGAGTTGATGTAAGTATTAAACATTTAAATGCAACTCCAGTTGGTCAACAAGTTACTGCAACTGCAACATTTATAGGGCAAGAAGGATTGCTCTATAAATTTAAAGTTGATGCATTTGATAATGGAGGTAAAATTGGAGAAGGATTTCATACAAGAGCTATTATTGAAATTGACAGACTTGTTTCAGGCGCTGAACGAAGAATTTTAAATAATAAATAATAGGGAATAAATATAAAATATTTAAATCAATAAAAATAAAGATAGTAAGTTATTGAAATTAAAATAATATTTGTTTCTTAAATGAACTTATCGAATAGTATTAAAATAATAAATTTAAAAATATGGCTGCACCTAATAAAAATACAGTTTTTCCTTTAGGAAATTATGAAAGACTATGCTTTCTAAAGAATATCATTAAGAATCCCAATATCATTGTTGGTGATTATACTTATTATGATGATTTTGAAAACGTTCACAATTTTGAAAAAAACGTAAAGTATCATTTTGACTTTATTGGCGATCGACTCATTATTGGAAAATTTTGTATGATAGCTTCCAATGTTACATTTATAATGAATGGAGCCAATCATTTAACCCAATCAATTAGTTCCTATCCTTTTGCTGTTTTTGGAGAAGATTGGAAAACTGCAATGGAGGGTAAAAACTATCCCACTAAAGGTGATACAATAATTGGGAATGATGTTTGGATTGGCTTTAACGCCACAATTATGCCTGGAGTAACTATTGGAGATGGAGCTATTATAGCTTCTAACACAACAGTGACAAAAAATGTTGCACCTTATACAATTGTTGGAGGAAATCCTGCAAAAGAAATTAAGAAACGATTTTCTAATGAGCAAATCGAAACGCTTTTAAAGCAACAATGGTGGAATTGGCCTATAGAAAAAATAACACAAAATGTTCAGAATTTAACTGGGGATAACTTTACCATATTTGAAAAATGAAAAAAAAAATAATTTTACTTCTTGTACTTTTTGGAATTGTCTTTACTACCCAATCACAAGAAAAAAACCAAAAAATAGATAGTCTTTTAATTTCTTATTCTAAAATATACAGATTTAATGGTACAGCTTTGGTTTATAGAAAAGGTAAAGTGATTTTAGAAAAAGGATACGGTTATCAGGATATTAATAATAACGTTCCCAATACCTCAAGTACTATTTTCCAAGTCGGATCAATAACAAAACAATTTACAGCAACAGTTATTTTAAAATTAGTTGAGGATAACAAACTAACACTTCAAGATCGATTGACAAAATATTTTCCTGATTATCCAAGAGGAAATGAGATAACAATTGCTCATTTACTTAGTCATACATCAGGCATATATGAATATTTTAGAAATCCTGAATATCATATAACAAAAAGTGAAAAACCATTGACAAAAGAAGAGAGAATAGCTCTTTTTAAAGACAAAGCAATGGATTTCAATCCTGGTACTGCGTTTTCCTATTGCAATTCGGGTTATGAACTTTTAGGTTTAATCATAGAAAAAATTACTCATAAGCCCTACGAACAAGTAGTTAGAGAAATGATTTTAAAACCCCTTAAAATGAAGAATAGCGGTTTTGATTTTATTGGTTTAAAGAGCAATTTAAAAGCAAAACCTTACACTATGTATTCAAAAAATAAAATAATAGAATCGATACCATGGGATTCGACAGCTACTTATTCGGCAGGATCTATGTACAGTAATGCTAAAGATTTGTATTTGTGGAATGAGGGTTTATTAAAAAATAAAATAATTAAAAAATCTACATTAGAAAATGCCTATACTCCAGTATTGAATGATTATGGGTATGCGTGGTGGATAGAAACATTGTATGATAAACGAGTAGTTTCTCATGGCGGTAATGTCGATGGATTTACAAGTCATTTCATAAGAGTTCCTGAAGACGATATTTGTATTGTGTTACTAAACAATACTTACAATCATGAAATTGAAACTATTGGCAATTTCATTTTAGCAATATTGTATAACAAGCCCTATAAAGAACTAAACGAAATTAAAATACCTAATGAAGATTTAAAGAAATATGTGGGTAAGTATGAAGTGAATTCTGAGTATAGTATTCTAATTTCGTGTAATAATAATCAGTTGGTTGCTCAGATAAATGGTGAACCTAAATTTGAGATATTTGCCCAAAATTTAGAATCTTTCTTTTCCAAAGAGGAAGATTTAAGAATGAAATTCAAATCCGACAACAGTACAACATATAATAAAATAAGCATTTTTAGAGGGCTTAATACCAAGCGAGGTGTAAAAGTAGAATGATATATTTTAGGTAATTGATTTATTTTTCTATCCACTCACGAAAAGCTGCAGTATTGCTTTGGCTCGTTTTCAGGTGGCTTGCGAAACCTTTCATTTTGACAGCTAAAATGTTTTTTGTGTAGCGATCCACCTTTTCTATGTGTTGTTTGCTGATGAGTTCACTTCGGTTTATCCTAAAGAAATCCGAACAATCTACTTGCTCTTCAATTTCTTTTAAAGTTGCTTCGTTTAATAAATGTTTTTTACCCGTAATGTCAAAAGCAAAAATAACACCTTCATTGGCACCAAAAAATGTAATATTTTCTATATCTACAAAAAAGAATCCTCTATTTGTATGTATCGTAAAACGTTTTTTGTAAGACTGTTTTGTGAAGTTTTCTTCAATGAGTTTTGAAAGTTTGTTTAGCTGTATATTTTCTTCAGATGATGAATTTTTGAAAAGCAAAAATTTGTCCCAGGCTTGCTGAAAACGCTCCTTCGAAAAAGGTTTCAACAAATAAGCAATTCCGTTAGTTTCAAAAGCATTCATCCAAAACTGGTCGTAAGCCGTTGTAAAAATAATGGGACAGGAAATTGAGACTTCTTTGTAAATTTCAAAAGCATTACCGTCCAGCAATTCAATGTCTGAGAAAATTAAATCTACCGATGTGTTTTTCAAAAAAGTAACTGCCGAAACTACATTATCAATTTCGTCAACAACTTTGGTAGCACTATCCAGCTCTTCAAGAAATCTTTTCAGCTTTTTTCTTGCTGGTATTTCGTCTTCTATAATAAGTATTTTTATCATTTTGGTCGAATTATTGGAATGATTAGAGAAAACTCATTGTCTGATTTTTGAATTACAATTGGGTCGTGTGTCAGTAATTTATATTGCTCTTTGATGTTTTGCAATGCGCGTCCAGAAGTAGTTTTTGAACTCCGTTTAGGTATAAAATTATTCGATATACAAATAGTATCTGTTGCTTCAATTTTTATACAGATAGGATTGTCTGTTGATCCAAAGTTATGCTGAATTGCATTTTCAATTAGTAGTTGAAGCGTTAAGGGCACAATATAGCCACTTCCTATACTTTCAATTTTAAGTTGATACGCTTTACCATATTTGTGTTGTATCAATTTAAAGTATTGCATAGCAAAAGCCAATTCTTCGTGTATTGGAACAAGATTTTTATCTGTTGCTTGTAAAACATAACGGTAAATATTTGCAAACTCATTCAAAAATTCTGAAGCTTTGTGTTTGTCTTCTTCAATCAATTGGTCTAAAACATTCAGATTGTTGAACAAAAAATGTGGATTAAGTTGTGTTTTAAGTTGATTGATTCTGCTTTCGGATAGGGCGTGATTGTATGTTGCTACTAGTTCCTGATGTTTTTTATTTTTGAGATAATTGTAATACGCAAAAATAAAACTGCCATAAATAAATCCGTCTATAAGAGATGTTAGTGATGAAAGGCAGATGGTATTCCAATTAAAATTCCTTTCGATATTACCAAATATAAAAGAAATCAGCAATGATATTGATTGTATGATAAGCAGATATACTATTAGTGATGCACTAAATATTTTAATCATCTTTTTTGTAGAGAACACCTTTGATTCCTGCCAGTATTTAATAAAAAAATAAAACACAAAAAATAAGATTCCAACTTCAATTAGTTTAGCAATAGCAGCCTCAGGTGTGAAGATGTAAATGTTCAATTCTCTTCTAATTAGAATTCGAGAATAAATGGATTGCAGATAGGCAAACAACAAGATAAACAGGAAAAAGTATTGGTTTTGTCTTAATTTAAGGAATGTTTTTTTCATTGAAAAAGGGTTGTGAAATGTTACAAAAATAGCCCTATTTTCAATAAGGCTATTTGGTTAAGTTTATATTTCAGAAAAAATTATTTTATTTTCTCCGGAAACGAAGCAATTGTATTGCCTTTGTCATCAAAAAAGTCAAGTTTGGCATTATTTTGCTTGTCTACGTAAAACATAGCTCTTGGCATTCCTTTATTATCAAAAAGAAACAAACCGTTATTTTCACTTCGTGATTTTCCTAACATCACACGAGGAGCTCCTCCGACCAATCCTTGCGCTTCATACATTTTGTATTTTTCATCCGCAGCTTTAGGATCTTTTTTACTAAGCTCCTCCAGCTCTTTCATGATTTTTGCTGTTTTGCCTATTGACTCGTTTGAGGGTCTATCGTTAAACATCAAACCGCTGCTTACGAATCTATTACCTCCTTCTTTTTCATCTTGAGTAAGTAACTGCATTACTTGATCACCATCATACTGGTCAAAGGTTAGTGAAAGTCCAGAGTTGTGACCGTTTGCTTTTTTTTGTCCATCATATATGAAACCACCACATTCTATACCGTCTTCATTGAAAAATAACATACCAGAGCGTTTTTTTCTGTCCTCATTAGTTGGTTTTCCGTTAATTATAGCTTTCCCATTTGGAAATTTATCAATGTTTGTGATGATCATTTTTACGGTACCATCTTTTTCTACGATATTGATTCTTTCTACATCAATCTCGCTAAATTTTTGATTGCCATTCTTTTTAAAAGCCGAAGAGGCAACAAACACAATGCCAATAGCAGTAGCAACTGCAAAAGTTCTTAAAAACACTAATTCTTTGTTCATTTCTTAAATTATTTTAGTTAAACATAGCGCAAAACTATTCTAAGTGTTTTTGCTATTCTAACATAAAACAACGAGTTAAGGAATAAATCATTTAAACAAAGGAAATTTTGGATTGAACTTAATAATAAAATTTTTAATTGATTTTAGATATTTACACTATTTCTTAACCAAAGTCAATGAATCAAGAATGCAATATATTGCTCCTTTGCAGAATTAATTCACTATAAAATAAATAAAAGGTATGAAAAGTAGATTGTATATATTTATAATTACAAATTTAGTTCTAATAATGAATTCTTTTGCCCAAACAACAGAGTGGAAAACAGAATCAGTTGACAAAGGAAAAATTACTGTTAAAAGTAAAATTTCTAAAAGAACCAATGATGAAACTACACTACCCTTAATTGAATATATAGTTACCACAACCGAAAGTGTTAGTTTTCAAAAATGTATTCTTACTATGAAAGATGTTTCAAAACACAATCAGTTTTTAGATTTAAAGAGTTCTTTTATTGTAAATAAAAACAATGATAAAGAATATGTTGTTTATTATTGCTTTAATGCCCCTTGGCCATTTTCGCCAACAGATTGTGTAGCCAAAATGACTTTTGACGACTACAAAGTAAGTAAGATTGCTGTATTTACATTAAAAGAAGCACCTTTGTTATATAAAGCAACAGATTATAAACGATTCAATTTTTATAATGTAGTTTATACATTTAAAGATTTAGGAAACGGAAAAGTGGAAATTACACTTACTGCGAAAATGTCTCCTCCTGTAAGTGTTCCGTTATGGTTAATTAGGAATGGATTTCCTGAAATTGGGTCAGATATCGTTCGAAAGTTTGTAAAGTTGGTCAAATAATTAAATTAAACAGCAATGAATAATAGGATAATCAAGAAAAGTATTTTTGCAAAATTGACTGGGTATTCACTTATAATAATGGCTATTTCAGCAGGGTTTTCACTAGGCTTTGTTTTTCCAAAAATATTTAATGAAAGACAACTGTATATTGCCCAAATTAATATCGCTAAAAATGAATTCCTTTACAAATGGATGCTAATAGGACTTGTAGTAGTTTTATTACTAGATATTTTGGTTTCCTATTCACTCTATAAATACTTTAAAAGCGACAACAAAAAATTGGCATTATTGTCAGGTATATTACGAATGTTGTATTCTTTGCTATTTGGTATTGCAATTTTATATCTGTCAAAAAATATTACACAATATAATAATACCATAGTTATTGAAAATTATTATTTGTTTCAAAAGATATGGTCAATAGGACTGATTGTTTTTGGCATTCATCTACTTTTAATCAGTGTATTAATGAAGCTACATAAAGTAATACCTAGAATTTTGTGGTATTTGATGATTATTGCCGGGATGTCATACATTTTGATTCACTTATTAAAAACTGTTTTTCCACATTTACCTGAATTAGGCAATCTACTAAACTTAATTTTAGGCTTACCAATGGCTTTAGCAGAATTGTGCCTTGCAATTTGGTTGATTGTTAAAGGAGGAAAAGGAGATAGAAAAATATAAAAAGAAATTAGTGTTTTTTGATAATTCGCTTTCTAATTCTGCTCAAAGATTCTGGTTTAACACCTATGTAACTCGCTATTTGGTATTGAGGTATTTTTTGTAATAATTCAGGTCTTGAATTTAAGAGTTTTACATAGCGTTGTTCGGGAGTGTCTGTGGTGTAAGTTGCCATTAGTTCCTGCTGTTCTGCAAAAACTTTTTCCATTACTCTTCTTGAAACAGTTTCTAGTTTTGGAAAACGATTGTATAAATCTTCTTCTTTCTCTCTGTTTCCAACTACTAGAAAACAGTCTGTAGCACAAGCCATAAAATGATTTGATGGAAGGTTGTTACTAAAACTATTTAAAGAAATTACCCATTGTTCTTCAGTGAAAAAATTAGCTGTTTTTTCTTCACCATCAACAATAAAGTATTGTCTAACACAGCCTTCTAAAACAAAATAAGCCTCTGTTGAAATTTGTCCCTCTTTAAGTAATATAGTCCCTTTTTCAAAGTTTTTAATAATCATGGTTGCTGCAATTGCATCAGCTTCTTCTTTAGTGATAGGCATTATTTTTGAAAAATAATCTAATAATTTTTGCTCCATTTTAAGTTTATTTACCAATGTATATTGCCACATTGCAAAATTAAACTGCAAAATTAAAACAAAATCAACTATTTTATTGTCTCATAACTACAATCTTTAAATATTAGTTATTACTATTTTTATTTTAAAATGTGACCAAATAATTATTAATCTTCTTTTTTGTAGATTTTGAATAACATTATTTTTTCTTTTCTATGTGAAACCTTAATATAATCTTCAAATTCAAGCCCTATTTTTTTTAAAAGATTTTGTGAAGCTATATTTTTTACTAGTGTAATTCCTTTAATTTCCTTTAATTTAAAATCATTAAATGCAACTTCTTTCAATTTATTGACACTCTCAAAAGCATAACCAAATTTTTCATAGTTTGGCAGCAATGCAAAGCCAATGTCAATTCCATCTATTCCATCTCTATTATAAAGTCCACAAGAACCTATTTTTTTATTATCTGATTTTCTAATAATAGTGAAATTTCCAAATCCAAGTCTTTCAATCTGTGGTAGTAATTTATTGGCTATGTATTCTTCAGCATCTTTTATAGAATAAACACCACGATCACCAATGAACTCAATCCATTTTTTAGTATTTAAAAGTTCAAATATAAATTGAGCATCTTCAATAGATGTTGGCTTAATAATTAATCGTTCAGTTTCTATTATTTTCATTTATTAAATCTTAGTTTTCTTTAATTTTTTGGATAGTACATCATATCAAAATTATTTTTATTTTTTTTTAAATTGATTGATTTAAGTTAAGATTTTAAAAAACTGATTAACTAATATTGTAAGATATTTGTTAACTTGATTTTACTTTTTGATTGAGAAAACTAAACTTATCTTTTAATATTTTCATATCCTCACTTACTTTTTTATCTAAGACCTTTGCATAATGCTGAGTAGTCCGCAAGTTTTTATGACCGAGCATTTTGCTTACGCTTTCTATTGGAACGCCATTTGTAAGCGTTACAGTCGTTGCAAAAGTGTGTCGGGCAATGTGGAAGGTTAATTCTTTTTCAATCTCGCAAACAGCAGCTATTTCTTTTAAATAGGCATTCATTTTTTGATTAGTCAAAATTGGAAGTAGTTTATCTTCGTTGTTGCTTTTTGGATGGTCGGCGTATTTATCAATAATCATTTGTGTTACTGGCAACACAGGTATTTTAGAAGCGGTTTCGGTTTTTTGTCTGTGGGTAAATATCCACATATCACCATCAATCCCGATGCTTATATGCGACTTTGTTAAGTTTTTGACATCAATGTATGCCAAGCCAGTAAAGCAGCTAAAAAGGAAGATATCTCGCACTAGAGACAATCTTTCGGTTTTGAAATCTTTATTGATAATGTTTTGAATTTCTTCTTCAGATAAATAAACACGTTCGACTTCTTTAACTTTCGATTTGTAATTCGCAAACGGATTTTTGTCTAACCAGTCATTGGCCAAACAAAGCTTAATTATCTTGCTAAAATTCTTAATGTATTTAACAGCTGTGTTATTGGCACAATTCCGAACGCTTCGCAACCAAAATTCGTAATCCGTTATAAAAGCGTGATCTATTTTATTTATCTCAATATCTGAAACTTTGTATTTCCATTGCAAGAATTCGATGGTATGGCTTAACGAAGTTTTGTAACGTTCTAAAGTTCCTGGCGCATATTCTTTGCCAACCAATTCTTTGATTTTGTTATTGTGGTCTTGAAAGATTGGAATTAGCATTCGTTGGCGTTGCTCGGTTCCTAATAATTTTTCTTTGAAGTTTTCAATCGTTAAGTTCTCGTTTCGGTGCATTAATTCCATTTGTGCATTAAAAACTTTCGTTTTCATCAAATCAAGGTAACTATTTATTGAACGAGCTTCTTCGGTTGTGCCTTTCATTTTAGATAATTCTGACGACCATTTGGAGGTTTCGACAAACTTCTTGGTGCTGAACTCTAATCGTTTTCCGTCAACGGTTAAGCGCACATAAATTGGGAGAAGTCCAGCTGCATTGGCTTTGGTGCTTTTAGCATAAAAATGCAAAGTGATTTTTGTTTTCATAGTGGTAACCTTTTAATTTGTATTCAATTTAGTTTCAAAATCAATGTCAAACAAGATGTTCAAATAGTAAACTTGTTGATGAACAAGTGATTGAACTGGTTGTTTGAAATTTTTAAGGGAGTTAGCGAGACCCTAATTTTTGAAAATTCTAGGGTCTCGATTTTATCTCTTAAAGAATAAGATTAAATGAATATTTTGGTTAGCACATAAAAGAAAAAACCCCGTAAATCATAAGATTTACGAGGTTTTGATTGCCTTTGTTTTTCAACTGGCGGAGAAAGAGGGATTTAATCCTTATTTCTAATTCGTTATAAACCAGTGATATGTGATTGAATTTAAAATTGGGTAACCGAATTTACCCCCTTTTTTATCGTTTTTGAATTCTGTTAATTTGTGAACTGTAAAAGTACATAATTAAGTAGTTAAAACAAAATATTTCAGGCGGAAACATTATCAAAAAATGAACTGGTTAATAGTCTGGTTAGCATATTTCTAAAGTTCAATTTTTAGTAATCATATGTTGCTATTTCTAACCAATTATCAAAGGTTCTACTTGCTCATATTTTAAACTGGTGTAAATACAAAACTCTTCGATTGATACAAACTCATTTTCAAGCTTATTAAGCTCGGTTCTTATCTTTTTCAACAATCTAATACTTTGTCGATAACTCTTTCCAGTAATACGCTGTATGTCCTTTGGGTAGATGCATAATCTCTTAATTTCTGTTTTCATACACTATCTATGCCTTTGACTAGGCTTTGACTTACTTTATAACCCTCTAATTCAAATTATTATAATATGCAAAATTAGAAAAAAAATCCTTTATCTATTAATCTGCAATTTAAGACTATTTGAGAGGCTCATATATTGCCATTTGCGGTCATTTCTGCCATTTACGTCGTAAAGTGTCATATTGGATAGGCACGCCTTTTTTATTCTGTTTAATTGGCTAAAATTTGTTCCGAAATCAATCGGAAGATGTTGCAACAAAAAGATGATTTAGAGTAAATATTAATCTAAATTTTAGCAATTATGGCAAGACAGAAAGGCATAATTAAATTGAAAGGTACTATCGGAGATATTACTTTTTACAAAACGCAAGACGGACATTTGGCTCGTGAAAAAGGCGGAATCGACGCCAGTCGAATCAAAAACGATCCAGCGTTTCAAAGAACTCGTGAGAATGGTTCGGAGTTTGGTCGAGCAGGCAAAGCAGGAAAGATTTTGAGAACGGCTTTGAGAGCTGTTTTAATCAACTCTGCGGACGGTAGAATGGTAAGCCGTTTAACTCAAAGAATGGTGCAAGTTATTCAGGCTGATTTAATCAGCATCAGAGGTTTACGAAACGTAATTGATGGCGAAGCCGAACTTTTAGCAGGTTTTGAATTCAATATTCGTGGGAAACTGGGCACCAGTTTATTTGCTCCTTTTGTGGCAACAATTGACCGTGCGGCTGGCGATATTGTGGTTGATTTGGCTTCATTTATTCCATCGAATATGATTGCTGCACCAAGTGGAACCACGCATTATAAAATTATTTCTGCTGGGGCAGAAATTGATTTTGAAGCTGAAACTTTTATTGTTTCCAATTCAGAATCTGATATTTTGCCGTGGGATATTACACCATCAGATCCAATAAACCATTCTAATCCAGTAACGCCTGCGAGTACAAAACCGCTGTTTTTGGCTCTTGGAATTGAGTTTTACCAACAAGTAAATGGTCAAATGTACCCGTTGAAAAACGGAGCATTTAATCCATTGGCATTGGTTCAAGTGAGCGGATTGTAAAATGGTTTTAATACTATCAAGAACTTATTTCCCAGACGGAACGAACGGTAAACTCGAATGCGAAGGTAAATTGATTTGTAAAACCATTGAATTGCCTTGGAAGAATAACGAAACGAAGGTTTCCTGCATTCCGGAAGGGAAATATTTTATAAAAAAGCGGTACAGCAAGAAATTTCAATGGCATTTGGAAATAATTAATGTAAAAAATAGAAGTTTAATTTTGTTTCATTCAGCCAATAATGCCTTGCAAGAATTGAATGGTTGTATTGCTCCAGTAACAAAACTTTCTGGACCTGGTTTGGGTCTAATGTCTCGAAAAGCTTTCGCCAAATTAAAAGAGTTGGTTTATAAAGCTTTGGACGGTAAAGAAAGTGTTGAATTGATTGTTCAATCTTAATTTTAGATTATGAAAAAAATTATAAACAGAGCGAAAGCTCCCACTCCCAAATTTTTTAAGGTGCTTCGAAATATTGGTTTGGCATTGGCTGCCGTTGGTGGAACAATTTTGGCAGCGCCTGTTGCTTTGCCAGTTGTAATTACTACAATTGGCGGTTATGTAGCCGTTGCAGGTGGTGTTATTTCGGCAGTTAGCCAATTGACAACCACAACCGAAAAAGCCGATGCAACACAGTAACTCGACTGCAATCGGTACCGCTGGCGGTACATTTTTGAGTGTTTTGCCGAATTTACATTCGGACGATGTGTTGAAAACTATTATACTTGCCACACTTGGAGCAATAGTCAGTTTTTTAATATCTTTACTACTCAAAATGTTAATTAGAAAGCACAAAAAATAGTCTAATTCTAGTTGTGGTAACCTTTGGATTAGATTTCAAAATGCCCTTTCCGACTTTGGATAGGGCATTTTTTTTAGATTTCCTCAAATAGGTTAAGTGTAACTTCTAATACAACAACTTCAGAATTATGATTGTACAATTCTTGCCATTTTGCACTGTCAATGGCTTTGGCTCGTGTGTCGAAAACGCCAAAACATACTCTTGATGCTCTGCTTTTCCAATTGTCGGTCTGATACAAAATAAATAATTTCATAATTTAAAATTTTTGGTTTATAGATGGATTTATCGTTTGCAATAGCGATATAAAATCACTCTACGCAAATCGTTTATGAGGTTGATATTTTCGTGAAATTGTTTCTCTTTTTGCTCCAAAAGTTTGAGTGCAGCTATATTTTCTTGATGTTCTTCGTGTTCCTGCATCATCAAACTTGCTTTTGGATTGAATTCTTTTGAAAAATCGGGAAGACGTAAAAATGGAATTACCGAACCTACTAAATGCGGATGCCAAAATTTAGTTTGCCATAGGCTGTAAGCCACAAAATAAATGCTTTCGCAATCTTTTTCGTTTTGAAAAATGACCACAAAACTGTTTGCAAATGGCTCTTTTTGTGGCTTTCCGCTGTTCATTCCTTTGTTAAGTATAAACAAGTGCGGTTTGGCGTATAACGTGTCTTTTTGGTGGGTTTTGATGATAAAATTGAGCATACTTTCTGATTTTAAAAATTTGAAAAACTTTCTAATTCATTCAGATTTTCCTTGTAAAACCGAATGCTCCTCGCTACGCTCCGCATTCATTAAATTTTTGAAAAGAAAAAAAAAGAAAAAAAAGAAAGTCATCGCTCAAGTGGAGGTTTCAAGAAAAGCAAGTTTTTTCAAAAAAATACTACCTGGCTTTTTAAGATAAAGTTGTTCGGAAATAGAGTTTTGATTCTAATCAAATGTTGAAGCGAAACGAAAATGTAAGGTGGAGATTTTATTGAAAACCGTAGGCTTGAACTTTCTTTTCTTGAAACTGGAACTTACCTTTACTTTCTTTTTATTTTTTTATTTTTCTCGTGACCAATAATGCCCTTATGAAATGGGATCTTAAAAAGTTGATTTGGAAGTTAGAAGTTCTTCAGAAAGGGTATGAGATTTTAAAGCAGAAAAAAGAAATAGCAAATCTATTCCGATTATTTTTCTGCTTTAAAATCTCATACTCTTTCTTGGACTTGATTTTGTGGGTTTAATAAATTGCTTTATCCAAGTCGTGTTTTTTAGGAATGAACTCGAAAAGCAATTTATTACACTTACAAAAACAATGAAAAATAATACCGAGTGCGATGGTGCAGAAGCGCAGGCAAGTGTGTGAATTTTTATTTGCTTACTGGGGTGTTTCTGATTGTTTTTATGATGGCTTGATGCCACAAACTCTCTTGGAATAATTAAATTTTCTGTAACCAAAGAATGTGCTATGAAATTGCTATGGCATCTTGGCCATCGTGAAAACAATTATTTCGATAGTTCTGGCAAATAAAAAATCACACTCTTGCAGGCATTTTTGGTTTTATGGGTAGAAAAATGGCTTTATCAATAGGCAAATCAACTACATATTAAAGCCATTTTTCTACTCATAAAAGCAATGTAAACACTACCGATTTATGCAGTTTGTTGCTAAAACCATTGATACGTTCTTATGAAAAACAAATATCCTTGTTAATAATAAATTTGAATCGAAGCGGTGATTGGGGTTTGTGAAGGACGGTTTTTTGAGCGGCTGGGTGATGCGATGGGAGCTGCTCAAAAAGTTGTCCTGGAGCAAACCCCTTGCGCGTTGGGTGGAGCGGCTGTTTTACATAAATGATATTATAACTTCATTGCAAAAACAAAAAAAAACAATAACAAAGCTTTGTAATGAATTATAATACTCAATTATGTAACACAGCTTGGGGAAAGTTTTTGTTGCCCTACCAGTAAATTTTCTTTTAAACCGTAAACGTTCTAGGGCGTACAAAAACTTTTGGAGCGTTGGCAAAGGAGTGGCAATTGGAATGTAAAACGTCTTTTTTATAACTGGACGAAAAAGAATATTCTCGTTATTACAAATGGAATTAGTGAAATGAAGCAAGCAAAGAATTGATGCTAGGAATACTTGGACTAGGAGCGATTTTTGTGAAGCTGAATGAGATAATGGGTTAAGAAAGGTGGAGTTTTATGCGAAATCTAAATCAAAAAGTAATTTGTTTTCTAATTCAGTTTCGGGATTACAAACGGTTTCAATTTCTGAACCATATAGCATAAAACCATTAATGTTTGGAGGACAAACACATTCTATATCATTGTTATTTATAATAAATTCTGACCGAAGTTGCATTAATAATCTTCCTAGTGCATTTTTACCTTTTAGGGTGTCTTTTGTGTCAGCGATAACTGCCCAGTCTTTGTCTTTATGAGATAATTCTACAATTGGAGTATTGCCAGTTTTACTTAAAACTTTAGAGAATTTATCGAAATTTTGAGATAATTTTACTTTAAGAACCCAATACATTACTGCGTATTTGATTTCTTCCCAATCTTGTCTAGTGTGTGTTGTGTATTTTCGACTAACCATTTTAGCTGTCATTGGGCTGTTCTGATTGATTATTTCTTCTTGAATATGAGGAAACAAAGGAAATCTACACGCTTGGTATAAAGCTTCAGATGAAGGGATAATTACGTCATTTACACGAATAGAATAACCTGGAGCCATATTTGATAAACCTCCAAATTCTTCTTTAGTGCTTTTAAAAGCAATAACTTCTGAACTATTATATGTTCTTTCTGAAATTTTCATAGTGCCAAATTAGTAAAAAAATATTAAATACCTCTGTTTTTGAGACAAAATAATGGTGTCCAGTGATGTCCTGGCACATCCCACCAAAATACTAGTGGGCAAGTGTTGGATATATTACGCCAAGTAAAAAATAAAGTTCCTGTTCCTAAAGTTTTATGACTTCTTACGGTATATCCTAAAGGTCTTTTAGCAAAATCAACTTCATCCGAATTTACTTTTTTTAATAGTTCTAAACCCTTTTCGGTAAATATTTTTTCGAGTTTATTTCTGTTTTCACTGTTTGTAAAAAAGGTTTCGATTAACGGTGTATTGGGTGTTCTAAATGCTTGTACTTTACTACTACTTTCACTAAAATTTGTTAAATAAACCAACACATCTTTTGACTGTTCTTGCAATGGATATGCACAATTTAAGCGTTGATTACTCCATTTTGCTTGATTTTCTATAATATAATTGGCTCTAGTTTGTACGACTTTTTCAATAATATTATTGCTTACTTCAAAGGTGTCAAATAGCTTTTTTAATCCTTCATCTTGCATTAATCCCCATTTCATATTCCCATAACCCAATTGATGAAAACAGAATAAACTTAATGCAAACGTTTTTTTATTTTCAACAACATCTTGAAAATTTTCAGTTAACCAAATGGAAATATCTCGATAAATTGTTCCTCCAGTTGCTAATACATCATCGAAATAAATGTGATGTTTTTTAGGTTCGTTTATTGTTAAATCATAATTAATTGCAAAGTCATTAATGATAATTGCTTTGACTAATTTTAGGATTTCTTTTTGGCTTTTTTCTTCTTTCTGAACATCAATAAAATGCGTGTTTGCAATGAATTCATTCATTGTTTGGTACTTGTAAAGATTTTGGAAGTCTATTAATCTTTGTTTCAGTAACTCGATTGCTTTGCTTTTGGAAATGTAAACTTGTGGCAGAAAATGCAATAATTCTGAAAGCACTAATGCCGCATCATCTCCAAATTGATTTGCCCATTTTGTGATATGCTCGGCTGACATTTCATATTTTGTATTGGAATAATCGCAATGGTAGTCTTTTAATATTTCAAGTATTTGTTCTGCTATTTCTTGCATTGCTTTTGGGGTAATTTTTCAATTATTCAAAATAAATAAATTTTGTGTCTTGTAGAAATATTTTGAATTAACCGATATAATAACCTAAATTAGACATTCTAAAAGACATAGCTTGTTCGCTAACTTTAAAATTTTTAGCTAAATATTTTATTACATCATCAGTACCAATAGGACAATTAGTAATTTCGTTATCTATTAAAATTTTAGGCATCAATAAAGCTGCTGCAAAAGCATTTGCTTCTCTTTCTTTCAAAACTTCTCCAGTAGTAGAAGCAGCGTTTCGGTACATTACTTTAGGCGATTTATCAATAAAAAATGGTTGTTCTTTTGAATGTAAAATATAATGACCTAATTCGTGAGCCATAGTAAATCTAATTCTTTTCGGATCTTCATTTTTATTAAAAGATATTACTGCTTTATTATCAGTCATAACAAATAAGCCAGAAACATCGCCTTCGAAATTTTTACCAATAAGTTCTATATTTAATTTCTTGATTAATTTAGAAACATCAAAACCAGTTTTTAAAAAATTGTTTTCAATCAACAAATTTTCAGTTCTTTCTTCAATATATTTAAATATCATTTTTTATTTCTTTTAAAAAAGTTTCTATTTCCTTTCTTTCCAATTCATTAACATTGAAATCATCAAGATATTTTTCAAAAACATTTGGTTTTTCAGTGTCCATTTTATTCTGAATATCAGAATATGTTGGAAGGATAGTGTGAATGTCAATGTTTAAAGCATTACAGATTTCATAAAGAATGTGTAGTGGTGGTTGTTGCCTTCCTTTTTCTATATTTGAAATTGAAGTACGTCCAATATTTATTTTTTCAGATAAATCATTTTGATTTAAATTTAACTCCTCACGCTTACTTTTTATTCTTTCGCCAAGGATTTCATAAAGAATAGAATTAAATGATTCCATAGTAATATCTTATTAAGCTAATTTAAGCTAATCAAATTTACGGCGAATATATATAAAATAAGACAATAAACAATGTTTTTTTTAAGTAGGTAATAAAAATTAACAATTCTATTTTATATTTCATTTGTTTACAAAATCACAATGTCAATTTAATTGACTAATATTTTTAAATACAATTTAACAAACATTATATTTTTTTATATATCTTTGTGAAATAAATTTAATTTTAAAAAATATGAATAGAGAATTGCAATTAGTAAAACACTTTAATTTAGAACCTGGAGACAGGTTAATTATTCCAAAAAGCCTTTTAGGTCTAGTACAACATCACGCATTATATCTAGGGTATAATAATTTAGGAGCACATCTTATTTGTGAAAACGTATTTGGGGTTGGTGTAAAATTAACTAGAGTAGAAGATTTTTTTCAAGATGTAAAAAGTGTAACTCGTTTGGAAAAATTTCAAGGAAACAATTTTGAACGAAGACAAATAGTTCAGAAGGCATTGACTAAATTAGGAAAACCATATAGTTTGATAAACTATAATTGTGAAAGTTTCTGTAATGATATTCAGCATAATGTAATAAGAAGTCCTCAAGTATCAGCTGGACTACTTATTGGTTTTGTTGGGTTAGTATTTGCTTTATCAAACAGTAATTATGGAAAATAAAACGTTTAAAATTTTATCTATAGATGGTGGTGGAATAAAGGGATTGTATAGTGCGTCAGTATTAGCCCGTATTGAGGAAAAAACAGGTAAAAGAATATCTAATTGTTTTGATATGATTTGTGGGACTTCAACTGGAGGCTTAATTGCTTTGGGGTTAGCCAATGGAATGTCTGCACAGTCATTATCAGATTTATATTTTGAAAAGGGTTCTGAAATTTTTCCTACCTCAAATTATATTTTTATCCGCATTGTCCAATCTAAATGGAATTTTTTCAAACAATTACTTTTTTGCAATAAGCATTCTATAAAACCATTAAAGTTGATTTTAGAAACTATTTTTGGAGACAAAACTATGAATGATGCTGATAATCTTCTATGTATTCCAAGTTTCAATTTGACTACTGGAGAACCTAGAGTTTTTAAAAATTCACATTCAAAAACTGGCTTTTTTACTGATAAAAATATAAAGATGGTTGATGTAGCGCTAGCCACATCATCGGCTCCAACTTATTTTCCAGTACACGAACATAATGAGTTTCTTTATGCAGATGGTGGTGTATGGGCAAATAATCCTAGTATGTGCGGATTACTAGAAGCTTTAGATTACTATGTTGGAGAAGGAAAAGATTATGATACCTATCAATTGTTGTCCGTTTCCAGTATTGCTCAACCATCTGGTTGGTCATCAACTTCAAGAAAATCAAAATCATTTAGAACTTGGGGCAATAAACTTTTTCAAACATCATTGGATGGTCAATCTTTTTTTACACACTTTTTTCTATCAAAAATTGTAAAAAAAATAAATCCAACTGGAGTTTATTTTAGAATACCTCCTCCAGATTTATCATTACCCCAAATGGGATTGATAAGTATGGATAGAGCTGATAAAAAAGCACTTAAAACAATTAGAACATTGGGGAACCACATTGGGAACACTTATGCAATGAAACCCGAAATACTTGAATTTTTTAAAACCGAAAAAACATATAAAAAATAAATTACTATGGCAAACTGTCACAACTTATTTGGAGAATTTAATACCGAAATTTCTCTAACATCAAATAAAAAATCAAAAATGACTACCTCTAAAGACGGTATTAGAGAAAGAATTAGAAAATATTTTAAAGAAAATCATTCTGAATATACTCCAAAATTCTATATACAAGGTTCTTATAAAATGAAAACTGGTATTAGAACCAAAGATGATGTATGTGATTTAGATGATGGTGTTTATTTTTTCAGAACACCAGATGTAACTGCTACAACTTTACAAAACTGGATTTGGGATGCAGTTAATGGTTATACTTCAACCTCTCCAGAACATAGAAAAAAATGTATTAGAAATATCTTTTCAGGTGATTATGAAATTGATATACCAGTTTATTATAAAGTAAGTGGAGAAGAATATCAACTTGCAGTGAAAAATAACGGTTGGGAAGACAGTGATCCAAAAGCACTTATTGATTGGTTTAATAATAATAAAGATACTAATGGAAAAGTGATTAAAGCCATTAAAGAATTAAAAGCGTGGTGCGATTATAAAAGAAATAAAATGCCTAGCGGACTTGCTATGACTATTCTAGCTATTAATGCAAAAGATAAGATTGTTCTTAATGATAGAGATGATATATTATTGACCGACATTTTAAGAGAAATTAAAAAAACTTTAACTCAAAAATTTGAATGTATAGTTCCTGTAACTCCAAAAGATGATTTATTTGCTGATTATGATGAAATTAGAAAGACTAATTTTCTAAATAACTTGGATAGTTTTCTTTCTGATGCAGAATCTGCTTTGAAAGAAAAAAATAATCTTAAAGCTAGCAGATTATGGCAAAAACATTTAGGAAATAGATTTCCAGATGGAGAAGATAAAAATGAACAATCAAATAGTAATTCTGCAACAACAAGCGGAGCTGCTTTATCAAGACCTTGGGGAAAATAAGAAATGAACTATTATAGTGTTTTTGAACAAGAAGCAAAAGAAGTTATTAATAAATACAAGGAGTTATCATTTAAAATTGAAGATGGAATTCCTTGTGTTTTTGGGACTGTTATTTTGGATGATGAATATGGGAACATTGAAGATACTTATCAAATTGAGATTAAGGCTGTAATTGATTATCCATTTAGTTTTCCTTTATTATTTGAAACCGGAGGACGTATTCCTAGAAATATTGATTGGCATATATTTGAAAAAACTGGAAACTGTTGTATTGCTTCTCCTCCAGAGGAATTTATAATTTGTAATAGTGGTATAAATTTAATTTCATTTATTGAAAATCAAGTCAAAAATTATTTTTACAGTCAAATTTTCCGAAATCAAAATGGTTATTTTTTAAAAGAAAGGTCTCACGGAAGCAAAGGTTGGATTGAGTTTTTTGAAGAAACATTTATGACCAATAATATTTTCAATATTGAGTTTGGATTAAATCAAATACTTGAAGGAAAAAAAATAGATAGAGTTTCAGATTGCTTTTGTGGTAGTGGCAAAAAATATAGAAAATGCCACAAAAAAAGTTATGATGTTTTATCTAAATTAACTTTAGATAATGTTCATTTATTTATGAATGCTTTGAGAGATACTAATGAATATAAAATGGCAAAACAAAAGCAATTTTTAGGATAATTGTTTAATTCTTATCTAAATACTTCTTCATAACCCACCCCGTTTGCATTAAATTATCTTTTGGATCAATGTAGCTTACAAATGCCCATTTGTGCTTAATTTGCAAAACAATTACATCAAAATTTTTAGGAAGTGATGTTATAATAATCGTTTTAGTTTTTGGCTTTAACATTACTTTTGAAGCCCGGTTTGTAGTTCTGTACTCTTTTATTTCTTTGAGTTTTAATTCTATGGATTGTTGTATTTTTCTCTCAAACTTCATCAAATCTTCTTTTGTAGCAGGTTCAGCTTTTGTTTTTACAAAATCATAATATTGATGTATGCTCATAAGGTTTACCATTACCGAAATGAATAATAAAGTATTAACTCCAAACTTTTTATTCTTTTGGTAGAATGATACAATTTTTTCAATAAGTTGCTCAAACCTTATACTTTCTTCCTGTGTTAATGCTATATCCGAAGTAAAACTATTGGCTATTTCAAAAGCTTGTTCATTAATATTTTCAAATTCATCTAATAAATTCCATTGGTTGCTTTTAGCAGCAATTGCCGCAATCTGTCCAGATATACCACTCATAGCAAACTGTAAGCTGTTGATTTGTGCTAAATAAGCTTTTTGGCTTTCAAAAATAGAAGAAATCCCTTTTAAATTTCCAAATATGCTTTCCTGCATTTGACTAATTCCTTTAATAGCCTCTAATGTTGGTTCTGGAATTTGAAATAGTTTCGATTGATTTGTAATAGATTTTGAAAGTATATCTAGTCCAATATTCTTTGGAAAATAATTTTGTTGGCGTGCAATACCTTTAAAAATAGCATCGGTCATAGTTATGGAACTCAATTTATTTTGCCATAGCTCTTGTGAATGCATCATTTTCATCATCGAGTTACTAATCCCCAATTGATTATTGAGTTTTTGAGCAAAATTTGTACTTTTTATTATGGCATCTAGCGAGTTCATCATAATTTATAATTTTGTAATAAAATTAATTTTCAATCTGTTTTTCTTCTTTTGTTAGTGGAAAAAAATACATTTGAAACCAACCATTTAATCTTTTTATATTGATTTGACCTATATTAGTTTCCCAAGTTCTACCTGTCCAATCTACTCCGCTGTTAATTTCGTCTAATTCAAAATAAGATTTACCATTTATATCTATACCCAATTTATCAACAAATAATTTTAACATTGTTTCAATTTCTCGTTGGCTAATAATATAACTTTTTGATGGGCTTTCTTTTCCTAAAATAAATAAAGCCTCATTTACTCCAGGATTGGGGATTAATATTTTATTGAAAAAATTAAAAAAATATAGACTTGTGTAATTTATCCAACCAAAAATTTCTCCGTTTTCATACCTCTGTTCTTGAAAGTTTTCAACTCTTTGCATTTCGCCATTTATACTTCTAAAGTGATCATCAAAACTATTTTCATTTAGAAATAAGTTGTAATATTGTATGAATTCATTCGGTTTTAACACAATCGTATAAATGACTAATTTTTGAAATACTGCTTTTGTTTTGTGATAATTTTTATCATCATTAGTAATGTAAAACTCGCATCTAGATGCAAATGCGGAATGAGAAGCATCTTCAGTTGTATTCTTAAATGTATTTTTCTCTTTTTCAGTAACTTTTACTTTGTCTGCTTTAAAGCCGTGCATATCTAACTTGACATACTCATTTGTAATATCATTAAACCATTCTGGAGCATTTTTAGTTTTATCAAAATATTTATCAACATCAAAACTTTCTACACCCGTTTTCTTGTAAGCATTATCAATTACCTCAAAAGGATTTTTATTTTCGTTGAAGTGTCCACTATTTACTCCAATTTGTTGCACCATATTTCTTAAATCTTTGTAGTCTTCTGTTTCGTTCATATTGTGAAACATTTTACCAAAACTCTTAAAGAAACCGTTCATTGTTTTATCTTCTTTTAAACCTGGAAACATTTTGTCTAACATTGCAGCACTTTCAGTATTTTCAAAAGCTTCTTTAAAAGCGAAATCTAAAGGCATTGAAGCAATCATATTTTTCACGGAACTAACTAATCCAAACATTGGATTATCTTCCTCAATTGAGCTAAATAAATTATCAAGACTAAAATCTTGAAAAAGTGGTGCTTCTCGAATTCTATCATCTAATAACTCTCCCGGCTGGTATCTACTTAAAGTAACTTCTTTTGAATTATTCACTAAACATAAATCATCTGTTAAATGGGTTATGTAATCTAAATCTTCTCGAACTATTTTTTGCTCTTCCTCGCTATGATTTTTAATACTAGCGAAAATATCTCCAATGTGTGAGGTAGAATATAATAATAGAAATTTATCCCTGTTTAAAATTATATCATTTAGTTCTTGGAATTGATTGTTTTTCATTCCTGACATAACATTCCAATCTAAATAGACTTTAATCATAATTCTATGTTTTAGAACTTACCAAAATATAAAACTTTATTCAACAATTTGTTTTAAACGAATTTGACTTATTAACCTACTTATCAAACTCTTTTATCTATCGAATTATCATCAAAAGCAATCAAATTAAGCATTTCACGAAGTCTTGAGCGCACTCGATTACCATAAGCCGCTTCTATTTCGGTGGCGGAAAGATTACTGGTTATGTGCGTTATGACTTGTTTTGAAATGAAAATATCATATCTGGAGAGTATAATTTCTGCCATTACGTTACATTCGTTTCCGTAGTATTTTAGGTTTGTTTCTACGCCTAAATCATCGAAGCAATAGTTTCTGTATTCGGTGTGCGAATTGTTTCCGTGGCAGTATTTCTGAATGGTTTGATAGCCTTCTTTTATGAATTCAAAACTTATATCTCGGCAGGTTTTCATTATGAATTTATAGTTTGGTTGTGCAACGTATCGCATTAAAGTCATCAATGTTGTTTTCCCACAACCGACTGGTCCAGAAAGTAAAATTCCTTTGGATAGATCTAAATTAAAATTGGCAGCCATAACCTCATCTTTTAGAAAATAACATATCAGTTTTTGAATATTAATTATATCAGCTTCTCTGAAATGGAACTTTTCGCCAAACTGTAGTTTTCCCTTTTGTTCTAACCAAGTCATCATTTCGGGATAATTGTATTTTGAATTCATAGATTGTGATTTTCATTTTACAATGGCTCTGCATAATTTTTGTCAATGGTTGTGTTGAGGTTGTAGGCTCTTGGTTGCGGATTTGCTTTTTGTGTTGATGGATTTGGTAAATTGACCGAAAATTTCGGAGTATTCAACATCCAGTTTCGTGCTGCTGCTTGCCAATCTTTCATTTTGGTTTTTCCACCAATCAGCCAACCGATGCTGGAGTAATAATTGAAAAATCGTTCTGCTTCAAATTCGGTGAAATTCTGAAACTTGAAATATTCTTTGACTAAATCAATTGCTGGAGATATAAATTTTTCTTCTTTTTTTGCGGAACTCTTTTCTTCTTTTTTATTTTCGTTTTTTAAAAACAGATTATCATCAAAATTTTGAAAATTAGTGTCTATATCTATGTTTTTAATGTTTTTAAGTGTTTGTTTATTATTATATATATAAGGCGGTTCATTAACCTGTTCAGCAACCTGACCATTAACGTGTTCATTTTTTGGCTCGGTTTGTTCAAAAATTGGTGTGGTTTGTTCATTATTTGAACTGGTTGTATCTGAACTATTTGGACTAAAATTATTTCCTTCTGAAAAATTTATCATAAAAACTTCTGTTCCGGAATACGGATTATATGATGGGAAATAATCTAAAAACTTTAACCGTTGCAATTCTTTAATGCACTTGTGATAGGTCGCTTTTGATGCAATTTTGCTTCCTTTCATCATTTCGTCTCTCGAAATTGTGATTGGATTTTTGAATCGATTGACATTCCAACATTGAAATAGCGTTAAATACAAACTTATGTGTGTTGGATTTAGTGATTCTTCATTAGATATTCGATTGAAAAATCCTGTTAGGTGTTTGATATAATTCATCGTACCAACCATTTAGGATTGAACAAATTGGGAGTTGCTTCGACTTTGTTGGTTTCTAAAACTTTTTGCAAATCGGCATAAGCATAGAAAATTATTCCGCCGACTTTGGTGTATGATAACACGCCATTGATGCGTAAATTTTGCAAAGTACCTGGAGAAATGTTTAACAGCTTTCTGACTTCGGTAGATTTGAGCCATTGTTTTTGTTGCTGTGGTTTTGAATTAAACATTGCGTTTAAATCTGAAAGGAGAAGTGTACGGAATTCGTTCAAATCTTCGCGAGTGATAACTTCGATTGCCATAATGTGCCGTTTTAAATTGTTATGGCACAAAATTGTGGGTTTTGATTGGTTTTAAATCACAAGTCAATCACAAGTTGTGATAGATTTTTATGTAAAGTACTTTAAATACTAACCTAAAGTAGTTCGTCAGTGTTTTCCATTCGTTTTATTAACTTTTCTTTAAGGCTATTTAGAAATTTGGTAGGCTCCGCTTTTCTTACCCTAATTTCAAGGAAAGCCCTGTGATACTGCCCCAAATCTATGTCAAACACACTCTCGAAGTATTCGGCAATTTCCTTTAAATCTGATGCTCCATTATTGAACACACCCTCTGAATGTAAGGCGTATAAAAGCTCTATTAATGCGACTTTAGATCCAGTCCAAACTTGCTTTACCTTGTGATTGACTTGTGATTTTTCTTTTTGATCTCTATTATTCATATTCAAAAGTTTGTCTTCCAAGTATAATTCGATTAAATCATTGGCAATAATTCTAGCTACAATATAATCGTGAGAAGTTGAAAAAGTTCTGTCGGTCTCGATATAATAGCTATCTAAAACCATTTTGATATCAATTTTTCCACGAAGAAAATAATTAACATCAAGATACATACTTCCTGTTCTGTAATACTTGTAAAATTCTAAATTATTATCAAAAAACCGTTTGAGTTTTATTAATTCGGTTTGATAATATTTTTTAACAATTCTGTCTCCACCATAAGGTTTTCTGGTTTCAATCTTGTAAACTGAATTATAATAAATAAATTTTGAAAGGAATTGGGGTTTAATTTCTTTAAAAAAATGAATTTCCTCCTCATTCGATTTAAAACCTAATTTTAGCATCAATTTTTTTAAATTATCGAATGCTTTTATACTGATTTCAATTGCTTTTTCACATTTTTTTATAGGATTATCTATTTCTAAATCTATAAAATTAAGTTGTTCATTGAGGTCAGAAAGTAGGTTGTTTATTTTTGGGTTCAATTTTATATTAGTAGGTAAATTATAGAATCTATTTTACTAAAAAAACAAAACCCAATAATGGGTTTCATTTTATTTTTATTTGAAAATTATTTTTCCAACATCGCCCAAACAAAATTTGGATGATGTCCATCTCTTCTGGCGATTTTTACCCAGAGTAAAGTCATGTGTTCTAAATGTAATGCTTGATCGAGATTACCAGTATCTAATGTATCAAAACCCATGTCTGAATTAATCTTTTGTACTAATGATTTAGCTTCTATATTATTTCCTGCTATCAACATTATTGGTTTAACGTTATAATTAGGATAATTACTGTCTATAAAATTTTCAAAACCATATATGGTAAATGCTTTTACTACATTTGCTTCAGGTGCCCATTCTTGTACTTTTTCACTTCCAGAGATTTCACTTTTTAAACCATGAGAAATTCCCATTCCCACAGGATTTGTACAATCAACTAGTATTTTGTCATTGAAATTTACTGATTTTAATATAGATTCGTTTGCTTGAAATGGAGTCGCTAAAAAAACAATTTCTGCCTCATCAATAGCACTTTGAATATTCATTACCAAAAAATTACTGTTTTCCTTTAATGCTTTTTGAACGCTTTGAGAGTTTTCGCTATTAGAAGCAACTATAATATCATGACCTTTTTTTTGTAGATTATTTGCTATAGCAAATCCTACATTTCCTATTCCTATAAATGCTAGTTTCATTTCTATACTAATTTTGGATTAATAAATAATTTCATTTTCTTGATTTTCATTATTTTGATTGTATAATTTCCAATATTGTTCTGCTATTGCTTTTGGACTATACTTTTCATCGTTGGGATTCACAAAACCACAAACGGTCAATTGAGCAATATGAACATTAGTTCCAGTTGCTTTTTTCTGAAATGCTTGAACTAAATTTCTTAAAGCTGCTTTTCCAACACTCAATGATGTTAATTGATCGTCTCCACTCAAAGCGAAACCTCCATTGGTAACAAAAAGTTTACCTTTATTTTCTTTGATACAGAAAGGCAAAACCATTTTCATTAGATTAAAATAACCACCCACATTAATGTCCATTTGTTCTCTAATAGTTTCCCATTTTTGGTCTAAAATATCCATTCCAGAAAATGCTGCGGCATTGTATAAAATAACTTCTGCATGACCTTCTTTTTCTTTGATGGATAGTAGTGCACTTTTCAAGCTATCTTGATTAGCTACATCTGCAACAGCATAAGTAGCATCTATTCCATTTTTAGCCAATTCCATAACTTGCTCTTGTAATTTGCTTTCTGTTCTCGAAATGAGTACAATCTTGAAATTTTCTTTACCAAACTTTTCAGCAACACCTTGACTTATTCCAGGTCCTGCTCCTATAATTGTAATTAGTTTTTTCATTTTATTTTTTTTTAATCTTTAATTTATTCTTGACTTTTAAATGTGAAACGTGAAATAATAATACCAACTAATGCCACTAAATAGAATTGCCCAATGATAGTAAAAAACATAGTAATTAATCTTGATGTATCTGTTAGTGGTGCGATGTCTCCATAACCAACAGTTGTAATACTTGTCATACTAAAATATGAAAGTTGATTATAGATTGATGGAATGCCAAATTTTTGCAACCCTGAAAATGAATTTGGATAATTAAATTCAATTAATAAAAATGAAAATTGAGCAATTACTATTAAAAGAAGGTAGCCAGATACTGACCCAAAAATAACGCTTATACTAGACTCACTTTTCTCGAAAATTTGCCTCAAAATTTCGATAAAAATAAAGCAATAATATATTATATATATCCAAAATGATAATTGCGTTAACATTGAAGATTGAACTATAAATTCAAAAATAAGTGGTATAATAATACTAAATAAGAACAAAATATTTTTTGCTATTTTAATGATTTCAACTCTTTCATTAAAAATTCCAAAAGATGTAATTCCTAAAATAATCATATTGAATGGCCAAACTACTTTAGTGAAAAACTGATGATTTGGTATGAAAGCTTTATCAAATAACAAAAGTGTTAATGCAATTAACAATAATTCAAATCGATATGTATGAAGTTTTGAATTCATTTGTATTAAAATTATAAGTATTTATTCAAGTATGTTTTACTTAAATCCCATACCAAATCAGCTAGATTATCATCTTGAGCAATCGCAGTAATATTTGGATCAATTTGTTCCTGATAAATGTATAAATTTGAATGTGTTACAATTTTTGTGTCGGTTGCTGCAAATATTGCACTTCTAGCACCTTGAAAAGCGTCAGGTATATTATCCCAATTTCGATCCTGCATATTATTGAATAACTTTGTCTTTACATATCCTGGGTGAACGGTATTTACTAAAATATTTGTATTTGAAACCTCTTTAGATAATCGACGTGTGAATAATATATTGCAAAGTTTGGATTGAGAATAGGTTGCAATACCATCATAATCTTTCTTTCTCCATTCAATATCATCTAAATCAATTATATTTCTTCTGTGTGCACCAGATGAAGTATTAATTATTCTACCAGTTAATGGATTTAAAATTGGTGAAATTTTTAAAGTAAAAAGCATTGTTGCAAGATGATTTACCCCAAAATTCACTTCTATACCGTTTGAAGTTTCTTTAAATTCCATTTCCCAAACTCCTGCATTGTTAATTAAAATATCAATTGATTTAAATTGACTTTTAATTTGCTTAATGGAATTATCAATACTTTCAAATGAAGCAAAATCAGTCTGAAAAAAAGTAAGTTTATAGTTTGAAAGATTACTTATTATACTATTTGCAACTTCTATATTTCTTCCTGTAAAAATTACTTCATAGTTATTAATAGCAAAATATTTAACTAATTCTAGTCCGATACCTGAAGTTCCTCCTGTTATAATTATAGTCTTCATTCAAAAATTATTTTATTTCTTAAAATTTCTTGATTAAATAAACTCCTGTGCACAATAATAGTATGCCTATAAGACGTTGCCAGTTAATTGTGTGGATTGGTGCTCCAAATAAGCCAAATTGATCTATAATCATTGCTGCTAAAACTTGCCCAAGAAGTACTAGGACAGTAACATTGCCAATGCCTAGCTTGGGAGCCAACAAAACTATAAGCAAAATGTAAGTGCCTCCTAAAATTCCTCCTAAATAACTCCATTTTGGCGCAGATGTAAACTGAATATATGAAGGTATAGTTTGCTTTGTAATAATTATATAAATTACAAGCCCCAGAAACGCTATAAGAAAAACCGATAAAGCTGAAAAATATGGACTTTGGAGGTTTTTACCTAATGCAGTATTCATAGCGCTTTGAAAAGGTATCATTGCACCAGCAGAAATTGCTAGAATTATAAATAGTATTGCGTTATTCATTTTCATTTGTTTTTACTTGTTGATTTAAAGTTATAGGCAAAACCAAAAGTTAGGATTTTGTCGTCTTTTTTAATTTTTATGGGTGTCACATTTTCGTGACTGATGGTGTAAAGCGTATTAAATGACAATCCTTTCCACAACGGAAAATCAAACCCCATATCAGCTTGAGTTCTATAATTATTATTGTTGTTGAAAGCGGGTTGGTAAAAAGCATCATAGTAAACTCTAATCTTTTTTTCTAATATGTAATTCCATCCTCCTAAATACACTGTCCCTCTCCATAAACTAATACGATCATTATCATTATACTCTTCAAAGTTATAAGATGTTGTTTTGTATTGCGTATTTTCATAAATCGTACTAGCTGAAAATTTCAAAACGTTTTTATTATTATTTATGATTTGATACGTTAGACCTGCTCCTATAAAATATCTACTATCTATTTTTCTACGAAAATTGCCAGATAAATAACTGATAATAAACGGATATAGTTTTTTGTTGGGTTTGAAATACAAATAATTTCTGCTAAAAATATCATTGTCAGCTTTATTTTCTGAAAATTCTTGATATAATCCTGAATTTTGAGATTTAAAAACCCAGTTTTTTACCGGAACTAATGTAAATTCTAATTTGCTTTTTAAAGTTAATATCTCAACGTTTCCCTTCTGAAAATTACCAGTAAAACTTGTTCGGATTTGAAATTTTTCAGTATCGCTTTCGTTAATTTGGGCTTTAACCAAGAAAACTGATAATAAAAAAAATATAGTTATTAATTTTCTCATTTTATTTAACTTTTAATGGGTAATCCTAATTTAATAGGTCAGTTTTCTTTATCACAAATATATTTTAACATTATGTTATTTTAATTAAGACAGAGTTTGATTATCAAGCTCTGTCTTAATTGTTTTGATTATTTAATACTTGTTAGTATATCTACAAATTCCGCTGGTTTAACCACAAAAGGTAAATGCGAAGTATTCATTTCAAAAACTTTTTTTACGGTTCCATTGTCCTTAATCATTTGTTGTTGCAATAGGTAAGGAACTGCGTAATCATTTTTTGTAGAAATATAATATTTAGGAATTCCTGCAAATTTTATTGTTAGTTTTACATTATCATTTAATCCTTTTGTTGGTTCGGCTCTATGATATTTTACTAACACATCTTTCATATAATCTGGGCAATCTGCACAAACTACAGTAGCAATTGCATCTTTTTTAATGCTTACTAATGAATAGTCTTTATTAAATTCAAAAACCTCAATTGGTTTGTTGTTCAGAAATTTATTTGTAATACCAGATACATTTTCACCATTTTTTGGAAGATAAGCTGATACATATATTAGCTTGTCAATTTTATTTGGAATGTTTTCAGCTACTTGTGATATGACAACGCCTGCCATACTGTGACCAACTAAAATTACCTTTCCTTTTTGAGCATTAATTACATTTGTAACTGTTTTTACATAATCATTTAAACCAACTCCAACTCCATAAGTATTATCTGCTCCGTGTGCAGGAAGATTTACTACAACTACATTTGCTTTTTTTGCTAAATTGTTTCTAACAAAACCCCATGCACTTTCATCAGCCCACGCACCATGTACTAGAACATAAGTAGGGTAACGAGATTTATCTTTTTCTAATTGTTCAATAATTAATTTTGCTGCCTCTGAACCCGAATTTTGTTGTTGACCAGTAATTAAATTTCCGTCTTGAACTGCATGAGCCTCAAACATAGGAGCAACTTCAAATTTGTTATTTGGCATTTTTGAAGCCTCATCTTGTATTCTAAATGGTTGTATTTTTTGTCCTACATATGCATCTGCATAATTTTCTTCTGTATTAGCAAAACCAGTCCATTTTTTACCTTCTACTAAATATTTGTCATTTGGTAGTTTTGTTTTTAATAGTATGCAAGTCCCGTGGCAAATTGCTCCAGTTGGTTTTCCAGTTTGGTAAAAATCTGCAAAGAATTTATGTAATTCCTTATTATCTATAAAGGTGTACATTGGTCCTTGACCTCCACAAACTAAAACCGCTTTATAATCGTTTGGGTTAACCGCAGATAATTTTATTGTATTTTTAAGCAATGCTGATTTTGAAGCATCTTTCAAGAATCCTAATGATAGGTAATCCCATGCAGCATATTTACTTGCATCTTCAGGATCACTAAATCCATCAATTTTAATTTCTCCACCATCAGGACTTGCAATATCAATAGAGTATCCTGCTGTCATAAATTCCCAGTATGGATGAATTACTTCAGCCGCCCAAACACCAATAGGCCATCCAGTTTGTTTATTGGTAGATGGGTTTGAAGCAATTAGTAATATTTTGCCATTATTTCCAGCATTGTGCTGTGCAAATAATTTACTTGATGTTAATGCAGTAGATACTGCAAAAATAAAGATCAATATTTTTTTCATTTTTTTTATTTTTAAATTATTTTGATGATTTTAAAAGTTCAACAACTAATTCTGCTGCTGCTGCTCCAGAATTTTGTTGTTGTCCGGTTATTAAATTACCATCTGCAATAGCGTAAGAACTAAATGGAGCTGCTACTTTGAAACTTGTTCCTTCTATTTTTTTAGCTTCTTCTTCAATTCTGTATGGCTGAATTTTCATTCCTACTGCTTGATCTGCAAAATCTTCTTCTGCATTAGCAAAACCTGTCCAAGTTTTTCCTTTTACCAATAATTCGCCATTTGATTTCTTTGCATCTAGTAATAAAGTAGTAGAATGACAAACTGCAGCACTAGGTTTACCTGCATCATAAAAAGCTCCAAATAATTTTTCTAAATCTTTGTTGCCTTTGAATGTGTACATTGGACCTTGTCCACCTACCAAGAAAATAGCATCATAATTTTTAGCATCAACTTCCGTTAATTTCTTTGTGTTAGCCAACATATCGTCAAACGATTTTTGTTGCATATACCCTAAAGATATTACATCGTTAGCCGAGTAACCACTTGCATCGGTTGGGTTCGAATACCCGTCCATTATTAATTTTCCACCTTCGGTAGAAACCAATTCTACTTCATAACCAGCTTCTTGAAAAACTCTTAAAGGATGTGTTAATTCAGCAGCCCAAAAGCCAATAGGCCAACCTGTTTGTTTTGATACACTTGGTGAACTTGCCACCATTAAAATTTTACCTTTTAAAGGAGCACCATGAAAATGCACATAATTGTTGATTTCTTTTACTTTTTCCATTTTTGTGATTTTATTAATGTTATTTTTATTTGTTGAGCATTTCCAATTAGAGGAATAGCCATAAATTGTGACAATCGTCTTGTCATTTTTTAAATTTCTTACACAAAGTTATTTCAGTAATTGTTTATTTACAACAACTGCGTATCTTTGTAAGTAACTAACAAAAATGTAAGTATGCCAGATTTCGTAAAGGACAACCATCAATTTCATAATCCAGTTGAATTTGCTATAAGCAAAATAGGAGGCACCTATAAAATGCCTATTTTATGGAGATTAAAGGATAAAAAATGGCGTTTTAGTGAATTGCAAAGAAGCATTTCACACGCATCGGATAGGATGTTGTCAAAGGCTTTAAAGGAATTAATAGAAGATGGTTTTATAACCAAAGAAATATTTCCAGAAGTACCTCCTAGAGTTGAATATAATATTACAGAAAGAGGAATAAAATCAATAGCAATAATTGATGCTTTAAGAAATTATGGTTTAGATCTGATGAAAGATTTTGGAATCGAAAATCATTAATTAAATTGCTTTGGCAGTATTAAAAACTAATCGATCTCTTAAAATTTTCATATCCTCACTTACTTTTTTATCGAGAACCTTTGCGTAATGTTGGGTAGTTCTCAAATTTTTGTGACCTAGCATTTTGCTAACACTTTCTATTGGAACGCCATTTGTAAGTGTTACGGTCGTTGCAAAAGTGTGTCGGGCTATATGAAAGGTTAATTCTTTTTCGATCTCGCAAACGCCAGCTATTTCTTTGAGATAGGCATTCATTTTTTGATTTGTCAATATTGGAAGTAGTCTGTCTTCATTATTACTTTTAGGATGGTTAGCGTATTTATCAATAATCATTTGCGTTACGGGAAGGATTGGAATTTTAGAAGCCGTTTCGGTTTTCTGTCTGTGAGTAAAAATCCATTTCTCGCCATCAATTCCGATGCTTATATGCGACTTTGTTAGGTTTTTGACATCAATATATGCCAAACCAGTAAAGCAGCTAAAAAGGAATATATCGCGAACTAATGATAACCGTTCTGTTTTGAAATCTTTGTTGATGATGTTTTGAATTTCTTCTTCAGATAAATAAACTCGTTCGACTTCTTTAACTTTCGATTTATAATTTGCAAACGGATTTTTTTCAAGCCAGTCATTGGCCAGACAAAGTTTAATTATTTTGCTGAAGTTCTTGATATATTTAACGGCTGTGTTATTGGCACAGTTACGAACGCTTCTTAACCAAAATTCATAATCGGTTACAAAAGCGTGATCTATTTTGTTTATCTCAATATCGGAAACTTTGTATTTCCATTGCAAGAACTCTACCGTATGGCTCAACGAAGTTTTGTACCGCTCTAATGTTCCAGGTGCATATTCTTTGCCAACCAATTCTTTAATTTTGTTATTATGGTCTTGGAAGATTGGGATTAGCATTCTTGCTTTTTCATCAACTCCTAGTATTTTACTTTTGAGAGTTTCGGCTGTTATTGGAATTTTCTTGTGCACTAATTCCATTTGCATATCTATAATTTGAATTCTCAACATATCAAGATGGCTATTTATTGAACGAGCTTCTTCTGAATTGCCTTTCATTTTGCCTGCTTCTATCGACCATTTAGACATTTCTACAAATCGGTTGGAACTCAATTCAATTCTTTTTCCATTGATAGTAATTCGGGTGTAAATAGGGACTAAACCGTTTACACTGGCTTTGGCTCTCTTTGCGTAAAAGAGAATAGATACTTTTGTTTTCATCGTGGTAACCTTTTAGTTATTATTAAATTTAATTCTAAAAAGACTATATCACAAGATGTTCAGATAGTGAACCACTTCTTGAACTGGTTAATGAACTGGTTCGGAAGCCTTGTAAATACTAGCCAAGAGATAAAAATCGGTTACCCTAATTTCGGATAGTTTAGGGTAACCGATTTTATCCCTTTAGGTTCACGCATTAATGAATAATTTGAAGGTGTTGTAAACGAAAAAACCCTTTAAATCATACGATTTAAAGGGTTTTAATTCAATTTGTATTTCTACTGGCGGAGAAAGAGGGATTCGAACCCCCGGACCTGTTACAGTCAACAGTTTTCAAGACTGCCGCATTCGACCGCTCTGCCATTTCTCCAATAAGTCAAACATCAATTTCTCAATGCGGTTGCAAATATAGGAACCTTTTTTTGTTTTGCAAAAACTATTTTTATAAAAATGAACTTATTTTTAGCAGTTACAAATTAAGAGTTTCATTATCTATAGGTTACACTAATGAAAAGAAATTAATTATAATTAATAAGTCACATATTCAGTGATTTCCAATCCATATCCAATCATTCCAACTCTTTTAGTATGGGTTGCATTAGAGACTAATCGTATTTTAGAAATATCAATATCATGTAGTATTTGAGCTCCTATACCATAGTCTTTGCTGTCAATTACAATTTTTGGTGCTTTTAGAACGCCTTCCGATTGTAATGTTTTAAGTTCTGAAATCCTACTTAGTAAATTTACAGACTGCATGTCTTGATTGATGAATATTACTGCTCCCTGTCCTTGTTCATTAATGATTTTAAACATGTCATCTAACTGTTGTTCAGCATTATTAGTCAACGTTCCTAGCAAATCATTATTCACTTGAGTCGAATTGATTCGGGTTAATACAGGTTCTCCTAAATTCCAAGTGCCTTTTGTTAAGGCAATATGAATTTGTTTGTTGGTGGTTTGCTCGTAAGCTCTTAATCTAAAAATACCAAATCGAGTTTCTACATCAAAATCTTCTTTCTTTACAATCAAAGAATCATGTTGCATTCTGTAGGCCACTAAATCTTCTATGGAGACTAATTTTAAATTAAACTTTTTAGCGACAGCTACCAGTTGAGGCAATCGGGCCATAGTTCCGTCCTCGTTCATAATTTCAACAATAACACCTGCCGGTTTAAAACCTGCTAGTCTGGCAAAATCAATAGCCGCCTCTGTATGCCCCGTTCTTCTCAGTACACCTCCTTGTTTAGCTACAAGCGGGAAAATATGTCCAGGACGCGCTAAATGATACGGTTTTGTATTAGAATCTATTAAAGAAAGTATCGTTTTGGCTCTGTCTGATGCCGAGATGCCCGTCGTAACTCCATTTCCTTTCAAATCAACTGATACGGTAAAAGCAGTTTCCATGTGATCGGTATTGTTCGAAACCATAGGTCGCAACTCTAGTTCTTTGCAACGACTTTCGGTTAATGGGGCACAAATTAAACCTCTACCATGGGTTGCCATAAAATTAATCATCTCTGGCGTTACTTTTTCGGCTGCAGCCAAGAAATCGCCTTCGTTTTCACGGTCTTCATCATCTACTACAATTATTATTTTACCTTGACGAATATCTTCAATGGCTTCTTCAATTGTATTTAGAATTAATTGTTCAGTTTGCATCTTGGGCTATTGATTTTGTGAAGGAAATATTTTTTTAAATAATTTTTGAAAAGGCAGAAGCACTACGTCCATATTTATAAAACCGATATCATTGGTTGCTCTATAGGTTAATAAACACGCAATAGGGGTTAAAATAAAAGTGGCCATCCAACAACCAAGAAATGGCGTGAGTCCATCTTCTTGAGCTATTTTTTTTCCAAAGGTATTAACAAAGTGATAAATTATAAAGATTAACACTGCAAAAACGATTGGAAGTCCCAAACCTCCTTTTCTAATAATTGCACCCAATGGTGCGCCTATAAAAAACATTAAAATACAGGCAAATGCTATTACAAATTTATCGTATAAAGCAATCCAATGACTGTTAATTACTTTTGTTTTCGATTCGAGTTCCTGTTCTGTAGAATCAATTGTATAATTTGTATTGATAATAGAGTTATTGGCTATTTGTAATATCTCCGACTGTTCTTTTGGAATAAAATTAGAAAGTAAATCAGGATTTTTTATTTTAGTAGTAATGATGCTATCATTAAGCGCTTTGTTTGAACTAAGAGAACCTTGTGTTACCGTTCTTTGATACGAATTATCCACAAACGAAATAATATCTTTCTTTCGGTTGTTTTCAAGTGAATCAATAGTATACTTTAATTCACTTATATTAAGCATTGAATTGGTGTTTGAAATCGTATAATCTTCGTTATTAGTGTTATTTAATTTTGATAAATCTATATAGATGATGTATTTTTTGAAAGAACTTTTTGCAAAAGGAATTTTATTTCTCTCTTCATATTTTTTAGGAATGATATCTTCATAATAATAGCCATCATTAAGTACTAACTTTAAAATATTAGATTTTTCGTTACTTATAAGTTCTCCGTTTTTGGCTTTAATTACGTTTTTGCTACCATCAAAATTGTTCGATTTTTTGTGAATCGTTATTCCGGTAAGAAAATTGCCATTCTCCCCTGATTTTTTATCGACTTTAATATTGTAGCTTCCTACATCACTAAATTGTCCCTCGGCTATTGCCATTGCGGGTTTCATTTGTGCGATGTCTTTCCTGAAATTAATAAATTTAAATTCAGCATACGGAATTACATTATTAGCAAATATAAATGCACCGAGACTCAGAATTAGAATAAAAAAAGTTAAAAATTTCATTGTTCTTTGCAGTGAAATACCAGCTGATTTCATGGCAGCAAATTCATAATTCTCAGCAAAATCGCCAAATGACATTATCGAAGCCAATAGAACCGAAAGGGGTAATACTAGTGGAATAATTCTTGGCATAGCAAACATTAAGAATTTGATTACCAAAATGAAGTCTAAATCTTTACCTGCAAGTTCAGAAATAAACAGCCAAACTGTTTGAAGAATGAATATAAAAAAAAGGATTACAAATACGGAGGTAAATGTAATCACAAATGTTTTTAGAATGTATTTATCTAGTATTTTCACTTAAAACTAATCTAACTTATTGATGTAGTATTTTGGATATTTACTCGCCTCAAAGGTAAATTGATTTTTTGACAAAGGTTGATTGGTTTTGAAAGAATTTACAGTTAAAATGGTTTTGGTTCCATTTTTCCCCACTTCAATTAGATTGTAAATGTTTTTGGTTTGATTATCGATTCCTAAAAGAATTTCTTTTCTGGCATCTTTAGCATTTATTGGTATTAATTTAATGTACTGAATTTTTCTGCCTTTTACGTCCTGCAAAATATCCCAAACAAATTTGTAACCTGAGTTAAAAAAAGTTAACATTTTAGAGGGTGTTACTGAATTATCATCTTTTTCATTAAATTTTGTAACGCTAATTTCCTCGTCTTCAGGATTAATAGTATACGTTTTTTTTCCATCAAAAAGTTTTGTAACCCCCATTAAATTCAGAACAAATAAATTGCCCTTCATGATAACATTACCTTTACTTTCTTGATTGATGTTTTCTTTACTATTATTCAAAGTGTATTTAAATTCAATTACTATGTTGTCATAAGTTTTGATTTTTGCAGTTACCTGATCTAAAAGATCCTTTGCTTTTTTTTCTTGTGCCTGAATTGAAAAACTAAAAATTAGTAGTGCAAATACAGCTAAACATTTTTTCATGTTATGAATTATTTTGTTCATTGTTAAAAAACTGATCTAGAGAATTCAAGTCTAAAATGTTTACGCTCCTTGCCTTACTTCCTTCAAATGGGCCAACAATTCCTGCGGCTTCTAACTGATCTATCAATCTTCCCGCTCTGTTGTATCCCAACTTTAATTTTCTTTGAAGCAATGATGCAGAACCTTGTTGAGAAGTAACAATTATTTCTGCGGCTTCTCTAAACAATGAATCTCTTTCGGAAATATCCATATCAAGATTAATGCCACTTTCTTCGCCAATAAATTCTGGGAGCAAATAAGCATCGGGATAGGCTTTTTGGGAACCAATATATTCAGTGATTTTTTCTACTTCTGGAGTGTCTATAAAGGCACATTGCACCCGTACCACATCGTTTCCATTTGTATACAACATATCACCACGACCAATTAGCTGATCAGCACCTTGTGTATCTAAAATAGTTCTCGAATCAATTTTTGAAGTTACTCTAAAAGCTATTCTTGCGGGAAAATTGGCTTTTATTAAACCTGTAATTACATTTACCGATGGTCTTTGTGTTGCAATAATTAAGTGAATTCCGATAGCACGAGCCAACTGAGCCAATCGAGCGATTGGAGTTTCTACTTCTTTGCCCGCAGTCATAATCAAATCGGCAAACTCGTCTACAACTAAAACAATATAAGGTAAAAAGCGGTGGCCATTTTCAGGGTTAAGTTTTCGGGATTTGAATTTATCATTATACTCTTTTATGTTTCTAACCATCGCATCTTTCAATAAAGAATAGCGATTGTCCATTTCAACACATAAAGAGTTTAACGTATTGATTACCTTAGTGTTGTCTGTGATAATAGCATCTCCAGAATCTGGAAGTTTTGCTAGATAATGTCTTTCAATTTTATTAAATAAGGTAAGTTCTACTTTCTTCGGGTCGACCAAAACAAATTTTACTTCTGCAGGATGTTTTTTGTACAATAAAGAAGTTAATACCGCATTCAATCCAACCGATTTTCCTTGACCAGTTGCACCTGCCATCAACAAGTGGGGCATTTTAGCTAAATCGACTACAAAAGTTTCGTTAGAAATAGTTTTTCCTAAAGCTATTGGCAATTCCATTTCGGCTTCCTGAAATTTAGCGGAACCAATAACACTTTTCATCGAAACCATCGTAGGATTTTTGTTAGGAACTTCAATACCAATTGTTCCTTTTCCGGGAATAGGAGCAATGATACGAATTCCTAAGGCCGATAGTGATAATGCAATGTCATCTTCTAAACTTTTAATTTTTGAAATTCGAATTCCTGCTTCTGGAACAATTTCATACAACGTAACTGATGGACCAACGGTTGCTTTAATCTGCGCGATCTCAATTTTGTAATTGCGAAGTGTTTCTACAATTTTATTTTTATTTTCCTCTAATTCTTCTTGATTGATGGTAATTCCTCCAGTTGCATATTCTTTTAATAAGTCTAAAGTTGGAAACTTGTAATTGGATAAATCCAAAGTTGGATCAAACAGTCCAAAATCGGCAACTAACCGGGAAGCTAAATTCTCTTCAATAATGTCTTCTTCTTGAGCTTTTTCTATGACAAAAGCCTCATCGTTTGTATGAATGAGTTCTGGCGTAGGTGTGCTGATTTTCTTGATTGAATGCTCTAATTGTATTTCCGAAGCGTGCTGTATAGTTGGTTTTAAACTTTCTTTGTTAATTTCAAATTTCGAAATGGGTTTTAATTCGGGTTCTTCTATTTCCTCATCCTCCTCCTCATTTACAGCAAATTCTTCAAGGTTATAGTCATTTGAGGTAATTGGTGTTTTTGAAGTTTTAAGGTCGTCAGAAATTTCTTTTTTACTTCTTTCAAAGAAAGATTTAATGGCATCCGGCGATACCTTTATCTTGTAAATTAAATAGATGATTATTCCAAAAGATAAAACTAATAAAGTACCTGTTTTTCCTATATAAGTTTGAGAAAGTAGGTTTATTTCATAACCAATTGTACCCCCTAATTCTGGCAAATTACTAAAGCAGAAACTACATAAAACCGAAAGGATTATCATTACAAATAAATCCCAAAACCAAATATTTTTTAGTTTCAATAACGAAATATCTAATGCTAAGAATGCGCCAGTAAGAAAAAATAATTTTACAAATAAAAAGGAAGCCAATCCAAAACCTCTGTAAATAAAGATATCAGCTATAATTGCACCAAATTTACCTAACCAGTTGTTTACGGTTTCGTTTTTGTTACCTAGTTCTAAAACAGCACTTTGATCTTCTTGGCCATGAATAAAAAATGAAATAAATGCAACAAGCAATGCAATAGAAAAAAGCACTAACAAACTACCCAATAGCATTTTTTGTTGTCGGGTTATTTTCCAGCTTTTTTTCTGTTCGCCAGTATTGTCTATTTTTTTATCAGTGGATGTCTTGGTTGTTTTTGCCATACTTATTAAAATAGAAAACTAAAATTTTATTTGCTTTATAGAAATTTTGGTACATAGATAATTAAGCCAACAGCTATAGCTGTCATAGCAGCAAAGAATACGGCTCCTGCGGCAATGTCTTTTATAAAACCTATTTTCTCATGAAACTCCGGATGAATAAAATCGGCTACTTTTTCAACAGCAGTGTTTAATCCTTCAACGCCAAGAACTAAGCCAATAGCAAGCGTTTGAATGAGCCATTCTTCATGTGAAATATGAAAATAAAAACCAGCAAGTGTCATTAAAATACCAATGAAAGTTTGCACCATTACACTATGCTCAGTTGTAACAAGCTTTATGGCACCTTTCAGAGCAAATCCCATACTTTTAAATCTTCCAGTAAAGAAAGTATTGTCTTTTTGAAATTCCATTCTCTATTATAAAGCAGCTAATGCTGTCTCGTAGTTAGGTTCAGTGGCTATTTCTGGAACTTGTTCGGTATATTTTATAATGCCATTTTCATCTAATACAACAACCACTCTAGAAAGTAAACCAGCAAAAGGACCATCAAGTATTTCTAAGCCATAATCTTTGCCAAAGCTTCCTGTTTTAAAATCGGATAGGTTAATGACATTTTCTAATCCTTCTGCACCACAAAAACTCTTTTGTGCAAAAGGTAAATCGCGGGAAATACATAGTACTTTAGTGTTTACTAATTCACTTGCTTTTGAGTTAAATTGTCTTACTGATGCAGAACAAACGCCTGTTCCAACACTAGGGAAAATATTTAATACTAATTTACTTCCAGCAAAGTCAGCTAGAGAAGTTGTACCTAAATCGGTATTTACTAATTCAAATTGTGGTGCTTTTGAACCTACTTTTGGTAATTCACCGCTTGTGTGTATTGGATTTCCTCCTAATGTTATTGATGCCATTTTTAATAATTTTTTAGGTACCAAAAATAGCAAATTATTTCGGATTAAGGAATAACTACTTTATTTATAAATTTAACAAAAAAAATAGATTAGCAATATTGTTTTATCGTAATATTGCAATATATTAATTAATTTAAATTATGGGAGCATCAAAATCAGAGTCTTTTTCAGAAGAACATAACGAAATGGCAAGTTTGTTTAAAGCACTTTCGCATCCAGCTAGAATAGCAATTGTTGATTATCTATTGTCTGTAGAGACTTGTATCTGTGGTGATATTGTAAACAAACTACCTTTAGCGCAACCTACCATTTCACAACATTTGGCAGCATTAAAAAACGCCAACATTATAAAAGGTACGATTGAAGGAACAGCCATTTGTTACTGTATAAATCCTAATACCATAAATAAAATCGAAAATCATTTTGGAATGATTCGCCATAAATTAATGAATAAGTGTTGTTAAATAAATTCCAAAAGTCTTATTACTTAATACTCATATCTTAATACTTTCACTATGAGACTATCAGAAATAAAAAATCACCTAAAAAGTCTTTCTCAAATTGCTTTTCAATTGCCAAATGGAGAATGGGTTCCCAATCATTTTCACATTACCGAAGTAGGAAAAATATCCAAAGATTTCATCGATTGCGGTGGAGTGGTTCGTAAAGAAGAGGTAGCTAATTTCCAACTTTGGGAGGCCAACGATTACAATCACAGATTGCATCCTGAAAAATTGCTTCACATAATTGAATTGTCTGAAGAGAAGCTTCAAATTCCAGATTTAGAAATAGAAGTCGAATATCAAATGGCAACAACTATAGGAAAATTCAGTTTGGATTTTGACGGTAAAACCTTCCAATTAAAATCAAAACTAACCGATTGCTTAGCCAAAGACAATTGTGGCATTCCACCAGAAAAATTGAAAGTCAAAATAGGCGAATGGAAGCCAAAAGAAACTTCGTGCTGTACTCCAGATTCGGGATGTTGTTAACCCATTCACTAAAGTATAAATATGTCAGATAAAAAAGAACATTGGGATAAAGTTTTTGCAACAAAGCAAGAAACTGAAGTGAGTTGGTACCAACAAAAACCGGAAACATCAATTAATTTTTTCACTAAAAACAATATTCCAAAGGATGCTAAAATAATTGACATTGGTGGTGGCGATAGTTATTTGATTGATAATTTATTAGAAATGGGTTATCAAAATTTATTTCTATTGGATATTTCAGTAAATGCAATTGAACGAATCAAAAATAGGTTAGGAACAAAGTCTGAAAAAGTAACGTTTATAGTTTCCGATATTCTTGATTTTCATCCAGAAACCACTTTTGATGTTTGGCACGATAGAGCTAGTTTTCATTTCTTAACATCTGAAAATGACATTTCTATTTACAAAAAATTAGTTTCTAATTCAATTGTCTCAAATGGATTTTTATTTCTTGGAACTTTTTCAGAAAACGGACCTTTAAAATGCAGTGGATTAGAAATTACACAATATTCTGAAGCCAAATTTGAATCTATTTTCGGGAGTGATTTTGTCAAAATAAATTGTTTTGAAGAAAACCATCAAACACCTTTTAATACCACACAAAATTTCATTTTTTGTACTTTTAAAAAGAAGTAATATGCTAGAAAAATTATCAAAAACCTTTGAATCTATTGCTGGAATTTATGTTTCTAAGGAACGAAAAGAAATTTTAAACCCATTGATTGTTTATATTCAAGACAAAGTGAATTGTAACGAAGAAATTAGATTGAACTTCATTTGCACACACAATTCTAGAAGAAGTCATTTGTCGCAAATTTGGGCACAAACAATGGCGTTTCATTTCGGAATTAAAAATGTATTTTGTTATTCAGGCGGAACTGAAGCTACGGCAATGTTTCCTAAAGTTGCCGAGACGTTAACCAATCAAGGATTTCAAATTCAGAAAATAAGCGAAGAGCAAAATCCAGTATATGCCGTAAAATTTGATGAGAATCAGCATCCGGTCATTTGTTTTTCAAAAGCCTATTTTGATGATTTTAATCCAAAAATCCATTTCGGAGCAATCATGACTTGTAATAATGCTGACAAAGGTTGCCCAATGGTTTTTGGTGCAGAAGCAAGATTTCCTATAAAATATGACGACCCAAAAGCTTTTGACGGAACGGTTTTAATGAATGAAAAATACGCAGAAAGAAGTTTACAAATTGCAAGTGAAATGTATTTTGTATTTTCTCAAATCAAATAAGTATCAATCGCAATATCAATGTCAATTATAATTTCAATAGACATACAAATCTTAATAAACTTAATATCTTAATGGTTTAAAAATGAAAAAGCGTCTCAACTTTCTCGACAGATTGCTAACACTTTGGATATTTCTTGCTATGGTAATTGGAGTTGGAATTGGTTATTTTATTCCGAACTCTGCTAGCTTTATCAATTCCTTCTCATCGGGTACTACTAATATTCCGTTAGCTATTGGCTTAATTTTGATGATGTATCCGCCGTTAACCAAAATTGACTTTTCCAAAGTGCCACAAATGTTTGACAAACCAAAACTGCTAACTGCTTCCTTTTTAATAACATGGATTGTTGGTCCATTTTTAATGTTTTTATTGGCGACTTTTTTCCTAAAAGACTATCCTGAATACATGACCGGTTTAATCATTATAGGAATTGCGCCTTGTATTGCTATGGTCATTGTTTGGAACGAACTTGCCGAAGGAAACCGAGAATTAACAGCAGGTTTAATCGGAATTAATAGTTTATTGCAGGTTTTCTTTTTTAGTTTGTACGCCTATTTTTATTTGAAAATCATGTTGCCTTTATTTGGAATTAAAGGTCTAGAATTGAATATTACTATTACTGAAATTGCCAAGACTGTTGGTGTTTATTTAGGAATTCCTTTTGCTTTAGCTGTTGTCAGTCGATTTTTGATTAAAAAGTATATTGGCGAAAAATGGTTCAATCAAAAGTTCATTCCGTTTGTTTCTCCTATCACTTTAATTGCGCTACTTTTTACTATTGTAATAATGTTTAGTTTAAAAGGAGAAATGATTGTCGATTTACCATTGGATGTGCTTAGAATTGCTCTTCCGTTAGTGATTTTCTTTTCGATTATGTTTTTCTTAATGTTTTTTGTTTCCAAGAAAATTGGAGCCAATTATCGTGATGCGGTTGCATTATCATTTACAGCCTCTGGGAACAATTTTGAATTAGCAATCGCTGTTTCTATAGGTGTTTTCGGAATCAATAGCGGACAAGCTTTCGCAGGTGTTATAGGGCCTTTAGTGGAAGTTCCAGCATTGATTACTTTGGTAAATGTAGCATTTTGGTTGCGGAAAAAGTATTATTAATAAAAAACTCCCAATTGCTTGAGAGTTTTTATTTACTTATCAATTGAACCCAAAACTCGCTTCATAAAATCGTTTAAAGCTTCTTTCTTTTCCTTACCATCTTTGACCATTTTATAAACTTCTAAGGCGCCATACATATTAGAAATTAGTTCGCCAATGACTTCTAATTCCTCATCTTTTAAAGAAGAAAGCTCACAAAGGTTTTCGAGTACTTCAATAGTTTCAACAATATAATCCTGATCGTTATCTTCAATAAATTGAGTAAGATGTTTTATAACTGGTAATTTCATGATAATTATTATTTGTTTATCGAGACATTTGATTTTTAATTGACCAAATTACCCAATTACTTCATTAACCAATTCAGTAAGCACTTCTAATTTAGTGGTTTGACTTTGATTGACTAATTCACCATTTTTAAAAGTAGCAAAGGTTGGTAAATTATCAACTTTAGCCAGTTTTCTCGATTCAGGAAATTTCTCAGCATCAATCATTAGAAATGGAATGCTATCATTTTGTGAAGCCAACATTTTGAATTTAGGTTTCATGATTCTGCAATTACCACACCACGAGGCTGAATATTGTACCACTACCAAATTATTTGAAGCAACTACTTCGGCTAAATTATCTTGTTCTATTTCTGAAAACATAGTTTTAAAATTTCAATTTCAATGACAACATCAAAATTCAATTTTTTGCAATTGATATTGACATTGTCATTGCTATTTGTTATTGAATTAATGAGAAGCTAAATAAGTAGCAGTACTATTTCTATCGGCACTCATGGCTTGCTTGCCTTCTTCCCAGTTCGCAGGACAAACTTCACCTTTGGTTTGAACGTGAGTATAAGCATCAATTAATCTTAAGTACTCGTTTACATTTCTTCCTAATGGCATATCGTTTACACTTTCGTGGAATATTTTCCCGTTTTCATCTATTAAATATGTTGCTCTAAAAGTAACATTTGAGCCTTCCAAGATTTCGTCGTTTATTTCTTCATTATAAACCCATTCTGCATCAAGAATTTCTAAAGTAGTAGATAAATTACGTGTAGTATCTGCCAAGATTGGGTAAGTAACTCCTTCTATTCCGCCATTGTTTTTTGGAGTATTTAACCAAGCAAAGTGAACTTCGTTAGTATCACATGAAGCACCTATAACCATAGTGTTTCTGTTTTCGAAATCTTCTAAAGCTGCTTGAAAAGCATGAAGTTCTGTCGGACATACAAAAGTAAAATCTTTTGGATACCAAAATAAAATTACTTTTTTCTTGTTATTTTTAGCTTCCTCAAGAACGTTAATTCTTAAATTATCTCCCATAAAAGAGATAGCATCTACTGTAATGTTTGGAAATTTTTTACCTACTAATGACATAATTATATGGTTTAAATATTATTTTTTTAATTTGGAGCAAAAATAGATAGAATCATTCTATTTATTTTATGTTTTGATTGCATTTTATTATTTATAAATAAGCTAAACTTATCCTAATGTCACTCTAAATAAAAAACAGTTTCAGTACTATTTTTAGTAATATCAGGTTTATATATAACATAAGAATTTTAGTAATAACTATAGTTTTTATTTATAGAAAATTTATTTTATTATTGTTTTTTTTGATAACTTAGCATGACAACTTTTTAAACAAATAAATAAACTAATTATATTATGGAAAATAGTAAAAACACATCCAATGAAAGTAAATGTCCGTTTTCAAGTGGAATAGTGAAGCATGCGGCAGGAAATGGTTCAAGAAATGATAATTGGTGGCCTAATCGGTTAAAATTAAACATTCTTAGACAACATTCTAAAACATCAAATCCTATGGGAGATGCATTTAACTATGCGGCTGCTTTTAATAGTTTGGATTTGAATTCGGTAAAGAAAGACATTTTCAATCTAATGACCACTTCACAAGATTGGTGGCCAGCAGATTATGGTCATTATGGTCCATTCTTTATTCGTATGGCTTGGCATAGTGCTGGTACATATAGAATTGCTGATGGTCGTGGTGGGGCAGGAGCGGGCGCTCAGCGATTTGCGCCCCTGAACAGTTGGCCAGATAACGGGAACCTTGATAAAGCACGTTTGTTATTGTGGCCGATAAAACAAAAATATGGCAAAAAAATTTCATGGGCCGATTTGATGATTCTTGCGGGGAATTGTGCGCTAGAATCGATGGGATTTAAAACTTTTGGTTTTGCTGGCGGACGTCAGGATATTTGGGAACCTGAAGAGGATATTTATTGGGGAACCGAAGGAAAATGGTTGGATGACAACCGTTACTCAGGTGACCGAGAACTAGAAAATCCGCTAGCTGCAGTTCAAATGGGACTTATATATGTGAATCCTCAAGGCCCTAACGGAAATCCAGATCCAATTGCTTCTGCTCGAGATATTCGAGAAACCTTTGGACGAATGGCAATGAATGATGAAGAAACAGTGGCTCTTGTTGCTGGTGGTCATACTTTTGGAAAAATGCATGGAGCTGCTGATCCCGATCAGTACGTAGGCCCAGAGCCTGAAGGTGCAGCTATCGAAGAACAAGGCCTTGGTTGGAAAAACACTTTTGGTAGCGGAAAAGGTGAACATACTATTACAAGCGGTCTTGAAGGTGCTTGGACAACAACACCTACTAAATGGAGTAATAATTATTTCGAAAACCTATTTGGTTTCGAATGGGAACTCACCAAAAGCCCAGCTGGCGCATACCAATGGAAACCAAAAAATAATGGTGGCGCTGACACTGTTCCAGATGCACACAATCCTTCAAAGAGACATGCTCCAGTGATGACTACAGCAGATTTAGCTTTAAGGATGGATCCTATTTATGAACCCATTTCAAGACGCTTTTTCGAAAATCCTGCCGAGTTAGCTGATGCATTCGGTCGCGCTTGGTTTAAATTAACCCACCGTGATATGGGACCAATTACCCGTTATTTAGGTCCAGAAGTGCCTAAGGAAGAATTAATTTGGCAAGATCCTGTTCCAGCTGTATCGTATAAAACAATTGATGATAATGATATTGTTTCTTTAAAAACAAAAATATCAGAGTCAGGATTGACCGTATCAGAATTAGTATCTACTGCTTGGGCTTCAGCATCTACCTTTCGTGGATCTGATAAACGTGGTGGTGCAAATGGTGCACGTATTGCTTTGGCTCCGCAAAAATATTGGGAAGCGAACAATCCATCACAATTGTCAAAAGTTTTAGAAACACTTGTAAGTATTCAAACAGCATTTAACAGTATTCAATCTCAAGGCAAGCAAGTTTCCTTAGCTGATTTAATTGTTTTAGGTGGCTGTGTAGGTATTGAAAAGGCGGCAAAAAAGGATGGAAATACGGTATCAGTTCCTTTTATACCCGGAAGAACTGATGCTTCTCAAGAACAAACGGATATCGACTCATTTGCAGTTTTAGAACCAACTGCTGACGGTTTCCGTAATTATATGAAAAAAAATTATTCTGTTTCAGCAGAAGAAATGTTAGTTGATAAAGCACAACTTTTAACATTGACTCCACCTGAATTGACAGTATTAGTAGGAGGTTTACGTGTTTTAAATACCAATTTTAATCATTCTAATCATGGGGTGTTTACCAAACATCCTGAAACACTAACCAACGACTATTTTGTGAACTTACTGAATATTGGTACGACTTGGAAGTCAATTTCAAATGATGGAAATCTTTTTGAAGGTTGTGATCGTAAAACAGGTGAAGTGAAATGGACCGGAACTCGTGTTGATTTAATTTTCGGATCAAATTCAGAGCTAAGAGCACTTGCGGAAGTATACGGATGTGAAGATTCTAAAGATAAATTTGTAAACGATTTTATTAAAGCTTGGAATAAAGTCATGAATTTGGATCGCTTTGACTTGGCGTAATTAATAACAGAATTAAATGATACTAAAAGGTGAGCTTCTAGGAGTTCACCTTCTTTATTTTTGATTTCTCTATTCGTTCGTTTCTTTATATCTAAATACTTTTTATGTAACTAATTAAGAGTAATTTTATTAAGAAAATCAATTTACTTTTATTTTTAAATATAATTTTCTACCAAATATGTCAATCAAACAGATGCTATTGATGCAATAAGTAGATTTTTAAATTAAAAAGCACAAAAAAAGCACTTTGTTTCTAAAGTGCTTTTCAAAGAATTAAGTTTTGCATTATTCTTTTTTATCTTCTGTTTTGCTTTCCAATCTAGGTCTGTCTGAGGCCGACATATCTCTTATACAAACATATTTCCCTTCTCTTTTTTCAAATACTGCAATAAAATTACCAGTATACAAAGCTGTGCTTGTAGAATCAGAAACACGATAATTCCCAATTTCTACCACTTGAATCCCGTCATTTGAAGGATGCACTTCATTAACTACAAAAGCAATTTGATATCCACTAGGAAAATTGGCTAAATCATCCTTTATCGATTTTCGTATGGCTAATTTGCCTACTATAGGTGGTTTGTTTTGTGAAAAGCTAGTAGCATCTTTCGCATAATACTCTTCACTGTTTATATTACGATCATTAAATAATTCGGCCATTTTATTTTCTATGGCTTGAATTTCAATTTTTATTTGCTCTTTGTCTACTATTACTTCTTCTGTCTTTGGTTTACAGCTTACAACTAAAGTTACAATAGCAATAAAAACGACACGGTTTAAAATCTTATTATTCATATGATGTTGGATTAAATTGGTTTTATATTATCATAAAAAATAATTTGGGAATATAAAAGTAATAATAAAATATTGAAAACCAATAATGTATAGCCTTTTTTTCTTGGTTTACTGCATTTTTAAATTATACCTTTTTCTATGTTAAAATTAGTGATGTTTTTTAGGGGTCTTCCGTAATAAAGAATAGCAATTGAAATTAATAGTTATAGAAGCGCATTTTAAAAACTTGATTAAACTGTCTCTGTGCAAAGCCACCTAAAGTATAAGAACATCAATAACTGTTGACTATGTATTTTTATATTATTTTTCTTTTCGCTGAGATTTTACATAATCTTGAATTGTATTTTCATTACTGTACTTTTCTACTGTATCACATAAAAAATTCCCCTATTTATATTGCAGGAATTGCTTTGTATAGTTCTGTAACCTTCCATTCTTAACCTTCTTCTATCAAAATAGGAACGTCTGATTCTTCTAATGCTTTTATGTCTCTATAAATGGTTCTATTGCTGACTGAAAATTTATTGGCAAGTTATGAAGCGGTTAAAAGTTGTTTTGTTTGCAGTAGTGTTAAAAGTGTTGTTAGACGTGAAAGTCTTTTTGTAGGGTCATCTATATTTATTTTACATAAAATGTTTAATTATCCCCTATTTTCAGAGTGGCCACTCGAGCGATAACGAACAGGCAAAGCAATAATCACCAATACAAACAAACTTTAAAGTAAACACAAAACCCAAATCTTACGAAGTTGCTGTGAGCGGTTCGGGCAATTTATTTGTCAATAGTACTCTTTTTTTTGGCATCAGTTTTTGATTCTTTTAGAGGTGTCTATACCTTTTAGGAGCAACCATAAGCAAAGAGATAGCTCACCAATAAAAATTGGGATAGCAAGATATAAAAACAAAGGGTTTGAAAATCCTTTTGAAAGAAACATAGTGAAGCTGTTTATCAAATAACACAAACCTGCAAAGGCATAAAGAATACCCAATGTTTTTGGAATTAGGTTTGATTTATAAATCACAAAACCAATTATTAAACAATAAAACCCAAAGAACACCAAACCAAGAGCATATCCTTGTATCTGAATATTTAATGAAAGGAGCGAAAGTGCAGCAAGTTGATTGGGTTGAAATGCATTTAAATACGTATCATTACTTAATAATAACAATGGTGCAATTTGATTGAGAAGGTTTACGGCGATTATGGCTGTCTGTATTATGACAAACGCCAATGCAAGTTGTATTAAAAGTTTATTTACATGTTTGAAAATATGGTAAACAATCAAAATCGTTGGCAAGCCAATTACAAAGTTAATTAAGTCAGCCACGAAACCCCAACGAAATAACATTTCGTGAGTCTTAATGTTTTGCGCTGTAGTCAATGCATCATTTGAAACACTTAAAGCCTGCCTTACAAAAACTTCAGAAAATAGTCCTGTTGCAATTACAATTAAATAGCAAAAGCCTGCAATTTTTGATAATTTTTTATCTGAAATCATAGTGTTAAATGTATAAGTGGTTCTTGTCGCTTTGCTATATCTGTGAGGTAAAGGTACTTTTAGTTACAATACCTTTGCAATTTTTTTTCTAACCTTACCGCTTAAAATCTAGTACACAGCATTGTGTTTAGTTCTAAATTAATTTCATTATTTGGATTTGCCACTCGAGTGATAGGGAATAGGCGAAGCAAATGATCATAAATGCAAAACCAACTTTCCTATAAGCCTATTTACTGTTAGCATACGTTATTCTAACGTGAAATATTTGTTATGAACAGCAAAAAATGGCCAGTTAGTTTTTTCGTTTAAGCTATATTAGTTTTCATTGATATCTTTTTTGGTTAATTTGTGATAATGTTTTCAAACTTTTAAATAAGTCCGATAAAACAAGACCTAATCGCCTTAAAATAAAGCACATTGTTCTTAAAAAGTAGCAACAGCAATCCTTCTCAAATAAATAAATTAACTTTCAAAAAACTGTGATTTTTTTTTGAATGAAAATTTTGTCATAGCGTTTAATGATATACCATTTTTTTAATTTAATCTGAAGAAAGGAGACTTCGGAGAGCGGGAGTGTTTTTTTAGGAGAAATTTTATATTGTTTTTGCAGTTGCTACTACCTCCTTTATCGTTAAGACAAACCATTCCTTTACATCAGTGCTACGATTTAAAAAAATCGTAAAGGTGATTGCTCTCGTATCAAAAGATGAGATTGAATGACAAAGAGGGTAGTGTTACATCAAAACAAACCATTCAACGTTGTATTGGTAATCCCAATTTTAGTAGCATCAAAATTCATTTTATGCTGCAACAGTGAAGCATAAACGCTCCTAAAATCAACTTCATATTTCAAGTCGCCATTATCTAAATCAGCCAAATTGGGGTTGTTGCCAATGATGCTTTCTTTATTCCCGCCTCCAATGATAAACATCGGTGCTGCCGTTCCGTGATCGGTACCGCTACCATTGTCTTTAACGCGTCGTCCAAATTCTGAAAAGACAACAAGCGTAACGTTTTGGAGCAGTTGCGCCTTTTTCAATTCCGAATAAAAGCTAAAGATGGCATCATTCAGTTCGGTGAGGTTCCGTTGCTGGATCTTGATTTGATTATCGTGGGTGTCGTAACCATTTTGTGAGGTGTAATACACTTTTGAGTTCAGGTTCCCTTTGATTAATCGGGCAATCCATTCTAAGTTTTTGCCTAAACCGGTTTTTGGATAACTGGTTTCCGAAGTAGATTTGGCTAATGCTTTCTGAATATCATCAGAGCCTTCAGCAACCGAATATGCAACCTTTCTAACAAAATCCAATTGCGGATTATCCGAAAGTTTTACGGTGTCATCACTATTGTTTTTGATTTTAAATCGGTTCGGATCTTTTACGGTTATCGAATTGGGTTCATTGCCTTTCAATGATAAGTTGTCAATGTTGTCAAAGTTTACGCCCGCCGTTGGCTGATGTTCTGTGCATTGCAAATCCAGATAACGCCCAAGCCAGCCGTTGTTTAAATAGGCATTGGAAGCGGTTGCGGTTTGCCAAATTTCTTGACTGCGAAAATGGGAACGGTTCGGCTCCGGATAACCAACATTCTGAATGATGGTCAAGTCACCGTTTTGTTGCATCGTCGCAAAATCTTTCAGCGCGGGATGAAATGCCATGCCCTTATTGCTGCTGATGACCTCATTTTTATCCAAAGCAATTTTGGAACGCAAATCATAATACAACGGATTCTCATACGGAATAAACGTATTCAATCCATCGTTGCCACCATTGAGCTGAATGAAAACCAAACATTGTTCGCCAATAACCAAATTGGTCTGCGAACCAAAAGCATGAAGGAAATTGGGTAGAAGCAAGGTTCCGCCTGTGAATGTTCCAGTAAGCGTTAGAAAGTTTCTTCTGTTCATGGTTAGATGATTTGAAATTCAGGTGTTTTTACCATAGTGTTGAACAATCGCATTACAGCATTATCAGCACCTTCTGCCTGTGGATTAAAATCGTATTTTAAAATCGTTTCCCAGTCTTTTTGCAGATTTTCATCGGTATGAAATAAAAGCCGCTCTTGTAACTCCGCAATAATAGTTTTGTTGGTTCCCGATTTGTTCCATTTTAAGGATACATTTAGGAGTTGATTGCTATTGGCATTCACCATATCATTGTCTGTATTCTGGGCTCTGCGGCTGATGTTTCTACCGCTACACAACAAATCGGCAACAGTATTCCGCTGCAAGTAGACCTGTGAACTTATCCATTCTTTTCCTCCATTCCAGCCTTTAACATTGGGCTGGTTGAATAAATCCATGCCTTGCTGTTTCAGGTAAAAAGCCAGTACCTTCGGATTCAGTTGCTCTGCATTCAATTCATTCATCAATTGTAAAATATAAACCAACGGATCTTTAATCTTGCTTCCGGCGTTGTCTTTTGTGAATTCTTCGGTAAAGATTTTAGTCAGCAAAGGCTTGATTTCAAAATCGACCTTCTTGAAGTAATCGCCATAATAGGTTACCAATTCCGGTTTCGGATTGTCATAAACAAACCACTGCAGTATTTTTCGGGTAATTAGATACGGCACTGCCTTTTGTTCAAATATGATGTCAATCATTTCGTCTGCCTTGAAGTTTCCAGTTTTGCCAAAATAAGTAATGGTTTCGTCGTTTTGAAGCGCCTGTCTGTAAACAGCTTCCTCTTCACCAATGTTGAGTCCCGCCAAACCTTTCGCACCGTTTTTAATATCATCTTCGGTATAATTGCCAATTCCAAGTGTAAAGAGTTCCAATAATTCCCGACTGAGATTCTCATTTATTTTATCCCGACGGTTGTCCACATTATCCAAATAACGCACCATGGCATTGGATTGGATTATTTTTTTTGTCAACGTTTTAAAGTTTCCAAAAGCATGTTCTCGAAGCAATTGGTTGTGCTGGAATATCCAATGATTGACTTTTACTTTTTGAAACGTACATACAAAATGATTGTGCCAAAAGCAGATCATCTTCTCGCGCAGCGGAAAATCATCGGCAATCATTTTCTGCAGCCACCAGGCTTTCATCTCTTGGGATACTTGAATTTCCACTTTCAATAATTCTTTGACATTTTCAGGATTTGATGCTTTGATTTCCTGACGTCTTGCTTTTAACTCCTTCAGTGATTTAGGACTCTTATCTAAAAACGAAGTAATTTTTTTGTCATAAGAAGCACGGAAAGAGTTGTCCAGAAATTTTGATAAACCCATTTGTTCAATAGCTTTACTTTGTTTTCCAGAAAATCCTAAACGAAGCGACCAAAGTGTGTTGGTATTCATAACAATGATTTTTATCTTCTTTGGCTACCTTTTGTTCGTTTTACTTTTACCGCTTTTACGTTGCCTCTTCGATTTTTGTGGATTACGGTAGTACCTCTTCGGTTGTGAACCACTACTGTTGAAGAATGTCTTCGAGGATAATAAACACGGCTTACAGCGGCAACACGCCGAACCTTTACTACATGGTAATGCGGACGATACCGTACGCCGTAAGAATAAAAAAGCGGATGTGCAATTGGGCTCCAAGGGCTCCACGATCTTGGATACGCTCTCCAGCGATAAGGTGAAATCCAAACCACATAAGCGGGAGCATATAAATAGCGGACACTTGGCCAAGCCCATACATTTACTGTTGGTGCCGAATTAGCAACAACGGCAACATTGGATGCTGCTTTTAGGTTTTGTACAGCCCCTTTTTCTTCACTTGATGGTTCAACAATTGTGTTTTTGGGAAACAAATCTTCATCGCCCATAATCTGTAAAACGGCATTCCCTTCGCTGGTTTTTTCAATGGCAATTAATGCGATGTCTTGTTTTTCTGTTTCATTGAGATAGGTGCTCATGACAATCATATGAGAGTCATTTTCCTTGATGTCTTCCACATTGATATAATCGACCTGACCATCTCCGTCTAAATCAAGATTGTTCACCTGATTGTTTTCCTGATTAAGATTTCTTTCAAATTCTTCGAGTGAATTAGAATTTTTGAATAGCTCTAAGGCACCTTCTAAACTAAAATCGTCACCTGTATTTTCAGGACGATTGTCTTCCTGACCGAAAGCTGATGTTATTGCTAGAACAACCAAAAGTAGCGCAACTATCTTTTTCATAAACTATACATTTTTAGAAGTATGACTCTATTACAAAGCTATGGTTTAATTTGATACGATAATTTTTGTCTTCCTATCGTAAATGCTTTAAAAGTTCTTCACTATTTCAGTGTTATTTATGCTGATACAAAACTCCTATATATTGTATAAAATCATATCTATCCACCCCAACTTTGGGTAGATTGGTATTACAAAGTAGCAATAGCAATCACTCTCAATTCTATAAATAAACTTTTAAAGCCTGTGATAAACTTTTCAAACTGAAAAAAAAATCACAACATAAACCCAAAAAAAGGGTACTGAACACCATTACTTTCTAATTTGAAAAGTAGATTTATAATTTAACAGTTGCGTTTTCTGTTTCAATTCAATTGGTAAATACATATATTTTTTAAATAAAGCAACCTAAAATACATAAATCCGTTTGTCGCCTTTTTCAATTATCAACAAATCTTAAATAACACTTAAATGACGTTGTATTCCAATTTAAAACTAAACATTTTTGCCTACTTTTGTCTAACTTTTTAATTTACTAATTCCAAACTGATGGAAAAAAAGATACTTTCCTTTTTATTCTCAACTCGTTTAATGGCTTTTTTATTCCTTTCTTATGCAGTGGCAATGGGAATAGGAACCTTTATAGAAAGCGAATACAATACGGATACGGCTCGAATTCTAATTTACAATACCAAATGGTTTGAAGCCATTCATTTGTTTTTTCTAATCAATTTTTTAGGAAATATAAAACGGTACCAACTCTATAAAAAAGAAAAATGGGCGACTCTTTTATTGCACTTGTCTTTTATTTTTATACTAATAGGTGCTGGCATTACTCGGTATATCAGTTACGAAGGCATGATGCCCATTCGTGAAGGTGCTGCCGAAAATCAAATTTATTCAGATAAAACGTTCCTTACTTATTTTGTAGATGGTGAGTATAAAGGCGAAATGAAGCGACGCATTTTCGAAAATCCTTTGTTGCTTTCTCCGGTTACAAACAATGCGTTCTCCTATACTGAAGACTTTGCCGATATTCCTTTTGAAGTGTCCTATAAAAATTTTATAATGGGCGCCACAGAATCGATTGCTGAAGATAAAAACGGAACAGTTTATTTAAAATTAGTCGAATCTGGCGATGGAACCCGTCACGAGCATTATTTAAAAGAAGGGGAAGTTCAAAACATTCATAACATTTTATTTGCTTTAAATAAATTTACTAAAGGTGCTGTTAATATCAACACCACTGGAGATTTTTATACCATTCAAACCCCATTTGATGGACAGTTTATGCGAATGGCTGACAAAATGCAGGGCAAAGTCATAAAAGATGAGACCCAACCGTTAATGATGCGTTCTTTATACAATGTGGGAGGTTCACAATTTGTTTTTCCGGAACCCGCCAAAAAAGGGTTTAAAACCTATGTTTCGAATAACGATTTTAAAGCTAAAAAACACGACGATGCATTAACGGTAACCATTAGCTCTCAAGGAACAACTAAGGAAGTAACGTTATTAGGGTCTAAAGGTAAAATAGGAGAGCCTCAAGTGGTTACAATTGGCAAATTAGATTTTACGTTATCCTACGGAAGTAAAGCCTATACTTTGCCATTCAAAATTCAGCTGAATGATTTTATTGCAACAAAATATCCTGGAACCGAAAAAAGTTATGCCGCTTTCGAAAGTCAAGTAACGGTCTTAGACAACAGCAAAAAAACGAATGCTCGCATTTATATGAATCATATTTTAGATTATGGTGGGTATCGCTTTTTTCAATCTTCGTTTGACCCAGATGAAAAAGGAACGGTACTATCCGTAAACCACGATTTTTGGGGAACACTAATCACTTATATTGGGTACTTCATGTTGTTTTTTGCCATGATGGCGATATTGTTTACCAAACATTCTCGCTTTGCAGATATTAAACGCAAATTAGAAATTGTGAAAAATAAGAAAGCAAAATTAATCACTATTGCTATTCTTTTTTTGAGTTGTAATGCCTTTTCACAAAATCATGCGAGTCATAAAACAACACAAAATCAAATTGATTCACTATTAAATAAATACAAAGTTACCGAAGAACATGCGGCAAAATTTGGTAGATTGATTGTGCAGGATGAAGGCGGTAGAATGAAACCCGTGAACACGTTCTCGTCTGAATTGTTGCGAAAAGTGAGTAAAAGCGATACCTATAAAGACATGAATTCTGATCAAGTATTTTTGTCGATGGTTCAATTTCCTAGAGTTTGGTTTGAAGTTCCTTTAATTTACATCAAAAACGGAAATGATAGTATTCGTAAAATTATAGGATTGGATGCAAAAGAAAAATATGCTCCTTTTATTAAATTCTTTGATGATAAAGGCAATTATAAATTGACTCCTTATATTGAAGAAGCCTATAAAGCATCAATTCCCGATCAATTTCAGAAAGATTTTATAGAAACCGATCGTAAAGTAAATCTATTAAATTCGGCTTTGAGCGGCAGCATTTTGAGAATTTTTCCTATTCCTAATGATGCCAATAACAAATGGATTTCGTATTTAGAATTGAATCAAGCCAACATTCACGGTATTGATTCTACTTTTACTAAAAACATACTTCCTTTATACATGAGTGCTTTAGATAGTGCTGAGATTAAAAAGGATTATGTAAATGCGAATTTCTTTTTGCAAAGCATGGAGAATTATCAGAAAAAGTTTGGTAGTGCCGTTCGTCCTAACGACGATAAAATTTCTTCTGAAATCATGTACAACAAATACGATATTTTTAAGAAACTCTATTATTTGTATATGTTAACTGGCGTGTTGATGCTATTGTTTACCATCATCAATATTTTCTTCGAAAAGAAAGCCATTCGAATGGTCATTAATGGATTTCACATTCTTATTGGGTTCTTGTTTCTTTTGCATACTACAGGATTAATAGTACGTTGGTATATTTCGGGTCATGCCCCTTGGAGTGATGCCTATGAAAGTATGATTTATGTGGCTTGGGCTACCATGTTTTTTACTTTGGCTTTTGATATCAAATCAAAATTAACGGTTGCCTCAGGAACTTTTGTGGCTTCAATGATTTTAATGATTGCGCATTGGAATTGGATGGATCCTTCGATTGCGAACTTGCAACCGGTTTTAAATTCCTATTGGTTAATGATTCACGTAGCCGTAATTGTGGCCAGTTACGGTCCGTTTACTCTGGCTATGGTTTTAGGGGTAGTAGCTTTAATTTTAATGTTATTTACCAACAGTAAGAACAAAGCCAAAATGGATTTGAACATTCAAGAAATTACGTATATCAATGAAATGGCTCTAACCATTGGTTTGGTCATGCTTACCATTGGAAATTTTCTTGGCGGACAATGGGCAAACGAAAGTTGGGGACGTTATTGGGGATGGGACCCTAAAGAGACTTGGGCCTTAATTAGTATTATGATTTACGCATTCGTGATTCATGCCCGTTTTGTTCCTGCTTTACGCGGAAAATGGATTTATAATTTAATGAGTATCGTTGCTTTCTACTCAATTATGATGACCTATTTCGGGGTGAATTTTTACCTTACCGGAATGCATTCCTATGCTAGTGGAGACAAAGTGGTAACACCAAGTTTTGTATATTATTCAGTAGCTTGTGTTGCCGTTTTAGGTTTCTTTTCGTATTTGAGTTATAAGAAGCATTTGAAGAAATAATGCAAGTTTATACGATATAAAAAAAGGTTCAACCATAAAGTTGAACCTTTTTTATTTGGTTTAAGGAGAAATACAGCATTTGCGATTTAAATCATCCCCGCCATTTTTGCCATTTGTACCAATGCCGTTGAATCTCTAACCCCTAATTTGTCAATCATGTTACCACGATGATTACCAACGGTATTAATGCTGATATATAATTTCTCGGCTATTTCTTTGGTATCCAAATCATCAGCGATTAGTTTTAAAATCTCTTTTTCCCTTACAGACAATAAGTCTTTATTGGAATACAGTTTATCTTGGGAATGAAAGGTGTGAACATATTCACTGTTTTCTCCATGTGAAATTCGTATCCAATACTCCCTAAAATTCTTTTTAAGAAGGTGATTGATGTTTTGAACATAATTAAAAGTGTAATTAAATTTCCTATTTTCATCGTAATGAATGGGAGAACCCTTAGAAAAAAGGCAGATTGGTTTGCCATCCAACAGCTTGTATCTAATGCCACAGTGAAATATTTGTATATTCATTCGATGTTCAAAAGGAATGTCCTCTAGCACTCCAGTGAACCACTTTACGGAATCGGTAAAAAAAGTCAAATACTCTTTTTCAAGCAAACTCATAATCTGAATCATTCTCTCCGCTTGGGGTACTTCGGGAAGTTCGCCCCAAAATTCTTTTTCTCCCACTTCTAGAACTGGAGTATAATTGAGGTGGTCAAATATCCCAATCACTGCATCGGTGCCTCTTATTCCGTTAAGAAGCAGATTTGCTTCCTCTCTAAATCGTTCTACTTCTCCAATGGTATCGTCTATAAAAAAAGAAGATGACATGGCAACAATCTTTTTATACAGGAAATCTGCATCCTGCATCTTTCTCAAACTATTTTCCTGCATATCTTTTTAGTATGTTTTTTTCCTTGTTCTCCAATAGTATATTACAGCCTATCTAATTTAAAACTGAAATGCTTTTATAAAATGCTAATGTAGTGGATTTTATCCTTTAGAAATAAAATTGCTCTTAAAAAAATGATGATTATCACTATTTCCTGTGCGAATAGCTAAAGCTAGTTTTACTTTATAAAACAAAGTAACTAAAACAAGCAAAATAGTAGCATTATGATAGCAACAACTACTTATTCCAAAAGGCAAGTTATACCAGTATTCATTACTAGCAATACTAAATTTGTTAACCCACATAATGATATTGATTCATTAGTAAAGTTGGTTCAATCTAAAAGTGAAAGAGGCTTTCATACTTTATATAATAAGTATTGTAAAGCACTATATGTGGTGATTTTAAAACTTGTAAAGCGAACAGATGTAGCTGATGATTTATTGCAAGATACTTTTGTAAAAATATGGAAACACATTGATAGTTATGATAGCTCTAAAGGAGCTTTATATACATGGATGTTGAACATAGCAAGAAACCAAGCTTTAGATTATCTTCGTTCAGCTAATTATCGAAAGCAACAGCTTCAAGTAGAAATTGATTTATTTGCTCATTGTAAAGCTAGTATTGGAAATACAGTTTCAAGCAGTTGCCCCATAGAATTTTCTGACTTTAAAAGCAAAGCATTAGAACTTGACTCAAAATATACCGAAGTGATTGATTTGATTTACTTCTATGGCTGGACACAAGAGCAAACCGCCGATATTTTAAAATTGCCATTGGGAACCATAAAAACCAGAGCAAGAAAAGGACTTAGTTTGTTAAAAATACTTTATCAACAATAGTATTAGACCGTAGAAATCCAATTTTAAGCTACAGCTAAATAGAAAAATATTAAAAATAAAATAAGCAAATGAATATAGGTAACTATATCACTAGTGGAATACTTCAAGATTATTGCCTTGGAGTACTTACAATTGAAGAAGAAAAAAAAGTGGAAAACATGTGTCATGATTTTCCCGCTGTGGCAAATGAACTTCAGTTATTACAAAAGACACTTGAAAAATATACAGCAAACAATAGTATTTTTCGTCGGAATGAATTACGAATGAAGGTTTGGGAAGCGGTAAAAAAATTATGGGAAGCGAACCCTTAGTGATAGATAAAGTATAGCGTACATAGATTAATCTTTGTCAAAGATTTATACTTTGACAAAGATTTTAAAAAGGGTATTATTAAAAGGCATTATAAATTTTCTTTACATTTAAACAATTCATTTACACTTTTCCTAAAGTATACAATTGTTCCATAGTAGGCGATTTGCTTCCTCCAGATGGCTCTAGTGTAATCCCAAAAGCTTCGGCATCTCCAGTTGAATTTACAGCAAACATTTTTGTGGTATTGTCGCCAAATTTATCCAACAAACCAATACTCGTTGGTGTCAATTGAGGCAATAATTTTAGAGACCAAATTTGATATACTTTTCCTTCTGGTGGTTCTGGTAAACCTGAGGCATCAACATAAACGACTTCGGTTTCTTTATTCCAATAAATTTTAGCAAAAGCTTTTGGAGCAACGGCTTGTCCACCTAGAGTAATAACTGTGTTTTTTGTGTCCCGAATAACAGTCAAAGCCTCTTTAGCATTTTTGCTCTGATTTTCAGCAGCAACTACAGCATCGTTTAGTTTTATTTTTTCATTTTCAATAGTAGTTATTTTGCTCTCTATAGCAGTTTGATTGGTATACATATAGCCAATTCCAACCAATAAAACAACAGAAGCTGCCCAGCCCAGATATTGGTATGTACTTGTTTTTGACTTCATTTGAATCACTTTACGATGTTTCAAATTTAATTTATACTTGATTTTCTCATATACATCTGAAGAAAGTACTGGAGAAAAACTACTCGATAACGATAATATACTTTTTTCAATTGCTAGTATTTCATCTTTTATTGTCTTATCTGATTGAGACAAAACTGCTATTTGCCTACTTTCTTCTTCGTTTAATAAACCATAAACGTAGAGTTCTAAATCACCTGAATTGATTATCTCTTTTGTATCCATTATACTTTTAAATACGTTCTTAAATCATTTATACAATTTCTATTTTGCGTTTTAACAGTGCCAAGCGGAATCTCAAGTTCATCCGAAGCTTCTTGTTGGGTATATCCTTGAAAAAATAATAATTCAATGATTTGGATACACTTTGGTTTTAACTTGGTTACAAATTCTCTAATTCCAATAATATCAATCCTATTGATGAGTTTGTTGCTGTCGTCCAATAGATGTACGAAATTATCAGCGGATAGGTTTTTCTTAGTGTTTGAATATCCTTTAGATCGAAGTTTATCAATGGCTGTGTTTCTGGCAATATTCAAAATCCAGGTGTAAAATCTTCCTTTGTTTTCTGAATAGCTGTCGATGCTTTTCCAAATTTTCACAAATACTTCTTGTAAGGCATCTTCAGCATCTTCTGTTTCTTTTATAAGATTAGAGATAACCGAAAACAAACTCTTCGAATACATATCATACATGACAGTAAAGGCACGCTCATCCTTATTAAGGATTAACGGAATTAATTCTTCTTGACTCATTGTTTTTGTTTTTTGTCGTTATAGGAACACATACGTAAGAATTCTAGGTTTGGTTTAATAAATATATCTTTTTTTTTAAACAAAATTAATTATCAAATAAATTATTTTATAAATACTTGAAATACAGTTATTTATAAAATAATTCTTTTTTTTTAAAATCCACAATCATTTCATTCTCGTATATCATTTTTTAACAACTTAATATTTTTAAACATGAAAAAAACAAGAATGGTTTTAGGTCTGTCGCTGGTTGCGATTTCAGGTCTAATTTTTATGGCAGCGGATCACGCAGATGCTCCCGCTGTAACAGGTAATGCCAATGACATTACAGATGTGTATGCTTTTCAAGGGCAAGACACCAACAACATGGTATTTGTAGTAAATACACAAGGTTTGTTAACACCTGGAGCAACTGCTTTGGCAACATTTAATGAAAATGTACTACAAGAGATTAACATTGACACTGATGGTGACAATGTAGAGGATTTAGTAATTCAAGCGATTAGAGATGGAAAAGAGATGCATTTCTTTGGTCCTTATGCGCCAAATAGCACGGGTGTTAATTCTACAATTAATAGTAAAGAGGAATCAGGTAAAGTTAAAATCACTCCTTATGGTAGTGCTCCAATTATTGAATCAGAGCATGGCATGAAATTTTTTGCTGGACCAAGAGACGATCCTTTCTTTTTTGATTTAGGACAATTCAAACACATCCTTGCAGGAGAAGCCACAAGTTTTAATAATCCTGGAACTGACACTTTTGCAAGAACCAATGTTTTATCAACAATAATTGAATTGCCAAAATCAATGTTAGGAAATTCGTCAACTATTAATATTTGGGCAGTAACAGGTAAAAGACAATAAATTAATACTTTAAAAAATATATAAAATGAAAACATTAAATTTTAAAATAATTGCAATCGCTTTTATCGGAGCTTCATCCCTTTTTGTAAGTTGTGATAACACTGATAGTACTAGTGAATCTAATACTGATCAAGCTGCTCGTAAAGGAAAAAAATTCAGCGGTACTTTTGTACAACAAGATCAAATGGCTCGACCAGCAATAAATACTGTATTTATTGGTTCTGGAGCTCCAAAAGATGCTTTTAATGCTTCAATTCCATCTGAAATGGGAGCTTCATATCAAGGTATTTTTCAGTCCCGATTATTGGCTTTAAATTCTGGATATACTACCAATGCTTTAGGACAAACTGCTGCGCAATTAACGGGTTTATTATCTACAGATGTTTTGAATGTTAGCAAAGTAGCTCCAACAACTTTTTTTGATGGTACTAATGTACTAACTGGAAGGAATGCTGCAGATGATGTTATTGATGTAGAATTACTATTGATTTTTGGTGGACCAACTGGGGCATCAAATCCAGGATTAACTTCAGATCACGTTAATAGCAATGACAAATCGTTTACAGCTTCATTTCCTTACTTAGCATCTGCTTGGTAAATTAATTCCATTAGAGCCTATACTATTTAGGCTCTAATTTTTTAAAATGATAAAATAAATCATTTTAAAAAAAACCAAAAACAATTTCACTTCGTATATCCATACATAATAATTAAAATAAATTAAAAATGAAAAAAACAAAAATGGTATTAGGTCTGTCGCTGGTTGCGATTTCAGGTCTAATTTTTATGGCAGCGGATCACGCAGATGCTCCAGCTGTAACAGGTAATGCTTCAGACATTACAGATGTGTATGCTTTTCAAGGGCAAGACACTAATAATATGGTATTTGTAGTAAATACACAAGGTTTATTGTCTCCAGGAGCTACTGCTGCTGCGACATTCAATGAGAATGTGATGACAGAACTCAACATTGATAACAATGGAGATAATGTGGAAGATTTAGTAATACAAGCGATAAAACGTGGCGATAAAATGTATTTCTTTGGACCAACTGCTCCTGGAACTACTGGCGCTACAAGTACTGTAAAAACTACAGCAGCATCAGGAAGTGTTGCAATTTCAGCTTATGGAAGTACGCCGATTACAGCTACAGAAAATGGAATGAAATTTTTCGCTGGACCAAGAGACGATCCTTTCTTTTTTGATTTAGGACAATTTAAATCGATTTTAGGAGGAACTGCAACTGGATTTAACAATCCAGGAACAGACACTTTTGCTGGAACAAATGTTTTAGCTACTGTTATTGAAGTTCCAAAATCAATGTTAGGAACGTCTGCAACTATTAGTGTTTGGGCTGAAACTAAGAAAAAAATATAATTAAATTTTAAATTAATAGAAAGAAAATGAAAACAAATAAATATAAAATAGTAGCAATGTCATTATTGTTCAGTGCTACATTTCTAATTAGCTGTAATAATGATGATGATAATAATAGTGTGACACCTACACTAGATTTTTCAGGTAGTTACGTACTACAAGATCAAATGGCACGTCCAGCAATAAATACCGTATTTATTGGTTCAGGAGCGCCAAAAGATGCTTTCAATACTACAATTCCTTCAGCAATGGGTGCAGCTTATCAAGGTGTTTTTCAGTCTAGATTAATGGCTTTAAACCCTGGTTATACTACTAACTTACTTGGATTGAGTGCAGCAGCTTTTACAGGAGTTTTGGCTACGGATGTTTTAGGTGTAGCAAAATCAGGACCAACTTCTTTCTACAATGGGACACAAGTTTTAACAGGAAGAGCTTTGGCTGATGATGTAATTGATGTAGAATTAATATTGATTTTTGGAGGACCAGATGCAACAGCAAATCCAGGTTTAACTTCGGATCATGTTAATGCAAATGACAAAACCTTTTTGACCTCATTTCCTTACTTAGCTTCTGCTTGGTAAAACAATTTTATCAGAGCGTATTTATAATACGCTCTGATTTATAATAAAACAACAAAAACAAAACAACATGAGAACAATAGCCATTTTAGTATTTACAGCTTTTTTAATTATAAGTTGTACTTCCAAATCGAATACAGTTACAGCTCAAAAAGATTACAATAAATATTTAGAAATTAAAGACAACAAATCAAGAGATTTTGCTCAAAACGAAATCAATTTTTGGCAAAAGAAATACGATAAAGCACCCAATCAAACGAGTTATTTAAGTCTTTTGGCTTCTAATTATTCTAAACTTTTTGAAAACACTGGGGATGTAAAATACTTGTATAAAGCGGAAACTTTATTATTGCAAGTGAATAAAGAATACCACTATGAAACCGTTGCACCAATTCGTTCCCTGGGAAGAAATTACATTTCACAGCATCGTTTTAGAGAAGCATTGATATTAGCAAACAAAGCCTTAGCTATAGGCGAAGGAATGAAAGAAACACAAAAATTACTTTTTGATGTCAATATGGAATTAGGCAATTATACAGAAGCTGAGAAAAATTTAGCAGCCATAAATGACAAAACAGACTTTGATTATCTGATTCGAGTTTCAAAATGGAATGACCATTTAGGCGATTTGAAAACAGCGATAACTTTTATGGAAAAAGCAAAAGATATAGCTATAATAAATGACAATAAATCATTAAAAATTTGGACGTTTTCTAACTTAGGAGATTTGAATGGTCACGAGGGTAATATTCAAAAATCCTATGAATATTATTTAAAAACGCTTGAAATAGAACCTAATAATAGTTATGCGTTAAAAGGAATAGCTTGGATTGCTTTTTCGCATGAAAAAAACACCAAAGAAGCTACTAGAATTATTGATAACATTTCAAAAAGACATCACACTCCTGATTTCTATTTGCTTAAAGCTCAAATTGCTGAATTTGAAAATAATGAAGTATTAAAAAATGAAAATGTAACGGCTTATTTCAATATGCTAAAAACCATTAATTATGGTGCGATGTATAACAAATACAATACGTTGATTTATGCAGATGATAAAATTACCGCTACAAAAGCATTACAAATCGCTAAAATTGAAGTTGAGCATCGACCTACTCCAGATTCCTATGATTTATTGGCTTGGTCCTATTATAATTTAGGTGATGCCAAAAAAGCATTAGAAATTGAGCAAAAATATGTAGTTGGAAAATCCTTCGAACCTAAATTGAATTACCATTTGGCAACCATCTATAAAGCCAATAATCTGACTACTAAAATTGCTCCAATAAAAGAAGAATTATTAAAAAGCACTTTTGAATTGGGTCCAAATTTAGAGAAGAAAATAATCACTTTGTAATGAGAAATTTATACACACTTCTTGCGTTACTTTTCTTTGCTTTTGCTCAAAGTCAAATGCAAAAGGGAGTGGTTAAAGATTCTATTGGTAATCCGATTGATAATGCCTATATAATCAATACCAATTCGCAAAGCCATGTGCATACCAATGAATTTGGTGCTTTTAGTATTGATAAAACCAACAAAGGAGATGTATTGAAAATAGCATCATTGGGTTTTAAAAAAACAGATTATATTTTCCAAAGCAATGATTTTACAATTGTTTTAGATAACGACATTTATAAATTGGATCAAGTGGTTATTCAACCTCGATTGAATGCTATGAATGTAATTTCAAAAATAGATTTGCAAACCGTGCCCGTAAATTCTTCACAAGAAATTTTGCGAAAAGTCCCTGGATTATTTATTGGACAACATGCCGGTGGAGGCAAAGCAGAGCAGATTTTTCTGAGAGGTTTCGACATCGATCACGGAACAGATATTGGAATTTCGGTTGATGGAATGCCTGTAAACATGGTATCGCATGCGCATGGTCAAGGCTATGCCGATTTGCATTTTGTCATTCCAGAAACGGTTGATAAGATTGACTTTGGAAAAGGAACCTATTATGCCAACAAAGGAGATTTTACTACTGCAGGATATGTTGATTTTAGTACAAAAGAACGAGTTGATAAAAGTGCTGTAAGTGTTGAAGCGGGTCAGTTTAATACCTTGAGAACCGTTGGAGTTTTCAATTTATTAGATAAAAACAGAAACCAAAATGCCTATTTGGCTACCGAATATATTTTAACGGATGGTCCTTTTGATGCGCCACAAGATTTTTCAAGAATCAATTTATTTGGAAAATACACGAGTGTCATGGCCGACAATAGTAAACTATCAATAATTGCATCTCGTTTTACGAGTAAGTGGAATGCTTCCGGACAAATTCCGCAACGCTTGGTTGATAATGGATTACTATCTAGATTTGGTGCTGTTGATGCTACAGAGGGCGGAAATACAGCAAGAACGAATGTGAATGTGGCTTTGATAAAACCAATTAATGAAACTGCTTTTTTAAAGTCGAATGCTTTTTATTCCAACTATAATTTTGAGTTGTTTTCTAATTTCACTTTCTTTTTGGAAGACCCAATCAATGGCGATCAAATACGTCAAAAAGAAAGCAGAGATATTTATGGTTTGAATACGGAATTAAACAAAAAGTATACAAAAGCTTTATACCAAATAGGTTTTGGATTTAGAGCAGATGCTACAAAAAATACAGAATTATCGCACACAGTGGGAAGATTTACCACGTTGCAAACCTTGAAACTAGGCGATATCGATCAAAGCAATATCTTTTCCTATGTAAATGCTGAATATACTTTTGGAAAATTTAAGATAAATCCGGCCATCCGATTGGATTATTTCAAATTCAATTATCAGGATAAATTGGCACCTGACTTTACAACACAAAGCGAAGATAAAGTAAAGATTTCGCCAAAACTTAATTTTATTTATTCGGCGAATAACAATTTGCAACTGTATTTAAAATCGGGACTTGGTTTTCACTCTAATGATACTCGAGTTGTAGTAGCGCAAACAGGTGAGAAGATTTTGCCAACAGCCATCGGAACCGATTTGGGTACAATTTTCAAACCGTTTCCAAAATTGGTTATCAACTCAGCCTTATGGTATTTGTATTTAGAGCAAGAGTTTGTTTATGTTGGCGATGCTGGAATTGTAGAGCCAAGCGGTAAATCAAGAAGAATGGGCTTTGATTTGGGATTGCGTTATCAATTGATAGATTGGTTGTTTTTTGATACCGATATTAATTATACACATGCACGAAGTATCGATGCACCATCGGGTCAAGATTATATTCCTTTGGCACCCGATTTTACTTCTACAGGAGGTTTGAGTATCAATAAATTAAATGGATTTTCTGGCGGACTTCGATACCGTTATTTAAAAAGTCGTCCAGCCAACGAAGATAATTCTATTGTAGCAAACGGGTATATGGTTTCTGATGTCAATATTAATTACGAGTATAAGAATATGACTTTTGGTGTTTCTGTTGAAAATATTTTTAATACTAAATGGAATGAAACCCAGTTTGCTACTGAATCGCAATTGAAAAATGAAACCCAAAGTGTTGAAGAAATTCACTTTACACCTGGAACGCCTTTTTTTATGAAGGCAAAAATATTGTTTAGATTCTAAAGATGTTTTGTTTGTTTTTTGTTGTTAAACCCATTGGTTATTTTATCAATGGGTTTTTCATTAAAGATTAATAAAACTTTAATAATTGCTCATCACATTAACTGGACTATTTAAATTATTTTTATAAAAAATTTACAATGAAAAAAATAATTACAATTGCAATAAGTGTCTTTTTATTGGTAGGGTGCCAAGGACAAAGTCAAACTAAAACCGTTACTAAAACTACTGTTATGGAAAAACAAAACATCTATCAATTTAAAGTGGAGGATTTATCAGGCAAAACCTTTGATTTTGCAACTCTAAAAGGGAAAAAGATAATGATTGTAAATACTGCATCGAAATGCGGTTTGACTCCACAATATAAAGATTTAGAAAAAATCTATAAAGAATATAAGGACAAAAATTTTATAATCATTGGATTTCCGGCTAATAATTTTGGTCAACAGGAGCCTGGAACAAATCAAGAAATAGGCGCTTTTTGTCAACAAAATTACGGTGTCACTTTTCCTATGATGAGTAAAATTTCAGTTAAAGGAAACGATATGGATAAAGTATATCAATTTTTGACACAAAAATCAAAAAACGGATTGCAAGATTCAGAAGTAGAGTGGAATTTTCAAAAGTATTTAATCAATGAAAAAGGCGAATTAGAGAAGGTGATTTCACCACAGGTTTTGCCAACAGATAATGTTATTATTAATTGGATAAAAAATTGATTTCTAATCAATTAATATTAGTTGCATAAATAATAGGTCTAGCCACTTTCCGAATTTAAAACCAGCCTCTTTTATAATGCCGCACTCTTTAAATCCAAATTTTTTATGAAAAGCAATGCTTCCAGAATTATCAGCATCTATAGCGCCAATCATAGTATGATATCCATTTGTTTTTGCCAATTGAATTAATTCATTTAATAATAATTTCCCAATTCCTTTTCCAATATAATTTTCAGAAACATAAACAGAATGTTCTACAGTAAATTGATAGCCAATTTTTTCTCTAAAAGTGCCATAGGTTCCATAACCAATAGTTTGTCCATTAATTTTGGCAACTATAACAGGAAAATTTTGAGTTTTTTTAGCTGTAAACCATTGCTTTTGTATTTCAATAGTCTGAATATCATAGTTGTAATTTGATGTAGTATGTAGTATCGAATAATTGACAATTGCTAAAATTGCAGGTAAATCGTTAGTTGTTGCTGACTTAATTGTTACGTTCATCGGATTTTTTGATACTTTCATCAAATATAAAGAAAGTTTCTGCTTTTTTTCTAAAAATTTAGAGGTGAAATATTAAATTTGTTAGCTTACACATTCTGTTTAAATAGATGTTCCAATATTTCTTATAATGATTTATCCTAAAATTCCACTAGCTCAAAGTATTATTCAAATTTGTTTAACCAAAGGTATAACACAAATTGTCATTTCTCCAGGTTCGAGAAATGCACCTTTAACTTTGGGATTTGTAAATAATCCAGATTTTACTTGTTATAGCATTGCTGACGAACGCTGTGCCGCTTTTTTTGCATTGGGAATTGCACAACAACTCAATAAGCCAGTAGCATTGGTTTGTACTTCGGGTTCTGCTTTATTAAATTATTATCCAGCTTTCGCTGAAGCTTTTTATAGTCAAATTCCATTAGTTGTAATCTCAGCTGATAGGCCGTACTCAAAAATTGATATTGGTGATGGGCAAACCATCAGGCAAATGAATGTGTTTCAAAACCATTCGTTGTTTAATGCCAATCTTACTGAAGGCGAATCAAATGAAAATGATTTTAAGATTAACAAAGCCATAAACATTGCATATACTCAAAAAGGACCAACGCATATCAATGCACCATTTGAAGAACCTTTGTATGAAACGGTTCGAAAAATGACTGTAGATCCTACGATTTCAGCATTTGCTAAAGTATATAAAACCATAGCGATTGACGACATCATTGCCTACACAAATTTATGGAATTCAGCTGCAAAAAAATTAATTCTAGTTGGGACAAATGCGCCTAACGAGATCGATGATGAAATTACGAATGCAATTGCTAATGATCCTTCTATAATGGTAATGACTGAAACTACATCAAATTGGAATCATCCTACTTTTTTGAATACTATTGATACTATCATAACACCATTTAAAGAGAAAGATTTTAAAGCTTTTCAGCCCGATATTTTAATAACTTTTGGCGGAATGATTGTTTCTAAAAGAGTGAAAGCTTTTTTACGACAATATAAACCAAAACACCACTGGCATATAGATCCCCTTAGAGCCTACAATACTTTTGGCTGTTTAGATCATCATTTTTGGGCGAGTCCAAATGATTTTTTTAATCAAATATTACCTTTTACCAAAACCGTTTTAAGTGATTATTTTGACAAAGGAAAGGCCTTCAAAAAACAACGCCTAATTAAGCATCAAAAATACTTAGATAAAATTCCGTTTTCTGACTTGAAAGCATTTGAAATTATATTGCCGAGTTTACCTAAAAATAGTATGTTGCAATTGAGTAATAGTTCACCCATTCGCTATGCACAATTATTCCCAATAGATTCGAGTATTTCTGTATTTAGCAATCGTGGAACAAGTGGTATAGACGGCTGTACTTCAACTGCAATTGGAGCCGCAGTAATTAGCAAACAGCAAACGGTTTTAATCACGGGCGATATAGGTTTTTTATACGATAGTAATGGACTATGGAATGAATACATACCAAAAAACTTCAAAATCATTCTTATTAATAATGGTGGTGGAGGAATTTTTAGAATTTTACCGGGACATCAAGAAACCAAAGTATACAATACTTTTTTCGAAACAGCACATTGCCATACTGCCGAACATTTGGCAAAAATGTATGGTTTTGAATATTCAATTGCCAGTGATGCAGAAAGTTTAACTTCAGCTTTAAATGCATTATACAGCCAAAATGAAAAGCCAAGCATTCTAGAAGTTTTTACACCAACATTACAGAATGATAAGATATTGTTGCAGTATTTTAAGGAGTTAGTGTAATTTGTTTTTATCGCAATAAACGAATAATTCTAAAACTTTGAATTCCTCTTTGTACCTTTGCATTTCAGAACCTTTGCAACTTATACGAAATGATTGAAATAGGAAAATACAATACACTAACCATATTACGAGATACTAAAGTAGGATTGTTTTTAGGAAATCCAACCGCTGACCCAGAAGGTATTCACGACATACTTTTACCTAATAAATACGTTCCTAACGAATTTGAAATAGGCGAGGAGCTTATCGTTTTTGTTTATTTAGACCACGAAGAGCGTCCTGTAGCCACAACATTAGAGCCTTATATTTTATTAAATGAATTTGCACTTTTAAGGGTAAATTATGTCAATCAAGTGGGTGCTTTTATGGATTGGGGAATGGAGAAAGACATTCTTGTTCCGTTTAAAGAGCAAGCTCGACCAATGGAAAAAGGCAAACGCTATCTCGTTTATTTGTATATGGACGAAAAAACCAATCGATTAGTGGCCTCAAGCAAAACCAATCAGTTTTTAAACAATGATACCCTAACGGTTGAAAAAGGGGAAGAAGTAGATTTAATCGTTTCGCATATTACTGAAATTGGTATTAACGTCATCATCAACGAAAAATACAAAGGATTGGTTTATAAAGATGAAGTATATGACGATTCCATTCGTACTGGAGATAGAATGCGTGGTTATATCAAAACAATACGTCCTGATAATAAAATAGATGTTTCTTTTCAAATACAAGGGTATTTGAATATCGAACCCAATGCCCAAATTATTTTGGATGAACTAAGAGCAAGTCGTGGTTTTTTGCGTTTGAATGACAATTCGCATCCTGAAGACATCAAAACGGTATTGAAAATGAGTAAGAAAACTTTTAAAAAAGCAATTGGTTCTTTGTATAAAGACAAACAAATTGAGATAAAAGAAGATGGTATTTACTTGATTCAAAATGCAGATTAATTTTTTGAACACTATAATTGAGATTTAAAATGATAGATTGGAAAACCGTAAGAGAATTTGAAGATATAACCTATAAAAAATGCAATGGTGTAGCCCGTATTGCTTTTAATCGTCCTGATGTGCGCAATGCTTTTCGTCCAAAAACTACTTCAGAATTATATGCCGCATTTTATGATGCTCAAGAGGATACTTCTATAGGAGTGGTTTTGCTTTCTGCCGAAGGACCTTCTTCTAAAGACGGAATATACTCTTTTTGTAGCGGTGGCGATCAAAATGCACGTGGTCATCAAGGATATGTTGGAGAAGATGGTCAACACCGATTAAATATTCTTGAAGTGCAACGCCTTATTCGGTTTATGCCAAAAGTTGTTATTGCAGTCGTTCCGGGTTGGGCAGTTGGTGGCGGACACAGTTTGCATGTAGTTTGTGATTTGACATTAGCGAGCAAAGAACATGCAATTTTTAAACAAACGGATGCCGATGTAACTAGTTTTGATGGCGGTTACGGTTCGGCTTATTTGGCTAAAATGGTGGGTCAGAAAAAAGCTAGAGAAATTTTCTTTTTAGGTCGTAATTATTCTGCACAAGATGCTATGGATATGGGAATGGTAAATGCTGTAATTCCGCATGCTGAGCTAGAGGATACTGCTTATGAATGGGCACAGGAAATTTTGCAAAAATCACCAACTTCTATAAAAATGCTAAAATTTGCAATGAATCTTACTGATGATGGTATGGTTGGACAACAAGTATTTGCTGGCGAAGCGACTAGATTAGCTTATATGACTGAGGAAGCCAAAGAAGGACGAAATGCCTTTTTAGAAAAACGGAAACCAAATTTTGGGGAGAATAAATGGTTGCCGTAATTTTATTTATGTTACAAATTCACTTTCATTTTATTATTAAATAATTGAACAGCTAAATTTCTTATATTTATTCTCCAAAAATCATTACTTGTGAGTCAAATCAATAAACTAAAAATATTAAACGATCCTATTTACGGATTCATAACTCTACCCAATACCTTACTTTACGATTTAATTCAGCATCCTTATTTTCAGCGGTTGCGACGCATCTCTCAAATGGGAATGTCCTATTTGGTTTACCCTGGCGCACATCATACCCGGTTTCATCATGCTTTAGGATGCATGCATATTATGCAAAAAGCCATAGAAGTTTTACGTTTTAAAGGCGTTTCAATTTCTAAAGACGAAGAAAATGCGTTGTTTATTGCTATTTTATTACACGATATTGGTCATGGCCCTTTTTCGCATGCTATGGAACACAGTATTGTAGAAAATGTAAATCACGAATCCATATCATTACTTTTCATGGAAAAACTCAATGAAGAGTTTGACGGAAAGTTAGCTTTGGCAATTCAAATATTTAAAGGGGATTACAATAGAAAGTTCATGTTGCAACTTATTTCCAGTCAGTTAGATATGGATAGAATGGATTATCTGAAACGCGATAGTTTTTATACTGGTGTGGCTGAAGGTAACATCAATTCTGATCGATTGATACAAATGATGAACGTTGTTGATGATGTATTGGTAATTGAAGAAAAAGGAATCTACTCGGTTGAGAAGTTCCTAATGGCCAGACGATTAATGTATTGGCAAGCTTATTTACATAAAACCAGTCTGGTAGCCGAATTAATCTTGACAAAGGTTTTAAAAAGAGCCAAGGAGTTGACTCAAAAGGGTATTATTTTGCCTTGCAGCAAGCCTTTATTGTTTTTTATGCAAAATAAAGTCGAGTTAAATGACTTTGATGGTATTGTTTTGAATGAATTCTCTCAATTAGATGATTATGATATTATTAGCGCTTTAAAAAATTGGCAACATAACGACGATTTTATTCTAAGTTCATTAAGCAAAATGATTATCAATAGAGATTTACTTAAAGTTAAATTAAGTAGTGAGAAGTTTCCTATTGAAGAAATCCAGCAACTATTCGATCGATTTTCAAAAGAGAATGCTATTTCACAACAAGATGCTCATTATTTTATTTTCAAAGGAAAAATCAAGAACCAAGCCTATAGCAAAGAGGCTGAACCTATTCGAATTTTAAAGAAAGATAAGACAATAGAAGATGTAGTTGAAGCATCCGATCAGTTAAATTTAAAAGCATTATCAAAATCAGTAATCAAATATTATATTTGTTTTCCAAAACAACTACTCGAAAAGTAGTAACTAAAATCTATTTTTTATATTTTTGTCAATGTTAAATAGGCCAATCTGCTTTTTCATATTGTAATAAAACCTAATTTACTTGGTTTGATTTAAAATATAGGAAAGTATTATACATTAAAATGAAATTTACTGCAGAACAAATAGCGGGTATTTTAGAAGGAGAAATTGTAGGCAACCCTATGGTTGAAGTCTTTAGGTTGTCTAAAATTGAAGAAGGAACTTTAGGTTCGCTTACATTTTTGTCCAATCCAAAATATTTAAATTATATTTATACTACACAAGCCTCTGTAACGATAGTAAACAACACATTTATTCCTGAAAACGACTTAACAACAACGCTAATTAAAGTTGAAGATGCCTATCAGGCATTCTCAAAGTTATTAGAATATTACAATCATGTAAAAAACAATAAGAGCGGAATCGAACAACCTTCGGTAATTTCTGAAAATGTTAAATATGGTTCTGAATTGTATTTGGGAAGTTTTAGTTATATAGGTAACAACGTTGTTTTAGGAGATAATGTCAAAATTTATCCCAATTGTTTCGTAGGTGACAATGTAATAATAGGGGATAATGTAACGATTTTTGCTGGAGCAAAAGTGTTTTCAGAAACAATAATTGGTAATAATTGTGCTATTTATTCAGGTGCGATAATTGGTTCTGACGGTTTTGGCTTTGCACCGCACGCCGATGGAACTTATTCGAAAATTCCTCAAATAGGAAATGTAATTATCGAAGATAATGTAGATATTGGTTCTTGCACAACTATTGATAGAGCCACAATGGGTTCTACAATCATTAGAAAAGGAGTAAAGTTAGACAACCAAATTCAAGTGGCGCATAACGTAGAAATAGGGGAAAATACCGTAATTGCAGCGCAAACAGGAATTGCAGGTTCTACAAAAATCGGTAAAAATTGCATGATTGGAGGTCAAGTGGGTTTTGCAGGACATTTAACTATTGGTAATAATGTTCGCATACAAGCACAATCAGGAGTAGGCAGAAACGTAAAAGACGGAGAGGTATTACAAGGCAGCCCTACATTTGGGTATACTGAGTTTAGCAAATCGTATGTTCATTTTAAAAATTTACCTAAAATTATTTCAGAATTCGAGGAATTAAAAAAAACTATAAATAATAAAGATTAAGCTATGGTTAAACAAAAAACCATCAAGAGTGAAATTTCTCTTATTGGAGTTGGACTTCACACTGGAAAAGAAGTAAAAGTAACTTTTAAACCAGCACCAGTAAATAATGGTTATACTTTTGTTCGTGTCGATTTAGAAGGTAGCCCAATTATTGAAGCGGATGCTAACTATGTTGTAAATACACAACGTGGCACAAATTTAGAAAAATTAGGTGTGAAAATTCAAACTCCGGAGCACGTTTTAGCTGCTTTTGTAGGATGTGATGTCGATAATGTAATTATTGAATTAGATGCCTCTGAATTGCCTATCATGGATGGTTCAGCTAAATTTTTTGTCGAAGCTATTGAAAAAGTTGGAGTTGAAGAACAAGACGCTAAAAGAAACGTATATGTCGTAAAAGAAATTATTTCATTTACAGATGAAGCTACTGGAAGCGAAATTATTTTAATGCCAAGTGATGAATATCAAGTAACTGCAATGGTCGATTTTGGGACTAAAGTATTAGGGACTCAAAATGCTAATCTTAAAAACATTGCCGATTTTAAAACTGAAATTGCAGATTCTAGAACGTTTAGTTTCCTTCACGAATTAGAAGCACTCTTAGACGAAGGTTTAATAAAAGGAGGTGACTTAAACAATGCGATAGTCTATGTTGATAAAGAAATTTCGGAGAAAACCATGAATCATTTAAAAGTGGCATTCGGAAAAGAAGATATTTCAGTAAAACCAAATGGCATTTTAGATAATTTGACATTGCATTACCCAAACGAAGCGGCGAGACATAAATTATTAGATGTTATAGGCGATTTAGCGCTTATTGGATCAAGGATTCAAGGAAAAGTAATTGCTAATAAACCCGGACATTTTGTAAATACGCAGTTTGCTAAAAAAATGTCTAAAATTATTAAAATTGAACAACGAAATCAAATTCCTTATTACGATTTACATAAAGAACCATTGATGGATATTCATAAAATCATGAGTATCTTGCCACATCGTCCTCCATTCTTATTTATTGACAGAATTATAGAAATGTCTGAAAGCCATGTAGTTGGAATGAAGAATGTAACTATGAATGAAAGTTTTTTTGTTGGGCATTTTCCAGAAGCACCAGTAATGCCTGGAGTTATTATTGTAGAAGCGATGGCTCAAACTGGAGGGATACTGGTTTTAAGCACCGTTCCTGACCCAGAAAATTACCTGACTTTTTTCATGAAAATTGATAATGTTAAGTTCAAAAACAAAGTATTGCCTGGAGATACTTTAATATTCAAATGTGATTTGATTACACCTATTCGAAGAGGTATTTGTCACATGCAAGCAAATGCCTATGCTAATGGAAAGTTAGTAGCTCAAGCCGAATTGATGGCGCAAATCGCAAGAAAACAATAAAGAAAAGAACATGAATCAACCTTTAGCATACGTTCATCCGGGATCAAAAATAGCCAAAAATGTAGTAATAGAGCCTTTTACAACCATTCATAACAACGTAATCATTGGTGATGGAACTTGGATAGGTTCTAATGTAACCATTATGGAAGGCGCTAGAATAGGAAAAAATTGTAATATTTTTCCAGGAGCAGTTATTTCGGCGGTTCCACAAGATCTAAAATTTGGAGGAGAAGATTCTCTAGCTATAATTGGTGACAATTGTACCATTAGAGAATGTGTAACTATTAATAGAGGAACAATTGCCTCAGGACAAACTCTCATTGGAAATAATTGCTTAATAATGGCAGCAGCACACGTGGCTCACGATTGCATAGTTGGCGATAATTCTATTATTGTTAATGGTGTTTTATTAGGAGGGCATGTTACGATAGGTAAATATGCGGTTATTGGCGGTTTAGCAGCCATTCATCAATTTATATCAATTGGTGATCATGCTATGGTTTCTGGAGGGTCTTTGGTTAGAAAAGACGTTCCCCCATATACTAAAGCCGCAAAAGAGCCCTTGTCTTATGTTGGTATCAATTCAGTTGGATTAAGAAGAAGAGGATTTACATCTGAAAAAATACGAGAAATTCAAGATATTTATAGAATTCTGTATCAAAAAAATTACAACAACACTCAAGCAATAGGAATTATCGAAGCAGAAATGGAAGCAACACCAGAACGTGACGAGATTTTAGATTTTATCAGAAACTCATCAAGAGGAGTAATGAAAGGCTATTCGGGGAATTATTAAAAAAATATTTAATGGGTTATTCGTTGATTCGAATCAATAAATATTAAAATCAACACGTCAAAAAAATAGAAGATGGGTTCTTTATTCATGAATCATAAATCTAAAAATATAAATCTAAAATCATAAATTATAATGGCATCAACATCAGATATTAAAAACGGATTGTGCATAAAATACAACAACGATATTTATAAAATTATTGAATTTCTTCATGTTAAACCAGGGAAAGGACCTGCTTTTGTTAGAACAAAGCTCAAAAGTCTTTCTAATGGTAAAGTACTAGACAATACTTTTTCTGCGGGCCATAAAATTGAAGAAGTTCGAGTAGAGAATCATAAATTTCAGTTTTTATATCCAGAAGGCGATTTATTTCATTTTATGAATGTAGAATCTTTCGAGCAAATCTCTTTAAACAAAAGTATTCTTGATTCTCCTGAATTGTTAAAAGAAGGAGAAAACGTAATGGTAAGCATTAATACAGAAACCGATTTACCTCTTTCAGTAGATATGCCCGCTTCTGTAGTTTTAGAAGTGACCTATGCGGAACCAGGAGTAAAAGGAAATACGGCTACAAATGCTACAAAATCGGCAACTGTTGAAACAGGTGCTACTATAAACGTTCCTTTATTTATTAATGAAGGCGATAAAATCAAAATTGATACCTCCAACGGGAATTATATGGAACGCGTTAAGTAATGTAATATGAAATTTCCAAAAGTTCATTCTTTAGAAGAAATAGCCAATTTGTTGAATTGCGAATTTGTAGGTGACAGAAACTTTTCCGTTTATGGCATGAACGAAATTCATGTGGTTGAGCCAGGAGATATTGTTTTTGTAGATCATCCAAAATATTATGATAAAGCACTACAATCTGACGCTACAATAGTTTTAATAAACAAAAAAGTATATTGTCCTGATGGCAAAGCGTTATTAATTTCTGATGATCCTTTTAGAGATTTCAATACCTTAACGAGACATTTCAAGCCTTTTCAGTTTTCTAATACTTCAATTGCTTCTTCTGCTAAAATAGGGGAAGGAACTGTAATTCAGCCAAATACTTTTGTTGGAAATAATGTTGTTATTGGAAAAAATTGTTTGATTCATTCAAATGTTTCCATATACGATCATACTATTATTGGTGATAATGTTATTATTCATGCAGGAACTATTTTGGGTGCCGATGCTTTTTATTATAAAAAACGACCAGATGGTTTTGACCAATTAGTTTCTGGCGGAAGAGTGGTTATTGAAAACAATGTAGGTATTGGAGCTCTTTGCACTATTGATAAAGGAGTTACTGGCGATACTACTATTGGTGAAGGAACCAAAATAGACAATCAAGTACATGTAGGACACGATACGGTTATTGGAAAAAAATGCCTTATCGCCTCCCAAACTGGAATTGCAGGTTGCGTAATTATAGAAGATGAGGTTACGCTCTGGGGACAAGTTGGTACCACTAGCGGAATAACCATTGGAACAAAAGCCATAATTATGGGGCAAACTGGAGTCACCAAATCGGTTGAAGGCGGAAAATCGTATTTTGGAACTCCTATACAGGAATCGAGAGAAAAACTCAAACAATTGGCTAATATTAAAAAAATCCCTGAGATTTTAAATAAACTAAAATAATTATGTCTGCTAAACAAATTGTACAGGATTTTTATAAATCGGATGCTTTAATCAATGCAACTGTTTTAGATATTTATTTACATCCAGAAGTTATCTTGGAGTGGAACAGTACAAAAGGTTTTATTAAAATGGATCGCAAGGGTTTATTAGACATCGCTACTGCATTAAGTAAAGCCTACATTCGTTCAAAAGTTAGTATCAGCCATATTTTAGAAGAAGGAAATTTAGTTTCTGTGCGTTATTCGCATTACATAAAAACAATTGAAAACCCTAGAGAAGAAATGCTTTTGGCACATTTCATAGTGATTTGGGAAATCAAAGACGACAAACTTTACCGTGGCTATCAAATGAGTCAATTATCCTAAATTATTTTGATTAAAAAACTTCAAAAGTAATTTTCAAAACCTTACTTTTGCAACACAATTTTAAAAACTACATAAAAAATATATCATGAGTGTTTTAGTTAATAAAGATTCTAAAATCATTGTTCAAGGTTTTACAGGAAGTGAAGGAACTTTTCACGCTTCTCAAATGATTGAATACGGAACTAACGTTGTTGGTGGTGTTACTCCTGGGAAAGGTGGTACAACTCATTTAGAGCGACCTGTTTTTAATACAGTAAAAGATGCTGTTGAACAAGCTGGGGCTGATACAACGATCATTTTTGTTCCACCTGCTTTTGCTGCCGATGCCATTATGGAAGCTGCTGAAGCCGGAATTAAAGTAATTATAACTATTACCGAAGGTATTCCTGTTGCTGATATGATTAAAGCGTATCAATACATTCAAGGAAAAGACTGTAGATTAATTGGTCCAAATTGCCCAGGTGTAATTACTCCTGGTGAAGCAAAAGTAGGGATTATGCCTGGTTTTGTTTTCAAAAAAGGAACTGTTGGTATTGTGTCTAAATCAGGAACATTAACCTATGAAGCTGCTGATCAAGTAGTAAAACAAGGGATGGGAATCACGACTGCTATTGGGATTGGCGGAGATCCAATTATTGGAACTACTACTAAAGAAGCGGTTGAATTATTGATGAATGATCCAGACACCAAATGCATTGTTATGATTGGTGAAATTGGTGGTCAACTTGAAGCTGATGCTGCAAAATGGATAAAAGCGGACGGAAATCGCAAACCAGTTGTAGGTTTCATTGCTGGTGAAACTGCTCCAAAAGGAAGAACAATGGGCCACGCAGGTGCAATTGTTGGTGGTGCTGATGATACAGCGGAAGCGAAGAAAAGAATTATGAAAGAATGTGGTATTCACGTGGTAGATTCTCCTGCTGAAATAGGTAAAAAAGTAAAAGAAATCATGGGATAGATAGTATTTCTAAATGAAATAACTTCGCTATAGTTAATCAACTTAAAAGCTCCACAAAACGTGGAGTTTTTATTTTTAAAATAATAAGCCATACAGATTTGGACAAATTATCAAATCAATACAATAACAAATTACCGAATAAACACTATGTACAAAGAATTAAAAAAGTTTAAAACCAACAATAGTTTCAATTATACAACAAACGATAGTTTAGAAGAAGTTTGCAACGCATCTGAAAACGGAAGTGGCGTATTTCTAGTATATGCAGTTGATGGAGAAGAAAAAGAATTGATTATGGTAGGTTCTACTGGAACTGTTCAGAATGACGGAACGCTAAAAAGCAAAAATGGCGGTCTTTTTGACAAAATAGTAAACGGACATCAATTTGCAAAAACAGGAAGAAAGTATACTTGGCCAACTCAAATGAAATCTGAAAACATTGCGAGTTTAGAAGTGTATTGGTACGAAACCTTTAATGCCAAAACTAAAGTAATTCCTACTTATATCGAAGCATTGATTTTGCAAAATTTCTTAGACGAAAACGCACGATTGCCTAGATGGAACGTTGCTTTTTAAAATTAAAAATTATGAACTAAGGTTTAACTGTTTTAATAAAAATTGAGAAAAGCGTTCAAAAAATTACCTTGTATTAAATGATTATATAATACAAGGTAATTTTTTAGAATCTAAAGATTAAATACCTGTTAATCAGTCAAGAATCGTATTAAGAAGATTTGTTCTGCGTCATTTCGATTTTTTAAAAAGTATCGAGGAGCATAAACAAAAAAAGCATTCAAATTGATGTTGTAAATTGGTATCCTAAAATATTTAGGGTTATAATTTTATTTATTCTTTTTTGAATCTATTATGGCACCAGTACCTGCTCCAACACCAGCTCCAGCTAAACCACCAATAATTGCTCCTTCACCATGTTTTTTACTAACCAATGCACCTGTTACTGCACCAACACCTGCACCAATAACAGCCCCTTTCGCAGCATTACTCCATCCTTTTTTCTTTGGAGTAACTGTTGCAGAATTTTGAACCGTTGTCAATTGTTTCGATCGTTGAGTTGCCATTATAGTTTTCATTGAATCGATTGACTTTTGCTTCGCCATTTCTACATCTTTTTTTGCCATGACAGCATTCATAGAATCGATAGTAATTTGTTTAGAATCATCGACTACACCAACTTCGTTAGCAGTTTGTTTACAAGATGATAAAGTAATAATTGCAAGAGATAAGGCTAATAATTTCGTTTTCAAAAGTTTGTTATTTAAAGTTACTGTAAATGTAATCATTTTATTTCATTATAACTTATTTATTCTTAAACAATTACTAGTTTTTACCTTAAAGAGTAATTCTGACTTTGTATGTAGAAAAAACACAACTGTTTTCTTAATTTTTATACATTTACACTTTAATCTATTTTTTATGAGAATATTATACTTTTTAGTAATGGGGCTGTTGGTCTTTAATGGGGTAAACGCGCAGATTGTGAATATTACTGATTCAAATTTTAAGGCGAAGCTCTTAAAGTCTGATACCAATACCTATATAGCTCTAAATTCATTGGGAAAACCTATTAAGATTGATGCCAATAATGATGGTAACATTCAGATAAGTGAAGCTCAAAATGTAGCAACTTTATGGATTAGTAGCTCAAATATTATATCATTGTCAGGAATATCTAGTTTTAGTAATTTAACTGATTTAGATTGCGAATCAAATAAACTTGTTTCGTTAAACTTAGATGGGTTATTAAATCTTAATAAATTAAGATGTAGTTCAAATCAACTCACTTCTCTTGATGTAAAGAATTTAATAAATCTTGAAAGTGTAGTTTGTCGTTCAAATCAACTCGTTTCACTAAATGTAGATGGGTTATCAAATCTTACTGAGTTAGATTGTAGTGGAAATAAACTCGTTTCGCTAAACTTACAAGGCTTAGTCAACCTCGGCACTTTTTATTGTAGTAGAAATCAACTCGTTTCTCTAAATTTAGAAGATTTATTAAATCTTGTTGATTTAAATTGTGGTGCGAATAAACTTGTTTCGCTAGATTTAAGTGGCAAATTAAAAATATCTAATTTAATATGTTCTAGTAATCAACTCACTTCACTTGATATAAGCGGTTTAAATATATGGTATCTAGAGTGTTCAAATAACCAGCTTTCATCATTAAATTTAGGAGGCATACCAAGCTTATATGGGTTATATTGTAATGATAATCTGCTTGAGTTCATAGATGCTAGTAATTTGACATTTCTAAATGGACTTACTTGTAATAATAATCCTAACTTAAAACAAATATCAATCAAAGGGAGTAATAAGTTAAATATTACTTCTTGCAATTTTACTAATAATCCAAATCTTGTTTATGTTTGTACAAATGAGAATAAGATTAGTGAAATAGTTGATTATTTCTCGAAAAATGGTATTACAGGTGTCAATGTTAATTCTTATTGTAGTTTTAATCCAGGAGGAACATTTTATACCATTCAAGGAAATACTAAACTTGACAATAACAATAATGGTTGTGATGTTGCAGATACAAATTACCCAAATTTAGAATTCAATATTTTAAATGGTACTGTTTCAGGAAGTTTAATTGCGAATACAACAGGCAATTATACTATTTCTGTTCAAGAAGGAATGCAGACTATTACTCCAGTTCTAGAAAACCCAAGTTATTTTATGGTTTCGCCAACTAATACAGTGGTAACTTTCCCAACGCAAACGAGTCCATTTACACAAGATTTTTGTATTACTGCCAATGGGATTCATCCTGATTTAGAGGTTGCTGTCTTGCCAATAACAAGAACACGAGCAGGCTTTGATGCTAAGTATACAATTATTTATAAAAACAAAGGAAATCAAACACAATCAGGTTCAGTAAACCTTACTTTCGATGATGCCGTTTTAGATTTGGTCACAGCAAATCCTCTAGTTACTAATCAAAGTGTAAATAATTTATCATGGAATTTTACTGATTTGAAACCATTTGAAACTCGAAAAATTGAACTTACTTTGAATGTCAATTCTCCCACGGAAACTCCAGCAGTAAACAACAACGATCGTTTGAGTTTTACAGCAGTAATAAATCCTGTTAATGAAGATGAACAGCCCGTTGATAATTCATTTGTTTTGAGTCAATTGGTTGTTGGTTCTTATGACCCAAATGATAAAACCTGTTTAGAAGGAGCAACTATTCCACCAAGTGCGCTAGGTAAATATGTGCATTACATGATTCGTTTTGAAAACAAAGGAACCGCTGAGGCAGAAAATGTCGTGGTAAAAGACATGATTGACACTTCTAAATTTGATATTAGTTCATTAGTGGTAACGCAAGGAAGTCATCCTTTTGTAACTAAAATTTCAGAAACCAACAAAGTAGAGTTTATTTTCGAAAATATCAATTTACCTTTTGAGGACGCTACAAATGACGGTTATGTGGCTTTTAAAATCAAAACAAAACCGAGTTTAGTGGTTGGGGATTCATTCAGCAATACCGCTAGCATTTATTTTGATTATAATTTTCCAATTGTAACCAATACGGCTACGACTTCTGTGCTTCAAAGTTTAGGAAATCAAGATTTTGAGTTTTCAACTTATTTTAATGTGTTTCCAAATCCAGCAAAACAAGTCTTGAATATTGATGTTAAGAAACAAATAGAGCTTTCTTCAATTAGTATTTTTAATACATTAGGACAACAAGTATTAGTAATTCCTAATACACAACTAACAAAACAAGTTGATGTTTCCAATTTAAAAACCGGGAATTATTTTATAAAAGTGAGTTCTAATAAAGGAAGTGCTAGTGGGAAGTTTGTTAAGGAGTAAAAGACGCCATGAACTAACTTGAAATATTCATTAAAATTATTCGTATCATTAAGTTAAACCTTAAAAAAACTACGAATTACTAAATTGTAAGTTACTCAGGTTTTTATACATTCCATTTTCTAAAGCAATCAATTCCTGATGTGTACCTTGTTCAGTAATTATACCATTATCAAGAACTAATATTTGATCTGCACTACGAATGGTAGAAAGACGATGTGCAATAATAATACTCGTTCTGCCTTCCATTAAAATTTCTAGGGCTTCTTGTACCAACTTTTCACTTTCACTATCTAAAGATGAAGTGGCTTCGTCTAAAATTAGGATGCTAGGGTTTTTAAGTAAGGCTCGAGCAATAGCTATACGTTGACGCTGTCCGCCTGATAACTTAATCCCTCTTTCGCCCACAATAGTTTCAAATTGCTCTGGGAATCCTTCTATAAAGTTTAAAGCATTGGCTTGTTTAGCAGCTATAAAAATTTCTTCTTCAGTAGCATAAGGTTTACCATAAGCGATGTTCTCTTTTATGGTTCCACCAAATAAAATCACATCTTGGGGTACAATACTCATATTGCCACGAAGGGTTTCTAAATCAAAATCATAAAGACTTTTTCCATCAATTTCAATGGCGCCACCCTCAATGTCATAAAACCGAAGTAGGAGTGAAGCTATAGTCGATTTTCCAACACCACTCGGGCCTACAATAGCTATTTTTTGTCCAAAGTTGGCAGTAAAACTCACGTCTTTTAAAACCTGTATTTCTTTTCTGGAAGGATAACTGAACTTTACATTTTTAAAAGTCACATTCCCTTTAATTTTTTGGGCTACTGCCAATGGGGAGCTATTAATTTTTTCGGGGGTTTCTTCTAACAATTCGAAAACTCTTTCGGTGGCACCAATGGCTTTTTGCATTTGTGCATACAATTCGGCAATTCCGCCTGACGATGCTCCAACATAACTAGAATATAGTATAAAAGTAAACAATTCACCCACTGTAATTTCACCTGCAATACTCAATACAACTCCATACCACACAACAGCTACTATAGTCCCAAACAAACACACAATAATGAAGGAAGCAAAATACCCTCTAAAAAGTCCACCTTTAATGGCAATTTTAACAACATCTTTAATTTTATCTTTATACCGACCTATTTCATACCACTCGTTAGCAAAAGCTTTAACAATACTAATTCCTTGCATGGTTTCTTCTACTATAACCTGACTATCGGCAACTTCATCTTGAACTTTCTTAGAATACTTACGAATAAATCGACCAAAAATAACTGCAGCAACTCCAACCAACGGAACTACTGAAACCATCATAATAGTCAACTTAATATTAATACTGGCCAACATGGCAAAACTCCCTATAATCAATATAAACTGACGTAAAAATTCAGCAATTGTAGTAGTAAGTGTGTCTTGTATCTGACTGATATCATTGCTAATTCTACTGTTTAATTCTCCCACTCGTTTTTGAGAAAAAAAGGACATGGGTAATTTTACCAAATTAGTGTACAATGCTAAACGAACATTAGCCAAGGTGTTTTCTGTAAAATTTACAAATAATGAAAGTCTAAAAAACGAAAAAACAGATTGCAAAAGCAAAACCAATCCAAGTCCTAATGCTATTAAATTGGCTTGATGCCCGTCTTTTTTATTGACACAGTCCACCAACATTCCCATAAATTTAGGAAAAGCCAATGCTGTTACACTAGTTAAAAGCAAGAAAACCAATCCTAAATAAAATTTCCAACGATGGTTTCCGGCATATTGAAATATAAGTGTGGCTTTTTGAAGAGAAGTTGCCGTAATTTTTGATTTAGGTAAATCGTTTTCTTTGAATCGTGCCATTATAAAATGTTGTTTCTAGGTTGAATCCCTATTTCTTAATAATGTCTTTTAAAACTGCTTTATTCGAGTAATTAACAACTTCTAAAATGATTGGTTGGTTGTTTTTTGTCTTGCCTTCAATAATATAAAGCTTCCCTTTTTCGAAAGAGATATTGCTTTTGTCAAAATCGACATCACCATATGTTAACGAATTTTTAATATCCGAAGTGTCAACCCATTTTTGGGCTAATATTTGTTGTGCTTTGTCCGAAAAAGTAAATGGTTTGTTTCTCAAATCATTCAAAACTCGAGCATTCGGAAAGTAATTGCAACGCGTGTCTTTACCACTAAAAACCATTGCCACAAAAAACAATCCCATTATAAAACCAATTAAATAATAGGAAAAGCGATATCTAAAAGTCATCTGTTATTTTTTTTGCAAATGTAATTTAAAGTTCTGTTAAAAAACAATTAAATTAATGTCGCTATCCGGAATATTAAACCATTCGCCTATGGCTTTGTTGGTTAAGATACCGTGATACAAATAGACGCCATTTTTGAGACCTTTATCGATACGAATAGCGCTCTCAAGCCCACCATCATCAGCAATTTGAATTAAAAATGGAGTAATAATATTGCTTAAAGATAATGAAGCCGTTTTAGAATACCGAGAAGGAATATTGGGCACACAATAATGAATAACATTGTTTTTTATGAACGTAGGTTTTTCATGAGTCGTTACTTCCGATGTTTCAAAACAACCACCCGTATCAATGCTTACGTCTACAATAACGGCACCTTTTTTCATGTGTTCTACCATAGTTTCAGTGACTACCACAGGACAACGCTCTTTGCCTCGCATTGCGCCAATCGCAACGTCACAACGGCGCAAGGCTTTTAGTAATGATTTTTGGTGAATGGTGGAAGTGAAAATACGCTGGTTTAAATTGTTTTGCAAACGTCTTAATTTAGTAATCGAATTATCGAATACTTTTACATTAGCTCCTAATCCTAAAGCAGTTTTGGCTGCAAATTCGCCTACTGTTCCAGCGCCAAGAATCACCACATCAGTAGGAGGGACGCCTGTAATATTTCCAAATAACAAGCCTTTTCCAAATTGATTGTTTATCATCAATTCGGCAGCAATAAGTATAGAAGCTGTTCCGGCAATTTCGCTTAATGATTTCACGGCAGGATAGGATCCGTCTTCATCTTTAATGTATTCAAAAGCTAGTGCTGTAACTTTCTTTTTTTTGAGTGCTTGAAAATAATCGGCTTTTCTGGTTTTTAATTGAATGGCAGAAATAACAATCGCTTCTCTATTAATCAACTCAATTTCTTCAATAGTCAAAGGCTCTACTTTTAGTAGGATAGGGCAACTAAATACTTTTTTAGTGTCATTTGTAATTTCGGCACCAGCATCACTGTATTCTTTATCCGAATAACTAGAACTCAAACCTGCACCCGATTCTAATAGTATTCGATGTCCATGAGAAATAAGCGAATTTACCGCATCAGGAGTCAAGCAAATTCTTCGTTCTTGAAAACTGGTTTCTTTGGGAATACCAATAAAAAGTTCGCTTTTATGACGAGCTATTTCTAACTTTTCTTCTTGAGGAAGTAGTTGTTGCTTTGTAAATGGAGTAAGTGCCATAAATAGTCTTCTGAATTATTTGCAGCAATTTACAAAATTTTCTGCTTAACAAGTCAATAGAAGTGTTCTTTTTCCGTTGGAGACTAATTTTATTTTAACTATGGAATGTGTTTCAGGAATTAAATTAGGTATTTTTTCTGCCCATTCAATAAAACACCAGTTGCCAGAATATAAGTATTCATCAATTCCCATATCTAGTGCTTCGGTTTCATTTTTTAATCGGTACATGTCAAAATGATAAAGTAACTTATTGTCAATGGTTTGGTATTCATTAACTAAAGAAAAAGTTGGACTACTGGTTGGGCCTTCAACACCCAAAGATTTAGCTAATGCTTTTATCAAAGTTGTTTTGCCAACCCCCATTTCGCCATGAAATAAAATTACTTTTTTAGGGTCTTCAGCTAATATTTGTTTTGCAACCTCATTAATTTGCTCTAATGAAAATGTAATCTCCATGAATTTTAGTATTTATATATTCAGTCGCTTCAAACTATATCGAGAAGCTATTTAATTTATAGTGTTATCGATACTTCGCAGCCATTTACTGCCACAAATGGTTGCTCAACTCGAACCCACGTAAAGGGAATAACTTTCATTTCTAACTTCTAACCTTCCTACTTTGGGTTTAAAACCAATAACGGAATAATCATCTCTTCTAACGAAATACCACCATGCTGGTAGCTGTTTTTATAATAACTCACATAATGATTGTAGTTGTTTACATAAGCCAAGAAAAAATCGTTTTTTGCAAAAATATACGAACTACTCATATTTATTGTTGGCAAACCAATTTTTTTAGGATCTTTTACCGCATACACATCCTTATCTTCATACGTTAAGCTACGCCCTGTTTTGTATCGAAGATTTAAGCTAGTATTTTTATCGCCAATCACCTTCGAAGGATTTTTTACGTTAATTGTTCCGTGATCTGTAGTTAGCACCAGTTTAAAACCCATTTTTTGACCTTGTTGAATTATCTCTAAAAGTGGTGAATTCTTAAACCAGCTTAGTGTTAAGGAGCGATAGGCTTTATCATCTGAAGCCAATTCTTTTACCACATCCATTTCGGTTTTAGCATGCGAAAGCATATCAACGAAGTTGTACACTACCGTAACCAAATCATTATTTTTTAAAGCCTTAAAATTCTCGGCTAGTTTTTTACCGCTAGCAAGGTTGGTAATTTTAAAATAATCCTGTTTGATGTTCAATCCTAATCGTTTCAGGTGAGCAGCTAAAAACTCCGCTTCGAATAAATTTTTACCACCTTCTTCGGGATCATTTTTCCAATATTGAGGAAACTGCTTTTCCATTTCTAATGGCGTAAGTCCAGAGAAAATAGCATTTCTGGCATACTGAGTGGCGGTAGGTAAAATAGCGTAATAATCAACTTCTTTTTCTAATTTGTAATGATTGGATACCACACTTTCAAATGCCTTCCATTGATCGTAACGCAGGTTATCAATCACCACAAACAAAACAGGCTTGTCTTTTTTAGTAATTTCAGGCACTACCACTTCTCGAAACAAAGTATGCGAAAGTACGGGTCTGTCTGCTTTGGGTTCATTCGAGCCTTGACGAACTGGCGTGGCAAACCAATCTTCATAATTGCGCTCTATAAATTTCCCGAATTGCGAATTGGCTTCCACTTTTTGCGACTCAAGAATGGCTATCATGCTTTGGTCTTCAATGTTTTCGAGTTCTAATTCCCAGAATACCAATTTTTTATACAATTCAATCCAATCGTCATAGGAATTGACCATAGACAATTCCATAGCTATTTTTCGAAATTCCTTCTGATAGTCTAAAGTGGTTTTTTCAGAAATCAATCGCGAGTGGTCTAAGTTTTTTTTCAAGCTTAACAAAATCTGGTTCGGATTAACTGGCTTAATCAAATAATCGGCAATTTTAGAACCAATGGCTTCCTCCATGATATATTCCTCCTCACTCTTGGTAATCATGATAACAGGCGTCGAAGATTTCTTTTCCTTAATTTCGGCCAGTGTTTCCAGACCGCTCATTCCGGGCATATTTTCATCTAGAAAAACAATATCAAAATCGCCTTCTTCAAAAACATCTACCGCATCACGACCGTTATTGCAGGTAGTGACGTTGTAATTTTTCTTCTCTAGAAACAGGATATGAGGCTTGAGCAAATCGATTTCATCATCTACCCAAAGTATTTTTATTTGATCCATTAGTATGGTTTTTGTCTTTTTAAAATGTGAAGCCAATTTAGCATTATTACAACGAGTACTTCTTAAAATTATTGTAAAGTTATGTTATAAACGTTATTACATCATCCGGTTAATACGAGTCTAATGTTATCAAGTTAAGGAAAAATTGTTTCCGATTTGTTTTCCTGATATAAGGAGGTATCGCAGGTATAATACTCCCGCTATGTGATTTCTCCTTATGTCGAAATAAAAAAAACCTTAGCTTAATGATATTGATTATCAAATATTAAGCTAAGCAATTTTGTCATTGCTTACCACAATCATTGCAAGTAAAATAAAAACAAACTTCTTTTGCACTTCAAAAACCCTATATTTTACGGTAGTTCAGCAAACTTTTGTTTTTATATATAAATGATATTCAGTATTTTACGGATATTTAGAAAATGGAATTTGTCTTCTCATTTGTTAAGAACTCAAGCCGAATGTGAATAAGTTTGACTTTCTTTTATGATTATAAATGCTAATCTTTGTAAAGTCAGTTAGGCGTTAATTATCAGCGTACTAAGACAAACTATTTTTTTGTTTCATTTAATACCATACCTACTATGAGTGTTAAGTACAAAGTCCTTCCTCGGAAGAATCCTCAGGACATATTGGCTCCTGAGAAGTTTTATGCCGCTGCTATTGCAGATTGCGATGTCGATTTGGATAGGCTCGCTGAGCTAATTTCCTATCAATGTACGGTTACCGAATCTGATTGTTATGCGGTGTTGCTGTCTTTAGAGCACAACATCATTAGCGAATTGGGTGAAGGTAGAATTGTTAAACTGGGCAGACTTGGAAATTTTCAGGTTGGCGTTAGTTCTGAAGGCAAAGACACTGCTGCAGAAGTTACTGCCAGCGCGATTACCAAAAGTCGTATCTTGTTCCGTCCTGGAAAAAGATTGCGTGGTATGTTGGAAAGCGTATCTTTCCGAAAAGCCGGCTAGTAACCCGCCATGTAGAGTACATTTACATGTTTGAAAGCCTCGAGTGTTCCCGCACTCGAGGTTTTTTTTTGTCTTTTTTTACGAAAATAGCCGTCATTTCGTCGGGACGAAACTTTTGTTTCGTCCTGACCGTCTATTTCACTCGTCCTGACGATACAAATAGACGGTCAGCACGAACTGAAAAAAAGCTCCTGAGAGAGAAAAAAGAACCTAAAAACACATTTTTTTGTAAAAAAAGCTCAAAAAAAGCAATCAAAAGGAGTGTGCTTTTTCCTAAAAAACACTTCTTTTTTAGCCAATTTCCTATGTTTTCAATCTGAAGCCAAGCGACTAAACAACAAAAATCTATGAAAAACTATGGTTCTATGTTGTTTTAAAAAAAAAAGAAAACACCCATTTACTCCATAAAAAGAGCTCAAAAAAAGCAATCAAAAGGAGTGTTTTTTTCCTAAAAAACGCTTCTTTCGTAGCCAATTTTACTATGTTTTCTATCTGAAGCCAAGCGACTAAACAACAAAAATCTATGAAAAACTATGGTTCTATGTGGTTAAAAAAAAAGAAAACACCCATTTACTCCATAAAAAAAGCTCAAAAAAAGCAGCTAGTAACCCGTCTTTTTGAGCAAATTTAGATGTTCGAAAGCCTCGAATAGTTCCCGCCATTCGTTTCGAATCGTTTTGTAAATGTAGTAGATTATTGCTTTTGTTGTACGCCCTTTGTTGAAAAGTCGTTAAAATCGTTGGTTTTACAAGGGATTAGCCGCTATAATTTATCAACATTTGCTCACTTTTGTACCAGAAAATTCCGAATAAATAATCGCTTTTATGCCGCTTTTTTCTTTTTTTATAGCTTGTAATGCAGGTACTAACATGCTACATTTTATACCATAAAAACAGAATACTATTTGTTTCATTCCTTTATCTGTCGTTATAAATAGACCAAAAAAAACGGGCACATACTCTTGCTAAAACCAATTATATTCGTTAGGTTAGAAATAAGTAATGCTTAACTTGTTGGGTGTAATTATTAAAAACGTCAGTTCGAGTCTTTTTTGCGAAGTGAAACGTAGCAAAAAATGTATCGAGAACCGTTTTTAATGAAATTTTTCTTGTTCTCGATACGATTTTCTTCCCGAAGCTTCGGGAGAAAATCACTCGAACTGACGAAAAATTATCATCAAAAACTAATTACACCCAACGGGTTAATACTTACCAATTATACATACGTTCCTATGTGTAGTTCTGAAAAGTTTAATGCTTTTACTACTTTATCAATTGCATAAAATACATTCCTTATCTGAATATCCATTTTTTTTAGCCCAAGCTAAACATTCTGCCTTAATGGAATGACACGGAGTATAATCAAGGCTGTCCACTGTCCATTTTCCTGTTCCGGCACATTTTCCACAAAATTTAAGGTCAATATCTTCAACGAAAGCATCACCGCTACAACTGTTATTAAATAGCGTACTAATGAAAAATGCAATTATAATATATTTACTCGCTTTCATAATTTAAAAATTTCGTAAAAACATTTAAATCATCCTATTAAAGTTACCTAATTTTTTTATGCTACACAATAAAAGAAATCAGTTTATTTACCGCCGGACAGATAGTGTATTACCGCATTTATAATTGCTCTAAATAATTAAAATTGAACTCCTTTACGGCTTTCCTCAATGAGTATGGAATAAATTTCAATATCTTAGTGGTTAAATAAATTTTAAACCTTTAATGGCAGCCGTACAAAAACAAAAATTAAAACAACAACTTTGGAATATCGCCAACACCCTTCGTGGGAAAATGGATGCCGATGATTTTAGAGATTACATATTAGGGTTTATTTTCTACAAGTACCTGAGTACTAAAATGGATTTGTATACTAACGAAATACTGAAACCAATAGTTTAATACATTTGTATTGTACAATATTTATTTGATAAAATTACTTATAAATTAATCTTGACAATATACTTTGTTAGTATAACAACAATAGAAGAATGTATTGGTTTAATTATGATTTGTTGTGCATTCGTAAAAACTACGTTTATATACTATAGCTTATTCAGAGTTTCTTTTAGTTCATTAGGATCCTGAAGTTCATCTAGTGATTTGGACGTATAATGAATCTGCATGCTTGGAATATCATTACCAATACTTATTAATGTTATTTTTATAGTAGTTCTTTCAGTGTTCCAAACAGCATAGAGATTCAGATTTTTATCGGCAATAGCTTGTTTTTTATTGGTTTTGTCAAACAAAGGGTCAGTAGTATTCCATGTTTCCTTCTCTTTAGCTGCTATTCCATATTTTTGTGTGAGTAGTTTAAAGAAAATAGAATAATCCTGATAATAAAGTTCTGGGTTGCTGTATATTCTTGAAAAAATATAGATTCCGCTAATTAGCTTTTTGTTTTCATTAAATATATATAAAACCTTGAAATTAGAACCAACAAGTTTATCGTCATACTCTAACTCATAATTATTTAATTTAGAGAAAAAAGGTGCTTTTTCTTCAGCTCTTACTTTTTCCATTGTACTTCCCCATCTAAAATTTCTAAAATCATTAGTTTGTGCAATGCCACAATGCATTCCAACCATTAAACTAAGTGCGGCAAATAGTATCTTTTTCATTTCTTTCAATTTAGATTTTATATTTTTATTTTGACATTTGATTGTTACTTTCAGTATTCTAATTAGAGTATTGTTTTTAGTTAATAATTCGCTAAGGAGGTTCCTATTATAGGTGTGAAAACTTCATTAGACATGAAAACCTAAGAATGTTTAGAGCACTAAGAGCTTCCGCCAAATATTTATTAAGATTTATTACCAAAACAAAAGTCCCGATTGTAAAACCGAGACTTCTGCTAGATGCTTGCTTGAAACTATAATTTATTTTTCACTACACGTTACATTTTCCTAAAGAAACTGCATTTGCGGCTACTAAACTATACTTCATTTCGGACATAACTTTCTAATTTTCCTTTTGGAACCTTAGCTGTACAAATGCCTGTAACAAACACCATTTTTATATGATATGATATCCTCTTTTTAAGAACTTAAATCTTTACCAAAGATAGGGTAGCTATAGGAGAGTGAAAATGACAGCCATCATATCTTGATTTGATTGTAATCAAAAAAAGAACTAAATTTTATAAATGAATGCCAAGGGAGTACTTATGATTGTGATGGTTGCTTTTTGTTTTATTAAATTTTGAGCGCCAAGAACTCTGAACAATATTTATACAACTATTACCAAAACAAAAGTCCCGATTGTAAAACCGAGACTTCTGCTAGATGCTTGCTTGAAACTATAATTTATTTTTCACTACACGTTACATTTTCCTAAAGAAACTGCATTTGCGGCTACTAAACTATACTTCATTTCGGACATAATTTTCTAATTTTCCTTTTGGAACCTTAGCTGTACAAATGCCTGTAACAAACACCATTTTTATATGATATAATATGATATCCTCTTTTTAAGAACTTAAATCTTTACCAAAGATAGGGTAGCTGTAGGAGAGTGAAAATGACAGCCGTCATATCTTGATTTGATTGTAATCAAAAAAAGAACTAAATTTTATAAATGAATGCCAAGGGAGTACTTATGATTGTGATGGTTGCTTTTCTACAGGTATTAACAATTAAATTATTAGCTATAGAATTTACTTCTTCATTTGTAAAAAAAAACAAATTTAGAGATAAATGAAATTAATTTATTTTTAGATAGGTCGCTAGTTTCAATAATCTTTTTAGATTTTAACATAAGAAGATTTGATAAAATGTTTTGATAAAAAATTATAGGGTACTATTATCGCTCAAACAAACCAATACTTCCGCCAACCCAATCTTTATCTTTATTGAATTTAACTCCAATCATTTCACCACGGCTTAAACGAACCAAATTGCAAAGTAGAGTAGGAGCAACATCGTTTTTTTTCCATACACAAAGTAGTCGTACTTCGACTTTTACTTTGCCATGTGGCGATTGCACAATAGGGATATAATGAACTTTTTTTTGAAGAATATAAAGGTCTTTTTGTTTTACAGCTTCAATATCCCCTTTTTGAATATTAAATATAACTCCTGACCCCGAAAAAGAAAATAAGGGTTTTAAAACGTAATTTTCTAAATCCTCTGGGATTTCTTTTAATTCACTCAATAATGTAGTTTCTATAAAATACTTTCCTTTTAAAAACGGTAAGATAAATTTGCTAATTCTGAAAAACCAATTGGGGTGTCCTGCCCATTCAACATCCAAATTATCTGAAAAACTGAAATTGAGTTTTAAGTCAGTTCGTAATTCTAATTCATCAAAAATTACTCGGTTGTATATTCTTTTAACTAAAACTTCTTCATCCTTCTCGTTTTTATAAAAAAGTTGGTTTCCCTTTTTAATAATATTAGTTACGCAAATAGTAGGTATCCCAATATCTTTACTACAATACAAAAAATCGATTCTGGTGTTTTGCTTTTCGGGTTCGATTTCTAATAAAATAACATTTTCTTTTGGTAGATTATCGCAAATTACTTCACTAAGAATTGACACATATTCATCAGAAGTTATACCATTAAAAAAAGGGGTTAGTTCCTCTAGGAAAGGATATTGATTTTTAAATTTTGAATATAAGTTTGACTGATAGTTATATAAAGTAGGAAAGCCCTGCACTTCAATTAACTTTGGAATTGTCTCTCCGTTTTCTTCACAAATTCCAAAATCAATTGCTAAAAATGTAGTATGTGCATCTTCGTTAGGAACTTTAGTATTGAGTTCTAATGATTTGTTTGTAAGCTCTTTAAAATTATCTTTCTGAATAAATTGTATAACATCATTACAACCTTCAATTAATTGTTGTTTTAAATCCTTTGAGATAAAAAATGGAGTTTCTGCCATTCTAAATGTTGGCACATAATTAAAATCAGAAGCGATATCGTCTTGTAAATCTTGGTATTTTTTTAGGCTAAAACTCTCGTTAAATAAAGTACGATATTTAGAAATCATTATTGAAATTTGGATTTAATTAGAAAGAATTTTTTTCGTTTTCAATAAATCATTTATAGCAATTCTTAAAAAATTAGGGATTAAAGTTTCGTTAGTTTTGTAAATTTTTTCATCATCCAATAAATCCTCTAGCATGTTTCTGAATTTTCTTTTCCCTTTCATCTTTTTGATTTTCTCTTTAGTAGTAGCATTTCTCAAATTAGCAATAAAGCTAATAGGATCAGCTTCTGGATGAAATTGCGTACCTACAAAATAATCGGTAAAACGAACCGCCATAATAGCTCGTTCGTATTGCACATGATCACGAATTTTTTCTAGTGAAATTATTTTAGCTCCTTTCTTTGCAAAGACACTTAGTTTAGGTTGTACTACTTGATAATCACGAGAATCTATTCCGTAAAAAGGGTCTGCTAGGCCTTCAAATAAGGGGTCTTTAATTCCTTCTTTAGTTTTATGTATGGTCATTACCCCAAAAGAAGTATCATTACGTTTTGTAATTTCGGCTAATCCGAAATGTTTGCATGCCATTTGAAAAGAATGACAAATAAATAAAACATGTTTTTTGACTTCGTTGTCTTTGTTCCAAGCCATTAATTCATCTATAAAAGCATAGTATTTCTTGTCCCAATTTCCATCACCAATTAACGGGTTTCCTGGACCACCAGTTGAAATATAAATGTCGTATTCTTTTATATTTGGCAATTCCGATTTTCTTCTAACATCAAAAATTTTAAAACTTACAATTCGATTAAACCTATTAATTATATCAATAATACAACGCATTCCTTGATTAGGTTCACCGTCATACATGTCTAAAATTGCGATTTTTATGGTTTGCTCACTCATGGTATTTATTTTTTAAAAGTAAATCATTAGCAAAGATAAAATATATTATTACAACCCGTTAGTAAATTCACTAGTAATAAAATCTACTACTTTAGAGAGGTCATTTGTTTTTTCAAAAACTGCTAATTGTTTATCTGCTCCGGTTCCTTCTTTCATAATTGTGTGCACATAATTAATTTGGTCTCGGCTTCCTAATTCATCTACTACATCATCAATAAATTCGAGCAATTCAATAATTAACATTTTAGTTTCTACTTCTTTTTGAAGACCAAAATCTATCATATTTCCTTCTATCCCATATCGCGCTGCTCGAAATTTGTTCTCTTTTATTAATGCTAATCGGTAAATATTGAAACTCATGTTGTTTAAACTCAATTTGTATAATTTTGCTACTATGGCTTGAATAATTGCTACAATACACATGGTTTCATCAACAGTTAAACTCATATCACAAATACGAAACTCAATCGTATCATAAAAAGGATGCAAGCGCAAATCCCACCAAATTTTCTTAGGATTATCGATACAATTTGTCTTCACAAGAGTTTCCAAATAATTATCATAGGAACTAACAGAATCAAAATATTCGGGCAATCCCGTTCTTGGAAACTTATCAAAAACTTTAGTTCTAAAAGATTTATAGCCAGTTTTGCGTCCTTCCCAAAAAGGAGAATTAGTTGATAATGCAAAAATATGCGGTAAAAAATAACAGGCTTGGTTCATTAATTGCAGCCCAATTTCTCTATTTTCTATACCAACATGACAATGCATACCAAAAATTAAATTGGAGCGTGCCGCATCTTGCAACTCATTAACAATGTTATGATAACGCGGATCGTCGGTAATTGGTTGGTCTTGCCAGCGAGAAAAAGGATGCGTTCCTGCACCACCAACAACTAAGTCTTGCTTTTGGGCTAATTCTAAGATTTTACTTCTTAATATTTTAATTTCATTTGTAGCCTCTTGAACATTATTACAAATATTGGTGCCCACTTCAACTACAGATTGATGCATTTCGGCTTTTACTTGTTCATGTAAAATTGTTTTCGCACCATCGACAATTTTGGATAAATGAGAACGTAAATCTCTTGTATCAGGATCAATTATTTGGTATTCTTCTTCAACTCCTAGAGTAAAAACGGGTAGTTTTTTCATAAAAAGACTGGATTATTTATTTTTCTGAAGCGGCATCTTTAATAAAAGTTCCCCAAGTTAAATTCATTTTTCCAGGTTTTTGCTTTTTTGCTGCTGCAATGGCCATTTTAGCAGCTTCCTCTACAACCCACTCAAAATTTTCTGCTCCTACTGAAGTTAATTCGGCATCAGGAGCTGGATTTCCAAAATCAATTGCATACGGTATTCCGTCACGAACGGCAAACTCTACCGTATTAAAGTCATACCCTAATCCTTTGCAAAGTCTTAGTGTATAGTCTTTTATAGTGGCTAAAAGCTTTTTATCTACTGGAGGGCCATCAATTACATAACGTAAATGATGAGGGTTTCTTGGTTCGTATTGCATTATTTTAACTGCTTTGCAACCCAAACAATACACTCTAAAATATTCTGTAAAGACAATTTCTTCCTGAAGCATCATAACGAGTTGTCCCGTTTCTTTATGAACATCCCAAAATTCATCTCTATTTTCTAACCGATACACATTTTTCCAGCCACCACCAGCATAAGGTTTCATATAAGCAGGAAAACCTATATAATCGAAAATAGATTCCCAATCCATTGGGTATTTTAAATTTCTGAATGATTTTCCAGTTGTATCCGTAGGATGTTCTGCTGATGGAAGAATTACAGTATTTGGAATTGGAACGCCTAGAGTATCCGCTAAAGCATTATTGAAAAATTTATCATCAGCACTCCACCAAAAAGGATTGTTAATTACGTTCGTATCTGTTAGCGCAGCATTCTTTAAATAGGCACGATAAAAAGGAACATCTTGAGAAATTCTATCAATAATAACAGCGTATTCTCCGTCTTTATTTTGAATAACCTTATCAATACTTACTGCTTCAGCTATAATTCCTTTTTCATTTTTTGAATTTACTCTGTCTATAAACGCTTGTGGAAAAGTATCTTCCATTCCGAATAATATTCCAATTTTTTTCATTTGAGTATATTTTTAAAATTTGATTATTGTTTAAAATTTAATTCGTGATAAATAATGAGGAAACATTTCTTTCCAAACGGGCCAATCGTGTTCTCTGTCCTGCCTTATGTCTAGCCAATGGTGAATGTTTCTATCACTAATTACTTTACTTAGCTTTAGATTTGCATCAAAACAAATATCCCAATTTGATGTACCTAAAACAATATCCATATTCCATAATTCGTTATCGTTTAGACCATAGAGATAGTCTTCTGGACTGTTGTAAAAAACATCATCATTATGAAAACCGTCCATAAAATTTTTTATACTAAAAGCTCCACCCATTGAAAACATGTGGCTCACATATCCTGGATGCCTAAAAGCGAAATTAGCTGCGTGATAACCTCCAAAGCTACATCCAGCAAGAGCAACTTTTCCTGACCAAGTATTATTTTTTACTCGCTCTACAATTTCGTGGCAAATCATTTTATCGTACCAAACATGATTTTGAATGCGATGCACTGGATAAATGTTTTTATTATAAAAACTATCTTTATCGATACTGTCTGGACAAAATATTTGTATTAATCCTTGTTCTATATACCATCTAGCAGATTCAATTAACCCCATGTCTTTATTTTCATGAAAACTTCCCATAGAGGTTGGAAAAAGAATAACTGGATACCCCGCATGACCAAAAACGAGCATTTCTATTTCTCTACTTAAATTTGGGGAATACCATTTGAAATATTCTTCTTTCATATTGTTTTAAACTTTTAGCAATTATAATTAAAAAAGTGAAACAAAAAACATTAAGTTAGTTTTACAAATCAAAGTATTTTTAATAAAAATAGACTTAGATGCGGTTTATTTCGTGCAGAATATTTATGATATAGCGGCTATTTATCAAATAATTGCACTTGACTTTTAAATCTCTCGATAAGCATTCCCATCATTCTTTTATTTAGGCTGGATGAGTTTTTTATGTATTTAGCATATTCTTCGGTTGTAAAAAGTCCAATAATCATTCCTTTTAAAGCATTTCTATACTTAATGTCTTTTTGAATGGCATTTTCAATTATCAAAAGTTTTTTTTCTGATGACTTGGTCTTAAAATCGATTTTGCTTTTGTTAATGTAATTTATAAAAGACATAACAAATAAATCGTTTTGTAACTTTAAAATTGGGCGAAGTACTTGGTTTTGAAATGCTTCGTCGGCAGATGAGGATGATGTAACGACACCAATAGATTCCCCTCTAAACGTATTCAGCAATAAATCTCTTTGTATCATACTTTTTTGTTTTAAAATTAAAGAAAAATGCAATATAAATTTGATTATTTTTACATTTAACAAAAAGAAAATATGCGATTTCATACAAGAAAATGGGTAAAACCCGAAGATTTAAATCCCAATGGTACCTTATTTGGAGGTAAACTTTTAGCTTGGTTAGATGAAGAATTGGCTTTATATACCATTATTCAACTAGAAAATTCCAGAATAGTTACCAAACACATGTCCGAAATTAATTTTAGAAGCTCAGCAAGACAAGGCGATATAATAGAAATTGGAATTGATGTAGTTAAGTTTGGTACTACATCACTTATTCTAAAATCAGAAGCAAGGAATATGATGACTCGAGAAACCATTATTACCATTGATACCACAACTTTGGTTTCTTTAGATGAAAACGGTAAGCCTAAACCTCATGGTAAAACAGAAATTGAATATATAAAAGACCGTTTAGAAGATTAAAAAATACTTCATCTGAAATTTTAGATTTCTGACATTTTTTGTTCTGAAGCACTATTTTCAGTTGGCATTTCAAAAATTTCTAAATCAAAATAAGTAATTGATGCAAAAATATGATCGAAAATATCAGCCATAATGTATTCATAATTTTCAAAACGTTTGTCTTTTGTAAAAGTATAGATTTCTAAAGGAATGCCATGAGCTGTAGGTTGTAATTGCCTGCAAATTAGAATCATATCTTTATTAAGGCTGGGGTAATGATTAAGATATTCAGTTATGTATTTTCTAAACAGTCCAAAATTGGTTAAGTTTCGTCCGTTTATGGCTAACGATTTATCGATGTTGTTTTGGGTATTGTATTTTTCTATTTCTTTTTGTCGAGTATCGATATAGGAACTGATGATTTGTATTTTTTTTAATTGTTCCAATTCGCTTTCCCGTAAAAATCGGATGCTTTTTGCTTTTACTAATAGATGTCTTTTTATTCTTCTGCCATCAGAATTGAGCATGCCTCGCCAATTTCTAAATGAATCAGAAATCATACTATATGTAGGAATTGTAGTGGTCGTATTGTCGAAGTTTCTAACTTTAACAGTAGCTAAGTTAATTTCAATTACATCACCATCAGCACCAAATTTATCGAAGGTAATCCAATCACCAATTCGAACCATATCGTTTAAAGAAACTTGAACACTAGCGACAAATCCGAGTATAGTATCTCTAAAAATTAAAATTACAATCGCTGAAACCGCTCCAAGAGTAGTAAATAATGTATTAGGCTTAATTTCAAATATTTCTGATATAATAACTGTAATTCCAATCATCCAAAGTACAATCATAATGACTTGAATGAAGCTGTCTATTGGCTTATCACTATAAGCAAGGATATGTTTAAGATAATCTCTAAAAGCATTAAATATGGTTCTGATGATCCATAAAATAAGTAAAACTATATAAATACCAACCAGTTTGCCGAAAATGGATTCCCAATAAACATAATTATTTAAAATTATTGGAACTGATTTATTTATAAATAATAGCGGAATAAGATGCGAAATGTATTTTGTAGTTTTATTTGATATCAATAAGTCATCAAACTTGGTTTTAGTTTTTCGTGCAATGATTTCCATTAATTGAACTAAAATAAATCGAAATACTAAAAAAATGATATAAGATATAAAACAAAGAATAGTAATGTTGATAAACAAACTCAAATAGGAAGCTATGGTATCATGTAATCCCCATTTTCTTAATAAAGGATAACACCAATCAAATAATTGATTTAAAAACTTATTCATTTCTTAGGTATTTCTTTTCCATGTAGAAAGTCCCAAAAGGTATAATAGATGCCAAACAAATAGCAGCTGATTTTTTATAACTCCAACTTCTTTCAAAAGTTAGCATAATTGCAAGTATAATATATCCAACAAAAAGTAGGCCATGAGCCATTCCTATAACTTTTACATAAATGGGTTGACTCAAAATATATTTCATTGGCATGGCGAAGAAAAATAAAAGTATCAACGAAACTCCTTCTAATAGTGCAATAATTTTGAAAAATTTAATCATGTTCTTTTAGTTTTTGATTTAAGTAAATGTATATTTTAAAAAAACTGTTTTTTTAACCTTGCAAAATTAGTTATTATCATTCGTTTTTGATGGATAAAGTAGCTTACTTTTGTTTTATATTAACAAATAATGAGCAAACGAGATTTAAAAAAATATTTGACAGAATTAAACAAAGAACAACTTGAAGAGCAAATTCTGGAGTTGTATGATAAGTTTGCGAACGTAAAAGTATATTATGACTTTGTTTTTAATCCAAATGAAAAAAAATTAGTTCAAGAAGCCAAACTCAAAATTTCTAACGAATATTTTCCTATAAGGGGCAAAAGGGCAAAATTAAGACGTTCTATTTCTCAAAAATACATCAAACATTTCATCCTTCTTGGTGTAGATTCTTTTATTGTTGCCGATTTAATGCTGTATACTATTGAAATTGCTCAAACATATACCTCAGAGAAAATAATAAAGCAAGAATTGTTTTTTAAAAGCATGCTCAATTCTTTTGAACAAGCGATTAGTTTTATGATTGAAAAAAATATTCTTTACGAATTTCAATCTAGAGCAAACACCATTAGAGACCATGCCATTTCACAAAATTGGTCAAATAATTACGAATTCAACGCTATTTTAGAACGCTTAGAATATTAATTTTTAGAATTCAAATCAAATACATTTATTTTAACATAGAATAACTCTTTTTTAGGTGTACTTTTGCAAAAATTCTAAAAGTATATATGTCTCAAAAAGATTTTGATCTTGAAGTAGAAGAAAAAAAAGAGCTTTATGGTTACCAAAAAGGTGACATTAATGCTATTTTTGAGCGTTTAGACAATTCGCCAAGTAACTTCCATTTATTGTATCAATTACCTACTGGTGGAGGAAAAACAGTTATATTTTCAGAAATTGTTAGACGGTATTTGTCTAAACACGATAAGAAAGTAGTGGTACTTACACATCGAATAGAACTTTGTAAGCAAACTTCAAAAATGCTTAAAACTTTTGATGTAAAAAATAAAATCATTAATAGTAAAGTAAAAGAGCTTCCCGATCAAAACGATTACTCCTGTTTTGTTGCCATGGTAGAAACTTTGAAAAACCGTATCAATGATGAGAAATTACATTTAGACAACGTTGGTTTGGTTATTATTGATGAAGCACATTACAATTCATTTCGGAAATTATTAAGCTCTTTTAAAAATGCCTTTATACTTGGTGTAACAGCCACACCTTTGAGTTCGAATATAAAGTTACCAATGAACCAAAATTATGATGAATTGGTAGTAGGAGATACCATCTCTTCATTAATAAATAATGGTTTCTTAGCAAAAGCAATAACCTATAGTTATGATGTAGGATTAACGTCATTAAAAGTTGGTATTAATGGTGATTATACTGTAAAATCTTCAGATGATTTATATTCTAATATGGCCATGCAAGAAAAATTATTGCATGCGTATACTGAGAAATCTTTAGGAAAAAAGACATTAATATTCAATAACGGGATAAACACTTCGCTCTATGTTTATGAAACATTTAGAGAAGCTGGATATCCGATACGACATTTAGACAATACGAGTAATCCTGAAGATCGAAGAGAAATATTAGCTTGGTTTAAAAAAACACCTGATGCGATTTTAACTTCTGTTGGAATATTAACAACAGGATTTGATGAGCCCACAGTAGAAACTATTATTTTAAATCGCGCAACAAAATCGCTTACTTTATATTATCAGATGATAGGTCGTGGTTCTAGAAAATTACCTAATAAAGATACCTTTATAGTTATAGATTTAGGAAATAATGCGGCAAGATTTGGATTGTGGAGCGAACCTGTAGATTGGCAACATATTTTTAAATCTCCCGAATTTTATTTAGAAAACCTAAGAGATGATGCTGAAATAGAACTCTATTTTAAATACCAAATGCCTCCTGAATTGCGAGCTAAATTTAGCAAGACTAAAGTGGTTACTTTTGACGTTGATGAAGAACATAAAATTGTTATAGCGCAAAATCTTAGATCTAAAGTAGTGATAGAGAAATCTTTAGAGCAACATGCAGCAATGTGTGTTGATAATACCGAAGAACTTTATGAAGCTAAACAATTAGCAAAAGAGCTTCACGACGATATAGAATGCAGGATGAAACGCTATGCAAAATGTTTAAGTCATTGCAGCAAAAATTATCGCGAATGGCTTATAGAAGATTACAAATTAAAATTAACGTTACTTATTGGAAAAAAAATTAGAGAAAACATGTTCTAATTTTAATTTTATTAAATCTTCAACTCGATGAAATACATCATTTTATCGATGTATTTACCACATTTTTTTTAACCCTTTTTTTGCAATCACTTTTAGTATCACTAAACGTGTATTTCATCGACTTTATCAGTATTTACGACAGATTTCAAGGTTTTTCTTTTTTTATTGAATAAAGTCAAAATATCTTTGCTACAGTAACGAATATAAAATCAGTGTAAAATACAATTTAACACTAATAAAAAATATTGGTTTAGGAATACAAAGAACAAACTTTATGAATATGAAAAACAAGTACGATGTAATGTTAATTTTAGAGGGAACGTATCCATTTAATGGAGGAGGAGTTTCAACTTGGGCGCACATGCTATGTAATAAAGTTAAAAACGTAAATTATACTTTATATTCTATAAATGCAGATTTTGAGCAAAAATCTAAATATGAATTAAGTGACAATGTAAAAAATGTGATACAAGTTCCTCTTTGGTCTCCACTTGAGCCTCAAGAACTTATAAGTTATGGTAAGAAATTCCATAAAACAGTAAATAGAAAAGAACAAAACGACTCAAATGAAATAGTTGAGAAATTTATTCCAATTTTTGAAAAATTACTGAATCACATATATGATGAAAAAGCAGATGTAGAAGATATTGATGATACAATATTTGATATGTGGCAATTTTTTCAAAAACACGATTACAAAAATACGATGAAAAGCGTTGCTGTTTGGAAATGTTTTTGCACAACGGTTTCTGCTATTATTGCTAAAGACAACCATTATAGCGCAACTTTGTATGACTTTACTGTTGGAATGCGTTGGATTTATCGTTTTCTTATTCCAATTTCTATTGATGTTCCTAAAGTTGATGTTTCACATTTAACTTTGTCTGGTTTTCCTGTAATTCCTGCTTTAGTATTAAAATACAAATATGGAACTCCAATTATTGCAACAGAGCATGGTGTTTTTATTAGAGAACGATTAATTGCTATAAATTCATCTGAATATTCATTTTTCTTGAAAAACTTATTAATTAAGTTCTCAGAATGTATTACAAGAGTAGTATATTATAAATCTGATTTAATTTTATCAGTAAATAAATTTAATATTTCTTGGGAAAAAATGTACGGAGCAAATCCAAACAAAATTGACGTTATTTATAATGGTATAGATGTTGATCTTTTTTCACCAATAGCAAAACCAGCACATTTAGAAAATGTTCCAACTGTTGTTGCAGCAGCTAGAATCTTTGAACTAAAAGATATTATCACAATGATTAAATCGTGTGATGTGGTAAAACAAGAAATTCCAAATGTAAAATACCTAGTTTACGGAGACAATAATGCTGTTCCAGAATATACAAAAGAATGCACCAATCTTATAAAAAAATTAGGATTAGAAGAAAATTTCATATTGGCTGGTTATCATGATAAGCCACATGAACTTTTTTGCGAAGGAGATATTTCGATATTAACTTCTATTTCTGAAGGTTTTCCTTATACTGTATTAGAATCTATGAGCTGCGGAATTCCTGTAGTTGCTACAGATGTAGGGGGGGTTACTGAGGCTTTAGATGATAAATGTGGATTTATTTGTAAACCTAAAGATTACAAATCATTAGGAAAAAGTGTTATTACTTTATTGCAAGATGAAGTTTTAAGAAAACAAATGGGAGCAAACGCCCGTAAAAAAGTAATCGATAATTTTACAATTGATAAATTTATTAAAGAATATGAAGTTGCTTACGATTTCATAATCAACAAAAAAGTACAAGAGCCAATATATCTTAATCCACAAATACACCAAGAAGAGGCTATGGAGGCGTCATAAGCACACATTTTTTATTAACCAAAAATAGAACCCAAATCTACAATGGAAAATCACTTTACAAACATTAGAGCCTTAATAGAAAATACTAAGGACAAAATTGGTAAGCCTGTAAGCAGTCAAGTAGTTGCAGCAACTATTGAATCATTAGGTATACGAGAAAAAGATACTATAGATGATTATGGTTTTAACTCCATAAAAGATTTATCAGAGTTAGTGTATTATGAACTAACAACAGATGAATATTATTTAGGAGCTAAAAATTCCAAAGAAAGAGAAGTTGAAGCCACGCAGCCAAAAACAATACAAGTCTCTGATTATATGTGGATAAAGGCAAAGATTTTTGCCGAATATTATTCACTTGGAATTTTTCATCTTCTGCCCATTTTGATTCAAATAGCCGCCATTATCTTTTTTGGTTATTCCCTCTGGACTTTTGTAGGATTCAATGAAATACAATCAACTGCCGTCGTTTTGGGGGTAGTTGTTGGTTTAATATCAACTGGTGGTTTTGTTCAGGTTATAGGAAAGCAAGCATCATTTTATTTTAATTATGAAGATTATAAAATGATGAGGCAAACTATTAACTATTTGCACAAAGTTGGCACTATTTCAATTTTTGTTGTACTTGCAGTTATCTTTCTACTAAATTTCTTTTTCCATATTTATCCGTATGAGATTTTATTTGTAGTTTTTGCTTACGCTTTCTTAATAGGAATGCTATTACTTCTATTAGCTCCTTTACATACTATTAAACAACGTTGGGTAATTACTTTAGCTATTTTTTCAGGCACTGTTGTTTCAATTGTATTAAAAGAGACAACAACTTTATTAATTTTTGCTACACATTGGATAGGCATTGCTACTGCTATTATAGTATCAAAATTATTTTTAATGATTTACTTTTCGAGGCTAACAAAAAATAAAAAATCAATTAGTGGTGATAAAATAAAAGTGCCTGTATTATTGTATCATAACTATCAATATTTCTTTTATGGCATTTTTATTTATGTATTTATTTTTATGGACAGAATTATGGCATGGTCATCTGGAATTAACGGAAATCTACCTTTTTTAGTTTATTTTGAAAAAAATTATGAATTAGGAATGGATTTAGCTATTTTAGTCTTTTTATTACTCTCAGGAGTTTTAGAATACAGCATTGCATCGTTCACAAGATTTATTGACATTGGACAAAAGATTACAGATCATAAATCTCCAGAAGTATTTAACAACCAGCTTCGTAAAATGTATTGGCAACAGATTTTACTGCTTTTTTTAACTAGCTTTGCAGCGTTTACATTTATCTATTTTATAATAACCGCATCATGGGGATTTGAAGCTCAGTTTCACGAAGTGCTGTTAAATTTAAGTATAAAAGTCTGTGTAATTGGAGGAGTAGGGTATATGTTACTAGCCTGGGGAATGTTAAATTCTTTGTATTTATTTACATTAGGTCAGTCATTAAAACCTTTAAAATCAATAGTTTATGCCTGTTTACTTAATTTATTTTTAGGTTTTGTGTTAAGTCGATTTTTTGCTTATGAATTCAGCGTTGTGGGAATGCTTTGTGGAGCAGCACTATTTGTAGCGCTAACTTTAAGAGCAAATATCAAATTTTTCAAAAATCTAGATTACTATTATTATGCAGCTTATTAAAATTTTTCTTTACATTTTACCGTCAATATTAACTAGTTCTTCTTTGCAAAGCAATATAAAAAAAAGCACTGTATTAGTTTGTTATGGTAAAGTAAAGCCAGAATCCATAAAAGGCTATTCTTATGTTATCTTGGAGTCATTAAACTATTCTTCTAAGGAAATTAAAATAATTAAATCACAAAACTCAAAAGTATTTGCCTATATCAGCTTGGGGGAAGTAAACATTCATGCTCCTCATTATAAAATGTTAAAAAAACATACTTTAGGAAAAAACCAAAATTGGGATAGTTATTATCTTAACCTAAAATCTAATAAAACTCAAGAAACTTTATTAAGTATTGTTGACGAAACCTTGTCTAAAGGATTTGACGGATTATTCTTAGATAATATTGATAATTTTACGATTTTTGGTCCTCAGAAAGAACAAAAAAAGGATTTAATAAATGTTTTAAAGAAGATTAAAGAAATATATCCTAAAAAAGAATTTATACAAAATGCTGGTTTAGATTTAATTCCTGAAACAGCATCTTACATTAATGCAATTGTAGTAGAATCTGTAGCTAGCGGCTATATTTTTAAAGATAAAAGCTATAATTTAAGAAACAACAGTGAATTTAACAATCAATTGATTCGTTTAAATTCAATTCGTGAAAGCACTAAGATTCCTATTATTTTAATTGAATATGCTGATTCAAAAAAATTATTCAATCAAATCATAGAGAGAATTGAGCCTTCAAAATTTGATTACTTTATAGGTAATATTGACTTACAAAGTATTCCTAAATTTAAAGAATAGAGAATATGATGTTTTTAACAAGTTCCATATTACTAGGTTTTTTAAGACTTTGCGGTATCATACTATTTTTATTTTATTTGCATAGGAAATTTGTAAATGTTAAACGACATGTTAATTTTTTAGATTTTATTGTTACTAATTGGTTTCGTTATAGTAGTTTATTAATCGTAATGATTTTTATTTTAGTACAATTAAACGCTTATAATTTATTTAACTGTTTAGTCATCTTTTCATTAGTTATCACATTAGATATTATTGGAATACAGAATCTTACAAATCCTAGAAATTATTTTAAGACACAAATAAGGGATGCTTTATTAAATTTTTTAAGAAATATTGAAAACAAAAAATCTTTTTGGTTTTGGTTTTCATTTGATTCATCAAATAAAGAAAAGAACAACAATATCCTTATATTTATTCTGACTGTATTTATTGGCACTGTAACTTTTGCGAGTAGATATTATTTTATAATTTATGATAATTATTCGTTATCAGATGCTTGGATTTATGATTTAAATAAGGTTATTCAGTTTGACAATCAATATTGGTTTACTTACGAATTAGCTACAGATGCCGAATTGGCTTTTGTAAATTTTTATGGTAAAATTACTGATGTAAGCCCTGAAATAGCACTTCAGGTAATTTCAATTTTAGAGTCAACACTTCTAGCAATTATTATGTTTTGGGTTATAAATAAATTAACACCTTCAAAAATACTTGCACCAACAATTGCCTCTCTTTTTTTTGCAATGGTTTATGTATTGACACCCTTAAATATTTATTTTTTGCTAAAAGGAAATCCAATGTTTTTAGCGCTTACATTTGCATTGCCCGCATTTGTTTTTTACTTAAAACCAACATTACTAAAAATTACTAAAATCACTTATTTCTTAAGTTTTGTTTTAGTTTTTATAGCAGTTGGTTTAATTGATTTATTTACGCTTTTTATATTAATTCCACCATTTTTAATAATTGGTTTAATCTTTACAAAACAAAAGTATAAGAGAGATAATCTTATTGCATTTTCTTCATACTTATTAGCAATCGGGATGTTGTATGCAATTTATAGTTTTGCATGCTATTTTCAAAGAACAGAATTACTAGATTATTTGCAATCAAATTTACTTTCTGTAAGTTCTTATACTTATGTTCCACAATTAATTTTACCGTATAAATTAATAATTTTTTATGCCCAAGTAAGCACTTTCATTGGGTTACTTTTAGTTCTACTTTTGGTTATATTCAAAAAAGAAAATTGGAGATCTACTTTTGTATTCTTTTTGTATTTTAATTTTATTATAGTACTTACATTTTTAAAAAGTGAATGGATTGATATTGACATGTTATACAATTCCTTATCTATTTTCATACCCATTATCATAGGATTTAATGCCGCAATAATTATAAGAATATTAAATTTAATTTTTCAAAGATTTGAAAGATTTAGCCCAATAACAGTTAGTATAATTGCTATTGTTATGATTTATTATTCAATATACTATCAAAAGAAAAACATTAATTTACTTACAGAATCCGATCAAACGCCAAAGGAAATTTTAAATGCTTATGATAAAATTTATCAGACATTTTTCCAGTTAAAATATTCTGTTGTAAATGATCCTGCAACTGAGGTTATTAGTACAAATAAGCATTTCTTTATAAACTACGATTTTTTTTTAGAAGACTATTTAAAAAGAGATGCTATCTATTTTAAAAATAAAAAAGATCCTAAATTTTTAGTAAAATATCCTAAATATACCTTAACGAAAAGCGTTTTGGTATTTGTTTTAAATGATAAAAGTAAAGCAGAAAATAATGCATTTGCAGAAAATAAAAATTTAAATTCTTTACTTGAAAAGAAACTTGATGAACTAAAGAAGAGAGGTAGAAAAATTAATCTTTTTTACAAAACAGATATTCTAAAAGTATATGAAATTGTGAATGAACCTGAAGAAAGTAAAATTTCTGACTTAATTTTTTAGATATGGAATTTATACAAATATACCTCAAAAAAAGAGTTTTATACTTGATTGGAACAATAGCTTTGCTTTTCATTTCTAGTTGTGAAGGATTAGAGGATTGGTCTGATTTAAAAGCTGCTGATTTTCTCAATATTAAAACTGATGAGACTAAAACTGATAAAGCTTTTAAACGTTACAATGAGCCTGGAATGAGTAATCAACCCATAATAGAATTCATAGTTGATGAAAAAGACATTCAGAGCAAAATATATAATGGAAACATTAAAAAAACATGCGACTACACAAAACTTCCTTTTCGCTCCATATCCCTAAATGAATGGAACTCCACTTCTAAAATTGCCCCTACAACAAGAGTTCTATCCGTATATGACACCAAAAAATTAAATGATGCATCCATAAATAAGATTTTAGATTTTGTTTCAAATGGCGGAACACTTTTTTTACCATATGCTAATGAAGATCACAGAATGTCTTTTTTATTAGGTTTTAAACCAGAAGCAGAATTTGCAACAGATACAGAATCAGTAGGATTTTATTTTAATTATAATATTTTTCCAAATTCAAAAGATAAAAAATATTTTGAAAATGTAAATCATTTTGGTTTTTCTTCGACCAATTTTTCTAATAAAGTAAAAATTTTAGCAACTGCTATCAATAATAAAAACTACCCTACAATTGTAGAAAATAAAATAGGAACAGGTCGTGTTATATTTTTCAATACTTCAGATAATTTTACAAAAGAAGACAGAGGGTTATTGTTTGCAGGAATTTTAAAAGGATTAGAAGGGATACCTTATCCAATTGCAAATGTAAGCACCATATTTCTAGATGACTTTCCGTCCCCACTTTATGATATTAAAGCGGAACCAATTGCGTCAGAAATGAATATGAATATGGAGGATTTTGTAAAAAAAGTGTGGTGGCCCGACATGAATAAATTATCGAAAGAATATAAAATTCCATATGCTGCGATGACCACTTTTGATTATAGAAATAAAATTGTACCTCCATTTACACTTGATCAGTGGAATTTAAGAAAAATAACAGATAATAATAAAACTGAGCCTATTACTGATTGGCTCGTTAAAGATGTTGCTAAAAATGGTAACGAATTAGCATTTCATGGGTATAATCATGTTTCGCTAATGAAAGATTTATGGAAAAATCAGGTATTCATAACAACATCAATGAATACCGTAAAGAAAAAATGGGAAATTAGTAACTTTGGAAAGTTACCAACTACTTATGTACCACCTTCAAACGATATTGATAAAGAAGGAATTATAGAGTTAAAAAAAGCAATGCCATCATTAAAATACATGTGTAGTTTGTATTTAGGCATAAAAAAGGATGGTGGAGATCGAGAGTTTGATTATGATCCATATAACAAAGAATTCTTTGATTACCCAAGGATTTCGAGTGGTTTTTACATGAGTGAAGAAACAAAATATAGTCAACAATCGATGTATTTGTTTACAGGAATTTGGACACATTTTGTGCATCCCGATGATGTTTTTCAAATTCCAAGTACGGCTAATTCAAGTGCGGGACATTTCGGATTGCGAAATGAATTAAATTATGGATGGCGAAAAACAAAAGGTGGTGATAAAGCCATGTTTCCAGAGTTTAAAAAATATATAAAGCAAATGACAAATGCCTATCCTCAGTTGCGTTTTCTAAACGGAAATGACGCTGCCGAAATTGTTATTGATTGGCGAGCATCGAGATACAATCATAAATCTGAAAATGGTTTGTATACTATTACTCAAACCAATCCGGGTGAAGTTACAAAACAATATTGGTTCATGTACGGTAGTACAGAAAATGCTGAAAAGATTGAATCTAAACTAAAAAATCAAGTTGCATTATTTTCTAAAACTCCATTCCTAGACGGTAATCTATATACGGTTTATAATAATAAATCTAAAATAAGTGTAGTAGATTTAAAATATAAAAATGGAATTCAGATAGCCAACCAACTTAAAATAAATCAAGCTGTTTTAGCTGAAAACAAGAAGTTTGAGGAACAAGTTAAAAAGTTTAGATCAGGAGCTATATATGAAGAATTAGAGAAGAAAAAACTGCAAATACTTTTAACATCTCTTAAAGCTAAGATGATAAATACTCCAGTTATTGATTCGGTAACTTGGAACAGATATGCAAAATATATGTCATGGGATGAAAAGGGTAGTGAAGTATGGAAATTATTAGATGAACATGTAAAAAAGTATCCTACTAAAGAAAACATTATGTATTCTAAAGAATTAGATCGTGTAATTGGTTACCCAAATGAAGCTGTAACTGAAGAATGGATTACACAACAGTTATTAGCCAATCCGTTTGATAAAGATTTATTAAACACATATATAACAAATTATTATACTGATGAAAATGAATCTAATAGTAGGATGGCTTTAAAAAATTTGTATATGATAGACAATTCAATGTCAAATTACAAAAATTATCTGCGGCATTTATTACAATTCCACCCAGACGAAGCCTTAAAAGAATTAAGTGATAAAAAACCAACTGAAGATTTTGCTGAATTTGGCGAGCAAATAACTTGGTTATATGCCGATAGCTTAGATTATTATAAAGCTATCGAATGGTCGTCATTAGCCAAAAACATCGATTTTGTAACCAAAATGGGATGGTATATCGAGTCAGGACAATCTAAATTGATTGAAAAAGAATACCTAAAATATATTGCAGAGAACCCTAATGACGATAAGGCGAAGGTACTAATGAGTAATGTATATCATGAAATAGGTCGTTTTAAAGAGGCCTGGATTTTAGCTAATTCATTACCAGAAAGCGAAGATAAAGAGGATTTAAGAAAAACTTATAACAAAGATGTTGTATATGAAGAACAATCGTTGCAACAATATTTGATTGAAAATGAGCCTGAATTATTTTATCCTAACGTAATGAAAACACTAGTTAAAGAATACCGATTAACAAAAGGTAATTTTGTTGATTTCAATTCTTCTTTGCAAACCAATCAAAATGTTAATTCATTTTTTAATAATATTTTTTCTTATAATTTTTATGACAAAAAAGAAAATCTTAATAGTATAGGTGTTTCTCGAACAAAGTTTTATAAAATAGTAATAGATGAAAATTATCCAAGTAATTATGAAAATACATTAGTTGGTTTAGAATATAAATACAAAACCGCACAAATAGAAGGCAAACCTCAATATTGGTCACGAGGAAGAATAGAAGCAAACGAATCAGCTAAGATGTATTACCAATTTGGGCTAGGTTATAGTGCTGCAAAAGAAAAAAGTTTTAGATCTGCCGAATTTAATTTACTACCAGTAGAATTTGCTCCAGGATTAAACCAGAATATTTATAATTTACGTTTAAGCTTAAATCAAGATTTTTATTTATTTAAAGTTATTAATACTAATATTTCTTTTGAAGGGAATTATTACACCAATGGATTGCTATCTAGAGACACTATCAATACAGCAATTCTTAATCCTAATAGAAAATCACCACTGGCCAGAAAAGTATATACAACAATTGACAAGAATAATTATGAAATAGCAACGTTTGATGACGCAATAGAAGGTGCATTAACTTTAAGAATGATTTTAGACAAAGGTGAAGTACGAAAATCTAAATTTGTTCCGTTTATTGAAAGTCAAGTGTCTAAAGGAAATAGAGATCAAGAAGATGGATTTCCTTACTGGATGCTAAGAAGTAGACTGTTTGGTGGTACTGGTTTAGGTTGGGAATTTAATAACAAAAATTTCATTTCAAGAATTGAAGCAGGTTACTTTTTAGACGACTATACTAAGAAGTTTAGAAGATATACTGGTAATTTATCCTATCAATTATTTGATTATACAGCTCTTACATTTATTTTTGAAATATATGATCAAGACAAATTTTATTCAAATGCTTATCAATTAGGAGTAAAATACAACTTGAAAAAAAAATCAAAAAAGAGAGTTATTAATGAACAACAATAATTTCATTAATAAATTATATTTCCTTATAAAAACTAAAATTGGATTATACAAAAGCATAATCCATTTTTAGTTTAAGGTTACTATAAAATTAATGTTTAACAATAATTTTTCGGGTATCTTTAGTTGATCCTTTAGCAAATTCTATAAAGTACAATCCTTCGCTTAAATTTGTAGTATTGATTATTGCTTTGTTAGATTCTAATTTTTTTGAAATCAAAACATTTTGTCCTAACGAATTAAACATAGTAATTTGATAATCGTTAATTCCATCAAACTCTATAGCTAATTCATTATTAGCAGGAACCGGATATATAGACATATTAATTTTAGAAGATTCTGCCTTGCCTAAATTAGTGTCTGTAACGTTGATGGTATAATTTAAATCATTATACCCAGTACTAGCATCCCAAACATTATCATTTGCAAAACGTATTGCATATTCAGATCTATTTGCTAATGTAGGCAAGTTATCAGGAAGATGTAAATACAATTTGTAATTACCGGTAGTTAAATTAGATGGTAATGTAAGATTCTCGTTAATAGTTAATTCAGTTGGACCAAGCCAAGTTCTAGGATCTGAAGCCATTAAAATAGAATAAACCTGGTTTGTTGCTAGATTTTTTAAAACTAAATACGCTTTTCTTTCATTGAAAGGAGTAGCAAAACCGCTGTTGATGATTTTTAGAGTTAAAGGTAAATTATCTCGTAACAATTGCGTTTTAGGAAAAGTAGCTGAAGTCAATTCAAATCGATATCCTAGCTTTTTTTGAATATCATCGAAACAATTATTTGTTTCAAAACCATCTATAACTCCAGGATAAAAATCTAAATTCAGAAAAGTCCAATGGAATTTCCCCATTTCTAATACAGCTGTTGCGCAATCAGATCTAGGAGAATTTAATCTACAAGTTTCGCCTCCCATAGGAACAAATTTTGTATCTTGAGCTAAATACGGATATTGTGTAGTTACATTATCATAGGTTCCATAATCTGAAGAGCTAGCTAAGAAACAATCATTGTGATGTCCTATTCTTGCTAAAGATGTTTCAGAAAAAGCTTGAGTTGAAGTTAATGCATTTTTAGAATATAAACCTTGTTTAAAAGCGGGAGTTCTCACTTGAAGCATTCTGCTTGCGGGCAAAGCATCTAAAAGTGCTTCAACAATCTCTTTTCTATTATTTAGGTTAGTTGTTGTTACGCTTGAACCATTATAACCTTCACCACCAAAATCAGCTTGACTGGTATAATACCATTCTCCCCAAGCTCCTATAAATCCAGCCTGCATTAAACTTATGACATCTTCGTTAGCTTGCAAAAGAGGTTTTATTTGTTTAATGTGTGTTAACATTATTTCTTTTGTAGCATCTCTTTTAGGCACATCTTGATCATCAGAATAGGTAAACCGTATGAAACATTTTACACCCGCTTTTCTAATTTTGTCAAAATCACTTTGCATATTGGCTAAATAGCTAGCAGAAATAGGTGTATCTATAAAATCATCTAAAGGAAATGCTCTATATATTAATGAAATATTATTGAGAACTCTGTAATTAGTAAGAGAAGTTTGATTTAAACTTTGATAGGTACCAGAATGAGCAGAGGTATGTTTATAAAAACCTCGTTCTGGATTAGAAAAATTTAACGTTGAAGCTTTGTAAGTAATGTTTGACGTTTGGGCACTTCCAGAAACAAATAGAAGAACTCCCAATAGAGTAAATAATTTTTTCATAGTAAGTAGGTTAAGATTTAAACTAATGTTATGTTTATATTTTTTTGTTTTTGTTTTGTTTATATTATTAATTTGGGATTAATAACTCAACACCACAAATTTATATAGATTAAGTGCAATAATAATCGACAAAAATGTTAAATTTTCAAATTTAATCGATAAAATACATCATAATTCTTTAATATGTAAGAATAATAATATGATAATATTATTATTTGTAAGAAACGAAGTTACAATGAACATAAAAAGATATTAACAATATAATAATGAAGTGTTTATAACTAATAAATTAGTAAGAAAAGCATTTAATATAATTTATTATATATTAGATTTATTTTATTACAATGAAATTTTTAGGAGAAATTTTGTCATATTAAATAAAATAAATCTAATAAATATATGAACTATAATTTATATTATGTAAAATAGAAAATTAATGTTTATGATTGATAGTTTATTAAATTTAAACATAGTATATATTAAATGTTTCCTATTTTTGCAAAACTGTTTTAATTTAAATAAAAAATTTAAAAACTTGAAACTTTACTTATTTAAAATCAATTATGAATGCAATTGCCGAACGTATAGCTGATTTTCTAAAGCAATATCAACCATTTAACATTCTTTCATTTGAAGAGTTAAAAAGTGTAGCATTAAGTATTCGTGTCATAAATCTTGAAAAAAATAAAACCCTTTTCCAAATTAACGACATTTTGCACGATAGTTTTTATGTAGTTGCTTCAGGTGTAATCAATTTATCAGTGATTTCAGATGCCGAAGAAACGCTCTTAAATAAATGTATTGAAGGAGATGTTTTTGGTTTACGCCCTTTTTTCGCAAAAAATAATTATATGATGACTGCAAAAGCTCGTGAAGAAAGTATCGTTTATGCCATTCCAATTGCTGCTTTCCGACCTTTTGTAGCTCAAAATTCTGAAGTTTTAAATTTCCTTTTAGAAAGTTTTGCAAATAATACTGCAAATCCAAATGACATAGAAAATAAAGGTAAATTTTTATCCGATAATGTTGTTTTTTCTTCAAAACCTTCAGAAATTCAATATTTTCAGACTTTATCCTACAACAAAACGCCCTTAAAAATTGATAAATTAACAGCAGTTAGTCAAGTTGCTCAATTAATGACCGACAATTTATTAGACAATGTAATTATTACTCAGCAAAATTTACCAATCGGAATTGTAACTGATACTGATATGCGATCTAAAATTGCTACAGGACGCTATTCTATAACTACAACTGTTGATAAAATAATGTCTTCGCCAGTAATTACAGTAAATGAAAACGTATCCCTTGCAGAAGCACAACTATTATTACTTAAGTATAATGTCAGTCATTTGTGTGTAACATCAGACGGAAGTGATAAATCAGAAGTTAAAGGAGTAATATCTGAACACGATTTAGTGGTTGCTCAAGCCAGTAATCCTGGTATTTTGATAAAAGAAACCAAACGATCAAACGATGCTAATGATTTAAAAAAAGTTCGATTTAAATTATCTGAGCTAATTAAGACATCAATAGCTAAAAATATTCCTCTTTTACATATTACTAATATTGCTAGCGAAATTAATTTTGCTATTTTCAAACGTGCTGTCGAATTGGCTGTTCTAGAATTAGGCTCTCCTCCTGCTCGTTTTGCCTGGTTAAGCATTGGTAGTCAAGGCAGAAAAGAACAATTATTAGTTACTGATCAAGATAATATTCTTGTTTTTGAAGATGTTGCCACTGAAAAATATAGAGATGTAAAAGATTATTTTATAAAATTAGCCAAAAAAACTGTTGAAACTTTAGCAAAAACTGGATATATACCTTGTACGAACGGTCATATTGCAAGTAATTTACAATGGTGTAAATCATTGACAGACTGGGCAAAACAATACAATAATTGGATGGATACTCCGGGTGAAAAAAGTAACGAAATTAGCGGTGCTTTTTTTGATTATGAAATTGCTTTTGGAGAATCTAAAATTGAAGATGCCTTAACGGATATTATTTTTAATAAATCAAAAAAACACACCCTTTTCTTTGACTATTTAGGCAATGATGCTTTGAGAAAACCTGCTCCTTTAAGCTTTTTTAAGAAGTTTAATGTTGAAGAAGAAGGTATCAATAAAGATAAGTTTGATATTAAAACTCGGGGTTTAATGCCATTAATTGATGGAGCGCGATTGTTTGCCATTAGCCAAAATATAAAAGGTATAAACAATACTTATTTAAGATTTAAACAATTAGCAATTGTAGATTCGAAACATTCAGAAATATTTTTAAATTGTGCGGATGCATTTTTGACATTGTCTAAGTTTAGGACTCTCGAAGGGTTAAAAAATGATAGTAGTGGACAGTATATCAACTTAAGCGAACTTTCGAAGGTAGATAAAGAAATACTAAAAAATGCCTTAGCTCCAATGAAAGAATTGGAAGATTTAATTAAAGATACTTTTCAACTGACTCAATTTTCATAAATATGTTCGATTGGATTAAAAATATTAACAAGGAGTATCCTGAAATTTGGAAAAACTATATTTCAAAATTTGAAAAAAGATCGAATCGATTTGTTGTTTTAAGTACTGAAACTAGTGGTTTGAATCCAAATAAAGATGTAATTCTCTCTTTTGGAGCAATTGCAGTTCAAGACAATTCCATTTTAATTGGAGATAGTTTCGAAGTCATGTTATTGCAATACGTTTACCTACATGATAACGGACTTTCTAACGAATTTATAATCGAAAGTAAACAACCTAAGCTTGGTGAACGTGAGGCTATTCAAGCTTTTTTAGAATATATTGGAAATGCTATTTTAGTGGGACACCGAATACATTTTGATGTAGATCTGATAAATGTTGCTCTTGAAAAACTAGATTGTGGAAAATTAAAAAATGAAGCTTTAGACATAGAAATTATGCACAAAAAATTAAAAGATATTAGTAGTGAAAAACCAATTTCTATAGATGAATTGTGCGAAATTTATAAGGTTCCAAAAAGTGAACGCCTTTCCTCTTCAGAAGATGCTTATACCATTGCCCTATTATTTCTTAAACTTAAGTCTAAATTAGGATTGTAAATTTTCTTTACAGAGCATTACAATTTCCTCAAAATTACCGTGATTACTTATTGAAATTGAATTGTTATTACCATGTATAACTGGAATTCCATTCTTTTTTATTATGCCTTTTCTAGAATATAAAAACAATATTCTTTTGAAATCTGATATTTCATTTACTGCAATAGAATGAACATATTTAGTAGTTATTTGCGTTTTTGTATAAAAACAATAATCATAACAAACTACTTTACCAATGTGCTTAGCTATTTGAAAACATTCTAGTTGTAATGGTATAAAAGCTCTGAATCCAGTTTTACGATTGTAAATTTTATATGCTGCTTCTTTCCTACTCCATAAATCCCAAATCATAATCTCTTGATTTTTAGATTTATGAATTAATATTTGTTCCTTAGTCGTAAATATTTTATCTAAAAAGCCTTCCCTTTTCCAATTGCTTTCTTTTCGGGCTAAAGTCAAATCTACGATGTCATTTCCTATCATTTTTCGGATAGTTTTGTTTCGATTATTTCTACCGTCGATTTTACATCCAACATTTGTTCCATAGATTGATTGTCTATAACAATATGAAATTCCTCTTCTATATCTAAAATGATATCAACCAAATTGGCCGAGTTTATATTTAAATCAGTAATGAAATCAGTATTTTCAGTAAATGCATCAAACGCATCTTGATTTTTTATATAAGGCTTTACTATTCCTTTTAATTTCTCTATAATTTCTAACTTATTCATGTTTTATATTTTTTAAAAATAACACACCCATTTACGTCTCCAAAACCAAAGCTGGCTTTAACAATACAATTTAACTCTTTTTCGATTAATTGTTGTGGAATTCTCGAAGTATCAATGACTGCGGTTATTTCAGGATGTAAATCTTCACAATTAGTATTAGGAAAAATAAACCCCTGATGCAACTGTAAAATCGAAGCAACACTTTCTATACTTCCAGCAGCAGACAAACAATGACCAATCATAGATTTTAAAGAGTTGATATAAGGAAAATCCAATCCCTTTCTTTGCAATGCTTCGCTCCAATTCTGAATTTCTAAACTGTCTTTAGTCGTTGCTGTCAAATGTCCATTAATGGCATCAATTTCATTTGCGGTAATTCCTGCATTTTTGATAGCATTTGTTATACACTTTTTCACAGCAATTGGGTTTGGTGCTGTCATAGTTCCTAAACCCCGTTGTCCACCCGAATTTATATTTCCACCCAAAACTTCTGCATAAATAGTAGCACCTCGAGACAAAGCAGTTTCTAAATCTTCAAGTAGTATTGCCCCTGCTCCACTTCCTGGTACAAATCCTGAAGCAGTTACACTCATTGGTCTTGAGCCTTTTTCCGGCGCTTCATTATGTTTAAAAGTACATACTTTCATAGCATCAAATCCTCCCCAAATATAAGGACCACTATCGCTAGTACTTCCTGCTAAAATGCGTTTGGCCTGACCTGATTTTATTCTTTCAAAAGCCATTAAAATACTTTCTGTTCCAGTAGTACAAGCTGAAGAATTGGTCGTTACCTGATTTCCTAGTCCTAATTTTCCTCCTAAATATGCACTAACACCACTATTCATAGTTTGAGCAACTGCTGTACTACCTAATTTTCTAGTTTGAAAATCATCAATTTTATAGATACTTTCCCTAAATTTATCAATACCCGAAGTTCCCGTTCCGAAAATAGTACCGCTGTGCCAATCTGGTTCTTCATACAATTCTATTGGTAATCCAGCATTTTTCCACGCATCGATACCAGCAATTACACCATATAAAATTCCAGATGAATTAAAATTACGAAGTTCTAATTCAGAAAAATAGTGCAATGCTAATTCAGTTGAAATTTCAGGTTTACCAGCAATTTGACAGGAAAATTGTAATCGCTCTAATTCGGTATCGTGTTTAATTCCTGAAATTCCTTTTTTAATGGCATGTGTAAACGCAGTTAGCCCTACTCCGTTTGGAGCAACAACACCTAAACCTGTTATTACAACTCTTTTCATTTTGTCATTGCGACGCACGAAGCAATCTCTTTATCTAAACAATCATTCCAGCAATTATTCCGTTACAAACTTCTTCGTTTTTTTGATTTAACATTTTTACTTTACATTTTAGTTTTCCAAATCTAAAGTATATTTTTTCTGAAATCACTCTTACTTTTTCATTAGGAAAAACGGGTTTTAAAAAATCTATTTCATTTGATGTTAAGGCAATTGAAGTATTAGAATTAAATTTTTTATTTAATAAAAAAATTCCCAAACAAACTACTCCTATTTGTGCCATTACTTCTGTTAAAATAACTCCGGGTGTAACGGGCTTATCTTTAAAATGACCTTTATAAAAATCTAAACTAGCATCAAAAGTATAGCAACCCTCCACTCCGTTTTCATTAATATTTAAAATTTTATCTACAAACAAAAAAGGTTTTGAATAAGGTAATTGAGCTATTATTTCTTCTGTTTTCATTTTAAAATTGCAATAAAACCCTTTGAGCGGAAAATCCTGGTCCAAAACTCAAAAGCAATCCTTTTGATCCTTTTTTCGGGTTACTATCCATAATTCTTTCTAAAACATACAAAACAGTAGCACTTGACATATTTCCATATAAACGCAAAACTTCTTTTGTTTCGTCTATATTCTTTCCTAAATCTGAAAATAATTCCTCTACAATTTGAATGATTTTTTTTCCACCAGGATGGAAAATTAAATGATCGATATCTTCTATTTTCAGGTTGTTTTTTTCAAGAAAAGGATGAATAATAGCTGGGAAATGAGTCGCAATTTTTTCCGGAACTTCAATATCTAAAATCATTTGTAAACCTGAATTGGTTAGTCTAAAACCCATCATGTGAATAGCATCATAAAAATGATACATTTCTTCTGCTAAAATTTCAGGTCCTTCATCTTCTTCATGTGAAGAAAGCAAAGCACATGCAGCTCCGTCTCCAAAAATAGCAGCACTTACAATATTTGCCATAGAAAAATCGTCTAATTGAAAGGTTGCTGTTGGACTTTCGACAGCAATTACAGCAGCTCTTTTTCCAGGGTTAGCCTGAAGAAAATTCTTAGCATAAATAATCCCAGAAATTCCTGCTGCACAACCCATTTCTGTAACAGGTAGCCTAACAATGTCTTGTCGTAAATTTAGTGTATTAATAAGATAAGCATCTAAGGATGGTATCATGATTCCAGTGCAGCTTACGGTTATGATGTAATCTAAATCTTCTGGTTTCCAATTGGCTTTTTGAAGTGCTTTTAGCAATACTTTTTCACCTAAATCTATTACTTCACGAATATAAATATCATTTCTTTCTTCAAAAGAAGTTTTGGTAAAAACTTCGATTGGATCCATTATAGAATATCTTTTATCAACTGCAGCACCTTCAAAAATTTTTTTTACTTTTCGAATAAAACGATCCTCTTGACCAAGTAACCAAGCATCAAGAAAAGGCAAAATTTCTTCGGTTGTTCTTGAATATTTAGGCAACTGCTTGACAACAGTTTTTATTTTTACACTCATCTGTTTTTTGAAGATTTTTAGACGATAATTTAAAAAAACGAATTCTCTAATTACTATCTACTAATTTATGATTTGTAACTCTCTTTTTATAATCCATTGGTAACGAAAAGCCCATTTCCATCGGATTCTGTAATTATTTAAATTTAATTTTTTTGAAAATTGAATTAATTCTTCTTTTTTGAATCCTCTTAAAATTGACGTTAAACCATCTTTTCGAGACATTTCATTTAATCTAAAAATGATGCACACTAATTGAAAGAGACGATAGGCTATTGCGCTTCTATGCAAATCATTAATTATAAAACCAATTCTTGAATTCTTTTCAAAAATAGTCATTAGTTTAATAATTTCCTCTTCTTTAAAATGATGTAAAGTGAGCGTACACAAAGCAATATCATACTCTAATTCTGAAAAAGATTTGTCAAAAATATCTTCGCATATATAAGAAATATTGGGATAATGTATAGAAAGCTCTCGAGCATAATTTATTGTAAAATTATTAGCATCTACCCCTAATAATTGAAAATGAAAATTATTCTTTTCTCCATATTCTGATAATTCCCTCAGCATATCTCCATTTCCACATCCAATATCAATAATCATTATAGGCTTATCTTTTGAATTTTTAGAAATTAACTCTTGGACTCCTTGTAAAGTTAGTTGATTGCCTCCTAATAGCTGATTTATTTTTGCAATTTTATCAAGCGCATCCTTTAAAATCTCACCTTCTATGGTAAAATCATCCATAATTTCAGAGTCGTCTGTTCTATATTTTGTATCTATAAACATTTTTAACTAATTATTTATGGGTTTTCCATGCGTTTTCTTTACAATTAAAGGTAGTAAAAAAGGGAAGCTAATAAGAAATCTAATAAGCACTTCGGCGAGTTTAGGTTTTTGTAAAAGATACGATAATAATCGACCAAAACTCAGTCTTTTTTTAAAATTATAATTCCACTCTTTACAATACTTTTGCTCTAAAGCTATTCTTGATTTTATTTCATTTTTAAAATAAGCTCCAATCAATTCAGATGCAATTTTAGCACTGTGAATTGCCATTGCCATTCCGTTGCCACATAATGGATGAATTAAACCTGCGGTATCACCAATCATAAGTATATGATTCTCTATGGTTTGCTTCTTCTCAAATGAAATTTGGCTAATAGTTAGTGGTTTATCAAAAAGTAAGGTGTGATTTTCAAAAATAGATTTTAGAAATGGATTTTTTGAAACAACCTTATCTTGATAATCTTCTATATTTTTATAATTTTTAAATGTTTCATAGTCGGCTAAATAGCAAATATTAACTTTGTCCTTTTCTACTTTAGAAACGCCACAATAGCCTCCGCTAAAATTATACAAGCCCACTAGAGTATTAGAAAAATTTCCTGAAAAATGTGCTTTTACAGCTAGCCATGGCGATTTTTGTTGAATGAAATTTCGACTTAACTTTTGGTCTATATTCGAACGCTTTCCAAAAGCTCCAATAACAATTTCTGTTTTCAGTATCGTATTGTTAGAAGTTGTGATTGTAAATTCATTTTCATTAAAAGCGATATTTTCTACCGTTTCTTGAATAAAATTACATCCGTTAGCAATGGCTTTTTTATATAAAAATTCATCTAAAGCATATCGACTAATTCCAAATCCTCCCAAAGGCAACTCGCAATTTATTGCTTTTCCTTTAACGGATGAAAATTGAAGTTTTGTAATATGTGTTGGTTCTAAATCGGAAATGATAACTTCCAACCACTTGAAATAAGGAAGTACTTCATTAGAGATGTATTCTCCACAAACTTTGTGTTTTGGATAACTATTTTTTTCGATAATTGTAACATGAACTCCAATTTTAGATAAATGTATTCCCGCGGTTAAACCTGCTAAACCGCCACCAATAATAATAACTTCATTTTTCATTTAAAAGTTGATTTACAAAACTGGCTTGGTTATTTATAAAAGTTAAAAAAAGCCAGTTCAAATTGAACTAGCTTTTTTTAACTATACTTTACCTGCTTTAATTTCTTCAATAATTTCAGGATTTAAAAGTGTCGAAGTATCTCCAAAGTTAGAATAATCCCCTTCAGCAATTTTACGTAGTATCCTACGCATTATTTTTCCGGAGCGTGTTTTTGGTAAACCTGTAACAAATTGAATTTTATCTAATTTTGCAATAGGACCAATATGGTCAGATATTTGTTGATTGATTTCTTTACTTAGATTTTCTCTATCACGAGTTTCTCCTGATTCTTTAAGAATTACAAATCCATATAATGCATTTCCTTTAATATCATGAGGAAAGCCAACAATTGCACTTTCTGCAACTGCAGGATGTTCGTTAATAGAATCTTCTATAGGAGCAGTTCCTAGATTATGACCAGAAACAATAACCACATCATCAACACGACCTGTTATTCTATAATAGCCAACTTCATCTCTTAATGCTCCATCTCCTGTAAAATATTTTCCAGGAAAAGTAGAAAAATAGGTTTGTTTGTAACGTTCATGATCTCCCCATATAGTTCTGGCAATTCCAGGCCAAGGAAATTTAATACATAAACTTCCCGTAACTTGATTGCCTTCTATTTCATTGCGTTTTTCATCCATTAATACAGGCTGAACTCCTGGTAATGGTAATGAGGCATAAGTTGGTTTTGTAGGAGTTACAAATGCAATTGGCGAAATCATGATCCCTCCTGTTTCAGTTTGCCACCAAGTATCAACAACAGGGCATCGCTTCCCTCCTACGTGATCGTTATACCAATGCCAAGCTTCCTCATTAATAGGTTCTCCAACAGAGCCAATAACTTTTAATGATGCTAATGGATATTTCTGTACAAATGATAAGTTTTCTTTAGCTAAGGCGCGAATTGCAGTAGGTGCTGTATAGAATTGAGTGACTTTGTGTTTTTCGATAATTTCCCAAAAACGGCTGAAATCAGGATAGGATGGGACTCCTTCAAAAATTATAGTTGTTGCTCCGTTTAATAACGGACCATATAAAATATAAGAATGTCCAGTTATCCAGCCAATATCAGCTGTACACCAAAAAACATCATTCTCTTCGTAGTTAAAAACATTTTTAAATGTGTAAGCGCTATAAACCATGTAACCAGCTGTAGTATGGACCATTCCTTTTGGCTTTCCGGTAGAACCGGAAGTATATAGAATAAATAAAGGATCTTCGGCATCCATTATTTCAGCAACATTGTTATCTGAAGCTTCGTCTAAAAGTGGTTGCAACCATTGGTCACGACCCAATTTCAAATTTACAGTTGTATTGGTTCTTTTTACTACCAAAACTTTTTTGACGCAAGGGCTTTTTTCTAATGCTTCATCAATAATACTTTTTAAATCTATGGTTTTATTACCACGATACCCTCCGTCAGAAGTAATTACCATTTTACACTCGCAATCGTTAATTCTTGCAGCTACTGCAGATGCAGAAAATCCAGCAAAAACTACCGAATGTATGGCTCCTATTCTAGCACAAGCCAAAACTGAAACTGCTAATTCAGGAATCATTGGTAAATAAATACAAACTCGATCTCCTTTTTTAATGCCTTGTTCTCTTAGCACGTTTGCCATTTTAGAGACACGTTGATGCAATTCGTTATAAGTAATGTGTTGGGCCTTCTCTCTTGGATCATTTGGTTCGAAGATAATTGCGGTTTTATTACCACGTCTTGCTAAATGTCTGTCGATACAATTTTTAACAATATTTACTTTAGCTTCGGTAAACCATTTTATCTCCGCTTCGGCCATATTAAAATCGACTACTTTATCCCATTGCTGGTACCAAGTAAAGTTTTCTTCTGCAATCTTACTCCAAAATTTTCTAGGTTCACGAATTGATTTATTATAATGTTTAAAGTATTGTTCTAAATTGTCAATTTTGTAATAACTCATAGTAATTGTATTTTTTATTTTTCTTTTACTGAATCGTATTCACCCATTAAGGAATAATATCCAAATGTTCCTAAACCCAATACTATTAATGGTGTCAGTATAAATAGTATAATTATTCCAAAAACCAAATCTTCTTGTTTACCAGATAAAAATTTTGGCAAACCAAATATAAAGATACAAAAGTAGGCAGAAGCAACTGCTAATCCTATCCAAATCATTCCTAAAATTCTTTTTAACTGATTCATAGTATTTTAAATATGTTTGTTCTTGTTTGTATTATCAATATAAATCATTCCAATTATAAAGCATACCGAGGCAATAATTATTGGATACCAGAGTCCTTCTAAATAATATTCTGCATCACCAGCTTCTTTACCATTTATGACTAAATAAGTAGAAATTGCAGGAAGTAATCCACCAAAAATTCCGTTTCCTACATGATAAGGCAATGACATTGAAGTATAACGAATTTTTGCAGGAAACATTTCAACTAAGAATGCTGCTATGGGTCCGTAAACCATCGCAACAAATAGCACTTGAATAAAAACCATAAAAACTAACAACCATTTGTCACTAGAATTGATGGTTATTGTCGATTTTACTTCGACAGACTTTTCTTTATCAAAAGGTACTGTTTTTACTTCATGGTAAACGGTTCCATCTGTAAACTCTTTATTGAAAGTAAAAATAGAATCCTTAGTCATCAGCCTATTTTCTTTAAGTTCGATTAGGGTTTTGGTTTTTTCTAAAATCTCTACTTTATTACTTAATAATGTGGTTTCATACATTGTTTTATAAATAGGCCTGTAAAGTAAAATTGCTAATAACATTCCGCCCATCATAATGTATTTTCTGCCTATTTTATCGCTAAGCCATCCAAAAAAAATAAAAAAAGGTGTTCCTAATAATAATGCAATTCCTAATAATTCATCTACTTGAGATGAATCTAAAGCCATAACCGTTTTCATGAAATTCATTGCATAAAATTGACCTGTATACCAAATCACGCCTTGACCCATTGTGGCTCCAAATAAAGCTAACAATACAAATTTTAAATTGTACTTATTTCCAAAACTATCTTTTAAAGGATTTGCACTTGTTTTACCTTCCTTTTTAGCTTTGGCAAAAACTGGAGATTCATCCATGTTTTTTCGAATCAGATAGGAAACAAATACCATAATTATTGAGAGCCAAAACGGAACTCTCCAACCCCAACTGTCAAATTCTTCAGGACTAAGTACGTTTTTTGTGGCTAATATAGCCATCAATGAAATAAACAATCCGACTGTTGCTGTGGTTTGTATCCATGAAGTCCAATACCCGCGTTCCCCTACTGGGGCATGTTCTGCTACATAAGTTGCAGCACCTCCGTATTCGCCACCTAAAGCTAGACCTTGAAGTAAGCGAAGAATTAATACTAATAATGGTGCTAAAAATCCAATGGTTTCATAACTTGGTATGCAGCCAATTAAAAAAGTAGCTCCACCCATTAGTAATAACGTCGCCATAAAAGTATATTTTCTACCGATGATATCTCCTAATCTTCCAAAAAAAAGTGCGCCAAATGGACGAACAACGAATCCAGCAGCAAATGTTGCTAATGTAGATAAAAAAGCCGCTGTGGGATTATCAGAAGGAAAAAATTTAGTTGATAAAACAACTGCTAAACTCCCGAAAATGTAAAAATCATACCACTCAATCATTGTTCCCATCGAGGATGCCGAAATTACTTTCCAAATGCCTTTTGTAGATTTTGTAGTCATTATTAATTCACTATTTTAAATTTCTAATTCCCAAATATAAAAATAGTTACATCAATAATACTATTTCTAACTTGTTAAATACAAAAAAGCTTCCAAAAAAGGAAGCTTAGTTTACTATTTTGAAATTTAATTTATCGTTTAAGACTAAAATGAGCTTTAAATAATTTATTAATATCATTATTAGGTTCTAGATAATCAACTGTAAACCAATAATCCGTAGCTGGTAATTGAACTCCATTAAATGTTCCGTCCCAACCTTGTCCTTTTGGACTAATTTGCTTTAACAATTTTCCATAACGATCATAAATAAAAAGAGTTGCATTGGATTGATTACTTAATCCTTTAATATTCCAAGTGTCATTAAATCCGTCTCCGTTTGGTGTAAAATATTTAGGATAATCAATAACTTGTACACCTTTACTGTAATCCGTACAACCATCAGAATCAGTAACTCTTATAGTGTAAGTCCCTGCTCCTATTCCGCTAAAAACATTAGAACTTTGCAAAGCACCGTTATCTATTTGATAGAGATAAGTTGTAATTACATTTTGACCTGTTACTGTAATTGATGTATTTTCAGTAAAGGCATCAGATACAATTACATCAAATGAATTGGTAGGATTAACTTCTGTAACCATTGCAGTATTTGACTTTGCAGTACATCCTGTTGAAGTGTCTCTTACATTTACAAAATAATCTCCTAATTCTTTTGCTTCAAATAAACTCTCTATAGCGCCAGAAATAGGTGTTGAAATAGTATTAAAATACCATTCAAAATCATATAAAGCATCATTTAAATTAGTGTTTAAAATTAAGCTTTTCTTTAAATCTCCATTTGCTTCTAAACATAAAACACCATTTTCTAGATTTACAATTGGTGCTGGATTTACATTAACTGTATTAATAAATGAGTTTCCTATGCATCCTCCTAAAGATGGAGTAACCGTATACAATACTTTACCAGGATTATTTTCAGCTAATAAAACTTGATCAATTTTATCTCCATTTCCGTCTGTAGCACCTGATACATTGTCAGATAAATGAGTCCAATTAAATGAAGTTCCAACGATTATTGGTATTAAACTTATTTTAGGAGATTTACCACTACAAATTGTAGTTGAAGACGGTCCGAATTCCTCAGGAGATGGATTAACTTGTATCGGAACAATAATTGGATTTCCTATACACGAATTAATTTGTGGTGTAATCGTAAATTCAGCAACTCCTAAACTATTTCCTGTTGTTTTAATAATTTGCGCAATAGTATTACCACTACTAGATATAGCTCCTTTAACATTAGTTTGCACTACTGACCAGGTAAAAGTAGTCCCAGCAACATTACTTGTTAAATCTATATTTGTTGCATTTCCTGAACATATAGGATTGTTAAAAACATTTGTTGAAACATCTGGCACAGGATTTACTGTTATGGGAACCAAAATAGTCAATCCGTTACACCCATTCAAACTGGGAGTTATTGCATATACGGCTTCTCCAAAATTGTTTATAGCTGTTTGTAATACTTGAGTTATTAAATTACCAGAATCATTCGTAGCCCCAATAACGTTATTTTGAATGACATTCCAGTTAAATGTTGTTTGCGAATTACCACTTGATAAAGCAATAGCTGTTGCAGCTCCAGAACAAATAACATCTTTATCAGGAGTTGCGACTGCTGTTGGTGTAGGCGAAACAGAAACTGTAACTACAATTGGCAATCCTGAACATCCATTTGCTGTTGGGGTAACTGTAAAATCAGCAGTACCTACATTTATAGGTGAAGTAGTAGTTAAAACTTGAGAAATATTATTTCCAATTCCCGAAGTAGCACCAGCAACACCAGATTCAATAACAGTCCAATTAAAAATCGTTCCAGCTGTAGTACTTGTCAATAAAACACCAGAAGATTGTCCTGAACAAATAGGTTGATTGATTGTTGTGGGAACGACGTCTGGAGCATCATTAATACTTACTGTTGCAGTTCCAGATTGCAGTTGCGAACAAGTTGTAGTAGAATCTAATATATCGATCAAACTATAAGTCGTATTCGCACTTAGATTACCCGTTGCCAGTGTCGCTTCTCCTGCAGGATCTAAATCTATTGTTAAATTATTAACTGAATCTACAGTATAAGTAACAGTGGCGTTTGGAGTTCCAGTAAAAGTAATTGTGGCTGATGCTCCTGAACAAATAGCAGTAGTTCCTGAAATAGTAACTATAGGTAATGCATTAATTGTCACGGATGCAGTTTCTGATTGTAGCTGAGAACAAGAAGTGATAGAATCTGAAACACTAACCAAAATATAAATGGTGTTTGAAATCAAATTTCCAGTTGGTAAAGTTGCTTGTCCTGATGCATCTAAAACTATGGATTGGTTGGATCCCGAATTTACAATGTAAGTAACTGTAGCGTCTGGGGTGCCGTTAAATTGTATTGAAGTTCCGGTGCCAGAACATATAGTGGTACTTCCTGAAATTGTAGCAGTTGGTAATGGGTTAATGTTTACTGATGCAGTTCCAGATTGTGGTTGAGAACAAGTTTTACTCGAATCTTCTGCACTTACTAAGCTATAATCAGCAGTAGCAATTAAATTTCCTGTTGTTATAGTTGCATTCCCAATTGCATCTAAATTAACTGTTTGATTTATTCCCGAATTTATCGTGTAAGTAACTGTTGCATTAGGAGTACCATTAAACTGAATTGAAGTACTGGTTCCCGAACAAATAGACTTAGTTCCTAAAATAGTAGCAGTAGGTAAAGAAATAATTTTAACAGTGGCATTCCCAGATTGTGTTTGAAAACAAGTAGTGCTTAAATCTTGAACACTAACCAAACTATAGACCGCGTTGGCTGTTAAATTTCCAGTTGGTAAGGATGCATTTCCAAAACCATCTAAAATTATGGTTTGATTGGTTCCAGAATTTATTGTATAAGTAACAATGGTATTTGGAGTTCCGCTAAAAAGGATTGATGCTCCAGTACCTGTACAAATAGATGTTGATCCAGAAATACTAGCAATAGGTAATGTATCAATGCTTATTGTAGCATCTCCTATTTGGGTTTGTGAACATAAATTTGTATCAACTACACTAACCAAATTGTAAATGGTATTGCTCGTTAAATTTCCTGAATGTAATGTTGCGAGACCAAACGCATCTAAAAGTATGGTTTGATTGGCTCCCGAACCTATTGTATAAGTAACAGTAGCATTTGGAGTTCCAATAAATGAAATTGGAGTTCCAGTACCCGAACAAACAGCTGTTGTTCCTGAAATAGTAACCGTTGGTAATACATTTATAGTTACTGTAGCTGTTCCAGATTGTGTTTGTGAACAATTTGTAATAGGATTCAGAACACTTATTAAACTATAAAGAGTATTGGATGTTAAATTACCAGTTGGTAAAGAAGCATTGCCAGAAGCATCTAAAACCAAAAATTGATTGACTCCAGAATTTACAGTATAAGTAACCGTTGCGTTTGGAGTTCCGTTGAAGTTTATTATTGTTGCTGACCCAGAACAAACTGAAGATTTTACTGCGCTAATAATAACGGTTGGTAAAGGAAAAACATCTAAATCAAAAGTCATTGCTGGTCCTGTACAAGTTCCATCATTTGCAGTTACAGAAATAGTAGCCGTTTGCAAAGTGTTTGTTGTATTTATTACGTTAAAAGGAGGTATCGTAGCTCCAGTTCCACTAGCTGCAATTCCTATTGATGCATTAGTATTGGTCCAGTTAAAAGTTATTCCGCTTGTTGCACTTGTAAAAGCAGGTATCGATACAATATCATTTGCACAAGATGGAAAGTCTGAAATCACATCAACTATGGGTGTTGGACAATTTGAGGAAACACAATTGGAAGTGGCCTGTTTTGCACAAACGCTACCTATTGGAGTTAGTATTACGGATACATTTTGTCCAGGAGTTAGTCCGTTAACGGTTAGTGTAGTTGCCGAAGATAGAAGAACTCCTGTAATAGGTGCTCCCGAATTTATAGAATAAGAATAGCTATAACTAGTTGCATCGGCTATCGAATTCCAATTGAAAGCAACGCTACTGCCGGTAGTTGTTCCGCAAGTTAGAGTTAAAATAGGAGTTGTATTTACAGTAAATGTTTCAGTTACTAAACAACCATTACTGTTTTTGTAGGTAATTAAACTAGTTCCCGCCAAGACTCCCGAAACAACTCCTGAACTATTTACCGTTGCAACACTTGTTGAAGCAGAAGTCCAAGGTGCAGATGCATCAGAAGTTCCTGAACCTATTAAAGTAGTATTAGAACCGCTACAAACACTTAAAGTTCCTGAAATCGTTGGCAAATCGTTTACCGTTACAGATGTCGTTGTTGTACAACCATTATTATCTTTATAGGTTATGACACTTGTACCCGCAGAAACTCCCGTTACGACTCCTAAATTAGATATTGTTGCCACAGCAGGTGTTGCAGAAACCCATGGGTTTATCGCATTAGGAGTCCCTGATCCCGATAAAGTTCTTGTTAAACCTTTACATACGTTTAAAGTTCCTGATATTGTTGGAGTGTTATTAATTGTAATTATAGTTGTAGAAGATCCAGCCGATTGACAAATACCAGGATTAGCAGCTACAGAATATCTAATGGTATAGGTACCACTTGTCGATGCTGATAAATTGATAACTCCAGTTGATGCATTTATTGATAATAAGCCTGTAGCATTATCATCGGTATAAGTTCCGCCAGTTATAAATCCTGTTACTCCAGTTGGTGAAGGATTTGTACTGTCTTTACAAAAAGGAGTAGCATACGAAAAATTGGTAATTGGTGAACTGCCTCCAATATTTACAGTTAAATCAGTAGATAAATTACATGATTTAGAAGTTGTTGTACTAAATGAAATATCGTCTAAAGCAAAATCATTTCCCCCCGATGCAATGTTAGTATCAATGATTTTAATTGTAGCTATAGTTGCCGCCAGGGAATTCCAAGTTCCTTTAATTTCAGTCCAACCAGCACTAGCGCCATTCGTTGCAGAGACAGGCAAAATAGTAATTGGTGTTCCATTTATTGTAACTTGAAAAATTGCTGGACTGCTTGCTACTAAATTTTGTGCCCAAAATGAAAAATTATACGTTTTTGATGTTTCAACTGGAATTATTTGCGACCAAATTACACTATTTGCTACAGTTGCACCGTCAGCAACTAACATTTTTCCAGTGCCATTTGCGGTAGTATGATCTGAAGTACTAACAAATCCAATAAACCAAGAATTTGGATTGGTTACAATTCCGTAAGCAAATTGTGTTCCACTAGTATTAGATAACGAATAGCCATAATCAGAAAAGAAACCAGATGTTCCATTTTCAAAACCTGGATTTCCAATTAAATTTGCACTAGTAGTAGGAGAAACTGTAGTAGAGCTTACAGTATATGTAGTGGTCACAAGCGGACTAACATTTGCAATTGCATCAGTATCTGAAATAACAACACCTGTAGAGGCAGACCAACTATAGCTAGCCCCACCATTTGCCGCCGTAAGCGTTATTGGTGTTCCAGATAATATACATCCAGTTGGAGATGATGTTAATGTTATATCTAATGGATTAGAAACAGTTATATTAGGAGTAGTTCTTGTAGTTGCAGGAGAGTTCGAATCTGTTACCGATACTGTATACACTCCAGCACTTAGCCCTTGAAAAACACCAGTTGTATTTGTTGCAGTAGCCGCCCCTGATAATGTATAAGAGAAAGGAGCCACTCCTCCATTAGGATATGCCACAATAACGCCGTCTGAAAGCCCTGGACATGATGGGTTTGTTAATGAATTTGAAATAGATAGTGGTGCTGGAGGCGCAAACAAAGAGATATCATCAATAGCAAAATCATTTCCATTTGGTGTAGCTCCAGGAGTAGATAATTCAAAACGAACCCATTTTGCACCTGTCCCACTTGGAGTGAATTCATATACTACTTGTTGCCATGATCCATTATTTACCGTTGGACTTCCTGATTTTAATACAACTGTACAACCACATTGGTCTACCGCAACAAAATTAATAACCGGATTTGGAAATGCTGGATTACTCGTGCCGTTTATATTAACATTTACTACCCAATAAGAAAAAGTATAAGTTACGCCACCTTCTAATCTTATATTAGGATTTCCTTGCCAAAAAATTTGATTATTAGCATCTACAACCATCATTCTTGTTCCTGAGTGTGGGGTTACACTTTTAAAGCTAGCTAAATTCATTGGACCAGAATCACCTGTTATGGCATAGTTACTCGGAGCACTTGTACCACTAGTTCCTGGTGAAATATTAGTATATCCATTTGCCTGAAACCCACCTGTACCTTCAAATCCTGGATTGTTATTATTAGTTGTAAGTAGATTTTGAGATAAAGAATTTGTAGAAACTAAAAAACTTAAGAAAACTAGTGCAAAGCATTTATTTTTAGTAGCCTGAATAATTTGAAAAATAGTTAATAACATAGGTTTAGGTTGGATTTATTGCTATTAAAGTATTAAATAATTAAACAATGAGTATTTCTTATTAGTACAACTTATAAATGCGCTTATTTTAAGAAATATGAATTATTACTAATGTTTAAATGTATTCTACATAATTATAATTAGTAATAAAACTCTAAATTTATATAAATTTCAATTCATTTAACTTATGTTTTTATAGATTCATATACGAAAACGTAATAGTGTTGAAAACTTTATACTTATAAAGTAACATATATTAAGTCGCCATTTCAATTTGATGAGGAAAACATAAATTAAATGTAAAGAATGATTATAAAAAAAATCCCGATTATGAAAGTAATCGGGATTTAAAATTTGTCATTTATTTAATATTATCGCTTCAATGAAAAATGTGATTTAAATAATTTTTTAACTTCTGTATTTGGCTCTATATATTCAACTGTAAACCAGTAATCAGTACCAGGTAAAAGTTGCCCATTTAGAGTACCATCCCAACCAGCACCAGAAGAAATAATTTGTTTTATTAATTTTCCGTAACGGTCATAAATATCAACTTTAGTATTTTTTAATGCTCCTATTTTCCAAGTATCATTTATGCCATCACCATTAGGAGTAAAAAATTTAGGATAGTCAATAAAAATAACTTTCTTAAACTCATTTGTACAACCTTGTTCGTCCGTAATAGTGACTTTAAATTCCCCGCTTTTTGGCACATTAAATACATTAGAACTTTGAGGAGCACTATCATCTAATTGATATAGAAATGGACCTGTACCTAATCCTGTTACCACTACTGTTATAATTGGATTTTCTGAAAATGCATCACTCACTGATACCTTTATATCATCTTCGGTTGCGGGAAGATTTTCAAAAACTTCAGCTTCTTCTTTAATTGATTGACAACCCGTATTTTTATTGGTTGCAATTACCGAATATTTCCCTTTTACGTTAACTTCAAAACTTCTAGAATTGGCTCCAGGTATTGGTGTTGGGCTATCATTAAAATACCATTTAAAATTATGATTTGTATTGCTTAAACCGGTATCTAATGTATAAGATTTAAAAGTAGTTTTTGTCACTTGATCGACACAAATAATACCATTTTCTAAAACGGGTTTTGGCAAAGGATTTACCTGTATAGTAACATCTGTTGGTTTTCCATCACATAAATTCAACGTTGGAATAATTGTATATTTTGCTATTCCAACTTTTGCATCAGCTATAAGAGGTTCTTTAATAATACCGTCAATTGAAATATCACTGTCTTTACCTCCTGTTACATCTGTTCTAAGCACTGTCCAATTAAATTGCGTTCCAGGAATACTTGGAGATAATGTTATATTAGTTGTTTCTCCACTACAAATTTTTGTCGATTGTGTTGTGCCAAAAATCTCAGGAGTTGGATTTACAGTTATGGTTACCGTTTCTTGAGGTCCAGTACAAGTATTCGATATTGGTGTAATAATATAATCGACAGTACCTTGAACAATACCTGTTGTTTTTATTTTTTGAGAAATAGCATTTCCATTAGATGAAAAAGCACCTGTAACTCCTTTTGGAACTACAGTCCAACTGAATGTTGTAGCAGCAACTTTACTATCATATTGAATATCTGTTACTTCTCCTGAACAAAGTGAAGGTTTTAGATTACTTGTTACATTTACTTCAGGCGCAGGGTTGACATTTACTGTAACTTCAATTGGTAGTCCAAGACAACCGCCTGAACTAGGTATAACAGTATATACTGCTTTTCCTGATGTAAATCCTGTAACAGTTAATTTTTGATCTATTTTATTTCCAGATGCTGAACTATCACCAATCACTTCTGTTGGAATTACATCCCAAGCAAAAGTAGTAACTGTTCCTGGAAGACTGCTTGATAAAGTAATATTAGGAGCCACGTCTGAACAAACTGTATCACTAGGAGGCGTAGCAGTTGCTATTGGTAATGGTAAAATGGTTACATTACTTTGAAACGTACTTGCACATAAACCTGCTGTAGGAGTAAACTCATAGGGTTTTACAATAGGTAAAGTAGTTGTATTACTTGTGTCTAAACTTGGTGACCAAGTTCCAGTAATTCCATTATTTGAAGTTATTGGTAATGGCTTAGGCAATGCCTCGTTAGCACATATAGAATCAAAAGGAGTACTAAACGTAGGTGCGACAATAGGATCTATCGTTATACTTTTAGATGCATCAACTGCATTACATCCTCCAACAGCAGGAAGTGTATAAGTTATAACTGATGTTCCTGGAGTAACTCCGGTAATTTCACCATTCAAATCAACAGTAGCAAACAAAATTAAAGATGAACTCCACGTTCCCGTTTTGTCACTAGCATCGGTAGTAAAAACAGTAGTAGTATCTTTACAAATATTTGTTTTTCCAGATATTGTTCCCGGGTTAGGTATACCTGTGACTTTTACATCTCTATTAGCTGTAGCAGCAGTACATACACCACTACCACTAACTGTAAAAGTTATTCTAGCTATTCCTGGTATTCCTGCAACTATATCGCCATTTGCAGGATTAACTGTTGCAACATTTGTATCGTCTGATGACCATATACCTGCTTCAAGTGAATCAGTTAAAAATGCAGTGTTACTTCCAACACATATATCTTGAATTCCTGAAAGAGTTCCTGCATTAGGTTCGGCATTGACTGTTATTGCAAGCGTTTCGATATCATTAACACCAACACAACCACCTGTTCCAAGCATAGTATAAGTCATTATTGCATTTCCTGCAGCAACTCCTGTAATTTCTCCTGTGTCAGCATCAATTGTTGCAATTGCTGTATCTGATGAACTCCAAACTCCTCCCAATGAAGTTGAAGAAAAAGTAGTTTTAAGTGCTACACAAACATTTGTATTGCCACTTAATGTTCCTGCAATTGGAGCTGCGGTTACAGTAACGTTAACTGGTTTGATATCGGAACAAATTCCTGAGGTACTTTTTATATAATAAGTGCCACTTGTTGCTATTGCTGTTGGTGTAGCCAAAGCTGTAGTTCCTGATGCATTAGTCCAGTAGGATAAGACTCCGCCTCCTGTAGTTCCTGCTGTAATCGCAGGTAAAGTAATATCAACCGTTGCTGGTGAACAAACCTCAGATGGATTGGTAATGTTTAAAACTTGAGCTGGATTAATTGTAACCACCACTGGTTTAATATCGGAACAAATACTGGAGATACTTTTAATGTAATATGTACCACTTGTTGCTATTGCTGTTGGTGTAGCCAAAGCAATAGTAGCAGCCGCATCACTCCAATACGATAAGGTACCACCTCCAATACTTCCAGCTGTAACCGCTGCCAAAGTAATATCAACCGTTGCTGGTGAACAAACCGCCGCTGGATTGGTAATGCTTAAAACTGGAGTTGTTGTTATTTTTATAATCACTGCTTTGATATCGGAACAAATTCCTGAGGTACTTTTTATATAATAAGTGCCACTTGTTGCTATTGCTGTTGGTGTAGCCAAAGCTGTAGTTCCTGATGCATTAGTCCAGTAGGATAAGACTCCGCCTCCTGTAGTTCCTGCTGTAATCGCAGGTAAAGTAATATCAACCGTTGCTGGTGAACAAACCTCAGATGGATTGGTAATGTTTAAAACTGGAGTTGTGGTTATTTTTACTATTACTGGTTTGATATCGGAACAAATTCCTGAAGTACTTTTTATATAATAGGTACCACTTGTTGCTATTGCTGTTGGTGTAGCCAAAGCAATAGTAGCAGTTGCATTGGTCCAATACGATAATACTCCTCCGCCTGCACTTCCAGCTGTAACCGCTGCTAAAGTTATATTAACTGTTGATGGTGAACAAATCTCGGCAGGATTGGTAATGCTTAAAACTTGGGCAGGATTAATTGTAACCACAACGGGTTTAATATCCGAACAAATACTGGATACACTTTTAATGTAATATGTACCACTTGTTGCTATCGCTGTTGGATTAGCTAAAGCAATAGTTGTAGCCGCGTCACTCCAATAAGATAAGGTACCGCCTCCTGTACTTCCTGCTGTAACCCCTGGTAAAGTAATATTAACTGTTGAAGGAGTACAAACCGCTGATGGATTGGTAATACTTAAAGCTGGAGTAACATCTACAGTTACGGTTTTAGATAAAGGACAACTCTTTGAAGTTGCAGTAGTAAATGAGATATCATCAATAGCAAAATCGTTTCCAGCTAATGCGATATTGGTATTAATAATTTGTATTTTAGCTGTGCTTGCAAGGGCAGAATTCCAAGTTCCCGATATCCTTGTCCAACCAGGACTTCCCGCATTAGATGCAGAAAGAGGTGCTATTCCAATTTGAACTCCATTAATTAAGACTTTAAATTGAGCTGGACTCGTTGCAACTGCGTTTTGTACATAAAAAGCAAAAGTATAGGTCTTATTATTTTCAGGAATTACAGTTTGAGACCAAATAATATTATTAGTAGCTTTAGTAGCTCCTTTAGTTACAAACATTTTTCCAATTCCACTTCTATCGGTACTAGAAATAAATGTAGCATCCCAAGAATTTGGATTACTTACTACCCCATAATCAAATTGTGATAAATTAGAACTTGTTGCAGTATATACAAAATCTGAAAAGAAACCAGCATTACCACTCTCAAAATCTCCATTAGATATTAGATTGGGATTAGCTACTGATGGAAGCCTAGTAGAAGTTGCTGTATAAGTGGTATTAACTGCTGGCGATACATTTGCTATACTACCACTTGGTATTACGACTCCAGTAGAAGCCGTCCAATTATAGGTTGCGCCTCCGTTAGATGCTGTTAATGTAACAGGGGAACTAGGTACAACACAGCCAGCAGCAGAGCTTACTAAAGTCATATCGGCTGGGGCTATAAGGTTTATTGTTGGAGTAACAACAGGAGGTGGTGATAACGGATCAGAATCTTTAACAGTAACTACATAAGAACCAGGACCTAACCCAGTAAAAACACCTGTGTTATTTGAATCCGTTTTTGTGCCTGTTAAATTATAGGTAAAAGAAGCAACACCACTATTGCGATAAACAATTATTGTCCCATCATTTGTACTAGGGCACGATGGATTCGTTTGCGCAGTAGAAACTGATAAACCCAAAATTGGTGGAGTTAACGAAATATCATCTATAGCAAAATTATGTCCTCCAATTGAATTAGCATTAACAGTAGACAACTCTACTGAAACCAATTGTGATACAGTTGGAATAATTTGATAAGTAACCTTTTCCCAATTTTTTGATAATAATGTTGAATATGTTGCAGTAGCACAACTTGTACAGCCTACTGGATTATATTTTATTGTTGGAGGCGGAGCTCCTCCATTTACAGTTTGATTTACATTTTTTATCCAATACGTAAATGTATATATTTTAAAAGCATCAAGTAATAATGGAGGGTCCTGTTTCCAAAATACTTTATTTTTATCCCCATCGACATACATCATATTACCTGTACCATTACCTATAACGCCATCTGTAGTGTCAAAAGTACTAACCAATGAGCCTGGAGACAATATAAATGGATCGTTTGTAATTGCATATATACCTGGATTCGAAGCGCCATTGTAAGGAACTTGAGTATGCGTTGAAGTATATCCTAGTGGTGATGGACTTGGTACACCAGCATTATAAGTTCCAAAATTACCATTAGTTAATAGATTTTGAGAATAAAAATTTACTGATGATAATAGAGTAGTTAAAAATATGAAAAAAAAAGACTTAATAAAATTTTGCATTACTTGAGGTATTTATTTTGGTAAAATTTGGTTTTAAACTACTATTTTTTAGTTAAACTTGTTTTTTATTGTAAAAATAAATCTAATAAATAAACAAATGATTTTAGCTAAAATCACTTTTCTAGACTATTTATTTTTAAAATTTAATCTAATTGTATTGGTTTACAATATTTTAATACAATAAAAAAATAAAAAAAATATAAACTAACAAAAAACAATATTACAAAAAAAATGATATAAAACAAATCTCAAAACGCCCTAAAACAAATTCATATTAATAATTTAACAATAAATAAAATAGTAACAATGAAATACGATAAATTTTTTAATAAAATTAGATAGCTTGATCCCTTAAAAAAGAAAATTTAATATTTAAAAATCTGTTTTTTAGTATTTCAATAATTCAAATAAAGCTTTTTCAAATCTACTTTTGGGTAAATATTGATCTTCTAACGTTTTTGTAAAAGGTATAGGACTATCTAAACTGGTAACACGTTTTACAGGACCATCTAAATATTCAAAGCAATCTTCCATAATCATTGCCGAAATATCGCTTGCGACACCACCAAAAAGAGTGTCTTCTTGAAGTAGAATTACTTTATTTGTTTTCTTTACTGAATTATAAATAGTTTCTTTATCTAATGGCTGTAAAGTTCTTAAATCAATTAAATCAGCAGAGATTTGGGGATTTATTTCTAAAGTTTCAATTGCCCAATGTACGGCTGCTCCAAATGCTATAATAGTAATATCGTTCCCTTTTTTTAACAACGTAGCTTTGCCTAAGGGCAATGTATAATACTCTTTAGGCACTTCTTGGTAAATGCTTCGGTACAATTGTTTGTGTTCAAAAAACAACACCGGATTAGGATCATTAATAGCTGTTGCTAATAGTCCTTTAGCATCATACGGAAAAGCAGGATACACTACCTTTAATCCTGGTGTTTTAGTAAACCAAGCTTCGTTAGTTTGCGAATGAAATGGTCCTGCTTGACTGCCTCCACCACAAGGCATTCTAATGACTACATCGGCTTTTTCGCCCCACCTGTAATGCGATTTTGCTAACAAATTTACAATTGGATTAAATCCTGTAGACACAAAATCAGCAAATTGCATTTCTACAATTGCTTTAAATCCATTTATGGAAAGCCCCATTCCAGCAGATACTACTGCACTTTCACAAATTGGTGTATTTATGACACGTTCTTTACCAAATACAGATACAAAACCATCAGTAATTTTAAATGCTCCTCCATATTCAGCAATATCCTGTCCCAAGATCACTAAATTATTATGCTTCATCATGGATTGTTTTAATCCTTGAGAAATAGCGTCAACGAAACGTATATTCTCCGTTTCATTCGAAGGTGTAACTTCTTCAAAATCATAAGCTTTATATACGTCGTTTAATTCAGTCTCATAACTGGCTATTATTTCTGGTTCGGAATTCGCTAACAACAAATTTTCTTCAATCTCTTTTATAAATTCGGCTCTCCATGTATCATCTTGAATTGTAGTAAGAACATTTAGTTTAATAAGATACCTTTTAAAAGTTTCTACTGGATCTTTTTCTGCCCACATGTCAATCAATTCTTGAGGGACATATTTAGTACCACTCGCCTCTTCATGACCTCTCATTCTAAATGTTTTGAATTCCAATAAAACGGGACGAGGATTGATACGCATTGAAGCTACTATTTCAGTAAGCTCTTCGAAAATTTCAAGAATATTGTTTCCATCAATAATATGGCTTTCCATTCCATACCCTATGCCTTTATCAGCTAGATTTTCACATCGGTATTGTTCACTTGTAGGAGTTGAAAGACCATATCCATTATTTTCTATAACAAACAAAACAGGTAAATCCCAGACAGAGGCGATATTTAAAGCTTCATGAAAATCACCTTCACTAGTAGCACCTTCACCAGTAAAAACGGCAGTTACTTTACCATTCTTTTTAAGTCTATTGGCCAATGCAATACCGTCTGCAATACCCAATTGAGGTCCTAAATGTGAAATCATTCCGATGATTTTATATTCTTGCGTTCCAAAATGAAAACTTCTGTCGCGTCCTTTGGTAAAACCGCTAGCTTTGCCTTGCCATTGCGAGAATAATCGAAATAAAGGAATGTCTCTTCCTGTAAAAACACCTAAATTCCTATGCATTGGCAAAATGTACTCGTCTTTTTCTAAAACAGCCGTAATACCCACAGAAATAGCTTCTTGACCTATACCTGAGAACCATTTTGATACCTTTCCCTGACGAATTAAGATAAGCATCTTCTCTTCTATAAGTCTTGGCTTAAGTAGTCTTTTATATAAATTTAATAATTGATTATCAGTAAGATTCTTTCTTTCAAAATTCATTATATTGTATCGAAATTTGTAACTTCTTCAAAAGTATAAAAAAATAACAGTTGGTACTTAAAAAGTATCATTTTTTTAAATTGATGAGTATTATAAAATTGAATTGAATAATCATCTTGCAGTAATGATTAAAAAAAAATACTAAAAAACGATTCTAGATATGTGTTTTTGTTCATTAATTTGGTATAAACTTTGAGTATACACTATCAAAAACACAATAACTTTGTAAAATTGTTAATAAATAGATTTAATTATTGAATTATTATTGATTAATACTGTTACATTTGAATATTATTTTAACAAATACCACTAATGAAATTATGAAAAACAAAATACTTTCGTTTGTATTCCTTGTGTTTACAACCTTTTCCTTTGCTCAAGTTACCAATACTTTATGGAAATCAACAGTTAAAAAAATCGGAGCAGTTACTTTTGAAAATAAAAGCAACATTAAAAATCCCCAATTATTTGAATTGGAACTTAACACCTTAAAAAAAGCATTATCGAAAACTCCTAAACGTTTTGTAAGTACTGCAAAATCTAATGTAATTGTCTCCTTTCCTATAACAGAAGGAACATTAGAAAAATTCAGTATTAAGGAATCAACTAATATGGATCCAGAATTATCAACAAAATACCCTGAAATAAAATCGTACGTGGGTCAAGGGATAGATAATCCCAACTCAACACTTTATTTCAGTATATCTCCTCTTGGATTCTACAGCATGTTGATTAAAGCGGACCAAACGGCTGTTTTTATTGAGCCATACACCAAAGATCTTAGTAGCTATGTTGTCTACACTAAATCTGATAAAATAGCATCACTCAATAAATTTGAATGTAAAATTATAGCTGCTACACCTAGTACAATAAAACTGAGTTTATTTGCCAGACCAAATGCTGATGACGGCAAATTAAGAAATTTCCGTTTAGCGCTATCTGTAACTGGTGAATATACCACTTATTTTGGAGGAACAAAAGCATTAGCTCTAGCGGCCATCAATAATTCCATGACTCGCGTAAATGGTATTTTCGAAAAAGACTTTGGTATTCACATGAATCTAATTGCCAATAATGATTTGGTAATTTATACTAGTGCTTCAACAGATCCTTATTCCGCCGCAACCACAGGTTCAAATGGAGCTTGGAATCAAGAATTACAAACTGCACTAACTAGTACAATTGGAAATGCCAATTATGACATAGGACATCTTTTTGGTGCTTCAGGTGGTGGTGGAAATGCAGGTTGTATAGCCTGTGTTTGTGTAAACCCAACAACGGCTGTGCCTTTAGGAAAAGGAAGTGGATTTACCTCTCCTTCTGATGGTATTCCATCAGGAGATAATTTTGATGTTGATTATGTAGCACATGAAATGGGACACCAATTTGGCGGTAACCACACCTTTACCCACAGCAATGAAGGAACTGGAGTTCAAATGGAGCCTGGAAGTGGGTCAACCATTATGGGATATGCTGGTATTACTACCTTAGACATTCAAGCGCATTCAGACCCATACTTTCATGCAATCAGTGTACAGCAGATCACTAATTATATCAAAACAACCACTTGCCAAACTACAACCGTAACTGGAAATTCCATTCCAACAGCAGGTGCAGGTTTAGATTATACAGTTCCTAAAAGCACTCCGTTTATGCTAACAGGAACAGGAACTGATGCAAACGGTGATGCTCTTACTTATGATTGGGAACAAATGGATTCTCAAAATACAGCCGCTGCACCTAGTGCCACGAAAACATCTGGAGTTAATTTTAGATCCTACAATCCAACTACATCTCCTACAAGATATTTCCCTAAAATGTCTTCTGCATTAACGGGAGCAACGACTACTGCAGGTTTAGAAATTACGACAGAAGCCTTGCCTTCAGTTGCACGTTCCTTGAATTTTAGAGTAACTGTTCGTGATAACAGAGCAGGCGGACCTGCCAACAATAGCGATGATATGATTGTAACAGTAAATGCTACCGCTGGTCCATTTACAGTAAGCTCACCAAATACTGCTGTTTCTTATGTGGGGAATTCTATACAAACCGTTACATGGGCAGTAGCCGGTACTACCTCCAATGGGGTGAATTGTGCCAATGTAGACATTCTGATATCTACAAATGCTGGAAGCACTTGGACAACTTTATTGGCTGCAACTCCTAATGATGGTACTCAAGCAGTCACAATTCCAAATACTGCTGGAACACAAAACAGAATCATGGTAAAAGGAAACAATCATATTTTCTTTGATGTTTCAAACACAAACTTTACAATAACAGCAGCCGCAACTGATACAACAGCACCAACAGCACCAACAAGCTTAACCGCTTCCGGAACCACTCAAACCTCAACCAACTTATCTTGGACTGCAGCTACTGATAATGTAGCGGTAACGGGTTACGATATCTATCAAGGGGCTACCTTAAAAGGATCGACTACTACTGCAACAATATTTGCAATCACTGGATTGACTGCTTCAACAGCGTATACGTTTATTGTAAAAGCGAAAGATGCAGCAGGAAATGTTTCTGTTGCCAGTAATACTGCTAGTGTAACTACTTTGGCAGCTTCCGATACTACTGCTCCATCTGCTCCAACAAACTTAGCCACTTCTGGAACCACTCAAACCTCAACCAACTTATCTTGGACTGCAGCTACTGATAATGTAGGGGTAACGGGTTACGATGTCTATCAAGGGGCTACCTTAAAAGGATCGACTACTACCGCAACAACATTAGCAATCACTGGATTGACTGCTTCAACAGCATATACGTTTATTGTAAAAGCGAAAGATGCAGCAGGAAATGTTTCTGTTGCCAGTAATACTGCTAGTGTAACTACTTTGGCAGCTTCCGATACTACTGCTCCATCTACTCCAACAAACTTAGCCGCTTCAGGAACCACTCAAACCACAACAAACTTATCTTGGATTGCAGCTACTGATAACGTAGCAGTAACTGGATACGATGTGTATCAAGGCGCTTCTTTAATTGGATCGACTACTACCGAAACAACATTTGCTGTAAGTGGATTGACTGCTTCAACAGCGTATACGTTTACCGTAAAAGCAAAAGATGCAGCAGGGAATGTTTCTATTGCCAGTAATACTGCTAGTGTAACTACTAATTCAGTATTTGGTGGAGGTGCAACAGACTTAATATTCTCCGAATATATTGAAGGCACATCATTCAACAAAGCCTTAGAGATAGCCAACAATACAGGCAGTGCTGTTGATTTATCTGTCTATACTGTGAAAAAACAAACTAACGGTGCTGGTACTTGGAGTTCGGGTTTAGCTCTATCGGGATCTTTAAACACTGGAGCTAAATTTGTCATTGTACACAGTTCAATCGCCTTAACTTGTTACAGCACTTCTTCAGCAAATATATCTACGGCAGCAAATGAAATGACATATAACGGAAATGATGCTATTGGTTTATTTAAAAATGGAGTTCTGATTGATATTATTGGAACTTTTAACGGAGGAACGGCTAATTTTGCTATAGATGTTACAATCAGAAGAAAAACTAACATAACTTCTCCTAATTCAACTTTTAACCTCACGGCCGAATGGGATTCTTATGCAATAGATAGTTGTGGGGATTTGGGTAGTCGTTTTGCAAATACAGCCGCAAAAGAAAATTCTAGTCTACTAAATGATTTCAAAATATATCCAAACCCAGTAAAAGGAGATGTATTGCATATTTCTTTCGCAGATAATGCTTCCTACAGAATTATTAATACATTAGGTCAGGAAATTACTAAAGGAAAAATTGAGAATGGTAGCTTATCGGTTTCGAAAATCAATGCAGGAGTCTATTTATTAGAAGTTTCTAACAATGGAAGTACTACAGTAAAACGTTTTATTAAACAATAAAATGAGACTCTGTTTAGTAATTTAATTCTAATTGAAACAGTTACATGTGTATTCATGTAACTGTTTTTAATTGGTTTCTACTCTGAACAAAAAAGAGATTTGCATTGAAATTAGAAGTTTAATTAGCTATTTAAATTAATCTACGTTTTTATTTAATTATCGATAAAAAAATAATCAAAAAAAGAATTGGTAAATATTTAAATTTTAATTAATGTCCACCACTAATTTTTTGATCAAAATGAATGCCTTGATTTTTCAATATCCCACTAACTTTCCAGGCATAAAAAGCCAAATAAGCAAAACATAAAACACCAACAATATAACTGCTCTGAATTCCAATACTTTCTGAAACCGTTCCTTGTAGCCAGCTTATAATTCCACCACCCATAATCATCATAATTAAGAAACTACTTCCCTGGCTGGTGTGTTTTCCCAATCCGCTTACCGCTAAAGTAAAGATGCACGGCCAAAGTGTACTACAAAACAATCCTACACTTGTAAAAGCATAAACACTCACCATTCCGCTTGTTGCCATTCCAGTAAATAAAGCCACAATTCCTAATAAAGAAAAAATCAATAACATTCTTGCAGGATTCCCTTTACTTGCCATATCAGCAGCAATTAGAATCAAAATAATTAATCCGTAGATATAAAAAGGAGTTAAATCGTGTTTTGCAACTGCATTAACCAACAAGAAGACTCCGAAAGCCAAGTATGGAGCTATAAATCGTAGAATTTTTTGAGTACTCATATTATCAGTAAAAGCTTCTACAGCTCCTGTCCAACGACCAATCATTAAACTCGCCCAGTATAAAGAAATATATGGTGCAATATCACCAATAGCAAAACCTAATTTACTTTCCATATAAGCTGGTAAATTACTGACTGTAGAAACTTCAACCCCTACGTAAAGAAAAATAGCAAACATTCCCAAAACTAATTGTGAATATTGTAATGCTGAACTTTTTGAAGAATTTGCATCATCAATTGTTTCTTCAATTGTTTCTGGATGTTCTGGTAAAGAAGACAGTTTTAATAGTACAGCAACAATTAAGAAAGCCAATCCTAATACTAAATAGGGAATCTTAACACTTTCGATACTCATATCTGTATTGCCCGATGCTGAAGCACCAAAAATAGCAAAACTCACAATTAGGGGTCCAATGGTGGTCCCAAAATTATTAATTCCTCCAGCCAAAGTTAATCGTTGCGAGCCAGTTTTAATTGGTCCTAAAGCAATCGCTAATGGGTTGGCTACTGTTTGTTGCAAAGAAAACCCTAATCCTACTGTAAATAAACCTGCTAACATTAAGGGATAAGATCCTGTATTTGCTGCCGGATAGAATAATAAAGTCCCTAGAGCAGAAATTACAAGTCCTAATGCTAATCCATTTTTATATCCAATTTTATTTACTAAATCTTTTCCCATTAATAAAGAAATTCCCATATATATTAATGAACCTATAGTATACGATATATAAAAAGCGATAGAGACAAACTGACTTTGACCTTGTGTTAAGTCGAATGCTTTTTTAAATACCGGAATAAGAATATCATTACTTGCAGCAACAAAACCCCAAAAGAAGAATACAATTACTAAGGGAATAAATTGTCCCCATTTGGTTTGAACATTTTCTGAACTCATATAAATTTAGTTAAAAGGTTAATTTAAAATTGAATAGATTTATCACATACTAGATTTTTGGTACTAAAAATAATAATATAATAAAAAATTAAAATTTTTATAAATATACATTTATTAGTGAAAATTACTAATAAATGAAAAATTAATTGTTAACGAAATTTAGCTTCATTAAATAGTTTTAAAAAACTATTCTGATTTTTTGATTTCGCTCTTCACTCCTATTCCATTGTTATTAAAAGCTTCTATTTGGAAATAATATACATCTGATTTATCCAATCCATTAAAGTAATATTCATTTTTACCATATATCATAATAGATCCATATAATTTATCTGGAGATTTACCAAAATAAATAACATAACCATCAGCATTAGGTTCTTGTTGCCATTTGAACCAAACATTTCTTCTTTCTCCTTTTACTTTTGGACCTGAACGCAAGGGGACGAAATTTTGAACTGTTTTTGGTTTTTCTCCACTTCCTTTTCCAAAAACTCTAAAACCGCTAATTGCAAATTTCCCAGTTGGCATTTCAATATTTTCTAGTTTCAAATACCTTGCTATTGATGGATTTTGAAGTTCAATATAATCATGAGGAACATCAGTTATTTTTTTACTTTTATCAATTAAAGTCTTCCAATTTTTTCCATCACTAGAAGCGTAAATAATATACTTGTGACCTAATGTAGTTTCAGGTTTTCCCATAATTTCAACGTCTTGATCCGCATAATTAATTTGAATTGCATTAATGGTACTAAGCTCTCCCAAATCTGAAATCAAATATTCTCCTTTATTTGCAGTTTTTGCTGACCAATAGGTTTTTATATCTTCATCTACAGCATAATTTGCCTGATAGCCTCCAAGAGAAGATGAAACTTTAATGGGTTTGTTGTAATTCAACAACATCCAACCTGAAAAGTTTTCATTAAGATGATTCTTTTTTTCTGAGGGTAAATACGTTGGATAATCGCCATAAGCTGTATTACTATATAAAATATCATCTTTATCAAAACCAGCTGGCCAAATGCCAATACGTCTTTCGAAGTTGTTTTTAGTACAAATTCCAATAGTTGAAACATGCCAATATTGATTATTCATATCCTGAAAAGTAGCACCATGCCCTGCTCCTCTTGCAAATCCTCCTGGTTTATAGGAGAAAGGATTATGAGACTGATATTCAAAAGGACCTAACGGATTTTTACCAACATATACACCATCTGCATACCCACTGAATTCGGTTCCAGGTGCTCCGTATTGCAAATAATATTTATTGTTGTACTTAGTCATAAAGGCGCCTTCAGTAAAAGGTTGCAAAAAGGTATTGTCATTATGTTCGCCAAAACGTTCCCAACCGTGTTCATCATCATTTAAAGCTAAAATTGGAATGCGTTCTCCTTCTGGCTGAAAAGTCTTTCGATTGAGTTTTACTCCGTAAAGTGGATACAAATTACTGGAACCATAATATTCATAGACTTCATCTTTTTCCTTATCCCAAAAAATCTGAGGATCCCAAGCAGCAGTTTCAGATTTATGAACTAGTTCCTTCCATTCGTTTTTTTCTGGATTGGTACTCATCCAAATGGGAAATTCTTTGCCTTGAGTAGAACCAACCACTAATAAAGTATCATTAACAAATGACAATGATGGTGCACACAATTCATCGTATACTTTATGTTCTGGGCGAAGGAATTTTCGGGAGGTAAATTTCCAATTTAGCATATCTTTACTATGCCAATACCCCCATTGATTGGTAGAAAAAAGAAAATATTCTCCTTTAAAAAAAGTGATTACCGGATCAGCAGTAGCGCGGTGTTTTCCTTGGGTTATAAAATTGGGAATTGGGCAATAGCCATAATCAATATTAATGGGATTACAATAGGTTTTTTGTTGGGCAATTCCATAAGTTGAATTGATTAACAGTAAAAATAGTGCAATCCGATATTTCATTTAGATGTAGTTTTAATTAATTGGAAAAAAGCTTATTGCTGTTCCTCCACCAGCGGCTAATACTAATTTTAATTTTGTTTTTGAGGTTACTAACAATGATTTAATTTCATAATTAATTGGATTCTTTTGCCAATCAGCTGTTTTCCCATCCTGATAAATAGTCGCTTTGTATTTTTTATTTGGTGTTAAAAAATCTAATTTTATTTCTGTTTTTCTAGAATTTTCATCAGTAATTGCTCCTAAAAACCAATTTTCTGTTCCTTTTGCTTTTCTGGCAATCGTAAGATAATCCCCAGGTTCAGCTTCTAAATATTTACTGTCATCCCAATCAGCGGCTACATCTTTTATAAACTGAAAAGCATCTGGATATTTCTCATAGTTTTCAGGTAAATCTGCAGCCATTTGCAATGGAGAGTACATGGTTATATAAAGTGCTAATTGTTTTGCTAAAGTAGTGTGAACCTGCTCTTTTTTTGAAGCATTATAGTAGCTCATCTTAACTTCAAAAATCCCTGGTGTATAATCTAATGGCCCACCCAATAGTCGTGTAAATGGCAAAATGGTTTCATGCATAGGAGGATTTCCTGTACTCCAAGCGTTAAACTCATTTCCACGAGTAGCTTCGGCTGCGATATAATTAGGATAGGTTCTGTTATAACCAGTAGGTCGAGAACTTTCATGCGAATTGACCATCATTTTATAATCGGCAAACCGTTGCGCTACAAAATTATAATGATTGACCATAGTTTGCCCGTCATGAAACTCTCCTCTTGGAATAATTCTTCCTACATATCCCGTTTTGGCTGCGGTATAGCCATATTCTTTCATTAAGTTTAATGACCGATCTAAATGCCTTTCAAAATTGGCTACAGAACCTGAAGTTTCGCTATGCATGATCATTTTAATCCCTTTTAATTTAGCGTAATCATTCACTTCTTTTAAATTAAAATCAGGATAAGGAGTTAGAAAATCAAAAACATTTTCTTTCCAATTGCCAAACCAATCTTCCCAACCTACATTCCAGCCTTCAACCAGTACACCGTCAAAACCATGTTTAGCAGCAAAATCGATATACCGTTTTGTATTGGCGGTTGTTGCACCATGTTTTCCTGAGGGTTTCAACTCTTTATCTAATGCATTTTGAGCATTTTGAGAACCTGCATAATCCCAAGTCGATTTCCCGACATGCATTTCCCACCAAACACCAACGTATTTCATTGGTTTTATCCAAGAAGTATCATCAATTTTTGAAGGTTCATTTAAGTTTAATATCATTTTAGAACTTACAATATAACGAGCATCATCACTAATCATTATGGTTCTCCAAGGAGAAACACATGGCGTTTGCAAATAGGCTTTATCTCCCAATGCATTTGGTGCTAAACTGGATTTCAATTTATATGTTTGCGTTTCTATATCCAGCTGCATGACTGGATAATTGACAACGGCTGCTTCAAAAACATTTAAATAAATTCCATCAGAAGATTTCATCATTAATGGTGTTTGCACCATAAATTTTTTATTGATTGCTTTAAAACCAATTCCATTATTTAAATTAACTTTATCGGTATTTATTTCTGAAAAAAGAGTTTCCTCATAAATGTACTCGTTGGTATCAAAATCACCAGGCAACCAAAAAGTTTTATGATTTCCAGTTAAATTAAATTCAGAAACTTCATCAGAAATGATAAAATAATTCAGTTTTTGTTGTTTTGGAAAATCATACCTAAAGGCAACTCCTTCATCAAAAACTCTGAAAATAATATTTACTTTAACGTTAACTTTAGTTTGAGAAAGAGTAATTGTTAGCTCATTATAATGATTCCTAATTGTAGCTTGCTCACCCAAAACAGGTTTCCAAGTTTCGTTGAAAGTACTTGTTTTTACAGAGTCAATTTTAAAATTGGAAGCCAAATCAATTCCGCCTTTTAATTTTAAACCTTGAAAACTTTCTAGAATTATGGGTTTGTTTTTATAGGTTACAGCGTAATTGGGTTTTCCGTTTTCTGAAAGTTTAAAATTTAATGTTATAGCTTTTGATGGAGATTGAACACTCTGAGAATTAATATTTCCCATTGCCAAAAGGAATACTAAAGAAAAAATAAATTTCATATGTTTTGTTTTAAGAAAGTATAAAAGTAATTAAATTAGTTTGGTATTTAAATAACCCTTCATTTAAATCATGAAGGGTTTTCAAACATAAACACCAAAAAAAAAATCAATTTACTAATTCAAATTTTTCTTTTAATTGGGTATCCGAATTTCCTCCAATAAAAACTTCAAATTCACCAGTTTCAGCAACAAATTTTAAATCAGAATTATAAAATTTTAAATCCTCTTGTGAAATTTGAAAAGTTACTGTTTGCTTTTCTCCTTTTTTTAAAGCAATTTTTTGAAAACCTTTTAATTCTTTTAAGGGTCTTGTAACAGTGCCTACTAAATCTCTTATATACAATTGTACTACTTCTTTTCCATCATAATTTCCAGTATTAGTAACATCAACTGATACTTTCAATTTATCATTAGTATTCATTTTTGAAGAAGAAAGTTTCATATTACTGTACTCAAAAGTAGTGTAACTTAATCCGAAACCAAAAGGAAATAATGGTTCATTTCGTTCATCAATATAATTAGATTTGAACTTTTCAAATTTTCCTTCAATGTTTCCTAACGGTCTTCCTGTATTTTTAGAAGCGTAATAAATGGGTACTTGACCTAAGCTTCTTGGAAAAGTGGTAGTTAATTTTCCTGATGGATTTTCATCGCCAAACAAAACATCTGCAATAGCAAACCCAGCTTCGCTACCTGCAAACCAAACCTCTAAAATAGCAGGAACGGTTTCGTTTTCTTGCTTTAAAACTAATGGCCTTCCGTTAAATAGAACTAAGACAACGGGCTTACCCGTTTTTAATAATTCTTGTAATAAATCTTTTTGGGCTTGAGGAATTTCAAGATTGGTTCTACTACTGCATTCACCACTAAATTCAGCTGATTCTCCTAGTGCAGTAATAATTACATCTGATTGATTGGCAATTTTCAAGGCCTCAGCTATTAACTCTGCTGCAGTTCTTTTATCTCTGTGTAATGTTTTTCCAAACATAGTCCCTTTTTCTTCAAGAATAGGGTCATAATCGAGGTTACTTCCTTTTGCATAAAGTACATTAGCAGAAGTTCCTACCACCGCTTTTATACCAGCTATCAACGAAATGGAATTTTCTTGTTTAGTAGCAACACTCCAAGTTCCCGCCATATTTTCTTTAGCATCGGCCAATGGACCAATAACAGCAATAGTTCCAGATTTTTTTAAGGGCAACAATTGATTCTGATTTTTAAGTAGAACTAAAGATTCAGTGGCAATTTTTCGAGCTTCACTCCTATTTGAATTAGTGAAAATTTCTGTTTTTGCTCTATTACTATCACAATATTTGTAAGGGTCTTGAAATAATCCTAAATCGTATTTTGCATTTAAAATTAATCGAACGGCGTTGTCTATTTTGTCTATAGTTACTTTTCCTTCTTCTAATGATTTTTTTATGGTGTTTAGGAATCCCTCACTAACCATATCCATTTCTACACCTGCGTTTAGTGCTAAAGCTGATACTGTTTGCAAATTGCCTATACCATGATATTCCATTTCCATAATTGCGGTATAATCTGTAACTACAAAACCTTTAAATCCCCATTGCTTTCTCAGAACATCGGTCATTAACCATTTATTTGCTGTAGCTGGAATTCCATCTACTTCATTGAAAGAAGCCATTACCGAACCTACGCCAGCATCAATAGCCGCCTTATAAGGTGGAAAATAATCGTTGTACATTCTAATTCGGCTCATATCAACTGTATTATACTCTCGCCCTGCTTCTGGAGCTCCGTAAAGCGCAAAGTGTTTTACGCAAGATAAAATAGTACTGTTTTTAGATAAATCATCGCCTTGGTAACCTGTAACCATTGCTTTTGCAATTTGACTTCCTAAGTATGGGTCTTCTCCGCTACCCTCAGAAACTCTGCCCCAGCGCGGATCACGAGAGATATCTACCATTGGAGAGAACGTCCAATTTATCCCATCTGCACTGGCTTCTTGGGCTGCTATTTGCGCACTTCTTTTTATTAAATTCATATCCCAAGTACAGGATAATGCAATCGGAATTGGGAATGTGGTTTCGTAGCCATGAATAACGTCCATACCAAAAAGTAATGGAATTTTTAATCGCGTTTTTTCAACAGCTATTTTTTGTACTTCTTTTATTTTTTGAACTGATTTGATGTTGAATAATCCTCCTACTTTTCCTTGTTCGATATTTTTAGCAACGTTAGAACTATTGGCTTGACCAGTTGTAATATCTCCAGAAGTAGGCAAATTCAATTGACCTAATTTTTCTTCTAGAGTCATTTTAGCCATTAAATTGGTGACAAAAATATCTTTAGTCTCAATTATTTTATTTGCTTTTGATTTTTGAGAATAGGTGGAGATTACTCCAAATAAAATTAACGGTAGTAGTATATATTTAATTTTTATCACTTTAATTTATTTTTTTACTTGAAGAAACATCCAATTGTATATTTCAGGATTATTATACACTCTTGTCCAAGAGTCGTGACCAGCGTCGTCAAAAATAGTCAGTTTAACAGTAGCATTACAAGATTTTAATGCTTTATATGCAGAAATTGCAAAATCAACATTTACAACATCATCTAATAAACCATGAAAAATTTGAGTAGGTATTGTTTTTATTTTACAGATATAATCCATATCATATAAATCAACATAGCCTGAAATTGGAACTACTGCTGCAAATAATTCAGGATAAGCAATAGCCAAATTAAATGTTGCCCATCCTCCTGAACTTAATCCAGTGACATAAATTCTATTAGCATCTACATTATTCTCTTTTTGAATTTTTAAAATCAATTGATAGATTATATTGACATCCCAATCTTCATTTTCTAAACATTGAGGTGCTAGAATATAAGCATCTAATTCGTTATTTTTTAAATATTTAAAAGGACCATTTGTTTTTACTTTTTCAATATCTGTTCCTTTTTCTCCATCACCAGATATAAATACAATTAATGGCTTCTTTTCTAAACTATTTTTAGGAATGTGCAATGCATATCGTACTTGTTTTTTTACAATAACTTCGGTTTTAAAACTTCCTTTTTCATCTGATTGTGAAAAACAAAATTCGGTGATAATAAAAAATAGCAGTAATACGATTTTATTCATTCAAATAACTTTATTAATCTTAATGATTGTGAAATTATTATTCGAAGCGTTCTCGATACATTTTTTGTTCCTCGTCTCTTCGAGTTTTTCAAAATTGTAAATTTTGAAAAGTATCGAGAAGTGCTAAACAAAAAACACTCGAACTGACGTTTTTAATTACTAAAAACCATGTTGAGTTGATTTAAAACCTAAATCAATTAAACCTGCTTTTACTTCGGGAGCTTGCATAAATAAATTCCATAACATTCCTGTTCTATAATTTTCAATCATTGGTGCAATTGTTCCTTGATCGATTGATAAATAGCGTTTAGTTACCCAATTGTAATGTGGGGAAATAGCATCATAAGGTCCTGCAACACCAACATATTTTGCTTTATTTTCTTCATACAAATAGCGCAAAAATTTCATTGATTCTACTGGCGTATAGGGAAAGTTAGATAATGCTGCTGTTGGTGAAATTACTCCTCTGTCATTTCCAGGCTTATGATCAGTATATCCAACTGAACCATTAGAATTTCTGGTATAACTTGCTGTTAATCCCCAACATTTATCACCGTATCCTTTCCAAACCAATGGATTTGAAACACAATACTGATACATAATTTTAGCATGATTTTGAGTTAGTTCCCAATAATTTGCATATTGATCTGATAATCCTCGAGGATCAAGACCTAAATAAGAATAATGAGACCAAAACATAGGGCCTACATTTCCTGACGCACCGTTGTAATTAAATACTACTGGAATATTATATCGTATAGCAGCGTTCTTAATAGTTCCGTTTCTTGTCCAACCTTTATTGTAACATGCATTCGAAATAGGATGTGTTGGCGAACTTTTAGCCATTATATAAGTAATTAAACATTCATTATACCCTTCTAACTTAAAATTCTTTTTCCAAGCATAGTTAGGTGACCAATGCCAATATAAAACCTCTTCGCCTTTAGTATACCAATCCCATTCTACGCCTTTCCATAACCTATCTGCTTGTTCAGCTAAGGCAATTTCTTCGGGAGTTCCGTTTTTAAAGTACTCTCTAACACAAATTAAACCTTGACATAGGAAAGAAGTTTCTACTAAATCGCCTCCATCATCATCAGAACCAAAAGGAATTACTTTTTTTGTGTTTCCATCTATCCAATGTGGCCAAGCTCCGTGAAAACGATCGGCTTTTTCAAGAAAATCAAGCATTGTTGTTAGTCGACTAACGGCATCGGTTTTACTTATAAAATTTCGTTCTATTCCTACTAAAAGTGTCATTAAACCAAATCCTGAACCACCAATTGCCACAATATTGGCATCATTACCAGTATCGTCTACATGATAGCGCTCTCGGGCTAACTTAGAATTAGATTGTGCATATTCTACAAAATATTTTAATGCATCTTTTTGAGCCATATTCAATAATACTTCTTCAGATAATGGAGGATCTACCACTACGGGAGGATCTACAATAACCACTGGATCTGGAGTAGTGCTATTATCACAACCAGAGCAAGAGACGAATAAAAAAAATATAAGAAATAAACGAATGATTTTCATTTTGAAAAAATATTGTTTTAAAAAATATAACACCTAATACAACAGCATTAGGTGTTATGAATTACTACTATTTATCTTCCTGCTTTTTCAAGCTCGTATAAAGAGTTTATATCAGCTGCTGTTAGAGCTTTATTCCAAATTCTAATCTCATCTAATTGTCCAGTCAATGGTTTATTCCAAGTATCACTTGTTGTTGCAACATTACCAAAAGCTCCAATTACAGGATAGGTTGGAGTAAAGAAACTCAATGGTAAAGAATCACCACCATTTCTAACTTCCCATGCATTATTAGAAATTTCAACTCCATTTACCCAAATTTTGAAAGTTCCAGCGGTGCCGTTCCAAACAATTACATATTGAGCCCATTGACCACCAACTTTATTTGGAGCCCATGAATGAGCATCATCCATCCATGGCTCTTGTTTGATCATGTTTACAACATCTTGACCATTTTCAGAACCGTCTTCTTTTTTAATTTTTACCAGTCCTTTTACTTGAATTGAATCATTTGATGCTTCACGTTGACCTGTTTCTAAAATTAAGTTTACATTCCCTGCCCAATCACTTCCTGGACGAGTTAAAGTTAAAATACATGAAGCAGAACTTGAAACATCTGTTTTATTATTAGAAATTTTACCCCAAGCACTTATCGTCATACTTCCTGATGAAGTAGCAAGTGCTGCTATTGAAGGATAAACCATATACCCAGCTGCAAAATTAGCTGCTTGACCTTTTGCTCCAGCAACAAATGTTGTTCCAACTGTGGTTGTTGGTGCTGTACTAGATTTACTTTCAGTTCCATTTCCGTCTAAAGGCCAATAGGCTACTAAGTTAGATGCGCCTACTTCGTTTGCATTGTTATACCCACCAATTGGAGGTAGTGGTGCTGGTGCATCGTCATCTGAACCGCAGCTCGTTAGTAAACCAATGCTTAAAGCTAGTGCTAAAGCGAAACCTGATAATTTAATTGTTTTCATAGTGTTTAATGTTTAAAATTAAGTTAATTGTATCCGTTATTTTGAGTTAATCGTCCACCACTTGCGGTAATTTGTTGTTGTGGTATAGGAAAGACTTCGTGCGTGCCGACAATAAATGTTTTTCCGTTGGCAGCCATTGCAGCTTGTGCCTGACCAGTTCTTACGATATCAAACCAACGGTCGTGCTCCATTGCCATTTCTAGTCTTCTTTCTTTTAAAATAGATTCTAGCGTTACATCAGTCGCATCTGCTAGACCCGCTCTTTTTCGGATCACATTAATTTGTGCAAGTGCTTCTCCAGAATTTCCTAATCTAAAAGCCGTTTCTGAACGTATCAATAAAATATCACTGTATTTTAATACTCTTAAATTTTTAGCAGTATCATCTCTATTTCCGTTCCAAGGTTCTAGAGTTTTACTTTGATAAGCTTTGTAGTTGTATCTTGGATTGTTTAATGTATTTGGAGCCACGAATCCATCCCACAGAGTGGATGGGATAAACATTATGGTAGCTGCTTTTCTAACATCGCCAGGCTCATAGGCATTGGTTAAACTTAAAGAGGGTGTATTAAAACCCCAACCCAAATCTGGTGTTCCTCTTGGTTCTTGAACATAAGAATATACTTTTAAACCGTTATCGAATGTGGCTTGTATTTCAAAAATTGATTCTGATTTGTTTTCTCCTACTTCTCGCCAAACATCAGCATAATTATCTAATAAGTCATATTGTAAGGAGTTTATTACTTCACCACACAAATCAAAGGATTCTTGCCATCTCTCTTGGTACAAATACGATTTGGCTAATAGTGATTGCGCTGCTCCTTTTGTTGCTCTGCCCACATCAATAGATTGATATTGTACTGGCAATTTTTTAATGGCATCTTCTAAATCTAATTCGATTTGAGTATACACTTCTTCTTTGGTTCTTCTGGTAAACACCACACGGTTTACAGTTTCAGTATCATTAAGATCAACTTGAGATACCACAATGGGAACTCCACCAAAACATCTTACCAAATCAAAATACCACAAGGCTCTTAAAAATTTTACTTCGCCAATTAGTCTGTTTTTTAATGCCGTATCAATAGAAAGTTGTCCGAGATAAAATAAGGCCTTATTGGCTCTACCTATACCTTGATATCTTGCTTCCCAAACATCTAAAAACGAAAGTCCAGAAGCATTAAATGTTAGGGCATCTAGTTTGTCTTTGTCGGCACCCGAATCACCGGGAGTTGATCCTTTATCGGCATCATCAGAGGTAATACTTGTGATTCCTATCCAAGAAAATGAATTAGTATTATAATCTAGATTTTTATTGTAAACCCCATTTACTAATTGAATTGCATTGCCGGGATTGTTTAAAAAATCAAGTTCACTTTGAGAATCTTGAGGTAGTACTTCCAAATCAGATTCACATGAAAAATTAAATAAAGAAAGTAATACTACTCCTAAAATTAATTTATATGGGTTAAAATTTTTCATTTTATTCTTTTTTTAATTTTTTTAAAAACTAGCATTTACTCCAAACAATAACGACTTATTTGTAGGATAGGCATCCAGTTCAATACCAGCACCTTGCAAAGGATTTCCGTTATCACTACCTGAAATTTCAGGAGAAAATCCTGAATAATTCGTAAAAATGAAAGGATTAGTTGCCGTAATATAAATTCTAACTTTATCTATTGTATTCATGATTTTAGGAACTGTATAGCCTAAAGTAATATTGTTTATTCTAAGATAACTTCCGTCTTCAATATAATAGGTTGATGGTCTTGGAACAGCGTTAAATGGTTTTGGATTTAACGCGTTGGGAGTTGAAGGTGTCCAGAAATTATCTAAAACTGCTGATTCAACATTTTCACCCACAAAACGTTGGGCTTTCTTACCGTTGTAAATTTTGTTGCCCCCTACACCATACGTATCAACAGAGAAATCAAAATTTTTGTAGTTCATTCCTATGTTTATTCCATAGGTATAAGTAGGTATATAGGAACCTGCATTTATACGATCGTTATCGTTTAAACCCGCAATACCGTCTACCATTTCATTAAAAATAGGTTCTCCATCAGAATTGTACCCTAGTAATTCGAAAACGTAAAAGCTTCCTAGTGGCGCTCCCAATTTTACTAGTTTCGTATATTCACCATTGTTAGTATTACCACTGCCAGGGAGATTTCTAAAATAGGGACTTGTTATTTCTGAAACTTCGTTTTTGTTGGTAGAAAAATTACCGCCTACATAATAGTTGAAATTATCTCCAATTTTGTTGTCATATCTTACCGTAAACTCTAAACCTTTGTTCGTAACTACTCCAGAATTGATAAATACATTTTCCTCTGAAAGCACTTTGGGAATGGAAAGTGGCAATATTATATCATCCGCTTTTCTGTTGTAATAGTCAATGGTTCCAGTTAAATGATTATTAAGTATTGTAAAATCAAGTCCAAAATCAAATTCTTTCATGGTTTCCCAAGTTAAATTTGGATCTACTGCATTTCTAACATAATTTCCTGGTTGGCTTACAGGATTTATTCCGAATGGGTATTGAATATTTGAAAAAGTAATATTATTAAAACTTGGACCATTTCCATTCCCCACTTCACCATATCCGGCTCTAATTTTTAGAGAATTAATAATCTTTACATCTTTTAAAAAATTTTCATTACTTACAATCCACCCTGCAGAAATAGCTGGAAAAACGCCCCACTTTTTATCGCCTTGAAAAACACTGATTCCCTCTCTTCGAATAGAACCAGAAAGTAAATATTTGTTGTTGTATTCGTATTCTAATCTTGTAAAATAAGCAATGGAAACTCTAGGGTTACTATGATTATTGGAAACTACTGATCCAGGAGCAATAATATTATTTTGATTAGAAATATCTAAATACCAATAGTTCGTTTGCTCAGGAACATTTAAACGGGTACCATTTAAAACTTCACCATTGTTACTCGTAGTCCTAGACATTCCTGCAACAACAGTAAGGTTGTGCAGCCCAAAATCTTTTTTATAGGTCAAAAAATTATCCCAGTTCCAGATATACGAATCGCTGCGTCTTTGTTGTAAGGTGTTGATTGGATCTTTTGGCCTTTGAATAGCATAATCATCTGCATTTAATGAAGGGTTTTGTGTAAGATACAACTCTCTGTTAGGAGTAAATGTATAGCCTTTTCCCCAATCGGCGGTTGCCCCAAAATTAGTATTGAATTTTAGATTGTTAATTAATTTTAATTCTGCACCTAAGGAACCAAATAAAGTTACATTTTTATTTTTCTCATACGTATTAAACAATTGCGCAACAGGATTTCCTACATTATTCATTACTTGACCGGTAATATCATTCAAGCCCGTTAAAGGGTTTACTAATGGAGCGCCGAATCTTCCGTTCGCATATCTTACTGGTACTATTGGCGATTGCTTGTAGGCATTTGTAAATGCACTTAAAGGCTTAGGAGTATTGTCGGCAATAGACAAACTTACAAATTGTGTTACTTTAAATTTTTCTGAAAACTTGTATTCGTTTTTATTTACTATGTTATTTCTTTTAAACTCTGTACCCAATAAAATTCCTTTTTCAGTATAATTAGAAACACCTAAATAATAACTTATCATATCATTAGCGCCAGAAATGGAAATGGCATTATTGGTCACTTCGCCTTTTCTTGTAATTTCGTCTAACCAATTTGTATTTACGGGTTGGTTAAAATTATAGAAACTTGAAGATCCTAATGCTGTGTTGTTATAATAAGCATATCTATAAGAATCCGCCATTTTTACTTTTTTAAGAATGTCTTTTTGACCGTAAAAGGCATCGTAAGAAATAGTTACTTTTCCTTTTTTCCCTTTTTTGGTGGTTACAATGACAACACCATTTGCACCCTTTTGTCCATAGATTGCTAAAGAGGAAGCATCTTTTAAAATATCAAAAGAAGCAATATCATTGGCGCTCAACCCATTTAGGCTGGTTGACTCTACTCCATCGATTACGTACAGAGGACTTCTTGCTCCTAATATAGTTCCCAAACCTCTAATAACAATTGTTGGGTTTGCACCTGGCTCATCATTAGTAACAATATTAACTCCCGCCGCTTTACCTTGAATGGATTGAATTGCAGATTGCCCAGGATTTTTTAAAATATCAGCTGATTTTATTTGAGAAACTGAACCTGTAATAGCTCCTTTCTTTTTGGTTCCATAACCTACGACCACTACTTCATCTAATATTTTAGAAACCTCTAATAATGTAACATTTAAGAACGAAGTTGAAGCGAGCAATGTAATTGTCTCAAATCCCACCATTGAGAATTTTAATTTATCTCCAACCTTAGCTGAAATGCTAAAGCTACCATCTAAATCAGTGGCTGTTGAACTTTTCGAATTTTGGTTAACCACATTTACACTTGGAATAGGAAGTCCGTCATTATCGATTACTTTTCCTTTTGCTTCTTGAGCATTTATTTGTGAGAAAAAAATAGTAGTAATTAAGAATACAATAAAATGAATGTAATTTTTCATGTTCATTAATTAATTTTTGGTTTCTCAAATTTAGCACATTACAACGATATAGTTTCATTATGAATAATACTACAATTGTACATCATTATAATTTTATGACAATAAACCTAAAGAAATTCAGATATAGACTAGGTTTTAAGTAGTTTAAAAACTTTTAAATGATGTAGTAATGATGTAGTAGAAGCGAGTTTCGAAAACGTAATAGTGATGTGTTTTAGACAAATTTAGATTTCAAGAAGAAATTTATTTAGGTTTTTGTCTTGATTTAGTGCTAATTTTTTTCTCAATCGGTAACGATGAAGTTCTACACTCCTAAAAGATATGTTCATTAATGGAGCAATTTCCTTTGATGAAAGATTCATTTTTAAATAGACACAAAGTTTTATGTCTTTTGAAGTGAGTAATGGATACTTTGTAGATAAAGATTTTATAAATTCATTGTGAATTTGATTCAGATTATTTTCGAAAACTTTCCACTCTTGTTTGTTTACTGCATTTATTTTAATTGCCTTTTTAATTTCACTTTTAAGTTTATTAATATCAAATTCATTATCTAAAATTTGCTGAATGTTTTCAATCATTTCGCTTTGCTTTGCAATAGAAAGTGATTTACCCGCAACTTCTGATGATTTCGTTTGAATTTCTAATTCTAAAATATGTTTTTCATATTCTTGAACATTCAATTCGTTTTCAGCTTGTAATTCAATTTCTAAAATTCTTTTTTGATGGCGCAATTCCTCTTCTTTCAAGGCTAATTTTTGATTGTATCGTATTTTATTCCATTTATAATATAAAAATAAGATTATTGCTATGGCTAAAAGATAAAAAGCAATCATCCAAAATGAAAAATACCAAGGCTTATCTACTTTAAATTGGTAGTTAGAAACTTCATATAAGGTTATACCATCGCTAAAATATATTACTATTTTATGTGAACCACTATTCAAATTATTTAAAATTATTGTTCCATCTTTAATAGGGATTAATTCCTTTTGATCGTTTATTTTATAAAATAAATTGGGTTTATCCGAACCATAAATTCCTGAAACCACGTGCAGTTCTATTTCGGTATTGTATTTAATACCCGATTTGTTTGAGACTAATTCTTTATTATTATAGGCTTCAACTTTTATAACTGGAATTGCTTTATTGTCTTTCTGTAGTTGCAAAATAATGAACCCATCGTCAAGATTTAATAAATATTGATCATTATTCCTGAAAATTTTAAGGTTATCATTGATGAGTTTTCCTCTATAATATTTTTCTTGTATTAAATTCCAAATGAATTTAGTATCGCTTGAATGAATAACATATAACAAGCCCGATTTTAGTACTAAAAAATTGTTGTTGTCAATTGCTACTATGTCAGAAATATTTTTGAAATAAGAATTAAAGAGACTGTTTCTTTCTAATAAATTGGTAATTGAGTTATAGGTATACCAAGTGTTATTTATAAAAAATAGAATTTCATTTCTAAACTCAAAAATTTTAACTCCAAAATCATTTGAAATATTGTTTTGTTGAGCAACATTTATAATTTTTTTGGTATTGTACTTTTCATCAAATATAACCCGATACAATCCTCTATAATTATCGGCAGCCCATATTTCATTCATTTTATTTTGAGCGACATACTTAATAGGCTTATAGAAATCTTTAATCTGGGTATATTGAGAAAAATCATTTTCGTTTTTATAAATGGTAACTCCACTGTATGAAGCTTGTAAAAAATTGGTATATAAATTACTTTTTGTAAAATTCCAACCACCATTAATAGCATTAATTTTTGTTAATGTTTTATTTTTATACAAAAAGGTACCTTCATTATGACCTATCACATATTGATTATTAATTTTTGAAATATTCCAAGCTTGTCCTTTAGAATTTGGCAATAACGTCAAACTATTGTTTTCATAATTAAAAATACCATGATTAGAAGCCAATAGAAACCCGTTATCTTTTGCAGCAACAGAATAAACAGATCCTAATGTTCCTGTATTATCTGTAAAAATAGAAACAGGAGAATTGATCTCTACATGAGCAACTCCATTATCTAATCCTAACCATAAATCATTTTCTTTATCAAAAGCTATACTTAGTACTGAATTATTCATTAACATATTATTCCTATTGATATTAATATAGGAATTGTTTTTCATGTCAATAGAATAAACCCCTTCGCTGGCGGTTCCAACTATAAGTTTATCTTGATTTATAAATTTTGCGCAATTAATAATAGCGCCTTTTAGTTTGGAATTTAAAGCATTATCCCAAAGGCGTATTCCTGATTCATCAGCTACATAAACGCCATTTTTTTGAGTAAAAATGTATGTATTATTTCCGTTTTTTTCAATAGAATGAACAACATTACCTTTAAGAATACTCCAGTTTTCTATTTCTTCGTAACTAGTTCCATTCATCTTAACTATGCCTTCATTAATTGTTGCTAAAAGCAATTCGCCATTAATAGGAAAGCAGTACGAAATTTGAAATGGTAATTTTACATCCGTTATTTGTCCGTTCTCAAGAATATAAATTTCATTAAATGATTGGAAGTATATTTTATTGTTTAATTGTACTATTTTCCAGATTTCTTCATTTCCAGTATCTTTAAATATCTTATTGCTTTTAGAAATAGAAAAATAAATCATTTTGCCATTACTCCTATGCCAATATCCAAATTCTTTATAAGACCCTGTATAAATTTTATTGCCTACAACAAGTACCGATCGAATGATGGTTTTGTTAGGGAGCATATATTTTTCCCATTTTACACCATCATATCTTAAAAAATAATGATTATTCGCAAAATAAATAGCATTATCTTTTCCTTGAGATAAGCTCCATATTTGATTGTCTCCCTGATAATTATACTTACTATAGTTCTCGACAAAAGGAAGTAAATCCTGAGAAAAAGTATTCAAAGAAAAGAGAATAAAAAATAAGATTTTAGCTGATTTATATTTCAAAATAATAGTATTATTTATCAAATATAATCTCATTTTTTATAAAATCAATATTTTACTACAAGGAAACAAAATCTTGAAGATATTGAAATCGTTCCGTTAGTTTCCCGTTTTCTGTCATTTTGGCTCGTTGAAGGACTCCGTCTTTATCACCATTAAAAAAAGCCGGCACTACATGTTGCATAAACATTTCTCCAAAACCTTCACTTGCGTCTTTAGGCAATTCGCAAGGTAAATTATCAACAGCCATAACAACAATTGCAGCAGGATGCGTATAAGGTACTTCTTTGTTTTCTATGGGTAAATAGCCATAGAATGGTTCTGCTATTGTTGAAGATCGTAGCGTACAAGCAACTGGGCCGTTTACATCGCAAGAGATATCAGCCACCACTTTTATTTTGCAATCTTTAGATTGAAGCATCTGCTGAGTAAGGATAACTGGAGCATCATTTCCGTAAAAATGAGCTGCAATATAAATATCGGACACTTTTGTAAAACGTTCAAAATCGGAAATATAATCAGTTGGGTTTTTGTAGAAATCACTATTTCCAAGCACTTGCCCATCTTTTCTCTTATTGTAATCTAAAACATCAATTTGAACATAAACGGGTTCAGAATATATTTTAGTTAGATAATTTTCGATAGAAACTTGCTTGATTTTGATTCCATCAAGAACTTCTTTAACACCAGAACCTGCTTTACCGCATCCTGTAACAACAATTTTTATGGGTGGCAAAATTTGTCTTTTCAGCTTTTCTATTAAAGCTTCTTTTCCAGAAAGTGTTTCTGCTTTAGGTAGATTGAATAATTCAAATTTAATTCCAAAGGCTCTAATCGCATTATAAGCACCTACTAATCCCGCATATTTTCCAAAACCAATTAGTCGATTACCGTTTTTATCTACAATCGTTTCGTGGTCATACAATTCAATATTTTTGGCTAAGATTGCCTGAAGTAACTTTCTATTATGAGGCTGTTTTTTGATAGTGTGAGAAAAGAAAAAATATTTTTTATTAGGTAGTAAAGCATCAATTGGCACTTCTTTTATACCGAAAAAAATATCACAGTCTGATATGTCATTTGTGACTTCAATACCCAAATCTGCGTATTGCTTATCTGAAAAAACTCTATTGTCTGAACTTTCTACTTTTATTTCAACATTTGGATAGGTATTTTTTAATCGGACTAATTCCTCTGGAGTAAAAACAACTCTTCTATCAGGTGGATTTTTTCTTTCTTTTATAATTCCGAACTTCATTTTCTATTTAATTATCTATATTTTGAGACCAAATGTACATCTTTACTATATCGTTTTCAAAACTTTTTAATTAAAATTGACTATTGATTATTGAAAACGAATAGGAAGAAAAAAGTTAATAAATAGTGTATAATAGTTAACAAAGCATTATAATAATAAAATATAACTTTGATTATATTTGTTTTAAGCTAAAAAACAATGACTTTAAAATATTCCTTATCAAATTATATCTTTCTCTTTTTATGCACGCTAACCATTGGCTGCACCAAACAAGATAAAACGGATACTTTAGATTCAGAACTGTCTGAAAGCGGATTGCCTATGATGCAACCATCTAAAGTAGATTATCCGTCAGTTAACGCTAATTATAAATCAACAAAAAAAGCAGCTATAGAAAACTATTGTCAAAAATACTGGCGAAATGAAAGTAGCAATTTGAGTTTTCTGGTAGCAAAAAATGGCCAAATTTTATATGAAAGATACCAGGGAATTGGTAATAGAAGAACACAAGAACCGATAACTAAAGATACTCCTCTACATATTGCGTCAGTGAGTAAAGTACTAACAGCAACTGCCGTTTTACTATTAATTGATACTGGTAAAATTGATTTGGATCAGAAGGTAAATACTATTTTAAAAAGTTTCCCTTATCCAGATATTACCATACAGACCTTATTGAATCACCGAAGTGGGTTACGGAATTACGCCTATTTTACAGAAGATAAGGGAGTTTGGGATCGTAAAAAAACATTGACCAATCAAGATATTTTAAATCTCTTTACAGAAAAAAATATTGAGTTAGAATCTCCAACTGATAAAAGATTCTGTTATTGCAATACCAATTATGCCATGTTGGCTTTAATTATAGAAAAAGTAACAGGATTAAACTATCGTGAAGCTATGCAGCAAATGATTTTTAAGCCTTTAAAAATGAACAATACTTTTGTTTTTGACATTGATAAAGACAAAGAAAGGGTTACTCCGTCCTACAAAGGAAATAATATGGAGCTAGCCTTTGATTATTTAGATGGTATTTATGGTGATAAGAATATCTATTCCACACCAAGTGATTTACTACAATTTGATTTAGCCAGAAATGCGCCCTCTTTTTTAAACCCTGATTTGAGAGCAAAAATTTATAAAGGGTATAGTAACGAGCACAAAGGCACAAAAAACTATGGATTGGGCATTCGCATGATAGAGTGGGAAACGGGACAGAAATTTTATTTCCATAACGGATGGTGGCACGGAAATACTTCTTCCTATATTTCACTAGGAAAAGAAGGAGTTACCATTATTGCATTGTCTAATAAGTTTACTAAAAATGTATATTCGGTTCGAAAATTGGCACCGCTTTTTGGAGATTATCCTTTCGAATTTAATGATGAAGACTAGTTTGGATACTTGTTAATTTTTATTACTACATTTTACGATTTCGTTAACCTAGAAATCTCGTATTTATACTTATATTTGCACTCCAATTGATAATTATACCTTTGTAATTATGAATTGTAAATGGGGTCGACTGGTTTTGACAGCAAGTCGAATTGAAAAGTAAGCACGTCGAGAACTGGGACAATTCTCGTTAATAAAAGGTTTCAAAACACATACACGGCGAAGGAAACTACGCTCTTGCTGCATAATCTGAATTAAAGTAAGATTAGCCACGTCCTACAAGGTAGGAAAGTGAGATTTCTCTCAAAAGCCTTGGTTTGTGGCGGTTGGTTAAGAGGAATCGTAAAAATAAACCTAGATTTCCATAAGCTTCGGGTGGATTTCGAAATTAAGAAGCTAAGCGTTTGGTGGTTGTTTCTGTCCTAGCCCAACGTCGAAAACCTAAACAGGAACTAAGCGTGTAGAAAGTTTTTTAGTTGCTTGTTTGGACGGGAGTTCGACTCTCCCCGACTCCACTAGAGTGGACAACTCGATTTTTTTCGATAATTGTCCACTTTTTTTATTTTTTAAATCATTGTTAATCAACAAGATATACCTTAAAACATCGTTGATTCTAGTAGTTCGACATTTTTTTCCATCAAATTCAAATTTTTCGGGGAATATCGAACTAATTAGTTGTTGTTTATCTCTAATTGCTGCGTTAGCATAGTGGACTTTTAGATTTGACAAGGCATCTACCCCATTTTTTAGCCAAGTCAAATAATCACTATTCATCTTTTTAATGTTATTAATTTCATCAGTAAGACTAAACTTTTGCGCAGTATATCTGGCCATTGTATCACTATATTGCTTGTGTTCAATTTTACCGTCTATAAATAAATCTTGTAATTTTTCAATACGTTCTAAAACATCATTTAAAGTTTTGACTAATTGAGTATGTTTTAATTTGGAATCTTTTGCATCAACCGATAATAAATCTTTAACCATCAACTGATAAATTTCTTTTGACTCTTTAGTGAAAGTAAAATCATCTAATATGCTTATAAATAAATTATTAACTAAATCCTTTGGATAACGCTCATTACTACAATAATTACAATGGTAGTAGAAATAATGATTCCCCGTTGCGCTTTTAGAACGACTTCCAGTTAACTTTTCGCCGCATTTAGAACATGAAAGTAAACCTCGCAAAGGCAATTCCTCTCTTAGTGACTTATAAACAGGTAATTTTCTAATTTTCTTATTGTCCGACAACATTTGCTGCACTTCAAAATATAGATTTTCGGGAATAATTGCATCATGAATACCCTCAATAATCATCAATGGTTCATCTTCGCTTTTGGGAACAATTATTTTACCCATGTAAATTGGATTTCGCAATAACTTTGAGAAATTACTTCTACTTATCTTAATTCCTTTTTTATAAACTTCTTCCCTTAATTCACTTTGCAATTTACCTATAGCTATCTGCTCAAAAATATATTTAATATGATGTGCTTTAGAAGAAGGAACAATTATAGGTTTATTATTTTGGTCTCTTATGTTTTTATATCCTAAAGGTGCAATCCTGCACCATCGACCAGCTTTTAATGAGCCTCTTATACCACCTTTTATTTTGATAGACCTTCTATCGTTATCAATTTCTGGTATAGCAAGAAAAATAGCGAGCATGGCTTTATTTTCTGGAATACTCATATCGATTGGTTGCTCTACTGCTTGAACTTTTACACCATACTTTTCTAGAGTTCTTAACATTACTAAAGAATCTGTTAAGTTGCGGGAAAATCTGTCCCACGAAGTAATTAATAACAAATCAACTTCCCCTTTATTCTTTTTTACAAATTGTAAAAAATTTTGAAATTCTGGTCTATTAAAGTCTTTTGCAGAATGGTCTTCTCTGTAGTGTTTAACTATCGAAATACTATTTTTATCACAATACCTAGTAAGTTGTTCAAATTGAACATCTAAACTATACCCTTTAGCTTGTTCTTCGCTACTAACCCTGCACATTATTACCGCTTTCTTCATATTTGTTAAGAATTATTATAACTTCTTACTGTTTGTTTTGCTACTAGCTCCAAGAACTCCAAAATTTTTTCAATTTCCTCATTCGTAAGTTTAGGATTTCTTTTTAGTAAAATTTTTTTATATTTTTCAAATAATACCACATTTTATTTAATGTGCTTCACTTTCGGTTTTTCCGATAAGCTTACTATGTAACTTAAAATCTGAGTTCTTCAGTATTTATAATTTTATTTTTTGTGTATTCTCAAAATTAACAATTTTTCCATCAACCGTATCAATAGAAATGGTTTGATAATCTCCTTTCTTAATATGCTCTAAAAGTCTACTTTCCAATTTTACTTTTTTTAAAGTGGTCACTTCAATCATTTCCATTTGGTCATTTTTAAATCTTATTTTGATACTTTTTACATCATTGTACCCTTTTCTAATCTGTTTCAATAATTTATGCTCATTTTTAGTTAATATAGAGATGGTTCTTTCTTCATAAGAATTTTCGCCATCAACTAAAAAATTGGATATGATGTCACTTAAAGAAACACTAAGGAAAGTTTTTGATAATAATTCCATTGGAATCCCAGGCTTATTTATTAGATCAAAACCTCTGAATGCTTCTGTTGAAATAGGAAAGTAAAATCCAGGCATTTCTTTAAAAAAAAGGAAAGACCATTTCACACCACTTATTATAGCACTTGCCATAATAGTTTCAAAAATACTAATCTCAATATTCAAGTTTTCATCATAGTTTGAATCTGAAATCGCATTTAATTCTTCAATAGCTTCAGATCCAAGTTGCTGTTTTACATTCTTGCTATCGACTTTACTTGCCTCTATTAGTTCCCCTTGTTTTACAAGCTTAAATATTTCAGTTTTACACAACAAAATTTCATCATAAGTAAATCCGTATTGCCTTAACTCCTGGATAATTTTAACCCAAGTATATTCGATATAATTTAATTTCTTCCAATCGCCCTTATCAGAATCTCCCCCTATAGATAGTAAATTATATCGCTCCCAATTGACTAAATCTGAATAAACGATGTCAATTTCCGTTTTTAAAAAAACACGTTCATTAAGTACATTTAGTAACTTTTCAACTTCAGATGGGTTATTTTCAAAACTCACTCTATTAATCATATTCTATTTTTTTTCAAAGATATGTAAAAAAGATTGTAATATTAATAACTTTTATTATTTTTGTTTTTTTTAACAATAAATTCTTGTGAAAAAAAACTATCTGAACAAAAATATCGAAGTCACGACTTCAAGTATTTGAATTGGTTATCCAACCAATCGATAATAAAGCATAGTGAGAAAGAAATTTTGATTTCACTAGATCAGGAGATATTTAGGTGGTACAGGAATCATTTCTCGAAAAAATATTAACCAATAATAAACTTAAAATGAATCAGAAAAAGAATATTTTAAAAAAGAGGGTTTCAAATAGACGTTACCCTTTACGTAAGTGTAAAAAACCAGATTGTCAAGTAAATTATGTGCCTACAGATGCTCGGCAAATTTACTGCTGTGAACAACATAGGGTTGATTTCAATAATGATAAGCGAAAAGAAAAAGAAGCAGTTACTTTATTATTTTTAAATAAGGTAAAAAGCAATGAAGCCATTTTAAAGAAAGTTAAAACAAGTGACCATTATACTAAGTACAGATGTGTAAAAAAAGATTTACTTGATTACGAAGGATATGACTTTACTTATTACCATCAAATATTGATTAACAAGAAAACGGGTTGTGAAGGTCATGTTTGCTTTGACTATATTCTAGAATTAGTAGACCCTATTGAACTTTTATTTATAATTAAAAAAAAATCAGAAAATGAATTATAGAGAACCAAATTTTAACGAATTATTTCTGTCGTCCTACCACAAAAAGTTGATAAATATACAGTCTACTCACTTTGTAAACAATTCACTTGCTAAAGGAGGCATTACATCCGGTTTTGAAGGTATACCAACAAGCGTGCCTATTAGCGAAACATTGGATAATGATTTGCTTAAAATTAAAATTGCAGAATCATTAGTCGGAACCTATTTTAAAAACAACTGGAAAGTAATGCTAACTTGCGCAGCTCTTGGAGCAGCAGCAATTTTTGTGCTAATCAAAATTGACGAAGAAAACCAAAAAAAGAAGAAGCAAAAAATAATTTTTTACAAAAGCTAAAAAAATCAATACACTTCAAATTGTATCAGTATACATCGATATTTGTCGATATTTATAGTTACAAATCAAAACAAATCAATACGTAATTATTTGTAAATTAAAGTGTCAATTTTCAGCGATAATTTATAGATTATCTTTACTAAAATAATGACACAATCTACTGCAATAACAAAATTCTACTTGAAGCAGTATTCATGATTATGTATGATTTGTTAGGAGATTTGAACTTTGAGCATTTGGGGCAAATACCAGATGCTGATAGCAATCTTGTAAGACTACATGAACTGCAATCCAACATCGAACAATTCAACAAAAAAAGGTATTTCTAAAAATTCAAAAAAACTAAACTGTTAACAAAAAAATTAATGCCTACAAGCATCTGTTTGTTTATGCCCTACTTTTGAAGAAAACATATAACAATGAAAAAAATAATCATTACCGCCCTTCTAATTCTCACGATATACAACGTTCATGCGCAAACCATGCTAACTGGAACGGTAGTGGGTGTTTAAGATGGTGACACCGTTGAAGTTCTCGACGACCAAAACAAAACCACCATTTTATACCGATTATGTATTCAATATAGTCCAATAAAGATGGTCTATATTCATACTATACAGGCATTACACCATAAACTATTGGACTATTGGACTATTTTACAAATGTCATTGGTATTACTTGCTTAATGCGGCAAGGAAAACCAGTCTACGCAGTTAAAGAATATAGTTACGAAGAAGTCGATGCAAAAAACAAAGAAGTTGAGGAATAAAAGTCAACTAGAAAGTGGAGCTGAAAAGTTCCACTTTTTTCTTTTTACTCATAAAAAAACTTATCATTAAAGACTATTTACTTTTCACTAAAAAGCACCATTTTACTTCAATTTTAGGGTGTAAGGTGGTGTAACCAAATTTCAACACAAACATTTTTTATTTTTTTAAAAAAAAACTTTCAGGCTACATAAGACATAAACAAGGCAAACTAATAAACCACTCGTCCCAATTTGCACCAAAAATCCCATATAAATCGGATGTTTTAGTGGTGTAAAAAATAAAAAATGTTTTACACCTTTTTCCCTTACACCCTACACCCTAAATTAAAATTCACACTTTTGAATAACTCTACAATAAAATAAATTTGCATATTTCATTATTTTGCGTATATTTGCACCAGAAACGAATAACATTACAAAAATAATCAAATGCAGGTTAAATTAAAAGAAATTGCAAATATTCAGTTCGGTTATTACGGAAAACCTAGTAAAGACGGTACAATACCATATTTACAAGCCAAGCATTTCAATGAATTTGGACAATATATTGGAGAGAATGACACTTTTTTAGAAGAAGACCCAAAAGCAATGGCAAACCTACTGCAAAACGAAGATATACTTTTCGTAGCAAAGGGCTTTCGTTTTTATGCTACATTATACAAAGAAGAGTTTGGAAATGCCATAGCATCTTCAATATTTTTTATTTTACGGACAGATAAAACAAGAATTATACCCGCATATTTGGTTTCGGTACTTAATCTTCCTAAAAACTTACTGCACTTTCAACAGTCTGGAGCAGGAAGCACAATTCCTTCTATTCGAAAAAACGAGTTAGCCGACTTTACTTTTAATTTAATACCATTAGAACAACAACAGAAAGTGGTAGTATTACAAGAACTATATCTAAAAGACATTGAGCTTACAAATAATATAATCAAAGAGAAACAAAAACTATTTCAAACAACTATTTCAAAAATTATAAATTAGGAACTATGGCAGAGAATAAAATTACACAAAGGGAAATCAACAATATTGTTTGGAAAGCTTGTGATACTTTACGCCCAGTAATGGGAAGCGAACAATACAAGGATTATATCCTTACACTATTATTTGTAAAATACTTGTCTGATGTGTGGAAAGATAAGGTAGAGCAATACCGAATTAAATATCCAGGCAATGAGGAAATGGTACAACGCCAATTGCAAAGAGAGCGGTTTATATTACCAGAAATATGCAATTTCGATTACCTATATCAAAACCGTAGTGAAGCCAATATAGGTGAAATTATTGATATTGGCTTAACGGCTTTAGAGGATGCCAACCGTGCTAAATTAGCAATGGTATTCCGCAGTATTTCTTTTAATTCTGAAACTGTCTTTGGTCAAACAAAACAGCGTAATGCAATTATGAAAAACTTATTAGTTGATTTTTCAGCTTTAGATTTACAACCATCACATTTAGAAGGGAACGACATTATTGGAGATAGTTACGAGTTTTTAATTTCAAAATTTGCTGGGGAAAGTGGTAAGAAGTCTGGCGAGTTCTACACGCCAGGTGAAGTTAGTACTTTATTAGCCAAATTAGTTGACCCACAACCCGGTAATAGAATATGTGATCCAACAGCAGGATCGGGTTCTTTATTGATAAAAGTGGCTAATGAAGTGGAGGGAAAAAACTATTCGCTTTACGGTCAAGAAAACAACGGAAGTACTTGGGCATTGTGTCGTATGAATATGTTTTTGCACGAACAAGACAGTGCAACAATTGAATGGGGTGATACTATCAATAATCCAAAACTATTAGAAAAGGACAATCTAATGAAGTTCAACATTGTTGTAGCAAATCCACCATTTTCTCTTGATAAATGGGGTGCAGACACAGCAAGTTCAGACCAGTTCAACCGTTTTCACAGAGGCGTTCCTCCAAAAAGCAAAGGAGATTATGCTTTTATCAGTCATATGATAGAAACCACCTATGAAGATGTTGGAAAAGTTGGGGTTATTGTTCCTCACGGCGTATTGTTTCGTAGCAGCAGCGAAGGTCAAATTCGTAAAAAACTAATTGATGAAAACCTTTTGGAAGCAGTTATCGGCTTACCTGCCAATCTCTTTTTTGGCACAGGAATTCCAGCAGCCATATTAATTTTCAACAGAGGAAAAGGAGCAAATAGAGACATTTTATTTATTGATGCAAGTCGTGAATTTGAGAGTGGCAAAAATCAAAATAAGTTAAGAGAAATCGACATTGAACATATTGTAACAGCTTTCAAATCTTTCAAAGTAGCTACACCGCTTACTTCAGAAAAAGGAGCTATTGTAGAAGATAAATACAGTTACCGTGCTACAATGGCTGATATAATTGAAAACGATTACAACCTTAATATTCCTCGTTATGTAGATACGTTTGAGGAAGAGGAAGAAGTAGATATCAAAGCCACACACACCAATATTACTGAACTAAAAAAACAACTAACCGAAGTAGAAAGCCAAATGGAAAACTACTTGAAAGAACTAAACTTAATCTAGTATGCTAACAACACAACAAAAACAACAATTCAGCGAGATACTTGATGAATTAGGACAAACGCTAGACATTTCTGAAACAGAATTTAATGCAGCCGTTACCAGTTACAATGCAGTAGGAAACTGGCTATCTAGTGAAAATTCAGCATTAGCACCATACAAACCAGAAATCCTTCCACAAGGTTCGTTTTTATTAGGAACAGCTATTAAACCGATTTCAGATAAAGATGATATAGATATTGATATTGTATGCAAGCTAACAGGTAAAAATTCCAATTGGACACAAGCCCATTTAAAGAAGATTGTTGGAGATCGTTTAAAAGAAAACGATACCTACAAACAAATGTTAGACAAAGAAGGTAGAAGATGTTGGACTTTAGAGTATAGAAAATATTCTCAAAAGAACGACCAATACCATATGGATGTGCTTCCAGCTATAATTGCTAGTGGATATAGTATTCTATTAGAAAAAGCATTTTCTAATATGCAGGACACCAATGTAGATGCTCTTGCAATTCGTATTACGGACAATTTAGAAACAAACTATCCATACGAAACAAATCAAGATAATTGGTTAAAAAGTAATCCGTTTGGTTATGCGAAATGGTTTATCAATCAGGCAACGGTTCCAACTACAAAAATATTTTCATTAAACGAGAGCGTAAAACCAGTTCCTAAATACCAGTCAAATAAGTTGCCATTACAACGTGTAGTCCAAATTCTGAAACGTCATAGAGATATTATGTTCAATGGTCACGACGAAAAACCAATTTCTATTATTATTACAACTTTGGCGACAAGAGCTTACAAAAAACAAACTAATATTTTAGAAGCTTTAGTAGATGTTATTGATAATATGCACAATTATATCTTAGACAAGCAAGACGAAAAAACAGGGAAGTGGTATAAATTTATTGGTAATCCTGTAAATCCAGAAGAGAACTTCGCTGATAAGTGGAGAGAAAATCCTAACAAGCAGAAAAGATTTTATGATTGGTTAGCAGCAGCTAAAAAAGACATTCAAGATGCTACGCAGCAAACAGGAAGTCATAATATTATGGAAAGACTTTCAACCTCATTTGGAGATAGAGAAGTTAGAAAAGCATTTAGTAATATTGGTGACAGAGCAAGACTTTTAACAGAACAAGGCAACAATCGTTTTGACACAAAAGTTGGGTTGTCAACAGCAGGAGCAAGTACAATTAAACCACATAAATTTTATGGCTCAGAAGATTAAACCTATTTCAATAGCAATTCAGGCACTTAACATAAAAAAAATGTTTCCTGATACAAAAGTTATTAATCAACGTGACCAATTACTAACTTGGACACATTCCTTGACGCCTTCACCGTTAGGGGATAATTATGATATAAAATTAGTGTATCAAATAACGGATAAACCCAAAATATATGTAACAAAACCTAAACCTTTAGCATTAGCAATTGATGAAACAAAATTGCCACATTGCTATGACCAAAAATTACAATATTTGTGTTTGTATTATCCTGATGGTACTGAATGGAATAAATCAATGCTTATAGCTACAACAATAATTCCTTGGGCTTATGAGTGGTTGTATCATTACGAAATATGGTTAGGCACTGGAGAATGGACTGGTGGCGGTGTTCATCCAATTAAAAACAGACCAAAAGTATCCGACAAATAGAAACCATTCAAGAAACAAAAAAATTAGCCTATCAATTTATTGGGTTACTAAAAAACTAAAATTACTATGAGTAATAAACCAACCGCAGAAACAAAAAGAGATATTGTTTCGGAAGTACAAGAATTAATTAAAGAAGGACTAAAGAAAGGATATTTAGAAAACATATACTTCACGCAAAATTATTCTGATTTACAATCAAGGGTAATCGAATATTTAATAGTAGTTAATGTAGCACAAAAATTAGAGCATTTTGGTGTTCAAAATAATATTTTTATCAATTTAGAATATTCGTTAAATGATTTTTACAACAATGCATTTCCTTCTTTTATTTTTGAAGGGGAGATTTTTGCCCAACAGCATAAAAGCAGAAAACAACATTCGCCAAAAGACAGCAAATCAAAAAGAATTGATATAGCATTAACTGAAGAGAATAAATCTAAAGGGGAATGGTTTATTACTCAAAAATCGTTAATAGGTATAGAGATTAAATCAATTAATCAATCTGATAAAAAAATCCAGAAAGATATTGAGCGAATGGCTAAAGCAATTACCTTAAAAGATGATATAAGTCAAAATAATATTCAAGCTTGCTTTGCCTGTTTTTTTAAAAGGTTTGATAAAGACAATACAACCTTGACAAAGCCACAGATTGAGAAGAAAACATCTGCCGAAAAAAAGAAATGGGAAAAACATTTTGAAGAGATAAAAGATATTTATCCTGACTTGATTTTTGAATTAATTGATACAAGTATTGTTAATATTCCAGCAGAGGAATTTAAAAATATTTCTTTTGACCCTGAAGCTAATTATGAAGATTTAATAGCGAATACAGGATGCATAAACGCATATATGATTAAAATTACTAGAAAAGTATTATCCTAAACAAAAATAATAATTATGAAAAATGATGCTTTAGGTTATAAACAAACTTCATTTGGTTTTATCCCAATTGATTGGGAGGTTAAAAAATTAGGTGATTTAGGAAAAGTTATTTCAGGCTTAACGTACAGCCCTGATGATATTTGTGAAGAAAGTGGAACTTTAGTTTTGCGTTCATCAAATGTTCAAGATGGTCAAATAAAATTGGGTGATAATGTTTATGTAAAAGTAAAAACAGGCGAATATAATCCTGTAAATAAACAGGATATTTTAATTTGTGTTAGAAATGGAAGTAAATCTTTAATTGGAAAAAATGCCTTAATAACAGAAGAAGCAGCAGGAATGGCTTTTGGAGCTTTTATGGCAATTTATAGAAGTGATTTTAATAATTATTTATATCAAATATTTAACACAGATATCTATTATAGAGAAATTCACAAAAATCTAGGTGCAACCATAAATTCAATTAATGGCAGTGATTTAAAAGAAATTAAAATTCCTATTCCTCCTCTTCCCGAACAAAATAAAATAGTATCAATACTATCTACTTGGGATAAAGCAATTGATAACTGTAAAGGGATTGTTGATAATTTGAAAAATAGAAATAATGGCTTAAGTCAACAATTACTTTCAGGAAAAATGAGAGTTAAAGGGTTTGAAAAAAGTAAATGGACACTTGTTTCAATAAATAGATTTGCAAAGGATAGTTCTACAAAAAACCCTATTGACAAAGAATTGATTGTTTTGTCTTGCACAAAACATAATGGGCTGGTCCCTTCATTAGAATATTTTGGCAGAAAAATTTATAGTGATGATCTTACTACCTATAAAATTGTTTCAAAAGGTCAATTTGCCTATGCTACAAATCATATTGAAGAAGGCTCTATTGGTTATCAATCAGAGTATGACGAAGCATTAATTAGTCCAATGTACACCGTTTTTCAAACAAACGAAACGGTTAATGATAACTTCCTTTTTAGAGTTTTAAAATCCAGTAATTATATACACGAATATCAAAAAAGAATGGAAGGTTCTATTGATAGAAGAGGTGGATTGCGTTGGAATGAATTTTCAAAAATAAAGGTTCCAGTTCCTGAGATTAAAGAGCAAATTGCTATAAATGAAATTCTCGATAAAGCAACAGAGGAATTAAAACAATACCAAGATAAACTACAAACCTTGCAATTACAAAAGAAAGGATTGATGCAACAATTATTAACAGGTAAAGTGAGAGTAGAAACCAATAACTACAAACAATGAGTGTAACAAGCATAACAGATAAAAATAAATATTTGCTTTGGGTAAAATCTGGAGGAAGGTGTCAATACAGAGGATGTAATTGTTCTTTAACACAAGATATTTTAACAAAAAGAAATTTTAACAAAGCATATATTGCTCATATTGTAGCTGATGTTCCTGGTGGTCCACGAGGAGATGCTGTTCGTTCTCCTTTGCTAAAAGATGACATTACTAATTTAATGTTGCTTTGCGATGCACATCATCGGTTAATTGATAGAGCTGATGTTGCTGGTCATCCTGAAAAGCTATTACTTGAAATGAAAAAAGAACACGAAAATCGTATTGAAACAGTTACTGCGATAGATCAAGATAGACAAAGTTACATTCTAACTTATAAAGCCAATGTAGGTGTGTTTACACCTGAATTAAGTTATCAAACGGTTAGTCAATATCTACAACCAGATTATTTTCCTGCGATGGCTGATACTATCGATTTGAGTTTATCAAACAGCATACAAAAAGATAGCACTCCGGCTTATTGGACAACAGAAGTTGAAAATTTAGAAGCACAATTTAATAAAAGACTATCACAAAATTTTGCTAAAGGTGAAATTAAACATTTGTCTGTATTTGCCTTCGCTCCAATTCCATTGCTTATAAAATTGGGAACATTAATTAATGATATTTATACTTGTCAAATTAACCAAAAAGTACGAAACCCTGATACTTGGAAACTAGATGATGATATGACTGAAGTAAAATATACAGTTGTAGAACCTGAAAATAATCACAAAACGGTAGCATTAAATATTTCATTGAGCGCTAGTATAACTAATGACAGAATAACTGAGGTTTTGGGTGATGAATGTGATATTTATACGATTAAAATTGATAATCCATTCAATGATTATTTAAAAAGCAAAAGGCATTTAGAAGATTTTAGTATCACAATTAGACAATTATTGAATAAGGTAAAAGCGCAATATGGAGAAAAAACACCTTTGCATATTTTTCCTGCAATGCCAATAGCTAAAGCAGTCGAATTAGGAAGAGTTTGGATGCCAAAAGCTGATATGCCTTTATTTCTTTACGACCAAAATACTGCTAATAGTGGATTTTCAAAAGCTATTGAAATAGTAAATAAATAACTTCAAAAAGTTAAAAAAAAATGCAAATACCATCTTACATAGAAGACCACATCAGTCAAATTCCGGCATTGCAATTACTCATCAAAATGGGTTATCAATATTTATCGCCAGACGAAGCAATGGAGTTACGTGGCGGTAGAACAAGTAATGTATTGCTGGAACCAATTTTAAAAAAACAGCTCGAAAAGATAAATAGCATTCAATACAAAGACAAAGAGTTTTCTTTTTCAGAGAGTAATATCAATGCAGCAATTATTGCTTTGCGAGAATTACCAATTCAAGACGGTTTTATAAAGGCAAATTTAGCTTTTTATGACTTAATAACTTTGGGTAAAAGTTTAGAACAAACCATTCAAAACGATAAAAAAAGTTTCTCTTTTCAATACATCGATTGGAAGAATATAGAAAACAATACATTCCACGTTACTGAAGAATATGCTGTATTGCGAAGTGAAAGAAATGATACCTATCGTCCAGATATTGTTTTGTTTATTAATGGTATTCCAATGGTAGTAATCGAATGTAAAAGCAATGTAATAAAAGATCCAGTTAACGAAGCCATTTCTCAACATTTACGCAACCAACAAGAAGATGGAATAAGAGGGTTATACCAATATTCTAATATAGTGTTGTCATTAGCAGTAAACGAAGCAAGATATGCCACAACAGCTACACAAAAGGAGTTTTGGAGTGTGTGGAAAGAAGTATTTCGTACCAAAGAAGAAGGAATGCATTATGGTGATACAATTAGGCAATTAAAAAATAGTGAATTACCCAATACGGAGCGAACAGCCATTTTTAAACAACGATTTTATAATGTATTGCATTATTTTAATCAACTGGAAAAAGAAGAAGTAATCGTAACCGAACAAGATAAGTTAGTTTTTAGTTTATGCCAAAAATCAAGGATTTTAGACCTTATTTTCAATTATATAGTATATGATGATGGTGTTAAGAAAATAACCCGATACCAACAATATTTTGCCATCAAAGAAACACTTAAAAAAATCAGTGTTGCCGATGCTAATGGTAAGAGAACTGGTGGTGTAATTTGGCATACTCAAGGAAGTGGTAAATCATTAACAATGGTTATGTTGGCCCAACTAATTGCAACCCAAAAAGACATAAAAAACCCAAAAATAATCCTGGTTACAGATAGAATAGATTTAAACACACAAATTACAGAAACATTCCAAAAATGCCACGTTGATGTTGAAGAAGCACAAACAGGAAAACATTTAGTAGAATTAATCAACAGCCCAACAGATGCAGTAATTACGACACTGATACACAAATTTGAAGCGGCTATAAATCAATCAAAAGACGGTTTTACTTCACCTAATATTTTTGTATTAATTGATGAAGGACACCGCAGCCAATACGGTACGTTTAATGTAAAAATGCAAAAAGTTTTCCCGAATGCTTGTTTTGTAGCATTTACGGGAACGCCTTTGATGAAAAAAGAAAAAAGTACTGCCAACAAATTTGGTGGTTTAATAGATGTTTATTCTATAAACGATGCCGTAGAAGACAAGGCAGTTGTTCCATTATTGTACGAGGGACGACACAATGTAATTGAAGTTAATGACAAGCCATTAGATACATATTTTGATAAAGTTGCGGAACCTGCTACACCTTATGGAAAGGTGGCATTAAAAAGAAAATTTAGTTCAACCAATCAAATTAACAAAGCCGATCAAGTCGTGTATGCAAGAGCTTGGGATATTAGTGAACATTTTGAAGCCAATATTCAAGGAACAGGATTTAAAGGGCAGTTAGTCGCTCCAAATAAAACTACAGCTATAAAATACAGAGAATATTTGAAAGAAATTGGTAAAGTAAGCTGTGAAGTGTTAATCTCTGCACCCGATACAAGAGAAAATTACGAAGATGCTTTTGAAGAAAACGAAGATGTAGTATTGAAGTTTTACAAAGCTATGATGAGTAAATACGGTAAACAATCCGATTATGAAAAATCAGTAATTAGTGCCTTTAAAAAACAAGAACATCCCGAAATAATTATTGTTGTAGATAAATTACTTACTGGTTTTGACGCTCCAAATAATCAGGTTTTATATGTAACTAGAGCATTAAGAGAACATACTTTGCTTCAAGCTATTGCAAGGGTAAATAGAGTAGCGCCAGATAAGGAATATGGTTTTATCATTGATTACTTTGGGAATTTGGAAAACCTAGATAGTGCTCTTAACACATACAGTGGCTTAAATGATTTTGAACAAGAAGAATTATCAGGTACTATTATAAATATCAATAAAGAAATTGAGAAATTACCACAAGCTCACAGTGAGTTATGGGAAATTTTCAAAACAATAAAAAATAAATACGATGCAGAAGCTTACTCAGAATTATTAAATGACGATAGTATTAGACATCCATTTTATGAAAAATTATCTGCTTTTGTTCGTTTGTTTAAATTAGCAATGGCTTCAATTGAGTTTAATGATAGTAAGAACGAAAAAACCATTGACAAATACAAAAAAGACTGTAAATTCTTCTTGCAATTACGAATAGATGTTAAACGTAGATACTATGATGATATAGACATTTCAGCTTTCGAACCACAAATCCAAAAATTAATTGACAAACATATTACCACAGAAGGCGAAGTATTAAAAATAACGGAACTAGTAAATATTTTTGATAAAGACAAAAGAGAAGCAGAAGTAGAAAAAGTAATGGGTAAAGCTGCTAAAGCCGACCATATTGCTACTCGAACTGTTAAAGCAATTAATGTTAAAATGAATGAAGATCCAATCTTCTACAAAAGTTTATCCGCATTAATAAGAGAAGCTATTAACGATTACCATCAGCACCGTATTGATGAAGCATTATATTTACAAAAAGCCAAAGAATACGAAAATCAATTCCTAACCGGAAAACAAAACAATGTTCCAAATGCTATTCAAGAAAAACCTAATGCAATTGCTTTTTACAATTTGATAAATGCAGTATTAGAGAATAGTTTTAGTAATGCACCAGAACCAAAAGAAGTACAAGCTAGTACAGCATTAGAAGTAGAAGATTGTATCAAAAATATTGTTTATGAAAACGGTACATTAATTATAGATTGGCAAACAAATACGGAGATTGAAAAAGAATTAAAAAACTGCTTGGATGATTTACTTTTCGAGAAACAGCAACAATACGATACGCAATTCTCATTTGATAAAATTGATGAATTGATAGAAGAAGTAATAAAAATTGCTAAACTAAAATACGTTTAATGCTACATTCAATCCAACAAGTTAATTACGGAAGCAAAAGCATCAAATATAAATTGTCTTTTGCTACAAGAAAATCATTAGGCATAAAAGTATTGCCTGATGGTTTAGTAAATGTTATTGCACCCAATGATACAAGTATAATAGACATAAATAAAAAGGTAAAATCTAAAGCCAATTGGATATTAAAGCAACGAGCATTTTTTTGTAGTTACAAACCAAATACACCAGAGCGTAAGTATGTTAATGGGGAAACACATTTGTATTTAGGTAGACAATATAAGTTGCAAATTATTGAAGATACTATAAATGAAATAAAGATTTATAGAGGCGCTATGATTATGAAAACTAAAAAAACCAATCCCAAATATTTAGAAAAAAAACTAAATGAATGGTACAAGGAAAAAGCAATCATTCATTTTGAAGAATTGATAAATAGTTCATTAGAAAAATTCAATAAATATAAAATTGAAAAACCAGTTTTAGATATAAGATTAATGCAAAAACGCTGGGGCAGTTGTACTAAATCTGGCAAAATAATTCTAAATACAGAGTTAATAAAAGCACTAAAAGGAAGTATTGAATATGTAGTAATTCACGAACTATGTCATTTGATACATTACAATCACAATAAGGATTTTTATGATTTACAAAATAGATTATCTCCCAATTGGGAAAAATGGAAAGAAAAATTAGAACACGCACTTTCATAGATTTTTTAAAATTATAAATGTAATTGCAAACCATAAAAAAAAGATAAAAAGAGAAGTGAAATGAGCGTTCAACAATTCGAGAAAAATAAAATAGCAGCACCATTTTTAGGAGAGCCATTAGTTCATATTGTTGGGCAGGATCCTTTGGGACTTTTAAATACAGGTGGCAAAACTTTTGATTTAGTACTACCAGGATTAAACAACGTAACCGACCGTATTAGATATTACTCTTTTTACTGTTGGTTTTTTCATTGTTATGCAAAGTATATCAGTAAACCTAGTAAGAAAGAACAGTTTGACCACTTGCGAAGAGCAGAATTTATTTTGTCTTTATTAGCAGCTAAAACTGGCGTTCAAGGCATTGGTGGTATAACCAAAGCTTTAGAACTTTATAACACTTCACAAAACGCATTTGATTTAACAATTGGCACAGGCGAAGAAAAACAAGCCAAAGACGGAACCTATTGGAAAAACCCACGAGGTATTTTTGGACAAAATTATGTCAGTTCTTTAAAGCAGCTCAATCTAATTAGAGAGTATGAAATCAATAGTGAATTTTTTATAAGAACAGAATTTGAAATTGAAAATAAAATTTCAGGGTATCAACTAGCAATAGCATTTGAAGAAAATTTAGGTTCAGAAATTGCTCAATTATTTGTTGAGATAATGAAGAAAGGAGTTATTACCCAATCAGAAATTGATAAACTTATTGGACCTTTCAATATGCTTAAAATTCCAACAAATACAACCGAGCATAGTTTAATTTGGCAATTAATAACAGGTAATGATGAGCCAAAACAAGATAATTCAAATTTATTCAGAAAAAGAACAATTCAATTAGTATTAGAGAAAGTAAAAAAGTATGATGATGCTTTTTTTGATTATAGATTAACTTTTGATGCCTACCATTCTAAAGGTTTAATTGACAATGAAATAGACGAAACATTTTCATTGTGGTACTTTTATCAGTTAGAGCAATTCTGGCATATGGCGTGTACAGGTTCATTATCAACATTATTAAAAATTTTAAATAAAGAAAGTAATGGTAATTGGATTGACGAAGAAATACTAATTGATGATATTGCAAAACAAGTTGAAGGGTTTTTAATAAAAGAAAATTTTATTGCTAAAAATCAAACGTTCAAAGAACTAAAAATTATTGATTTATCGGAGGAAGAAGTAGTTGAAGAAACCAAAAAAACAAATAACAACTTTGAAAAAGTTGGTTACAATATACTCTTGGTTAAAAAGTTGATATTCAATAATAAATCCGAACTTGAAAGACTTGTTCGACTTACTAAAACCTATGAGTTAAATTCAAATAGTAGTTTCCTTTCTTCAATAGTTGCAATGCAAAACAATGAAGAATTATCAATAAAAGATTTTGTAAAATATTATTTAAAAAAATATGTAATTATAAGACATCAATGGGTTTCACTAAAGAAAATGAATAACACACAATCAACTGAAAAATTCATTCGTGAAGATGGATTAATTCGTTTTATAGATGATGTAGATTATGCTTATTCTTCTCCAAGATTGAATACATTGATTGATTTTTTAAGGGATATGCAGCTCATAAATGAGGATAAAAAAGACTTAACAACAATTGGTCTAGAACTTTTTAAAACTCTTTAATTATGATTGATAGACATAATATTTTAGACTTATTAGGTGGTGATAAAAGAAAATACCATAGCTGTATAATAACTTGTTTCTCATTCGATTTTATATTTTTTGAGCAAAGAGTTTTACCAAAATTAAGACAAGCAGGAATAACAAATATCAATATCTATGTAGATGCTTATCAGTTTGAAAAGCAAATAAATAGTTTTGTGGGTAGTGAATTACTGGATAACAAAGCTGGTTATAGTATTACGCCAATCAAAATGATTGGAGCTTTTCACCCCAAAGTATTATTAGCAGTAGGTAAAACAAAAGGTTTTTTAGCTATTGGCTCTGGCAATCTTACAAGTTCCGGTTTAAGTTCCAATGAAGAAATTTGGGGAAGTTTTCATTTTACGGAAACAGATAAAATAACAGAGCCATTTTTTAAAGAAACAGCCAAATATTTAAAGAAATTAGAAGCTTTTGTATTTGGAACCAACCTATTAAAATTAAATTGGATAAAAGAAAATTCAAATTGGTTCAATAATTTATTAGACAATGATAATAATACTAATGCAGTTGTAAATAAAGACGAAACTTTGGAAATGCTATTTACCTATCAAGAAGAAAGTATTTATAAATCAATTGTTGATAAATTACCAAAGAAACCTAAATTCATAAAAATACTATCGCCATACTACAATACTAATGGTTCCTTTTTAAATAAATTAATCCAAGATATCCAACCAGATAAAATACATTGTATCGTTGATCCTCTTTATGGTTCTGTTCCTTATAAATATGAAAACAAACATAAAATTGAGTTTTCAGATTGGAATAATTTGATAAGAGCTGAAAAGTATAGTAGTAACAGGTTGCACGCTAAAGCAATTCAATTTGAATATGAAAATGAAACGTATTTTCTTTTTGGTAGTGCTAATGCAACAAACGAAGCCTTTGGAAGTAATACAAATAATTTAATAAATGCAGAAGTTTCAATTCTTACACACAACAAAAAATCAAAAGATTATTTCAAAGAATTGGGTATTAATTTTCCAAAAAAAGGGAATTATTTAATCCAAGATTATGATTTCAAAGGTCAAATTGCATCTAATGAAAACGAAAAATTTAAATATATAGTTTTCATAAATAATGTTGAAATCGATGGTAATGAAATAACTATTTATGTTGAAAGTAAACTCGATACAAAAGTAAATATTTGCATTGAAGATGCTAATGGACTAAATATTTTCAGTCAATATATTGATTGTTTAAATGAAAAAAACATCATAAATATTGAAAACTTAAATCTTATAAAACCCTTTAGATTAGCAATATTTAATTCGTCAGAAAGAATATCTAATTATGCTTTAATTCATCAAAAAGCATTTCTATTAAATACCAATCCCGACGCTAGGATTGCACATTTCAACTCATTATTAAATTCTGACTTCTTTGGTGATTTTGAATTAGAAGAATTGATTGATTTTATTTCTTTAAAGTCTGATTTTAGTGAAAATAAAAATTCTAAATACGTTCAGAATAATAAAAAAGAGGAAGAAGATATTGAAGAAGTTGAAGCAATATCAGAAGAAGAATTCAATAAAAATAGTGCTAATTTTATTGGGAACGAAAGCTTTAATAATTATACAACTTCACGGATTGAGGAGTTTCTTAATAGTTTAAATTTTGAAGCAAATTCTGTAGAAGATGTTTCTGAAAGTATTGAAGATGCTGCTTTAGTTGCTGGAGTAAATGGTTTAGACGATGAAGAACAAAGTATTCAAACAAAAAGAATTGATATACCATTTGAAACAGGTTTGAGAATTGGATATAAAATTGAAAAAACTATAGAAAAAATCACAAAATCATTATATCCTCAAAAAGCAAATCATTTAAAAATAATAAAACTTCCAGAAGCTAACAGCTTAGCTACATTGCATCAACTAAATGCACTATTAATTGGGTTTCACATTATTTTAAAGAAAAGGCACGAAAGCTATTTTGAAAATAGATCATTGTTAAAATTACAATATTCAGATAGTAATATTTTGTACACTATAGAAAAACAATTTTTAATTGAAAAGCTTGAAAAACAAGTGGGTAATCTTAAAAATGAGGTCAGTTATACAATCAATGAAAATAAGGTTAATGCGCTCAAAGAATATGTAAAAGACAAAGCAGCTATTAAAATTAAATATGTTGACGAAACAGCAAGCCAAACACTTACACACTCTTATTTTTCACCTAGATTTTGGAGTAATGAGAGCAATCATCTTTGTATAAATGATTATCTAAAAGACGGTTTAGGATCTTATTTATTACTTCTTACAAAACAAATTGAAATCAAAGACGACAAGGAAAATGTCGTTTGGGTTGAGAAAAAAAGAAGGTTGAAATTATTAAGTATTTGTACTATTTTAAATTACAATTGGACCACAATACATCAAGACACTAAGAAATTATTACTCTTAAACATTTTCCATTATCTTGGTAACAAAGAAGATTTTGAAACACTTTCAAAAGATTTAGATAATTATATTGAAAAACTAAATTTGAATTCATATGTAAAGCCGGATAGCATTAAAGAAGTCATTGATTTATATAAACAATATTTTAAATGGCTAAATCAGTACAATTCCGATTTAAAAGTCTTAAAAAGAGAATTAAATAACTGGAGTGAGAATAACATTATTTATAGTAAAACCTATGGTTTTTCAAAAATTGCCAATTTCTATAAAAGCAAATTAGTAAATCTTGAAACACCTCTAGGAATATATGATCAGGAAAGGAATGTATTTGGTTTTGTAGAAGTATTTGTCGGTTTGCAACCTATATTCTTTTAAAAGTAGTGTTAAAATATAAACTCATTATCTCATTCATCTGCACAAAATCCTCGTTTAGTCCAAGTATTCCTAAACTCACATCTTTGTTTGCTTCATTTCGCTAATTTCATTTCCAATAGCGAGAATATATTTTTTCATTCGGTGGTAAAAAGGAAGTTTTACATTTCAATTGCCACTCCTTCGCCAACGCTCCAAAAAAATGTACTTATTTAAAACTATCGAAAATTAATTAGTTGTAGTTCAACAACAAAAAAATGATTATAAAATTTCTACCCCCTCGCCCATTTTCATATCCACATTGTAATAATTAAAGTCATTTGGAGTGCCATTTTCAACTTCAACTATACTCAGCACACAATCTTTTTGAGGAATTGGAGGAAAATATAACGAAAAATATTGCCAGTCTTTTTTAGACTCAAAATTTCGCAGTTCAGGTGCAACTGTTATTCCTACAGCTTTTGTCATGGTATAACGCTCTTTATAAGCTACATTTTCAATAAAAGTATCAGGAGCTATTTTAATCCAACCTCCGTTATCGTATAGTTCAGTTGTACTGTATCCAAAATCAACTTTTGTAAATTCTGGAAATAAATTAATTCTAAGCAATATTGGATTAGACGGACCATGTCCTAGCATGTTTAAATGAAATACTAGTTTTTTGTTTTTCTTTGTCATATTACAATAATGTTTTTGTATTTTCTCTTAACCATTGTGGATTAATAACTTCAAGGTTTTTGCCGTAAGAACGAAATAAGCGAATTAACTCCACACTAGGAACCACATCGATTGTAAAAAAACAAGAACCTGATTCGTTTTTCTCAGACTTCTGACTACTGTGAATTGGATAGGCTTCAAAGTAGTTCGTTATTTTTATGGATGTTAAAAATGTGATGGATTGCTTGGGTTGATTCTCAATAGGATAAACTCCGTAAATATCATTACAATAGCTTTCAACCTCTTTTTCATCACTATCAACATATTTCCTTTTTAGATGCAATGGCTCATAAATTCTATCCAATCCAAAGGTTCTGATTGATTTATCAGATTCTGAATAACCTACTAGATACCATCGGTTTTCAAATTCTTTTAATGAAATAGGATGCACAATAGCTACTTTAAATTCTCTATTGGTGTATGAGTAATGAGAAAATGATACTGGATACTGATTCTTACAAGCGATAAACAATGTATTAAAATTATCATATCCTTTAGCTCCTTCTACATAATCGGTCAGGATTATTTTTCTTTTAGTATCGCTGTCTGGAAATTCTTCTTTGTAGGTAGCTAATATCTTTTGAATAGCATGACTAAATCGTTCATTTACCCTATTTCCTCCTCCAAGATTTTCAACTAAATCAAGAGCTTCCTTAATGCTTGATATATCACTTTCTGTTAATGGAATAGAATTGATGGAGTATTTGGGATTTGAATAATAATAGCCTAGATTTTTTCTACAAAAAACTATTGGAGCATCAAAAACATCCGAGTGCTTCATGTTTCTAATATCCTTTTCAAGTGTATGTAAAGAAAAGTCTATATCCAAGTTCCTCTGACAAGCTTCTTGAATATCCAATAAACTTGGATAGGGCCTATAAATGTTTTTCAACATTTTATCTATAACTCTATACCTACTGTAAGCAGATTTTGAAATATCCATTGTTGATTTTTTTTATAAAAATACAAAAAAAAATCATTCCGCATAAAAATTACGGTTTGGTTGTAAATCTTTACTCGATGCTATGAGTAAAATAAAAATAGTATAAAAATTATAAATAAGAGGTATTCCTACACTGAATTTCAGTTTCAGTTTTGTGTACTAAAATTGCAATAATTTGGATATACGAATTATCATAGAATTAGACAACCTTATTAATAAGGAGATAACAGGAAGCCCAAAACAATTGGCTTCCAAACTTTCTATGACTGAAAGAACCGTATATAATTATATTTCATTTATGAAAAAAACCTTGAATGCTCCTATTGTTTATGATTACCAAAGAATGTCTTATGTCTATAATAGTGATGGGGAGTTTAAATTTATTAGATAACAAAAAGTGGAGTTCAGAACCCACTCAAAAAAACGAGGCGGAACCGAAAAGCCATAAGAGTAGGAATAAATAAAACCAAAAAAAATGAAACAAATTAAATTTCTAACTTTATTGTTATTAGCATTATCTTTTATCTCTTTATCGAGTTGTAGTAAAGACGATGTTGTGGAGCAAGATGTAAGAGACCAATATGTTGGAACATGGAGTTCTACATCAATAGGTAGCTTAACCTTATTTCAAAATGGACAAAGTGTAATAACAAAACCTGTAAATGAAAGTGGTTCTATTTCAATTACAAAATCTGGAACTAATGCTTTAATAATTGACGGTACAAGTTACATTGTTAATGGAACTAATTTAAGTTCAAATCCAACGCCCGTAAATGTAAATTCTGATGGAGTTAATATTGTTGGTACAGCACTCAGTAATGGCACCTTAAGTTCGAACATTATTTCATTAAATGATGCAATAACAGGTACTTGGAATGAAACTAATGGAGCTTCAGGAAATCTATCTGGGAATATAATTACAACTTTGACAAGATAAAGAACTTTTAATTATCTATAAAAAAATAATTATTTAAAAAGACTATCAATAAAAGATAGTCTTTTTTTATTCCGTATATATAATACGGAATGTAGATTTACATTTGCTTAATAATTAAAAAATTACAATAAATTATGAAAGCCATTAAAAGAAAATTCCTAAATTTTAATGAAAAAATTATACTTAGTAAGATAAACAATTTTCAAGTAAGTAGGTATTTCAATCCAAGTCATTTTAATTTCGAGGATTCATTAAATCTTCATTTTGATTATTCAGAAGGTCGCGGTACCGATTACATTCGAATACTAGCAGTATATATTGATACTTCAAAAAGTATGGAATCTTATGAAGGATTAGATTTTACCGAAGATTTCAAGTTGCCGTTTCCTGAAGGTGGTATAACCAAACAGAATGAACTATCAGTTTCGCTGAAGTTAAAAGAAGATTCTAAATTACTCTGGAAAATTGGGATTCAAATTTTCCCTAAACTCGAAACATTACTCCATTTATCAGTATCATAATTTAAAAAATTAACAATATGGAAATTAAAATTGACGAAAAAACCAAAGAGGTATTACTAATTGATATTGAAACGTATGTATTCATAAATCCTGTTTCAGAACATGTTCCAGAGGAACATGTTGGGATTGAGTCTATTAGTTTTGATGATGAACTAACCCGAATCGATTTTGTTTATATCGCAAAACAGGAACATGGAAATGTTAGTTGGGTTCATATCGAACGAAACTCATTCATAAGACCTGTAGGGTCAGATGTAAAATATAAATTAATAAAAGCAATTAATATTCCTTATGCGCCAAATAAACATTTTTTTAATTGTTCAGGACAAGTATTAAGGTATACTTTGTTGTTTCCGGCTTTGCCTAAAAACACAAAAGAAATCGATATAATTGAAAAACTAGCTCCTGGCACTTATTTCAATTTTTTTAGGGTACAACTCAATAATAAAAAACCTTTATTAGTTTCAGTAGGAAATAATTTTAATTAATACAAAACCATGCAAAAATTACCTGACATTGGAGATGTTGTTATGATTAAAAAGAACAACACTATTTGGGCTGACGAGAAGGATTGTTTTATAATCTCAAGACTTGATAAATACAATATACCTATTGAAATCATAGCGTTGACTAAAAGTAAATTACACCAAGTTGGCGATATAATTAAGAACAAAAAACTAATACCCTATATTTATCCTGTAAAACTCAATGCGGCTTATTTAATAAATAAAGTGTCTTTATTGATGGTTAACAACAAATTTGAATCATTGCCTATTGTTCATTTTCTAGGTAATAATAGAACTATTGAATTTGTATGTTATGAGGGAAAAATGGTGTCGAATGTTGAGTTTGAATTTTTTCAATTCCCCAACAATTTGTTACAAGGTAGATTAGTTTTTCATTTGACTCAACCGCCCGAAAAAAAGTGGAATTTTAATTTCATAATTGAGCAATTTAAAAACAGTTCTTTTTTCAATAAACTTAATCAAATATTGCAATGAAAATAGGAACTTTGCTACTTAAATACTACTTAATTGGTGTAATTATAGCATTATTACTAATCGTAATTATCCATTTATACAGCCTTATTACCGAAACCTATTTTAGCTATGCCGAATGGGACAATATTCTTCTAACTGCAGTGATAAGTGGATTCCCTTTTGGGGTTACAATTTGGGCTTTTGCAACTTTAAAACTGCAAAATGACACCAAAACAAAATATAACTGCAAAGCAAATCATCAAAGAATGTGAAGAATTGTATTTTGAAAAACTTATCAAAGTGGATATAGGAGAACGAATAATTTAATTCCAAAAAAACGCACTTATAATTCATCCACACTTTAAAATTATAAACAATGATATTATTTTTTTGGTGATGGAACCGAATATACCGATCATGGCGTGTGAGTAATTGGGGCAAAAGTAGATTTAGTTTTGATTTGTATTTTGTACTATTTAAAATAGAGTTTAAATGACTTAAAAAGTTTGTTGCTAGAATGAAAAAGGTTGCAACAAAGTATTTATCACATAAATGATTTGTAAGTATTAATTTTTATATTTGAAAAAGAATAAAACCCAAACAATGCTTCACCTATTAACGAAATTTTGGGTAAATTGAAGATTTTTTTTTCGCAAATAATCTAGTTAGTTATCGATAAGCTTGGGAAATGAATTTAAACAACAAATTAGCTATAAATGAAAATCTTCTTTTGGTTATTTTTATTGACACTTTTTATCAATTGTATTCCGATCAGTCGCAACAAAGTGATTGTTATTCAACCTTTCGGAAATTTTTCAAATGTTGAAGCTAAACTCGTTTTTAAGGAAATTCAAAAAATTAATCCTAAAGTAATTTTAAAAAAGAACATTCCTTTTCCACTTAAAACTTACTACAAACCAAGAAACAGATATCGAGCAGATTCAATAATTAGTTTTTTGAGTTCAAAAATTGGTAAAGATTCAGTAATGATTGGATTGTGTGAAAAAGATATTAGCACAACAAAAGGCAAAATCAAAGATTGGGGGATAATGGGACTTGGTTATCGTCCCGGAAATGCTTGCGTTGTTTCAAGTTATAGATTGTCAAAAAAAAATAAAACTGAACAGTTTTATAAAGTTGCATTACACGAATTGGGACATACAGAAGGTTTACCCCATTGCAAAAATAAAACTTGCCTTATGAGAGATGCAGAAGGTGGGAATCCGCTTAACGAAGAGAAAGAATTTTGTATATCATGTAAGAAGTATTTAAAAGGAAAAAAATGGAAAATTTTATAAAAGCTTATCGCTAATAGACAACAAGTTCCATTACTAAATTTTCGGTTTTGGGAACGTTTATTTCCTTAACTTCGTTCTCAGGTAATCGAGAAAACAATTTCCATTAGCCTAAACGATGCCTTTTGGCGAAACGTTATCTCTCATTAAAAGACAACACAACAAATTAGTAATTTATGAACGAAATTATTTGCCCAAATTGCAAAAAAGCCTTTAAAGTTGATGAAGCTGGTTTTGCAGATATTGTAAAACAAGTTAGAGACCATCAGTTTCAAGAAGAGCTTGAGAACAGATTAAATTTAGCAGAAAAAGAAAAGGAGAATGCTGTGAAGTTGGCTGAGGCCAATTTACGAAACTCACTTCAAGATATTTTGTCCAAAAAAGATCAAGAATTACTTGAGGTAAAAGCCAAAAACGAACAACAACTAACTGAAAAGTTGACTAATAAAGAAACTGAAATTGCTCAAATAAAAGCTAAACTCGATAACGCTGAATTAGAAAAAAAAATATCCGTTACTGAAGCTGTTCAAAAAATAGAGAAAGAGCGAGATGCATTGGCCAATGATGTAAAAACAAAAGAATTAGAAAAACAAAATTTGGAAAGTTCTTTAAAACAGCAATTTTCAACTGAACTACAAGCTGTAAAAGATATTGTTAAATATAAAGATGAAGAAATTGCACGTGTTAAAGATATGAAAGCGAAGCTTTCTACGAAAATGATTGGTGAATCACTGGAACAACATTGTGAATTAGAGTTTAACAAATTACGACCAATAGCTTTTCAAAAAGCCTATTTTGAGAAAGACAATGATGCTAGGTCTGGAAGCAAAGGCGATTATATCTATCGTGAAAATGACGAACACGGCAATGAAATTATTTCAATTATGTTTGAAATGAAAAATGAATCAGATACTACTGCCACTAAAAAAAGAAACGAAGATTTTTTAAAAGAATTAGATAAAGACCGAACTGAGAAAAAATGTGAATATGCTATTTTGGTTTCTTTACTTGAGTCTGATAATGAATTATATAATACAGGTATTATAGATATTTCACATAGACATCCTAAAATGTTTGTTGTTCGCCCACAATTTTTCATTCAAATAATAACACTTTTACGAAATGCCGCATTAAACTCAATGCAATATAAAGCGGAACTTGCTTTGGTAAAGAGTCAAGATGTTGATATTACCAATTTTGAAGAAAAAATGAACAAGTTTAAAGAAGGCTTTGCAAGAAATTATGATTTGGCAAGTCGAAAATTAAATGATGCAATAGAGGGAATTGACAAGACAATAAAAGAATTAGAAAAAACCAAAGCAGCCTTATTATCATCTGAAAACAATCTTCGCCTTGCAAATGAAAAAACTGATGACTTAACCATTAAAAAATTGACCTACAATAACCCAACAATGAAAGCAAAGTTTGATGAGTTATAGATTAGACGAAAATAAAAAAATTTATGAAAAAATTATTCTTAGTACTATTAATTGCTAGCTTTGGGTTGTCCTATTCCCAAACCATTCAATCCAAAAACCACGCCACCACGGGCTTCATAAAGCCTGACGGAACCATTCAAAACCAAAACCATGCAACGGTTGGTTTCATTAAAAACGATGGAACTATTCAAGACAAAAACCATAGCACAATTGGTTATATAAAATCTGATGGGACCATTCAAGACAAAAATCATTCAACGGTTGGGTATATAAAAAATGATGGAACGGTCCAAGATAAGAACCATGCAACTTTAGGTTTCATCAAAAATGATGGTACGGTGCAGGACAAGAACTATTCAACCATAGGTTATGCCAAAGGAGTTGATATGTACTGGTCAGCTGTTACATTTTTCTTTTTTGATTTCTGACTTCACTCAATTAAGTTAGAAATCAGTTCATAATTAATCTCTTTGAACAAGATATTTATTACTAACTGCTCATAAGTATTAGTTTCTTTAATGAATTCAAGATACCGAATTTCAGAATAATGAGCAAATTCAAAAAACTAATTTTACTGAAAATAATTTCACCCAAAGGGTATATATGATTATGTTTATAGAATTTAATCCCATTTATTATCAAAAAAATAGCAAATGGGATTGATTATTTGTACTATTTGCTATTATTGGTTTACAATTTGACTGTATAATCAGCAATTCCATATTTAATGCAATCTACATTGTTAGAATCGAATAGGTTTTGAATTGCCTGAAGCATCCATCAGTATTTCAAATCATATCGAGTTACCAGTTCATATTGATTATTTGTATAAAAACAACGGAAGAAAGATTTAAATATTTTAAAAAAAAATGTTTTTTTTGCTCTAAAACGAACGCCCTCGCTCCATTTTACCAAACTCATCATCAGGATATAACCACTTATTTTTACTCGTTTGAATAATTAATGCTTTTTCATTTTCAAGCCTATCGAGTGCTTCATTTGATTCGTTTAGTTCATTTATATTTTCTTTTAATGAACTTTCATCTACTGCTTTATGATATTGGTCAATATCAATGATAGAAACACAAGTTATTTTATCAGAACTATTAAAATCCTCGCTACCAAGTTCGTTTAAGTGGTTTATACTATTCGAATTATTTAGATCTTGATGAATTGAATTAGCTCCAGCGTCTTTGATAAATCCTTCATCAGGATATAGGAACATGTTTTTAGATACTTCAGGATAAGATGGTAATTGATTATCTAAAATATTGGCTTCTTCATTACATTTATCAATTTCAATGCTATTTTCAACTGATAATTGATTATCAGCGTATGCTACCTCATGTTCCTTTCTATTGCTATTCTCTAAGTTATATTTAGGTCTAGTATAAAAATATCTAATGACCATTAAAATGACGAATCCGATAACAAAATAATTATTCATACATTTAAACTTTAATTCAATTCTAACTTTATCTCAGATTGCCTAATCAAATGATTTCCAGAATTTAGAGATTGACTTTTAACTTTTCCTACCCCCTTGCCTTTCAATTTCACTTTTAGCCCCATATTTTCTAATAGCGCAACGGCATCCATTGCTGACATTCCTTTTACGTTGGGAATTATATTTTTTTCGATTTGAGCTTTTGAAAAATAGCCATTATATTGTTTTTCTTGATTAGTATTCTTTTTATTTAAATTCTTAATTTCATTAGTTGAGGGAGAATCTGTAAATATCTTTTGAGCTATTCTCTTAAAAACGGGACCGGCAACATCAGCACCATAGTAAGAACCTGTTGCAGTACTTGGCTTATGCACAACTACAATACAAGTATACTTGGGCTCATTCACTGGAAAAAAACCGACAAAAGAAGAGATATAATGCTTGTCAGCTCCTCCATTTATTCCATAATTACCCTGTGCAGTTCCTGTCTTTCCTGCCATAGGAAAATCTTTTGAATAAATACTTTTGGCAGTTCCTCTTTTCACCACATTTTCCATTACAGCCTTTAATTTCTTGATAGTAGTTTCAGAACAAATTTTTGGATTAATTACTTCCTTATCAAATTTCTTTATGGTCTTGTTCCATTCTTTAATTTCTGAAACAAATTGTGGCTTTACCATTTCTCCATTATTGGCTATAGCATTATACAAAGTCAGGGTTTGCATTGGTGTAACTTCTATACCATATCCAAAAGCCATCCAAGGCAATGACAAGCCATTCCATTTAGGAGTGCCAGGTTGCGGAATTATTGGTATCCCCTCCCCTTTTAGAGATAAACCTAATGGTTTATTTAGCCCCATTTTGTTTATGCGGTCTACGAATTGTTTTGGATTGTTTTTGTAATTTTCATATACGGCTTGAACCATAACCGTATTTGATGAAATTTCAAATCCTTTGGCCAAAGAAATCCTTTGTTCACCTTCTCTATGCGAATCTACAACATCATTTCCAAAATAAGTTATAGAACCCCCTCTCCTATTATATACTTTACTGGTATCCAATTTATTGTCATCTAATAAAGCAATCATATCTACTAGCTTAAATGTTGAGCCAGGTTCGCCTTGCTCTCTGATGGCATAATTAAGCTTTTCCTTATAAATCGAATCTTTTTCAGTTCTTCCTAAATTAGAAATGGCTTTGATATGCCCTGTTTTAGTCTCCATCACTATAACGCAACCATGTTCTGCTTTATTCTTTTGTAGTGATTGCAATAAGGCATGATGCGCAATGTCTTGAATGTATACATTCAGTGTTGAAACAATATCATGGCCATCTACAGGTTCAACTACATTCTCATCTCTTATAGGTTTATATTGTCCTTTAGCTATTTTTTGTTTTATAACTTTACCATCCTTACCATTCAAATACTTCCCAAAAGCCCCTTCTATTCCAACTCCATTTTTATTGCCATTTTTATCTAGTCCAATATAACCTATAGTTCGTTCAGCGATTTCTCCAATAGGATGCTTTCTAACTTCTCTAATGCTATCCATACGGCCGCCTTTGTAAATTCCTAATTTTAGAATTGGAAATGACTTTAATCTGGCATATTGTGTATAACTCAAATCTTTACCTAGGAGTAAAAATCGATTTTTATTTCTACGAGCTGCTTTTAATTTGTTTTCAAAAAAACTACTGTTTTTTCCAAACAAAAGTGCTAATGAATCTGATAAAGCATTTAAATTTTCATTAAACACTTTATCTGATGGTGAAACCGCATCAAACCGAACTATATAAATTGGGACAGAAACAGCCAATAAACTACCATCTGAAGAATAGATACTACCTTTATTTGCAGGTACAACAAATGTCTTTAGACTATTTTGTTTAGCTAATTTTCTGTAATGTTCACCATGTACCCATTGAATGTTGGTTAATTTAAAAACTATTACCATTGCAAATAAGAACATTGCAAATGCTACAAAATAAATACGGTAACTGATATTTTTATCGTTCAATAGTATTGATATTAAAGTAGTAATTAGTGAGTTTTATGCTAATTATTATTATTTTCCTCTTTTCTTCTCATAAGTTCTGAAATTACAAAAACAGGGTCGTCATCAGTTTCAATCAAATTTGAAAAAGCCCAAAAACAATCTAGTGTGATGTCATAATGTACCCTTAAATCTGAACGGATTTCACCAGGAAACAACATGTAAGTTACCAAATCGCCATAATAAACAAATTCTACGCAGTTGTATTTCGTATTTACACTTACTTTTCCGAAGTTTAATAAACTGTTTAAATGAGATGCTAAAACCATTATATCGGTAGTTTTGTGCTCATCAAAACTGTCTAAAATAAATGTGTGATATTTTAGGTTATTTTGAGTAACTTCATATCTGAATTTTTGTTCTTTTTCGACTTTAAGATTAAATGTAGTTAATATGTATTTTTCATTATCAAATTGACCAAAATGCCAATTTTCATTTTTATGCATTTTGATTAATTCTTCCCATACTATTTTTGAACGTTTTTTAACATTTAATACTCTATATATTTTCCTTATTTTTTCCGTTAAACTGTAATAATATTTTGAAAATTGAATTCTAATAACTTTAAAAAAAGAAATTGTGATAGAGAACATTATAATAGATATTAAAAATTTGAGGATAGCCAATGTATGTGGTTTTGAATTAAAATTTTTTCGTTACTTAGAATTTATTAGCCCTCTAAAAAATTGTATACCGCCAAATAAAATAGCACCCCAAAAAATAAATCCAATATGAGCTGCAGTTGCAATTATACCACCTATGCACCATAAAGCACCGTAAAGCATGTCATTTTCAGCTTGCTTTTTTTGTGCACTTATTAATTCTTGTTTACTTATTTCATTTTGAAATGCCATGATACTAGACATTGGATATTTAACTTCAAGATCATTTATATCAATAATTATTTTTCTATCAATTGACTCCTTAATTGCTGCATCAACTGCTATATCCTGATATTTGTTTCTATTGCTCAATATTTCAATCAATTTTTCATCTGAATTATTAGACATGACATCTTTAAAACTTCCCATAAACTATTATTTTTAAAATTTTCTTATTGCTCTTACATATAATGAACTGGTTTTAGTACTAGAAATAGTAGCGCCAGTAGTAAAACTGATACCATATGCATTTGTAGAATTATATTGTGAAGAACTCCAATAAGATACATTATTAAAACCACCTATTAAAGAACGATTAATATACAATTTTTCGAGCTCAAAATAACTAGGTAGGTACCAATCTGTATAACCTCCAAAAGATAAATTATAACATATACGAGCTGCAGTATTTGATGTTAAACAACTATTTATAATAGATGTTGTATTACTTTGACCTGTTCCAAAAAATGTACTAGTACCGATTGAATTCCCAGAGCAGCCCCAAGTGACACCTGCGCTTTGGTTCACGGAAGGAGTTATTATACCATGAATTTGTCCAGAAATATAACCTGAATCACCAGATTGAAAAATATATGCAATTATACCTCCTTGATAACTTTGACCTACAGCAATTGCAGGAACTAAAGTTGAAAAAGTTCTTGCTGGTCCATAAGCTGTACCTAAACTATTTGTTGCATAAGCTCGAACATAATAAGTTACTCCAGGTAGTAAACCCGACATTGAGCTATTAAAGCTACCAATACTTGAACCGTCTGTAGTTTTAGTATTGCTAATAGTTGGGTTTGAATTTGTATTACTCCAACAAATACCTCGAGATGTAATTGCAGCACCACCATCACTTGTAATTGTTCCTCCGCTATTTGCAGTATTTTGAGAAATAGAAGATATGCTTGTAGTACTAATACCTGTAGGAATTGTTGCCGATGAGGTTACAAAAGTTCTTGTTGTGCCGTAAGCAGTACCTACGCCATTAGTGGCATACGCTCTTACATAGTATGTTTTGTTTGCAGATAAACTTGTTAATGAGCTAGAAAAAGCACCAATACCAGTACCGTCTATAGTTTTAGTATTTGTAATATTTGGATTTGAATTGGTGTTACTATAACATACACCACGAGAAGTAATTGTAGCGCCGCCATCTGTATTTATATTACCACCACATATAGACGAGTTTTGAGTGATTGAAGAAACACTATTAGTAGTTATACCATTTGGAATAGTAGCTGCAATAGTATTAAAAGCAATGGTATTTCCGTATGCTGTTCCAACATTATTTGTAGCATAAGCTCTAACATAGTACGTTGTTCCTGGTGTAAGAGATGTTAAAGCACTAGTATAAGCTCCAACTCCTGAGCCATTAATAGATTTGGTGTTAACTATTGTTGGGCTTGTAGTTGTAGTACTCCAACAAATCCCTCTTGATGTAATTGAAGCACCTCCATCATTACTAATAGTACCACCACTCGATGCCGATGTTAGTGTAATTGCTGACGCAGTTGTAGTTATAATTCCAGTTGGAATTGTTGCCGTTGTTGTTGAAAATGATTTTACATCCCCATAAGCCGTACCGATACCATTTGTTGCATAAGCTCTTATATAGTATATGGTATTGGGAGTTAAACCGTCTATTAAACTGATAAACGACCCTATTCCTGTGCCGTTATTTGTTTTACTATTTGCAATTGTTGGCACTGCTGATGTGCTACTATAACAAACTCCACGACTTATAACATTTGAAGCGCCACTATTTGTAATAATACCACCCGTTTTTGCTGTAGTTGCCGTAACTAAATTTGCAGCCGTAGTAGATGAAATTATCGGCACTGTAGCTTTTAATGTAGTAAATGTAATTGATACACCATAAGCAGTGCCATAACTATTAGTGGCATAAGCTCTTGCATAGTAAGTGGTACTTGGTTCCAAATTATCTATGGTACAAGTAAAATTTCCTAACTCAGCTGTATCATAAAGTTTCTTTGGACCAGATATAGTTGGATTATTATCAATTCCATAGCAAATACCTCTAGAAGTTATGCTTGCCCCATTATCAGTAATTATGTTTCCTGAAACATTGGCTGTTGTTTGAGTGACATTACTAAATTCTAAAGTTTTGACGGCATTTATTATTTTGCCATAATCAAACTCATTGGTACAACTAATAAAATGTATGGTTATTAAAAATATTATTATTTTTAATAAATTTAATTTTTTCATTTTTAATGCTTTTTATTAATTAAACCAATCTAATCCCAGATATTAAATGATATACCAAAGGTCATTTCTGGTTTATCATATTCTATATCAAAATTTTCAAAAGAGAAACCTGCATTTATATTAATAACCCTAGAAACACGGAACATAATACCAGCATTAGCCGTAAAATAATCATCTGTACCAAGATAATTGTCATTTGAATAACCATAATCATAAATTCCGTAACCAACTCCTAAATTTAAGTAAAGCCGGTTACTCATTCTAAAATTAGGACCTAATGCTAATTCACTTCTATTTAAAATTAATTGGCCATTTATTATCGTTTCTTCTTTTAAACTGGTTCTAGCAGAAATATGAAAACCAGTTACTCTACTACCACCGGTTTCATAAAATAGACCATATTTTGCATTTTTCCCACTGTAAAAGCCTAAGCTAGAAAATGATGACAAATTGCTTTTGTAGTTTCTAGATGATACGCTTTTTCGTTTCTGTTGAGATTGTGATGAATTTATTTCACTGTCATTCTTGTTTTTGAGATTACAGGAAATACCAAACGTTATCTCGGGTTTATAAAAATCCTTTTCAATATCCATAAAGGATGCTCCTCCATTAATATTTATAGCTCTTGATATTCGAAACATTAATCCAGTAGTTGCTACTGAATATCCTGTTTTTTCTAAAAAAACATCACCAGCAAAATCATTATTTAATAGCCTTTCATAATATCCATAACCAAAACCTATGTTCAAATAAAGTCGATTTAGTATCCTAAAATTGGGACCTAATTCTATCTCTGTCTTATTTTTTTTAGCAATGCCATTTAAAATATCTTGTTCTGATGTTAGGCTTGTACGTGAAGAAAAACGAAACCCAACTGTTTTTCTTCCTCCATGCTCATAAATGAGCCCATATTTCGCTATTTCACCACTTTGTAAACCAAGACTTGAAAAAGAATATAGCGTTTTTCTGTTTTTTTGCTTTATATCAACAGATGGTATTTCATTATTATTATTTGTTCCTGATTGTTCGACATAAACTTTGACCGCCTTATTACCTGCTATTATCTGAAACCAATTTGAACGAGATTGATTATTATTATACAAGCATGTAACAATAATACTTGTTGAAAATTTTTGTATTGTGCACCATGATGGAATTAATGCTACTGAAAAATTGTTATCATTTGTTGTGACTGTAATATTTTCATCACCTCCATTCTTCGAAAAATAGAGGTTCGTTTTTGATAAACTTAAACTTGTTTCTGCTTTTTGAGTAACACCTTCTTGAGATATATTAATTCGAATATTTTCAACACCATTTTTAACATAGAAATAATCGACTCTTTTACTAATTTCCTTATTTACGTTGCATATTACCACAAAATAATTGTTATATTTTTGAACACTGCACCAAGAAGGTAACATATCGACAGTATATAAATTTAAATTTGAATTAATATCGATATAATTACTACCACCTGATGATTTAAAAGAAATTTCAGTTTTTGAAATACTTAATTTAGTAGGATTTGAGGGTGATTTTGTTTTGGGATTTAAAGGTTTTTGGATAGGTGTACTCAATAATTTATTTATTGATTCTAACCTCCCTTTTACAAATACATCTTGTGGGTTTGAATCTAAAATAACTAAATAAAATTCTTTTGCTTTCGTGTAGTTTTTACCATTAAATGCTAAATCGGCATTTTTTAAATTTACAATACAACGTTTTGCTCGTTGTATTTTAATTTCAGCTATTTGCTTGTCTTTACCTACAGCGGTTTTAAATACATCTTTATATTTAGCTTCTGCACAAATATAGTCGCCCTTATTAAAGCATTGGTTACCTTCCTCCAAATTGCTTACTTGACAATAAGCTGATAATGATGAGATAAATGCAAAAAACAATATAATTATTTGTTTCATTATACGATACTAAATTTTTTTTAATAAATCAGAAATATCTTCATCGGTATTAGATTGCTTTCGTTTAATAACATCTAACACAATATCAAATAAATAGGGGTAATCATTATATTTTATGTCATAGTCAAAAACATAAGGCAAGAGTACTGAAAATATCTTATCTAGTTTTTCTTGTCTTGTAGTTTTGTCTATTCCTTCACCAACCATATTTTTTTTACTTGATTTGTCGTCAAATACATTAATATTTATAATTGTTTCTTTTAATTTTAAAGATAGTGTATTATAATTTTCCAGATGTTCATTTAAACTTTTTATCAAAACAGATTCGCGTTTTATCTGATTTAATTTGTTTTTATTAAGATTTATTTGATTTATGTCAATTTTTTTATTTAGTAATTCTTTCGAGGTAAAATATGTTTCTAAATCTAATAATAATTCAAAAATTTCGGAATTATTTCCGATAAGTTGTTCGTCTTTTTGAACTGAGGCTTTTGTAGAACAAATAATTAATTCATCAAATTTTCTGTTTTTATATGTATTAATTATAGTTGTAATAATCTCCTTTTTACCAGTTTCTTTTTCTCTAATAGCTACATCTTTTATTTGAGTATCTTTATCAGTAATTAATCTAATATTTTTTTCGTTTATTAAATTAAGAAAATTGTTTTTTTCAGTAAGTAACTTAATCTGGTCTTGTAACTTTATATTTTCTAGTGTTATTTTATTTTTATTTAAATCAGCAATTTCTTTATTAAGGTCTAAAATCTTTTTCTGAAATGTAATTGTATCTTTCTCCAAAGCATTTAATTTCACTTTTAAGATTGAAATTTCATTTCTATTTTTTTCAATGGATTCCTTTAATTCAATTTTGAGAGGTTTTATAATTTGACTTTTTAAACTATCATTTTCTAAAGTTAATTTTTTTAACTCTTTAATTAAATCCTGAGATTGTGCGGAATAAGTACCACACAAAATCATAAAACAAGTTATTAAATTTTTCATAGCGTTCTTTAATTTACTAAGGTTTGGCGAAATATGATTTAGCGTTAGAATTGTCTTCGTTTAACTTCTCAATCAAATTATCATATTCATTATCAAAGTTAGAAACAGAATAAATATCATTGTCTAAACCATTTATTTCCTCTTTCAATTTTAAATAGAACTCTCTGGCATATTCACCATGTGAGTTATAAGCACTATAAGTTCCTGAATATGTGTTAATTTTATTATCTAGATATTTAATATGTGCATTGAACAAATATTTTGAAGTTTGATTTAGCTGGCTGTGTAATGTTGAACAATTATCCACAAGACTATTCTCCAATTTATTTCTCTTATATATTGCAGCTCTTTGAATTTTTTGCTTAATCAAATGTATCGGAAATACTGAATTAAAACTATTAGAGGAATAAGGAAATCCTCTACATGATGAGGTAAATTTAATAATTTCATCATATTTACTGAGAACTTTTTGAATTTGAATAATTTGTATATCAACTCCATTTCCTGGTTGTAGAAATGTAGACTTTTTTAATATAATACTTTCACTTTTAATAAATACTAAGTCTTGAACATTCCATTCAGATCTTCTAAAGACTGAATTTGCTAGATTTATAAATTTAACAGCATATATTGAATATAGATTTTTTGAAAGTCTCTCTCTTGATTGATTGTTCTCTGCTTGATTTTTACCTAAACGATTTTCACCATAATAATCATCAATATCAAACTTAACATCATCATTTGATGTTTTTAATTCATTAAAACTAGTAACAGTTTTTCTTTGTAATGCATTTATTTCCTCATCAATAATTTTTGTGAATTGATTCACAACTGGTGGAGTTGGAGGTGGCGCAACTAAAGTTATTAATGAATTTACAACAAAAAAAGCAATTAATCCAATTACAGCAATAGCTAAACTTATTTTAATTATTTTCATTTGATATTTCTTTTAAAGTTTTCATGTTATTCTTTTTAATAGTTTCATCTTTATTTATTATTTTTTTAACAAACTGATTTAATTTACTATCTATCAAATACCTGTTATTTTCAATTTGGTTGAGATAATCTTTTTTCTTTTTGGGGTCTTTACCATCTAATTCCCATAATTTTAATGCAATCAAAATACTTTCTTTTATTTTGGGATCAGATACCGTATTTTTGTATTCTTCTAATTTTATTTTTTTTATTTCATCTCCTTTTAAATACTTTTTGATTTCTAGAGAAATATCTGATGATGGACTTGCAGAATTTCCGTCATTATCAGTATGAGCTTTTCTTTCAGATGTTCCAATAGTATTTTCACCTGTTTTCTGAGGACCTTTGTTGTCTTTTTTTCCGGCAATTACAGTTGTAACACCTTCAGAGCTTTGTTTTTGCCCTGTATCTTTAGGTGGTGATTTTGAACCTTGATCAAAAGGTAAATCAGTGCTACTTTGTTTACTTTCCTGTCCATCTATAATTCCTTTTATTTTAGATTCAATTTCAGGTAAACTTAAACTTGAAATATCAATATCCTTAAGCTTTTCTTTAAGTAATTTGCATTTAGTTTTACTTAAATTATGGATAGTTTTTTCAAAGGATTCCTGATTATTAAAATGTACTTCTTCTCTCAACTTTTCAAAGTCCTTTTTATCAATAAGTTCTCTTTTGGTTATTGCACTAACAATACTATCACTTATTTGATTCCAATTATCTGTTTCTTCAAATGAATTTTGATTTTCATCATTATGGAAAATTGAGCTCCAAAATCCTTCGTCGTTAGTATTGTTTTGTGGATTTTGCATTTCCCAATTTGCTTTATAGGTAATTAATTTACTTAGAATAAGTGCATCACCTTCTAAGTATTCATTAATTATCTCAGCAGTAATTTTTTCTTCTGGATTTTCTTGTTTACCAACGTAATGACTCAATCCCCATATCCCAATGCTTAATATCAAAACACTTACTACTGAAAAAATAATGAATTTTGGTTTTTGATACCAAATCGTATAATCTTCATTTTCGTTTGATACTAAATCAATTTCATTTTCGATGTTATTTTTGTACTTGCTTCCAATTGATGTGTCTGGTTTTTTAAGATGAAAATATAATGATTTATTCCCATCATTTAAAGGATGATATGATTTAACTTCTGAATCTTCATAACCATCACTTTTAACATTTATATTATAAGATATATTTAATTCATTTTCTTCAAATTCAATTTCATTTTCGTTAGAGTAACCTCTTCCTTGTATCCAAACCTTAAAATTATAGATCGGTTCTTTTGGTTCTTCCTCTTGAATTGCAATTATTTTTACTTTTCTTTTCTCATTAAGAATTAATTTAATTGGACTAAGACTGTCTTTTTCAAAATCAATTATGTGACTGTTTGAAAAAAAATTGTCGCCTATTTTAGCTGATGCTGACCATTTTTCATTTAAATCTTCTCCACTAAAATCAACTTGATTATTTAAAGCCTGTTTTTCAGGTTGATAATTATTTTTACATGTTATAACAGCATCCATAACTCTAGAGCCATCTTTTTTTACAACTTCAAAACTGAATGTTTTTACTTCTGATTCCAACTCAACTTCTTTAAATACATCAATTTTATTATCAGTGCTTACGTTCAGAAAATTTCTTATTTCTTCACTATTTAATAAACTTCCAAATATCTTTTTTTCTTTATAGTTTTTTTTAGAATAGACTACTGTTAGTTCATCTTTTCTAAATATTTTGTCTTTATTGTTAAGTTGTCTTCCTTTTGAATTTTTAATTGTAATTGAGACACCATTTTTTGCATTACCATGAAATTCTCTCAATTTATAAGATGGATTTTCCAAATCAATTTGTCCAGTTAAATCAACTCCAGAATTTCGTATAGCATTAAGTGGATTTTCAGACTTATCTTTAAATTCTTTATTTATTAAATATACTTGTCGATATGGTATATATTCTTCTTGGTTTGGTTGGTCGAAATATTTGTGAAGTTCACTATTATTGAAAAAATATATAAATGCATCATCCAAATCACCTGATTGAATATTCTCTGATTCTTCGATAGAAACTTTACCTATTTTATTCTTGTATTCATTTGATAAAAGTTCTAAAAAAGTCCAATCTTCATTAACTTCATTTAAATTATTTTCTATTATATATTTTTGACAATATTCACCTGAAACTTTATCCAATAATGCAATGATTTCAGAACCAGAAAGTTTTTCATTTTTTGAAAGAAATATTGAAAAAGCTATAAAACCAGTTCTTTTGTCGCCACGTACATCTCTAATTATTTTGTATTTTGAAAAAATAGTACTATTTGAAATAAATCGAATAGCGTAAGCACTTTGTCCAATAGCACTCGTTTTTGGGCTATCTGAAGTTACATCAAATAAACCACTTAGTTTATTTGATGTAAAAATTTTGCGACCTCCTTTTGTTCCGTGTATTACAATTTCCATCTGCTTATCTGTTAAAAAAGTCTTTAAATCTATTGTTGCTTATTGGCTTAACTCGATCAAGTAAATCATTAATGATATTTATTGAAGATGCTCGGTTAATTTTACATATTCTTTTAAAATAAACCTTCCCAATAGAAAATAATTTAACCTCTAAATGAACAGAGTTTCTATTACATTGATTACTCAATACATCCATAAAATTTCCAAAATTTTCTTCCAAAAACAATTTAGCTTTTTCTGCTCTTTGTTTATTATTATCAGCTTGAATCTCGTCAGATTTTGTTACCACCACATAAACAGCGTCAGTTTTTTTCTTAAAAATATCATTATTGTCTCTAAAATAGGTTGTTGCTGCCTCTAAATAGTCATATTGAGTTAAACCTGTTTCTATGTCAATAGAATTTTTTGTCTCTTGGTTGTAATCAATAAAGAAAAAATGAATTTTTTGATTACTACTATTTAATAATAATTCAAGCGTTTTGAATGATTGCTCTATACCATCTCTGTCTTTATCTAAAATAATTTTAGTATCGTTTACTTTTTCATAAAATGATTTAAAAACCTCACCACTTAATTCAAAAAATGATATTCTACGTTTATTTTTTTCTCCACGTTTATAAAATAAAAAAGGCATATATTGCGTTCGATCTTCATTAGTACGTGGAGGAAGATAACCAATTTCTGTGTTAAATATATTAACCAAACTTGTGCGATATGTAGCACCAAATTTAATATCACAATCAGGTGCTTCCATTGAATAATCATTTTTAATAGTACTTAGAATTGCAGACAAAGCACAAGTTTTACCTGAAGAAGGTATTCCCCAAAAGAAGACATCAGTATAGCCTTGTGGAACCTCATTTTCTTTTTTGGGTATAGCATTAAATGTTATAGGTGGCTCTTTAAAATTTTTTATAATTTGAAAGTCAATCTCCAAATCATTACATAAATTATATAAATCACTATCACTTAGTTTATCAATTATTTCATCAATAGTATTTTCATTGATACTATGTTTTATTTCTCGTAACATTCTATCTCGTTCTTCCTGTTCCTTTTTAGTTCGATTTATTTCAGCTTGTATTTCTTTAATTTTTGTATTTACTTCGGTAATATGATTTCCTTCTGGAAAGTCTTCTAAATAATTCTGTAATTCAGAAATTGAATTCGCGGCAGAAAAAGCTACATCGTATTTTTCATTCAAAAGTGCTTTTATTTTTTTTTGTCTTGAATGATCAAATTCTCCAGTTTCTTGTAATTTTTTAAAAGATACTACTCTATTTATTATTGCTTCAACAATTTGGTCATTAGAATGTTTATCATTTCCTATATTATCTAAATAATCGCTTTCTTTCATTGTAATTATAATTAATATTTAATAGTATATTCGTTAGTTTTATTTGTTTTCTTTGAAAATATAGCACGAAAACCAACATCTGATTTTGTACTTCTATTACTAAAAATATATGACAACAACATCAGCACATACACCAATATTGCATAAACAAGAGAAAGTAATGGTGGATTTCCAATTTTTGTAAAATACGTTTTTACTTCATTTGTAGTCAGATTATATTTAAAATCTTCAATATTGTCACCTTCACAAGTCTCTCTAATTTTGGAAATATTAATTAAATCAGATTTCCAATTATTAGAATTATTTTCAATATTATTTATAAAATCTACTATACCAATTGGTTTCCATTTATCAATATCAATTTTTGAATTTGCTAACCATTTAGAATTATGACTTTTCATTGCAATAAAGCTAGAGGGCACCAAGTCAAATCCAATTTTTCTAATTTTTCTATCGATTTGTTTTGGATTAGTTAAACTACTATTTGATTTAAAATCAAGGCAATTAAAATCAACATCACTAACTCTATTTTCCTTTAATAAAACAGCACTTTCTAATTTAGTTTTGTAATTATTTTTTCTATCACTTACATATAGTTCATATTCAACATACATATTTTCAGCTTGAGTAATACTCGAATTTAGTTTGCTTTTAATTTGGATTTCATTCTCAGAAACGGAAAAATAATGCGAGAAAGGAAAAAAAGTAAAATAACCTATTAACGCAGTAAATAAAACCAATAAAACTATTTCCCAAATAAATCGGCTTTTGAAATTACGATGCGTTTGTTTTAACAACTTAGCGCCAAGTGAAGTTCCTATTAAAAATAGGGTAATAATTACAGCCACAGCGATACTTTTTCCTTTATCTCCCAAGGTATAAAAGTTGGCCCCTAGAAAGCAAAAATATCCAAATGTAAGTGCTGCTAATAGATTAATGACAACTGCTAATGACAATTTTATTTGTTTTAAATCCATAGTTTTAAATGTTTGTTTTTTTATTTACGATTTCTAATTTCTTTTAATTCTCTATCTATCCTATCTAATTCTTGTTGGAACTTCTTTCGCTGCTGTAATAACGAATTTGTTTGCTCGCTGTTTGGTGCATTTTGAGTAGTTGGACTGCCTAAAGTAAAAGAACAAATATGTAAAGACTTATCTTCTTTCTTTATAATGCCTTTATATACTTGATTTTTACCACCATATTTTACATTTATTGTATAAGGAGTACTGTAAATATATGGCTCATGATTTTTGTAATTTATGAGGTATATTTTATAAATACCATTAGGAGCTTTGCCTTTGGGCCAGAATATATTTTCAATTGGAGTAATGCTACCTGGATAATTAACGTTCATGTCAACATCCAATTGGCCACCACTTGAAACAACTTTATTGTCACACCAGACTCTTTCATCTGTTGGGTCTATACAGTATAAATCTAAATCATTATAATTATTCCAATTTAATGTTATTTGCACATCTCCTGATGATGGTTTTTTTGAACAATCAATTGTTTGACCAGCCTTTACTATTTGCATGGCTTTATCCAACTGAATTAACTTTCCAATCTTATCATTAACGGGTAAACCAGTATTTTGTAAAATACAAATTATTTCTTTAGTCGATAAATTGGGTTTAATGCTTTTCATTAGCGCAACAGCCCCTGAAACAATTGGTGCTGCCATACTTGTTCCGTCCATTATTTGATAACTATTAGCACCCACTGTACTATAAATTCCTACACCAGGAGCTGATATTTTAGAATAAGGACCATAATTACTAAAATTGGCTTTATTAAGACTAGAGTTGTTTCGGTCAATTGCCGAAACTGTAATAAATTGGTCAGGACGTTGCAAAGCATCAATCCCTGCAAGTATGTTGTCATTTCCTGCAGCTACTACAATTGTAGCATTATGTTTTGCTGCAATTCTCATGATTTCAAGCCATAACCGTTCTTCTTCTTTAAAATGATTTTGTATTAAATCAATTTGTTCACGTTCAGGAAATTGAGCAAGACCTTTAAATTGACCACCTAATGAAACATTTATCACATCAGCCCCTTGATATAAGGCATATAATATTCCATCTAATACAGAGGTAGTGGTCATTATGCCCTTTTCGTTAGCCACTTGAATAGGCATGAATTTACAGTTGGGTGCAATACCGCAAAGACCTAGGTTATTATCGGCAATAGCTAATGCGGTTCCAGCAACATGAGTACCATGGTCTACTTTTTGAGGGAAAATTGTATTAGAATGAGTCCAAACATTATAAGGCTGTACCACTTTACTTTTTAATTCAGGATGGCTTAGATTGAAACCATTGTCTACTATTGCAACAGTGATTTTATCTGAACCTCGACTAACATCCCAAGCTTCTGGTACTTTTATTTTTTGAAGATACCAATTCTTGTTGTTATCTTTAAAAGCTGGGTCATTAGGACTATATTCTCCTTCTAACAAAGCTTCATCAAATACAAAAAGTTTGTAAATAGGAGAAAATTTAGTTGGTATTTCTTGTTTAATTTTCTCTCGTTCTTGCGAAGGAATTTCAATTTGCATTCGCTTTACAACATTGTCGTAATACACTACCTTATATTTATCATCAGGGTATTTAACTTTAAAATCTTTAGCTAAATCCATAATGGATTTATCCTCATTTTCCATTAAAATATTTATCCGATTACCTATAATACTAGGATTTCCAGGGATTATTTCAGGATTTCCGTCTATTGGAGGCAATACACCTTGTTGAGGAGGCAATATATCTTTATAAGCTGGTGGGGTTGGCACAGGAGTATAGGGATCGTGTGGGTCATAAATCCCACCACCATCTCCAACACGTGGGTCTTTTTTAACCCAAGTAGAATCATTATCGCTTAAAGCTGCACCGCCTGTTAAGTTGTGCCCACTACAGTTTCTGAATAACCATGAAAATAAGAGAAGTAAAAGCAGGATGAATATTAACCATAATAGCCATTTTAAACATCCATTTCCAGTAAATAAAGCTTTTAGCCAATTCCAAAAACGCAAGTACCAAGGTAATTTATTCTCAATAGATGGATTGTGATTGTAAGGTGGGACAGGTGACTCATGTTTATTGTACAGTGCCGTAAATTCCTTATCTCCTGTTACTTCGTGTCCATTTGGATTTTCATCCCAACCAGCAAATTCATAACCATCATTAGCTTCTACTTGAGGTATTTCATTGTTTGAAATATATTCGCTTGTTTGTTTGGTTACACTAACATTACCATACAAATTACCATTATCACCAGCATTATAATTAATCGTGAAAAAAGTTGGTTCTGGTATTTGAACTGGTTTGGGGGCCTTTACAAATTGAGTCTTGCAAATTTCACTAATATCTTCTCTTACATTATCACGTAATTTCATACCCCAAACGCCTAGAACTACAATATCATCGTAGCAATAGATAAAACGGTCATCAATATACTTAATTGCATCCGCTAAAAAAACGGCTTCAACTGTTTTACCTGAATTTTCAAGATTGTCTATTACGCCATTATAATGAGAAATTGTTTCATTTTTAATGTTTGTATATCTAGACAAATCTTCTCCCTGTAGCTCTTGAAATATTTGTGGTGTTTCATTATATTTAATACCGTGAAACACAATTGCATCACCATCTACAACCGGATATGCTAAAAAATGCTGGTATTTAGTATCAATATTTTTATTTATAATATTTGACTCAGCCAACTTAAATCTATCAAATAATGTTTTCCCACCAATACCTTGTAATGCTTTAAAATATTTCAAATCAGTACTGAGTAATTGCTTTTTACCTATTACTATCGCCATATTTTAGTATTTTACGGTTTCAGATTCTTTGATAATTACACTTAATCTTTCATTAGCTGCTATATCATAATTTGGAATATCACAAACCGATACGAAAGCAATTTTGAGACGATCGTACCATAATAAATAATTTCGATAGCTAGGTAACGACTTCATTTCTTCTGGATTAGATTGTATAATATCATTCCAATGTTCAATTTTTTCAAAGAGTTCTGCAACGGATTCTTCTCTAGGATTTGATTGATGCTCTAATACTAAACCCAAGTTATTATTATCGTTGGCAATTATCAAATCATTGATTTCTGATTCGTCAAAAAAGTCAAATCCAACAGAATTGATGCATTTATTTAATAGTTCGGCACTTATATCAGCTATAATCTCATAGGGTAAATTGCTTTTATTGTTTCCTTCAACGTAAAAGTGGATTTTTTTGGCAATTTTATTTGGAATATTAAACTTCTTGAATAATTTTTGGAACATATCTGTAATGTCCTGCAATGAAGAAGAACCATTATTTCCTAAAATCTTTTGTATAGTTTGCTTATCATTTAAATTAATATATAAAAACCAATGTTCAATTAGTTTTTCAGCTAATTGCAATGCATTATTTTTAATGAGTTCAGAATTCCCATTAATGAGTTCACTTAATTCAATTTTGTTTAAATCGAGCTCATTTTTAAATTGTTTTTTTTGTTCTTCAGTTATCTTTTCGTAATGTACACATAACCTTTCAAAATAAGCATCAATAGTGTCATTTTCAATAACAGGAACTTGTATTCTATAATTACTATAAATATCCATATTGATAACTTCTCTGTGCTCAATGTCGTCAATTTTTTTACGGAAGAGTTCAAGAACAACACTTTCGTCTATCATAAACTCTTTCATCAATTGCCCATATAATTTTATACCATCTGCACTAAAAGCTACATCAAGTTTATGTTGAATCTCACCAGCAGTAGATTTTGCTTTAATTAGGACATCATCCTTATCATTACTATGAAAATATTTAAGTAATTCAGATAAGATATTTACTGAAATCTCATTAAGTTCAAAACGCATTTTTTCAATACGTGCTTGATTTATATTATTTGCAGCAATAGTCAATTTATCAATAATTAATTTTGTTCCATCTTCATTTATAGATGCTGCTCTGTCCCATGATTCAGAAGGGTTTTCAAAGTGTTTAATTACAAAAGGGTATTCAATAAACGATTGACGAAGTTTCTCCCGTAAATTCGGATAATTTGAATGATTAATCTCTTCAATTTCCTTTTTTTGTTCGAGATAACCTTTAAATAATTGACTTTTTGATTCAGAAAAAACAAAATCACGCAAAAGAAAGATATTTTTAAAATCCTTATCTGTTATTGTCCAATTATTAAACCATTGGTAAGTTTTAGTATCTAAAACTTCATTTGACAAGGATTTTTCAAATCTTTGTTCCCATCTATAGTCTAAAGAGGATGAATTATTTAATCTATCTTGAGTTGGATTGTATTCTAAATTTACATTGAAAAAAGTACCAACTATAAACAAAGGAGGAACTTTTGCATTATTTACAAAGATTTCACGTTTTTCGGGTGTATCACCAATAAATTTATTTATCCAGTTGTTAAGCATAAAAGGCATAGAGCGTTGAGCTGCTTGGTCATGCTTTGCACACAAAACAAAAATATTAATTTTACCATATTCTGAATATTTATTGAATAGATAGGCAACCTTACCTCTTAGAAGTAATTCCGGTATATTTTCGTTATTAATATCATTTTGAGGTAAAGTCATACGTCCTCTAGCACCAGGAAAATCAAGTAAATCTGTTTCTTTTAAAAAAGGTTTACTTGTGAGTAACGAATCCTGCTGACAAAATACTAATTCAGCTGCTAATGCACACAAATAAGATTTTGGAAATTGAATTTCTTGATTATTTACAGGTACTAAAATCATCGTATCTGATTTGTATTCAGATTCGATTTTATTAGGCGCTGCATAAATTTCTTTCAATCTCTTTACATCAAGCAATGTTCCATGTTTGTATAAAACAGATTCTAATGGTAAATAAACCGTAGATGAAAAATTTAATTTTTCATATTCGTTAATTAGCGAAGCAAAAAGGATTGTAATTTTTTCATTTTTATTCCATAATAAAGAAAAAATATCTTTCCACTCATTTGGTTTAGCTTTAGATATAAGTAAAGATATTTCTTCAAAAAAGTTTGAAAAAATCACATTATTTGCTTTTGAAGAAAAATTTTCTCTGAAATAATCTTGCATATCTAATACATCATCTTCTTCAAAAACTTTTTGAATAGTTTGTCGATTATTATAATTTTCTTTTAATATTTCAATTTCTGAATTAATTTGATCAGGTTGTAAAATAAAATTATGGTCTGCTTTTATATCGTTATAAAAACTATCGCATAGCACTAGAACAATGTCAGCAGGTGATAGTAAAATAGCTTTTACAGGAAACTTTGGATTTATTGGTTTATAATTTACTGAAAACCTTGAGACCAAACTTGTAGATTCATTTCCCCCACCTGGTGGATTCATTTCTTCTATAAAATTATAAAAAACACCTTCTTCATTGGTTGTGCCAAAAGGTTTCCCGTCTTCAGACAATAAACTACTAATTAGATATGATTTTCCTACTTGACTTTCACCATACATTGCTGCTGCTGGATTGCTTTCTAATGCAAATTTCTTTTTGTTTAATTTGCGACGGCAATCGACCATTTTACGGTAAGCGTTTTTTTGTTTTTCGCCATTTAATGAACTTTTAATCCACTCGTTTGACTTTTCTATAATTTCAAGTTGAGCTAGTATCGTTTTTTCCATTGTTGTGCCTTTTTAATTTACGAATTATTAATATTTAATGAAAAAATACCTGAATCAAGCCAAAAATCATCCACTTCACTCATACTTTGTACTTGTAAATTGAAGAAAGTATTTTTAATTGGATTTCCATCTTTATCTAAAACTTCTTCAATACGTAATAACTCTATATCTTCATTTATATCTCTACTAATTGTTATTTTTAATGGCATATTTCGTAAAATCTTCGATTTTTCAGCTCTAATACCAGTTTGGATGGCATTAAAATCGTTTTCATCTACTAATCGACCTTTAACTCTATCTTCCAATTGAAATTCATTAAAATCTAAGGTGTAAAATGGTCGAGAAGGATAAGCAGCAACGTCAATTTGTCTTACACCAATTCTTAATGGCAAAGTGAAAACCTCTATAGAGTTTTGATTGTTATCAGGAGAAATAAAAGTTTCTGTATATTCAAATTGATTATTGAGTTTGCCAAAATAATTAGTTTTAGAAACTAGTTTTTCTTTAAGCTCTTTTAAGTTCAAAGTAAAACCATTTAAACCTCCATTATCAGCAATATGTCCTATCATAGCACCTGTAGTAATAATTGATTTTGGATTTGTGAATTTTCCATTCCCATCAATAAATTTGTAGCGCTTATCCTGAGGATACCATCTTCCAACTCTATAATCGTTCATTGATTTCATTCTATTAGGAGAAATAGCATAATATTTTAAAAACACATCTGTAAGTGGTTTTAGTGATGCTGGTCGTCCTGAGATTAATACAATATCACAATCGTAATAAGAAAATAAAGAAGAAATTTTCCCGACTAAAGAATCAAATGTTTTTTCAATTATTGATGAAATGACTTTTCTCTCATACTGCCATTGTAAAGATTCAAATTCAAATCCAAAATGTTGTTGAAAATGATTCAGTACATTTTTAGGTGGTAAGTCATTACTGAAAATATCACTGAAAGATAAAATTTTACTTTCTGAATTATTTTGTTTTATTAATTCAAGAAAAAACGAGACAATAGGTACAGAAACTTGTACGTTAAAATCTGCACGTAACTGCTTATTTTTGAAAGACATTCCTGTGTCACCACCAAAAAAATCATTATTTTTTTCAATAATAACATCTGGAGATAAACCTAATGATTTCATTTTCTTTTCAATAGGTGAGTATTTACCTTCTATAACAAGTTGATGAATTAGCTCTTTAACTAAATCATCGCCTGCTTTATAAAAACTCTCCCAAAAAAGTGGAACTGGTGCTAAAGAACATTGCCCAGCACCATCTTCATATTTGTAGGCTGCTATCATTACATCGGTTGTACCAGCACCAAAATCGACAGAACCAATCGTAAGTGATTTTTTGTTATACTCTGCTAAATCATTTCTAACTTTACCGTAGAAATCAAAATAATCTTTTACCTTTTTTAAATACCGTTCTCCAATCTCCGCATAAAGAAATACAAATTGTGCCGCAGTTGCTTCATCATAAATCCATTCTGCTTTTTCTCCCTTATTTGAGAGATTAGTTGAAGAAGGAATTACTTTAACTTCTGAGCGAACTTTTTTCTGATCAATTTCAGAATAATATTCATCATTATAGAATCGTTCCAGCATAATTGCTGCATCTTCTGCACATTTGCGTAATGCAATTTGTTCAACACGTGACATTGCTGTAGGGCAAGTAACAATTATTCGATTTATTCTTCTTGGCATTGATTCATTACCCCAATGACTGCGTTGCTCATAACTATTGATTTGCATTTTAGCTTGAGCTAAAATTTCAAGGAAAGCAAAAGTCATCAATGCTTTACGAGAATAATGATTTATTATCCCTCCATTCCCTTCAGTATTTAATGAACCATCTGAATTTAACTGCTCTGATATACCTTCTATGTAAATTGGCTTTGCTTTTTCTCCTTCAAACTGAACAAATTCCCATTCTTGTTTTTGAGGAATAGTGTCCCATAAAAAACGCTTTGGACTTGAAAAAGTGCTTATTTTTTCAGCTCCAGTATTCATGTTGGTTGCTTTGTGTATAAGCTTATTCGCTTCCTTTCCTAAGCGTATCATACTTGGATAGACAAACTGTCTGCTGTTTACAAGCCCGAATTTACCTCCAAAATCTGCTTCGCGAAATGCTAAACGCATATCAAAAGATTCTCGATATTTATTTAGTTTTCCATCTAAAATTAGTTCTGTGAAATCTTGTAATTCAAGAGGACTTGCTTTTTTAAAGTCACCTTCATCAAATAACACAGCACAAGTTCGAGAATTACCAATGTCGACTACTAAATCTACATTCCCATGAGCTACATTTTTATTGGAAAACAAAGTAACTTTAGGCAAAATATTGAGTTGCTGTATATAATTAATAAAACAAATGTATTGAGAGAGATAATTTAATTTAGGTTTTTGACCTTTAAAATCATTAATATCTTCTAAATTGTGAAAATGTTTTAATAAATATTTATCCACCCAATCGCAATTAAATGCCTCTGAACAATATCCGACTAATTTATATTCATTATTGCAAAGTGCATATTCTTTTGATTTATCGTAATCATTTGTAAAAACAGGTGTTTCATTTAAATCTTCGTCTTCAAAACTATCATTTTCAAAACTAGCTCTGGTGTCGAAAGCTACTACTAAGTTGTATTTTTTTGATTTTTCAGTTGTCTCTGTTGGAATCAATTTGCAGCGACACCAATTTGTTGGACCAAATTCTGATTTCTTACCATTAAGTAAAAAAAAAGGCAATGGAAACCATGTGTTTTCAAATTTACTCCAATTTAGTCTACTAATAGACTCCTGAAAACAGCCTGAATCCTTAGGATCTTCTGTATCAACAGTAATAGTAATTTTATCGTTATCTTTAAAATCGAGTTCAATATCCTCCCAACTTTTATCTATTTTTCCATTTATAGCATAGCCTAGTTCTGACAAGTCACTTTTTTTCACCCAAACATCATCTCCAGAAAATAAGTGAGCAATTTCTAATTTTAACTGTTTTTCTTCAACATCAAACCATTCATGAAAGTACATCCTGAAATTATCAGAGGTGTTGATTTCTAGAGGAAATGTCAAATATTGTATACCAGTATTTGCAATTAAATTCATATTTATATTTTTTAAATCAAGTTATAGGGTCTTTCTAGCAAAATCTAAATTGATCTTAGCTTCAAATTTATGATATTGTATACTGGAGTTAGAAATAAGAGAAATTCTTTGTCATTAATAGCATTTTGTAAAATCCAAATTTAACAATTTTTAACAAATAACCTATTCATTTTTTAACAACTAATTTTTTTAATTTAAATTGTTTTACATGTATTCCAAAGGTTTATATTGTTGTTTTTAAACATAAAAATAAAATCAACTCGTTAGTTGTAATTAATAAAATCAAAAAAATATTTATTTTTTAATAAGTAGACTTAGCTGTAATAGTAAATGACTTTCTTGTCATTATCAATTGTTATTTTATTTGTTTTTATTTCTTATTTTTTGTTCGTTCGCTATTATTGACTCATTGCAAATAAGGTTTCATAAATTGTATCCAAATCATTGCAATAATTGGCATAAAAAAGCCAAAAACCCCCCATCCACTTGCGCTACGGTTCAGCTCTGTTGCTTTTCTAGTACATACTACTAATCCAATAATTCTTAGCACTAACCCCAATATCATAATAAACCCCGATGTATTTTCCATTTATTTTATTATTTACTTGTATTTAGTCATTCATTTGCATTTCTACTTTATCTATTCCAGATTTTTTTTATTCAGCTACACACGCAATAGTATGATGTCTATTATTTCAAAATTTGTTTACAATTTTAACATTTAGGTCTGCAACTAGAATGCAGAGCATAAGATTTTATTAAAAAAAATGATAATATTTTTTAAGTAATTTGAACAAACATAAAGTGAATTAAATTTAATCCATTACGGGAAATCGTAAAATGAATTTTTTTTTCACAAATGTTACACTATTTGAACTTTTGAATATTTTTTGAAATGCTATTTATTTGTTCCAAATCAATAAATTATTAATTATTCTTAAAATAGGGTTTGCACCATCTGCTGATAACTTCTAAGAACTTAAAATAAGCTTCGGTAAAGAAGTATTTTGGACTTCACCATCAACTATTTTTGTGTAAGAGATAGCGATTTATTTACAGATGGTGCTTGTTTTTTAAATAACAATATTACTACTATGGACAGATTACTCCAATCAAGCAAGTTGGAGTACTAAATCAAAAGTGTATTTATTGTATTACGAAGTTGAATAAATATAAAAACTAGACAACTATAACTAACTATTTTACCTTTTGACAACTCAATAAAAGTCGTAAATCGGACTCAAAGAAGTTCGAAACAACTCCCCTCTTTTCCACTTTATTTAAAAATAGTAGCCCCTTATTTAGGGGCTATTTTTTTGCATTACAATTTAAACTACAATTTTATGTACACAACATCTTACTTTTGTGGATTTTAAGAGTAATGCAAACGGTTATTTCCCTGTCTTTTTCCATCGTTTATCATTATTTTAAATTAGTGGAATTGCTTGTTTATTTATGAATGTAATATATATAAGTTACTATATAGTTATTATAAACTTGTTTTATACTTATTTTAAATATACTATTATTTTTATTTTAGAATACACTATTTTTGTTGCTTACACAATGATATATATCCCTATGGCAAAGGTTAAAAGTCTTTTTGAGTTAACAGGTACACTAGGCGGATTGAATTTTTATACTCGCAAGGGTGTGGCTGTGGTAAGAACTGCAGGTGGTGGTTTTAATGGTAAGGCTATACGGACACAGCCTAGCATGGTGCGCGTGCGGGAGAATGGCAATGAGTTTAAGGGTTGTATGCAAACGGTGCGCTTTTTTAAACAAGGTTTGAATCCTTTTTTGAATACGTTTAAAGATGGGACTTTGCACCAACGCTTGGTGAGTTTGTTTACCAAAATTAAAGATTTAGATGCGGTAGCCATTCGTGGGGAACGAAGCGTTCATGGAGGTATGCAAACGGCAGCCGGACGCCAACTTTTGGAAACCTATTTGTTGACTTCGGGGATTCGGTTGAATGGTTTGTTGCACCAGCGAGTGGTTTTTGATTGGGCTGTTGGCTTGAGTGTGCCTGATTTTGATGGTGGATTGGTTTCGTTTCCTGGTGGTGCCAGTCATCTTACTTTGAGGGTAGGATGGTTGACTTTTGATTTTGGCAGTTATGCTTTTTCTTTTGGTGGCAGTGCGGTTTTAGCTGTTTCTGCTACTGATAAAGGGACTCTAGTTATCCCCGCTCCTATTTTGAATCCAGCTAATGGTGTGCAAGTGGGTGTGGTCTTGGCACGCTTTGTTCAGGAGGTGAATGGCGTCTTTTATCCTTTGAAAAAGGAACAAGAGGTGGTTCTAGAAGTTATTTATGTGGGGTAAAGTCTTTCAGCGAGGGTTGAAAAATAGTAATGGGATGCTGAAAGGAGATGCTGAAACGAGTTCAGCATGACAAAAGGGTTGTGAGTTCAGGATGACTTCGTTCATGTGAAAATACCCCTGTTTTTTTGTGTATTGCTAATTAATTATAAGACATATTGAAGTGGGCACGGATTGCAACCTTAAATCCGCGCTATCCTACTCAAGAACTATTTTATATATCCGAGCGATTGGGGAAAAATCTATGGTGGAAGATTTGAACTTTGTACTGTTGGGACAAATTGCTGATTGTGATAGTACTCTTTTAAGACTGTATGAACTGCAATCCGACATCGACCTATTCAACAAAAAAGTTATTTCTAAAAATTCAAAAAAAACTAAACTGTTAACAAAAAAATCAATGCCTACACGCATCTGTTTGTTTATGCCCTACTTTTGAAAAAAACACATATCAATGAAAAAAATAATCATTACCGCTCTTCTCATTCTTTCGATATGTAGCGTTCAAGCGCAAACCATGCTAACTGGAACGGTAGTGGGTGTTAAAGATGGTGATACCGTTGAAGTCCTTGACGACCAAAACAAAACTACCATTCTACGCCTTGCGGAAGTTGATTGCCCTGAAAAAAAACAACCCTACGGCAAGGCTGCCAAACAATTCACCTCCAACGCTATCTATCGCAAAACCATACATTACTTTGTGACTGACAAAGACCGTTACGGGCGTTCGGTAGCAAAGGTCTTTTACAAAAACAAATACCTAACTGCTGAAATTATAAAAAACGGCATGGGATGGCACTACAAAAAATATTCTCGGTCACGAGAACTGGCTCAGCTCGAACAAAAAGCCAGAGCTCAAAAAAAAGGTCTTTGGGCTGATGCAAACCCTATATACCCGTCCGATTGGCGAAAAGCGAGGAGAGCAAAGAAAAATTACTAACAATAGGGAACTTTTACATTGGTGCATTCATTTTTTAATAGGTTTATTTTTTGCAGTTATGGCTAATTACATTCAATAATTAACTAAATTTAAAATCTGTTTTTCCTATGTAATTTTATTCAGAAAAATATTGCTAATTTAGTAATCTAAATAAAGCGTTGCCAATGTCCTTATTCCAGCCCTCAGTTCTCAAGAAATACTTGAGCCAACAAGATACTGCCTTAGTCCAGAAAGCCTATAAAAAATACGCCAAGTATTTTCACAATGCGGCTATTCAGGAAAACATCCGCAACAGCAAGGAGGAACAATTCCAGGAAGGATTCTTGCGCGAATTATTTGTGGATATATTGGGCTACACACTAAATCCGGCAGCTAACTTTAACCTGACAACGGAACTAAAAAACATAAAGGGAGCCAAAAAAGTGGATGGTGCCATCCTCAAAGACGGCTTCGCCTTGGGTGTAATCGAACTCAAGGGAACCAACACCAAAGACCTCGAAAGCATCCGCCAGCAAGCCTTTGATTACAAAGCCAACCAAACAGGCTGCATCTATGTCATTACCTCCAATTTCGAGAAGTTGAGGTTCTACATCAACAATGCGGTGGACTTTGAGGAATTCAACCTCTTTACCCTTACCCACGCTGAATTCGAAATCTTCTACCTCTGTCTGGCCAAAGAAAATATCTTGGCCAACAAACCGCTCAGTATAAAAGAAGCTTCGGTGGTGGAAGAAGAAAATATCACCAAAAAATTCTATGGCGATTATTCGGTATTCAAACGTGAATTATACCGGGATTTGGTCAAACAAAACCGCAATAATATTCAACTGATTGGCTTGCCTGAAAAGACCTCCAAACTCATTCTTTTCAAAAAGTCTCAAAAACTTATCGATCGTTTTTTGTTCATTCTCTTTGCCGAAGACCGCGGACTGCTGGCCCCAAACTCCATCAATACCGTTCTCAAAGAATGGAAAGCCTTGGCTGATTTGGACGTGGAAGTGCCACTTTATGACCGCTACAAACAATACTTTGGTTATCTTGATACGGGTCGCAAAGGCACCGACAAAAAAGAAGAAATCTTTGCCTACAACGGCGGACTTTTCCAACCCGATGCCATTCTCGATGCGGTAATCATTGATAACGAAATGTTGTACCGCCATACCTTGAAGCTTTCGACCTACGACTTCGAAAGTCAGGTCGATGTCAATATCCTGGGACATATCTTCGAACATTCCTTGAACGAAATCGAAAGTGTCAATGCCGAAATTGAAGGAACCGATTTCGACAAGCAAAAAACCAAACGTAAGAAAGACGGCGTTTTCTATACTCCAAAATACATTACGAAGTACATAGTCGACAATACCATTGGTAAACTTTGTACCGAGAAAAAACAGGAATTGGGCATCCTTGACGAAGAATATGCCAAAGGTCGCAAGAACCGCCAAACCAATACCATTATAAAACTGGACCAGCGACTCAAGGACTACCGCGAATGGCTTTTGGACCTCACTATTTGTGACCCCGCTTGTGGCTCGGGTGCTTTCTTGAACCAAGCCTTGGATTTCCTGATTCGAGAACACGCCTACTTGGACGAACTCAACAAACAACTCTTTGGAGGTTTCTTTGTCTTTCCCGATATCGAAAACCAAATCCTAGAACACAACATCTATGGCGTTGACCTCAACGAGGAAAGCATCGAGATTGCCAAACTCTCTTTGTGGTTGCGCACTGCCCAACCCAAACGTAAACTCACTAGCCTAAACAACAACATCAAATGCGGTAACTCGCTTATCGATAGTAAAGCCTTAGCCAGTGACAAAGCGTTCAACTGGAAGGAACAATTTCCGGAAGTATTTACCAAGGGAGGTTTTGATGTGATTATTGGAAATCCGCCTTATGTGAATATGAATACTTTTCCAAAAAACATTCATAATTATTTTGAAAAAGAATATAATTCTATTCACACTGGTTACAATGATTTAATGTATTATTTTCTTTATAAAGGATTGGATATTCTAAATGATAGAGGAATTTTTGGGGTTATTACATCCAACTATTTTATTGGTAATGAATATGCTAGAGGAATTAGAAAATTTTTATCAGATTTTGTAACTCAAATTGTAAACTTTGAAAATTATCATATTTTCAAAGAAGCAAATGTACATACTGCAATAATTTTAGCAGAAAAAAAACCCGTTTTTAATACAGTATTATTTCAAACATATCCACTAAATAAGCCTTTAAATGAAATTATTATAAATTCTGATATATATAAAGAATCGAAAATTTTAAGAGAAGATTTAATTGATAAATGGATCATTGCTGACAATTCTAATCTTTTATTAATTAATAAGTTAAAAGAAAAAAACATCACCTTAGGGGAAATTTCAGAAATAGCAAAAGGATCAGAAACAGGAAAAAATGAAATTTTTACCCTGAGTAAAGAAGAAACAATTAAATATAAAATAGAAGAAGAAGCATTAAAAAAATGCATCAAAAACAGTGATATTGATTCTTATACAATTTCATTTGATGAAAAATATATTATTTATGCGGATAATAACTTTTCAAATATAAAATTCCCAAATGCTTTTCATTATTTAGAATCTTATAAAGAAAAACTTCTTGATCGAAGAGGGCCAAAAACTGGAGAATATAATTGGTGGAGATTACATAGGCCATCAATCAAAGAAGTTTTTGATTCAAAAGAAAAAATACTTGTACCTTATAGAGCTGATAAAAACAGATTTGCTTATGATGATAACCAATATTTTAATAATGGAGGCGATGTTCGTGCAATAAAAATAGTTATTGATGATTATCAAACTAAATTTATTGTAGCATTACTAAATTCAAAACTAATCAATTGGTTCTATGGGTTTATAGGAAAGCCTAAAGGCAACTCAAGAGAATATTTTAATATACCATTATCACAAATCCCTATTCCCAAAACTGACCCACAAATTCAAAATAACTTAATTGTACACGTGAACAATTTAATAAATACTAAAAATAATTTTGAAAAAATAAATCAAAAATTTAACAGCTATTGTGCAGGTAATTTAAAAATAGAAAAGTTAACCAAAAAACTTGAAAACTGGAGCGAATTAACCTTTACTGATTTCATTACAGAACTCAATAAGGCCATTAAAACAAATGGACAAACGCAACTCACCAAAAAAGACGAATTCGAATGGCTGGATCTGTTTGAAGAAAACAAAACCAAAGCCCAAAACCTAAAATCACAAATAGAAACCACCGAAAAAGCTATTGATAAAATGGTGTATGAATTATATGGTTTGAGTGAGGAGGAGATTGGGATTGTGGAGAATAGTTAATTAGTTTTATATGAGTAAAGGAACTGAAAGAAAAGAAAAATTATTTAAGATTTATTCAGACAATTTAAAATGGATAAGTGAAAAGTCTTCCTTAAAAAGGATAATTATAGACCTAGATTATGGTTGTTTATGTCCTATTTGTCAACGTTATTTTGATAAAAAAGATAATTCTCTCTTAACTTTTGACCACAATCCACCCAAATCTTTAGGTGGAAAAGATGGGGTATTGACTTGTGAAACTTGTAATAATGAAGCAGGACATAAAATAGATAAAGAATTATTAATTGCTTTAAGCGAGATTGATATAAATTGTTTTAAACCCAACACAAAATTCAGAAAAAAATTACAAAATGAAAGTACTTTAAACGGAACTGTTTCTGCCGATTTTACAATTGGACATAATAAAGAGTTGACAATTAATCTAATTAAAAAGAATAGTAATCCAGTTGCTTTTGATAATTTCATTAAAAGCGAAAATATTTCATATACAAATCCAATTTTTATAAATAATGATCCGTTATCTGGTGGGTGGCACAAAGAATATAAATTTACATTTGAAAAAGAAAATAAAACCGATGAAAGATTAGCTTCAATAGGTCTCTTGAAAATCGCTTACTTAATTGGATTTCAAAAACTAGGACATACTTTTCTGTTCAATAAAAATTTAGAAAATATTAGAAAACAAATAAAATCTCCTGAAGAACATTTTATGAACCATCCATTTTGGATTCATTTTAATTTTCCTGATGAGTATTTGGGTTTAAATATGATAATGAAACCAAAAGAGTTAAGATGTTTTCTTGTGATTTTTGATTTAAAAACAGATGCTGACAAATATAGATTTGCCATTGCATTACCAGGTTATAATGAGGGAGATGAGCAAATTTATGAGAATATTAATCGTCTATTATGCAAAGGAGATGGATTTCTTAATTTAGAGTTAAACAATTACATTAATAACGTTTATGATATTAAAGACGAGAAAAAAGTTTTCGCCCCTGCAAAATTATGGGATGAATTGATGAAATTAGAATAATATAAGGAAACTTTAAAGCAAAAAATATAGGTTATGGCAAAAAAACAATATACTGATAAAGAATTAATGCAAATGGCCATTGATGTAATGAATAAAAGCATCAACGAGCCAAGACCTGATGGTAAAGTACCTCCCAAGGTTGGAGCCGTTTTATTGTTCCCTGACGGTAGAATTGAAACCGCTTTTCGTGGCGAATTACGAGAAGGTGATCACGCTGAATTTACGCTTATGGAGCGAAAACTAGCTAATGAAAATCTAGAAGGCTGTATATTGTTTACCACATTAGAACCCTGTGTAGAACGCAATCCACCTAAAGTGCCTTGTTGCAAAAGAACTACAAATGCCCGAATAAAAAAAGTATTCGTCGGTATAGAAGACAGAGACCCAACCGTTGATGGAAAAGGAATCAAACATTTAGAAAAACATCTGGTTGAGGTTAAAATGTTTGATCGAGAATTTCAGCGAATTATTGAGCAAGAAAATAAAGATTTTTTGAAGCAGGCTTTAGAGCGAAAAATAGAGAAAGAAGAGGAAGATTTACTTTCCCCTATTGAGATTGCAATACCAAATTATGACCGCTCCAAACTTTCCGATAAAGCACTTCAAAAATTTATTGATGAGGCCAAATTGGATTATAAAATCAATGATGACCATTTCCTTGAGTATTTGTCTGATTTTGGCGCAATGGAATGGGATAAAGATAAAAAGCACTTTGTACCTACCGGATTTGGAGTTTTACTTTTTGGTAATAATCCTCGAGCAAAATTTAAGAATGCAGTGTTGAAAGCCCACGTCACTTATGGAGATGAGAAAATAGAACCAAAAGACTTTGATGAAGCTTTGGTACTATTGCCAGACCAAATAGAAGATTGGCTGAAAAAAGTACTGCCCTTGGCAAAAGACACGAGCAGCTTCAAGCGTAAAGACGTTCCGGATTTTCCGACAAATGTTTTGCGTGAAGCGATTGTAAATGCTTTAGTACATCGTGACTATGAGCTTGCTGAGGCAAAATGTGAAATCAAAATTGATACTAACAAAATTATAGTTACAAGCCCAGGAAAACCTTTACCTGCGATTACTTTAGAGGAGTTAAACTCTTTTGAAGCACCATCGTTGAGTCGAAACCCAATTATCACTTATGTTTTCAGCTTGATGGATTATGTTGAAGAAAAAGGATTTGGTATGAAAACTTTCAAGACACTGAACAAAGAGTATGGTTTGCCTATTCCGAAATATACATATAAAAACCCTTTCTTAACACTCACTTTTCCGCGTACTACTGAAGCAATCAAATATGTAATTGACAAAGGTTCTATAAATGAACTGAATAAAGACGAATTGAAAGCTTTTGAGACTTTCAGGTCAAACAAACCTGTTACTAAAGCTGAATTTGTGGAGTACTCTGATTTAGCCACACGAACGGCCGAAAGACTTATTAAAAAATATGTTGACCTAAACTTAATAAAAGTTCAAGGTTCTGGCAAGAGTACTAAATACATCATCAATGAATAATTTGCTCGCCATATACGCGTCACCTTGGCGAGAAAAAAAGCTTTTTTTAAAACTAAAATTATATTGCTCGCCATTTTCTCGCCATTTTGGCGAGCAAAAGATTAAGATATACACAAAAGATTTCAAAAATTCAATGGCATTTTTAAAAATTACAAAATGGAAATATTTTCAAAATTGATAGAAGTTCAAATTAAAAGAATTAAAGCTATTTTTGGGATTCAGGCATAATTGAATACAAAAATATTGTCTCCCCCCCGCTCACTCCCGAATCCTTTCGGGTGTTTACCCTGAAAGGCGCGGATTTGTAAAACAGAATATTAATCTCAAAAAAGGGGATTTGTTTTGACTGCAATAGGGAACTTTTTAAATGATTGTAGGAATGAATATTTAAATCAAGAGGATAAAAACAAAATTTACACAATGCTTCAATAAACAATTATGGAATTAACTGAGAAATTATTATCCGAATTACAAAGAAGACTTAAAATAGGAAATCGCAGAGGTGTTCATTTAAATGCTATTCCTGCAAATTCTAGATATAAGTTTGACTTAAATAGGCTTTCTCATATTGATAAAGACCTTCCTAATAATTTTATTAAATCATTATTGACAGAATTGCCGCTTAAATTTAGAATAAGTTGGAAAGACAATGTGCCTGATTTAAACTCTCTTTTTCAAGAAGACCAAACACAATTAGTTAGAATTACCAAAGCATTTGAAAACCTCATAAATCAAACAGATGCAATTGAGTCTGAAAAAGGGATTAATACTTTTGGATTTGGATATCCAATTTTAGCAAGACGTGATAGAGCTGACAATAAATTAACTGTTTCACCTATTCTTATCTGGTCATTACGCATTAGACGAACCAAAGAATTTAATACCTGGGAAATACTTAGGAATGAAGATGACCCTATTTATATAAATGAAGTTTTAATAAATCATTTACAAAGTGATTCAGAAATTGAGATAGAACAAATTCCAAGTGAAATGCTTGATGATGGCTTAATCAATAAAGCTGAACTTATTGAAATTTGTAGCAATCTTATAAAAGCAATAAATACAAAGTCTCCAGAAGATTTAGAAGAAACTTTTAAAAAGAAATTAGATACTGTTACTTCAATTGGAGATAAGGCACATTATGAACAATTGCCTTTGAACTCCACCAATTCCTTTATTGATTTTAGTGGTTTATTCTCCATTTTTGAAGTTCAAAAACAAAATATAATTAATGATTATGGGGATTTAATGGAACTTGAAGGAGTAGATTTAGACCTTGAAGATATGGAGAAACATTCATTTCAATCCATTTCATCGGTAGAAACGGATCCTTCACAACAAAGTATTTTGCATTCATTAGAAGCAACAAGAAATGTTTTAATTCAAGGTCCTCCGGGAACTGGTAAAAGTCAAACCCTTACAGCTATCCTTGTAAATGCACTCGAGAATAATAAAAAAACTATTGTCGTATGTGAAAAAAGAACGGCACTTGAAGTACTCCATAACGCCCTGATAGAAAAAGGTTTAAATTATCATTGTGTCTTGATTAGAGACATTGTAAAGGACAGAAAAACGGTTGTTGACTCTGTAAGAGATCGTGTTGACAATTCAGAATACAAACGCTACAGATACAATTATTCAAAAGAATCTTTAGACATCTTAACTTCAAAAGCAAAAGAATTAATCTCCAATATCAATAATAAACATCAAAAACTTGATAAAAAACTTATTGGGAACAAATCTTGGCCTGATGTAGTAGGGAATCTATTAAAAGAACTAAAAGGAAATGGTGATGATAATAATCTTGACATTGACAAAACGCTCTTTAATTATACATCCCAGGAATTAAACTCCTTACTCGACCTTGTTCATAAAGGTCAAATTTTGTATGATGATTTTTTGCCAATTTTATCAACTTCATTTATCAATCCTTCCAAATTAATTGGAGAAAATCCATACTTAATTGAACAAAGTATTAATGAAGATTTTGATATTTATGTAAAACAACTTGCCGAAATTCAACAACTTTTAGAAGCAAATAGAAATGAGTTTTTTGGTTTAAGAAAAAGTGAATTGAAAACGCAGCTTGCATTTGTCAATGAAGCAATAGAAAAGGTTTTTGAAAAGGAAAAAGAACTGGAGCATTTAATTTATAAAAACCAAGTTGAATATTACACATTTAGAAAATCAGAATTACACCAACAAGAAAACAGCTTTTCGAAGTTGATTACAGAAATTGATTCGATTTTTGAAAGCAATAAGGGAAATGATGATTTAACAAACAAAGCAAAGATTGACAGTTTTGGATTCAAAATAGCATCTATTTTCTCAAAAAGCAAGAAACAAACCATTTCAGATCATCTAAAACTGCAAAACAATTTTAAAAGACTCGAAGAATGTATAGAATCCTCTAAAGATTACGACACTAAAGAATTTGATGGAGATTTAGATTCAAAGAAAAAATCTTTACACACATTCAAAAGTGATGCAGTAAGGCTAAAAAATGGCTTTGACAACAAAATTGAAGAGGAATTTAATTCATTCAATTTAACTTCCCTACTGGATGCTGCTGACACTAAAATTTTATTTCAACCTATTAACTTCAAAATAAACGATTTAGAATGTTCTGAAAGTTTTGTATTAAAATTGCAAACTATAAAAAATGATTTTGAAACTTACTTTGACGATCTTAATACAGTCTTCAAAGTGCTGTCGAAGACAATAGCTGAAAGTAATGACTTGGAATTACAATATTCATTCATTGGTTCATTCAACAATAAAAAAAGCATTGTATCTAGTCTAATTGCTGATTTAGAATCGGTAAAAGAATCATTTGACTCTAAAATTCGAACAGAGTTTCAAAAGATTAGTTTACTCAAAGCAAATCCGAATGAAATTGAAATAAAAAGCCTTTCATTACTTCAAGAAAAGTCAAATGCTTTAGCCTATAAAATCAAAAATGACAATTGGACTATTGAGAAAATTAAGTTAGCAGAATTTTACAAATTCATAATGGATATAGAAACTCTTATCCAGAAGAAAGTTGATTATTTCCAGGCGGAAAAAGATTTATTCACAATTGAATTCAAATGGTTTCAATTTTACAATATCCAATCTGAAACAAATAAATCAATACTCAATGAATTAAAGCCTAAATCAAATTGGAACAAGTCCTTTTTGATTCATTATCTTAATTCGATGCTTCTAAATTCAGCGAATATGGAATTGCCAACTGATGATGGTGAACATAATGAACTTGATAAGGCGCTAAACGGAATAGAAAATGAGCAACTAAAATTCATTAAAGAATTTTGGTATTCGAAACAGATAGACACAACAAGAGAATTTGAGGAAAAAAACATAAATCTTTCTGTTGAAAATCTTTATAATAAAAGAAGTAGTACCCGATTCAAAAGACTTTCATTAAGGCAAATTGTTCAATATGATGCCGACCTCTTTTCATCCTTTTTTCCAATTATTTTGACATCTCCAGATGTTGCGAGTAATTTATTCAAGGGAATGAATGGGTATTTTGATATTGTGATGTTTGATGAAGCCAGTCAATTAAGACTGGAAGATAATTTACCGGCAATATTAAAAGGAAAGCAGATTGTTATTGCTGGGGATGAACATCAAATGCCGCCTTCAAATTATTTCAGTAAGGTGTTCGATGGAACTGTTGAAGATGAAGATGATATAGAAGAGGAAAATGACAATAAAGTTAGAATCGATAAAGATGATATGTTGTTGTCTTGTGAATCGCTGCTTGATTTTGGTACTGAATTAAACTTCCAAAGAAAGCATCTTGATTTCCATTATCGTTCACGGCATCCATTTTTAATTGATTTTTCCAACTATGCTTTTTACAATCAAAGACTAAAGCCTTTGCCAAATAATTTTGAATATGTTCCCATTAAATATATTCAGGTAAACGGCACTTTTTCAGAGCACACAAATGAAGCGGAAGCCGAAATGGTTTTATCAATAATTGAGAACAACATTAACCGATTACCAAACGGAGAATATCCAACTGTCGGAATAGCAACATTCAATATTGCTCAAAGAAATCTAATAAAGTCAAAAATTGAAGAGCGGAAAAAGTTTGAAAAGTTTAGTGATTTTAATGAAAAAATACAAGAATTAGAACTTGACAACCCTAAGAGTAATAAATCATTCATAAAAAATTTAGAAAATATCCAAGGCGATGAAAGGGACGTAATTATTCTTTCAACAACTTATGGAATAGGTAAAGATGGAAAATTTGCCCAAAGATTTGGACCAATTAATCATTCAAAAGGGTATAAACTTTTAAATGTAATTATTACTCGAGCCAAATTTAAAGTTTATGTATGTTCATCAATACCAGAGCAAGTATTTATGAATTATAAGGAGTATTTAGCGACTGAAGGGTCAAATAATAAGAGAGCTGTTCTGTATGCATATTTGGCTTATTCTAAAGCTGTAAGCGAGAATAGCAATGATTTAAGGCTTTCTGTTTTAACTTCCCTATCTGAAAATACAACTAAAAGTGTAAGTTTTGATTCATTCGTTGGAGGTGATTTAGAGTCACCATTCGAAGAAGAAGTATATCAAAGTTTAGCAGACAAACTGGGTATTGAAAAATTAATTCCGCAATTACAGTTTGCTGGTTTTAGAATTGATATTGTTTATGACCCTAAAAGAATTGGGGTTCCTAAAATTGCAATTGAATGTGATGGTGCAAAATACCATTCCAGTCGAGAAGCCTATTTACACGACAGACACAGACAAAAAATATTAGAAAATAACGGTTTTGTATTTCATAGAATTTGGAGTACAAATTGGTGGCGCAATTCAAGCCGGGAAACAACAAAACTAATTGACTTTATAAAGAGTGTTGAATCAACAGGTGTTTCAAAATTAAAAGATCATTCAAAGACAGCATTGGCTTTTACGGACGAAATAGAAATAATTGAAAAATATATTTCTAAAGTATCTCACATTGATATTGAGAAAGATGTTGCAATTATTCAAGCAATTGAAAGAAAGGTACCGGTGCAAACCCATCTATTCCAAGACGAAATCAAGCTAAATAGTAAGGTAAAAGTAAAATATGTGAATAATGGTAAGGACATAAGTGTTCAAATAGTTGAATCCACTAACAACAAAGGTGAAATTGTAAATGGAGTCCAAAAAGTCTATATCAAATCACCATTGGCAGTATCAATACTTGGGCGTTCTATCGGTGACATTGTAAAAGTTGGAGATTTAGACAATTTTGTTGAAATTCTTCAAGTGGCAAATTAAATTATTGTGAGCTTTCACCATTGTCGATTGTAATGATTTATAGGCTCATTAAATTCAATATAAATAATCAATAATATGAATCAAGCCAGTTTCAAAATAAAAAAGTCAAAACTTTTAATTGAGATTAAAAAATAGAGAATTAAATTAAAGATAATAAAAAAGTACATTAAGAAAATTATTGCTTCATTATTAACCTAAAATTATTCGATTATTAATTCTAAAATCAAACAAATCGAAAAATATCATCTTAGAATTTCTTAAAAAGGAAAAACTATTAAATGCTAAAACTATTTATTAAAAGTGAAATATAAAAAATGAAAATTATACCCCCTTACCAAATCACTAGTGAAATATTAACTTTAATTCATGAAGCAGAAGAGTATTTAATATTGGTATCTCCCTATGTAAATTTCAATAATTGGGAAAGCATTAAAGTGGCCATAAAAAATGCTTCAAATAGAAATGTTAAGGTCAAGTTTTATTGCAGACTTGATAATGAAAATTTTAAGAGTTGGGAGCAAATTGAGGCTTTGGGTATTCAACCTAAATTGGTTAAAAATGAGTATTTTAGTCGACTATGAATTCAATAGCCTTTATAGATACAGAGATTGAGCAAAAGAGCGGTAAAATTCTTGATATGGGTAGTATCAAGGGAAACGGCGATTCTTTTCATTCTAATTCTACTACCGATTTTATAAAGCACCTTTATGGTACCGCATTTATTTGTGGTCACAACATTCTAAATCATGATTTACTTTACATTCAGAAAGCCATTTCTGATGCGCAAGTACATCCTGCTAATAGCATTGACACCCTGTTTCTCTCTCCCCTATTGTTTCCGTCAAAGCCCTATCATGCCTTACTTAAAGACGACAAACTACAAACAGAGGATTTAAACAATCCCCTTAACGATGCTATAAAAGCAAAAGACCTTTTCTTTGACGAAGTTTCTAATTTTAATCAGCTAGACGATAAACTAAAACAGATTTTCTATTTGCTATTATATGAAAAAAAAGAGTTCAACGCCTTTTTTCGATTCATTGAATATACCAGTAGTGTCACACAAACAGAAAAACTTATTAGCGAAAAATTTGATACTACAATTTGTAGTAATGCTGACCTTTCAAAAATAATTTTAGATCACCCTATTGAATTGGCTTATTGTTTAGCACTGATAGCTTGCAATAATAGATACTCCATTACTCCGCCTTGGGTTCTAAAAAACTTTCCGAAATTTGAAAGGATAATGTTTCAACTTAGAAGTAAACCTTGCCTTACTGGCTGCGAATACTGTAATCAAGCCTTGAACATTCACAAGGGACTGAAAAATTATTTTGGCTTTGACGCTTACAGAACTTATGCGGGTGAACCTTTGCAGGAAAATGCGGTTCAGGCTGCCGTTGACAACAAATCTTTATTAGCTGTATTCCCAACAGGTGGTGGAAAGTCAATTACCTTTCAAGTTCCTGCTTTAATGGCAGGTGAAAATGCAAAAGGGTTGACTGTTGTGATTTCTCCCTTGCAATCACTAATGAAGGACCAAGTGGACAACCTTGAAAGAATAGGAATAACAGATGCGGTTACCATTAACGGTTTACTTGACCCTATTGAAAGGTCAAAATCCATTGAAAGAATTCAAGATGGTAGAGCATCTATTCTTTACATTTCTCCTGAATCACTTCGTTCAAAAACCACAGAAAAGTTACTCTTAGGTAGAAAAATTGTCCGCTTTGTAATTGATGAAGCCCACTGCTTCTCTTCTTGGGGACAAGATTTTAGGGTGGATTATTTATACATTGGTGATTTTATTAAATCCCTTCAGGAAAATAAAAATCTTGAAGATCCAATTCCTGTTTCTTGTTTTACTGCTACGGCAAAACAAAAAGTCATTGAAGATATTTGTGAATATTTCAAAGAAAAATTGGGGATTAAATTTGAAATCTTTCCTTCTAAAGCGTCACGAACAAACCTACACTATAAAGTTTTTGAAAAAGGAGATGACGATGAAAAATACAACACTGTTCGAGATTTAATAGAGGACAAAGATTGCCCAACTATTATTTATGTTTCCAGAACAAAAAGAGCAGCAGATTTAGCCAAGAAATTAAATGTTGACGGTTTTAATGCTAGGGCTTTCCACGGCAAGATGGAAAGTCAAGAAAAAACAGAAAACCAAAATGCTTTTATAGCAGGAGATGTTCAAATAATGGTGGCTACTTCCGCTTTTGGAATGGGAGTCGATAAGAAAGATGTTGGAATGGTTATTCATTATGAAATATCAGATTCGCTTGAAAATTATGTACAAGAGGCAGGACGTGCAGGACGCGATGAAAGTATTACTGCCGATTGTTATGTTTTATTTAATGAAGAAGACTTGAGTAAGCATTTCATACTGTTGAACCAAACTAAGATAAATTTACATGAAATAAAACAAATTTGGAATGCCATAAAGTTCATTACCAAATTCAAATCAAGTGTTCAAAAATCTGCATTAGAAATAGCAAGAGCAGCAGGTTGGGATGACAATTTAAAGGAAATTGAAACACGGGTTACCACTGCCGTTGCTGCACTGGAAGAAGCTGGCTATTTAAAACGAAAGCAAAACATGCCACGAGTGTTTGCCAATAGTATCCTTTCAAAAACCGCACAAGATGCCATAGATAAGATAATGCTTTCGCAAAAATTCAGCGAAGAACAAAAAGTAACTGCCACTAGAATTATAAAGAGCCTGTTTTCCAGTAAAAGCAGAAAGCAATTACAATCTGACGAAGCAGAAGCAAGAGTTGATTATATCGCTGATAATTTAGGCCTTAACATTCAGAATGTAATTTCTGTTGTTAATCTATTGCGTGATGAAAAGATATTAGCAGACTCAAAGGATTTAACTGCATTCATTAAAAAGGGAGAGCATAAAAATCGTTCCCTTGCCATTACTCAAAGTTATGGATTGATTGAAAATTTCCTTTGTCCATTGTTTGATACAGAAGAAAAATCATTTCACATTAAAGAACTGAATGAGCAAGCAGAAGAAAACGGATGCAAAGAGGTGTCTCCAAACAAAATAAAAATCATTTTAAATTTTTGGTCAATAAAGAATTGGATAAAGCGGTTTAACAAAGATTATTCAAAGAATCATATTGTGGCTATCAGTTGCCAAACCATAGAGGAATTGAAAGAGAAATTAGAAAAGCGTCACTCATTAGCCGAGTTTATTGTTAGCTACATGTATGACAAGAGCAATCAAATTCTTCAACAAGGGGAAGAAGATAAAGACGAAATTTTAGTTGAATTTTCTGTTCTTGAGTTGCAAGAAGCTTTTGCTAACCAAGTTCAATTGTTTGAAGTGAAAGCCTCCATTGAAGATATTGAAGACACCTTGTTTTATCTATCACGTATTGAAGCCATAAAAATTGAAGGTGGTTTTCTTGTGCTTTATAACAAATTGACTATTGACCGGATTGAGCAAAACAACAGAGTACAATACAAGGAACAAGACTATCAGAAACTAAGCCAATTTTATGACCACAAGGTTCAGCAAATTCATATTGTTGGAGAATATGCCATGAAAATGATTGATGATTATTCTGGTGCAATAAAATTTGTTGATGATTATTTCAATTTAAATTTTCCTTCATTTATAAACAAATATTTCAAAGGAAGTAGAGAGACTGAAATAAAAAGAAATATAACGCCAAAGAAGTACAAGCAACTTTTTGATTCTTTATCTGATGTTCAGCGAAGAATCATAGACGATAAAGATTCAAGATATATAGTTGTGGCTGCTGGTCCAGGCAGTGGTAAGACAAAAGTTTTAGTTCACAAGTTAGCGTCATTGCTTTTGATGGAAGATGTGAAGCATGAGCAGTTGCTGATGGTCACTTTTTCTAGAGCCGCTGCAACCGAATTTAAAAAGCGTTTGATTGAATTAATTGGAAATGCCGCTCACTATATTGACATAAAAACATTCCACTCTTATTGTTTTGACTTATTAGGAAAAGTGGGGACACTCGATAGATCAAGTGCCATTATTAGAAACACTGTCGAGAAAATAAAGAACAACGAAGTCGAAACCAGCAGAATAACTAAAACTGTTTTGGTCATTGACGAAGCACAAGACATGGACGAGGAAGAATTTGAATTGATAAAAGTGCTCATGGAGAAGAATGAGGAAATGAGAGTGATTGCAGTTGGTGATGATGACCAAAATATTTATGAATGGCGGGGTGCAGATTCAAAATACTTATTGAGTTTTATTAAAGACAAGAAGGCAACAAAATACGAACTGATTACAAACTATAGAAGCAAAAGCAATTTAGTTTCGTTTACCAATCAGTTTTTAAAGACGATTGATAAGCGTTTAAAAGAAATTCCGATTGTTGCCAATCAACTCGACAATGGAAAAATTAGAATTATTCATTATCACAATGGAAATCTTATCACCCCATTAATTGACGACATACTTTCAACCGGACTTTCAGGAACAACTTGCATCTTGACCCATAGTAACGAAGAAGCTTTTCAAGTGGCTGGACTCTTGACAAAAAACGGACACCAAGCAAAATTGATTCAGAGCAACGACAGCTTTAGTCTATATAATCTTGAAGAGGTTCGCTTCTTTTTGAATGAACTGAAATTAAGCGATGATGTTTTTATTATCAGTGATGATATCTGGGGAAATGCAAAAAGAAAATTAATTGACCGATATAAACTAAGTTCAAAGTTTGAAATCTGCAATAACCTTATCAAAGATTTTGAAGGGACAAACACTAAGAGAAAATACAAATCAGACTTTGAAGTTTTTATTCGAGAATCTAAAATAGAAGATTTCATAAGTACCAACGGAGAAACCATTTTTGTTTCAACTATTCATAAAGCTAAAGGGAAAGAGTTTGATAATGTGTTTTTACTTCTTGATCACTTTGATGCAAGTACTGATGAGAAAAAAAGACAGTTGTATGTTGCAATGACTAGGGCAAAAGAAAATTTAACTGTTCACTTGAATGGTAATTATCTTGACCATTTAAAAACTGAAGAATTAGATCGAATTGAAAACAATGGCATATTTCAACCCCCAAGTGGATTGGTAATGCATCTTTCACACAAGGATTTATACTTAGGGTATTTTGAGTATATTCAGAAGCGAGTAAACGTACTCACAAGCGGAGATTCGATGATAATTTCTGATGAAGGCTGCAAAAACGACAGAGGAGAATTGGTTTTAAAGTTCTCCAAGAAATTTCTTGAAAGAATAACAGCGATGAAAAATAGTGGTTTTGAATTGAAAGAAGCCAAAGTAAATTTTATTGTTCATTGGACAGTTGAAAACAAGAAGATTGAAGTAAAAATTGTTTTACCTGAATTACTTTTTGAAAAATCATAGCATTTAAATTACTAAACTTTCTGGTTGATTAAAACCTCGAGACCTCGTATCATCTAAAAACAATACAATTATGAAATTTGGATTACCAATACTATCAGTTACTAAAAGAAAAGCGGCGCGTAAGTAATTAAACCCTCGATGGATAGTGGAGCCTTTTATGTATTGGAAAGATGCTGAAACGAGTTCAGCATGACAAGGGAATTGAGCTCAGCATGACAAAGGAGACAAGTTCGTAATGTACTTGATTTTTGGTTTTTAATAGCAAAAAAAATGAAAGAAAAAATCCCGTTGGTTGATAAGCAATACTTGCTCGAAAAATTTCAAGGTAAAGGCGGTTGGACATTTGCAAAAATTCCTGAAATAGAACAAAGCAAAAATACCCCTTTTGGTTGGGTAAGAGTTCGAGGTACAATAGACAATTTTGAAATTAAAAATTACAATTTACAACCCATGGGAAATGGCAATCTGTTTTTGCCTGTAAAAGCTGAAATAAGAAAAAAGATAAATAAAAAAGAGGGCGATTATGTACACATCATTTTATTTTTTGATAATTTACCAACTGAAATTCCAGAAGAATTAAAACTATGTTTGATAGACGAACCAAATGTTTATGAAACATTTATAAACTATACAAATGGAGGAGAACAAAAAACGTTTATAGAATGGATTTACTCTGCCAAAACGGACGCAACAAAAGTAGAACGAATTGCTAAAACGATAGACAAAATAATAAAAAATGAACTGACTGTAAAAATGGCAGCAAATAACAGCTAGCAAGTTAAAATTATTTGTACTCCAATACCATTATTAATAGCAATTTAAATACTCCATTTTGTAAAATGGTATTCAACCCGTTCACGCGGATTTGCAATCCGTACCCATCCCAATAAGTATCTACAGTCTATAAATTAACCCTCCCCTAACTCCGTATACATAGATTTATTTACCAATCAAAGCCTAAATCATCTAACCCCAACACAACCAAACTCCCCGATACCGAGAGAACAATGTCATTAAGTTAAGGAAAAACAGTCTCGGCCTTGTCATTCCGATGAAGGAGGAATCTCATATGTTACTCACGTTATGTGATTTCTCCCGATGGTCGAAATGACAAAAAAACCTTAACTTAATGACATTGACCGAGCGAATCCTTTCGCGTGGTATGTACATCCAATAAAAAATTATATTTAAAAAAGGGATTGTTGGTGATGTAGCCAATGTAGCTTCAGGAGATAAAGACAATAGCGACAACAAATTAAACACCTATAATTTATTGTATGCTAAACCAGCTTATGGTTTCGCAATTCCTATTGGTGCAACAAACATGATAAGTTTATACCCCTACATTAAAATAAATCCTATTGAAAAGCTAAACATTCTAGCACAAGTATTTTTATGGCAAGAAATAGCAAACAAGACGTAACCTATTCGCCTGGAGTGATTGAAAACAAGCCAAAACCAAATGCTCTTTTGCTTCAGACGAAAAAAAAATACTGGGTTAATTTTATGTTTTAGAAACAACATACCAACAAACAAAAAATGTATCGTTCTCTTTTGATGCAGGAAGTTATCCAAAGCTACAGAAAAGGGTAAAGATGTTACGTATTTGTCATTTAAATCAACATTTAATATTAGTAATGAACTTTATTTTTATTCCAACTAAAATTAAGGAAGCACTTCCATTGGGAGTGTTTTTCATTTTGCCTCTGCATAACCCTTTACTAATTTTGCAGACGAATATCCCCATTTGGAATACTATATTTTCTAAAGACATTAAAATCATTGAATTTTGTTCTTCTAAATCCCTAAATTTGAAGTTATGAAAAAATCAATCGTTATTTTGTTGCATATTGGTTTTTGGTTATGCTATTTGCTACTAATAGCAATTATGCTTGCTGTTTTTTACAGAAGTAATAATCAAGAAATCGATCAAACAGCACGAGTTTTAAATGCCTTTAAATCACTATTCCTTTTTGCTTTTCTTCCATCATTCCTGACATTTTATGGCTGTTATTTAATCGTATTTCCAAAATATTTACAACAAAAAAAGTTTTTCCGTTCCTTTATTTTTGGTATACTGATTTCAATGGCTGCGTCAATAATAGCCTATATGCTGATGCGCTATTTAATTGAATCTGGGCAACTGATTGATATGGATAAAGGAGGCATAAAAGGAAGGTCTACCGCCATGAGAACAATACTATTTATGAGTTTTATTGCTTCCATTTCGGGTTTAGCAGCATTAATAATAAAAGGTTTTATCACATGGGTTAATGAAATAAAATTGAAAGAAGAGTTAAAACAAAAAAATCATGAGACCGAAATGGCATTGATAAAATCTCAGTTGGACCCTCATTTTTTATTCAATACGCTGAATAACATTGATGTGCTTATTTTAAAAGATGCAACAGAAGCTTCCAACTATTTAAACAAGCTGTCGGACATCTTGCGTTTTATGCTTTACGAAACCAAAACAGATGAAATTTTACTGAGAAAAGAAATTGAGTACATCGAGAAATACATCGAATTGCAAAAAATAAGAACGGCAAATGCTAATTATGTAAGTTTTGAAGTAATAGGTACTCCAGCCAACATAACAATTGCTCCAATGGTTTTTATTCCATTTATTGAAAATGCTTTCAAGCACAGCACCAATAAAAAAATTGACAATGCCATTACTGTTCAGCTCTTTATTAATGATGAAAACATCTTATTTTTATGCGAGAACAAATTTGATCCCAATCGAAAAGTGATTAAAGAAAGTAATGGTTTAGGAAATGATCTTATTCAAAAACGGCTACATTTGATCTATCCGGAGCAACATTTATTAGAATTAGAGAAAAAAATCAACTTGTACAGTGTAAAATTAACAATCAAAAATGGATAGCTATTCTTGTATCATTATAGAAGATGAACCTTTGGCACTTGAGAGAACCAAAAGTTTTGTCGACAAAATACCCTTTCTGCATTTATGCGGCACGTTCGAAAATGCGCTTGATGGGTTGGCATATTTAAAAGCTAATAAAGTTGATTTACTTTTTTTAGACATTAATATGGATGAATTATCCGGTATCGAATTACTGGAAAGTTCAAAAATAGAAAGTCAGGTTATTATAACGACTGCCTACCAAGAATATGCTATAAAAGGATACGAACTCAATGTAACCGACTATTTATTAAAACCATTTACATTTGATAGATTCTTAAAAGCGGTAAACAAAGCACAAGAAAATAGCATTCAACCCTTACCAACTACTCAACAGGACTTTATTTTTGTAAAGACTGAAAACCGATTAGTAAAAATCGATTTAAGCGATATTTTATTTATTGAAGGAATGAGAGACTATAGAAGAATTCATACTGTTAGTAAAAGAATAATGACGCTACAAAATTTTAGCGAGCTGGAACAAACTATACCTTCTCATTTGGTTTGTAGAGTGCATAAATCTTATATGGTCGGGATTAACAAAATAGAATCTATAGAGCGCATGAGAATAACAATTTCAAATCAAATAATTCCAATTTCTGAAACCTATAAAGAACTGTTTTTTAAAATGATAAACAACAAAATATAATTTTTTAATTAATACCTAGTAGACTTAAACAATGTCAAAACACAGAACCAAACAGTAAAATATGACAATAGAAAACATATTGACTGAAATAGACTCATCACATGACGATCTTAAAGCTGCAAAAGTATTATTTTATGACAAATGTGACTTTGACTTTACAGAACTTAAACTGAATTCTGAAAGCAAAGAATATGGCGCTTGTTCATTTAAGCTTAATGGAAAGACAATTCAACATCGTTGTTCTAAAATTACACCAATAAAAAAGGGACAATTTGTAACAATTTGGAAAAGAAATCAAGAAGGAGTAACGGAGCCCTTTGATATTTCAGACGACATAGATTTTATTATAATCACATCTAAAAATGAAGACAAATTTGGACAGTTTATTTTTCCAAAATCTGTTTTGGATGTAAAAGGAATAATATCAAAAAATGGTAAAAATGGTAAACGTGGAATAAGAGTTTATCCACCTTGGGACATTGTTACAAATAAACAAGCGGCGAAGACTCAAAATTGGCAATGTAAATATTTTGTGGCTTTCAGCAATGACAATTCAAATGACTTTTATTTAATTAAAAAATTAATACTAGAATATAACTTTTCAGCAAATGTCTTGCAGACTTAAAATACTTGTTTGCAGACATTTTTCCCTACTTCGCATAATAATATTGTAGACCTAGAGCCATTCTTGGACTTTTGTATAAAATTATACATAAGAACAATTATGGAAAAGCTTATTTATACCAATTTACTACTGTCTATACTATCTGTATTACCTTATTTTCTTTATTCAATTTTTATAGAAGCTAAAATTTCTAATCTAATTAATAAAGTGCAATTCAACTTGAATAGTGATTCAAGAAAACAACTGATTACAGCTCAAATTATTGATAATCAAATAAAACTTTACAAAAATCCTATTCAACTTCATTTTTGTCCTACCCTACAATTTACTTCTAAAAGTACTTTTGTGGAATGAATTATTTGAAGATACAATTATAAATTTCTAGTCAATTTTTTAAAATCACTTAATTATGAAAACAAAAAATACAATTCTAATTATCCTCCTATTTATTGGATTTCTAGTTAATGCGCAGAATAAAAATCAAAAACCATTTGAAGGTTCTTGGATGGGCAAAACGATTACCAAAGACTTGTCTTCATCTGAATTAGTACTTTTTAGATTTGAATTGAAAAACAATGAAATCAAAGGTTTTATGGATTTTCCTGATAAAAGATTAAAAGACATTTCACTTGATAAGGTATGGATTGTTAAAGATAGCGTTTTTACAGATGCAAGAAAATCGTTAGGTTGGCCAGAGTCTGCTCCATTAATCTTTAAAGGTGTAATGATTCCTGGAGATTCTATTATTGAGGGAATGTGGGGTGGCAATACACCATTAAGATTAAGCAAAACCAATTATGTGTTTCAACTAAAAACAAATCTAAATCCAAAAATTGCAGGTTTTAAAATCATAAAATTAATACAGAGTACGCCTATAAAAGACCAGCAATTGACTGGTGATTGTTGGAGTTTTGCCACTACCTCCTTTATAGAAACAGAAGCTTTAAGACTTGGTAAAAAACCTAATGTTCTTTCGGCTATGTTTTTTGTTAGACCCACTTATATTAATAAAGCGGAGAATTATATAAGAAGAAATGGAGCAAGTGCTTTTAACGAAGGTGATTTAACTTTTAGTGTTTTGAAAGCCTATACAGAATTTGGTGCCATTCCAGAAAGTGTGTATTCCGGAAAAAATGATTCGGATAACAAACACGACCATGCTGATATGAATAAAGCCTTATTAGAAAAGGTTAAATTTTATGTGAATTCTCATGGTGATTTAACACCTGAACTTTACAGAAAACAAGTAGATGATATCTTAACTCAAACTTTAGGCAAAGTTCCAGAAACTTTTATTTACGATGGAAAGCAATTTACTCCAAAGTCATTTGCCAAAGAAAGGATTGGAATCAATCCTAATGATTATGTAGAAATTACTTCCTACACCCATCACCCTTTTTATTCCAAATTTAGTTTAGAAATTGAAGCCAACTGGAACAACAATCAGTATTTGAATTTACCAATAACTGACTTCACCACGGTAATTGACCATGCCATATTGCATAATTATTCGGTTTGTTGGGATGGTGATATTTATGAAGGATTTAAAAATGGTTTTGCCGTATTAGACAATACTAAAAACATTACACAAGAAATTAGACAGGCAGCATTCGATAATCGTACTACCGAAGATGTACATAATATGCACATTATTGGTATAGCAGAAAACGAGAAAGGCAATACGTTTTACATTATTAAAAATTCATCAGATAATAATGATTGCGGTGGTTATCTCTATATGTCTAAAGAATATTTGCTCATAAAAACAATTTCTGTAATGGTCAATAAAAATGCCATTCCTAAAGCAATAAGCAAGAAAGTTGACAGAAATCTGTAATGCTTTTTACCAATTGAAATTTAAAAATCCTTTAAAAAACAAAAAAAATGAATGTAAAATTAATTTATTTCTTAACTGCCACATTGCTGCTTTTTTTTAGCAATATGTTTTCACAAGGCAAGATTTCAAGTGAACTGACAAAGCAAAAATTCACCTTAAGTGGTACCATTTCGGATGCAAAAAGCAACGAAACCATAATTGGGGTAAACGTGTATTTTCCAGAATTAAAAACCGGAACAATGACCAATGAGTATGGCTTTTATTCCATAACAATTCCTAAAGGCAACTATACCGTGGAGTTGAGTTTTGTGTCTTTTCAAACACTTACTGCAAGCGTGGATCTCAACAAAAATACCAAAGCAAACTTTCAACTTTTCAGTAGCGAAGAGCAGTTACAAGAAGTTATTGTCACAACCGAGCGAAAAGCAACTTACATCAGAAAAGCAGAAATGAGCATCAACAAACTTTCTATTGCTACAATAAAAAAGATGCCTGTAGTTCTTGGAGAAGTTGATGTTATCAAATCGCTGTTACTTTTACCAGGAGTAACCAATGCTGGCGAAGGCGCTTCTGGTTTTAATGTTCGTGGTGGTGGTGCAGACCAAAATTTGATCCTTTTGGACGAGGCCACTATCTTTAATTCTTCACACGTTTTTGGATTCTTTTCGGTCTTTAATCCTGATGCCATAAAAGATTTGAAATTGTACAAAGGAGGTATCCCAGCAAGATTTGGAGGAAGAGCTTCTTCTGTTTTAGATATGTATCAAAAAGATGGGAGCAGTTCTGGTTTTCACATGAATGGTGGCATCGGATTAATTTCTAGCCGATTATTAGCTGAGGGTCCAATAGTCAAAGACAAAGGTTCGTTTCTTATTGGAGGTCGTGCATCATATGCCCATCTATTTTTAAAACTATCCGAAGAGCAAAAAAACAACTCCGCTTATTTCTATGATTTGAATACAAAGTTATCTTACAAACTAAACCCAAATAATAGTTTATTCTTATCGGGTTACTTTGGTCGTGATGTTTTTAGTTTGGATAAAAGTTTTACCAATACCTATGGAAACTCCATTTTAAACTTACGTTGGAATCATTTGTATAATGACAAATTATTTTCAAATCTATCAGTAATATATAGCGATTATTACTTTGGATTGGGTCTGGATTTAGCTGATTTCAAATGGGATTCTGGCATAAAAAACTACACTGTAAAATATGATTTCAAGAATTATATTTCGGATACATTCAAAATGAATTTCGGTATCAATAGCATTTATTACGATTTCAATCCAGGAACCATATATCCAACAGGTTCGAATTCTGGAATCAATTTTAAACAATTAGATAAAAAATACGCTTTTGAACCTGCAATTTATCTTTCAGCAGAGCAAGAAATCTCTAAAAAAATCTCGCTATCTTATGGTTTGCGATACAGTATGTTTTATAGATTGGGTCAATCCAACATTAATCTATATGCCAATAACGAACCAGTATCTTTTAATCAAGATACACAGACGTACCAAAAGGCAACACCAATTGGAACCCAATATTATGATAAAAACAAAGTAATTCAAAGCTATAATTACTTGGAGCCTCGTTTTTCTGTTGCTTATGAATTGAATAAAGATCAATCCATAAAAGCAAGTTATAATAGAATGGTGCAGTATTTACAATTGGTTTCCAATACCTCATCTCCAACTCCATTGGATGTTTGGATGCCCAGTGACAATTTTATCAAACCACAAATTGCTGACCAAGTGGCTTTAGGCTATTTCAAAAATTTCAGCGATGAAAAATATTCTTTTGAGGCTGAAACTTTCTATAAAAAAATCCAAAATAGAATGGATTATATTGATGGTGCCGATTTGATTGCCAACGAAGCTATTGAGCAGGTAGTTCTCAACGGACAGATGCGTTCCTATGGTTTAGAATTAATGTTACGCAAAAACGAAGGCAAATTGACAGGCTGGATTTCCTACACTTTATCAAAATCAGAACAGCAAACTTCTGGAAGAAATAGTTCAGAAATTGGAATCAATAATGGGGAATGGTACAATTCCGCTTATGATAAATTACACAATCTTGCCGTTACAAGTTCCTATAATTTAACTAAAAAATGGAGTTTTGGTGCCAATTTTATTCTTCAATCAGGTCAACCGGTAACTTATCCGAATGGGCAATATACCTATCAAGATATTTTAGTTCCTAGTTATGGATTGCGAAATGAAAACAGATTGCCAGTTTACCACCATTTAGACCTTTCGGCAACCCTAACGCCCCATAAAAATGACAATCGAAGCTGGAAGTCAGAGTGGGTTTTCAGCATTTATAATGTATACAACCACAAAAATGCTGCTTCTATCAATTTCAAGCAAAATGCCGATACTGGAAATAATGAAGCCTTACGGACTTCCATTTTCGGAATGGTTCCTGCTGTTAGCTATAACTTTAAATTTTAATTACAAATAAGATGAAAAATAAAATAAATCTAATACTCGTACTATTCACAGCACTCTTTTTTAATAGCTGTCAAGATGTAGTTGACATTCCTTTAAATACGGACAAACCTAGACTCGTAATTGATGCTTCTTTAATTTGGCAAAAAGGAACAGCGGGCAGCAACCAAGTGATCAAACTGTCAACTACAACTGATTTTTATACTAATACAATACCAGTTGTTTCAGGAGCTACGGTTTTTGTAAAAAACAGTTCAAATGTTGCATTCAACTTTACAGAAACACCTAATACGGGAGTATATCTATGTAGTAATTTTATGCCTGTACTAGATGAAACCTACACGTTGACGGTTATTGATAACGGACAGACTTATACAGCAACAGCAACCTTGAAATCTGTTGCGGCAATCACTTCGGTAACGCAAGAAACTCAAAATGGTTTAGGAACTGACTTTCTTAAATTAAAAACATTTTTCAATGATCCAGCTGAGGCAGAAAATTATTACTTATATAAATACAAGTTTACAAAAAATCTAAAACCAGAATACTCTGTTGATGACGATCAATTTTTTCAAGGCAATGAATTCTTTAGTTTAGTACTCGAAGAAGGTACAAAACCCAGTCAACAGGTCGAAATTACCCATTATGGCATTTCAAAATCCTATTATAATTATATGAGTATCTTACTAAACGTGGCAGGAACTTCTGGCGGTGGACCATTTCAATCTCCACCAGCTAATGTAAAAGGAAACATAAAAAACGAAACGAATTTTGATAATTATCCGCTGGGCTATTTCAGAGCAAGTGAAGCGGATACAAGAAACTATACCATTCAATAATTTTAGTTCGAAAGTTAGATTACTAAACAAAGTAAATGATATTGTACCTGAAAGGCTGATTAAGCTACCATTATAAACAACAACATTAAATATATAAAATGAATTTAATTAGAAAGAACGCAATCATTGTGGGAACATTATTTATACTTGCAGCCATTACAGCAATAATAGGTTTAGTATTGTATCAACCTATCCTAAATGATCCAAATTATATTATCAAAGGGTCTGTAAATAATATTCAAGTTATATGGGGAGCATTTTTTGAATTGATTCTTGCCTTTTCAGTAATTACGATCTCATTTATGATGTATCCCATTTTAAAAATGAAGAACGAAAATATAGCAATTGGCTATGTTTGTTTTAGACTTCTTGAAGCCACTATTATAATCATAGGAATAATAAGTCTATTATCAATAATAACTTTAAACCAAGATTTCTCAAAAGTATCAAATCAAAATGTAGCTTCTTTCCTTATTGCTGGCAAACTATTGGTTGCTGTTCATAATTGGACATTCTTGTTTGGCCCTAATTTTGCTTTAGGACCAAGTACTCTTTTGATGAGTTATTTTTTGTATCAATCAAAACGCGTTCCTCGCTATATCTCTATACTAGGTCTAATAGGAGGACCTCTCATTTTTATAAGCGCAGTGCTTGTTATGTTTGGAGTTTTTCTTCAAGTTTCTGTTTGGGGTACTATTCTTGCAATTCCAGTATTTGCATATGAAATGACTTTGGCAATATGGCTGATTACTAAAGGTTTCTATTCAACTCAATAAGTAAAAAGGAATGAAAAAGTAAACCTATTTTGACAACTACCATTTAGTCATTTCAGAGTAAGCGAAACAGATACAAGAAATTATACGATTCGATAAAAACAATTAAAAATAACCCACATATTTTAAAATTATGAAAACAATTACCACCAAACAACGTATTTTAAATGCTTCTTTAACTAGAATCCTCCTTGGACTTTTAGTATGTTTTATTGCCTTTATTCTTGCGCAACAACTAACTGGAAAAATCCTTGATTTCTCTTCATTAGACAAAAATTACAGAAATTTGATAAAAGGTATCATTTCATCTATAGCCGTCATTGCAGCCTATATCTATTTTTACAGAAAATATGAAAAAAGAGCCATAACCGAATTTTCAAATAAAGAAATAGCTAAATATAGTATAACTGGAGTGATAATAGGTGTGTTATTACAATGCCTGACAATATTAGTAATTATCCTTAATGGCAGTTTTGAAATAGTATCAATCAATCCTGTTTCCGATATGATTATTCCATTCACGGTAGCATTATCAGTTGCCATTTTTGAAGAAATTTTAATTAGAGGTATTATTTTTCGAATAGTGGAAGAAAAATTGGGCAGCTATATTTCTTTATTCATTACAGCAATTATTTTTGGAGCCTTGCATTTATCAAATCCAAATAGCACTTTATTATCCGGATTATGTGTTGGTATTGAAGCAGGATTCTTAATGGGTGCCGCATATATTTATGCTCGGAATCTATGGTTCCCAATTGCCATACATTTTGCTTGGAATTTTATGCAATCAGGAATTTTTGGAGCAATAACATCAGGTAATGAAAAAACATCCAGCTTACTAACTGCAAAAATAACGGGTAGCCAACTATTTACAGGTGGTGAATTTGGGCCCGAAGGAACCATTCAAGCTGTTATATTTTGTTCATTGGCTTCTATCTTATTACTAATATTAAGTGGGAATAAAATAATCAGTCCCTATTGGAGAAAGGAATATTAATTTTTATATTTTTAAATAGAGTAATTAATTATGAATTTGTATACAATCTAAAACTTAAATGAAAAAAATCTACTGTCTATTTCTTTTTTTGTCTACAGTATTTTTAGCAGCACAATACAATTCAGATGCGCCTTGGATGCTAAATCTGTAAAATCTAAACGGTACAGCAAGCATGTCCCAAATGAAGGATGCCTTCAATATATATTGGAAAACACAGGATAGAACTTTAAAAGCAATCAATAAAGTTCTGGAACTCCGTTTCCAGTTTATGATTGAATTGGAAGAAGCATTAAAAGCATTTCAATTGATGCTAATAAATACAAAAAATATAGGTCTTTATAATATAAGAGCTTCACTAGAATTGTAAATAAAAGCACTTTATTCACTACTGAAAACATTATAAGCTTTTTAAAGAATGATTGTCTTATATGGAATTATTTTCCAAAATAATGGGCGTTTTAGTCAAACTTTATAGTATACATAATTATATCCATCATCATTTTCTTTGATTTATGTCATGAATTAAAGTTTCAAAAAAAAGTAAATTTATTTCTACTAATTAAACATAAAAATCATGAAAAAAATATTATTTCCAATTGATTTTTCTGAAACATCGTTCAATGCTTTCAGATATGCTTTGCATTTTGCAAAAAAATTAATGCCGAAATTATAACATTGCATGTATATGAGTTTCCTGCAATTGTTTATTCTGAATATGGAAATTTTCTCATCGACAATTATCATGTCAATGTATGGATTGAATTTGAAAACCACAAAGACGAAGTTCCTAAATTAAGAGCTATTGCCGAGAATGAACAACTTGAACATATCAAAATCAGTCATGTTTTAAAACAAGGCAATGTGCAAGATTCTATATTAGACCTTGTTAAAAAAGAGCGTGCAGATTATATTGTAATGGGTACAAAAGGAGCTACAGGTCTCAAAGAAATATTTTTAGGAACTGTAACTCAAAGCATCATGAATAATGCTAAAATTCCTGTTTTTGCAGTCCCTTCCAATTGTGAATACCAACCAATAAAAAGAATTTTATTTCTTACTAAATATGAAAAATCGCAATTCCCTATTTTAAAAATAATTTTTAAACTTGCCAAAGTTTTTGAGGCACATTTGGATGTTTTACAGGTCTCCACTTCTTTTGACAATACTCATAAAACAATTTATTCTGAATGGGAAAAATCATTTCCAAAAAGTTATTACTGTAACTATTCCACAAGCACCTGTATTTAAAGTTACTCCAATTGTAAAAAATGTCAGTTGTTTTGGCGCTAATGATGGAAGCATCAATCTAAACTTAGTTGGAGGCATTCCAACAGTAACTTTAAAATGGAGTGATGGAAGTACAGCAGGAACAACTAGAAATAATTTAGGTCCTGGAACCTATAAAGCTGTTATAAGTGACGGAACTCCATGCTACATTACCAGAACTTTTACTATACTAGAACCACAGCAGTTAGTACTAACCGCCAATACAACAAATGCATTTGACTGTGACGATGCCAATAGTGGCCAAATAAATCTTCTCATATCAGGTGGCTCTTCACCATTTACTTATTCATGGTCTAATGGCGCAACAACAGAAGACCTTAATAATATTACAGGCGGAAACTATTTAATAACGGTTATTGATGCTAATGGCTGTTCTAAAATAGAAAAATACGTAATATCAAGACAGCTACCTATAAATATTACTGTAAATACAAAGACTGATGTTAATTGTGATACTAAAAAAATCAAACAAAGCTTTATAGCAGCTGTGTCAGGAGGTATACCACCCTATAAACTATCGTGGTCGAGTGGTACAATTAGTGGTACAAACAATGAAATTATGAATACCGATACTAATGGAACTGTTCAGCTCTCTTTAACAGATAGTTACGGCTGTATTGCTAATTATACTGTTACAATAACTACTCCAAAATTAGGGTCTGCTGATTTCACCACCGAATCCTATGGATACTCGAATTATGGTATTTATTCTATAAATGACCCTATTCAATTTACTACTACGGCAACGGGTGATTATGAAAGTGTAATTTGGGATTTTGGTGATGGCACTTTTTCTTCACTACTTGATCCCGTTCATACGTTCATACGTTTATAAATCCTAAGGACTATGTCGTGACCCAAACAGTGACGTATCCTTTTGGCTGTGTATATGAACAAAAAATTACTTTGACTATTGAAAAAGGGTATTTTTTGATGGTTCCAACAGCCTTTACACCCAATAATGACCGTATCAATGATACTTATAGACCTGTTACGAAGAGATTAAAGAATGTACGCTTAGATATTTACGACACCTGGGGTTCCCTTATTTATTCAGAGACCGGTGCTGTATTACGAGGTTGGGATGCTACCATTAAAGGTAAAAGTGCTGAGAATGGTAATTACAATTGCAAAGTCAGTGCGGAGACTTTTTATGGTACGATTATCAATGAAGCACGAACGTTTGTATTAATAAAATAAGTCACAATTCAGATGAAATTACACTATTTACTATTTATGTTATTACCCTTACTTTACTCTGAAGTTAGGGCACAAGACCCTATATTTACTCAATTTTTTATGGTTCCTGAAGCACTTAATCCTGCAGTTACTGGTTTGGTAAATACTTGGAGTGCTGGAATTATCCATAGACGACAATGGCCAGATGCTAATAGACAAATTGATACACAGTTTGGCTATTTTAACAACATGGTTGCTCTTCCTACAGGTAAATATTCAACAAACTATGATGAAAATACGATTGGTTTAGGGTGCACAATTCTAAACAATCATGAAGAATTTACGGGTTACAATTATTCTCAATTTAATGCGGTTATTTCTTATCGAGTTGAACTTGATTATGATTGGAGTTTAAGATTTGGATTAGAAACAGGGTATGGAAAGAAAAATTACAACTTTAAAAATCTGTTGCTAGAAGATCAAATAAACATCAATGATGAAACAATCAGTGGAGAAAGTATAGACCCAGATGTGCTAAATTACAGCAATACTATTGACTTTTTAGATGTATCTGCTGGACTATTATTAGTAAATGAAAATTTGTGGCTTGGAGCAGCATTTAAACATTTAAACAGACCAGATATATCATTCAAAGAAAACGGTAATGTTCCTTTAGACCTTTTTTTAACTGTCCATGGGGGATATTATTTAGGGGCAGCAGATTCTCCATTCATGGATTCTTTAGGAAGTCCTGACCTCCTAATTACAGCAAATTATATGAGACAATCGCAATACAATAGATTAGATATTGCTGGTATTTTTCAATTTAGCAGATTTTCTTTTGGAGTAGCAGCGGTTACCAATCCTGAACGAAGAAGTTCAAATAGTCACCTACTTACCTCTGTAAACCCGATAGCTACTTTTAATTTTGGTGAATTTACTTTTGGTTATTCCTATGATGCTAATACTACTAAATTTGGCAATTCACAAGGAGTTCACGAATTATCGTTGACTTGGCAGTCTAGTAGAAATTGTGATAAATGTGACAATTACAAGGTAAAATTAAAAAGAAATGGTGTGAATGGGTATCAAAAAACATGGTAAATAAAATTATTCAAATCTCCTCTAAAAAGCTTTGTGATGATGATACTGTTAATCTTTATTAAATTATAAAAAAACTTCTGAAAAGAAATTCTTGATTTTTTAACTAAATCAATTTCTTTATACTTTACAATTAACAAAAGCTATTTATTTTCTGAAAATCCTTTAGCAGTTTCATTTTCATTATCAAATAATTTTATATCTATTGTAATATGCAAAAATGTTGTTAAAAGTGTCAAATAGTGGCGGTAAAGATAATTATTAAGATAATATAAAAATAAAAAACCCACTGAAACAGTGGGTTTTAGCGTGAGCGCAGAAGGATTCGAACCTTCGACCGCCTGCTTAGAAGGCAGGTGCTCTATCCAGCTGAGCTATGCACCCATTTTTGTTTTAAAACTTAAATGGAAAAGTTTTTTGTCGGGGTGGCAGGATTCGAACCTGCGGCCTCCTGCTCCCAAAGCAGGCGCGATAACCGAGCTACGCTACACCCCGAATTCTTAATTAAAATCAAGAAATCAATTTCAACATACTTTAAAAATAAAAATTAGGATACTCTTAAAATTTGTGAGGTGCAAAAGTAATTAAATTGTATGTATAAAGCAAATTTTTTTATTAAAAGTGAATTGAAATTTTACAATAGAATTTTAAACAACACTTCTTCAATTGATTGAAATTTTTTAAAATTTCAAAACTTAGTATACCCTTTTACAAAACAACAATTTTACAACTATTTTATAGCTAATCGATATTTTTAAAAACGGCTATTTTTTAAAATTTGAAATCCCTTCTTTTAGCCAGTTTTCATACTCATTAACTGATACAAAACTTACTGTTGGTTGATTAACATTTAAACTATTACCCTGAAAATCAGTTAAAACATACAAAGGCTGAGTGTTTGTTTTGTATTTCGAAATCATAAAATCAGTCCACTTATCCCCTACTGTAATAATTTCTGAACCAGTAGTTTTTGAAATAAATTGTTCACTTTTAGGCAAATCAATATCTTCATCAACATACAAAGAAATCAGTACAACTTGATTTTTCAATATATTAAGTATTTTTTTGTCTGACCAAACCGTATTCTCCATTTTTCTACAATTTACACAAGCATGGCCTGTAAAATCGAGCATAATGGGTTTATTAACACTTTTAGCATACGCTACTCCTTTTTCATAATCGTGAAAAACTACTAAGCGATGCGGACCGCTTTTAGCTCCATCAGGCAAAATCGATGCTTCTACTGAACTTCCAGCACCAACTCCAAAAGGACTTTCACTATACTCCATTGGTGGCGGAAATGCATTTATTATTTTTAAAGGTGCGCCCCAAAGTCCAGGTATCATATAAACTGTAAATGCCAATGTAATTAAGCCTAAAGACAATCTCCCAACTGAAATATGACTTGATGGACTATCATGAGGCAAAGTTATTTTTCCGAATAAATAAAGCGACAGGGTTCCGAAAATAGCAATCCAAATCGACAAGAAAACTTCTCTTTCTAGCCAATGCAACTGCAAAACTAAATCGGCATTAGAAAGGAATTTGAATGCTAAAGCCAATTCTAAAAAGCCTAAAACTACTTTTACCGTATTTAACCAACCCCCAGATTTTGGTAAAGAATGCAACCAACCTGGAAACATAGCAAATAACATAAATGGCAAGGCTAAGGCCAAGGAGAAACCAAACATTCCAATTATAGGTGCAATTCCTCCCTTAGAGGCTGCCTCTACTAACAATGTTCCAACAATTGGACCTGTGCACGAAAAAGAAACAATTGCCAAAGCTAATGCCATAAATAAGATACCAATTACCCCACCTCGATCTGCTTGACTGTCAACTTTATTAGCCCAAGAATTTGGTAGCATGATTTCGAAAGCCCCAAGGAATGAAGCTGCAAAAACAACTAATAAAATGAAGAATATAATATTAAACCAAACATTTGTTGATAATGCATTTAAAGCATCGGCACCAAAAATCCAAGTTACTAAAAACCCTAATAGTACATAAATTACAATAATTGAAATACCATAAAAAATAGCATTTCTAATTCCTGCGGCTTTAGTTTTGCTTTGTTTCGTGAAAAAACTTACTGTCATTGGAATCATCGGAAAAACACATGGGGTTAGTAACGCAGCAAATCCAGATAAAAAAGCAATAAAAAATATAGACCAAAGTCCTCGATGTTCATTTGGTTTAGAAGTTTCGATTTTGCTAACTGTAGGAATAGCTTGCTCGATTTTAGAATTGACACTCTTTTTACTTATTGTATCCGTTGTAGATGAATCTAAAGCAATCTTTTTCTCAACAGCTTCTGTAGTAGAAATAGCTGAACTTGGAATAATAAACCTTAATTTCTTTTCTAAATTAATACAAACGTCTTTACAAACTTGGTAATTTAATTCTGTTTCAATTGTTTTAATTTTAGGATTTAGCAGCTCAATTTCCTGGGTAATTTGGGCTTTGTGTTCGAAGAAAGTTTCGTTTACTTGAAAAATATCATTGTATGCAGTTTTGGTTTTGCTTTCTTTTGATTTTCCTATTAAATTAAAATTGCCTTTTTGGTTTTTAAAATTAATTTCTAAAGGTAATGGCCCACCATCAGGTGTGAATTGCGAATACATATGCCAGTCTTTTTCAATTACACCATTAAAAGTGAGAATAAAATTTGTTTCTGATTTTTTTTCAATTGTAGTAGTCCATTTTACTGGATCTAGAATTTGTGTGTTTCCTTTAACAAAGACTAAAAGAGTTATAAATATATATATTAATTTCTTCATTGTATTAGTTGTATTTTAAGAATATTTCTTGTTGTTGTTTCAATTCTATATCGTTCATCTTGTCGAATGCCTATTACCCAAACTATTTGATTATTTGAACATAAAAGCCAAGTATTTTCTTTGTCAAAAAGCGATAGTTTTTCATCTTTAAACAACTTACTTATTTTTTTTTCTTTTCCATTCATTCCAAAAGGTTGAAAAAAATCACCCGTTTTCCATTTTCTCAAAACCAAAGGAAATTCCAGCAAATCTTCATCGACAAAGATACTTCTATCAGAACCTATATTAATGTCGGATACTTTACAAATGACTAATTTTAGGGGAATCTTAACTTCTAATTGGCCTTTTTCTATAAAATATTCATCAATTGTATCTTCCTGAATTAAAGGACTTAAAATTAAATGTTTTCTGTCTTTTAGCAATCTAAATTCATTCGAAAATACTTGTTTTCCTGACTGACCATCTACTAAATCATATATGTCTTTCCAAGCTGAAAAACCAAAATCTTTAAGCCATTGATACAGATAGGATTTATAATTTGGTAATTTACCCAACTTTTTTATGTTAAAATAATAAGCATCGCCTTTTTCTTCAACTGTTTGACTAAATAGTATTGAAGCAGCATCATCAACCATTTCGTTGGCTTGTTGTAAATACTGTTGTGTTTTTTGAAAAGAAGCTAAAAAATTTGGATTTATTTCCTTTAAAATCGGAACTAGTTGATGACGAATTTTATTTCTAACATACTTTTCTGAAGCATTGCTGCTATCTTCTCTCCATTTGATGTCGTGCTCTTTAGCATAATTTTCTATCTCAACCCGATTAAAAATCAAAAGTGGTCGTAAAATTTTATCATTTTGCTCAGGAATTCCTATTAATCCATCTAATCCTGTTCCTCTAGATAAGTTAATAAGAAATGTTTCTAAATTGTCATCAGCATGATGTGCTGTTATAATAAAACTATAATTTTGTTCTTCTAGTTGCTCATAAAACCAGTTATATCGCAATTCACGAGCTGCTACTTGTATCGAAAATTTATAATCTTTTGCAAAAGATTCTGTGTCAAATTGAGTAAAAAAAAATGGAATTGAATTCACATTAGTATATTCCTGAATAAAATTTTGATCCTGAAAACTTTCTATACCTCGAAGTTGAAAATTGCAATGTAAAACAGCAATATCGTATTGCAATTGTTGAAATAAATGCAATAAAACCATGCTATCTAACCCTCCGCTTACTGCAAGAAATAGTTTTTCATTTTTTAAAAAAGGAAAATTTTGAGCAATATGGTTTTGAAATTTCTCTATCATATTCAAAAGTAATTATTTCTTTTGATTTTAGCTTAACACTTCGCACATTGCTTTTGCTTTTAATAGGCATTCTTCATATTCTTTCTCAGGAATTGATTGAGCAGTAATAGCACTTCCAACTGAAAAAGAGACATACTTATTGGTTTGATTGTATAAAATACTCCGAATTACAACATTAAAATCAAAATCGCCATTTGGTCTAAAATAACCAATGGCTCCGCTATACAAACCCCGTTTCGACTCTTCAAGTTCCTCGCATATATTCATTGCTGAAAATTTGGGAGCTCCTGTCATACTTCCCATTGGAAAAGAATATTTAATTGCTTCTATAATAGAATATTGACTGTCTAAATTTGAAGTAACAGTAGAAATCATTTGATGTACTTGTTCAAACGAATATACTTTACATAATTCCAGAACTTCTACGGATTTTCGCTGAGCTGTTCTTGATAAATCATTACGAACCAAGTCGGTTATCATAATGTTTTCGGCACGCTCTTTAGGATCTTTTGCTAATTCGCTTTTTGAATTTTCATCATCATTGGCATTTAAAAAACGTTTTGCGGTTCCTTTTATAGGTTGCGAAATGAGTTGCTCTCCTTCTTTTTTTAAATAACGTTCTGGGGAGGCACACAGTAAAAACTGTTTATCATTTTTAAAATAGGCTGAGAAAGGCGCCTTGGAAATTTTATTAAGTTTTAAGAATATTTCTAGTGGATTTATAGCGGATTTTTCAGCAAAAAACTCCATACAAAAATTAGCCTCATATATAGCTCCGTGATGAATATGCTCGAGCATTTTAGAAACTTTTTTAATGTATTTTTCTTTTGAAATTCGTTGCTGAATTTCAACTACTTGAACTCCATCAACATCTGACTTTTGAATTGCATTTATTGCTGAAAAATCTTCATCAATTTCATCATCGCACATGTTAAGATACTGAATTTCAAGTTGATTCCCTTTTAATAAAAACAATTTCTTAGGTTGAAAGAAAAATAAATCTGGAAAATCCAATCCGTCAAAATTGTTAGATTGTAAAACTTCAGTATTGTTTTTTAAATCATAAGTCAAATAGCCAAATAACCAATCTCTGGTAGTTTGCTGGTATTGTTTTAAATCTTCGAAAGCATTGTGAAAATCAGTTTTTATTGATGTAAAGGCATCTACAGCAAGTAAACAATCATAACTGGAATATTTTTGATTGTTATTGAATTCTGAATTACTATCTAGAAATACGATTTCTCTAAATTGTTGGGACCAACATAAGAGTTGTTCTTTGAAAACAATTGGATTGGAAATCGATTTAAAAATTGAAACTCTCAAAAACGTAAAAATTTAGACTTCAAAATTACAATAAAAAAAGTCCATCAATGAAGACAACTTAAAAAATTAATGGCACTATTTTTATATTACATCAAATAACTCGTTTTAATAAATTGATTCCTATGTTGATAGAAAATTACTTATTGCATTTTATTATTTCTTTAAGTAACTCATTTATTAATCAATACTAAAATCGTTTATTATGAAAACAATTGCAAAATATTGAAGCTAAAATAAATCAAGATAGTACTTTAGAAACCATAAAATTTTCTGTCGAAAATAACATTTCCATTCCTGTACCAAACACAAAAATCGATACAGTTACTAAGACAATAGCATGCAAATTGATTATTTAGATTATCGAGTTATTACAGCTGGTGATGTTTATTAACAAATGCTTTCGAACGAATTAGCTAAAAAAGAAATATAATTAACGAAAGGAGGATTGAAAAAGTAATTGCTTTAAAATACAAAAAGTTAAATGATATTATTGCTGCCGAAATTAATTTTGGTTCACAAATTTTAGATGCTTTAAAAAGTGGTTGGTACATTCTGCAAGATATAATTGTATTTCTGTTTCAATTGTGGTGGTTAATTGTATTAATTAGTATTGGAGTTTTTGTTTATAAAAAACACACCATTAAACAGAACATGAAATCATGATTATCTATTGGTTAAATATTAAAAAATATGATTATATTTGATAAAGGATTAAACATTTTTTACATTCACTAAAGTGATAATTTACTAAGATTAAGTAAAATTTTAAAATAATATTGCATTTCAAAGTTGTATTTAACCAATAAAACCAATTATATTATGAAAATTGTTACTATTGTTATCCGAACCTTAATGGGGTTATTGTTTCTGTTTGCGTCAATTAGTTTCTTTTTAAAATTAGTTCCAGAACCTGTAACTACTGGTGATTTTAAAGCTTTTCAAATTGGGTTAGTAGCCTCTGCCTATTTAATTCCTTTAGCTAAATCAGTCGAATTACTTTGTGGATTAGCTTATGTTTCCGGACGTTTTGTTTCACTGGCAAATATTGTAATATTACCAGTTTCCATAAATATATTACTCATTAATTTTTTTCTGACACCTGAAAGTCTTCCAATAGCCATATTTATTTTTTTAGGAAATCTATTCTTGATTTATAGATATTGGGCCAATTATAAAAGTGTATTCACCATGTAAATGGAATAGAATCAAAAAAACCCGTTTCACTTTAAAATGAAACGGGTTTTTTTATTTTTAAGATCACTTTTATACGTGCAATGCTCTATTATCAGTAGCAGCTAATGCAGCTTCCTTAATTGCTTCAGCAAAAGTAGGATGAGCGTGACTGATTCTAGAAATATCTTCGGCAGACGCTTTAAATTCCATAGCAGTTACAGCTTCAGCAATCAAATCGGCACAACGAGCTCCTATCATGTGAACACCCAGCACTTCATCGGTTTTTGCATCAGCAAGAATTTTAACAAAACCGTCTAAATCGCCTCCAGCTCTAGCTCTTCCTAATGCTTTAAAAGGAAAACTTCCTGCTTTAAAAGCAATTCCATTTGCTTTTAGTTGCTCTTCAGTTTGCCCAACAGCAGCTACTTCTGGCCAAGTATAAACAACACCTGGTATTAAATTATAATTGATATGTGGTTTTTGACCCGCTAAAATTTCAGCAACCATAGCACCTTCTTCCTCAGCTTTGTGAGCTAACATTGCTCCACGCACTACATCTCCGATTGCATAAATATTTGAAACATTGGTTTGCAAATGATCGTTTACTTCTACCATTCCTCTATCTGAAATCTTTACTCCTGCTTTATCCGCATTTAAACCTTCAGTATACGGTCGACGACCTACGGAAACTAGAGAATAATCACCTTCTAAAGTAATGGTTTCTCCTTTTGAATTTTCGGCTTGAACTGTAACTACATCTCCCTTTCGCTCTACCGATTTTACTTTATGAGAAACATAAAATTTCATGCCTTGTTTTTTCAAGACTTTAGTCAGCTCTTTAGATAATGAACTGTCCATTCCTGGAATAATTCTGTCCATAAACTCCACGACTGATACTTGCGCTCCAAGACGTAAATAAACTTGTCCTAATTCTATTCCTATTACTCCACCACCAATTATAACTAAGTGTTTCGGTACTTCTTTGAGCTTTAAAGCTTCTGTAGAAGTAATGATTCTATCTTTATCGATTTTGATAAATGGTAATGACGAAGGTTTAGAGCCTGTAGCAATTATTATATATTTGGCTTCAATAGTTTCTGAAGCTCCATCCGCTTTAGCAATAGCAACGTGGGTAGCATCTATAAAAGAACCCAGACCTTCAAAGACTGTAATTTTATTTTTATCCATCAAGAATTTTACTCCTCCCGAAGTTTGATCTACAATAGATTGTTTACGAGAAATCATTTTCTCTAAATTTACTTTTACATCACCAGAAACTTCAATTCCGTGATCAGCAAAGTGTTGCAATTCTTCATAATGATGTGAAGAGGCTAGCAATGCTTTAGAAGGAATACAGCCTACATTTAAGCAAGTTCCGCCTAATGTTGAATATTTCTCGATAATGGCTGTTTTAAAACCCAACTGTGCACAACGAATAGCAGATACATATCCGCCGGGTCCAGAACCTATGATGACTATGTCAAATGAACTCATAATATATTAATTTTTGTGTTGCAAAATTAGGAAATAAAGTTTTGTTTAATACTTATATTTTGAGGTTTTTTAAGACTAAAATAAACAAATAAAATAAGACTTTATTTAACGTGCTATTTGTAAGAAATACATTTCATTAATATTTTGTTCATCGGCTTTAATTACACATTAACGAAAAAGAAAAAATATTGAATTGTATGATTCATAATAGTATTAGGTTTGCTTCATAAAATTGACACTTTTTAATTACTAACCCCCAAATTAATTTTTATTGTCATGAAAAACCTATATGTAACCTTGCTTCTCTTATTAGCGAATTTTTCACTATCTGCTCAAAATGTTTCGATTCCTGATTCTAATTTTAAGGACAAACTTATTGCTCTTGGTATAGATTTAAACAACGACGGATCAATTCAAACAAGTGAAGCACTTATGGTCGAAGAATTAGACATTTCAAATGCTTCAATAATTTCTCTATCAGGAATTGAAAACTTTACAAATTTAAAAAGATTAAATTGTAATAATAATTTAATAACTAATTTGTCATTAACTGCATTTGAACTTTATGAGTTAAGATGTAGTAATAATAAGTTAACCGAATTAAACGATATTAGTTCTCAAACTACTGAACTTGATGTTTCATACAATAACTTAAATGCTTTAAAATTACCTGAATCTGTAAATTATAATTATTTAGATATTTCAGGAAACAATTACACTTCAATAGAATTTAATGATGTTAAGTTAAATTTTTTCTCTTGTAATGACAGTAAATTAACTGCATTAGATTTTTCGAATGTGAGACAATTGAGTGAGACAATTTCTATTAAAAACAACCCTAATTTAGAAGCCATTAATTTTAGAAACGGGAAATTTGATTTGTGTTATGTAATGTTGGGTGGTTGCCATTTTTATTTAATTTTAAATAATAATCCAAGTTTAGAATTTATCTGTACTGATGAATTTGAATACAAGGGACCAACTATAGTTACAGAAACTGAGTATTTTCAATCGTATTATAATTTACCTAATGTAAAATTTAATTCCTATTGTACCTCAAATACAGATCGTGCATTGAGCGTAGAAAATTCTATTAATAAAGCACAAAACTTTACATTTTATCCAAACCCAGTACAAGACAATTTAACTATTGAAATGGAGAATCTTACTACTGTTTCATCCATAAATGTATACAATACTATAGGACAATTGGTTAAAAATATAGCTAAACCAGCTTTGTCAAAACAAATAGGAGTTGCATTATCTGATTTAAAAACTGGAAGCTATTTTATAGAAGTGGTTTCAAATCAAGGAAAATCAACAAAAAAATTATTGAAGTTATAATAATCACCAATTATTATTGAACCGCTCTAATGAGCGGTTTTTTTTGTTCTACAAAATGCTATATTTTTTCTTAGAAGAATCAAGATTATAGTTAATATAAACTATTTGGATAAATTTAACTTACTATTTTTATAACCATATACAAAATAGAAAATCAAACCAATAACCAACCAAATCCCAAACCATATCCAGTTAGAAACGGCCATTCCTGTTAATAAGTAGCAACAAGAAACTAAACCTAAAAGCGGAATTAAAGATAAGTTTTTTATAAATGAAAGTACTGCCATTACTACACAAACAACTAAAAACACTATCATAGGTAAGTTAGTTGCCATTTTTCCATATGATAAATCTAAAACAGAGGTAAAGAAAGTTGGTACATAAATATTTATTAAAACTGTTCCTAAGATAACCATTAAAGGGAAAATATATTTTGAATTTATATATGGGATTCTGAATTTCCCTTTTGTTGCTCTTTCTGCTAATTCAGACTCGCTTTGTGGAGATAACATTAAAACTCCGCCACAAACTAATACAAATGCGAAAAGTGTTCCAATACTCGTAAAATCGAGTACGAAATTTTCATCGGTAAAAAAAATCGGAATTCCAACTACCAATCCTGTAACAATGGTTGCAAAACCTGGTGTTTTATATTTTGTGTGAATTGAAGAAAATCGTTTAGGCATTAATCCATCGCGACTCATGGTCATCCAAATTCGAGGTTGTCCCATTTGAAAAACTAATAATACACTAGTCATCGCAACAACAGCAGCAATAGATACAATAAACAACATCCATTTTACGCCTTTTAATGCGAAAATTTCTGCCAGAGGGTCACTAACTCCTAACAATTCATAAGAAACCATTCCAGTAATAACTAATGCTAAAACTATAAAAACTGCAGTACAAATCACTAATGAATAAATCATTCCTTTAGGTAAATCGCGTTGAGGATTTTTACTTTCCTCGGCTAATGTAGAAACTGCATCGAAACCAATGTATGCAAAGAAAACTGCCGAAACTCCTCCCATAACTCCACTAAAACCATTAGGCATAAAAGGAGTCCAATTATCGATATCTATATAAAAAGCACCAACAATAATCACTAATGCAATAATCGCTAATTTAATATAGACCATTATATTACTAAAGTTTTTAGATTCTTTTGTACCTCTATAAACCAAATAAGTAATTAAAAGATTAATAACGACTGCAGGTAAATCAAAAATTATTTTTAAACCACCAAGAACTGGAGCATTTTGCCAAGCCATTAATCCTTCGTCACCATTATTGGCTAAAAAAGCATCTTGTGCTGATTTGTAATTTATGGTTAACCATTCAGGTATATGAATATTAAAGATTTCGATTAAATTGGTAAAATAGCCACTCCAAGAAAAGGCAATATAAATGTTTCCAATAGAATATTCCATAATTAAAGCCCAACCTATAATCCATGCAAAAAGTTCGCCAAAAGAAACATAAGCATACGTGTAAGCACTGCCAGAGACGGGAACTCTTGAAGCAAACTCAGCATAACACATTGCAGTAAATCCACAGGCAATTGCACACATTATATATAAAATAACAACAGCTGGACCTCCAGAAAAACAAGCGTTTCCAATAGCACTAAAAGTTCCGCCTCCTATTATTGCCGCAATACCGAAAAAAGTTAAATCTCTTACTGTTAAAACTTTATTCAATCCCGAATGTGGTTCGCCGTCACCCCCTTCTTGAACAATTGCATTCGCAGATTTTTTTCTTAATAAATTGGATATTGACATGTTGTAAAAGTTTTATCTAAACAAATATAGCATAATAATGATATATTTATAATAAATCTAATTCGAAACAATCTCAATTTAAATACTTTTTACTTCTAGAAATTATGCATATTGTATAAACCTAAAGTTTATCCTAATGTAAATCCTTCACTTCCTTTTGAGTTCCAATAACAGTAAAATCTTTTGCAAATCTATCAGCATAATCATCCAATAATTCTAAAATTCTTTCGTGTTTGTTGGATTTTACAATTAAACCTGCATGATATTCTAAAGGCACTCTAAAACAAATTTCTTCATCTGAAAAAGAGGACAAATCAGGATGTTGGTATTTTGACAAGGTTAAAACAATTCCTGCATATTCATTTTTTACTTCAGGAAGTTTATATTCAATTTCTTTTGCTAAGGCATTTTCTATGGCTGCCCATTCTGCCCACAAATTTATATTAGACGCTGATGCAATCATTTCAGCTAGATGAGCACCACCAACACGAGAGGACGTTTCTAGAAAATAAATCTTTCCATCTTCATGGCATTTGATATATTCAGAATGTGCTGTGCCATGTTTTAATCCGAAATCCTTAATCACCTGTTCGTTTACTTTCTTAATTGCCTTATCATCAGGAGAATCATAAGGAATATTGGCACTTCTAAAAATGCCACCTCCTTGAGAAATTTCCATTGGTGTTGCCAAATATTTTGAAGTTATGCTAAAAATAATTTTACCGTCTAAAATTAAACTATCACAATGGTACACATCACCTGGGCGAAATTGCTCTACTAAATATTTAAAGCGATTATTTCCTAATTCATTAATATGCATCCACAAACTATCCTTATCATATACCTTTATAATTCCTGATGCTGAAGCCTCAGATCTAGGCTTTAATACCCAAGGAGAAGCAACAGTATCGGCAAAAATATTAATATCAAAATCATTAAATAAAGAACAAAAACTTGGATTAGAAATGCCACAACTTTTGGCGCGCATTCTCATAGCTAGTTTATCTCTAAAATAGCGACCTGTAGTTTGACCCATTCCATCAATTCGAAGATTTTCTCGCAAATAAGTAGCTTTCTCTACATCAAAATCATCTAGTGCAACAATAGCATCTATTTTATGATTTCGCATTAAATTCCCAACTCCTAGTAATAAATGTTCCAAATTCCAATCTGTGTCTTGCCCTTCCATAAAAAAAATCTCATCAATATATTCTACTGGCCATGATTTATCTCGGAGCTTTTCTGAAGTGACTAGGAAGACTTTATTTCCTAGTTTTTTTAAATTAATTAAAAAATCGACACCTTTAAAATAATTAGAAATACAGACAAACGTTTTTGGATTATTCATGATTTATAGATTTTCAATAAAATTAGTTAATAGATGAACACCATACCCCGTTGCATGTTTACTTTTGGCAAATTCATCATCACCAAAAGCAACCCCAGCAATATCAAGATGCGCCCAAGCGGTATGCTCTTCAGTAAAAAACTCTAAAAATTTAGCAGCACTAATTGCTCCAGCTACAGGTTTTCCGCTATAATTTTTCACATCAGCAATATCACTTTCGATATCAGGTTTATAGGCATCCCAAAGTGGTAATTGCCAAAGTCTTTCACCCACATAGTCGCCAGATTGCTGTAGTTTTTTAGAAATGGATTCATTATTGGTAAACAAAGCTGCACATTCGTACCCAAAAGTTCCAACACTACTACCTGTTAAAGTAGCAATATCAACAATTACTTCTGGAGCATAATTTTTTATGAGATAGGATAAGCCATCGGCAAGAACCAATCTTCCTTCTGCATCAGTATCAATAATTTCTATAGTATGACCACTGTAACTATTTATTACATCGCTTGGCAAAAATGATTTATTATCGACAGCATTTTCGCAACAGGGTACAATTGCTGTTACTTTTACTGGCAATTTTAAATCGGAAATGAGTTGCATAGCACCAAAAACAGCTGCTCCACCAGCCATATCACATTTCATGTGAACCATTCCGGTAGTTTTTATGTTTAATCCTCCAGTGTCAAATGTAATTCCTTTTCCAACCAAACCCACATGCTTTGTTTTAGCATCAGCATTTTCTGGAATGTAATTCATAATTACAAACTGAGGTTCTTTATCGCTTCCTTTTCCTACTGATAAAAACGAATCTAATTTTTTGTTAGTTGCATCTTCAAAACCAAATACTTCAGTAGTAAATCCGAATTTATTTCCTGTTTCAATTGCCCAATTTGACAAATATTTTGGAGTGATTTTATTTGACGGTAAATCTACTAAATTTAATATTTCTAATTGAGCCGAAGCTATTTTGGTAGCTCTTATTGCAGTTTCTTCGAAATTTTGTTTTGAAACTATTTGCAAAACAAATTCAGAATTTAAAAAAGGATGATTTACTTTCTCTTTTTTAAAATGCCCTAAATCATAAGTTCCTAAAAGTAATCCTGATATAGCAGCTTCAACTTGCTCGCTTTTAAATTCATCGGGTAAGAATAATGCAACATTGTCTCCAAATAATTCTTTATTTTTTGTTGCAATTCTTCTGAAAATAGTTTTTAAAGATTTATAGTCTATCGTTTTTCCTATACCTATGAATATGTGAGTTGAATCGTATTTTTCGACTAAATAACAAGTATCTTTTTTGCCGTAAAAAACTTTTGCCGAAACCGAAACACCGTGAAATTCAATCGGCACTAAACTTTTAGAATAGGTTTCGAATACAGGAATTAGAATAATACCGGTAAAGCTTTCTAGGTTTTTTATTGTATTTATTTTCATAGAATTAGTTGTCTTTAGTATTAAAAAAAAGCCATTCAATTGCTTTAGGAAACTCATCACTCCAATAAGTTTCATTGTGTTTTCCCAGCATATTGATGCTTAAATTGATTTTCATTTTATTGGATACAAATTCATTTTTAATCATTCTCTTTTTGAATTTTTTTACGTGATCAATCATAGTGGCACTTTCATCTCCACCAGCATATAAATAAATTTTGGTGTCACCGGGTTCAGAAAAATCCGCACTCGAAAAATCCATTTTAGGAATTACCCAAAGTGATGGTGAAAAAATCATTAGCTTGCCATATACTTCCGGATACATTATTCCGCTAAAAATACTAACCAAACCTCCCATAGAGCTACCTCCTATACCTGTATTTTCCCGATCTGATTTTGTTCTGAATTGTTTATCTACAAAAGGCTTTAAAGTATCTGTTATGAAACGAATGTATTTTTTTCCTTGTCCAACGCCTAAAATTGTATTTCCAACATTATATTCCTTTATTCGGTCTTGTTCGGCATGTTCTATAGCAATAATGATAATCTTTCCTATATTGTATTCGGCCATAACCGCTAACTTCTTGTCTATTTCCCAATTGCCATACTGCGCATTTTCATTGAATAAATTTTGAGCATCTTGCAAATACATTACGGGGTAATGTTCGTTTGATGAGTCGTAATCATGAGGAAGCAATGCCCAAACTCTTCGCGTTTTGTTGAGCTGAGGAATTTCAAATTCTTCAGAAATGAGATGCACTTTAGGCAGAAAATTAGGCTTAAATGGCAACCAATTTCTTCTCCATTTATCGACATGTTCTTTTCGAACTCCTGAGTTTTGATTGCAAACTCGGTTGGGAGTTCTATTGCCATATTTATCAATCTCAACCTCACTCCAATCCCCTTTTGTAAATTTGTAAAGCAACTCTTCTGGATAAACAAAATCATTAGAAAATTTATAATGATACAAACCGTTTCCGATTTTTTCCATCATAAAATGACTGTCTTGAGTATGCCAATTATTGAAATTTCCTGAGATATAAACCGGACGTAAATCGTCTTCATCGGTTGTAAGAAGTATGTTGAGTTGAGGCTCAATTAATTCGTCTTCTATATCTTTTGAAAGGCTATTTGTATTAGAAACCATATAAATTTAAAAAAAACTATATAAACTTTAATTATAAAGTAAATATAGTTTTTTGATTGTTTAAAAAAAGAAGTTTAGACAATAATTATTGCTATTATTTTTCTCGTTCTTTTAATATTGAAACCACATCATTCAATTGAAATCCTTTTGCTTGTAATAAAATAAGATAATGAAATAACAAATCAGCACTTTCGTTCAAAAATAAATGGTCATTATTATCCTTAGCTTCAATAACTACTTCAACGGCTTCTTCTCCTACTTTTTGAGCAATTTTATTAATTCCTTTTTCAAATAATGAAGCTACATAACTTTTATCAGAAGAAGCGTTTTCTTTTCTGTTTTTTATTGTATTTTCTAGTTTTGAAATAAATCCATACTCTTGATTATTTGAATCTTGCCAGCAGTTATCTGTACCTGTATGACAAGTTGGTCCTACAGGATTTACTTTAACCAAAAAAGTATCATTATCACAATCAATTTTAATATCTACTAGATTTAAAAAGTTGCCACTTTCCTCTCCTTTTGTCCAAAGTCTTTGTTTAGATCGGCTGAAAAAAGTAACCTTTTGTGTGTCAATTGTTTTTTGATAGGCTTCTGCATTCATATATCCAAGCATTAAAACGGTTTTAGTTTCATTGTCTTGAATAATAGCTGGAATTAATCCGTGAGCACTTTTGGAAAAATCTATATTCATTTTAATTTAGGATTTAAGATTCTCGATTTGGGATTTTTAAATCCTAACTTCGATATTATTTTTTTTAAGTTCTTTTTTTAATGTCTTTATTTCAATTTCCTTGAAATGAAATACACTTGCGGCCAATGCAGCATCGGCTTTTCCTTCTACAAAGGTATCAACAAAATGTTGCATATTTCCAGCTCCACCCGAAGCAATTATTGGAATATTTACCATTTCGGATAATGTTGCCAAAGCTTCATTGGCAAAACCGCTTTTCGTTCCGTCGTGATTCATTGAGGTAAATAGGATTTCTCCTGCGCCACGTTGTTCCACCTCTTGTGCCCAATCAAATAATCGGATTTCGGTGGGAACCTTTCCTCCTACCAAATGCACCATCCATTCACCATCTATTTGCTTGGCATCAATTGCTACCACCACGCATTGACTACCAAATTTCTGAGCCAAATCATTAATCAATTGCGGATTTTTTACGGCCGATGAATTAATGGAAACCTTGTCAGCTCCGTTTTGCAACAAAGCTTCAACATCTTCGACAGTAGAAATTCCACCACCCACCGTAAACGGAATATTGATGGTTGCCGCTACCTTACGAACCAAATCAAGTAAGGTACTTCTGCGTTCTTCCGTTGCCGAAATATCCAGGAAAACCAATTCATCCGCACCTTCATCTGAATAGATTTTTGCCAATTCCACAGGATCGCCTGCATCGCGCAAGTCTACAAAATTAACACCTTTCACGGTTCTTCCGTTTTTGATATCGAGGCAAGGAATTATTCTTTTTGTTAGCATTATTTGAAGTTAGAAGTTAGAGGTTAGAAGTTAGAGGATTCTAACCGAGAAAAAATCACTTTAATTTACTTTTTGCTGTGTTTATTGAAGCTACAATTATTGCAACTAATTCATTCGCTTCTTCACATAACCTTATCATTTCATTTTTTACATTTTCATCGCCTAAATCATATAGTTCCAACAAAATTTCAATAAAAAAATGGCTTTCATCTGCTTCTTCTTCAACTATTTTTAATTTATTAATAAAATCCGCTGTAGATTTTCCTCTTTGTGAAGCTCTATAATTTGCACCTACTGAACTCGAACATCTAATTAATTGATTAACATAAGCATTATACTCTCTTGAATTAGGAAAATTTCTGCATAACTTTCCACAATCAATAGCAAATTTTTTAGTTCTTGCTTTTAAATCTTGTACCATAATTTAAGGTTATAGGTTAAAAATACGAAGTTATAAATAAATACAAAGTTAAAGGTTAGAAATTAGAAGAGATAATTTTATATTCCAACTACTTCTAACCTCTAACTTCTTATTTCTAACCTATTATGTATTTTTCCAATTGTTTTAACGAAATTCTGCCTTCGTAAATCGCTTTGCCAATTATTGTTCCTTCGCAACCCAATTCAGCTAGTTTAGGCAATTCATCAAAAGTTGAAATTCCTCCAGAGGCAATTAATTTAATTCCTTTGGCTTCTGATAAAATCTTGGCATACAAATCAAAACTTGGTCCTTCGAGCATTCCGTCTTTTGCAATATCGGTACAAATTACATATTGAATTCCTTTGTTTTGATAATCCTGAATAAATGGCACTAAGTCTTCATTTGAATCTTCTAACCATCCAGAAACAGCAACTTTTTCGTTATTAGCATCGGCACCAAGAATGATTTTATCAGAACCGTATTCAGCAATCCATTTTTCGAAAATAACTCTGTTTTTCACAGCAATACTTCCTCCAGTGATTTGGTTTGCCCCAGATTCGAAAGCAATTTTTAAATCAGAATCAGCCTTCAAACCGCCTCCAAAATCAATTTTTAATTTGGTTTGAGAAGCAATTTGTTCCAATATTTTATAATTGACAATTTTATTCGATTTCGCTCCATCTAAATCGACTAAATGTAAGTATTCAATTCCGTGCGCTTCGAATGATTTCGCTACCTCTAGCGGATTTTCGTTGTATATAATTTTAGTATTGTAATCGCCTTTTGATAATCGAACACATTTCCCTTCGATGATGTCTATTGCAGGTATTATTCTCATTTGATTGAAGATTAACGATTTTTGATTTCAGATTTAAAAATTGCTATTGAAATTGATTTTTGCCATTGCCATTTAAATTTATAGCTTTAAAAAATTACCAAGAATTCGCTCCCCAACATCGCCACTTTTTTCGGGATGAAATTGGGTTCCATAGAAATTATCATTTTCTAAAGCCGATGAATATTCTAGTTCGTAATTGGTAGTGGCAATCGTTTCCCCGCAAATAGGCGCATAAAAACTATGTACCAAATACATATATTCGTTTTCGGCAATTCCTTTGAACAAATCGGATTTCAAGTTATAAATAGTGTTCCAGCCCATTTGTGGTACTTTTACTTTATTAGAAAATTTCAACACATTTACATCAAAAATCCCCAATCCTTTGGTATCACCTTCTTCCGAATGGTTGCACATCAATTGCATACCCAAACAAATTCCGAAAACGGGTTGTTTCAGCGTAGGAATTAAAACATCCAAACCGCTTTCCTGAAGCATTTTCATTGCATAACTCGCCTCTCCCACTCCCGGAAAAATCACTTTGTCCGCTGCTTTTATTTCGTCAGGATTGTTGCTCAAAACCGCTTTGTAACCCAATCTTTCGATGGCAAACATGATGCTTTGAATGTTTCCAGCTCCGTAATTTATGATAACAATCCCCCCATCCCCCGAAGGGGGAGTTGATAAGGGTTGTATTATATTATGATTCATAATCTATTTCTTTTGAATTACTTTCTAATTCCCCTTTCGGGGGTTAGGTGAATTACAACATCCCTTTCGTACTAGGTAAAATCATTTTTTCTGTATCCCTTTTAACGGCAACTTTTATTGCTTTGGCAAAAGCCTTGAAAATCGCTTCAATTTTGTGGTGCTCATTCGTTCCTTCTGCTTTTATGTTGATGTTGGCTTTTGCTCCATCCGAAAAGGATTTAAAGAAATGATAGAACATTTCCGTTGGCATCTTTCCCACCATTTCACGTTTGAATTCGGTTTCCCAAACCAACCAGTTTCTACCCCCAAAATCAATGGCTACTTGCGATAAACAGTCGTCCATAGGCAAACAAAAACCGTAACGTTCTATTCCTAATTTGTTTCCTAATGCTTTGGCAAAAACTTCTCCCAGGGCAATTGCCGTGTCTTCGATCGTGTGGTGCTCATCGACTTCTAAATCGCCTTTTACGATGATTTCCAAATCCATTTGTCCATGACGAGCGATTTGATCCAGCATGTGGTCGAAAAAAGCAATTCCAGTATCGATTTTACTTTTTCCGGTTCCGTCTAGGTTTAAATTGATGTGTATATCCGTTTCATTCGTTTTTCTAGAAATTGTAGCTGAACGTTCCTTCATTTTCAAAAACTCGTAAATCGTTTTCCATTCTGTGGTTTTTAAAGCGATAACAGCATCCAATTCATGTCTTTTTGACGAAATTTCATCGCTTCCTAATTCTTCGTTATTACTAATATAAATGGCTTTTGAACCCAGATTTTTGGCCAATTCCACGTCGGTTATTCTGTCTCCGATGACAAAAGAATTTTCCAAATCATATGCTGGGTTGTTGATGTATTTTAACAACATATCCGTTCCTGGTTTTCTGGTAGTTACATTTTCATGAGGAAAAGTTTTATCTATATAAACAGCGTCAAAAACAACTCCTTCATTTTCGAAAGCTTTCATTACCAAATTATGCACAGGCCAAAAATTAGCTTCAGGATGCGAATTGGTTCCCAAACCATCTTGATTGGTCACCATCACCAATTCAAAATCCAATTCGGTAGCAATTTTCCCTAAATATTGAAAGGCTTTTGGATAAAACTCCAGTTTTTCGAAACTGTCTAATTGATAATCGGTTGGTTCCAAAACCATTGTTCCATCTCGATCTATAAAAAGTACTTTTTTCATTTTTATATTTTTATTAAAGAAGCCAAAGCTTCTATTAATTTTTCATTTTCTTGTTCAGTTCCAATAGTCAAACGCAAGGTGTTCTCGCATAATGGCTGTGTTGTCCGGTTGCGAATTACAATTCCTTTGGCAATCAATTCGTCGTATCTTCTGTTAGCATCATCTACTTTTATCAAGATAAAATTGGCTTCCGTTGGGTATATTTTTTTGACAAAATTTACGTCAACCAAAACTTTAAGTAATGCTGACCTTTGTTCAATAATTGATTGAATTTCTGATTTTATTTTATCTGGATTACTCAATCTTTCCAAAGCTCTTAACTGCGTCAATTCGTTCACATTGTAAGGTGGTTTTATTTTGTTTAAAACCGAAATTATCGGAGCTGAGGCATAACAAATTCCCAATCGAATTCCTGCCAAACCATACGCTTTTGAAAGTGTTTGCGTGATTACTAAATTTGGATATTCGTCAATTTTTGCCAACCAACTTTCTTTTTTAGAAAAGTCGATATAGGCTTCGTCAATCACGACCAAACCTTTAAAATTTTGTAGCAATTTGACCACACTTTCATCCGAAAAAGAATTCCCTGTTGGATTATTTGGCGAACATAAAAAGATGATTTTAGTTTTCTCGTCAACTGTTTCTAAAATCTTCTCTACTTGAGGTTGAAAATGGGTTGAAAGCAGCACTTCTCTATTTTCAATATCATTTAGATTAGACAAAACGCCATACATTCCATACGTTGGTGGCAAAGTAATTACATTATCTACTTTTGGTTCGCAAAAAGCTCTAAAGATTAAATCCAATACTTCATCACTACCGTTTCCTAGTAAAATTTGATTTGGGTTAACGTTTCTTTGTTTTGCCAAAACTACTTTTAGACTGCTTTGTTGCGGATCTGGATAGCGATTTACGCCATTCTGAAATGGATTTTCATTGGCATCCAAGAAAATCATATCAGCAGTATCAAAATCCTCAAATTCGTCGCGAGCCGAAGAATAGGGCTTCATCAGCTTGACGTTTTCACGGACTAAACTATTTATATCAAAACTATTTTCCATTTTCAATCGCTTTTAATCTTAGTGTAACAGCATTTTTATGGGCTTGCAATCCCTCGGCTTCAGCCATAATTTCAATGGCGCTCCCAATATTTTGAATGCCTTTTTCAGATATTTTCTGAAAGGTCATCGATTTCATAAAGCTATCTAAATTTACTCCGCTATAATTCTTGGCATACCCGTTGGTTGGCAAGGTGTGATTAGTCCCAGAAGCATAATCTCCTGCGCTTTCCGGCGTATAATTTCCTATAAAAATAGAGCCCGCATTTTGAATATTATCGACGTAATACTTTTCGTTTTTACTACAAATAATAAAATGTTCTGGACCATATTCGTTTATTAAATCTATGGCAATTTGGTTATTTTCGACATAAATTAATTTTGAGTTTTTGATGGCTTTTTCTGCAATAGCTTTTCTTGGCAAACTTTTTATTTGACTACTAACGTCTTTTTCAACAGCGTCAATAAAATCTTTTGAAGTAGTTACTAAAATTACCTGACTGTCTCCCCCGTGTTCGGCTTGACTCAATAAATCGGAAGCTACAAAACTAGCATTGGCACTTTCGTCGGCTACAATTAATAATTCTGAAGGACCAGCTGGCATATCTATTGCAACACCAAACTGAGTTGCAAATTGTTTAGCAACGGTTACAAATTGATTTCCAGGTCCAAAAATTTTATATACTTTAGGAATAGTTGTTGTACCAAAAGTCATTCCAGCAATAGCCTGAATTCCTCCAACTTTTAGAATTTTATTCACTCCACATAATTGGGCAGTATATAAGATAGCCGGATTAATTTTTCCGTTTTTATCGGGTGGTGAACACAAAACTATTTCTTGACATCCAGCAATTTTAGCAGGAACCGCCAGCATTAATACGGTTGAAAACAAAGGAGCTGTTCCGCCAGGAATATATAATCCAACTTTTTGTATTGGGCGTTTTTCTTGCCAGCATTGCACACCTTCGGTCGTTTCAATTTCAATTTTAGCTGTTTTTTGAGCGCTATGAAATTTTTCAATATTCGATTTTGCCAATTGAATCGCTTCTTTTAATTCATCAGAAACTAAACTTATAGCTGTTTGAATTTCATCATCAGAAACTTGAATATCTGTTAATGAAATTCCATCAAAAAGAGAAGTGTATTTGGCTACAGCTTTATCTCCTTTTTTCTGAATTTCAATAAAAATGCCTTTTACAGTTTCTTCAATATCACTAAAATTGGCAGTTGGTCTTTTTAAAATTTTAGACCAAGTTTCTCTTGCTGGATTGTATATTTTATTCATTTTTATTGAATTAAAGCACCATTTTATCTATTGGACAAACCAAAATACCTTCTGCACCTGCTTCCTTTAGTTGATCAATTACATCCCAAAAGGTATCCTTATCAATTACGGAGTGAACGCTACTCCATCCTTCTTCGGCTAAAGGCATAACAGTTAAGCTTTTTAAAACCGGTAAAATTTTGCCAATAGCGTTTATTTTATCATTTGGAACATTCATTAAAATGTATCTTGATTTTCTGGCTCTTAAAACCGATTCTATACGAAATTGAAGTGTGTTTATTAGCTTTTGAACTTCTGGTGTTACTTTTGGAGATACCGCTAATACGGCTTCGCTTTTAAAAATAACTTCTACTTCTTTAAGATTGTTTTTAAACAGGGTACTTCCGCTAGAAACAATATCAACAATTGCATCAGCAAGACCAATATTTGGAGCAATTTCTACTGAACCAGAAATTTGGTGAATATCGACCGTTAAGCCAAAAGAATTAAAATAATCAGTTACTGTATTTGGATAGGAAGTAGCTACACGCATTCCGTCTAAATCTTTTATAGATTTATACTCGAATGTTTTAGGGACAGCCACTGATACTTTGCATTTAGAAAAACCCAATTTTTGGACAACTTTAATGTTTTTTCCTTTTTCTACTAAAAGGTTATCACCAACAATAGCAGCGTCTACAACACCATCGATTAAATACTGTGGAATATCGGAATTACGGAGAAACAAAACTTCAAGAGGAAAATTAGTAGCTTGCGCCTTAAGTTGGTCGTTTCCGTTATCAATAGAAATACCACAATCTTTTAGAATTTGAATGCTGTCTTCGTTTAAGCGACCTGATTTTTGAATTGCAATTTTTAAAGTACTCATTTTATTGTTTTTTTTGCGAGAAACGAAGCAATGTCATTCTCAATTATTTGTTTTTTAATTTTTGTTTGAGTACACCTTTTGGTAATAAAAAACCCGTTTGGAGTTACTCAAACGGGTTTTTAGAATATTGTGACATACACACATATCATTAACACATCGCTTGAGAGCAATTGGTATAATGATGATGGTGCAATTGATTTATCTTCATGTTTTTTTATTGTGATGCAAATATAGTTTAAAAAGATTTTAAAAAACAAATCAATTAAAAAATTGAACAAAAAAACATCTACAAGTAATTTTTGTAACTATTTGTAGATGTTCTAAAACTAAGGAATCAATTTAAAGAATTCTAATTTAAAACAGGAACTTCTATTGATGGTCCTGCTGCAACTAAACGTTTTCCTTCTTCTGTATTAGTATACTGTTGGAAATTTTTAATGTATCTGGCGGATAAATCTTTGGCTTTACGCTCCCACTCCGCTTTGTCTTTGTAAGTATCTCTTGGGTCTAGCAAACCTTCACTTACTCCTGTTAAAGCTGTTGGTATAGTTAAATTTAAGAATGGAATATCTCTTGTTGGAGCTGCATCAATTTCACTATTAATAATTGCATCAATGATGGCTCTAGTATTTTTAAGTGAAATTCGTTTTCCTGTACCGTTCCAACCTGTATTGACTAAATAGGCTTTAGCATTGTGTTCTTTCATTTTTCCGATTAATGTTTTAGAATACATGGTAGGATGCAACGTCAGGAACGCTTCTCCAAATGCTGGTGAGAATGACGGCTCTGGTTCGGTAATTCCTCTTTCGGTGCCCGCTAATTTAGAAGTATAACCGCAAAGGAAGTGATACTGTGCTTGATCTTCATCTAGAATAGAAACTGGGGGCAATACACCAAATGCATCAGCAGAAAGATAAATTATTTTACTAGCGTGTCCTGCTTTTGAAGGCAAAACTATTTTATTAATGTGAAAAATTGGATAGGAAACCCGAGAATTTTCTGTTATGGAATGGTCAAAATAATTGATTTCACCATACTCATCGACAATTACATTTTCTAGTAAAGCATCTCTTTTAATGGCTCTCCAAATATCTGGCTCATTGTTTTCGCTTAAGTCAATTACTTTTGCATAACAACCACCTTCATAATTAAAGACACCATTGTTATCCCAGCCGTGCTCGTCATCACCTATTAAGTATCTTTTTGGGTCAGCTGATAAGGTAGTTTTTCCTGTACCTGAAAGTCCGAAGAATATAGCTACATCCCCTTTTTCACCTACGTTTGCAGAACAGTGCATTGAGGCCATTCCTTTTAAAGGCAGGTAATAGTTCATCATAGCAAACATTCCTTTTTTCATTTCGCCACCGTACCAAGTCCCTCCTATAATTTGAATTTTTTCAGCAAGATTAAATACGACAAAGTTTTCAGAATTTAATTCTTGCTCTTGCCAATCAGGATTTGTTGCTTTAGAACCATTCATTACCACAAAATCAGGTTCTCCAAAAGTCTCTAATTCATAAATTGAAGGTCTAATAAACATATTGGTTACAAAGTGCGCTTGCCAAGCAACTTCCATTATAAACCGTACTTTTAATCTTGTATCAGCGTTTGTTCCACAAAAGGCATCAACAACATATAATTTTGGAGAAGTTGAAAGTTGTTCCAGAACAAGTGTTTTTAAATCATCCCAAACTTCTTTAGTTGTAGGGAAATTTACCTTATCATCCCAATAAATAGTATCTCTAGTAATATCATCTTTAACAATGTATCTATCTTTAGGGGAACGACCTGTAAACACTCCTGTTTTTACAGCAACAGCCCCAGTATCAGTCAAAGCTCCTTTCTCAAATCCTTTTCTTTTGTGAGACATTTCAGCTTGAAATAATTCTTCATAAGTTGGATTATAAGATACTTCGTGATACCCTGTAATTCCTAAATCTTGTAATTCTTGAATGACTCTAATATTTTTCATATTGCTTAATTTTAAAAATTCTTACTTGTATAATTCTATGCCAAAATTAAAATTCTAAAGTGACATAAAAACTGACTTTTATCATGTGAAATAAAAATACACAAAAACGCTTTCTTTTATACATCAATGAACAATAGATATTTAGAATAAACATGATTCATTAGAATAAACATGATTCATTAGAATATTCATTCTTAAAATTCTAAATTTACAAAAAATTAACTGATTTTTATCATATGAACATTAATAAAGTTGTTATTCATTTGCACTATTATTTAACAATTTAAATTATAAAATTATGTTTGATTGGTTTTATACCTTGTTTTCTCCTATTGACAAACCAGATATTACACAGTCGTTAATTGTATTATTAATTGCTATAAGTGTTGGTTTTTTTATTGGTAGAATTAGAATTGGAAATGTCTCTCTCGGAGTTTCGGCTGTTATGTTTGTAGGTCTTTTTTTAGGCCATTATGGCTATAGAATGGATGAGAGTATTTTAGTGTTTGTGAGAGATTTTGGTTTAATTTTATTTGTATACGGGATTGGAATTCAAGTTGGACCCTCTTTCTTTTCTTCATTTAAAAAAGACGGATTGTTATTTAATTTTCTTGCTGTTGGAACTGTTGTTTTAGGCGGATTAATTACTTATTTCATTCACGTAATTACGAAAATTGATATTGAAAACGCTGTGGGTTTAATGTCTGGATCGGTAACAAATACACCTGGATTAGGAGCAGCTAAATCAACATTACAAGAAATACAAAGCAAATTCCCAACCAAAATTTTTGGTGATCCAACAATTGCTTATGCAATAACTTATCCTCTGGGAGTTTTTGGAATTATTATCACAATTATTATATCTAAATCGGTATTAAAAATTGATTTGATCAAAGAAAGTTTTTTGCTTAAAATAAAAACAACTGATAGAGAAAATGTAATTATTCATGAAAAGTGTAGAGTTACTAATCAAGAGTTATTGGGTAAAAGTATTTATCAAATTTTTAAAGAATTAGATATTCACAATATCATTATTTCAAGATTAAAAAATAGCGGTTCAAAAGTGGTCTACTCGCCTTCATTAGACTCTAAAATTCATCATAAAGATGTATTAATGGTTGTAGGAAACAAAAAAGAAGTTTCTCATTTTATAAGTCTTGTTGGTAAGGTTTCTACTGATTTATTTATTGAATCAGAAGAGGATGTAGTTTCTAAAAACATACTTGTAACAAAAAAATCGGCTACTCATAAAACTTTAGCAGAATTAGATTTACACAATAAATTTGATTTAAAAGTGACTCGTGTTATTCGTTCAGGATTAGAATTATTAGCTCAACCTTCTTTAGAATTATATTATGGAGACAAATTATTGATTGTTGGAAATAAAGAAGCCATTTCAGAAGTTGAAAAGATAATCGGTAATTCAGAAAAAAGCCTTTTAGAACCCGATTTTTTATCATTGTTTGGCGGATTAATAATTGGAATTATTATTGGTTCCATACCAATATTTATTCCTACGCTACCAGTTCCTTTAAAATTAGGATTTGCTGCTGGTCCACTTTTAACTGCTTTATTTATAAGTAGATATGGCGGTATTGGGGTTATTCATTCCTACATCAATAACGGTGCGGTACATTTTATGAAAGATTTAGGAATATGCTTATTCTTTGCTGCCGTCGGAATTCATGCTGGAGCGGCTTTTTATGACAATTTCATTAAATTTAACGGTTGGCTTTGGATTTATTATGGATGTTATATCACTTTTGTTCCATTAATAATTATGGTATTGATAAGTCGTTTTGTGTTTAAACTTAACTTCTATCAATTAGTAGGTATTATGAGTGGCGCTTATACAGATCCTGCAGCATTAGCTTTTAGCACGAAATATTTAGATTCAGATATTCCTAATCAGTCCTATGCGACAGTATATCCATTAGTGACTATTTCAAGGATATTTGTTGCACAATTGCTGATACTGCTCTTTACTAGTTAACTATAAACTAGTATTTTAAAAAAGAGGATGATTTCTAAATAGAAAATATCCTCTTTTTTATGTTGAAATAATTTTGGTATACTATTTTTGAAATTTTAACTAATCATTATCCGCATCGCTTTTTTCTTTACTACCTGTTTTTTGTTCTGCTTCGGCCCCTAAAATGGCTTTAGGTCTAATTTCTGTGTGACGAATTTCTCCACCAGAAGTTCCAACTTCTTTGGCTAAAAACACAGCAATTGAAACCAAAACAAGAGTAATTATGGCACTATATTTTCCTAAAGCATTTTTTTTAATTGAAAGATATATAGATATTAAAGACATAAAGCCTATAACATATAACAATATTGCAAATCCTTCTGCCAACTCTTCATGATCATGAATAATTTGTTTTCCCACATTGGGCATATCTTCTACCAATTCCTCCGCTCCTTCTCCCGTTCCCATACTAAATGCTGCAAAAATCGCTGCTACAATAAATAAGACATAAGCAACCGTTTTCACGGAATTGTTCTTCAAAATCATTCCTGAAATCAAAATTCCTAATCCAAAAACCGTCCCGATAATTGGAAAATGGTTTACTATCAAGTGTAAATGTGCGTCATTCATAATTTTATTGTTAAATGTTAAATTTTTATTGAAAACTAAATACTTATCCTGCCAGTGAAACTCCTATTAATGAACCTATTCCATATGTTACTGCTGCTGCAGCTAATCCAAAAGCAACTTGTCTGAAACCAGAAAACAAAACACTTTTACCAGTTAATAATGTTATAGCAGCACCTATTCCGAAAAGTCCAATTACACTACTTCCAACACTTAAAAAGATAGCATTTTTACCATCTAAAAACATAAATGGATACAATGGAATTATTGCCCCTATAGAAAAAAGTACAAAAGAAGCAATTGCCGCTTCCCATGCCGAACCACCTAATTCTTCTTTATCAATACCTAATTCCTCAGTAATTATAGCATCTATAGCCGTTTGTGGATTTTCAAATGCTTTATCAGCTAATTTTTGAGCTTCAATTACATTCATTCCCTTGGCTTGGTAAAGTAAAACCAATTCTTTTTTTTCTTCTTCGGGAGAAGCTTCTAGTTCTTCAGTTTCAAGTTCTATTTGTCGTAAATTTAATTCTCTTGAACTTTGTACTGATAACCATTCGCCTAAAGCCATAGATATTGCTCCTGCTAATAAACCTGCAATTCCAGTCAATAAAATGGTATTGTTTGAAACGGCTGCCCCTGCAACTCCCATTACCAAACTCATATTAGAAACCAATCCGTCATTAGAACCTAATACTGCCGCACGTAAGGCGTTTCCACCAACCGATTTATGCCGACTTTCAAATTTGGATAAAAATCCGCCTGATACATTCAAAGCTGCATTATTATTAACTGCTTCAATAATATTTAAATGATTGTGCTCAAACCCTGTTGGTTTTTCACCATTTTCAATTTTATTTTTAACAGCATTTACTGCAAATTGCTTTTCAATGCTCGATAAATTACTAATAATAGAACTGTAACCAAAAAGCTTCCCTAACTTTAATTGAAATTTTGCTCGTGAAGATGGCAAAGGCATTTTATAATTTGAATCAAAAGTCAAAACCTTATTCAACATGTGCTTAGCATGCCCTTTTTCAATTTCTGCCAAACTTTGTAATACCCTTGACAAATTATCATCCGATTGAATATTAGCGATACTATCGTATAAAAAAGCAGTATCAACTTCTGTTTGCAATTGTCCTTTTAATTTGTTTAAGTCCATTATGTATAGTTTTTCCTATTTCAAAGGTAGTCAATTGAATTTTAATTTATTAATCCAAAAACAATATTTAAAATGATAATTTTATAAATGAATTTTGATTATCAGTAATTACTCCTAATTAAAAAAGGTATTGTCTTTATAAAAAAGCGATGAATTTATTTACTTTTATAGTAAATTTTGGAAGCGAAGAGTCTTGTAGACTTGATGTTAAAGAAGAAAGAGATAAACAAGGCGTTCAATGTAAATGTGGAAGCAAAGAACATTTTGGATAAAAAGTGTTAGTAGTTACGAATATAAAAAATGCAGAAGCAGAATCTCTTTGCAAAGTGAAACAATATTGTAGACTTCTAATTTGTCATTTTTGATTTGGCATCAAATAATTTCTAAATCTTAAAACTACTTCTCTATCCTCTTTATAAAATAATTTAAGGTTTTAAAGCAACAAAACGCTGTTGGGTTGTATAAGATGAAACATACCAGACCCTAAATCCTAATGGATTTCCGTCAAAATTTTTGCTGGTAGTTTCGCCACTAACTAATTGAATACCATCATAATTGTTTATCACTGTTTTGTGAGTATGACCTGATAGATAGGCTTTAACATTGTTTTCCTGAAATAATTGTAGCAACTGTTGTCGTTTTTGTATAGGAAGATTGAAATAGCCTTCTTCTTCATCTATTGTTACACCATATAAAGGATAATGTCCCATAACAAATATAGGATGGGATTTAGCTTTTTGTTTTTTTAGTGATTTTTTAAACCACACATCGTGTTTCTCAGATTCATTTTCAACACTAACTTTCCATAATTGGGAATTTGTTACAATAAAAGTAAACCCTTTCTTTTGAAATTTATAATAATCTTTTCCTATAGTTTTTCTGTAATACTTTAGTGTTGCACCATTAGGAATATTTCCTACATCATGATTTCCAGGTACACAATAGCAAGGCATTTTAAAACCCGCCTTAATTTTTTTAAAATCAGCATAAGAACTATCCGTTGGGTTATGAACGAGATCGCCACAAATAACGACGAAATCTGGATGAAGTTCATTTATCTGTATTACTGCTTTTTTAAATGATTCTATATCATGCCCGTAACCTCCCATTCCTAATTGAGTGTCACACAATTGAACAAAAGTGAAAGAGGGCTTCTCCTTTTCTGTAAAAGAGAAGCAGAAGACAAGTAGTGTAATTATAATATATTTATAGTAGCGCACTATCATTTAAATCATTATTAAAATGTTTATATTGGTTTTACTTGTGAAAACAATTTACCTCGCTAAGATACCAAAAATTAAAAAAAAATGCCCGATTCACATCGGGCATTTTCTGGTATATAAAAAGCGATTAGGCTTTATTGTGTTCTTCTTCAATTCTTTTGTGTTCAGCATCAGAAATGGTATCGCATAGAACTGGAGTTGCTATAAACAATGATGAATACGTTCCTACAACAATACCTATCAACATAGCGAAGATAAATCCTCTGATAGATTCTCCACCAAAAATGAACATGATTAACAATACTAAAATCATTGTTAATGACGTATTGATGGTTCTTGACATTGTAGAGTTAATCGACTGGTTCACGATTGAGTTAAAGTTACCTTTTGCTTTACCACCTAAATATTCACGAACTCTGTCAAATACAATAACAGTGTCGTTCATCGAATAACCAATAACGGTAAGAATTGCTGCAATGAAATGTTGGTCGATTTCCATTCCGAATGGCATGTACTTCCATAATAAAGAGTAAATTCCTAATACGAAGATTACGTCATGCGCCACCGCTGCGATTGCACCTAAACTGTATTGCCATTTTCTGAAACTGATTACTAAATACAATCCAACAATAAGCATAGCTCCAAGAACTGCCCAATACGAATTGGTTTTAATATCATCTGCAACTGTTGGTCCTACTTTAGAAGCTTGCAAAATACCGTATTGTTTACCATCATAACTGTTTACGAATTTTTCATACGTCATGTCTGCAGAAAAATGCTTTTTCAAATTATCGTACAAAATTTTATTCACCGCTTGATCTGCTTCTGAACCAGCTTCATCAACCTTGAATTTAGTTGTAATTTTTAATTGATTGTCTTTTCCAAAAATCTTAGCTTCAACACTACCGTCTAAAACTTTAAGTAAATCTTCTCTCACTTCTTCGGCTGCAATTGGTTTTTCAAAATGTACTTGAAAAGTTCTTCCACCTTTAAAATCAACACCGTAATTCAAACCATTTATTGCTAATGAAGCGACACTTACCACACAAACTACTAATGAGAATATGTAAGTATATTTTTTTACTTTTAAGAAATCAAAATGGAAATTGGTGAAGAAATTTTTAGAGAAACCAGTAACAAACGTTAATTTGTTTCCTCTATTTACGCTCCAATCTAATAAAATTCTAGTGATAAAAATAGACGTAAATAACGAAGTTGCAATACCTATTAACAAGGTAGTTGCAAAACCTTGAATTGGACCTGTTCCAAAAATTAATAATACTGCTCCAGTTAATACGTGAGTTACGTTGGCATCTACAATGGAACGCATGGCTCCTTTCCATCCAAATGACGCTTTAATAGCTTCTTCAATTGTTTTTCCTGCACGCAATTCTTCTTTTGCTCTTTCGTAAATGATAATGTTAGCATCGACTGCAGTACCCATAGTTAAAACGATACCTGCAATTCCAGGCAAAGTCAATACAGCTCCTAAACTGGCTAAGATTCCGAATAAGAATAAAAGATTGATTGCTAAAGCGATATTAGCATATAAACCTGATTTACCATAATACACCATCATCCATAAGGAAACGATTAACAAACCAATAATAGCCGAATTCGTACCGTTATCAATAGCTTCTTGTCCTAAAGATGGCCCTACTACTTCGGATTGCACAATTTCAGCAGAAGCTGGCAATTTACCTGCTCTTAAAACATTAGCTAAATCTTTAGTTTCAGTAACATCAAAAACTCCAGAAATTTCTGATCTACCACCAGATATCGGTCCGCTAGACACTCCAGGTGCAGAATAAACAATATCATCTAAAACAATAGCGATATTGCTTTTTTGAGTAAATGCTTTTCCTGTCAATTCTTCCCAAGCTTTTGCACCTTGACCGTTCATTTGCATCGTTACCGATGGTTTTCCTAATTGGTCGAATGAGTCTTTAGCATCAGTTACTACTCCACCACTCATAGCAGCTTGGTTGTCTCTATTTCCTTTTAAAGCATATAGTTCTACAGTTTCAACCTCTTTTTTTGTTTTCTCATCAACATTTACAGAAGGTTTACCCCATACAAATTTAGCATAACGCTTGTCTGCTGGTAATAAATTTCTAATATCTTGTCGTTTCAAATACCCATTTATTGCAGAAGTATCCTTAGGATCAGAAACAGCAAGAACTGGACCTCCACCTTGGCTAACGAATTTGGATAATAAAGGCCCTAAATCTTTTGCATCAGCAACAGTATCTTTCACTTTATCTGTCAATAAAGTATCAATTCCTGTTTTAGCGGTTTGTTTCACATTTACTGCTGATTTTTCAGTTAGCTTCAAAGCATTGTTTGCAGCCATTAAGAAATTACCTAAATCATCAATTTTATAGGTTTCCCAAAACTCTAATTGTGCAGTACTTTGTAATAATTTCTTAATACGATCTACATCTTTTGCACCAGGAAGTTCCACTAATATCCTTCCGGATTCTCCAATCTTTTGAATGTTAGGTTGTGTTACTCCAAATTTATCAATACGTTTTCTTAGAACTTCAAAAGCACTTTCGATAGACTCGTCTACTTTACGTCTAATTACCTTTTTAACTTGGTCGTCAGTCATTCTAAAGTTTACTTCGTCTCCAACAATTTTATTTGAAAAAATTTCAGGCGAAGCTAACTTTACAGTTCCAGCAGAGGCTTTATCAAACGCTTCAAAAAAAGCATCAATATAATCTTGATTTCCAACTCTATTTGCTGTAGCATCAGCAAGTGCTTTGTTGAAAGTTGGATTTTTAGAATTATTAGCTAATCCTTTAATAATGTCTTTTACAGAAATCTGAAGTTGTACATTGATTCCTCCTTCAAGGTCAAGACCTTTATTGATTTTTTTATCTTTTACTTCATTATAAGTAAAGTCAGTAAATCCGAGATTAAATACCTTTTCTTTTCCAATGGAATCTAAATATTTTAATTCTTTTTCTGAATTACCATTTGCAAAAGTTTTTGCATCGCTCTCTACATTATGAGATACGAAAGTGAAAGAAAGTTGGTAAATGCTTACCAATGCAAATAAAATTGCGAAAAATTTAACTAGTCCTCTATTCTGCATTATTACTAAAAATTAATTAATTCTGTTTGTTTAGTTTGTGGTTGATTAAATAAAATAAATACCTTCTTAAAAGTGAATTTAAGTCGGCATCATTTTTTAAAACGTGCAAATATATAATTCTGGAGTAGATTAACCAATTTATTTATCGATTAATATTAAAAAAATAAATAGTAGTAGACATTCAAGAAATATTTGAACGAAATATAAATTAAATCCTTGATTTATTTATTTGGAAAGTAAATAATCATTACTACTTTGACTTCCTGTTAAAGGAAATTCTAGAGTTGTAAAACTATCGATTAATGGATTTAAAGTGTAATTTATTTTAGTTTCTGATTTAATTAAACCATAATTTTTTGCATAATATTGCTCAGAGACTAAAACCTCTTGATTATTAGGAGATAAAAAATCTATTGACAGAAAATCTGTCTTAGCAAATACTTTTAGATTTAAAACCAACTTTACTTTTTTAACATCGGTATAATCAACACCATTCGATTTAAATGTAGTTAGACTACCGTCTTCTTTAGCAGATAAAACATAATTAACCGTTAATGGATATCCTGGTAATGCTGTTGTATTGACTATTGTTCCAGAAACTTTTCCGAATTCTTCATTTGAGGTTGCATTTTCTTTAAAAATAACAAAATCATTTACTGAAAAATTAACGGGTAAATTTTCGACAATATTTACAGAAAGATCCCCAGATAGTTTAATCATTTTACCGTCTACTCGTATAGCATTATTTTCTAAAGCCCCACAATAAAATCCTGTTGGAAGGAATTTAGTTTTCATTTTTTGATACGTAAAACCATTAATTTCAACTTCTTTTTCAATATATAAAGAATCTCTACCTATAGTATTAGGATTAACTGAGGTGTTTTCTGTTTTATAAATCCAATAATTACTTTCTTTTATTGGATAAAAGTTGGTTGCTACGCCATCATCTTTTGGCACTTCTTGTGAAGGTGAACTATCATTAGAACAAGAAGATAAAGCGACTAATAAAACTAATTGACAAAGAGTTATGTATTTCATATTTAATTTTTTAAAAAGCGAAGATAGAACTTTTTTAAATCTTTCAAACAAAAAAAACGGCAACCTTTAAATTTAAGATTACCGTTTTAATAAATATAAATTGATTTTATAAAACCGAAGCTAAATCAGCATTCATGTTTCGAATAGCATCAACACTTTTAGCAAATTTTTCTTTTTCGCTATCGTTAAGTTCAATATTTAAAATTTGCTCAACTCCGTTACGACCAATAATACAAGGAACTCCAATGCAAATATCAGATTGTCCGTACTCCCCTTCTAATAAGACCGAGCAAGCAATCATCTTATGTTGGTTGTTTAAAATACTATCTACTAGATAGGCTACAGAAGCTCCAGGAGCATACCAAGCCGAAGTACCTAAAAGCCCTGTAAGAGTTGCTCCACCAACCATAGTATCTGCCGCAACTTTATCTAAAGCTTCTTGAGATAAAAATTCAGAAACTGGAATACCGTTATAGGATGCCAATCTAGTTAACGGAATCATAGTCGTATCACCATGACCTCCAATTACCATTGCAGAAATATCATTTGAAGGTTTTTCTAATGCTTTTGATAAATAATATCTAAAACGAGAACTGTCTAAAGCACCACCCATACCTATAATTCTATTTTTTGGAAGACCTGTAGCTTTTAATGTTAGGTAGGTCATCGTGTCCATAGGATTTGAAACAACTACAATAATTGTATTGGGAGAAAATTTTAGAATATTTTCAGCAACCGATTTTACAATTCCAGCATTAATTCCGATTAATTCTTCACGAGTCATTCCTGGTTTTCTTGGAATTCCGGAAGTAATTACCACTACATCACTATTTGCTGTTTTTGAATAATCGTTAGTAACTCCGATTATTTGAGTATTAAAACCTGTATTTGTAGCACATTGCATCAAATCCATTGCCTTACCTTCAGCATACCCTTCTTTGATGTCCAATAATACCACTTCGCTAGCAATTCCTCTATAAGAAATAACGTCTGCACATGAAGCACCTACGTTTCCTGCTCCTACAATTGTAACTTTCATTTTGTTGTTGTTTTATGTTTATATTGATTAAATTATTAAAATTAGATTTTAGAAATCATTACACAAGAAAGAAAATTAATTTACTTTATAATGAATGGAAAAATTAGAGTTCACAAATTTATTAAACGCAATTGACGATTGAAAATATACTTTATTCCATCTATAAGCAACTGAAAGCTCAAAGATAGTATTAATTTTTGTTTTGTAAATGTCTTTTAGTTTTTCGTTTAGGAAGGCCTGTGAGGAACTTCCTGGAAAAGTTATGACTTTATCAATAGTTCCTTTATAACCTGAAAATTTATATTTAAAATCGCTACTGTTAACGATAGAACCTAGCATAAATTCAAAATTATTGTACGATTTAGAAACATTGGTTTGAAACTGCCAAGTGCTTACATTTCCGTTAATTTTATTGATACCAAGAGTTCCAAAATTGGTCTGAATATCTATAAAATCGAAACTTATATTTTCTCTAGAATTGCTCAAAGTCATCGCTAGATTGATATTTTTAGTTTCCAAAGCTTTAATATATTGACTTATATTGTGCTTTAAACCAAAACCATATACTTGGTATTCGCCTCTTTTAATTTTAGTTTTTGGCGCAAACTTGGCAATTAATTCCGTTCCTGAACCTAATGAAACCGCTGCGGAAAGGTGCGGATAAACTATCAGATTTTCATTGATTCCTTTGGGCGTTTGAATTGGATAATTTGGATTAATGATACCGTAAATATCAACAATATTTATTTGCTCTCCATTTCCAAGAGCTGTGGGAATTGTTGCTGATGTTGCACCTTGAATTTTAAGAAAAGTAAAATCGGAATCTTTTAAAATGAATGTTCGATCACGATTTGGAACAAAAAAAACGTTAGTATGTACTCCAAAAGTAGTACTCCAACGTTTATTTTTTTTAGCAGAAAAAACCCAGACACCAGACGACTGATAAACAGCTGCATCGTTGGCTGGAGTTATAAATTGATCAGCATAATAAACTGCATCATTAAAAAATTCATCTATATGTTCCAAAACCTTTGGGTCAAAAGATTGAGAGTAACCACTATTACTAATTAACAAAATAAAAAACAGTGCTTTCTTCATAACCTAAAAAAAACTTTTGGTATAAAAAAAGTACACCTTATATTTTAAACTTTTTAAGCATCGATTTTGGCGTATACTGCATTCTTCTCAATAAACTCTCTACGTGGCGGAACATCGTCTCCCATTAACATCGAAAATACACGATCAGCTTCCGCTAAACTATCTATAGTTACTTGACGAAGGGTTCTAAAATTAGGGTCCATTGTTGTTTCCCACAATTGTTCTGCATTCATTTCTCCAAGACCTTTATAACGCTGAATCGCTGCGCTTCCTCCCATTTTTTCATTAGCAATATCACGCTGATTGTCTGTCCATGCATACTCTTTTTTGCTTCCTTTTTTAACTAAATATAAAGGTGGTGCAGCAATGTAAACATGACCTTCTTCAATTAATTCTTTCATAAAACGGAAGAAGAATGTTAATATTAAAGTAGAAATGTGGCTACCATCGACATCGGCATCACACATAATAATTACTTTATGATAGCGTAATTTTTCTAAATTTAATGCTTTACTATCTTCGGCAGTTCCTATGGTTACACCAAGAGCGGTAAAAATATTTCGTATTTCTTCGTTCTCAAAAACTTTATGATGCATGGCTTTTTCCACATTTAAAATCTTACCACGTAAAGGCAAAATAGCTTGAAAAGCCCTATCACGTCCTTGTTTTGCAGTCCCCCCTGCCGAATCTCCCTCGACAAGATATACTTCGCATTTTGCAGGGTCTTGCTCTGAACAATCTGATAATTTTCCGGGTAAACCACCACCACCAAGAACGGTTTTACGCTGCACCATTTCACGTGCTTTCTTAGCAGCGTGTCGTGCTTGAGCAGCCAAAATTACTTTTTGAACAATGATACGAGCATCATTTGGATTTTCCTCCAAATAATTTTCAATCATATCTCCAACCGCTTGACTTACTGGAGATACCACTTCTCTATTTCCAAGTTTAGTTTTAGTCTGTCCTTCAAATTGTGGCTCAGCAACTTTTACTGAAATAATAGCAGTTAATCCCTCACGAAAATCATCCCCAGCAATTTCGAACTTCAGTTTATCTAACATTCCAGAAGCATCTGCATATTTCTTTAACGAACGCGTTAGACCTGTTCTAAAACCTTGTAAGTGCGTTCCTCCTTCGTGCGTATTGATGTTGTTAACATAAGAAAAAATATTCTCTGTATAACTGGTATTGTATATCAAGGCAACCTCAACTGGTATTTCTCCTTTTTCAGAATCCATTGAAATTACATGAGCAATAATAGGCTCACGGTTTCCGTCAAGATAACGGATATACTCTTTCAACCCTTCGGTAGAATGAAAAACTTCTTGTACAAAATTACCATCTTTGTCTAATTCTCGTTTATCCGTAAAAGTGATGGTAATTCCTTTATTCAAATAAGACAACTCACGCATCCGCGCAGATAATGTATCGTACGTAAATTCAGTAGTTTGTGTAAAAATTTGATTGTCTGGGTAAAAAGTAACTATGGTTCCTCTTTTAGTCGTTTCACCAATTTGTTTCACTGGATAAAGCGATTTTCCTCTTTCGTATTCTTGCTCGTATATTTTTCCATCTCTGTGTACTGTAGCTCGCAAATGTTTTGAAAGTGCATTTACTACAGAAACCCCAACTCCATGAAGACCACCAGATACTTTATAAGAATCTTTATCAAACTTACCTCCTGCACCAATTTTAGTCATTACAACTTCTAATGCAGAAACACCTTCTTTTTTGTGAATATCTACTGGAATACCACGGCCGTTATCTTCAACGGTAACTGAACCGTCTTCATTGATTGCAACACTGATTGTATCACAATGTCCGCCCATTGCCTCATCAATAGAGTTATCAACAACCTCATAAACTAAATGGTGTAATCCTCTAACTCCGACATCTCCAATATACATTGATGGACGCATTCTAACGTGCTCCATTCCTTCTAAGGCTTGAATACTATCTGCTGAATAATTGTTCTTTTTAATTTCGTCGCTCATAATAAAATTATCGTAAAAATGTATTTTTTTGTCTAACACGCAAATATATAAAAACAGGAATGATATTAAGGTAAAAATAGCCCTTTTAGCATTGAAGTTATTAACATTTTGCGATTAATTATGTGTATAATTTTGCCCCAGTACCGAATGTATTTGAATAAACAATATTCCCTAAATTAAATGTTACACCACTTGCTATATCTTGTCTTAGAAGTAATGCGCCATCGGCATCTAAATAGTCTAAAAGCGATGCTATTTGAGTTAAGCCAGATATTCCAATTGTTGATTCGGTCATACAGCCAGCCATCAGAAGTAATCTTGATTCCCTTGCCACTTTAATCATTCTCAAAGCCGGAGTAATTCCACCACATTTCATTAGTTTTATATTAATTCCATGAAACAATTCACTGCAAATAGAAACATCTGTTTCTCTCTGGCAACTCTCATCGGCAATTATTGGTAAATAGGATTCGGATTTTACTTTTTTCATGCCTTCAATATCATCAGACTTGAGCGGTTGTTCAATAAATTCTACATTCAAGTATTTTAATATTTTAGAATTCTCAATAGTTTGTTTAGCTGTCCAAGCGCAATTAGCATCAATTCTAAAAACCGAATTGGTAATTTTACGTAAGTTTTCTACAATTTGAATGTCATTAGGAGTTCCTAATTTAATCTTATAAATAGGCCATGGTTTTTCTATGATTTTTTGCTTCATGATTTCTAAAGAATCAATACCAATAGTATAAGAGGTAAGAGGTGTTTTAGCCTGCTCGTCTGCCCAGTAGCTTCGAAGTGTTTTAGAATTTATTTTAGCATAAATATCCCAATAAGCCATATCAACTGCACACAAAGCAAAATAATCGTCTTGAAGTAATAGAGCCAATTTTTTCCAAATTATTTCTGGATGAAGTTCCGCAGAAGTTTCTATGATTGGTTTTACTTTCATCAAACTATCTGTTAACCGCTGTTGAGTACTATGGTAATAGGGATTTACTGTTGCTTCTCCGTATCCAGAATGCATTCCATTAGAAATAGTTACAATAACTGTTTTTTGTACAGAAACTGTGTATCTTGAAATAGTAAATGGGTATTGCAGAGGCAATTCGTGAAATTGAAAAGAAAAATGTAGTCCCATAAAAAATGCACTTTAAAGTAAATGCATTAAAAATACATTAATTTATTTGACAACTTGTAATTGTATCAAAATTAAAATTGGAAACAATGATGAAAAAACCCGATGAATGAAAAAATTAAAAAGGTTTGTGCAAATAAGCACAAACCTTTTTAATAAATTAACTTTAGGAATAAAATCTACTTTCTTAAAATTCGAACATTCATTTCCTCTACTTTTTTGTCTGATAAAAGCGATGGTGCACCAAACAACAAATCTTCACTCGTTCCTGTCTTTGGGAAAGCCATCACTTCTCTAATGGATGCTTTTTTTTCTAAAATCATCATCAAACGATCAATTCCCCAAGCAATACCTCCATGTGGTGGTGCGCCGTATTGAAAGGCTTTATACATCGTACCCACACTTTTTATCATTTCTTCCTTATTGTAACCCATATTTCTATATGTTGCTTCTAAAATCTCCGATTTATGAGCACGAACAGATCCTCCACCAATTTCATATCCATTTAAAATGATATCATATTGTTGAGCTATAATAGTACCTATTTCATTATCATCTCCTTTCATATGTTTTTCCAAATCATAAATCGCTGGCATCGAAAAAGGATTGTGTGTAAATGTCCATCGACCTTCATCTGTTCTTTCAAACATTGGGAAATCAATAACCCAAGCCGGACGTAATTCCTTAGGATTAATCAAGTGCAATATTTTACCCATTTCCTGACGAACCGCATCCAAAGCTTTGTTTGCAGTTGCATAATCTGCTGCAGAGAAGAATACAATGTCACCCACTTGAGCATTGGTTACTTTAATAATTCCAGCAGCAATATCTTCACCTAAAAACTTAATAATTGGTGATTGTAACTCGTCTTCATTTACAATAATATAAGCCAATCCACCCAAACCTTGCTGTTGAGCAATAGCGGTAAGATTTTCGATTTGACCTTTAGACATGCGCTTATTTCCTTGCTCCTGTGCAGAAACCTTGATGCATTTTACAATTCCGCCGTCCTCAATAGGCTTGCTGAATACTTGGAAAGTCGTTTCTTTTACAATATTGGTAATGTCTTGCATTTTTAAGCCGTAACGTAAATCAGGTCTGTCACAACCGTAGAAATCCATTGCATCTTTATAAGTAATCACTTCAAAAGGGCGTAAAATCCATTTGTTGCCATATATTTTCTTCACTACTTCATTAAACATTTTGGTGTTTAAATCTATAATTTGCTGCATACTGCCGTAAGCCATTTCCATATCCAATTGCGTGAATTCAGGCTGGCGGTCTCCACGTGAATCCTCGTCTCTAAAGCAACGTGCTATTTGGAAATATTTTTCATAGCCACTTACCATCAACATCTGTTTGAACTGCTGTGGCGCTTGTGGCAAGGTATAAAACAAACCAGAACCTTTACGAGTAGGAACGATAAATTCACGTGCTCCCTCATCGGTCCCTGCACTTAAAATTGGCGTTTCAATTTCCAAGAATTCTTCTTCATCTAAAATGTCACGCAATAATTTAATGACTTTATGACGGTTGACGATGGCTCTTCGTACTTCTTCATTTCTGTGATCCAAAAACTTGTATTGGAAACGAATTGCTTCGTTCGTTTTTGCCGCTCTTTTGATTTCAAAAGGCAAGGTTTTAGACAAGTTTAAAATTTCTAAAGCCGAAGTTTCCAATTCAATTTTACCTGTTCGCAAACCTGCATTATAATCATCTTCATTACGCCCGACAACAATTCCAGTTACTGAAATAACCGATTCTGGTTTCAGTTTCACTAACTCATCGATATTAGGAAATGACTCTCTGCTGATTCGTACTTGAAAAATCTCGTAACTTGAATCACGCAAATCGATAAACATTAATTCACCGTGGTCACGCACACTGGCAACCCAGCCCGACAACATCACTTCTTGTTGAATGTTTTCTTCGGATAATTGTGAAATTTTATGGGTTCGATACGTGTCTTTTATAATAATAGGAATTTCAGGAAGAGCTTCTTCTTGAACCTCTTTATTTTCCGAAATAGATTCTTTCGATATTTTTTCTGATGCTTCTTCTTTTTCTAAAACAACGGCGGCTCCTAATTGGTCTATAATAATTTGACGAATTACTTTCCCATTCGCTCCTTTTCCGATAACACTTAAAACTTTACCAACTAAAATCCCTGCTTTTCCTTGGTCTCCTGCTTTAATATCATTGGCAACAGCCTCATTTTCTAAAATCACTTTAGCAATAACTTCTTGTACTTTATCTTCCGAAATGGTGTTTTCTGCAAAGTACTTGTTGTAGTCAAAAGTGCGATCTTTTAAATAAGATGTAATCGCATTTTGAACTAAAACAGCAGTAATTTTTTCGGCTTTAAATAATTTAAAAATATCCGTTAAATGGGCAATGCTATGAATTTCTGCGAAGTCTTCAGCCTTAATATTGTTTGCCAAAGTTTTTGCCACAAACGAAGGGTCTTTGATTTCGTTATTTATTTCCACGAATGTTTGCGAACGCAATTTATCTGCCGTGAAAAATTTAGCGTCTTGTGGCAAAACACCTCCATTTATTAAAATAGATTCCACTGCATAAGGCAATGCACTTGTATCCACTTTAATCGCTTCAATCTCTGCTTTGATATTTACGAAAGGTAAATCGGGCTCCGAAATAAAACGATAATCGGCTTCGAATTCTTTTTTACGCATTACTTTGGTCTGCTTCAAATCAGCATCCCACAAAACTGTTGTTTGATCAGGTCTAAATTCTTTATTTTCAATAAAATAATTGAATTGTTTCTCCACTTCTTCTTTCAAAGCTTCCACCATAAACTTAAACGAGTTTAAATTTTTGATTTCCGTTCTTGGATTCAATTCGTAAGAATGTTTTTTTCGCAAAGACACCGAAACATCCGATTTGAATTCTCCTTTCTCCAAATTGGCTTCAGAAATTCCCAAGTTTTGAACAATACGTTGAATGTATTGCGCATAGGTTGAAGCATCTTCAATATTACGGATACAAGGCTCCGTAACAATTTCGATCAATGGCACACCTGCTTTATTAAAATCAACTAACGAAATTTTCTTTTCGTGCATCAATTTGGCAGCATCCTCTTCAATATGCACCTGTGTTAAATTCACGGTAAACTGCGTACCATCATTTCTATAACAAGAAACGTGTCCGTCAGGAATTATTGGATTGTGAAATTGTGTTATTTGAATATTTTTTGGGTTGTCCGGGTATTCGTAATGTTTTCGATCCCAAGAAATCACTTCATTACTAAATGACGATCCTACGGCTTTACCAAAATAAATCGCTTTTGTAATCGCTTCTTTATTTAAAGCAGGCAAAACGCCCATTTGTCCCGTACAAACCGAACATATATTTTCGTTAGGTGTTTCTATTTCTTGATTTGGACAAGAACAAAACAACTTGGTTTTGGTATTCAATCGAACGTGAGTTTCCAGTCCGATTACCAATTCTAAATCGTGGGCTTTTAAAGCCGCAGTTAATTGCTCCAATTCCATTATAGTGTATCTTTTAAGAAGTTTGCAAATTGCAAAACTAATTCATCATTTTTTTTTGCAGCCGTGATTTGCAGTCCAGTGCTTGTTCCTTGTGGCACGGTCAAAGTGGGTAATTGTCCCAAACTAAATCCAACCGTATACGCATCTGACAAATACATCGCCAACGGATCTTTTAAACTGTCTCCAATTTTAGGAGGCGTGTTTGGCGTAACTGGCGATAAAATAATATCAACTTCCTTAAAATCTTCACTGAAGTTCTCCGAAATTTGATCTCTTAAAGCCAATCCTTTTAAATATATTTCATCTGAAAACCCCTGTGACAACACTTGGTTTCCTCCAACAATTCTGCGTTTTGTTTCTTCTGAAAAGTTTTCAGAACGCGTTACCGCATAGGTGTCAATCAAATTATCTCCTTCGATACGGTTTCCATAATTGGTTCCATCCAAACGAGATAAATTGGAAGCTGTTTCAGCCATTGCCAACGTATAATAAGTAGAAACTAAAATATCAGATTTAAAAAAATCCAATTCCTTTACGGTAATTCCTTTAGTTTTCAACTTTTCGATGGTGGCCAAAAAATCAGATTTTATTTTGGTATCAATAGCATCACTTTCGATAAAGTTTTTAAAATAACCAATTGTTTTTACAGCGGAAGTTGCAATCGCATCTTCACTAATTTCAGTTGAAGGAATTGAAGTTTGATCTTTTGGATCTTTACCACTCATTACATTCAACACAATTCGAATATCTTCAATTGATTTAGCCAATGGACCCACACAATCTGTAGAGGATGCATAAGCCATCAATCCAAATCGAGAAATTCTTCCGTAAGTTGGTTTAAAACCGTAAATATGATTGTACCCAGCAGGTTGACGAATAGAACCGCCCGTATCGCCACCAATAGAAAATACAGTATATTCTTTGGCAACGTTAACAGCAGATCCACCACTTGAACCGCCGGCAACTAATGTGGGATCGATAGCGTTTTTCACCGCTCCAAAAATGGTGTTTTCACTGGAAGAACCGTGTCCAAAACTATCACAGTTTTCTTTTACCAAAGGAATAGCGCCTGCATCCAATAATTTTTGAATTGCAGTAGCCGTGTAAGGCGACTTATAATTTTTTAGCAAATCAGAACTTGCTGTAGCGTAAGTTCCTTGCAACATATATACATCTTTGATTCCAAAAGGAATTCCTTCTAACAAACCTATGGTTTCCCCTTTGGCAATTTTAGCATCCACTTTGGCAGCCAAATCTAAAGCCAAAGTATCCAACAAAGAGTTGACAGAGTTATACGTATTTTGTTCCAGCAGCTCTAATTTTTCTTGTACCAAAGCGGTGCAAGTGATTTGTTTTGACACCAATTGTTGGTGTATTTTTTTTATTTGAGATTCCATTTTATCCTTCTATCACTTTAGCAACCACTAAAAAACCATTTTTTTTGTTCGGGAAATTTTCTATAATGAGTTGTTTTTCCATAGCCGAACTTTCTATCACGACATCTTCTCTTAAATCACTTACAGACACACAATTATGATTGACATTATTTGCGGCATTATTATTTGATGGAACTGCATTTTTAATTACATCAAATAATTTATTCACGGACTCGGAGGGCAGTGCTCCTTTAATACTCGACAAGATATCGACCGTCATTGCTTTGCTCATAATTTAATTCGTTTTAAAGTCAAACTTTTAAGGTGGCAAAATTACGAAAGTTTTATGAGGGAATGGTGTTTTATTTTAATGATTTCGATAGTATTTTGTGAAAGAATACGACAATTTAACATTATGTTAAATTTGATTTCTTTGTTAGAAAACTATGTTGAATTAGTAGTCCGTTCAAGAAAAGTGTTTACGGATAATACGGATTTCTATTCCATACTTTCAATCAAATACTTCGTTCCATTAATCTCAAACAAAAAACCCACTTCATTTCCCATCAGTTTATTTCCTAATGGCGATTGCGGAGATAAAGCAATAACAGTAGTTCCTTCAACAGCAATTTTAGGAAGTGCTGCACTTAAATAAAGATAAATTCCATTGGCTTTGACCAAACTACCCACGATTATAGTTTTAGCAATTGTAGTAGAAACAATTTTGTCTAGAATAGCCTTCTGGGACAAAACTTCCCTTAATTTATGATTTAGTTTTTCTTGCTCAATGTGCATCATCGACAAAGCCGTTTCGTGTTTGTCACCAGCAGAACCTTTGGCATCATTTTTAGAATCTTCGGTCAAAGCCGTAATCATATCTCTAAAAACATCGATTTTGTCTTGGACTAGCTGCTGGTACTGTTGGTGTATTTTTTGTTTGAAAGTCATGATTTAAGAAAAAGTTTAACCACTAAGTTCACAAAGAAGGCTCTAAAAACACAAAATAAATTTTGACTCTTTGTGACCCTTGCGACTTCTTTGTGACCCTTGTGTTTAGATTATGAGATTGCTTCACTAAGTTCGCAATGACATTAAAAATCAAATTTATAATTTCCACCCAACATAATCTGAAAAGATTGCACAGGAAAATTCAACCATTTTTGATATCCTTGATTGGCAATATTGTTCAATCTTAAAAAAGCTGTAAATTGTTCGTTATACTTGTATCCAAAATGTGCATTGGCATCAAAATAACTGTCAATTTTCTGAATATTTGATTCGGTTAGTAGTGTGATTATATTTGTTTTTTGTAATACATCTTTACGTTCGCCTACAAAAAAAACATCAACTCCTGCATACCATTTTTGTGTAATATTTACATCTAAATTCGTTCCTATTTGTATGGCTGGCAAATTCCATGCTTCTTGCTCAAAAGAGGTAGAAAAAGAACTGAAAGTTCCATTGACTCCAAAAGAAATATTTTTAGAAAAATCGGCTTTCAATTCCCCAAAAATGCTCAACGTTTTTAGCTTGTCGTATACAACTCCAAAAGAATTACCGTATTTATATTCGTCTTGAACAAGAATAGTTTCATTGAATGGATTGCTTTTAAATAAACCTCGGTTTTTTTCATTTACATAAGATCCTTTTACATTATAGCTCACATAGTTTGATAATTTTCCTTTTAATCCTGCAAAAAGATCGTATTGTCTGTCAGTAGGAGACACAATTATTGTTGGAGAAAGAAATGAATTTACATTCGTAAAATCTCGATACGAATTTTGATCTAAACTACCTTCAATTCCTGTGTAAAAAACCATTAAATCACCAACAACTTTTAGAGAAGCATTGACTTGAGGATAAAAGAATAGTTGATTGTCACTTCGTTTGGTATCTAAACTATAAAAAACAGATGCTCCAATATTTATAGCCCAATCGTCTTTTTTTACAGCAAAACTTGGATTTATACCAAAATTAGCAAAACCATAGTTTGTAGAAGTTACCCCTGAAAAATCCTTTGCGAAAGTTCCACCAACATAATCAACAATCAAATTAGTTTTAATAACTTTTTCTACAATATCTAACTGAAAAGAAGGTTTAGCAACAAATCGGTTTTCAGAAGAACTATAGCCATCCCAAAAACGATTGTATTTTAAAGTAATTTCATTAAAAATACTTTCACTAAAATTTATTTTTCCGCCTAAATAAAAATTATGAAATGTTTGTCCTTTATCTACTCCGTTATAAATTGTATTTCTCTCTGTTTCGGTCAATGATGTGCCATAATTTATTTGTAAACCATACCAGTGGTAATTTTGAATTTGATAGCCTAAATCGGTAGTCCATGAATAATCACTTTTTTTACTGCCATAAGTTAAGTCTAACGAAGTATTCAAAAAACTATCATTTACTGGAATATTTTCAATTCCTCCATTAGAAGATAAATGTTTTAACATTCCGGCAAAATAATCGGTATCTCCAACATTTTCTGTGACATAAAGCTCACCAAAAACAGTGAAATAATTGCCCAAGCCTCCCGTAAAATAATTTTTGTATAATCGTTCTTCTTTCGATTTATCAACACTTGCGGCTTTTCCTTTTGATGGCGAAAAAGTAGACGCAACTGGAAATGAAAAAATTGTATATTTAATATTTTCTTTCTTCGTATTGTCTTCATCCTCAAGAGTTGGTGTTTCTTTAATTTTAAATGCATCTGAAATTGTAGGTGTATAAGGCTTTACCACGTTTACTACTTCAGTACCTATATTTTCATCTTTTTTTTGTGCAGAAACAATTTGCAAACTGGCAAGAAGTAAAAAAACAGTGATTTTATGTTGAATTTTGATTTTCATATATTTAAATTTTATTTTTCATTGGTAACATATGGTATCGCCTTTTAATCATTGGTGTTTGCTTACGCAAACGGCTTGTTAGTGGCGATTTCATATTTTTAAAATTGAGAATTATAATAATCTCTAAATCAGTTTTGAATTGATGAATTGGTTTTTGACTCTTCTGCTTTTATTTTGTCTAGCTCTTGTTGGGCATCTGAAACTACATCTGGAAAATTGGTGAAATTTTTAATCACACTTTCTAAAATATAAGTGGCTTGAAAACTGTCTTTTAAACCGTAAAAGTTTTTAGCCATAACCACTAATCCTTTTGCTCCAAAATATTTATAGCCAGAATAATCTTTAGTTAGTTTTTGAACTATAGTATTTGAAGCTTCAAATTTTAAATCTTTATTTTTAAAATAGGCATCATAATACAAGGCTTCGGCTGCTAATTCTCCTTTAGCAATAGTAAGTAATTTAGAATAGGCTGCCCTTGCTTTTACCTCATCATTGGTTTGAATAGCAGAACGTGCTACAATAATTTGAGCATCCGATTTTACTTTATTATCAGTTTTAGGATTTGCCATCACTTTATCAGCATAAATTACTGCATTTGGATAATCCTTTTGCTCGTAGTAGGTTTTCATTAAATTCGATTGTGCGAAGGTTACATTTTGAGGAAAATCGGCTTCTGTCTCTAATCGTTTTAATATTTCAGTTATTTTTGAAGTATCGTTTTTCTTTAAATAAATTTGAGATAATCTTGATAAGGATTGCTCTGTAAACTCGTTTCTTGATTGCGCAATTACAAATTCATAATTCGGAATTGCATTGGTTTCTAATCCGTCAGCAAAATAAGATTGTGCCAAATAAAAATTGGCTTTCAAAGCATGAATTCCGTTAGGAAATTTCGAAACATAACTACTAAACGAAGCGATAGATTGCTTTGTATTATTTTGCAAATATTGTTTTTCAGCCGCTTCATAGGTATCGTTATCTAGCTCAGCATCTGACACATTCACAAAATCTAAAGTACGAACCCAAGTAGCATATTCATCTACTTTTCCGTTATCAACATAAATTAAACGTGCAGTAGAAACGGCTTCGAGAGCCTCGGGGCTTTTAGGATATTCGGCCGCAATTTTTTTGAATTTTACTAAAGCCAATGCGTCATTTTCGGCATTATAATAAATTAAACCTTGACGCAAAATTGCTTTTGAAGCATAAGAACCTTTTTTAGATTCGCTGATTAATTGATCATAGGTTTTTATGGCCAAATCATTTTTCTTTTCGGCAACATAAGTATTTCCTAGTTCGAACAATGCATCATCACGATATTGCGATATAGTATACGTTGCTAGAAACTTGTTTAAGTCTTCTATTTTTTTATCATTTTTAGCAACAAATCCGTAACTGATTGCTTTTTGAAAAGCAGCATAATCAGCATCGAAACTTTTTAATTCAACTACTTTATTATAGGCATCCATGGCTGGCCAATATTTTGCAGTAACAAATCGGCAATCGCCCAAACGCAAATACGCATCATTCAAACGAAATTTATCGTCTTTTGTTACGTCTATTTGACTTTGAAAATAATTTCCTGCCTGGTCGTACTCCTTTTGTTTAAAATAACAATAGGCGATATTATAATTGACATTATTGTTTTCAGGAGTAGTTTTAGACTCTGGAAAAGCCACAAATTGTTTGTAACTAATTAGTGCGTCATTAAAATTATCGAGCACATATTGAGTTTCTCCTTGCCAAAAAGTAGCTCTTGCAGTAAACTTTGGATTTCTAGGTTCGGCAATAGATTTTTTAAACATTGGCAACGCTTCTTTATAATTGCCGTCAGTATACAGTTCTAATCCTCTATAAAAAGTTACTTTTTGATACGCTTCTTTATTAGCGAAATTTTTATTTTTTTCTAATAACTCTAAAGCTCCTTTGTAATTTTTTGAAGTAATAAACGAATTTATTAATAAAGTCTCTACTTCTTGTTTGCTTGGAGAATTTGGATATTTACTAATAAATGCCGACAAAACATCTGGAACCGATTGGTACGAATTTCCGATTTCGTAACTCAATTTGGCATAATTTAAATTGGCATCTTCCTGAATTTTTAAGTCATATTGCATTTCAGAAGCGTTCTTAAAAGCATTCAAAGCTTGTTGCTTTTTATCTGTATTCATATAACTTTTTCCTAAATGATAGTAAGCGTTTTGAGCAACAGCATCTTTACCTTCAATGATTTTATTAAATTGTGAAATAGCATTTTCAAAATCATTTTGTTCGTAATAGGCATAACCCAATTGGTAAAAATCGGTGTTACTCCATCTTCCTTTTTTTCCTTTGTAGGCTGATAGATAAGAAATTGACTTATCGTACTGTTTTAAATTGAAATAACTTTCGCCAATTATTTTATTCAACTCCGATTTCTCTAAAGCGGTAGATTTTGGCATCGCTACCAATCCTAAATCGATAGCTTTTTGGAAGTTTCCTGATTTAAAATTCATATCAGCTTTAAAATACGAAAGCTTTTCACTGTACTTTTCTTCACTGGAAACTTGATCAAAATACTTAGTTGCATTTTTATAATCATCATTATCATAAGCCATAAAACCGAGATAATATTTGGCTTGCGAACCAAATTCTTTTGAATTTAGCACTTTATTAAAATAAGGAGTCGCTTCTTTTTTCTTATTCGCACTAAAATAACTGTACCCTTTTTGAAAATTAAAACGGTCTAGATTGTCATAGCTCAGGCTACTCTCATCTACTTTATCGAACCATTCTAAAGCTTGTGGAAATTTACCTTGGTCAAAATAATAATGAGCAACTTCTATATACGCTTGGTTTTGTTTCGGGCTAGTAGGATAATCTCTTACGAAGTTTTCCATAGCCTCATCAGCATTACTTTGATTTAAATGGATGGCACAAATAGCACTATAATACGAGCAATCAGCTTGAATATCAGTACTTTTAATTGCAGATTTTACTTTATCAAAAATTATTTGTGCTGATTGATATTGATTTTCCTTATATAAAGAAATGGCTCTATTAAAATCCTGCAAATCATTAGTGTAGATTGCCGTTTTTTGAGCAGAAACTATGGTGAACTCGATTAAAAAAAGCAGAAAAAACAACCTTGAAAATTTACGCATCTTAGATATATTTATTGATTCAAAAGTATTACTCTGTATTGCATAACGAAGCAAACATGGTTTTTATTATGAACATATTTTTTAACAAATTTATTTGTGTTTTTAATTAGTTCTAAAATTTATTTTGATAACCAACGTTATCTTATTACTTTTACCCAATAAACAAAATCACTATGTCTGAACCTATATTATTTTTGAGAAATGTTACCATATATCAAGAAGATAAAGCCATCTTATCGAATATCAATCTTGAAGTGAATCATGGTGATTTTATATATATTATAGGCAAAACAGGCTCTGGAAAAAGTAGTTTCATGAAAACTCTTTATGCTGATTTGCCATTAAAAGAAGGGCAAGGAAGTATTGTAGACTATGACTTGGCATCTCTTAAAGAAGATCAGATTCCGTATTTAAGACGTAAATTAGGAATTGTTTTTCAGGATTTTTTGTTATTGCCAGACAGAACTGTAAAAGAAAACATGCTTTTTGTTCTAAAAGCAACAGGTTGGACCGACAAAGAAGAAATGGACAATAAAATTGATGAAGTTTTAAATAAAGTAGACTTGAAATTAATTGCAAATAAAATGCCTCATCAACTATCAGGTGGCGAACAACAGCGTGTAGCCATTGCCAGAGCATTATTGAACGATCCCGAATTAATTTTAGCTGATGAACCCACAGGGAATTTAGATCCTCAAACTAGTGTGGAAGTTTTAGAAGTTTTACGAAAAATAAATGCAAACGGTAAAACGGTCATTATGGCCACTCATGATTATGCTTTATTGATGAAATTTCCATCTAAAACACTAAAGTGTGAGGATAACAAGATTTTTGAAGTAGTGCAACGAACGGTTTAATGTTATCTGTATTTATATAATTCTACTTGCTATTCCAAAAATCTATATATTGTTGTGCCACTTTAATGTAATCATGATACTTTTCAACAAAAAACCTGCTATCCGAAGATAAGTTTGGAATGGCATTTTTATTAGTAATTAATGTTTCCAATTTATTATAAATATCTTCCTCTGTTGGGAAAACATTTATTATTGGAAATTTTTGTTTTTCATGAAGCAACTCATACATTTCAGGCTCACCGCCACCAACCAATATTAATCCTTGAGCCATTGCGATTAGTCCATTCATTGCAGGGGTATAAGAGTATATTTGATCTAGCAAAATGTCTGATTCAGACATCATTTTTACATATTGATTTAAAGGAATGGATTCTACTTTATTTATAGAGGTATTCTTTGGGTATTTATCATGTATGTTTAATAATGCTTTGTACATAATATCTGTTCCCTTAAATTCTGAACGGTCTTTTTGAATCCCTATAAAGAATTTCAGTTTTTCTTCATTTATACCTTTTTGCTTATACTTCAATAATGAAGTGTTTATTGGCAATGGTATATATGCTAATTTATCATTATAGTAAGGCTCATACGATTTATAATATTCATAAAGGCAGGCAATAATACCATTACAAGATTCTGCAATTTCAATATTAACCTCTTGTTTTTGAGTTCCTAACCATTCCTTTTTTAGAATATTAGTTGCAAAAGGACTTGTTGGCAATTCTCCAATAAAATAATCAGAATATCTGAACATTCTACCTTCAAAGCACGATTTTTCCCAAAAATAATCTGTTCCAAAAGCACCTAAAAAAATTTTTGCATTATACTTCTTTAGATACCTATAAAAATTAAGGTTTCGTTTAATTTTTAAGTCTAAAAATAGGGGATTATTTATTTGTACAATGTCATAATCTTTAAAGGAACGAAATGTATTGTGAACTGTTACTAAATATTTAATAGAACTAAATAAATCATAACTAGATCTCTCAGTATTAATATCCCTGTGATTATCCATCCATTTACTTCCATCAGAGGCAACTGTAACATCGTGTCCAAGTGCTTTAAGTCCATCTGCTAAAGTTGAATGTAGATTACTACATTCTCCCAATAAAAGAATTTTCATTTTTTATGACATATTGTTGAAGTAAAGATAATAAGTTTAAACTAAATATATACCATCATGTTTGACTTACAATTATGTTGAAACTTTTAAACAATTTAATTTCATAATTCTAAAGTGACTTTATTTCATTAAATCAAAATTGATTGAATCAACTATTCTAAAATAATCCCTTTTTTTAGAATAAATTATATTTTCTTTGTATAAAAAACTGCATTGATGCTTTCTATTTTAATTCCAACATATAACTATAAAATACTTCCTCTTGTTTCAGAAATTCACAAACAAGCTTCATCAGCGAAAATTGAATTTGAAATTATTTGTATTGATGATGCTTCTCCTTCTTTTGTCACAGAAAACGAGATTATAAATTCACTTATTAATTCCCGATATGAAGTATTAGATTCAAATATTGGAAGGAGTAAAATAAGGAATTTATTAGCTAAAAAAGCAAGATATGATTGGTTACTTTTTTTAGATGCTGATGTTTTACCAATAAATAAATATTATATTTCTGAGTACATAAAGCATATCGATATCGAAGAAAAAGTGGTTTATGGTGGTATACTATATCAAAAAGAGGAACCAGAAAAAAGTAAAATTCTTAGATGGACTTATGGAAAAAGTCGTGAAGCATTAACTTGTGAAATCAGAAATAAAAACCCCTATTTAAGTTTTTTGACTTTGAACTTTTTAATTCGAAAATCAGTTTTCGAAAAAGTAGCTTTTAATGAAACCATTCCTAATTTAAGACATGAAGACACTTTGTTTTCTTATAATTTAATGCAAAAAAAAATAAAAATAGAACATATTAATAATCCAGTATATCATTTAGGATTAGATAATTTTAATATTGCAATTAAAAAAGAACATGAAGCTTTATTAGCTTTGAAACATTTGATTGACCATCAATTAATTGAAGCAGATTATTTAAGGATTTCAAAATTAATGTCAAAAATTAAAGATTTTAAACTACTATTTGCTATTTCATTTTTTTTCAAAAAAGCACAACTTTCATTGTTAAAAAATCTTTCAGGCAAAAGCCCTTCTCTATTTATTTACGATTTATATCGATTGGGGTATTTATGCAATCTTGAAAACAAATAACTATGTACCATTTTTTAAAAAAAATACTAACTCAAATTATTCCTAGAAAGTTACTCTTTAAACAGGAAGAAAATATAAGAAGTTTGTATTCCTTATTTTATTCAGGAAGTGCTTATGAATGCAATATTTGCAATAAAAATTTAAGTAATTTTATAAAAACATCAAAAAATGATTATTTGTGCCCCAACTGTGGCAGTTTACAGAGAAACAGACGATTATGGTACTTATTAGAAAGTGAATTTTTAAGTATTAACAGTTCTATTTTGGATTTTTCACCATCTAGATGTTTGTATCGAAAAATTAAAAAAATTAAAAACATAAATTACCAAACTACAGATTTGTCAGGCGATTTTATTGCAGACCATCAATTTGATATTACCAATTTAAAAATTAATGATAATAGTTTTGATTTAGTCATTTGTTACCATATTTTAGAGCATATAACAAATGATATTAAGGCGATTAGAGAATTATTTCGGATCATGAAACCTGGAGCGAAAGCTTTGGTTCAAACACCATTTAAAGATGGTACTATTTATGAAGATTATTTTATTTTGACTGAAGAGGAAAGATTAATACATTTTGGACAAGAAGATCATGTACGCATATATTCGGTTTCTGGATTAAAAGAAAGATTAGAAAGTTGTGGGTTTTTAGTAGAATTAAGAACGAACTTTAAAGTCCAAAATAAATACAATTTAGAAAAAAAAGAAACAATTCTAGTACTTACCAAACCATTAAATATATAGTCAATGTGCTTTTTTTCAGTTATAATCCCACTGTACAATAAAGAAAATTTTATAGAGAATACTTTAAAAAGTGTACTTGATCAAACCTTTACAGATTTTGAACTTATTATTGTAAATGATGGATCTACTGATACTAGCGAAGAAAAAGTGTTTCAATTTCATGATGTTAGGATTAGATATTTTTCTAAAGAAAATGAAGGTGTTTCCAGTGCTCGAAATTACGGTATTTCAGTTGCTCAATCCGATTACATTACTTTTATTGACGCTGATGATTATTGGTATCCAGACTTCTTAAAAGAAATGTTTCAAAATATAAATCATTATCCTGAAGAAAAAATTTTTTCTGGAGCAATTGAAATTGAAACTTCTAAAAACATATTACCAGCAGTCTATTCCATTGATAAAATAGATAACTGTCAAATTGTAAATTACTTTAATGCAAGTCATAAAACTACTGTTATATGTACTTCATGTGCCGTATTTAAGAAAAGTATCTTTGATAAAGTAGGGAATTTTGACATTAATCTTAAAAGTGGTCAAGATACTGATATGTGGATTCGTATTGGATTAATCTATCCTATTTTATTCACTCATACTACTTTAGCAAGATATGTTTATGATAAAAATAGCTTGTCTAAAAACAAAGAATACCTAAACAAAAGATTGAATTTTTCAAAATTTTCTGAAATTGAAAAAAAGAATTCAGCACTTAAAAAATTCTTAGATTTAAACCGATTTTCATTTGCTGTTAAATGTAAGCTCAATAGAGATAAAGCAAATTTCGAATTATATTATAATGGAATAGATGTTACTAATTTAGATCTTAAAAAGAAGATTATACTAAAATTACCTAGACTAGTTCTAAAAACATTAATTCCTATAAATCTATACTTAGCCCGAATAGGATTAAGCAATTCTGTTTTTAAATAAACTTAAAAAAATTATCTAGTCTAATATTTTAGAATCCGTTTTTAGTATTTGCTCATATTTTCTTATACCAGAAATCCCAATTTTAAATTTTTCAATGCATTCTTTTTTGGAAATATAATTGTTCCGCAAAAGAAAAAATAAATATTTAAGCAACCATAAATAGGCTAATTTCCCTTTAGTTTTATAAAACAATGCGGCTCTTGCAAATAACAACTTATTTTGACCTTCATTAATACCCGATGAGAGTTTTGGATGAGAAACAATAACTGATGGATTGTAAAATATTTTCAACTTATGAATGATTGAACTTCTTAAAAATAAAAACTCTTCAGCAGTCTCAAAAATAGATCCGATACCAAAATATTCATTAAAAACAATATTATTATTTTTAATATGATCTAGACGAAAGGCAATTTCAATTGAACTCACATTCCAAATACTTTTAAAAGAATGACGAAAAATTATTTTTGATTTTTTTTGAGGTATATTCAATCCTACTCTTTGATGATTAAATGTTACAATTGATGCATCGCTAATAATATTAAAGGCATTTATGATTTCATTATCAAAATTTGGTAAATAAATTACATCATCATCAGCAATTAGACAAATCTTTTTAGAGGCATTTTTTATAGCTAAATTTCGGCTTCTCGAAAGTCCTTTTTCAAAAGAATTAATTACTCTAACATTAGGGTATTTTGAAAATAAAAGAAAGTTTTCTTGAGTTTGGTTAACAATTAGAATAGAAAATTGAGAAAATTGAGAAAAAGGAAACATAGATTTTAAGAAATCCAGAGTTGTTCTATTCATTGTAGAAACTAAAATTTCTATATCTTGATTGTTATACTTGCTGACCAATTTTTTTTCATTTTTACAAATATAAACTTATTTAATAAATGAGAATTCAAACCTCCTTAATTTAAATTTATTAGCAGTAAAAAATTACCCTATAATTTATTTAGAATGTCTAATTACAATTTATCGTTTTCAATTGATGTGTTAAACTATAAGATGAATCGGAAAAAAAATTTACCTTTGTAACAGAAATTCGCCCCAGAATTTACCTGAAATACTTTTTTTAAATCTAACTAATGCTATGAATAATGGATGCTGCAAAAAAAAATCCACTACGCAATATTGTAGTAAATGATAATAATCTTCGGTTTATTAAATTTAAATTTAATGGTACTACACAAATTGGAGAATTACTCCTCAACGAAATAAAATCATTATATTACATTGAGAAAGCATTACTAATAGCTTTCCCTAAAATCATAAAGAACTCCTGTTCATTTGAACTTATTGAAGCTATAACCATTCACTTTGAAGAAACAAAAAATCATATTATTCGATTAGAAGATGCTTTTCTGTGTTCAAACGAAAACCCAATTTTACAAAGAAATCAATCTATTGAATGCCTAATTAATGAAATTGATACGATAATTGAGACTACAAAATTTGGTAGTGTTAGAGATGCCGGAATCGTACTTGCTTTAAGTAAAATAGAACATTATGAAATTGCAACCTACAATATCCTCTCTACTTATGCTGCTAGCATGAATGAAAATGCTATAGCTGAGCTACTCGCAGAATCTCTTAACGAAGAAAAGATAACCGAAATGCGTTTGAATAAAATAGCTGACACGTTAAAATTTTAAAAATTAAACAATAAATAATATAAATCATAGCCTATTTTGATAATTTGAATGTTTTTTTTAGATATTTGTCATTCATTTAAATAAAATATGAAAAAAATCACTTTACTAAGTTTACTATCTTTCGTCATTTTAAGTTGTGCTAGTCAAAAAAAGAATAGTACTATTGAAATCAGCAAATACATCAACACTATAACTGCTGATGAACTAAAAAAGCATTTGTATGTAGTAGCTTCTGATGAAATGGAAGGACGAGAAACGGGATCTAAAGGTCAAAAAAAAGCAGGTGAGTATTTAATTAATCATTACAAATCCAATCACATTCCTTTTCCTAAAGGAGCTAAAAATTATTACCAAAGCATTCCTGCAGCATACTTAAATGCTAAAAGAAATGAAAATTTACCCGATTCTGAAAATATTTGGGCTTTTATTGAAGGCTCTGAAAAACCAAATGAAATAGTAGTAATTTCCGCTCATTATGACCATGTAGGAATAATCAATAACGAAATATATAATGGCGCTGATGATGACGGTTCAGGAACTGTTGCTTTACTAGAAATTGCTCAAGCATTTGCCCAAGCAAAAAAAGAAGGTCATGGTCCAAAACGCTCTATATTAATTCTCCACTTTACTGGAGAGGAACATGGCCTGCACGGTTCTCGGTTTTATTCAGAAAATCCTTTATTTCCTCTGGCTAATACTGTCGCCGACGTAAATATTGACATGATTGGTCGCCGAGATGAAACTCATAAAGATTCTAACAACTATGTATATATTATTGGTTCCGATTATCTATCGAGTGATTTATATACAATTTGCGAGCAAATAAATAACAAATATTTTAATCTAAATTTAGATTATACATACAACGAAAGAAGTGATCCTAATCGTTTCTATTACCGTTCTGATCATTACAATTTTGCAAAAAATGGAATTCCTTCAGTTTTCTTTTTTAACGGAACCCATGAAGATTATCATAAAGCAACCGATGAAGTTGATAAAATAGAATTTGATGCTTTAGCAAAAAGAGCTCAATTAGCATTTGCTACGGCTTGGGAAATAGCCAACCGAGAAAATCGATTAGTTGTAGATAAAAACGGTAAATAAGATATATCTGAAAGAAAAAAATATAAAAACAAAAAAAGCTCCAAGTTTCCTCGAAGCTTTAACATTTTGGGTGGCTAACCGGGTTCGAACCGGCGACCTCCGGCACCACAAACCAGCGCTCTAACCAGCTGAGCTATAACCACCATTTTTAACGAGTGCAAATGTATTGTAAAAGTTTTATTTTACAAAGAAATATTTAAAAAAATTATATCAAATCCCCTAAACTATTGACGGCCAAATATCTCTCTACAGTAAAACCCTCTGCATAATCAACTCCAATTATTCTACCTAAATCTTTAGCTCTATAATTCAAACTTTCAAGGAAATTTTTTGAAGCAATCGGTGTTTCTGGTTCCTCTGAATTGGGATTATAAAATTGAGATGCATATGCCATAATAGCTTCTACTCTCTTTTCATTGAAACCCGTTATATCTACTACAAAATCGGGCAGTAAATTTTTCCATTGAATATAATGATAGGCTAATTTTGGTCTCCAAGCTTCTTGTTTTATTCCATTATATTGGGTTTCAATTTTCATTAAACCAGAGAGAAAGCAGGCGTCTGAAACTAATTTACTTCCCTTACCATGATCAATATGTCGGTCTTCAATAGCGTTGCACAAAACAATTTCTGGTTTGTATTTCCGAATCATTTTAATAACTGATAATTGGTGTTCTTCATCATTTGTGAAAAATCCGTCTCGCATATTCAAATTTTCTCGAATGGAGACTCCTAAAATTTTAGCAGCAGCATTTGCTTCTTGATCCCTAATTTCAGCTGACCCTCGAGTACCCAATTCGCCTCGAGTTAAATCTATAATTCCTACTTTTTTTCCTAATGCTACTTCTTTAGCAATTGTTCCAGCACAACCTAACTCCACATCGTCGGGATGGGCACCAAAAGCAAGTATGTCTAATTTCATATTTTTATTTTTTTATTAAAAAATCAAAATGATAAAGATAAATTTCTAAATTATTAAATCTAAAATCTTCTTAATTGTCACCGATTTATTTACCGTTTCTATCCATTCTTTTTCAGGAATACTATCCTTTGTAATTCCGCATCCAACAAAAACATGTGCTTTAGCTGTTGAAATCTTCAAGTTTGTTTCAATTTTTACACATCTCAAATTTACATATAAATCAGTACTCCGTTCTTGAGAACTAAAATCTTTATTTAGTTCTCCTAAATATCCAGAATAAAACTCTCTATTATAAGCTTCATTTTCTAAAATAAAATTCTTAGCATTGTAAGTTGGCAGCCCACAAACAGCAGGTGTTGGATGTAAAATTTCTAAAACCTCTTTTAAATTAGAATCCTTATTTAAAGTGCCTTTTATGTCCGTTTTAATATGAACAAGATTTCCAGCCTTTAAATTATATGATTCAGAAACAGTACAATTAGAAGAAACTGTTTTAACATTATCTAAAATAAAATTGGTAACCAATTGTTGCTCTTGTTGCTCTTTACTTCTCCAAACTATTTTTTCCGAATCTAAATATAACTGAGTTCCAGCTACAGCAGCGGTCTGAAAATTAATACCTTTTATTTGTAATAACTGCTCAGAAAATGCGCCCAACCACAACCCTACTTTTGGGTGAAAAAAACAATATGTAAAAGCCGATGGATATTCGTTTAGCAATCTTTGAAACAAAATCATTGTGTCTAAATGAGCAACTTCAACAACTTCTTTACGAGACAAAACTACTTTTGTTAATTCATCTGATTCAATACCTTTAATTCCCTTTTCAATAAGTTTTATAAACTTAATTTTAGCTTCAGCATCTTCTTTTTGATTAATATAAAAATCGGTTTCTATATTACTATTTATTTCAAAATAAGCAGTTTGAATTTCAGATTGATTTTCGGGAATAACAACCTTTTTTCCATCAAAAGGAGCAAAAACAAAACCAACTTCCTCAAAATTATCTATAAAATGTAAAGAATCGTTTTTCTGAAAAAGTCCAATTAACTGATTTGAATTGGGTTTATTGTACAATACAAAAGGTAAATCTACTTTTAATTGATGATTTGCTTTTTCTAAAATTGCAGTTAATGTTAAATTTTCAAGTGAATTCATTATACTTTTTTTCGAGGCAAAACCATATTGGTTAACTTACAAAGTGAAATCAAATTATTTTCCTCATCCGTAATTTTAATTTCCCATAAATGAATACTTCGTCCTTTATGAATAATCTTTGCAGTACCAATTACAAAACCCTCTTTTACAGCCTTCAGATGATTGGCTGATATTTCGATGCCTCGAATTTCACTGTCTTCATGATTTATAAACAACATCGATGCAGCGCTCCCTACACTTTCTGCCAAGGCAACACTAGCACCGCCATGTAACAAACCCATTGGCTGATGAATTCTTGAATTTACTGGCATCTTTGCCACAAGAAAATCTTCTCCAGCATCTATAAATTCAATTTCTAATGTTTCCATTAGTGTGTTTTTAGAAAACGCATTACATTGTGTAATGATTCTATCTTTATCAAAAGCCATGATTTAATTTTTATGTAAAAATAAGACATTAAGATTATACAAGAAAGAGAATAGAATTAAAGATGGTCTAAAAAAGACTAATTTTTAAAGTTTTGCGTTACAATTAAACAAATCATCAAATACCCCTAGTAAACATTTTTTACTATTTTTACCAAAATTCAAAAAGCAATGCGCAAATTTATTTATATCTTTTTAATCGGAATTGTAATTTTCATGAGTTCTTGCAGGAAAGACTTTGACACAGTTCCAAGTTCTGGAAATCTACAATTTTCTAAAAACACCGTTTATTTAGACACCGTTTTTACAGATATTGGCTCAAGTACTTATACTCTAAAAGTGTATAATCGCAGTAATAAAGACATAGCGATTCCAACCATAAAATTAAAAAAAACAAACTCGAAATACCGAATTATGGTTGACGGCATGACTGGTGAAGATAAGGATGGTAATGGCATTGGAGATGGAAAATTATTTAATAATGTTGAACTTTTAGCAAAAGATAGTTTGTATATTTTTATCGAAACTACTGCTAGCATAACTGATGCAAATCCTACTGATTTTTTATATACTGATGAAATTGAATTTGATACAGGTAGTAATTTACAAAAAGTAAATTTGGTAACTTTAATACAAGATGCAATTTTTTTATATCCACAAAAGTATGAAGATGGTACTAAAGAAAGTTTGCTTTTAGGTGTTGATGAAGATAATTTAGAAATACGAATTAATGGTTTCGAATTGAATGAGAATGATCCTATCAATGGAGATGAATTTCATTTTACTAATGAAAAGCCCTATGTAATTTATGGATATGCAGGAGTTCCTCAAGGCAAAATTTTAAAGATAGATGCTGGTGCTAGAGTATATTTTCATTCAGAATCTGGATTAATAATTCAGCCTAAAGCACAATTACGAATAAATGGAGCAGTGTCGCCAAATCCTGATAAACCTCAAGAAAATGAAGTGATTTTTGAAGGCGATCGCTTAGAGCCTGAATTTTCAGATACTCCTGGACAATGGGGAGTGGTTTGGCTCAGAGATGAAAGCACCTCTTTTGTTAATCATTTAACATTAAAAAATGCTTCGTTAGGATTTTTGATGCAAAAAAGCGACTTAAGAATAACCAATTCTCAAATATATAATTCTTCTAACTACGGAATTTTAGCAAGAACCTCAACGATTCTTGGAGAAAACCTTGTAATGAATTATGCTGGACAAGCAAGTCTTACTTGTACTATTGGTGGAGATTATAATTTTACCCATTGTACCTTCAATAATAACTGGAATAGTTCCAAACAATTGGCAGTTTACTTAAGTAATTTCGAGAAAAACGAAGATGAAAGTATCACAGTTTCAAATTTAGACCAGGCCACTTTCAACAATTGTATCATTTATGGCTCAAATAATGTCGAATTATTTTTAGACAAAGTAGACTCTGCTATTTTTAATTCATCATTCGAAAACTGTCTGATTAAGTTTAATGATACTGGAACAGGAATTGCAAAAAATGAAATTTATAATTTTATTAGAAATCAGGAATTTGGAAATATAAAAAACAAAGACCCTAAATTTTATAATATAAATCAGAATAAACTGAATATCGATGAAAATTCAGCTGCTTTCCAGAAAGGAAGCGCTTTATATCGAATTCCAACTGATATTTTGGGGATTTCAAGATCTTCAATTCCGGATATTGGTGCATTTCAAAGCGCTCCATTTCCAAAATAGTATGTTAAAAACTCTTTATAACTGTACATTGTAGATTGTGATTTTTTAGACTAAATTTGCCACAACAACACACTCGAGGTGCCCGAACTGTATGGAGCGCCGCGGAATAAAACTACTACACAATGATTCATTTCTTCGGAAACCAGACTAAAACGGTTTTTGCAGTACAAACGCAAGATCAACTTTCTACTGAAAATATTTCAAAACTCAACTGGCTTTTTGCCGACTCCAATAAAATTGAAAAATCCCTCTTGTTGGATTTTTTTGTTGGTCCACGTGCCACTATGATTACGCCATGGAGTACAAATGCGGTTGAAATTACCCAAAATATGGGGATTTCTGGAATCATTCGAATTGAAGAATTCCATAAAGTTACTGAAGATTTTACAGATTTCGACCCAATGCTTTCGCAAAAATATACCGAATTGAATCAAGATATTTTCACGATTCACATGCAACCTGAAGCGATTTTAAATATTGAAGATATCGCCGCTTATAATAAGTCCGAAGGATTGTCTTTGAGCGCCGAAGAAGTGGAATACTTGAATGATTTGGCCACCAAATTACAAAGAAAATTAACGGACTCGGAAATTTTTGCCTTCTCACAAGCCAATTCAGAACATTGTCGCCACAAGATTTTCAACGGTACTTTCATAATTGATGGCATAGAAAAAGAAACTTCTCTTTTTAAATTAATCAAAAAAACATCTCAGGAAAATCCTAACGATATCGTTTCGGCTTACAAAGACAACGTAGCTTTTGTAAAAGGACCAAGAGTACAACAATTTGCTCCTAAAACCGCCGACAAACCTGATTTTTACGAGATAAAAGTGTTTGATTCGGTCATTTCTTTAAAAGCAGAAACGCATAATTTCCCAACTACGGTAGAGCCTTTCAACGGAGCCGCTACAGGATCTGGTGGAGAAATTCGCGACCGTTTGGCAGGAGGACAAGGTTCTTTACCATTAGCGGGAACTGCCGTTTACATGACTTCTTATTCTCGTTTGGAAAACGATAGTCCCGATAACAATCGGGATTGGGAAAATGGCATGCAAGAACGAAAATGGTTGTATCAAACCCCAATGGACATCTTAATAAAAGCATCAAATGGAGCTTCGGATTTTGGAAATAAATTTGGACAACCTCTTATCACAGGATCAGTATTGACTTTCGAACACCAAGATTCCCCCTCCAACTCCCCCGAAGGAGAAGATCCAAAAACTCGCAAGTTGGGTTACGATAAAGTAATTATGCAGGCGGGTGGAATTGGTTACGGAAAATTAGATCAAGCCATAAAAAAGAAACCACAAGAAGGAGACAAAATTGTGATTCTTGGTGGAGAAAATTATAGAATAGGAATGGGTGGAGCGGCTGTTTCCTCAGCCGATACTGGTGCTTTTGGATCTGGTATTGAGTTGAATGCTATCCAACGTTCCAATCCAGAAATGCAAAAACGCGCTGCAAACGCCATTCGTGGTTTGGTAGAAAGCGACCATAATCCTATAGTTTCTATTCACGATCACGGAGCTGGTGGACACTTAAACTGTCTCTCAGAATTGGTTGAAGAAACGGGAGGATTAATCGATCTTGACAAACTACCTATTGGAGACCCTACCCTTTCGGCAAAAGAAATTATTGGTAATGAATCTCAAGAAAGAATGGGATTGGTTATTGGAAAAAAAGACATTGATTTACTTCAAAAAATTGCAGATCGGGAACGTTCTCCAATGTACCAAGTGGGGGACGTTACGGCCGATCATCGGTTTATATTTGAGTCTAAAACTACCGGTTTAAAACCAATGGATTATGCTTTGGAAGATTTCTTTGGAAGTTCGCCAAAAACCGTAATGACAGACAAAACCATCCATTACAATTATCCTGCATTAGAATATGATTTAAAAAATATTTCTACTTATTTAGAACAAGTATTACAGCTGGAAGCTGTAGCTTGTAAAGACTGGTTGACCAACAAAGTCGATCGATGTGTAGGTGGAAAAGTAGCCAAACAACAATGTGCAGGGCCTTTGCAATTGCCCTTGAACAATTGTGGAGTTGTTGCCTTGGATTATTTAGGAAAAGAAGGAATTGCCACCTCAATTGGGCACTCTCCTATCGCTTCTTTAATTAATCCTATTGCAGGAACAAGAACCGCTATTGCCGAATCCTTATCGAATATCGTTTGGGCTCCAATCAAAAATGGAATCAAGGGAATTTCATTGTCAGCCAACTGGATGTGGGCCTGTAAAAATGAAGGAGAAGATGCTCGTTTATATGCTGCGGTTGAAGCTTGTTCTGAATTTGCAATCGAATTGGGTATCAACATTCCAACAGGAAAAGATTCCCTTTCCATGAAACAAAGATATCCAAATGACGAAGTAATTGCACCGGGAACGGTGATTATTTCGGCTGGAGGAAATTGTATCGATATTAGAAAAGTAGTGGAACCTGTTTTGAGATCCCAAAGCAATGGGAAGACAGTTGGTTCTATTTATTATATTAATTTGTCTCAAGACGATTTCAAATTAGGAGGTTCCTCTTTTGCACAAACTTTGAATTCCATAGGAAACGAAGCGTCAACTATTAAAGATGCCACTTTCTTTAAAAATGCATTCAACACGATTCAAGAATTGATTTTAAATAATCAAATTTTGGCTGGTCACGATATCGGAAGCGGTGGTTTGATTACCACTTTATTGGAAATGTGTTTCGCTGATGTAAATTTGGGAGCGAAAATTGATTTCTCTGTTTTCGAAGAAAAGGATTTAGTAAAAATCCTTTTTGCTGAAAACATTGGAATTGTATTCCAAGCCAATTCAGACGAAATAGTTGAAGCTAAATTAAAAGAGAATCAAATTGAGTTTTTTAAACTTGGTGAAGTTACCGATAAAGGTACTTTAGACCTTGGACTTTCGACTTTCGACATAAAAAAACACAGAGACATTTGGTTTAAAACCTCTTTCTTATTAGATCAAAAACAAGCCAAAAATGGAACGGCTCAAGCACGGTTCGACAATTATGGAAGCCAAGCTTTAAACTATACTTTTCCAACACATTTTACAGGTAAAGCCCCCGTTAACGACAATTCAAAACCAAGACCAAAAGCGGCCGTCATTCGTGAAAAAGGAAGTAATTCCGAACGTGAAATGGCCAATGCAATGTACTTAGCAGGATTTGACGTAAAAGATGTTCACATGACCGATTTGATTTCGGGACGTGAAAATCTAGAAGACATTCAGTTTATTGGAGCCGTTGGAGGATTTTCCAATTCGGACGTTTTAGGTTCTGCTAAGGGATGGGCTGGAGCATTCAAATACAACGAAAAAGCAAACACAGCATTAAAAAACTTCTTCAAAAGAGAGGATACTTTATCGGTTGGAATTTGCAACGGTTGTCAATTGTTTATGGAATTGGAAGTAATCAATCCAGAGCACAAAGTTCACGGAAAAATGCTTCATAACGAAAGTAATAAACACGAAAGTATATTTACGTCGGTAACCGTTCAAAAAAACAATTCGGTGATGTTATCTACTTTAGCGGGAAGTACACTTGGAGTTTGGGTATCGCATGGTGAAGGAAAATTCCATTTACCAATGGGAGAAGAAAACTACAACATCGTTGGGAAATATGGTTATGATAGTTATCCAGCCAATCCAAATGGTTCCGACTATAATACGGCAATGTTATGTGACACAACAGGTCGCCACTTGGTGATGATGCCGCACATTGAGCGCTCTACTTTCCAATGGAACTGGGCTCATTATCCAAAAGACAGAAACGATGAAGTTTCGCCTTGGCACGAGGGTTTTATGAATGCCAGATTGTGGATTGAGAATGTTTAAGAAAATGATAGGAGATTTCATTTTAATTTTAGAAATTTTATAAAAATAAAATACTTCTCATACTATTCAAAATTTATATATTTGAAATAAAAATATATAAATCATGAAATTAAAAAACACAATACTAATTGCATTGCTATTTTTTGCTTCAAAAAATTTCGCTCAAAACGCATTCACTTCAATAGAAACTAGTGATGGAATACATTATATAACTCCAAATATTGACTACCCAATTACAGGGACTTATTACTTTGAAGGTGCAGAACCTATTGTAGAATTGAATGCAAATGGTATGGGAATTTATCAATTACACGAACAGCCAAAAAGAGAAATGGTTTGGGGAATAGAATGTGATGAAAATGGAGCTCCGATGTATATAAAAGGATATGATAGTGCTGCTTATTCCCTTTGGTATCAATATACTTCAAGCACAGAAAATGATGCTTTTGAAGGTTGGAAAAAAGTGCCTTTTTCCATTCACTTTAATACTTTAAAAATGTACATTCAAGGAGAACGAATGAAAGACTATTCTGAAACAGCTGAAAAATAATATTCATGAAAAAACTCATTCAAGAAGAATGAGTTTTTTTACTTTAAATCCAATTATTTGTTTTCCGCAGCCAATTGCTTTCTCGATTTATACCCTTTCAAATATTCACCTTTTGGTTTTCCATCATCAAAAGAGCTCCATTTTATAAGAGTTCTAACTCCCTTTCTGGCATCTTCATTACTAAAATTTTCATATTCAATTCTGTAAATTGCCGAATACATTTCGGCTCTACCAGTCCCATGATAACAATGTATTAGTACTGGATAATTGGCTTTGTCGTCCATGATTTTTGTAAAAATTTCAATATTTTTATGGGTAGGAACTTGATCTGAAGGATTGCTATAGTAATTTAAACCTTTAATCTTAGCTACTGCAGCTTTTTCGGCAGCCAGTTCTCCTGGTGCTTCTGGATTTAAAATTAAATCATTGGTGCCTGGCATCCTTAAATCTACAATAGATTTTATATTATACTTTTTTACATAACTCTCAATTTCATCTGGCGGAATAACTCCTGATTTATATACTTTTCCGTCAGTTATTGTCTCAAAATTGTGGTTAATGTTCATAACATATACTTCTTTTCCAACAAAAAATAAAACTACTGCAAGTATTAAAAACCAAATTATTCTTTTATTCTTTTTCATTCTTTTTTTAATTTTAATTAAATCAAAGTTATTATTGAATTTTAATTTTTATAATTCTATTAATTAAAAGCACATTTATTTTTGTAAACTTAAATATTTAATGACAATAACCATTATTATTAATAAATATTGTGAGAGAAGCTATTATTAATTAATTTGCAATAAAATTACTGTAAAAAATGAATACTATAACAAGACTATTTGATTTTCCTTATTATCAACTTGAGCATTATCCTCTTCAAGATGCTCTAGTTACTAAGTATAATGGCTTGTGGATAAAGACTTCTACGCAAGAATATATTGATAATGCCAATACCATTTCACGTGCTTTATTGCTAATGGGAGTCAACAAAAATGATAAAATTGCTATTATATCAAGTAACAATAGAACGGAGTGGCATATAATGGATGTTGGGATTCTTCAAACTGGTGCTCAAAATGTGCCAATATATCCAACAATTTCTGAAAATGATTATGAATATATTTTAAATCATTCTGAGGCCATTTATTGTTTTGTTTCTGATATTGAAGTTTTGACTAAACTTAATGCTATAAAAAACAATGTTCCCAACCTTAAAGAAGTATACTCTTTTAATGAAATTATTGGTTGTAAAAACTGGAATGAATTACTTATTTTGGGCAAAGACTCCTCTAACCAAGAAGAAGTTGAAAATAGAAAAAGGAATGTAAAACCCCAGGAGTTAGCTACTATAATTTACACCTCTGGAACTACTGGAAAACCAAAAGGGGTTATGCTTTCTCACAATAATATAGTTTCAAATGTTTTAGATTCTTCTGATAGAATTCCTTTTGCAGCTGGAGAAAGCCGCGCTTTAAGTTTTTTACCTATTTGCCATATCTATGAACGAATGGTTACCTATATATATCAATTTATGGGTTGCTCAATTTATTTTGGCGAATCTATAGAAAAAATTTCTGACAATATAAAAGAAGTACAGCCTACAGTAATGACAGGTGTTCCTCGATTAATTGAAAAAGTTTATGATAAAATAATTGCAAAAGGATCTGAACTTAAAGGAATTAAGAAAAAACTATTCTTTTGGGCTGTAGAACTAGGTTTGCGATATGAACCAAATGGAGGTAACGGATTTTGGTATAATTTACAGCTAAAACTAGCTAGAAAATTAATTTTTAGCAAATGGAAAGCTGGACTTGGAGGAAAATTAAACTTGATTGTTAATGGAAGTGCCGCTTTGCAACCCAGATTGGCTCGAATATTTGCTGCTGCTGAAATTCCTGTTATGGAAGGCTACGGTTTGACTGAAACTTCACCTGTAATTTCAGTAAATGATCAAAGAAATAACGGATTTAAAATAGGAACTGCTGGGCGAATTATAAAAAATGTCGAAATTAAAATTGCTCCTGATGGTGAAATTCTGTGCAAAGGACCTAACGTCATGTTGGGTTACTATAAGGACGAAAAACTTACAAATGAAGTTATAATTGATGGCTATTTTCATACTGGCGACATTGGAGAAGTTGACAATGATAATTTTCTAAAAATTACCGATAGAAAAAAAGAAATGTTCAAAACAAGTGGTGGTAAATATATTGCACCTCAATTGCTTGAAAATGCAATGAAACAATCGCACTTTATAGAACAAATTATGGTTATTGGAGATGGACAAAAAATGCCCGCTGCATTTATTCAGCCAAGCTTCGATTATATTAGAGAGTGGGCAAAACTTAACAATATTACAATTGGAAATTCTAATGAAGAAATAATTCAAAATCAGGAAGTAATTAAGCGCATTCAACAAGAAGTTGATACAATCAATGAAAAATTTGGTAATTGGGAAAAAATAAAACGATTCGAATTAACTGCCGATTTATGGACAGTTCCTGCAGGACACCTCACTCCAACTATGAAATTAAAACGTAAAGTGGTAATGGAAAAATATATCAATTTGTTTCATAAAATTTACGATGTTTCTTAATTATCATAAATAATTAACCTAAATTATAAAAAGCCAATATTTAATTTCTAACAAAATTTGACTAAAAACAGAAATCATTTTAATTTTGAGAAATGAAACTATATAATTCTCATTATTAACAATTTAAAATATAAATAGTTAATAATTTTAACAAATGTTCGAACAATAGCTTTATTTTTTTAATACTTTTATTGGATTAACCAATTAAATTTAAAAAATTATGAATGTAAAAAATTTTTTAGTTTCAGGTAGTGTTGGTGGATTTATTGACTTTTTATTAGGATGGCTGTTCTACGGAATCCTTTTTAAAGACCAATTTCCTCCAAGTGAGAATATGAATATGCTCTTTATATTTTTAGGATGTATGACTTTTGGGTTTCTAGTGTCATACATATTTAACAAATGGGCAGGAATATCTAATCTGATGTCTGGTATAAAAGCAGGAGCCATACTGGGTTTATTTATAGGCTTCTACAGCAATTTCTTCATGAATGCTATGCAGGCAGCTCCTAACTATCAAAATATGGGACTTGATATTGTGATAACTATTGCATCATCTGCCATAGTTAGTGGTACTATTGCTTTTGTGATTGGAAAATTAAAATAAGACAAGTCATACTAATTTAAAAAAAACCAAGCAATTTCTTGCTTGGTTTTTTTAATTATTAAGGCTTTCCCGCCTTCTGGCTTATTCACTAAAACAGTTTACTAAACTATTTTTAAGTTCTACCCTATTTTACTTCTTCATATTCAACATCTTGAACATTGTCACCTTGAGCTTCACCTTGTTGTTGTGGCTCTTGAGCTTGACCTTGTTCTCCTTGCGCATACATGGCCTCTGTAGCGGTTTTCCATGCAGAGTTAATATTGTCTAAAGCTTTTTGAATAGCTGGAATGTCTTGAGATTGGTGAGCCATTCTCAATTCAGTCAACGCGTACTCGATAGCTACTTTGTTATCATCAGTCAATTTATCTCCAAGTTCTTTCAATTGAGATTCAGTTTGGAAAATCATTCCATCTGCTTCATTCAATTTTTCAGCTCTTTCTCTTGCAATTTTGTCAGCATCAGCGTTAGCTTCAGCATCTTTTTTCATTCTTTCAATTTCTTCAGCAGTTAATCCAGAAGAAGCTTCGATACGAATATCGTGAGATTTACCAGTTCCTTTATCAGTTGCCGAAACTTTGATGATACCATTAGCATCAATATCAAAAGTTACTTCAATTTGAGGAACCCCTCTAGGTGCTGGTGGAATGCCATCTAAATGGAAACGACCAATTGTTTTGTTGTCAGCAGCCATTGCTCTAGCTCCTTGCAATACGTGGATTTCAACTGTTGGTTGAGAATCTGCAGCAGTAGAGAAAACTTGAGATTTTTTAGTTGGTATAGTAGTGTTAGACTCAATTAATGTAGTCATAACTCCACCCATAGTTTCGATACCTAAAGATAAAGGAGTAACGTCAAGTAACAATACATCTTTTACATCTCCAGAAAGAACTCCACCTTGAATCGCTGCTCCAATAGCAACAACCTCATCAGGATTAACTCCTTTAGATGCTTTTTTACCAAAGAATTTTTCAACTTCGTCAACAATTCTTGGCATACGAGTAGACCCACCAACCAAAATTATTTCGTCGATATCTGAAGTTGATAAACCAGCATCTTTCAATGCTTTAGCAACTGGTGCCATAGAACGTTTTACTAATGCATCAGTTAATTGTTCAAATTTAGCTCTAGTCAATTTTTTAACCAAGTGTTTTGGTCCCGAAGCCGTGGCAGTTACGTATGGTAAGTTAATTTCAGTTTCAGTAGAGGAGGACAATTCAATTTTTGCTTTCTCAGCAGCTTCTTTCAAACGTTGCAAAGACATTGGATCTAAACGCAAGTCAATACCTTCCTCAGTTAAAAATTCAGTAGCCAACCAGTCAATAATTTCGTGGTCAAAATCATCACCACCAAGGTGAGTATCACCATTAGTAGACAATACTTCAAAAACTCCGTCTCCTAATTCAAGAACAGAAATATCAAATGTACCTCCACCTAAATCGTAAACAGCAATTTTTTGATCTTTACCTTTTTTATCCAAACCGTAAGCCAAAGCTGCAGCTGTAGGTTCGTTGATAATACGCATTACTTTAAGACCTGCAATTTCACCAGCTTCTTTTGTAGCTTGACGTTGTGCATCATTAAAGTAAGCAGGAACAGTAATAACTGCTTCCGTAACTGTTTGACCTAAATAGTCTTCAGCAGTTTTTTTCATTTTTTGAAGTGTCATAGCTGACAATTCTTGAGCAGAATACAAACGACCATCAATATCCACTCGAGGTGTGTTATTGTCTCCTTTTACAACTTTATAGGATACTCTTTTTGCTTCAGCAGTAATTTCGCCAAAAGAATGACCCATAAATCGTTTAATAGAAGCAATTGTTTTGGTAGGATTTGTTACTGCTTGTCTTTTAGCAGGATCCCCTACTTTAATTTCTCCACCTTCAACAAATGCAATGATAGATGGTGTTGTTCTTTTTCCTTCTGCGTTAGGGATAACAACTGCTTCGTTACCTTCCATTACAGAGACACAAGAGTTTGTCGTACCTAAATCAATTCCGATTATTTTACCCATTTTTATTATATTTAATTTTATTGTATACTTATTTTTAACAACTCAAAAACGATAAGTCAATCTTTATGCCAATATAAAAAACGCAATAAATTGTCAGTTAGTGTTTAAATGAACTTGAAAAATATGACATGTTGACATTTTATTTTAATTTTAGTAAATTAAAATCTAATAAAAAAACGGTCTCTATATTCTAGAAACCGTTATCAATTAAATTTTTAAAATAATAAACTACTCTTTTGTAAAGGGTATCTTGTTCCCATTGGATAAAATCATATCCATTCCTGTTTTACTTTGATTAAAAATAAATTGAACCCCTGCTTGCTTAGATTCGAAAGTGTCTATAGCTGTATTTTCTAAACCAAACGGCGGATAATCAGTAATTGTGGCATTTAATACTCCATTCTCTTCAGAAAAAATAATTTTTACTGGCGCCATTTTATTAGAATATGTTCCTAGATAGCCATCCAATATAATGTCTTTTTCAATTATGCCTTTTCCTGATTTCCATATATTATTCTCTTCATTACTGTCAGGAAAAACATGATCGGGATCTAGTATAATGCTTTCAATTTCCTCAGTAGAATTGTGTTTAAATGACCATGACTTATTTCTCTGCCAAATTTCAACAGGCAATTTAACTCTTGTAGTTATACCACTTACTGTTTTAATATCTAAAATTACAGGCATAGGCATTTTTTCGAAATTTTCTATAGATATTATTGCGCCTAATTTTGGATCATTTTTTATATATTTTACCCCATTAATCCCTTGATCTAAGCGCCAGTTATTGATAAACCAACTTCTCCAAAACCAATTTAAATCTTCACCTGAAACATTCTCAATTGTTCTAAAAAAATCATCAGGTGTTGGATGTTTGTATGCCCAACGTGATATATAAGTCCTAAATGCAAAATCAAATCGTTCTTCTCCTAAAACTTGTTCTCTCAGCATAACCAGTCCTGATGAAGGTTTACTGTAGGCTAAAAGTCCTAAATTAACTTCTTTTAATCCATCTGGCGCGGTCATTATTGGCTCAATGTCATGATTTGTATATGGCTCTGACATTTGATGCAAATCTATCGCTGGGATTTTATATTCGCCTTTATTAAAATCAACACTGCTTAATGAATTGATGAAAGTATTAAAGCCTTCGTCCATCCAAGCAAATAATCTTTCATTTGAACCTACAATCATTGGAAACCAACAATGCCCAAATTCGTGATCCGTAACGCCCCATAAATCAGCTCCTTTTGATTCCCAACCGCAAAAAACAATTCCTGGGTATTCCATACCGCCTTCATTTCCAGCGACATTTGTCGCTGCTGGATAAGGATATTCAAACCAACGTTTTGAATAATTTTCAATAGTAGCTTTGGTGTATTCTGTAGATCTTCCCCAAGCAGCATTTCCATCGCATTCAACCGGATATGCAGATATTGCCATCGATTTTTTTCCGCTAGGTAAATTAATTCTAGACGCATCTACAATAAATGAAGCAGAAGATGCCCATGAAACATCTCTAGCATTTTTCATTTTGAAATGCCAATTTAAAGTAGCTTTATTAACCGGTCTTGATGAGGGATTTGTTACTTCATCGGCAGAGCGAATAACAACTGTTTTATCACTTTTTGAAGCCATTTCCCAACGTTTTTGTTGTTCTACAGTATACACTTCTGTAGGATTAACTAACTCGCCTGAACAAACAACTATATGACTGGATGGAGCATTGATTTTAACATCAAAATCACCATATTCTAAATAAAATTCACCTGCTCCTATGTAAGGAAGAGAATTCCATCCTTTAACATCATCATAGACACACATTCTTGGATACCATTGAGCAATTGTAAAAATCTTACCATTTTTAGTATCTAAAACACCTGTTCTATCAGAACCGTATATTGGAGATATGTAAGAGAATTCTATTTTTAGTTTTATCATTCCTCCATTAGCATTTAATTCTTGAGGAAGAATGATTTGCAATCTAGTATCTATTATAGAAAATTTAGCAGCTAATTCTGAGACCTTTCCTTTACTTGTAGAGATGATTTTTACCGATTTAATTTTATGACCACCATCAAAAATCTGACCTTTAGCTCCGTTTCTACTTCCTGTAACAGGAATGACAGCATTTCCGCGAGAGTCCGATTTGAATAAGTTTTGATCCAAATTCATCCATAAAAAAGATAATTTATCAGGACTATTATTGGTATACGTTACAATTTCAGAACCTATGATTTCACTGTTTTTATCATTTAAGCTAGCCGTTAATTGATAATCGGCTCTATTCTGCCAATATTTTGACCCTGGCTGACCACTCGCTGACCTAGTTTCAGTACCATTTTTTGTATAAAAAAGTGGTGCAAAAGCATCATGATAATCATAGTTAGAAACTGATGGACTTTGTTGACCAAATACATTTGATATTGTTAATACAAGAGTCATTAATAAAATGACTTTACTAAAGGTTAATCTCATTGACATACTATTAAATTTTATATACTTAGAATCACTTTTCTTGCAAAAGTTACACAAACTAAACACTTTTTATTAAATAAAAAATAAAAAATTCATACATTTAGCTAAATATTAAGTTTTAAAATAATAAACTTTAAAAAACCAAAATAAAAAAAGCCAACTCAATGGTTGGCTTTTATATTGTATTAATAAAATTAAACAGATCTAAAAATTCTATTTATAGGAATTGCGAAGCCTTGTTTGAGAACAACAGTATTATCTGTTACTGCCCAGACTGTAGTTTCTACAACTTTCTTTGATTGATTGTCTTCGAAGAAGATTTTAATTTTTGAATGCTCTAGATTTCCTAGAGCTTGAGCGCGATTTAATTCATTTTTACGTTGATAAATAGCTTCATTATCATTTAGAACATCTGAATTGGGGAACTTGAGAGACTGAATATTTTCTTTCTCTACGATTTCAAAATAAGTAATCATAACGGTTAAGTTTTAGTTAATAAATAGCATTTGGGTATGTGAAAGTAATAAAATATATTTACAAAACAAATAAAAAGTCATAAATTTTTAAATTATTATGAAAACAACTCTTAAAAATTTACATTCAACAGTAGAAATTAATCATAAAGGTGCTGAATTAGTATCTTTTAAAAACAAATTGAATACAGAGTATATCTGGGAAGGAAATCCTGAATTTTGGGGAAAACATTCTCCTATTTTATTTCCTATTGTTGGTACTTTAAAAAATAATTCTTTTGTATATAACGATACTACTTATAACTTATTGCGACATGGTTTTGCTAGAGATGTTAATTTTCAGTTAATTAGTCAAACAAATGAAGAAGCTGTTTTCTCGCTTTTGGCTAATGAAGAAACCTTAAAAGTATATCCATTTCTATTTGAATTACAACTTAAATACACTTTAATTGAGAATGAGTTGCAAATAGCCTATACCATTTTTAATAGAGACAATGTCATATTACCATTTTCTATAGGTGCCCACCCTGCATTTGCATTACCAAAAGATTTTGAAAACTATGCTTTGGCTTTTGATGAAACTGAAAATTTGATAAGTTATCAACTTGAAAACGATTTGATTTCAGATGTTACTTTAGAACACGAGACGAAAGAAAACATATTACCACTTACCTACTCTTTATTTGAGCAGGATGCTTTGATTTTTAAAAATTTAAAATCTAAAAAAATTACAATTTTAGAAAATGATATTCCATTTCTTCGTGTTACATACGATGATTTTGCACATTTAGGAATTTGGACTAAAAATAATGCTCCGTTTATTTGTATAGAACCATGGTTAGGGTATTCTGACACCATTTATTCTAACGGGAATATTTTAGAAAAAGAAGCTATTCAATTTGTTGAACCTAAAGAAACATTTGTCTGCACATTTATTATTGAAATTTTATAAAAATTATAAGATTAAAATTTTCAATTATTTTATAATTTAGGTAGCGTTTTGATATACAATTCTTCCACTTTCTTTCGAGCCCAATCGGTTTTTCTTAAAAAAGTCAAACTTGATTTAACACTTGGATTTTCTGTAAAACATTTAATTTTTATCAATTCACCTAAAGTATGAAAGCCATAAAAACCAACTAGTCTTTCTACAATTAATTGAAGCGATATTCCATGAAGTGGATTTTTATTTTTTGAACTTTCCATTGCACAAATTTAAATTAATTTTATTTGTCTTTCGTACATTTGTTGTTACATTTGCCATCCTATGTTAAAAACTATCAATATATTAAATAAAAGAGCCCGTTTCGATTATGAAATTATCGAAACCTTTACTGCTGGAATTGTTTTGGCTGGAACGGAAATAAAATCAATCCGACTCGGTAAAGCAAATATCACTGAAAGTTTCTGTGAGTTTAACGGAACTGAACTCTTTGCTATAAATACTTATATTGAAGAATATGCTTTTGGAAACCAGTTTAACCATAAATCAAGGAGCGAACGCAAACTTTTACTTAACAAAAGAGAATTAAAAAATTTAGCGAGAAGTGTTCAGGCAAAAGGATTAACCATTGTTCCTTTAAAATTATTTACTAATGAAAAAGGAATGGCTAAACTAGAAATTGGTCTATGTAAAGGGAAAAAAACTTATGATAAACGTGAGTCATTAAAAGAACAAGACACAAAACGTGATTTAGATAGAATAAAGAAATCTTTCTAGAAAGTTATTAATATTAATTAAGCTACAATCCAAAATTAGAATTGTAGCTTATTTGTATAAAAAAACAAAAAAATTATCTGCTTTTCAAATAATCCAATACATTTTTTTCAATTCGTTCATTGATATTAGAAATATCAGCTTTAACAAATTTTTCTCCTAGAATATTTTCATACAATTCAATATATCTATGTGAAACCGTTTCAATATATTCGTCGGTCATATTAGGAATTTGCTGTCCTGTTAGTCCTTGAAACCCATTTTCAATTAACCAGCGTCTAACGAATTCTTTAGATAATTGTTTTTGCTCTTCTCCCCTATTTTGTCGGTCTTGATAACCTTCTAAATAGAAATAACGAGAGGAGTCTGGTGTGTGAATTTCGTCAATTAATACAATTTTACCGTCTTTAGTTTTTCCAAACTCATATTTTGTATCCACTAAAATCAATCCTCGACTAGCCGCAATTTCAGTCCCTCTTTGAAACAAAGCTCTAGTATATTGTTCTAAAACCAAATAGTCTTCATCTGTAACAATTCCTTTAGATAAAATAGCCTCTCGTGAAATATCGGCATCGTGTTCGCCATTGTCGGCTTTTGTGGTTGGTGTGATAATAGGTTCTGGAAACTTATCATTCTCCTTTAATCCTTCAGCCATAGTAACACCACATATTTGTCTTTTTCCAAGTGCATATTCACGAGCTGCATGACCAGAAAGATAGCCCCGAATTACCATTTCGACTTTAAATGGTTCACATAAATAGCCTACAGCCACATTTGGATCGGGAGCAGCTATTAACCAATTCGGTACAATATCTTGGGTTAATTCCATGAACTTAGTAGCAATTTGATTCAGTATTTGTCCTTTGTACGGAATTCCTTTTGGCAAAACCACATCAAATGCAGAGAGCCTATCAGTTGCTACCATAACTAGTAAATCGTCATTAATAGTGTAAACTTCTCTAACTTTGCCTCGATAAACTGATTTTTGACCTGGAAAATTAAAATTAGTAGTAATAATAGTGTTGCTCATTATTGTAGTTGTACGTTGCAGTTTAAGTTTACAAATATAATTAAAAATCAGTGATTTTTCTATGGAAAAAGTGACATAAAGAAGGTATGGAATTTTAGTAAAGATTCTTCTATATCAGTAATCTATTTTAAATCAAAATAAGATTTTAATAAAAATTAAATTGTCTATCATTTTTAAAATATATTTGTTAATTCATAGTATTACAGACTTTCTCAAAAAGATGAAAAAAATTCTTCTCTCAATCTTTATTTTAACTTTTATTTTATTAGTTGTATTTAACTACCGAATTCCTTTTTTAAAACAAAACGGTGGTCCATGGTCTATTGGTTTTGGTGAATCAAATACTTTTCCAGAGAATATTTCAGTAGAAAAAAATGGAAAATATCCTTTAGAACAACTTAAAATTTTTGATGATAATACTAAGTTTTTAGCCGACCCATTCTTTTTGAAAGTAAAAGATACTTTTTATTTGTTTTTTGAACATAAAAAAATAGAAAATCATGCCGAAATTGGATTACTAACTTCTACCGATGGGAAAAATTATAAATACAGAGGAACCGCTTTGAAAGAAAAGTTCCATCTGTCCTATCCACAGGTGTTTGAATACCAAAAAAACTATTATATGATTCCTGAAAGTCAAGGTTCTAATCATGTTTTGTTGTATAAAGCCAGTCGCTTCCCTTTTGGATGGAAAGTTTGCGATACTTTACTAAAAAACATTAAGCTAAAGGATCCAACTATATATATTTCAGATACTTTAAACATTATGTTGGCTACCGATGACAAGCTAACAATGTACATGTATCAAGCAGATTCTCTTTTTGGAAAATGGAAATTACACAAGAAATCAAAAGTAATTATGGGAAGTGAATCAAGATGTGGTGGAAGAATATTTGCAAATAAAAAGGGATTAATCGTACCGATTCAAAATTCTAGTAATGGTTATGGATTTGGTGTGTCTTTATATAATTTGACTTTTAAAAACGGCGATTATACTATAAAAAGAGTAAAACCATTCTTTCTAAAAAGACACAAAAACATAAAAGAATTTAATGCAGGAATGCATCAACTCGATATTCAACGAATAGACAACAAATATTATTGTGTCTACGATGGAAATCGTTTAGTAAATGCTGAAAAAAAAATAAATATTAAAGGATCTCTAAAAATGAATTATTATGATGTAAAAAATTGGCTTTATCAAAATTTAAATTAATACTAATAAATTAAATTACTTGTAAGTTCCATTTAAATCACTAATAATAACTTTAAATTTACTTTTTGAATTCATTTAATACTTAATTTTTAATTGATTTAGAGTAAAGACTTTAATCATGATTTTCAATCTGCTTATAAGCATCAATTACTTTTTTAACCAATCGGTGGCGAACAATATCTTTGTCGTCTAGATATACAATGCCTATTCCTTCTACATCTTTCAAAACCAAAATAGCCTCTTTAAGTCCAGAAATAGTCCTTCTGGGCAAATCGACCTGACCAGGGTCTCCTGTAATCATAAACTTAGCGCTTTTTCCCATACGAGTCAAAAACATTTTCATTTGCGAGTGAGTTGTGTTTTGAGCTTCATCTAAAATAACAAAAGCATGATCTAAAGTCCTACCACGCATAAATGCCAATGGTGCAATTTGTATAATACCTTTTAGAATGTAATCTTCTAATTTTTCATTAGGCAACATATCGCGAAGTGCATCGTACAAGGGTTGCATATAAGGATCTAACTTTTCTTTCATATCGCCTGGAAGAAAACCAAGATTCTCTCCAGCTTCAACTGCAGGACGAGTTAGAATGATTCTTTTAACTTGTTTCTCCTTCAATGCTTTTACTGCCATTGCAACACCAGTGTAGGTTTTTCCTGTACCCGCTGGCCCTACTGCAAAAAGCATATCGTTTTTGTTCATCATGTCTACCAACAATTGTTGGTTTGGTGTCATGGCTTTAATGATTTTTCCGCCAACACCGTGAACTAAAATTTTATCATGATTAAAAGCTTTACGCTCTTCTTGTAAATCACTTTGGATAACACGCTCAATAACATTATCATCTATATTATTATATCGTGTAAAATGAAGCATGAGTCGGTTGAAGCGGTTTTCGAATTCATCTAAGACTTCTTTTTCTCCAAAAGCCTTTATAGTTGTACCACGAGCAACAATCTTTAACTTTGGATAGTATTTTTTAATGGTTTCAAGATGAGTGTCTTGAGCACCCCAAAAATCGTTTGGAGCGATGTCTATGAGCTCGATAGTTCTTTCGTTCAAATGGAGTAGTATTTAATTAAAAAATAATCACTGATAATTATTAGCTTTGCATTTCTCAAATTTAGTAAAATTTAAGTTTACGTTGCACCAATAGTTATAAACAAAATTATGTCAATAATTACCCTTACGACCGATTATGGATTAAAAGATCATTTTGTAGGTGCTTTAAAAGGGAAAATTTTATCTGAATACCCTGAGGCAACAATTGTAGATATTTCGCATGATATTGACCCCTTTAACACAGCAGAAGCCAGTTATATGATAAGCGCATCCTATAAAAGTTTCCCTAAAGGAACCATTCATTTAATTGGTGTTGATGCTGAATTGAATAAAGAAAATCAGCATTTAGCTATTGAATGGAACGAACATTTTTTTATTTGTGCCGATAACGGAATTCTTAGTATGCTCATTCAAAACATCGTTCCTAAAAAAATGGTTGCCATCAACATTCACGATAGATTGCCAGTTGATGCAACTGATTTGGACGTTTTTGTAACTGTTGCTACACACATCGCTAGAGGAGGTTTGCTAAATGTTATTGGTAAAGAAATTTCTTCTATCAAACAAGCAACAGAATTGCAAGCTCTTGTTAGTGATGACAGAAACTCCATAAAAGGTTATGTAATTTATATTGATCATTTTGGAAATGTGGTAACCAATATCTCTAAAAAATTATTTTTAGAAATTGCAAAAGGTCGACCTTATGAAATTCCGATGATCCAAAGACGAAATCAAAAAGTATCAAGTCCAATAAAAAACATTTGGGCCAAGTATTCGGATATTGCAAATGCCAGAAATTATGAAGTTAAGAATTATGAAGGCGATAAATTAGCCATTTTTAACGAAGCCGGTTTTCTAGAAATTGCTATTTTTAGAAGTAATCCTTTGTCTGTTGGAAGTGCCTCCAGCCTTTTAGGGTTAGGCTATCGAGATACTATTATTATTAATTTTTTGTAAAAGATAAAAATTTAAAATGTTTGTAAGAATTGTAAAAATGAGTTTTCACGAAGAAAATATTCCAGCTTTTTTGGAGAATTTCGATTTAATGAAAAACAAAATACGAAATGCAACTGGAAATCGTTTTCTTGAATTGTATCAAGACAAAAATGACAAATGTATTTTCTTTACTTACAGCTATTGGGAAACCGAAGATGATTTAGAAAATTATAGAAAATCCGAACTTTTTTATGACGTTTGGACTTTTACAAAAAAATTATTCAATGCTAAGCCTGAGGCTTGGAGCGTAGATAAAGTGGTCAGTTTAAAGTAATCCGTTTTTCAAACAATAAACAGTATAATGAAATCAATAATACTACGAGAATTAAAATCTTTTTTTGGCTCACCAATAGGCTACTTGGTGATTGCTATTTTCTTATTGCTCAACGGATTATTTCTTTGGATTTTTGAAGGAGATTACAACATATTAAATAGCGGTTTTGCTGATTTGAGTCCGTTTTTTACCCTTTCCCCATGGATTCTGATTTTCTTGATTCCTGCCGTGACGATGCGCAGTTTTTCGGATGAAAAAAAACAAGGAACATTAGAATTATTGTTAACTAAACCCTTAAGCATTTGGGAAATCGTGAACGGTAAATTTCTTGGAGCATTACTGCTAATTGTTATTGCTATCATTCCAACATTTATATACGTTTACGTTATTTCTAGTTTAGGAATACCAGAAGGAAACATCGATTTAGGAAGTACAATGGGTTCTTATTTTGGTTTGCTTTTTTTAATTAGCGCTTACTCTGCAATTGGAATTTTTACCTCTACACTTTCTGAAAATCAAATAGTAGCATTTATACTTGCGGTTTTTTTGTGTTTCATTTTTTACTTTGCTTTTGATGGTTTGGCTGTTTATTTGCCAAGCATGGAGAACTTTATTTCAGCTTTAGGCATGAACAATCACTTTAAAAGTATGAGTCGCGGAGTCCTAGATACAAGGGACATTTTATATTTTGTAAGCCTTACAATTTTGTTTCTTTCGTTTACTGTTTTTAAATTAAAATCTTTAAAATCGTAATGACAGCAATTAATAAAAATAACCTAAAAAATTTATTGTTTACTATTTGTATTTTATTACTTGTAAACATTATAGGCAGTCAGTTTTTTCATCGTTTCGACTTAACACAAGACAAAAGATATACGCTTTCTCAAACTTCTTTAAACATTCTTAAAGAAGTAAAAGAACCTTTAATAGTTGATGTTTTTTTAAAAGGGCAATTTCCTAGCGAATTCAAAAAACTACAAACCGAAACCCAACAAATACTTGAAGAATACAAAGCCTATAACAAAAATATCACTTTTCAGTTCATAAACCCAATTGAGAACGATGAGGAAAGAGATACTATCATGCAATCGTTTATAGAAAGAGGCTTAACTCCAGTAAATGTTACTATTGAGGATAAAGGAAAACAAACTCAGGAAGTCGTTTTTCCGTGGGCAATTGCGACTTATAATAGTAGAAGTGTAAAAGTACCTTTATTAAAAAATATAATGGGAGCATCAACAGCTGAAAAAGTAGTAAGCTCAGTACAGCATTTAGAATATGCTTTTGCTAATGCTTTTAATACCATTTCTAAAAATAAGGAAAAGAAAGTAGCTATTATTAAAGGAAATGGAGAGCTTCGAGATATATTTATGGCGGATTTCATCAAGCAAGTTCGCGAAAATTATTACATAGGCACTTTTACTTTAGATTCAGTTGCCAAAAAACCAAACGAAAGTCTAGCCTACTTAAAGAAATATGATTTAGCAATTATTGCAAAACCTACCGAGAAATTTTCTGATGAAGAGAAACAAGTTATAGACCAATTTGTAATCAATGGCGGTAAAACACTTTGGCTAATTGATCAAGTAAATATGGAAATGGACAGTCTGTACAACGATTCAGGAGCGTCGCTTGCCTATCCATTAGATTTAAATTTAAATGATATACTATTTAAATATGGTGTTCGTATTACTCCAACTTTAGTAAAAGACATAATGGCTACCCCTATTGCCCTAGCTACTGGCGAGAAAGGGAGTGCCACGCAATACACGCAATATCCTTGGTTTTATTCACCGTTGATTTATCCCTACTCCAAAAACCCAATAGTAAGTAATCTTGACGCTTTGAAATTCGAATTTGTAAATGGTATAGACATTTTAAAAAACGGCATAAAAAAAACAGTATTATTGCAATCGTCACCCTATTCAAAGCTAGTTGGCACTCCAGTAGAAGTAAATTTAAACATGGTTACCGAACGACCTGAACAAACTGAATTTAAAAATACGGGCAATATACCTGTTGCAGTCTTGATGGAAGGAAAATTTCATTCAGTATATGAAAATAGAGTATTGCCATTTCCAGATAATACATATCAGTCGCAAGGTAAAATTAATAAAATGATTGTCATTTCTGATGGAGATATTGTAAAGAATCAATTGGATAAAAACTTTCAACCTCTAGAGTTGGGTTATGACAAGTGGACTAATAAATTGTACGGCAACAAAGAATTTATGATGAATTGCGTAAATTATTTGTTGGATGATAACGGACTTATTAACATTAGAAGTAAAGAAGTTACCTTACCATTGCTTGACAAAGAAAAAGTGTATAACAGTTACACCAAGTCACAACTCATAACTGTCGGACTACCAATTGTAATTTTGGCAATTTTTGGTTTGTGTTTTACCTATATTCGAAAAAGAAAATACAGCAAGTAATGTTAATAAAATTCTTTTTGATTTATGGGAGTTTAAGATATATTTGTAAATCGTAGGCTAATTAAAAATTTTAAATAAGTTTACACTAAAATTAAAAAAAATAAAATGAAATTTATAGTATCAAGTTCGTACTTATTAAAACAATTACAAGTATTAGGAAGTGTTATTAATAGCAGTAACACATTACCCATTTTAGATAATTTTTTGTTTGAATTAGACAATAGTACATTAACCGTTTCTGCATCTGATTTAGAAACAACTATGTCTGCCACTTTAGAGATTGATTCTACCAGTAAGGGCAGCGTTGCAATTCCCGCAAAATTAGTTTTAGAAATACTAAAAACATTTCCTGAGCAACCTCTAACTTTTACTGTAGAGGAAAATAGTACGATTGAAATTAGTTCGAATTCAGGAAAATATGCTTTGGCGTATGCTCCAGGAGAAGAATTTCCGAAATCAGTAAATTTAGACGATCCTTCTACCACTCTTGTTCCTGCGGATGTTTTAGCAACGGCTGTAAGTAAAACAATTTTCGCTGCAGGCAATGACGATTTACGTCCAGTAATGTCTGGGGTGTTCTTTCAATTTTCACCTGAAGGTTTGACTTTTGTTGCAACTGATGCTCATAAATTAGTAAAATATGCTAGAATTGATGTGAAGGCATCACAGGTAGCCGATTTTATTATGCCTAAAAAACCATTAAATATTTTAAAAAGCATTCTTGGTACATCAAATGCAGAAATTAAAATAGAGTACAACGATTCTAATGCTACTTTTTCTTTTGATAATTACATACTAATGTGTCGCTTAATAGATGGTAAATATCCTAATTACGAAGCGGTAATTCCGAAAGAAAATCCAAATAAATTAATGATAGATAGAACTCAGTTTTTAAGTTCTGTTCGTCGTGTGGCCATTTTCTCTAACAAAACCACACACCAAATTCGCTTGAAAATCGCTGGAGCCGAGTTAAACATTTCTGCCGAAGATATTGATTATTCAAACAAAGCAGAGGAGCGATTGACTTGTGATTATCAAGGAGATGATATGCAAATTGGTTTTAACTCACGTTTCTTAACAGAAATGTTAACCAACTTACAATCGGATATGATTATGCTAGAAATGTCATTACCAAACCGTGCTGGTATTCTTACTCCAGTAGACGGATTAGAAGAAGGCGAAACGGTTACGATGTTAGTAATGCCTGTTATGCTGAATAATTAAATAACCAACCAAAAACCACTAAAAAAGGCTGTAAGAAAATTTCTAACAGCCTTTTTTTATAAATAGAACTACATTTTATTTCAAAACTAAAATAGCCTCTTTTGCAGAAGAAAGCTCAGCATATTTTAATGCTGTAAATCCTTTTTCATCTTTTTCATTTAGTCTAGCTCCATGTTCTAATAAAAATTTAATAATTTCTACTTTATTAAAACGGGCGGCAATCATTAGAGGCGTCATTCCGTTTGATGTTTCATTTACATCAGCTCCATATTCTACAAACTTTTTTACAATATCAAATTCTCCTTTACTAATTGCCAGACATAAAGGAGTTGAAGTAGTATATAAATACTTTTCATTTAATTGATGTGATTTTGAAACTAAAGTTGAAGCCGTTGCAACATTAGAAAAAGTGATGAATGCAATTCCTAAAATAATAATTGTTTTTTTCATGATAATTGTTTTTTGATTAATTAATGATTTATGTGTAAGACGCTTAATCTTGAAAATCGTTACACCATTAATCAATTTTAATATTCTTTTATAAAATGGCATATTATAAAATTAATCAACTCTAAATATAATTATTTTAAAAGATGTACTCAATTTTACTCTCATACTACTACCATTTTTTCTTTAGCTGCTAAGCACCCTATCAATAGTGCTGTTCCAAATGATTTAAACCAAAATATAATTTTTAGATTCTATTCAACGAACCGTATCCTGAACTGCTAAAAGTAGTATTAAACTAGCTACAAAACTAAAAGTAATTTTAATTTGCCTTCTCCTTTTTAGTATCCAAATTTACTTTTAAACCCAATGATATCAGTGAATAATCCTGGCTAAAATCAGGAACTGTCAGATTATAGCTCAACTGAAATTGCAACTGCAATTTAATATTTTTTGAGCCTCCTTGTAAGGTTAAGGCAGGTTCTAATAACCAGAAAGAGTTATTAGCTGTTAAGTAATTTATATCATAAATAGAAGTGCCACTCACATTTGTATAATTGATAGTAGCCAAGCGACTCGACAAAGAAGCATTAAAATATTTGCCGACGAAACTGATACTAGGTTGAATACCTAATCGATAAAAATTTGCGCTAATACTTGAATTATCTATAAAATAGTCTTTATAGTCAATACTTCCATAACCTAACAAACCATAGGTTTCAAATACCACTGACTTAGTTAAGCTCTTGTAATACCCACCTCCTATTTCTACAAAATTACCTGAACCACTAGAAGAATCTTCCGATGAATTCACCCAATCGGTATTGAGTTGCAATGCCCAACTATCCGAAAGCCCGTAGGCCCCTTGTAATTCAAATCCATCTGTATATTCAGAGCCATTCAAGCCTAGAGACAAATTCATCTGACCCTTTTCTTTCATTATAGGTACATTTTGAGTATTAGGCACATAATAAATAGGGCCACAACCGCTAAAGACTATACCAATTAAAAATAAAAGTATTGGTTGCATAGCAATAAAAGAAATATAATATGAAGTAATGCACGTATACTTTTTCATAATACAGAATGATTTAACTTATAAAAAAAAATCTAAAAATTACCAATATTAAATTTGGTTATCTACATCTCATCGCTGCGATAACATCATAATAGCAAACACTAGAACCTTAACAAACATCAAAGCCATTAGAATTCCTAAATACCAAAAATGAAAACGAATCCGTTGTTCTTTATATAAATACAAAATAAGACTGCATAGAAACAATTGAAGCAACTCATAACCTGCACTGAAAGGCTTTATATTTTGTTGTAAAGTAAGATAATCAATAAGAGTTACAAAAACTGTAGTATTATCCAAATCAAAAATAGTTCCGACAACTAAGAGCAATAAAACCAATACTCTATAGCTACTAAAGGCATAATTCACTTTCCAAAACCATTTTAAATGTTTCACGAGGTTACCAATTAGTCAAAATACACTTATAATAAAGTTACAAAAATTATATTATTAAGTCATAAAAAAGCGATAGAAATAATAACTGTTTATTCTTAGTTTCTATGTAGTTAATAAAAAATGTATCACAATGAACAAAGTTTTTGGAGTGTAAGTTAGAATCTCTCTAACGACTAAAGCTTTCTAATACCCAAAATTATACAATGCCTTCCCAAAGTAGTATAACACTCCCCCCTATTGGCCTCCATATCTTTGCCCTAATATTAACAAATAAATTTAATCAATATGAAAAATCTAGTAAATGTGTACTCAAGTACATCCAAAGTAACCAATGTTCCATGTAACAATTCAAACTGTACATGTGTAGACTGCAAATGTGGGGCAAACTGTACCTGTACGAGTTGCAACTAACATGTAGGTTATGAATGACAGTTATAAGCCGTACTGCTATAGGACGGCTTATTCTTGTTTTTATACCCTAAATTATTTTTTCTATTCTCAAAGCTGTAACTTTACCTTATGAAGACCAATACACTATTAGTCAAAAACATGGTTTGCCAACGTTGTGTGATGGCTGTTGAAACTATTTTGAAAACTGAAGGCATCAACTACCTCAAGGTTATTTTTGGCGAAATCGAGTTAGAACAAGCACTAACCGAAGAGCAAAAGACAATCTTGCAAACTAAGTTAGCCCAAATAGGCTTTGAATTAATCGACAACTACACTAGTGCAATAATTGAAAAAATTAAGCAACTAGTCATCAAAAGAGCTCGTAACGAGGAGGAAATTGATAGTAGAAAAACCAAACTTTCTATTTATATCGCAACTATGCTCCACCATGAATATACCTATTTAAGTAGCTTGTTTTCGGCTATTGAAGGGCGCACTATAGAGAACTACTTTATAGAACAACGAATAGAAAAAGCCAAAGAATTACTCATTTACGACCAACTGACCTTATCACAAATTGCTTTTCAACTAGATTATAGCAGTGTAGCACATCTTTCTACCCAATTTAAAAAAATAACGGGATTAACTCCTACCTACTTCAAAGAACTTGGAACTCTAAAACGAAAAGCTTTGGATTCCATATAGTTTTAAACTAAGGATTTAGAAAAAAATACTTTTTTGTCATGATGTCTTTCTTAACAATTCTTACGTTACATATAAATCTACTACTAAAATACCTATAATATAAAAAAAAAATAGCCCTTTCATTTTTTGAATAGATAAAGCAGTACTCAGATTGTAATGTAGTTAATTCTTTAAAAAAAGATTAACTATAAACTAGTGGTTGCTCAACCAAAATAATTTAAAACTCCATTTTATTGTTATTATTAATTAAAAGTCAACTGTTATTATTACCTTATTTATTTTTATTGTATTTTTATAAACTTTTTGGATTAAAAAATTACTTATAATACTTGCTTTTTTTAAATTAAAAACACCATTCCATGACATTGTACGATCAATTTAATAATGATGGCTATCTTATTCTTAAGGATTTTTATACTGAGGATCAATGTGATGCAGTTATGAATAGAGGATTAGAACTTTCAAATAGTTTTAATTTTGATGGCCATCCCTCTGTCTTTCAAACCAACGAGCAAACGCGAACTTCCGATGACTATTTTCTGAATTCAGGCAATAACATTTCTTATTTTTTTGAGAAAGATGCCTTTGATGAAAGTGGAAAACTCAAAAATGATCTTTTTCATTCATTAAACAAAATTGGACATGCTTTGCATGATCTTGATCCTGTTTTCGAAAAGTTTTCTCGCTCTCCTCAACTTAAAGCATTAGCTACTGAATTGCGACTTGATAATTATGTTATAATACAAAGCATGCTCATTTTAAAACATGCTAAAATTGGCGGTATTGTTGATGTTCACCAAGATGCAACATTTTTGTATACTGAACCCAATTCATGCATTGGATTCTGGTTTGCCCTTGAAGATGCTACCATCGAAAATGGATGTTTATGGGCAAAACCTGGAGGGCATAACACCACCCTGCGTTCTTGGTTCAAGAGAAAACCTTCTGGTGGTACTGAAATGCATATTTTTGATAATGAACCACTTTCAATGGATGATATGATTCCTCTTGAAGTTAAAAAAGGCACATGTATAGTACTCCATGGTTTCTTACCACATTATAGTTTACCCAATACTAGTGGAAAATCACGTCAGGCATACTCTATCCATACCATTGATAGTCAGCTAAAATATCCAGCTGCAAACTGGTTACAAAGAGACCTGTCTGTATTAAAAGGGTTTTAGTACTTTATTATGAAAATTAAATACTCATTTTCGTATTGGGGAAACGATCATTTGTCTCCCTCACAGTTTATAAACGCTATAGCGGATGCTGGTTTTGATGGAGCCGAATTATTTCTGAATCCAATCGATAGAACAACAGATGAATTTCTACTCGCTATAGAAAATATCAGAAAACAAAAGCCTGATTTTTATTTTATCACCTTGCAACTTCCTTTCCCTAAAACGGATACCGTGGGAGCGCACATTAAAGTCATGGAAGAAAATTTTAGGAATCTTGCTGAACTGAATCCATTATTTATTAATTCCCATACTGGAAAAGATTATTTTTCTTTTGATGATAACTGCAGGATTATCGATGCAGCTATGAATTTTTCATCAAAAAATGGTATTAGAATACTTCATGAAACACATAGGGGACGTTTCTCCTTTCATGCAGCTTCATTAATACCTTATTTAAATACATTTCCTCAAATAGAACTTGTTGGTGATTTTTCTCATTTCTGTACTGTTTCAGAGAGTATGCTAGAAGATCAACAGGAAATAATCAGTCAAATTATTCCTCATGTGGCACACATACATGCCCGATTGGGATTTGAACAAGGCCCACAGGTTAATGATCCACAAGCTCCAGAGTGGCACGGACATTTAGAGAAATTCTTGTTTTGGTGGCAACAAATAATTACAACTAGAAAGGTAGGAGGACAATCCCTTTTTACTATAAGTCCTGAGTTTGGCCCAATACCTTATATGCCTACTTTACCTTATACACAAAAACCTCTTAGCAACCAGTGGGATAACAATGTATTTATGAAGAACTATTTAAAAGCATCATTAAAGTAATTTTGGACTTGATCGTAAAACAATATACGTATTTGGCGGAATAAAAAAAGCCTTACAAAATGTAAAGCTTTAAATTTATTTTTCTTGTATAGATAGATCCAATTAAAAAAAGGGTAAGTCAAAAAAATTATCAGTTTAATAGTATATTTATCATTCTAGCTCAGAAGGAATCTTAATAAACTGCAGAAACTTGTTGATAATCCTCCTATCTCAGAAAGATAAATTCAGAAATATTTTTCAACTTTGATATGACAAAATTATTAGGATTTTAAGCTGAATTCCTACTCGCATTCGTATTCCCAAACAGCGAACGAGTTACAATTTTTTCATAGGTTTTTACAAGCTCTACTTTTGGATTCCCCTCTTTGTTTAATTCCTGAATTCGTAACAAAGCATATTGTTGTATTGTTAATAATGGCAACACAATACGCTCTCTTATATCGATAGATGCTTTACCGTCAGGATAGTTTTCCATTAGTTCTTTGTGACCAGCAATTTTCAATAATAAGCGTTTTGTTTCTACAAATTCATCGTAAATAATTTGCCAGAATTCTCCAAATTCAGGATCTTTTCGCATGTATGCCGTTAATGGAAAAAATGATTTTGCCAACGACATCATACTGTTTTCCAACAAGGTTTTAAAGAACAAAGAATTATCGTATAAATCCTGAACTTTACTCCATTGCCCAGAATCTTCAAAATACTTCAAAGCAGTCCCTACTCCAAAAAATCCAGGTACGTTTTGTTTTAATTGGCTCCAAGACCCAACAAAAGGTATCGCTCTTAAATCTTTGAAATCCAAGTGTTCTGATTTGCTTCTTTTAGACGGACGGCTTCCGATATTAGTTTTAGCATAATACTTCAGCGTACTCATTTGCTCTAAATACGGAATGAATTTTGGATGGTTTTTAAAGCTTAAATATTTTTCATAACCCAATTCTGCCAATTGATCTAAAATAGCCGATTCATCAAACGTTAATTCGTTTTGCCCTTTATTAAAAACTTGATTGGTAACACCTGCACTCAATAGATTTTCTAAATTATAACGGCAAGAATCTAGGGTTCCAAAATTAGAACTTATCGTTTGTCCTTGTACGGTAACCTGAATTTCATTGTTTTCTATTTTTGGGCCTAATGAAGCGTAAAATTTATGCGTTTTTCCACCACCACGAGCAGGAGGCCCACCTCGACCATCAAAGAAAATGGCTTTTATGCCGTATTTTCTAGACATTGCCGTTAATGATTCTTTTGCTTTATAAATACTCCAATTTGCCATTAAATAACCCCCATCTTTAGTTCCATCCGAAAAACCAAGCATAATCGTTTGCTTTTTATTTCTATTGAGAAGATGTTTGGCATAAGCTGGATTGGTATATAATTTTTCCATGATGATATGCGCATTATGCAAATCGTCAACCGATTCAAATAGCGGAATAATATCAACCGAAGGATTCTCCCAACCACTTAAATGAAATAACGCAAAAGTCTCCATTACATTTAGCGCACTTTCATTATTACTTATAATGTATCTATTTGCGCCAAATTCGCCATTATTTTCTTGGATAGTTTTTATTGCCTGAATAGATTCGATGGTATATCTCGTTAATTCATCTCCAAAATCTTTTGAATTCAGATTTCCAGAAACTTTAGACAAGACTTCAAATTTTTCAGGTTCTGTTAATTCAAAATAATTCTTTGGAAAAATAGCTAGATTTTCATTTAAGTAATACTGTACAACATCTTTAAAAACAGCATCGTGAATTCTGCTATTTTGACGAATATCTAATGATGCGAAATGAAACCCAAATAGATTTACTTTTATAAGCAATGCTTCTAATTCGTCAAGATATAAAGATTGATGTTGCTCTATAACTATTGTTTTTATTTTATTTAATTGTGATTTAAACTCGTCTAAAGTGATAAAAATTTCCCCTTTAGAATAAAATACTGAACGATATAATTTTTGCTCCAATTCAGTTACTAAGACATCTACATTATAAAATGTTAGCTTTCGCTTTAAATTCCGAACTTCAACATAGTAACATTTCAAAATGGACGTTCTTAAACGCTCAGCTACTTTCAATGTGATTTCGGTAGTTACAAACGGATTTCCATCACGATCTCCTCCTGGCCAAAATCCTAGTTTGACTATTGCATTTTTTATAGATTTTCCGTCAAAAATGTTTTTTTCAAGATAATGCACCATCTCTCCCGCTGTCTCATAAAAAACGTTTTCAAGATACCAAATCAAACTTACAGCTTCATCAAAAGGATTGGGCTTTACCGCTTGAATAAAAGGAGTTTTACCTAATTGAGCCAATAATTGCTTTATCTCCAACAAATTATTTTGACGAATCGCTTCAGTCAAATCATTTATAATTCCGAGAACAGCACCTGGGTAAAATTGCGTTGGGTGCGCGGTTAATACTGTTCTAACATTGAAATTTTCTAAGAAATCGATTAGATCTTCTTCTTTGTGTCTGGCTTCTGATTTTTCCATGATATCTCGCAATGAACCACGACCTTCCATGTTGTTCACAACTGGAAAAGCAGCGTCTTCAATGGCATCAAACAATACAATTTGACGTTCGATATACTGTATAAAACGAAACATCAAATCTATTTGATCGGCTTCTGAAGCATTCTGTAAATATTTACCAACGAAAAAATTAACGATATCTTTAGGGGTTTCTTGTTTTTTAAAACCCGTATCACAAACATCTGTAAATAAAGGAAGTAAAACTCCAGTATTGTCTATAGAATCAAATGGCAATGTAATAAAAACACTATTGTAGATATGGTATTTAGAGAGGACTTCTTGGTTAAAACGCTCGTTTTTAGGAAGTGTGTACATAAATTTAGTTGTTGTGAGTAGTTAATTTAATAAAAAAACCTCAAGTTTGAACTTGAGGTCATATAACGTAAAAATATAGAACGCTCAAGTTTATTACATATTTTTAAATATCGTATGCATTAATCTCTTTTTATCATTTATACTTTCTTCTAACGAGATCATGGTTTCAGTTCTGTATACTCCATCAATATCGTCAATCATAAAAATAACTTCTTTAGCATGCTTGGTATCTTTAGCTCTTATTTTACAAAAGATATTGAATTTTCCTGTGGTTACAGAAGCAACGGTTATAAATGGTATTTCATTAATACGCTCTAAAACAAACTTAGTTTGAGAAGTGTTGTTAAGAAAAACACCAATGTAAGCTATAAATGAATATCCTAATTTATCATAATCAAGTACTAAAGACGAACCCATTATAATTCCCGCATCTTCCATTTTTTTCACCCTTACATGAACCGTTCCTGCAGAAATCAATAACTTTTTTGCAATATCTGTAAACGGAACTCTAGTGTTATCAATCAGCATATCTAAAATCTGGTGATCTACCTCATCTAATCTGAACTTGCTCATAAAAAAATATTTAGTTGTTGTTATTTAACAATTTTAAAATAGCAAATTTTAAAAACTATAATTTAAAACTACCATTTTCAATTTTAAGATTCTCATTTAAATAAAAATCTGCTTTATCATCAATTTTTGGAAAAGTATTAGATTCATTTGAGAAAATAGCCCCTTTTGCATCGTATTCGAAATGTCCAAAAAAATCTTCAAAATCGTTTATTTTAGCAATAAAAGCGTTAAAAAATATTTTATTATTGAATAATACTTCTTTAAATTGAATTGCAATATTCGTGATTATTATGTTACTATCATAATTTATTTTTATATTTTTATAAACAAAATCATAAAACACGACTTTATTTTGAGGAATATTTAGATAATCTTCAATTTTATTACTAACTATATCGTTTTCGAAAAGTTTAACAAATCCTGACAATAATGCAATAAAAATATATTTCCTAGTTTCTTCTCTATTATAATCGTTTTGATAATGCCCAGCTTCGACCAATATTGTTGGTACATTCATAGATTGAAACGTGTCTCCTATACAATTAATATTGAATGAATCATCAAATCGTCCAACCTGATTAGGGATATAATCCTGTAATGCATTATTCATTGCAACGATAACTTTTATGGCTTTTGCTCGAACTTCATTGATCTCTCGGTTTTCATTATAAGAAGGCGCTAAAAAAGATACTGTTGCTGGATTTAGCTTCGCTCCGTTTGGCTTTACCTTGGGCCCAGTAACTGCCACTCCGAAAATAGTGCGTTGATCGTGAAGATTATAACAATAATCGGGTTGTACTTTATTAAAATAAGCTCTTAAAACAACACTCTCAGGTTGTGTCAAATTTTGAGCATCTCTATTTAAATCTATTTGATTTGCATTTTCTCTAGTATACAATGTAGCACCATCAGGATTAACCATTGGCAAGCAATAAAAAGTAAAATGATTCAGTAAATCATTTGCAAGTTCCGAATCGCTTTGCAACAAATTTAAAAAATCAAAAAGCGCTTTTGTAGTCGTACTTTCATTTCCATGCATTTGAGACCAAAGAAATATTTTGATTTTTCCTGCACCAATTTGATAGGAATAAATTGGTTTTTTAAGCACCGAATATCCTTCAATTGCAAGTTGATTTCCAGTGTTTAATTTACTAAAAACAGGCTCAATATCATTCAATGTAATATACCGTCCGTGTAAAGTTTCGACTTTGTATTTACTAAAGATAAATTCTAAATTCATATTCTTTTTTTTGACTTTACAAAAGTAAACATCTTTAAAATAACAATTGTAAACAACAGATTGCGTCCTTTTGTTTATTATTGTAAACTGATTTTCGCTCTTTTATTTGGTTAAATTTCAATTCAATAAAAACGTAAGTATTATGATTAATTAGCGAATTTTAAATCAATATTAATCAATACTTTAATTGCTTATAATTGATGTTTTAATTTATATTAATTGGTCAATTAAAAGTGATTTACTGTTGTGAAATAGGTTAATTCATTACTTTTGATTACATTTGTAACCTTTCCTTTATTTTAAAAAATTTACAATGGTAAACTCAGAAGATTTTATTAAAAGATTAGAATTCATTATCGATTATTATTCCCTTTCTGCATCGAGTTTGGCTGATAAAATTGGAGTGCAACGTTCCAGTTTATCGCATTTGCTTTCAGGAAGAAATAAGCCTAGCTTAGATTTTATTTTAAAAATTCTAGAGGTTTTTCCTGAGGTAGATTTGTATTGGATTTTGAATGGTAAAGGAAGTTTCCCAAAAAATGAAACACAAAAAATTTCAACTGCTCCTACTCCGATAACTGAAATTAAATTTGAAGAAAATCTATTTGAAGAAACCGAAAAACAAGAAACTAGTAATCTTATACCTCCAAAAAGGATTTCTAATATACAAGATACTTTAACGTCTTTGAATACAGATAAAATTGAAAAAATTGTCATTTTTTATACCAATGGGAAATTTGTAGAATACAATCCCTAATCAATTTTAGTTTTTACTTCAAAACTATATTCCGACTTTTTACCTTTGACATTAATAAAATGTGTGGATAGGATTTTAATGTCTTCATTACTATTTCCTGAAGGATAAAATGGTTGCCCAATATTTACCTCTTTCTTTCCAAAATTAAAAGCAACTGGAATTATTGGTACGTTTGCCTTTATTGCTATAAAATAAAATCCAGTTTTAAGTTCAGTTACTTTTTTCCGAGTTCCTTCGGGAGCTATAGCCATTCTAAAAATGGTTCTCTCTTTAAAAATACTAGTTATAGAGTCTACTTTATTTAATCCGCCAGATCTATCCAGTGGTACGCCACCCATCCAACGAAAAAAATAATGCAGAGGAAATTGAAATAATTCTTTTTTACCAACCCAGTTCATTTCTAATTGAATAATTCCTCTGGTGAGAACTCCTAGAAAAAAATCGTGCCAACTGGTATGCGGAACAACCATCAGTACACATTTTTTAATATTTTCGTCGATTGAACCTACTATTTTCCAACCCATCAATCGAAAGAGGATAAATTGGTAAATCCTTTTTTTCATTTACTACTATTTACAGTAAAATTAATATTAATCTCTTATTTTTGATGAAAATATTTTTCAATGTTAAAAAAACTATTCAGTTACATTATTCCCATCCGTATTTTAAAACAAAAATCGAGCATTAGCGAATCATTAGAAGTAACTTGGGCAAATGGCGAGTTGGTTTTAGATAGCAAAAATACTAATTATTCCTATGGCAGTTTACAACGTATATTGCGAAAAGGACTCAAGAGTATTGGATTTGAAAAGATAAATACTATGAATCATATTTTAGTTCTTGGGGTAGCTGGAGGAAGTGTTATAAAAACTTTGGTCAACGAAGTTGGATATAAAGGTAAAATTACTGGCGTAGAAATTGATAATGCTATTATATCAATGGCCAATACTTATTTTAAGTTGGATAAAATTCCAAATTTAGAAATTTGTATTGATGATGCTTTTGAATTTGTATTGAAAACAAAAAACCAATATAATCTAATTATCATTGATGTTTTTCAGGACACTAAAATGCCTAATTTTCTTTTTGAAAGGTTTTTTACTGACAGGCTGGATATAATTCTTAGCAACTTTGGAATTATATTATTCAACACCATGATAGTTGAAGAAAATCAAAATAAAAGAAACTTAAATTACATTTCTGGATTTAATGCAAAAAAATACACTGTTCGAACTATTCCAAGAGTTGAAAGACACAATGAATTGATTATCATTGAAAAATTAAATTAAAATAAAACAATGACAAAATTCAATTAGTAATTACTTTAGTTTTGTAAATTCTATACCTTATTATGAATTACATTTTATGAAAACAAAAATATTATCCATCTTGATTGTGTTACTGTTTACCTCATTTTTATCTTCTAAAGACAGTAATACTGTAAAAGCGGGATTAAAGATGCAAGATTTTGTAATTAACATCTCTAAATATGCCAGAAGTTATGATAGCGATTTTATTATCATTCCCCAAAATGGTGTTGATTTAATTTTTAATAAAATAAATCCTAGTTTAGGTCTTAATACCAACTATACCGATGCAATAGACGGAATAGGCATTGAAGATTTATTTTTTGATAAAAAGCTAAAAACCGATAATTACAGATATAACAATTTACAACAAATTAAAGAAAAGAAGAAAATAATTGTATCTGATTACATTACAAAAGTTTCGGATATTGAAACCGTAATAGCAAAAAACAAACAAGAAGGTTTCATTTGCTTTCCCAGAGTAAATGGTAACGAATATTATAAAGAAATTCCGAAAGAAATTATAGATGAAAATACAAATGACGTAACAAAATTTAGTGAAGCCAAAAACTTTTTGTATCTTATAAATGCTAGTAATTATAAAATAAAAGCGGATTTTTTTAAAGCTATTGCAGCAACAAATTATGATGTTGTTTCTATAGATTTATTTTATGATGATAAACCGTTAACTTCAGATGAAATAAATCAATTAAAAACTAAAGCAAACGGTGCTAAACGTTTAGTTATTGCTTACATGAATATTGGAGCTGCTGAAAACTGGCGGTACTATTGGAACGGAAATTGGATCCTAAACGATCCTGTTTGGATTAAGAAAAACTATGCTGGATACGAAAATGAATTTTACATTCAATTTTGGCATCCTGAGTGGCAAACAATTATTTATGGTAATGACAAGTCTTACCTCAAGAAAATTATCGATGCTGGTTTTGATGGCGTTTATCTGGATAATGTTGAAGCCTATTATTTTTTGTATAATAAATAGTATAATAGTCCCCATCTGCTTAAAAGTTTTCTATTTTTTTCGTACATTAGATATGAATTTAATTCTGTTTCAATGCTAAGAAAAATTAATTTCATACTTTCCAAACTATTGTTGGGCAACGTTTCATCTGTTTCAAAACCTAAGTTTAACCCTTTACAAAAAAGGATTCAAAATATTAAGTCTATTTGGAATAATGACCACCAAGATGATAATGGACTTGAAAAAATAACTCGACTCTTTTTATCTTCTTCGCAATTATTTTTTCCCGGTATTTATATTAAATATTTGGCTAATAAAAAAGGAACTGAATATCAGGATTTAGCGTTAGATTTTTATGTACTCCTTAAAGTGTTGTTTCCGTTTGTAATTTTAATTAATAATTGGGAACATCTGAATTTTGTGGTCTGGGTTATGATTTATTTTCTCCTAGAAACCATTTTATACATTCCAACTTTAATCTTCGCATCTGATTTATTCTCCAAACCACGCTCTTATAAAAGGTCTATATTATTGCTTTTCTTCAATTATCTAGAAATTGTAGTTGCCTATGCGGTCTTATATTCAAAAGGGAATTATTTAAACAAACCTTTCACCAATTGGTTTGACGCTGTCTATTTCAGTATAATTACTTCTTCATCCATTGGATATGGCGATTATTTTCCTGTTACTACCATTGGTAAAGTTTTAGTAAGTACACAAGCTTTATTATTTTTATTCTTTGTTGTTTTATTCTTAAATTTTTTCTCCAATAAAATAAAAGGTAAAGGGTATTTCGAACATGGTAAACAAAATCATTTAAAATAACTTTCTAGCACGTTCTAAGTCTTCAAAAGTGTCTATGCCAATTCCCACATGATTAGTTTCTACTAATTTAATACGTTTGCCATATTCTAAATAGCGTAATTGTTCTAATTTTTCAGAAGCTTCTAATGATTTCATAGGCAAGCTATAAAAATCCAATAAAGCTTGTTTACGGAAAGCATAAATCCCGATGTGTTGAAAATACCTAACCCCAACATTCTTTTCTCTGGGAAACGGAATTACAGAACGTGAAAAATACAAAGCAAAACCATTTTGGTCAACCACTACTTTTACGTTATTGGGGTTATTGATTTCGGTTTCATCTTTAATTTCTCGCATTAAAGAAGCTAAATCGATTTGCTTTGCAGTATCATTTCTAAAAACCTCAATCACTTTTGCTAGAGGTTCTGCATCAATAAAAGGCTCGTCTCCTTGCACATTGATTACTATATCTACATCCAAATGTTCCACAGCTTCAGCAATACGATCGCTTCCTGATTCGTGTTCTTTGAGGCTCATTATGGCCTTTCCCCCATTTGAACTGATTTCATTATATATCAAATCGGAATCCGTAACAACAAAAACATCATCGAATAACTTTGTGTTTATTGCGGCTTCGTAGGTTCGTAGAATGACTGTTTTTCCGCCCAAATCCTGCATTAATTTGGCTGGAAATCGTGTGGAGGCATATCGCGCGGGGATTACTGCTATTATTTTCATTTTGAGTATTAATTATTTCTCCACAAAATTCTCATCCTTAAATCCTATCAAATACAATTTATCTTTTGCTCTAGTGATTGCCGTGTACAGCCAACGAATATAATCTCTGTTGATTCCGTCAGGCAAATACGGCTGCTCTATAAAAACGGTATTCCACTGTCCACCTTGCGATTTATGACAGGTGATGGCGTAGGAAAACTTAACCTGCAAACCATTGAAATATTCGTTTTCTTTTACTTTCTGAAACTTCTTGTATTTGGTACTTTCGTTTTCGTAATCCTTCATCACTTCTTCATACAATCGATTCGATTCCCCATACGTCAACGACGGTGATTCGCTGGTAATCGTATCTAACAACAAAACTGTTTCAAAAGGTTTTTGGTTGGGATAATCTACCATTCGGATTTTTACATTGGCAAATTTAAATCCGTACAACTCTTTGAAATTGAAAATTTCTAAAACCTCAACAATATCACCATTGGCAATAAAACCCGCTTCATCTGAATCTTTAAGCCAAAAGTAATTATTTTTTACGACCATTAAATAATCGCCCGTAGAAAGTTCGCTTTCCTTATCTAAAATTTTGGTCCGAATTTGCTGATTGTATTGATTCGCTCTTTTATTAGATCGCACAATAAAAGCCGTATCTTCTATGCTATAATTATTGTACGCCGAATTAATGGCATCCTGAATATCATAACCATCGGTTAAACGGACAATATCTTTAAAACTTTTTAAATTAAACTGAAAGGTATCTACAAAATGTTCTTTTAATAGTTCCCGCAATTCCGTGGCATTGAATAAAATTCCTGAATTTTCTTCCTGACGCATGACTTCATCCAATTCGATGTGTTTGACTTCTTTATCATAATTCATTCCTAAAGTATCAATATTCAAAGCCGGAGAAATATCTAAATTGACTGGTGGCAATTGAGCAGTGTCTCCCAATAAAATCATCTTGCAATTGGTTCCCGAATATATATAAGATATCAAATCGTCGAGCAAAGAACCGTTTTCATACAACTTACTTTCAGAATTGGTATCAGAAATCATAGAAGCTTCATCAACAATAAAAAAAGTATTTTTATGTTTGTTTTGTTGCAACGTAAAACTCACCCCACCACCCGAATTTTTCTTGGGAAAATATATTTTTTTGTGAATCGTAAAAGCGGGTTTGTGCGAATAATTAGCAATTACTTTGGCTGCGCGACCGGTTGGTGCCAACAGCACATATTTCTTATTGATTTCGACTAAATTATTGACAATGGTAGAAATTACGGTTGTTTTTCCTGTTCCTGCATAGCCTTTCAGCACGAAAATCTCGTTATTATCTGTATTGGTAATGAATTCTGCTATTTGTTGAAAGAAAATATCCTGTTTGTACGTAGGCTGAAACGGAAAATTTCTAGTTAAAATACTATAAAACAGACTGGAACTCATTTGGGATTTATTTTACCGCAAAGTACGCAAAGTTTTTTTAGTTTTTTATAAACTTACCACTAGCACTTCCTTTATTAGAACTCACTTTTATAAAATAATTTCCAGTTTGTAAACTTGACACATCTACTTGTTTGGTTTGTTGCGCATTCGGGATTACTAGTATTTGCTGTCCTAAAGTATTGAAAATACTAATTGATGTTAGTTCTATTTGTTTCTTAACATCAATATTCAATAGTTGTTTTGCAGGATTTGGAAACACACTAAAATAAGAATCAAACTCAAAATCTTGAGTTCCTAAACTTTGTAGCACAGAAGTTGTAGCGGTATTGGTAATTATCGGAAAATTATAATCGAAATAAATGCTAGCCGTATTGCTGAATGAATCTCCCAATACCAAACTTGGTTTTGTTTTGATTTTAAAAGCCACGTAACCGTCATTCGTTGCATCATCAAAAGGCAAATTGATTTTTTCGAAGATAAATTCTACTTTGTTCGTATCAGAAATTTTAGTTACAAAAGGATGACTTCCTTCAGTAACTACTAAGGAGCTAATATCAAATTTTGAAGTATCAATCATATCTTTTACTACCACATTCTCAGCCTCAGCGGTTCCTTTGTTTTCAAAACGAATTAAATAATGCACATATTTACCTACTGCACTTGGTGCAATGGTTGAACCTTCTAAACAGGTTTTGTCATTGGGGTCATACGAACCCACCACCAATTGACGCAATGCAAATGAATTATCAACCGGTTGCTCGTCTCCATCAACTGGATTGATTAAAGCGGTAAAACTCAAACGATCATTTATATTTACTGCGGGAGTTTCCATAGGAGAGTTGACATTCAAAGTCACTTCTATTGCTCTGGTTTCAAATGGTTTTAAATCGAGATAATCCCAAGTTAAATTATCAATGCTTTGGCTGGTAAAAACAGGATTAGTAGCAACCAAATCTAAAACCGAATCATCAAAAGTAAGTTTTACCGATCCTGATTGCGTAATAGTTCCTTTATTTTTATAAATGATTTTATAAGAAGCATCAAAACCTGGTCTTGCTCGATTTATAGGCAATAAAGTAACCTCTAAATCTTGATGATTACCATTTGGGGTAATACAAAAATCTTGAGTAAATGGACTCGTTTGAGTGGGAAAAGCTACATTTATTGAGGATGAAGAAATGGTATAATAATTTGGATTTTCTAGAGTAGGAGTTATGGCATAAGTTCCTTCTACAACTGGCAAACTATAATTTCCAGAGGTATTTGAAACTATATTTCCAATAATGGTTCCATCAGTAATAAAAAACTTTAAATTTGGAAAATTTATATCGGAAACATCGCAACCGTTATTGTTATTACTGTCAAATTTAGTATTTCCTTGAATAGTATAATAAGTTTCTCCCGGATTAAAAGAACAATAAGAATTGACATGACAATTGGTATATTTGAATTGGTATATTCTATTTTGAACAGCGATCAACTGTTTCTCGTTTGCGCAGATGTATTGTAATTTTGTATTATCTGAAAAATTAAATTTGGATAAACTAAAATTATCATCAATTCCAAGCTTTGTATATTTAATAACCAAACTCGTAAGATTAGTTTTATAACAATAAAGTCCGGTAAGATTTACTAAAGGAATTAAATTTAATGAATTGATTTGATTGTCGTTACAACCTAAAGAGACAAGATTTACTAGAGATGTTACATCTAATGAAGTAAGATAATTTTGACCACAATTCAAATAGGTAAGATTTACCATACCTGACACATCTAAGGAGGTGAGTTTATCCCTAGAACAATGTAAATAGGTCAAGTTTACTAAAGATTTAACATTTAATGAAGTAAGTGGATTATCAATACAAGTTAAAGTAGTTAAATTAGTAAAACTTGATATCCCTTCTAATGAAGAAATAGGTAAAATATTTGAATAAAGAAGTTCCAACCCTTTTACATTTTGAGCTTCACTAACTTGTATTTCGCCATCATTATTGGCATCAATTTTAAGACTCAAACCAGATAAATCACTGGCAATTATATAGTTATTGTTTCCCGACAATAATCTCTCCTTAAAATTCGCATCAGGAATATTTACAATCTGTGCATGAACACTTCCAATAAAACAAAAACCAATAAGTAAAGAGTATATATTTTTCATTTGTTGCCATTAAGTGTGTAAATATAAGAAAATGAAAACCTTTTTTTATCCTTCTAGTTTCATTTTCAACTTATTTTAAAAATCAGAAAAGTTTTACTACTGCGTTACTTATATTTGCAATTATCAAATATGATGGTGTGTTTTATGTAGTATAGCCTAATCTGTTTCGTTTCTGGTGCATGAAAAGAATTTTACTTTTATTTTTTGTTTTAACTACTTTGGTTGTCAACGCTCAATTGGTTGTTGACAATACGACTCAAACCCCTCAACAATTGGTTCAAAACGTCGTGGTGGGTCAAGGAATCAATGTTTCTAACATAACGTTTAATGGCTCTGCGGCTAATGCCAATAGCATCAGCGATCAAGTAGGTTCGTTTTCTAATGGTACCACTACCAATATTGGTATTGACAAAGGAATTATACTAAGCACTGGTAGAGGAATACTTGCGAAAGGACCAAATAATAGTACTTCAGCTTCTCTGGCAACTTCAAATCCGTCACCAAAAGTAGGAGACAATGACCTTTCTCTATTAACTACTGGTGCTATAAAAAATGTAAGCATACTCGAATTTGATTTTATTCCTGTGGGAAATACATTGAATTTTAATTTCGTTTTTGCTTCCGAAGAATATCCCGAATTTGTGAATGATATTTACAATGACAATTTTGGTTTCTTTTTAAGTGGTCCAGGAATAACGGGTCCCTTTTCTGGAAATGCAAAAAATATAGCCTTAATTCCAACCTCTACCTTACCTGTAACTATTAACAATTTAAATAACGGATTGTCAAATACAGGACCTTGTGAATTTTGTCAATACTATGTCAATAACGAAAACGGAGTAACGATTCAATACGATGGATTTACCAAAGTTTTAGGAGCAACTGCCAATGTACAATGTGGTCAAACCTATCATATCAAACTAGCTATTGCAAATGTTGGCGATAATAATTGGGATTCGGCAGTATTTATAGAAGGAGCCAGTTTTAGTTCGACTGGAATTAATTTAGGGAATGATTTCCAGTCCTGTACCGCTACTGATTATACTCTAAAAACAGGATTACCCGCAACTTTAGTTCATGAATGGCGATTAGACGGTGCAATTATTCCAGGAAATGGACCTGAACTTCTTGTAGGCCAATCTGGAACGTATAGCGTAACAGCGTTTCCGTTTGGAGCGACTTGCCCAGTTACCGATGAGATAAAAGTAGCGTTTACTACTACAACTAAACCCGTACTCACTTGCGGAACCAAAACTGTAAACTCCATTCAATTCGATTGGAATTTGCTAACAAATGCAACTGATTATTCTGTTTCCTATCAAGTAAATAGTGCTACTCCAGTTAGTGTTGGCACAATCGGAAACAAAACTTCCTATACCGTAAACGGATTAAATGCTGGAGATGCTGTAACAATAACATTGACGCCAATAGGTACTGCTCCAAATTGTTTTGCTTCAGAAACACAAAGCTGTTCACTTACCAATTGCGTGCCTCCTACCTTGTCCTTAACTTCAGGTTCGGCAAGCCAAAATGTATGTATTGGTGAGGCTATTTCGGATATAGTGTATACAATTGGCGGTGGTGCTACAACTGCTTCTATTGCATCAGGAACATTGCCCAGTGGCGTAACATTACAAGTTTTAGGCAATCAATTTACCATAAAAGGAAGTCCAACAGAATCAGGACCGTTTTTGTTTACTATTGAAACTGCTGGCGGTTGTTTACCCAATGCAACTTTGAATGGTTCTATAACGGTACAATCAAAAACAACTCCAACTTTTGATGGTATTTCTCCAGTTTGTGAAGGAACAGTTCTTGTTCCAATACCACCAAAATCTATAGAAAACATCACTGGAATTTGGTCACCACCTTTAAATAATTTAGCAAATACAGAATATACTTTTACTCCTGATGTAGGACAATGTGCTAATGCTACCAAATTAACGATAGATGTAAATTTAAAAACTACGCCAACTTTTACGGCTATTGCCCCTATTTGTCCTGGAACAATTCTAAATCCATTACCCATAAAATCTCTTGAAAATATAAACGGCGTTTGGTCACCACCTTTAAATAATTTAGCAACTACTGAATATACATTTGCTCCTGATGCGGGACAATGTGCTACTGCTACCAAATTAACCATCGCTATAAATTCAAGTGCGGTCACTCCTACTTTTGATCCTATAGCTCCTATTTGTCCGGGAACAATTCTAAATCCATTACCCATAAAATCTCTTGAAAATATAAATGGAGTTTGGTCGCCACCTTTAAACAATTTAGCTACTACTGAATATACATTTGCTCCTGATGCGGGACAATGTGCTACTACTACTCAATTAACCATTGCTATAAATTCAAGTGCGGTCACTCCAACTTTTGATCCTATAGCTCCTATATGTCCGGGAACAGCTTTAAATCCATTGCCAACAAAATCTCTTGAAAATATAAATGGAGTTTGGTCGCCGAGCTTAAACAATTTAGCTACTACAGAATATGCTTTTACTCCTGATGCGGGACAATGTGCTACTACTACTCAATTAACCATCGCTATAAATTCGAGTGCAGTCACTCCAACTTTTGATCCTATAGCTCCAATATGTCCGGGAACAGTTTTAAATCCATTACCCATAAAATCTCTTGAAAATATAAATGGCGTTTGGTCGCCACCTTTAAACAATTTAGCAACTACTGAATATACATTTACTCCAGATTCGGGACAATGCTCAAATATTTACAAGTTAAGTATAGTTGTGAATCCTTTACCAAAACCTGAATTAACTGGTGGAACAATTTGTATTACTAGAAAAACGAATGCCATTATTACTTCCACTATTTTAAATGCTCAATTAAGTACTGCTGCAAATAGTTTTGAATGGTTTTTGGATGGAAATAAAATAGATACCGCCATTCAAAATACTTTTGAAGCTAAAAAAGGAGGCGAATATGCCGTAGTAGCGACAAATAAAACGACTGGTTGCGTTTCTGAATCGGTTTCTGCTATTGTAAAAGAAAATTATGCTGATCCAATTATAGAAATTATAAAATCCGAAGATTTTAGTGATACTGCAACAATACTTGTCAAAGTTGATGGTATTGATGCCTATCTGTATCAATTGGATAAAAATAGTTTTCAGTCTTCAAATGTGTTTACTGGAGTATCTTCAGGGAAGCATACGGTAACTGTAAAAGATAAAATAGGTTGCGTCAATTTTAGTCAACAAATATCCATCTTAAGCTATCCTAAATTCTTTACTCCTAACGGGGATGGTAGCAATGAAATTTGGAACATCACTGGTTTTGACAAACTATCTAATCCTCTAATTTATATTTTTGATCGCTATGGCAAACTCATCAAACAATTAAATGCTTTTCAAAATGGCTGGGACGGCACCTATAATGGCAGAGATTTACCATCGACAGATTATTGGTTTAAAGTAATTTATTTGGAAAATACAATTAGCAAAGAATTCAAATCGCATTTTTCATTAAAAAGGTAAAATTTACTCCTTCACAAACTTCGCACTAGCACTTCCTTTATTAGAAGTTACTTTTATAAAATAATTTCCACTTTGTAAACTCGAAACATCTACTTGTTTGGTTTGTTGCGCATTCGGAATTACCACTATTTGTTGCCCTAATGTATTGAAGATATTTATTGATGAAAGCTCAATTTGTTTTTTTGCTTCAATATTCAAAATAGCTTTTGCAGGATTTGGATACACCTTAAAATAACTCGAAAACTCAAAATCTTGTTTTCCTAAACTTTGCAACACTGAAGTTGTAGCGGTATTGGTGATTATTGGAAAATTGTAATCAAAATAAATACTTGCCGTGTTGCTAAATGAATCTCCCAATACCAAACTTGGTAAAGTTTTGATTTTAAAAGCAACATAACCATCGTTAGTAGCATCCTCAAAAGGCAAATTGATTTTCTCAAAGATAAACTCTACTTTGTTGGTATTAGAGATTTTAGTTACAAAAGGATGACTTCCTTCAGTAACTACTAATGAACTAATATCAAATTTATCGGTATCGATTAGGTCTTTTATCACTACATTCTCAGCCTCAGCAGTGCCTTTGTTTTCAAAACGAATCAAGTAATGCACATATTTACCCACAGCGCTTGGAGGAATGGTTGTTCCTTCTAAACAGGTTTTATCATTTGGGTCATAAGAACCCACCACCAATTGACGCAAAGCAAACGAATTATCAACAGGTTGCTCATCACCACTAACTGGATTAATTAAAGCTGTAAAACTCAAACGATCATCTATGTTTACTGCAGGAATTTCCATAGGAGAATTGACATTCAAAGTCACTTCTATTGCTCTGGTCTCAAAAGGTTTTAAATTGGTATAATCCCACGATAAATTATCGATACTTTGGCTATTAAAAACAGGATTTGCACTAACCAAATCTAAAACCGAATCATCAAAAGTAAGTTTTACCGAACCTGATTGCGTAATAGTTCCTTTGTTTCTGTAAATGATTTTATACGAAGCATTAAAACCTGGTCTAGCTCGAACTATTGGTAAAATTGTAACTTCTAAATCTTGATGATTCCCATTTGCTGTAACACAAAAATCTTGCGTAAACGGACTCGTTTGAGTTGGAAAAGTTACAACTGTATTAGTTGGTGAAACTGTAAAATAGGATGGGTTTTCTAAAACTGGAGTTATAGTGTGCGTTCCTTCTCCAACTGGCAAGCTGTAATTTCCAGTAGCATTTGAAACTAGATTTCCAGTACTAGTACTTCCAAAAACATTAAACTCTAAATTTGGTAAAAAAATATCTGAGAAATCACAACCATTTCCATTGATATCAAATTTGTTGTTTCCTTTAATAGTATAGTATGTACCATTAGGGGTAAATGAACAATAAGTGTTTACATGACAATTTGTATAACCATACTCTAAAAATTTTCGTCCTATCATAAATAAATCAATTTCATCGTCACATATATAAAGTAAACTAGGGCAATTTGAAAAAGTTGTATAATTTTCCTGATTTTTCCATCCATTTTTTAAATTGAGTGATTTTAAAAGTGGATTGTCAGAGCAATTCAGATTAAAATAGCCTCTATAATGACTTAAATCCAGAGATAAAAGTAAATTATTTCTAACGTCCAAATAAGATGGGTGAATTAAATCTAAATTTAATGATGTTATTTGATTATTATAACAATATAATATGTCCAAACGATTTAATCCTGACAAATCTAAATTGGTGAGTTTATTATTATAACAAAGCAATACGCTTATATTAGGACAATTAGTTATATTTAAGGAATTAAGCTTATTATCAAAACAACTCAAATTAGTTAAACTGGGTAAATCAATAACATTCAACTCAGTAAGATTACGAGAATAACAACCAATTCTATTAAGTTTTGTCAATCCTTGTATAGTTAAGGAAGTTAGTGGACCGTTAGAATATCCAAAAGTTTCTAAATTAATTAATGGACTTAAATCCAGTGAACTTATTGACGTACCAACTAACGAAATATCTTTGAGTTTAGTCAAACCATCGAAATTAATAGCGGTTAAATTTGGATAACTTGACTGAAGAATGAGCTTTTCTAAATTAGTAAAATACTCAATACCTCCTAAATTATTAATTGGTGAAACGTAATTTGCTTCTGTTGACCAAAAAATTTCTTTCACTTCCAAAGCTTCAGCTACCTCAATCTCTCCGTTATTATTTGCGTCAATTTTAAAAGAATATCCTGATGAATCTTTTGAATAAGCTTGAATCAATCTAGTTTTAAAATTAGCGTCTGTAAAGTTAATAATCTGTGCCTTTACTCCACTTAACAAAAACAAACCCAATAGTAAAAAGTAAAACTTTCTCATAAAAATAGTTTAAAGCGTAAATGTATAAAAATTAAGAAAGTAATTTGTTGCTTTCTTATTAAAAAATCTTGACCAACACCATCAATCAAAACATAATCCTTTCATGCCAATAACGTAAAACTTTACGTCCTTGACGTAAAATTTGGCATCGCTGACGTAAAACTTGACGTCCCTGACGTAAAATTTGGGGTTGTAGTACGTAAAATTTCACGTCCTTGACGTAAAACTTTACGTTTCTGACGTAAAACTTTACGTTCCAGACGTCAAAGTTGGCGTTCAGAGCAGTATTCATGGGAAAAGTTGTTAAATAAAAAATCGCTTGCAAATTAATTGTCATCGCTAAATGCGAACAAAAACAGATTTAAAAACTCTAAATCAGTATCAAACAGTGTTGCTACAAAACGAATCCGTTTTACTTAACTATCGGCAGACAGGTCGCTATCCAAAATTAACTGGTAGTTTTATAAAAAAACTTTAATTTAAACTTTAAAAAAACCTGATTGATGTCTAAACTCCCAAATATGCACTAGTATCTTTACTACTATTTCGCAAATGGCAAACGAATATAAAGCTATTAATTTCTCACAAGGATTCCTTAATTTTCCTGTAGATCAAAAATTAAAAGACATCGTTATCAAATGGACGCAGGAAGAAATACATCAATATTTGCCCATGGCTGGCTTATATACCATTGTTGGATAAAATTGCAAAACTTACCCAAAATTCCTATCAACAAAGAGTAACCCAACTAACCTATATCAGTAGATGTAATGACAAAAAAGTACAAGAGATGCTGTTCTCGTTTTGAATAAAAAAAAGCCTTACTAAAGTAAAGCTTTTAAATAATTCTGTAGTTGAATTACTCCTTCACAAACTTTCCGCTTGCACTTCCTTTATTGGAAGTCACTTTTATAAAATAATTCCCTGTTTTTAAATTGGAAACATCCACTTGTTTTGTTTGCTGTGCATTTGGGATTACCACTATTTGTTGCCCTAATGTATTGAAAATACTAATTGAAGAAACCGCAATGTTTTTCTTAACATCAATATTCAATAGTTGTTTTGCAGGATTTGGATATAGGTTAAAGAATGTTGAAAACTCAAAATCATTTGTTCCTAAACTTTGCAACACTGCAGTTGTAGCCGTATTGGTAATAATAGGAAAATTATAATCAAAATAAATGCTTGCCGTATTGCTGAATGAATCTCCCAATACCAAACTTGGTTTTGTTTTGATTTTAAAAGCCAAATAACCATCGTTAGTAGCATCTTCAAAAGGCAAATTGATTTTTTCGAAGATGAACTCTACTTTGTTCGTGTCAGAAATTTTGGTTACAAAAGGGTGACTTCCTTCGGTAACTACTAACGAGCTAATATCAAATTTATCGGTATCGATTAGGTCTTTTATCACAACATTTTCCGCCTCGGCGGTTCCTTTGTTTTCAAAACGAATCATATAATGTACATATTTACCAACGGTACTTGGTGGTATTGTTGTTCCTTCTAAACAGGTTTTATCATTAGGGTCATAAGAACCAACTACTAGTTGACGCAAAGCAAACGAATTATCAACAGGTTGTTCGTCGTCAGTAACTGGATTTATTAAGGCTGTAAAACTCAAACGATCGTCGTTGTTTACTGCTGGAATTTCCATAGGAGAGTTGACATTTAAAGTGACTTCTATTACTCTGGTTTCAAAAGGTTTTAAATCGATATAATCCCAAGATAAATTATCAATACTTTGGCTAGTAAAAACAGGATTAGCAGCAACTAAATCTAAAACAGCATCATCAAAAGTTAGTTTTACTGAACCTGATTGCGTAATAGTTCCTTTGTTTTTATAAATGATTTTATACGATGCATCAAATCCTGGTCTGGCACGATCTATAGGTAAAATTGCAACCTCTAAATCTTGATGATTCCCATTTGCTGTAACACAAAAATCTTGCGTTACTATACTATTCTTAATTGGATTCGTAACTTCTACGATTGTTGGATAAACAGAAAAATAGCTAGGATTTTCAATTATTGGTGACATCTTATATGTCTTATTATATCCTAGTTTTAAATTACCTAAAGAAATCGAAACAGAGTAATATCCTGTTGCATTCGAAATCAAATTTCCTAAGTCAATTCCGTTTGAAAAAGAGAATTTCATGTCTGGATAAATACTATCGGCTGAATCACATCCATTTATATTCTCATCATATTTACTGTTGCCTTCTATTGTAAAAAAAGCACCCCCTGGCACGAAAGAACAATAAGAATTAACATGACAATTAGTATAACCATATTGATAAATTTTATACTCGATATCAGCAAACTGGCTTTCGTTTGCACAGATATACTGTAAATTTTCATTTCCTGAAAAATCAGTAATTGTTAAATAAGCAATCGTGGCATTTTTAATATTCAAACTACTCAGATTGTTATTTTGACATGATAACGAAATCAAATCTTTATTGCACAAGTCTAATGAAGTTAGTTGATTATTATTACACCTTAATTCTCCTAATTTATTTAAGGTGCAAATATTTAGCGAGGTCAATTTATTATTGTAACAAATGAGATTCTTAAGATTAATTAACGGGACCAGATCTATAAATGTCAAATTATTATTATTACAATATATCCAATTAAGAATTGGACTATCTTGCGTATTATCAATAGAAACAAGTTTATTATAAGAACAATTTAAACCGAAGAGTTTTGATAGTCCTTTTAAATCTAGTGTGGTGAGTTTATTTCCATCACAACCTAAAGAACCTAAATTGGTAAAACTAGATAAGCCTTCAAGTGATGAAATATTTGAATTGGAAACATTCAACGTAAAAACTTCTTGTGCTTCACTTAACTGAATTTCTCCATCATTATTGGAATCAATATAAATGGGTTGATCGTAGATATCTCGTGTGTTTGGATTTGCCTTCAACAACGCCGCCTTAAAATTCGCATCAGGAATATTAACAATCTGTGCATGCACGCTTCCTAAAAAACTAAAACCTATAAGTAAAAAGTATATTTTTTTCATTTAATTTTTTTTTAGTTTTTTACAAACTTCGCACTAGCACTTCCTTTATTAGAAGTCACTTTTATAAAATAATTTCCAGTTTGTAAACTCGAAACATCTACTTGTTTTGTCATTTGAGCATTAGGGATTACCAGAATTTGTTGTCCTATTGTATTGAATATACTAATGGAGGATAACTCTATTTGTTTCTTCACATTAATATTCAGTACTTGTTTTGCAGGATTTGGATATACATTAAAATAAGAATCAAACTCAAAATCTTGTGTTCCTAAACTTTGCAGCACAGAAGTAGTAGCCGTATTGGTAATTATTGGAAAATTATAATCGAAATAAATACTAGCCGTATTACTGAATGAATCTCCTAGAACTAAACTTGGTTTTGTTTTAATTTTAAAAGCGACATAACCATCGTTAGTAGCATCTTCAAAAGGCAAATTGATTTTTTCGAAGATAAACTCTACTTTATTGGTGTCAGAGATTTTGGTCACAAAAGAATGACTTCCTTCGGTAACTACTAATGAACTGATATCGAATTTACCGGTATCAATCAGGTCTTTTATCACCACATTCTCTGCCTCAGCGGTTCCTTTGTTTTCAAAACGAATCATGTAATGTACATATTTACCAACTGCACTTGGCACAATGGTTGAACCTTCTAAACACGTTTTGTCATTGGGGTCATACGAACCCACAACTAATTGTCGCAATGCGAATGAATTATCAACAGGTTGCTCATCACCACTAACTGGATTTATTAAGGCTGTAAAACTCAAACGGTCGTCTATATTTACCGCTGGAGTTTCCATAGGAGAATTGACATTCAAAGTAACTGCTATTGCTCTGGTTTCAAAAGGTTTCAAATCGGTATAATCCCACGATAAATTATCGATACTTTGGCTATTAAAAACAGGATTTGCACTAACCAAATCTAAAACCGAATCATCAAAAGTAAGTTTTACCGAACCTGACTGTGTTTGATTGCCCTTGTTTTTGTATATTATTTTATAGGATGCATCAAAACCTGGTCTTGCTCTTAAAATTGGTAGAATAGTAACGTCTACATCGGGATGAATACCATTTGGCGTAATGCAAAAGTCTTGGATAAAAGGACTCGTTTGTGTTGGAAAAGTTACATTTATTGAGGCTGGAGATATTGAAAAATAATTGGAGTTTTCTAGAATTGGGGTTATAGTATGAGTTCCTGCTTGAACAGGAATAGAATAATTAGCTGATGAATTAGAAATAAAATTACCAGTATTAGTTCCGTCAGTAATAGAAAATTTTAAATTAGGATAGTTAATATCTGTAACCTCGCAGCCATTATTGTTATTATTCAATTTTGAATTTCCTTGTATGGTGAAAAATTCTCCTCCTGGTACAAATGAGCAATAGGTATTGACATGACAATTGGTATAACCATATTTGGAAATTAAACTTTGAACGTTTACTAGCTGTTTCTCATCTGCACAGATGTATTGTAAATTTTCATTTTGATCAAAATAAAAATTTACATTTAACTTTGTGTTTTTAATCAACAATTTTGTTAAATTATTATTACGGCAATCCAAATATTCAAGATTTATTTTATTAGTTATATCTAATGAAGTGAGTTGATTATTTGAACAATCTAGATATTTAAGATTTACTAGAGGTCTAACATCTAATGAAGTGAGTTGATTATTTTGACATAATAAAAAGGTTAGTTTTTCTAAAGTTGTTACATCTAATGAAGTGAGTTTATTTATACCACAATGTAACCATTCTAAATTAATAAAACTTGATATTCCTACTAATGATGAAATATAAATTCCTCTATATAAATCTTCAACTTGCAAATAATTTACATTTTGAGCTTCACTAACCTGAATCTCTCCATCATTGTTAGCATCAATTTTAAAAAAATTTCCAGATAAATCTTTGGCTATTTGGTTACTTGAACTAGATTCCAATAATTTCGTCTTAAAATTATTATCTGGAATATTCACAATCTGTGAATGAACACTTCCAAAAAAACAAAAACCAATAAGTAAAGTGTATATCTTTTTCATTTAATTTTTTTTAATCTTTTATAAACTTCCCGCTTGAACTTCCTTTATTTGAAGTTACTTTTATAAAATAATTTCCTGTTTTTAAATTGGAAACATCTACTTGTTTGGTTTGTTGCGCATTCGGAATTACCACTATTTGTTGCCCTAATGTATTGAAAATACTGATTGAGGATAATTCTATTTGTTTCTTGACATCAATATTCAATAGTTGTTTTGCAGGATTTGGATATAGGTTAAAGAATGTTGAAAACTCAAAATCATTTGTTCCTAAACTTTGCAACACTGAAGTTGTAGCCGTATTGGTAATAATAGGGAAATTATAATCAAAATAAATGCTAGCCGTATTACTAAATGAATCTCCAAGAACTAAACTCGGTTTTGTTTTAATTTTAAAAGCCACATAACCATCGTTAGTAGCATCTTCAAAAGGCAAATTGATTTTTTCGAAGATGAACTCTACTTTGTTCGTGTCAGAAATTTTGGTTACAAAAGGATGACTTCCTTCAGTAACAACTAATGAACTGATATCGAATTTACCGGTATCAATCAGGTCTTTTATCACCACATTCTCTGCCTCAGCGGTTCCTTTGTTTTCAAAACGAATCATGTAATGTACATATTTACCAACTGCACTTGGCGCAATGGTTGAACCTTCTAAACACGTTTTGTCATTGGGGTCATAAGAACCCACCACCAATTGACGCAAAGCAAACGAATTATCAACAGGTTGTTCGTCGCCAGTAACTGGATTAATTAAAGCAGTGAAACTCAAACGATCGTCTATGTTTAATGCTGGAATTTCCATAGGAGAGTTTACATTTAAAGTGACTTCTATTACTCTGGTTTCAAAAGGTTTTAAATTGGTATACTCCCAAGATAAATTATCTGTACTTTGGCTTGTAAAAACAGGATTAGCAGCAACTACATCTAAAACAGCATCATCGAAAGTTAGTTTTACCGAACCTGATTGCGTAATAGTTCCTTTGTTTTTGTATATAATTTTATAAGAAGCATCAAATCCTGGTCTTGCTCTTAAAATTGGTAAAATAGTAACTTCTAAATCGGGATATATCCCGTTTGGAGTAATACAAAAATCTTGGATAAAAGGACTCGTTTGTGTGGGAAAAGTTACCATTGTACTTGCAGGTGAAGCGTTAAAGTAACTTGGGTTTTCAAAAATTGGTGTTATAGTATGTGTTCCTTCTAGAACTGGAATAGAATAATTACCAATTGAATTTGAAATAAAACTTCCCGAATTTACACCATTAGTTATTGAATATTTCATTTTCGGGTAAATCCCGTCATTTGTATCACATCCATTAGAATTTATATCTAAAGTATTATTCCCTTTAATTGTATAAAAAGTACCGCCAGGCACAAAAGAACAATAACTACTTACACTACAATTAGTATATCCATAATCATTTATCATATTTTGGATATCGTAAATATTATTCTCATCAGCACAAATGTATCTAAGATTTAAATTATCCCAAAATCCTAAACTAGTTTTTTCTTTTGAACCGTTTTTCATAAATATAGAAGTTAAAAAATCATTGCCTTGACATAATACTTCTTTAAGGTTTGATAAATTAGTAAGATCTAAAGATGTATATTTATTATATCCAATTTCCATATATTCTAGATTTACTAAAGTACTCAGGTCAATTGAGGTAATTTCATTATTATAAAAATTTAATGATTTAAGTTTTACCAAAGATTTAACATCTAATGAAGTAATATTATTATTCCCACAATCCAGATATTCTAGATTAGTTAAATTACTTAAATCTAATGATGCAAGTCGATTGCTTTGACAATCGAAAATTTTAAGCTTAACTAAAGCATTTATGTCTATTGAAGTAAGTTTGTTACCTGTGACATTTAAAAATTCTAAATTAGTAAAATATGAAATTCCTTCTAATGAAGAAATCTTAAACAAATCTTCTGCATCTATTAAATTCCCTAGTCTGAGAAAACTAATTTCTAAAGCTTCATCCACTTGGATTTCTCCATCCTGATTGGTATCAATCATAGTGAAATTCCCTTGCAAATTTTTTGCAATTTCGTTACTAGAATTAGCACTCAACAACTTCGCCTTAAAATTCGCATCAGGAATGGTTAAAATCTGTGCCTTTACTGCACTTAACAAAAATAAACCCAATAGTAAAAAGTAAAATTTTCTCATAAAAATAGTTTAAAGCGTAAATGTATAAAAATTAAGAAAGTAATTTGTTGCTTTCTTATTAAAAAATCTTGACCAACACCATCAATCAAAACATAATCCTTTCATGCCAATAACGTAAAACTTTACGTCCTTGACGTAAAATTTGGGGTTGTAGTACGTAAAATTTCACGTCCTTGACGTAAAACTTTGCGTTTCTGACGTAAAACTTTACGTTCCAGACGTCAAAGTTGGCGTTCAGAGCAGTATTCATGGGAAAAGTTGTTAAATAAAAAATCGCTTGCAAATTAATTGTCATCGCTAAATGCGAACAAAAACAGATTTAAAAACTCTAAATCAGTATCAAACAGTGTTGCTACAAAACGAATCCGTTTTACTTAACTATCGGCAGACAGGTCGCTATCCAAAATTAACTAGTAGTTTTATAAAAAAACTTTAATTTAAACTTTAAAAAAACCTGATTGATGTCTAAACTCCCAAATATGCACTAGTATCTTTACTACTATTTCGCAAATGGCAAACGAATATAAAGCTATTAATTTCTCACAAGGATTCCTTAATTTTCCTGTAGATCAAAAATTAAAAGACATCGTTATCAAATGGACGCAGGAAGAAATACATCAATATTTGCCCATGGCTGGCTTATATACCATTGTTGGATAAAATTGCAAAACTTACCCAAAATTCCTATCAACAAAGAGTAACCCAACTAACCTATATCAGTAGATGTAATGACAAAAAAGTACAAGAGATGCTGTTCTCGTTTTGAATAAAAAAAAGCCTTACTAAAGTAAAGCTTTTAAATAATTCTGTAGTTGAATTACTCCTTCACAAACTTACCACTTGCACTTCCTTTATCAGAAGTTACTTTTATAAAATAATTTCCTGTTTTCAAGCTCGAAACATCTACTTGTTTGGTTTGTTGCGCATTCGGAATTACCACTATTTGTTGTCCTAATGTATTGAAAATGCTAATGGAGGAAAGCTCTATTTGTTTTTTGAAATCAATATTCAGAACTTGCTTTGCAGGATTTGGATATACCTTAAAATAACTTGAAAACTCGAAATCTTGCACTCCTAAACTTTGTAAAACAGAAGTTGTAGCGGTGTTGGTAATTATTGGAAAATTGTAATCAAAATAAATACTTGCCGTATTGCTAAATGAATCTCCCAATACCAAACTTGGTTTTGTTTTGATTTTAAAAGCTACATAACCGTCGTTAGTTGCATCCTCAAAAGGTAAATTGATTTTTTCGAAGATAAATTCTACTTTGTTCGTGTCTGAAATTTTAGTTACAAAAGGATGACTTCCTTCAGTAACTACTAATGAACTAATATCAAATTTATCGGTATCGATTAGGTCTTTTATCACAACATTCTCTGCCTCGGCAGTTCCTTTGTTTTCAAAACGAATGATGTAATGCACATATTTACCCACAGCGCTTGGCGGAATGGTTGAACCTTCTAAACACGTTTTGTCATTGGGGTCATACGAACCCACAACTAATTGTCGCAATGCGAATGAATTATCAACAGGTTGTTCGTCGTCAGTAACCGGATTAATTAAAGCAGTGAAACTCAAACGATCGTCTATGTTTACTGCTGGAATTTCCATAGGAGAGTTGACATTTAAAGTGACTTCTATTACTCTGGTTTCAAAAGGTTTTAAATCAATATAAGCCCAATTTAAATTATCAATACTTTGGCTAGTAAAAACAGGATTAGCAGCAACCAAATCTAAAACAGCATCATCGAAAGTAAGTTTTACGGAACCTGATTGTGTTTGATTGCCTTTGTTTTTATAAATGATTTTATAATATGAATCAAATCCTGGTCTTGCTCGATTTATAGGTAAAAGGGTAATCTCTAAGTCTTGATGATTCCCATTTGGAGTGATACAAAAATTTTGCGTAAACGGACTCGTTTGTGTGGGAAAAGTAACATTTATTGAGGTCGGAGATATTGAAAAATAATTGGAGTTTTCTAGAATTGGGGTTATAGAATGAGTTCCTGCTTGAACAGGAATAGAATAATTAGCTGATGAATTAGAAATAAAATTACCAGTATTAGTTCCGTCAGTAATTGAAAATTTTAAATTAGGATAGTTAATATCTGTAAACTCGCAGCCATTATTGTTGTTATTCAATTTTGAATTTCCTTGTATGGTGAAAAATTCTCCTCCTGGTACAAATGAGCAATAGGTATTGACATGACAATTGGTATAACCATATTTGGAAATTAAACTTTGAACGTTTACTAGCTGTTTCTCATCTGCACAGATGTATTGTAAATTTTCATTTTGATCAAAATAAAAATTTACATTTAACTTTGTGTTTTTAATCAACAATTTTGTTAAATTATTATTACGGCAATCCAAATATTCAAGATTTATTTTATTAGTTATATCTAATGAAGTGAGTTGATTATTTGAACAATCTAGATATTTAAGATTTACTAAAGGTCTAACATCTAATGAAGTGAGTTGATTATTTTGACATAATAAAAAGGTTAGTTTTTCTAAATTTGTTACATCTAATGAAGTGAGTTTATTTATACCACAAGATAACCATTCTAAATTAATAAAACTTGATATCCCTACTAATGATGAAATATAAATTCCTCTATATAAATCTTCAACTTGCAAATAATTTACATTTTGAGCTTCACTAACCTGAATCTCTCCATCATTGTTAGCATCAATTTTAAAAAAATTTCCAGATAAATCTTTGGCTATTTGGTTACTTGAACTAGATTCCAATAATTTCGTCTTAAAATTATTATCTGGAATATTCACAATCTGTGAATGAACACTTCCAAAAAAACAAAAACCAATAAGTAAATGGTATATCTTTTTCATTTAATTTTTTTTAGTTTTTTATAAACTTCTCACTTGCGCTTCCTTTATTAGAAGTCACTTTTATAAAATAATTTCCAGTTTTCAAGCTTGAAACATCAACTTGTTTTGTCATTTGAGCATTCGGAATTACCAATATTTGCTGTCCTAATGTATTGAAAATACTAATTGAAGAAACCGCAATGTTTTTCTTAACATCAATATTCAATAGTTGTTTTGCAGGATTTGGATACACCTTAAAATAACTCGAAAACTCAAAATCTTGCGTGCCTAAACTTTGAAGCACAGAAGTTGTAGCCGTATTGGTAATAATAGGGAAATTATAATCAAAATAAATGCTAGCCGTATTACTAAATGAATCTCCAAGAACTAAACTCGGTTTTGTTTTTATTTTAAAAGCCACATAACCGTCATTTGTAGCATCTTCAAAAGGCAAATTGATTTTTTCGAAGATGAACTCTACTTTGTTCGTGTCTGAAATTTTGGTTACAAAAGGATGACTTCCTTCCGTAACTATTAACGAACTAATATCAAATTTATCGGTATCGATTAGGTCTTTTATCACAACATTCTCTGCCTCGGCAGTTCCTTTGTTTTCAAAACGAATGATGTAATGCACATATTTACCTACTGCACTTGGTGGTATTGTAGTTCCTTCTAAACACGTTTTGTCATTGGGGTCATACGAACCCACAACTAATTGTCGCAATGCGAATGAATTATCAACAGGTTGTTCATCGCCAGTAACTGGATTAATTAAAGCAGTGAAACTCAAACGATCGTCTATGTTTACTGCTGGAATTTCCATAGGAGAGTTGACATTTAAAGTGACTTCTATTACTCTGGTTTCAAAAGGTTTTAAATCGATATAATCCCAAGATAAATTATCAATACTTTGGCTAGTAAAAACAGGATTAGCAGCAACCAAATCTAAAACAGCATCATCGAAAGTAAGTTTTACGGAACCTGATTGTGTTTGATTGCCTTTGTTTTTATAAATAATTCTATAAGAAGCGTCAAATCCTGGTCTTGCTCTTAAAATTGGTAAAATAGTAACCTCTAAATCTGGATGAACACCGTTTTTTGGTGCAATACAAAAATCTTGGGTAAAAGAAGTTGATTCTGGTGAGAAAGTAACAGTTACAAATTCAGGAGAAACACTATAATACGATGGGTTTTCTAGCACTGGAGTAATGGTGTGAGTTCCTGCTTGAACGGGAATAGAATAACTTCCTATTGTATTGGCAATTGAACTTCCAGTTATTGTACCGTCAGTAATTGAAAAATTTAAGTTAGGGAAATTACTATCTGAAACATCACACCCGTTAATGTTATTATCAAGTTTTACATTTCCATTAATAGTATAATATTCTCCACCAGGCACAAAAGAACAATACGAATTTACTTGACAATTAGTAATACCCATCTCTAGCATTATATCTTCAATAATACTAATATCAGTATCAGCAGCACATATATATTTTAAATTTGGAAAATCAATCAATAATTGTTGATAGAAAGAACCTACAAATTCCTCTAGTATCATTTTTTTTGATAATACAAAAGTTAGATTTGGATTATTTTCCATCTTAAGACTACCATAAAATTGACTATAACAAGCTGGAAATTCAATAGTTTCTAATAAATTATACGATATGTCTAATTTAAAGTCATTTCTATTAATAGACTTTGGGAAAATGACAGAAGTTAATTGATTGTGACTTACATTAAAATTTGAACCAAATTCAACCCAATTTAAAACCTGAAAATGACTATTTGTTGAAAAATCTAAAGATGAAAGCAGGTTGTTATTAAAAATAATGTTTCCCAAATTTATATTATCTGAGACATCGAGTGATGTTAACTGATTGAAACTACACTTAAAATCATTTAAATTTATTAAACCCGTAACATCTAACGATGTGAGTTTATTATTAGAACAATCTAATTCACTGAGATTTACTAAACCTGAAACATCTACTGAAGTAAGTTGATTATTTAAACAAAATAAGGCATCAAGTTTTACACAACTTAAAACATTTAATGAAGTGAGTTGATTTAATCTACAATCTAAATAGGTAAGATTTACTAATCCTGAAACATCTAGAAAAGTGATTTTATTAGACTGACATTGCAAGCGTTCCAAATTACTAAAACTTGATATTCCCTCTAATGAACTAATATTTGAATCAACAACTGATAAATCCATTACACTTTTAGCTTCACTAACCTGAATCTCTCCATCATTATTGGTATCAATTTTAATTAGATTTCCTAAAAAATCTTGTGCAATATAACTTTCAGGGCTAGCCTCCAACAACTTCGCCTTAAAATTCGCATCAGGAATAGTCACAATCTGTGCCTTTACCTTACTAAAAAACAATAACCCCAATAATAAAGAGTAAATTTTTTTCATAAAAATAATTTAAAGCGTAAATGTATAAAAACGAAATATTTAATCCTGCCTTTCTTAATAAATATGAACTTAATAATTTACTGTTATCATTGAATTTTGAAATTGCCGTTGAATTTTGCTATTTAAAAATTATAGTCATTTAAAAAATTTGTAAGTTTGTTGCGTTCGCTATTTTTTATAGATTCCATGAATGAGCAAATACCCTTATGCTAGTAAATAACGCCAACATTACCGAAAAAAAATACAGAAAACTTTCTATTCAGGTTTCCTTGACTGGATTTTCTTTTTGTTGTTTTGATACGTTGAATAATACTGTTTTATCTTTTAAAGATATTGTTTTTGATACTACGGATAAAAAGGCTACAATTGAAAATTTATTTGCGAATGCTAGAACTGAAAATTCAGAGCTAGGTGAAATCTATGATGAAATTACCGTTTTGCACGACAACAACCTTTCTACATTTGTGCCAACCGCTCTTTTTGACGATCAATTTTTAGGCAGTTATTTGCAATACAACACCAAAGTTTTTGAAACCGATTTTTTTGCTTTTGATGAAATTGCAACTTATCAAATGAATACGGTTTACATTCCTTATGTCAACATCAATAATTTTTTTGTAGATGAATTTGGTTTTTTTACCTACAAGCATAGCAATACTATTTTGGTTTCTAAACTTTTAGAAATTTCTAAAAATGTCGATGCTAAGAAAATGTTTGTTCACATGGGAACTGGTCATTTTGAAATTATTATCGTTCAGAATCAGCATCTTTTGCTTTTCAATTCATTTGATTATAAAACACCTGAAGATTTAATTTATTACTTGCTTTTTACCGCCGAACAATTGAATATGAATCCAGAGAGTTTTCCGTTAGAATTTCTTGGTACAATTGCTGAAAATGATACTTTTTATAAAATAGCCTATAAATACATTCGAAACGTATCCTTGTTTGATGTAAGCGATTTACAGAAAAAAAATTCCTTTTCTAAAGCCGACAATTTAAAACATTTTACCCTTTTTCAATCATGAGAATCATATCTGGGAAATACAAAGGAAGACGTATTTCACCGCCAAAAAACCTTCCTGTTCGCCCAACTACTGATATGAGCAAAGAAGCGTTGTTTAATGTTTTGAACAATCATTTCAATTTTGAAGGATTAAAAGTTTTAGATTTATTTTCTGGAACGGGAAACATCAGTTACGAATTTGCCTCACGAGGCAGTAGCAACATTACTAGTGTAGATGCCGATTTTGGTTGTGTAAAATTTATTAAAGAAACCGCAACGGCATTCGATTTTAATATTGCCGCCATAAAAAGTGATATTTTTAAGTTTATCGAAAAATGCAAAGCTTCCTACACTATTATTTTTGCAGATCCTCCGTATGCATTAGATCAAAAAACATTCGATAAAATAGTGTTATCTATTTTTGAACAAAATTTATTACAACAAGATGGCATGATGATTATTGAACATTCTAAATACACCAAGTTAGATCATCTCATTCATTTTTCGTTTAAGAAAAGTTACGGCGGTTCTATTTTTAGTTTTTTTGAAATGAATAGTATTATAGGAAATTAGAATTTTAAACATTAAAAAATTTATTTGTAATAAAAAATCCTCGAATAAGTTTGATTTATTTATCTATGAAAAATTTGATTAAAAAAATTATTCTCATCAACATTTTTTTTTACATTTGATAAAGAAATCAGGTTGTATGAATAAAATTCTTAACTACAAAAGACTTATATCTACATATAGCTTCCTTTTTTTTCAACAAAATATTAATGCTCAGCAGACTTTTACTGATTCTATATATTATAATATCTCAGAATCAACTTTTGCAAATGTTCAATACGATACATTAGCAAAAACCAAAATTCAAAATTATTTTAACTGCGACAATAATTATATTTATCAATATTCAAAACCTAAATTTTGGAACATTTTAAAAAATGTTCCTAGTAACATTTACAATTTTGGAGAATTTACAATTCAAAAAGAAAATATAAAATGGGGTGCTTTAGCAATAGGAAGTACTGTAGCTATAATACCTTTTGATCAACAAGTATTAGATAAAGCTGGGAAATTAGGTAATAAAATGGGTGGATGGGATAAAGACAGTCAATTCGACAAAGCCTTTAGAGTATTTAATATTATTCCTAAAAATATTCCATCAGCAGTTTATTATATAGGAAATGGAGGAACAACTTTATTATTAAGTGGTGTTTTTTATGGAATAGGAAAACTAAATAATAATGATTTAAGAGCATTAAATACCTCTCACGAATTAGTAGAATGTATATTTTCAGTTGGGGTTGCCACACAAACAATCAAGAGAATAACAGGAAGGCAAAGTCCTGTAAGAGCATTAGTTGACGGTAATGACGGAGGAGCATGGAATCCTTTTCCTAGTTTTAAAGCCTTTCAAAGTAATACACCAAACTACGATGCAATGCCATCTGGACATATTGCTACGTTTATGGCTACAATAACAATTATCTCTACTAACTATCCTGAAATAAGATGGATAAAACCTTTTGGGTACTCTTTGACAGGACTTATAGCTTTTAATATGGTCAGTAACAAGGTACATTGGACTTCGGATTATCCTTTAGGACTATTTATAGGTTATATCATGGGTAAACAAATAGCTAATCGTAGAATAACTAAAATAGCCAAGAATTCAATAGGATATAACTCTAAAGAAAATTTTTATAACGTAAATTATACTACTAGTAATTTTTTAAACACCAGACTTTTTGGAGCAAGCATAACTTTTTAAAATTTTTTAATTTGAAAAACATCAATTTTTACTTTGTTTTATTTTGTTTTACTATTGCAACAAATGCACAGAATTCAAATACATTAGATACAATAACTAACTATAAAAGTAATCCTCTAAGATTTAATTACAAACAAATATTAATTCCTAGTTCGCTTATAGGATTTGGTCTCTTTGGATTAAATAGCAATAAAATAAAAAATTTAAATATTGACAACAGGAACGAATTCATTGAAAATATTGACGAAAAAGCAAGTATCGATGATTTTCTACAATATACTCCTGCAGTTTCTGTTTATGCCTTAAATACTCTTGGTATAAGTGGAAAACACAACTTTAAAGATAGAACCGTAATTTTAGGGACTTCTTTTTTATTGGTTCTTACAAGCGTAAAAATTTTAAAGAACAATACTAAAGTTAGACGACCCGATAATAGTAACGATAAATCTTTTCCTTCTGGTCATACTGCAACTGCTTTTGCCGGAGCAGAATTTTTATATCAAGAGTTTAAAGATAAGTCTATTTGGTATGGCGTTTCTGGATATCTGGTTGCAACAACAACAGGAATTTTCAGAATGTATAACAACAAACACTGGTTAACAGATGTATTAGCAGGAGCAGGTTTCGGAATCCTTTCTACAAAAGCTGCCTGTTGGCTTTCTCCATTTTTAAACAAACATATTTTGCCATCATTATCAGGTAACACAACTGCTTTTTTAACTCCTACATATGATGGAAATCAAATTGGCGGTGCTTTTGTTTTAACTTTCTAAAATTATTATTTTAGTTATAAGAGTAAATTAATTAAAAAAGCAGACCTATAAGCCGGATTCTGTCTACAAATGAATGTAGCCTTATCATTTATCTAGGCACGCAATTACTCACGCACTCCATCTTTCTACCCTTCGACAACGAGCGAGAAGCCCTTAAATGTCGATATACTTGAAATTTCACCGCATAGAGTTTACCTGGTTTCACTACAGCATTACCTGTACCTGCTTTCTGTTGCACTTGTCCTAATCCAATTTCTTGAACTGACGGGAGTTACCCGCTATGCTTCTCTGTGGTGTCCGGACTTTCCTTCCCCAATAAATTGGCGACGATAAGGCGGTCTGCGATGCAAAAGTAGGGGTTTTAGGAGCTATTCCCGCTATACGTTGCAATCTTTTTAACTCTTGTTCTCGATACTCGCTTTTCAAGCGAACTCGAACTGACGAGTTAAAAAGGATTTTCACTGCTATCGGGGCTACAACTTTTCATAACAAATAAATATTTTCATCTTTCAATATTAAATTTTTCAATCTTTAAATTAAAAACTATATTTGCTATCCAATACAATTCTATGGAACAATTTGTAGTATCGGCGCGCAAGTATCGTCCGCAAACATTTAAAGATGTTGTGGGGCAGCAAGCTATTACCAATACATTGTTGAATGCCATAGAAACCAATCACTTGGCTTCTGCCCTATTATTTACAGGACCTCGTGGCGTTGGAAAAACAACTTGTGCCAGAATCCTCGCCAGAAAAATTAACCAACCTGGTTATGATGACCCCAACGAAGATTTTGCTTTTAATGTTTTTGAATTAGATGCCGCTTCTAACAATTCGGTAGATGACATTAGGAATTTAATTGATCAAGTTCGAATTCCACCACAAACAGGTCAATTCAAGGTTTATATAATTGATGAGGTGCACATGTTGTCTTCGGCAGCTTTTAACGCCTTTCTGAAAACATTAGAAGAACCACCAAAACACGCCATATTTATTTTGGCTACGACCGAAAAACACAAAATTATTCCAACGATACTTTCGCGTTGTCAGATATTTGATTTTAAAAGAATCACCGTAAAAGACGCTAAAGAACATCTTGCTGATGTGGCTCAAAATCAAGGAATTTCTTATGAAGACGATGCCTTGCACATTATTGCTCAGAAAGCAGATGGCGCTATGCGTGACGCTTTGTCTATTTTTGATAGAGTGGTTTCCTATTGTGGTACCAATCTTACTCGACAAGCCGTAACCGAAAACTTGAATGTTTTAGATTACGAAACCTATATCAATGTAACCGACTTAATTCTAGAAAATAAAATTCCAGATTTACTAATGGCTTATAATGAGATCCTTTCTAAAGGTTTTGACGGACATCATTTCGTATCAGGATTAGCCTCGCATTTTAGAGATTTATTGGTCAGCAAAACGCCTTCTACCTTATCTTTATTAGAAGTTGGTGAACAAGCTCAAAAATTATACGGATTACAATCGCAAAAAGCATCGCAAGATTTTCTGCTTAAAGGAATTGAAATTACTAATGATTGTGATTTAAAATACAAAGTTTCTCAAAACCAACGATTGTTGGTAGAACTTTGTTTGATGCAACTGGCCTCTATCACTTTTGATGGAGAAAAAAAAAAGTTGACGGATATATAATTCCTGCTAAACATTTCTATGGTCGAGTTTTAGAAATGGCTGTAGAATCGCCAGAAATACTCGATATTCCCATAATTGCAAGTATACAAAATACTATTGATGTAGTTGCTGAACCAAATACTGCTATTGCTTCAAATACTGTTACACCTTCGTCGGAGACAAAAGTTTCTGCTTTATCATTAGCCAGTATTCGTGCCAAAAGAGAATTATTAGAAAATACCAAATCGTTAACTAAAGAAACCATTCATTTGCCTACTGAACCGTTTTCAGAAACCGATATGTTGTTGCATTGGAATAAATATGCTCAAAAATTAGGCGATAAAGGGTTTCGAATCATGGAATCGCTATTGTTAATAAATGATCCCGTTTTAAACGGAACAGCAATAACACTTGAATTACCAAATGAAGGTTCAAAAATTGAATTTGAGTCAGAAATAAACGGATTATTAGGCCACCTGAAAGGCCATTTACACAATCATGATATCAGTATAACAGTAATTGTGAATGAAAGTGTCGAAAATAAATTTGCTTTTACCGCTCAAGATAAATACAACCGACTCAAGGAAATTAATCCGAACTTAGAATTATTAAGAAAGACTTTTGATTTAGATATTTAATCAACATCTTTATCTTCAAATAGACGTTCTATTCTCTTGTCGGGTAGTAACCACATTAAGGCAACTATAATGTATATAGCTCCAGCCATCCGTAGATTATAAAAAGACACAAAAATTCCTAAAACATATAAAATTAGAGAGGCATATCCTTTAAAATCTTTTCCAATTGCTTTTTTAAGTATTGAATTTTTACCTTGTATTTTTATAATAACCTTTTGCAAAATCCAATAAGCAAATCCTGCCATTAATAATACAAATCCATATAGTGCCATTGGCATAGATGCAAAATGATTTTCGCCTACCCAACGAGTAGTTGTAGGAACTAGTGATAGCCAAAATAATAAATGTAAATTAGCCCAAAGTACCGTTCCGTTAACTTTATTTACACTGTGAAATAAATGATGATGGTTGCTCCAATAAATTCCAATATAGATAAAACTTAATAAATAACTAATCAAAATAGGCAACACTTTTTGAAGAGCATTTAAATCAGAATCATTTGGAACTTTAATTTCAAGAACCATGATTGTCAATATAATAGCTAGTACGCCATCACTAAAAGCTTCAAGTCTATTTTTATTCATATTATCTATATTTTACCAGCGTACATCGCTTTGATAATTCCATCTGATAATCCTATTTTTGGCACAAACATTTGTTTAGCCCCACTCCATTTCATGGCGTTGAGATAAATTTTTGTAGCGAGAACAATTACATCAGCTCTATCAGTATTTAAGCCTAATTCATAAACGCGTTGTTCATAGGTTAGGGAATTTAAAAATAAATAGCGTTTGCTAACATAGGAATAGGAAAGCGGTTTGTCTTGCTGTTTTCCAGACATTTTAAATAATTTATTAATATTTCCGCCAGAGCCAATTAAAGTTACATTTTCAAATTCATTGGTATAGGTTTTAATCCATTTTTCTATTTCTTGCCAAACTAAATCATTTACCATTTGATTTAAAAGCCGAACGGTTCCAATTTTAAAAGATTTGGATGCTATCATCTGACTATCAGAAAATAATGAAAATTCGGTACTTCCTCCGCCTACATCAACATAGAGATACGTTTTTTCTGTTTTTAAGAGATAGTGTAAATCGGTTGAAGCTATAATAGCGGCTTCTGTTTTACCATCAATAATTTGAATGTCTATTCCAGCTTTTTCCTTAATTATAGCTATAACTTCATTTCCATTAGTAGCTTCACGCATGGCCGAAGTAGCTAAAGCCACGTATCGTTCTACTTTATGCACTTTCATTAATAGTTTATAGGCTGACATAGCATCTACCATTCTATCAATATTGTCTTCTGATATATCACCAATTGTAAACGCATCTTGTCCTAATCGGATAGGAAGTCTTACGAGTGCACTTTTGCTAAAACGAGTTTCTTTTCCTTTTTCTTCAACTATATTAGCTACTAATAATCGCATGGCGTTTGAGCCTATATCTATAGCAGCGTATTTTTTTATTGTAATCATTTAGGGATTATTGATTATTTTTTAACTCAGCTAATTTAATAGCATCTGATAAATTTTGTGTTCTGTTTTTATAATAATTGTAGGTTTCTAGTTGTGCTCTAAATATAGGATTCTGACCACGAACTCTATATTTATTATCTAATTTTTCAGAATGATAACGTGCTTTTACATTTCCTTTCCAACCAATATCAAAAGTGTCTATTAACTCTTTTTTAATACTTTCATCATATATAGGACAAGTCACCTCTACGCGACCATCAAGATTTCTAGTCATAAAATCGGCTGATGAAATAAATACGTCAGGATTGCCATTATTTGCAAAAATATAAACTCTAGAATGCTCCAAATAATTATCAACAATACTAATAGCTTCAATGTTTTCGCTCATCCCTTTTACACCTGGTATTAAGGAACAAATTCCTCTTATTTGTAATTGAATTTTAACTCCAACTCTACTGGCTTCATAAAGCTTATCAATCATTGCTATATCCGATAGACTATTCATTTTTAGTTTTATATAAGCCTCATTACCTACCTTAAAATTATTAATTTCACGATCAATGAGTTTGTAAAACCGACCTCTTGTATAATGAGGAGAAACTATCAAATGCTTGTACCGATGCATTCTAAAATTAACGTCAAAGAAATCGAAAATTTTATCAATATCTTTTAAAATTTGCTGATGACAGGTAAAAAGGGTGACATCAGTATATACCTTAGCAGTTGATTCATTGAAATTTCCTGTAGAAACAAGTCCGTACCGTTTTAGTTTTCCAAATTCTATGCGTTCGATTACACAAATTTTACTATGAACCTTTAGTCCTTTTATTCCAAAAATAAGATTGATGCCTTCCGTTTGCATTTGTTCGGCATAATATATATTACTGGCTTCATCAAATCGGGCTTGCAACTCAATTTGTACGGTAACTTTTTTTCCGTTTTTAGCTGCGTTTATGAGTGAGCTAATGATTTGAGAATTTTTTGCTAAACGGTATAGGGTAATTTTAATAGTTGTTACTTTTGGATCTAAAGCTGCTTCTCTTAAAAATTTAATTAGATAGGAGAACGATTGATATGGAGCATTTATTAAATAATCTTTTTGACTAATTTTTTCTAAAATACTGCCTTCTAATCCTAAATCACAAACGGGTAATGGTTCATTGGTTTTGTATAACAAATCAAATCGTCCTAAATTCGGAAAATCCATATAATCTCTTCTGTTGTGGTATCTTCCGCCAGGAATTACACTATCTGTTGAATCTATATGCATTTTTGAAAGAAAAAAACTAAGAGTGTCTTTTCCAATTTTTTGATCATAAATAAATCGAACTGGCTCACCTATTCGTCGATCTTTTACACTAGTTGCTATTTTTTCGAGCATACTTTTACTCAAATCACTATCGATCTCTAATTGGGCGTCTCGAGTGATTTTTATCATATGAGCAGAAACGCTTTTATAATCAAAAATATTAAAGATATTACTTAAATTATGACGAATTACATCGTCTAAAAGAATGATATATGTTTTATCGTCTTTAGATGGTAAAACCAAAAATCGATTTATAGTTTTAGGAATCTCGATAACAGCATATCTAATTTCCGTTTTTTTATTACCAATATTCAAAAAAGATTTTGAAGATTTTGGAGCATTCATTACTAATTTAACAGCAAGATAACCTACAGTATCCTTTAGTATTGGAAATTCATCTAAATCATTTAAGATAATTGTAACTAGTGCTGGGCTTACTTTTTGAATAAAAAAATCTTTAATAAAAGCCTCTTGATCTTCTGAAATTTCATCCTCATTAATCATAAAGATATTTTCATCCTGAAGTTTTTTATCAATAGCACTTAATATTTTAAGGCTTTCTGATTGTTGCTTTATAACAATAGCAGTAATATCTTTTAGTAATTGTTTGGCACTAATTCCTCCTAATACCTTTTCTCCAGTATCACCCGATAAACTTAGTCTTCTAATTGCGGCAAAACGAACTCTAAAAAATTCATCTAAATTATTGGAAAAAATTCCTAAAAATCGAAGTCTATCTAATAAAGGGACTGATTCGTCTCCCGCTTCTTGTAAAACTCTAGCATTAAATGCAAGCCAACTTTTCTCTCTATCAATGTATTTATTATTGTTATTAATCATTTTTTACTTTAAATCTTTTGGAAATATTATTTTCATGGTCTTACCTTTTTCTATAGATTGCCAAGCTTCTGAGTTAAATTGCAAAAAAACAAACCCTGATGTTGTGACGTTTTCTATAAAAACATCTCCAAATTTATTAACAAAATTTGTAATAGCCTCATTGTGCCCAAAAAGAATAACATTATCATAACTATTATTAAGGGATTTTATAATTCTCTCCAATTTAGTTTCGTCAAAAGTATATAATTCCTCTTTAAATAAAATATTCTCGATAGGATACAATATGTTTTGAGCAAAGACAATTGCAGTTTCAGAGGCTCGTTTTGCTATGCTACTAATTATTAAATAAGTCTTAGGCAAAAAAAGTTTGCAATTTATTGCAACTAAATGAGCATCCTTAATTCCTCTAATATCTAAAGGCCTGTCAATATCTTTTATTGGAGAATCCCAACTTGATTTAGCATGTCGTATTAGTATTAGATTTTTCATATAAAAAAGAATTTAGTTTTGTTAACTGAATTTATTTACGAAATTAATGGTTACAATTTACAAAATAAAAACCGTTTAATACTTTGAATGCTATAATATAAATACATTATAGAAACCATCTTTTTAAATTAAATATATTAGTGAAAAAATATTTTTAAATATATAGATTTATTAAAGCTTAGATTATAAAATAATAATAAAAAAACCACTCGGGAAGAGTGGTTTTTTTTGTCAAAAACAAAACATAATTAAACTAAACTCAATTTATTTTTTAATAAAGATATTTGTGTAATATTTATTGCCATTTGTAGGATTTACAGTAATTGATACTCCAAAGTGAGTAAAATTACCTTCTATGTTTGCTTTGTGTCCAGCACTTTTCAACCAAGCGTTCAAAGCCGAATTTGGAGTTGAAAAATTGTATGCAATATTTTCATTTACTTTTACAGCACCTAAAACTTGTATGATGTTTTGTGAACGCTCTTCAAACAAATCATGATTTACTACATTTTTTTCAATCATGTATTCGTTATGTTCTTCAGATTTATAAGAAATATGATTTACTATTTTAAGCACACTTAAACCTTTACTTACTCTGTACTCATTAATTAAATCAGCTAATTCAACTTCATTAGGTTGGTAGTTGTAGTTTTGAATTAATTCAGCTTGTGGAGCTATAGTTTCTTCTGCTGAGTCAGGAGAACAGGAAATCAAAGTGAACACAAATGCCAACGGCAACATTGCTCTAAGTAAAATTCTTTTCATAATAAGTAGGTTTTAAGTTTAAAGTAGATTGTGGGGCAAACTTCTTTAATGGCAATTATTAAACTTTAAGTAGATTGTGGGGCAAAATTCTTTCCGTGTAATAATAGTATGAACGTTGTTGTTTTATTTCTTGAGTCAATATTACACTAATTAACGTTTAAGTGCAAAATAAAATCGATGAAATACATAAATTAGATATTTTAATAAATATTTTTCTTACAATTATTAAAAAGAAAATAAAAAAGTTAGCCCTAAGAAAATAGAACTAACTGCTATTAAAAATAAACATTAAATACAATCTATGGAGCCAATCGTTTTATTGACCAAGTATAGTCTTCTTGATAAGTATATATAATTCGATCATGCAAACGATTAGGTCTTCCTTGCCAAAACTCTACTTCTAAAGGACGAACTATAAATCCTCCCCAATTCTCAGGCCTAAGTATATCTTTTCCTTGAAACTGAATTTCTAAATCCTTTAGCTTATTTTCAAGAAAAACTCTATTAGGAATAACTTCACTTTGTGGAGATACTATTGCTCCTAACTTACTTCCGTCTGGTCTTGATGCAAAATAATTATCCGATAAATCTGTAGAAGTCTTCTCGGCAATTCCTTTTATAATTACCTGACGTTCTAAAGAACTCCAAAAAAAAGAAAGACAAATATTTGGGTTTGTAAGTATTGATTTTCCTTTTTCCGAATTGTAATTGGTATAGAAAATAAAACCATCTTCATTAAATTTTTTCAATAATACCACGCGAGCTCTAGGAAACCCGTCTAATCCAATTGTTGAAACTGTCATGGCATTTACTTCATCTACTCCTCCAAAATCCTGAACTTCATAAAACCATTTGTTAAATAAATTTATAGGATCCTCAGGAATATTGCTTTCTATTAGTTCGCTCTTCTCATATGATTTTCTGTAATCTCCTAAATCTTGATCCATTTTTATAGTTTTGATATTGAATTACAAAATTACAGTTTTAGTCAGTTGAGTACAATTATTTGTAACAACAATTCTATACTATTTTTGTAGTATTCTTCTAGATACTTTTCAAAATTTACAATTTTGAAAAGTATCTAGAAGAGATGATAATGCAAAATATTGGATTTTAAAATTCAAAGCAAGTAGTATCATCTGCAAGCAGTACTTCAGAAAAAATAGACATAGCTTCTTCTTTAAAAAGTGCAATGCTTTCATATCGAGTAGAATAATGGCCCAGAACTAAGTTCTTAACATTTGCTTTTAATGCAATTGTAGCAGCCTGTTTTGCAGTTGAATGCATTGTCTTTTCGGCTAAAACTTCTTCTTGTTGCAAAAAAGTTGATTCGTGATACAAAACATCAACCTCTTTAATTATTGGAATTATTGATTCATCATAAATAGTATCCGAACAAAAAGCATAGGATTTTGTAGGAATCGGATCGAAAGTTAGCTTACTGTTTTCTATTAACTGACCATTCTCTAAAGTAATGTCTTTCCCTTTTTTGATGTTTTGGTAATAACATTTATCAATTTTATAGCTTTGAACAGCTTCTACATTTAATGGTCTATCTCCTATTTTTTCGCGAAAAAGAAAGCCATTTGTATAAATACGATGTTTGAGAGGAATGGTTGTTACAATTACTTTTTCATCTTCATAAACTATTTCGCTGGTTTTAGATTCAAGTACATGAAAAAATAAATTGTAATTGGTCCAGGAATTAGATAAACGCAATTGCAAAGTTATTACTTCTTTAATTCCTTTTGGTCCATAGATGTGTAAATCATTGATTCTGTTAAGCAACATAAAAGTCGAAATCAAACCTACTAATCCATAAAAATGATCCCCATGTAAATGAGAAATAAAAATATGATTGATTTTAGAAAACTTTATTTTATTTTTTCGCAATTGCACTTGAGTGCCTTCTCCACAATCTATAAGAAACAATCTGTTTTTAATATCTAATACCTGTGAAGTTGGATTGGTAATAGTTCGAGGTGTTGCTGCATAACAGCCAAGTATGGTTAGCTTCATTTTAATTGAAATGGATAATCATTCGATAAATTATCTAAAATCCTAAATCTCGTTCTATTTCATCCATATCAATAACGTCATGAGCTTCTAGAAGCGTAGGAACAACAGTTAATGATTCTGGTATGGTATTAAAATCGATATCTTGGGCAACAATTATAAATGATTTTTTACTTTTTTTATGAGTTTTTGAAAGTGATGAAAAGCTTTTAATTTGTTTTACAGTTAGTTTTTTATGCAAACTGATGTCTATAATTATATTGTATTTTTCAAAAGACTTATATTCATGAGTTACTTTCATCAAAAAAGAAACCAAATCACCTTGAGTATCTTTTATTGTAACCGAATGTCCTTTTTGATCTACTTTCATGGAAACTACAATATTATATTGCTAATTTACAAAGATTAATTGGGCTATCAAACTTTAATATCTAATTTTACTACTGAATTTTTGATGCTAATAAATAGATTACAGCCATTCGAATAGCCACTCCATTTTCAACCTGATTTAGAATTACCGATTGTTGCGAATCGGCAACATCACTGGTTATTTCTACCCCTCTATTTATTGGTCCAGGATGCATAATTACAATTTCTTTATTGAGCGAATCTAATAACGATTTATCCACTCCATATTGTTTAGCATATTCCCTTGTTGAAGGAAAATAATTAACATCCATACGTTCGTTTTGCACTCGCAACATATTTGCTACATCACACCATTCTAATGCTTTACGCAAATTCGATTCCACTTTAACACCAAGTGATTCAATGTGCTTTGGAATTAGCGTATTTGGGCCACACACTTTAACTTCTGCTCCTTGCATTTGAAGTGCATATATATTAGAAAGTGCTACTCTAGAGTGTAGAATATCGCCTACTATTACAACTTTCTTTCCAGCAACTTCACCTAATTTTTCACGTATTGTATAGCTATCTAATAATCCTTGGGTGGGATGTTCGTGAGCACCATCGCCCGCATTAATAATACTTGCTTTTACATTTTTAGAAAGAAAATAAGCAGCGCCAGGATTTGAGTGTCGCATAACGACCATATCTACTTTCATAGATAAAATATTATTTACAGTATCAATAAGTGTTTCTCCTTTTTTTACCGATGATTGAGCGGCTGAAAAACTAATAACATCTGCAGACAAACGTTTTTGAGCCAACTCGAATGATAGTTTTGTTCGTGTACTGTTTTCAAAAAAAATATTCGCTATCGTAATGTCTCTTAGTGAGGGCACTTTCTTTATAGAACGATTAATTACTTCTTTAAAATGATCTGCTGTTTCAAAAATAAGATTAACATCGGCATTGTTGATGTATTTTATTCCTAATAAATGATTTACACTAAGTTCACTCATTTTATTAAATTAATTATTATTTATCAGTAAAACCATATCCTCGCCACAATTTTCTATCCAACACACTTTTACTTTTTCGTTATTGATGGCATCTACTTGCCGTCCTCTGTAATCGGGCTGAATGGGCAAATCACGACTAAAACGGCGATCAATTAAGGTTAAAAGTTCAATTGCAGATGGCCTTCCAAAAGACTGTATAGCCGTTAGTGCTGCACGAATACTTCTACCAGTATACAGTACATCATCTATAAAAACAACCTTTTTGTTTTCGACAATAAAATTTATTTTGGTCTCGCTAGCTTCAAGTGGTTTACTCGATTTTCGAAAATCATCTCTAAAGAAGGTCGTGTCTAAATAGCCTAATGTGATTTCCTTGATGTTGTATTCTTGTTCTAAAATTTTTTTAAGACGATTGGCTAAAAAGGTGCCTCTGGGTTGAATTCCGATGAGAATAGTATTTGAAAAATCATGATGTTTTTCAATTAACTGACAGGCCAAACGATGCAATATTATATTGATTTCTTTTGATGTAAGCAATACTCTTTGACTCATAACGAAGTGAAGTATTTGGATTGCAAATATACTAATTAGCATTTAGTATATGATGCTTTTTTTCTGTAAAACCAAAAAATTTAAAATAAACAAAGTTTCAATTACTGACTATTTTTAGATGATTTAACTACTTTTGCAAAACAATGATAAAGCTATGAAAAACACTAAAATTTTAATTTTATTTATAATAGGAGCGACTTTTGTGGCTTTGGGAGTTATTCTTAAAGTTCTTGATTATTCCTTTAACAGTCTTTTTTTGATTATAGGAATGACTTTTAATGCGGTTGCAGCATTTCTTTTGATTTTAAAAATGATTAGGAAAAACGATTCGGGTTCCTTTATGGATGACTAAAGATTCTAACTTAATCAAATCTAATTTGTCTTTTAACTTATACTCTTAATTAACATTTTATTTACTTTTTTAGATTTAATTATTAAGAAATTGCTCCTATATCTTAGAAGAAATTGCTATCATTTTACATTCTAAAAAGGCAATAAATAAATTAATTTAATATTATGCATGCATAGCATATTATTAAAATTATTATACTAATTTTGTACAACTTTTTTACTTAAATAATCATAAACATGAAAATATTAGTTTGCATTAGTCATGTACCAGACACTACTTCAAAAATTAATTTTATCAATGATGACTCCCAATTTGACACAAATGGTGTACAATTTGTAATTAATCCCAATGACGAATTTGGTCTTACAAGAGCAATATGGTTTCAAGAACAACAAGGCGCGACTGTTACCGTAGTAAATGTTGGAGGACCTGAAACTGAACCTACTTTAAGAAAAGCTTTAGCTATTGGTGCCAATGAAGCCATTAGAATACATGCAAATCCTACAGATGGCTTTTTTGTAGCCAAACAATTAGCCGAAGTTATTAAAGCAGGCGGATATGATTTAATTATTGCAGGAAAAGAATCCTTAGATTATAATGGTGGTATGGTTCCCGGAATGATCGCCGGTATTCTAGGGTATAATTTCTTGAACTCTTGTGTTGCCATTACTGTAGAGAGAACTTCGATTAAAGCGGCAAGAGAGATTGATGGCGGAAAAGAAACTGTATCTACTACATTTCCATTAATTATAGGTGGACAAAAGGGATTAGTAGAAGAAAAAGATTTGCGAATTCCGAATATGAGAGGAATCATGACTGCAAGAACTAAAACTTTGACGATTCTGGAACCTATTGATGCGCCGTCTGAAACTAAAGCTGTAAAGTTTGAAAAACCAGCCCCAAAATCGGCAGTGAAATTAATTAGCGCTGATAATCTTGACGAGTTAATCAATTTGTTGCACAACGAAGCTAAAGTTATTTAATTTTAAATTAATAAATACAAATGTTCAATCCAGTTTTTAGTTTTCAGATTCTGAAATCTGCACGCTAAAAGCTACAATCTAAAATAATTATGTCTATTATACTATATGCAGAATCAGCAGAAGGAAAATTTAAGAAAGTAGCTCTTGAATTGGCCTCTTATGCAAAAAAAGTAGCTGCTTCATTAGGAACAACAGTTACAGCTGTTACCATTAATATTGAAGATGTTTCTGAATTATCAAAATACGGTGTTGATAAAATACTAAAAGTGACCGATGCTAAATTAGCTGGTTTTACTGCAAAGGCTTATGCTGATGTTATTAAACAAGCTGTTGAGAAAGAAAGTGCAAAGCTTGTTTTATTATCCTCGACTACTGATAGTTTATATCTTGCTCCATTAGTAGCGGTAACACTTGATGCAGGATTTGCATCAAACGTAGTTGGGCTTCCGGTTAGCCTCTCTCCGTTTCAGGTAAAAAGAACTGCCTTTTCAAATAAAGCTTTCAACACTACCGAAATTTCAACAGCTGTAAAAGTATTGAGTTTGTCTAAAAACTCTTATGGTATTTTTGAAAACGCAAGTACTGCAACTGAGGAGGTTTTTAGTCCAGTTATTAGCGACGCTGATTTTGGAATAAAAATAGAATCTTTAGAAAAAGCATCAGGAAAAGTAACTATTGCCGATGCCGATATTGTAGTTTCGGCAGGTCGTGGACTAAAAGGTCCTGAAAATTGGGGAATGATTGAAGATTTGGCTTCTGTTCTTGGTGCTGCCACTGCTTGTTCTAAACCTGTATCTGATTTAGGTTGGAGACCTCACGGAGAACACGTAGGACAAACAGGAAAACCAGTTTCTACTAATTTATATATTGCTATAGGCATTTCAGGAGCCATTCAGCATATAGCAGGAATTAACGCTTCGAAAGTGAAAGTGGTTATTAATACTGACCCTGAAGCTCCTTTCTTTAAAGTAGCCGATTATGGTGTAGTTGGTGATGCTTTTGAGATTGTTCCGAAATTAATTGAAAAATTTAGAGCTTTTAAATCTCAAAATTCATAAACAAATAAAAACTAACGGTAAAGGCTTTCTGAATCACAAAATTTAGAAAGCCTTTCTTATTTCTATTTAATTTAGAAAATATTTTGTACATTTATCTATTACATTGTACTTTTGCAAATATGAGCTTAGTAAAATTAACTATTAAAGGAATTTCATACAGTCAGACTCAAAACGGTGCTTATGCATTGATTTTGAATGAAGTAGATGGAGAAAGAAAATTACCAATCGTTATAGGCGCTTTTGAAGCACAGTCTATTGCAATCGCTTTAGAAAAAGAAATCAAGCCACCAAGACCTTTAACTCACGATTTATTTAAGAATTTTGCTGATCGTTTTGATATTGTTGTCAAGCAAGTCATTATTCATAAACTTGTTGATGGTGTTTTTTATTCGAGTATTATTTGTGAAAGGGATAAAATTGAAGAAATCATAGATGCTAGAACTTCTGATGCTATAGCCTTGGCATTACGCTTTAATGCACCTATTTTTACGTATAAAAACATTCTTGAAAAAGCGGGTATTTATTTAAAATCTAATCCTTTGGATGTCACAATTAAGGATGATCAAAATGCTGATGGGATACTTTCTTCTCCAGAAACATTTGGTAATGAGGAAAGCAATCAAGCCGGTGATGTTTATGTAAAGCATAGTCTATCGGAATTAATGGAACTTTTAGAAGGAGCCGTTCAAGACGAAGACTATGAAAAAGCAGCTAAGATTAGAGATGAAATTTCGAAAAGGGAAGCTTAGTTCTATGTTTTGTTATTATGCTCTTTATTTAATTATTTTGTAAAACAACTTATTATAAACTTATTCTCTAAAGACGAAGAGACTGCTTCGTTCCTCGCCATACCATGAAACAATACCACGATTTAGTACAACATGTTTTAGATAACGGAACCCAAAAAGGAGATAGAACAGGAACGGGAACAAAAAGCGTTTTTGGATATCAAATGCGCTTTGATTTGAGCGAGGGTTTTCCTATGGTTACTACAAAAAAATTGCATTTAAAATCTATTGTTTATGAATTGCTTTGGTTCCTGAAAGGCGAAACTAATATTGCTTATTTAAAAGAAAACGGAGTAAAGATTTGGGATGACTGGGCGGATGAAAATGGCGAATTAGGACCTGTTTACGGGCACCAATGGCGCAATTGGAATAGTGAGGAAATTGACCAAATTACGGAATTGATCGCTACATTAAAGGAGAATCCCAATAGTAGAAGGATGCTTATTTCGGCTTGGAATCCTTCGGTTCTACCCGATACAACGAAGTCATTTGCTGAAAATGTGGCTAATGGCAAAGTAGCTTTACCACCTTGTCATGCTTTTTTTCAGTTTTATGTTGCAGAGGGTAAACTTTCTTGTCAGTTGTACCAGCGCAGTGCCGATATTTTTCTTGGTGTGCCTTTTAACATTGCTTCTTATGCCCTACTCACTATGATGATTGCACAAGTTTGCCATTTAGAAGCGGGAGAATTTATTCACACTTTTGGAGATGCACATATTTATAACAATCATTTTGAACAATTGGAACTGCAATTGTCACGCGAACCTAAACCGCTACCTAAAATGATTTTGAATCCTGACATTAAAAACATTTTCGATTTTACTTTTGAAGATTTTACTTTAGAAGGTTACGAGCCTTACCCACATATTAAAGGAGCAGTTGCCGTATAATTGTTTTTATAGGCTTTATTCATTGTTTTTTTGGGGTATTCTTGCAATTGGAACCTAAATGCTATATTTCTCGCGGGAATGCGGAGCATTTTTATGTCTTATTTAGGTGTTTTTAATTATTGTGCGCATCTTCTTTTTAAAAACATTTTACATACACTCTATATACACTATCTATGCCTTTGCTATGCCTTTGCTATGCTTAAGGTATGAAGTTGGAAGCTAGAAGCTGGAAGTTGGAGGTTGGAGGTTAAAAGTGTTTTTTTTGTGAAAATATAATTATAAAATGTAACCTTTTTTTTTCTAACTTGGTACTTTAAATTATACGCCACATGAAATGGAATGCTAAAACCGTGAAACACAAAGGAGAAAGCCGTATTGCGGTTTTTTTTGAAAAAGATGATGAATTAATTAGCCGAATAAAAGCTATTGAAGGTTCGAGATGGAGTATGCAAATGCGAGCTTGGCATTTGCCTGATACGGATGAAAACCGCATTCGTTTTCAACTCAAACGATTGGTTGACTCTATACCCAACAGTGAGGGAATTGCTCAAATGACACGTTTTAAACAATGGATGCGCTCAAAACGGTACAGCGAAAGTACTATAACTACTTATAGCGAAGCTTTGAAATCATTTTTGATTTTTTATAGAGAGAAGTCGATTAGTGCTGTAACGAATGAAGATATTATAATTTACAATAATGACTTTATACTGAAGAATAATTTTTCGGCTTCCTATCAGAACCAGATTGTGAATGCTCTTAAATTATTTTTTAAAACTACACAGGATACCAAAATAGCAATAGAGAAGATTCACCGGCCCAAACGCGCTAAAGTATTGCCAAATGTTTTGAGCAAGCAAGAAGTAAAGGCAATTTTAGAAGCTCACGTAAATATTAAACACAAAGTCATGTTATCGATGATTTATAGTTGTGGTTTGCGCTGTGGCGAATTATTGGCGCTTCAACCGGTACATATTGATTCGGTTAGAAACATCGTTTTACTGAAAAATGCCAAAGGGAAAAAAGATAGAATTGTGCCATTAAGCCCAAAAATATTAGAAATGCTTCGAGATTATTATAAAGTGTGTAAGCCCAAAACCTATTTATTTGAAGGACAAACTGCAGGGTTACCGTATGATGCTCGAAGTTTGCAGCTCATCTTAAAACAAGCACTACAAAAAACGGGAATTACAAAACCAGCTACTTTGCACTGGCTTAGACACAGTTATGCTACCCATTTATTAGAAAGCGGCACTGATTTACGTTACATTCAGGAATTATTAGGGCACAACAGCAGTAAAACCACCGAAATTTACACCCACGTAAGCACCAAAAGTTTGCAACAAATAAAAAGCCCTTTTGATGATTTGTAAAGAAAATTTAATATATTTGGTTTTAAGGAAAAGCGAAACAAACCTTCGCCTATCTACCTAAATTTGGGTGTATATACGAAGGTTTGTTTCGCATATAAACGAGTTGTAGGCTAGTTGGTTAGAAATTTCCTCCGGAATTTCTAACGCCCAGCGTGACCTGCAAATTGGAATAAATAATTAAAAAGGTAATTGAAAAAATAGAAGAATTTTCCCCAGAAGAACTTCCTCGGAAAATAGAAACTACTTCGCTTTTCAACCAGCCCACAACAGCTGACAAACGCAATCGCTGGTTTTCGGTGATTTGTGATTTTATTTTCCTATTTTCGTTTTTTCTAAAATAGAAAAAACTCAGTTCTAAAGCCGCGACTGTCGTCTGTCAGCGGAACGTTGTATGCTAGATTTCCAAAACAGAAAATTGAATGAAAAAAATAACAATAATAATTTTAACTATGTTTTCATTTTTTAATTGCGGTCCAAAAAAGACTAACGAAAGATATTTTAGTTGGGAAGAATTTACAAAAAACTTTGGTAAAGAAATGGTTTCTGCGGAAGACGTTTTTAATAATATGTCCAAAAGTGGATTAAAAGATAACTGCTTGACAAAGATGGATTTTACTTTTATTTCAAATAAAAAAGAAAACCTGCAAAAATTAGCTAAATTCATAACTACTCATTATCCATATTCAGTTCAAGAAATTAAAAAGTATGGTAAACTTTGGGAAATAAATGGAGAAACGAATGAAATTCCAATGACAGCGAACAACTTACTTTATTGGGGTTTAGATATGTATAAAAGAGGATACGAATTTGACTCTAAACTTGATGCTTATGGCGGACTTTTTGACCCAAAAGACCAAAAATTCCCAATAATAGACAATACAAAAAATAACTATTATTTTGACAAAGGTTTAGATTGTTATAACAAAGGAGATTTAAGCGCAGCAATTTTTAATTGGAGTTTGACAATCCAAATTGACCCAACTGACCCAAACGCGTACTATTCAAGAGCAATTGTAAAGAATGAACTTTACACGTGGAAATCTGCACTTAAAGACTATGACAAAGCAATAGAAATTGCTCCTAAATTCATAAGTGCTTTAATAAATCGTGGCGGACTCAAAGATGAAAACGGAGATTATCAAGGTGCTATTTCTGATTATGAAACTGTTTTGAAACTTGATAAATTAGAACCAGAAGAAAAGCAACAAGCATATTTTAATTTAGGTAACACTTACCTAAATTTGAAAGACAAAAATAAAGCTTGCGAAAATTGGAATAAAGCACTTGAAAACGGAGCGAAATACGCAAAAGAAAGAATTGACGAACATTGTAAATATTAATCCAGCATACAACAGCCGTTTGGCAAGATTGCGAATTTTGTGGTAAATTCACGTTTACGCTTCGCAAGAAATTTTATCTTTAACAGAAAATAATCGGTTACGAAGTTCGCAACCTCGCCAAGCGGCGGAACGTTATGCCTAATTTTAACCGAAACGAGAAAAACAGACAATTAATGAATAAATTTTCACTTTCAATTTTATTAATTTTTATAATTAATATCTCGTATGGACAAGAATGCCAAATTCCAAATTTATTAGACAAAGAAATTATTGAAGCTTCTAATAATGAAAAGTTTGTAGAAGAAGATTTTTACAGAATTAACAATTTGCTTTTTGAATATCAAGCAAAAGACAGTTTGAAAAATTTGAATAAATGCTCTTCATATTTTAAAAACATCGAAAAACTATTTAATTCTGAAACTACTGAAAAACGTGTTTTAGCATACAGATTGATTGGAGTTGCAAATGACAGTACTTTTAACAACGAACTAATCAACAGAATTAACTCAAATGAAAGTTCACTTTTAAAAACTTGGAGCACAACTGCATTAATGGCAAATAATTGCGGAAAAGCATCTGATGATTTATTTGTTTTATTCTCATCATTCCCAAAAGGATTGCCTGTTGATATTTTGATAAATATGTATATTAAATATGATACAAATGCTGTCAAAAAAACTTGTTGGAAATTTATAGACTCAGACAATAAAAACCAACAAATTTTAGCTATCCAATGTTTAGCAAACTTTGAAAAAGACGAAAAATTACAAGCAAAACTAATTGAGTTTTTAAACTCTTGGGATAATAATTCTAAAGGTTGGGTAATTTCGTCAATTTCTATGCAGAAAATGGAAAACCTAAAACCAATTTTAGAAAAGTATAGCGAAGTAGAAAACTTAAAAGATGTTATCATAAGAGCATTAGAAAATAGTCCAACGAAAACAGACAATAAGTTTGCGAAACAACTACAAAAGAAGAAAAACTAGGCATAACAGGCGTTTGGCAAGATTGCGAATTTTGTAGTAAATACACGTTTATTTCTCGCAAGAAATTTTATCTTTGATAGAAAATAATCAGTTCCGAAGTTCGCAACCTCGCCAAGCGCCGGAACGTTAGGTGCAAGCGTTGGGCGACCGACAGTGCAGACATAAACCGACAAGAATCAGAAAAAAAATCGTAACTTTCGACACTAATTAATACAGAAGAAAATGATAGCTGAAAAGACATTAAATAGGACGCTGCACATTGCAAAGTCTTCAAAAAAGGACGAGTTTTATACTCAACTATCAGATATTGAAAGTGAGTTGACTCATTACAAAAAACACTTTAAAAACAAAGTGGTTTTTTGTAATTGTGACGACCCAAGAAATAGCAATTTCTTTAAATACTTTGCATACAACTTTGAAAAGTTAGGGTTGAAAAAACTAATAACAACTTGTTATAAAAACCAAGAGACAGATTTATTTATCAACGAAGAAACTGAAAAAGCAGTTTTTCTTGAATACAATGGAGATATAAATGGTAACAAAATACCTGATGCAGAAGAAATTGGTATAAAACCACTCATAGGTGATGGTGATTTTCGCAGTAAAGAATCCATTGAGTTATTGAAACAATCCGACATTGTAGTAACTAATCCTCCATTTTCGTTATTCAGAGAATATGTTGAGCAATTAGTGAAATATGAAAAGAAATTTTTAATAATTGGAAACATTAACGCAATTACTTATAAAGAAATATTTAAGCTAATCAAAGAAAACAAAGCTTGGTTAGGTATTAATATGGGTAGAGGTATTTCAGGTTTTATTGTTCCAAACGATTATGAATTATTTGGCACAGAAGCACGTATAGACGAAAATGGAAACAGAATTGTTGCGACAAATAATTGCTTATGGTTAACAAATTTGGACACATTTAAACGGCACGAAGATATAGTTCTAACTAAAAAATATTACGGCAACGAAATTGAGTATCCCAAGTTTGACAATTATGATGCAATCAATGTGGATAAGACCCAAGATATACCAATGGATTATCGAGGAGTTATGGGAGTTCCAATTACATTTTTACATAAATACAATCCAGAACAATTTGAACTAATCAAATTCAGAAAAGGAAATGACGAGAAAGATTTATCTATAAATGGCAAGTGTCCATATTTTAGAATTTTAATCAAAAACAAAAAACTCTAAATATTTCAATACAATATAAATAAATGGCAAAAAAGCAAACAGACCGACTACGAATAGAAAAAGTAAGAGGACAAGGACCGAAGGAAATATTTGGAGTGAATGCTCAAATACACGATAAGTCAGTAAACAGTTTTTCAAAAGCTGTTTTTGAAACTTTGAAAACAGACTTTCCACATCTTGAGTTTCGTTTTAGAGACAACATTAAAAAAAAGGAAATCAATGAAAAACTCAATTCAGTTGATGCAAGATTAGGCGTTACAGTTTTTGTTGAAAACGCATCAATAAAACCCGATGGCGGAATTATTGAAGTTAAAGACAAAGAAGACAAGTGGCGTATTGTATTAGTGTGTGAAGCCAAACATCAAGGAAAAGATATTGAAAACATAGCCAAAGGAATTTTGGTGGGCAAAAACAGCAATCAGGATTTAATGGTAGCAGGAAATGCAATTGAGCGTTCCCACAAGAACATCAATGAAATGAGAAACATAATGATTGACGAAAAGCACTTTCCTTATATCCTGTTTTTGCAAGGTTCAAATTTTCTGACAGAACCAACAGCGGTTTTAAGACCAGACGGAACTGAAGTAATTTTGAAACACGATGCAGGTTCTCTAAACAGAATAGACAGATTGACCTCAGCAAATTACAGTTTGCCTATCAACCAAAATAGTTGCGAAAATATATTCATCACAGTTGACGGAAAATCTGTTATGCTTCAAGCAGTATCCATATATACAAAATCAACCGAATGGACGGTAGATGAAATGTTACCTATAATGATGGATGTTTCAAAAACGTCATTAAAAATCTTAGGACTAACAGAATAATGGACGGACAGAAAACGCCAGCACCTAACAGCACATTGGCAATAGGCGGGGTTTCGTCTCCGCTTGACAGTTTTGTGGTAGCAGAAAGTTCAGTTCTCCGAACTAACTTTTGTGCTGAAAAGCCCGCCCATCGCCAATCTGCAAAACGTTGTGAGCAATTTTGAGAAAAATGAAATACTTAAAAACAATAATATCGACTTTACTTCTTTTTCAACTAATTGGTTGTGCATCTTTCACAAATAATTTACCTTCTAATGACTTTAATAAAATTACTCAAAATGACATTGAAAAAATAAATGGAAAATATAGAATTTACCCAATAAAAGACTCTACAAAGTCTAAAAATATCTATAAAGATCTTACTGGAGTTTGGTGGCGTGCTAAAAAAAATAATTTAGAGTTAAATAATAATAGTAATTATTATGTCGAGATCAAAGTAATAAATAGCTCTGAACTAAATTTAATTGTGTTTGAAAATGAAAGCGAAATAGCTAGAAAAAAAATAAAGGGAAAGTTGAAAAATGGCATGTTTTATATAAACCAAAAAATGAGTATTTCAGGTTTACCATATATTTTCGGGACATTTGTCGTTGACAAAAAAAGAATTGGGTTGAGGAAAAATAATTTAATTATCGACAAAATTAATCATGAATTTGGTGCTGTCTTTATAATATTTACCGCTGGATTCAAATATTTAGAATTTCAAGAATATGAACGAATAGATTAAAAAACTGCTCACAACACTTGCTAAAACTTATGGCTAGTTTTGCGGTAAATTGTTCGTTTACTTTTCATAACTTCGCTTGGTCGGTTATGGAAAAAAAGCTTTCCATAAGCCGCCACAAGCTCTAGCAAGGAAACGTTGGCAGTAATAATCCGAAAAAGAACACTAAAGAAAACTTGAATTTAAAATGAGTATTTCAACAATTATAGAACTTGAAGATTGGATGGTGGAAAATTGTATGAATAACAAAATAACACCAGGTAATCGATTTGAAACTGATGACGGAGTTGGTTTGGAAAAATATGGAAACTTGTATATTTGGTATCATTCTGAACGTGGTGAAAAAGAAAATCTAAATTATTTCAACACAGAAAAAGAAGCAGTTGAATTTATTTATGAATATGTACGAAAAGATAAATATGCCAATAGCCATTTAGTTGGAAACTTTAAAGACCAAAACTTGAAGAACGAAATAATTGCAGAATTTACGAATCGAAATATAAAATATTGGAATGATGAAATAAGCTATTTGTCATTTAATCTATATAGGTTTTTTGTTTACCGATGCGACATAGAAAAAGTGGCTGACTTAAAGGAAAAATATCTAATGGAAAAATAATTACTACTGCCAACCGCCATTTTGAGCTAGCTGGAATTTAGTGGAATTATCTTTTCGCATCAATTTTTAGTTTAGCCGAAAATTGAGCGGTTACGAACTTCCAGCCATCTCAAAGTGGCATAACGTTATAGGCAACCAAAATAGCAATAGGATAGAATTGAAAACAGATTGAAATAGTTAAAAAATGAGTAGTCCTACACTTACTTCTCCTACGAAAAATCTTGCTACAGCAATTCGCGGTGTTTGGTGGTTGCTCTCACGTGAAGATTGGACTAATGACAATATCAAAAAGATTGATCCTACTTTAGGAGCTGAACCGATTGGTATACTAACATACGCACTCACACATTTTGCTGCACAATTTATGAAGAGAGACAGATCAGATGATGTTGCTCCACAAGTATATCATTCGGGCAAAAATAATACAAGTGCCACTGCAGGATACGATGCATATTTTGGGACTTATGAAGTAAATGAACAGACAGGTCAAGTTGCCCATGTATTAATTGGCTCTATTACACCATCAAATATCGGAATGACTGTTTTGCGCAATTTGAGGATTAAGAAAAATAAATTAATAATTCAGTTAGAAACAACTTCAACAGAAGGTGAACCAATTATTCGCACATTAGTTTGGAAGCGAATAAGTTAAAATTATCATACCAAAATGGAGTCCAGAGACCATCAAAATAACGGGGCGGTACCGAAAAGCCAAATGAGTAGGAAACTAAAATCTAAATATTATGCCTAAGTATGTAATTGAAAGAGAAATCTCCGGAGCTGGTAAAATGACCGCCGAGCAATTGAAAGCAATTTCACAAACCTCTTGCGGAGTGTTAAATAAAATGGGACCTCAAATTCAATGGGTTCATAGTTATGTAACAACAGACAAAATCTATTGTGTTTATAATGCTCCTAATGAAGATATGGTGCGTGAACACGCAAAACAAGGAGGGTTTCCAGCAAATTCAGTAAGTAAGGTTTCAACAATTATTGACCCAACAACTGCTGAGTAAATAATTTGACAAATAGAACTTGGCTGCCTATAACACTTGCTAAAACTTATGGCTAGTTTTTCGGTAAATTGTTCGTTTACTTTTCATAACTTCGCTTGGGCGGTTATGGAAAAAAAGCTTTCCATAAGCCGCCACAAGCTCTAGCAAGGAAACGTTAGCGGTTATGTTAAAAAAACGAGACGAATAGAATGGAAAAATGGAAATCAAATGTTTGGTTAATTATAATTATTTGTGCAATAATAATTGGTTATCCATTTTTTGCAATAAAATATTTTGAAACTTCAACAGCATTAAAAATTACTGCAAAATTTTTACTGTTACCAATTGTTCTTTTTTTGCTAATATTTGGACCAAAATTTTATTATAAAAGTGTAAAACCTTTAGATAAGGATATTCCGAAAAATAAATTTAAAGAAAAAGCGAGAGATATATTTTCAATTTTTATGATGATTATTTTTTCGACAGGAATTTTGTTTGGAATTGCATTCTCACTAATAATTACTACAAATAAATTATTCGGAAAATCTGAAAGTGTAAAAATTAATGAAAGTGTTGAAAAATACGAGCCTTATATAACAAAAAATGGAAGATTAAGACATTACATTGATTTTAGAAATCCGAAAACACAAGAAATAATTCATTTAGAAGTTTATCGAGAATATTATGTTGGAGAAATATTCGAGAAAGAAATGAATTATGGAGCGTGGGGAATTTTATACTCAACCGAATAAAAACACAACCGCTAACAGGCGTTTGGCAAGATTGCGAATTTTGTAGTAAATTCACGTTTAATTCTCGCAAGAAATTTTATCTTTGATAGAAAATAATCGGTTCCGAAGTTCGCAACCTCGCCAAGCGCCGGAACGTTATGGGCAATAATCGCCGAAAATTCCGGTGGAATTTACTCTGATTATTGCCATACCGTCAATTGAAAAACGAAACTTAAAAGTTGCAAATTGTTTGCCGAAAATCAAAAAATCATAAATTAGAACCTAGGAAGCTGACAGCTGAAAATAGAAAATCGAAACCGACAACAGAAACTTAAAAGTTGAATTTTTGACAACGGAAACTGGAAGGTTGAAACCGCAAACAGAAACTGGAAAATTTGAAAACTAAAAATCGAGCCTTTGAAAGATGTAATTTCGAGCGAAGCTCGATTTTTTTTTGAAATTTAATGAATCACTTTCGAGAAAACTGAAAACTAAAAAATGGAAACTGTAAAGTTTGAAATTCGTCAATGAAAATCAAAGATTACAGCCCATAACAGCCGTTTAGTGTTTTAACACTCGTTAAGTATTGTATTTATTGATATTTTATGTGATTTTTTAAAATGGGTACAACATAGGTACAACATTCTTAACTATAATACACTACCAATTTTTTGAAAATGCAAATAGTCCTTTTTGCTCGTTTTTAGCGTTTAAATTTAGCATTTGATACTTTGATAATTCATTACAGAAATAGCGACTATATGGCTTTGCAAATCCTTCCTGTATCATAATTTCATTTAAACAGGAACCATCTTCTAGAAAAACATAAGCTAAAGTTCTTCCATATAAATCAATTTCGTTTTCTGTTTCTATTAAAATTGAAACTTTTGTATTTGGTGGTGCAATTTCCAATAGATATTTTAAAGATTTTCTGCCTAACTCCATTAAAAATTGTGCAGCTAAATGTGTTTCCCTTTCATCTTGGGTTAATTTTCTACAAGGTTTTAACTCTGGAGCATCAATTCCCAAAAATCTAATTTCAAATTCTTGATTATTAAAAATATTTTCAACAATTATTCCATCACCATCAACAACTTTAATGATTTTCAGATGATTTTTTTTAATAATATTTGCTTTTGCGTTTAATTGCATCGTTTTACCTTATTTAACTACTTGATTTATAATGTTTTATGTTATATTTTTACAATATTAAAAAAAAATATTCATCAATCAAAAAACGCACAACAAATGGCAAAACAAAAAGGTCACATTAAGTATGTCGGCACACTCGGAGAAGTTAGACACTTCAAAATCAAAGGAAATGATGGTTACTTTGCTGGTCTAAAAGGTGGTCCGACCGCTGAGCAAGTAAAAACTGCACCTGGCTTTATTCGTACTCGTGAAAATATGAGCGAATTTGGAGCTTGTGCCAATGCAGGTAAATCAGTAAGAGTTGGTTTATCTTCATTAATGAAACAAATGGCAGATAATCAATTGACAGGTAGATTAACTGCAATTATGAAAAAGATCAATATTGAAGATGGTTCAGAAGCTCGTGGACAAAGAGCAGTATTAGTTTCACAACAACCACAATATTTGAAAGGTTTAGATTTTAATCGTAACATTTCATTTAATGGTGTTTTTTCAGCTCCTTACACATTAACTCCTAATGTAGATAGAAATGAAAGTGTTTTAACTATTCCTTCATTTAATCCTGCTAATTTTATTAGTGTTCCATCCGGTGCAACACATTTTAGAATTATCAATGCAATTTCAGTTATTGCAGATTTCGTATTTAATCCAACTACTGGAGCTTACGAACCTGCTGACACTGATTTAAATGAACTTTCAAACATTGCTTATTCAGCTTATACTCCTGTCGATGTAGCTACTACTCCATTAACAGTAACTGCAACGTTACCAAATGCACCAACAATGAATACAAATGTAACTGCAATTGGAAGTATTGGAATTGAGTTTTACCAACAAGTTGGCTCAAACTATTATTTGTTTAATGCAGGAAACGCAATGAAAATACAAGATTTATTCTAGTAGATTTCAAATTCAAAATTAAGCCCTTTCTTTCGATTGGGCTTTTTTTATTCTCAAATTATAGATTTTCTATATAATGGTAACTTATGTATTAAATATCTATGAAATAAGTATTAAATATCCATTACTCTAAAACTTTGCAATATCTGTTGATAATTACATTTCGAATATCATTGACTAACTTCAAATTATTAACAAAATGTATCTCCTGTTCTTCAAGTAGTTTTAGTGCTGCAATGTTTTTTTGGTGGTTCTCAAACTCTTCAAGCATTGTTTTAACTCTTGAAATAAATTCTTTTTTAAAATCAAATAATCTTAAAAACGGAATTACGGAACCAATTAGGAATTGATGCCAAAATTTAGCTTTCCATAAGCTGTAAGCTACAAAATAGATATTTTCAAGGTCTTCTTGATTGTCAAAAATAACAACAAAGCTATTTGTAAAAGGTTCTTTCTGTGGTTTCCCACTATTTAAGCCTTTATTTAATAGATATAAGCAAGGTTTATTGTACTTGGTGTCTTTCCTGTGAGTTTTAATAATAAAGTTCATTACATCGGATTTAAAAGGTTAGCTTCCTTTTACCTTTTGGTTTCCTCTGAAATGCAGGTGTGCCTCGCTACGCTCCGCCCATTAAAACTTTTCAAAAGAAAAAAAAAAAAAAAAAGAAAGCCATTCGTCCAAGTGGAAGGTTTCAAAAAAGCAAGTTTTTCAGAAAAAATACTACCTGATATATCATCGGAAATGTATTCGTCAAAATCAAAATAAATCATCTTGCGAAACGGTATAGGTGGAGATTTTTTCTGAAACCCGAAGGGCTTGAACTTGCTTTTTTGAATACCTGCAACTTATCTTTGCTTCCTTTTTTTATTTTTTTGGTTTTGTTTCCGATTTAAAATAATTGTATTTTGAAATTAGATTTAAAAAATGTTGATTAAAGCACAAGTCGTCTTGAAAGGGTATCAAATTTTAGGGCATTTTAAAAAACCAAAAAACAATATAAACGCTTTTTGAAATGAACTGAAATTTGATACTCTTTCTTCTCGATTTGATTTTTGAGGATGCCTGATAGTTCTGGCGAAATGAGTTTATTTTTTGTATCTAAATGTTATTCGGCTACGTTATGGCATCTTCAAAAAACAATGAAAACACATTCGTAGTGCGATGGAAGTCGCTCGAAGTAAGGGTATTCTTTTTTATTTGCTTATTGGGATGTTCTGATTGGTTTTCTTGGCTGCTTGATGACTGCACGTAACTAGAAAGATAAAGCTTGAATGTTACAACAATTATTGTTTTGAAAACGCTAGGCATCAAGCAGACGGAAAGCCAATGACTTGGGGTTTTGTGGCAAATAAAAAAGAATACTCTTACTGGCACTATTGGGATTGTGGGTATAGAAAATTGCTTTAACCAAAAAAAACAATAAATACTAAAAGCAATTTTTATACTTACAATGTCAATATGAAAATACTTCCTATTTCTTTTTATGCGGTTCGATTGTCTGCGTCAGTTCGGTTTCGGAAGAAGTTATGCGGAAAGATGAATGTTGTATTTAACGAGAACGTGATGCGGAGGTTTACAATTGCTAGTAACGGCTGGCTTTGCGTCTGTTGGGGATTAAAAAGCACTATGTTTTCCGCTACACTAAAGAGGACAAAAACAAGATAAACATTCTATTAAACACTATTGCCCCAATAGCGCAAAACCACCGTTACTAGCAGTTGTTTTTATTTATTCCTATATTCACACAAAGTATTTATTGATTATTTCAATTAACGAAATGAAGCAAACAAAGAATTGATGCTAGGAATACTTGGACTAGGAGCGATTTTTGTGCAGATGAATGAGGTAATTTAAACCTCATCTTCTTTAGGTTGCCAATTTGGTACTCTTTTCTGAATTGAAACTCGATATGGATTTATATCTAATGCCTGTCCAAGAAACTTGAAAGCACTTGGTTTATCATTTTCTTTAATTGAAATAAAACCTTGTGCAATTAATAAGCTATCAATGTTTGTTTTACCATCATTTTTAGCTTGATCTAATGCCTTTTTTAAATTAGTTTTTGAGCTTTCTAAATTATTATTTCTCAAATCAGAACAAGCACTAATAAAGTGACCTAACCACATTTCTTTATTTGATTGAATATTTTCTTGAGCTAATTTAATTTGATATTTTGCTTCCTCAAAATGACCATTTAACATTAAAGCAGAAGCATAAGAATATCTGATATAATAATCAGTACGTTTTCTTATGAATGGTAAAATTACTTTTGTTGCTTCATCATATTGTTTTTTAGATATATACAAACGACATAATCTTTCTGCAATGAATGATTTATCAGACCTTTCTTTTTCTTTCGACCAATTAAAATCTAATGCCTTTTTATAAAATCCTTCTGCTAAATCCCTAAACTCATTAGCTTTTTCATTTGGTCTTTGCCCATACCCACTTAATATCCAGAACTTTGTAAAATTATATTTTGCTAAACAATATAATTTATAAACTCCTTCAACACTACCATTAAAAGACGCTAAATCTTCTAAATTAAAATTTTGAGTTGGATTATTTAAAAAATCATAGTTATCATTAATAGAACAATTTGCAATATTTTTTATTGCTTTTTCAATGTTTTCAAGGTCTTTAGGAATATACTTGACCTCATCATTTTCATTAATATTGTAATCTAAAGAAAGTAAATATACTACTTCATCCCAATTATTTGAAACTAAATCAGAATATGCTCTTGCTACATCATAACAAGATTTAATATACTCTTTTCTATATCTTTTTTTATTATAAACGTCTTCAATTGGGATTTCGCCATAGTATTTAATAACTAATTCAAAAGCGTCAATACCTTCTTGAATTTTAACATTAACTTCTTTGTACTTGTCTGCTTCTGGACGATTTCGTGAAAATAAAGATAGTTTAGGATATAATTCTGTAAGCATCATTCCTTTTCTGTACAAATCATTTAATCTCGTTGGATTTAATTCTAATGCTTTGTCTAAATATTTAATTGCAATTTCAATTTCATCTAATGGTTTACCGTCTCTTCTTCCTCCTATTTGGGTTAATTCACGAGAATATTGATAATGTGTATATCCAAGATTTGAGTAATATGAAGGATTTTCTGGATTTAATTCAATACATCTTTTTCTTAATAACTCCGTTATCTGACGATACTTTTTTTGTTGAGCTAAAAACTTAAATTTTTCCTCATCTTTATTAAAAGTATGTTTTAAATTTATGTAAACTTCTGAAAGTTTTGCTGTTGCAAAGCTTACAACCGAAAGAAGGTCAACATCATTCCATACAGCATTATTTTTGGAAATATCTTCTATTGGTTTAAATAAATTATAAATTGATAACCAATCACTTTGCTTAATAAATCCATTTACTTTATCTATTAAATTATCTTTACTAAATATTCTTTCAACTTGTGAATTATTAAGAATACTACAAAAAGGCATATAACTATTTTGTTCAATAATCTTATCAATCCTTAAAATCTTTAATACTTTTAACTTTAGTGTTTCAGATGTAAAAGCTTGTTCATCACCAACAGAATAATTTATTGTAATACTAGTATCATTTACAAATAGATCAATAATTTTCAATACTCTAACAAATTTTTGCTTATCAGTAGCCTTTGAATAATAGGCATAAGAAACATCAATTAAATCATTATTTAATAATGAAAAATCAAATGTTTTTTTTATATCCTCAAATGTTTTACCTGACCAACTTTGTGTTCCCGACAAAAGTCTTTGCTCGTCTGAAAATCCTATTATAAATGTATATTTCATAGTAAGTAAAAAAAAATAACCCTGTGAGAGTTATTTTATGAATACCAAATATAATAAAAACAATTAAATGCTTGATAGCTTTTTCTTTATAAGAAATTTTGATTGTTTTGAAATGTAGGAATTACTTATTATATCAAAATGTGATAAATAAAAATTGGATGAAATTTTTTCAATGTCTCTATTAAGTTCATTAATTGCTGATAAAGTATTTAAAACAATTTTTTTACCATCAAACATACAAAAGTAAAACCTATCATTAATACCGTTGTTAGCTAATAAATCAAAAACAACTTTACCTTTATACTTATTCTTTTTTAAGTCTTTTTCTATATCAAATATATACTCATCAAGTCTAGAATAATCAACACTCAATGCCAAAAATCCAAACTCATTGTTTTCGATTTTTTGTAATATGTATTTATTATTTTCCATAATTAACTTTTTATATTACTAATACTGCTTTCTATTAAATTTAACGCGTTATTAATAATGCTTTCTGCTTCTGTTCTATTTAATATTCTACTTGTTACAATAGTTCCATCCATATGAAACAAACTATGTCTGTTGTAGTTATAGAATGAATAAATATCACAAATTGCTTTATGTGTTTTACCACAATTTATTTTACTCGTTGTGTTATTAGACAATGTTACATTGATACCACCACCATCAATCTGCAAATAATCTCCAAACCCTTCTTTACCAATTACTATACCATTATCAAAATAAATTTGCTTTAAGACACCTTCTAAACCTCTCAATACAGGAAATGCAAAAGCTGAAAAATCATCTAATTCAACAACAAACTTTTTTAATGCCAATGACGGACTTAAAACACTTTTAACTTTATCTAAAAGATATTGAGAAGATATAGGTAATCTTGTTTCTAACTCTCCTAAAATATCATCAGCAGTTAAATTAGTTTCGTAAAATTCTAACTGAGAATTTACTATATCTTTAAACGGCATTATTTCTGATAATATTGCAATTACATCATTAAAAATCATTCGAGGTTTTCCCTGTGCTTGGAAAGCACCATTTGAAAAATGATGTAATGTTATTTTATCGCCTTGTTTACCCTTTACTTTTACAATTCTTCCTTTGTCATTAGCATCATCATTTTCAATTTCATTTTCTAAAGCCAGATATTCTAAAATAGTTTCAAAATCTACATCACGTATTGACTTGAGATAAAAACTGTTTGATTTAAATTCTTTAATTGAACAATTATCTTTAATTAAAGTAGCAACTTCTAAAGAAAGGTCTTGATTTGCACCCAACTTATAATATAAAGTTGTAGTTCCATCGTTAACATAATAAACATTTAATATAGCTGGTTGAATACCTGTCCCTTTAAATTTATAAACCCATAAATTATTTGGTTTTTCTTCAAGACTAATATCAAATTTACTTGCATAATTTTCATTTATAACTTTTCTAATTTTATCTCTATCGATATTAAGTCCCTTCATAAATGTGTAAAAAGTTTTGATTATGTAAATTATAAAGTGCTGTCATTCATAAAGTTATTAACAAAAATAGCTGTATAGTTGTTAATAATCTTCGCCAAAAGTAATAAAAAAACATTAAATACAAAGATTTTATACTTTTTATAACTTATTTAAAATCAATGATTAAAACTAAATCTTTTAAAATGATCAAATATTTATAAAGTATAACTTTTGTTTTTGTTTCTATTAATAACAATGTTTTTAATCAATTATTTTATTTGCTTAAAATTTATCCTTGTAAATTTATGGAATGAAACAAACAAAAAATCTTGATGCTGGGACTACTTCGAGGAAGAGTGATTTTTTGGAAAATGAATAAGGTAATTCTATTAATACCGAGTTTACTAATAAATATTGAAAATATCTGTGTACAAAACACTACATCCTAAAATAATGAAAACAAAAAATCACTCCTAAGAGTGACTTTAATATTATAATGTTAAACAATTAAACTTCAGTACCACCTTGTAAAATGTTTCTTGATTTCATAATTTTCTTTTTGATTTGTTATACAAAAATAGAATAATATTTAATTTCACAAAATTAATTTAACTTTTTTTATAAATAAAAATTTTAAATTTTTCTCCAGGTAATAAAACATCTCTACAAATACGATTATTATTATCCCCTAAATGATTGTCACTATTAAATTTATTTTTACCAACAACGCTAAAGAAAATATTTAATTTATCACAAGGTTTTACATTTACAGTCATATTATCTATAATAATACTACTTGAAAAAGAAAACACTCTATCATCAAGCAAATTTTGTGTCATTTCAACTTTTCTTTCTAGAACATAACTAGTATTGCCTGATAATTCTGTATTGAAAGTTTTAATATTTTTATTATCGTTAGTAGATGTTATTTCAGACAAAATCATTTTTTTACCATCTAATTTACAATCTTCTTCGATTAGTTTTGTGTAGATAGTATCATCATCTTTTGCTAAAGAAGAAATTCTAAAATCTATGTATATTGGATCTGTTGTTTTTGCTTTAACTTCAAAATTTGAAACCTCTGTAATTTTAACAATATTTTCATCCAAAAGTTCTAAATTTATTTGAATTCTAAAATTATTGTAATAATAGGTTAACATTTTATCATTAAAAAAATCGTTTTCTAATTTCTTAACTATTGAATTTTTCAACTCTGGAAATGCCTGTTCAAATTGACAAGTTGTTACCCTTGACCAAATATCTTGAATGTCCGTCCTCTTTAATAAAAAATCATCTGATAATGCAAGTATTTGAAATTTATCCTTTAATAAGAAATCAAACTCATCAGATAATATTACTTTTTGAAAGTTCTTTTTGAAGACTACTAAATTATTAATCAGTTTAACCGTTGCTGAAAAAATACCTCCCGAGAAGAAAATTATAGAAATACTTTTTAAATATTCAACAACATCTTCTCTACAAAAAAAAGGTAGCGGCTCTTTTGAATTTTTAAAAAGTTCTAAATTAGGAATGTAATAAAAGTAATGAAAGAATAGATAAACAATGGGAAACGGCAATAAATATAGGTATAGATTATTGTTTATTGAATTTAGAATTTTAACTAAATAAATTTTAATTTTTTCAAATTTACTATAATAGTACATTATTAAAAGTAAACCCGTTATTACCAATAATAGAACTCCAATAATTATTATCATATTATTTTTTTAGATTAATCAATTACAATCAATCTTACAAAAATAACAAATTTTTAACAATTTATTGTCTTTTAATTAAAGCGTTTCTTGTTCACCTCTTTACAATTACAAAACTAACCTCATCGTATTTATAATCTACAACTTCACCACTAATGATTAATTCAATAGCTTGTTCAATTACCTCGATAGGTGCTATAAACCATTCTCTTGGTGTGTGACGTTTTTTATTTTCATCGAAAACATCAATATTTAGACACGCCTTACCAAAGAAGTTATGCAATAACTGTTCGAGCTTCTGTGGGTTCATATTGTAACATTTCCAAGTAGTAATAATTCTTACTTGTGCCATTAAATATGTTGGGTCTTTTTCAGCATTTTTAATTCTCTCTTCAACTGTATCTTTAGAATATCCAATTTTAAATAAATTATCTATTGCTAGTATTCTTTCATCTTTAGTTTTAGATTTTAATACATAAATAAATCCCGCTTCTTCATCTTCTTCAGTAATGTTGCTAAACTTTTCTATGAAATTTTCATTTACTTTGGTCAAATCGTCGGTGATGCTCTGTCCGTTTGTAAATAAATTTTTGAATAACGAACGCAATTTCATATTAGATTCGGTTCCGTTTTCAAATATTATTTTGGTTCGTCCGTCTAATTTTCCGAATTTATCTTTTTTGACATCAATTGTTTTTTCTAACAATAAAAGAATACCGTTATGAATAAAATATCGACCTTCGTTTTGATGGTTTTCGTTAAACTCAACAATTTTTCTTTTACCTTCAACTAAATCTTTTTGAACTTGTTTGAAAAACGGCTCGTATTTATGGAAATCTTTACACGGTTTTCTTCTTGCTACAAAATCCGTTGCTGCTCTATCATAGTCTTTTGGAGTATGTTTAAAATCAAATAAATCAGTATCATCATCTAACAAATCGAAAGTATCATCATTAAAAATATCTTCTAATGAATTAATCTCCTTTTTTTCTATGCTTAATAAACCGTGTACATCTTGATTTTCTAGCAATGCCGTTTTCTCTGTATTTTCTCTAATTTTTTTTAATCTTGAATAAAGTTGAAACTCTGCAATATTGCTTGGGTTGGCTTGTGGTTCTTTATTATTTTTTGATACAAACTCGTTAATTTCTGCAAACGATGCTAATAATCTTTCTTCTTCGTTTTTTGCACTAGAAACTTTGGGCTTGACATTTAAAATATCAAACTCATCATCATTAAAAATAGCATCAAGTACTTTTTGTTTATCCATTTGCTAATCGTTTTCTTTTTTCTTCTTTCAAATAAATTATACACTCTGCCATTCTTCTTTCTAATGGATTATTAGAAGTTAAGCTAGGTTCTTTGTTATATAACTTTTTAAATTCTGTTATTTGTGGCCACAAAATTGCTGCTTCTTCAAAATCCATTGTAAACCTTGTAGCTTGAATGGTATCTTGAATAATTTTTAATACTTTAGTTGTAACCGATTTCGAAAGGATTTCAAAAGCTTTCTGAAAAGGATTAATTCTATCTATCAAATCAATATTTATATCATCAATATTTACAAATTTATCAGCCATTGTAATAAATCTTTGGTCGCCAACTTCTTTGATTGTACCGTTTTTTATTACTGCATCTACTACAACATATTGACGTATTTCTTCTATTTCTTCGTCTGATAAATCTGGATATTTAACTCTTATGATTTTTGGTATTAAAACTTTGTTGATTACTTCGGGATCAATATTACCCGGCATTGCTTTTATCATTCTATCATCTTGTAGAATAGTAGCTTTTAAGTCATTCAAATCGGCTTCAATAATATCTTTAACTCTTTTTGAACTTGGCTCTTTAAAACCTCTTATTTTGATTTCGCCCGGCTTTACTTCGGCATCATCATTATCAACTTTGGTTTTGAATTTAAAATTTGGTGCTAATACTTGTTCCATCAATAGCGATGCTGTAATGGCTTTTAGCATATTGTTAGTAGCTACTTTTACATCATCACGAATAGCGTCTGGACTTGCAATAAGATTGGTAAATTGTGCGTGAGATTTATTATCACTATCACGAGTACATCGACCAATAATTTGAATAATCTCTGTTAATGAACCTCTATAACCAACCGTTAAAGCGTGTTCACAAAATGGCCAATCAAAACCCTCTTTTGCCATACCTAAAGCAATGATAATATCCATATCATCAATAGATTTTATATCACGCAAGTAGTTTACTATTTTATCTCTTTCTTTAGAAGTATCTTCAACCAAATTAGCTACTTTGAGTAGTTTATCGTCGCTATGTCTTTTTATTTCAATAACGCCTGTTTGACTGTCTTGTTTAACCACATCGCCAATAGCATCTATAATAAAATTAACTTCGTCGTGTTTTTGCTTGGTACTTTCACCTGAATTTACATTTGGAATATGAATAATTGTTTTCTTGTTAGTATCTAAAACATCAAGAATTGCTGTTGTATATTGTCCTGTATAGAAATGATAACCAATCCCTAATGATTTAAGGTAGTTGTAACCATTTAATTGTTCGTAATAATTGTAAGTTACTGGTGTAAATTTTCTTTCATATTCTGGTGTTAGAATTGGGACACTATCTCCACGAAAGTAGGAACCTGTCATAGCAATTATATGTGCTGTAGATTTGTTCATTATAGATTTTAAACGTTCTCCCAACTTATTGTTTACATCGGCAGAAACGTGATGAAATTCATCTATTGCAAGTAATGTATTGTTGAATTTTGTTTCGTCTAAACCCTCACAACCAAAACGTAAAGTTGCGTGTGTACAAATTAATATTTTTTCATCATTATCCATAAAATTATGGAATGCTTTTACTTTGCTACTACTACCATCATCGCCTGGAGTACAAAGGTTATATATGTCATTAGGTTCCCAATTGGCAAAAAAACCATCTTTTTTTAAATCAGTAGCAGAAAATGAACTTCCTATCGAACGTTCCGGAACAGCAACTATAACTTTTTTAATACCTTGATTAACCAATTTATCTAATGCCAAGAACATTAAAGCACGAGATTTACCTGAAGCTGGTGGTGCTTTTAGCAATAAATATTGTGCATCACGAGAAGCAAAAGCCCGAGTTTGCATTTCACGCATTCCCATTGTATTTATTTTGGTGCTTTCTCCTGTTTGGTTGTAGCTTACATTTACTATATCTGGCATATTTATTATTTGTTGGTGGTTGATATTCTTTAATAAAATGATTTTTTTATTTAATATTTTTAAAACATACAATTAAATAACTAAACACTCATAAACCTATATAAAACAACACATAACAGCATTTTTGCTTCGTATTATTTAATATTTATATTTAATATTATTAATTTTTATTTAATTTTTTTTAATACCCATTTAGACTTGATCCTACTACCAGTATTCTCAATAGTAGTAGCTGCCATTTCTTGAATAATATTGTTTATATAAATTTTTCTTTGCTTTTCATTTTTATAGTCAGGCAAATTTGCAAATAATAATGTATTAATTTCTTCACGAGTTGCAAAGCCGTGATTTTTTATGTGCTGAATTATAAATCCTTTATAAACATCTTTATCTAATCCTTTGTTTTTGGTATAATTCGCTTTTTGCCCTGTTAATTCTGCAATTGTCGCTGAAATGTAATAATCTGGTTTTCTACCTTCAATGAGTTCTTTTTTCTTTAATAGTTTTGCTGCTTCATCATTGATTGGCAAATGCTTCTGAACCTTATCTAAAAGTATTACTTCAGTTAAACTTAAATCATCTTTTTTCTCAATCAACAATTTAGAATAATTTTCATCTATGGTGTGTCCGTAAATCTCTAATACAACATTATCTCTTGTTGATTTTGTATAATCAGGCAATGGGAAAAACCTTTTGCGTTGCTCAACGTACATTCTGTAAATACCATAACCCATTGTATCAATCATATTCAAATTGACCATTGCATTAACCAACCAACGATTGCGGTATTTTTTGGGTGTTTTTTCTCCTGTTGTATAATCTTCGGCTGTGCCTTCAAAGAAACCACCTTGATTAGAGAATATTAGTTTATTCACTTGTTCAGTCAAGACTATTCTAGAATTGTGGCTGTAATCTTGATGTGCAATACAATTATTTAATGCTTCTAAAATTACTTTGGTATCGTATTTATTTACTTCGGTAGAGAGCAATTGATTGTCTGGAAAAAACTTATACTTTACGTTTCTAATTCTCTTTAGAATATCGTTGATACTCACAAACAAAGGAATGTCAAAATGTTCATAGGCTTTTTCTTCAGTATCTAATTTCCAAGTGATTTGTGCTACCGATGGAGAAATGTAATGTGATGCTTCGGGTTTTCCTAAAAGTATTATAGCAGTATTGGTTATTTTACCTCCAATTGTTATTTTAGCTTTGTCAAGAAATGTTTTTGCATCCCAATCGTCTATTTTATCATAAATGGGAGTTCCGGCATTTTTTTCTTTAAACTTGTCTTTTGCTTTTGATATAGCATCCGGATCTAAATCATCGATGGTTGCATTTTCAATACAATTTGCGGACCAATCTTCTTCGGAATTGTAAATTGCTTTTACGTGTTCTGGATAATTTCTTAAGTCAGTTAAACTACTATCAAAACGAATGTAAGGTATTTTTTTGAAATGTGTAGGTTCTGCTTTTGCAGCAGGAATTCTAAAAATTTCTAAATAGTGTTTGGCATCATACTGACAAACAAAATGATTGAAACGAACTGAAGGATGCAAATATTGACGCAAAAACAATTCAAGCTCTTGTGTTCCTTCTTTTTTATTCTTTAGTTTAAAGTTTGTGCCTACAACATTATGAGTAGCATCGTCGATACCAAAAACAAAATAACCAAAAGCTTGATTGTTAATACAAGCTGCATTGGAAATAGCCGAAATATAATGTCCTATCTTATCGTTAGTAGTAGCATTGCCAGATTTGAACTCTACCCATTCGTTCTCTTTGGGTAAGGCTCTTAATTCGTCAATTAGTTCTATAAGTTCGGTATTTGTCATTTTGCTTTTGTTTTTTTCTTACTGGCTTTCTTCTCTGTTTCAAACAATGTTCCTTTTTCATTTTCGTCGGCTATCATTTGTTCATACAATTTAAACAAATATTCTAATCGTTCTTCGTCGGTGTCAAAAGGTTTGCTTCTATAACATCGTTCTACTGCCAAGTCATTTAATCTATGCGCTTCTCGTAAACCATCGGGCATATCTTTTGGGTCGTACAATTGTGCCAATGTTTTTTCGCTATGGTTTTCTCGTTCCTCTAATATTCTGAAAACGCATTGCTCTAATTCTTCTTTTTGAGATTTAGAAATTGGAGGAAATGGGAAGGTGTTGTAACCTAATGAAGAAGAATATCGAATTCTTGTTTCTAAACTACCGCATACAGCTTTAATCCAAATAGTATGAATAGAAGATGTAACAATAGAAAAAATATAATGCTCTGGATTATAAATTGCTTGTGCTGAAGCGTATATAACTGGTTCTTTATCTACAAAATCAATAGGAATATATCTTCTCTGTTCAGATGTCACGCAAGGTATCAAGATACAATTTTGATTAAAATATCTATCTTCTGCAAATTTATGTGGATATAATGCTAATTTTTGTGTTGCTAACTTTGTACTTTCTTCTCTCATTTTAACTACTAAATCTAACCTTTTTTTAATTTCAGGTATTAAGATTAAATCTTCCAATCTTTCATCATCAATGTACAAACACCATCTATTAACTTTATCAATTATCTCTTGAGCACCAATAAATTTTTTTATGACATTATTTATTTTCTTATTTTTTGATAATTCTTCAAACTCAAACTCATTTAAAATTAAATTACCACCATCAGCAGGAATACTACCTTTTATCATTTTTGGAAAATTACTGATTGATTTAGACAATCTACCAATTATTACATTACTTCCATCAACAATGTAAGGGTTAATATTTTTAGCTGACTTTTTTAAATCATTATTATATAAATATTTAGGATTTAGATTAGTATTTCTTAAACCAATAATTAAAACCGTTACACCAGCGTTTGCCTTTGCATTATTTTCCCATTTAAAAGATTGATGAGCAAAATCAATTTCTAATTGATTATTCAGTAAAATAGTATTCCAAAGAACACTTACTTGATCACCTTGTGAAATTGAATTTGTAGTAACAAAAGCATATTTAGAATTTGAATTTACAATATAATTAGATGCCTTGTAAAACCAACAAGATATGTAATCCAATGTTTTATAATTTTTGACATTTTTTAATGCAAAAATCATATCTTCTTTATGTTCCTTTTTCTGATTTCTAGTACCTAAAAATGGAGGATTTCCTAAAATATAAATTTCATCGTCTTTTTTCTTTGGGCAAACGGTTTCCCAATTTTCTCTGGTGGCGTTGCCGTGTATAATGTTTCCGCCTGCTTGCAAAGGTAATGTTGGGTTGGTTGTGCCAAAAACGGCTTTGAAACCCATATTCATTTGGTGTTGTGCCAACCAAAGTGATAGAATTGCAATTTCGTGAGCAAAATCGTCAAGCTCTATTCCATAAAATTGTGCTAATTCAATACGGCTAAACAATTCTTGCTTGTATTGTGCTGCAAGAGTCAATTGTGTTTTTGGAATTAGTTCTAACTCTTCTTGGTATTTTTCAAATCCTGTCGCTGCTTGTTGCAAAGTTTGCAGTTGTTGGAGTATTTTTATTTCTAGAATTCGTAATTCTTTGTAAGCAATAATCAAAAAGTTTCCGCTACCACAAGCAGGATCAAATATTTTTATTTTGCTAATTCTTGCAAGCAAATTGTTTAGTTTGCGAGGTTCGTGTTTGGCATTTGTAAATTCTTGGTTTAACTCGTTTAGAAACAAAGGTTCTATGAGTTTCATAATATTTGGTACACTGGTGTAGTGCATACCCAAACCGCCTCGATGTTCTGGTGTGATAACGGCTTGTATCATCGAACCAAAAATATCAGGGTTTATTTTACTCCAATTTTCGCTACCACTATCTAATAATGCTTGACGACTTCGGCGTGTAAAGTTTGGCGATTTTATAGGTTTGGCGAACAAACCACCATTTACATAAGGGAATTTTTGTAGGTAATCTGGTAACGCCAATCTTGCTTTATCATTTGGAGGCAAGTTCATTACAGTGAACAATTTATCGAGATAATCGGCTAAATCACTACCATCTGTTTGAGTATGGTTTTTTATAGAATGCGAAAATAAATCTTTTGTAAATATCTCGGTATCTTCAGCAAAATAACAAAACAATAATCTTGAAAGAAACACATTCAAACTGTGAATAAAATCAGGAGAATTGTCTGGATTGTCTTTTTTGATTTCGTCAAAAAGCTTTGCCATTTTTTCGGCTGCTTTTACATCGGCTTCGGTTTCCTTTTTGTGGGTTGCTTTTTCTATACCAGCCCACGGCATAAAGAAATCAAAATGCTTGTTTAATGCCATAAAATCAATATCCAAACTATCGTTGGTTTTGGTGTCTATGGCAAGCAGAATTTTAAAATCGGTTACAATTACAAAGCGTTGCTTGTTTTTAACTTGGGATTGCATTTGTGTAATAACAGCGTGCAAATCTTGATTGAAAACAGGTTTGAAAAAAACTTTTTCTTTCCACGAAATTTCTCCTTCTACTTTGGATAGGTTAAGATTGCCTTTTTGCAATAATGTTATTGACGATTTGGGCAAACCATAAGCCAAAAGAAACTCATAAATAAAAGTTTCTTTATTGAAGTTAAGTAGCAGATTTTTAAGGTTTTGTTCTATTTGAGCAATGTTCATTGTAACTTTAGGTAATGATTGTAATTAATAAAAACACAATCGTTTATGAATTGCTAAAAATAGAAATAATCTTATTGATTTGAAACAGTTATCTGAATTCTTATTGTTTTTTCTTATTTAAAATATAATCACACTCGGAAAACTTAATTCTTACCTGTGCAGTTTCCACCTTTGTAATAGTTGGAATATGCACACATTTTAGGTATTTGGTTCTTCTTTCAATAATATTTCTAATGTTGGAATGAAGATTGTCCGGACGCAATTTTTTGTAATAAAGCTTCTTTTGATTATTGAATTTATTACGGCTTCCGTTTTTTAAAATATCTTCCCAAAAATGAGTATTGAAAAATTTGTTATCAATATCTTTAGATAAATCGAATAACAGAACATTGTCCCATTCATTAAGTAATGAAGCTATTAGTGCATTATATTTTTCAATATTAGTTAAATCCTGTAATGTAAATAGACCTAAACGTTTTATGAATTTAAATTGCCTTGTTCTTACTTCAAACCTAAATGTATTTTCACATTCGTGTGGAAATTGCACACTTTTATCATAAGCTTTTATTTGTTTATAAGCTTCATTTCCTGCTAACTTGAAACTAAAATATGTTGTTGGTCTTGTGAATTGTCGTTTTTCGTGATAGATTAAATTGTTTATTAGATCAGTTACATTAATTATCGGATTGATATTAACTCCATATTCTAAATTCATAAGCTTGCACTTGCTCAAATCAATATCAAAAATATCCTTGATTTGAACAATTGCGCTTATACAATCTTCAATGTAGAAATCGTCGGCATTATGCAAACCATCATTATAAAAATAATGTATGCTTCCGCTAATTTCTAATTGGTATTGATTTTTAACAAAATAAAGATTTTTGTATTTCTTGGTTTGCTTTTCTTTAATTTCATCAATATACAATCTTTCAGATTTTCCAACATATTCTAACAAGTCATTGTTCCAAACGGTATTGATTAGGACTTCATCAGTAATTTTGAATTTTAATAAATCTAGCATATTCGAGATTTATAAATTCAATTACTTTTTATATGCTTGCTTGTAGTTTTTGTTTAACATCTTGGTTATATCGTCCATTTTATAATAGATTTTCGAACCAATTTGAGAAAATGATATAATACCTTCATCACGCCAAGTTTGCCCTGTACGTTTGCTTATATTCATTAGTTTTAAAAACTCTTGATTGTCTACAAAAATCTCTTTAGGTTCTTTTGAATTTTGAGTGATTGTTTTTTTGATTTCCTCGATACGCATCACCATATCATCGTACTGCTCTTTAGATAAAATAATTGCTTCCATTTTATATTCTTTTTAGTGTTAATGAATAAATTATGGTGCAACATTAAGCGAAATGATAAAACAAAAACAGTTACAATGGGTTATATAACCGTTGCGTTAAGTATTGATTTTATTGGGTTTGTGAAGGAATAAATTATTTCATTTTTTTCACATCAGCTAACATTAAACGTAGTTTTTCTTCCCAAAACTCAGCTGCTTTACTTTCGGGTTGATTGAACTGACTTCTTAATTTTTGGGTGCTAATGTCTTTATCCCCTGTTCTTTTTGTTTCAAAGTTTGTTGAAATAAATCGGTGCAATTCGGCTTCTGATTTAATATCAAAAATATTAGGTTTTAAATCTTTTAGCAGCTTAAATAATAATGCCAATTCTGGAACTGATAAATTGGTTTTTAGTTTTGGATTGGTTGAAGTAACTGTATTATTTTCCTCTACTTTGTCGTGTTTTTTTATTTCGTTTAATATAATTCTTTTGAACTCATATAAACTATAAAATTCAAAAGGATACATTAAAGCTTCAGTGTCAATTGACGGTTCTAAACTAATATTTATCTTTTTGCGATTTTCAATTTGTTTTTCGGTCAAATCTTCAATTGGTGTTCTTTTGTAAAAAGGAATTGGCAACCCTTTTTCATTGTATTCATCTACTCGCTTTTGAATTTCTTCTGCTGAAATACCACTTTCAAATTCATCTTTCTCAACAAACAAATAAAGCTCTAAATCGTTTAAAAAATATTTTAATGGATCTAGTTCGAAATTAGTTTTTTCCTTGAGTATATTATGTAATTTGAGTTTTCCGTAATCACTATTTCTAATATCATCAAATAAATCATTGATAGTATCTTCTTCAAAGTCTTCAACTATGATTGAATTTTCAATTTTAGGACTTTCAATTTGGGATAAATAAATTTCTTTTGATAATTTGTAGTTTTCTATTGCTTTCTTCCTTTTTACTTCAATTTTTTCTTTCATCAAGTCGATGTAGTTTTCATCGTTCAGAAATTGTAAATCATCAGGAAGACTGCCGAAATTTTTATTGTAAGCTCTTTTTAATAGTGAACTAAATTCAGTCCAGTCTGCTAATACATATCTTTCATAGGCAATATCGAAAATATCAAAAAGCATTTTTAATTGAATACCATTAAAGTTTTCAATTTCCATTTCGGTTTTAAACTTCTCAAAATTCGCATCTGGATTGTCTGCTTCAATTTTCTTTACATAGCAATAATCATATTTACTTTCCGTAACTAATAAAGTGTAAGGAAATAACAAGGCCTTTAAACGCCCTGATTTAAAGCGTATCTCTTCTCTTTTAGTCGTTATCATATAATTATCAATCAATGTATTGGTCAACTGCTTTGTCTAATTCTTCATTTAATATTTTTGCATAAATCTGTGTGGTTCTAATGTCACTGTGTCCCATTAACTTACTTACGTGTTCAATTCTCATCCCATTATTTAAAGCTGTCGTTGCAAATGAATGACGACTTAAATGGAAAGACAAACTAAATGGTAATTCTAATTTATCACCTAATTTATTTAGTTGGAAATTTATTGAATGATTAGAGCTATCAATGAAATTTTGTCTAAATTCTTCATCTTCAATAAATCTCTTTTTATCCAAAACTAAAGGAAAAATAAAATCTTCTTTATTGGCTTTTGGATTTAAATACTTGTTTAATATTCCTAAAGCAGTATTTCCTATTTTAAACTGATGTTCTTTTTTTGTTTTTCTTATTGTCTTTTTAATCCTGTTCTCTTCCGTGTTAAAATGTTTGTATTGCAATTCAACAACATCACTAAATCTTAAACCACCTGCATAAATTGCAAAAGTAAATAAATCTCTTGCAAGTTCAGCTTTATCTTTTAATTCCAATTTTGCTAATGCTTCAAGTTGGTCTTTACTTAAAAACATTCTTTTAGTTGGGTCTTTCTTTAAACTCAATTTACTGAACGGATACATATACTCTGGAATAATGTCGTCTTTAATCGCTTCTTTGAACATTATAGCCAAAATCATAATTGAATAACGTTGTGTTGTGTTTCCATTTTTCAATGTATTTCCCATATAACCTAAAAAATCTTTAAGTAGTGAAACAGTAATTTCATCAAAATGCAAATTTCTTGTCCCAACCCAATCTTCGAATTTCTTTAGATATAAAATGTAATTTCGATATGTACTAATTGAAACACTTCCTTTAATATTCTCACATCTTTTGTATGAATACTCAAAAAAGTTAGGAATATCTTTTCCTTTGATTGCTTCTTTCAATTTATTTGCGGAAACGCTTTTAACTTTACGCTCCAGGTCGGCAACCTGTGCTTCTGCATCCGCAACCTTTTGAGCAATTGAAGCGTTCATTCTTGCACTATTAGGATGGTTTTTCTTTACACGCTGTTTTTCGTCGTCCCATTCACTTTCTTTTAGTTTTACACCTACGGCAACAAACTTTGTTTTTCTGTCTTTAATCAGCCTAATATAAAGCGGAGAATGTCCTGATTGGTCAATTTTGTTTGTTCTTAAAATTAATTTGATAGATGCCATACTAATTGAATTTGAATTATACTATATTTGTAAACCGATGTAATAAAGCGAAAACCTTTAAAATCAAGGTGTTCATTTGGGTGCATCGTGATACGAAGGTACAACATTGGGTACAACAAAACAAACATTTTAGTGCTTTTTTATGCGCTAAAATATCCGTTTTATTTTTATAAAGTCAATAAATATAGGTAATTAGAAGAAAAAAAGTGCGTAGTTAAATTAATTCCACTAACAGCCGTTTGGCAAGATTGCGAATTTTGTAGTAAATTCACGTTCATATTTCGCAAGAATTTTTATCTTTAACGGAAAATAAACGGTTACGAAGTTCGCAACCTCGCCAAGCGGCAAAACGTTAACTGATATTTTAGAAAAACCGAGGAGAAACCAAAGAAAATTGAATTGAAAAATAGAATTTTATTTTATTGTGGATTAACACTATTGATCTTTGGAATCTTAATAAACATTTGTATGTTTATTTTTGAATGGTATCCAACATATATTTTTATTTTAATTTGCTTGGTAGGAATAATACAAATTCTATTTTCTCTTGTAAAAATTAATATTAGAAAAATTTGGCAAATATTTTGGGCTTTATTACCAGTATTAATCGGAATCGTAGTTTTAAAAATATCATCAGCATCGAAAGACATATTCTTAATTCCTGAAAATTATAAAGGTAAAATTACAATTCAATATAATCAGAAAAATGGAGTTGAAAAAGAATTTGAAGGTTTATGGTGGAGAATTTATAAAGTTCCAAAAGATGGAATATTAAACACAAAGTTTGAAATTAAAGGAAACTCAATAAGTTATTCTGGTTCTAAATATTACTTTGTCGACGAAAGTGGAAACAGGAAAGAAATAAAACGATTTTGCGAATATTGTGAAGAAAAAGACACTTTAAGTGTTCAAATGATTATAGGAAGCGTAAGTGAAAACAAATATGGAGAATATCAAGATTTTTATATTGACATTCCGACAAGGAAATATCGAAATAAATAAAAAACATCAGTTAACAGCTGTTTTGATATAGCTGGAGTTTAGTGGAATTACCGTTTCGCATCAAGTTTTCGTTAAGCCGAAAACTGAAAGGTTACGAACTTCCAGCCATCTCAAAGCAGCAAAACGTTAGCGATTATGCCTCAGAAATTATAGCGATAACTAACGATAAAATGAGAAGTTAAAATTAATAAACATAGTTAAAATGGGAATAGTAGAAATTATTGGAAGATTAGTTATTGGTGTTTTTATGTTAGTAATATTAGCTTACTTGTGGGGATTATTTACAGATTGGTTATCAAAAAGTACAAATAGTAATATTTCATATCATGGAAAAATTGTTTCCCGACCTCATCGACATGATGAAAATATGAACGATATATCAGAAGCAAAAGATAAAATTTTACTAAATGCAACTGCGTTAATAAATAGGATTAAATCAATCTCAGATAAAAAAATGACAGTTGCTGAAAAAATAAAGGCATTAAAAGATTTGGAAGAGTTAAAAAATGAAAATTTAATTACACATGAAGAATACATAAATTTTAAGTCCAAATTAATGTAAAATTAAGATTATAAGTGAAACTAAATATTCTAAACTCAGTCAATAACGAAACATTTACTGCGAATGCAATTGTTACAGAAGTTTCAAATGTTAAGGTCTATTCAATAATGTTTGAAGATGAACGGATGGCAAAAAGATTTGGTGCAATCGAAATATCAAAAGACACTGACTATTGGAGAGTTCCTTCAAACAAAGACCGAGATATTATTTCAATTAGTTTTAAACTTATTGATGCAATAATGAAAATTGAATTTGAGAGTGAGTGAAGCACTTTACAATTAAAGACACTCCAAATAGTTGGCACAATCGCTAACACTTGCTAAAACTTATGGCTAGTATTTCGGTAAATTGTTCGTTTACTTTTCATAACTTCGCTTGGGCGGTTATGGAAAAAAAGCTTTCCATAAGCCGCCACAAGCTCTAGCAAGGAAACGTTAGTGGCAAGCGGCTCGCGAAAATAAATAACACGTGTTATTAGATAAACATTTGCACGTAACTAATTATTTCTTTATATTTGCTTCATAATATTTAAATTTAAATATCATGAACACGAAGTTAACATTGACAATTGAGCAAACAGTTATTGAGAAAGCAAAAAAATATGCAAAAGATAAAGAGCGTAGTTTGTCAAACTTAATAGAGAATTATTTAAAGGCGCTTACGAACGAAAGTGATTCAAATGAAATTGAATTAACTCCTATTGTAAAATCTTTAAAAGGTTCTTTTACTGCTCCAAAAAACTTTGATTATAAAAAAGAATTAACTAATCGTTTGTCTGAAAAATATTTATAATCAATGACACGAATATTAATCGATACAGATGTAATCCTTGACTTCTTTTTTGACAGACAACCTTTTGCGGAAACCGCTTCGAAAATTTTTTCTCTATGTGAATCAAAGGAAATAAAAGGCTTTGTAACGCCAGTAATTATAAGCAATGTTTACTACTTACTTCGACAAACTGCTAAGCATGAAAAAGTAGTTGAAAAATTAAAATTGTTAGTTTCAATTACTGAAATTTTAGTAATGGACAAAGATGTTATAGTGCAAGCTTTGAACTCAGATTTTAAAGATTTTGAAGATGCATTACAAAATTATTCAGCAGAGTTAGATAAAGAAATTGATCTGATAATAACTAGAAACATAAAAGATTTTAAAAATAGTAAATTGGCTGTGATGACACCAGACAATTATATGAAAATCAAAAGTGCCAGCCACTAACACTTGCTAAAACTTATGGCTAGTTTTGCGGCAAATTGTTCGTTTACTTTTCATAACTTCGCTTGGTCGGTTATGGAAAAAAAGCTTTCCATAAGCCGCCACAAGCTCTAGCAAGGAAACGTTAGCAGTCATGAGCCGTTGCGAAAAAAAAAACGCTAAATAATTTCCCGTTTTGGGAACTTTTATTATCTTTGTAAAAAAATAGAAACGTTTGAGAGTAATTGCAAAAAAAATATTGAGAGATTTTTGGGAATCCCATGCAGATTGTGAACAACAATTAAAGGCTTGGTTTCAAGAGGCAAGTAAAGCTGAATGGAAAAATCCAAATGAGATAAAGCAAGAATATCCAAGCGCAAGTATTTTGAATGATAATCGAGTTGTTTTCAACATAAAAGGCAACAACTATAGATTGATAGTCAAAATAAATTATGATTATCAAATGATTTGGATTCGTTTTATTGGGACACATTCAGAGTATGACAAAATTAACGCTAACGAAATTTAATAGCTATGGAAATTAAACCTATAAAAACAGTTAAAGATTATAATCAAGCACTTGAAAGACTTGAAATGATTTTTGACGCAAAAAATGGCACATCAGAAGGAGATGAACTTGAAGTACTTGGGATTTTGATTGACCAATACGAAATTGAGCACTTCCCTATTGGTTTGCCAGACCCAATAGAAGCGATTAAATTCAGAATGGAACAGATGGGCTATAACCAAAATGATTTAGCAAACATTGTAGGTCTAAAAAGCCGTGCAAGCGAAATTCTAAATCGTAAAAGAAAACTATCTCTTGAAATGATTAGAAAATTACACAAAGTTCTACATATTCCAACTGATGTTCTAATTCAAACTTATCTATAATCACGACTGCTAACACACGCTACAAGCAATTTGGGGATTTGGCTTAATGGAAAAATTGGTTTGTATTTGAAAGATCTGGCAAATCCGAATAATGGGCTTAATTTAGTCCCAAACTGCTTGTAGTGCGGGAACGTTATGATCTATTTGGAAATCCCGAACTAAATTTCGACCTTTACAAAAAAGAAATCATGAATGCACTAGAAAATATAAAAAACAGTTTAATAGACAGAATATTGGCTACACGAAATGAGCAATTATTGGAAGCTATTAAAAGTATATTTGACTCAACTCAATCAGAAGAGATAATTTCTCTTTCAACTGAACAAATTGAAATGTTATCTATGAGTGAGAAAGATATAGAAGAAGGAAAATTGGTTTCAGAATCTGAATTAAGCAAAAGAGATTCTAAATGGCTCAGTTAACAATACATTGGACCGAAACTGCAATTAGACAACGTAATTATATTTTTGAATATTGGATTGAAAGAAATTAAAGCACAACTTTCGCAAGAAAGCTGAACGAAAAAATAAAAGAAAGAACTAATCTTTTAAAACAAAATCCTGATTTAGGCAAAAAGACAGATTTTAAAAATACAAGAGCAGTTTCTCTCGGACATTACAGTATTCTTTATCAAAAAAGTAATTTAAAAATTATAGTTACTGGTTTTTGGGATAATAGACAAGAACCAGAAAAGTTATTAAAATTTCTAAAGAAGTAAATAATCAAACGGGTCATAACAGCTGACAAACGCAATCGCTGGTTTTCGGTGAATTGTGATTTTAATTTCCTATTTTCGTTTTTCCTAAAATAGAAAAAACTCAGTTCCGTAGCCGCCACCTTCGCCAAGCCCGAAAACGTTAGTGTACAATTGGCCCCTGCAAACAGTAGAAACCACCAGAAAACAAATGTATTTTTGCATTTAAAATATGAGAAATAATGAGTTATAGATTTAGACCAGCTACATTAAACGATTTACCGGTTTTATTTACATTTGAACAAGGAATTGTAAATACAGAAAGAGCATTTGATGTTACTCTCAAAGATGGAGAAATTCATTATTATGATTTAGCCAAAATGATAGAAAATGAAAGTGCACGAGTATTGGTTGTGGAAGCAAATGGAGAAATTGTCGCTTCAGGATTTGTTCAAATATTAGAAGCGGAAGCTTTTAATAAATTCGACAAATACAGTTCGTTTAGGTTTATGTACGTTAAAGAAACGCATCGAAATAAAGGTTTGAATAAAATGATATTAGACAGATTAATAGAATGGTCAGACTCAAAAAACATAAAAGAGATAAAACTTAATGTTTATGATGAGAACATACCAGCTTTGAATGCGTATTTGAAAGCAGGATTTAAAAAAACAATGGTTGAAATGCGCTTATTAAGGTAAGTGAATTTTTCAAGAAAACCATATTAAAAACTTTCCATAACAGCCGCTGTATCAGTGCTGTTTTATAGTAGCATGACGTTCTCAACTTTTTTCATATCTTTCCTCAGCGAAAGAACTCAGTTCTTTCGCCGCGCCCTAGCCTAGCGGCGAAACGTGCCGTTGTTAGGCGTAAGCAAACCAGACCTCGTGTATAAACAATAACAATCTGAATAAATGACTGAATTTTTAGAACAGATTAATAAATACAATCAACTTACAAAAGAAGCTGAAAAAGACTTTTTATCTAGGCTCAAAACAAAATCCTTTAAGAAAGGAGAATTTATAAACAAAGAGGGACAAATCTGTAAACAATTATATTTCATTGAAAAAGGACTTGTGAAACAATATTATCATCACAAAGACAGATTATTTGTTCTGCGTTTTTTTTCAGAGAATACTATTTTTACAGTATTAGATAGTTTTATAAATCAAATGCCAGCAGATTTTTTAACTGTAGCTTTAGAAGATACAAACCTGATTTATATTGATTATGATAATGTGCAGGAATTATCTAAAATTGACCATTCATTTGAAACATTTTTACGTAAAATATTTTCAAATGCTGCATTGTATAATTTAAAAAGAATAAAAGAAATGTTTAATAATGATGCAACTGAATTGTATGTAAGCTTTGCGAAAAATAACCCACATTTATTACAAAGAATTAGTTTGGGCGATATTGCAAGTTATATTGGAATTTCACAGGTAACATTAAGTAGAATAAGAGCCAAAAAATGATTTTTTAACATAGGTAAAAAAAGATTCAATTTCTTTGTTTCAATTTTGCATCATTATTAATTTAAAAATTTAAAAAAATGGATGACAACAAAATTGAAAGTCAAAACAGACTTAACACAGCAGTTAAAATTGGGTCAATAGCTTATGTAATTTGGGGAATACTGCATATTTACGTAGGGTATATTGGTGTAAGCCAATTTATAGCTGACCCAAACAGAGGTTTATGGAGTGCATTGCTTGGTGGAGACAAAATGCCAGTTGATAAATTTCAATTTGCCACTGACCCGATGACACTAAAAGTTACCGCTAACTTTATTCTAAACTTTTGTTTAGATGTAGCAGGCTATGGATTTCTTGGCATTTTATTGGGAATAATGTTATGGAAAAACAGCAAACCTTGGCTAGCCTATTTTATAGGTTTATTCATAATAGGATTGGCCGATTTATCATTTTTGTTTTTGCAAGTAATACCAGGACATATTAAAGGAGACTTGGGTACTTATGGTGGTCCTATTTTATGGTTTATTGCAATTATTGCCTTGCCATTTGGTTTACCAAAGTTTAAATTGAAAGAATTGTTTTAAAATAAAGCGTGACATAGTAAAATTGCTTACGCGTAACAGCGGTTTTAAGAAATTGGGGTTTTTGGACTTTATTTAAAGTTGGTTTTGTATTTGGGAAAATCATCATAATTCGAAATAGTAAAATAGCAAACCCTGTATTGCCTTTTGCCATCTATAACCGTTAACCTCATAAAAACGGGCAAATTAAATAATGCAACAAATTATGAACTTAAGATTTTTAATCTTATATAAGAACATTTTAAAAGTCTACAAATAAATGAGTTATATAAATTCAATCCAACTATAATTTTTGTAATTTAGTACAAAAAAAACATGAAACTACTTTTTTATATTTATATTGTTTGTTTTTGTATTCTGTTTTGTTTTTGTAAAAGGCATGCAGACAATAACAATGAGGGTCCTAAAAGTAAACTTGTAACTGCCAACTACAGCTGTAGCACTCCTGAAACAACCGATACGTTATGGTATTCCTCGGGAAAGAAAGCGCCAATTTTTAAAGGACTGGATGGCCTACATTTTGCCATTACCACAAAAAATAAAGAAGTCCAACACTATTTTAATCAAGGATTGATGCTTTCTTTTGGGTTTAATCATGCCGAAGCAGCACGTTCGTTTTTTGAAGCAACACGTCAAGACCCCCAATGTGCAATGAGTTGGTGGGGTTTTGCCTACGTGCTTGGTCCTAACTATAATGGTGGCATGGAAAAAGATAATTTTGAACGTGCTTTCGATGCAGTACAAAAAGCAAAACTGCTTACCAGTTCAAGTACTGAAAGAGAAAAGGATTTAATTGAAGCATTATCACAACGGTATTCCAACGATACTACTGTGGTTCGTGCTGTGTTAGATGCTGCTTATGCTGTTGCCATGAGAAAGGTTTATAAAAAGTATCCTAATGACGCCACTATAGGTTCACTGTTTGCTGAGTCACTGATGGATATGCACCCTTGGAATCTCTGGAATAAAGATGGTACTGCACAACCCTGGACACCGGAAATTATGTCGGTACTCGAAAAATGTATTCAACGGGAACCTAAACATGCTGGTGCCAATCATTTCTATGTGCATGCCACAGAAATGTCACAACACGCAGAGGATGCAGAAGCCAGTGCCAATTTACTGCGCACTTTAGTTCCTGGTTCAGGACATTTGGTGCACATGCCCGCTCATACTTACATCAGAATTGGTCGTTATCACGATGGCGTTGTAACGAATCAAAAAGCGGTGGCAATTGATAGTTTATATCTTGAAGCCTGTCATGCGCAAGGTGCTTATCCTCTTGGCTATTATCCTCATAATTATCATTTTATAGCAGCATGCGCCACGATTGCTGGTGAAAGCAAAGCAGCTCTAGATGGCGCTATTAAAACTGCCAATCACGCTCATAAAAAATTATTTCGAGATCCCGATTGGTCTACATTACAACATTATTATTCCATTCCGTGGTATGTCGAGGTAAAACTTGGTTTGTGGAAAGATATTCTTCAATCAAAAGCACCCGAAAAAGATTTGAAATATCCAATGGTGGTGTGGCATTATGCTCAAGGAATGGCGATGTTGTCTCAAAATAAAGTAGCCGATGCGAAAAAACATCTTGATGCGATGAGAAAAATAATGTTGGACACCAAAATTAAAGATTTAACCATTTGGGAAGGGAATAGTGTGTTTGATTTGTGTACAATAGCTTCAAAAATACTTGAAGGAGAAATAAATGCAAAGGAAAAAAATTATACTAAAGCCATTGCTCTTTTAAAGGAAGCGGTTGCAATAGAAGATGCTTTGAACTATAATGAACCTCCAGATTGGTTTTTTTCAGTGCGTCATCATTTGGGTGCTGTATTAATTGATGCAGGAAAATATAAAGACGCCATAAAAATTTATGAAGAGGATTTAAAGAACTATCCAAAAAATGGTTGGGCATTAAAGGGACTAATGAATGTTTATGAAAAACTGGGAGACAAAAATAAATATAATGAAACAAAAAGTCGTTTTGAAACGGCTTGGAAATATGCTGATATTAAAATTTCCTCCTCAAGAATACTATAATAAGAATATTACCATAATTGGATGAATTATAAACTCAACTGGTATATTAGTTCACTTTCAATAATTTATCAATCAAAGTGGCAAATTGATGGTGTAGGCTATGGCATCAGTATGTTCACGGAATCAGAAAAACTACCACAAACAAATGTCAAATCTTAGGACTAGTTTTTAAACAAATTGTTCGACTGTTTTTCATAACTTAGTTTGGTAAAAAATTCTAGTGCGAAAATTAACTACTAGAAATTAACTCTGAAAGATAAAAGAGGGAAGCCGAAAACTTAATAGAGTAGGCACTAAAATTTAATATTCAAAATTATGCCAAAGTATGTGATTGAAAGAGAAATTCCGGGAGCTGGGGAATTGACTTTAGAACAACTGAAAGGAATTTCAGAGACTTCTTGCGGAGTGTTGAACAAAATGGGAACACAAATTCAGTGGGTGCATAGCTATGTAACAACTGACAAAATTTATTGTATTTACAATGCACCGAACGAAGAAATGGTTCGTGAACATGCAAGGCAAGGAGGTTTTCCCGCAAATTCAGTTAGTAAGGTATCAATAATCATAGATCCGACAACTGCGGAATAATTTGATTAAATGAACTTTCAGAATAGATAAATGACAACGTTTGACAAAATATTATCAGGTGGCGATTTACGCTCAATTGGGAAAAGCAATTCAGTTATTTTAAAAATTCAAACACAAGATGATTTTGATGAACTTTTTAAATGTTTATTTCATAATGATAGACATGTAGTAATGCGGGCTGCTGATGCGATAGAAAAAATCACAAGCAACAATCAAGAATATCTAACAAATCATAAGAAAGAAATCTTAGATTTATGTGATGTTTCAATCGACAAAGAACTAAAATGGCATTTAGCGTTATTAATTCCACGCCTTCATTTAAGCAGTGAGGAATTTGGTAGGTCATGGAATACATTGACGAACTGGGCAAAGGATAAAACAAATTCACGAATAGTGCGAGTTAATTCCATTCAAGCACTTTTTGAAATGAAGCAACGAGAAAATGAATTAGAAAATGATTTTAATTTAACTTTAACTGAAGTCGAAACTGAAAAAATCCCGTCAATCAACGCCAGAATAAGAAAACTCAAAAATGCCAGCCGCTAGCACCTATTAAATTTTATGGTTCGTTTTTTAGTAAACTATTCGTTGCTTTTTGATAAATTCGCCAGCGGTTAGGGCAACTCCACATTTAGGTTACCCGATAAAGGAGAATTCGATAATTTATAAAAACAAATGATAGTATCAATTACCAGAATCGAATTAAATTCATATTCAAAACTTATTGCTTTTTTTAAATTTAATGGGCAAATCATTAAAGAGCTGCAACAATCAAAGTGTAAAAAACACAAAGTAACTGGCAGTTTGAATTTCAAAGTTTGGTATACTATGACTTTATGGGAAAACGAAAATGATATTACTGATTTCTATAGGAATGGAACGCATTTAGAAGCCATGAAACAATCTAAATCTTTTTCTTCTAAAATTCAATCTAAACGAGTTGAAAATATGGATTTGTTGAATTGGAAGGAAGCCAAAAAAGTATTTGCTGGCAAATAATTTCATTACACCAAATATAAATTTTTGTAAAAATGAAAAACAACCAATTATAGTAATTTTTAGACTATTATGGGTTTTTTCATGATTTTTTTGTTAACATTATTAAATGCTACTTTCAGTTTTCGTCTTTTTTCAAAGTATAACCGCTACTGTTTGTGGCTTGGCGAAGGGCGGGATTTTAGTACGAATGTTCATGCGAAGCACAAATGTTGAACCTTTTACAAATGTTTCTAGGAAGAACGAAACCCCGCCTTTTGCCAAACCACTTTTATAGCCAGTGGTTTTTGTCTTAGAACGATTTTATTATTCCAAGTCTTAGTCTAAATCCTGCGTCATTTTGCTCTCCGTTCATATGTTGAATAACTGGTAGCGAAACAGTCAAAGGAAAACTCCATTTTTTGTATGAAATGTTAGTGCCCAGTGTCGCAAAACCTAAGTAGTAACCAGAATTTTCATCAACTACATCTTTTTCTGTTATTTTGTCTAACCACTCACCATAGTATCCACCGAACACGTTCCACCCAAAGTTAGGCTTACCTGTTTGTATAGATATATCTGGACTGCAAAAATTATTGTCGCCTTTTATGCGATACGATAGTGATAGGTTCTGAATAGAAATACTTCCATAATAATTATCTTCAAAACCAGTTGTGGTGTATTTGAATAGTCCGTTTCCTTGTAATGTCAATTTATCCCAACGCTTAGAAAAAGCTAATCCCGCCATTTGATCCAACGAACCCGAACCAACTACAACAGTAGTATTGTCAAAGTTTGAACCTTTTTGAATACCTGTCGGAAGCTCAACACCTGCCTGTAAAGCCACGTTGAAATTATTCTTACTAAAAATATTGAATGTTCCTAAAAGAATTAAGTCCCCAATTCCATTGTCGTTACCGTTGTCTGTTTGCAGAAACACATAAGGAAGTAAGGCTGAAACAGTGATTTTGTCAGTAATACCATAACGAAGTCCCAAAGAACTAATAAACATACTTTTTAGTGGTGTTTCTTCTTCTGTTGTGTCGGCAGGTTCGTGATTTCCGTGATGCCCAGCACCTTCTTTTACAGTGCGATAATCGCCATAGGTTTCTACTACCCACTGTTTTTTTTGTAGGGTTAGAATACCATTATTATAGTCTCCATTAGATGAGCCAGTTCCTGAACCAGCACAACAGGCACATTGACTATAAGCCTGAGTTGTTGCAAATATGGCAACAACAAACAATAAAATTATTTTTGTCATTTTTATTTAAATTTATTTTGAACATAAGAAGTTATGCTAACAGTAAAACTGATAGGCATTTGATTGATTTTTATATGTCAAATAAATTTAGGTGGTCTGAAAAGTGAGTTGTAATAACCAGTCAAAAGATTTAAGCTGTTATAAATTGGAGTTGATTTGTCTAATGAAAACAAATAGTTTCCAAAACTCCAACTAAGATTATGCAACATAAATAAATCAATAGATTTCAATTTCAAAATAGCATTTGGAATGCCTTTATCATCACTTTCTGTGTTGTCTGCTTTTTTAAGTTGCTTGTTCAAGTAGCATTTTCCGTTACAATGTATTTGAGGTTTATTCTTGTTTTCGCAAAAAGTCTCCGCAATGTAGGCTTGGTTTACCTTCCAATAAATAATATATCCTGCCTTGAACATTGTCTGCCAAGTCAGAAGTAATAAAAGCAATATGGAAGTCCACTGTTTCAAATTATCTGCAAAGTTAGTGTTTTGTGGGGGTCTTTTTACCATTGGCTATAGCGTTTCGCCGCTTGGCATCAGTGGCGACGATTAATTACTGATAATTACAAATATAAAATTCCTTTTTTGAGTTTTCAGAGAAAACACGGGATAATCCCTAGCCTCGCAATTATCACAAACTGCTATTATGCACAGTCATTTCTAATGATACATAAAGTCACTTACTAAATATTGTTTAATGAGATTCGAATACTTTTTTTCTTCAGGATTTAGACTTTTTTCCATTTTTTCAAGCCCTAAATCTTCAGTCTTTCTTTTCCATTCTTTTTCAGTAATTGTTTTATTGACTTTTTGTTTTAAAAGCTCAAACACTTTAAAATTTATATTTACAGCATTATTTAAATTTTTAGATAAAGTATTTTCCCTTTTCTTTTCGGTGATGTTTAACAGATTAAATTTAAAATTTGGATAACTTAATTTCAGTGATTCATCATCATTGACATAAACGACTTTATTATCAAGATTTTTAACTATAAAGCCGTCAAAATAGACTGTACTGAAATCTCCAATCTTTTTTATTTTGTTGTATAAAGAGTCTGTTTTTAATTTAGAATTTTCAACAACGTAAGAGCAATAAAAAGAAACTTCTCTATATTCTTCAGGTTTGTATGATAATTTACAAGAAACCTCTGTTGACTTTCCGTAATCATTTGTTTTAATATCTTCAATTTGAGCTTGCCAATTCACAAAAACTTTATTTGTGTCAATTAAGGAACTTAATTCATTATCATACTTTTCGAAAAATTCTTTTTTCTGTATGTCGTTAATAGCATCATATTCTTTACTAACTTTTAGTTTTAAGAAAGCATCAAACTTTCCTTGAACTTGATTTTCGTAATTATTCTCTGTTATAGATGGATTTTTACAACTTATAGCTATTATCGCTAACGTCAAAATGATTAGTGTTTTTTTCATGTGGTTTTATGATTGTGCATAACTCGTTTATAGGTCTCATAAAATCAGACCTATCACCCCACATAGAGTATGCTTTGTCTGACTGTTCTCCTTTTGTCTCTTCACAAATATATATAATTGTGCCGTGTTAAGTATGTATTGTGCGTGATTTTTCTTAAAAACGTCATGCATGACGTCCGTGATGTCAAATTTGACGTTCTTGACGTCAAACTTGACGTTGTTGATGTCAAATTTGGGGTTGTATGACGTCAAATTTGACGTGCTTGATGCCAAATTTGACGTTCCTGATGTCAAACTTGACGTCGCTGACGTCAAATTTGGCGTGCTTGACGTAAAACTTTACGTCGCTGACGTGAAACTTGGCGTTTTTGGCCCTTTGAGAGAAAAAAAGATTTTAAAATTAATAGCGGAAGATTTTGACACCAAAGAAACAGCCGAAAAGTTATTTGTTAGCGTTAATACTGTTGGCAATCAACGTGGTAAAATGATTGACACGTTAAGGGTTAGAGATACCACAGCCTTGGTTCAAACGGCAAAAATGGCGGGAATGATATAAAAGTTTTTATAAGTGTTGTATCTATTCATTTTCCTAAATATCTTGGCTAAAACTCTATTTTTTTGGCTTTAGATAATCCTAAAAAGAAAAATTCAAATTCAATTAATTTGCTTCTCCTCTAAAAACGCTAATTTCAAAAAAGCTTAACTTTTTTCAATACTTTTGCGAAATGTATAAAGCAGTTATCATTGGTTCCGGAAACGTAGCACAACATTTATTAAAAGCATTTCAAAAAAGTGATATAATTGATGTCATTCAAGTATTTGCTAGAAATAAAGGAAGTATTACCCATCTAATAGATGCTGAAAAAATAGTATCAAATTTTGATGAACTCCTTGAAGCTTCCGTTTACTTTATATGCGTTTCTGACCATGCCGTTGTAGAGGTTTCGTCTAAAATCCCCTTTTCAAATAAATTAGTGCTGCATACTGCAGGTAACATTGCCATAGAAAGTTTAGATCCTAAAAACATTCGTGGTGCATTTTATCCTGTTCAAACTTTTTCTAAATCAAGAGATTTGGATTTTTCAAAAATTCCTGTTTGTATAGAAGTGGAACTTGAAAGTAGGTATAAAGTACTAGAAATCATTGCTTTTTCAGTTACCCCTTTGGTTTACAGAGTAACATCTGAACAAAGAAAAGCCATACATATTGCCGCAGTTTTTGTCAATAACTTTGTGAATCATTTATATGAAATAGGAAAAGAGATAAGCGATAATAATCTATTTTTATTCCAGATTTTACAACCGTTAATTCAAGAAACCGCTGCTAAAATTATTACATTAAACCCTGATGAAGCACAAACAGGACCAGCAAAAAGAGGAGACATGCAAACCATTGATTCACATTTAGATTTTTTAACCAATGAAAATCATAAAGAAATATACCAACTACTAACCCAATCTATTATAAATCATGGCAAAAAGCTATAAAGAAATCATGAACGACATTACCACATTTATTTTTGATGTGGATGGTGTTTTAACTGACGGGACAGTTCATGTATCACAAACAGGTGAAATGCTTCGAGAAATGAATATTAAAGATGGGTTTGCTATGAAAGCGGCGCTCGAAACAGGTTATAATGTGTGTATTATTTCGGGTGGTAGTAATGAAGGGGTTCGTATTCGATTGAGAAATTTAGGCATTACAGATATTCATCTTGGTACTCCCGATAAAGTAGCTACTTTTAATGAGTATGTCGAATTGTATGACATTAAGCCAGAACAAGTGCTTTATATGGGCGACGATATTCCTGATTATCATGTCATGCAATTAGTAGGATTGCCTACTTGTCCTCAAGATTCAAGTCCAGAAATTAAAACAATTTCTAAATATATTTCTCATAAATTCGGAGGAAAAGGTGCAGTTCGTGATGTTATAGAACAAGTCATGAAAGTACAAGGGAAATGGCATATGTATTATAATGGAAAACTTGATTAATTATTTATCACAAAAATTTAAGTGCTTTTTTTAGCATAGAATACATTTGAAATGAATTACTTAAAACTTATTCGATACCAAAACCTAATGATGTTAGCTTTAATGCAGCTTACATTTCGTTATGGATTTTTGAAACTACAAAATATAACCTTGGCTTTGGCTGATTGGCAATACCTGCTTCTTGTACTATCTACAGTTTGTATTGCGGCTGGAGGGTACATCATTAATAATATTTTTGACTTCAAAACTGATTCAGATAACAAACCACATGATGTTATTATAGGCAAATCTATCTCTGAAAGCTTGGCTTATAACCTATATTTTGGATTCACAGTTATAGGCGTAGGAATTGGATTTTATTTGTCAAATGTGATTCTAAAGCCAGGTTTTGCATCTATTTTTATCGTTATAGCTGCAACGCTTTATTTGTATGCAACTAGTTTAAAACAAAGCTTACTTATAGGTAATATTATAATTGCTTTATTGCTTGCATTTAGTATTATTATTATTGGAATTTTTGATTTATATCCCACAACTTACGAAGGAAATCGAGCGGTTATGGGTTTGATTTTTGGTATATTATTAGACTATGCAATTTTCGCTTTTATAATTAATTTCATTAGAGAGATTGTCAAAGATTTAGAAGATATTAATGGAGATTACAATCAAGAAATGAGTACGTTACCAATAATTTTAGGAGTAAAAAGAACGTCGCAATTAGTGTTTTTTGTAAGCTTTATTCCGTTGGGACTTATTCTCTACTATATGTACGCTTATTTATTTAATAACGGATTAGCTTTAAGTACGGTTTACGGACTGGCCTTCATTCTTTCTCCCCTAATTTATTTTACAATTAAAATAGCATCTGCAAAAAAACAAAGCGACTTCAAGCACTTAAGCTTAGTATTAAAATGGATTCTTTTTTTCGGAATATTTTCTATTGCAATAATATCATTTAATATGAAAAACAATGCTTAGAGAAAAACTAAAAAACCATAAAATAATTCTAGCTTCTGGTTCACCAAGAAGGCAACAGTTTTTTAAAGATTTAGATATTGATTTTGAAATTAGACTGAAAGAAATTGAAGAAATTTATCCTCCAAATCTTATAGAAGAAGACATTACCGATTATTTAGCAGTATTAAAAAGTGATGCTTTTGAAGGCGAATTGAACGAAAACGAAATTTTAATTACAAGTGATACAATAGTTTGGCATGATAATAAAGCATTAGGGAAACCAAAAGATTATGAAGATGCTTTTTTAATGTTACAATCATTATCTAACAAAACGCATAAGGTAATAACATCGGTTTGTTTTAAAACTAAGGTTAAAACTGAAGTGATTTCTGAAACCACCTTAGTAACTTTTCGTGAGTTAAGTAATGATCAAATTCAATATTATCTTGATAATTATAAGCCTTTTGATAAAGCAGGCAGTTATGGCATTCAAGAATGGATAGGATTTATTGGGGTTGCAAAAATTAACGGCTCATATCCTAACGTTATGGGATTGCCAATAGATAAAGTATATGACTATTTAAACCGTTTATAATATTATTAACTATGATTCATTAAAATTTTATATATAATTCTTGCAGTAAAAAATGATTCTTTTTGAATTTATTTGCATCTTAATATGTTTTATTTTACTTTTATAAAGACTATATTAGATAATCTTAATTTTAGTAACTATTTATAAATAAGATGTTTGAATCATTTTTTTGGAAGCAATTTTTTGTAAAAAAACAATTAAACTCTTAACGAAAACATGAAAAATCTAAAAATATTTTTACCTTTATTTTCTATTGTACTAATAAATAAAATTCAAGCGCAAAACAATGAAGATAAAGCGCAAAGCGAAGAGATAATTATTTATGAAGACGCCATTGATCGATCTACTTTAAAATTCGACAATGTTACTCAATGTCAAATTAGATACTATTATTATCCAAACATTGAAGCTTATTATGATATTTTAAAAGAAATTTACTACATCAAAGAAGATGGTAAATGGACTATCGTTGAGCAAATTCCTAGTAGTTTTAGAGGCTATTCAGTATACAATAATGCAAATGTTCCTATTGATGATTATGAAGACGACGCTATAACTGAAATGCTCCCTATTCATAAAAAAAGATTTGGTTACATTACCGCTAAAGATAAGGCAAAAAAAAATTAAGAAGATTCGAATAGGTTTAATATTTATTGACCTTAAAGACCTACAATTAATAAAATGTTAAAGTCCATTTAAATAAATCACAACGTTTTATATAATTACTACATTTGAAGCTATTGCAAATTTACCACTTTATGCAAAAGCATTCTTCTTTCTTAGCTCTTTTCTATTTTACATTCCAAATAATTGTTGCTCAACAACCAACAAAACCAAATGCAGTAGAAATTTACAATCAAATTCAAAAATTAAATTTTTTGGGTACGGTTTTGTATGTTGCTGCACATCCTGATGATGAAAACACCCGATTAATTTCCTACATGGCCAATGAAAAAAAGGCTCGAACAGGATATTTATCATTAACACGTGGCGATGGTGGACAAAACTTAATTGGTTCTGAACTCCGAGAATTACTTGGAGTCATTCGCACTCAAGAACTTATTGAAGCCAGAAAGATAGATGGCGGAGAACAATTTTTTTCTCGTGCTAATGATTTTGGCTATTCAAAAAATCCTGACGAAACCTTATCTATTTGGAATAAAGATGAAGTTTTGAGTGACATTATTTACATCATCAGAAAATTTCAGCCAGACATAATCATCAATAGATTTGATGCTCGTTCCCCAGGAACTACTCATGGTCATCATACTTCATCTGCAATGCTCAGTTTAGAAGCTTTTGATAAAGTAAATGATAAATCGTTCTATCCTAATCAGCTTGATTTAGTAGCAACTTGGCAACCCAAACGTATTTTTTTTAATACTTCATGGTGGTTTTATGGAAGCAAAGAAAAATTTGAAAAAGCCGATAAATCGAATTTAGTTCAATTCAAAATGGGCGTTTATTACCCATCCATTGGAAAATCCAATCAAGAGATTGCAGCTCTAAGCAGAAGCCGTCATCAATCTCAAGGCTTTGGTAGTACAGGGACTCGTGGAGAGGAAGACGAATATCTTGAATTATTAAAAGGAGATAGTACAAAAGATAAAACCAACATTTTTGAAGGTATTGATACTTCTTGGAACCGTGTTGATGGAGGAAAAGCAATTGGCGATTTATTGAACAATGTGGAGAAAAATTTCGATTTCAAAAATCCGTCTGCTAGTATTCCTGAATTGGTTAAAGCCTACTCCATGATTCAAACCCTAAATGAAAATCATTGGAAACCAATCAAATCTGAAGAAATTAAAAAAATAATTGCTGCTTGTGCAGGATTGTATCTTGAGGCAGTTGCTGAAAATCAAGAAGTTACTTTCGGAAATTCGTTAAAAGTAAAATTGGAAGCTATAAACCGCAGTGTAATTCCAATGCAATTGATAAGCTGGAAAACATTTCCAGAAGCAAATACTAATTTTCAAACAATTGAATTAAAGAATAACATTTCACAAATTCTGACTACAGAAATACCTATTCTACAAACTTTACAGCTTACGCAACCTTACTATCTAAAGGAAAAAGGAACTATTGGAATGTATCGTGTTGATGAACAAAAAAACATAGGAATTCCTGACAGTAGCAGAGAAATAAAAGTAACATTTACTATAAAAATTAATGGAGTGTTAATCCCTTTTGATAGAAATGTGATTTACAAATTAAACGATGATGTTAAAGGTGAAGTTTACAAGCCTTTAGATGTTGTGCCTGAAATATCCACTTCAATTCAAGACAAAGTTGTTATTTTTAATTCCGATAAATCAAAAAAAATAGCAATAAAAATTAAAGCTGGAAAAGAAAATATAAAAGGTGTTTTACAACTAGAATTACCTAATAATTGGGAAGTAAGTCCGATATCAATTCCGTTTTCATTAACCAAAAAAGGAGAAGAAAAAACTGTTTCTTTTGAAATTAACCCTCCAAAAAATGCCGATGAAGTAGTTGCAAAATGTATTGCAATTGTTGATGGAGTTCGTTATGACAAGGAGCAAATCAACATTAATTACGATCATATTTCAAAACAGCAAGTATTAAAATTTTCTGAAGCAAAACTCATTAAATTGAATATTAAAACTGGAAAAGAAAAAATTGTATACATCATGGGAGCTGGAGATGAAGTTCCTAAAAGTTTGCATCAAATGGGCTATGAGGTTACAGTAATGAAAGCTGACGAAATTTCTAAGGAAAATTTAATGCTTTTTGATGTTGTAATAACTGGAATTAGAGCTTACAACACCGTCCAAGCATTGGCTTTAAAGCAACAGACTTTATTCGATTTTGTTAAAGAAGGAAAAACTATGATTGTGCAATACAATACTTTAGACGATTTTGTTACACCTGATATCGCACCTTTTCCTCTAAAAATTTCCAGAGACAGAGTTACTGATGAAAATGCGAAAATAGAATTTTTAGCACCCAATCATCCCATTTTAAATTATCCGAATACAATTACCGCTGCAGATTTTGAAGGTTGGAAACAAGAACAAGGGCTGTATTATCCTAACGAATGGGACAAAGCCTTTACTCCTATTTTAGCGTCGAATGATAAAGGCGAAACCTCAAAAAAAGGGGCTTTACTTGTTGCTAAATATGGAAAAGGAAATTTTATTTACACCGGATTAAGCTTCTTTAGAGAGTTACCAGAAGGTGTTTCAGGTGCTTTTCGATTAATGGCAAATATGATTTCAATAAAATAATTTCAATTATGGATTCAGAAAAAGCAACTACTTGGAAAAAAAGTTATACTTGGGTATTAATTGCCAATGCCTTATATATTTTAATTTTCTTTTTATTAATGATACTATTCTCCTAAAATGCAACAACTCGATTGGATTGTACTTTCGGCAACCTTACTATTCATTGTAATTTACGGTGTTTGGAAAACCAAAGGAAGTAAAAATGTAGAAGACTACATTCTTGGAAACAACGAAACTCCATGGTATATAGTAGGTTTATCAGTTATGGCAACACAAGCCAGCGCGATAACATTTCTCTCCACTCCAGGTCAGGCATATCATGACGGAATGGGCTTTGTGCAGTTTTATTTTGGCTTACCAATTGCTATGGTCGTTATATGCGTAACATTTATTCCTATTTATCACAAACTTAAAGTTTTTACTGCTTACGAATACTTGGAGCAACGTTTTGACCTTAAAACACGTTCGTTAGCAGCCATTTTATTTCTTTTTCAAAGAGGATTAGGAACGGGATTAACCATATATGCTCCAGCAATTATTTTATCAGCTTTATTAGGTTGGAATCTTACTTTAATGAATATTGTTATTGGTGTACTAGTAATCATTTACACTTTTGCTGGCGGAACAAAAGCAGTCAACGTAACTCAAAAGCATCAAATGTTTGTGATTATGTCAGGCATGTTTATTACCTTTTTCTTGATATTGCATTTATTACCTAATGATATGACTTTTAGTAATGCTTTACACATTGCAGGTGCCAATCATAAAATGGATATTGTAGATTTTTCATTTGATCCTGAAACTCGTTACACTTTTTGGAGTGGAATTACTGGAGGTTTTTTTCTTGCTTTGTCCTATTTTGGAACCGATCAATCACAAGTAGGAAGATATTTGTCGGGAAAATCAATCAAGGAAAGCCAAATGGGATTAATCATGAATGGCTTTTTAAAAGTGCCTATGCAATTTTTTATTTTATTGATAGGCGTTATGGTATTCGTTTTTTTTCAATTCAATCCTGTTCCGTTAAATTTTAATCCAAATAATAAAATTATCGTTGAGAATTCTAAATACAAAGCCGATTATAATGCTTTAGAAACCAAGTTGGTTAAATTATCCGAAGAAAAAAAAGAAATTAATTTGATTTATATCGATCATTTGAATCAAAATTATGATAATCCGATTTTGAGAAAGGAATTAGTAGCCATTTCTAATAAAGAAAATGATTTACGGGACGAAGCCAGAGAAATTATCACACAAGCGGATCCAAAATCAGAGACCAACGATAAAGATTATGTATTTATTCATTTCATTTTAAACTACTTACCCAAAGGATTAATTGGATTATTATTGGCCGTAATTTTATCTGCAGCTATGTCATCAACAGCATCTGGTTTAAATGCACTGGCTTCTACAACAGCAATAGATATATATAAACGAAACGTAAAAGGAGAAAAAACCGAAAAACATTTTGTAAACGCTACTAAGTTTTTTACCATCTTATGGGGAATAATCGCAATACTTTTTGCTTGCGTCGGCACCTTATTTGAAAACTTAATTCAATTGGTAAACATTGTAGGTTCCATTTTTTACGGTACAGTATTAGGAATATTTTTAGTAGGTTTCTATATTAAATTTGTAAAAGCCAAAGCTATTTTTTGGGGGGCAGTTATCAGCCAATTATTAATTTTTTATATCTATTATTTGGAAGTAGTTAGTTTCTTGTGGTTGAATTTTATTGGTGCAATGTTTACCATTTTTCTATCGATCTCTATTCAGATGATAGTTGGAAATGATAAAGAAGCTTTTGATTAATTACATAAAAAAAACCGTAAACTCAATTTTATTTTGAGTTTACGGTTTTAAGGTATCTTCTAAAATTACTTTTTACTCCATTCCGCTATGCTCTCTTTATTCATTTTTACATAGTCAGCATTTTTTGCTTTTTCAGCTCCTGCCATAGATAATTTTGCTGTTTCGATAGCTCCTTTTTTATCATTTAATTTTCCCTGAATTAATGATTTTAATCTCAAGTGCCAAAACGGAACATCTTCTCCTGTTTTAACCATAGATAAAGCTTTATTTACATATTCTAATGCTTTATTTGTATCACCATTCGATTGAAATAAATATTGAGCTGATGAAAAATAATCACCAGATGTAGGCCCCGCTAATGCTTTTTCGATACTGGCCATTGCCATTTTCTGAGTTGGAACTTCAAATTTTACTGCTACCAAAGTTTTTTCCCAAGACAATTCAAGATGGGCAAAATTATTGTCTAAATTATTAATCGAAATCGTAAAACTCTCTACTGGTCTATTTAACATTTCAGATTTCGCAGTGGTTCGCAATGCAACTTTACTTTCGCTAAACTCATCTGGCGTTCCCCAATTGTCTGTTTCTGAATAAAAAACAATCTCCCAATTGTCAGCTTTCGGAGTGGTATATATTGCGTACTTTCCTTTTTTTAGTGTTTTTCCATCAATAACTACATCTTCACTGAACGAAATTGTGGTATTGGCATTCGCTCCTGTTCTCCATAACTTACCAAAAGGCACTAAATCTCCAAAAATAGTTCTCCCTTTAGCACTTGGTCTAGAATATTCTATAGTAACATCTGTTAAACCTACAACTTGTTCTAATTTTGATTTAGGACTAGGTGCTGGAGTTTTTACTTGTGCGTCTGTAACAAAATTAGCAATCATTATTGCCAACAAAACAATTATTTTTTTCATAATTAAATATTTAGTTAAGTATCAAAATTACAAATTCGTAACTGTATATGTGTTAATAATTCCTTAATTTGAATATTAATTTTGTTTAACATTTTTTAAATATTATAAAACAAAATAGTTATCTTTACAAAAAAAATATAATGAAGATTTATACTAAAAAAAGCAAACAAAATTTACCAATAACTATAGAAGAAGCTTGGGAATTTCTTTCTAACCCAAAAAACTTAAAAACTATTACACCGGAATATATGGGTTTTGTTATAGAGTCTGGAGCGGATAGGCCTATGTATCCCGGACAAATTATACAATATATTGTTACTCCAATCTTAGGAATAAAAACAAAATGGGTTACCGAAATTACTCATGTTCAAGACAAAAAATATTTTGTAGATGAGCAACGTTTTGGTCCTTATGCACTTTGGCATCACAAACATTTTATAAAGGAAATCCCCGGTGGTGTAGAAATGGAAGATATTATAGATTATAAAGTTCCAATGGGGATTTTAGGACAATTGGTTCATCCTTTTTTAGTAAAACCAAAATTGGATGAAATTTTCGATTACAGACATAAGAAATTAATTGAACTATTTGGCGAATTCAAATCATAACTATGAAATGAGCATAACCTAAAATTGGTCGCAATACACCAATCAAGATATGCGACCCGAGAGCTTTGCTCGAACAGGCGAAGCAATTACATATGACCATATAAAAACAATAAAAATCTACATATGAAAAATATACTATTAATTGGTGGTTCACAAGGAATTGGTCTTGCCATAGCAACAGCGTTAGAAAATAAAAATAATGTTTTTGTTGCTTCTAGAACTTCAGAAAATTTAGAACAGCTAAACGTCACTCATATTCCTTTTGATGCTTTGACTGATTCGATAGACAGTTCTTTATTGCCTGCTGTGATTGACGGATTGGTTTATTGCCCAGGAAGTATTAATTTAAGACCTTTCAGAGGATTAAAATTGGAAACTTTTGAAAGTGATATGAACATTAATTTCTTTAGTATGGTAAAAGTCATTCAATCTATTTTACCACAACTTTCTGCTTCCAATCAATCGAGTATTGTATTGTTTAGTAGTGTAGCGGCCTCAATGGGAATGCCTTTTCATACTAGTGTAGCTGCCGCAAAAGGAGCAATAGAAGGTTTTGCTAAAGCTTTGGCAGCTGAGTATGCTCCTAAAATTCGAGTAAATGTAATTGCGCCTTCATTAACCAATACACCATTAGCAGATAAATTTTTAAATAATGAAACCAAGCAAGAAAAATCAGCTGAAAGACATCCATTAAAACGATTTGGTCAACCTGAAGATTTAGCGCAAATGGCTAGCTTTCTTTTAAGTGAAAATTCATCTTGGATTTCAGGACAAATTATGCATGTAGATGGAGGAATGTCTACTTTATTAGTTAATGGATAATATTTTTTAAATGTATTCCATTTTAAGTAAAAGATAAAATATGAATGTATTCTGGTTTCGACGTGATTTAAGAATTGACGATAATAATGGCTTATACCAAGCTTTAACGAGTGGTAAAGATGTTCTTCCCATATTTATTTTTGACTCAGACATTCTTAAAGAACTTCCAAAAAACGATGCTCGTGTTACTTTTATTCATGAATTGTTGCAAAAAATTAATCTTCAGTTACAACAAATAGGCAAATCATTGGCTGTTTTTCATGGCAAACCAGAATTGATTTTTGAGCAGTTGGCTGAAGAAAATAAAATAGAAACTGTTTACACTAATCATGATTATGAGCCTTATGCCAGAAAACGTGATTTAGCTGTTTTTCAAGTTTTTAAAAAATACAAAATAGAATTTTTAACCTACAAAGATCAAGTTATTTTTGAAAAATCGGAAGTTACAAAAGAGGATGGATTGCCCTATGTAGTTTACACTCCATATTCTAATAAATGGAAAGAAAAATTCAAGCATATCACTTTAGAAAATTATAATTCAGAAGATTTTCTAGATAAAATTGCCACTCACAACTATCCTTTTTTGAGTATGGAAACTATAGGTTTTGAAACTTCTAAAATCAAAGTAACTCCCTATGATGTTTCTAGTAGCTTAATTCAAAATTATGAAGCAACACGAAATTTTCCATATCAAAATAAAACCTCATATTTAGGGGCGCATCTTCGTTTTGGGGCAGTTTCTATTCGGAAAATGGTAGGTAAAGCTATTCTGGAGCAAAATGAAACGTTCCTGAAAGAACTGATTTGGAGAGAATTTTTTATGCAAATATTGTGGCACTTCCCACATACAAAAAATGCAAGTTTCCGACCAAAATATGATGCTATACAGTGGAATAATAATGAAGAAGATTTTAAAAAATGGTGTGAAGGAAAAACGGGTTATCCTTTTGTAGATGCTGGCATGCGAGAGTTGAATGCTACAGGACACATGCACAATCGGGTTCGGATGATAGTGGCGAGTTTTTTATGCAAACATTTACTCATAGATTGGAGATGGGGCGAAACTTATTTTACCCAAAAACTACTCGATTACGAGCAAGCTAGTAATGTAGGAAACTGGCAATGGGCTGCAGGAAGTGGCGTTGATGCGGCTCCCTATTTCAGAATTTTTAATCCTACAGAGCAAATCAAAAAGTTTGACAAAGACCTAAAATACATCAAAAAATGGATTCCAGAACTTGAAACCTTTGATTATCCAAAACCTATAGTAGATCATAAAATGGCAAGAGAACGCTGTTTAAGGGTTTTTAAAGAAGCCGTTGGGTAAAGCTATTTTATACTCCTAATTTTCTCAAAATTCAATTCATCAAAATGCTGAATTACTTTATTTGCTAGTGAAAAATCTTGCATTTTAGAATTGACACTATTATAACCAATACAAAAAATTCCTGCAGCATTAGAGGCAATAATCCCATTGGTACTGTCTTCTATAACAATACAATTTTCTTTTGATGTTTTTGATAAAGAAACGGCATGTTCAAAAATAGCAGGATGCGGTTTCGATTTCGGAAAATCTTCACCAGAAACAATATGACTAAAATAAGAATGTAAATTAAATCGTGTAAAAACGCGATCAATAGTTACTTTTGATGCTGATGATGCCAGTATCAATTGCATACCGTTGTGAAATAAATCTTTAATTAATTTTTCAACACCATCTAACAGAATCAAATCTTCTTTTTTATCGAAAGCATCATTAAAAAGAGTTCGTTTTCTTAAAATCAAATCTTCTACATCATATTCTAAATCGAAAGTTTGTTTCAATTTCTGGAAAGTATTTCGAGTAGAATTTCCCATATAAGTTGTAAACAGTTCTTGAGAAACTTTAATATCTAGCTCTTCAAAATGTTGAAAATAGGCATAATGATGAACAGGTTCTGTATCAACAATAACGCCATCCATATCGAAAATTACAGTTTGTATCATTTGAAGTTAGGAGTTGGAAGTTTTGGTGTTTGGTTCGTTATTTTTAAGAAGATATCGTATAACCGTTTCGGCTGCATGTAATCCAAAAAGCCCTGGCATATAACTATTGGTTCCATAAAATGATTTTTTAAAATTAGAACCATCAGTCATTTTCAGGCTTGTTTCATCTTGAATTTCAGATGAATAGACTACTTTTAATTTATCAATTTTTACAGCTTTCAATTTCTTTTTCATGGCTTTCGCCAAAAAACAATTTACAGTACTATTAATATCGGCCACTTTTACTTTAGAAGCTTCCATCTTTCCTCCAGCACCCATACTGCTGATAATTTTTACTCTTTTTCGCTTAGCGGCAATAATCAAATTTAATTTAGGGGTTAAGCTATCAATGCAATCCAAAACATAATCATAGTCTTCAGTGACAATCTCAAAAGCGCGTTCTGGCGAAAGAAATTCTTTTACTTTTGTCAGTTGCAATTCTGGATTGATATCTAACAATCGATTACCAACAATATCAATTTTAGGCAAACCTACTGTTGAATGTAATGCGGGTAATTGCCTGTTAATGTTAGTTATATCAACAACATCTCCATCAACTATTGTCATTTTACCTACACCCGCTCGAGCAATAAATTCGGCTGCAAAAGAGCCTACTCCGCCAACTCCAACAATTAATACATTTGCCTTTTTTAAATTTTCTAAACCTTCTTTTTTAAATAAAAGTTCAGCTCTTTCTGTCCATGCTGCCATTTGTATATGCTATTATTTATGTTGTAAATACTTTTTGAAAATTATTTTCAATTATTAATTTTAATGCTGTTAAATCTAAATTTTTATATTTTGCTGCCAAAGCATATACTTCATAAATTCCGTCTTCAATAGTATCCGTTTCTAAAAAAAATCGATTATTGGGAATATTTTTAAAAACAGATTCTAGTTCAGGATTTTGCAATAAATATTTTCCAAACGACAAATAAAATCCATTTTCAATCAATTGTCTAGCAACTTGTTCATTTTTTGAAAATCCGTGAATAATCATTGGAACTGAAATTTGAAGTCTTTTTTTAACTTCAATTACTTCTTGAAAAGCAGCAACACAATGAATTACGACTGGCTTTTTATATTTTTCGGCTAAAAGCAATTGCTTTTCAAAAATAGTAATCTGTAAGTCTAACGAAGTTTCAATACGTTTATCTAATCCACATTCTCCAACTGCCAAACAATTTATAGTTTGAAGTTTACTTTCAATAATCTTTAATTCGGCTTCTACCCTATTTTCTTCAATTTTCCATGGATGAATACCTATGGAATAGTAAGGGATTTTTTTATCAAACTCATTTGGATATTGATTGACTAATTCTAAAATATCCTTAGAATTAGTGTAATTATGAGTGTGTAAATTAAAGAATTCCATTTTGCAAAAATAGTTTAAAAGTTGTAAAGTCACAAAGCATTAAAGACACAAAGTTTTTTACCTTTGCTACTCTTAAATAGTAGTATGCTCAAAACTGGTTTGCAACGTTATATTGATAATTATAAGGGATTTTCTAGAGAGATTTGGATTCTTGCCATAATAACCTTTATCAATCGTGCAGGAACGATGGTTTTACCTTTTTTGACCAAATATTTAAAGGAAGATTTGGGTTTTTCTTATAATGAAGTGGGTTGGATTATGGTTTGTTTTGGTCTCGGATCGATGTTGGGTTCTTGGTTAGGCGGAAAATTATCCGACAAAATTGGATTCTATAAAGTCATGGTTTTTAGTTTGTTTTCAAGCGGAATACTATTTTTTATTTTACAATTCATCACTTCATTTTGGGGCTTGTGCTTTAGTGTTTTTGCAATTATGACTATTGCGGACATGTTTAGACCCGCCATGTTTGTATCATTGGGTGTTTATGCAAAACCTGAAAATCGAACAAGAGCTTTAACATTAGTTCGATTGGCTGTAAATCTTGGTTTTGCTGCTGGTCCTGCTTTAGGAGGATTAATTATTATGGGAATTGGCTACAAAGGTTTGTTTTGGACTGATAGTTTAACTTGTATTATTGCGATTCTAATTTTTGCATTATTAGTAAAAGAAAAGAAAAAAACGCCAACAATTGTTCATGATTCAAATTCCGTTCAAGTATTATCCGTATTTAAAGATAAAATATTTTGGCTTTTTCTATTTGTTTGTTTCCTTACTGCAGTACTTTTTTTTCAAATATTTACAACTTTACCTTTGTATCATCATGAAATGTATGGATTAACAGAGTTTCAAAGCGGTCTTTTATTGACGCTAAACGGATTACTCATTTTCTTTTTAGAAATGCCAATAGTAAGTGCCTTTGAAAGAAATAAAATTAGTAAAACTAAAATTATGCTATGGGGTTCATTACTTATGGCTATGAGTTTTTACTTATTAATGATAATAGGTTGGGCTGGTATTTTTATTTTCAGCATTATTTTTATCACTTTTGGCGAAATGTTTATTTTTCCTTTTTCGAATTCTTTTGCTTTAAGTCGTGCTCCAAAAGGTCACGAAGGACGCTATATGGCTTTGTTTACAATGAGTTTTAGTTTGGCACACATTGCCAGTTCTAAAACAGGAATGGAAGTAATCGACCGCTATGGCTATCAAACAAACTGGATCTTGATGGGAACTCTAGGGATTATTGCTGTAATTAGCTGTTTTAGATTACTTTATTTGCTAAAAATAGAAAACAAAGTTTAATTTCATTTGTTCCTAGTTTTAATTGAATTTGAAATAAATAGCAATCTTTTATGTTTTTCAGTTACTTTGTATTTAAAGAATTTTTACAATGAATATTAAACTTATTACTATTGGCAAAACTGATAATAAAAATTTACAATCTCTTATTGAGGAATATCAAAAAAGATTGTCTTTTTACATCAAATTCGATTTAGAAATTATTCCTGATATAAAAAATGTAAAAAACTTGTCAGAAAGCCAGCAAAAAGAAAAAGAAGGCGAATTGATTTTGGCAAAAATCACACCAACAGACCAATTAATTCTATTGGACGAAAACGGAAAAACATTTTCTAGCATAGCGTTTTCAGAAGAATTACAAAAGAAAATGAATGCAGGAATCAAAACCTTAGTTTTTGTAATTGGTGGTCCTTACGGATTTTCAGAAACCCTTTATAGTAAAGCAAATGGAAAAATCTCGTTATCCTTAATGACCTTTTCCCACCAAATGGTGCGTTTGTTTTTTATTGAGCAATTGTATCGCAGCTTTACTATTTTAAAAAACGAACCGTATCATCATCAATAAAATATTTAATGCAAATTTTGCATTAATTTGACACATTCTACAGCCTCTTTTACATCATGAACCCTAAGAATTTTTGCTCCTTTCATTAATGCAATTGTATTTAAAATAGTTGTTCCGTTTAAAGCATCATTAGGATTAGAATTCAATACTTTATAAATCATAGATTTTCGAGAAATACCTACTAAAATGGGTAATTCTAACATTTGAAACAATTCAATATTTTGCAATACTTCATAATTTTGTTCTAACGTTTTTGCAAATCCAAATCCTGGATCTAGAATCAAATCAGTAATTCCTAAGCTTGTTGCTTTCGCTACTTTTTCAGAAAAATAGAAAATCATTTCCTTAACTATATTGTCATAATTGGTTAGCGATTGCATCGTTTGCGGCGTGCCACGCATATGCATCATTACATAAGGCACTTTATATTTTGCTATGATTTGAAACATATTTTCATCTAAACTTCCGGCCGAAATATCATTAATCATAGCTACCCCATTTTCAACACAAACTTTAGCAACTTCACTTCGAAAAGTATCGACGGAGAGTATTGTTTCGGGAAACTGTTTTAAAATAGATTGTATTACTGGAAGTATTCTTTCTAATTCTTCTTTTTCTGAAACAAACTCGGCTTTAGGTTTGCTAGAGTAGGCTCCAATATCAATAAACGTAGCTCCTTCTCGAAGCATATTTTCAACTTGATTTAAAATCTCTTTATCACTTTTATGTTTTCCACCATCAAAAAAAGAATTTGGAGTAACATTTAAAATACCCATCACTTTTGGTGTTGTTAAATCGATGAGATTTCCTTTACAGTTTATGGTCATTTTATATGTTTTAATTTTTTGAGTCGAGGTAAATAAATTTGAAAACACATGATTCGAAAAAATATACTATTTTTGACCCGAAGCCTTTAGGCTGAATCGTGGGAAGCAAAAAAATTGAATACAAATATACATCAATAATGAAGAATACATCACAAGAATACGATTCGGTAATAGAAATTTGTCGAACCCTCTTTATCAATAAAATGAAAGATTACGGCAGTGCATGGCGTATTTTAAGATTACCATCTTTAACCGATCAGATATTCATAAAAGCGCAAAGAATTAGAAGTTTGCAAGAAAATGATATTAGAAAAGTTGACGAAGATGAAACTGGAGAATTTATTGGAATCATTAATTATTCCATAATGGCTTTGATACAGTTAGAGCTTGGTGTTGTAGATCAACCTGATTTGGATGTTGAAAAAGCAACCGAATTATATGATGCCAAAATAAGAATCACGAAGGAACTTATGGAAGCTAAAAATCACGATTATGGTGAGGCTTGGCGTGAAATGCGAGTGAGTTCATTAACCGATTTAATTTTGCAAAAACTACTTCGTGTAAAGCAAATTGAAGACAACAAAGGTAAAACATTAGTTTCTGAAGGAATTGACGCCAATTATCAAGATATGATTAATTATGCCGTTTTTGCTTTAATTTTAATGCGATTTTCATCAAAAAATTAATTTTGGTATTTCTTTTTTAAATAATCTTGTTTATATTTACTTTTTATAAATCAAATGATGAAAAAAAATATTGTTCAGTTTTCACGAATTTTTGTTGGAATCTTATTTATTATTTCCGGATTAATAAAGCTTAATGACCCTATAGGATTTTCATATAAACTAGGAGAATATTTTGGGGAAACCGTTCTAAATCTTCCTTTTTTAGTCCCTTACTCTTTAGCAATTGCAGTTTTTATAGTTATTTTCGAAACAGTCTTAGGGTTTATGTTACTCATTGGCTACAAATCTAAATTTACGCTTTGGAACTTATTGTTAATGATTGTTTTCTTTACTTTTCTAACATTTTACTCCGCTTATTTTAACAAAGTAACCGATTGTGGTTGTTTTGGTGATGCCTTAAAACTAACCCCTTGGCAATCTTTTACAAAAGATATTGTGTTGTTGTTTTTTATTATGATTTTGTTTTTCAATAAAAAAGTAATCAAACCCATATTCTCAAATCAATTTACAAATGTTCTTTTTATTTTAAGTATCGTTTTATGCGCGTTTATGGGCTATTGGGTATTAAATCATTTACCGCTAAAAGATTTTAGAGCATACAAAGTAGGAACAAATATCATTAAAGGAATGGAAATACCTGACAACGCTCCTAAAAGTGTCGTTGAAATGGTATTTATTTATAACCTAAATGGGGTAAATAAAGAATTTACCGAAAAAGATTTGATGTCTATTCCAGAAGGTGCAACATTTGTAGACCGAAAAGATAATATAATTTCAACAGGTTACATACCTCCTATTCATGATTTTGCCATGGAAAAAGACGGTTCTGATTATAAAGACGAACTATTAAAAGAACCTAAATTAATGCTTTTTGTAACTTATGATTTAATTAAATCGGATAAAAAAGGCTTAGAAAAATTGGAGCAATTAAATCTTTTAGCAAAATCTAAAGGCTATAAAGTTGTTGGAATGACCGCTTCATCTCCAGAAGAAATTACAAGTGTAAAAAAAGTGTATGGATATACTTTTGACTTTTATTTCTGCGATGCAACTACTTTAAAAACAATTGAAAGGGCAAATCCAAGTATTATTGTAATAGAAAATGCCGTCATAAAACAAAAAGTGCATTATAATGACATCAATGATTTAAAATTATAGTTTATATTAATTGTTATAAGACTATGGGTATTTCTAAAAGCAGAAGAATAAAAAGAAATCTAAATATTAAGATAATACTATCTTGTATTGTCTTTTTTGTTTTGGGATACTATCTTTTAAATTATGTATCTACTAAGGAAAACCCTCTTCTAGGAAATACTTTTCATATTCTTTTAGGGTGTATTTTGATGGCCGTATCTTCTTTACTATTCGTCATTAAAGTTAAAAATGAGTTTTTTCCTAAAAAAAGAAAAAAAACTTCTCATGTCTTTTTAGATGAACAAAAAGAAGCCAAATCTTAAATTAAGCGCAATTATATAAAAAATTTATTGCTTATAAAGCCGTTTTTAATAAAAAACTTTACAATTCATACTTTTCGTTTTTACTTTTTCTTAAACTTAAAAATTTAAATTAATTCATTTTAAAGTAACGATTTATAAATGTAAATTTGTATTTCAAAATTAATCGATGAAAATTAAAATAATAATTGCCTATATCATTTTATGTTTTTCTACCATTTCTTGTTCTCATGCTCAAGAAACAGAATTTTCAAAAAAAGCATTAGAAGAAAAAATTATCGCTACCGATGGGAATTTTATTGCCTTTCAAAATGTTTTAAATCAGTATAAAGGTAAAACTTTAGTAATTGAGTTTTGGGCTTCTTGGTGCGGAGACTGTGTAAAAGCAATGCCTAAAATAAAAGAACTACAAAAAAACAATTCCGAAGTTTCTTATGTTTTCATATCATTAGATAAAACGATCAATAAATGGAAAGATGGTATTGAAAAACACCAAATTAAAGGCGACCATTATTTAGCGAATAATGGAATGAATGGCTCTTTTGGAAAAGCAATAGATTTAGATTGGATACCAAGATATATAATCATCGACAAAACGGGGAAAATTATAATATATCGTGCCATAGAAACTGATTTCGAAAAAATAAACACAACCTTAAAATCAATAAAATAATGAGACAAAAAATTGTTGCAGGAAACTGGAAAATGAATAAAAATACTGAGGAAACAGAAGATTTATTAAACGAATTAATTGATAAATTGCCAAATGATAAAGATGTAGAAATCATTGTTGCGCCAACATTTGTAAACTTATCATCGGCTGTAAATCATTTAGAGTTTACAAACATTCAGGTGGCTGCGCAAAATATGCATCAAGCAGAAAGTGGAGCATTTACTGGAGAAATTTCAGCAGACATGCTAAAAAGTATCGGTGTAAATACTGTAATACTAGGCCATTCAGAACGTCGTGCAATTTTTCATGAAACTGACGCTATAATTTCATTTAAAGTAGACGCTGCGTTAAAACACGATTTAAGAGTAATTTTTTGTTTTGGAGAAGAACTAAAAGACCGTCAAAACAAGCAACATTTTAATATAGTTGAAAACCAATTAAGAGACGGATTATTTCAAATTGATAAATCAGCTTGGGAAAATATTGTTCTTGCTTACGAACCCGTTTGGGCAATAGGAACTGGTGAAACGGCTTCGCCAGAACAAGCACAAGAAATGCACGAATTTATTAGAGAAACCGTTCGTAAAGCTTTTGGAAGCGATATTGCAGAAGACGTTTCAATTCTTTATGGAGGAAGCGTAAAACCAGAAAATGCTAAAGAAATTTTTGGAAAACCAGATGTTGACGGAGGATTAATTGGAGGTGCTGCACTAAAAGCAGATGATTTTGCTGCAATTGTAAATGCTATTTAAAACAGCTAAATTAATTGACTTAGAGAGATTTGAATTTGAATATTCAAATCTCTTTTTTATTTTTTAAAAATTCAACAAAAGAGATTCTTACCTTTGCAAAAAAAAAATGTCAAACATCTATTTAGGGTATCATTTTACAGTTGAACCAAAAGACACAAGCCTAAGCGAACTGACGAGGCACATGGGTTCTGAAATTCTTGTTGCTGAATTAGGCGAATTGCCTTTCGAAAGTTTCGTAGAAAGTGATTTTGGAGTTACAGCCTACATTCAGAAACAATTTTGGAATGAAACTATTTTAGAAGAGGTTCAGATTTTAAATTCTCCTGAATTTATAATTTCCTATACCATCGAAGAAATAGAACAAGTAAATTGGAACGAGGAATGGGAAAAGAATTTTGAAGCTATTGATGTTGACGGAAAATGTCTTGTTCGAGCTCCGTTTCATTCTAAAACCAATGCTGAGTTTGATATTATAATTGAACCTAAAATGAGTTTCGGAACAGGTCATCACGAAACTACCCACATGATGATTCAGCATTTATTAGAAACGAATGTTACTGGAATGAAAACATTAGATATGGGCTGTGGAACAGCAATTCTTGCTATTCTTGCAGAAATGAAAGGAGCAAAACCTATTGATGCTATAGATATTGACAATTGGTGTTATTTGAATTCTATTGAAAATGCCGAACGCAACAATTGCAAAAACATTACGGTTTATGAGGGAGATGCAGCGTTGCTAAAAGATAAAAAATACGATTTGATTATTGCCAACATCAATAGAAACATTTTGTTGAATGACATGCAAAGTTATGTAGATTGCCTTAATCCAAAAGGGACTATTTTATTTAGTGGCTTTTATGCAGAAGACATTCCTTTCATAAATGATTCTTGTATTGAAAAAGGATTAACGTATGTTAAAAAACTAGAAAGAAACAATTGGGTTTCTTTAAAATATGTAAATTAGCATTGTAATTTATAGAATAAAAGTCAAATAATTATAAAGGTCTGAAAATGGCAACAATAGAAAAAACTCAACAAGATACCTCAGTACTTGAAGCGGTTGACATTAACCATGAAATTGTACTTTTTAACGATGATGTTAATACTTTTGATCATGTTATTGAAACTTTAATATCGGTTTGCAATCATACCGCAATACAGGCAGAGCAATGTGCAATTTTAGTACATTACAAAGGAAAATGCACCGTAAAAACTGGTTCTTTTGAAGAACTAAAACCGCAATGTACACAATTATTAGAAGCAGGTTTGAGTGCCGAAATTATATAAAAAAACCTGATTAGTTCTTATACGAATCAGGTCTTTACATAATATGCTTTTATAATATTATCCTCTAGTAAACACTGTAATAAAACCATCAGCAGTATCCTTAGTTTTTAATTCCGAACTAGTTAAGTTTATAATTTCTGTTTCTAAAACTACAACTCCTTCATAAGAAATAGTAATTGTATTTCCATTTCTTATCCAAGTACCTGTGTCAATACTTTCACTGCATGTACCACTTTCATTATCATAAGAGTAAAAACTAATTTGACCACCTGATGAAATAATCATATAATCTTTGTTACATCCTGCAGTATGCTCATAATCTGTTAAGGTAGCTTCGGTTTCTCCTTCTTTAGAAGGAATCCATTTGCCTTCTATAGTAGCAGTAGAATTGTTGTCATCGTCCTTATTACAAGATACAGATGTCAATCCAATAGTAATAATTGAAATAAATAATAATATAATTTTTTTCATGTCTTAAAGTTTTAATAGTTACAAAGTTTTAAATTTAACTAATTTTAACTAATCTACTATAAAATTCATTTAAGCTTTTATTAACAAATTTAATGTATTAATTTATCCTTTAGCAATCCATACAAAAAAGTACCGATTAGTGCTCCAAAAAGCACCAACAGCATTGGCAAAAATCCTGCACCCAATAAAATAAAAATGGGCCCAGGACAAGATCCTACCAATGCCCATCCTAATCCGAAAATAATTCCGCCAACCCAAAATCGTAAGGAGCCATTCTCTTTATCAGGAACTACAATCGGTTCGCCTTTTATATTTTTTAATTGTATTCTTTTTATAATTTGCAATCCTATTACACCCGTTGCAATAGCAACCATGATTATTCCGTACATATGAAACGATTGAAATTGAAACATTTCATAAATGCGATACCAAGAAACGGCTTCTGATTTTGTAAGTACAATTCCGAAAACAAATCCAACAATTATGTATTTTAATAGTTTCATTTTTTAAAAAATTAAGGGTAAAATAAAATGCGACATTACTAGTCCACCAATAAAAAATCCAATTACAGCTTTCAAAGATTGAATTTGTAAATTACTCATTCCTGCAATAGCATGACCAGAAGTACATCCCGAAGCATACCGTGAACCAAAACCAATTAAAATTCCTCCAATGACAAGTATAACAATCATTTTAGGAGATTGAAAAACAGCATTGCCAAATAAGGCTTTGGGCAATAACTTTCCGTTAGGAGCTTCAATTCCCATTTTTGCTAATTGCTCTATAGTTTTTGGATTAATAGAAACATTAGTAGGCACACTCATAAAATGTACCGCCACAAATCCCCCTAACATAGCTCCAAGAACAACTGCAAGATTCCATCTATTAGACTTCCAATTAATCCTAAAATAGTCTGAAAACCTGTCGGCGCCTACCATAGTACAAAGTGTTTGTAAATTAGACGACATTCCGAATGTTTTTCCAAAAAAATTTAGCGTTAGCATGATTATTGCAATTAGAAAACCAGAAATATACCAAGACCAAGTTTGAAAAATAAAATCCATAGTTAATAAGTTTACACAAAAATAAGAATTCAAATGATTTTAGAAGCTAAATATTTAGAATTTGAAATAAACTAGTATTTTTGAAAAGAAATTTTAAAATGTATTAGATGAAAAAAATAGGCATAGAAATAAAATGGGGGCTCCTTTTTAGTATCGCTACTCTTGTATGGATGATTGTAGAAAATGCTGTTGGGCTTCATGACAAATACATTAGTAAGCAAGTAATTTACACTAATGTATTTGCTGTAATTGCAATTGCTGTATATTTTCTGGCATTAAAAGAGAAAAAACAATCCATTTTTAATGGAAATATGACTTGGAGACAAGGTTTTTTATCTGGTACAATTTTATCAATTGTTATTAGTATTTTGAGTCCAATGGTACAATATATTACTTTTACCCTAATCTCTCCACAGTTTTTCACAAATATTATCCAGTATGCTGTTGAAAATAAAGTGCAAACTCAAGAGCAAGCAGAAGCCTATTTTAGTTTAAAAAACTATATACTGCAAGGTGTTTTTGGAGGATTGTCTATGGGCGTGTTTACTTCAGCAATTGTAGCATTTTTTCTAAAAACTAAAAATAATAAAACATAAAAAATGAAAGTAAAACATTTTATTATACTACTTGCAGGTGCTTTAAGTTCTTGTGTAAGCACAAAATCGACTTTAAAAAATATTGACGACTCAGCACCTATTCCTAAACTAACAGCCAAAAATACTTTTGTAATAACAGCATATAGTAAAGACAAAAAATACGGATATGACAAAGATTATCCTATAAATGTATTTTATGGAAACACTAAAAATGAAGTTATCAATCAAGAACGATTTTTAAATGCTTTGGCTGGTCCTAATGGCGAAAAAATTAAATTCGAAAAAATAGAGAGTTGTTGCCCTTTTCCAACCAAAAAAAGCGAAATGGGTGTTGGGTTACTTGATGTTTACGAAATAACTTGGGAAGGACAAAAAAAACCACTAAGACTATATTTCAACATTTATGAAAAGGGAGCTTTATTGATTCCTGTGGGTTTGAGTCTAAATAAATAGCTTTCGTAACTAGAAATTCAGAATTCCTAATTACCTTTGATTTAACAAAAAAATCACTATGAACTTACAACATATCCCACAAATAAAACATCTTAATAGCGGTAATTTTTTTCTTTTATCGGGCCCTTGTGCTATCGAAGGTGAAGAAATGGCTATGCGAATTGCCGAAAAATTAGTTACAATTACAGATACACTAAAAATTCCGTACGTTTTTAAAGGGTCATTTAAAAAAGCAAATCGTTCCAGAATTGACAGTTTTTCAGGAATTGGTGATGAAAAAGCTTTAAAAATTCTTAGAAAAGTTTCTGAAACCTTTGGAGTGCCAACCGTAACAGATATTCATACTAATGAAGATGCCGTCATGGCAGCTGCTTATGTTGATGTATTGCAAATTCCAGCTTTTCTAGTTCGTCAAACCGATTTAGTTGTGGCTGCAGCCAATACTGGTAAGGTAGTTAACCTAAAAAAAGGGCAATTTATGAGTCCCGAAAGTATGAAGCATGCCGTACAAAAAGTATTGGATTGTAACAATCAAAACGTAATGGTTACCGATAGAGGAACCATGTTTGGCTATCAAGATATGATTGTTGATTTTAGAGGAATTCCAACCTTGCAACACTTTGCCACTACAGTGCTCGACGTTACACATTCTTTACAACAACCCAATCAAATGGCTGGAGTTACTGGCGGAAGACCTGATATGATTGAAACTGTAGCAAAAGCTGGAATAGCTGTTGGTGTCGATGGAATATTTATAGAAACCCATTTCGATCCTGCAAATGCTAAAAGTGATGGAGCAAATATGCTTCATTTAGATCTTTTTGAAGGATTAATGACAAAATTAGTAGCAATTAGACAAACTATAAATCAATTTTAAATTATTTTTCCCACTACATTTTATAAAGCGTCTTAACCATTATTTGTTGAGACGCTTTTTTATTAAATGACCCATCGTGCTATTCAGGAAAAACAAGTAAAAATAATAAAGGCTATTACAATAATCATTTAACAAATGAATTAAAACGAATTTTGCATTATTTACATAAAAAAACAATATAGTCAATAATAATAGGTCAATTTTTTAAAATTTGATAGATTTTTATCAATATGAACCGAAAAATAATGTTTTTTTTATAATATTTGTATAAATGATTTAAATAAAAAAACATGTCCATCAAAATAGCCATTTCACACAAAACAGCTTACAAATTTGACCGAAGTGTAAAGCTATTTCCTCATATTTTCAAGCTCCGACCTACATCTCATTCCCGAACATCGATTGAAGGGTATACTTTCAAAATTTATCCTGAAAACCACTTTATCAATTGGCAACAAGACCCTTTTGGTAATTACCAAGCAAGAGTTGTTTTTAATGAATTGACCACAGAGTTAAGAGTAGAAGTTGAAGTTATTGCCAAATTACAGGTGATAAATCCTTTCGATTTTTTTGTAGAAGAATATGCTGAAAAATTTCCATTTAAATATGATAAAAATCTTGAGAAAGAGTTGTCTCCCTATTTGGAAGTCAAAGAAACTGGAGAAGAAATGTCAAAGTTTATTTCGCATTTGGCATTACAAAAAGACCTCATCACGGTCGATTTTCTAGTGCATGCCAATCAGCAAATATTCAATTTATTAAATTATAATATTCGATTGGAAGTTGGAGTACAAAGTTGCGAAGAAACCATGACTATTAAAAGTGGCTCTTGTCGAGATTTTGCTTGGTTATTGGTACAAGTCCTTCGAAGCCTAGGATTGGCAGCACGTTTTGTTTCTGGCTATTTAGTACAACTTACCCCAGATATAAAATCGCTTGATGGTCCTTCTGGACCTGAAAAAGACTTTACCGATTTGCATGCATGGGTAGAAGTCTATTTGCCTGGAGCGGGCTGGATTGGACTTGATCCTACATCTGGCCTTTTTGCTGGCGAAGGGCATATACCTTTATGTTGTACCCCCGACTACGAAAGCGCAGCACCTGTAACTGGAGCTACAGAAATTTGTAATGTGGAGTTTGAATTTGATAATAGTGTATTCCGAATCCATGAAAATCCTAGAGTAACCAAACCCTACACCGAAGAACAATGGAGTAAGGTGATGAAAGTAGGTAATGATGTAGAAAAAGATTTGATTGAAGGTGATGTAAGACTTACTATGGGTGGCGAACCCACCTTTGTTTCTATTGATGATTTTGAATCACCCGAATGGAATTCCACCGCTGATGGACCTTTAAAAAGGAAATTAGCCTATGATTTAGCATTACGTTTAAAAAAACGTTTTGCTCATGGTGGTTTATTACACTTTGGGCAAGGAAAATGGTATCCAGGTGAATTATTTCCTCGTTGGCAATATGCACTTTACTGGAGAAAAGATGGATTACCTTTATGGAAAAATGATGATTTGGTAGCCAAAGAAGAACAAACTAAGTTTACTTTTCACGATGCAGAACGCTTTGCAATTGAGCTAACAAAATATTTAGGTATATCGGTTACTAACATCACGCCTACTTATGAAGACCCTATTTATTGGGCATTAGAAGAAGGAAAGCTTCCTGTAAATCTTGATCCTTTGTCTGTAAACCTAAAAGATTCTGTTCAGCGTCATACTTTAGCAAAACTATTAGAAAAAGGCTTGAATAATCCTGCTGGATTTGTCGTTCCTATCAAATGGCTGCACGAATCAAATACTTGGGTAGGTTGTGTTTGGGAATTTAGAAGACAACAATGCTATCTCATTCCAGGTAATTCTCCAATAGGTTTACGATTGCCATTAGAATCGTTGCCTAAAGTTTCAAAACTTAAAAGAGAACAACCCATTGAGCGAAGTTTGTTTGAAGAATTACCTCCTTTAGGAAATTACTATCAATCACTTGATGAACGTTACGGGACAACAGCTGAAACTTATAAAGCTCCAAAGCGAAAACTAGCGGAAGATGAAGTCGAAGAAAATGAATCTTTACTGTTCGAAACAGAGACATTTTCAACTGCATTATGTGTAGAAGAACGGGACGGTATCATTTATGTTTTTCTTCCTCCAACGGATTATTTAGAAACCTATTTGGACTTGATTGCTTCGGTAGAAACTACTGCCGAAAAATTACAAATGCCAGTTAGAATTGAAGGCTACCAACCAGAAACCGATTACCGCATTGAAAAAATGATGGTTACGCCAGATCCTGGTGTAATTGAGGTAAACGTGCATCCCGCAAAATCATGGCAAGAAATTGTTGATAATACAACAGCACTTTACGAAGAGGCTTTTTTATCTCGTTTAGGTACGGATAAATATATGGTCGATGGCCGTCACACAGGAACTGGCGGAGGCAATCACGTTACCCTTGGCGCTGCAAAACCCGAAGACAGCCCGCTTCTTAGAAGACCTGATTTGCTCCGAAGCTTAATTACCTATTGGCAACATCACCCAGTTTTGAGTTATCTATTTGCTGGTCCTTTTATTGGGCCTACAAGTCAAGCTCCGAGAATTGATGAAGGTCGTGATGAACGTCTTTATGAAATGGAAATTGCTTTTGAACAAATACCTGACGATGAGGAAGTTCCTTTTTGGATGGTTGACAGAATTTTTAGAAATTTATTGGTAGATATAACAGGAAATACACACCGAACCGAGTTTTGCATTGATAAATTGTACTCTCCAGATTCTTCTACCGGAAGACTTGGGATATTAGAACTTAGAGCTTTTGATATGCCTCCTCACAAACACATGAATTTAGTACAGACTTTATTGGTGAGATCTTTGGTCGCTAAATTTTGGAAAAATCCGTATAAGAAAAAACTGGTGCGATGGGGAACAGAACTTCACGATAAATTTTTATTACCACACTTCGCCTATTTGGATATGATTGATGTTGTTAATGATTTAAAAGAGGCCGGTTACGACTTTGATATTTCTTGGTTTGATCCCTTTTTTGAATTTAGATTTCCACATCATGGCGGAATTACGGTTGATAATATCCAACTAGAAATACGTTTGGGAATAGAACCATGGCATGTTTTAGGCGAAGAATTATCCAATTCAGGAACTGCTCGCTTTGTAGACTCTTCTTTAGAAAGGTTGCAAGTAAAGGTTTCAGGTATCATTCCTGATCGCCATATTTTACTTTGCAAAGGTTGTCGAATTCCACTGAGAAGTACCGGTACAAAAGGAGAATATGTTGCAGGGATTCGCTATAAAGCTTGGAATCCACCATCGGCTTTGCATCCTAATATTGGTGTTGATGTGCCATTGGTTTTTGATATTGTTGATACTTGGAACGATCGCGTCATTGGCGGTTGCACCTATTTTGTATCACATCCTGGCGGAAGAAGTTTTGAAACCTATCCCGTAAACAGCTACGAAGCAGAATCTAGAAAAATAAGTCGTTTCTGGGATTTTGGACATACACCATCAAGCACAGTTGAACAAACTGCGCCAATAATTAATTCGCCGACAGCCTCACGATTTGTCGCTGAAAATAAATCAGACCTTAAACCAGAAACTCCTATAGAATTGATAAATCCTGAGTATCCGAGTACTTTAGATTTGAGACATTATTGGGTAGCAAAAAAATAATAAAATGATTAGAGCATTCAAATAAGTATAATTTCTTGTCGTTTTACAATAAAACTAGTATTTTGCAGGAATTATAAAGAATGTAAATCATAGAAAAAACAGATATGATTCAAGATATTTCGTTGGGGCTTTTAAATTCTTACAAAGAAGCCATCAATTCATATGATGAAGTAATAGACCAAAACGGCAATGTAAAAATCTATTGGAAAAATCTTTTCGATACCCTAGAATCAATAGGTATGGAAAAATTAGAAGTACTGAATCACGAAATTATAAAAAAGTTAAAAGAGAATGGTGTAACCTATAATGTCTATAATTCTGCTAATGGAATGAATCGGCCTTGGAAATTAGATCCTATCCCGTTTCTTATTCATCAATCAGAATGGGAGACTATTGAAAAAGGAATAAAACAAAGAGCTCATTTATTAGATTTAATTCTGAAAGACCTTTATGGTCCTCAACTTTTAATTAAAAATGGAATAATTCCAGCAGAATTGGTTTTTGATAATTCTGGTTTTCTATTGCCTTGTTTTGATATCAAACAAAATCAACATCACCAGTTGCTCTTGTATGCTTGTGATTTAGCCAGAGGTCCTGATGGTAAAATGTGGTTATTAGACAATCGTATTCAATCGCCTTCTGGTTCAGGTTATGCTTTAGAAAATAGAATTGTAATGAGTAAGGTGTTTCCTGAGCTTAACAAAAATATTTTCAGGAGTAAACTTTCCCCTTATTTCAATCATTTACAAGAAACTGTTGACTCTTTAGGCTCTGTAAACAACGAAAATCCAAATGTTGTTTTCTTAACGCCAGGGCCAGGAAATGAAACCTATTTTGAGCACGTTTACTTGTCTTCTTATCTAGGATATACTCTTGTTCAAGGAAATGATTTATTGGTTAGAGATGGTTATGTTTGGCTAAAATCTATAGATCAATTAGAACGAGTTGATGTTATTATTAGAAGAGTTGATGATGAATGGTGTGATCCTTTAGAATTAATAAAAACTTCGCTACTTGGTGTACCTGGTTTGCTTCAAGTAATACGTTTGGGAAATGTTACCGTTTTAAATCCGCCAGGAACTAGTGTTTTAGAAAATTATGGGTTAATGGCATTCATGCAAAATGCGTGCAAATTTTTACTTAACGAACCTTTATTAATCAGTTCAGTAGCAACGTGGTGGTGTGGCCAAGACAAAGAATTAGAGTATGTTTTAAATAATTTACCCAAATTAATTATAAAGCGAACCAATCGCAAACAAGGTTTTAGATCTATTTATGGCAGATTATTAACTTTTGAAGAATTAATAGATTTAAAAAATTTAATATTAAAGAGTCCTAAAGATTATGTAGCACAGGAAGAAGTTAGTCTTTCTACAACTCCTTCACTTATTGATGGAAAAATAGTTCCTAGATTTGCTGCAATGAGAGCCTTTCTAGTTTCTGACGGAAAAGATGATTATAAGGTTATGCAGGGCGGATTAACAAGAAGTTCGGCAATAAAAGATAAGTTCGAGATTTCTAATCAATTCGGTGGGCTATCAAAAGATACTTGGATAATTACTGATGCTCCTAAAGATAATAAACGTTTGGTTGTTAGAAAAAACACTACAAATCAACATACAAATTCCTTAACTAGTCGCAACGCTGAAAATCTTTTTTGGTTGGGAAGGTTATGCGAACGTACTATGGCATTGCGATGTTTCTTAAAAATTATTCTCAATCGTCTTAATGAAAATGTAAATCGCAAAGGCAACAAACAGCCAGACTTTTTAGTTGTCTTGCTCAAATCGCTTACCCATCTAACGCAAACCTATCCAGGTTTTGTTGGAAAAATTACAGAAGACGAAGAAATCGATGATTCTATTTTTGAAAATCCAATTCCTGAATTAGTACTATTAATCAAAGATTTTAAAAAACCTGGTTCCCTTACTTATAATCTTCAATCCTTACTCAATACTATTAACCAAGTAAGTGAAAAATGGAATCATGACAATCGTAGAATAATCAATTTATTAGAAGACAGTCTCTTTTATTTAAAAAAATCACATTCAAGAAACATTAGCGAGTTTGATCACAGTTTAGATAAATTATATATTCGGCTTTTTTCTTTTTACGGAAATATATACGAAACACTCCCAAGAGATAATGGGTTCTATTTATTAGAAGCTGGAAAAAATATTGAAAGAATTTTATCTTTAATTTCTGTTTTACGCTCAACTTTTAACTACAAAAACAACGATGAAGTTGAAAGTGTTTTAATGGAAGCTGTTTTAGAAAATCATCATTTACTGGCGCAATACAGAAGCATTTACAAATCGCATTTGAGTTTAATAACGGTAATAAATATGATTTTCTTAGAGAAAAACTTGCCTTACACCTTTTCGTATTTATTAGACACATTATCGAATTGTTTGTCTAAATTACCAAAAACGATTGATCCTAACCGATTGAGTATAGCTGAAAAAACAGTTTTAGAAGCCAGTACAATAATTCAATTGATCGATGCAGAACGATTGGTAATAGCCGATGAAGAAACGAATTTTCGTGCTGAATTTGACAAAACGCTAGACCAAGTTTTCGAATTGATTTCTACTGCTACAAGTAATCTTACCAGTCAATATTTTAATCATTCTATGATGCAACATTCCTTTTTAGATACAATAGAAAAAATAAATTCTGATGAAATATAAGTTAAGACATCAAACGATATATACTTATGTAAATCCTGTACATAATTATCAGAGTGTACTTTGTTTGCAACCTCTAACATTACCCAATCAAATATGTCGTGATTTTAAAATAGACATCGAACCCACTCCATCAAAAATTTATTCTAGAGTTGATTATTTTGGCAACACTCAACATTATTTCTCTATTCATGAACCACATAAAATCCTGAAAGTTGTAGTGTACAGCGAAATAGAAAACTTCCCAAAAAAAATACAGCCTATAAATTACATTACTTGTCAAGATTCGAAAATATTATTTAGTTCAAAACATGCTTTAAAACTGGAACTTTTACAATATCAATTACCAAGTCAATTCATTGTTTGGGATGAAGAAATAATAAATTTTGCTCAGACTTGCTTCTCCCCTTCAGCATCATTATACGAAAGTGTTGAACAATTATCAAAAAAAATATTTACAGAATTTCAATTTAAGTCCGGATTTACAACTATTAACACTCCTTTAAAAACAGTACTTAAAGAGAAAAAAGGAGTTTGTCAAGATTTTTCTCACTTGGCTATAGCCTGTATTCGAAGTATGGGTTTTGCGGCAAAATACGTTAGTGGTTACATAGAAACTTTGCCCCCAAAAGACAAACCAAAATTGCAAGGATCTGATGCTTCACACGCTTGGATATCAGTTTACATTCCTGAAATGGGTTGGTGCGAATTTGATCCTACTAATAATATGATTCCACAACAAAGACATATAATAACTGCTTACGGTAGAGATTTTGCAGATGTCTCTCCTCTTAAAGGGATTATTTTTAGTTCAGGAGAACATAAAGTAAAAGTAGAGGTCGATGTAATTCCATTTTTTGATGAATAATTCCTTATATTTATGTCTTAATTGGCAAACAAATTCTCTTAAAAAGTGTACTTTTGCAATCCATTTTTGTTAAACAAGTATTGGCTTTATAAATTCTCCTAAAACTAGTATCCCATTCGCTCTAAACATCCTCTATTATCAGACGGAAAAGCCACCGTTGTAGATCAAAATATGGCTGACTTGTTATTTCAAGAAATCTTGACATTAGAATTGCCCTTTGGGTATCAACAAGCAAATTGTCATAACCTTTCTCATTTTATAGGTTTGTATTTTGAATCTAAAAAAATTTCAACTTCTAAAATTTGGGCGTTTACTCCCGGTGTCTATTCAAATTCAAGTACAAAACTAATTTCGTTTACTGATAAAAAAAAATTATCTCCAAATGGCAAAATTGATTGGGGATATCATGTCGCTTCGGTATTGCATGTTGAAATTGGCAATAAAATTCAAAAAATGGTACTCGACCTAGGTTTGTTTCCTAACCGAATGGTACATTACAGAGAATGGCTTGCCAAACTAAAAACACGTAAACTTATTTATCTAATAATGGATTCCGAATGGTACTTGTTTAACTCTACCCTAGTATCCAATTCTCAAAATCAATTTTATCAAGAAAATAATGAATGTTATGTTAAACCGAATGTAGTATTACCTGAATGGTTTTCTGACAAACTGATAACTGATTTTTTTAAATACGAAGAAGACAGTAAAGACAATCATTGGTTAGAAAAAGGAATTGCTATTAATGCAACAGCAATTCAATTTTATCATACCGAAATAGAACCAATTTTAAATTCAAAAAGTGAGTTACTAAATGATTATCGAGATTTAGCAGGTAATGTTTTCAATTTTGAAACCGTATTTCGTGACAATATGTGGAATTATGAAATGACAGAAGAGTTTCAAAAGAAACATTTTGTTGTAATTGAAAAATATAGAACGTTCTATGAAATTGAATTGGAAAAATGGAAATGGAAACTTCAAGATTTACAAAGTAAATAAATAACTGTATTTAAATTCAACTATAATAATCTTTATTTATTAAAAAATGAAGAAATAATTATGCCTATTTTTGATTCGTTTTTCACTAAATAATAAAAATGAAATATACTTTTCTGCATCATTAATAATAATTTAATTAAATTTGTTTACAAATATGTTTAAAAATCAACTTATAAATTAAAAAGAATAGCATTTTGTTTATTTATTATGGCAAAAAAAATAAATAGTTTAGAAGATTTAGGCGGATTTGTCTTCTCAACTAATAAAGATTTTGAATTTGATACTCATTCTGATATGCAACAAACAGTTGCAAATAAGAAGCAATTTCTAGAAGCTCATTTAGACAAAAAAAATAGAGGTGGAAAAATTGCCACTATTATAAAAGGTTTTCAAGGAACTGAAGAAGATTTAAAAACGCTAGGAAAAACACTTAAAACCAAATGTGGAGTTGGCGGTGCTGTAAAAGATAATGAAATCATAATACAAGGTAATTTTAGAGATAAAATCACAGAATTATTAAAGAGCGAAGGGTATAACGTAAAACGAGTTGGTAGTTGAAAAATTTATTTTTTACAACTAATTACATTAAAATAAAATTTAAAAAACATGATAAAATCATCAGAATTGATTCTTAATCCAGACGGAAGTGTCTATCATTTGAATCTAAAACCAGAACATATTGCAAAAGACATCATCTTCGTTGGCGATCAAAATAGAGTAGAAAAAATCACTCGTTTTTTTGACAGTATTGAGTTTTCTATCCAAAAAAGAGAATTTAAAACTGAAACTGGAATGTTTAAAGGAAAAAGAATAACGGTAATGTCAACTGGAATTGGCCCTGACAATATTGACATTGTAATGAACGAAGTGGATGCTTTGGTTAATATCGATTTAAAAACCAAAATGCCAAAAGATGTCTTAACATCATTAAACATCATTCGAATAGGAACTTCGGGTTCACTTCAGGCCGATATTCCTGTGGATAGTTTTGTAATGGCAAAATACGGATTGGGTTTAGATAACATGCTTCGCTCCTATTTAATAGATGAAATTTCTATTGTAGATATGGAAAATGCTTTTATAGCACACACCAATTGGGATTTAAAAAAAGGACGTCCTTATATCATTGCTTGTTCTGAAACGCTAGCAAAAAGAATGGATAGCGATAAAATACATAAAGGAATTACAGGAACTGCAGGAGGATTTTACGGTCCGCAAGGGCGAGTTTTGCGTTTGAATATTCAAGATGAAAAATTAAATGCTAAGATGGATAATTTTAGTTTTAATGATGAAAGAATTACAAATCTTGAAATGGAAACTAGTGCTATTTTTGGATTAGGAAAACTTCTAGGGCACCATTGTTTATCATTAAATGCCATTATCGCCAATCGTGCTTCGGGAACTTTTAGTGAAGACCCATACAAGGCAGTTGATGAATTAATAGCGTATGCATTAGATAAAATAGCAGAATAAATTATCTGTTTTGATTTTCTTATTATAGTTTAGATGAATTTAACACTAGAAACAAGTAGACTCATAATGAGGCCTTTAGAATTATCTGATGCGGAGGCTATGTTTGTTATGGATAAAAATCCCGAAGTACATAAATACCTTTGGCAAAAACCAACACAAACTATTGAAGAAAGCTTCAAAACTATAGAATATGTTAAAAGTCAATATGCGACCAACAACATTGGTCGCTTTGCAACTGTTCTAAAAGACACTAATGAGTTTATTGGTTGGACTGGAATAAAGTTTGTAACTGAGCAACCTGAAAATGGCAACATCAATTTTTATGATTACGGGTACCGATTGAATCAAAAATTTTGGGGAAAGGGATATGGTACTGAAGCTTCTAAAGCTTGGCTCGACTATGGATTTAAAGAAATGAAAATAGAAATGATGAATGCATATACCCATTCTAAAAACCAAGCATCTAATAATATCCTTAAAAAAATAGGCATGAATTGTTTAGAAACCTATTTAGACAAAGAAAATGTGCCTTGGTGCTGGTGGCATATGGAAAACCCTAATTAGTTTTTATAATTTTTCAATTAAAAAATAATAACAGTAAAAACTGTTAAACAAAATTCAAAATCAATTCTTTATTCTTAAAATTATTTATAAAAAAGTTACTTTTGCTACAATAGTTAAAGCACTTTCGCTTTTGCTATTTAGCTAGTTATGCTTAGAACTGTAAATTATTTGATTACAAAAGCAAAGCAAAGTTTTCAGGTAAAAAAACCTTGGGACGATGTTATTATTTTTGTCTTAAACCTATTAATTGCTATCCCTATATTCATTATTGTTCATCAAAATACAAAAAATCCTAATTGGTATTTTAATATTGATAGGGTTTTATTATTCGTATTTATTTTACTCATTATCCAATTAATTTTAAGAGTTTTAAGAACAATTATCATTATTTGTATCGTGCTTTATATTATTGCTCTTGCGTTTGGTAGTTTCTATGGAAGGTATGGGTTTTCCAGTATAACCGAAGATTATCGGTATATGATTTATTCGATGTCTGATAGCCCAAATCCACAGGATTTAATTCTTTCTAAATTATTGCCTTTTCCTAATAAATCAAAAATTATTAATGCTATTGAATATGACAATCGAAGAGTAAGAGACTTTGCTTTGAAGGCAACAACCAAGCATTTTAAAAAAGTTAACGGTTATTATAAATACAGAACAATTATTCAATGTTTTGCTGTTTTTAAAGAAATAAATAGCCGATGGAATTATGTAAGTGACCCAAAAGGAAGAGATTATATTGCCACAGCTTCTGAATCGTTACTGTACTTATCAGGTGATTGCGATGATCATTCAGTACTTATGGCGGCTTGCATAAAATCTATTGGCGGCACTGCTCGATTAATTCATACGGGTGGACATATGTATCCTGAAATATTAATTGGTAATTCTATCGATTTAGAACCTATAAATTATTTAATAAAAAAAGTGCTCTTTGTTCCTGAAAGCAAAAGAAAATTAATTCATTACCATATTGATGAACGTGGACAAGTTTGGCTTAATTTAGATTATACCGCAATGTATCCGGGAGGACCATTTATGTCCGAAGAAATTTTAGGCGCCTTAACTTTAGATTAATTTACCAATTAATTATTGGTTTATTATTTGCGTTTAAATAGGAATTCGTTTTACTAAAATGCTTGTTCCCAAACCATTTTCCTTGATTGGCACTCATGGGCGATGGATGGCCACATTCTAAAACTAAATGTTTATTTCTATCAATTTTTAAGCCCTTTTTATGAGCAAAACTTCCCCAAAGCAAAAAAACAATATTTGTTTTCTCTTTTGAAATTATTTCAATAACAGCATCTGTAAAGACATTCCAAGCCAAATGTTTATGACTATTTGGAAGATCTTTTTTAACCGTTAGTGTGGCATTTAAAAGCAAAACTCCTTGCCTCGCCCAAGATTCTAAATTGCCCGAAGTTGGCATAAATAGCAACCCTAAATCATCGTTTAATTCTCGAAAAATATTGCGCAATGATGGAGGGATTTTTACACAATCATTTATTGAAAAGCATAAACCATTCGCTTCTCCTTGACCATGATACGGATCCTGACCTATGATTACGACTTTTAAATCATCGAATGAACACTGTTTTAAAGCTGCAAAAATCAATTCCTTCGGAGGATAACAAATAGTCTTTTTATATTCATCATCAACAGCCTGCATCAAATTGTGAAAATACGGTTTTTGAAATTCTTTCGATAAAATAGGTTGCCAAGAAGCATCAATATCAATCAACATTGTTTAATTTTTTACAAAAATATGAAATTCTCATTCAATAAGACTTTTAACCTTTGTAACTTTGAACATTGATACAAAATTCATGATCTCTATAACAGAAAAAACACTTCAAGACTTACAATTTCCTACCGTATTAGAAACTATTTCTTCAATATGCAATACCGATATTGGAAAACAAAAAGCAACAGCAATTGTTCCGTATAAAGAAAAAGAAACGCTGATGACTGCCCTGATGCAAACATCTGAATACCTTTCCTCCTTTCAGAATAACAATGCCGTCCCTAACCATGGTTTTGATTCGATTTCTTATGAAATAAAATTTCTAGGTATTGAAGACAGCTTTCTGGAAGTGGGAAGTTTTCGAAAAATTGCTACCATATCAGAAACCAGTAATGTCTTGTTACAATTTTTTAAAAAGTTTGAAGACTACTATCCATTCTTAAATAGGAAAGCTTCGCAAGTAGCATATACTAAAGAAATCATAAAGCTCATAGATGAGGTTGTTGATAAATATGGTGAAATTAGGGATAATGCTTCTCCTGATTTACAACACATTCGAAGAGAAATGAATACCGTTCGGGGTAAAGTGAATCAAAGTTTTGGAATGGCTCTAGCACAATACAATGGCTTAGGCTATTTAGATGACATTAAAGAAAGTTTTGTGCACAACCGTCGCGTTTTAGCAGTTCTAGCCATGTACAGAAAAAAAGTAAAAGGCTCCATATTAGGAAGTTCTAAAACGGGAAGTATTGCTTATATCGAACCCGAAACTACATTGAATTATTCTCGAGAGTTGAGTAATCTAGAATATGAAGAAAAAGAAGAAATTACTAGAATTTTAAAACAATTATCCAATAGCATTCGACATTTTTTGCCTTTAATTATTCAGTATCAAGATTTTTTAAGTGATATAGACGTTATTGCTGCAAAAGCAAAATACGCTACTCGAATTAATGGAATTTTACCTAAAATAACAGAAGAAAGAAAATTGTATTTTCGAGATGCCTTCCATCCTATTTTGTACTTGAATAACAAACAGAAAAACGAAATAACGCATCCACAAACCATCGAATTACATCAAGAAAATCGTATTATTGTAATATCAGGTCCTAATGCTGGAGGAAAAACGATATCGTTAAAAACGGTTGGTTTATTGCAATTGATGTTACAATCTGGAATCCTAATTCCTGTGCACGAGCGCAGTGAAACCTTTTTATTTGATAGAATTTTAACAGATATTGGAGACAATCAATCTATTGAAAATCATTTAAGTACATACAGTTACCGATTAAAAAACATGAACTACTTTTTGAAGAAATGCAATAAAAAAACATTGTTCTTAATTGATGAATTCGGAACGGGATCTGACCCTGAATTGGGGGGTGCTTTGGCTGAAATTTTCTTAGAAGAATTTTATCATCGTGAAGCATTCGGAATCATAACTACACATTATTCAAACCTGAAAATTTTGGCAAACGAATTACCATTTGCAACAAATGCCAACATGCTTTTTGATGAAAAATCACTAGAGCCTTTGTACCAATTGGTTTTAGGACAAGCAGGAAGTTCTTTTACTTTTGAAGTAGCTCAAAAGAATGGAATTCCATTTGGATTAATTAATCGTGCCAAAAAGAAAATTGAAGTGGGCAAAGTACGATTTGATAAAACCATTGCTACGCTTCAAAAAGAGCGTTCTAAAATGGAAAAAACTTCGCAAACGCTAAAAGAGGAAGAAACGAAAGCGCGAGAAGAGGGAAGAAAAATGGAAACCATAAACGTAAAAATCAAAGAAAAACTAGAGAGTTATCAAGAATTGTATGATAGCAATCAGAAACTAATTTATATTGGCCAAAAAGTAGATGTTATTTCGGAGAAATATTTCAATAATAAGAATAAAAAAGAGTTGGTTGCCGAATTTTTGAAAATAGTAGAAATGGACAATTCTAAACGTCGTAAAGCATCCGTAAAAGAAACAATCGTTAAAAAAGAAAAAGAAAAAATCATTCAAAAAGAAGTTGAGGTTAAAGTAGAAGCTATTCGGATTGAAAAAAAAGAAAAGAAAATAAAAGCCAACTTAGTTCCTGAAAAACCAAAAGTTGTTTTAAAAATTGGAGATAGAGTTCGAATGTTTGATGGTAAAGCGATAGGTACGATTGATAAAATAGAGAAAAACAAAGCTGTTGTAAATTATGGGGTTTTTACCTCTACAGTAAGTGTTGAAGCCTTAGAATATGTTCAAAATAAATAATTGACTATGGAAATTTCAGAATTACCTAAGAATAAAAAAATAATACTTTTTGACGGTGTTTGCAATCTCTGTGAATCTTCAGTTCAATTTGTTATTCAACACGATAAAAAAGATGTTTTTCGTTTTGTAGCTTTACAATCAGAATTAGGTCAAAAAATTATTCATCATATTGGCATTCAGGATAAAAATATAGATAGTGTTATTTTATATGAACCTGGAGTTGCCTATTATTACAAATCATCTGCGGCTTTACAAATAGCAAAAAATCTCGGTGGTTTTTTTCATTTTGGAACTTTTTTTAAAATCATTCCAACGGGTTTAAGAAATGTACTTTATGATTATATTGCCAAAAATCGTTACGGCTGGTATGGCAAAAAAAGTAGCTGTATGATTCCTACAGAGGAATTAAAAGCTAAATTTTTATAAAAAAAGCTGTTTAAAATTTCTTTTAAACAGCTTAAATAAATTATTCAGATAAATTATTGCTCCGTATATTTTACAAAAAATTCTCCTTTTGTAAAAACTTTAGAAACAGTCATACCTTCATTTTTTCCTGTAAAATTAAAAGTTCCTTTTACTGTCTTGTTTGTTTGATTTAACTCTGTAACAGTTATATTTCCTTCGCTTGTTTCAAAATTTGAATAATCTGAAGAATAAACAGAAGTAGCAGTTCCTTCAGTATATATACAATTAGTAGAAGCAAATTCAAGCGGAAAAACACCTGGCTCAGTAAAATCTACCAAACTTAAATTTAATGTTGTAGAACCATCCGTTCCTACAATAATTAATGATCCAAATGATTTTATATAAATTGCTTGAGTTGTATTCCATTGTTTTGAAACACCATCTTTAGTAACTTTTATTGCATAAGTAGTAACTTCACCACCACCATTGCCTGATCCACCATTGCCACCACCGCCATTATTAACAGGAACTGAATTAAAGGCTGGGTCAATAGGTTCATCTTCACATGAAGTAAAAAGTACTGAAGAAATCAACAAAAATGTTACTGCTAAAAATTTTATTTTGCTCATGAGACTTAAATTTTTAATTTTTTTTCAAATATAATTTTTTTTAACGATTTAGTAAAACTTTTTTAGGAACTCTTGTCAACAGAATTACTCCAATTATAAAAAAAATCGCTAGAAAAACAATTGCCAGTCTAGGGCTACCCGTAATTTGGTCAATTACCCCATAAATGCACATGCCAATTACAATTCCTATTTTTTCAGAGACATCATAAAAACTAAAAAAAGAGGCTGTGTCCTTAGTAACGGGTAATAACTTAGAATAAGTAGATCTTGATAATGCTTGAATTCCGCCCATTACTAAACCTACTAATCCAGCCATAACATAAAAATGAATAGGTGACGTTATAAAATAAGCAGCTAGACAAAGTAAAACCCAAAAGCAATTGATTACGATAAGAGTTGGAATATTTCCAAATTTAGCAGAAGCTCTTGAAGTAAGACCCGCTCCAAGAATAGCTACCAATTGAATTACCAAAATACAAATAATTAACCCTGTTGTACTTTCACTCTTAGATTGCCATGCAATTTCTTGGGCACCAAAGTAAGTAGCAATTAACATTACCGTTTGAACTGCCATACTGTAGACAAAAAAACTCAATAAATAGTGCTTTAACGGTTTGTAATCTTCTAGTGAAATCCATACTTTTTTTAGTTCTTTAAATCCATTAAACACAACAGCTTTAGTTACTTTAAGTTCTGAATTGTCATTTCCTTTTGGTAAAAAATAAAAAGAATATTGACTAAAAAGAATCCACCAAATTCCAACCATAATAAAGGAATAACGCATTTGATCTATTTTATTTGCATCGTCTGCTCCCATTATCATTGCTAAATTTACAATTAATAAAATAACACTCCCAAAATATCCTAATGAATAACCTTTAGCACTTATTTTATCTTGCTGCTCTGGAAAGGCAATATCAGGAAGATAAGAATTGTAAAACACCAAACTTCCCCAAAAACCAATTAACCCTAAAATATAAAATAACAATCCTATATAAATAGTATTTAAATCAAACCAATACAAACCCATACAAGAAAAAGCGCCTAAGTAACAAAAAAAACGCATAAACGATTTCTTATTCCCGACATAATCAGAAATTCCAGATAATAAAGGAGATATAAAAGCTACAATTAAAAATGCAAAAGCAGTACTAAAACTGATTAATGCGGAGTTTTTAAGATACAATCCAAAAACAGAAATATAATGACTATTATTTGCAAATAAGGATTCATAAAAAATAGGAAAAACTGCAGAAGAAATTACAAGCGGGTACACAGAATTAGCCCAATCATAAAATGCCCATGCGTTTAATAACTTCTTACTGCCTTTAGGTAAATTAGCCATACCAATCGTTTTAAAGTATTAATTATTTTCCTACGAAAATACATATTTTAAATATTGAATCATCATTTAATTTCTCATTATTTTTCTAATTTAACAAACTTCCAAATTTTAATTTATTTAATGAAATTTTCACATCTAGCCTAAAAAAAAAAGACTATTTTTGCTTCTTATTTAAGACAAATCTCACATTGATTGTTTTTACAATTAATATTGGGATGTTTTTTTATGAAATTAAAAATAAAACAATAGTATTAATATCACTGTTATTAGTGATAGATATTATAGCTTAAAAATTCTATTTTTGGATTTTAGTAAATATAAACATTTATTAATTTAAATATATTTTAAAATATTCCTGAAAGCTCTTGTTTTAAGCTATACAAACAGATTTAAATGACAAATAGGATACTATATATTATACTTTTTTTATTTACGTTCAATTGTTTTTCACAAGCAATAGTTGTAGATGAGACCACTTATTCAGTTCCTGAATTAGTTTCTAAAATTTTAGTAAATTCAAAATGTTTACAAGCAACAAAAATTACATCTAGTACAGGTACAAAATATGGAGCTGGTAATGGTATTGGTTATTTTGAAACTACAAATCCCGATTTCCCTATAAAAAAAGGAGTAATACTAAGTACTGGAAGCGTAAAAAATGCTCCAGGTCCTAATACTACTATTCAAAGTGATGGAAATAGTTCTTGGCTGGGAGATACTGATTTAGATAACACCATGGCTGCTGCTGGAGTTCCTTTGGTCTCTACAAATGCTACAATTTTAGAATTTGATTTTGTACCAATTTCTACAAAATTTAGTTTTGATTTCTTATTTGCTTCAGAGGAATATGGAAATTTTCAATGTGAATTTGGTGATGCTTTTGCGTATTTATTAACCAATACTGTTACCAATGTAACAACTAATTTAGCTGTTGTGCCTTCAACAGTTGACCCAATTTCAGTTGTTACTATTCGAAATAACGCCTATCTTGGTACTTGTCCATCAGTAAATGAAAATTTTTTTGATAATTACTACGGAGGAGCTTTAGCAGCTGGAGCGGCAACAAATTTTGAAGGCAATACCGTAAAAATGACAGCATCTGCAGTATTGGTACCAAATGTAAAATATCACATAAAATTAGTAATTGCTGATAGGTCTAACTACGAAAATGATTCTGCCATATTTCTTTCCTCACAAACGTTTAACTTGAGTGAAAATGTTTTAGGTCCAGATTATACAATAGACAATAACAAAGCGATTTGTATTGGCGATTTTGCTGAAGATTTAACTACTGGATTAGATCCTTTGTTTTATTCATTTGTTTGGAAAAAAAACGGAATTGTGATTCCAGGACAAACTGGTCCAAATTTGACAGGAATTACAGGAGGAAACTATAGTGTAATTTACACAAATTTTAAAAATATTTGTGAACCTATAACAGACAATATTTTTGTAGAGACCTATCCCGCCGTCTTAGCATCAAACCCATTAGACATTTATAAATGTAATATAGGATCACCTACTTATAGTTATGATATATCTTCAAATACCCCAAAAATGTTAGTAGGATCAGGAAGTCCTTTGGTGCCTATACAAATTTCGTATCATATATCGTTAGCTGATGCTAATAGTGGATCTAGCCCCTTATCTAGTCCTTATGATAGTCCTGACAATGTGACGATTTATGCTAGAATAGTAAATCAAACCACAGGCTGCCATATTGTTAAAACATTTAAATTATTAACATCAACAGGAACTATTGCTAATAAACCAAAAGATTTAACAGAATGTTCACTAACAGGAATTGCTCCTTTTAATTTAGCTTCCAATTTATCATTGATATTAAATGGACAGTCTCCATTATTAAATATTGTTAGTTTTCATAGTAGTCAAAGTGACGCTGATAACGATTTAAGCCCATTACCAACAAACTATGCCTCTAGTGGAGGAACGGTTTACGTAAGAGTAGAAAATAGAGATGATCCTACTTGTTACTCTACTACAAGTTTCGAATTATTTGTATCTTTAGTTCAGCCATTAGATGTATTACCGCCAGTTTTTGTCTGCGGCTCTTATACATTGCCTAAATTAGTAAATGGTTTTTATTTCGAAGGCACCAAGGGAACTTTGAGACAATTTTTTGAAGGGGACATTATTACTCCTCTTACTATTCCTAGTTTAAAGAATATTGTCACTATTTTTATCTTTGATCCTTTGTCACCTTGTATCCCTCTGAAGGAAAATAGCCTTATTATTACTTTTGTAGATATTCCATTAATAACTCCAAAAAATCAAATTGTTTGTGATAATGAAGGTTATGCTCTTCCTGGTTTAACTTATGGAAATTACTATTCTCTGCCTAACGGAACTGGAGATGTACTTACAGGTGTAATTAAAACACCACAAACAATATACACTTATTTCCAGTCTCTAACCGATCCAACTTGTATTACCTCAGGAGTTTTTAAAGTTGACACTATAGTTTCCCCAATATTACCAGAATTTGCTAATACATATGACTGCCTGTCCTATAAATTACCTCCTTTAAGTGTTGGAAAATATTTTAATGCTTTAGGAAGTGAACTTTTACCAGGTACCGCAATAACTGCAGACGAAACCATTACTGTTGAAGCCAAAACAAATACTAAACCAATTTGTACAGACACTAAATCTTTTAAAGTATTTATTGGCACTTTTCCCTATCCTAAAGACCCCAAAGATTGCGTAAAATTTAAGCTTCCTGATTTACCTGTAGGCACCTATCATACTGCTCCTAACGGATTGGGTGATATAGTACCTTTTGGAACTGAAATAAATGTAACCACATCATTATATGTATACGTCCCTGCAGATGCTAACTCGAATTGTCCATCATTTGATGAAAAAATTACAATTACAATAGAATTACCCCCTTTATCAAACCCAAATGATGTTTCTAAAGCTTATTGTGATTCATACACGCTATTGCCATTAACCAATGGTAATTATTTTAAAGGTAGTGATGGTAGTGGTAAACCATTATTTGCAGGTGATGATATAAAAAAAACAACGCCTCTTTATATTTATATTAGTGACGGAAATAAATGTAAAAATGAAATACCATTCACAATTACCATTAATCCTAACGCAAAAGTTGATAATAGAGCCAGTCTCGATTTTTGTGGAGGCGTAAACTATCCATTAACTCCAATGTCTGTAGGTTCTGTTGGAAATTATTATAAGGGTCCTCTAGGAACAGGTGGTAAACTTTTAGCCGGAGATGTTATTACTAAAACCAAAACGATATACATATATGGAACTACAACTACAGTACCGCCTTGTCCTGTAGAAAATTATTTTACTCTAACTTTTACTCCTAGAGTAGACATATCAGCAGATATTAGCGTTTGTGAAAATTATATATTACCAGTGCTTACAGAAGGTGAATATTATACACTACCTAGTGGTCAAGGAACAAAACTTATTGCTGGAGACATTATAGACACTAATCAAACTATTTATATTTATAATGAATATCCTAACAGAAAAGAAATTTGTACCGATGAGAGCAGTTTTACAGTAACTATTACTAGACCCATAGTAAATAATACTACCCCAACCAATAAAATTTATTGCGATGAAGATGGCGTTAACGATGGTTCGATATTGATTGATTCAACTACGTTAAAAGAGGATATTCTTATAGGACAGCCTGAACCCTCTGCTAATTATAACATAAAGTATTATAATACAGTAGCTGATGCTATTATTGATAAAAATCCTATTACAACAGTAAAAACCCAAGATGTTTATTATAAAATAAATAATGTACTCACACCCAATTGCTTCAGCATCGTAAATAAAATAGGCATAACCATTAATAAAATTCCTCTTCCTGATCCGAATGAAGGTTTAATATGTGTTAATATTAGCAACACAGTAGTCATTAATAGTGGTTTACCAATTGCCCCAGAAAATGTTTTTGAATGGTTTAACAACGATGCTAATGACTTAATGCCTTCAGAAACTAGTAACGAAATTACTGTTTCAGTACCTGACATCTATGCAGTAAAAGTAACCAATACACTCACAACCTGTTCTTCTCAAAAAATAGCTGTAACAGTGGTTCGTTCTAGTCCACCTCTAAATATTGAATTAACAACAACGTCATTGGCCTTTGATGAAAACCAAGTCGTTACAGTTCTTAATCCTGGAGGAGAAGGAGATTATGAATACCAATTGGATTCTGGCCCTTTTCAAAGCAGTCCGGTTTTTGAAGGGATAAAACCAGGTATTCACGATATTACTGTAAGAGATAAAAACGGATGTGGATTAAAAAAAAGTGAGACGTTTTCTATAATTAATTATTTAAAATATTTTACTCCAAACGCAGACGGTTACAACGACACTTGGAACATTATTGGATTAAAAGACCCTGAGGCTTCAATTAGTATTTTTGATCGTCATGGTAAATTAATAAAGCAAATTAGTCCTATTGGGACTGGTTGGGATGGAAATTATAATAATAAACCGTTGCCATCTAGTGATTATTGGTTTAAAGTTACCTATTTCGATGATTTAAGGAATAAAAAAGAATTTCAAGCTCATTTTTCTCTAAAAAGATAATTATTCTAGAAAATCAAAAAGCTTTTGAATTTTACACTTCTACATATTGAAATACAGGAATTCATAACTGTAAATCTTGAAAAAAGCATTTCTACATTAGCCTTGCAAAAGAATCCATTTCCAGAAGTAAATTGGATAACACTATTAGAACAAATTATTGCCAAAAAGAAAGCCAAACAAAAACTGCCTACTTGGTTTCAATCAAAATTTATTTTATATCCTAGTAAAATAGCCATAGAACAAACGTCATCTGAGAAAACGGCTCTCTATAAATCATCATTAGTTTCAGGTGATAGTCTTATAGATTTAACTGGTGGTTTTGGTGTAGATGATTATTATTTTTCTAAAAAAGTGCAATCGGTTATACATTGTGAAATTAATATGGAATTGTCTGAAATTGTTGCCCATAATTTCGAAAAATTAAATGTAAAAAACATTTACTGCTATGAAGGTAATAGTCAAGATATATTACTCAAACAAAATAAAGAATTCGATTGGATTTATATAGATCCTTCTAGACGAAATGATGAAAAAGGCAAGGTATTCATGCTAAAAGATTGCTTGCCAAATGTTCCAGATTTATTAGATTTTTATTTTGAATATTCAAATAATGTATTGATAAAAACAGCTCCAATTTTAGATATTTCTGCTGGATTATCAGAATTAAAAAATGTAAAAGCTATTCATATCATTGCAGTTGATAATGAGGTAAAAGAACTGCTTTGGGAATTGAGTAAAGATTACCAAGGTGAAATTTTAATTCAGACAGCAAACATTGAAAAATCGAGAATTTCAAAATTTGATTTTTATTTAAACGTAAATAAAAAACTACCTACTTTTAGTTTACCAAAAAAATATCTTTTTGAACCCAATAGTGCTATTATGAAATCAGGTGGATTTGATGAAGTAAGTTCAAAATATAAAATTGATAAGTTACATCAACATTCCCATCTTTATACTTCAGATAAACTAATAGATTTTCCAGGAAGAATTTTTGAAATTGAAAACACAATTCCATATTCAAAAGTAATGATGAAAAAGGAATTTGAAAATCAGAATGCGAACATAACGACAAGAAATTTTCCGGAAAGTGTAGAAAATATTCGAAAAAAATGGAAAATTAAAGACGGAGGAAATCGGTATTGTTTTTTTACAACCGATATAAATAATGCTAAAATAGTTTTAATTTGCACTAAAATAAAAGTATCATGAAACATATTGTATTTACAATTATTATCTTATTAAATTTGAATATTTATGGTCAAAAACCATGCGAAATAAGTACTGATGTTACTGATTCGATAGGGAAATATAAATCGACAAAAGAGTATCTTGTGTATGAAAAAAATTTCAACGAAAAATCAAGTTTTATTTTTGCTTCATTCGTTTTAACAGATAAAATTCCAATATTAAATTTACAGTTCATAGAAAAAAGTAAAGAATTTATCAAAGCAAAATGTTTTGATAGTAACTCTAAATTGTATTTACAATTAATGAACAGTAAAATAATTACACTATCTCATACCAGTCAGGAAAGTTGTGGCACGTTATTAAGAGATGCTAAAGGATTTGACAACAGAATATTAACAGGGTATTTTTTAATTAAAAAAGAAAATTTTGTAGATCTTAAAAATTCTCCCGTTTCCTTTATTCGAATAAAATACAGCACAGAAAATGAAGATTATATTTTTAAGAAAGAATTAAAATCAGAATTAAACGCGACGGTATCAGAACCGGAGAGTTTTTTTATAAATTACTTACACTGCATCGAATAAATATTAATCGCAAATCCATTTAAAATTAGATAAGTTATCTTTTTTTGCGTTTTTTAAATTATAATGCCACCATTCACTATCAAAAATTCTAAAATTGGCACGAATCATTCCATTTTTTAGTAATTTCCTATTATTTTTTACTTCCTCAGAAAGATTTTCAAATTCATGACTTGATTCTATTCCAAAAAAATCAAAAGGAGTTCCCATATCCAATTCTTTTCCATTACTATCAACCAAAGTAATATCTACCGCTCCTCCTCTATTGTGTATGGATCCTTTTTTAGGATTAGCTACATAATCAGGATTTGAAATTATACTCCACATTTTTTTCTGAACATCTAGAGGTCTGTAACAGTCAAAAAGCTTAATATGATAACCTTTATTCATAAAACGTTCATTTGCTTTAAGTAATGCCTTTATAGTTCTTAATCTCAAATAGCATTCAGAACAATCATAAACTTTAATTTTTAAAAAATTATCATTAGTGGCATATTTCATATCATAAAAAAAATCAGAACTGTAGTCTTTTAAATTTACAAAAGAAGTATCCGCAATGGATTCAAATAGTTTGGGAGTTAATTCTTGACTATTAACAATTTCTATATTAGATTCTGTAGCTTCTTTCTTTTCAAAAGGATAGATAATCGTATTGATAATTTCGGTTTTTGGATTTTTTTTTGTGTGTATAGAACAAGAAAACAATACAAAAGCCAAAAACAAGGAAAGAAACAAGAATGATTTATTCATAAAAATAGGGTTTAATATGCAAATTAAATAAAAATAAGAGATAAAATAATTTTTAATTCAATTTAGAAATTACATTGTTCAATATTGTTCAATATTATTTAATAATTAACTATTTAAAATATAAAATATAAAACTTTAAACTAAATTTGCACTTTGAAATTATAACAACTCAGCATGAAAAATTTAATTCATTTATTAAGCACTTATTTCATATTATTATTTACAAATTTAATTTTTTCCCAAACTGCACCAGTACAAATAATTCACAATTCAGCAGATTTAACATTAAACACAGTAGACATTTATCTAGATGGCACTATTCTAATAGATGATCTAGCTTTTAGATCAGCTACGCCTTTTCTAGATTTACCAGCTGGAAATTTAATTAGCATTGGCATAGCACCTGGAAATAGCACTTCTAGTTCTGAAAGCTTTTTTAATATATCAACCACATTAGATACTAATGAAACTTACATCATGGTTGGAAATGGAATTGTAAGTGCATCTGGGTATTCTCCAAATGAACCTTTTGCCTTATCTATTTTTCCACAAGGCAGAAAAATTGCAACAAATCCCCTGAATACCGATGTGCTTTTTTGCCATGGGGGAACTGACACTGGTTCTGTAGATATTGTAAATACTACTGTTCTACCAATAAGTAAATTTATAAATAATCTTTCATATACAAGCTTCAACTCTAACTATTTAGATCTTACTACATCAAACTATACTATTGACGTAACCGATGTTTCAGGAAATAGAGTTGTTAGATCATATGATTTCTTTTTAGAACGGTTAAATCTTCAAGGACAAGCTATAACAGTTGTTTCGAACGGATTTTTAAATCGTTCGCAAAATAGTAATGGTGCTTCTTATGGGTTATGGATTGCACTTGCAAGTGGGGGAAGTTTGATAGAATTAGTACAATCAAATTATGCCAGAGTACAAATTTTACATAACTCAGCTGACTTAAGCATTGCAACTGTTGATTTGTATGTAAACAATAAACTTGTAAAAGATAATTTTGCATTTAGATCATCAACGCCTTACCTTGATTTAGATGCTAGTGTTCCTGTTAGAATAGATATAGCTCCATCTAATAGTACTTCTAGCGCAGAAAGTATTTATAATTTTACTACAACATTTACAATAGGAGAAACCTATATTCTTGTTGCAAATGGTGTTTTAAGTACTACTGGGTATTCCCCAAGCATACCTTTAAATTTCTCTGTATTTAATAAAGGCAGAGAGACTTCTTTTGATTCTATTAATACTGATATACTTATTTATCATGGTGCGACTGACGCTCCTACTATTGACATTGTTGAAACAGACGTTCCACTTGGCACTTTAGCAAATGATATTTCTTATTCATCATTTTCTTCTGATTACATTGAATTACCAACTGCAGACTATGCAATTGATGTTAGAGCGGCTAACGGCAATACTGTTCTAAAAACATACTCTGGTGCTTTACAAACTTTAGGTTTAAACGGAGCTTCATTAACAATTGTAGCGAGTGGTTTTTTAAATCCAACACAGAATAGTGATTGTCCAGAATTTGGATTGTGGGTAGCTGGAGTATTTGGTGGTGATATGATTCCTTTACAATTGTACGTGCCAACACCTAAAGCTCGAGTACAAATCATTCATAATTCAGCCGATGCAGCCAATAGGTTTGTTGACGTGTATCTTAATGGACAAATTTTAATAAATGATTTCAATTTTAGAACCGCATCAAAGTTCATAAATATACCCGCAGAAACTCCAATAACAATTTCAGTTGCACCTTCTTCAAGCACCTCAGATTCTGAAAGTTTTTATACGTTTACAGAAACTTTAACTAATAATAAAAAATACATAATTGTTGCCAATGGTAATACAAGTACAAGCGGCTATACTCCTAATCAACCCTTTGGTTTTTCTATTTTTGATCAAGGTAGAGAAATCGCCTCAAATACAGGTAATACCGATATTCTTGTGAATCACGGTGCAACAGATGCTCCTATAGTTGATATCGTAGAAACAAGTGTTCCTGCTGGCACTATTGTAGACAACATATCTTATAATTCATTTAATTCAAATTACTTAGAACTACCAACAGAAGACTTTACGCTAAACGTTACAGATACTAATGGAACAACAGTTCTTAAAACATACTTAGCACTTTTTGAATCTTTTAATTTTAGTGGAAAAGCATTAACAATTGTAGCTAGTGGATTTTTAGACCCTTCACAAAATAATAATGGACCTGAATTTGGATTGTGGGTAGCAACATCATTAGGCGGAAATATGATTCCACTTCAGCTAAAAGAACAAATATTCACATCTCGTGTACAAATTATCCATAATTCTCCTGATGCTGCCAATGCTTTAGTTGACGTATATCTTAATGGAGAGATTTTATTAGATGATTTTAAATTTAGAACAGCAACCGAATTTATGGATGTACCAGCAGAAACAACAATAACTATTTCAATAGCGCCGTCTACAAGTACTTCTGATACTGAAAGTTTTTACACATTTACTGAAACTTTAGCTTCTGATAAAACATACGTTATGGTAGCTAATGGAATTACAAGCACAACTGGTTATACTCCTAACCAACCTTTTGGCTTATCTATTTTTGATCAAGGTAGAGAAATTGCCTCAAATACAGGTAATACCGATATTCTTATAAGTCATGGTGCAACAGACGCTCCTATTGTTGATATCATAGAAACAAGCATTCCTGCTGGCACCATAGTTGATGATATATCTTACAACTCATTTAATTCGAATTATTTAGAACTGTCTACTGCTAATTATGTTTTAGATGTAAGAGATATTACAGGAATAAATATTATAGCGAGTTATTCTGCTCCATTGGCAACTTTGAATCTTCAAGGACAAGCATTAACAGTAGTGGCAAGTGGCTTTATAGATTCATTACAAAATAGTAGTGGCTCTCCATTTGGATTATGGGCAGCGTTAGCATCAGGAGGCGATTTGATAGAATTAGAAAATGCAAACCTTAAAACGGAGGGATTTTCGAATAATATGTTTACTATTTTTCCAAATCCTGTTTCGAGTATTTTAAATATTTCTATTCCTAAAGATAAAAAAATCTATGGGACAAGGATTGTTGATGCTACTGGTAGAACTATCAAAAACGATACTTTAGTAAAAAATAATTCAATAGACATTTCGAATTTATCAAATGGAATATACATGTTAAGTATAGAAATTGATGGAGGAAATTACAATAAAAAATTTATAGTTAGAAAGTAATAGATATATAAGTATCTTGATAAATACTATTTAAATTTTTTTCGTATTATGACTTCCTCTGAGTCTCCCCTTTAAATTTAATTCGTGCCGAAACATTGAAATTGGGACAAATAGGAGAATCTTTAAAACTTTTTCAAGATTTATAAATAAATATGGAAAAATAAGTTATTTACTGAATTTTGGATTTATTGATATAAATTTATTTGGTTTATTATACTTCAAATAATTATAGCCAACGGTTTGATTATAATCTTTTTTAATACTAAGGTACTTAAACATTATTAACTCAAAATTAATTCCGAAATTTATAAGACAGAAAACTGCCATAAATGAAAAATATACTGAAAGAAACCTACGGATTACTTTTTGAAGAAAAGCTAATTGACGAAATAGTAGCTGTTTCTTTATTGCGGGACTTTAAACAAGACGATATACTCATTGATTTTGGTGATTACATCAAGAAAATGCCATTACTAATTTCTGGTGCTATAAAAATACTTAGAGAAGATGTTGATGAGGGCGATCTACTTTTATATTTTATAGAAAAAGGCGACACTTGCGCCATGTCTATGGCCTGCTGCATGGGTGAAACTAAAAGCGAAATTAAAGCAGTTGCAGAGACCAATGGTACCGTAATTATGATACCCGTTCATAAAATGGAAGAATGGTTAGGGAAGTACAAGAGTTGGAGAAACTACATTTTTAATAGCTATAACAGTCGTTTAAAAGAAATGCTCCATACAATTGACAATCTCGCATTTATGAACATGGACAAAAGAATATTGCATTACTTACAGGATAAGGTAAAAATCAATCATTCTAAAGAAATAAAAAATACCCATCAACAAATTGCCTACGATTTGCACACTTCAAGAGTAGTGGTTTCTAGAATACTGAAATCCCTAGAAAATGAAGGAACAATTCGTTTGCATAGAGCTTCAATCGAACTTCTTAAATCATAAATCCAACTCTTGACTCTCAAAACACAACTTAAAACCCATAACTTCTAAACTCTGTAACTTTTGTTGCACAAAGAATATAATTTTTGGTTCATCTTTGCACTATCAAATAGTACTAGATGGAGATTTCTCAAATTATAGGATATATACTCGCCATTTTTGTTGGTATGACTTTAGGCATGTTGGGCAGCGGAGGCTCTATACTTTCGGTTCCAATACTGGTTTATGTAATGGGTATAGAACCTACATTGGCAACAGCCTATTCTTTATTTGTAATTGGTTCAGCATCACTAGTTGGCGGTATTCAAAAAGCCAAACAAAACCAAGTCGATTTCAAGAAAGTGTTACTATTTGGTATTCCTACAGTGATTACTGTATTTTTTACACGCAAAATTTTAGTTCCAAGAATTCCAACGATTCTATTAGAAACAGACCATTTTACTTTAAGTAAATCGGTGTTAATTATGCTAGTTTTTGCGGTAGTGATGATTGTAGCATCCGTTAAAATGATCAAACCATCAGAAGTCATAATATATATAGGAGAAGAAAAAATCAATTATTATAAAATCGGCCTACAAGGTATTGCTATAGGTTTAATTTCTGGATTTGTAGGTGCAGGTGGAGGTTTTCTGATTATTCCAACATTATTATTTCTAGCTAAAACACCAATGAAAATGGCGGTAGGAACCTCTCTTTTTATAGTAGCTTCTCAATCTTTAATAGGATTTATAGGAGATATTCAAGTAAATCAAATTATTGATTGGAAATTACTGTTGCTTTTTACTATTTGTTCCATCTTTGGAATTTTCATTGGAAATTTCATAACTAAAAAGGTTGAAGGCAACAAACTCAAAACTGCATTTGGTTGGTTTGTTTTAGCTATGGGAATATACATTGTAATCAGAGAGCTTTTATTAAACTAATTGCATCATAAATGTATCATTTGTTACCAATTACTATCAAAATAGAGATTAATTTTACGCTAAATCAAAATGAAAATGAAAATAGAGCAAATTTATACAGGTTGTTTGGCACAAGGTGCGTATTATATAGAAAGTAATGGGGAAGTAGCTATTATTGATCCTTTGCGTGAAGTGCAACCTTATATAGACAAAGCCAATAGAAACCATGCTAAAATAAAATACATTTTTGAAACTCATTTTCATGCTGATTTTGTAAGTGGCCACGTAACGCTTGCTGAAAAAACAGGGGCGCCTATCGTTTTTGGTCCTAATGCAAATCCAAGTTTTAAAGCCCATATTGCCAATGACGGAGAAGTGTTTCATTTAGGTGAAATAACCATTACAGCCCTTCACACTCCTGGGCATACCATGGAAAGTACTTGCTATCTACTGAAAGATAAAAATGGTGTAGAATATGCGCTTTTTAGTGGCGATACTTTATTTCTAGGAGATGTTGGCAGACCAGATTTAGCTCAGAAAGCAGCTCACATGACTCAAGAGCAATTAGCAGGAATACTTTTTGACAGTTTACGAACAAAAATAATAACTTTGCCAGATAATGTTATTGTTTATCCAGCACACGGTGCAGGAAGTGCCTGCGGTAAAAATTTAAGTAAAGAAACTGTTGGAACTATTGGCGAACAAAAGAAAATCAATTATGCGCTTCGTGAAGATATGACAAGGGAAGAATTCATTAACGAGGTTACAGATGGATTATTACCACCTCCTGCTTATTTTCCTATGAATGTTAGGCTAAACAAAGAAGGCTACGAAAATGTTGATGATATTATAAAAGAAGCTATTGCTTATGAACCCAAAACCTTCGAATTAGTTGCTAACGAAACTGATGCATTAATTCTAGATGTGCGTCATCAGGATGATTTTGCTAAGGGTCATATTCCAAAATCTATTTTTATTGGCATTGACGGTAATTTTGCTCCTTGGGTAGGGTCATTAATTATCGATAGTAAACATCCTATACTTCTAGTAACTCCATTAGGAAAGGAAAATGAAACCATTATGCGATTAGCAAGAGTGGGTTATGACCATACCTTGGGCTACCTTAAAGGGGGTTTTGAATCTTGGAAAAAGAAAGGTTTTGAATATGATACTGTTAATTCGGTTTCTGCCGAAGAATTAGAAGAAAAGATTCTACATAAAGCCCCAGTTTTTGATGTTAGAAAACCTGGAGAATATGCTGCAGAACACATTCTTGATGTTGCTTCGACCCCTTTAGATTTTCTAAACGACCATTTAGATGAGTTTCCAAAGGAACAGAATTTCTATTTGCATTGTGCTGGAGGATACCGTTCGATGATTGCTGCTTCAATATTAAAAGCCCGTGGTTATCATAATGCAATTAACGTTTTAGGTGGTTTTGATGCTATTAAAAAAACAGGGATAAAAACAACAAATTATGTTTGTCCTTGTACTTTAAAATAAAAAATATTAGTCATGAATAATTTTGATACTTCCATTGAATCAAAAAAGCTAGGATTAATTGACTTTTTTGCAACATGGTATAGCTCATTTAAAACACAATCTCCTATTTTGAAACAAATAAAAGACAGATTAGGAGAGTGGGTTACTATACTCAAAGTTTATGTGGATAAAAAACAACAAATTTATAATCACTATTAAATTCGTGGCATTCCTAAAATGATTTTAATTCAGAAAGGCAAAAAGTTATATACAGAATCTAGAGTGTTATTTAGAGAAGAAAATAATTAAAACTATTTTGGAAAAAAGAAATTAGAAAAGTGAAAATACCAATAATTTAAACAGTTAAATTAATCAAGATGAAAAAGAATATAGGTTTAACAGACAAAATCATTAGAGTCGCAGCAGCAATTTTTGTAGCAATATTATATTTTATAGGAACAATAAGTGGAACTATTGCTATTATTTTAGGAATATTTGCTTTAATTATGATTCTTACAAGTTTTGTAAGTTTCTGTCCATTATATTTTCCTTTTGGGATAAATACCAGAAAAAAGAAATGAAATAATTTTAAAAATTTAATAATTATAACTTTAAACTGTAGAAAATTTACTTTTACATTGATCTAAATTAAATTGACTATGCTCTAATTCGTTAAGAGTTATAGTCATATCTAAAGTTAATCTTCTAAGCAATTGATAATCATTTGCATCATTATATTTTTGAATTTTTAGTCTAATTTCGTGTAGTTCATTTTCTAACATCTCGATAGTTTCTTTAGCCTTTTTTACTTGATCGACATATATTTGACAAGAATCATTCATATTACATTTCTATTTATTATTAAATTTTAAGGGATATTTTTATTTATTGTAAATGAATTATAAAATACTATTGGGCTTTTCAAGAACTAATTGACTATGTTTTAATTCATAAATAGCCTTAGACATTCTAATATTTATTCTCTTTAATTCATGCATTAGATTAATATTAAATTGATCTGAATTTAGTTTATTCCGAACTTCTAACAATTCCTTTTCTAAAACAGAAATTTTTTCTTTAGCCTTGATTGCCTTCTGTTCGTATTTTAGATAGGAATCATCCATAATATTAATAAATGTTTAACTATAGTATTACAACAAAATTAAATACTATATTCATAACACACAATCACTAAATTTAGTGATTTTTATATATTCCTTATAAATATGAAGTAAAAAAAAAGCGCCAATTAAAGCGCTTAAATATTCTATAAAAATGAATTATTATTCCTGATTGCTAACTTTTCTGTAAGGAAAAGCATTAAAAATGTGTCTTTTTGCAAATCTACTTGGCGATTCTGCATTAACCATCTTAATATATGTAGCTTTAGGAACACTAATAAACTCATAGCTACTTCCGTTAGAAAAATTTACAGACAATCTTATATTTTCATATTTATAATCTAAAATAGTACACGTAGCAATAGTCTCATTATATTCAGGTAATCCTTGCTTTATAGTCTCTGGGTTTATGCTTACTAAGAAATGATAAGCTTCAATTATTTCTTTACTTTTTTCTTCAGCTTCTTTTAATCCGGCTTCATTTCCTTGAAATTTATCAGGATGGCTTTCTTTCATTGCATTCCTGTAAATAGTTTTTAAATCCTTTAATGCTACCATTTTATCAACATTTAGTAGCTTTCTGTATTCAACAATTTTTTTCATATAAAAGTATAACGTATTGTTTTTTAGCGTTTAACTAAATAATTTGATAGTAAAAACGATAATTTTTTTGCAAATGTACATTTTTTAAAAAGAATTACAATATTTTTTTCTTGAAGTGTATAAAGTTAAATTTTAACACTCAAAAATTGCATTATATGCAATATATCAATAAATTCATTACATTTGTCTAACTAAAATTTATAAAAATGATGAAAAACTTGTTTTTCGCACTGTTATTTTTGTGTTCCTATGTTTCGTCCTATGGACAGATTGTAATTAATGAAATTGATGCCGATACTCCAAGTTCTGATATTTTGGAGTTTGTTGAACTTAAATCAACTGCACCAACCTTTTCACTTGATGGTTATGTTTTAGTTTTTTTTAATGGTACAACATCAGGAACAGGAACTTTAAGTTATTTTTCTTTAGATTTAGATGGATTAAAAACTGATGTAAATGGAATAATTACCATTGGAAATCCTACGGTTTCTCCAACACCTGCTTTAACTTTTCCTGTTGCAAAATTAGAAAACGGACCTGATGCAGTGGCTTTATATTTAGGAAATGCTATAGACTTCCCTTTAGGTACAAATGCTAAATCTGCTGGACTTATAGATGCTATAACTTATTCTGATAAAGTAGCACTAAAACCAACTGCACTGATGAATATTTTAGGAATTACAATATGCCCCAATGAGAATCAATCACTTGCAGTTGAAACACAATCTATACAGCGAAAAAATGATGGGACTTATGAAATTAAAACTCCAACGCCTGGAGTAAACAATGATGGTACTGGATTTATTTTTAACTATATAAATACAACTACTAATTTAACAACTATTACTGAAGGTCAGAATTTAATTGTTACCTCTACATTGAGTCGATCCGTTACAGACGCTCCACTTACCTTAACTTTTAAATTAAATAATGGTAGTTTTAATTCTAATGATATTTCAGGCAATTTGAGTATAACAATTCCTATAGGAGCAACTTCTGGAAGTGCAACTGTATTAATTAAAAATGATGGTGTAAATGAGGGTGATGAAGAATTAAAAGTACAACTAACAACTCCATCGACCGAATATTATTTAAATAATAATAGTATAATTGTAAGAGTTAATGATATAAATTTTGCTGTTCTACCTTTTGGGTCTCCCCTAAATCCTACTTATGGTTTAGTGGCAAGTACTGCTCCAGCAAATTATTATTCTTCTATTGAAGGTCTCTCTGGTCAAGCATTAAAATTAGGTTTACAAAATATTATTGCTAATCCAGCCGTAGTTCGTGCGCATGTATATGGCGATATATACGATATTTTAAATAAATCCGATCAAAATCCGGCAAATAGCAATCAAGTTTGGTTGATGTATGTAGAACAGCCACGTTCAAAAATTGATGCACAAGAGGGTAATAGTATAATTGGAAAATGGAATAGAGAACATATTTTTCCTCAATCTCGTGGTGGTTTCGCTGATGCTACTAGTGGTTTTCCTGCGGGAATAAATAATTGGACTACCACAGGCCCCGATGTAATTGCTACTGGTCATGGTGATGCACATCATATTAGAGCTGAAGACGGTCAAGAAAACACTTCAAGAGGGAATAAAAATTATGGAATTGATTATAAAGGACCAACTGGAAATAAAGGCACTTGGCGCGGTGATGTTGCTAGAGCATTATTTTATATGGCAGTTCGTTATAATGGATTGAGTGTTGTAAATGGAAATCCTTCTGTTAGTAGCATTGGTGAGATTGGTGATTTAGCCACTTTGTTAGATTGGAATCGATTTGAAAAAGTTGATGATTTTGAAATGAATAGAAATAACTACATTTATACTTGGCAAGTAAACAGAAACCCATTTATTGATTATCCTAGTCTAGCCGATTATATTTGGGGACCAAATGTTGGACAACCGTGGTCTTCATCATTATCAACAAATGTTTTTAATGATTTAAATATTGCAATTTTTCCAAATCCTGCAAAAGACTATTTAATGGTTTCGGGTTTAAAAAACGAAGGCACTATCGAAATTTATTCTGTCACAGGTTCATTACTATTAAGAAACCCAATACTTGATAGTACCAGATTAAATTTAAACTTAACTTCAGGAATGTATTTAGCAAAAATAACCTCTGAGGGTAAATCAGTTTTAAAGAAAATTATCATAAAATAATTCTATTTATTAAATGAACACAAACCATTGGAATCCTATTTTTCTGATGGTTTTCTTTTATTAGTTTTGAGTATGAAAATTACATTACCTATAAAACCAAATTCATTCAAAAATACTTTTTGCGTTTTTAAAGAAGTCCCTCTAATAGAGATTGAAAATATAAAAAGTAATTTTATAAGTTCATCTGGAAGCACTTACTATTATACTGAATTAGGAATGTACAGATTGTCCAATCATTGGGGAAGACTTGCCAATAGTAAGTGGCGTTTAGAATCTTTAGAGATAGAGAATCAATCAAAAACTAAACTAGGGTTTGCATTGTGGGAGGATTTCTATCCTGACAACTCAAAAGAGGAATTGTATTATATTACAACCGATTTTAAAACTAAAACGGTTAACTACCAACACAAAAATAATCCTTTATATGATAACAAAGCAGTACTCCGAAACAGTTTTGAAACTACTAAAAAGATAAAGCAAATTCGTAATCTTCTCAATTTAACCTCTTGGGCAAAACATTTTGAATATTACGATTTAGAAGTTTTACAAGAAAAAATAATAACAGATTTGATGTTTACTAATAAACCTTTAGAGGAAATAAAAAGAGATTTAAGATGAGTAGAAATAACGAAAAGAACATCAAAAAGCACAATGATAAATTGCACAAAGAGCAAGATAAAGCTAAAAAAGCAATCGTTGTCAGAAAAGAAAAATTGAAAGAAATTGTAAAAAAATTCAATGAAAATAACATATCAAAAAACAACTAAATTAAGAATATATGAAAAGTAATAAATTTATTGTTTTAAAAGAAAGTGTACAAGAAATAATAGATCTAATAGCCCTAAAAAATAATAAAGAAGCTAATAATAGATTAGTAGAAGTAAGCGAATTACTAGATGAACTTCTCGATTTTTCTGAAGAAGATGAAGATTTAATGCAAATAAGTCGCTATCAGGTTTTGCTGAATCAATTGCATCAAAAAATTAATTTTGGCGATTAGTAAAACAAATTCTTCTTCTTATATTATTTACCTCCGTAATTCTGTAATAAAGCATTGCATTTATGATGTTTTATTATTACAAAATAAATCTTTGTAACTTTACCGTTTTATTTACAATTTATGATTTTACAAGATACAATTGTTGCCTTAGCCTCACCATCTGGTGCTGGAGCAATTGCCGTAATTCGAGTTTCGGGTTTTGAGTCTATAACTATTGGGGCATTGATATTTCAATCAATTTCTGGGAAAGACTTAAACAAACAAAAAACACATACTTTACATCTAGGACATATTGTTGATGAAAATAAAGTCGTCGATCAAGTTTTAATTTCTATTTTTAAAGGCACTCAATCCTATACCGGTGAAAACACAATCGAAATTTCATGTCACGGTTCAACATATATTCAACAGCAAATCATTCAGTTATTGCTTAGAAAAGGATGTAGAATGGCGCAAGCGGGAGAATTTACATTACGTTCGTTCCTAAATGGAAAAATGGACTTATCTCAAGCTGAAGCAGTAGCCGATTTAATTTCATCCGATAACGAAGCGTCCCACCAAATTGCTATGCAACAAATGCGAGGTGGTTTCTCTAATGAAATTGCCAAACTGCGTGAAGAACTTCTCAATTTTGCTTCACTTATTGAATTGGAACTAGATTTTGCTGAAGAAGATGTCGAATTTGCTGATCGTACACAATTCGCAGCATTATTAAACAGGATTGAGTTTGTTTTAAAACGATTAATCGATTCTTTTGCTGTTGGTAACGTGATTAAAAACGGAATTCCTGTAGCGATTGTTGGTGAACCCAATGTAGGCAAATCGACTTTATTGAACGCATTATTAAACGAAGAACGAGCTATAGTATCTGAAATTGCAGGAACCACTCGTGATACTATTGAAGACGAATTGGTTATTGGAGGGATTGGTTTTCGATTTATTGATACTGCAGGAATTAGAGAGACCAAAGATATTATAGAAAGTATTGGAATTAAAAAAACTTTTGAAAAAATAGAACAAGCTCAAGTGATTTTATTTTTAATTGATAGTTTACAATTGATAATTGATAATGAGAATACTGTAAAAATTGAAATCGAAAAAATTAAAAATCAGTTTCCTCAAAAACCATTAATTGTTGTTACAAACAAGATCGATAAATTAAATTCTGAACAAAGAATTCTATTTGACAACCAATTATCAATTATCAATTATCCTTTATTAATCGAAATTTCAGCAAAAGAAAAACAAGGAATAGATGACCTTAAAAATCAATTACTGTCTTTTGTAAATACTGGAGCACTTCGCAATAATGAAACTATTGTAACCAACACGCGACATTATGATTCTTTATTAAAAGCTTTGGACGAAATTCAAAAAGTAAAATTTGGCCTACAATCTGATTTGCCTTCTGATTTAATGGCAATCGATATCAAACAAGCGCTTTATTATTTTGGTGAAATCACTGGAGAAGTAACAAATGATGAGCTTTTAGGAAATATTTTTGCAAATTTCTGCATCGGAAAGTAATTACCTTTTATTCAGGATACACTACTTCCCCATCCCACTGTATAAAACCACCTAATAAATTATAAGCGTTTTCAAAACCCAACTCGTTCATAATGTCACAGGCTTTTGCGCTTCGTACGCCAGACCTACAATACACATAATAATTTTTAGATTTATCTAACGATTCTATTTCATTAATAAAATATTGACCTTTATTAATATCAATCATAATAGCATTTTCAATAATCCCGTCGTTGCACTCATCTTCTGTTCTGACGTCTAATACAATGGCGTTTTCATCATTTTCTAGTTGCTCTGTCCAATCTTGTTGAGTCAAATTCATAATTTTTATTTTTAATCAAAAATAGTATTTTTAGCCTAATGATTTTTATGAAATTTTTTAATTATCATTTTTAACAAAAAAATAACGTAATATTTGTATATACAAATATAATTACTACTACATTTGTATATACAAATTTAATACTTTCAAAAATGAAAATTGAAGATGTTATAAAATCAAATGTCGAAATGGAAGTTTCTAAAAAAGTAGTTTTAAATATTATCTACACTCAAAATGTCATTAATGACCATTTTAATGACATTTTCAAGCCCTATGATTTGTCAGGAGAACAATACAATGTTTTACGTATTTTAAGAGGACAAAAAGGGTGTCCAGCAAATATGTGTCTGATTCAAGAGCGAATGCTAGCTAAAACCAGCAACACTACTCGACTTGTAGATAAATTGCTTTTGAAAGAATTAGTTACAAGAGAAGTTTGTCCAGAAAATCGAAGAAAAATTGAAGTTCAAATAACCCAAAAGGGTTTAGATGTTTTATCAGAATTAGATCCAAAAATAACTAAAAATGAAAATAAATTCTCTAATAACTTATCAAATACTGAATTGGAACAATTAAACGAATTACTAGAAAAATTTAGAACAAAAAATTAATATAATAATACACTATGAATACATTTCTCGAAAACCAAAACTGGCGTTATGCAACTAAAAAATTCGACGCTACAAAAAAAATCTCAACTGAAGATTTAAACACATTAAAAGAAGCAATAAGGCTTTCCTCCTCTTCCTATGGAATGCAGCCTTATAAAATTCTTATTATAGAAAATCCTGAATTAAGAGCTCAATTACAAGCAGCCGCATGGGGACAAAGTCAAATAGTAGATGCATCACATCTTATTGTTTTTGCCAACATTACTAATTTTGGAAATGACGATATTGATGCCGTTCTGAATATTTTTACAACTCAAAGAGCTCTTCCTGCAAACGCATTAGAAGGATATGGTGGTTTCATAAAATCAAAAATAGCTTCACTTCCTGAAGAAGTTAAAAACGTTTGGACTGCAAAGCAAACCTATTTAGCTTTAGGGAATCTTTTGAATGCTGCCGCAGAATTAAAAATTGACGTTACGCCTATGGAGGGTTTTGAACCTTCAGCGGTTAATGAAATCTTAGGTTTAGAAAAACTAGGACTTAATGCAGCATTGCTTGCAACAATTGGATATCGTCATGAAGAAGATGAAACACAACATTACAAAAAAGTACGAAAATCAAACGAAGATTTATTTATCACTCTATAATTAATACAAACACTTTAAAATTAAAAAAAATGAAAAATTTAAAAACAATTGCCATTGCTATTTTAGTAGCATTTTCAACAGTAACAGCAACTGCACAAACAAAAAATGTTGATGTTGCGAAAAGCACTATTAACTGGGTTGGAAAAAAAGTAACTGGAAAACATGAAGGAACAGTAAATATTAAAGAAGGCTCTTTAATTTTTAAAAACAAAAAACTAACAGGAGGTAACTTTATTGTTGATATGACTTCACTTGAAGCAACAGATTTAAAAGTTGGAGAAGGAAAAGAAAAATTAGAAGGTCACTTAAAATCAGACGATTTTTTTGGAACCGACAAATTTGCAACTTCTAAATTAGTTTTTAAAACAGTTAAGCCTAATGGTAAAAATTCATATACTGTAACTGGCGATTTAACTATTAAAAGCACAACAAATCCTGTTACTTTTACAATAACCATAAAAGGTAATACTGCTTCAACTAGCCTAAAAATTGATCGTACTAAATTTGATGTTAAATACGGTTCTGGAAGTTTCTTTGACAATTTAGGTGATAAAGCTATTTCAGATAATTTTGATTTGAATGTTGCTTTGCAATTCTAAAAAAAATTACATAGAAACCGTTCCGACACCTATCGGGACGGTTTTTTTATTACAATTATCTTCTAAATTCCAGCCACCGATTTTATCTCATCAATAATTCTAATCGCTAAATCATCTGCTTTTTGTTGCGTAGCAGCTTCTGTATAAATTCGGATAATAGGTTCTGTATTTGATTTTCGTAAATGCACCCAGTTTTCTGAAAAATCAATTTTAACTCCATCAATTGTTGTGATATCTTCATTTTTATATTTCTCAGTCATAGCACCAAGAATAGCGTCAACATCAATTTGAGGAGTTAATTCTATTTTGTTTTTGCTCATATAATATTCTGGATATGAAGCTCGCAAAGCAGAAACACTCACTTTTTTGTATGCCAAATGCGTTAAAAACAAAGCAACGCCTACTAAGCTATCTCGACCATAATGCAATTCTGGATAAATAATTCCCCCATTTCCTTCTCCACCAATAATAGCGTTGTTCTTTTTCATTAATTCAACAACGTTTACCTCGCCCACTGCACTAGCCTGATAATTTCCGTTATGATTGTTTGTAACATCTCGCAAAGCTCGAGAAGATGACATATTAGAAACGGTATTTCCTGGAGTTCTGCTCAAAACATAATCGGCACAAGCCACTAAAGTATATTCTTCACCAAACATTTCGCCGTCTTCGCAAATAAAAGCCAAACGATCTACATCAGGATCAACTACAACACCTAGATGAGCTTTTTCTTTAACGACTAATTCTGAAATGTCGGTTAAATGTTCTTTTAAAGGTTCTGGATTATGCGGAAAATGTCCGTTAGGTTCGCAGTATAATTTTACAACCTCAACACCCATCAATTCTAATAATTTTGGGATAATAATTCCGCCTGACGAGTTTACTCCATCAACAACTACTTTAAACTTAGCTGATTTCACTGCCTCAATATCTACTAATGGTAAATTAAGGACTTCATCAATATGAATATCCATATAGGCATCGTTTATGGTAATTTCGCCTAAATTATCAACATCTGAGAAATCAAAAGCTTCTTTTTCGGCAATTTCAAGAATTTTTTCACCTTCGGCACCACTTAAAAATTCTCCTTTTTCATTCAATAATTTTAATGCATTCCATTGTTTCGGATTGTGAGATGCAGTAAGAATAATACCCCCATCGGCATTTTCTAAAGGAACTGCGACTTCTACCGTTGGTGTAGTAGAAAGGCCTAAATCTATAACATCAATACCTAAACCAATTAACGTATTTACAACTAAATTATGAATCATTGGTCCAGAAATACGAGCATCACGACCAATAACTACGGATAACTTTTCTTTTTTAGAATAGTCTTTCAACCATGTTCCATATGCTGAAGCAAATTTTACGGCATCAACTGGTGTAAGGTTGTCCCCTACTTTACCGCCTATAGTTCCTCGAATTCCAGATATTGATTTTATTAAAGTCATCGTAAATAGTTTAAATGTTGTACTGTAAATTTTCAAATTGCTCACAAATATAATAATTGAAGCACAAAAAAAGTCTTTTGATATTTAAAATTGTTAAATTAGTCGAATGAACTTTCTTGCACATATTTATCTTTCTGGCGAAAATGATTTGGTTCAAATAGGCAATTTTATGGCTGATGGTATTCGAGGAAAACATTTTGAAACTTTTCCTAAAGATATTCAAAAAGGAATTTTCCTGCATCGTTCTATAGATACTTATACAGATGCCCATCCTATTTTTAGAAAAAGCACCAAGCGATTGCACGAAAAATACCATCATTATTCAGGGGTTATTGTTGACGTTTTTTACGATCATTTTTTAGCGAAAAATTTTCATAACTATTCTGATGAGACGTTAGAATATTTTGCAACTCGTTTTTATCAATCTTTACAAAATAATTATGAAATTCTAACCGATAAAACCAAAGGAATGATGACCTATATGATTCAGCAAAATTGGTTGGTAAGTTATCAAACTGTTGAAGGTATCGAACGAATTTTAACCCAAATGGATAATCGAATTAAAAACAATTCAAATATTCGCTTTTCTGTTCATGAACTAAGGCAATTTTACGCTGAATTTGAAGAAGAGTTTACCTTCTTTTTTGAAGAGTTGCGTAATTTTTCAAATCAGAAATTACTTTCGTTATGAGAAAAATAACATTCGTTTATTTCTGCTTCCTATTTGCATTAGTACATAAAACGGAAGCTCAATTGGGTTTAATAGCTTCAAAAGCAATGGTGGTTTCTGCACGTGAAGAAGCCTCTCAAATTGGTGTTGAAATCATGAAAAAAGGAGGCAATGCTTTTGATGCCATGGTTGCTACTGAATTAGCTCTTGCTGTAGCTTACCCAGTTGCTGGAAATATTGGAGGTGGAGGATTTATGGTTTTTAGAATGGCTAATGGTGAAATTGGTTCATTAGATTATCGTGAGAAAGCTCCGTTAAAAGCTTCAAAAGATATGTATTTAGACATAAATGGTAATGTAATTTCAAAATTAAGTGTTAGTGGAGCATTATCTATTGGAGTTCCTGGAACCATTGCCGGGGTTTTTGCCATTCATGAAAAATACGGTAAACTTTCGATGGAGGAAATTATAAAACCTGTTATTTTCTTAGCAAAAAAAGGAGTTGTAATAACAACAAAACAAGAAAAATACATTCAAAATTCAATTGATGAAATACGAAAAATTAGCGGAAACGAAACTCTAATGTCTAACAACTTTAAAACTGGCGATACTATAAAACAACTTGCATTAGCAGAAACCTTAACTCGGATAATGAAAAATGGAAAGGACGAATTTTATAAAGGAAAAACAGCAGAAAAAATAGTTGCATTTATCAATAAAAATGGTGGAATTATTTCGATGGAAGATTTATCAAAATATGAAGTAAAATGGAGAACTCCTGTAACTTTCAAATACAAAGATTTAAAAATTATTTCTATGGCTCCACCTTCGAGTGGTGGGATAACACTTCGGCAAATTATGAAAATGATTGAGCCTTATTCTATTTCAAAATACGGTCACAATTCTGAAAAAACCATTCAACTTATTACGGAGGCTGAGCGAAGAGCTTATGCAGATAGAAATTATTTTCTTGGCGACCCCGATTTTGTTAAAATACCTAAAAACGAATTGCTTAATAAAGAATATCTAAAACAAAGAATGAAAACATTTAGTTGGGAAAAAGCAACACTTTCTAGCGAAGTTTCACACGGTGAAATAGCATTTTCAGAAAGTGATGAAACAACACATTATTCTATTATAGATTCCGATGGAAATGTAGTTGCCGCAACCACAACTCTAAACGGGGCTTATGGTTCTAAACTATATTCAAACGAATTAGGATTCTTTTTTAATAACGAAATGGATGATTTTAGCGTAAAATCAGGAACTCCAAATTCGTATGGATTAATTGGTGCTAAAGCCAATAGCATTGCTCCTGAAAAAAGAATGTTGAGTTCGATGACTCCAACTATTGTAGAAAAAAAAGGAAAATTGTTTATGGTTGTTGGGTCACCTGGAGGATCTACCATAATTACATCTGTTTTACAAACTATATTAAATGTTTACGAATTTAATATGAACATGCAAGAAGCTGTAAATGCCCCAAGATTTCATCATCAATGGTTACCTGATGAAGTAATTCTTGAACCAAAAGGATTCTCTTCTGAAACCATATCAAATCTTTACAAAAAAGGTTATTTCATAAACGAAAAAACAACACCAGTAATAGGAAAAGTAGATGCAATATTGGTTTTACCAAATAATGAACTTGAAGGAGGGGCTGATTATAGAGGAGATGATAAAGCAGTTGGATTTTAAACTTAATTTGAAATGATTCATTTATAATTTTTATTGGATGTTAATTTTCTTCATAAAAAAATGAAGATTTTAGTAAAAAAGAAGCCTTTAAAAATTGAAATTAAACTCAAATATATAGTAAATTAGCACTTTTGTCAATTACCAATGTTTAGAAAATTAATATACAAATTTGAACAACTTATTGTTTGGGCTCAGAGTAAACTAACGAACAAACAATTCATTTTTTTGTCAAGTGTTTTAGTTGGTATTTCTGCTGCTTTGGCAGTAATTGTACTAAAAACTTTTGCGCATTGGGTTTTCCTATTTGCGACGTCGGTTAATGGAATTCTAAAATTGAGTTTTATAAATAGTCTTTTACCCGTAATTGGTATTTTGCTGACCGTTTTTGTTGTAAAAAGAGTTTTAGGAGGAACACTAGAAAAAGGAACCTCTCAAATTTTATATGCTGTTGCCAAAAAAGCAAGTATTATTCCCAGAAAACAAATGTATGCTCAAATTGTAACCAGCTCCCTAACAGTTGGACTTGGTGGTTCGGCTGGTTTAGAAAGTCCTATTGTAATTACGGGTGCAGCGTTTGGTTCTAATTATGCTCAAAAATATAAATTAAGATATAAAGATAGAACACTGCTAATAGGTTGCGGCGTAGCAGCAGGTATTGCTGCTGCTTTTAATGCGCCAATTGCTGGGGTTTTATTTGCCATAGAAGTTTTATTAGTAGATGTAAGCATTTCTGCTTTTACTCCTATTATGATTGCTGCTGCTACTGGAGCTTTAGTTTCAGTAGTAGCATTAGACGAAACCATTTTATTATCTTTCAAACAGCAACAAACTTTTAATTATCATAACATTCCATATTACATTCTACTTGGTGTTTTTACTGGATTAATTTCTGTATACTATTCAAGAAATCTTCAAAAAGTAGAACATTTTTTTGCTAGAATAAGATTTCAACCCTATAAAAAAGCGCTGTTTGGTGCATCAATTTTAGCAGTTATTATCTTTATTTTTCCAACTCTCTTTGGAGAAGGATATGAAAGTATTAAAACGCTATCCGAAAGCGATCCTGGAAAATTATTAGAGAACACTTTATTTAGTGATTTTAGAAATAATAGTTGGGCGCTTCTCCTTTTTGTAGGTTGTACTATGATGCTAAAAGTTTTTGCTACTGGAATTACAATGGGAAGTGGCGGAAACGGTGGTAACTTTGCTCCCGCCTTATTTCTAGGGTCTTACGTTGGCTTTTTCTTTTCAAAACTTTTAAATGTAGTTGGCTTAACTAAACTCCCTATTAGTAATTTTACAATGGTAGGAATGGCAGGCATTTTGAGCGGATTATTTCATGCACCCCTAACTGCAATTTTTCTTATTGCCGAAATCACCGGAGGTTATGATTTGATGATTCCATTAATGATTGTTTCATCAATTAGCTTTGCTATTTCTAAACGTTTTGAAAAACATTCCTTAGATGTAAAAAACCTAGCTAGAAAAGGAAATGCTTTTACAAGCAATAAAGACAGTAACATTTTATCTACAATTGAAACCGAAAAAATCATACAAACTGATTATCTAACTATTTTACCTGAAGAAAATTTAGAAAAATTAGTAGACTTAATTTCTCATTCTAACCAAGTGGTTTTTGCTGTAATAAATGCACAAAAACAACTACTTGGTGTTATCCATTTTAACGATGTTCGAGAAATTATTTTTAGTAATTTTAAAGTAAAATATACTTCTGTAAAAGAAGTTATGAGCGAACCAAAGGAAATTATTTATCCAATGGACAGTATGGAAACCGTAATGAATAAATTTGAAACTTCTAAAGTTGCTTTTCTTCCAGTACTAAAAAACGGAAAATATTACGGTTTTATTTCAAAATCTATTGCTCTCGAAGCCTATCGAAGTAAATTAAAATCAATGACAATTGATTAATTTTGAAAATAAATTTTTTAATCTTTCCCATTATCCTTTAACAAAATCTTGTTAACCGTTGTGTCAAAAGAACAAATCAAAATGTTAACTTTGCGTTTTGACCAAAATTATGCTAGAAAATAATAATACTATTGAGGTATTAGGAGCGCGAGTTCATAATCTAAAAAATATTGATATCTCTATTCCTAGAGAAAAATTAGTCGTGATTACTGGACTATCAGGTTCCGGCAAATCTTCATTGGCGTTCGATACCATTTATGCAGAAGGACAACGTCGTTATGTGGAAACTTTTTCAGCTTATGCAAGACAATTCCTTGGAGGATTAGAGCGTCCTGATGTAGATAAAATTGATGGCCTTTCGCCTGTAATTGCTATCGAGCAAAAAACGACAAGCAAAAGCCCTCGTTCTACAGTAGGAACTATTACTGAGATTTATGATTTTCTCAGATTACTTTTTGCTCGAGCAGGTGACGCTTACAGTTATAATACGGGTGAAAAAATGGTTTCCTATAGTGATGATCAAATTAAAGAACTCATTACCAAAGATTTCATTGGCAAGCGCATCAATATTTTAGCTCCTATAATTAAAGCTAGGAAAGGACATTATGGGGAATTATTCCAGCAAATTGCGAAGCAAGGATTCTTGAAAGTAAGAATCAATGGTGAAGTCAAAGATATTACAGCAGGCATGAAACTCGATCGTTACAAAACTCATGATATAGAAATTGTGATTGATCGGATAGTGATTGAAGATACTATTGACAATGAAAAAAGACTCACCGAAAGCATTAAAACAGCTATGTATCATGGCGAAAATGTATTGATGATTTTAGATCAGGATAGTAATCAGATTCGGTTTTTTAGTAGAAATTTGATGTGTCCTACAACAGGAATCTCATACCAAAATCCAGAACCAAATTTGTTTTCATTCAACTCCCCAAAAGGAGCTTGTAGCCATTGTAATGGTTTAGGAACAGTAAATGAAATTAATATTAAAAAAATAATTCCTAATCCTAAATTATCTATAAAAGCGGGTGGTTTTGTACCTTTAGGAGAATACAAATCGTCTTGGATCTTCAAGCAATTGGAAATTATTGGCGAAAAATATAACTTTAAATTAGCAGATACTATAGAAACCATTTCTGAGGAAGCAATGGAAATGATTTTGAACGGCGGAAAAGAAAAATTTACAGTAGAGTCTAAAACATTAGGAGTCACTAAAGAATATAAAATTGAATTTGAGGGCATTTCACATTTTATTAAAAATCAACATGATGAAAGCGGTTCTGCTACAATAAAACGTTGGGCAAAGGAATTCATGGATGAAATAAAATGTCCTATTTGTGAAGGTTCCAGATTAAAAAAAGAGGCCTTGTTTTTTAAAATAAACAACAAAAATATTACTGAATTATGTGATTTAGACATTTCAGATTTAACCATTTGGTTTCATGACTTACAAAATCATTTATCTGAAAAACAAAAGATTATAGCAAGCGAGGTCATCAAAGAAATTAAAGATAGATTAAACTTTCTAATGAATGTAGGTTTAGATTATTTGGCTTTAAGCCGAAGCTCAAAATCACTTTCTGGTGGAGAAGCACAACGCATTCGACTGGCTACACAAATTGGTTCACAATTGGTTGGCGTTTTATATATTTTAGATGAACCGAGTATTGGTTTGCATCAAAGAGACAATGAAAAATTGATTCATTCTTTAGAACAATTGCGTGACATTGGAAACTCAGTAATTGTTGTAGAACATGATAAAGATATGATTGAACGAGCTGATTATGTTATTGATATTGGTCCGAAAGCGGGAAAATATGGCGGAGAAATCATCAGCAAAGGAACACCTGCCGAAATCCTAAAAGAACATACTATGACAGCAATGTATCTGAATGGTGAAATGAAAATTGAAATTCCTAAAAAACGACGTATCGGAAACGGAAAATTTCTGAAATTATCTGGAGCAACTGGAAATAACCTTAAAAACGTTTCGATAGAATTACCTCTTGGAAAAATGATTTGCGTTACTGGGGTTTCTGGAAGCGGAAAATCGACTTTAATAAATGAAACACTCTACCCTATTTTAAATGAATTTTATTTTAATGGTGTAAAAAAACCGCAACCCTATAAAAAAATTGAAGGTTTAGAACATATTGATAAAGTTATAGATATCGACCAAAGTCCTATTGGCAGAACACCCCGCTCAAATCCAGCAACATATACCGAAGTTTTTACTGAAATTAGAAACCTATTTACGATGACTTCAGAAAGTATGATTCGTGGCTATAAAGCTGGACGATTTAGTTTTAATGTAAAAGGAGGGCGTTGCGAAACCTGTGAAGGCGCTGGCGTTAGAACTATTGAAATGAATTTTTTACCTGACGTTTATGTAGAATGCGAAACCTGTCAAGGCAAACGTTTTAACAGAGAAACTTTAGAGATTCGATACAAAGGAAAATCAATTTCAGATGTTTTGAATATGACCGTAGATGAAGCTGTTCCATTTTTTGAAAATATTCCTAAAATATACCGTAAAGTTAAAACCATTCAGGATGTTGGTTTAGGCTATATTACTCTAGGACAGCAAAGCACAACACTTTCTGGAGGCGAAGCACAACGAATTAAATTGGCTGGAGAATTATCTAAAAAAGATACTGGAAATACGTTTTATATTTTAGACGAACCCACAACTGGCTTGCATTTCGAAGACATTCGAGTATTGATGGAAGTCATCAATAAATTAGTAGATAAAGGCAATACAATTTTGATTATTGAACATAATATGGATGTAATTAAATTAGCTGATTACATCATAGATATTGGTCTTGAAGGCGGAAAAGGCGGAGGTGAAGTTGTTGCAAAAGGCACTCCTGAGGAACTCATTAAAAATAAGAAAAGCTATACTGCACAGTTTCTGAAAAAAGAATTACTTTAGCAGGCTGTTTTATAATTATTTTGAAACATTAAAATTAAAAGAATTTTTAGTATAAAGAATATGAAGTTACAAGATTTTGATCATGACGAAGAGAAAGTAATCCAAGATAAATTGAAGCGAAAAACTTGGAATGAAATACGAACAAATGATAGTTGGGCTATTTTTAAAATAATGTCTGAGTTTGTAAACGGTTATGAAACCATGTCTCGAATTGGCCCATGTGTTACTATATTTGGTTCGGCTAGGATAAAGCCAGAACATCCCTATTATCAATTAGCTGAAAAAATTGCTTATAAAATAAGTAAAGCAGGTTATGGAATAATAACAGGTGGTGGGCCTGGAATTATGGAAGCGGGCAATAAAGGGGCTAATCTTGGTGGGGGAACTTCTGTAGGGCTAAATATTGAGTTGCCTTTTGAACAACACTTTAATCCTTATATTGATAAAGATAAAAACTTAAACTTTGATTATTTCTTTGTCCGCAAAGTTATCTTCGTGAAATATTCTCAAGGTTTTGTGGTCATGCCAGGTGGTTTTGGAACATTGGACGAAATGTTTGAAGCAATAACATTAATTCAGACTAAAAAAATCGGAAAATTTCCAATCATTCTTGTAGGTTCTGAATTCTGGGCAGGTCTTATCGATTGGATTAAAACCGTTTTAATAGAAAAAGAAAAGACTGTTAAAATTGAAGATTTAGATTTATTTAAAATCGTTGACACTGAAGATGAAGTTGTTGAGGTCTTGAATAATTTTTATAAAAAATACAATTTAAGTCCTAATTTTTAAAAAAAATGCTTCCGAAATTGGAAGCATTTTTTTATATGACTCTAATTTTTAATTAAATTAGCATAAACTAACATATAATTTTAATGCGCGTATTTTCGTTTTAACTTTATTACAATTATTCCTAAAAGACTTGAGAAAAATTTATTCCTTTTTTATACTAATTGTTTTGTTTACTTCTATGAAACAATATGGTCAACATCATTCTAAAATGACAGTTGCCATAAATCCTGAAACTAAAATAATTACTGTTTTTCAAGAACTAACATTTTTCAATCAGACTTCAGATTCCTTGAGCACAATTATTTTAAACGATTGGAACAATGCTTTTTCATCAAAAAATTCACTTTTAGCAAAAAGGTTTTCAGATGAATTTATTCGAAACTTTCATTTGTCTAGCGAAAAACAAAAAGGATTTACAAAAAATATTACTGTTTTTGATGAAAACAAACTCTTTTTACTATGGAATAGAGATGAAAAAAATGTAGATTTAATAGAATTATGTTTGAATTCGAAATTGGCACCCGACCAAAAAGTAAAACTATATTTAACTTATACTGTAAAAATACCAAGTGATGAATTCACGAAATTTGGTTTTGGATCTAATAATAAAATGAGTTTAAAAAATTGGTTTCTAACTCCAGCTCGATATGAAAATAATACTTTTATAAAATACAGCAATGCCAATTTAGATGATATTGCAAATGCCATTTCCGATTATGAATTAGAAATTAAAATACCTTCTGATTTTGAGTTAACTTCTGATCTCAATCAAATTAAAAAAACAAATACTAAAGAAGATATAATCTATACTTTTTCAGGAAAAAACAGACTTGATTTTAATCTAATTTTAGAACATAAAACCAGTTTCAGCAGTTTTAAAAATGATGCAGTTGATGTTATTTGTAATTTAAAAGACAATAAGCTAAATGACATCCAGAAAGCGATTGTAATTGATGGAATTGTAAATTTTGTCAATTCTGAAATTGGTCAATATCCTCATGAAAAAATCACAGTCACCCAAGAAGATTATGAACGAAATCCTTTTTATGGTTTAAATCAACTTCCTGCATTTATAAGTCCCTTTTCTGACGAATTTTTATTTGAACTTAAATTTTTAAAAACCTATCTCAATAATTATTTAAAGAACACTTTAAATTTAGATAGCAGAAAAGACAATTGGATTTTTGATGGCATTCAGGTCTATACTATGATGAAATATATAGATCAAAATCATCCCGAAAGTAAAATGATGGGGAGTTTGGCAAAATTAAAAATACTCAAAAGCTTCAATTTAATCAATTTAAACTTTAACGAACAATACAGCTATTATTATATGCTTATGGCTCGAAAAAATTTAGATCAACCATTAAGCGAATCTAAAGAAAATTTAATTCGATTTAATGAAAAAATTGCTTCAAAATACAGAGCGGGATTAAGCTTGAAATACTTAGATAATTATTTAGACCAAAATATTGTCCCCAATGCTATTAAGCAATTTTATGCCGTAAATAAAGAAAAACAGACCTCTAGAATCACTTTCGAAGAAATTCTTAAAACCAATTCCAACAAAAATATTGATTGGTTTTTTAAAACAATTATCGATTCGCGAGATATAATTGATTATAAATTTTCAGATTTCTCTAAAACAAAAGATAGCATTACTTTTACTATCAAAAACAAAACGGGAACTACAGTTCCAATACCAGTATACGGAGTAAAAAAAGGAGGAATTGTTTTTAAAAAATGGTTCGAAAACATTCAAACTGACAGCACATTTACTTTAATAAGAAAAGAGGCTGATAAAATAGTTTTAAACTATAAAAATGAAGTTCCAGAATTTAATTTAAGAAACAATTGGAAATCCTTGAAAGGGTTTTCTCCAACAAATCGTCCTATAAAATTCATCTTTATGAAAGACTTAGAGGATCCTTATTACAATCAAATATTGTATGTACCCACGCTTTCCTACAATTTTTATGACGGAATTAGTTTAGGAATGCGGCTACACAATAAAACAATTCTTGACAAACCTTTTACTTTTGACATTAACCCGATATATTCAACAAAAACAAGTACACTTTCAGGGATATACTCCTTTGGAATTAATCAAAACTACAGAGAAGGAAGGTTATATAATGTAAGATATTCTATGAATGCTTCCTTCTTTCATTATGCACCTGATGCTACTTATTTAAAAATAAATCCAACTATTTCTATGTTTATAAGAGAACCTAATTTTAGAGATAATAGAAAACAGGGATTCTTTTTTAGATACAATATTGTTAACAAAGAAGCATCAATTATAACAAATAACACAAATGAAAATTATAGAATTTTCAGCGCAAAATATTTTAACTATAGAACAGAAGTTACCAATCACGTCAATTTTAATTCTGATGTACAATTGTCGAGCGGCTTTGGTAAATTAGCTGGTGAAATACAATATAGAAAACTTTTTAATGACAATCGTCAAATTAATTTAAGGCTATTTGCAGGTGCATTTATGTACAATAATAATAAAAGTAATGATTATGATTTTGGTTTAAGTAACCCAAAGGATTATCTTTTTGAATATAACTATTTAGGAAGATCAGAAACAACGGGACTATTAAGCCAACAATTTTTCCTTGCAGAAGGTGGCTTTAAATCAAAATTAAATCCTTCATTAATAAATCAATGGATGGTAACAACTAATCTAAGTTTTAATGTTTGGAATTGGATAGAAATTTATAATGATTTAGGAGTAATAAAAAACAAAAATAGCAACGAAAAGTTCCTATTTGATAATGGTATCCGACTAAATCTTGTTGCCGATTACTTCGAATTGTACTTTCCAGTCTACTCCAATAGAGGTTGGGAAATTTCAGATAAAAACTATTCTGATAAGATTCGATTTGTAGTAACTTTAAGTCCTAAAACTTTGATGAATCTTTTTACTAGAAAGTGGTTTTAAAAGCAAGCAAAATTTAAATCAAAAACTATTATTTTCAGATTGATGTGTTAAAAATTTTAGTGGAATGAAAACTCTGAATGTTATTATTTTAGTTCCATAAGAAATTATACAAAATAGATTATGAGTTAGATCTAATTTTGATAAATTTGCCTAGTCAGTTAGGCTAAAGCCTCAGGTGTTTTAGTCCCTAATTGGAGTGGGCACAGAATGCAATTCTGCGCTATCCAACCGAAAAAATTTATTGCATATCCGAGCAATTGGGTTTATATACATTTCTAGTGTTTGGATTTCAAGATGATAAAATTTACAGCTATCATAAACAAGAAACTTTAACCGTAATCACAGATTATTATGACATGCCTAAAAAATAATTATATTTTTTTTATCTGTATATTTTTTTCAAATTTAAATTATTCTCAAGAGGCAGAAAAGCTTTTTAAAAATGAATATTCAAAAATTAGTATAATTATACAGCCCGCAAAATTGAAAGGATTTAACGTCTCTACTGTTACAGCACCAATAATAAGTTTTAATAATACGTCATCAATTCAGTTTGGATTTTCTTATAATTTTGCACAAAGTAAAAATTTTAATTTCAAAACAGGTATCGTAGCAAAAGGATTTCGCCCATCATTTGATATTATTATACCTAAAGAAGATTTAAATTTTGGTTTTGACTATAGCAATGAACTAACTCAATTTGATTTGTCCAATCAATATGTAATTTCAGAAATATTTGCAACTGAATATTTTTACCCATTATCAAAAAAATTAAATGTTGTAATAGGTTTGGGAATCAGTTTAGACCTAAGAACAGGTGGAGGTAATAATCTATTATCAGTTGCAGTTTATGATTATAATACCAATGAATATAAAGATATCCTGTTAATTGATTCAATTGAACGACAGATTACTGGCTCAGCCGATGTATCACTTGGATTAAATTACAAAGCTAAATTTGGACTAATTCAATTTACAGTTTTTAATAATTCACAACAACTTTCTAAACCGAAGACAGGTGTTTATCAATTTAGTAACCTAACTAACAACAAAACAAGTATAGGAGTTTATAATGTAACAGGAAATTATTTTGGTTTTAGTTTATCGGTATCTCCTAAAAGATGGTGGCTAAAAGCTAAATAGATCGGCTCTATTTAAAGTGCCCAGATAGCTCGGATATGACAAAATACTTTCGTGAACGATAGCGCAGAATTGCATTCTGTGCCCACAAATAAAAAACAAAACAAATTAAAAAAGCTATATTTTAAGTGATATAGCTTTTTTTTTGTAAAGGAGTACTGAGAGTACTGCAAATTTCTAATGACTTTATGTTTTTTTAAATACCCTGATGGCGCGGATATGACAAAATAAAGTCGTGAACGCTAGCGCGGAAATGTTTTCCGTGCCCACAAACTAGAGCAACGAAAAATAATTCAATAAAAGCTATGTCAATAAAATGATATAGCTTTTTTTGTTTACGTTTATAGCTGGCTTCGCAAAAGGCTCAAGACTTTTCAGATTTTTTTTAAACTTGTAATGTTGTGAGCAAAAATAAATTTTTATAAAATTGCTCACAAAGTTGTGAGCAAAAAAAACATTTTTTAAAAAACGCTCACAAGTTTGTGGTAAAAAAAATAGAATTGAAAAACTTATCACAAGGTTGTGATAAAAAATAATTTTTTATAAAATCTATCACAAATTCAAATCGCAATCTATAATCACCACAAAATAAATGACAGCATAAAACTGAAATAAAGCACTAGAAGTTAGACTAAAAACGATTAAAATAGATATTTTACATTGCATTATGAATATCGTTACTTTTTAATTAAATTTGTTGCTTAAAGCTATACATTCTATTTATGATACAAGCAGAGACTAAAGCAGCATTAACTTTTGAAGATTTCAAAACGGAGGTATTGAATGATTACAAAATTGCTGTTACTAGTAGAGAATGTAGCCTTTTAGGAAGAAGAGAAGTCTTGACTGGAAAAGCAAAATTTGGAATTTTTGGAGATGGAAAAGAAGTGCCACAACTGGCAATGGCTAAATTCTTCAAAAACGGAGATTTTCGTTCTGGATATTACAGAGATCAAACTTTTATGATGGCCATTGGTCAACTTACGATACAACAATTTTTTGCAGGTTTATACGGTCATCCAGATGTGAATCACGACCCCATGTCAGCAGGTAGACAAATGGGAGGTCATTTTCAAAGTCATAACTTAAACGAAGATGGATCTTGGAAAGATTTAACAATACAAAAAAATTCGAGCACCGATATTTCGCCAACTGCCTCGCAAATGCCAAGATTATTGGGCTTAGCTCAAGCATCAAAAATATATAGAAATGTTGAAGGAATAGACAGTACTAATTTTTCTGTAGAAGGAAACGAAATAGCTTGGGGAACAATAGGCAACGCCAGTACTTCTGAAGGGTTGTTTTTTGAATCTATGAATGCAGCAGGAGTTTTACAAGTACCAATAGTACTAAGTGTTTGGGATGATGAATATGGCATTTCAGTTCATGCCAAATACCAAACAACAAAAGAAAGCATATCTGAAATCTTAAGCGGTTTTCAAAGAAATGAAGAGTTTAAGGGCTTTGAAATTTTAAACGTAAAAGGATGGGATTATGCCGAATTAATAGCAACTTATGAGAAAGCTGCCCAAATTGCTCGTGAAGAGCATGTCCCAGTTTTAATTCACGTTGACGAGTTAACACAACCTCAAGGACATTCAACATCAGGCTCACACGAAAGATATAAAAATGAAGAACGATTAAGTTGGGAGCGCGAATTTGACTGTAATAAAAAAATGAAATCATGGCTCTTAGAACATAATATAGCCACTGAAGAAGAGCTTGACAGAATTGTTGAAAAGGCAAAAATAGAAGTTCTTGAAGGCAAAAAAGCAGCTTGGGAAGCTTTCATAACGCCATTTAAAGAAGAAAAAGAAGATATAGTTGCTTTATTAGAAAAATTGGCAACCTCATCTATAAATAAAGTTTTTATTCAGAAATATGCTTCCGATTTAAATTCAATTAAAGAACCTATTCGAAAAGACATTCTTACCACTGCTCGCAAAGTATTGCGAATGATAGTAAAAGAAAACAACAAAAAGGAACTTTCTGAATGGATTACAAATTACATAAAAAAGACACAACCTAAATTTAGTTCTCATTTATTTTCAGAATCAAATAATACCGCTTTTTCTGTAAAAGAAGTGCTCCCAATATATGACGAAAATGCGGAGGAAGCAGATGCAAGAGTGATATTGCGTGATAATTTTGATGTCATTTTTACAAAATATCCTAACGCATTAATATTTGGTGAAGATGCAGGAAATATTGGTGATGTGAATCAAGGTTTAGAAGGAATGCAAAAAAAATACGGTATTCTTCGAGTGGCCGATGTTGGTATTAGAGAAGCATCCATTATTGGTCAGGGAATAGGTATGGCAATGAGAGGATTAAGACCAATTGCTGAAATTCAGTATTTAGATTATCTTTTATATGCTGTTCAAATTATGAGTGATGATTTGGCAACATTACAATATCGTTCACATGGTAAACAAAAAGCACCTTTAATTATTCGCACTAGAGGGCATCGATTAGAAGGGATTTGGCATTCAGGCTCACCTATGGGAATGATTATAAACGCTATGAGAGGCATTCATGTACTTGTGCCAAGAAATATGACTAAAGCTGCAGGTTTTTACAACACTTTATTAGAAGCTGATGAACCCGCACTAGTTGTAGAATGTTTAAACGGTTATCGATTTAAAGAAAAAATGCCTACTAATTTAGGGGAGTTTAAAACCCCTATCGGAGTAGTCGAAACCATAAAAGAAGGAACTTCAATAACATTAGTATCTTACGGCTCCACTTTACGCTTAGTAGAACTTGCCTCTAGAGAACTTTTAGATAGTGGTATTGATTGCGAAGTTATAGATGTTCAATCCCTTTTGCCTTTTGATATCAATCACGATATTGTAAAAAGCCTGATGAAAACCAATCGATTATTAGTCATTGACGAAGATGTCCCTGGAGGAGCTTCAGCTTATATATTACAACAAATTTTAGAGGTTCAAAATGGTTATGATTACTTGGATAGTAAACCTCAAACCTTAACGGCAAAACCGCATCGTCCTGCTTATGGCACTGATGGTGATTATTTTTCTAAACCTTCTATTGAAGATATTTATGAAAAAGTATACGCTATGATGAACGAAGTAAACCCTACCCAATTTCCAAGTTTATATTAAACTATTTTGAGATAAATACCAAAAAACCCCAATATCGGTTGGGATTTTTTTAGTATTACAAATAATCAAAATAATTTTTTTGTAAATCAAAACCAGCACTTTAAAATAAAAAAAGAACAAAAGTATAGAACTAATCAAAAAGTTTTATACCTCATTCTTAAATCAAAATTTAAAAAAACCATAGATAACTATTATACTTAATCTACTGTATTTAAATACTCTGTATTTAAAATTCTAAAAAGTACTGGTGTTTCAGAAAGGATGTTAATATAATTCACTGACAATTAGGCTATGCAATAAAAGACAAAAAAATTGCTCTTGATTTTTTGTATTCGTATATCATCCAAGCTTGAAAGATGAAGATTAAAGATTACTAAAAAAATAAAATATTAAGTTAAAAAAGCGACATAAAATGTTAATTTTAAATACCTTTATACTAATCCTTTAACTAAAAAAACATGAAACCATACAAATTATTAACTCCTGAAAAAATTGAAAAATTGCAATTAAAAAATAGAATTGTAATGGCACCAATGACAAGATGCAGAGCAATTAATAACATCCCAAACGATTTGATGGCAGAATATTACAAACAGCGTTCAAGTGCTGGATTAATAATAACGGAAGGAACATCTCCCTCCCCTAATGGTCTTGGATATGCACGAATTCCTGGAATTTTTAACGAAGCTCAAATTAAAGGTTGGGAAAAAACAACAAAAACAGTTCATCAAAATGGCGGGAAAATATTTGTTCAATTAATGCATTCAGGAAGAATCAGTCATCCACTAAATATGGCAGAAGGCACCCAAATACTTGCTCCTTCAGCAGTAATAGCATCAGGACAAATGTGGACAGATTCAAAAGGACTACAAGATTTTATAGTTCCAAAAGAAATGACTTCCGAAGATATTTTAAAAGCTAAAACCGAATATGTAACCGCATCAAAAAATGCTTTAATGGCAGGATTTGATGGAGTAGAATTACATTCTGCAAACGGTTATTTATTAGAGGAATTTCTTTCACCTATAAGCAATATTAGAAAAGATAATTATGGCGGAAATATTGAAAACAGATGTAGATTTGTGATCGAAGTGGTGACTGCTGTAGCACAAGCTATTGGCAAAGAAAAAACAGGTATCCGTTTGTCTCCTTATGGTGTGGCAAGCGATATGCCACATTATCCAGAGATTGACGCTACTTATGACTATTTATCTAAAGAACTCAACCAGCTAGATATTGCCTATATTCATCTTGTAGACCATACAGCTATGGGAGCGCCTGCAGTACCTTTAGAAATTAAAAAACGAATTCGCCATAATTTTAAAAACACTTTGATTCTCTGTGGTGGATATGATATGGAAAGTGCCGAAAAAGATATTGAAAATGGACTAGCTGACCTAATAGCATTTGGAAGACCATTTATAAACAATCCAGACCTAGTGGAAAGATTCGAAAACAATTGGCCCTTATCAAAAGATCTTGATATGGATTCATTTTATTCAGCTGATGAAAAAGGATATACGGATTATCCGTTTTATAAATGATTTTTAAGACTGTTAAGAAACGAAGTGTTGAAGATGAATTCATTCAAAACAAAAAAAATGAAGGATATATCTCAATTGTTAGATTTGCTTGGCAATGAAAAGGACTTTTTACTAAACCATATTTGTAAAACGATACCTAAACATGAAATATATACCCCAACCCCTACTCATATTGACACCCATTTTTTACAAAGTAATCGAAACGGACAAACAATTAGGAGCATAAACCAATTGTATCAACATGGTCGCCTTTCTGGCACAGGATATCTTTCTATCCTACCTGTAGATCAAGGAATTGAGCATACGGCTGGAAGTTCATTTTCTCCAAACCCAATTTATTTTGATCCTGAAAATATCGTAAAATTAGCTATTGAAGCAGGCTGTAATGCTTTAGCTTCATCTATGGGGGGATTGGCTATGTTGTCTAGAAAATACGCCCATAAAATTCCGTTTGTGGTAAAAATTAATCACAACGAAATGTTGACCTATCCAAATAATTACAATCAAATTATGTTTGCGAGTGTCCGAGATGCTTGGAACATGGGAGCTGTTGCCATAGGAGCAACCATTTATTTTGGCTCTGCTGAATCGGATAGGCAAATTATCGAAGTGGCAAAAGCTTTTGAAGAAGCACATAATTTAGGCATGGCTACTATTCTTTGGTGTTATTCTAGAAACGATGCATTTATAAAGAACGAAATCGACTATAATACTGCGGCAGATATTACTGGACAAGCCAATTACCTGGGTGTTTCTATTCAGGCTGATATTATCAAACAAAAATTGCCAACCAATAATGGTGGTTTTATGGCTGTGAAATTTGGCAAAACCAATCCTGATATGTACACTAAATTGTCTAGTGACCACCCCATAGATTTATGTCGCTATCAAGTACTAAATTGTTATTCGGGACGTATTGGCATGATTAATTCTGGAGGGGAAGCGAAAGGCAAAACAGATTTGGCAGAAGCCGTAAAAACAGCCATAATAAACAAACGTGCTGGTGGAGCCGGAATGATAATGGGACGAAAAGCTTTTCAACGACCTTTTAGAGAAGGAATAGAACTTATAAATGCCGTGCAGGAAATCTATTTAGCTAAAGAAATTATTTTAGCTTAATTCTTGATTTAAAATACTGGCTACAAATACTATATATATTACTAAAACAGGAATCAGGTAAGATAATTTTTGTAAATTTATACTACTTTTTAGCATAAATAGATAGATTCTTTTTTCTAAAAAGAAGATCATAATGGTAACAAAATAGATACTTTCCGGAATGAATACTGTTGATAGAAAGAAATACTTGTTTTCAAAAGGAATTGATTCTTATTTAGAGGGAGTTCACAAAGGCTATCAGTTTACTATTCGTTTTTTTAAACAAGCATTTACACTACCTTTTCACTGGCGCGAAATCGTCAATCAATGTTTTGAGATTGGATTAAAATCACTTTCGTTAATAACTCTGACAGGTTTTATTGTTGGGGTAGTTTTTACAAAACAATCTCGTCCCTCTTTAGAAAGTTTTGGAGCAGTTTCCTGGCTTCCTTCATTGATGGGAATAGCTATTGTAAGAGCCTTAGGGCCATTGGTGACAGCACTTATTTGTGCAGGAAAAGTTGGTTCTAGTATAAGTGCCGAACTAGGCTCAATGAAAGTTACTGAGCAAATTGATGCGATGGAAGTTTCTGCAATCAATCCTTTTAAATACTTGGTAGTAACTAGAGTAATTGCAACAACAATATCAATCCCAATTCTAGCGCTATATTGCAGTTTTATAGCATTAATAGGCTCATATTATAATGTTCATATCCTAGAAGCAACAAGTTTAGAAATCTTCTATAAAAATGCATTTTCAAACATTTCCTTTCTGGATATTTTTACATCATTAACAAAATCTATTGTCTATGGATTTACAATAGGAATTATTGGCTGCTATAAAGGATACTTTGCTACACAAGGAACTAGAGGTGTTGGTAAAGCAACTAATCAGGCGGTAATACTTGCCATCTTTCTAATTTTCTTTGAAGAAGTTGTTATTGTTCAAATTGCTAATTGGATTAGGTATTTCTAATCATGAAATAAGTAAAAATGCAAGATAGTATTAACAAAAAAGAATCAGTTATAACAATCAACGGACTGTGCAAATCCTTTGGCGAGCTTGAGGTTTTAAAAGGGATCGATTTAACTATTTACAGAGGTGAAAATGTTGCAGTACTGGGGAAATCTGGTTCAGGGAAATCTGTATTGATAAAAATTATTGCTGGTTTACTAAAACCTGATAAGGGTAAAGTAACAGTATTAGGAAAACAAATTGATAAATTAAATGGGAAAGAATTGGATAACCTTAGATTACATATTGGATTTTCTTTTCAAAGTAGTGCCTTATATGATAGTATGAGTGTGTATCAAAATCTGGCTTTTCCATTAACAATGAATGTAAAAAACCTTACTCGAAAAGAAGTCGATAACGCAGTTGAAGAAGCATTGGAGGCTGTTGGTCTAGAAGATAAAATACACGAACTTCCTGCAGATCTTTCTGGGGGACAACGCAAGAGATTAGGTATTGCTCGTACACTAATTTTAAAGCCAGAAATAATGCTCTATGATGAACCTACATCCGGGTTAGATCCAATTACTTGCACAGAAATTAATACTCTTATGATTGAAGTTCAAGAGCGGTATAAAACAAGTTCTTTAATTATCACACATGATCTTACTTGCGCAAAGAATACTTGCGACCGTATTGCCATGTTAATTGACGGGACTTTTTTAAAAATAGGAGTATTCGATGAAGTTTTAAACACTAATGAAGAACAGATAAAAAAGTTTTTTGCATATAATTTTATACAATGAATACATCATGAATGAATTGCCAAATAAACGCGCAGTAATGGTAGGCTTTTTTATCTTTTTGGGATTGCTTTTCCTATTTGGAGCAATTCTAATGGTAGGAAATCTTCACCAAACCTTCAAAAGAAAAATAAAGTTAGTCACCTTTTTTGATAATGTAAATGGCCTTCAAAAGGGTGCTAATATTTGGTTTTCTGGAGTAAAAATTGGAACAGTGGGCAGTATCAGCATCGATAAAAAAACCAGTGTTTTGGTAAACTTGAATGTTGAAAGAAATGCTCAGAATTACATACGTAAAGATGCCTTTGCTAAAATAAGTACTGATGGTCTTATAGGCAACAAAGTTATAATTATTTACGGCGGTACTAATAAATCAAATGCTATACTGGAAGGAGATACCCTAGCTGTTAAGCCTTCGTTTTCTATCGATAATATTTTGATTACTTTACAAAAAAACAATGAAAATCTTTTAGAGATTACATCTAATTTCAAAACGATAACCAAAAAAATGACTACAAACGAGGGAACGGTTGGAAAATTATTAAATGATAATACACTATACAACAACATCAATTCTGTAGCGTCATCGCTTAATGATGCTTCTGCAAAAGCAAAAAAATTAATTGGTTCACTTAATGATTATAGCGCAAAGTTTAACAATAAAGGAACGATTGCAAATGAATTGGTGACAGATACTATTGTTTACAGTTCGCTAAAAAAATCAGCATTACAACTACATCAAATGGTTGAAACTGCCAACGTGTTTATTAACAATCTTAAAGAAGCGAGTACAAACCCTAACACTGCTACTGGCGTTTTGTTGCATGATGAAGAATCTGGTACAAGCTTAAAAAAAACTATAAAAAACTTAGAGAACAGTTCCCAAAAATTAGAAGAGGATCTTGAGGCTGTCCGACATAATTTTTTATTTAAAAGTTACTTTAAAAATCAAGAAAAACAAGCTAAAAAGAAATCTTCAAGAAAATAAAACCATAAATTAATAGCAAGAATTTATAATCTATTTATACTTCATTTTATGCAAAATTTAGATACAAATAATTTTTGGCAATTTGATAGTATCTATTGGCTTCAAAAATTTAATAGTTCGGATGAAGGACTAACTAAAACCGTCTTTAATAAAATTCACCGCCAATCAGGGCATTTAGAAAAAAAGACATCAACTTTTCAGAATGATTTATTTTTATTTTTAGGACAGTTCAAAAGTCCTTTAATGTTATTACTAATCGGTGCCGTTATATTATCCGCTTTTCTTGGAGATACTTCAGATGTGTTTATTATTCTATTCATTGTTTTATCAACAAGTTTACTTAGTTTCTTTCAAGAGAGAAATGCTAGCCAGTTTGTAGAAAAATTACAATCTATGATTGCCTTAAAATGTAGGGTTTTAAGAAATGGACAAGAGCAAGAAATTCCTACCTCTGATATTGTGAAAGGTGATATTGTTTTATTGAAAGCGGGTGACATGTTATCAGCCGATTGCTTACTTATCGAATCGAATGAATTGCATGCCAATGAAGCAAGTTTAACAGGAGAATCCTTTCCTACCCTAAAACAAGTTGGTACTTTACCTGCTAAAACCGAATTATCTAAAAGAACGAATTGCCTTTGGGAAGGAACAAATATTGTGAGTGGCACAGCTAAAGCTTTAGTCATCAATATTGGAGAAGACACAATATTTGGAAATATTGCTAAAAGTGCTTCAACATCTGTAGAAACCACATTTGAAAAAGGCATCAAAGATTTTGGTTTTTTTCTTATGAAAACAACCTTGGCACTTTCCCTTTTTATTTTGGTAGTTAATTTATTAAATCATAAAAGTGTCATTGAATCGGCTTTGTTTGCTTTAGCCTTAGCAGTAGGAATGGCACCCGAACTGCTTCCTGCAATCACAACAATCGCCATGAGTGCAGGAGCAAAACGAATGTTAGAGAAGAAAGTAATCGTGAAGAAACTAGCTTCTATTCAGAACTTAGGGGAAATCAATTTATTGTGTACCGATAAAACAGGAACCATTACTGAAGGAGCCATAAAAGTGGCAGGGACAGTTGATGGTTTTGGTATCGAAAATGAATTTGTAAAAGAATTGGCCTATTGGAATGCAAAATTTGAAACAGGATATGCTAATCCAATTGATGAAGCTTTAAAGACACTTACTCTTGGAACAAAAATAGATCCTGTAAAACTTGGAGAAATTCCGTACGATTTTATCCGGAAACGACTTAGTATCGCCGTCATTGCTGATAAAGATAAAGTACTGATTAGCAAAGGAGCTTTTAATCAAATTTTCAGTATTTGCACCAAAGTGAGAGTAAGCAACGGAACTGTAGAAGATATTGTTACTCATAAAAAGGATGTAGAGAATAAATACAACCAATTTGGAATTGACGGATTGCGTTCCATTGGAATTTGTTACAAAAATATCGAAACCAATACCATTACAAAAAAAGACGAAACAGATATGATTTTTGCGGGCTTCATTTTACTTCAAGATCCTGTAAAGGCTGGAATTATCGAAACTATTGCTGAACTTAAAAAATTAAAAGTAAACCTAAAAATAATATCGGGGGATAACAAAAATGTAGCGAAATCAATCGCTTTAAATATTGGCATCAAAGACCCTGTGGTTATGACAGGTCAGGAGCTTTTTAGTGCAAGTACTGAAGCATTACATCATTTAGTAAAGAAAGTACACATCTTTGCCGAAGTGGAACCGCAACAAAAAGAACATATCATTCAAGCACTAAGAAAAACCTACTCTGTGGGTTATATGGGTGACGGAATTAATGATGTTTCAGCCATAAGTGCGGCAGATGTAGGAATATCGGTAGAGAATGCCGTAGATGTAGCTAGGGAAGCAGCCGACTTTGTTTTGATGGAAAAAAATTTAATAGTGATTGTTGATGGCATAAAAGAAGGTAGAAAAACGTTTGCCAATACCTTAAAATACATTTTCATCAATACGGGATCCACTTTTGGAAATATGTTTAGTGTGGCGATTGCTTCCTTAATACTTCCCTTTCTTCCTATGTTACCAAAGCAAATTTTATTAACCAATTTTATTACCGATTTTCCTTATCTAACGATTGCTTCAGATAACGTTGACCAAGAACAACTAGAGAAACCAGGAAAGTGGGACTTAAAATTTATTAGAAACTACATGGTGATTTTCGGAATTCATAGTTCTATTTTTGATATAATTACCTTTCTAACACTTCTATATGTCTTAAAAGTAAAAGAAACAGCCTTTCAAACCGCTTGGTTTGTAGAATCGATACTCACAGAGTTGTTTATACTTTTCATCATCCGAACCCATAAAAATTTCTTTAAAAGCACACCTAGTAAATACCTGTTTATTTTAAGCATTTTAGGATTGGTAATAACCATTTCACTCCCCTATTTGCCTTTTGCTGGCGAAGTAGGATTAACACCTTTACCGGTACTTAATTTAGGGATTATGCTAGTAATTGTAGTGTGCTATATTACTACTGCTGATATATTGAAGGTTTGGTTTTTTAAAAAATACAGGAGTAGTTGATACTTACTGGATATTGTACAATTTAATTCAAGTACGTATTAAAAAATATTTACAAAATCCCAATCATTCTCCATTCTATACCACAATTGCCCTTCTGAAACTTCAAGAGGACAATCGAAATTATTAGTATATAATGCACCCGTACCTAAACCTTGAGGCATTGTATTGTGTTGTAAAAACGTCCATTGAGCTATAGCATTTAGTCCAATATTACTTTCTAATGCAGACGTAATCCACCATCCGATTTGGTATTTATTTGCCAATGAAATCCATTCTTGAGTTCCTCTAAAACCACCAATAAAACTGGGTTTCAAAATGATGTATTGTGGCTTGATTTTTTGTAATAATTCTTCTTTTTCTTGTATCGAAAACACACCTATTAATTCTTCGTCTAAGGCAATAGGAATTGGGGTGATTTCACACAACTCTGCCATCCTGTCAGTATTATTTTTTTGAATAGGTTGCTCAATACTATGCAATTTAAATTCAGACAATTGAGATAATTTATCTAATGTATTAATTGTATCAAAAGCACCATTAGCATCTACTCGAATTTCGACTTGATCTGGAGTAAAATAATCTCTAATAAATCGCAATAATTGTAGTTCTTTCTCAAAATCTATTGCGCCAATTTTGAGTTTAATACAATGAAAACCATCAGCTATTTTTTCTTGTATTTGCTCCTTCATAAATGACTCGTCACCCATCCAAACCAAACCGTTAATAGGTATCGATTTTGAACCATTCGTAAAATCAGAAGGAAACAATAAATATGGAGTTTCACTTACTAAAGACTGAAACGCCATTTCTACTCCAAATTGTATAGAAGGGAACTCGATTAAGCTTTCCCAAAGCTTGTCTTTTCCTAAATGAATGTTAGCACAAGTCCATTGTAATTTTTTTTCATAATCAGGCCGGTCATCAATACTTAAACCTCTCAAAATACCGCACTCTCCTACTCCTTTTTTATCTTTATCTTCAAGAAGTATAAACCACGTTTCTTTTTCTAAAATAACTCCTCTAGAAGTTCCTGATGGTTTTTTAAAATTTAGAATATATTTATGATAAGTGGCTTTCAATGAAACTTTTATATTTAGGATTACTATTCTACTAGCTTTAAAACTCTATCAAAATCTTCGTCTGAAATTCCTAATTTTTTATAATTTTCAAAATCAAGTTTTATTTTTTGAGCCCAACTTAAACTATCGGTAACATTTTGATATTGGTATTTTTTATAAATTGACTTGGCTTGACTGTAATTATCATTTAATAAATAAGCGTGGGCTAAATTGAGTTTTATTAACAGCTCTGTATTATCAAGTCGCTCTCCTTCTTTTAAAAATTTAATGGCTTTTCCATATTGTTTGGTTAGAAGGTAACTGTTTCCTATTGAATTATAATCTACAGCTGTTGCGTTTTTACTTTCTATAATCGTAAGATATTTATCTATTGCATCGCCATATTTACCTTGCTTAATCAATTCAATTGCTTGATTTCGAATGGTTGTATATATTATATCAGAGCTCCCTGTTTCCTTAAAACAGCTTTTTCCAATATCTTTAATCGCTTTAGTTTTTTCAACAGAAAGTAAGTTTTCATAATCTTGATAGCGAAACTGTTTTTGTAATTTTTCTAATACACAAACACAATAATCATCTGAATCTGTAATTTTTTTTGCTAAATCAGTTGATTTACATAAACTTAAAATTAATTTCCTGTTTTCAATAGTCCAACCCCTGCTAAGTTTATTATCGACCCAAGGCACTACTTCTAACACAATTTTTTGATTCATAATCCAATTTTTGTTTTCAAAACCAAACCATAATGATTTTGATTTTAAACAAGCTGAGGAGGAAATGGAAAGTCGTTTCGCATCTTTATTTATTGGCTTTTCCTGAACATAACAAGCATTGGTAATCGTTCCTTTTTCGACATAAGGAGTAATAAATTTTTTATTAGAAAAAATAGCATACTTACATTTGTCATCACCTGAAATTTTTGATAATAATAAAATAGCACCAGCCGAGCCTTGACTAATTCCTGTGGGATCTGGAATGGCTTTTAAAACTGAAACGAGACTATTTGCCATTTGCTGATTTTCGTCAAGAAGCGTAATTCTAAAAACGACTTCTGTGGTGCCTATTGGCAAATCTTCAGTATTTATGACTATTCGTTTTCTAGCACTTAGGACTTCTGTTTTAGTAGTAGCGCGCTCTTTATCCCAATAGCCGTCTTGTTGAGCAAAACTTTGAAAGTAAATAAATAGAAAAGTTACAAAAATTAAGAGCTTATTTCGCATAAAATGATATTATAACTCAATACTTTGACCAATTTCTAACAACATCAAGTCTTTTCCTTTGTTAAAAAACTTACGAATGGCTTCTTCATGATTAATTTCGATATAACCAAAAGTATCATAATGACATCCTAAAACCTTATCACATTCAATAAAATCAGAGGCTAGAATGGCATCTTCAACATCCATAGTAAAGTTGCTTCCTATTGGCAAAATCGCTAAATCGAGTTTGGTTCGCATTGGTATCAATTTCATATCCATTGTTAACGCCGTATCTCCTGCAATATAAATATTTTTATGTTCGCCTTCTATAACAAATCCAGCAGGATTCCCTCCGTAAGAACCCTCAGGAAAAGAACTAGAATGAACTGCATTTACCATTTTTACAGTTCCAAAATCGAATTTCCAAGTTCCTCCATGGTTCATAGGATGGTTTTTAAAGCCTTTATTGCCAAAATAAGTCGCTACTTCATAGTTTGAAACGATAAGAGTATCTGGATTATTTTGTGCAACATAATCAACATCTAAAATGTGATCTTGATGAGCGTGAGTAAGTAAAATATAGTTTGGCTTTAACTCATTGATATTAATATGACTTGCTTTCGGGTTTGCAGAAATATAAGGATCAACTAAAACAAACTTACCACCCACATGAATACCAAATGAAGAATGACCGTAAAAAGTAATTTTCATAAATAGATTTGTTTAAGAATTATTAACGAGAACATCCGATAGAAAAAAAATGAGACACAAGGAAAGTAATACCGCTAGAAAAAAAGTACTTAAGGCTACTTTCTTTAATTCCGGGTCTAATAGTCTAGTATCCTTTGTTTTATACACAACAATTAAATGCTTAATTAAAGGGAAGTAAGCAACTATAAAAATATATTGATCAAAATGAAAATCATTTAAATACCCAAAAACAAGGACCAAAACCATTGCGGTAATGATTAAAAAGTAATGATATACTTTCGCTTTTTCAACTCCAATTTTTACTACCACTGTATTTTTTCCAGACTTTCTATCCGAAATTTCATCACGCATATTATTTAAATTTAATACCGCTACACTCAAAAAACCAATTGCAATTGCTGGCAAAAAAAGTAAATATCCATTTTCGAAAGTTTTAGCAAACATAAAATAAATGCCTAAAGTGCTTACCAATCCAAAAAATACAAAAACAAAGATGTCGCCATAACCTCTATATCCATAAGCACTTGAACCCACAGTATATCGAATTGCTGATGCAATGGCTAAAATACCAAGAACAAGGAAAAATAAAGAAAATAATAGATTATAATCTTTGAATGAAAAATAAATAAGCAATATTGCCGAAATTAATGTCAAGCCAGAAGTGATAATAATAGCGCGCTTCATTTCTTTTGGAGAAATCACACCGCTCTGAATGGCTCTTTTAGGACCAATTCGATCTTCATTATCAGTTCCTTTTATTCCGTCTCCATAATCATTGGCGAAATTAGAAAGTATCTGTAATCCTAATGTAGTTGAAAGTGCAAAAATCACAATTTTCCAATTAAACATCGATTGTGACATGGCGTAAAAACTGCCTAATAGTATTCCTGAAACTGATAATGGTAATGTTCGTAATCGTGCAGCTTGAATCCAATGTTTCATTTAATAAACTCTTTTATATTTGTTACCAAAATTAGTAATTATTTAGTTTATAAAATGATATTTGTGATACTTTTAAAACTAAGCATTTGTGTAAAGCACTAGGATTTATTATTTAAAAACCAAACAAACTGGAGCGCATAAATCGATTTTTTTTCCTGTGTTGAAAAGCTTTCCTGTAGTCGCATTTATTGAAAAAATAACTACATTATTAGAATATTGATTTGCAACTAAAAGAAATTTTCCTGTAGGATCAATAACAAAATTTCTTGGTCCAATTCCTTCTGTTGGAATCGTTTCTGCCAATTTCAATTGACCATTTTTTTGAATTTTAAAACACGAAATTGTATTGGCAGAACCTCTATTAGTAGCATATAGAAATTTTCCGTTAGGAGAGACATGAATATCGGCAGCTCCTATTTGTCCTTTAAAATCCGGAACAACAACACTTGCTTCCTGAATCATTTTCAACATTCCCTTTTTGTAACTAAATACGGTTAAACCTCCGTTTAACTCTTGTAATAAATAAACAAATTTGCCATCATTACTAAACGTTAAATGTCTTGGACCACTTCCAGCTTTCACAGCAACACTATCTTTAATTTCTAGAATTTTATTTTTTGAGTTTTGATTGTATTTGTAAATGTAAATTTTATCGGTTCCCAAATCATTAGCCAATACAAACTTTTTATCGGGCGTAAATTGTACCATGTGCACATGTGCACTTTCTTGCCTTTGAGCGTTGATACTTTTTCCTTTATGTTGAATAACTTGTTTGACTTGGGAAATTCCACCATCAGATCCTTTTCCAAAAACGGAAATGCTTCCACCAGAATAATTAGCAACAGTTACATTTTTTGAATCATTAATAATATAGCAAGGATCGGCTCCTTCAGAATCGTGCTGATTTAATAATTGTAATAATCCAAATTCTGAATCAAAAGAATAGACACTAACCATACTCTTTCCTCCGTTCTCATTTACAGTGTAAATAAATTTAGCATCATTTGAAACCGTTAAATAACTTGGATTTATTGCATTTTCAGAAGTAGATTTTAGTTTAAGATCAGCTGTTTTAGTATTGAAATCATACACATAAATTCCTTTACTTTCACAGGAATTGGTATAAGTTCCAATAATTAAATTGATGTTTTTATCTTGTGCAGTCATTTTGGAAACTAAAAAGACGGTTAACAGAATTAAATAAAATATTTTCATTTTTTTACTTTTATGAACAACAAAAATAGCTTTTAAAACCGAAGTATACTGTGAAAACATGTATTGAATTTATTCTCTAAAATTACTCCATCTAAATCATAAAAAGTAGTATTTTTGGCAAATGTAATTCAATGAACTTCTTAGAAATTTTAATTTGTGAAGTAAACTAAATTTAGAATGCAATTCAAACACCCTGAAATTCTCTACTTCCTATTTTTACTGGCAATACCAATTTTGGTTCATTTGTTTCAATTGCGTCGTTTCAAAAAAGAATACTTTACCAATGTTCGACTGCTTAAAGAGCTTTCTATACAAACCCGAAAAAGTTCACAAATAAAAAAATGGTTGTTGTTAGCAACACGATTGCTGCTATTAACATGTATCATATTAGCATTTGCTCAACCCTTTTTTAAAGCTAAAGACAGCATCAGCAGTACAAATGAAATGTATGTTGTTTTAGACAATTCATTCAGTATGCAGGCTAAAGGACAAAAAGGAGAATTATTAAAAAGAGCGATCGAAGATTTACTAGAACACGTTCCTGAAAATCAAAATTTTTCGTTGATTACTAATTCAGAAACTTTCTGGAATACCGATATAAAATCAATTCGATCTGCCTTACAAAACTTAAAATACAGTCCGTTACCTTTTCAATTAGAAAGTGCAATGGCAAAAATAAAGTCGCATAAATCAGCCTTTAATAAAGATGTAATTATTATATCGGACGCTGTTGGTTTAGAACAAAAGCAACTAAAAAGCATTAGCAAAGATTTGAATGCGTTATTTATTGTTCCGAAAGCAGAACAAAAAAATAATATTGCAGTTGATAGCGTTTATATCAAACAAACTTTAGATGATTTCTATGAAATTGCTATAAAATTATCAGGCTACGGAGAAGATTTTGAATCAATTCCAATAGCGTTATACAACAAAGAAAAACTCATTGCAAAAACTCTAGTTCCATTAGAATCAAAACAAAAAACCATCAATTTCACGATTCCAAAGGAAGATTTTCACGGTTATGTTGCTATTACTGATAATGCTTTACAATATGACAACAATTTGTTTTTCAGCATTTCAAAACCTAAAAAAATAGCTGTTTTAAGTATAGGAGATTATGAAAAAAGTAATTTCTTATCGCGAATTTACACCAAAGACGAATTTAACTATAACAACTTTACTTTAGAAAGTTTAGATTATAATATTCTAGAAAATCAAGATGCTATAATTCTTAACGAACTCAAAGAAATTCCGCAAGCATTACAAACTACATTGAAATCATTTATTGAAAAAGGAGGCAATTTGATATTTATTCCATCAAACGAAAGTTCAACCTCAAATATAAATACTGTCCTATCTAATTTTGGAAAAATACAATTCAAATCATTACAAAACTCAGAAAAACTGGTTACAAAAATTGCTTTTAACAATCCGTTATACCAATCGGTTTTTGAGAAGCAAATTGCCAATTTTCAATATCCAAACACAAAATTTTCTTTTCAGATTGATGGTTCAAACCCAGCCATTTTAAGTTTTGAAGATCAAAGTGTTTTCCTGACGGCATTGCCCAATCAGTTATCATCAGTTTATATTTTTACAGCAGCAATTAATAAAACAAATTCTAATTTTCAGAATTCTCCTTTAATTGTGCCTACATTTTACAACATGGCACAAAGCACCTCTAAAACAGGAGTTTCTTCTTTAATTATAGGAGAAAATAATCCAATTTTAGTTGATGTTACACTGGCAAAAGATGAAATTGTAAATGTAAGTAGCAATACCAAGATTACTTCTGGAGAAAAATTTATCCCCGTACAACAAATCCTAAATAATAAGGTAAAAATCTCGTGTAACGATTATCCTGAAATAGCGGGTAATTTTGGCATTTATAAAAAAGAAGAATTATTAAAAAATGTAAGTTTCAATTATAATCGTACTGAAAGTAATTTGGCTACAACAAATGAAAATTTGTTATCCGATTATAAAGTTATCAATTCTATTGAAACTGTTTTCGAAACTTTACAACAGGATCGCACCAATACCGAAATATGGAAATGGTTTGTTATTTTAACTTTACTGTTTTTAGTTACTGAAGTATTCATACAAAAATTTGTAAAATGAAAATCATAATTAGAGCTGCTAAAATTTTAAACCCGAAAAGCCCTTTTCATCATCAAGTTGTTGATATAAAAATTGATGGAGAAACGATTACTGAAATTGGAGAAAAGCTTGAAAATGAATCTAGTTTTGAAGAAATAAAGCTTAATAATCTTTATGTCTCTGAAGGTTGGTTTGACTCTAGTGTTTCTCTAGGAGAGCCAGGATTTGAAGAACGAGAAGCCATTGCAAACGGGTTGAATGTTGCTGCAAAAAGCGGATTTACAGCAATTGCCCTACAACCCAACTCTTACCCAATTATTGATAATCAATCTCAAGTTAATTTTGTAAAGGCAAAATCACAAGAGTTTACCTCCGAATTATTTCCGATAGGCGCTTTAACAAAAGAAAGTTTAGGCAAAGATTTAGCCGAATTGTTTGATATGAAAAATGCTGGAGCAATAGCTTTTGGAGATTATAATAAAAATACAAATAATCCTAATTTACTTAAAATTGCTTTACAATATGCTCAAGATTTTAATGGTTTAGTAATCGCTTTTTCAGAAAATACCGAACTAAAAGGAAACGGAGTTGCTAATGAAGGAGTAGTTTCGACCCGATTAGGTTTAAAAGGAATTCCTGCTATGGCAGAAGCTTTAGAAATAGCAAGAAACCTCTTTTTATTAGAATATGCAGGTGGTAAATTACATATTCCTACTATTTCATCGGCACAATCAGTAGAACTTATTAAACAAGCAAAGGCAAAAGGATTGGATGTTTCTTGTAGCGTTGCTGTACATCATTTGGTTTTGACAGATGAAACTTTAGAAGAATTTGATTCCAGATACAAAGTTTCCCCACCATTGCGAACAGAACTAGACAGACAAGCTTTGCTAAAAGGAGTTCAAGACGGAACTATAGACATGATAACATCCGATCATAACCCTATTGACATAGAGCATAAAAAAATGGAATTTGATTTGGCAAAAAACGGAACTATTGGATTAGAAAGCGCTTTTGGAACTTTAAGCAGCGTCTTGCCTTTAGAAACAATCATACAAAAATTGACCGAGAAAAAATCAAGATTTGGCATTGAAAATCATATAATTGATAAAGGCCAAAGGGCAAATATTACACTTTTTTCTGCTGAAGGGAGTTGGACATTTGAAAAGGAAAACATCTTATCAAAATCTAAAAACTCGGCTTTTTTAGGCACAAAAATGAAAGGAAAAGTATATGGAATTTACAATAAAGGAAAATTAATACTAGCATAAATAAACACTTTGTGATCTTAGCGTAAAACCTTTGCGGACTTTGTGATTAAACTAATAAATAAAAATGGAAAACAATAAAATCGAAGAAGGAAAAACAGCAGCCATAACCAGTTACATCCTAATTATTGGCGTACTGATTGCTATGTCCATGAATTCTGAAAATAAAAGTCCTTTTGCGTCTTTTCATATTCGGCAAGCATTAGGGTTGTCAGTTACGTTTATTTCGCTCGGACTTATTATTAGTAATTTTGATAGCATGATGATATCTGCAACAATGTGGATTTTCGTTTCGGTTCTATGGACTTATGGTATTTTTAGTGCCATAAGAGGAGAAACCAAACCGTTGCCCTTATTGGGTAATTTATTTCAAAAAGCCTTTAAAAGTATTTAGTTATGAATTTATCGTTACACCATCTCGTTAAAGAACCTAAAATAAAATTAGAAAAAAATCCACTATTACTATTGCTTCATGGTTATGGCAGTAATGAAGAAGATCTTTTTTCTTTTGCATCAGAATTACCAGAACACTATTATATTATATCGGCTCGAGCTCCTTACAGCCTTCAATATGGAAGCTATGCTTGGTATGCCATAAATTTTGATGCTGATGAAAATAAATTTTCAGATCACAATCAAGCTCGAACATCAAGAGATTTGATTGCTACTTTTATTGATGAGTTAATTGCAAATTATCCTATAGATCCTAATAATATTACACTAATTGGCTTTAGCCAAGGAAGTATTTTAAGTTATGCTGTGGCTTTGTCTTATCCCGAAAAGATAAAGCGACTAGTAGCTATGAGTGGATATTTAAATTTAGATATTGTTACTGAAAACTATAAAAACAACAACTTCTCTAACCTTAAAATATTTGCTTCACATGGCACTGTAGATCAAGTGATACCTGTATCTTGGGCAAGAAAAGCACAACCACTCTTAAAGCAATTGGGAATTGAATGTGTGTATAAAGAATATCCTATTGGCCACGGCATTTCTCCTCAAAATTTTTATGATTTTAAAAATTGGCTCCTTGAAAAATAATTTTCAGTATATACTTTTCTGGGTACTATTTCTGATACAATAATGTTTGAAAGTTCTCAAACGAAACCGTTTCATCATCATTAATAAAGTATTTTATTAATGATTCACCCCAATACTCTCCATCACTATAGTCCGCAATAATCCAGCGGTGATTGAGAATTTTAACTTTATTGATGATAAATTTTTGTTCTCCAATTTTATCCATACCTATATAAGGATTTCCGGCTGGATTTTCGTTCGCATCCATCAACTTTTCTTTTACAAAAGGAATTAATTTTTCGTAAGCAATGAGCTTTTCAGCATTAGCATTGTCAAAATAATTTTGCGCATTTTCATTATTCTCTAACGAAAAATAATTGGCTTCAGATAGTTTTGACGCAACTGCATTCAAGCTGTCTTTTAATTTAGTATTCGAAACTTTAAATCGAGTTTCTTCAGAAGTAGCTTTCTTGCTGTAATACATATAGGTAAATACATTCATTAAAACGGCTAAAATTAAAAGATAAAGAAACAAGGACTTTTTCATTGTGTAAATTATTTAAATATTAATTTCTAAATTATCGTAAGCTAAAAAAACATTTTCAGGCAATTGCTTTTGAATGTCATCATGAAATCCAAAAACATGACTAATATGTGTTAAATAAGCTTTCTCGGGTTGTATTAATGCTATAAATTGTAAAGCTTCTTCTAAATTAAAATGCGTTTTATGAGGTTCTTCTCGCAATGCATTCACCACTAAAACTTTTAAGCCTTTTAATTTATTTATTTCAGAATCTTCAATGGTTTTTACATCTGTTAAATAGGCAAAATCATCAATTCTATATCCAAAAACCTGAAGGCTTCCGTGATAAACATTAATCGGAATTGCTACTTTATTCCCCACGGGAAAAGGAAAATTATTAACGACCTCTCGGCAAGTAACACTTGGAGAACCAGGATATCTATTCTCCGTTTGAAAAACATAATCAAATCTTCTTTTCAAATTTTCGATAACTCTTTGATGTGCATAAATTGGAATCTCACCTTGCCTGAAATTAAAGGGTCGAATATCATCTAAACCTGCAGTATGATCAGAATGTTCGTGAGTATATAAAATACCGTCAATGCTTTGGCAATTTGAAACTAACATTTGTTGTCTAAAATCAGGACCACAATCAATTACGAAAGAAAATTCATCCCAAGAAAGCCAAACTGAAACTCGAAGTCTTTTATCTCTAATATCCAAGCTTTTACAAACTGGGTGATTGCTTCCAATTACTGGAATACCTTGGGAAGTTCCTGTTCCTAAAAAATAGATTTTCAAGTTCGTTAATTTTTTTACAAAAATAGCATTATTTCCCGTTTGTTAAAGTCCTATTTTGTTAACTTTGTAGTATATGTTGGATATAAAACAAATGGAAAAAGCTATAAAATTAAAAGGAGATAAAGTAATCGAGCAAATCCCTTCTACAAAAGATAAAGCCCTACGAATTAATTTAAACGAAAATATCTACGGAACCTTTGCCGAGATAGGTGCTGGACAAGAAACAGTTCGCCATTTTTTTAGATCAGGTGGATCTTCTGGAACAATTGCAAAGGCAATGTCGGCTTATGACAAAGATTTTAGTGATTCTATTTATGGTATTGAAGAAGACGGCAGATATGTAACAGAAAGTCGACTCAAAAAAATGCTTACTTTAGAAACTAACTTGATTGAGAAACGTTTAAGTAGAGACAAACATCCGCATAAAATGTTTTTTAGTTATGCCAATACAGTTGCTACTATAGATTTTGCCAAACAATTTAAAGGTCACGGTTGGGTAGGAATACGATATCAAATTGAACCAGGAGAGGAGTATAATGACATTATTATTCATATTAGATTTAAAGAAACCGATGCTAGATTGCAACAAGAAACTTTAGGAGTGTTGGGTGTAAACCTTATATACGGTGCTTATTATAAACACAATGATCCTAAAAAACTATTGCGTTATTTGTACGATCATTTAGATAAAGACCAACTAGAAATTGACACTATTAATTTCTCAGGACCTCGTTTTGCAGATGTTGATAATCGTTTGATGAGTTTGCAGTTGGTAAAAAATGGGATGACTGATGCTGTTATGTTTAATCCCGAAGGAAAAAACATCCTTCCTGCAGCTATTCTTTACAAAAAAAACATATTGGCGTTAAGAGGGAGCTTCCGTCCTGTTACGAGTGTAAATATTGATATGTACGAGAAGTCCTTAAAAATGTTTCTCGAGGAAAGTAAAGTTGAAAAAGATAATACTTTAGTCATTTTTGAAATCACATTATCCAATTTACGTTCAGAAGGAGAAATTGACGAGAGAGATTTCATGGATAGAGCGGAATTGCTTTGTTCCTTAGGCCAAACTGTTATGATATCTAACTTTCAAGAGTTTTATAAAGTAGTAGAATATTTCTCTAATTACACCAAAGCCCGAATGGGGCTGGCAATGGGAGTAAATAATTTAATTGATATTTTTGACGAAAAATATTATCGTCACCTTAGTGGAGGAATTCTAGAAGCTTTTGGAAAATTATTCTATCGTGATTTAAAAGTATTCTTGTATCCAATGATTGATGAAAATGGTGACATTATCACCTCGGAAAATTTGAAAGTACATCCAAGAATGAAAGAGTTGTATAAATTCTTTAAGTTCAACGGAAAAGTAATTGATATTGTTGATTATAATCCTAAGTTTCTTCATGTGTTTTCACGTGAAGTATTAAAAATGATTAATCAAGGGAAGTCAGGTTGGGAAAAAATGCTGCCTCAGGGCGTTGCTGATCTCATTAAAAAAGACCATTTATTTGGTTATAATCCAGATAAAGTACTTGAAAAAAACAAGTAATTAAATAATCTTAAAAAAACATCCATTTCGAATATCTTAATGGATGTTTTTTTTGAATCTTGTCTTATCTTTTAACCATTCGAATCGATTTGATTTTATTCCCTTGTGATACAATAACATTGTATACACCTGATGGATAATTGCGACCAATCTCTCTTGTACTCAATTCTGATACGGTCGCTTGGTTTGCTTCCAATTGTCTTCCTAGCATATCAAACACTTTAATCTCAACTACATCGTCGTTTGAACTTTCGATGTCTAAATTAAAGTGTGTCGCAAACGGATTCGGGAACGCTTTTACGTTAAATATGCTCTCAACCGAATTGGCATTCATTCTTGCAGTAGGTGTTGTAATTGTACAAACATCCCCTCCATAAGCTTCTTGCCATAATCCATTGTATTTAACAGCTATGTCAATTGAATACACTTTATTGAGTGCGTAACCGCCTGGTAATTCAGCGGCAGTCAATGCCGACATGTTTCCTGTAGTTTTTTCTACTACTCTAACGCTTGCACCATTCGTTACTCTAAATCGATACCCTTCAGCTAAGAAAACCGTAGCGGCAAAAATTGTAGGTGTCAAGTTCGTAACAGTGGTATTACACTGATTGGTTACTAATTTAGAAAACGGAAGGCTTGGTGTTCTTACAATACAAGAAGCTCCCCAAGGAGTTAGTGGTGTTACTCCTCCTACTCCTGTAAAGGTTCTCACTCGTATGCTATAATCTGTATCATATACAGCTCCTCCTACTAATCCTGTTAGGATATTAAAACCAATACTTGTTGATGATACTATAGGTCTCACACCAGATGCATCGGTTACTTCAAACTCATAACGTGTAGCAGTTGCCACTGGACTAGCTTGTACCACTGTACTTAAATTAGGTAGTATTTTACCACACTGTATTGGTCTAATCGTAGTTGTTGCTGCTGGAGTTGGCGGTGCTAGAGGCGCTTTAATATTACAAGTACTTCCGTAAGGAAACTCAGTAGCTCCTATAAAAGGTTTTACTCGTATGTCATATTCTTTACCATACGCTAAACCACCTCCAGGCACTACTGTAGTTGGATTGAAATAGTAGTTTGACCAAGTAAATTCTGTTCTCGTGTTAGGAAAAGTCTTCAACGTAATTTCAAAACGATATTGTGTGGCTCCAGGAACCGGATTTGCTTGAATAACGGTATCAATTGTTGGTAGATATTCACCACACTGCGATGGTCTAAGTTGAGTACATGTACCAGTAGTTACCGTAGCTGTTCCTGATTGTGCTTGAAAACAACCAGAATTGAGATCTTTTACGCTAATCAAAATATAATTTATGGCCCCTATAGCATTCGTTAATGCATTTACTGTAGCAGTACTACTACCTGGTGCAGAGGATACCGTTGTTGGAGTACCACTTGCTCCTATTTTATAGGTAAATTCATACTGTACAACACCTGAGCCATTTGCCCCAGTAAAGGTTATTAAAGCTACATCACCAACACAACTAGCTACAGTACCTGATACGATTGCTGTTGGAGATTGATTTACGGTTAATGTTCCATCATTATAAGTAATCGCATAGTTGCTTGCTCCTGGTGTTGCAAGACTAGGTCTGATTGGATAAGAACCTGATAATGAACCATCACCTCCTATTACGGTTGATGTTACGGATAGAATTTCACCTGCAATATCATAGTTTTTAGTAAACCCTACATTTAAATCGCCTGAACCGCTAAAGGCGCCTCCTGCACATTTAGATTGGTTGATTGCAGTAATAGTAAGTGTTCTTGGTGTAATGTTTGCAGTCGTAGCCGTTGGATTAATACTATAATTTGAAGCATTTGCACCACTAATAGTAAGTCCATTAATAGTTACCACTTTACCCGTACCAACATCTTTGGTATCAAAAGTACCTGTAGCACCAGCAGTACTTAATAGTACTCCTGCTGTTTCTCCAGATAAAACACCACTTAATGCGGCTCCACCTTTATTTATTGCAGCATCCGTGTTCCCATCATACTGTTTATTGTCTGCAGTAATTCCTGTTACAGTTAATGCTACTGGAGTAATGTTTTTATTCTCTGTAAATATAGGCTGCGTTAAGATGTAGTTTCCAGCTTCAGAACCTGTCAGTACCGTAGTAGACGTAATTGTCCAGTTTCCTACATTAGCACTAGCATAATATCCTGATGGTATAAAGGATACATTAGGAGCATCTACTGGATATTGACCTTGTAATTCGGTTACTCCTATAACATTTGTTACAATAGCCGTGTTCGTTTTATCATATACTTTGTCTTCTGTAGCAAGATTGATAATCGTTACTTCTTTTCGTGTAATACTGGCATTAGGCACATTAGGCTGCTGTGTCAAGAAATAATTACCAGCATCATCTCCTGTGATACGACAAGCTGCCGTTACAACGTAAGGACCTCCAGCATTATCAGTTGAGAATGTACCTTCTTGAATTAACAATACCTCATCTGAACCTAGTATTCCTACTAGACTTCCGTTGCTTATAGTAGCAGCCGTAGTTGTATCATACTCTTTATCAAAAGAAGTAGCACCTGTAATGGTTAATCCTATAGCAGTAATTTCGCCAACAGTACCATTTGTTGAAGTAGGTATGGTATAATTAGCTATGTCAGTACCAGCAATTGTTAGCCCAGTTACTGTAACAGTTTTACCAGTATCTACATTTTTATTGTCATACGAACCCGAAGTGTTGGTTACAATAACGTTTTCTAAAGGCACTAATCCTCCTAAAATGTAATTTCCAGATGTTAAAGTTGCACTAGTATTACCATCATAAGGTTTGCTTACTATACCAGTTAAACTAGGTATAAGATTAACTTTAGTTATTGTTCCAACATTACCATTAATTGAGGCTGGATTGCTTATACTATAGTTACCTGCAGCTAATCCTCCTAATGTTAAACCTGTTACGGTTACTGTTTTACCAGTTCCAAAATTTTTAGTATCATACATACCGCTTGTATTAGAAATTGTAACGTTTTCTGAACCTACAATTCCAACCAAGTTATAATTAGCAGAAGTTAATGTTGCACTAGTGTTACCATCATACGATTTACTTATTACTGTTGCCGCAATACTAGCCGTTAATGATTTGGCATTTATAGTACCTAAATTCATTGGTGTATAGGAAATAGAATAGTTATTACCACCATTACCATCATTAATTACTAAACCAATTGGTGTTAGTGTTTTAGTAACTCCTATGTCTTTCGTATCAAAAGATTGTGTAGGTGCAGTTGTAGTAGTGTCACCAGACTGTAACGTATAAGTAGGTACCCCAGAAGAACTAGTAGTTCCATTATATGTTTTAGTATTAGTAACAGCGGTAACTGTTATAGGTCTAACCGTGATATCTCCTGTTAATCCTGGAATTTGATTGGATGGAAGCGAATATCCTGATGCATTTGCTCCAGACAATGTTAAACCAGAAACAGTTACTGATTTACCAGTTCCTATATTTTTAGTATCAAAAGTATAAACAGCTGTACCGCTTAAAGTTACTATATCTCCTGGAGTGATACTTCCACTTAAAGTTGGAGTTCCTATAGCTGTAGCAATAGTGTTACCATTGTAAATCTTAGTATTAATTCCTGAAACTCCAGTGATAGACAACGGAATATTGTTTACTCCTAACGAAACGTCATTTGAAACAGTTGCAGCAGCAAAAGCGGTTGCATTTGTATAATTAGGAGAACTGTAATTAGTTGTATTAGCCGTAATAGTTACATTGTCTCGTCTTAAGATAACTACAGACGAACCTGAGGGTGCTGTATTACTTCCATCATTTAAGCCCACTCTATAGGCTACTCCTGTAGCTGATTGGGTTACATTCCAATAGCGACTGCCAAAAGTGGCCAAACTTGCTGCACTTGTAAAAGGAGTTCCTGTTTCAAATTGTTCGATAGTAACTGTTTTAGTTCCCGGTGCTGTAGCATAAGTAAATACTAAAGGTCTGTAAAAACCTCCTTTACCTAATGGGAAAGTAGTAGCTGCAGTTGTTGTAATCACTCTAGCCAATTTACCATCCACATAACTGTTTGCAGAGGCATTAATAATGCTTCCTCCAGAAGCAATTGTCATCGTATTAGCTCCTGTTGTTAGTAAACCATCTGTTAAATGTAGAGTTGTTGCAGTGGCATTGGCACCAAGGGTAACTCCTGTTCCAGTATTAGTATTATTAATTTTTAATGTTCTGTAAATTTCTCCTAAAGCTGTTTGAGGAACTGAACCTAAATATTCAACTGTAGCACTTGCACCGTTTAAATTCATAATAGTGTAACCAGTTAAATTAAAAGGTGTAGCACCCGTTAGTTTAAGTGTACCTGATTGTGCTCCAGTTTCCATAGAAAAAGTGCTAGGAAATAATAATGGTATTGGATTTGTTAATACTATCGAACCATTAACAGTAGTCACACCACTTTCAAGATTAAATGTTGCATAATTTACTCCTAAAGAATTATTATAATAACTGTTAATAGCTAAATTATTTGTAATGGTAATGGATGAAATGGTTGAAGTTAATTTTGTATTCCATGCGCTGGTATCAACAGGCGTCAATGTTGAACCAACAATAACATTGTTTGCAGATAAAGAACCTAAACCAGTTACCGAACAATCAACATTGGCTGAATTGTTACCATTTAAAGTAACTGTATCAGTAACCGCTAAAGTTTTTGAGCTACTCACTGATAAGGTACCTCCAGAAGCTGTAAAAGTTAAATCGTCTCCTACATTGGCATCTGTGTTTACAGATAAAGTACCAGCTGTTTTTGCAATAGTAATGTCATTAAAAGTAGTTACCGTGTTTCCAGCAATGGCTTGTGCTCCAGTACCATCAAAATTAATAGTCGAACCTATAGCAGTATACGTACCATCATTGGTCCAGTTACCAGCAACACTATGAATAAAACTACCACCTACAAATTTTGCAGTATTACCAATAGTCAAATTGCCATTCACATTAAGAGCTCCTCCAGCAGTTGCGCCACTAGCACTTGTGTTATTAATTCTTAAATTACCATAATCTAAAGCTATAGCATTAGTTGTTCCTCCTGAACCACTATTGGAAATACTAGTAGGGACAGTTTGAGCCACACTTCCTGAGTAATTAAAGGTTGAACCGCTATTTAAGGTAAAAACAACTTTCCCTGTAGCCAATGAAGTTTGACTGCTAATAGATATAGGATTAGTTCCTCCAGATAAATTTACTGTAGCTCCTGAGTTGGCATTGAAAGTGATAATTCTGCTCCCCCCATTTCCAGTTCCTGTTTGTATTAGAGCCAATTTACTTGCTGTTAAAACGCATGGTGAATTAATATTAACAGTCGGTTCATTCGCTTTTCCACCACCTTCATCATTATTATAAATCGTAAAATCTCCGGTAACATTTAGTGAGGTAATATTTAAATTAAAAGTATTTGTAGAATTAGCAGTATTATTTAATACTGTGACAAGTCCTTCATTAAGTGAACCCGCATTTAAAGTTCCTAAACCTCCAATTGTAGCAGAGGTGTTGGTTCCTAGGTCATAACTATCTAAAGTAACCGCTCCAGTAACAGTTAATGTTACTCCAGTATTTACAGATAATGTAGAAGCTGTTCCTATAAAATTAATAGCCGCACAAGTATCATTTGCCGCAACAGTAATATCGTGATTGGTGTTAATTCTTACTAAATCAAATAGATAAGGTTCTCCAGCTGGCGACCAAGTACCAGCAGTACTCCAAGGACCATCTGCAATTGAAATCTTAGTACCCGCTGTAACGGTTACTGGCGCACTCGTATTAGCAGTTTTGGTTCCGTCCGAACTATTAGTTGCTATAATGGTATAAGACCCAGGTGTTCTCAAAGTAATACTAAAACTTTGCGTTCCAGAAGATAAAGCTGCGTTAGCAGGTAATATTGCCCCACCGTCAGTAGAGGTAATAGCAATCGTGTTTGTTGGAGCCGAAGATACCACATTCCAAAAAGCATCTACTGCATTTACAGTTACTGTAAATGGCGTTGCTGTATTTTGAGCCGTTGGCGTTCCTGTTTTTCCGCTTCCAGTTCCTGGAGCGGCAGTTTCGCCTGGTAATAGAATTTGTAGTTTTGTGAATGAACCGGCTATAATAGTAATTGTTCCATTTGCTGGAGTAAAGTTATAATTCGTTGCTGTTAATCCTGTAACTACTGGAGTAATTGTTACCCCTGATGTTCCTACTGCTGTAGTAGCTGTATACGTTGTAGTATAAGTAGCACTACCTCCTATAACAGCAGCTGTATCTCCATTTAAAAATCCTGTAGGAGTATAACTACCTGCTCCAGTTACTGAAATAGCGGTTGAACCATAGGACACCGATTGATTGTTTGCAGTAATTGCTAAATTAGCTTTAGCTACAGTTCCGTTAAATGCGTTGAAAGTAATGTTATAATTCGCAGCTAAGAACCCGCCTGTTCCTGTTGGTGCTGATGGTGTAACCACATAGGCTAATCCCGCAGCTGTAGTTGCTGATAATCCTGCA
>NZ_WAEM01000020.1 GCF_008806775.1 Flavobacterium luteum
AAGAGATCGTTGGCTTCGCGGGTTCCCTTGGGGGCCGGCGGGGAGTGGTGTGGGTATGCTTTTGGGTTCCCGGACCGCCACCCGCATCCGTTTTGGGTGCGTGCGGTTTTCCGGATGCCCCTGGCGGGACGCCGTCGGCCTTGCGGGCCGCGGGTCGGGTCCGGTCGGGGTGCGTGGTGGTTTGAGAACTGGATAGTGGACGCGAGCAATGCGATGATGTGATGTCATCGTTTGCTTTATCGCGATTTCGCCAGGCTCTTTTTTGGAGTCTGGTTTCGAGATCGATCGTTTTGTGATCATTTTTTACAGTGTGATGATTTGTCGTCTGGCGTTTGAAGCTATCATTAGGGTTTTTCGGGGCGTGTGCCGCCCTGAAGGGCGTATGGTGGATGCCTTGGCAGACAGTACCGATGAAGGACGTTTGAGGATGCGATAAGCCTCGGGGAGCCTCCAACATGGCTTCGATCCGAGGATTTCCGAATGGGGCAACCCGCCGGCCGTCATGGGCCGGCACGGAACCTTGTTGTTCCGGGGGTACGCAGGGAAGTGAAACATCTCAGTACCTGCAGGAAGGGATACTCCGTGAGTAGTGGCGAGCGAAAGCGGATCAGACCAAACCATGGGCGCGTGATACCCGTCGGGGGTTGCGTTCGTGGTGTTGCGGGAGCGTGTGTCCCGGTTCCGACGGACCGGGCGGGAGTCATAAAACGGCTTGCCAGGGGAACAGGCTTGAAGGCCTGGCCGCAGAGGGTGCCAGCCCCGTACCTGGAAGCTTGCCGTCTTCCGATCATGTGTCCCAAGTAGCGCGGGCCTCGTGGAATCCCGTGTGAATCGGCCCCGACCGTGGGGTAAGTCTAAGCATACCTGTCTGACCGATAGCGTACCAGTACCGTGAGGGAAAGGTGAAAAGCACCCCGGGAGGGGAGTGAAAGAGTTCCTGAAACCGTGCGCCTACAATCCGTCGGAGCCTCCTTGTGGGGTGACGGCGTGCCTATCGAAAAATGAGTCTGCGAGTCAGTGGTGCGTGGCGAGGCTAACCCGTGGTGGGGGAGCCGTAGCGAAGGCGAGTCTCAAAAGGCGTTTTGAGTCGCGCGCCCTGGACCCGAAGCGGGATGATCTAGCCCTGGGCAGGTTGAAGCGCGGGTAAGACCGCGTGGAGGACCGAACCCACCTGGGTTGAAAACCGGGGGGATGACCTGGGGCTAGGGGTGAAAGGCCAATCAAATTCCGTGATAGCTGGTTCTCTCCGAAATGCATTTAGGTGCAGCGTCGGTTGATTGCATCGCGGGGGTAGAGCTACTGGATGCTTGCGGGCCCGTGTCGGGTACCAATAGCAGCCAAACTCCGAATACCGTGGATGTGTATTCCGGCAGTGAGTCGGCGGGGGATAAGCTCCGTCGTCGAGAGGGAGACAGCCCAGATCGTCGTCTAAGGTCCCGAAGCGTGTGCTAAGTGGGAAAGGATGTGGAGTCGCATAGACAGCCAGGAGGTTGGCTCAGAAGCAGCCATCCTTGAAAGAGTGCGTAACAGCTCACTGGTCTAGTGGTTCCGCGCCGACAATGTAGCGGGGCTCAAGCACACCACCGAAGACGCGGCAGCGGCCTTTGCGGCCGTTGGGTAGGAGAGCGTCCCGCGTGGGGCGAAGCGGCCGGGGAACCGTGCCGTGGACCGCGCGGGAGTGAGAATGCAGACATGAGTAGCGAGAGACGGGTGAGGATCCCGTCCGCTGGATGACCAAGGGTTCCGGGGCCACGTTCGTCGTCCCCGGGTGAGTCGGGTCCTAAGGCGAGGCCGACAGGCGTAGTCG
>NZ_WAEM01000021.1 GCF_008806775.1 Flavobacterium luteum
AGCGTAGTCCTGGTAGGCTAGCGCACAGGGGTGACACGGAATGGGAGCCGGCCGCGGAGGTGGTTTTCCGTGGTCAAGCACGCAGCCCGTCCCATAGGCAAATCCGTGGGACGCATAGGGTGAGGTGTGATGATGGGCGCCTTTTTGGCGCGATATCCGGTGGTCCAGGCCGTCGAGAAAAGCCTCGGCGCGAGGGGCGTCGCCGCCCGTACCCCAAACCGACACTGGTGGTCAGGTAGAGAATACCAAGGCGATCGAGCGAATCCTGGTCAAGGAACTCGGCAAATCACTCCCGTGCCTTCGGTATAAGGGAGACCCCCGGGCGTGAAGAGGCTTGCCCTCGGAGCGTTGGGGGGTGGCACAGACCAGGGGGTAGCGACTGTTTACCAAAAACACAGGTGCATGCGAAGGCGCAAGCCGCTGTATATGCACTGACGCCTGCCCGGTGCCGGAAGGTTAAGAGGATCCGTCAGCCCCTTTTGGGGTGAAGCGGTGAATTCAAGCCCCGGTAAACGGCGGTGGTAACTATAACCATCCTAAGGTAGCGAAATTCCTTGTCGGGTAAGTTCCGACCTGCACGAATGGCGTAACGACTTCCCCACTGTCTCGACCAGGAGCTCGGCGAAATTGCAGTACGAGTAAAGATGCTCGTTAAGCGCAGAAGGACGAAAAGACCCCGGGACCTTTACTATACCTTGGTATTGGCGTTAGGCGCGGATTGTGTAGCATAGGTGGGAGGCTTCGAAGCATGGGCGCCAGCCCGTGTGGAGCCGCAAGGTGAAATACCGCTCTGTTCTCGTTTGACGTCTAACCTCGAACAGTCATCCTGTTCAGGGACAGTGCCTGGCGGGTAGTTTAACTGGGGCGGTTGCCTCCCAAAGAGTAACGGAGGCGCTCAAAGGTCCGCTCAGCCCGGTTGGCAATCGGGTTTCGAGTGTAATCGCACAAGCGGGCTTGACTGCGAGAACGACGGTTCGGGCAGGGACGAAAGTCGGAGATAGTGATCCGGTGCCGGCGCACGGGCGCGGCATCGCTCAACGGATAAAAGGTACCCCGGGGATAACAGGCTGATCATTCCCAAGAGTCCATATCGACGGGATGGTTTGGCACCTCGATGTCGGCTCGTCGCATCCTGGGGCTGGAGCAGGTCCCAAGGGTTCGGCTGTTCGCCGATTAAAGCGGCACGCGAGCTGGGTTCAGAACGTCGTGAGACAGTTTGGTCTCTATCCTCTGCGCTCGTTGGAATCCTGAGGAGGCCTGCCCATAGTACGAGAGGACCTGGGTGGACGGACCTCTGGTATGCCGGTTGTCGCGCCAGCGGCATGGCCGGTTGGCTACGTTCGGGAGGGATAACCGCTGAAAGCATCTAAGCGGGAAGCCTGCTCCAAGATTAGGATTCCTTGGCGCTCCCCGGAGCGTTTGTAGCCCGCATGTTGAACACGTGTTCGATAGGCCGGAGGTGGAAGCCCCGCGAGGGGTGGAGCCGACCGGTACTAACGGGCGAACGCGGCACACTTTTTCCGACCCGCTTGCTGGGTCGGGTCTCGTCCTGTGGTGGTTTCTTTCGTTGGATGGCAAGGAGCGTTGTTTCTTGTGGTCACGATGACGATACCGGTGAAGCGTTGTTGTTCGCGTCCGTTGTCC
>NZ_WAEM01000022.1 GCF_008806775.1 Flavobacterium luteum
CGTGTTATGAAACTAGAGCTTTTGATACTGTAACTTGTGCTTGGGTAACATCAGGAACTCAACCTGTAGAACCAACTACTGCATTAGCGTGTTATGAAACTAGAGCTTTTGATACTGTAACTTGTGCTTGGGTAACTTCAGGAACTCAACCTGCAGAACCAACTACTGAATTAGCGTGTTATGAAACTAGAGCTTTTGATACTGCAACTTGTGCTTGGGTAACTTCAGGAACTCAACCTGAGAAACCTACTGTGGCGTGTTACGAAACTGTTGGTGACTTCAATAACGACACTTGTACTTGGACGGTAACGGGAACTCAAATTATTGACAAACCAGTTTTAGATGATGTGCTAGGTCAATGTACAGCAACTGCAGAAATTCCTTCTACAACTAATAACTGTGGAGAATCAATAATTGGTACTCCTCAAAATCCTATAACTTATAACATTGAGGGTGAATATATAATCACTTGGGTTTTTGAAAGTAGTGATAAAACAGTTTCTGTAACTGCACTTCAAAAAGTAATTGTTAAAGATACTGAAGCACCAATTGCTCCAACAATACCAGATGAAAAAGGTCAGTGTACTGCTACAGCTAAAACGCCAACAGCTATTGACGCATGTGAAGGAAATATTATAGGAAAAACAGATAATGATGTAATTTATAATACTCAAGGCACCTATGAAATTACTTGGACGTTTACGGATAGTAAAGGTAATACTTCAACTGCTAAACAAAAAGTTATAGTAGATGAAACGAATCCTCCAACAGCTCCAGTATTAGCAACAATAACAGGATCCTGTTTTGTAGAAGTACCTAAACCAAGTATTGTTGATGGTTGTTCTCAAAGAGTAATTGAAGGAACAACAACTGATGAATTGACTTATAATGCTGCTGGTACCTATTTAATAAGTTGGACTTTTGACAACGGTAAAGGAAGTGTTAGTGCGCCTCAAGAAGTAATTGTTACTGCTACAAATACTGATACAAATGGAAAACCTGGATATGCAAAATGTAATGATGATATTGATTATTACATAAAAGATCTAAAATATCCTACACTTGAATCTTTATTACCAGAGGGTACAACAGCTGGGGGAACTTGGATTGATGAGTTTAATCCTTCTAGAATAGTGTTAGTAGATGGAAAAGAGAAGTTTAATCCTTACGAAATTAACACAGGTGACTATGAATTGAAATATTTAACTACTAATGGAGCATGTTCTAGTACCGTTAAAGTAGTAATGACTGTTGATGATGACTGTATTGTTGCTCCAATAGGCACTTGTGTAATTGATGTTAAGAATGCTTTTTCTCCAAATGGAGATGCATTAAATGAAGTATTTACGATTCTTAATATCGAAGATAGAACTTGTTTCCCTACAAATACTGTAGAAATATACAACCGTTGGGGAGTATTAGTATTCGAAACTAATCAGTACGATAATAGTACAAGAGTCTTTAGAGGAATCTCTGAAGGAAGAGCTACTGTTAATAAATCGGCTGAATTACCTACTGGAACCTACTTCTATATTATTCAATATACAGATGGTAAAGGG
>NZ_WAEM01000023.1 GCF_008806775.1 Flavobacterium luteum
TACCACTACAACGGCGAACAATTCAACAGGAATCACCTATAGTTTAGATGCTACTACGGTAGCTTTTTCAGGCAATAGTATAAATTCATCCACAGGAGCTGTTACCTATGCAGCGGGTTGGAGCGGAACGACAACCATCACGGCAAGTGCAGCAGGATGTAATGGACCAGCGACTACTACTCATGTAGTAACGATAAGTGTTGCGCCGTCCATTTCGGTGCAACCCTCTGCGAATGCAGTTTGTAGTGGTTCTACAGCAGCCTTTACAGTTACAGCCAGTGGTTCACCTACCTATGCATGGCGTAAGCGCGGTAGTGGATGGGGAACTAGTGGTGCATGGACTTCCTTTGTTGGTTCAGGTCAAGCGATTGCCAGTTCCTTAGGGAATAATAACGGAGATACTGGTTCTGCAATAGACGTAAGCGGTAACGCTTGGAGGTTACCAATAAACAATGAGGCAGTTCGATCTCTTGGCGGACAGACTCTGGCAGTAGGACAGGTAATTAATCTTGATTTTGATAATGGTAACGTTGCCAATGGTGTTAGTGTAGGATTTAGTATACGAAACGCCTCCGATCAAAATTTATTTGAGTTTTACTTCACAGGAGGTGGTTCAAACTATGTCATAGGTGCTGGAAGTCAAAGCGGTACGCTACCTACCTTTACCCGATTAGGATTAAATATTAAATTTACATTAACTTCATCTTCAACCTATTCTGTGTTTATCACTAGGTACAGTGATAGTTCTACTTATACCATTACAGGAAATCTTTCAAGTCCAGGAGGTGGTCAAGCTATCACTAAAGTTCGTTTGTGGAATTATGCTGGTTCACCAGGAGGCAATGCGGATGCTTATTATAACAATCTAAGTTTTGGAACTTCAGGTACCACTTCACTTTATGATGACAATGCGAGTAATTATACGACATGGGTAACATCTGATAATAAAGGTCAAGGACCTCTAGCCAATGGAGCTACTGGAACAGGTTCTACAGTATCAAATGCTACTACAGCATCACTTTCTATCGCAACGGTAGGAGCTAGTGATGTTGCCAGTTATGATGTTGTGGTTTATAATTCATGTGGAGGCGCTACTTCTACTGCTGCTGCTTTAACGTTGAATACCGCACCTAGTATTTCTGCATCGAGTGCAGATCAATCGGTTTGTTCTGGTGCTAATCCTACGTATAGTGTAACAGCAACGGGTACGGCATTGACTTATCAATGGCGTAAAAATGGTGTAGCTATTAATGACGGAGCCACTGGTAATGGTTCTACTTATGGGGGAACCTCCACAGCAACACTTACAATTACCGGTGCAGTAGCAGCAGATGCTGCGTTATCTGGAGCTGGTTTTGATTGTGTTGTGAGTGGAACATGTACACCAACAGCTACTTCAACACGAAGAGCATTAACTATAAATTCAACAGTAACGATTAATGCTTTCTCCCCAACGACATCGACACGTTGTCAAGGAGCGGGAACAGTAACTACCACTACAACGGCGAACAATTCAACAGGAATCACCTATAGTTTAGATG
>NZ_WAEM01000024.1 GCF_008806775.1 Flavobacterium luteum
CACCTCTCATTCCTTTCCATGCATGATTATTAAGATTGCTTTTCTCGAATTTGATTGCCCGATGTTCCCTGTTTCACGTGAAACATCAGAAGTTACGTCGTGCGGCTATACCTAAGATATGAGCAAAAAGATCGCAGTATTGACGGGGGCGGGGATTTCCACGTCCGCAGGTATTCCCGACTTCCGTGGACCGGATGGCGTCTGGACTAAGCACCCTGAACAAACGAAAGTGTATGACATCGAAGCATTCCTTTGCCACGAGGAAGATCGCAAGTATTCCTGGCGTTGGCAGAAGGAATCACCCGTGTGGACCGCACAGCCGGGCACCGCACATAAAGCGCTCGTCAAACTGGAACAGGCTGGACTGCTAACACTGCTCGCCACACAGAATTTCGACGCGCTGCACGAAAAAGCAGGCAATAGCAGCGACGTCATCGTCAATCTGCATGGCACCATCGGTACCTCGCACTGCATGAAGTGCCATGCAAAATATGACACCGCCGACATCATGGCGAATCTCGACAACGAACCCGATCCGCACTGCCATCGCAGACTGCCCTACAGCGGCAACATGCCATGCAACGGACTCATCAAAACCGACGTGGTCTACTTCGGCGAGGCGCTGCCGGACGGCGCGCTCGAAAAATCGTATCGACTCGCAACGCAGGCCGACGAACTGTGGGTCATCGGATCCACGCTGGAAGTCATGCCCGCGGCAAGCATCGTGCCCATAGCCGCAGAGGCGGGCGTGCCGATCACCATTATGAACATGGGACGCACGCAATACGATCGGTTGGCCGACCGGCTTATCCACGACGATATCGCCGTCGCCCTGCCGCAGCTCGTCGACGAAACCATCACCGCCGAGCAGTAAGCCGCACAGTAAATACGTTTTCTCGTACGTCTCGCAGTACCGGCACAAATCGTTGGAATTACAACGGTTTTGGTTGGTCGTTACCAAAATCCGAATTTTTCAACGACAAAAATCCGAATGACGTAACGGCTAGTCAAGCAGTATAAACAACAAAAGGGTCTTGGATTGCTTTGCGACAATCAGAAATCATCGCAAGGCTTTCCAAGACCCTTATTGGTTATCAAATACTGAAAAACGGTACTGAAATCAGTAAATGCGCTTCGGCTGGAAACCGGCTTCGCGCAATGCCTCGAGCACACGATCAATGTGGTCGGGACCATTCGTTTCAACCGTCACGCCCAAAGCCACGGCATTCGCGTAATGGCTGGACGCCTTGAACTGGTCGTGATCCAGCGCGATAACGTTCGCACGCTGCTCGGCCAGCAATGTGGCGACCTTCACCAGCTGTCCCGGGGTATCGGGCAGTTCGACCTCGAAATGCATGATGCGGCCACGCGTGATCATACCCTTCTGAATCACAGCGCCAATGGACACAGTGTCTTCATTACCGCCAGACATGATCGGCACCACCACATGCGGACCCTTCGCCTC
>NZ_WAEM01000025.1 GCF_008806775.1 Flavobacterium luteum
CAAATGCTAAAAGCCAACGGCAAGTATGAAGAAGCCAACAAGCAAATGAAAAAATTTGCAAGCTTGGTACCAAACGATCAACGTGCCCAAACGTTTCAACAAAATCCAAACTATATTGCAGCCTTGCAAAACAAAGAAAAAGCATTTGATGTAAAAGCATTAGAAATCAATAGCGATAAATCTGATTTCGGAGCCTTTTTATCTACTAACGAACTTTATTTTACAAGCGCAAGAAACGCTTCAAGAAAAGAATACGGCTGGAACAAAGAACCGTTTTTAGACATCTACAAAGCCGATTACAATTCAGATGGAACCATCACTAATGCAGCGGCAGTAAACGAGTTAAACTCTAAATTTCATGACGGACCTGTAACTGTAACTGCTGACGGAAACACCCTATATTTTTCGAGTGATAGTTTTAGAGAATCCGCATCACAAAAAGACAAAGCCAACAACCTTAAACTAGGAAGAAACAATTTGTATAAAGCCACAAAAGAAGGAGGAAAATGGGGTTCAATCACAGCATTGCCATTCAATAGCGTAGCCTATTCCAGCAGTAATCCAAGTGTGAGCAAAGACGGGAAAACACTTTACTTTTCATCGAACATGCCAGGAAGCATAGGCGGAGTAGATATTTGGAAAGTAGCGGTAAACGCTGACGGCAGTTATGGTAAACCAGAAAATCTAGGCAACAAAATAAATACAGAAGGCACCGAAAGTTTTCCTTTTATAGCCGATGATAACACGACATTGTATTTTGCTTCTAGCGGAAAACCCGGACTAGGAGGCTTAGATATTTTTCAAGCGGATTTAGCGAAAGGAACTGAAGCTACCAATCTGGGAAAACCGGTAAATACTGAAAAAGATGATTTTGCTTTTACCTTCAACACAGACAAAAAAATAGGATTTTTATCGAGTAATCGAAACGGAACTGACGACCTTTTTGGAGCTACTCCAATTTGCGCCGTGCAACTTCTTGCTATGGTGACTGATGCAAAAACCAACAACATCATAACCAATGCTACTGTTACTCTTGTAGACGATAAAAACAAAGTGGTTACAGCTGCTACATCAAACCAAGAAGGAGAAGTAACCTTTAGACTTGATTGCGACAAAGACTATGCCATTCAAGCCTCAAAAGAGGGCTACGAGAGCAATACATTTGCCGTTGGAAAAACTAATGAGCCGCAAACTATAGTAAACATTTTACTAAAACCAATTGAAGCAATTGTAACAGAAAACGAAGTATTATTGCAACCTATCTATTTTGATTATGATAAAGCCAATATCACCGAAGCAGCAGCAACAGAGTTAGACAAATTGGTAGCGGTAATGAAAAGCAACAAAAAGTTAATCATATTGGCTAAATCGCACACCGATTATAGAGGAAGTGATGCCTACAACCTATCCTTATCAGACAGAAGAGCAAAAGCTACAGTACAATATGTAATTTCTAA
>NZ_WAEM01000026.1 GCF_008806775.1 Flavobacterium luteum
GCCCAGCAGCGGGTCGATGAAGATCTCCGCGATACGGATCACCACGACCAGGCCGGTGATGATGCCGATCAGCTTGGTGGCGACGCCTTTATCGACACCAGCGAACAAGGAGCTCGTCACATAGACGACGAAGTAGGTGCTCAGTGCGTTATAGAACGCGGACTGGCCAAGGTTGCCGCACGCGTACGCTACGCGCTGGCCGAGCTTTCCGCGACGAGCAGTGCCGTTCGCAGTAGTGGTCGTATTGCTCATTATCTCTTCTCCTTAGAAGATTTTGATGAGATCACCCGTTGACCTCGAAAATTGAGTATACGCTGTTTACTATCGAAAGTAAAATTCCTTAGTAAACAAAGCCCCCAAACGGCGTGTCGCAATCGCAGTTCTTACGCTTATCAAATACCGACATCTGCAATCATGATTACTACCGCCATTTGCCGTCACCTATCGCCATATAAGTAAATTCAGTCGCAAATAACGCAACACGCAGATTTGCAATTTAAGTAAACAACGTTTACCATGCTAGTAAAAGAGTTTATTACTCTGAGTACACAAAAGTACACACCAACTAAACCTACATCAACAACGAAGTTATGTTTCGGAAACGAGGAAATCATGGCAGATAAGATCACCACCGCATCCGCCGCGTGGCTCACCGACCCCACGGTGTTCGCAGTGAATCGCACGCCGGCACATTCCAATCACGTGACCTTTTCTCACATTCCCGCGATCGGCGAGCCGAGCGATTTGAAGCAAAGCCTCGACGGCGAATGGCGCGTGGAAATGGTGCAGGCCTCCGACATCGATCTTGAGGAAGAGCCGTTCGCAGCCGAGGATTTCGACGATTCCGCTTTCGGCCGCATCGACGTGCCATCCCACCTGCAGAACGCGGGATACATGAACCACAAGTACGTGAATATTCAGTACCCGTGGGATGGCCATGAGAATCCGCAGGAGCCGAACGTTCCCGAAAACAATCATGTGGCGATCTACCGCCGTTCCTTCACGCTTGACCGTCCGCTCGCCGCGACGCTGGAAAATGGCGGCACCGTCAGCATCACGTTCCACGGCATGGCCACCGCGATCTACGTGTGGGCCAACGGCACGTTCGTCGGCTATGGCGAGGATGGTTTCACCCCGAACGAATTCGACATCACCGAAGCGTTGAACGTTGACGGCGACAACGTGCTCACCGTCGCCTGCTACGAATACGCGAGCGCCTCTTGGCTGGAAGATCAGGATTTCTGGCGTTTGCACGGCCTGTTCCGTTCCGTGGAGCTCGCCGCACAGCCTCGCGTGCATGTCGAAACCGTGCAGATCGAAGCCGACTACAATCCCTCCATGGCCGCCGGAACGCTGAATGCAACCCTGCAGTTGCGCAATGCAAACGACGCGGCCACCGTCAAGG
>NZ_WAEM01000027.1 GCF_008806775.1 Flavobacterium luteum
TGAACGTTTCGCCGGCCCATGCCACTGCGGTGATGGTGGCCATGACCGGTTCGCTGGTGCCGAGCATGGTGGCACGCACCGCGCCGACGCGCATTACGCCTGCCATGTAGAGCCAGAACGCGAGGAACGTGCCGCATACGATGGTGTAGAGCAGCAGAAGCACGCCTCGCGCGTCCAGTGCGGGAATGTTCGCCCACGGTTGCGCGAACGGGCATAATATGAGTCCGGACATGAGGAATGTGATGCCGTTGATGGTCATGTTGCCCCATTTGAGCATGAGCACGACCGGCAGGATGGACATGGCCGCGGTGCTCACCGCGTCAACCAGTCCCCATGCGAGCCCCTGCCATGGCAACGACAGCGAGGCGAAGTTGCCGCCGGTGGCGATGAGGAACGTGCCTGCGAACGCCAGGAGCACGCCGACCAATTCACGCTTGAGGGGCAGTCGTTTGCCGCGCAGGCATACCCAGGCGAGCACGAAGATCAGGTTGAGCGTCTGCAATACGGTGGCGGTTCCGGAGTTCGTCCAGTCGATGGTCATCAGGTAGGAGACCTGCACCAGAAGCACGCAGATCAGTGTCGTGACCAGATATTTCGGATACGATTTGACGTCTTTGACCGCTCCGGCGAGTTTCTGCGGTGTGGTGATGGCCGATCCGACCAGGAAGATCAGGCTGGCGAATAGCGCGCGTACGCAGGAAAGCCAGATCGGATCCAGCTGGTAGTCGCGCATCAGCAGTTTGGCCACGGTGCTGTTCATACCCCACATGGCACCGCCCAGCAATGTCATGCCAGTGCCGATGAGCAGGCTTTTCGGCGTCTGTTCCAGCACATGTTCCGTTTTTTTCGTAGTTTTTTTCGCGGTTTTTTGCGATTCGGAAGTTTTCTGCGATTGCGACGCCTGTCCCGACGTTTGCTTTGCCACGGCCTGTCCTCGCTCTCTCCACGGCTTTCACGGCAAATTCACGGCGATTGTAACGCACACGGTACGCATATTAAACGTCAGTTATGCAAAACAGATTTATTCCGCCAAGCTTGCGTTCGGCGCTGACAAAAAATCGAGGATTTTGCCGAGATATGATCCGAGCACAGCATTCGGCATGGAGAAAATTTCGTGCAATGACTGGCTGTATCGCACTTTTTCGATGGAACCGCCGCCTTCTCGCACACGTTCGACGAAGTCATCTTGTGGTCCGTTGAGCACCCACACGTCGCGTCCGGCTTGGAATAGCAATACCGGAGCTTCGATAGCTCCACACATGTCAGGTTTGAGCACGGCTCGGGAAAGCGCCATCGCCTGGTTTGCCCAATCGAACGTG
>NZ_WAEM01000028.1 GCF_008806775.1 Flavobacterium luteum
TATCAAAGCGAGTTCCTTATAATTAAAGAGCACCTATTTTCAATTTGCTTTTTCTTTCCGTTCAAAATCATTTCTGCCATAATTTTCCCCATTGCATTAAAATTAGTTGAAATGGTAGTTATTCCGTTTTCTACTACTTTTTTTAATGGTGTTTCATTATAAGAAACAATGCCAAAATCACTACCTAGTTTCAAATCTTGAGATTTTGCTTTTTCTATTACACGTACTAAATCTCTATCATTAGGGATAATGTATACCTCACCAATTTTGATTTCTCTATCAAAGAATTCAGTAATTATTTCATTTTCAAATGAAAAAGCATCACAAAATTTTTCAAATCCCTCTTTCATTCCTAACGGTTCTCTATAACCAGGAAAAATCAAAATCAAAATTTTATAATTTAATAATTTATGCTTTCCTTTTAATAAAGCTTCAAAAATATCCTTCTTGTGATTTTGATATACTGCTGGATATTGTTTGAGTTCCAAATTTGTTTGGTCTAATATGTAAACCTCGTTAACAGGTAGGTTTTTTATATACAAATCGGCACCAACTAAATTAGTTGGCATTATAACATATTTAGTATAGTCTCCATTATTATCATTTATTAGTTTTTGAAAAACTTGGATATTAAAATGATGAAAGAAAATATCCACCTGAACATTTTTTCCAATGTTTTCTAAAAAGGAATTGTATAGATCTTCTTTAAAGATATTTAATTCTTCAAAAAGTAAAAAAACACGTTGTTTTGTTTTTATTTGAGTGCTTTTCACATAATATCCTTTGCCTAGAATAGCATAAATCAAACCTCTTTTTTTTAAGTCTTCATAGGCTTGTAAAACAGTATCACGGGATAAAGAAAAAGCGGTACAAACTTTATTTATTGAAGGGAGTTTCTCTCCTTTTACTAATTTTTCTTCTTCAATTGCCTTTTCAATTGATGAAATAATCTGCTTATATTTTGGAATACCAATATTACTTTGAACCAAAATTAGTTTCATAATCTTAAATTTTTGGCAAGATATAAAAAAACTGGTAGGTACTGGTGTGTTTTTTTTGAAAAATAATATAATTTTGAAATTCCATTATTGACAATAAATCATGAAAATAAAAACCGAATTAGAATTTAACACAAAGTCTTTTGAGAAATCATTTGGTTTAATGACAGGAGGCGAATCTGTTTTTTCATATCAATTAGTGAATAAAAACGGAATGGAATTAAAAATAATAAACCTCGGTGCAACAATCACGGAG
>NZ_WAEM01000029.1 GCF_008806775.1 Flavobacterium luteum
GATGACCATATCCAGCTTGATCGGTGCATCGCATCGTTGGATGAGGATGGTCTTATCGAAATCCTGCCGAATGCGGATGTGCGTCTTCCGGTATGAAAGGAAGAATGCCGACGTTCTTTGGATGTGCGCACGCTAGACTGTGAAATCATGGCACAGAAGACGTCCTCGAAATCCGGCAAGAAACGTTCGAAAAAACAGCAGGCGATATTTCGTCGCCGTCGCATCGTCGTCGGCATCGCTGCGATAGTGCTGATTTCTTTTCTGGTGTTTTGCCTGTACTCCCTGTCGAGGGGGATTGTCGCGGTGAATCGTGAGATTCATCATGCGGACGTGTATGCGATTTCCCGTAAGGAAGTGCCGTCCCCGACCAAGGAGAAGAAAAGCGGGGTGCCGGATTGCGATGCATCCAATGTCGCGCTTTCGTTGACTCCTGCGGCGTCAAGTTTCGGTGTGGGCGATTCGATGGATTTCACTACGGACGTCAAATATGACGGTTCCAGCAAGGTTGGTTGCTTGGTTGATGTGTCGGCTTCCAGCGTGGTGTTGACGATCAAATCGGGCGATGATGTGGTTTGGAAGTCGAATGTGTGCCCCGTTGACACCGACTATCGTCTGTTGGCGAAGGGCGACGAGGTCAAACAGACGATCACCTGGCCGGGAACGCGTACTGGCAGCGAATGCGTGGAGGATCAATCCACCCTGCCGAAGGTGGATCGTGGCGTGTATTCGGCGCAGCTTTCGATTGAAGGGCATCCCAAAGCGAAGTCCGATCCGGTCGGCGTCACTATTGAATAAAAATCTATAGGATATGTTATTCTCATGACTTTGCGTACATGCGTGTCATATAGCGGGCACGCTGACAAGGAAGAAGCGCCCGCGTACTAGGCATATGGTGGCCAATGGGAGCGCTTCCGGGGAAACATATCGAAACGATTTAGCGAGCGATAAGGAACGTCCATTGGCTGAGGCTACGACGAACACCACCACCATCATCGCACGCGCCGACCAGCACGATATTGATCTGCACAAGGCGTCGGACCGTGTGAACTTCGGCTCCATCCGCGAGCCCATTGATGTACCCTACCTGTTGGGTGTACAGACTG
>NZ_WAEM01000002.1 GCF_008806775.1 Flavobacterium luteum
CCATAAGCGGAACGCCTACAGCATCTGGAACATTTAACTACACCGTTACAACCACTGGTGGTTGTACTCCAGCGACAACTACTGGAACAATTACAGTTACCCCTTTAAATACAATTGCAGCAGGAATTAACAGAACAACTTGTATTAATACAGCAATATCAAGCATTACTTTAGCAACATCAGGGGCTACTGGGGCTACATTTAGCGGACTTCCTGCTGGGGTGACTGGAACTTGGGCTTCTAATGTTGTTACCATAAGCGGAACGCCTACAGCATCTGGAACATTTAACTACACCGTTACAACCACTGGTGGTTGTACTCCAGCGACAACTACTGGAACAATTACAGTTACCCCTTTAAATACAATTGTAGCAGGAATTAACAGAACAACTTGTATTAATACTGCAATATCAAGCATTACTTTAGCAACAACTGGTGCTACTGGAGCTACATTTAGCGGACTTCCTGCTGGGATGACTGGAACTTGGGCTTCTAATGTTGTTACCATAAGCGGAACGCCTACAGCATCTGGAATATTTAACTATACTGTTACAACTACTGGCGGTTGTACTCCAGCAACAACTACTGGAACAATTACAGTTACACCTTTAAATACAATTGCAGCAGGAATTAACAGAGCAACTTGTATTAATACCGCAATATCAAGCATTACTTTAGCAACAACTGATGCTACTGGAGCTACATTTAGCGGACTTCCTGCTGGTGTGACTGGAACTTGGGCTTCTAATGTTGTTACCATAAGCGGAACGCCTTCTGCATCTGGAACATTTAACTATACCGTTACAACTACTGGTGGTTGTACTCCAGCAACTACTACTGGAACAATTACAGTTACACCTTTAAATACAATTGCAGCAGGAATTAACAGAACAGCTTGCATTAATACCACAATATCAAGCATTACTTTAGCAACAACTGGTGCTACTGGAGCTACATTTAGCGGGCTTCCTGCTGGTGTGACTGGAACTTGGGCTTCTAATGTTGTTACCATAAGCGGAACGCCTACGGCATCTGGAACATTTAACTACACCGCTACAACCACTGGTGGTTGTACTCCAGCAACAACTACTGGAACAATTACAGTTACACCTTCAAATACAATTGCAGCAGGAATTAACAGAACAGCTTGTATTAATACCGCAATATCAAGTATTACTTTAGCAACAACTGGTGCTACTGGAGCTACATTTAGCGGGCTTCCTGCTGGTGTGACTGGAACTTGGGCTTCTAACGTTGTTACCATAAGCGGAACGCCTTCAGCATCTGGAACATTTAACTATACTGTTACAACTACTGGCGGTTGTTCTGTATCAACAACAGGTATTATAACAGTTACACCTGTAAATACAATTGAAGCAGGAATTAACAGAACAGCTTGTATTAATACCGCAATATCAGGTATCACTTTAGCAACAACTGGTGCTACTGGAGCTACAGTTACTGGTTTACCTGCTGGTGTGACTGGATCTTGGGCTTCTGACGTTGTTACCATAAGCGGAACGCCTACAGCATCAGGAACTTTTAACTACACCGTTACATTAACGGGTGGTTGTGGCTCTGTGATAGCATTAGGAACCATCACTGTAAATGTCGTTCCTACAATTACTGGCACAACAACTGGTTCAAGAACTGGAATAGGAACTGTATTATTGGGTGCAACTGCTTCACATACAACTATAAATTGGTATGATGCTTTAACTGGAGGTACATTATTAGGATCAGGGACAAGCTTTATTACCCCAACAATATCATCAACCACAACTTTTTATGTTGAAGCTGTTAATGGGCCTTGTACTTCTTCACTAAGAACTGCTGTTACTGCAACTGTGAATTATCCTGAAATAGAGGTTCAAGGAAATACAACTACAATAATAAGCGGTGAGGTATCACCTTCAGTAACAAATGGGACAGATTTTGGAACTTCAAACACCACTAGAACTTTTGCAATACGTAATCTTGGTAATGCTTTACTAACAGTTGGAACAATTACAATTTCTGGAGTTAATGCTAGTGAATTTTCAGTTACAACTGATCCAAGTAGTATAGTAGCAATAGGTTCTAGCACTACTTTTGTAGTAACTTTTGCCCCAACAGCTATTGGTGTAAGAACAGCAACAATTTCTATTGCAAATAATGATACTGACGAAAGTTTATATACTTATGATATACAAGGTACTGGTATCGAGCAAGAAATAGACATTCAAGGTAATGCTACTTCAATTGTAAGCGGCAGCATTACTCCTTCAACTGCAAACTGGACTGACTTTAGTTCTGTTGTTGGAACTAGAACCTACACTATCCGTAATATCGGAAATATACCATTAACTATCGGTGCTATAACAATTGGCGGAACGAACGCCTCCGATTTTACTGTTACCACGCCTCCAGCAGCAGCAATTGCGGCAAATAGTAGTACTACTTTTGTAGTAACATTTGCCCCAAGTGCAATTAATACTAGGACAGCAACTATTAGTATCGCGAATAACGATAGTACTGAAAACTCATATACTTTTGCAATTCAAGGATTTGGAATAATCCCTGAAATTGATATTCAAGGAAATGCAACTTCAATACCTGATAGTTCAGTTCCAGCACCAATTACGACTAATTGGACTGATTTCAGTTCAGTGGCAGCAACAAGAACATTCACTATTTTCAATAATGGAAACATGCCATTAACAGTTGGAGCCATAACTTTTACAGGTACAAATGCTTCTGAATTTACTATTACTACATCACCAAGTGCTACTGTTGGAGCTTTTAGTAGCACCTCATTTGTAGTCAAATTTACTCCTACGGCACTTGGAACAAGATTGGCAACAATTAGTATTTTAAATAATGACAGTAATGAAAGTCCTTACGATTTTAATCTTCAAGGAACAGGAACTGTAAGAGAAATTGATCTATTAGGAAACAGCGTATCAATTCCTAACAATACTCCTACGGCCTCAATTACTACTGGCTCTGATTTTGGCCCTGCAGATATAAATTTAGCTACTGTTACCCGAACTTTTACTATTGTAAATACTGGCTCACTTCCTTTAACAATAGCTAATCCAACTATCACAGGCACAAACGCATCTGAATTTAGCATAACTACAAATCCTAGCACACTTACAATTGGAGCGGGAGCGGGGACAACATTTTCGGTAACTTTTAATCCAAGCGGAGTATTTACAAGACTTGCTCAGATTAATATAGCAAATGACGACAGTGACGAAAACCCTTATACTTTTGTAATTCAAGGTACAGGATTACTAGATAATGATGGTGACGGCATAGAAAACAACATTGATCAAGATGATGATAACGATGGTATTATAGATACTGTAGAATGTGGCGCCTGTCTTAGTGACCCATTTGTAAACGGAAGCTTTGAAGCTCCTGTTATAGGAACTTCAACTTATAGTATTGAACCGTCAGTTAACGTTACTGGATGGGCAAACAGTGCAGAAAACTTTATTGAAATATGGAGTAAGGGATTTGGTGGAGTACCTGCTGCTGCTGGGAATCAATTTGCTGAACTAAACGCTAATGTCGCAGGAAATCTTTACCAAACGTTTTGTTTGAACGGTGCTGGTGGAACTATCAACTGGGCACTTAAACACAGAGGAAGATCAGGTACAGATGTCGCAGCGGTTAGATTTGGTCCTACTTTGGCAACTATAGCAACAGTTGCAACCATGACTGACGGGAATACTGCATGGGGTTCTTATTCAGGCACTTTCAGCATTCCTATTGGCCAAACTCAAATCGTTTTAGCATTTACTGCAATTTCTTCTACAGGAGGATTATCCTATGGTAATTTTGTAGATGACATACAAATCATCATCAACCAAAACTGTATCGACTCAGATTTAGACGGAGTCGCAGACATTGTTGATGTAGATGACGAGAATGATGGTATTCCTGATATTGAAGAAGCTGGCTTTAAAGCATATAGTAATGGTAAATCAACTATGGACAAAACTAACATTGCTACTTGGAAAGACACTAATGCTAATGGTATTAATGATTATATTGACACTATGATTAATGCTGGCACGTACATAATTCCTGATACTGATGGTGATGGCGTACCTAATCATTTAGACCTTGATAGTGATAATGACACTTTATTTGATGTCGATGAAGCAAACTTATTAAATGGTGATGGAGACATTACAGGCGATGGTAAAGGTGATGGATTAGACTCTGAAGGAGATGGCCTATTAAATCTTTACGATAACTCTACTGTTTTTGGAACAACTACAAGAGCTTATGCACAAGATAGTGATGGCAACGGTATTCCTGATTATTTGCAACTAGACTCAAATGATGACGGTATTAATGATATTCAAACAGGTTTATACGGAAGTAATGATGCTAATGGAGACGGAAGAATTGACAGTCCTGGTGATGCTGATCGCGATGGCATTACCGATACTTTCGATACTAATGATGCAACTATAGGTTCTCCAAGAGATTTAAACAGAAAACTCTTCTTAGATTTTGACGGAAGAAATGATTATGCACAAGATGCTACTGCTCTAGGTATATTACCAAATGCATCTATAATGGCTTGGATAGATTTAAACCCTGCATTTTCTTCAACTGGAGTTGTTATGGGGACACCTAATTTCCTATTGAGAGTTACAAGTGCAAGAAATTTAGAAGCAGTAGTTAACGGGACAACCGTGGCTTTTAATACCACAACACTAAACAGATCACAATGGTATCATGTTGCTGCTGTGTATGACGGGTCTACAGTAAAATTATTCCTAAATGGACTAATGGTAAATAGCACTGTAGCTACTGGCAATATACCTTCCAACATTTTAACTTTAGGAAAAAATCCAAGCGCAAGTTCTAACTTCTTCAGAGGTAAAATTGATGAAGTAAGGGTTTTTAACCTAGCACTTACAGACATACAAGTACAACGAATGGTATATCAAGAAATTCAAAATACAGCGTCACAAGTAAGAGGAGCTATAGTTCCTAAAAATGTAGGTGATGCAGTTATAGGTACTTTACCATTTACCAACTTATTACGATACTATAGAATGGACGTTTATAAAGATGACATTATTGATGACTTAACTACCACATCAATAGATTTAGTAACTGGAATGAAAATCTTTAACCATAAAGTAATTAATGTGCAACAAGCTCCAATGCCATTTACAACTGTAAGAACTGGGACATTTGCAACAGCTGTTAATGACATAACAAAAGATATCAGAGGTTTAGATGTTGTAGATTTTGATTATTCAATAATCCAGGTAAACCATAATATTACTGAGACTGCTAACAACACCGATTTGGGTATGTTTGTAAACTCTGGTGTTACTATCGTAATGAATAACAATACTAAAATACAAAACGATTGGTATTTAAAATTAGATGGTAAGATAGATTTACAAGGGAGATCACAATTGATACAAACCACAAACAGTGATTTAGATGTTACTAGTGCAGGTTCTATAGAGAGAGACCAACAAGGGCAATCTAGTAATTTCAATTACAATTATTGGTCATCTCCTGTTGGAGGAATAAGTACAACTAGCAATAACAATTCCTATACTGTAGATAGTGTCATGAAAGACGGAACTGACCCTGCAAATATTAAAAACTTTACTTGGACTACTGGTTATAATGGTGCACCAACTACACCAATAACTTTAAGTAACTACTGGATATTTAAATTTCAAAACGTAAGTCCTATTTATGCCAATTGGGCTAAAATTTTACAAACAGGAACGCTATTTGCTGGTCAAGGTTTTACTTTAAAAGGTAGTGGTGCTGCAAGTGCTACTCAAAACTATACTTTTATTGGCAAGCCTAACAGCGGAGCTATATCTAGTCCTATTGCTGCCAATAATTCTAATTTAAGTGGTAACCCTTACCCTTCAGCTTTAGATGCAAATGCGTTTATAACTGCTAATCTTAGTTCAACTACTGGAACATTGTATTTCTGGGAACATTTTAGCACAAACGTATCTCACAATCTTGCAGCCTATCAAGGGGGGTATGCAACAAGAAATCTTGTTGGAGGCACTACTCCTGTATCACCAGCTGGTATTAGTGGTTTAGGTTCTAGTACTAGAATACCTGGCAGATATATCCCTGTTGGACAAGGATTCTTTGTAAACGGAAGTGCATCAGGTGGAACTATTAATTTTAACAACAGTCAACGATTATTTATAAAAGAAGACGATGCAGTAAATTCTAATGTGCTTTTTAGACACAATGCTAATACTAGTACAAGTCCTGTCGTTCAAAAAGAGTTCGACAACAGACAAGATGCTATTCCTCAAGACAATGAATTTACTAAAATACGATTGAGTTATATCTCTCCTGATAACAATCGCAGAGAGTTGTTATTAGGTTTCATGAACGAAAATGCTACTAGTGCCGTAGACCCTGGATATGATGCTATACAATTGGATACGCAAGCTAGTGACATGTACTTCTTAAACAACAAAACTAGATTAGTTATTCAAGGTGATACTTATTTTGATTCTGCTAGTACTTTCCCTCTTGGTGTAAAAACTGCTGTTGAAGGAAAAGCAAAATTTGTTCTTAATCAAACTGAAAATTTCGATGAAAATTCTAGTATTTACATATATGACAATGTAACGATGTTATACCACGACATTAAAGAAAAAGATTTAGAAATTAATTTACCTGCCGGAACACTATCTGATAGATTCTCTTTAAGATTCAAAAACGCAACACTAGCTGTAAACAACTTTAACTTGAAAGAAGCTGTGAAAGTAGTATTTGCCAACAATGACAATACGATTAATATAAAAAATAGCCTTTTAAACGAAACTGTTCAATCGGTTACTTTATATAACATTCTTGGTCAGTCTATTAATAAATGGAATGTAAAAAATCAAGAACAAACTAAAATTAAAATTCCTGTAACCAATGTGAGCTCAGGAACGTACATTGTAAAAGTACAAACCACAAATGGTGATATCAGTAAAAAAGTTATCATCAGATAAATGCCCTTTTTTCCCCAAAGAAAGTAAAAAAGCTTCTCATTTTTGAGAAGCTTTTTTTAATTTATAGCAACTTATGAATGCTAATTGATTGATAGTATATTTTTCAATTCATCAAAACCAACTAAAATTTGTTCTCCAGAAACCAAATTCTTTAATGCAAATTTTCCCTCATTCATTTCTGTTTCACCAACAATAACTGCATAAGGAATTTGTCTTTTATCAGCATGCATAAACTGCTTACCGACTTTTACGGTGTCTGGATACAATTCGACTTTTATATTAGCAGCTCTTAATTTAGTAATGGCTTGCATGGCATAAAAAGCTTCTTTTTCGCCATAATTTATAAACAATGCTTTTGATGTTGCAAGTACCGTTTCAGGAAATAGATTCAATTCTTCTAAAACTAAATAAATTCTATCCAATCCAAAAGAAATCCCTACTCCACTCATGTCTTTCAAACCAAAAATACCTGTCAAATCATCATATCTTCCGCCTCCACCAATAGAGCCCATAGCTACTCCTTCGGGCGGAGCAACTTCAAAAATAGCACCCGTATAATAATTTAACCCACGAGCTAAAGTCACATCTAAATCTAAAATTGATTTATTTAGTCCTAATTTTGACACGTTATCACAAATAAACTGCAACTCGGAAACTCCTTTCATTCCTTGTTCTGATGAAGTCAATAAGATTGAAAGTTGGTTTATTTTATCAGAAACACTTCCAGTAAAATTAAAAAGCGGTTGCACTTTCTCGATAGCATTTTCCGAAATTCCTTTTTCTATCATTTCTTTTTTTACACCGTCCTCACCTATTTTGTCGAGTTTGTCTAAAGCTACTGTAAAATCAATTAATTTATCCGATGCGCCAATCACTTCAGCTATTCCTGAAAGAATTTTTCGGTTATTGATTTTTATGGTAACGCCTTTTAAACCCAATGCAGTAAAAACAGCATCGTATAATTGCACCAACTCTACTTCTTGCCATAATGATTTAGACCCTACCACATCGGCATCGCATTGATAAAACTCTCTAAAGCGTCCTTTCTGAGGACGATCAGCACGCCAAACTGGTTGTATTTGGTACCTTTTAAAAGGAAACTCAATTTCGTTTTGATGTTGCACTACGTATCTTGCAAATGGCACGGTTAGGTCGTAACGAAGTGCTTTTTCGGAGATTTTAGAAGTTAATGGTTTGTAATTTATAGTTTGTAGTTCTTCTAAAGATATCTTATCCAAAAAATCCCCAGAATTCAATATTTTAAAAATCAATCGATCGCCTTCTTCTCCATATTTCCCCATCAAGGTTTCGGAGTTTTCGAATGAAGGTGTTTCTATCGGTTGAAACCCGAATTTTTCGAAATTGCTTTTTATGATTGAAATAATATATTGGCGTTTTGCCACCTCAGCCGGTGAAAAATCTCTAGTACCTTTAGGAATGCTTGGTTTTGATGCCATTTTTTAAATTTAGGATTTTAGATTGAGGATTGAGGATTTAATTGCTGGGTAAATCCCAAATCGAAAATCCTGAATCTTTAATTCGCTTTGCAAATATCTTATTTTTAAAATAAATAACATGGCTTCCAAATCAAACTTGTAACAAAAATTGTAATTTCGTGTCAAATTGATATGATGCTGAACTTATTTAAAGAAAATGTCCGAATTGCACTAAGCTCTATAAAAACGCAATTGTTACGCACCATTCTTACGGTTTTAATCATCGCTATTGGCATTACCGCTTTGGTATGCATTTTAACAGTTGTCGCCGCATTAGAAAACACGGTTTCTAGCGATTTTGCTTCGATGGGATCAAACACTTTTACCATTAATCAATATGATTTTTCTGAAAGAATTGGTCGTCATAACAAAGCCAAAATAGACAATCCTATTATTAGTTATACAGAAGCCGTAGCTTTTAAACAAAAATACGATTATCCTTTAACACATACTTCGCTTTCTTTTACAGCTACTTCTAATGCCGAAGTGAAATCGGAAACTAAAAAAACCGACCCAGAAATTACCGTTTTAGGTGTCGATGAATATTTTCTTTTAAACTCGGGTTTAGAAACGACAAAAGGAAGAAATTTTACCACTTTTGACATTGCAAACAATACTTATTCCTGTGTTATAGGATCTGATTTTGTAAAACAACTTTTTAAAGATGTTAATCCTATCAATCAAATTTTATCCATACGAGGCGCTAAGTTTAAGGTTATAGGTTTATTGAAAGAAAAAGGTTCCACTTTTGGAAACAGTCAAGATTTAAGAGTTTTAATTCCGATACAAGTAGCCCGATCACTATTTACAGCACCTGACATAAACTATACTTTAAGTGTTATGGTTGATAAAAAAGAATTATTAGATAATGCAACTGATGAAGCCAATAATACGATGCGGAGAGTTCGTAAACTGAGTCCAATAAAAGACAATAATTTTGGAATATCTAGAAGTGATGATTTAATTAATCGCATCTTGAGCATCACTCAATACTTAGGTGTTTCAGCATGGGTAATCGGAATCATTACTATTTTTGGTTCTTCTATTGCACTAATGAATATCATGCTGGTTTCGGTAACCGAAAGAACACGTGAAATAGGCATTAGAAAAGCACTTGGCGCAAAACGAGGTACAATAGCTTTACAGTTTTTTATGGAAACATTGGTTATTGGACAATTTGGCGGATTACTAGGAATAATTTTAGGAATACTAGCGGGTTACGGAATTGCATCTGCTATGACATTTATATTTGTCATCCCATGGCAGGCAATTACTGCAGCTTTTTTAACCACATTTGTTGTAGCAGTTGCTTCAGGTTCTTATCCCGCATTAAAAGCTTCTCGACTTGACCCAATTGAGGCTTTGAGATATGAATAGTTTATACAGAAATTATTATATTTCACATCGAATCATTCTATCGTTTCCATAAATATCTTTCCTTAATTCTATATTTTTGAAATTCATTTTTGCTAATAAATCGACAGTTTCTTTTCCTAAATATTGATTAATTTCAAAATACAACCGCCCGTTTTTTGCGAGATTTATTTTAGCTAATTGTGCTATCTTTCTATAAAAAATAAGAGCATCGTTATCGTCAATAAACAAGGCCAAATGAGGCTCGTTATCTAATACATTTTTCTTTATTTCTGCTTTTTCAAGATTACGCACATACGGTGGATTAGAAACTATTATGTCATATTTAATGGGAATTTGGTTGTTGGTTGTTGGAAGTTCATCGAGGTCGTTACATTTAAGAATATCCGTTTTAATGAAATGTATTAAAACATTGTTTTTTTTGACATTTTTTTCAGCTAATTCTAATGCCTTTTCGGAAATATCAATAGCAAAAACTTGAAAGTTTTGAAGGTGTTTAGCCAAAGAAATTGCAATACAACCGCTTCCGGTTCCAATATCTAAAGCTTTCGAATCTTCGCCTATCACTTCCGACTTCTGACTTCTATCTTCAAACTTTTGACTTTCAATAATCCAATCGACTAATTCTTCTGTTTCAGGCCTAGGAATTAAGACATTTTCATTGACTTTGAAATCCAAACCATAAAAATTTGTTTTACCTAATATATATTGAATAGGAATTTCTTGCTTGAGTTGCTCGACAATAGTGTTCCAATTTTGAATTTCATATTCTGAAAAACCCAAATCATTTTGCAAAGCCAAATCTATTCTTTTAAGTTTATGCTTATCTTCTAAAATCAAATAGAAAAAACTCTCCACTTCACCTTCATCATAAATGGAAGAAAGTTCCTGAATAAAATAACTTCTGTATTCTTTAATTTGCATGAATAGTAAATTGATATTTTTAAGTAAAAAGCAAAGGTATTCAATCCCAACTTTTTTTTATCACTTTTATAGAAATCAGATAAGAAAAGTGTTTTCCCGTATTTATGTTCAATTAATGCAATTCCATATAAAAGTAAATCTTATTTTTGTAATGTGAAGATAGAGGAAAAATACATCAAACGGTGTTTAGAAATTGCCAAAAAGGGGTTGCCTGCTGCTTTGCCAAACCCTTCGGTTGGTGCGGTTATTGTATATGAAGACAAAATTATTGGCGAAGGTTATACATCGGCATACGGAGGTGCTCATGCAGAAGTAAATGCTATTCAAGCAGTAAAAGATAAATCTTTACTTAAAAAAGCAACTATTTATGTGAGTCTGGAACCATGCAGCCATTTTGGAAAAACGCCACCTTGTTGTAATTTAATTATAGAACATAAAATACCTAATATAGTCATAGGAACTGTTGATCCAAACGCGAAAGTAGCTGGAAACGGAATTAAAACATTAATCGAATCTGGTAAAAACGTTATTGTTGGAATTCTTGAAAAAGAGTGCAAGGAATCGAACAAAAGGTTTTTTACTTTTCATGAGAAAAAACGTCCTTATATTATTTTAAAATGGGCAGAAAGTCAAGATGGCTATATTGCTCCAAAAGAAAAATCAGAACAAAAACCAGTTTGGATTACCAATGAAATTTCACGGCAATTGGTTCACAAATGGCGCAGTGAAGAACAAGCAATTCTAGTAGGAACGCAAACAGTAGTAGATGATAATCCGAGATTGAATGTAAGAGATTGGGTTGGTAAAAATCCTATTCGAATTGTTTTAGACCAAAACAATAGAATTCCAAAAGAAAGTTATATCTTTGATAATCAAGTAGAAACAATTATTTTTTCATCAACAGAAATCGATTTTAGTGCAACTATTGCTTGTCAGATTAGTGCCATTTTATTTGAACGAAATATTCAATCAGTATTAATTGAAGGAGGAAAAAAAACGTTACAAACTTTTATTGATGAAAATCTTTGGGATGAAGCCAGAGTTTTTAAAGGAAATTTGTTTTTAGAAAACGGTACAAAAGCACCAATTTTAAAATCAAAATGGATAGAAAGACAATTCATTTTAGATGATGAACTTTTAATTTTTAAAAATTATGATTAATGCTATTATTTTCGATTTTGGAGATATATTTATCAATCTCAATAAAGATTCATGTAATAATGAATTCAAAAAATTAGGTTTATTATCCTTAGACGATGCATTATTAGTAAAAAACGATTTGTTCGAAAAAGGAAAAATTACCGAAAAAGAATTTATACAGAGTTTTCAAACCTTTATTCCAAATGCTTCATTTGATGAAATAAAAAGTGCTTGGAATACAATATTGGGTGAATTCCCTTTGTATCGACTAGAATTTTTACAAATGTTGACTGGCAAATACCGACTTTTTTTATTATCTAATACTGATTCAATTCACATTGATTTTTTTGAAAACAAATATGGACCTTCTTTTACTAAAGATTTTTATCAATGTTTTGAAAGAGTTTATTTTTCCTTCGAAATGGGAATGAGAAAACCAGATGAAGCTATTTATACTTATGTTTTAAAACAAAATGATTTAACTGCAAGAAATACTCTATTTATTGATGATAAAAAAGCAAATACTGATTCGGCAAAAGCTTTAGGTATTCAGGTTTGGAATTTACAAGTGGGTCAAGAAGATGTGGTTGATTTATTTGAAAAAGAAGTATTTTAAAACATTTTGAACACTACAGACAGTTATAAAACCATTGCAACGCCATCAGAAGTAATACTTTTTAAAGAAAAAAACAGCAAATTTTTTGGCTATGCTTTTCCGATAACTTGCGAAAATGAAATTAAAACATTAATTGAGCCTTTAAGAAAAAAACATTTTAATGCGGTTCATTTTTGTTATGCTTTTCAAACTGGATCTACACTAGTACATTATAGAGTAAATGACGATGGTGAACCTAGCAATAGTGCAGGAATTCCTATTTATGGACAAATTCATTCGTTTGGTTTAACCAATATTTTGGTAGTTATAGTAAGATATTTTGGCGGAACAAAATTAGGTGTTGGCGGATTAGTTCCAGCATACAAAACTGCTGCTCAGTTAACTTTAGAATCTGCAACAATAATCGAAAAAACAATAGATGTGCATTATATTATTTCATTTGAATATAAAAACATCAATAAAGTTATGAGGGTAATAAAAGAGAAAAATGCAGCTATTATTTATCAAAAAATGGAATTAGGTTGTGAAATTGAAATTGCAACGCGAAAAAAAAATGCCGAAATACTATTTGAAGCCTTTAATTCTATGTTTGAAATTAATATAAAAGAGAAAGAATAAAAATATTTATTCCTGCATTTCATCTAAAAGTAATTTTATAGCATCTGGAGGTGTAGTTGGACGACCTGTTTTTAAGTTTACAAATACTAAAATAAAAGCGGCTGTTGTTAATAACTCATTTTGTTCACTCCAAATTTCACAATCAAATTCTATCTTTACAGAACTGTGTTTTTTGAACTTAGTTCTTACTATTAATAGGTCATCATAACGTGCTGACTTTTTGTAATTTATAGTCATAGAAACTATTGGTAAAGCAATACCGCTTTCTTCTAGGCTTTTGTAGGAAATCCCTTTGTTTCTAAGCCATTCCACTCTACCTATTTCAAAATAAGGAATGTAATTACCGTGATAAACAACTCCCATTTGATCTGTTTCTGAATAACGAACCCGTACTTCAATTTGATGCTCTTTCATCTTGTTTTTAATAAAATTATTGTATATTTAAGCCTGTGAAAAAAATCGCCTTACAACAATATTTTTGAAAAATCAATGTGCTTTTAATTTTTTTTTAACGATTTTTGTTCACATATTTGTTACCCCGAAAAAGAGATAAAAACAACACTTATTTCTTTGTAAGATAACCTTTAATAAAAATACAAATCTAACAAAAAATATGAGCAAAACTGCGCAATCAGTATGGGAAAATTGTCTATCATTTATAAAAGACAATATCCAAGACCAAGCTTATAAAACTTGGTTCGAGCCGATTAAGTCTGTTGAGCTAACCGATAATGCTTTATATATTCAAGTTCCTAGCAAATTTTTCTACGAATGGCTTGAAGAACATTACGTAAAATTGTTAAAAGTAGCCTTAACCAAAGAACTTGGTAAAAACGCTAAACTATTGTATAAAATTAAAATGGAAAATACTTATGGTAATAAGCAACCTTTTATGGAGCAATTACCAAGCGCACACAGAAGCTCTATGAAGACTCAAGAAGTAGATGCTCCTTTTAAAAACCTAAGCCCTGAATTAAAAAACCCGTTTGTTATTCCAGGAATTAGAAATTTAAAAATTGAATCTCAACTAAATGCCAATTATAGTTTTGATAATTTTCTTGAAGGCGATTCTAACAGACTTGCACGTTCCGCAGGAATGGCTGTAGCCAATAAGCCAGGAGGAACTTCATTTAATCCGTTATTAATTTTTGGTGGAGTTGGTTTAGGAAAAACCCATTTAGCACATGCTATTGGCGTAGAAATAAAAGATAAATACCCTGAAAAAACCGTTTTATATATTTCAGCGGAAATTTTCACACAACAATACATCGATTCTGTAAAGAAAAACAATCGAAATGATTTTATACATTTCTATCAGTTAATTGATGTTTTAATTATAGATGATGTGCAGTTTTTATCAGGAAAATCAGGAACTCAAGATGTGTTTTTTCACATATTCAACTATTTACATCAAAACGGAAAACAGGTAATCTTAACTTCCGACAAAGCACCTGTTGATATGCAAGACATAGAGCAACGTTTGCTCTCTCGTTTTAAATGGGGGTTATCCGCAGAATTGCATCAGCCCGATTATGAAACTAGAATTTCGATCTTAAAAAATATTTTATATAGAGATGGTGTAGAAATGCCTGACGAAATTATAGAATATGTTGCCAGAAATATCAAAACGAATGTTAGAGAATTAGAAGGTGCCATTATCTCATTAATAGCACAATCGTCTTTCAACAAAAAAGAAGTTACTTTAGATTTAGCCAAACATGTTGTAGAGAAATTTGTTAAAAATGTAAAGAGAGAAATTTCTATAGATTATATTCAAAAAATTGTTTCTGATTATTTTCAATTGGATTTAGAAACCTTACAATCTAAAACTAGAAAACGTCACGTTGTACAAGCAAGACAACTTGCAATGTTTTTTGCAAAAAAATTTACTAAAGCTTCTTTGGCAAATATTGGTTCTCAAATTGGAGATCGCGACCATGCAACAGTACTACACGCTTGCAAAACAGTAGATAATTTAGTTTCTACTGACAAGCAATTTAAAAAATTTGTTGAAGACATCAATAAAAAATTAACACTATAAATGTCCGTTAAAATTTTAATGGTATGTTTAGGTAATATTTGCCGTTCTCCTATGGCGGAAGCAATATTAACCTCTAAACTCCCAAAAGATTTGTTTTTTGTAGATTCTGCGGGAACAGGGAATTGGCATGTTGGAAAACAACCCGATGATAGAGCTATTGCTGTTGCCAAAAAAAATAAACTCGATATTTCTCTACAGAAAGGCAGACATTTTAAAAGTTCTGACTTGGATACTTTTGATTATATTTATGTAATGGATAATTCCAATTACAATGATGTACTTGCCTTAGCTAAAAACGAAGAACAAAAAAGCAAAGTTCAACTTATTTTAAATGAACTTTTTCCGGGAGAAAATGTTGATGTTCCTGACCCTTATTATGGATTACAAAATGGATTTGATTCTGTTTTTGCCATGTTAGATAAATCATGTGAAATAATTGCCGAAAAATTACTTACTAAACATAGTAAAACGACACCAGCCAAAAATACTGCTACTCGCGGAAAACTTTATTTAATCCCTACAACTCTTGGTGAGAGTGACCCTATGGATGTTTTACCTCAAACAGTAAAAAGAGCTATTGATTTGATTGATACTTACATTGTTGAAAACGAAAAAACAGCTCGTAAATTTATAAAAAGCATACATCCTGAGAAAGTTCAAGCTTCTTTGAAGTTAAGTGCGTTAAACAAACATACCGAAGTTTCTGAACACAATAAAATGATTCAACCGTGTTTAGAGGGCAAAAATATTGGATTAATGTCAGAAGCGGGTTGCCCAGGAATTGCAGATCCAGGAGCTGTAATCGTGAAATTAGCACATGAAAAAAATATTCAAGTGATACCATTAGTAGGTCCGTCGTCCATTCTTTTGGCCTTGATGGCATCAGGAATGAACGGTCAAAATTTTGCTTTTAACGGCTATCTTCCTATTGATAAGTCAGAGAAAAAAACAGTTATAAAAAATTTAGAGAAATTATCTCAGGACAAAAATCAATCGCAAATTTTTATAGAAACACCTTTTAGAAACAACAAAATGTTGGATGATATTTTGCAAGCATTACACCCTAGTACTCATTTATGCGTAGCAGCAGATATTACGTTACCAACCGAATACATTAAAACGATGCGCATTTCCGATTGGAAAAAAGCAACTATCGATTTGCACAATAGACCTACTATTTTTATTATTCATAAATCATAAAAAAAATCCTGACAAAGCAGGATTTCTTAATGAGTAAATATTTTGCTATCTTACTTTTGCATTATTATCGGCTATTATTCCTGATGTTTCATAACCACCAAATTCTCTCATGTAAGTTTTTACAGAAGTACCATAATTGTCTTTACATTTTTTAGCACCGTTAGAATTTAGAAATCGCTTTACAGAACCAGCACCACCTAAATGAGCTGCTGCTAAAATACCAGATTCAGTAACTTTAACGCCACTTATAATTTTTCCCGAAAATTTTTCGATTTCGTCTTCCAATTCCCATTTGTTTTTGGATAGTAGAGCTACAAATGCTTTTTCTTGTAATTTTGGACTGTTTAGAAAGGATAGGCTATCTTCAATTCCAATGGTTTTAAGTGTCTCTAAACCAAATTGGTACTTCCCCATATAGCCTAAGGTATTTATTTTTTTGTATTTCCCTTGTGATTCTCTAAAAGCAACAGCTTCTTTAAAACCTATAAAAAACTTTGCAGTAAAAGGGACATTTAAATTAGGATAATCTTTTTGTTCTTTTGAAGGAAATAAGTATGATAATTCATCATTATTATTTGCCTGAAACCAATTATGATTTTGTAATTCGAAGGGTTTAAAACCAGAACTTAAATAAGCAATTATTACAATCAAACTTGTGTAAAAAAACCATTTTTTTATCATGTTTTGTTTTTCTTCTTAACCTGTCACTTCAAGAAATTTCTACAGTGCAAATGTACGACAAAAAATACAAAACTGAAAATCAATCAGTTAAAGTTTTCTAAAAGTAAAAATAGTGAAATCTCAAATTTCCTTTACCATTGATTTCAAACGTTGGAGTTGGAATTTTGACAGAATTAAATATTGAAAAAAAAGTTTTTAACAGATGAGATTTTGTGGGAATTTTAGTCAAATCGGCATCGAAACTGAAGTAAAATTGGCGGTATCTTTTTGATTCTGGGAGAAAAATAGTGTTTATAAAGGCATCATTTCCTGTAATCATTCCTTCTGCTCCATATCCAATAGCTATATTGAACCATTTAGGAACTTTGGAATCTTTCAAAAAAGAATGTAAGTTAACTGACAACCAATACGTTTGCCCATTATAGTCCTTTAAAATTTGTTCGCTTAAAGCATTTCCTAAAACATTTGGCCGAACTGGTGCATAAGGAGTGGTATGAAAGGAAAATTTTGGAACGATACGCTGCTCTTTCCACAACAACTCTTGCGAAACATAAATGGCAGTTCCTGATGCATTAGCAACAATATCTCCAACTGAAGCTCCCCAGTTAGACGAATACCCATCCATAACCTCAACTGCTGAAAGAAATACAAATCCAAAAGTTGACCCATATAGCAATTGATTTTTTCTACATACACCACTCCATTGTAATGCCTCTTTACTAAATCGGCCTAATTGATAGGCTGAAAATACATGACCCGCCTTATCCATTTGAAGCCATTCGGAATTGTCATTTATGAAATGAAAATCTGATTTTGGATAGTCTGCATACCAAAGTTGATGCAATCCTATTAAAACTCCTGTAGAAAGAGCCGCTTCTGTAATTATAACTGCATTTCTCCTTTTAGTATTTAAAGTATCGTTTGGCTTTAATATTTGAGAGAAAACAGAAGAAGAAAATATAAAAACAAATAGAATTAAATAAATATGTGTTTTATATTTCAAAATTTATCTTTTTATACCTTGCTGATTAACCCAAGCCACGTATTTCTGACGGTTTACTTCATGTTGAGCAGTAGTTACCGCAAATTCATGATACCCAAAGTTAGTGACACTGGCACAGAAATAAATATAATTATGTTTTTCAGGATTTAACACTGCTTCTAAAGCGGTGATATCTGGCATAGCTATTGGACCTGGAGGCAACCCTTCATATTTATAGGTATTATAAGGCGAATCTGTTTCTAAATCTTTATACAAAACTCTTTTGATAACTTGATTAAAGTCGCCTGATTTTAATTTAACAGCATAAATGACCGTTGGATCAGCTTCTAATTTTATACCTCTTTGCAATCTATTCAAATAAACTCCCGCCACTTTTGGTCTTTCGTCTCTTTTTACGGTTTCTTTGTGCACTATCGATGCTAATATAGAAACTTGAATAGGAGTTAGATTTAGCAGTTTTGCCTTTTCTAATCTAGCATCTGTCCAAAATTTACGATATTCCTTGGACATTTTATCTCGAAACTTGTTTGCATTAGTGTTCCAGAAAAACTCATAGGAATTAGGCACAAACATGCTTAATACATTCTCTTCTGTAAATCCGTTTTCTTCTAAAAACTTTTTATCTTTAAATGCTGTTAATAAACTCAAACTGTCGGCTTCAATTTGAGAACCAATACGTCCTGCAAAATTCTCTAATCGTTCTTGATTGTTAAAAGCCAAATTAACAGGAATATTTATACGTAACGCATTTACAATTTCATTACTGTTCATTCCTTTTTTAAGTATAAATCGACCTGCTTTTTCGGCTCTATCTGGATATGATTTTTTATTAGCTACCATTTCAAATCGACTCATATTATCTATATAAGGAGTAACTATTTTTTTTACTGCTTCATAATCTGAATCCGTTGGAATATATATATAAACTTCATTTTCACTAAACTTTGTATTGGCACCAAATATATCTCGATACAAAATATATCCATAAACAATCAAACCCGTAATTAGAAGTACTGAGAATATAGTAATAATTTTTTTTAAATTCAAAATAGGTAAATTTAGGATGGATTAATTAATTGAAACAAAGCTTCGTCTTTGTATTGACCGTTAACCAAGTTCCATTGTTTTTTGATTCCAATGTTCTGAAAACCAAAATTAGTAAAAAGTGTTAAACTAACCTCGTTTTCTATATCTATATTAGCATATAATTGATGTACATTTAATTTTGAGAAAGCATAATGAATTAACAAATCTAATGCTTCAGAGCCAATTCCAGAATTTCTATTTTTTGAATCTTTTATAAGAATACCAACTCCTGCTCTATTATTTTTAGGATCAAAATCAAATAAATCTATTAAACCTATTGCGGAGAAATCTTGATTTTTGCATATTGCTAATCGAAGTTGCTTGGCTTCATAAATGTCTTGATGCGCATTTTCTAAATACTGACGAATCAAAAATCGGCTGTAAGGGGTTTGTGTATTGCTTACTTCCCAAATGGACTCATCGTTTTCTATTGAATAAACGAACTCCAAATCATCAGGTTCGAGTGCACGCAAATAAATATTTTGACCTCTTAGAGTTACCATTTAATCGTTCCTTTAAAAACAAATTCGGCGGGCCCTTTAAGAAAAACATTGTTGAACTTTCCATCGGTTTTATCAAATGAAACTTGTAATTCACCACCTTGAACATGAAGTTGAATCACATTGGAATTGGTTTTTCCTAAACTATTCATAGCAATTGCAGCTGCTGTAGCACCAGTTCCGCAGGATAGCGTTTCATCTTCCACACCTCTTTCATAGGTTCTTAGAGCAAATGTGTTTTCAGAAATTTGTTTGACAAAATTTATGTTACTTCCTGCTTTACCATACAACTCGCTGTAACGAATTTTTGCTCCAACTTCTTTTACATTAAAGTGTTCTAAATCTTCAACTAATTGAATGTGGTGAGGCGAGCCAGTATCTAGAAAAACATATTCGGGTGTTGTTTTTACAGCATCTACTGATTTCATTTGAAGCGAAACGATTCCATTATCAGAGATGGTTGCGTGATGCAAACCATCTGTAGCGATAAAAACAGTTTGATTTTCAATAATATTTAATTTTTTGGCGAAAGCAACTAAACATCTGCCACCATTGCCACACATCGAACTTTGATTACCATCGGAATTGTAATAGACCATTTTGAAATCAGTAGCATTTGCGAGATTCGAAGCAATCGAATCGTTTTCTAAAAGAATTAATCCGTCAGCTCCTATTCCAAAACGACGATCGCATAACTGTTCAATTAATTTGATATTGTCTTTTGGGAAAAAATTAGTGCGATTGTCAATCATCACGAAATCATTTCCTGTTCCTTGGTATTTGTAAAATTCTATTTGCATTTTTAAAATTGTAATAACACAAAAGTACAACTATTAATTAAAAGTTAATCATTGTTAAACGTGCGTTAAACTCGATTTGTAAAAAAAATATTTTTTTAATTTTACTTTAAAATAACTTAAAAACGATTTACAATGAAAAGATTTGGCAATTTATTTTTAGTTTCTTTATTAAGCGGAGCAACTACTCTTGGGGCCTACAAATTATTATTTGATAGCGATTTAATACATTCAAAATCAATTGTAACCGTTGCACCTGAAAATTATTCTAGAAATGTTGGTCTGGGTGCCGAAGCCATTGATTTTACTGAAGCTGCAGATAAAACCGTTCATACGGTAGTTCACGTAAAAAATGTTTCCTACAGAACAACAACGAATCCTATGTTGGAATTTTTCTACGGTTTTGGTGGTGGCCAGCAACAACAAGAGCAAGTAGGAACTGGTTCGGGAGTAATTATTTCTGAAGATGGCTATATTGTTACTAATAATCATGTGGTTAAAGATGCTTCAGATATAGAAATTACGTTGAATAATAAAAAAACGTATAAAGCAAAATTGATAGGAACTGATATTAAAATGGATATAGCTGTTCTAAAAATTGATACTAATGAAAAATTACCGTATTCTGTTTTTGCCGATTCTGATAATGTAAAAGTGGGTGAATGGGTTTTGGCTGTTGGAAATCCCTATAATTTGACCTCAACTGTTACTGCCGGAATTGTTTCCGCAAAAGCAAGAAATTTAGACACTAACGGTATTCAATCTTTTATTCAAACGGATGCTGCTGTAAATCCAGGCAATAGTGGTGGTGCATTGGTCAATACTCATGGTGAATTAATAGGTATAAACACCATGATTTCTTCCCAAACCGGCTCTTATGTAGGGTATTCCTTTGCCGTTCCTTCTAATATTACTCGAAAAATTATTCAGGATATTATGGAGTTTGGCAATGTTCAAAGAGGAATACTTGGAGTTGAAGGATCTGAATTGAATGGCTCTGCTTCAAAAGAATTAGGCATTAAGGAAACACTAGGTTTTTACATTAAAAAAACAACTAAAAATTCTGGGGCAGAAAAAGCAGGTTTGCAAACTGGAGACATCATTATTAAATTAGACAATCAGAATATTTCTACCTTTGCGGAGTTATCTGGTTACGTTAATACAAAAAGACCTGACGACAAGGTACTAGTTACTTTTATTCGAAAAGAAAAAACGATGACGACTACTGTAACTCTATCAAAAATTAGTGTGTCTAGTACAGAATTTAAAGGCCTTGAACTAGAAAATATTACTGCTGCTGACAAGAAAAAGTTCAGAGTAGATTATGGTGTAAAAATAAAAGAACTTAATAATGAGCGCTTAAATGTTTATGCAAATGATTTAAAAGGCGGAATTATTTTAAGCATTGGCAATACTAAAATTACAGACATTGAATCGGCTTCGAAAATCTTTTCAAACATTGACGAAAAAGAAACTGTTCAAATAGAAATGATGACGGCAAATGGACAAATCATCCGATTAATTTTATAAATCATCTAACTTATTATATTTTGAAAGGCCATCAATATAAAGATGGCTTTTTTTTATACATTAAATCGGCAAAACTGTTGTTCCCTTTACTTCCGATATTATAAAAAAACTATTTATTAATGAAACTTCGGATAAAACAGAAAGTTTTTTTTGATGAAAATTATGATAGCTTTCCATATCTGGAAGAACAATTTTTAGCATGTAATCAAAATTTCCGGACACAAAATTACATTCTACGACTTCCGGTAAATTTAGAATAGCTTGATTGAATGCCTCTGAAATGTCAATGGTTTGCTTAATTAAAGTTATTTGACAATAAACCGTAAGGTGCATTCCTAACTTTTTTTTATTTAAAATAGAAACATATTTTTCAATAATCCCATCTTTTTCCAATCGCTTTACTCTATCGTGCACAGGAGTGAGCGAAAGATTAATTTGATTGGATATATCTTTTAAAGTAAAATGAGCATTTTCCTGTAAAAGGCGTAAGATTTTTTTGTCAGTTTCGTCAATATTCATAATTAAAAATCAGGTTCAAAATTAATTTTTATAGTTATTTTTTCTTTTAAGAAGAACTATATACAGATTGAAAAGAATTATTTACTTCAAAAATACTAAAATAAAATAATATTTACCTATTTATTTGTTCAATGTATAAATTTTTTCTTTATCCTTATTTTTACATACCAAAAAATAATAACCTTAAAATATAAAAAAAATGACAATAGGAATCCCTAAAGAAATCAAGAATAACGAAAACAGAGTGGGTCTAACTCCTGCTGGAGTTGCAGAGATGAAAAAATACAATCACGTAGTTTATGTACAAACAAATGCAGGAGAAAGCAGTGGTTTTAGCGATGCCGAATACGAAGAAGCAGGAGCAACAATTCTAGTATCGATAGAAGAAACATATGCAATTGCTGAAATGATTATAAAAGTAAAAGAACCAATCGAATCAGAATACAATCTTATTAAGAAAGATCAATTACTATTTACCTATTTTCACTTTGCATCGTCAGAACCATTAACACATGCTATGATGGAACGTGGAGCAGTATGTTTGGCATACGAAACCGTAGAAAAATTAGACCGTAGCTTACCATTATTAGTTCCAATGTCAGAAGTTGCAGGACGGATGGCAATCCAGCAAGGAGCTAAATATTTAGAAAAACCACAAAAAGGGAAAGGGATTCTTTTGGGAGGCGTTCCGGGTGTTCCTCCAGCGAAAGTATTGGTTTTAGGTGGAGGAATTGTAGGGACTCAAGCTGCTAAAATGGCTGCTGGTTTAGGAGCCAGAGTAGTGATTATGGATGTGAGTTTGCAACGTTTACGTCATTTATCAGATATTATGCCTCCAAATGTAATTACAATAATGTCTAACTATTATAATATTCGTGAAGCCATTGCTGAAGCTGATTTAATTGTCGGAGCGGTATTAATTCCTGGTGCAAAGGCGCCAAATCTAATTACTCGAGATATGCTAAAGTTAATGCGTCCTGGAACTGTAGTTGTAGATGTTGCAGTAGATCAAGGTGGTTGTATAGAAACTTGTAAGCCAACAACTCATGAAAATCCAACTTATATCATTGATGACATTGTTCATTATTGTGTGGCAAATATGCCTGGAGCTGTTCCTTATACTTCTACACTTGCATTGACCAACGCAACTTTACCTTATGCTTTACAACTTGCCAACAAAGGTTGGAAAAAAGCCTGTCTTGAGAATGATGAGTTAAAAAAAGGATTGAACGTAGCAAACGGAAAAATTGTTTACAAAGGAGTGGCTGAGGCTTGGGGATTGCCATTTATTGAAGTAAATACTATTTTATAATTTATGGTATTATCCTGAATTTTGAAACCACAAATCCGTCTCGAAATAAAATGAGACGGATTTTTTTATTATACAAAACTACTATTCATCTTTTGGTTTAGAAATATAATAAATTGGAATTCCAATTAACATAATTAAAACTCCCCAACCGCAAGTACTCGTTTTGGTAAACAATAATGCTATTGAAATGGCACTTGCCACAATAATATAAAACATAGGTAAAAATGGATAACCGAAAGCTTTATATGGTCTTTCGATATTTGGCATACTTTTACGAAGAATAAAAATTCCATATATCGTCAAAATATAAAAAATCAAAACAATTATTATCACAAAATCTAGTAAGTCACCATATTTCCCTGTTAAACACAATGCCGATGCCCAAATGCATTGCGCCCACAAAGCCCATGCAGGAACACTAGATGCATTAAGTATAGCTGCTTTCTTAAAAAACAATCCGTCATTTGCCATGGTATAATAGACACGAGCTCCTGCCATTATCAAACCATTATTACACGCAAATGTTGAAATCATAATCATAATGGCAATAATATAAGTTCCTATATCTCCAAAAATATATTGAGAAGCTACAACTGCAACCCTATCTGATTTTGCCGTTGCAATTTCATCAAAAGGAATTACCGCTAGGTACATTAAATTTGTCAACACATAAATAATGGTTACGATAAAAGTTCCTAGAAACAAACTTAAACCAACATTTCGTTTCGGATTTTTGATTTCACCAGCTATAAAAGTAACACCAACCCAAGCATCACTCGAGAACAAAGAACCTACCATTGCTGCAGAAATTCCTGAAATTAATGCTACACCACTTATAGGCAACCAAGAATTTGAATCTTTAACGAATGATTTGGTAGTCCACATGTCTGACCAATTGGCATTCCAAATATCCCCTTTTGCAGCTAAAAGAAAACCGAAAATAATTAACCCAAAAAGCGATAGAATTTTGATAATTGTTAAAACAGTTTGCATCATTTTACTCTTTTTGACGCCACGACTATTTAAATACGTAAGAAAAAAAATAGTTATAATGGACACAATTTGTGCTGCATTAAGTTTGAAATTACCTATTTCAAAAAGAATATTTTCGTCGCTCATTGGAGGAAATAAATAGGCAGCGAACTTCGAAAAGCCCACTCCAACGGCTGCAATTGTTCCTGTTTGGATAACCGCAAAGAAACTCCAACCGTATAAAAAAGCAATTAACTTTCCATAAGCTTCTCTTAGATACACATATTGTCCACCAGCTTTAGGAAACATGGAGCTCAACTCTCCGTAGCTAATAGCCGCTATCATTGTAATTAAACCAGAAATTATCCAAATCATGGTAAGCCAACCAGCAGAACCTACTTGACGAGCAATATCTGAGCTTACGATAAATATTCCAGAACCTATCATAGATCCAACAACAAGCATTGTACCGTCTAGTAATCCGAGTTCTCTTTTAAATTGATCTTTATTATCTGCCATAAAATTTTACTTTGAGTTTGGTTAAAGATATACTTTTTCATGAAAAGTAGAAACTGTAATATAAAATTAGTGCTTCCCTAATCTAAAAACCAGAAAAACCCGCTCTATTTAAAGAACAGGTTTTTCTTTGAGAAAACTTAAAAGCAAAAAATCAATCCTTAATTCCCTAATTAAACTTTATAAATTTTTTGAGTATATATAATTCCTCCTGAGTATACTTTCACAATATAATATCCGCTTTTTAAATAAGAAATATCAGTTGATCTTGATCTAACTCTACCGGATAAATTGTATACCTGTATGGTAAATGTTGGCGTTGGTAAATTGCTTACTGTAATTGTTGAGTTATTTATTACAGCAATTACAACTGGCGCAACAACTACTGGTGTAGGAGTTACAACCGGCTCAACTACTATTGGTTCTGTAATTACTATTGGATCTGGAGTTATAACTACAGTAGATGTTGATTTAGTATATGTTTGATTTAAATTATTATACCCTTTAGCAGCATCCCAAACACCAATATTTGCAAATTGAATAGAGAATAAAGGATTGGCTATTTTTGGATCCGGTAAATTTAAAAATAATGAGTAAGTCCCTATTGGTATATCTAGATCTAAACTTTGGGTAATTTGGGTTTGAGTTCCGCTTTGCCATAAACGCACATCTGAATTTATAGGGAATGAATATTCTACTTTAGTTGAAGTATTTCTTAATACAATGAATGCCTTTCTTTGATTAAATATGTTACCAAAACCTACATTTTGCAAATTGATAGTTAGGTTATTATTAGTAATTGTAGAATTCAACAATTCAAATCTATACCCTAATCTTCTTTGTACTTCATCGTAACAGCCACTTGTTTTCCATAAATCTAAAGTAGCACCATAATAACCTATATTTAAATAGTTATAATGAAACTTATTCATCATACTAACAGCATTGGTACAATTTTGATACGTACTATTCAATTGATTGGATTCGCCTCCGCATAGTGTATATTTAGATTGGCTTTCTAAGTAAGGGTATTCTACGGAAGTATTTTTAAAAGTACCCACGTCAGAAGAACTTGATAAAAACGCATCATTGTGCAATGCAATTCTTGATCTAGCAGAACCATTATATGCTTCAGCAGTGGTTATCGGAGTTGTTCCTCCTATTAAGTTTTGAAAACTTGGCGTTCTAAAAGACACCATTCTTTCTGGAGCTAATTCTAATATTTTTAAACCAATTTCTTTTCTATCAGCTAGGTTTTGGGTCGACATAACACCATTGTTGCCAAAATTAGTAGTGTAATACCATTCACCGTACTGACCTATAAATCCAGCTTCAATATTAGATATTACGTCTTGGTTAGGTACAGTAATCGTTTTTAATTGTTCGATATGAGAAATGATTTGTGCTTTTGTCGCATCAATAGCATCAACTTCAGTATATCTAAACCGAACTATAGCCTTCACACCCGATAATCGTAACGTACTAAAATCTTTTAGAATATTATCTAAAAAAGTTTGAGAAATTGGGGTATTCTTAAAAGCTCCTAAATCATAAATTCTCAGAATTAAAGTGATTTTTTCATTTACCCGAGAACTAGTCAAGGAAGATTGGCTTAAGAAAGAAAATGTAGTTGTGCTTTGAGCTTTAGAGTACTTGTACCATCCTCTTTCTGGATTTGTAAAGACTTCAGAACTCGAGGTGTAGTTTTGAGTCTGCGACTGCATAGCTACTGTAGTAAGTAGCATTAGTACTAGTTTTTTCATAATAATATAGGTTAAGATTTTTAATATGCTCTAGGAGCAATATTTATCAATTGGGGAATTAATAAATATTAATGCAAATTAATACGATTAAAAGCAAACTATATCGATTAAGTGATAATATTAACATTTTTAATCGATGAAATACATAAAATAATATATCTTATAAGAATAATATTACTGTTTTTTTTATTGTAATATTCACAATTAATTTTTTTAATAGTAATAACCTTAAAATTTGGTAACAACCTGATTTTTAGTAGTAAATTATTGAATAAAGTGTAGTAAACAGCTATTTATTTCATTTTTTTAAATAAACAGTTATATCAATTAGGAGTATAAAAAAATTATTTTAAATAAAAAATCCCCGAATTTCTTCGAGGATTGTATATTCATAAATGCACTTTATGCTTTTCCAGCAGCAGCAATCAAGTTTAATGCTGAACCAGCAACAAACCAACCTATTTGCCCTTCGTTATAGGTATGGTTTGCTAATATTATATCTTTGGTTCCATCTGCGTGAGCAAACTCCAAGGTTAAAGGTTTCCCAGGAGCAAAATCCACTAAGTCTACAAAGTTTATGGTATCGTCTTCTTGTATTTTATCATAATCTGCTTCATTGGCAAACGTCAACCCAAGCATTCCTTGTTTTTTCAAATTCGTTTCGTGAATACGAGCAAATGATTTTACCAAAACTGCTTTTACACCTAAGAAACGGGGCTCCATGGCAGCATGTTCACGAGAAGAACCTTCTCCATAGTTATGGTCTCCCACAACAACAGAAGCAATTCCCGCGGCTTTATAAGCTCGAGCTACAGCAGGAACAGTGTCGTATTGTCCTGTTATTTGATTTTTAACTGAATTCGCTTTTTGGTTAAAAGCATTTTCAGCACCTATCAACATATTATTTGAAATATTATCTAAATGTCCACGGAAACGCAACCAAGGTCCAGCCATAGAGATATGATCGGTAGTGCATTTTCCGAAAGCTTTGATAAGCAATTTAGCTCCAATAATGTTTTTTCCATCCCAAGCATCAAATGGAGCTAATAATTGTAAACGATCTGATGTTTCACTTACAACAATTTGTACTTGTGAACCATCTTCAGCTGGTGCTTGAAATCCTGCATCTTCGACAGCAAATCCTTTTTTAGGTAGTTCATCTCCATAAGGCGCACTCAATTTAACTTCTTCGCCTTTATCGTTTATCAAAGTATCAGTTATAGGATTAAAATCTAAGCGACCTGAAATAGCTAAAGCAGCAACCATTTCTGGTGAAGTAACAAAAGCATGAGTGTTTGGGTTACCATCGGCACGTTTAGAAAAGTTTCTGTTGAAAGAGTGCACAATAGTGTTTTTCTCCCCTTTATCAGCTCCTGCTCTATCCCATTGTCCGATACATGGTCCACAAGCATTTGTAAATACTTTAGTTCCCATTTTTTCGAAAGTTGCTATCATGCCATCCCTTTCAATTGTATATCTAATTTGTTCAGAACCTGGATTGATACCAAATTCCGCTTTTGGACTAATCCCAAATTCGACTGCTTGATTTACGATAGAAGCTGCACGAGCCATATCCTCATAAGATGAATTAGTACAAGAACCTATTAAACCCCATTCAACTTTAATTGGCCATCCGTTTGCAGCTGCTTCAGCTTTCATTTGAGAAACAGGAGTTCCTCTATCTGGAGTAAAAGGACCATTGATATGAGGCTCTAATTCAGAAAGATTAATTTCAATTACTTGGTCGAAATAAGTCTCTGGATTAGCATAAACTTCTGGGTCAGCTGTTAAATATGAGGCTACTGTATCAGCAGCATCAACGACATCTTGACGACCAGTTGCTGAAAGATATCTCCTCATAGATTCGTCATAACCAAATGTAGAAGTTGTAGCACCAATTTCAGCTCCCATATTACAAATAGTTCCTTTTCCTGTACATGACATAGATATAGCACCTTCGCCAAAATATTCAACAATAGCTCCTGTTCCTCCTTTTACGGTAAGAATATCCGCTACTTTTAGAATTACATCTTTTGGAGCTGTCCAACCAGATAATTTTCCAGTTAATTTTACGCCTATTAATTTGGGAAACTTCAATTCCCAAGACATTCCTGACATTACATCTACCGCATCAGCTCCACCAACACCAATAGCCAACATTCCTAATCCACCTGCATTTACAGTGTGCGAATCGGTACCAATCATCAAACCACCAGGAAAAGCGTAGTTTTCTAAAACGATTTGGTGAATAATTCCTGAACCCGGTTTCCAAAAACCAATTCCATATTTATTAGAAACAGAAGAAAGAAAATCAAAAACCTCTTTAGATTGAGTATTGGCTACAGCTAAATCGCTTGAAGCACCAACTTTTGCTTGAATTAAGTGATCACAATGAACTGTAGTAGGAACTGCAACTGTTTTCTTTCCAGCATGCATAAATTGCAATAATGCCATTTGAGCAGTTGCATCTTGACATGCTACTCTATCAGGTGCAAAATCAACATAATCAACCCCTCTTTTAAAAGCTTGAGTTGGATTACCTTCCCAAAGGTGGTTGTATAAAATCTTTTCAGTTAATGTTAGTGGACGCCCAACTATTTCTCGCGCAGCATCAACACGAGAAGTCATGTTTGCGTACACTTTTTTAATCATTTCAATATCAAAAGCCATACTATGAGTGAATTATATTATTACTGTTTTTTTTATATAAGTGGCACAAAATTAAACAATCTTATTGAGAATAAAAAGCTTTTAGTACTATCGTATTCTAATCAAAAACTTATAAAACATTACAATAAAATTTACTTAATTTTAAAGAATCAAAAATTCGTAATTTAAGCCTGTCATATTAATCAATTATTTAAAAATTAAGAGTAAAATAGAGAATTCAATTATTTTTGTGCTTATTTCTCAAATTCATGATTGGTTTTTCAAAATAATTATACAAGAAAAAACTCAGTAGAAAAGTGACTAATAAATAACAAAAAGTAAAAATGTGCAATTGTATCATTGAAAACGAACTGATATTAAAACAAGATTTCATTATTTGTAATACAATACTATAATGCAATAAGTAAATAGAGTATGATAATAAACTTAATAAAGTTATGGGTCTAAAAAACCATTTAGGAACGGATTGCCAATTTGAAAAAACCGGAAGAAATAAAGTGAATGTTACAGATACTAATGGTAAATATAAAACATTCCAAAAAAAAGGACATGTATTAATAAAAAATCGTAAATAGCCAACACCTACAAATAGAATAATTGAAAAAAAACATCCAAGAAAAAACAATTTTACCTTATGTTTTATCCAAAATTCATTATAACTTAAAGCAAACCAACTAGAAAGTATTCCTATTAAAATAGCATCTATTCGATACACGACAACCGACTTCAAAGAAACATTCCATTGCTCTATAGTCGTTTTTGACGTTGTAAAATAATATATGATTTTATTAAAAACAAAAATCACTATTAGAATCGCAATAACTATAATAAAGAATCTAGATTTGTGTTTTGGTTTAACTAAAGATGTTAAAAAATACAATGCAAAAGGCGTAAATAAATACCCAAATTCTAGAATAGACAAACTCCAAGACTCTGGAAAAAAAGTCAGCATAGGCTGAGAAAAATTTTGGAAAAAGAAAAAATAATATCCAACATTTTCTATTTGAAAATGAAACGTTACAGCAATAACTATGTTTAAAAGTAAAACCAAAAAATAATTAGGTAAGGTTCTAAACCAACGTCTTTTTAAAAAAGAAAAAACCGATTGAATAGTAAAATCATTCTGAATATATAACTTGAACAAAATATTTCCAATTAAGAATCCGCTTAAAACAAAGAAAATCTCAACACCCCAAAAACCAAATAAAATCAGCATTTGAGACAACTTATTATTTAAATTAGGATAAATTAAAAGCAAATTAGAAAACAAAACCATCAGGATTGCAATAGCCCGAAAAAAATCTAATCCGAAAATTCTTGGAACATTTTGTTCTTCATTCATAGCAATTACATTTTTATGTCTCTGAGTTTTGTTACAGGCTTTTCAAAAAAAGTATACAAAACGTAACTCAATGAAATAGTAAGAACCAAGTACAATACTGCAAACAAATGCAATTGTATGATACTAAAATTTGACGTGTCGATAAAATGCTTCAATAAATAAAGTACAATACTATAATGTAATAAATAGATTGCATAAGATAATTCGCTTATATGCTCTACTGCTTTTTGAATACATGATGAACCCATTTTCCATTCAGAAAAAAACGGCAAAAAACAAACCAAAGCAGCCGTATTTAATGGTAAACAAATCACATTCCAAAAAAAAGGAAAATCTGCAATTTTTAGTTTTAAATAACCAAGACAGAAAAGTAAAATAAAAATTAATAAAAAGCCTAAAGTTCCAAATTTGAATTTTTGTTTTTGCCAAAATTTAGAATATTCACAAGAAATAAAACCAAATAAAACTCCTGCTAAAACGGTATCAATTCTATAAATAACTACAGAACGTAACGAAATATCCCATTGTGCCATAGTTGTGTTTTGAGTATTGAAATAGTAACTTATTTTCAGCATAAAAAAGAAAAGAATCATCCCAGAAATGACCCACAAAAAAAGCATTTTTCTTGAAACTTTTTTAAAAATTATAGAAACTAGCAACAACAAAAAAACGGTAATTAGATAGCCATATTCTTTTATAGGCATACTCCACGATTCAGGAAAAAAGGGTAATAAAGGCGTAGCAAAATTTTGAAAAAAGAAAAAATATTTCCACGAATCTACAATTGGGTAACCAATAAAAAAACCGATTATTATATTTACAACTATTATTAAATAATAGTTCGGCAAAATTCGAATCATACGTCTATTAAGAAAAGACATCATGGATTTAAATCCATAACCCTCATGCAAAAATTGCTTGTAAATAATACTTCCTATAAGAAATCCGCTAAGAACAAAAAAAAGCTCAACGCCAAAAAAACCACACATATCAACTGCTTTTGCTAATAAACTAGAGCTTGGCGGATAAATCCAAGACGTATGTGAACACAATACTAGTGCAATTGAAATGACACGCAACAAATCCAATCCAAAAATTCGTTTGGTAGGTTTTCGTTCAGTTTCAATCATTTAAAATTGTATTTTTGATTTTCGATTCGATTAAATTATGACAAAATCAAAGATATATAAATTTTCAGGAGTTTTTGTGCTGCTTTGCACAATTGGTGCTGGAATATGGTATTGGCAACTACCCAACCGTCACAAAGCAATTATAAAGACGGTTTTCCTTCAGGAAACTGGAATTGTTGATAATAAATGGATAATCGATAATTCTCACTTAGAGTATAAAATGATTTCCCCAACTTTCTATATTGACGGGATTTACAAATCTATGGAAGGGCCAAAATCTTCCAATTATATAAAGCTTTCGCAAGACTCAACATTACTTTGGCTTACTGGTTTTCATGTTAAAGCATTAGACTCTAAAACCAAGAAACAAGTATCTAACGATTTTATTTGCCATACCAATATCGACTTTAATGATGTAAAATATTTTAGCAATTTTAATCTTAATGAAAGAATAGGAATCTATTATCCAAGATTGACTTCGCTCTCTCATGGGTTAGAAAATTTTACTTTTCCAAATGGATATGGCATTCCGATGAAAGGAAATGACTTGCTTTATATTACTACCGAATCTTTAAACCACAATATTACTAATGCAAATTTTTGTATAAAGCATGAAGTTACTGTCGATTATTCTAAAAAAAATACAAATATTAAACCCTTATTAAGCAGAACTGCTTTTATTATGTTACCTTATAACAAATCCGACCCGTATAAAAGTACAATAGATACAGGAAAAGACTATTGCGTTCCTGTAGAAACTAAAAATCATAGTTATGATTTTGGTGACGGAAATGTATTATCTGGGCATTGGATTATTCCTATTGGAAAAAAAACATATAGCAGCTCTATCGATGGACAATTGCAAATTAAAGATAGTTTACAATTGCACGCTGCTGCGGTTCATGTTCATCCTTTTGCAACTGCATTAACTTTGTGGGATAAAACTACCAAAACAGCAATTTTTAAAAGCAAAATGACAAACCATACAAACAAAATTGGACTTTCAAACATTAATTCTTTTAGTTCAGAATCTGGAGTTTGGATGTTTAAAAATCACGAATACGAATTGGTTTTAGAAGTTAATAATACTACCAAAAGCAATCAAGATATGATGGCAAGTATGTTTTTGTTTTTTTATGATGCCGAATTGGATTCGATAGTAAATAAATAATCAAATACTTTTTTAAACCATTGAGAAATCTAAGGATATTATGACTTATTTCTTAAAAAATTTAATAACTAAAAAAGAGAGGCTATAATTTTTTCTATTGTAATTCCTTCGGCATCGGCTTTGTAATTTTTCACCACACGATGTCTCAAAATTCCTGTAGCTACGGCTTTTACATCTTCAATATCTGGCGAAAATTTACCGTTAAAGGCAGCATGTGCCTTTGCAGCCAAAATCAAATTTTGCGAAGCTCTTGGCCCTGCTCCCCAATCGATATAATTTTTTATAAAATCATTAGAAAGCACATTATCCGGACGCGTTTTACTTACTAAAGTAACCGCATATTCTATTACATTATCAGTAACTGGTATTCTTCGAATTAAATGTTGAAAATCGATAATTTCTTGTGCTGTAAACAACGGATTTACTGAAACTTTTGCATCAGTAGTGGTGCTTTTTACCACCTGTACTTCTTCAGCAAACGATGGATAATCCAATTTGATAGAAAACATAAAACGGTCTAATTGCGCTTCTGGTAAAGGATACGTTCCTTCCTGCTCAATTGGATTTTGTGTAGCTAAAACGAAATAGGGTAATGACAATTTATAATTATGTCCGGCAATAGTAACAGCACGTTCTTGCATGGCTTCTAGCAATGCGGCTTGTGTTTTAGGAGGTGTTCTATTGATTTCATCTGCCAAAATAATATTCGAAAAAATAGGTCCTTTTATAAATTTAAAATGGCGGTTCTCATCAAGAATTTCGCTTCCTAAAATATCAGAAGGCATTAAATCAGGAGTAAATTGTATGCGTTTAAAATCTAATCCTAATGCTTGCGCAATAGTATTAACCATCAAAGTTTTAGCCAAACCAGGAACACCTACTAAAAGCGCATGTCCTCCTGAAAAAATACTTAATAAAACTTGGTCTACTACGTCATCTTGACCTACAATTATTTTAGAAATTTCCTTTTTTAATTCGGTTCTTTTCTGGACTAAGTTTTGTATTGCTGCTACGTCGGACATTTGATTTCAGATTTTTTATTAACTTAGATATTACTTTACTAAAATCTACTTTTTTAACCAATTATTAGTAAACGAACATTCTCTATACTCACCATTAATTTTGATGTACGTTTCTTTAATTTTTTGTTCAGACCATTTTGCAATGGCATTTATTTGTTTTTCTTTTAAAGCAATCTCTTTAATCTTTATATAATCTTTAGCATAATCAGCAGTATGCTCATTGATTCTGTTGGTCACTGTCACTAATTTGTATTTCTTTTTTCCATTCTGATCAGTATCTAGAATCGGTAATGAAACCTCACCTTCTTTTAAATTTGAAACTTGACTATATAAAGACGGATCCATCTTAGTCAATTCAAAATGGGTATCTTGAGTTTTTGGATTTACTAAAAGACCTCCGTTTGCTTTCGTTTCTTTTTCATCAGATTCGGCTCTTGCAGCTTCTGCAAAAGTTACTACTTTCTCATCAATTTTTTTCTTAATTTGAGTTATTTTTTCTTTGGCTTCTTTGAGAGATTCGGCAGAAATTGCTGGCACTAAAAGAATGTGTCTTAACTCTACTTCCTGTCCTTTAATTTTTTCAACATAAATGATATGAAAACCGAAATCAGTTTCAAAAGGCTCAGAAATTTCACCTTCTGCTAGACTAAATGCAACATCTTTAAACTCCTTTACAAAAGGTGTTTTTTTGTTCATTTTATAATAGCCTCCATTAGAGCTTGATCCAGGATCTTGTGAATATAAAACTGCTTTTGTAGAAAAACTCGAACCTTCCTGAACTTCTTTCTTAAACTCTTTGAGCTTATCAATTACTTTTTGTTTTTCTGCTTCGGTTATCTTGGGTTTTATGACTATTTGGGCAACTTCCATCTCTGCACCAAATGTAGGCAAATCACTTGCTGGTATTTTTTTGAAAAAATTACGAACTTCTTCAGGAGTAATTTCGACTTTATCAACAATTCGCTTAGTCATTTCTGAAGACAATTTATTCATTTTTATGATTTCAAAAAGATCTGCCCTGAATTCTTCTTCATTGGCTTTTTTGAAATACTGTACTGCTTTTTCCATAGAACCTAATTGTTCAACCATATAATTAAGTTGTTCTTCTAGTTTAGATTTAACTTCTTCATCAGTAACTATTATACTATCTTGTACTGCTTGATGTGCGTAAAGCTTGTCTTCTAATAATTTTCCTAACATTTGACATCTAGTAATATCTTTTACAGAGCCTCCTTGACTTGAAATTTCAAGAAAGGACTTATCAATATCCGAATCTAATATCAAATAATCTCCAACAGTTGCAATTACTCCATCAATCTTTTGTCTTTGAGTAGGGATTTTTTCAGGCACTGCCTTTTTAACAGTATCCTTAATGATTTCTTGTGCATTTATGGTTGTTGCGGAAAAAATAAAAAAGAAAATAAATAGTGTTGCTCCTTTATTTATAAATTTCATAATCCTTGTCTTTAATAGCATCATCTGTAATTTCTTTTTCAAATTTTTTAATTAATTCTAACTTTCTTTTATTTAAGATAACTTCTTTTAATGTTGGTTTCAGATATTCATAAGGTCCAATTTGATTCTTGTCTATTGTTTGTCTAATTTTTACTAAGTAAACATCAAGTGAATCTGAATGCTGAATTGTTTTTCCTGAAGCTATATATTGATCCCTATTATCAGGATTAATGAATGGTAATTTACTGTAAATACTACTCAAATTTACCCAAATAGAATCATTTAAGGCAAAACTCTTACATTGTAGTGCATAGGTATCCCAAAATTTCTTATCAGATTTTTTAAAATCTAAAAACTTACTTTTTATAGTTTCAAATCTGGGGTTGTCTTTCCTCAAATTAATATATCTTAAACGAACTAAAGTCCCGTTTGTTTTAAAATTTTCTTTATTGTTTTTATAATATGCTTTTAATTCCTCTTCTGAGATTATTGTATCTAAAGTTTTTTTTACAACCTTTTCAATATATGCTTTAGTATATAAATCTATCTTATATTGTTTTATTAATAAATCAAATGCTGCTTTTTCTTCATCATCTAAATTTACTTCCGCTGCGTTTATTAATAATTTCTGTGAAGCCCAACGGTCAATGAAACTTCTTACTATGAGTAGGCTATCTTGTTTTGAAGTTCCTTGCGGGACCAAATTATTTAAGTCCTCCTTATACAAATAACTGTCTTTTACTTTAGCTATAGCAGTAACCTTTACTTCATTATTAAAAAAATGACATGAAGAAAATGTCAGAATTATCAAAAACAGAAAACAACATTTGTTCATTATTTTTGAAGTTGTTTTTTTACGTTCTCAAAAACATCTTTGTTTACTTTAATTGTAAACTCCTTTTTTAAATCATTAACCCAGTTTTCTTCTAAAAACTGTTGGTAGTCATTAATCGCTTTTCCTTTGCATTCTTCTAATGTCTTTGGAGCGGCAGGAATTACTTTATCAGTCTTTACTACAAAATAATATTCGCCTTCTTTTAAAATGTCTGAAACGCCAACTTTGAATTTTAATTCTTTTGGTAAAGATTCTGAACCTTCTTCAAAAACACCAGTATTAGTCATTATCTGCACTTTATCTTTGGTGTTTAATTTTTCTTTAATTTGCTCAGAAGCAATATTTTGGTTAAACATTTTTTGAGCTTTTTTAATAACTTCAATATCAGTAGAGGAAGCTATTGTGGCGTCTACTCTGTTTTTCCAAGTATACTCTAATTTTTTGGTTTCATAAAATGATTGCAAACCTATAGAATCGGTTTTTGATTTTTCCCAAATTTCTTTTTCCATCAAATCGAAAAGTAATAATCCATCTCTATACTCTTCAATAACATTAGCAAAATCAGGAAATTCAGACTCTAAATTGTCATTATAATAACTATTCAATTTAGTATCAAGAAACTTTTCGTACAAATTATCAACTAGTTTATTTATGGGTTTTAACTTACTTCCTCCTTGTTGTTGCTCTTTTATATAGTTCAAAAAATCAGTCCCTGTAATGGTTTTTTCTTGTATGGCAAATAACTTTCCATCATATGGTTTTGTCACAGTTGGCAATTCCCATTTACTTTCATAAAAATCATCAGTAACTGTTTTTGCTGCTGATTTATACATCTTATTATCTCTCTTAACAGCATATTTTTTTCTTAGCTTATCATTCAATGAATTGACAATCAGTCTTGATCGATCGTCTTTTCCTACTTTGTCCTCTAATTCTGATTTTACTTCTTCAAAAGCTTTTACAGGATGTTTCTCTATTAATTTTACTATATGCCAGCCAAACTCACTTTGAAAAGGAGCTGAAATTGGTTTTTCTTTAGTTAAAGAAAAAGCAGCATTTTCAAATTCTTCTGAACTCAACTGTCCTGATCCAAAACGATTAAGAAGCCCTCCTTTTGGCGATGATGATTTATCGTCTGAAAACTGTTTTGCGAGTTCTTCAAAATTTTCACCTTGTTGAATTTTTTGATAAATATCCTGAATTTTCTTATTTGATTTATCCCTTTCTTCTGCGGTAGCATCCTTTGGATCTAAAATCATTATATGCTCTACTGTAACCTCTCCTCTATTGTCTCTAACATCCTCAACTTTAATAATGTGATATCCAAAACGAGTTCTAATAGGTCTTGAAATTTTTCCTTTTGGCGTTTTATAAGCAGCTGATTCAAAGGTATACACCATTCTAAATGCAGAAAAATAGCCTAAATCACCTTTGTTTTCCTTGGCAGATGGATCTTGCGATAATTCTTCAGCTAAATTTCCGAAATCTTCTCCTTTAACTGCTCTATCGTAAATGGCTTTGATTTTGTTAAAGGCAATAAGTGTATCTGCAGCAGAAGCATTTTCATCAACTGTAATCAGTATATGCGCTGCTTTAATCTCCTTAAGCGAACGATTGTATCCTTCTTCAACTAGTTCTTTTGTTACTTTGGAATCTGTTAAATAATTTTTTGAAAGCTGAGTTCTGTATGAATTAAGTTCGTTTTTATATGCCTCACCATTTTGCAATCCAAGCTTATTTGCTTTATTTATTTTAAGCTTATATCCAACAAATAACTCTAAATATTGGGTTAAATCTTTTTGAGATTCGTCTTTAACTAAATCTAAATTTTTATTGTAAACCCTCGAAAATTCGTCAGTATAGTAAGGTTTATCATCAATTGTAAATAAAATTTCTCTTTTAATATTTTGAGCATATGTTATGAATTGAAAAGAAAGTAATAATCCGACAAATAATTGTTTTATTTTCATTATTTTAAAATTTCTATTTAATTACTAAATTAAGTCTTAATTGATTTTTTGAATTCTTTTTGAATGAATTTCAATCAACAAAAATAACAATTCGATTGCATTATACAACTATGGGCAATACTATTAACAAAAAATTATTAACGGAATTCCTCTCAAACATTTTTAATAGAAAATCGATTGAATAATAGTTGTTTAGAACAAAGTCTATTTATTTGTTGAATAAATACTATTTTTGCATTCCATTTACAATAAATATGAGCTTTTTACAAGAAATACAACGTCGACGAACCTTCGGAATTATATCACATCCCGATGCTGGAAAAACCACACTAACTGAAAAACTATTGCTTTTCGGTGGAGCTATTCAGGAAGCAGGTGCCGTAAAAAACAACAAAATAAAAAAAGGTGCCACTTCTGATTTTATGGAGATTGAGCGCCAAAGAGGTATTTCGGTTTCTACATCTGTCTTGGCTTTTAATTACAAAGGCAAAAAAATAAACATTCTTGATACACCAGGTCATAAAGATTTTGCCGAAGATACTTTCAGAACACTAACAGCTGTAGATAGTGTTATTGTGGTTATTGATGTTGCTAAAGGTGTCGAGGAACAAACTGAGAAGCTAGTTGCAGTATGCCGAATGAGAAAAATTCCTATTATTGTATTTATTAATAAATTAGATCGTGAAGGAAAAGATGCTTTCGATTTGATGGATGAAGTAGAACAAAAATTAGGATTAACAGTTACTCCTTTGAGCTTTCCTATTGGAATGGGGTATGATTTTCAAGGCATTTATAATCTTTGGGAACAAAACATTAACTTATTTAGCGGTGATAGCCGAAAAAACATTGAAGAAACGATAGCATTTTCTGACGTAAAAAGTCCTGAATTAGATAAAATCATTGGAGAAAAACCAGCAAGTAGATTACGAGAAGAATTAGAATTAATTGACGAAGTCTATCCAAAATTTGATAGACAAGAGTATTTAGACGGAAAAATGCAACCTGTGTTTTTCGGTTCGGCATTGAATAATTTTGGAGTTAGAGAATTATTGGATTGTTTTGTGGCAATTGCGCCATCGCCAAGACCAAAAGATTCTGAGACTCGATTGGTAGATCCTAAAGAAGAAAAAATGTCTGGTTTTGTTTTTAAAATCCATGCTAATATGGATCCAAAACACAGAGATAGGCTGGCCTTTATTAAAATTGTTTCAGGAACTTTCGAACGAAATAAACCCTATTTACACGTTAGACAGAATAAAAATTTAAAATTTTCGAGTCCAAATGCTTTCTTTGCAGAGAAAAAAGAAATTGTAGACATTTCCTATCCAGGAGATATTGTTGGCTTACACGATACTGGTAATTTTAAAATAGGTGATACTTTAACTGAGGGAGAAGTGATGAGTTTTAAAGGAATCCCGAGTTTTTCTCCAGAGCATTTTAGATATATCAACAATGCCGATCCCATGAAATCGAAACAGCTCGACAAAGGAATAGACCAATTAATGGATGAAGGTGTTGCGCAATTATTCACCCTCGAAATGAATAATCGTAAAATTATAGGGACTGTAGGAGCGCTCCAATATGAAGTGATACAATACCGACTAGAACATGAATATGGTGCGAAATGCACCTATGAAAATTTTCCAGTTCATAAAGCGTGTTGGGTTAAACCAAATGACCCAAAGAGTGAAGAATTTAAAGAATTTAGACGTATTAAACAAAAGTTCCTAGCACATGACAAATACAAACAATTGGTTTTTTTAGCCGATTCTGATTTTACCATTCAAATGACTCAAAATAAATATCCTAATGTAAAGCTGTTTTTTACTTCAGAATTTGATTAATTTGAAATTAACGTTGTTGTTGTTATTTTTATAAAATAATGTCAATTTTAAAATTTTTAAAAAAGAGAAATGATTTTTAAAAATTTGATTCGTATATTTGCACAAATTTAAATAAAAATGAAAAATAATTTTTTTAAGTTATTCATACTTTCCTTTTTTTTATTGACTGATATTATGTTATTTGCTCAAGGACAAGATCAACCAGGAGGTGGATTAGAAGGCAGTGACCCACCATCTGCTCAAATAAATGCTAAATTAATTTGGCTTGGGATTGTGGCAATATTGTTTGCTTTTTATTCCTACAAGAGAAGACTTTCAAAAATATAATAATATAACGGAAAACCAGCTTTAAATAAAGCTGGTTTTTTGTTTTATCTATTTATATTTATCGTAAAATGTTAGTTTAATATCGTTTAGAAAATAATCGATTCTATAGTAAATTACTTAGTATTCTTATACTATAAGTATCTAAACTCCTTTATCTTTTTAATGAAAAATGCGCTTTGAATGATTTTAATACATCATTTTCAAAATAATTAATGGTAAACCAATAGTCACTAGCTGGAAGTTGTTTGCCGTTATAGTTACCATCCCAACCCTCTCCAAAAGTTGAAAGTTGTTTTAATAGTTTTCCATGACGATCAAAAATATATAATTTAGCATTAGATTGATCACTAAGATCTATTACATTCCATGTATCATTATAACCATCACCATTAGGTGTAAAAAATTTAGGGTAGCTAATTACTCGAGCAGGAGTACTTAAATCTGTACAACCTATTGCATCTGTAACTCTAATTATATGTGAACCTCCTTTTACCTGAGTAAATTCATTAAAATCTTGTAACGGCCCAAAATCCATCTGATAGAGATAATAGTCAGTTGGCGGGAATACATTAATTATTATAGTCGCATTATCAGTAAAAGCATCACTAACTATTGGAGGGTCTATATAATCAGCTGGACTAATTTTTGTTATCAAAGCGGTATTTGATTCTGCATAGCAAGTAGTCAATTTGTTTGTAATAGCAACATAATAATCTCCTATTTCGGTGGCTTCATAACTACTTGTAGGCGGAAGCAAAGGTGGTATAGGCGGTGGTATAATTACATTATCTTGATGCCAAACAAAATCATAATCGGCATCACTTAAATTAGTATTCAAAATAAATGAACTTTTAACTGTCCCATCTTTTCGAATACAAAGCAATCCTTCTTCTTGTATCATAGCAACTGGCAAAGGATTAACATTTATAATTACTGGATTTGGAGAGCCCTCACAGCCGTTTAATATTGGAGTTATTATATATTCAGCGGTACCAAGTACAGTTCCCGCTTGTAGTGTTTGTTCTATTGATGCACCTGTCCCTTTTATAGCGCCTGATACACCTGTTTGAATTACAGTCCAATTAAAACTTGCTCCAATTGTAGAAGACAAATCTATTTTTGTAGTTTCACCGCTACATATAGGGTTTTTAGCAACTACTGGTGTACTGTCTGGCAATGGATCAACCGTAATTGTTACATCAATTGCAGTGCCCAGACAACCATTACTATCAGGAGTTATGCTATATACAACACTTCCTTGAGTTAAACCATTAATACTCAATTCCTGCTGTATCAAATTACCATTCCCTGGCAAAGCTCCTAATACATTAGGTGTCGCATTTACCGTCCACGTATAAGTTGTTCCTACTACACCGCTTGTTAGCGAAATATTTGTATTCGTTCCTGAACAAATAGTGCTTTTTTCAGTATTGACCTTAACATCAGGAATAGGATTAACGGTTATTTTAACTTCTATCGATGCTCCTTTGCAACCACTATTGTTTGGAGTTATAGAGTAGACTGCCTCTCCTGATTTATTACTAACTGCTTCTAAATTTGGCTCAATTCGAGTGCCTGTACCAGCTGTAGCTCCTGTAGCATTTGTTTGTACAACATTCCAAGTAAATGTTGTTCCTGGAATATCACTACCCAAATTAATAAATGTTTTATCTCCTGAACATACCGATTTTGGTCCAGTAGTATTTGTAGCTACCGGCAATTGTATAATAGTAACCGTCTGGTTTGTTAGAGTTGCACATTCTCCTGAATTTGGTGTAAAGGTATAAGGAGTAGTTTGCAAAGGATTAAAAGGTGGTGACCAAACACCAGTAATATTGTTAATTGAAGTTGTTGGCAAAATAATATTGGTTCCCTTACATACAGAACCTATTGTATTAAAAGTAGGAGTTTTAATTGGATTTACGGTAATTGCCCGTTCTTCTTTTGCGCTAGGGCAAATTCCCGTTGAATTAACAGTGTAAACTATTTTTGTTGAACCTGCAGATACTGCAGTAATTAATCCTGCAGCATCTACTGTAGCAATTGCAGTATCTAAAGAACTCCATATTCCGCCTACAACTGATGATGAAAATGGGGTAGTTTCCCCAATACAAATACTTTGATTTCCCTTTAAAGTTCCTGCATTAAGTAAGGCAGTTACTTTTATAGGTAAGGTAGATTCAGCGTCAAGACATCCATTGGTTCCTTTGACTGTATATTTGATTGATGTTGTTCCTGCTGAAACTCCTGTAACACTTCCAGAAGAAGCGTTTACAGTCGCAATTGCCGAATTTAATGAACTCCAAGTTCCGCCTATAACAGTTGAAGTAAATAAAACGGATTGGCCCTGACATACATCAGGTCCTCCAATTAGTGATCCTGCATTTGGTGGAGCAGTTACTGTTACCATGTACGGCTTTTTATCTAAAGGACAAACTCCTGAACCTGTAACAGTATATTCTATTGTCGCTGTTCCTGGCGATACTCCAGTAACTATGCCAGAAGCATTGACTGTTGCAATTGTTGGATTCAATGAAGTCCAAATCCCTCCTGAAACTGTTGATGTTAGAGTTGTCGTTCCAGTACCACAAATATTTTTATTTCCGGATATTACCCCTGCATCATTCAATGCAGTAACTTTTATTAGTAAAGTTGGCTCTGCATCAAGACATCCATTGGTTCCTTTTACTGTATATTTGATTGATGTAGTTCCCGCAGAAACTCCTATAACACTTCCAGAAGAAGCGTTTACAGTTGCAATTGCCGAATTTAAAGAACTCCAAGTCCCACCTAAAACTGTTGATGTAAATAAAACGGATTGACCTTGACATAAATCGGGTCCTCCAACTAGCGATCCTGCATTTGGCGGAGCGGTTACTGTTACTTGATAAGGCTCTATATCAGGAGAACACACTCCTGAACCCGTAACTTTATATTCTATTGTAGCTGTTCCCGCCGATACTCCAGTTACTATGCCTGTAGCATTTACTGTTGCAATTGCTGGATTCAATGAAGTCCAAGTCCCTCCTGAAACTGTTGATGTTAGAGTTGTTGTTCCAGTACCACAAATATTTTTATTTCCAGATATCACTCCTGCATCGTTTAAAGCTGTAACTTTTATTGGTAATGTTGACTCAGCATCAAGACATCCATTGGTTCCTTTTACTGTATATTTGATTGATGTAGTTCCCGCAGAAACTCCTGTAACACTTCCAGAAGTTGAATTTACTGTTGCAATTGACGAATTTAAAGAACTCCATGTTCCCCCCGATACTGTTGATAAATAAGTAATAGACTGACCCTGGCATACATCAGGACCTCCACTTAACACACCCGCATTTGGTGGAGTGGTTACTGTTACTATGTACGGCTTTTTATCTGCAGGACACACGCCTGAACCCGTAACTGTATATTCTATAGTCGCTGATCCTGCTGTTACTCCTGTAACTAACCCTGCAGCATTTACAGTGGCAATTGCTGGATTCAATGAAGTCCAAGTTCCGCCTGAAACTGTTGATGTTAGTGTTGCTGTTCCAGTACCACAAATATTTTGATTCCCAGATATAATTCCTGCACTATTAAGAGGAACAACTACAACCTGTTTTGAAACCTTTGATGCACAAGGGAATAAAATGGCATCTGGAGTAAACTCATAAGTTCCAGTTGCAATATTACTAACCGTTGCAGGCAACCAAGATCCTGAAATTCCGTTATTAGAATTTAAAGGTAATACAGGTGCTGTTGAGTTTACGCAAATGGACTGAGTTGCAAGTAGAGTTGGAAAATCTGCAACTGTAGTTGATATACATTCTAATGGACATGTCTTTGATTGCGGAACATAACAGGGTACTCCGGGCACATTTAATATAGTGATCTCAACTGATTGCCCTGGAAGGACTCCAAATACTTCTAATGAAGTTAAGTCTGTTCTTCCGAAAACAAGAGGCCCCCCCGCAATAGAATAACTATACCCATAATCATTTGTTGAACGACCAGGAACATGATTCCAATCAAAATAAACTGAACTAACTGGATTTGATGTCGTAACTTGCGTTTTATCACATTCAAAATAAGTAATTTTAGCTCCTGTATCTGCTATAACATTTACCACAATAGCCGCACGTGGTCCTTCACAAGTGCCTATGGTTTGGCTTACATAATAAGTGACACTACTAACAATTGATGTATTAGGAGTTGGAGCAACTGAAGAAACTGTTCCACCTGTAGCATTAGTACCATACCAATTTAAAGTAGCTCCAGAATCTGGTGTTGCTGTTAATGCAGTTGCTGTACTATTTAAACAATATTCTACAGGCGTTTTTACTGTAGGCTTAGGTATTGCTCCATTTGAAGTAATTGTCGCTTTAATTTCAACTCTTGGACTGCTTGTGCAAGAACCAGAAGTAACCTCCACCCAATAGCTGGTAGTTACGGTGATATTTGGTGTTGTAAACGATGTTCCAGTAGCAATTGCTGTACCTCCAGTAGCGGATACATACCAACTAATTGTTCCTGAAGTAGTTGTCGCTCCTAAAGATACGGTTCCAGAACCACATCTACTATTTGGAATTGGTGTTACTGTAGGAATTGGATTCACCGTTAATGTAATCGTAAATGTACTTGTACAACCTCCTGAATTTGCAGTTATGGTATAAGTTGCCGTTGCAACTGCACTAGTAGTATTGGTTAGAATTTGTGAAATACTTGTTTGTGGAGTTGTTTGTGCACTTCCACCCGTAATAGCTGCGGATGGTGCAATAACTGGTGCTGTCCAAGTATAAGTAGTACCTGCAGGAACAACATCTGGCAAAGTATTGGAAGGGGTTACTGTAAAAGCTGTACCGCTACAAATAGGTACTTGTTTATTTGCTATCACTGGCCCACCTGAACCAATACTATTTATTATTACAGCATTTGAAGCCGTGTAACAAGTAGCTGTATTTTCTCTAACCTGACAATAGTATTGATACCCTTCTAATCCGGTTACAGAAGAAATAGTTAAAGTCGCTGTAGTAGCACCCGTATAAATTCCTCCAGTGGTTAAGGCGGTCCAAGTTATACTATTAGGTGCAAGTTCATACCATCTATATGCTAACGCATTCAATCCAGGAAATCCTTCGGTACCCGCAACGGTAAAAGTTACGCTGGTGCAAGAAGGAGAGAATACGGGTTGTAATGTAACAACTGGTGGCTTTTTTGTTGGTGGAGTATAGGGAAAAATTCCCAAGTCTGTGCAACTCTCACTAATTGTCGTTGTCCAGTCTGCACTTGAAAATATAGCCTTAGGGCCAGTAGCATTTACATCTCTTTGTATAGAATACCCTTTATATGTGGGACACTCAATAACATCTACTACTACTCCGTTTTTAGTTAATTTTATTTGATCCCCGTCATTTATACCAGCACCAGACTCTGTAAAACCAAATACTTTTGTACATGAAGTACCAGAATCCCCTAAATTTATTAAAAATATGCCTCCAGCAGGAATAATTCCACTTAGCACTACTGTTCTTGTTGGAGCTAGATCTCCTATTGTTCCATATCTTTCTAAGACATAATTTGATGCAGTTAAATCGATTGGAGAAGATGTTGGGTTGTACAACTCCATATGCCAAACGTTTTGCGAAGCAGAGTCATATACTTCAGTAACAATTAAATCACTAAAACTTCCTGAACCTCCCACACCGTCACAACTAGTTCGATCCTCTTTTAATATCGTAAATGGTGTTGAAACTGAACAGGCTGACGTATTTGTAACTATTAAATTTCCAGTTGTTGCTCCAGCAGGAACTACAACAACCATTTGTGTTGCAGTAGTAGAAACTACAGTTGCTGCTAAACCATTAAAAGTTGCCGTTGCTCCAGATAAATTTCCTGTACTTGCATTTATGATAACAGTTGTGCCTACAGGTCCTGAAGTTGGGAAAACACTTGCTATAGTAGGCGATATGCATCCTTTTACTTTAAAATCATCAACAACCCATCGCTCGCTGGCACTATTATTTTTTAAGGTAATCCTAAATCGCAAAGTGGCAGTTGCTGGCAATCCAATTATTGTTAGAGTGGAATAGCCATCCGTTGTTCGAGCACTACCTCCAGACGGAGAAAAACTATCGGGAAAAGCATCACCGTCATAGGAAGTTGATGCATTTCCTGTTCCTCCAGCATAGGACCAATATGCATTTGTGGTTCCTGTTACCTCTAATGTTTCGAACCAATTTGTTCCCCCATCAGGGCTAACCTCAACAATAAGGTTATCAGTTGCGTCAAGACCATTTCCTGATCCTATAGAAAAAGCGGCTAATCTCAAGGTCATAGTTATAGCCGAATATCCAACTGTATTTATATTTGCATTAGAAGTTAAAGTCGCAGTACCATTTGATACTCCACGCGAGTGTGTACCTTCCGAAAAAAAAGGAGAACTTGCAGGCAAATCTCCGCCAGCAGAATTTCCTGTATAAAAATTCCCCGTACCTAAAGTGAATAAGGTTGAGGAATTGTTTAAACCATCGGAAGCGATTATAACTTGACCCCAACTAAATGTTGTGAACATAAAAGCTATAAGGATAAATTTTATTTTAAAAATTGTATGGATATCAACTTTTGTATTATTCATAATTCATTATAATTTATATGGCATATATTAATAGAATCTATATACTAGATGTTTGGAAATTGATTCTAATCCCATTTTACCATTTTAAAAACTATCTAAACTTTAGGGTTAAAATTTAAATCATTTATTCATTTACATAAAATAAACTTCAAATTGTAGTAAATACAATTTAGTTATTTTATAGAAAACAAATATAAGGGTATTTTATTATCTATTAATATAAACCCACCCAGTTATAGGAGTATTTCCTTCTTCTTCTATGACATAGTAGTATGTAGCGTCTGGCAACTCTTGTCCACCATCGCTTTTTCCGTCCCATTCCTTTTTGTAGTTGGTTTTACTGTATACTTTTACACCATAACGGTTAAAAATTTCTAGTTTCTTAACAATAAGATTACTCAAATCGAAATACTCATTCGACTCATCTCCATTTGGTGAAATCCCTTTGGGGATATCACAATAAAAAGAAGTAACATTTTTAGTAGCCTCGGCTGTACAGCCTGAATTATTAATTTCGACAGTATAGGAGCCAAGTATTTTTACTGATAATTTATTCTTAGTTTCTAGTAATGGACTAGTTCCTTGAGACCATTTATAGGTTACACCACTACTTGGAAATGCTTCCAAAGTATATTCTTTACCTATACAACGTCCAGAAACAGTGACTACAGGTGTTGTGCTAATTGTCACCAATCGTTGCTCAGTTGCTACATTAGTACAACCGCCTGTTCCTGCTACAGTATAAGTCATTGTAGCAGTTCCGCTAGAAACTACTGTAATTTCTCCACTAGTGGCGTCTATAGTTGCTGCTGAATTGTCTGATGACGACCAAATACCTCCTGATACAGTTGAAGAAAAAGTAGTTTTACCGTTTGAACAAATTACTGAATCACCACTTATAATTCCAGCATTAGGAGGAGTTGAAACAATAACTATATCTGTATTAGCTACAGTCACACTACAAGAACTCAAACTTATTTGACTTAGAAGAATTGTTATGTCTGAGGCAACTTGATTGACTACTACTTGAGCGTTTCCTGATGCATTTAAAACAACAGTTTGTGCAGGCTCTGTATTTATACTATAAGAAACTGTTGCCCCAGATGTGCCATTTATCGTAAAAACAGCATTCGATCCTGAGCATATTGGAGAAGTTCCTTTCGACAAACTTGTAATTACTGGTAAAACTGCTGTGTTACCAACGGTTATTGTTTTAGTTGCATTGCATAAAGAAACCAAATCAGTAACTAATACATTGTAAGATCCTGGACAAAGTTCGGTTGCGGTTGCGGAGGTTTGTGCTAAAGTATCGTTCCATAAATAAGAATACGAACCCGAACCAGTTGGAGTTAAAGTTGCAGAACCGTTACAAGGAACTGTTACACTCTGACAAACTGAATTATCTGTTTTTGAAATTGAAGCAATCAATTCTGGGTTAATTAAAACGATAGGCGTGTTGTTTGTATAACTACCACAAGTTGCTTTTACTACAAAATTAGAATAGCTACCTGCATTTAAACCTGAAATAACTATTACTCCACTAGCATCTGAGGAAATTGTAATTGGTCCTTCAGCTACAGCATCATCATTGTATGAAACTTCATAACTTGTACTGGCTAACAAAGCTGAAATGGAAATTGTCCCTTCACTACCCGAACATGTCGAGGGATTGGTACTCGTATATTGCGGAGCTCCCTGAATAGAAAATGAAGATCTATAATTTAGTCCGTTGTTATTAATTAGCTTCGTATCATCGCATTGTGAATTAGAATCACCATCGCCATTAACAGAATAATACACTTCTAAAACGTAATTTCCTGGAGAAAGTGCCGTCATATCTAACAAACCACTAGTAACAGTTTGCCATTTCTGATCTCTGTCATTACAAGGACCTCCACCTTTAAATGAACCCGAATTACAATCACTAAAAAAATCTAATATTAAAGGTGTAAAAATACCTGCTGGATCAGTTTGAAGGTGTACATTATAAAACATGGTCGCACCACACACATTGCCCGTAGGAGCTTTAAATGTTTTAATTTCACCGCCACCAAAAGTTAATGCCCCAGAATTTTGAATGTATGAACCTAGATTAGTAATAAAAGAACCCTCTGGCGAGCTCGGATTAATTAAATCGACACCTGAACCTGTAATATTATAAAATTGACCACTAGGAAAGTTGCAATTTGCCAACCAACCTGCTGAAGCAAAGACACCAAATCCACAACTATCAACAGTTACAGGCAACTTAGTAGTAGTGCCACATTGTCCTGCATTAGGAGTAAAAGTATATTCGGTAGTACCTAAAGCACTTGTATTTATAACCGAATTCCAGGTTCCTGAAATAGGAGGAACATTGGTAGAAAAATTTGGTAAAAGTGGTGGAGTTGCATTTTGACAAATAGTAGGAATGGCATCGAAAGTAGGAATAACTACAGTATTCACAATCGCAGAAACAGGCAACCTTGAAGATGTACAATCGCCTAATTTTGCTTCTAGCCAATATATCTTAGTTTCTGATATTGAAGGAGTTGTAAAAACATTTCCCGTTGCCAATGAAGCACCACCACTAGATTGATTATACCAATTAATTGTACCTGAACTTAATGCAGATAATTCTACAACTCCCTCTCCGCAACGATTGTTTGGTGTTACAACTAATGTTGGTATTGCATTAATTTTTACAGAAATATTTTGTGGGCTACTACTCAAACCTGTAGTTGTACTAGTAACAATTAAGCTTGCAGTATAGGTACCCGGATTTGCTGAACTAGAAATAGAAATTGTTAATGGTGATGTAGTTAAATTACCATCAACAATATTTGTAAATCCTGAACTCAAGGCAGCTGTATTCCAAGTAATTGTATACTTGTCAGGATTTTCTGTTACAGTATATGGCATAGTTGTAGTTGTAGAACCAAAACATATTTCTGAAACAATTCCAGGATTAATAGTAGGAGGTAATGAAAAAGAACAACCATTATTACCATACGCAGATTCGCCTGTACCGTTCCATGAGACAAAATTTCCATCCTTATCCGAAGACCATCCATTATCAAAAATTCTGACATTAGAAGAACAATTACTTGAGCCATTTGTAATTTGTAAATATCTATTTGAAGTTGGAGTATTTCCAAAAGTTCCTCCAGCCTGCCAATTAGGAGTAGGTGAACTTGCATTAATATCTATGTAAACCACATAAATCCCTACTCCTGAACATAGAATACTAAAATCATAATCTTGCTCAAAATTAGACGGAATAAAAACTACTTTGCTACCCGACGGAATTATGGTGCTAGGCGATGTCACAAAATTTAAACTTGAGCTACAATTTTTAGACGTAATTGTTCCTGTTCCATTTTTTTCCCTTGCATTTTCTCCAGATAAAATATTGAGTGGTTTGTCAACTGCATTAGAATCATTATCATAATATAATTCATAATTTCTTGTAGCAGCATTAACAGTGGTTGTAAATACAACAAACTCATTTACTCCTTCAGTAGATCCTGTTGCGCATGAATTGATAAGTGCATAATCTATTGTTGGACATTGAGAAAAGGATTTTTGAGCACTAAAAATATTTATAACAATAAAAAATACTAGGCTTAGTTTGATTTTTAATTTCATTAATTTTGAAGATTTTAGAGATGCAATGTATTATTATTTTTAATTTTTATACTCAGTATAACTATTATATGATTGTTATTTAATTAATAATTGGAAATTGAAACAAAATTAGCCAAATTTTACAACAACCCTAGTGTAATATGTTAAAAAATGCAGTAATTTTAAACTTAAATTAATTTTAACTACAACTTATGACTTTAAATATTGAAACCCCAGCACTGCTTTTCTCTGCAACTTCCTTAATTTTATTGGCTTATACCAATCGGTTTTTAACTATTGCAACAATTGTTCGTGGTTTAAAAAAGAATTATGAAGAAAAAGAAAGTTCTAAAATTTTACTAGAAATAAAAAATCTAAATTTAAGAATTTCTCTTATTAGATATATGCAAATGTTTGGAGTTTTGAGTTTGTTTTTATCGGTTTTCGCCATGTTAATGCTTTTTATAGACCAAGAAGTATTCGGAATCTATTTTTTTGGTTTAAGTTTATTCAGCTTACTTATTTCTTTGGGTATTTCTTTTTGGGAAATTAGCATTTCTGCAGATGCACTTAGATTGCATTTAAGCGGATTAGTTGAAGACGATAAGAATTGATTTTTATTATAAATTAGTATTGGAATTTCTAATTGCTTTTTAAATAATTTAATCTTAACCCATTTATTAACTAAATTATAATACAATGAAAAAACTATTTGCAGAATTTTTTCGCCAATTCTTCTGTAAATCCCACTAAATCATTGTCGCAAGCGATATTTATTCAGTGCGAAGCAAAATAAAACGTTCGGCTGTTTTGGTTTGCACCAATTTTGGAGCAATTGTAATAGAACTAATTTATAAAAACACATCACAAGTTGATTCAGAAGTGTGACTTTTTATACTTTTACTATTTATTATTATAAAAAAAGAGCCGGTATATTTTCCAGCTCTTTCATTTAAAAATTACATCATTTCCAACCTCCGCCAAGATCTCTATAGACATATACAGAGGCATTAAGCAATTCTTTTTTAGACTCTATCAAATCTAACTTATTTTCCAGTGCATCTCGTTGTGTCATTAGTACTTCAAAATAATCTACTCGTGCCGATTTAAACAAATCATTAGAAACTTCTATCGACTTATTCATAGCATCAACCTGTTGAGATTTTAAAGCATAACTATTTTGTAAATTATTGATTTTCGAAAGCTGATTTGAAACCTCTAAATAAGCATTTAAAATGGTTCGTTGATAGTTATACAAAGCCTGTAATTGACGTGCATTAGCATTTTTAAACTCTGCTTTAATCGCATTTCGGTTAATAAGCGGTCCTACAATATCACCAGTTAAGGAATAAAGCAAAGATTCTGGCAAAGTCAGCAAATAGTTTGCTTTAAATGCTTGTAGTCCGAAACCTGCTGAAATATCTAGAGATGGATAAAATTCAGCACGAGCTACTTTTACATCTATTTTTGCGGCAACTAGCTCTAATTCAGCTTGTTTAATATCAGGACGATTAACTAATAATTGAGAAGGAATTCCTGATTGAACTATTCCAGGTAACAACCTTAAAAAATTTGTCTTTTCACGCTTTATTTCCTGCGGGTATTGACCCAACAAAAAGTTTATCCTATTCTCAGATTCTTTTATACGTTGCAAAATTTCAAACTCCATACTTTTTGAACCCATTACTTCAGCCTGAAACTTTTGAACAGCCAACTCAGTTGTTCTACCAGCCTCCTTTTGAATTTTTACGATTTCTAAGGCATTGTTTTGAAGTATAATGTTTTGTCTTACAATATCTAATTGGTTATCAAGTGCCAACAATTCATAATACGAATCAGCTACTTCGGCAATAATATTAGTTAACACAAAGTTTTTGCCTTCAATTGTAGATAAATAGCGACTTACGGCAGCTTTTTTTGAATTCCGTAATTTTTTCCAAATATCCACCTCCCAGTGGGCATAGGCTCTAATGGTCAAATCTGTTAAAGGATCTGGAAATTCTTTTCCTGGCATTATTTCGGTAGTAGCATCACCAGCTCCTTGACTCGTGTATCTACCTACTTTTTCTACTCCACTCCCTGCTCTTAAACCAACCGTTGGTAACAATGCTCCTTTTCTAAAACGTATATCATTTTTGGCAATTTCAATTTCCTGTAACGTAATTAGAAGCTCCTGATTGTTTTTTAAAGCTACATCAATTAAATCCACTAAATAATTATCCTTAAAAAAGTTTTTCCAAGGAACAGATGACATATTTGTAGTGTCTAAACTAGTATTAAAAGAGTCTGGAACTTTAGCACTTTCATTTATTGGCACTAAAACTGGCGCACAACTAACTACTACCAAACCAATACCTAGTAGCATAAGGTGCTTATATATTTTGAATTTATACATTGTGATCTATTTCTTCGGTTAATGGATTTTCTTCTTCGTTTTTTACAAATTTTGTTTTCTCAGAAATTATACCAAATATGTAATACAAACCTGGTATAAGTAGGACTCCGAAAATGGTTCCTATAAGCATTCCACCTGCCGCCGCAGAACCAATTGTACGATTACCCACTTTGCCAGGTCCTGACGCAAAAACTAGAGGAATTAATCCTGCAATGAATGCGAAAGAGGTCATTAAAATTGGACGGAATCGTATTGCAGAACCTTCAATTGCAGCTTGTAGTACGGAATCTCCGGCTCGGTGTCTCTGAACAGCAAACTCAACAATTAATACAGCATTTTTACCCAACAATCCTATTAGCATTACCATAGCAACTTGAGCATAAATGTTGTTTTCTAAACCAAATAGCTTCAAAAATAAAAAAGCTCCGAAAATACCTGCCACAAGCGAAAGAATAACTATAAAAGGCAAAATAAAGCTTTCATATTGTGCGGCCAAAATAAGATAGACAAAACCTAAACAAATTAGGAATATATATATTGCTTCATTGCCACGTCCTACCTCATCTTTAGAAATACCAGCCCAATCAATCCCATATCCTCTTGGTAATTTTTTTTCAGCAACTTCTTGAATGGCTTTAATAGCTTCTCCACTACTATACCCTGTAGCTGCCTGGCCGCTTATTTCTGAAGCGTTGTACATGTTTTGTCTTGTGATTTCTGACAATCCATAAACTTTATCCATTTTCATAAAAGCAGAAAAAGGCACCATTTCATCACGATTATTTTTTACATAAAGCTTCATAATATCTTCTGGCAATGCTCTATATTCAGGAGATGCTTGGACCATTACTTTATATTGGCGACCAAATTTAATAAAACTTATTTCATAATTACTACCGATAAGTGTAGAGAGTGTATTGGTTGCATTTTCAATAGTTACCCCTTTTTGTTGAGCAATATCATTATCAATATCGAGCATATATTGAGGAAAACTGGCACTGTAAAAAGTAAATACAGACGACAATTCAGGACGTTTGTTAAGCTCTTTTACAAAATCATTGCTTATTGTTTCCATCTTTTTGTAATCACCTGACCCTGCTTTGTCTAACAAACGCAACTCAAAACCACCTGCTGCTCCATAACCTGGAACGGCTGGAGGCTGAAAAAATTCAAGTGTCGCTCCAGGAATATCTTTCGACTTTTCTTCCAATTCATTAATGATTTCTTGAGAAGATTTTGAACGTTCATCCCAATTTTTTAGATTAATTAAACAAGTCCCTGAATTTGCTCCTGTACCTTCTGTTAGAATTTCATATCCAGCCAATGATGATACTGACTTAACTCCTTCTATCCCTTCGGCAATTTTTTGCAATCTTTCTGCAATTTGGTTGGTTCTTTCTAAAGTAGAACCAGGTGGAGTTTGAATAACTGCATAAAACATACCTTGATCTTCATTTGGAATAAAACCAGAAGGAAGGCTTCCATTCAAAAAATAAGTTCCTACACAGAAAAAAGTTAACATACCGTAGGTAACTACTCTACGATTTACTATGAGACCTAATAGATTTTTATATTTTGATGAAACTCCGGTGAACCATTTATTAAAGCCATCAACAATTCTATTTACAATTGTTGCTTTTTTAGGTTGTCCGTGTGTATTTTTCAACATCATTGCACATAGCGCAGGAGTAAGTGTTAATGCAACAACTCCTGAAAGAATAATTGATGTAGCCATTGTGATGGAAAACTGTCTGTAGAAAATCCCTACAGGACCAGACATGAAAGCCACTGGAATAAAAACCGCTGCCATTACAAAAGTAATTGCAATAATTGCACCAGCAACTTCGTGCATAGCCTCTTTTGTGGCTTTCATCGGTTTTAAATTTTTGGTTTCCATTTTAAAGTGAACGGCTTCAATTACTACAATAGCATTATCCACTACGATTCCAATAGCCAACACGAGTGCGAATAAGGTGATTAAGTTTAATGTAATTCCGAAAAATTGCATAAACATAAATGTCCCAATAAGTGATACAGGAACAGCAATAGCGGGAATTAAAGTTGAACGCCAATCTCCTAAAAATAAAAAGACTACTAATCCCACCAAAATAAATGCCTCAATTAATGTATGCAACACTTTCTCTATCGAAGCATCTAGAAATTTAGAAACGTCATAACTAATTTCATAATCCATTCCTTTTGGAAACGATTTTGATTTTATCTCTGCTAATTTTTCTTTAACATTCTTAATAACTTGACTGGCATTACTTCCGTAGGATTGTTTTAAAACAATAGCGGCTGATGGTCTTCCGTTTAGATTTGAATAGATATCATACATTGAACTTCCAAACTCAACCTTCGCTACATCTTTTAATCTTAACAATTCACCATCAGGATTGGCTCTTAAAACTATATTTCCATATTGTTCTTGGGTTGTAAATCTTCCAGGATATTTCAAGACATATTCAAATGCTTGCGAACGTTTGCCTGAGCTTTCGCCCGTTTTACCAGGAGATGCCTCCAAACTTTGTTGGGCTAATGCTTCCATTACCTCTTCGGCAGAAATTTTATAGGCTAACATTCGGTCTGGCTTCAACCAAACACGCATGGCATATTCTCTATTTCCTAAAATATCTGCAACACCAACTCCATCTACTCTTTTTAATTCTGAAAGAATGTTTATATCTGCATAATTAAAAAGGAATTTTTGGTCTGCTTTAGGGTCAGTGCTATAAAGATTGACATACAATAGCATATTAGACTCTTCGCGTGTTATTTTTACACCTTCACGCACTACAATTGGAGGCAATTTGTTTACAACTGAGGCAACTCTGTTCTGAACATTTAATGAGGCTTGATTGGGATCAGTTCCTAAATTAAATATTACTTGAATTGTACCTTCACCATCATTTCCAGCATCCGAAGCTATATATTTCATTCCTGGAACACCATTAAGTGCTCTTTCTAGTGGAATGATTACAGATTTAATTAACAATTCGTTATTTGCTCCAGGGTAAGCAACAGTTACATTTACCTTAGGTGGTGATATAGAAGGAAATAATGTTATAGGCAACTGAACTAGAGCCAAAACTCCAAGCAAGACAATCATTAGCGATATTACTATCGATAAAACGGGTCTTTGAATAAATTTATTGAACATTTGATTACGATTTAAAGATTAGACCTATTCTGCTTTTAATTTCAAGTTGGCTAGCACTTCTTTTGGTTTTAAATAATCGTATATAATTATATCGTCATCTTTAACTTTCTGAACTCCTTCTAGTAATATCTTATCATTTATAGTTATGCCACTTTTTACAACATATAAGTCTGGCATTTCACCTGTAATAGTAATTTCTCTTGATTTAACTGTGCTTTTTTCGACAACAAAAACATATATTTTATCTTGAACTTCATATGTCGCTTTTTGTGGAATAATTAATGCATTTTTAATAGGCACTGACAAGAGTACTTTTCCGGTTTCTCCATTTTTAAGTAACTTATCAGGATTAGGGAAACTGGCTCTAAAGGCAACATTACCTGTTTCACTATTAAATTCACTCTCTATGACCTCAACTTTTCCTTTATATTTCAATAGTTCATTATTTGCCAAAAGCAAACTTACATTGCTACTGGCGCGTCCGCTTACATTCGATTGGTATTCTAAATATTCAGGTTCTGAAACATTAAAATAGGCAAACATTTTTACATTGTCTGAAAGTGTAGTTAGCAATTCTCCTTCTTCAATAAGGCTACCTAATTTCTTTGGAATTCGATCAATAATCCCAGCAAAAGGAGCTCTAATGTCCGTGAAGGACAAATGTGTTTTTGCTAAAGAAACTTCTGCTCTTGCTTGATCTAATTTGGCTTTAGCCATGGCTTGCTCCGTTTTAGAAACTACGTTTTTATCGACAAGAGCCTTGGCATTTAGCAGCTCTATTTCAGCGGCATTTGCTTCAGCTTCCGCTTTTTGCAATTCGGCTTCGTATATTTTTGGCATAATTTTAAACAGCAATTGGCCTTGTTTTACATACTGACCTTCATCAACATATATGCTTTGTAAGAATCCTTTTTCCTGAGCTCGTATCTCTATATCTCGAACTGATCGTATCTGAGAAACGTATTCTTTAGTGAATGAAGTATCAATAATGGCCGCATTGGTAACGGTAAACTTACCAGACTCTTCTTTTTCATGTTTTTTAGTTGTACAACTTGTAAGACACAACAAGGCAACTAAGCCTGTAAAAAGGACATTTCTGTTCATGATAAAATGGAATTTAATCGTTTATAAATAGGAAATAAGATATTCCTTAAAAAGATAAAAGGGCATCAGCATTAAGAAGAATACATAAGAATAACATAAATATAATGAAATCACTATAATTACAAGTTCACAAAAACAGTATTATAATTTTAGTACTGATGTAAATTATATCAAATTCTTAAAACTTTTTGAGTAATATAAATAGGTGGTGAATTGCCATATGAAGGCAAAAGGATTTTAAAACTTTTATCTTTAAAATTTGAAATGAAATAAAGGGAGTGTGTAGAATATAATTTTAGAACAACAGTGTTTTTTTTAATAAAAGCTTTTTTTTCAAGGGTATCATGATTGTCTTCATCACTTGAATATTCTTCCTCTATGTCTAAATAGGTATAATCTAATAACTTAAAATTATTAGTTTCATTTATAAATTTATGATACTGAGTACTTGAAAGATTTTTTGCAAAAGAACCATTTATATTATCATAAGGTAAAGCATAGGACGGAACAATCCCTCCTATTATAATAAAAAATAAAATAAATTTAACTATCCTCATTGGCCTCAAAAGTAATGTTAAAATTAAAATTTTGAAAAAAAATATAGTTAATAAAAGTATAAACTAACGAAAACGATTTCTTAATACTATAATTAACATTATTTTTGAACCATGAACTCTCTATTTGAATCGGAACCTGTATTTCTTGAATTACCAGATTCAGAAATAATTTATTACCCTAATTTTTTTGATAAAATAGAAGCCGATTTAATTTATAAAGAATTATTAGAAAACACATTTTGGCAACACGACAAGATAACAGTTTACGGAAAAACACATCTGCAACCTAGGCTAACGGCTTTATATGGCAATGAAGGAAAGCCCTATTCCTATTCTAACATAAAAATGCAACCGCACAACTGGACAGTTTTATTACAAAAAATAAAATTTTATGTTGAAGAACCAGCTAACGTAAATTTTACCTCTGTTCTTATAAATCAGTACCGAAATGGAAATGACAGCAACGGTTGGCATGCCGATAATGAAAAGGAACTTGGACTAAATCCAGTTATTGCTTCTCTCAGTTTTGGAGCTGAACGCACATTTCAATTAAAGCACAATACTGATAAAAGCCTTAAAAAAAATATTGTATTAGAACATGGGAGTTTATTGCTAATGAAAGGAACAACTCAACACTTTTGGAAACATCAAATTCCTAAAACTGCAAAACCAGTAGGCTCAAGAATAAATTTAACGTTTCGTGAAATTAAGTAATATCCTTTTGTGTTCAATTTTTACAATTTTCTACTTTAATATAAACCCGTTTAGACAACAAAAAAAGAGTAAAATGCGAAGCTATTACTCTCAATTTACACAAAAATCAATTCAAAATTCATCCAAAAAGAAAAAAAACCCTTTAGAAATAAAAAATCAATAAAATTTTATTCATCTTTAAAAAGTAATTACTATTTTTACTAATATTGATATAGAATTTAAACAATAACCAAACCTGAATTAATTTTCAAGTAATGAAGAAAAGTAAGCGTATAGAATTAAATTGGGAACAATCCGAAAGACTAATTACATTAGCTTTAGAAGAAAGAAATCCTTTCGAAATCATCAAAAAAGAGTTAGGAATTGATGAAAAAGATGTTCTTGAAATCATGAAAAAAAAGTTAACTGCTGATAAATTTGAAATTTGGAAGAAGAAAGCCAATGCAGCTAAGCCTAAACCAAAGCAAATCAAAATCGATGATTTTGATGACGATTTAGACGGTAAATATTATATAAAAAATAAATTCGATTAAATTTCAACTCTTGTTCTTCAAGAGTTTTTTTTGTTCAAATTGTATTTATAAAAAACACAATTACAGAAATTTGTAATTTTTATTGTTAATTATTTAAAAATGATTTAAAATGATTAACAATTTTATACTTTTGAGGCCTTATCTGAAAAAATATAAAAATGTTTACAAAAAAAACAATCCTATTAATAGTATTTATAGGGTCTTTATTTAATTTTAATGCCAACAGTCAAAACAAATTTAAAGATCAAGTTGAAGCTACTATCGATTTAAATAGTATAAAAGACGACAAAGTTAGTGTTACTATTACTCCACCCAAATTCAAGACTGAAGAAGTACTTTACCATCTTCCAAAAATCGTTCCTGGAACCTATACTGAAGACAATTATGGCAAATACATTGACAACCTAAAAGCCTATACTAATAAAGGCGAAGCAGTTTCTGTCTCAAAAATTGATGACAATACTTGGCAAATAAGTAATGCTAAAAAGGTAATTAAAATTACCTATAACGTAAATGATACTTTTGATACTGAAATTGGAGACGGTTTTGGCAAAACAGATATCTTTTCTCCAGCGGGATCAAACATAGAAGAGGGTAAAAACATTATGCTAAACACACACTGTTTTATCGGTTATTTTTCAGGTATTTCTGATGAAATTGATTATAAAGTAACCATTACTCACCCTGCTTCATTATGGGGAGCAACATCGATGACTGACATAGACTCGAGTGACGCTAGCGATGTTTTTACTACCAGCAGATATGCCGAATTGGTTGAAAATCCAATTATGTACTCTAAACCAGATTATACTTCATTTACCATTAACGGTATGGATATTCTAATTGCTGTGTATTCTCCAAACGGAATTCATACTGCTGAGAGTTTAACACCAGAAATGAAAAAAATGATGTCGGCACAAAAGAATTTTTTAGGCACATTTAATACTACAAAAAAATATAGTGTTCTCATTTATTTATCGGATGTTGAAAAAAGCAATGATGCAAAAGGTTTTGGAGCTCTAGAACATCCTACAGCAACAACTGTTGTTATGCCTGAAGCAATGCCTCTAGAAGAGTTATCAGAACAATTGAAAGATGTTGTATCGCATGAATTTTTTCATATTGTAACCCCATTAACCATTCATTCTAAGGAGATTCAATTTTTTGATTACACCACCCCAAAAATGTCAGAACACTTATGGATGTATGAAGGCGTTACGGAATATTTTGCCAATTTATTTCAGATCAATCAAGGTTTGATTTCTGAAGAAGAATTTTACGAAAGAATGTCAGGAAAGATAGCCAATGCTAATGAGCTTAACGACACGATGTCTTTTACTAAAATGAGTGAAAACGTACTAAACCAGCCGTATAAAGATCAATACTTAAATGTATACGAAAAAGGCGCTTTGATAGGAATGTGTCTGGATATTATTATTAGAGAAAAAAGCAATGGTGAAAGAGGAATTTTAGATTTAATGCAAAAATTATCTAATGAATATGGTGCTAATAAACCGTTTAATGACAATGAACTTTTTGATAAAATTACTGCATTTACATTTCCAGAAGTTGGCACATTTTTAACCACTTATGTTGCTGGTGAAACTCCAATTCCATATGAAACTTTTTTTGCCAAAGTAGGTGTTACAAAAATAAATGTAAAAGTTCCTGGAAACGTATTTATAAAAGACAAAACGCCATACATCACTGTAAACCCTGAAACTAAAACGATAAGTATTGTTCCAAATATTGAATTGAATGATTTTTTTAACGAACTTGGTTTAAAAGGCGGTGACGCGATACTAGCTATAAATGACATCAATTACAATTTAGAAAACATTTATGATATGCTAACCTTAAGCGAATCATGGAAAAATGATGAACTTATTACTGTAAAAATAAAGCGTGATGGAAAAGAACAAATCGTAAAAGGAAAAACCAAACTTACTTTTGAAGATAAAGAAGGCTATGAAGCATCAGATAAAAGCAAAACCAAACTAAAAGAAGCTTGGCTAAAAGGTTAAAATTGAAAAAATATTATCCCCAAGTTGTATGAAGAATTTGGGGATTTTTTTATTTATTTGTAAAATACCAAAAGTATCTAAACGTGAAATATTCTATCATTACCGTATTTTTTTTAGTAATAATTTCCTCTTGCAACAAACCCGAATCTAAAAGCAATTTGCATATTACAGGAAACGTAAAAGGATTAAAAAAAGGCACCCTATATATTCAAAAAATAGTCGATACATCACTCGTAGCCATTGATACTATTGAAATCAATGGAGATTCACATTTTACAAGTGATTTATTTATTAAATCTCCTGAAATGTATTATTTGTTTTTGGATAGAGGCGTTACCAATTCGTTAGATAATAATTTATCATTCTTTGCCGAAGCTGGAACTATAGACATTCAAACGAGTTTAGACTATTTTAACTCTGATACTAAAATAACGGGGTCTAAAAATCAGGATAAATACGACGAATTTAAAAAAATCACTTCTCGTTTCAATGATGAAAATTTATCTTTAACAGAGCTAAAATTCAATGCTTATAAAAACAAGAACTTTAGAAAGGTTGATAGTATAGAAGCAAAACAAAATCTAAACTTAAAAAGAAGGTATTTATTTACCACTAATTTTGCGCTCAACAATAAAGACTATGAAATTGCTCCTTATGTTGCATTAACTGAGATTTCAAATATCAATTTAAAATATTTAGATACAATACAAAAATCGATGACACCAAAAATTGCACAATCACTTTACGGAAAAAAATTAATTCAATTTTATAAAGAGAGAAAGAAACAAGAGTAAAATCACTTAGCAACTTTTGAAATAATTATACGAAAATTGAAATAACTTCAAACAGGTATAAAAACAAAAAGACCGTCCCAAAACTGGAACGGTCTCTTGAGCCGGCGGAGGGACTCGAACCCACGACCTGCTGATTACAAATCAGCTGCTCTAGCCAACTGAGCTACGCTGGCGGTATTATATGATTACAAATATAGAAGTGTATTTTATATTTGCAAAATAAAACAACACTTTTTTATTGACTTTTTTTATTGCAATTCATTGATTTTAGCAACCAATTGATTTGCAGCTTGTTCTAATTCAACATTTATTTGTTTGAAATGTGCTTTTTTGTTTTCTACTTTTTTAGCGTTTACTTTAGTAATTAAAGTATCAAAAGTGGCGATTGCTTCATCAATCAAAGCGTTAGTTGCTTCAGTTGGTTTTCCCGTAGTCGACATTTCAAATAAGTAAACCGCTTCTATAATATCTCCTAAAACGTAGTTAATGTCTTTTTTTAAATTTTTAACGTTTGCCATGGTATTCTTAATTTTTAAATTTCTTAATTCGGGTGCAAAAATACATATAATCTTTCTATAACCTACTACGAAATGTAAATTTCTAAAATCGACCCTTTTCCTGACAACTTATATTCTGTTAATGAAGCAGGTATTAATACCGTATCCCCTTTTTTATAGTGATAGAAAGTTTCATTGGCTACAATTTCAAAAAAACCATCTACACACATATAAACTGTAAATGAATTTCCGTTTTTATCCACAGAAATAATTCCGTCAAGAGGAATAAAATTGGTTGTAAAATAGTCACAATTCACTATTTTATTAGACGCATTCGCAATTCTAGTATACTCTTTTTTAGTTTCTGTTTTATTGTAATTGATAGCTTCCAAAGCCAAATCGACGTGCAATTCTCTGGTATTTCCTTGCGCATCTACCCTGTCAAAATCATAAATACGATATGTAATATCAGACGTTTGCTGAATTTCGGCAACTAGCAATCCAGCTCCTATGGCGTGAACGGTTCCAGTTTCTAAAAAGAAAACATCGCCAGCTTTTACCTTTACATCATTTAGAATCGATAATACTGTTTTGTTTTCTAAATTTTCGATGTATTCTTTTGCATTCGATTTTTCTTTAAAACCAACTATAATTCTAGCATTTTCATCGGCTTGCATGATATACCACATTTCGGTTTTACCAAAAGAATTATGACGTTTTTTTGCCAATTCGTCATTAGGATGCACCTGAATAGACAAATCTTCTCTAGCATCTAAAAACTTAAAAAGCAATGGGAATTGTTTGCCAAAACGTTTGTAAACTTCAGTTCCAAGAAGTTCATTTGGAAAATCATTTATAATTTCGATTAATGTTTTTCCAGCTAAATGACCGTTTGAAACAACACTTACATCACCTTCAACTGTGGATAATTCCCAGCTTTCTCCTGTAATATCCGAAGTTATAGGCTTATTTAGTGACGACTTTAGTTTCGTCCCTCCCCAAATTCTTTCTTTAAGAATTGGATTAAACAATAAAGGGTATAGTTTTGAATTTATCATCTTTTTTTGGAAACTTTTCTATTGTAAAAATTAATAGTGATGAACAAAACTATGATAATTTTTTTAATGAGGATAATGCTTTTGGAATATGTTTGGTGGCCATCAAACTATTATCAAATATTAATGTTATGATTCCATTTTTATCGGCTACATAAGTTACTCTTCCAGGAAGTAATCCAAACAAACCCGAAGGAACTCCAAAAAGATTTCTAATTTTTTTATTAGAATCGGATAAAAGTATAAATGGCAATTGATGCTGTTTTGCAAATTTTTGATGAGAAGCAACAGTGTCACTGCTAACCCCAATAACCTCAGCACCTAAATCAGTAAAATCTTCATATTGATCTCTAAACGAACACGCTTGAGCGGTGCACCCTGGAGTATCATCTTTAGGATAAAAATAAATTACTACAGGCTTTTTTCCTATTATAAATTGGCTTTCAAAAACAGTTCCATTAGTGTTTATTGCCGTAAAATTGGGTATTCTATCTCCTACTTTAAGTGCCATTATTCTCCTCTGTAGGTTACAAAATTACGTGGTGTTTCGTAAAGCACTACTTCTAATTCGAATTCTGATTTTATTTTTTTTCTAATCTTATTCCAAATTACAACTACAATATTTTCAGCAGTTGGATTTAGATTTTCAAATTCGGGAACATCCAAATTAAGATTTTTATGATCAAACGGGATTTCAACTTCTTCTTTAATAATATCTGTTAAGAATTTTACATCCATAACATACCCTGTTTCTTTGTCTATTTCGCCAGTTACACTAACTATTAGTTCGTAGTTGTGCCCGTGAAAATTAGGATTATTGCATTTGCCAAAAATCAAATCATTTTGTTCAAAAGTCCAATCTTTTCGATACAATCGATGGGCTGCATTGAAATGGGCTTTTCTGGATATTGTTACTTTCATAATAAATTTGATTTTAAAAATTGAAGTTAAAGTGAATGATCTTCTATAAAATGGTAAAATTCATCAAATATTATTTTGAACCAAACGGTATAAATATCAGGATTCAAAATCATATCCTCTTTTACATCTTGAATTTTCATCCATTTCCAATCTTCCACTTCTTCTGGATTTATGACTGGACTCTCATTAAAGTAACCAATCATTACATGGTCGAGCTCGTGTTCGGTCAATCCGTTATCAAAAGGGGCTTTGTAAATAAAATGAAAAAGTTCTTTTAATTCTGCTTTAAAACCCATTTCTTCAAACAATCTTCTTGTTCCCGCTTCTATATTTGTCTCTCCATTACGTTGATGGCTGCAACAAGTATTTGTCCATAATAATGGCGAATGGTATTTTTGATGAGCTCTCTGTTGCAACATGATTTCGTTGTCTTTATTCAAAACAAAAACTGAAAAAGCACGATGCAAAATTGCTTTTTGGTGAGCCTCTAATTTTGGCATTAATCCAATTTGCTCATCGTTTTCGTTCACTAAAATTACTTCTTCTTCTTTCATAGGATTTTGTGAATGTCAAAAATACAAAAAAAGAAATGGTCTTTGCTTACTTTTTAAATTTGTGAAAAGTTTAACTAGTGTTTGATAGCCATCAAAACCGATAGTCTTCCTAAATTTATAGTTGATAAGTTAAACGATTTTAAACGTTAAAGTTTATTTAAATGAAAGTCTAATTGTAAACTAACTGACATTTCAAAGTGTAAATTCGCTTGTAAATTTGTAGTGAAATTAAAAACTAAAAATTATGAAAAAAAGGTTGTTTATTTTAAATGTAGTATTGATGCTGCCGATGTTAATTTTTCAAGCATGTGGCCAAAATCAAACTAATAAAGTAGAAACAAAAAAATCTAATCCTATGGAAAATAAAATGAATACATCAGATAATCCGTATTATTCTAGAACAAGTACTGAAAAACTTACTGTTTCTGACTCAGAATGGAAAAAAATACTACCCGAAGATTTGTATCAAGTGGCACGAAAGGCCAATACAGAAAGAGCTTTTACGGGCACACTTTGGAATTCTGAAACTAAGGGAACTTATTATTGTGCAGTTTGTGGCAACAAATTATTTCGTTCAAATCAAAAATTTGTAAGCAGTTGTGGTTGGCCTAGTTTTTTTGAACAAGAAAATAAATCAAGTATTGTTTTTAAAAACGACAACTCCTATGGAATGCGCAGAATTGAAGCACTTTGTGGCAGATGCAACAGCCATTTAGGACATCTTTTTGATGATGGCCCAGAACCTAACGGAAAAAGATACTGTATGAATGCCGTTTCTTTAGAATTTGAACCTGATACTAAATAAGATGAAAAATTTAATACTACTATGCCTTATAGCAACAAATATGTTTGGGCAAAAAATAGAGAAAAATAAAATGAAATCAGAACCTAATTTAGAAACCATAGTAATTGGCGGTGGTTGCTATTGGTGCGTTGAAGCCGTTTACGAAAATCTTATAGGAGTAAAATCAGTTGTCTCGGGATTTTCTGGAGGAAGTGTTAGCAATCCTACTTATGATGAAGTCTCTTCGGGAAGAACAGGCGCTGCTGAGGTTGTTCAAATTACGTATGACACAAATAGTACTAATTTAGATGAAATTTTTAAAGTCTTTTTTACCGTTCATGATCCAACCACTTTAAACAGACAAGGAGCCGATGTTGGCACACAATACCGTTCAGTAATATTTTATAAAAATGAAAAACAAAAACTGGTCGCTCAAACCATTATAAGTGCATTAAAAAAAGCTAAAGTATATAAAAGTCCTATCGTTACTACATTAGAGCCTTTTTCAAAGTTTTATAAAGCTGAAGAATACCATCAGAATTATTATGAAAATAATAAAAGTCAACGGTATTGCCAAATGGTCATTCAACCCAAGATTGAAAAATTTGAAAAAGTTTTTAAAGACCGATTAAAAAGAAAATAGTTATTAAAAGAAAAAGCCATAAACATAAAAATTGTTCATGGCTTTTTTTACTACTTTGATACATTTTATAATATATAATCTGTATTAATAAAATTAGATTCTTTACTATTCAATAACGCTTGTAAAATCTCGTTGTTATAGTCATTGTCTTTTGAAGCTACAAAAGTTCGAATAGAGAACGAACGCAAGGCATCATGAATACTCAATGTTCCTACAGCAGAATCTTTACGTCCTGTAAATGGAAAAACGTCTGGTCCTCTTTGACAAGAACTATTTAAATTTACACGTGAAACAAGATTAACCAATGTATCAATTAATGGAGCAATGGTTTTGATGTTTTTTCCAAACAAACTTACTTGTTGTCCATAATTAGACTCGGCCATATCATTTAAAGGCTCTTGAATATCTTTAAAAGTCATAATTGGCACAACTGGTCCAAACTGCTCTTCATGATATACTCTCATGTTTTTATTTACTGGAAATAAAACAGCTGGGAAAATAAAATTTGCTGAATGTTGACCGCCTTTCTCATTAATGACTTTTGCGCCATTTTTAGTGGCATCGTCAATCAATTCCTGAATGTAAGCTGGTTTTTCTTTCTCAGGTAATGGTGTCAAAGAGACTCCTTTTTCCCAAGGATTTCCAAAAGTTAAACTATCAACTTTAGCAGCAAAACGTTTATTAAACTCATCCGCTATTGTTTCATGCACATACAGGATTTTTAATGCAGTACAACGTTGCCCATTAAAAGATAACGATCCTGCAATACATTCCTGAATAGCCAAATCTAAATCGGCATCTGGAAGAATAATTGCTGGATTTTTGGCTTCTAATCCTAAAATTAAACGCAATCTGTTTTTGTTAGGATGCTGATCTTGCAAAGCAATTGCTGATTTACTGTTTCCTATCAAAGCTAAAATATCTACTTTTCCTGATTTCATCACTGGAGATGCAACTTCTCTACCTCTACCATATAAAATGTTTATAACTCCTTTTGGGAAACTACTTTTAAACGCTTCTAACAAAGGTGATATTAATAAAACTCCATGCTTCGCTGGTTTAAAAATTACAGGATTTCCCATAATTAATGCAGGAATCAATAATGAGAAGGTTTCATTTAATGGATAATTATAAGGCCCAAGACATAGCACAACTCCTAATGGTCCTCTGCGCACCATAGCATTTATTCCTTGAACTTTAGAAAAATGAGCACTTCTAGCATTTAATTCTTTATAACTATCAATGGTATCATAAATATATTCAACTGTTCTGTCAAACTCTTTTTCAGAATCTCCTAATGTTTTTCCAATTTCCCACATCAAAAGTTTAACTACTTCACTTCTAGTAGTTTTCATTTGAGTTACGAACTTTTCCATGCATTTAATGCGATCAGCCACTTTCATCGTTGGCCACAAGCCTTGTCCATTATTAAATGCGACATCAGCTGCTGTAACCGCTTCTAAAGCTTCGGTTTCTCCCATAAAAGGAATAGACCCTAATAAAGTTGGTTCGTATTTTTCAGTAGATGAAATTGTAGAGAATACTGGCGTTGTTTGCCCTGTCCATTTTTTTAGTTCGCCATTTACTAAATAGGTATCTTGAACAATTGGTGTACTAATTTGAAATTCTTCTGGTATCGAAATCATTGTTAAAAATTTTTGCTAAAAATACAACTTTTTACCTAACAATATATTGGCCTTTTGTTTTGTCCTTAACAATCAAAAAACAAATTATTCATATCTCAATATATTTCTGAAATTTAATTTTTTATTGAATTATTAATAACAATTTATGCTTTTTTAAAATAAATCATTACAGAAATAATTCAAAAATGTTTCAAACTTTTCACAACCATCAAAGCACACTTCTCCCCATCAATGGCCGCTGAAATTATGCCACCGGCATAACCAGCACCTTCACCGCATGGATACAACCCTTTTATTTGAAGATGTTCTAATGTTTCTGAATCTCTTGGTATTCTAACGGGTGATGATGTTCGACTTTCTGGTGCATGCAAGATTGCTTCATTAGTAAGATATCCTCGCATCGATTTTCCAAATTCAGTAAAACCTTCTCTTAATATTTGGGCTAAAAAACTTGGAAAAATCTGTCCCATTTCTAAAGAAGTGGTTCCAGGGACATATGATGTTTTTGGGATAGACGAAGAAACTTTATTTTGAGTAAAATCAACCATACGTTGGGCTGGTACTTTTTGAGTAGAACCTGCTAAACGCCAAGCTTTTTGCTCAATACTTTTTTGAAATTCCATTCCAGCTAATGCACCAAATTTAGCAAATGGTTTAAAATCATCTAATTTTAATTCAATAACTATTCCTGAATTGGCTGTTGCTTGATCTCGCTTTGATGGCGACCAACCATTTGTAACTACTTCTCCTGGACTTGTTGCACAAGGAGCGATTACACCACCCGGACACATACAAAACGAATACATTCCTCGTCCGTTAACTTGTTTTACAATCGAATAAGGTGCTGGAGGCAGCAACTCACCTCTATAATCACAACTGTACTGAATACTATCTATTAAGGATTGAGGGTGTTCTGCTCTTACGCCCAAAGCAAATGGTTTGGCTTCTATAAATACCTTTTTTCTATCTAATAATTCAAAGATATCGCGAGCAGAATGTCCTGTTGCTAATATTATTTTTGACGCTGCAATGCTGTCTCCGTTTTGAGTAACAATGCCTTGAAATTCATTGTTTTTGATTAAAATATCCGTTAGTCGGGTTTCGAATAGCACCTTCCCTCCCATTTCGATAATTTTTTCTCGAATGTCCTGAATAATTTGAGGTAATTTATTAGTTCCAATATGCGGATGCGCTTCAATTAAAATATCTTCCGAAGCTCCAAATGCAACTAAAAGTTCTAGAATTCTAGTAACATCTCCACGCTTTTTAGATCTTGTATATAGTTTTCCGTCCGAATAAGTTCCCGCACCGCCTTCTCCAAAACAATAATTGGAATCTTCGTTTACAATATGATTGACATTTATGGCTTTTAAATCTCGTCGACGTCCACGAACATCTTTTCCACGTTCAATTACTATTGGTTTCAATCCCAATTCTATTAATTGTAAAGCAGCAAAAAGTCCAGCCGGACCAGCGCCAACAACAATTACTTCTTGAGCATTGGAAACGTCTTTATACTCTGGAAGTTGTATTCTTTGTTCAAAAAATGGCTCATTCTGTAAAAAAATCAATAATTTTAAATTGATTTTAATTGCTTTTTGACGAGCATCTACCGAACGTTTTTGAATAGTGATATGTTGAATTTCTTTTGAAGTAACTTTTATTTCCTTAGCCAAATAGTCTTTGAGTAATGACTCGTTTGAAGCTATTTCTGGAGATACTTGAATAAGAAGTTCTTTTGGCATTTTATAGTGTTTATTCATTGATTAGTTTAATCGTTTATTCGAAAAACAGAATCAATATGCAAAAATAGTATTTTGAAGTGAATTTTGATTGTAGAATTTAGAAACCATTTTCAAATTATACTTTGTATCTTAGCCACTAAAAATATTTGTACCTCAAAAAATGTCTAGAAAAATAAAATTGATATGGGATTTTCGTGGACCTACTTCCTCAAAAACGGCTGAACATCATGAAATTCATTTAAAAGAATTCATATCTATCGAAAAGTTTTCTTTAAACATTACTGGTTTCGAAATTAAAAACGAAATGCATGCTATTGCTTTTATGGTAGTTACGGATGAAAACATGATAGTGATTCGTGATACCTTGAAACCTCATCGTGGGGAACTATATGAAGGATAAAAATTAGAACTCTAATTCGCTACTTCGCTAATAAACTTAATTCGCATTAAACGCAATTCGTCAATATCATAATCACCATCAAATTCCTTTAAAGCATGTTCTATATTATCAGATTCTGATTCCATAAAAAAATCATAAATTTCTTCCTGTTGATCATCATCTAATAGGTCATCTATCCAATATTTAATATTGAGCTTTGTTCCTGAGTTTACAATCTGCTCCATTTCTTTTATTAAAGCATCCATATTCATGCCTTTAGCGGAAGCAATATCTTCTAAAGATAATTTTCTGTCTATATTTTGAATAATGTATAACTTGTTTGCCGAATTGGCTCCAGTAGATTTTACAACTAAATCATCAGGACGAATAACATCGTTATCATCTACATAACGACTTATTAATTCTACAAATTCTTTTCCGTATTTCTTGGCTTTTCCTTCTCCAACTCCATGTATATTTCCCAGTTCATCTAAAGAAATTGGATATTTCAAAGCCATGTCTTCTAATGATGGATCTTGAAACACTACAAACGGAGGAACACCTAATTTTTTGGCTACTTTTTTTCTTAAATCACGCAACATAGACATTAAAACCTCATCGGCAGTTCCTGTAGATTTTGCTGCCGTTACAATTGCTTCATCTTCGGTTTCGTTATATTCGTGATCTTCTGACATCAGGAATGAAACGGGATTCTTAATAAAATTTAATCCTTTTTCGGTTACTTTAACAATTCCGTAGGTTTCAATATCTTTAGATAATAATCCGTCCACTAAAACTTGGCGAATTAATGCCATCCAATAACGTTCTTCGAAGTTTTTTCCTACTCCGAAAAAAGGTTGCGTATCAGTTCTATACGCTTTTATCATAGCATTTACACGACCAATTAATGTGAAAACTATTTCTTTAGATTTGTATAAATGCTTGGTGTCGCGAACTACTTCCAGCAAGGTAACCACCTGTTTTTGTGCTTCTACTTTAGTTTTAGGATTTCGAACATTATCATCCATATCAGCCCCGTCTCCTGTTTCGCTGTCGAATTCTTCACCAAAATAATGCAATAGAAATTTTCTTCTTGATATAGAAGTTTCGGCATAAGCTACAACCTCTTGCAACAATGCAAAACCAATTTCTTGTTCAGCAACAGGTTTTCCTGACATAAATTTTTCTAATTTTTCTACATCTTTATAGGAATAATAGGCTAAACAATGTCCTTCGCCTCCATCACGACCGCCACGACCTGTTTCTTGGTAATAACTTTCTAATGATTTTGGAATGTCATGATGAATCACAAAACGAACATCAGGCTTGTCGATTCCCATTCCAAATGCAATGGTAGCAACCACTACATCAACATCTTCCATAAGAAACATATCTTGATGTTTGGCTCTGGTTTTAGCATCAAGTCCTGCATGATAGGGTACCGCACTAATTCCGTTTACTTGTAAAACTTCGGCAATAGCCTCTACTTTTTTGCGACTCAAGCAATAGATAATGCCTGATTTTCCTTTGTGTTGTTTGATAAATCGAATAATATCCGATTCTATATTTTTAGTTTTTGTTCGAACTTCATAAAATAAATTAGGCCTATTGAAAGAAGCTTTAAAAGTGGTTGCATCTGACATCTCTAAATTTTTTAGAATATCCTCTTGTACTTTTGGTGTTGCAGTAGCTGTTAATCCTATAACTGGAACGTCTCCTAATAGCTTAATGATGTTTTTAAGATTTCTGTATTCCGGTCTAAAATCGTGTCCCCACTCAGAGATGCAATGCGCCTCATCAATAGCGACAAATGAAATAGGCACATTTTGAAGAAAATTGACATATTCTTCTTTAGTTAGCGATTCTGGAGCAACATATAAAAGTTTTGTTAAACCTGAAGTAATATCTTTCTTAACTTGAGTAATCTCTGTTTTGGTAAGCGATGAATTGAGTACGTGAGCGATTCCATTTTCAGAAGATAAACTTCTAATGGCATCGACCTGATTTTTCATTAAGGCAATTAACGGGGAGACCACGATTGCTGTTCCTCCTTGAACTAAAGCGGGTAATTGGTAACATAACGATTTTCCACCACCTGTTGGCATAATTACGAAAGTATTTTCTTTTGCCAATATCGCTTTTATAACCTGTTCTTGTAAACCTTTAAATTGGTTAAAACCAAAATATTTTTTTAGTTCTTTGTGTATGTCAATTTCGTTTGAATTCATTCTTTGTTAATGGTATTTTTGTATAAATTTGCAACACATAAAGATACTAATTTCTTTTACACTTACAAATTTTATAACAATTCTGTTTTGATAACTAAAGAAAATATATTGGCTACAGCCAAAAAAACTATTTTATCTGAGAGCCAATCGATAGCAAAACTCGCTGATTTTCTTGATGAAAGCTTTGTCAAAGCAACCAAAATCATCTTTGATTGTAAAGGCAGATTGATTGTAACCGGAATAGGAAAAAGTGCCATTATTGCGCAAAAAATTGTAGCAACAATGAACTCTACAGGAACGCCATCGTTATTTCTTCATGCTTCAGAGGCTATTCATGGTGATTTAGGTATGGTTCAAAAAGACGATGTTGTCATTTGCATCTCAAAAAGTGGCAATAGTCCTGAGATAAAAATTCTAATCCCTATTTTAAAAAATTTCGGAAATACCTTAATTGCCATCACAGGAAACATGACTTCCTTTTTAGCAAAAAATTCCGATTGTGTTTTAAATACCACTATTGACTCTGAATCGTGTCCTAATAATCTTGCGCCTACTAATAGCACTACCGCTCAGTTGGTAATGGGCGATGCTCTTGCTGTTTGTTTAATGGAAATGAGGCATTTTAAACCTGAAGATTTTGCAAAATACCATCCAGGAGGGGCATTAGGTAAAAAATTATTGCTTAAAGTTTCTGCAATGTTGGTACATTCATTAAAACCAATGGTTGCTCCAGATACTTCTATTAAAAAAGTCATTTTCGAAATTTCTGAAAAACGCTTGGGAGTTACAGCAGTAATCAACGAGAATAAAGTAGTAGGGATTATTACCGATGGCGATATTAGAAGAATGCTAAGTTATAGAGATTCTTTTACCGATTTGACTGCTAAAGACATTATGACAAAAAATCCAAAAATGATACAATCGACTGATATGGTAGTTGATGCATTTAACATCATGGAAGATTTTTCTATCACGCAACTTGTAGTTGTAGATAATGGTGAATACAAAGGCGTATTGCATTTGCATGATATTTTAAAAGAAGGAATATTATAATGGCAAAAAAGCAATTAAAAGAAATGTCATTTTTAGATCATCTTGAAGACTTAAGATGGTTGCTCATTCGAATTACTATAGGAGTTTTAGTAGTTTCTTGTTTATCGTATTTTATAATTGATTATGTATTTGACCAAATTATTTTTGGTCCCATTCATCCTGATTTTATAACCTACCGATTATTTTGTGAACTAACCACCTATCTCGGTGCTGATAACGGAGGAATGTGTGTCAAAGAAATGCCATTTATCATTCAGAGTACCGAAATGGGCGGTCAATTTTCTATATTTATTTGGACCTGTATTACGGCAGGATTCATTCTTGGTTTTCCTTATATTTTATGGGAAATCTGGAAATTTATAAGTCCCGCTTTGTATGAAAAAGAAAAGAAAAACGCCGTTTGGTTTATTTTAACTGCTTCGATATTGTTTTTTACTGGCGTTTTGTTTGGCTATTATTTGATATTACCCTTATCTGTTAATTTTTTTGGAGGCTTTAATGTGAGTAGCGTTATTAAAAACGAATTCAATGTCGATAATTATATAGGTATGGTAAAAACATCAGTGATATCTTGCGGATTAATTTTTGAATTGCCCATTGTAATTTATTTCCTGACTAAAATTGGACTTGTAACTGCACAAACTTTAAGACAATACCGAAGATATGCTATCGTTATTATTCTAATTGTTGCAGCAATAATCACACCACCTGATATTTTAAGTCAAATAATTGTATCTATACCGCTTTTAGTGCTGTATGAAATAAGTATTTTTATTGCGGTGTTTGTAAATAAAAAAGAAAAAAATGTCTGATTTAGTAAAAGAATTCAATGATTATCGTTCTAAAATGAACGAAAAATTAGTAGCCGACAACAATAAAATCGTAAAACGAATTTTCAATCTTGATACAAATGCTTACGCAGAAGGCGCTCTTGATGTAAAAACCAAAGAGTTGCTTGGATTAGTAGCTTCAGCCGTTTTACGATGTGACGATTGTGTAAAATATCATTTAGAAAATTGTCACAAAGAAGGTATTTCTAAAGAAGAAATGATGGAAGCCATGGGAATTGCAACTCTTGTTGGCGGAACTATAGTTGTACCTCATTTGCGTCGCGCTTACGAATTTTGGGAAGCTTTAGAAAATAAAGCGTAAGAAATACAATTTCTAAAAAAGTTGCATAACGAATTTTGAACCACGAACATAAAATGATTTTAAGAGCAGAAAATTTAGTCAAAACTTATAAAGGAAGAAGCGTTGTAAAAGGCATTTCGGTAGAAGTGAATCAAGGAGAAATTGTGGGACTTTTAGGACCAAATGGAGCCGGAAAAACGACTTCATTTTATATGATTGTAGGATTGGTGAAACCAAATGCAGGAAATATTTATCTCGACGATTTAAATATTACCGATTTCCCTATGTACAAAAGAGCGCAACAAGGCATTGGTTATTTAGCTCAAGAAGCGTCAGTTTTTAGAAAATTGAGTATTGAAGACAATATTTTGAGCGTTTTGCAATTGACGAATCATACTAAAGCTGAGCAAGAAGCCAAAATGGAATCGCTTATTGATGAGTTTGGTTTGCAACACATTCGAACCAATCGTGGTGACTTGCTTTCTGGTGGGGAACGCCGTAGAACTGAAATTGCGCGTTGTCTAGCAACCGATCCAAAGTTTATTCTTTTAGACGAGCCTTTCGCTGGTGTAGATCCTGTTGCTGTTGAAGATATTCAGAGAATTGTAGCACAGTTAAAAAACAAAAATATTGGTATTTTGATTACTGACCACAACGTTCAAGAAACCTTAGCTATTACTGACAAAACGTATTTGATGTTTGAGGGTGGTATTCTAAAAGCTGGAGTTCCTGAGGAACTAGTTGCTGACGAAATGGTACGACGTGTTTATTTAGGTCAGAATTTTGAATTGAGAAAGAAAAAATTGGAGTTTTAGTTTCTTTTTCTCCACATTAAAGAATTGACTTCGTAGAGTTACATTTCGTGGAGTAACAGCGGATTCTTTACCTAGCTTTTCTATTTTTAAAATATTCAAATTTATGAGAATAATGCCTTTTATTATCAAAACCAACATAATTAATATTTTCACAATATGACAAATCGCCATCAACAACGTTTGTTCCACCAAAACTGAAAAACTCCAAATTATTTAAGTTTTTTATAAATGAGATTGTCGGTATTTCATTTGAATCTAAAATCAATAATCTTTTAATCAATTTTAAATTGCCTAAAACTTCATAATCTTTAATTTTTTTACATTTTTCAATTTCTATTTCCTCTAAACCATTTGACAAATAATTCAAATCTGAAATACTTTCCAATTTATTTCCACTATAAAGTTGCAGTTTTTTTAAATTATTTAAACGATCTATACCTTTTAATGAAATAATATTTGTTTGGAAAAGATATAGTTCGGTTAAATTTTCAAATATTGGAAAATTGGATAAATCTTTAACTTTAGGATTAAATTTAGACAAAATTAATTTTTTTAAGTTCACACAGCTTTCCAATCCTTTTAAATTTAAAGTAAAATCACATGATAAAGTTTCTAAATCAGGAAAATTCGATAAATTAATCACATTATTTTTATCATCTGAATATTGAAGCGTTTTTAATTTTATCATCTTATTTAATACCGAATAATCAAACTTATCTCCAGAAATTGATATGCCTTCAATAAAATCTTTTATTTTTAAAAGAAAATCTAAATTATTTGTTTTGAAACCTTGATAGTAGTTTATACTAATTTTTCTAATATTGTTCTTGAACAAAAAATTTATACAATCATCAATTCTTGAAGAATCCATAAATAATGATTTGTAATCATTATGTTCTAGAACTTTAAATCCATCAATTGTTTCTGTTATCATTTTTAATTATTATTTAAACCTACCTGGAGAGAATATTTTGTTATAAGTATTACCTAATTTATTTAATTTAATCGGATTGCCGAATTTCCAACGCTCCCCCACAAAATGAAATTCGACAAAGTCAATCCTTTCGTGTGGTTTTAAAATAATGAAAAAACTCTATCACAAGTGAACAATGTCAATATAAACTACCTCTTCAAAAATTTATTATTCACAACAGATATCAGAACATAGGTTACAATTACAAGTGGAATAGCTAAATAATTTAGAAAAACTAACAATACAAGAGCACTCATCAGAAAAACGACTTGTAGCACATTATCCTTAAAATTGAACTTTTTAATTTTTAAAGCAAATAATGGAATATCAGCATTTAAAATATAGGCACTAAACAAGGTTGTTAATAATAAGAACCACTGATTGGTTAAGGCTTCAATTACAAACAACGAATCTGTGTTTTGTAAAACCAATGGCAAACTCAGAATAAATAAGGAATTAGCTGGAGTTGGCAAGCCAATAAAGGAGTCAGTTTGTCGTGTATCAATATTAAAATTAGCCAATCTGTAACAAGAACCCAAAGCAATGATAAAACCCAAATACGGAAAAAGTTGCATGTAACTTGTTTGTGAAGAAGTTGAGTTATCAATCATTAATTGATACATGACTAATCCAGGTACAACTCCACTGGTAACCATATCTGCTAATGAATCTAATTGTAATCCCAAAGGACTTGAAACCTTAAACAATCTCGCAAAAAAACCATCAAAAAAATCAAAGAAAATCCCTAAAGCTGCAAAAGCGAAAGTCATTTCGAAATGACGATGAAAAGCAAATACTAGAGCAATGCATCCGCAAAATAGATTTAGAAGAGTAATTGTATTTGGAATTTTTGCCTTTATTTTCATTATATATACCGTTTAGCTTTCAAAAAATACAAATTTAACACAATAAGTCAAAGAGAAGTACGTTTTTTATTTGATATTTTAATTTGGGTAAAATTCTTTCCAATTAATTTATCTCACCAAAGAAATAACCTCGTTAAAAAAGTATATTTTTGACAAAAAATAAACCTCAGTGTTTATTAAACTCATTGATTTTGAAAAAAAAGGCTTTGTTACTATTCTTGTTCGTGTATTCCGTAACGCATTCGCAGGCCGTTAGGAAATATTCGAATGAGTTTATGAATATTGGTGTAGATGCCGCCGCATTAGGAATGGCAAATGCTGTTACTGCTAGCACTAACGATGTAAATTCGGGTTATTGGAATCCTGCAGGACTAATAGGAATTGAAGATAAACAAATATCGCTTATGCATGCAAGCTATTTTGCGAACATTGCGCAATATGATTTTGCGGCTTATGCTACAGCAATTGATGAAGAAAGTGCATGGGGAATTTCTATGATTCGTTTTGGAGTTGATGATATTTTAAACACTACACAATTAATTGATTCTGAAGGAAACATAGATTACAATAGAGTTAGTAAATTTTCAACTGCTGATTATGGATTTACTTTTTCGTATGCTAGAAAATTAAAATTACAAGGATTTCAATATGGTGTAAATGCAAAAATCATAAGAAGAATAATTGGAGACTTTGCTAATTCTTGGGGTTTTGGTGTAGATGTTGGACTACAGTTTCAACGAAACGATTGGAAATTTGGATTAATGCTTCGAGATATTACAACAACTTATAACGTTTGGAATATTAATGAGAATGAATATGCTAAGGTTCAGAATGCAATTCCGGGTCAAAATCAAGATTTACCAGAAAGTACTGAAATTACTTTACCTAAAGCACAATTTGGAATGTCAAAAAAATTCGAATTCCATAACGAAACGAGTCTTTTGGCTTGCGCCAATTTGAACATGGAATTCGCTAAAACAAATGATGTTTTTGCAACCGATTTTGTAAGTATTGCTCCCGCTATAGGATTTGAATATGGCTACACCGATTTAGTTTTTTTGAGAACAGGATTTGGGAATTTTCAAAATGCAGTACAAATTGATAATTCGACAAATTTAAGCTTTCAACCCAATATTGGTTTGGGTTTCAAATACAAAGGCATTCAAATTGATTATGCTTTAACAGACATTGGAAACCAAAGTGCAGCTTTGTATTCAAATGTTTTTTCTTTAAAAGTTGATTTAGGAATTTTTAGATAATCAAAAACGATTTCAATGATTAAGAAGTTCCTTTTTTTTATTTCATTTTTTGTGATTGTTAATGGGTATTCCCAGTTAACACCTATAACAAAAAACACAAGAGTTAGCGTTCTAACTGTGGGTACAGCAGATGAATCGCATTCCTTATACGGTCACACTGCCTTAAGAATTAAAGATACTACTACCGATTTTGATTTTATTTACAATTACGGAATGTTTGATTTTCAGACTGAAAATTTTGTTTTGAAATTTGTTAAAGGTGATATGCAATATTTCGCAGCGGCTTACCCTTATTCTGATTTTGAATACAGTTATCGCATTGAGAACCGATCCATTTTTGAACAAGTTTTAAATCTTTCGTTAGAAGAAAAACAAAAATTATTTCAGAAATTGGGCGCTTCTTTAAATCCAGACTCTAAATATTATACTTATAAATTTATTGATAGAAACTGCACCACTAAAATTGTGGATGTTTTAAATGAAGTATTACAAAACCAACCCATTGTAAAAAAAAATATTGATACCAGTAGTTACAGAGATGTTTTGTATCCGTATGCAAAAGATCATTTTTATCAAAAACTAGGCATTAATATTATTTTTGGAAGCAAAGTAGATCAACAAGCCACAAAAATTTTCTTGCCTTTTGATTTATACGAAAATCTTAAATATACAACTTACAGAGGTAAACCTTTAGTAACGGAATCAAAAACGTTATTTAAGGCGAATAGAGTAAGACCTCCTTTTTCTATTTTAGACAGTATGTATTCACTAATTGGAATACTTATATTGTTTGCTATTTTATACAGAAAAAAATGCACCCTATTCTTTTTTGGATTTTTAGGTATATTAGGATTATTTTTTATTTGGGCGGGATTTTATTCTTTCCATGAAGAACTTTTGTGGAATTATAATGTATTGCTTTTTAATCCGTTGTATTTATTTTTAATTTACTTTATTGTAAAAAACAATACAAAATGGTCTAAAATTACTGGGATTTTGTGCATAGCCCTTTTAGTAATTTACCTACTTTATATACTGAAAAAAGCACATTTACTTGTGGTTTTACCAATCATAATGACTTCTGGTTTTTTGCTTATAAAACTTATTTGGAATAAAAGCAATTTATTGTCCGCGGTAAAATAAAATGGTACTCATGGTTTTAAAAACAATATTGATATCTAAAAAAATACTTCTGTGTTTTATATAATATAAATCGTACTGTAATTTTATCAAACTATCATCAATAGTTTCTCCATAAGAATAATTTACCTGAGCCCAACCTGTTAAGCCTGGTTTTATAACGTGTCTTGTTTCATAGAAAGGCATTACATTAGCGATTTCTGTTACAAATATAGGTCGTTCAGGTCGAGGTCCAATAACAGCCATTTCTCCTTTTAATATATTTATAAACTGTGGAAATTCGTCTATTCTGGATTTCCTTAAAAACTTTCCAAATGGTGTAGCTCTAAAATCATTTATCGTTGCAAAAACGGCACCATTGGATTCTGAATTCACTTTCATTGTTCTAAATTTTAGAATCTTAAAAATTTTACCATTTTTTCCCACTCGGTCTTGTGTATAGAACAGCTCCCCTCTATTTCCAATAGAATTCCCTAATAAAATAAATGGTGTTAATACAATTCCAATCAACAAACCAATTAGGGAAATTATAGTTTCTAAAATTCGTACAACCAATAAATAGAGATGATTTTGATTGCTTCTGCTAAATGGGAAAAACCTGTAAAAATCTCTTGCTACATATTGAACTGGGATTCGTTGTGTAATGCTTTCATAGACTTGTGTATATTCTCTTATGATATAACCATTCTCTAATAAATGTATTAATTGATTGTAAAGATTTATAGTTATGCCATCTGTTTTTTGAGATGCAATTACAACTTCTGAAACTGAATTTTCTATTACAAATTGTTCTAATTTTTCGACATTAATAATCTTTATAAAATCATTCTTATTATTTTTATTGTCATTAGTACTGTCAGAATTGATATATCCCATGACTTTATAATGAGGGTCAGCATTTTCTAAGCCTAAGACAAGCTCCTTTAACTGGACTTTATCGCAAATTAAAATTACTTTTTTTGTGAATCGATTAGAAGCTAAAAACCTTACATAAAACATTCTCCATAAAAACAAAGAAAGGAATATGGCCACATAAAAAATTACTATTTGAATTCTGTTTGTTGGCAAAACTGGAGTATATATTGGAGTAAGTAAATAAACTAAAACTGTAGTAGATGCAGTCAAAACAATACTTTTAATTACTTGAAATTGATTACTCGCAACTTGTAAATTATACATTTCAAATACGGTTCCAAATATATTCAGATAAATCCCTAAAACAATTGTCCAGAAATAATTTGTTTTAGCAATTTTGAAATAATTAAAATTAAAAACCATGCTAACAAAATACAAGGCAAGCATCACAGAAAGCACATCAAAAACTCTCAATAACACTTTTCGTTCTGAAATTTCAAAATGTATTTTTTTATTGATTACCATTTAAATTTTAAAAAATTGTTATTGTACAAATGTATATAAAGTTGTTACATTAAAATCAAGAAAGTACTTGTAACCATTTATTTTTGACTAAATTCCAATCGAATTGTTGTACTAAATTGTGAGCATTAACGACCAATTTGTTTCTTAATTGATGATTATTAATGAGTTCTTTTATAGCCTCTGCCATTGCATGAATATCATTATCGGCAACAAGCAAAGCCGTCTCTTTATCTTTTAATAAAAAGGGTATGCCTCCAACATTTGTAGATATAACTGACAAACCCAAAGCCATGGCCTCAATTACACTAATAGGAGTATTATCAAAATGAGTTGTATTCAAAAAAATGTCGTATTGCTCCGAATATTTAACCCACTTTATTTTTGATAATTTCCCTGCAAATTCTACGTTTAAATTTTTAAGCTTTGCTATTTTTTTAAGCTTTGGTTTCATTCCATCTTTATCTGGACCAACCATGCACAACTTTGCATTTGGGAATTCTCTTTTTATTTCAGCTAATACACTTAACGCCATTTCCGGATTATAAATTGAATGTAATGACCTGACCCAAAGTAGATTTGGTTCGCAGCTATTCCTTTCCTTAAAAGTGTAATTTTGAATTTCAACAGTATTTGGAATGCAAATTAATTCTGCATATCCTCTATTTTTAAATGCTTCAAACAAATATTCAGAAGGCGCAATATTCTTATAAGCATATTTAAAAATCATTTTACTTAAGATTGGGCTTTTAATAAGTCTATTGGGTAAATCTCCACCATGAAGTTTCGGAATGTATTTTATGTGATAGAACCTGCACAATTGACTTATTATAAAAGCATACCAAAAATTATACGTACTGTAGGTATCGATTAAGACATAATCTACTTTATTTCTATATTGAATAGTTCTGAAAATCATTTCAGAAAGTCGTAAAACTTTATTTTGTTTTGACGAAGCATATATTAATTCATAACCCTCCTTTTCTAGTAGTACCCCTAGAGTTTCAATTGAAGTTACTGTTGAATTATGCCCGGAAAGTTTATTCCCTATGTACAAGAGGCTTTTCCTCATTGATAACTACTTTTAAAAGTGATAATGAATATATAAATGCAGGAGCGGCCATTCGCATGGCTGCATGATTTATAGTTAAAATCCAAAAAACAATAAAACATACCAAATAAATATTATGTTTATTATCCAAATATAAAAATAAAGGAGTTATTAGAAGAATAATCAAGCATAAAATACCTAATGATCCGTGTTCGGCTAACATCCTAGTGATTTCATTATGAGTTGCAATAAAAACTCCTGTTCTTTGCTGCCTTGTTTCTGCAGTTTTCCCTACTCCAACTCCAAAAATCGGATGTTCTAAAAAAGTTTTAATTTCTTCTGCTGCTAATTGTCCTCTTCCTGTAAATTGATCTTCTTTTACCCTTCCTCTAGCATCTTCATTAGCATACCTTTTTTCAATTAATCCCCCTGTTTGATTTGAAGTATAAAGCCAAGTAGCAATTAAGACCGTGGAAATTGTTATTAAAGCAAAATTCATTTTAATTCTAGCTTTGGAATTGATTTTAAAATAAGTTAATAATATTAAAATTATTACCATAATAAAGCTAGTCATCATTCCTCCTCGAGAAAAAGTAACTAAGCCTCTGTAGGTAATATTAAAAGCTATAATAAAATTAATAAGGAATAATACTTTGGAATGGGAATAATATATTAATCTAGAAACGAAAACAAACATGCCTAAGCCTAATATTGTAGCCACTTGGTTTGGTCCAAATCCTCCTGAAGTGGTATAATTTGATCCCGTTCCTGTAATCACTTCTCTAACACTCGGAGTAAATAATGCTAAATATACAGTTGTTGAAATTATTGGTAATCCAATCAAGAATAGGATTTCATTAATTTGTTTAAATGTAACTTGCCTAAGATAACAATATAATGAACAAATTCCGAGACAAATAGGTCCAGAAGTATTAAATGAAACTCTATTTTGTAAATCATTTGTATACTTTAATGAATAGGTTGCAATAAAAACACCTGGAAATAATAACAGTAAAAAAATCCAATAGGCTGCCGCATTTTTTGAAATTCCCTTATAATAGAACCCAATAAACATTAAAAGTACAACGCTATACTTAGAAAATTCATAAACAGGATTACCCCCTGTCATCCTCAAAATCGCCTCACTACCAACAATATAAGCTGCTGCATATAATACTTCGTTGTTTTTATTTTGCGAATTTATTACATAAAAAATACTAGCCAATATAATTAACGCTCCATATACCCTAGAAAGAGATGGAAAATAATATATTGCAACACCAATGACCACGTGCAAAAAAATAAAGAACAAATATCTCTTTTCTGATTCTTGCATTTTAAATTTCTTTTAACCATTTAAGATAATCATCTAATACTCCCTTTTCAGAATTATTTTTCATAATAGTATTAAAAAGTTCTTCGCCTAGTTTTTCTCGAATTGGCGGATTATCAATCAATAGAATAATTGAATTATAAAACAATTCAACGTTCTCAGAAGGCACTAGAAGTCCATTTTTTTTATCTTGGATAATTATTGGTATTTCTCCAACATTAGTAACAACTACTGCCTTTTTATATAATCCAAACTCTAATAAAACTAATGGTAAACCTTCTGATCTTGAGGTCAGAATACCAATTTCTGATTGATTAATAATATTTACAATATCAGCTCTTGAACCATATAAAAACACACTGTCGTATAATTTATTTGAAAAAATTGAGTTTTTTAATTCTCTTGAGTATTCGTCTTCAAAATCTTTCCCTACTAAATGAAAAGTCCATTCAGGATAATTTATTTTAAGTTTTTTTGCAACTTCAATAAGCAAAAGATGATTTTTCTGATGTCTTAAATTAGCTAAACAGACAATTCTTTTTCCAGAATTTCCTTTTAAAACCGTTTCAGATTTTACATCTATTTCTTTACTAGTGAAATTAGGAAGATAAATAACATTTTTACAATTCAACTCCCTTACTGCCCAATTTTTTAATTGATAATTAACCACTATAATTCCTTTAAATAAAAATGAAGCTATTTTTAATGGAATCCATTTTTGAGAACTTAAAAATTCACTCAATCCATTATGGTCATGCCAAACAATTTGAATTTTCGGATAAATTAACTTCACTAAAACAGCAATAAAATAAGAACTACTATGAGGTTGAAGCATTTCAATGCTATTTTCTTCACAATACATTTTTAATTTTAAAACTGCTTTCCAATCAAGTGTCTTTTTTTTATTTAAAAAAAGATAATTCACTTTCTGTTCAATCTTACTTTTCAAATTACCTTCCTTCCTAGTGACCACTAATCCAGAAAAACTAATTTTACCAGCCAATGCATTTGCATAATTAACAGCCATCCGTTCAGCACCACCAACTTCAAGTGAATCAATAATTTGAACAATTCTCATGGACTTAATAATTCTTTAATTTCATTTTCAAACAAATCTAATGTATATTTTCTAGACCAAAGAATTGATTTTATAACTTTATCATTATACAATTCCTGATTACTAATAATTATCCTAATTTGATCAACATCGAAACTAAGATTCATTTGTAAAAACAACCCTCTATCGCCTCCATCGAGCATATAAGGAAGACATGAAACACTTGTAGTTATAGGCAAACAGCCCCAAAACATAGCTTCTGCTACCACTTTTGGCCAGCCTTCACTAATTGATGGCAAGAGTAAAAAATGATTTTCTTTATAGGCCTCTCTTACTACAAATTCCGTTTGATTTCCGTTAAATTTTACTATGTCGTTAAGATGATTTAATTCACAATATTTTATTAGATTTTCTCTTTCTTTACCCTCTCCATACATTTTTAATTCAACATTAAATCCAAGTTGAGCTAACTTTTCAACAATTTGAATTGAATATAATGGCCTTTTGCCTTTAGAAAGACTGCCTACAAACAAAAAATGTATTGTATTTTTTAAAATTCTTGGCTGTATATTAATTTTTTCTTTTTCATGATACGTAGCGGTAAAAAAAGGTTTTACATTTTTTGAATTTCCTTTCCATTCTCCATAAACTAAAGCTTGCATATTTTTAGTAAGAATGGTATTATTGAGAATCCATTTTTGAATACGATAGGTCAATGGTTGTGCTGATTTTGGGTCCCAATTACCCGCGTATTTAGCAGTTTTAGGTTTGTTAGGAAAAAGTATTTGAATGAAACAACCCAACAAACCAATATTTCCAGGACAACGCAAATGAATATGATCCGCATTTTGCATTGCTTTATATATTTTCCAAGAGGTTTTAGGTGTATGTATAATAGATTTTAAAATAGATTTTATACTTAACAAATTCATCTCAGGAATAGGAACAAATTGAATCGATTTATGTTCATATTTACTATGAATTGCAGTGTTTTTTCCAAAATCTAGTGGAGCAACGATACTAACTTTATCTGCATATTTAATCCAAACATTCATTTCTCGCACATAAGGAGCGTATCCGTAAAAGGAATTATCTACTTGAATATGTTCTACATGTGTAATAATTGCAAATCTCATTCGATAATTTGTTTTAAATCTCTACAGTAATTTGAAATTGTAAATTGATTTAAAAAAGTCATCCTCGCATTAAAACTCATTTGTTGATTATCGCTAAAACTAGTATTAATAGTATTGAAAAGTGCAACAATCGATTCAATATTGGGCTCAAACTTATAACAATCTTTACCATCTTCAAGATAATCGGCTAAACCCGTTGAATTGGATAGTAGCAATGGGGTCTGATTCATGATAGATTCAAGACCAACAGTGGGCAAATTATCCGACTTTGATGGTATTATTGTAAAATGACTTTTATTCAAATAATCATCAATTTTATTGTACTCTAATTGTCCGAAAAACTGAATTGATTTGTTGTTTTTTGCTAATTCCCTAATTGTATTTTCTTGATTACCCGAACCCGCAATTTGTAAAAAAAATTTTGATTCAGGTGAGTTTATTTTGAAAATATTAAAAGCTTTGATAAGAACATCTATCCCTTTACAAGTCTGAAATCTTCCTAAGTACGAAATTATTATTTTTTCGTTAGATAAATTTGATTTATTTTTAAATCTATCAATCATAGGATTAAGCAATACTATACCCTTTTTTATATTAAAAAAATGTTCCAACTCTTTTTTTGCTAATGCCGATGGGCAAAATATTTTATCACAAAAAAGGCTGTAAAACACTCTTTTTCTGAAAAATAAAAACTTTTGTTTTAAAGTAATTTTACCTAAATCATATAGGTTTGCACTAGTTAAAGTATGGTAATATTCGAAGGTTTTAACTTTTCCCAACGACAATACTTTTGAAACTAAAATAGTTATATTACTTCCAACGAAATGTCCGATGACGATATTGGGTTTGTATTTTAAATAGACTTTAATGAACCAAATAAAGTCTTTAATTGATGTAGGCCTATTTTGAGTAGGCCAAGAACACACTATGACTTCACCTCCATTTTTCTCGATTACCTGTTCTTCAAAAAAATAAGGTTTATGGGAAATAAAAACAACTCTATATCCGTCGTTTGCAATATAATGTGCAAAATGATAACTCATTGCAGCAAATGATATTTCGCTATAATTATGAGCGATTACAATTGTTTTCATATGCTGATATTTATTGTTTTTTATTGGTCATATGTAATTGCTTTGCCAGTTCGAGCAAAGCTCTCGAGTCGCATATTGTCATTAGTGTTTAAAACCAATTTACGTTCATGCTCATTTCATTCCGCTTTACTAAATATTCTTATTTTTTTGTTGCTTCAAAATAAATTGTAGTACCTTGATATTTGTTAAAAAAAGATTTTAATACATTTATATAAAACACAAAACTCGATACTTGTAAATATGGAAGTTTTTTCACGTTTACAATACAATTCTTAAATTGATGTATTTCAAAAATATTTTTGATATTTTGTGGTGTAAAAAAATTCAAATGTATTGGTGGCAAATCTTGAAATATCTGGTCTTCTTCTCTATTTGGATAATTATAAATTTTATTATAATTGGGAGTCGATAGAATAATTTTACCGTTCGTATTTAGTTTTTTATATGCTAATTCTAGAAATAATTTCAAATCCTGTAAATGCTCAATAACTTCCCACATCATAATTACATCAAAATTTGATTCTATCTTTTCTATAACCGAAAAATCTCCGTTAATAGTATTCAAATTTAAAATTTTTGATTTTTCAAAAGCTTCTTTATCTAGTTCAACTCCAGTATATTTAATAGCATCATTATGATTTCGAATATAGGTACCTATGAATCCTACTCCGCTACCAATCTCTAAAACAGATTTACATTTACCATTTAGCACCGTTTTTTTTATCAGTCTAGATCGATTAAAACCTACTTTTATAGAATGACCATTCAAAATTTTATTAAACTCATCTTTTGAATGTCTTTCATAATGGCTATTTTCTTTATTGTATAGTTCATTATAAACATCTATGAATTCATGTTGAGAAAAAATTGATTTGCAAAATATCAATTTACAATTGACACATTCAACTAAATTGTATTTCTTGTTTATGAGTTTAATTTCTCCTTCACATATTTTGCAGCAACTATATTCTTTCATATCTATTTTTATCTAATCTTTTAGATAATTATACTTTTTGGGGTTATAAAAAAACAAACTTATCCAACCAAATGTTCTTCCTAATGCTTCAGTAAAGGCCTCTTTTCTTTTAGTAGTGGTAAATATATTACTAAATCGTATCATTATCAAAAGTAAGGTTATAGAATGCCATTTTAATCTAGCATTAAAATTTGGATGTGAATTTTTTACTCTCCATACATACCATCCGTTTCTCACTACCATTTTACCATACAAGTATTGGTTAGGTCTTCCTGACGGATTATGAAAATGATACAATTGCACTTTTGTATTAATTACATTTTTCCCAAACTTTAACGCCCTAATACTAAAATCTGCATCTTCATACAAACCATATCCTTCAAAATAAGTAGAGAAACGAATGCCATCAAAAACTTTTTTTCTGAAAGCAAATGACATCCCTATAAGTAAATCTACTTCATAAATTTTATTATTCAAGGGAAATCCACAAGTTTTACCATGAGAAAAATCAGGCATTCTTCCTGGGCCTAGATTGGATTGTAAACCTAAATAATTACGAACAACATTGCGTTGCCCCTCTATCGCAAAGTAACCATCTATTAAATTATAATGCTTTAAATTATATTTTTTATTTGGCTCTACTAAACTCCAATTATTTTCATTAATTGCAACACCACCAACACCGGAAATAGAATTATCATCAATGAATGTCTTTATTAATTCTTCGAAATAATTAGGCAATAATTCAGTGTCATCATCAAGAAAAGAAATAACACTACTGTTTTTTGATGCATTTTCTATTCCAAAATTTCTTTGCTTGGTTAAACCTCTTTCTTCTGCTGAAACCAAAAAATATTTCAAATTTTTAAATGTATTTTCTTCTAATAACTGTTGAGTTTCATGATTTACAGAGCCATCAATGACTAAAATTTCATTGGGATACAATGTTTGCTTCTGAATCGATTGCAGTAATTGAAGCAAAGGCTTAGCACGCATATAAGTGCAAATTATTAATGTAAAATTCATTATGCTTTATTTAATTCATTTGCCCAAAATCTACTTCTTGACCATTGCTTTTTAAAATATGCAAAATAACTAAATGGGTTTTTAATATTTTGAAGCCTGTAATACTTAAAGAAAAGAATGGTCTTATACCCTAAGTTTTGTTCTTTTGTAAAATGTAAAAGTAAGTATAACATTACAGAGGGTGAAGGTTTAGGTTGAACTGTATCATTTTGCCATTTCAAGAATGGCTTAGTTCTGAAACCTCCAATTGGTGCTTTCAAATGTAAGATCTTTGGACTTGAAAAATAAAGTATATCACACCCTCGATTTCTTAATTGCATACCAAAATCGACATCTTCTCCGTAACCAAATTCATATCCTTTCAAAAACTCGGAGTCCTTCAAGCATTCTGAAAAAACAAAACTACTTCCTGAACCAAAAGTTATCCATTGAAAAACTGTATCTTCATTTGAATCATCTTCGTTTTCAATACATTTTAAAGAAACTGCTTTTACCCCTAAATCATTTATCTTTTTTAATGTTTCTTCTATAAAATTAGATTTAATGCGAATATCATCATCCGCAAAGAAAACCCAATCACTTGTAACTTGCTTTAAAGCTATATTTCGAGCATTACATGCACCCGTTTGATTTATAAAAGTGTGTAAAATCTCGAAAGGCCATTCTTGATTGGTAAGAAAATCTAATTCAGAAATGTTTCCTGAAATAGGATTTTGTTCAATTATAATGACTCTTGTTGGAAAAAAAGTTTGACCTTTTAAGTCTAATAAAAAATCATAAAGATACTTTTTTCTTCCAATAGTAGGAATAATGACATCTAAGGAATACCCATAAATACTTTTCTTATCTACTATTAAATATGGGTTGTCAAAATTTAAATCAAAATTTTTAGCTCTATTTTTATAAAAGAGGGAAAATAAAAAAGGGAATAATGATGTTTTTCTTTCATACAAAAACAAATTTAAAAACAACAAAAATATCCATCGAAATTTATAATGTTGCTTTACAAATCGAAAAAGAGTGTAACGATTTGACTTGTTATTTTTGAAATCAATTTTATGCTTTAAAAGTTTGGGCTCTGAATAACACAAAACACCTTTGGGCATGGCTAATTTTGCCAAAGAACATAAAAAATAATCAAAATTTACATCTAGACTTTTCTTGTTTTTTAAACTGAGTAATAGCTCAGAATAAACTGCTCCAACGCAACTGCTCATTTGCCATGTAGGAAACATAACCTCAGAATTGACTTTAATAAAAGGCGATTGTTCAACATAGCCAATGCTTTTATTAAGAAATTGACTAATGGATGGGTTATAGGATATCAACATTTTTTTGTGATGAAATAATTTTTCTATTTCAGAAATATTTAAATGTTCCTTTACATTTTCATGACACCAAACCAAGAGTTCATCAGGATATATTTTGGCCAAATCAAATAAGAAAGCTGATAAAGATAGATTCATTTCTAAGCCAAAACTATTAAAATCGCTTCCTTTTAATTCAACTACTTTATTGTTTTTATGGTAAATAATTATCATGAAATGTTTATCATTTTTTTTGTTATTTTTAAAGAATAAACTTTAAATCAATTACATAGTTTTTTTATCATTAAAACCGCATATATTTACTTTATATAAATTTTAAATGTTTTAAATTTTCTGTTAACTTTATAAAATTGAATAGAAATAGAAACAAAAATAGAAATATAATTACAGAATGAGTGAGAAATTATCAATCATTATTCCAGTATATAATGAAGAAAATACAATACATTTTATTTTGGACAAAATAAAAGATGTAAAATTACTGAACAATATTTCTAAAGAAATAATAATTGTAGATGATTGTTCTTCAGATAACTCATTAATAAACATACATAAATATTTATTAAATAATAATGATTTAAATATTATAATTTTAAAGCATGAAATAAATAAAGGAAAAGGAGCAGCACTTCATACAGGAATTAATAAAGCTACAGGGGATATTTTAATCATTCAAGATGCTGATTTAGAATACGATCCACAGGAATACAATATCCTTTTAAAACCTATACTTGACGGAATTGCAGATGTGGTTTATGGAAGCCGATTTATGGGTGGCAAGCCTCACAGAGTACTATTTTTTTGGCACAGCATTGGGAACAAATTTTTAACATTTTTAAGTAATATGTTTACCAATCTTAATTTAACAGATATGGAAACTTGTTATAAAATGTTTAAAAATGAAATCATTCAAAATCTAAAATTAAATGAAACTCGATTTGGTTTTGAACCTGAAGTTACAGCAAAAATCTCTAAAATCAAAGGAATTCGAATATATGAAGTAGGCATCAGTTATTATGGTAGAACATTTGAAGAAGGTAAAAAAATAAGTTGGAAGGATGGTTTTAGAGCAATTTATTGCATTTTAAAATACGGTATATGATGAAAAAAGTATATCTAGTGCTTTTGATTTCTGGAATAGTTTTAAGGTTTTTTATCCAATTTATATTTCCCACTTTTAATGGTGATGAAATCGCTTTAGGCAACAACATTAAGTATTCTAATTTCATTGAACTTTTACACCCACTAAAACATAATCAAAGTGCACCACCTTTATACTTGTTACTTCAAAAATTAATTATTACTATTTCTCCGCTACATTTTTGGATAAATATTAAAATTTTAAGCTTCATTTCATCTGTTTTAGGAATACTCTTTTTTTACATTTTTATAAAGAAAAATAAATTTAAATTAATTTTTCTTTTACCCTTTATCATTCTATTATTTAACCCTTTTAACATTTCAAATTCATTAACTCTAAAACAATATACCATTGATTTAACTGGAATTATAATTTTGTTAGTGTACTTCAAGACCACTTGGTTCAAAAAATACAATTGGATATTCTTTATGATTTGGTGTTTAATGTCAAATATTGGACTTTTCGCTTGTGCTGGATACATCCTATTTAGATTTATCAATTCAAACATAAAAGTAAATTTATCCGAGGTAGCTAACTTTTTTAAAACAAATTTATTGACTTTTATAGCACCTATTCCTTACATTATATATTTCATTTGGTATATGAAACAAGATGGCGCAAAGGAATTAAAAGAATTTATGCTAATATTTTGGAATGATTCCTTTATTCCATTAAACAGTAGTTTTTTTAAATATTCGCTATATACAATTCATGGTTTGTGGATTTTTATGTATAATGCATTTGAAATTTGGGGAATTTTTTTAATGCTTTTAACGATTCCTTTTATTATATTTTTTAAACGAAAAGGAATAATATTTAAAGATGAAATAATACTACTTAGTATCGTTCTAATCATACACTTGTTATTTAACATTTTTCATCTGTATCCTTTTTCCGAGCGATTATACTTATATTTATCTCCTTTGTTTATTTTAATTTTAGGCTGTTCACTTGAAATAATAAGTCATTTTAATAATCTAAAAAAATATTTTTCTAAATTATATGTTTTAATTTCTATTACTACAATATTTTTATATTCATTATACCTTTTCTGCAATGATAATGATGTATTTGGATTGTACAGAAAATTTAAAAAGTTAGATGTAAGAATCATCTATGCAACCGAAAAATCACTATATAATTTAAATAGTTTTGACGGATTTACTGATAATAAATTTAAACATAATTATTCATTTGTATTGGCTGATTCAGAGTTAGAAAAATCAAAATACTTAATTTCTAGAGTATCGAAAAAAATAAAAATGAATAGTACTTCTCCTGAAGAGCCATTTATAGAGAATTTAATTCAAAAAAATAAAATAAAAAAAATAGATGATGTTAATGGATATAATATTTATGAAATAAAAAAATAATCAAGTCCGTCCATTTTATATAACAAAAAACGTCCCGATTTCTATCGGGACGTTTTTATTTTTATGCTTGACCTGCAGGTCCAAAATTTAGCGGAATTGGAGGCTGCTCAGTGTCTTTTATTTCTCCATGAGAAACTTCAAAACGGTGAACATTTTCGGCCAATGCCTTTACTAATCTTTTAGCATGCTGTGGAGTCAAAACTATTCTTGATTTGACTTTAGCCTTTGGTGTACCTGGCATAATGCATACAAAATCTAAAACAAATTCCGATGCAGAATGATTAATTATCGCCAAATTAGAATAAATTCCTTCTGCAATAGTCTCGTCTAATTCTATATTGATTTGCCCTTGTTGTTGCTTTGATTCACTCATTTTTTTTATAGAGTTTATTAAAATTTGCCACTAAGTCACTTAACCAAATAAGGACTTAGTGGCAAAATTTTGTTTTTTTAATAAATATATTCTTCTCTATTCGCCATCATTTCGTTGTAATCTTCTTTAGAACCTACAATTGTATTGTCATATTCTCTCATACCTGTTCCAGCAGGGATTCGATGACCAACAATTACATTTTCTTTCAATCCTTCTAAGTAATCAATTTTACCTGCAACAGCAGCTTCATTTAATACTTTAGTAGTTTCTTGGAACGATGCTGCCGAGATAAACGATTTTGTTTGTAACGAAGCTCTAGTAATACCTTGTAAAACAGGAGTAGCAGTAGCTGTAATAACATCACGTGCCACAACCAAATTTTTATCGGTACGCTTCAACAATGAATTTTCATCACGTAATTCACGAGGAGAAATAATTTGACCTGGTTTCAATGTACTTGAATCTCCAGCATCTTCAACCACTTTCATACCATATAATTTATCGTTTTCAACAATAAAATCTTTGGTATGAATTAATTGCTCTTCTAGGAATAAAGTATCTCCTGGATCTTCAACTCTAACTTTACGCATCATTTGACGAATAACCACTTCGAAGTGTTTGTCATTTATTTTTACCCCTTGCAAACGATATACCTCTTGAATTTCGTTTACCAAATACTGTTGAACAGCTGCTGGCCCTTGAATTCTTAAAATATCCTCTGGAGTAATAGCTCCATCTGACAATGGCACACCTGCTCTAACGAAGTCATTTTCCTGAACTAAGATTTGACTTGATAATTTAACCAAGTATTTCTTAACCTCACCAAACTTAGATTCGATAACAATTTCACGGTTCCCTCTTTTAATTTTTCCAAAAGAAACAACACCATCAATTTCAGAAACAACTGCTGGGTTTGAAGGATTACGAGCTTCTAACAACTCTGTAATTCTTGGTAAACCTCCGGTAATATCTCCTGCTTTTGAAGAACGACGTGGTATTTTTACCAATACTTTACCTGCTTTAATTTTCTCACCGTTCTCCACCATCAAGTGGGCTCCAACTGGTAAATTATATGAACGAATTAGTTCATTGTCTTTACCGTAAACCAATAAAGTTGGAATTAATTTTTTAGTTCTAGATTCAGAAATTACTTTTTCTTGAAAACCAGTTTGCTCATCAATCTCTACTTGGTAGGATTGTCCTTGCTCTAAATCTTCATAAGCAATTTTACCTGTAAATTCAGATACAATTACTCCATTATAAGGATCCCATTTACAAATTACTGTTCCTTTAGAAACTACGTCTCCGTCTTTTACAAAAATACTTGAACCGTATGGGATATTATGAGTATTCAGAATAATTCCTGTTTTTACATCAACCAATTTCAATTCCGTAGAACGAGAAACTACAATATCAACAGCATTACCATCATTATCTTCTCCTTTAACGGTTTTTAAATCTTCTATTTCTAATTTACCATCAAAACGAGTTATAATGCTAGATTCTTCAGAAATTCCACCCGCAACCCCACCTACGTGGAACGTACGTAATGTTAACTGAGTTCCTGGCTCTCCAATGGATTGAGCGGCAATAACACCAACTGCTTCTCCTCTTTGAGTCATTTTTCCAGTAGCTAAATTTCTACCGTAACATTTTGCACAAATTCCTTTTAACGCTTCACAGGTTAATGGTGAACGTACTTCCACTTTCTCGATAGGAGAAGCCTCAATAGTTTTCATTATAGCCTCTGTAATTTGTTGTCCAGAATGAACAAGGATTTCAGAAGTTAAAGGATTGATAAGGTCTTGTAATGCTACACGTCCTAAAATTCTTTCTCCTAAAGTTTCGACAATTTCTTCATTTTTCTTCAATGCAGATACTTCAATTCCTCTTAAAGTTCCACAATCCTCGATGTTTACAATAACGTCTTGGGAAACGTCATGCAATCTTCTGGTTAAGTATCCAGCATCAGCCGTTTTTAATGCGGTATCTGCAAGACCTTTACGAGCACCGTGAGTAGAAATAAAGTACTCAAGGATAGAAAGACCTTCTTTAAAGTTAGAAAGAATTGGGTTTTCAATAATTTCACCACCACCAGCATTCGATTTTTTAGGCTTAGCCATCAATCCACGCATACCAGTTAACTGACGAATTTGTTCTTTAGAACCCCTTGCTCCAGAGTCAAGCATCATATACACCGAGTTGAAACCTTGTTGGTCTTCTCTAATGTTTTTCATTGCTGTTTCTGTAAGCTGCGCATTTGTTGAAGTCCACACATCAATAACTTGGTTATAACGTTCGTTATTGGTGATAAGACCCATATTATAATTTGCCGAAATACCTTCAACTTGTGCTCTGGCATCTGCAATTAATTTTGGTTTTTCATCTGGGATTCTAATATCTCCTAATGAGAATGACAATCCACCTTTGAAGGCAAATTTGTATCCCATATCCTTCATGTTGTCTAAGAAGGCAGCTGTTGTAGGCACATTAGTCACGCTTAAAACGTGTCCAATAATGTCTCTTAAGTTTTTCTTAGTCAATACATCATTGATATATCCTGCTGCTTCTGGAACCACTTCATTAAATAAAACTCTTCCAGCTGTAGTTTGTATAATTTTATAAACTAATTCACCATCTTCATTAAAATCTTTAGCTCTAATTTTTACTCGAGCATTCAATTCTAATCTTCCTTCATTTAAGGCAATATTTGTTTCTTCAGCAGAATAGAAAGTTAAACCTTCTCCTAAAATTTTCATTTCTGGAGTTGACAAACGCTCTTTGGTCATATAATAAAGACCTAAAACCATGTCTTGAGAAGGTACCGTAATTGGCGCGCCATTCGCAGGATTCAAAATATTATGAGAAGCCAACATTAATAATTGTGCTTCCAAAATAGCCTCTGGTCCTAACGGCAAGTGAACTGCCATTTGATCCCCATCAAAATCCGCATTAAATGCAGTACAAACTAGAGGATGCAATTGGATTGCTTTTCCTTCAATCAATTTTGGTTGGAATGCTTGAATACCTAATCTGTGCAAAGTAGGAGCACGATTCAGCAAGATTGGGTGACCTTTGATAACATTCTCAAGGATATCCCAAACTACAGGCTCTTTTTTGTCTATTATTTTTTTAGCTGATTTAACCGTTTTTACAATTCCTCTTTCTATCAATTTACGGATAACGAAAGGTTTGTATAATTCGGCTGCCATATCTTTAGGAATACCACATTCGAATAGTTTCAATTCAGGTCCAACAACAATTACCGAACGAGCAGAATAATCCACACGTTTTCCTAGTAAGTTTTGACGGAAACGACCTTGTTTTCCTTTAAGGGAATCCGAAAGTGATTTCAAAGGACGGTTTGATTCTGTTTTAACTGCAGAAGCTTTTCTTGTGTTATCAAAAAGTGAATCTACCGATTCCTGCAACATACGTTTTTCGTTTCTTAAGATCACTTCAGGAGCTTTAATCTCCATCAATCTTTTCAAACGGTTGTTACGTATAATTACACGACGGTATAAATCATTTAAATCTGAAGTTGCAAAACGACCCCCATCAAGTGGCACAAGTGGACGTAATTCTGGTGGGATAACAGGCACCACTTTCATGATCATCCACTCAGGGCGATTCTCACGGTTCAAGTTAGACTCGCGGAAAGACTCAACAACTTGTAATCTTTTTAAGGCTTCTGTTTTACGTTGTTTAGACGTTTCGTTATTAGCACTGTGACGCAATTGATAAGACAGTTCATCTAAATCAATACGAGCTAATAAGTCCATAATACACTCAGCTCCCATTTTAGCAACAAATTTATTTGGATCAAAATCATCCAAATATTGATTGTCTTGTGGAAGTGCGTCTAAAATATTTAAATATTCTTCTTCAGTTAAAAAGTCTAATCTTTGAACAGACTCTCCTTCCGGAGTTTTAGCAATACCTGCCTGAATTACTACGTATCTTTCGTAGTAAATAATCATATCTAATTTCTTAGAAGGTAAACCAAGAATGTATCCAATTTTGTTAGGAAGCGATCTAAAATACCAAATATGAGCAATAGGCACAACTAAATTGATGTGTCCTACTCTATCACGACGTACTTTTTTCTCCGTAACTTCGACACCACAACGGTCACAAATGATTCCTTTGTAGCGAATTCGTTTATACTTTCCACAAGCACATTCAAAATCTTTTACTGGTCCGAAAATTCGTTCGCAAAAAAGACCGTCACGCTCTGGTTTGTGGGTTCTATAATTGATTGTTTCTGGCTTTAACACTTCACCTCTTGACTCTGCCAAGATAGATTCAGGTGAGGCTAGTCCAATCGAGATTTTATCAAATTTTTTGATTGGATTTTTATCTCTGTTGTTATTGTTATTTCTATTATTCATCATAGTTTAAAACTTGAATTGATAATTGATAATGGATAATTAACAATTGACAAGCAGTATGCTTATCAATTGTTAATTGTTAATTGTTTTATTCTTCTAAACGAATGTCTAATCCAAGACCTTTCAATTCATGCATCAATACATTGAATGATTCTGGCAATCCTGGTTCTGGCATAGACTCTCCCTTAACAATAGCTTCGTACGTTTTAGCTCTTCCAATCACGTCATCCGATTTAACAGTTAAGATTTCTCTTAATGTGCTAGATGCTCCGTATGCTTCAAGTGCCCAAACCTCCATCTCTCCGAAACGTTGCCCTCCAAATTGCGCTTTACCACCTAATGGTTGTTGCGTAATTAAAGAGTACGGTCCGATAGAACGTGCGTGCATTTTGTCGTCTACCATGTGTCCTAACTTTAACATATAGATTACTCCAACTGTTGCTGCTTGGTGGAAACGTTCTCCTGTTCCTCCATCATACAAATACGTATGTCCGAATCTAGGAATTTCAGCTTCATCAGTTAATTCATTGATTTGATCTAGAGTTGCACCATCAAAAATTGGAGTTGCATATTTGCGTCCTAATTTTTGTCCAGCCCAACCTAAAACCGTTTCATAAATTTGACCGATGTTCATACGTGAAGGTACTCCTAGTGGATTCAATACAATATCAACTGGCGTACCGTCTTCAAGGAAAGGCATATCTTCATGACGAACAATACGAGCAACAATACCTTTGTTACCATGACGTCCTGCCATTTTATCCCCAACTTTAAGTTTACGTTTTTTAGCTATGTATACTTTTGCTAATTTCAATATTCCTGCTGGTAATTCATCTCCAACTGTAATGGTAAATTTCTCTCTTCTTAATGCTCCTTGTAAATCGTTCAATTTAATTTTATAGTTATGAATTAAATCATTAACCATTTTATTGGTAGCATCATCAGCTACCCATTGACCTTTACTTAAGTGAGCAAAATCTTCTACAGCATAAAGCATTTTTTGAGTGTATTTTTTACCTTTTGGCAATACTTCTTCACCCAAATCATTCATTACACCTTGAGAGGTTTTTCCGTTTACGATTAAGAATAATTTCTCAACTAATTTGTCCTTTAAATCAACAAACTTAGTCTCGAACTCCATTTCTAAAGCGCCTAAAGCATCTTTATCTTGAGTACGTTTACGTTTATCCTTAACTGCTCTTGCGAACAATTTTTTATCCAAAACAACACCATGTAGAGAAGGAGAAGCTTTTAATGAAGCATCCTTAACATCACCCGCTTTATCTCCGAAGATTGCACGAAGTAATTTTTCTTCTGGAGTAGGATCTGATTCCCCTTTTGGAGTAATTTTTCCGATTAGAATATCGCCAGGTTTAACTTCAGCTCCAATTCTAATCATACCATTTTCATCTAAATCTTTAGTAGCTTCTTCAGAAACGTTTGGAATATCATTTGTTAATTCTTCATTACCTAATTTAGTATCTCTTACTTCCAATGAATAATCATCAACATGGATAGAGGTAAAAATATCGTCACGAACTACTTTTTCAGAAATAACAATCGCATCCTCGAAGTTGTAGCCTTTCCATGGCATAAACGCTACTTTTAGGTTACGACCTAAAGCTAATTCTCCATTTTGAGTAGCATATCCTTCAGATAATACTTGTCCAAGAGCCACTCTGTCACCTTTTCTAACGATAGGTTTCAAGTTGATACTTGTAGACTGATTGGTTTTTCTAAATTTAATTAGATTGTATGTTTTTTCATCAGCTTCAAAACTTACCATTCTTTCTTCCTCAGAACGGTCGTATTTAATAGTAATGATATTAGCATCTACATATTCAACAATTCCAGGACCTTCAGCATTTATCAAAACTCTAGAATCTGAAGCTACTTGACGCTCTAAACCTGTTCCAACGATAGGTGCTTCTGGACGTAACAATGGTACAGCCTGACGCATCATGTTAGATCCCATCAACGCTCTATTCGCATCGTCATGTTCCAAGAAAGGAATTAATGAAGCTGAAATAGAAGCAATTTGGTTTGGCGCAACATCAGTATAATGCACTTTTGCAGGATCAATAACCGGGAAATCTCCCTCTTGACGAGCAATTACATTTTCAGCAGTAATTTTACCTGTAGCATCCATTTCGATGTTTGCTTGAGCAATTAACTGTCCTTCTTCTTCTTCAGCACTTAAATATATAGGAGTAGCATTTAAATCTACAACACCATTAGTTACTTTACGATACGGTGTTTCTATGAAACCCATTCCGTTTACTTTAGCATAAACACCTAAAGACGAAATCAATCCAATGTTTGGTCCCTCAGGAGTTTCAATAGGACAAAGTCTTCCATAGTGTGTATAGTGAACGTCACGCACTTCAAATCCTGCTCTTTCTCTTGAAAGTCCTCCTGGTCCAAGGGCAGATAATCTTCTTTTGTGAGTAATCTCAGCTAATGGATTCGTTTGATCCATAAATTGAGACAACTGGTTGGTACCAAAGAAAGAGTTGATTACCGATGATAATGTTTTGGCATTAATCAAATCGATTGGTGTAAACACCTCGTTATCTCTAACGTTCATTCGCTCTCTAATAGTTCTAGCCATACGGGCTAAACCAACGCCAAATTGTTGTGACAATTGTTCACCAACAGTTCTAACACGACGGTTAGATAAGTGATCAATATCATCAATCTCAGCTTTAGAGTTGATTAATTCGATCAAATATTTAACGATGGTAATAATGTCTTCTTTGGTAAGCACTTGCTTTTCCATAGGAGTATCAAGACCCAGTTTTTTGTTTATTCTATAACGACCTACTTCACCTAAATTGTAACGTTGATCCGAGAAGAATAATTTATCTATAATACCACGAGCCGTTTCTTCATCAGGTGGTTCTGCGTTACGCAATTGTCTGTAAATGTGCTCAACAGCTTCTTTTTCAGAGTTTGTGGGGTCTTTTTGTAACGTGTTGTGAATAATAGAATAATCGGTTTGATTATTACTTTCTTTATGCAACAAAATAGATTTAACGTTGGATTCTATAATTTCTTCTACATTGTCTTTGTCAAGAATCGTATCTCTATCTAAAATTATTTCGTTACGTTCGATAGAAACTACTTCTCCAGTATCTTCATCTACGAAATCTTCATGCCATGTATTTAATACACGTGCAGCTAATTTTCTACCGATATATTTTTTAAGTCCTGTTTTAGAAACTTTAATTTCTTCAGCAAGGTCGAAAATCTCCAGGATATCCTTATCTCTTTCGAAACCTATGGCACGGAATAAAGTTGTAACAGGTAATTTTTTCTTTCTATCGATGTAAGCGTACATTACGCTATTGATATCTGTTGAAAATTCAATCCAAGAGCCTTTAAAAGGAATTACTCTTGCAGAATATAATTTGGTTCCATTTGCATGGTAAGATTGTCCAAAGAAAACACCTGGTGATCTGTGCAATTGAGAAACAACTACTCGTTCAGCACCATTGATAACAAATGTACCGCTCGGTGTCATGTAAGGAATTGTCCCAAGATATACATCTTGAACAATAGTTTCAAAATCTTCGTGTTCAGGATCGGTACAATACAGTTTTAATCTTGCTTTTAAGGGCACACTGTATGTTAAACCTCTTTCGATACACTCTTGAATGGTGTAACGTGGTGGATCAACAAAGTAATCAAGAAATTCCAATACAAAGTTATTTCTAGTATCTGTAATTGGAAAGTTTTCCATGAAGGTGTTATACAACCCTTCGTCGCCTCTTTCGTCAGATTTCGTTTCCAATTGGAAAAAATCTTTAAACGATTTAACCTGAACGTCTAGAAAATCTGGATAGTCAGGAATGTTTTTAGTTGAGGCAAAATTCAATCTTTCAGTCTGATTTGTTATCATCAATGGACAAAATTTTGATTAAAAAAAAGTAATTTTTGTGTAAAACACAGTTTAACTAATACTTTATTTTTAATCAATACCTCTTTAAAAATAATGTTAGAGCAAGCTCATTACTACTACTTTTTTTCATCGTATTGATTTAAAAACACTTATGTATTTTAAACTAATTTATAATAAAATCTTCTATATTTTTATTATACGAAAAATGGTTTAGGTCTTTGAATGCGTATTCAAGACCTAAACCGAGTTCCTAAAACTGGTTAAAACTATTTAAGTTCAACTACAGCTCCAGCTTCTTCTAAAGATTTTTTAAGACCTTCAGCCTCATCTTTAGTAACGCCTTCTTTGATGTTTGATGGAGCAGCATCAACTAAATCTTTAGATTCTTTAAGACCTAAACCAGTTAATTCTTTTACTGCTTTTACTACAGCTAATTTAGAAGCACCGGCTTCTTTCAATACTACAGTAAATTCTGTTTGCTCTTCTGCAACAGCAGCATCTCCTCCACCTGAAACCACTACAGCAGCAGCAGCTGGTTCGATACCATACTCATCTTTTAATATTGTTGCTAAATCATTAACTTCTTTTACTGTTAAGTTAACTAATTGTTCTGCGAATTGTTTCAAATCTGCCATTTTTTCTATCGTTTTAAAATGATTTGTAAAAATATAATTTATTAATGTGCGCGTTTTTATACGCCTAATCCAAACTAAATATTAGCTCTAATTAAGCAACCTCTTCTTCTTTGAATTGGTTTAAAAGAGCTGAAATAACTCTTTGAGCTGGAGATTGAAGTAATCCTATGATTTCTCCAATAACTTCCTCTTTAGATTTAAGTGATGCTAATGAATCTAATAAGTTATCTCCGATGTAAATTTCAGAATTGATATAAGCACCTTTTAGAATAGGTTTCGCTGATTTTTTACGAAAATCCTTCATGATTTTTGCAGGAGCATTTGCTACATCTGCAAGAAAAATAGAAGTATTACCTTTTAATGTTTCAGGTAATTCACCGTAATTATTTTCAGAAGCTTCCATTGCTTTTGCAAGCAAGGTGTTTTTAACAACCTCTAATTTTATGCCTGCTTTAAAACAAGCTCTTCTTAAGTTTGAAGTAGTTTCTGCGTTTAGTCCAGAAATATCTGCTAAATAAACAATATTTGAACCGGCTAACTGTGCAGTTAAATCTTCAATCGCGATTGATTTTTCTTCTCTAGTCATACTAAAAATTTTTAACTACCAATTATACTGCTTTAGGATCCAATGCAATTGCAGGACTCATTGTGCTAGTAAGGTAAATACTTTTGATGTAAGTTCCTTTAGCCGCAGTTGGTTTAAGTTTGATTAATGTTTGAATAATTTCGTGAGCGTTATCTACAATTTTATCAGCATCAAAAGAAATTCTTCCGATTCCTGCATGTACGATACCAGTTTTATCAACTTTAAAGTCAATTTTACCCGCTTTCACTTCTTGAACAGCTTTTGCAACATCCATAGTTACCGTACCTGTTTTAGGGTTTGGCATTAAACCTCTAGGTCCTAAAATACGACCTAATGGACCTAATTTTCCCATAACTGCAGGCATAGTAATGATTACATCAACATCTGTCCAACCGTCTTTAATTTTTTGTAAATAGTCATCTAGACCTACATAGTCAGCTCCAGCCGCTTTAGCTTCCGCTTCCTTGTCTGGAGTAACCAATGCAAGTACTCTTACATCTTTACCTGTTCCGTGAGGCAATGTTACAACCCCTCTTACCATTTGATTTGCTTTTCTTGGGTCTACACCTAAACGAACAGCGATATCTACTGATTCATCAAATTTCGCAGAAGCAACTACTTTAATTAATGCAGATGCATCTTTTAAAGAATATAGTTTGTTCTTTTCAATTTTAGAAGCAGCTTCTTTTTGTTTTTTTGTCAATTTTGCCATGTCTTACGCTTGTTTTAGAGGAGATTCTCCTGATATTGTTATACCCATAGACCTAGCAGTTCCTGCGATCATGCTCATAGCAGCTTCGACAGTGAATGCATTTAAATCAACCATTTTGTCCTCTGCGATGGTTCTAATCACTTCCCAAGTAACGCTAGCTACTTTTTTACGATTAGGTTCTCCTGAACCTGATTTCAGCTTTGCAGCATCCATTAATTGAATAGCAGCAGGTGGAGTTTTCACGACAAAATCGAAAGATTTGTCCTTATACACTGTTATTTGCACTGGGCAAACTTTGCCGGCTTTATCTTGGGTTCTCGCATTAAATTGCTTACAGAACTCCATGATATTAACACCAGCAGCACCTAAAGCAGGTCCAACCGGTGGCGATGGGTTCGCTGCACCTCCCTTAACTTGTAGTTTAACTACTTTACTAATCTCTTTAGCCATTTTTTTAAAAATTTAACACATCTTCATTGGAAGCGATAGATGTGGTTTATTATAGTGTAACAAATATTATACTTTTTCAACTTGCATAAAACCAAGTTCTAATGGAGTCTTTCTTCCGAAAATTTTAACCATTACTTCTAGTTTACGCTTTTCATCATTAATTTTCTCAACTGTTCCGTTGAAACCGTTGAAAGGACCATCAATTACTTTGATGGTTTCACCTATATTGAATGGAATAGCATGAGAGTCTGTTTTTACAGCCAATTCATCTACTTTTCCTAACATTCTATTTACTTCAGACAATCGCAAAGGAACTGGATCTCCACTCTTAGTTTCACCTAAAAAACCAATAACACTAGTTATAGATTTAATAATATGCGGAATTTCACCGGCTAGATTAGCTTCTATCATTACATAGCCAGGAAAGTATACTTTGTCTTTAGTGATTTTTTTTCCATCACGAACTTGAACTACTTTCTCAGTAGGCACAAGTACCTGAGAAATATAATCTACCATTCCAAGTCGATTGATTTCGGTTTCGATATAAGCTTTCACTTTATTCTCTTGACCGCTCACGACTCTTACAACATACCATTTTTTTAGATTAGTCTCTGTCATTGCAAAAAAATTAAGCTTTTATCCAATTAAAAAAACCAGCTAATGATTTTGCAAAAACTTCATCTACTCCCCAAGTTGCCAAAGCGAATAATACTGAAAAAACAGCAACAACAATCGTTAAACGCTGTACTTCAGCCCATTCTGGCCAAGTAGTGTTTGATTTTAATTCCTCGAATGCTTCTGATATATAATTAACAACTTTCATTATCTATTTGTTTTTTGCACGGGCGGAGGGATTCGAACCCCCATCAACGGTTTTGGAGACCGCTATTCTACCCTTGAACTACGCCCGTTCGTGTTAAAAGCCAGTGTTGTAAAAAACAACACTGGCTTTAAAAAATTATTTTATAGGATTAACCTACTATTTCAGTTACTTGTCCAGCACCTACTGTTCTACCACCTTCACGGATTGCAAAACGTAAACCAACGCTCATTGCGATTGGGCTTAACAAAGATACATTTATAGTTAAGTTGTCACCTGGCATAACCATCTCTACACCTGTTGGCAAAGTAATAACTCCTGTTACGTCAGTTGTACGTACATAAAACTGTGGACGGTAGTTATTGTGGAATGGTGTGTGACGACCACCTTCTTCTTTTTTCAAGATATACACCTCAGCTTTGAAAACTGCATGAGGCTTAACAGATCCTGGCTTAATAATAACCATTCCTCTTTTAATATCTTCTTTTGCAACACCTCTTAATAAGATACCTGCATTATCTCCAGCTTCACCTCTATCAAGGATTTGACGGAACATTTCGATACCCGTTACTGTAGAAGTTAATTTTTCAGCACCCATACCAATGATTTCAACTGGATCACCAGTATTACAAATACCTGTTTCGATACGACCTGTAGCAACAGTTCCACGACCAGTAATTGTAAATACATCCTCAACTGGCATCAAGAATGGTTTAGCTGTATCACGAATTGGTTCTTCAATCCATGAATCACAAGCAGCCATTAATTCAATAATTTTTGGTACCCAAGCTGGATCATTATTCAATCCACCTAAAGCTGAACCTTGAACTACAGGACCATTATCCCCATCATACTCGTAAAAATTTAATAAATCTCTGATTTCCATTTCTACTAATTCTAATAGCTCTTCATCATCAACCATATCTACTTTATTCATGAAAACTACCATTCTAGGAATACCTACTTGGCGACCTAAAAGGATGTGTTCACGTGTTTGTGGCATTGGTCCATCAGTTGCAGCAACTACAAGAATAGCACCATCCATTTGAGCAGCACCAGTAACCATATTTTTTACGTAATCCGCGTGACCTGGACAGTCAACATGAGCGTAATGACGATTAGCAGTTTCATACTCAACGTGTGATGTATTGATAGTAATACCTCTTTCTTTTTCTTCAGGAGCGTTATCGATTTGATCAAACGATTTTGCTTGACAGTAACCAGCATCAGATAATACTTTCGTGATTGCAGCAGTTAATGTAGTTTTTCCGTGATCCACGTGCCCAATTGTTCCTATGTTTAAGTGGGGCTTGTTACGGTTAAAATTTTCTTTTGCCATTTTACTTAATTTTTAATCTTAGTTATATAATATATTAGTGTTCAAATTTTACAATTTTGAGCCAACTACGGGAATTGAACCCGTGACCTCTTCCTTACCAAGGAAGCACTCTACCCCTGAGCTAAGTCGGCAGATTCCTTGATTTAGGAATTGGGATTTTAGATTTAAGATTTTGAAAGAATTCTGAAAAAAAAATCCTAAATCGCCATTCTTAAATTTAAAAATCATTCTTGTGGGGAGAGCAGGATTCGAACCTGCGAAGTTCACACAGCAGATTTACAGTCTGCCCTCGTTGGCCGCTTGAGTATCTCCCCTCTTTTTAAATTGATAATTGATAATAGATGATCACCAACTGCATTGAGCCGGCGGAGGGACTCGAACCCACGACCTGCTGATTACAAATCAGCTGCTCTAGCCAACTGAGCTACGCTGGCAAATTCAATAAAAAAAGCCCGCTATTTCTAACGGACTGCAAATGTATATCTTTTTGTTTTTTAATCAAAACAATTTTGATAAAATTTTATATTAAATATGCGCATTGATTTTTTCCTTTCTTTTAACTAATAATCGCTCTAAAGATTCAGCCGCCAACTCAACTGCTTCCTCGAATGTTTTACATTGCTTCTTTACCATAAAATCATCTCCTGGGACATGTAATTTTACCTCTACAATTTTATTTTCCTTGTCGCTTGTTTTTTCTACTTTCAAAAAAATGTCTGATGACACAATTTTATCGTAATATTTCCCCAACTTATCCATCCTTTGCTGAATAAAATCTACCAACTTTCCGTCAACAGCAAAGTTAACAGCATTTACATTTACCTTCATGATTAACATTTTTTAATGGTTATTATTATGAACTAATCTCGACTTCTAGGATGAGCATTTCCGTATATTTTTTTTAGCTCTGCTAAACTGCTATGGGTATACACTTGAGTAGATGCTAAACTAGAATGCCCCAATAATTCTTTTACTGAATTGATATCTGCCCCGTTATTAAGTAAATGAGTTGCAAAAGTATGCCTTAAAATATGCGGACTCTTTTTTACCTTCTCAGAGACATGACTAAAGTAGTTATTTATTAAACGATATACAAGCGAATCATTCATTTTCACACCATTTGTTGTTAAGAAAAAAAAGTCATCATCGTTAATTTGTTCTAAATTAGCTCTTTCGGAAAAATATAAATTTATTTGCTGTGAAACAATTGGCAAAATCGGAAGTATTCTTTCTTTGTTTCTCTTTCCTAAAACTTTAAGCGTATTGTTTGAATGATTGACATTTGAAACTTTTAAATGTATTAATTCTGTTCTTCGTATTCCTGTTGTATAAAACAAATCAATAATTAACTTGTCTCTTATGCCTTCGAAACCCTCAGGATATTTTATTAGATGCAATACATTATTTAATTCTTTTTCTGAAAAAGGTATTTGAAGATTTTTTGCAGTTTTTAAAGCTTTGTGTTTTAACAAAGGACTGACATCAATTTGTTTGGTCTTTAGTAAAAATTTATAAAATGACTTTAGAGATGCTGTTTTCCTATTGACAGAGGTATTTGAGATAGAAGCATCCACTAATGAGACAATCCAACTTCTGATTTGACTGTAATTTACTTTTATTAGATTTTCCTGGTCAAACTCTTCTTTTATGAATTTTTCAAAAAACCCTAAATCCTTTATATAAGCATTCACAGTATGCGGAGAATAATTTTTCTCTAGTTGTAGATAATCTTTAAATGATTGTAAATAATTCGTCATATAAAAAGATTGATTTGCTTCGGTTTCTAGCAATTCCTCACACAAAGAAAAACCGTTAATATCAAAGGTATTAAACTTTAATAACTAACGGTTAGTATATTGCTGAGAAAATTAAATTTTAACTTTCTAAGTTATCTCTCATGTTTTGAATGTAAGCCGCTTTCTGGATTTTCATTCTATTGGTAACAGAAGGTTTAATAAAAGCAGTACGCGCTCTCAACTGACGAACAGTTCCTGTTTTGTCAAATTTTCTTTTATAGCGCTTTAATGCTCTATCGATATTTTCTCCGTCTTTAATTGGTATAATTAACATAATATAGACACCTCCTCTCGTTAAGGGTGCAAAAGTACATTTTAATTTTGAATTATGAGTTATGAATTGTAGATTATTTTCAAGAAGGAAATGGAATAAAAAAAGAAAAATAAACCAAATCGAAAAAGCCAAGTTATTATTTAGCTTCGTTCCGTTCGGCTTTGCCTCGGACCTTGCATCTCGTTTTTATATTATATAATCTATTAGTCTATTATCAACATTCTTTTTTACTCTCTCAACAAGTTCCTAGAAATTACTACTTTTTGAATCTCAGTAGTTCCTTCGCCAATAGTGCATAATTTAGCATCTCGGTAAAATTTTTCAACAGGAAAATCTTTGGTATATCCATAACCTCCATGTATTTGAATGGCCTCATTAGCGACTTTACAACACATTTCTGAAGCATACATTTTTGCCATCGCACCAGCTGTAGTTACTGGTTTGTTTTGCTGTTTGAGATAGGCTGCTTTGTGAATTAATAATTCTGAGGCTTCGATTTCAGTTGCCATATCGGCTAATTTGAAGGAAATTCCCTGAAACTCAGAAATTGCTTTGCCAAACTGATGTCTTTCTTTCGAATATTTTAAGGCTGCTTCATAAGCTCCTTTAGCAATACCTAATGATAAGGCTCCGATAGAAATTCGACCACCATCTAAAATTTTCATAGACTGGATAAATCCCTGACCTACTTCTCCTAATCGGTTTGCGTCTGGAATTCGACAATTATCAAAAATTAATTCTGCCGTTTCGCTAGCGCGCATCCCTAATTTATTTTCTTTTTTTCCTGAAGTAAATCCTGACATGCCTTTTTCGAACACAAAAGCGGTCATTCCTTTAGAGTCTCCTTTTTCTCCTGTACGAACGATTACCACGGAAATATCACCAGAAATAGCGTGAGTAATAAAGTTTTTAGCGCCATTTATTATCCAATGATCTCCGTCTTTAATAGCAGTTGTATTCATTCCGCCTGCATCCGATCCTGTATTATGCTCTGTCAAACCCCAAGCGCCTATATGTTCGCCTGATGCTAATTTTGGAATCCATTTTTTCTTTTGTTCATCGTTACCAAAAGTTAAAATATGATTGGTACATAAAGAATTATGAGCAGCAACCGATAATCCTATTGATGGATCTACTTTTGATATTTCTTCTATAATGGTAATGTATTCGTGGTATCCTAAACCTGACCCGCCTAATTCTTCTGGAACTAAAACGCCCATAAAACCCATTTCTCCTAATTTCTTAAATAAATCAACAGGGAAAATTTGAGCCTCATCCCATTCCATAATATGAGGACGAATATTTTTTTCAGCAAAATCTCTAATAGATTGCGCAACCATATTTTGAGTCTCACTGTATTCGAAATTCATTCTTTAATTTTTTTAGAATTCCAAATATAAGACAATTGTATTGACTTTTTCGACAGGAAAGTCCTTAATTTTTGTTAAATCCTCAGTATTTTTAATTTCTCCATTCATACTTCTGTAGGTAACAATTGATTTTGCCAATTGATATTTACTAAAATAAGAGAATTGCATCAACTCCTTAATTGAGGCGCTGTTAATGTTTATCTTTTTTATATTGGGCATTATTTTTATTTTAAAATATTCATTCAATTTTAAAACAACTTCTGGCGACAATCCCCAAACATCTTTCATTTGGTCCATAGTAACAAAACCTCCAAGCTTCTCTTTTTCTTTAAGAATTCTGTCTGACAATCCATCGCCAATCCCGTAAACTTTTTTCAAATCTTCTTTGGTCGCTTGATTAATGTCTAAAACAACTATTTTTTCTTTTTTGTCGAATTTTTGTTTTGAAAAAGATTTGAATTCTTTTTTATTTATTACCCAATCTGGGAATTTAAAAAAAGGGGAAATGCTATTTAATAAAGAGTCGGAAACTTTTGTTACCGCTTGAAATTCCTTTGCAGAATTGACATATTTATTTGATTTTCTAAATTCAAGTAATCGATCAATTTCCTGAGTAGACATCCCGAGTTTGTACCCTTTAAAATCAGTTATGAAATTGGGATTAAATGGATATATTTTAGGAATATCTTCCTTTTTTTCTTGCTTTGCATCATCAATTTGAGATTGTAACGAAAGCCATTGTAGTTTCTCCTTATTATTCTCATTTTTTTTGAGAGAAGTAAAATCTACAAAAAAGTAAACCAATTGAAAAACAATAATAAGCAATAGCAACAAGAATACTCCGCTTCGTTGCGACGAAGTATATTTGAAATAGGATTTAAAAGTAGTTAGATTCATTATTTATTTTTACAAATCGAAAACTGAACTGCGTTTTGCCCGAATTAAATCTTTAAGTCGTAACCAAAAAGCTAAAGTTAAATAAACTCCGAACCAAAGTCCTGCAGTTACAAAAGAAATGTAAATAAAAAACAACCGTACACTATTGGCTCGCATACCTAAACGGTCTGCCAATCGAGAGGATACATGAAAACCATGTTTTTCAAAAAAATATTTAAGTCGGATTACTAAAGACATTTTTTTATGTTTGATGTTTTTTTGTAAAACTACAAAATTTTAGAATTAACGTTTGCCCTAATTTACAAATTAATTTTTCTTTAATAACTCCATTCCAATAGCACAATCTAAACATTTGCTTTTGTTGCAATATTCATTTTTGAGTTGCAACAATGATTGCGTATCAAATGCATTTTTAGATTTGACCCCAAAAGAACTAAATTTTTGAATGATGGTATTGCTTTCTGGAGCTACATTTTGCATCAAATGAATTAAATCTTCTGAAATTTCTTTACCTTGACTTTTAGCATAAGCAAATTGTATAGGAATAATGGTATTTATGATTATCAAATCAATGAAAGCTAAGGAAAGTGATTTCATTTTCTTCGGACTTTCTTTATCAAATTGATAATGGGTTTGCCAATAATCAGAAACTGAAACTTTAAAAAAATCATAAATGTTTTTTATAGAATTCGCTTCAATTACTTTTGAAAATAAATTTTGCTGACTGTGATATACATTTGCTAATTGCGACAATCGAATAGTTGGGAAATTATCTGGTCGATGTTTAAAAAACTGTACTATTTCGAAAATCGATTGCTCTAACTGGTATTTGTGTTCTAAATAATTGAATCTTGAAAGTAAATTTTTAAAATACCTATCCTCTTTTTCTATACTTAGCAAACCTGCTTTTCCAAAAAGCAATGCTTCGAGATTATCTAATTCAAAACTTTCCTTTCTAAATACTGAAAACGGAATAGATTGTGCGATTCTTAAAAACAATTCCCCATTAGTATTGAGTCCAAAATTCTTTGCTAACAGACAAAACAAAACTGCTTCCCAATCCTGATTGGTTTGAACCAACAATTCCTGAATATTTATTGATTTTCTTTCTAAACGCTCAAAAAACAAACGCTCCTTCCAATTGTTAACTGTGAAATCATCAATTGCCTCGAGTTGTTTTTCGCAGTAAATCCAAGATTTTGGTGTTAGTAAAGACTGGTATTTTTCTAAAGTTTCTTTTGAAACATAGTTTTTTAATTCTAAAACAGGAATTTCAATATTGTTTTTTCTAAAAATTTCGGTGTCATGTTCCCAAACCACATGAAGTATAACACTTTCATAGGCTTCATCTCGCTCGTGATGATGTACATACCAATCGGAAGATTTTATATGAATCTCGACATTACCTGCCCATTTTTGATTTCCGATAGTGATTTGTGCATTAAAAAAATCAGGTCCAGCCAACTGTAAATACTGTCCAACATTTACAATAGTAACATCTTCACCATTTGAGGTTTTTAAACTTGAAATATCGAACTTTTTGAATTTCCAGAGGTAATGGAGAAAATCTTCTTTCATTTATTTTGGCTTATAAATAACAAACACGAGATGAAAGACTAAAGTAGTAAAAAAACAATTTGAAAAATAAATTAAATCAAAATAACTTCTATTTGAATTTAACGCAATAAATACAATGTAGCGCAAGCCCTTGCATCAGAAAGGGCTTCATGGTGATTTAGTTGTATATTCATTCGTTTACAACAATCGCTTAATTTGACTGGAACAAATCCTTTGGCTTTATAAATTTTCACTGTGCACTCCCAGCGTGAACTAATATTTAAATCTTCATAATTCAATTGATGCATTGCCATAGATTTAGCAAGAACATTTCTATCAAAACTTTCGTTATGTGCTACTACGACTTTATTTTGTAACCTTTTTTTAATTTCAGGAAACACTTGTATAAATGATTTTGCATGTATGGTATCTCTAGGATAAATTCCGTGAACTTTTATGGTGAATGGTGAAAATTCGTTTTTGGGAGGCTTAATCAGGCTTACGAATTCATCAACAATAACACCATTCTCAACTGTAACAATCCCTACGGAACAAGGATGATAGGCTGTGGCAGTTTCAAAATCTATAGCAACGAAAGTCATTTTATTTATATGATTATTTTATAGAACCTATAATGTCTGATTTTGTAATAATGTGATGATTCCCATTATCTAAATCTACCAAAACTGCATCATTTTCTTTAGTAAACAATTTGGAAAGCTCCTCTATTGGTGTATTTAATTTTACAATTGGGAATGGTTTTCCCATAATTTCTTTGATGGGTTTATCGGCAACGTCTTTATTTGCAACATAACTTCGAAATAAATCACTTTCATCAACAGAGCCTACAAATCCTGTAACATCAATAACTGGAATTTGAGAAATCTTATATTTTCGCATTCTTTCGATAGCATGCGATACCAATTCTTCAGTTCTCACAACAATTAAAGGTTTGTCTAAATGATCCTTTATTACATCTTCTGCTTTTGTTAATTCTTCCTCGAGAAACCCCCTTTCTCTCATCCAATCATCATTGAACATTTTGCCTACATATCGACTTCCTGAATCGTGAAAGAGAACGACAATTACATCTTTTGAAGTAAAATGTTCTTTTAGTTGCAACAATCCTTTGATTACGGCACCAGCAGAATTACCAACAAATATTCCTTCTTCTAAAGCTATTTTTCTAGTGTAAACGGCAGCATCTTTATCGGTAACTTTTGTAAATCCATCAATTAAGGAAAAATCTACATTCTTAGGAAGTATGTCTTCGCCAATTCCTTCAGTGATATACGAATAGATTTCATTCTCATCAAAAATTCCTGTTTCATGGTATTTCTTAAAAACAGAACCATAAGTATCAATACCCCAAACTTTAATATTCGGATTTCTTTCTTTTAGATATTTTGCAACTCCCGAAATAGTTCCTCCCGTTCCTACGCCTACTATGAAATGGGTTATTTTACCTTCTGTTTGTCTCCAAATTTCAGGGCCGGTTTGCTCATAATGCGCTATAGCATTTGAGGGATTATCATATTGATTTACATACCAAGAATTTGGAGTTTCCTGAGCTAATCTTTTTGAAACTGAATAATAAGAGCGAGAATCAGTTGGTTCTACATCGGTTGGACAAACTATTACTTTGGCTCCTACAGCACGTAGAATATCCATTTTTTCTTTAGATTGTTTATCCGTAATAACACAAATAAGTTTGTATCCTTTTATAATTGCAACTAATGCAAGTCCCATTCCTGTGTTTCCAGAAGTCCCTTCAATGATTGTTCCTCCTGGTTGTAATCGTCCATCGGCTTCGGCATCTTCGACCATTTTTAAGGCCATTCTGTCTTTTGCGGAATTTCCTGGGTTGAAAGTTTCTACTTTAGCTAAAACTAGCGCATCAATTCCTGAAGTAACTTTGTTTAATTTAACTAAAGGTGTATTTCCAATAGTTCCTAAAATATTTTGGGAGTATTTCATAATTGTTTTTGCAAGTTGTCAAAACAGATTGAACAACATTCAAATGTATGAATTAGTTATAAATAGATAATTCAAAATTATGTTAAGATTTTACAATACGTTTAAACTTTTTCTATAATTCTAGTTTAATTTTTGAATAAAACACATTATTGAAAGAAATTCCAAACCAATCCAAAACGAATTAAAAAATCTCGATACGGATAATTTGGAGCAGAATAAAAAGTATTTGTTGCAGAAAGTGCTGAATTAAAATGTTCGGCTTTTATAAAAATTCGAGTTTGTTTAATCCTTGCATTTACAAAAAAATCCATATTTGCAAAGTTGCCTATTTCTTTGTTATTCTGAATAAAAAATTCTGAAAGCACAGGACTATAGTCATTAGCATTGTACTTTGTAAAATAATTAAAAATGACTCCTGTTTGCAAATACAAAGCTTTTTTAAAGAAATAATTGGTAAAATAAAGTGTGTTTCTGGTTACCAATTCTGGAAGATTTAAAATTGCATCTTGTTGATCGACTTTTTGAAAAAGAATTGTATTATCTAGAGCTAATTTCCAAAATTTTATTTCCTTACTTGCTTTTACCGATAACAATTTGATGGTGTTATCATATTGTTTTGGAGTAACTAATTGGACATTTTCTATTGTACTCTCATCCATAAAATAGAGATGATCATTGATAGTAGTTGCAAATAAGCTAGCATTAAACCATTTTGTTTTGGCATTAATTTGTATCGAATTTATTTTTTCGTTTTTAAAATTATTGAACCAATTGTATTTTAAATAACTACTTTGATGTAAGTTATAAATATGATCTGGAAGTTTATTTAAATTTTGATACTGAAATGAAAATTCGTTTTTATCATCAATTTTATATTTTAAATTTCCGTCAATATTTGTTAACGATTGATTGGTAATTGAATTAGAATATAAAAACGATCCTTTCCACTTGTTTTTTTGATATTCGTATTGTCCGCCAAAGGAATTAATGGCATCGTTTAAAGAGTTTGGCGCTACTTTATCTGATACAATAAATATCGTATTGTAATAATAATTATATCTGAAATCGTCAATAAAAAACTGAAACTTACCTAAAGTCTCATTTTCATATACCGCTCCTATTTTATTATACATTCGATTGTATCGAACTTGATCGTTTATTCCGCCGGTAACAAATGCTTCACCAAATCTATTGATTTTTTTATCTCCAATAGTGGAAACAACTGTAGCCTGATTGTATTCGAAAAACTTATTCTCATAATTAAATTGGTGTGTTAGCAACAAATTGTTATTTCCATCATTAGGATTAATTCTAAAGTTATGATCTAAAAATATTCGTTTCCCTTTTATAAAGGATTTGGCATCAGTCAAATAGACTTCTAATCGTTGTCGTTCTTTAAACTCTGGGCTTTTACTTTCAAAATCAACTATCGAAGTAATTCCACCATTTTCTCCGTTAAGAAAATCTTGACTTGTAAAATGTGCATTTACAAAATAACGTTTGTTTTTAGTGTGATAACTTGTTGTAAATCTAAAATTTCCAGTACTTGAAAGTTGATTGATGTATTTTCCTAAAGATCGTAATCCTTTATAAGCAATAGAAAAATTAAATCTTTCCGAAGTATTCAGTGTGATAAAAGCATCCAAACTTTGACCTTGGGTCATCACTGTTTTAAAATACAATTCGGTTAAAGGGGTTGCAACCGAGTAATACTTAATATCGTGAGCTTCTAGATAATTAAAATGCTTGGCTTTATAACCAAATTCTGGAAAAGGAGATACCCTATTTAAATCAAATTGTAATGTATTGTAGGTTTGCCCTTCATTTGCAAAAGGCAAAAGACCAAAATTATCTTTACGAAGATAATTATAATCGTACTCTTTTTTAATAGTAAGAGAAGTATCTACAAAAGTAGTATCGCGATCCAAAGTGATTATCTTATAAGAAGTAATTGGAGCTTTTTGAGAGCGCTCTTTAGCTTTTTGCGCTTCTGACTTTACAAGACTCTTTTTTTGTTTCTCTTTTGTTGGCTCTTGTGAAAAAACTATTATGGAAAAAAGAGAAATTAAAACTGAAAATACAATTTTCATACATATATTATAAGCAACAAAAATAGGTATTTGTTTGTAAAAAGCATCTTACTAGTAAAAAATTTGTAATTTAATGAAATGTTTTAGCCAATAAAAAAGCCATTTAAAATAAAAGAAACTTTACCTTATTGTTAAAAAAATCAACCTGAACGAAAAAATAATTCAAAAAAATCAAATATAATATTATTAATTTGTTTTTTATTTTAATTTTGTTGCAAAATATAACTAAACGATTATGACAAAAAATGTATTTTTTTATTTCTTTTTCTTTTTGTTTTCAGCTTTAAGCCAACAAGGATACGCACAAGAAAGGATAATAGCTGGAACCGTAACTTCCAAATCAGATAAATTACCACTGCCGGGGGTAAGTGTTACTATTAAAGGCAGCAAACTTGGTGTTTCTACTGATTTTGATGGTAAATATTCCATTAAAGTTAAAGATAACGAAGCGGTTTTAATATTTAGTTCTATTGGATACAAAAAAATTGAAATAAAAGTTCTCAATAAAACTTCTATTAATGTTGCTCTTGAAGAAAGTGCAGAAGAATTGAATGAGGTAAAAATTACTACTGGTTACGAAACAACTTCAAAAAGAACGTTTACAGGAGCAAGTAGTAAAATTTCTGAAAAAGATTTAAAGGTAGAAGGTGTAGTTGATGTAAGTAGAATGATAGAAGGTAAAGCTGCTGGAGTTACAGTACAAAACGTTAGTGGTACTTTCGGAGCTGCTCCTAAAATAGTAGTACGTGGTTCTTCTTCTATTTTTGGAGATACGAAACCGCTTTGGGTAATTGATGGAATTGTACAAGAAGACATTGTTAATCTTTCGTTTGCCGATTTAGCTTCTGGAAATTCAGAAACTTTATTAGGATCTTCGGTAGCAGGATTAAATGCAAATGATATTTTGAGTATTGAAATTCTTAAAGATGCATCCGCTACTGCTATTTACGGTTCACGATCTTTAAATGGAGTGGTAGTAGTAACTACTAAAAAAGGAAAGAAAGAAACTCCATTAAGTATTAATTATTCTTATGAACAAGCTTTGAGAACTATACCGAATTATAGTCAATATAATATTTTGAACTCTCAAGAAACAATGGTTATTCTAAAAGAATTAGAATCAAAAGGGTTTCTAGAACTACCTACGATAGCTCAAGGCAGATATGGCGGTGTGTACAATATACTTGCTAAAGAATTAAATAGATATGATGAGACTTCTGGGCAATTTGGAGTGAGAAACGATCCTGCAAGTAAAAATAGATTTTTAAGAAAATACGAATTGGCGAATACGGATTGGTTTAAAGTATTGTTTAGACCGTCTATATCTCAGAATCATTCCTTAAGTTTTTCTGGTGGTGGAAAAAACAACAGTTATTTTGCTTCTTTAGGATATTATAGTGACCCAGGTTGGACTATTGCTGATAATGTTAAAAGGATTACTGCCGACTTAAAAAACACTTTTTTTATTAATGATAAACTTAATTTAACGCTTCAAACCCAAGCTTCTGTTAGAGACCAAGGCGCTCCAGGAACTTATGATAGTCAAAGAGATAACGTTACAGGAAGTACAACAAGAGATTTTGACATTAATCCGTTTAATTACGTTCTAAACACTAACCGTGCACTAAGGCCTTATGATGAAAATGGAAATTTAGAATTTTATAGAAATAACTGGGCTCCAATAAACATAATCAACGAATTAAAGAATAATTATATTGAGATACAAGTTAAAGATATAAAGTTTCAAGCTGACTTGAGTTACAAAATTAGTCCTGCATTAACCTATAATTTTACAGCTTCTTCAAGGTATGCAAATACCATAAGAGAGCATAATATCCTTGAGAATTCTAATGTTGTTGGAGCTTATAATGCAGATGAAACTACTATTGTTAGAGATGCAAACATTTTTTTATATAGAGATCCAGATAATATTACAAAACCACCTGTGTCTGTCTTGCCAAGTGGAGGCATTTTAAGAAAATTTACAAATGCTTTGACCTCTTATAATATAAGAAATAGTTTTAGTTATAAAAAAACACTAAAAGAGTTGCACGAATTAGATGCTTTATTTGGTCAAGAGTTACGATCTGTTGACAGAAGTAGTGATAATTTTACAGCATTCGGGTTGCAATACGATAGAGGTTTAACCTCCTTTACCGATCCTAAAATTTTGGCAAAATTACTTGAGGGTGGAAATTCTTATTTTGGAGTTAATGAGGAGAGAGAAAGAACTGTAGGTTTTTTTAGTAAAATTGGCTATACCTATGACCGAAGATATACTGGGTCTATAACTGGAAGATATGATGGGTCTAACAGACAAGGAAATACAAATTCCTCAAGATGGTTGCCTACCTACACTTTTAGTGGGAAGTGGAATGCAAGCGAAGAAGAATTCATAAAAAAAATTGAGACTATTAGCACTTTAGGATTTAGAGCTTCATACGGTCTTACTGCTACAGCAGGTCCTGCTACTAATTCATTAGCAATTTATCAAAGTTTTATTACCGATAGATTAAATTTAGGAGATCGAGAAAACGGCTTAAACATTCAGGATTTACAAAACAATGATTTAACTTGGGAAAAACAATTTGAAACCAATATAGGTATGGATTTAGGATTGTTTGACAATAGATTGCAGTTAACAACGGATGTTTATAGCCGAAAGGCGTTTGATTTAGTGGATGTAATTACTACATCAGGCATAGGTGGACAAAGTTCTAAACTAGGCAATAACGCCAATATGGAAACTAAAGGATTGGAACTTTCTATCACCACGCAAAATTTAAAAAACACTGCTGTAAAATGGTCTACTACATTCACTGCTTCTGTATTCAAACAAGAAATTACAAATTTACAAAATCAGCCAAGTGTGTTAGGACTAGTTGATGGTACTGGAGGAAATACAGTAGGAAGACCTAGAAATTCGTTATATTCTTTTCAATTTACTGGCCTTAACTCTCAAGGGATTCCTACTTTTGTTATGGCTGATGGCGTTGTTGACAATGTAGGTGGTGCCAATTTTCAAGACAGTGAGGACATAACCAAATATTTAAAATATGAAGGGTCTATAGAGCCTAACAAGTCAGCAGGTATATCAAACACATTTACGTATAAAAACTGGAATTTAAATATATTCATAGTAGCCTCTGGCGGAAATAAAATTAGATTAAACCCCGTATATTCTTCTCAATACAATGACTTGACAGTATTTACTAAAGAATTTAAAAACCGTTGGTTAAACCCTGGAGACGAAAACTACACTTCTATTCCTGTAATTGCAGATCAAGCTTTAATAAGAAATTACAGTTCTACTGGAACCGATTTGGGAATAGCCTACAACACTTATAATTATTCTGATGCAAGAGTAGCAGATGGTGCTTTTGTTAGGCTTAAAAACATTTCCTTAGGTTATGAATTCCCTAAAGATTTCAAGAAAAAACTTGGAGTGTCTTCTTTCAACTTTAAATTAGTGAGTACAAACCCGTTATTGATTTATTCAGACAAAAAACTAAACGGTCAAGACCCAGAATTTTTTAGATCAGGTGGCGTTTCGCTACCAATAACAAGTCAGTATACATTTGTAATAAATTTATCAATTTAAAAAACATGAAAACTATAAAATTAACCTTCTATTTTTTGATTGCTATAGGATTTAGTAGTTGTGAAGATTTTCTTTCGGAAATTCCTGATAATAGAACTCAAATAAATACACCAGAAAAAATTTCAGAACTTTTGGTGAATGCCTATCCAGCAGCAAATTACATGGAGTTTACAGAAACAATGACGGATAACGTTTTTGATAGTGGTGACAAGACCCTTACAACACTATTCAATACTCAAAATTACAATTGGGATGTACCTATAAGAGTAGATTTTGACACACCTGCTAGCTATTGGGAAGCCTGTTACAAAGCTATAGCGCATGCCAATCAAGCATTAGCGTCTATAAAAGAATTAGGAGATACGAAAGAATTGGAACCCCAAAAAGGAGAAGCATTATTATGTCGCGCTTATGCTCATTTTATGCTCGTTTCACTTTGGTCTAAACCCTATAATCCAGCAACTGCTGCTGCTGATTTAGGAATTCCTTATGTACTTGAACCTGAAACAATCTTACTAAAAAAATACAAACGCAATACGGTTGCCGAAGTTTTTAATTTTATAGAAAAAGACTTAGAAGAAGGATTGAAATATGTAACAAATGATTATAAGCACCAAAAATTTCATTTTAATAAATCAGCGGCAAATTGTTTTGCAAGTAGGTTTTATTTAGTAAAAGGAGAATGGGATAAAGTCATTTCAGTTTCAACAGAATTGGGATCAAATCCCGTAAATAAATTAAGAGATTACCAATCGTATCTTGATGTTGATTTTAGAACAAGACAAATAAACTACAGTAGTGCTGATGAAGGAACTAATCTATTACTTGCTTCTGTAAACAGTGTATATTTTAGAAGTTTTTATTCTAATAGATATCAGTTAACTGGTGCAGATGAAGGTGAAATATTAGGCAGCCAAACCAATGTTTTTGGTAAAGATTGGTTGTATCAAACCCTATCATATAATGGAAATATAACCAATTTCATTCCTAAATATTTTGAATATTTTAAAATTACCAATGCTAATGCAGGTATCGGAGAGCCTTATAATACTCTAGTTTTATTGAGTAACGATGAGTTTTTCTTAAACAGAATTGAGGCACATATCATGACCAATCAATTTGATTTGGCAAATGTTGAATTGCAATACTTTATTGGCACTAGAACCGATGGGTATGACCCTGATAACGATATTATTACCGAAGAATTAATTCTTGACCAATATCCTGTAATTGTAAATGAGTTTACTCCTTTTTATGGGCTAACTCCTAAACAAGCCTCTTATATCAAAGCGTTGGCCGATGTAAGAAAAAGAGATTTTCTTCATGAAGGTTTGCGTTGGTTTGATATTAGACGTTTTGATTTGAAAATTACACACCGCTTTTTTGATGCTCCACCTAATATTTTACAAAAAGGAGATAAAAGACGCGTGTTACAAATACCCTTAGCAGCTAGTAATCAAGGAATAGAAAAAAACCCAAGATAATTTATTAAATTACTTTTAAATATTATGAAAACAAAAAATAATTTATTTAAAATCGTCACAATACTGCTAATTTCAGTAATGATTAGTTGTTCAAGTGATGACAAACTAACAAGCAGTCAGTTGCCGGATTCTAATCCTGAAAATTCAGCATTAGATAATTGGATAGATACCAATTATGTAAATCCGTATAATATTGCAGTATATTACTCTTGGAATCAGAATAAGGTAGATAACAATCGTTTTTTATTTCCACCTTTTCAAAACAAAGTACAACCTGTTTTAGAAATTGTTAAAACAATATGGCTAGACAGTTATACCGAACTTGGTGGTCCTGATTTTGTAAAAAAAATTGCTCCTAGAGAAATAGTCCTTGTTGGAGGAATTAATTTGAACACCACAGGAACCGTTACCCTAGGATTAGCAGAGGCGGGACAACGTATTACTTTATTTGAAACCGATAACGTTAACAAAAAAGACAGAGAAAATGTTCAACGATTTATAGCAACTATTCAACATGAGTATATTCATATCTTAAATCAAACGAAACCATTTAACGAACAGGCTTTTGAAAAAATAACACCTGCAGGTTATACAACAAACTGGTACGCAACACCAATAGAACAAGCTAGAGAAGAAGGCTTTATAACCGATTATGCTAGAGCCAGCGTTATTGAAGATTTTGCCGAAATGGCTTCTATAATGCTAACCTATTCAAAAGACGAATATCAAAATATACTGGATAGTATTGTTAGCGACAAAGCCTATTTTGATATTAAAGCTAAAGAAGCATTGGTTGTAAGTTATTTCAAGCAAGCATTTAATATCGATTTTTATGCTTTAAGAGATGCTGCAGAGAGAAATACGGATAAAGTTGTAAACGATTAATTAAATCTTGTGCTAAAATAGCACTGCAAATAAAAAATAAATGAAAATGAAAAATTTAATAAAGCTCATTCTAATTCTAATAATTACATTGCAATTTGTTGGCTGTGAGAACAAGGAGGACATCACTGTATTTGATCAAAACGCAACTGAAAGATTAAATACCCGTACTAAAGAATTATCAGACATTCTACTTTCCTCAGAATATGGTTGGAAAGCAGTGTATTTTACTGACAGTACTCAACTAGGTGGTTTTACGCATTTATTCAAATTTAAAGATTTGAAAAATGTAGACATGGCTTCTGATTTTGATGAAGACACTTCTATAAGTAGTAGTGAATATAAATTAGAATTAGGAAGTACTGTAAGTTTATTGTTTACAACAAGAAATAGAATACATCTCCTTTCAGATTCTGACAATTATCCAACAGCCGAATTAAGAGGACAAGGATATAAGGGTGATTTCCAGTTTTTGTATTATGGGCAAGAAAATGGCGAAATTATTTTCAGAACCAATAGAAGTTTTGAAGAATTGCGTTTTGTAAAGGCTACCGCACAAGATTGGGGCGATTTAGCAAAAAACACAACTATACGTGCAAATTTAACTGGCACAATAGATTCCTCCCTGTTTAAATTCTTAGAAACAAATGATGGAAATACTATTGAAAAATTCGATTTCAATTATGATGTTCCTTCACGTTTTGCAGATGCCACTCCTATTGATGTTTCATCAGATGAAACTAAATCTTTCGCAATTGCTTATACTCCAACTGGAATTATTGTAAAACCAGCCCTAACGGTCAACGGTCAAAAATTATCTGTTTTTACATATGATTCAGAAACTAAAAACTTTGTAGCAACTGGAACAGGTGGTGTTTCTGCAATAATTGGCAGCACCAATATTCCTCCGCTTTTAACAGATGATTATAAAGATTTATTGTCTGGAAATCCAGAAACAGGATTTGGATATATTGCAGAATACCTTGAGGGAGCATCATCAAACTCACCTCTGTTTGAATCTATTATTAATGAAATAAATGCAGGACTTCCTCCTGGCGTAGCAATTGATAGAGTTCAATTTATTTTTAATGATGGTCCCTTCAATTATGTAGCATATACATTTACTGGAGGAAAGAAGGCAATATTACATCTCTTTACAACAACTGAAGATGAAATAAACAAGGCAATAATTTTTACACCTGGAGCATGGCAAGAAAATGGCAAAACAATTGCTGCTCCCGCTTTTTTAAAAAATTTAGACGATCAAATAATGAATTCATCTGGTCTTTATGTTAAAAAAGAAAACTTTAATATCGCTTTTTCTAATGATATTTATACTTTTACAAGTACAACAACACCATTTAGAATAACCACTTATTCGTTTCAATAAATAAATAAATTTTCAAAAAAGGTTGTCTTTTCAAGGCAACCTTTTTTATTAAATATAGTTTCAGTTATTTGTATTTTATTTTAAAATATGTTAAAAAACAACTTTTCTGATTTTAAATATGAAAGTGGTACTGACGAAGCAGGACGTGGTTGTCTTGCTGGTCCTGTAACAGCCGCAGTGGTTGTTCTTCCACCAGATTTTCAGAATGAATTATTAAATGACTCCAAGCAATTATCTGAAAAAATAAGAGAAAAATTAAAATCAATTATCAAAGAACAATCACTTTCGTATGCTATAACACATTTGTTCCCGAAGGAGATTGACGAAATTAACATTCTAAATGCTTCGATGAAAGCCATGCAAGAATGTATTTTGAAATTAAACCCAAAGCCTGAATTTATTATCGTAGATGGAAACCGTTCCTTGAATGCCAAATTGGGATTAGTAAGCGTTTTTGGAAAACAGTTTTCAAAAAATGAAATCAAAATTTTAAAGTCAATTCCCAACCAAAGTATTATTAATGGGGATTCAAAATATTTAAGTATTGCCGCAGCTTCGGTTTTAGCAAAAACGGAGCGAGATGCTTACATGAATACTATTCACGAGGAATTCCCTATGTATAATTGGAAACAAAATAAAGGCTATCCAACAAAAGAGCATCGTGAAGCAATACGAATACATGGTGTAACTAAATACCACAGGATGACGTTTCGCTTGCTGCCAGAACAATTGAATTTAGATTTAGAATTTTAAATTTTGGATTTCCGCCTCAAACAATTCAGAAAAATGTTTTAAAATTTTAGCTTTCACTTCGGCTTCATCCACTTTCTCAACACCGAGCTCAACGTTTAAAGAAGTAACAGCTTTACCTCGAATACCACAGGGAATAATATTATCGAAATAACCCAAATCGACATTGACGTTTAAGGCAAAACCGTGCATCGTTACCCAACGTGAAGCCCGAACACCCATAGCGCAAATTTTACGTGCAAATGGAGTTCCTACTCCCAGCCAAACTCCAGTTTCTCCCTCGCTTCTGCCACATACTAATCCGTATTCTTGCAAAGTCAATATAATTGCTTCCTCTAAAAATCGCAAATACTTGTGTATATCTGTAAAAAAATTTTCTAAATCTAATATAGGATATCCCACTATTTGCCCTGGTCCGTGATAAGTAATGTCTCCTCCACGATTAATTTTGTAGAAAGTTGCTCCTTTAGCTTCCAGTTGCTTTTCGTTTAATAATAGATTTTCTAAATCGCCACTTTTACCTAAAGTATACACATGAGGATGTTCTACTAAAAGTAGGAAGTTAGGAGTTGGAAGATGGGAGTTTGAATTTCGGTTTTTAATTTTTATCTCGACAACTTCTTTAAAAAGTGATTCTTGATACTCCCAAGTCGCTTTATAGTCTTTTAAACCTAAATCTTGAAGTTGTACTATTTTGTTCATTTTATAAAGAGACAAAGGTTTTAGGTTTCAAAGGTACAAAGGTTTTAGATTGTAGCCATCAATTTTTATATACCAAAATTACATTTCAAATTTACTGTTTCTTACTTTTCAACTTTGAGCCTTTGTCCCTTTGCAACTTTATAACTTATAACCTATCTTTGCACTCTTAAAATTAGAATACATGGCCTTATCCGAACAAGAAATCTTACGTAGAGAAGCACTTACAGAATTACGAAATTTAGGTATTGAACCTTATCCAGCAGCCGAATTTACAACTACAGCTTATTCTAACGAAATACTTGCTAATTTCGAAAAATTCGAGGGTAAAGAAGTTGTTTTAGCGGGAAGATTGATGGGAAAACGCATCATGGGAAAAGCTTCATTTGCAGAATTGAAGGATGCTGAAGGTCGAATTCAAGTATATGTTTCTAGAGATGATATTTCTACTGACGAGGAGAAAACCATGTATAATGTGGTTTTCAAAAAGCTATTAGACATCGGCGATTTTATAGGAGTTCGAGGTACCGTTTTTAAAACGCAAGTAGGCGAAATTTCCGTTCATATTTATGGTTTAACCGTTTTGGCGAAAGCTTTAAAACCGCTCCCAGTTGTAAAAATTGATGCTGAAGGTAAAGCACATGATGCTTTTTCAGATCCTGAACAAAGATACCGTCGTCGCTATGTAGATTTGACTGTAAACGACCATGTGAAAGAAACGTTTATCAAGAGAACAAAATTGTTCAATTCGATGCGATCCTTTTTTAATAATAAAGGCTATTTAGAAGTTGAAACTCCTGTTTTGCAACCCATTCCTGGTGGTGCTGCCGCTAGACCTTTTATTACCCATCACAACTCGCTTGACATTCCGCTTTATATGCGAATTGCGAACGAATTGTATCTAAAAAGATTGATTGTAGGTGGTTTTGATGGAGTGTATGAGTTTTCGAAAAACTTCCGTAACGAAGGAATGGACAGAACGCACAACCCAGAGTTTACCGCAATGGAAATATATGTAGCCTACAAAGACTACAACTGGATGATGAACTTTACCGAAAATTTGTTAGAGCATTGCGCTATTGGCGTAAACGGAACTAGTGAAGCTACTTTTGGGGAGCATAAAATTAATTTTAAAGCACCTTATGCCCGTGTTACCATGACCGATTCTATCAAACACTTTACGGGTTTTGATATTTCAGGAAAATCTGAATCTGAATTATATGATGCTGCAAAAGGCATGGGAATTGATGTTGACAAAACCATGGGAAAAGGAAAATTGATTGATGAGATTTTTGGAGCCAAATGCGAAGGAAATTATATTCAACCTACATTTATTACCGACTATCCTAAGGAAATGTCACCATTGTGTAAACAACACCGTAACAATCCAGAACTTACAGAACGTTTTGAATTGATGGTTTGTGGCAAAGAGGTAGCCAACGCCTATTCTGAATTGAATGACCCAATTGATCAAAGAGAACGTTTCGAAGACCAAATGCGTTTAGCTGAAAAAGGCGATGATGAAGCTAACGGAACAATAGATGAAGATTTCCTAAGAGCTCTCGAATACGGAATGCCACCAACATCTGGATTAGGAATTGGAATGGATCGTTTAATGATGTTTTTGACAAATAATTCATCTATTCAGGAAGTCTTATTCTTTCCGCAAATGCGACCAGAGAAAAAACAAGTTCAAATTGAGTTGGAAGATGAAGAAAAAGTTATTGTCGCAATTTTGCAAGAAAATAATAATCTTATGGAATTTGGTTTGCTAAAAATCAAATCAGAATTGAGCGGCAAAAAATGGGACAAAGCCATGAAGAATCTATCTGCATTAGGAATGACAGAAGTAGTAGTTAATGGTGATATTAAGGCGTGCCGATTGAAAGAGTAAATAAAACATTAATTATAGTTCCAAATAATAGATACCGATTATTAGATAAAAATAGAATCAAAGCAATTATGAGGATGATTTTTTTACTATTCAAAGATAAATTGTGAAATAAAATTGGCGAAGTTTTCATACTATTTTTTTATCTTAGCTTGTAAGAATTCCGTTTTGCTCTAACAATGCTAAAAGATAGATGTTTTGATTGGGATCGTATTTTTCTACACCACTTTCATACCATTTTTCTATAGTGTTAATCTGAATATCGGTATAACCATCAGCATCTATTTTCATTCCTAAAATTCCAGCTAGAAGAAATTCTTCTAAAACTTTGCTTGTAACAATTTTATCGGGAATTCCGTTAGTGACAAAACCATTACAATTCTCATATTCTATTCGGCCATTTGTAAAGCCAGAAGTAAATGCTAAACTTGCTTTTTTGCAATTTAGTAATTGTACAAATGGATTTAAACCATTTTCATATCCTTCAAAATAATCTTTCCTATATACTTGATTGAAAATATCGTCCATAATGTTCTACTTTTTTAAAGATTACTTGACAAAATTATGCGCTAAATTTTTATTAAAAAATTAAAATCGTTTAAATGAAAGAAAACTCTTTGAACATCAATTATTAACAAATTTCATGTTGTTTGTCGATGGAAAAACGCTCATGAATCGCACCTATTAGGTTGATTTTTTAATAAAATGATATTATGCTATTATTTTAATATTAGTTATTATCTTGATTTATTAAATCTATATTTGCTTTTAGAAGAAAACAATGATGAAAATTATACTTACAGGTGCGACCGGAGTTTTAGGCTCTCATATAATGTATGAAATCTTAGAACTTTTAATACTTGAAAAAACAGAAGGGAAATTATTTCTTATTGCTAGAAACAAAGGAAAAAAATCAGCGCTTGATAGAATAAACGAATTGTTGTCAAGCAATTACACTCCTACATTAATTAAAGAACAAGGTTTAGAAAAATTGCATTCATACATAAAAATAATTGACTCTGATTTAGAATCACTTAATGCCGATTTTACAGAAGAAATTAGAGGTTCATATTTCATTCATTCTTCTGGATTCGTAAATTTATCAACTGATGAGAGTCAAAAAAAAGTAATTTTTGATGAAAACACTAAAATCACTAAAGCTCTTTTTACAACTTTTCATCCATTTATCAAAAAATTTATTTATATCGGAACTGCTTTTTCATCAGGAATACGAAAAGGATTAATTAAAAATGATTTTCATAATTTAGATTTCAAACCAGAACATCGTAATGCTTACGAAGCTGCCAAATTTCACTCTGAGAATTATATTGCTAGCGAATGTAACAAACTTGGCCTGCCATTTCAAATTTTGAGACCAAGTGTTATAGGTGGAAAAATGTTAGGCATTGAAAATCGATATTTCATTCCAAAATATATGGTTTTTTATCTTTTAGCTAAGTTTTTTTACTTTAATACTCTTCGAAAAGTTGAACAAGAAAACGTGCGTTTTATTGTTAATGACGACACTGTTTTAAATGTTGTTCCATTAGACTATGTTGCAAAAGTCATTGTAAATGTTTTTGAAAGAAATGATATTGAACAACTCAACATTGTGCATGAAAAAAGCTATAACATGTCTAATGGATTGCAAGTAATACTGAAAGAAGTTGGCTATACTAATTTTACGTTAATACAAAATCCTCTAGAATTCAAGTATAAAAATACTATCGAAAAACTGTATTACGAAAGTATTGGCAAGCATTTAAACCCATACTTCACTTCAGAACCTAATGAATATGATACTACTTTACTAAGTTCAATCCTTGAAATTCCCAGATTAGACCAAGAAGAATTTACCAATATGATTCGGCATGCAAAAAATCAGAATTTTAAAGATATTAATGTGTAAATTCAATAGTTAAAACTGGTATCCTAATTTCATTTATTGCCTTTTTATAACATAAAAGTTGTTTGTAAATATCTTTTTTTAAGTTTTCAAAATAAGAAGTTGTTGCTAATAAATTTTCGTAATAAGCAATTCCGTCCAATATATTATTTTTGAAAGCATTCCATTTTTTTACCTGTCCAGCGGTCAAATCAGCAGTCGCTCCACTAATTTCGTTCTTCAAATAGTCAATATACATTTTCAATTCTTTTACAAAAAGATTTGGACGATCGGTATCGGTCATCACATTAGCGTTTCCATATATATGTTGCACCATTTCAGAAAGCGAAACTTCCTTGTCAAAATAAGCCATGTTTGGTCCAGGACAAATTACCACTCCTTGTGACTGACCTTTAATCATAATGTCGTTCTCTAAATAAGAAGCATTGGCAAGACCCACGCAAAGACATGCTTTTTCAGTAATGCTAAATTTAATTTTTTCGAAAGTTGAAACTGACAAAGTGTTTTTTATTTCGTTAAGTTCATTCAATTTCGCATCCTGATATTTCTTCGAAGAAGTACAGATTCCTTCTGCTCCAAATTCTTTGCTTAGTGCTAAAAACCGTTTCGGGCAAGAACTTCCTGCCTGGTTATTTTCGATACGTTTTTGTTTGAACATTTCGTTAGATGTACCTCTCAAAGTATTAAATGGCACTCCTAATGGAGAAATATTACTCAAATACAAATCGTTTTCTTTGGCTTTAATCAATAATTCCCGTGTTTCTTTATCAACAGATGTAGCTTCAGGAACCAAAAGAAATGGAGTTCCCCAACCCACAGAATCTAAATTGTAGTATTCTAGTAAAAAATCATGTTCCTCTGCAGTTCCCACTCCGCCTTGTACAGTAATTTTTAATTCTAATGGTGTTGTAGGAATTGGTTTTCCTTTTTGCATCAAAGCTTTTATCATTAAGCCATGTGCTGAATCAATTAATTGGTCTTTTTTATCTTTGAATTCTTGTAAAATGGGACCTAATAAAAACCCATCAGTTGCAAATGCATGTCCACCACAATTTAAGCCGGATTCTATTCGGTATTCCGATACCCAAAGACCTTTTTTAGCTAAAAAATTCCCCTGTATCATCGCCGATCTAAAATCGCTAACCTTTAATATGATTTTCTTTTTTAACTTACTACTTGAATCTGGAAAAAAAGCATCAAAGTTTTCAAAATAACTAAATAACCTAGGATTCATTCCCGCTGAAAGCACAACCGAAGAAGTTAAGTTACTATTAGCAAAACCACGAAGTGCCGCATGAGCATCGTTAAACTCAACTGGTAATTGCTCAATCTTTATAAAATTATCTTTGTCAAGTTTAGTCATAATATTAACATCTATATCTCCTGGATTTAGATGATTGTCTAGAAAGTTTCTTATATTTTCTTTGAAAACAATTCCTTCATGCAGTATGTTTTGCAACCCTTTTTTTACATCTGATTTATTAGGCAACATAGCAATATAGCTTTCTAACGCCAATTTACTTTCGGAAAGTTCGTTTTTGAAGCTTTCGAATTTTTCGTTTACAATTTTATCAACCAAATTCAAATAGGAAGTAATTCGTTCTGCACGATAATCGTGAATTTTTTGAGTAATTTCTTGATAAGGAACATCAAATTTTTCGCTATAAAAAGCTCTCATTTTTTCAATAAGCTCATCATCGGCGATAGAAATCACTGAGGAAATTCCGTACTTTGCGACTCTAATCGGGCTGTCTATTGTATATGCCAATCCCATAACTGGAATATGAAAAGTATGTAATGATTTATTAGTCATCTTTTTATGATTAATTAAAATAAATTACAAATTTGAAAAAATCAGATGGTTTAAAACCTGATAAATATCATATTGCCTTTACTATGAAACAAAAAATCAATATTTGTGTATTTATAATCTTAAATAAAAAGGGGATTACACGTTTTTGTATTATTTTTGTATTGTTATTTTTCATTTTAGAAAAAAAAATATTTCTAAAATTTATTTAACTTAAGAATTCCTTTTAATACAACACGATGAAAAGTCTTAAAGAGCAAATAATAGAATTAAAGAAAAAGAAAAATGTCGTTATTTTAGCACATTATTACCAAGAGGCTGATATTCAAGATGTAGCTGATTATGTTGGTGATAGCTTAGGATTGTCGATAGAGGCCGCTAAAACCGATGCCGATATTATTCTTTTTGCTGGGGTACATTTCATGGCCGAAACCGCTAAAATATTAAATCCAACTAAGAAAGTAATTCTTCCAGATTTAAAAGCAGGTTGCTCATTGGCAGAATCATGCCCTCCTGACTTATTCAAGAAATTTACTGACGCACATCCCGACCATATTGTTATTACTTATGTAAATTGTTCGGCTGAAATTAAAGCATTAAGTGATATTGTTTGCACCTCATCTAATGCTATAAAAATTGTTGAGTCTGTGCCAAAAGACACGCCAATAATATTTGCTCCAGATAAAAATTTAGGTAAATACATTATCAGTAAAACCGGAAGAGATATGTTACTATGGGATGGATCTTGTGTGGTTCATGAAGCATTTTCATTAGATAAATTAATTGCTGTTTACAAAGAACATCCCGATGCAAAAATTATAGCACATCCTGAATCAGAAACTCATATTTTAGAGACAGCTGCCTATATAGGTTCTACTTCGGGAATGATTGATTATGTAAAAACCAATCCCAATCATAAATTTATTGTTGCTACCGAAGCTGGAATTTTACATAAAATGCAACAAGAAGTGCCTCATAAAATATTAATTCCTGCACCAGCTAAAGAGAACAACACTTGTGCCTGTAGCGAATGTGGGTATATGAAAATGAATACCTTACAAAAACTTTACAATTGCTTATTGCACGAAACACCTGAGATTACTGTTCCTGAAAACATCAGAAAAAGAGCCTTAGTACCTATTAAACGCATGTTAGAATTATCTAAATAATGATAAAAACCAATTATTTAATTATAGGTTCAGGAGTAGCTGGATTGACGTTTGCCATAAAAATTGCAGAGCAGTTCCCAAACAAGAAAATCACTATTATTACAAAATCGAATGCGGGCGAATCCAATACAAAATACGCTCAAGGTGGTATTGCAATTGTGACTGACAAGATAGAAGATTCTTATCAAAAACATATTGAAGATACCCTAATTTGTGGTGACGGATTATGCAATGAAGAAGTGGTGAAAATGGTTGTAACTGAAGGACCAAAACGATTAAAAGAACTTATAGAATGGGGTGCCAAATTTGATAAAAATACTAAAGGAACTTTAGATTTAGGAAAAGAAGGAGGGCATTCAGAAAATCGTGTGGTACATCATAAAGACCAGACTGGACAGGAAATACAACGCGCTATTTTAGATCAAGTTAGCCATAAAGAAAATATTACTGTTTTAGATCATTATTTTGCTCTTGATTTAATAACTGACAACAATTGTTGTTACGGAGCGTATGCTTTGAATGAGAAAACCAATGAAATCTTAACTTATAAGTCAGATTTTACACTGCTTGCTACTGGCGGAATAGGGCATCTTTACGGACATACCACTAATCCGATTATTGCTACTGGTGACGGAATTGCAATGGCGTATCGCGCTCATGCTACTATAAAAGACATGGAGTTTATTCAGTTTCATCCAACGGCATTATACGAAAACAAGTCTGGCTCTTCTTCGTTTTTAATTTCAGAAGCAGTTAGAGGTTTTGGAGCCTATTTACGCACCAAAAACGGACATCGTTTTATGCTTGATTATGATTCTCGAGGAGATTTAGCCTCTAGAGATATTGTTTCACAAAGTATTGATTTAGAGCTTAAAAAATCAGGAGACGATTGTGTATATTTGGATTGTACTCATTTGAATTTAGAGGAATTTATGAAACATTTTCCAATGATTTACAAACGTTGTAAAAATGTTGGAATAGATATTGCAAAAGATTGGATCCCAGTTGTTCCAGCTCAACATTATCTCTGTGGAGGAATTGTAGTTGACAAAAACGGAAAAACATCAATAGACAATTTATTTGCTTGCGGAGAATGTTCTCAAACTGGACTTCACGGAGCCAATCGACTAGCATCCAATTCTTTACTAGAAGCTTTGGTATATTCAGATAAGATTTATGAGTATTTAGCGCATCAACCTATAAATGAAAGCAATTCAAAAATTACTGTTTCAGACTGGGAAAGAATTGAAAAACCAATGATTGATCCTAAGTATATTTCTGAATTTAAATCGAAATTGCAACTCCTAATGAGACAAAATGCCGGAATTGTTAGAAACGATGCTGACTTGCTTAAAGCTAAAGATCAACTCTCTAAATGGCAAATTGAAATAGATTCTATTTGTAGAAACTACCAGATTACTAAAGCCAGTTATGAATTAAAAAATATGATTGCCATTGGAACACTTATTGTACAACAATCTATTGAAAGAAATGAAAACCGTGGTGGATTTGTAAAAATCAATATCTAACTGCCCATTTGAAATAAACTAAAAATAATAAATTTTTGTTAACATTTAAACCTTTAAAACTTAAAAAGGTCTTATTATTAAAACTTAAAAAATATTTATTATGAAAAAATTATTTGTTTTGGCATTATTAATAGTTGGTATTACTATAATAGCGCAAGAAGAAAACAGAAATCAGCAAGGAAATGAAATGGGACAATTTTCTCCTGAACAACAAATCCAATTAATGTTGAAAAAAATGACACTAGAATTGGATTTGAATGATTCTCAACAGAAAGAAGTGAGTGCCATTATTTCGGAAAAAATAGCAAAAAAAGAAGCAATGAAGGCCGAAATGAAATCAAAAAAAGATAAAGAGGTTAAACTTACTAATGACGAACGATTTGCAATGCAAATGAAAATGTTGGACGAACAAATTGCTACTAAAAAAAGAATGGAAAAAATTCTGAATGCAAAACAATTTGAAAAATGGGCTTCATTAAAGGAAGACCATCAACAGAATCGTCAAGGTAAATCTAAAGGGAAACCTCAAAGTAAAAGACAAGATTAAATAGGTTATTTATTGGAACTTCCGGCTGGTACCGGAAGTTTTTTTTCTCACCCCGCCCCTTCCCAAAGGAGAGAAAGAAGGAAGCTTTTGCTTCTAAAATGTTTTCGATACTTTATCAATAGCTTGAATGGTAAAATCTAAATCTTCATATGTTAAAGCATCAGTTATAAACCATGTCTCATATGCAGAAGGTGCAATATAAATTCCTTCATTCAATAATCCGTGAAAGAATTTTTTAAAAGTTTCATTGTCTCCCCTAGCAGCACTTTGAAAATCAACAACATACGATTCATCAAAATGAACAGAAATCATTGAGCCTACTCTATTTATTGTAAAAGTTACTTTATTTTCAGTTAACACTTTTCGGATACCGTTTTCTAAATAAGCCGTTTTATCTTCTAATCTCTGAAAAACAGCAGCATCATTATTTAATGCCTGCAACATGGCCAACCCTGCTGCCATAGCCAAAGGATTCCCTGACAATGTTCCTGCTTGATATACTGGACCAATAGGAGCTAAATAATTCATAATTGCTGAACTAGCAGCAAATGCACCCACTGGAAGTCCTCCACCAATTACTTTTCCGAAGCAAACAATGTCGGCCTTAATGTTATATAATTCCTGAACACCGCCTTTAGCCAAACGAAACCCCGTCATGACTTCATCAAAAATCAATAAAATATCATTAGCAGTACATAATTGTCGCAATCCTTCTAAAAACCCATCTTTTGGAGGAATACATCCCATATTTCCCGCAACGGGCTCTATAATAATTGCTGCAATTTCATTTTTATTCGCTTCAATTAATTGAGCAACATTTTCTAAATCATTATAACGAGCTAATAAAGTATCTTTTGCAGTTCCTGCTGTAACTCCCGGACTATTTGGAGTTCCAAAGGTAACCGCTCCGCTGCCAGCCTGAATCAAAAATGAATCGGAATGTCCATGATAGCAACCTGCAAATTTTATGATTTTATCTTTTTTTGTAAATCCACGAGCCAAACGAATCGCACTCATACACGCTTCTGTACCTGAATTTACAAAACGTATCTTATCAATATTAGGTACCATAGCAACTACTAAAGCTGCAATCTCAGTCTCTAAAGCTGTAGGCATTCCGAAAGAAGTTCCTAATTTAGCACGACTAATTACCGATTCTACAACCGGTTCAAAAGCATGACCTAAAACCATTGGTCCCCAAGAATTAATATAATCTATCAATCGGTTTCCGTCCTCATCATAAAGATAAGCCCCTTTAGCACTTTTGACGAAAATGGGAGTGCCACCCACTGCTTTAAAGGCACGAACAGGAGAGTTTACACCTCCGGGAATTACTTTTTCAGCCTCAGCAAAAAGCTGACTGCTTCTTTTATATAACATATAATTATTTGATTATAAGATTTTGTCCAATTGAGATAGTATTTTCGCCTATATTGTTCTTTTTCTTTAAATCCTCAATAGTTAAATTGAATTTTTTTGAAATAGAATATAAAGTATCTCCTTGACTAACTTGATATAAATCAGATTTTAACGAAATCTGGTCTTTGGTATTGATTGGAATATATTCAGTTCCTAAAACTTCTGAATCGTATTTGCTTAACTGATACCGTTCTATAATTCCGATTAATTTTTCAGGATATTTAGGGTCTGTGGCATAACCTGCTTTTTTTAACCCTATCGCCCATTGTTTATAGTCGTCTTTTTCTAAATCAAACAGAGGTAAATACCAAGCTCTACTTGTTAAAAACAAAGCATGATCTTTATAGGATTCGCTAGGCAATTCATATTTCCTAAAACACTCTTGAGCCGAATCATCATCATACTTAACGCTTGGTCCTGTCCATTCTTTATGACATTTAATACCAAAATGGTTGTTGGCTAATGAGCTTAAAGGTCCCGTTCCAGCACCCGATTCAAGAATACCTTGACCTAAAATGATGCTTGACGGAATACCATACTGCTTCATATTACTTTTGGCAACATCCTTATATTTTGAAATATAGTCTAAAACCATAGCCGTTGTCACTTTTACTCGTGTGGTAGCTTCTAGAATTTCTGACTGTGAATTCTGATTTGTATTTTGGTTAGTTGTAGTGGGTTTAGTTGTTGAAGGCTTTGCAGTACTTTCATTTTTTGTATAAACTGGCTTCTTAGGTGTATTTACAACTACTGCAGTTGGTTTTTTATATGGAGGCTTGGTTGTTCTAACTATTGGTTGTTGTTGTGTAGAACATCCAACAATCATAATAACAAAAAGAAAAATTATAATTTTATTAATCATGATACTGAATTAATGGTAAATTTTTATTTTTTAATTTAATATTCATTCCTTGGTTTCCTTGAATTCCTCCAGTATGAATGACTAAAATATTAGAATTTACAGGAAAAAATCCTTTTTTTATTAAATCGAAAACGCCATAAAGCATTTTTCCTGTATAAATGGAATCCAATGGAATTTTAGTTTGTTTGTAAAATGTATTTATAAACGCAACTAACTCATCATTTATTTTACCGTAACCTTCAAAATGATAATCGGAAATTAAATCCCATCTATTATTCTTTGCAAATTTACAAATTTCATCTTTCAAAAAATCGCTTTTTAAAGCAGGGAATCCTAAAACTTTTTGATGCTCACTAGTACTATTTATAATTCCCGAAATTGTCCCTCCAGTTCCAACTGAACAACAAATATAATCAAATGCATTATCATCTTCATTCAAAATTTCCTGACATCCTTTAATCGCTAATTCATTGGTACCGCCTTCGGGAATAAGATAAAAATCACCATGTTTTTCTTTTAAATTTTCGATAAAATCAGGCTCCGATTTTTTTCTGTAGATTTCTCTTGAAACAAACTCAAATTGCATACCACAATTTCGGGCAAATGATAACGTTGGGTTTTCATTAACTTTATATTCGAGTTCATCACCTCTAATAATTCCTATAGATTGAAAACCATTTTTTTTTGCAGCATAAGCCACAGCGGCAATATGATTAGAAAAGGCACCCCCAAAAGTGAGTAGTTTGGTTTGGTTTTCACCTTTTGCTTGAAGAATATTGTATTTTAATTTTCGGAATTTATTTCCTGAAACTATTGGATGAATCAAATCTTCCCTTTTTATATAAACGGTACAATTAGATGAAAAAGGAAATTCTATCTTTTGATTGATGGATTGCATAACGCAAAATTAAGTAATTAAGGAGGATATATTTCAAAAAAAATCTCCCTTTCGAGGAGATTTGATTTCAAATTTATGGTATAGTTATTTTTTGGAAATAATGATTTTTTTTGTAATTACTAGATTGTCCTTGGTATTCAATTTTACAACATAAACACCGTCACTAAAAGATGAAGATGTGAAAGCATATCGATTATTAGAACCTAATTGTTTCGTATTGAAGATTAATTTTCCTGAAATATCATAAATGGAACATGTTTTTAAATCCAATAATTTTGGATTATCAATCGTTAACAATTCAGAATCATTATCTTGAAAAACCATACAACTTTTAATATTAGACAAATCTTCTGTGCTTAAAGATGCGTTTTTAAATGTAATTTCAAATCGGTCTTCTGAACCGCTATCTAAAGTTACTTCGTAATACCCATTTTTTATATCGTGGTAAAGACCTGTTACTTTGTCATAAACGTAGATCTCATCTGTTAAATCAAAATTTAGCAAACTTCCTACCATAAATTTAAATGACGTTCTTGCTTTACATTTAACTGCAAAAGGAATTCTTTTCTCGACATCAAAAGGCAAAGTACTTATAACATACTCGTTTTTATTGTCTAAAGGAAAATAAGTATCACTTGCTAAATTTTTATCGGCAGATTTTGCATCTTTCCCTATATCATAACCATCGGTTGCGTTTGGATTAAAAGCCAAAACCATTTGCTTAACAAAATCATTATTTACTATAGAGTGAATTTTTATTTGAGGTAATCCTTTTTTTGAATGTTTGCTATAATCTATTCCAGCTACATTTGGTATTTCATCCCAAAAATCACTTGGCTTTGAACCTCTATGAAATTGTGAATTATTAGCTACACCCTCTTTTCTAAAAACCCGATACGAATTTTTCATCACTGCTGTACCACCTAATGTACTACCATCAATCATAAAACCTTGACCAATTGGAGAAAACATTCTTGTGTAAGTTCCTCCAGTAGTATTTGCTGATGGTGGAGAAAGATTAATTGTTCCGTCTCCATTATAATAAACCCAAGTTGCTGCTGAATACGTTCCAACATCTAAAATTGGATCTAATCCATTCGCAATATAAACGCCATAACCTCCTCTATAGGCAACTAATACATGAGAATTAACACTTGGGTCGTGTTCCCAGAAATAAGCAGCTCCTGAAATAACTCCCGTTCCAACACTATTTTCATGTAAAAACATATTTAAATTAATAGCCGATGGATAAGGATTCCCGGTTAATGTAAGTAGCCCACCAGCACCCACAGTTATGTTGATATTACCATCATTAGGTTTACCTCTAAAATCATACCGTTGTTTAGATCCTGGATTATTTTGAATTCCTGTCCCTGAAGGCAATCCTGATAGAAGTCTACCATCTAATACGGTTGTATTGTCCGAACCACCAATTCCTTTCATTGTAAAACCTACGCCAGCTTGAATGGTTGAAGCCGAGCCAACTTGAACCCAACCAGAATAGGAATTTTTCGATAGAAAATTAAAAACCCAACGTGAAGCGATAGATAAACTTGTGTCTGTTGCTAGTCCGTCTAAAGTAGGTATGAGCGTTGCTGGAGCACTTGCTGTTAGATCAGTTGGTCTATTTAACATTGAAACTCCAAAAAGTCCATTTCCTGGACCAGCCAAATCTCCAATGGGAGAACACCAATAATTATAAGCATAATTATTCTCAGTTCCTTCTTGAAAAACCGATAATTTTCCTGTTCCTTGATTTGTTGAAACACCAGTTGTGCCTTGTAAAAATTGTGATTCATTTCTAAAGTAAATGTTTCCAGTATTTTGAATATTTACATCTTGATTCACATAAACATAGTTATCTGCAACATACATATAGCTATTAGGACTTACATAAAGCTGTGAAATTATTGTTTGTGATGCAAATAATAAAAATATATAAGAAATAAGTTTTTTCATAATTATGCTATATGCCACAAAGTTAGCAAAAAAAATATGTAGATTTTATTATTTTTAAACAAATCGATACTTTTGTTTATTCATCCATAAAATTTGTATTTCATCTGATTTTTAAGATTTTACAAACATAATTATGCAAGAAAAAGATTATAAAAAAGTCTCGTAATATTCTCATTTAACGGATATTCCTTATAAATATCTTAGCCAATTCCAAAATGCTCTTTTCTTTAAATAATTTATGTTTCTTTCATTTGAATAGGCCTCTTTTTCAAAAATAATATTTCTATATGCAATATTCTTATCTTTATATCGAACTGTTTTTAGCAAATAATCTAACACATAGATAAAATAAAATGGCAAAACCAACATTTCTAATTGCTGTCTAATATGAATTTTTTCATGATTGATTAAAACTAAATTTTTAGCGTCTAAATCTTCTTTTATTACTATAAAAGGAAAAATTGTAATTCCTCTAAACCCTCTCGGAATTAAAAATTTAGAAATAATAATCAACATTAGCTTTTTAGTTTATAAATTTGTTATATGAACGAGCAAAATAACGAAAATATATCAGTTGACACAGAAGATTTCTATTATACTCCCGAAGGATATAAATGTTTTACTGAAAAATACCATCTAAAAAGAGGCTATTGTTGTAAAAGTGGTTGTAAACATTGTCCGTATAGTTTTGATAAAAAAACTGGAGACATAAAAAAATAAACAATGTTGGGATACTTTTCCTTTAATAAAAACAAAATAATGAACACCCAGTCATGACTTTTCAAGAGCAAATTCTTCAAGGAATCCCGAATATTTTACCTAAAATTAAGCTTTATGATTTAAATATAAATCATGCTCCAAAACGAAAAGACATTCTCTCTGTTGAAGAAAAAAAATTAGCACTTAGAAATGCTTTACGCTATTTTGAATCGAAACACCATTCAGAATTATTAATCGAATTTACCGAAGAGTTAAATAGTTACGGCCGCATTTATATGTATCGCTTTCGTCCTGATTATAAAATATATGCCAGACCAATCTCTGAATATCCTGGAAAATCAGAGCAAGCCAAAGCAATTATGCTCATGATTCAAAATAATTTAGACAATGCGGTGGCACAACATCCTCACGAATTAATTACTTATGGAGGAAATGGAGCTGTCTTTCAAAACTGGGCACAGTATTTACTAACAATGAAATACTTGTCAGAAATGACTGACGAGCAAACCTTATCTATGTATTCAGGACATCCTATGGGATTATTCCCTTCTCATAAAGAAGCTCCGAGAGTAGTAGTTACAAATGGTATGGTCATTCCTAATTATTCCAAACCCGATGATTTAGAAAAATTCAATACGCTTGGTGTTTCACAATACGGACAAATGACTGCAGGAAGCTATATGTACATTGGCCCGCAAGGAATAGTTCATGGCACCACAATTACTGTCTTAAACGCATTTAGAAAAATTAAAAAAAATCCAATTGGTGGGCTTTTCCTAACTTCAGGATTAGGAGGCATGAGTGGTGCGCAACCAAAAGCAGGAAATATTGCAGGCTGTATTACGGTTTGTGCGGAGGTTAACGCAAAAATTACTCAAATTCGTTACAATCAAGGTTGGATTGATGAAGTAATTTCTAATTTAGAAGAATTAGTAAAAAGAGTAGCACTAGCAAAAGCTAATAAAGAAACTGTGTCTATTGCTTTTTTAGGAAATGTTGTAGAAGTTTGGGAACGTTTTTATGAAGAAAATATTCTAATCGATTTAGGTTCAGACCAAACATCATTACACAATCCGTGGGCTGGAGGTTATTATCCAACAGGAATTTCTTTTGAAGATGCTAATATAATGATGGCAAAACAGCCCGAATTGTTTAAACAAAAAGTTCAAGATAGCCTGCGTCGTCATGTTGCTACTATTAATAAACATGTATCTAGAGGGACTTATTTTTTTGATTATGGCAATGCATTCTTATTAGAAGCTTCTCGTGCAGGGGCTGATATTATGGCAGAAAATACTATCGACTTCAAATATCCAAGTTATGTGCAAGATATTATGGGACCAATGTGTTTTGATTTTGGATTTGGCCCTTTTAGATGGGTTTGTGCATCTGGTAAACAAGAAGACTTACTAAAAACAGATGCTATTGCTTGTAAAGTAATGGAAGAAATAGCAAAAAGCGCTCCTGCTGAAATACAACAACAAATACAAGACAATATAAAATGGATTAAAGGAGCTTCTGCAAATAATCTAGTTGTAGGTTCTCAAGCTCGGATTTTATATGCTGATGCTGAAGGTAGAATTAAAATTGCGGAAGCATTTAACAAAGCTATTGCAAATGATGAGATTGGAACAATCATATTAGGGCGAGATCATCATGACGTTTCAGGAACCGATTCTCCCTTTAGAGAAACCTCAAATATATATGATGGCTCTCGGTTTACCGCCGATATGGCCATACAAAACGTAATTGGAGATAGTTTTAGAGGTGCTACTTGGGTATCTATTCATAATGGTGGTGGCGTTGGCTGGGGAGAAGTAATAAATGGAGGATTTGGTATGGTTCTTGATGGTTCAAAAGAAGCGTCAAGACGATTAGAATCAATGCTTTTTTGGGATGTAAACAACGGAATCTCCAGAAGAAATTGGGCTAGAAATGAAGGCTCAATTTTTGCCATAAAAAGAGCCATGGAGAAACAACCTTTGCTTAAAGTAACGATTCCAAATGCAGTTGATGATTCCTTGTTTTTAGACTAGACTTACTAAATTTAAATTGACGTTGCATACGTAGCATATTAATTAACTTCAATTATTATAAAATCATGAAAACGAAATACTTACTATTATTGTTTTTGATATTTTTACTGGCTTCATGTAGTTCCGTAAGAGTATATTCTGATTATGATAAAAATGTAGATTTTTCAGCATACAAAACATATGCCTTTTACAAAACGGGCATAGATAAAGTAGAAATTTCTGATTTTGACAAAAAAAGAATTCTGCGTTCTATTGATGAAGAAATGTCTGCAAAAGGACTAACCAAAAGCGAAACACCTGATCTACTCATAAACATTAATACAAAAGCAGAAAAAAGCATAGATGTAAATCAATTTAATAGCGCATGGGGATATGGCTGGGGATTTGGTTGGAATCCATATTGGGGAGCAAACACTATGGTTTCTACTACAATTGAAGGCATTCTCATTATTGATTTAATTGATGCCAAGAAAAAAGAGCTCGTTTGGCAAGGTGAAGGTATAGGCAATTTAACGCGAGACACCAATAAAAAAGATGAAAATATTAAAAATTTCGTATCTAAAATTTTAGTTTTATATCCGCCAATTGTCAAAAAATAATTGCAATAGCATAATTATAAAATCCTCAATACTTTCCCAGCTTTTACAAAAAAGTTGGGATTTTGTTTTTATAAATCCCTTATTTTAAAAATTAATGCAAAAAAAATACAGTTTGTTTGAAATTGATTTCAGAAAAATCAAGAAGAAAAATAGTCTGGTAAAAATTTTACCGTCGTAATAAATCTTAATATAAATCATTTAAATACAGTATTTTACAAATATTTATATAGAGTTTAACACTGTAAAGCATAAAAAACAACTTAATAAAAAGCATAAAAAAACACTAGTTTTGCATTCTCTATAAAAAATAGTTATAAAAGATTAAAAAAATGGAATTAAATAGATACAGCAAAACTGTAACGCAAGATCCAACTCAACCTGCTTCTCAGGCTATGCTTTACGGAATTGGACTAGATGAAGAAAAATTAGCGCAACCTTTTGTAGGAATAGCTTCTATGGGTTATGATGGAAATACTTGTAACATGCACCTCAATCATTTAGCATCTTACATAAAAGTCGAAGTGAATGCTGCAGAAATGGTCGGCCTTATTTTTAATACAATTGGAATCAGTGACGGAATAACAAACGGAACAGATGGTATGCGATATTCATTGGTTAGTCGCGAAATAATTGCTGACAGTATAGAAAGTGTTGTTGCGGGACATTATTATGATGCTGTTATTGCAGTACCCGGTTGCGACAAAAATATGCCTGGAGCTATAATAGCCATGGGAAGATTAAACCGCCCGTCAATAATGGTGTATGGTGGAACTATTGCTCCGGGAAAATATCAAGGAAAAGATTTAAATATAGTTTCTGCTTTTGAAGCTTTAGGTGAAAAAATTGCAGGAAAAATATCCGACGAAGATTTCAAGAATATAGTAAAAAATTCTTGCCCTGGTGCTGGTGCTTGTGGCGGAATGTATACTGCGAATACCATGGCAATTGCTATTGAAGCTCTCGGGATGAGTCTTCCTTATTCTAGCTCTAATCCTGCTATTAGTGACGAAAAAATTGAAGAATGCAAACAATCTTCACATTATATAAAAATATTATTAGAAAAAAATATTTGTCCAAAAGACATTATGACTTTTGAGGCTTTTGAAAACGCTCTTACCACTCTGATTGCTCTTGGAGGTAGTACAAATGCAGTCCTTCACATGATTGCCATGGCAAAAAGTGTAGGTGTTAAAATTACAATCGATGATTTTCAAAGAATCAGTGACAAAACACCTTTAATTGCCGATTTTAAACCAGGAGGAAATTATTTGATGCAAAACTTGCACGAAAAAGGCGGCGTTCCAATGGTTCTAAAATATCTTTTAAGTAAAGGAATGTTACACGGGAATTGTATAACAGTAACTGGTAAAACACTAGCCGAAAATTTAAAGGATATTAAAGACATTGATTTTGAAGATCAAAACATTATACGTCCTATAGAAAAACCAATTAAAGAAACAGGACACCTTCAAATATTATATGGTAATATAGCCGAGAAAGGCTCGGTAGCTAAAATTACTGGAAAAGAAGGAGAAAAATTTGTTGGCCCTGCAAGAGTTTTTGATGGCGAAAAAGAATTAATTCAAGGCATTGAAGATAAAAAAATAAAAGCTGGTGATGTTGTAGTTATTCGCTATGTTGGTCCTAAAGGGGGGCCGGGAATGCCCGAAATGTTAAAGCCTACATCAGCTATTATTGGTGCCGGATTAGGAAAAAGTGTGGCTTTGATTACCGATGGAAGATTCAGTGGCGGTACACACGGATTCGTTGTTGGTCATATTACACCCGAAGCTTATGATGGCGGAGCAATTGCATTTATAAACGATGGTGATACTATAGTTTTAGATGCAGTAAACAACAAAATACATCTTGACATTAGTGATGAAGAATTAAAAGAAAGAAGAAAATCATTTGTAACTCCTAAACTTAAAGCAACAAATGGAGTTCTTTATAAATATGCTCAATTGGTAAAAGACGCTTCTGAAGGTTGCGTTACAGATGAATCGTAAATTCAACAAAAAATGGAAATATTGCAAAGCTCTGATATAAAAAACACAAATAAACAAGTTGTAAATACAACTGGAAGTTTAGCTGTAATTGATGCTCTTTTATCTGAAAAAGTAGATACTATCTTCGGATATCCTGGCGGTGCGATTATGCCAATATATGATGCGCTATATGATTTTAGTGACAAGTTAAATCACATACTAGTGCGTCACGAGCAAGGCGCAATTCATGCCGCACAAGGATACGCCAGAGTAAGCGGAAAAACAGGTGTTGTTTTTGCAACAAGTGGTCCAGGCGCAACTAATTTGGTAACCGGTTTAGCAGATGCTCTTATCGATTCTACTCCATTAGTATGTATTACTGGCCAAGTATTTGCTCATCTTTTGGGTACCGATGCTTTTCAGGAAACTGACATTATAAATATAACTACACCTATTACCAAATGGAATTATCAAGTAACTGATGCTAAAGAAATTCCTGAAATTTTAGCAAAAGCGTTTTTTATAGCAAAAAGTGGTCGTCCTGGTCCAGTTGTAATCGATATAACAAAGAATGCTCAAATGCAATTGTTTGATTATATAGGCTATAGACCTTGCATACATATTAGAAGTTACAGACCAAAACCTATTGTTCGTCCAGAATATATAGAAAAAGCTGCCGCTATAATCAATCAAGCAAAAAAACCATTCATCATTTTTGGGCAAGGCGTTTTATTAGGAAATGCGGAAAAAGAATTTATTGATTTTATAGAAAAATCAGGAATTCCAACAGCTTGGACTATTATGGGAATGAGTGCTATTCCTACCGACCACCCTTTATCGGTTGGTATGTTAGGAATGCATGGCAATTATGGCCCTAATTATTTAACCAACGAATGTGATGTGTTAATTGCTGTAGGGATGCGTTTTGACGATCGTGTTACGGGACGTTTAGATAAATATGCCAAACAAGCCAAAGTCATACATCTTGATATAGATCCTGCAGAAATAGACAAAAACGTTCAAACAACCGTACCCGTATGGGGCGATTGCAAAGAAACATTACCATTACTTACTGCTTTAATTGAAAAAAAATCGCATCCAGAATGGTTTGCCGAATTTGATAAAAAAAGAGAAAAAGAAGAAAAAACAGTAATCCAGAAAGAGTTGAACCCAACTGAAGGTGGTTTAACTATGGGTGAGGTTATGAGTGTATTAAATGACTTAACAGGTGGCGATGCTGTTATTGTAACCGATGTGGGACAGCATCAAATGGTCGCTTGTCGGTATACAAAACAAAATATCAAGCGAAGCAATGTTACTAGTGGAGGCTTAGGTACAATGGGGTTTGCCCTACCAGCTGCTATTGGCGCCAAGTTTGGAGCTCCAGAAAGACAAGTTGTTGCTATAATGGGTGATGGAGGTGCGCAAATGAACCTACAAGAGTTAGGTACCATTATGCAATTTCAACCTAATGTAAAAATCTTAATTCTTAACAATAGCTTTTTAGGAATGGTGCGCCAATGGCAAGAACTTTTTCATGAAAAAAGATATTCCTATACTGACATCACTAGCCCTGATTTTGTGAAAGTAGCAAATGCCTATAACATCGCTGGAAAACACGTTTCTGAAAGAGAGCAATTAAGAGAAAGTGTAAAAGAGATGTTAGATCATCCAAGTTCGTTTCTTTTAGAAGTTGCCGTAATTCATGAAGACAATGTATTCCCTATGGTTCCGCAAGGAAAAGGAGTGGCTGAAATTGTATTGAGCAAAGAAGAAATCTAAAATAATCAAAATGAAACAGGAATATACATTAACCGTTTATACAGAAAATCAGGTTGGCCTTCTCAATAGAATTGCAATCATGTTTTCTAGAAGAAAGATTAATTTAGAAAGCTTAAATACTTCTCCAAGCGAAATAGACAATATTCATCGATTTACCATTGTTGTAGAAGAAACCGAAGTTGTTGTTAAAAATTTGGCGCGACAAATGGAAAAAATGGTTGATGTCTTCAAAGTAAATTACAACACAAATGATGAAATTATTTGGCAACAAATAGCACTCTATAAAGTTCCAACTTCTGTAATCATGAAAGAAGTAAAAGTAGAACGATTACTACGAAGATATGGAGCTAGAACAGTAGTAATTCGGGAGGATTACACCGTTTTTGAAACTACTGGTCAAGATGAAGAAATTGATAATTTATTGAAAGAATTAGATAAATACGGCTTAATCGAATTTGTAAAAAGTTCTCGCATAGCCATTATTAAATCGAGTGAAGGTGTTCATAAAAGGGTTCTAAATATGGAAAAAAATGATCCAACAAAAAAACCTATAAACAACGAATTTTTGAATCATAAAAGTATGATCTTTCAAATGTAGTCGCCGAAAAAAAGAATAGAACAAAGACAATAGACAAATAAATATTTAAATTAAAACAAAAAAAATGGCAAATTATTTCAATTCACTTCCACACCGTCTTAAAGTACAGGAATTAGGAAAATGTGATTTTATGCAAAGCAGCGAATTTGCAGATGGTGTTAAAAAACTTATCGGAAAAAAAATTGTAATCATAGGTTGCGGTGCTCAAGGATTGGCTCAAGGTCAAAACATGCGCGATAGTGGTCTTCATGTAGCGTACGCTTTACGTCAAGAAGCTATTGACAATAAAAGAGCGTCGTATCTTAATGCTATAGAAAACGGTTTTGAAGTGGGAACTTTCGAAACAATAATTCCAACTGCTGATTTGGTTTCCAATTTAGCTCCAGACAAACAACATACACCGGTAATCAACAAAATTGTTCCTTTAATGAAACAAGGGGCGTGCCTGTCTTATTCTCACGGTTTTAATATTGTTGAAGAAGGAACTCAAATCCGTAAAGATTTAACGGTGGTGATGATTGCTCCAAAATCGCCAGCTTCTGAAGTGCGTCACGAATATTTACGTGGTTTTGGTGTGCCAACACTAATTGCTGTTCACTCTGATAACGACCCAAATGGCGACGGATTAGAAATTGCAAAAGCATATTGCGTAGGAACTGGTGGGCACAGAGCGGGAGTTTTACTTTCTTCTTTTGTAGCTGAAGTAAAATCAGATTTAATGGGAGAGCAAACCATTCTTTGTGGATTGTTGCAAACCGGTTCTATTTTGAGTTTCAATAAAATGGTTGAAAAAGGAATTGATGCTGGATATGCCTCTAAATTAGTGCAATACGGCTGGGAGGTAATTACCGAAGCCTTAAAAATTGGCGGTATTACCAATATGATGGATCGCCTTTCTAATCCTGCAAAAATTGAAGCTTTCAAAATTTCAGAAGAATTAAAAGATATCATGCGTCCGTTGTTTGTGAAACACATGGATGATATTTTGTCTGGCGAATTCTCTAAAACAATGATGGAAGATTGGGCTAATGGAGACAAAAACTTGTTGACTTGGCGTGAAGCTACTGGCCAAACTGATTTCGAAAAAACACCTGCTGGAAACGTTGAAATTTCAGAACAAGAGTATTTTGACAATGCCACTTTGATGGTTGCTTTTGTAAAATCAGGAGTAGAATTGGCATACGAAACGATGACTTGTTCTGGTATTAAAAACGAATCGGCTTACTACGAATCGTTACACGAAACGCCACTTATTGCTAACACAATTGCTCGTAAGAAATTGTTCGAAATGAATCGCGTTATTTCTGACACAGCTGAATACGGTTGTTATTTGTTTGATCATGCTTGTAAACCGCTTTTGACTGACTTTATGAAAACAGTTGAGACGAACATCATTGGAAAAAACTACAATACAAGTAACAACGGACAAGTAGACAATTTCGAATTGGTAAAAGTAAATGCGGCTATCCGCAACCACTCCATCGAAATTTGTGGAGCTGAACTTCGTGCTGCTATGACTGCCATGAAAAAAATTGTGGAGTAAGTAAATATTCTTATAAAAATATTTTTTATTAAAACCGTAACAGTGATGTTACGGTTTTTTTTGTTTAACCAAACATAAAAACAACAAATAGTTGTAAATTTACTTAACAGTTAGTGCATCGTTATGGAAACTCCTATTGAAAGCAATCTTTTATTAGATCGACTACCCAAGCATCTGAAACAGTTTGTTAAACCTCAGCTTTATTCCGATTATACTCCAATCAACCAAGCCGTTTGGCGTTATGTGATGCGCAGAAATGTTTCCTATTTGAGTAGCGTTGCCCATAGTTCCTATTTGGAAGGATTAAAAAAAACAGGCCTAGAAATCGATTCCATTCCCAACATGTATGGCATGAACCGAATTTTGAAAGAAATTGGTTGGGCCGCCGTAGCCGTTGACGGATTTATTCCTCCCAATGCTTTCATGGAATTTCAAGCGTATAATGTTTTAGTAATTGCATCCGATATTCGGCAACTAGAACATATTGAATATACTCCCGCACCAGACATTATTCACGAAGCTGCTGGCCACGCTCCTATTATTGCCAATCCTGAATATGCGGAATATTTACGCCGTTTTGGTGAAATTGGCTGTAAAGCTATTTCCTCTTCGCTCGATATTGACATGTATGAAGCCGTTCGATTGCTTTCTATTTTGAAAGAGGCAGAAGATACTCCACATTCTGAAATTGAAGCAGCTGAAAAAAAAGTGACTGATTTACAAAACAACATGGGTGAATTGTCGGAAATGGCACAAATCAGAAATCTACATTGGTGGACTGTTGAATATGGATTAATAGGAACTATTGAAAATCCTAAAATATACGGTGCTGGATTGCTTTCTTCTATTGGCGAAAGCGCTTGGTGCATGACCAATAATGTAAAGAAAATTCCTTACAACATATCAGCAGCTTTTCAAAATTTTGACATTACAAAACCCCAGCCTCAGTTGTATGTTACTCCTGATTTTGCTTATTTGAGTATGGTTTTGGAAGAGTTTGCCCATAAAATGGCTTTGCGAACAGGCGGATTGCTTGGCATTCAAAAACTCATACATTCGAAAGCTATAGGAACTATTGAATTGAGTACTGGAATTCAAATTTCTGGGTTGTTTTCTAATGTTATTGAACATGAGGGCAAACCCATTTATATTCAAACTACGGGAAAAACAGCTTTATCCTACCGAGAAAAAGAATTGGTAGGACATGGAACACTTTATCATTCTAAAGGTTTTGGCAGTCCAATAGGGAAACTCAAAGGCATTAATCTGGCCATTGAAGATATGAGTCCGAGAGATTTACGTGCTTATGATATTTATGAATCTGAAAAAGTAACTCTGGAATTCGAGGGAAATATCATCGTTTCGGGAGAAATCATTACGGGTTCTCGAAATCTTCGGGGTGATATCATTTTGATTCGTTTTGCAAATTGTACGGTAACTCATAACGACACCACTCTGTTTAAACCGGAATGGGGAACTTATGACATGGCTGTAGGTAAAAAAGTAATCTCTGCTTTCTCTGGTCCGGCAGACATTGATAGTTTTGACTTGATTACTCCCATTTCATCCTGTCATACTAAAAAACAAAAAATAACTAAAGAACGGGAAGAGTTAGAGCTTTTATATCAAACTATTAGAAACCTTCGTGAAGGAAAAAAAAGTAAATTTTCGATAAATACAATTTTTGAAATGCTAAAAAACAATCACCCTAACGATTGGTTGCTTTCCGTTGAAATTTTAGAGCTATTACAAAAAAAGAAAAACAATGAATTAGTATTGCTAGTTTTGAACCATTTGGAAATCTTAAAACAAAATCGTCCTGAAGTAGCTCCTTTAATTAAGGCTGGAGTCGAGCTGATTTTGTAGTTTATTTAAACTTCTTCAAGGTTTCTTTAGTAAAATCTGAAAGTACTAATTTTCCACTTATAGCCGCTCGTTCCGCTAAAAGCACATCCCAATAGTCAGTACCATTCCAAAACATTTTTTTTGCTTCAAGCATGGCTTCTGGATTGTAATTTCGAATGTTTTCTGCTAAAGTTAAAATAGCTTCGTCTAATAAATTACTGTTTTCATAAACAACAGCGTACAACCCTTTCTCTCTTGCCCATGATGCCTCAAAAAATTGAGCTGCATTTATTGTCATTTGAGATAAAGCCGAAAGTCCTATTTTACGTTCAATTGCTGGACTCACTACAAAAGGTCCAATACCAATTGTGAATTCACTTAATTTTATAGAAGCATATTGAGTAGCCATACAATAATCTGCTGCTGCTGCTATACCTACTCCACCACCAACAGCTTTACCTTGTATGCGCCCAATAATAAACTTCGGACATTTACGCATGGCATTTATAACATTAGCAAAACCAGAAAAAAATGCTTTACCGGAATCTATATCGTTTATCTGAACCAATTCTTTAAGGCTGGCTCCAGCACAAAACGTTCGGTCTCCGCCACTTTTAAGAACAATTACTTTTACAGTATTGTCTATTCCTGCATTAGTTATGGTTTCTGTTAGCTTAGACAACAAATTTGCTGGCAATGAGTTTTGTTCCGGGTGAAAAAACTCAATAGTGGCAATTCCGTTTTGGATGTCCTGTTTTACATATGCTTCGGTCATTGTAGTAGTCTGGATATTGATGTCATATCAAATATAGAATTTATTTTAGTTCAAGGTAACTTTTGTTACAAAATAATTCTATTTATCAAAATACATTTGCATCGTAAACAAATAAAATTATGGGATTATTCGATTTTTTAGGTATTGGAAATAAAGAAAACAGCATTCAAGAGTTTATTAAAAAAGGTGCTATAATTATTGACGTTAGAAGTGTTTCAGAATTTAATAGTGGTCATATTATGAACGCTAAAAACATCCCTTTGAACAATCTAGAAAGCAAAATAGATGAAATCAAAAAGTGGAACAAACCAATTATTGCTTGCTGTCTTTCAGGAATGCGAAGTGCACAGGCAACTTCTTTATTGAAACAAAATAAAATTCAAGTCATTAACGGTGGTGGATGGCAAAGTTTAAAAAGTAAATTATAAAATAGTTACATTTTTATTTTAGTATTCCAATCTGAATCCTTTTTAATGATTTTATCTTCATATTGAAGCGTCCAACCCATGGTATTGGTAAGAATTAATATTTTAGAAAGTTCACTCACCAGTCTATTTTTTGCGTTTCTTTTCAGTGAAGATTTCTCCATTTTTTTTGCAAGATTGGCTCTTACCGACTTATTGATTTTATTATAATCATCTCCTGTAAAAGGATTCAATTTACTCTGTTCGACATCATAAAACTGAATGTCTGGCGAGATTTTAATTTCTTCTTTTGGGATCTTTAAAATAGTAATGATCTTGTTTTTCTCATCAATATCGTATTTCATCTTGCGTAAATCATAGGCTACGGTTACATCTGCATTGACAATAATTAAAGCTTTTTTCTCGAAAGAAATCATGTCCATGAAATACTTGTCTTGATCTTTATAGGTCAATACTTGAGAGAAATGACCTTCGGTAACGATTAGCTTTCCAACGTTTACAATTTGCTGTTGAATTAGATTTGAGTTGTAATCTATAGTTGAAGTATCGTCTTTTTTAAACTCACAAAACTTGAATAGTAAAAAAACAGCTAGTGAAATTCCGGTTATAAGTAAAATTCTTCTTTGCATAATTAAAATTTAATTAAAGGATATTCCGAAACTAATTTAGTTATTTTCATTTTAAGTTTATCAGCAAATTTTATATGGCTTTCAGAATTTGGATTAAAAGGCCGATGCGCCAATCCCTTTTGAATGCTGTCTACTTCTGCCATCATAGTATATGACAATTCCGAAATCCAGGTTTCAGTAAAACGCTCCCAGATATAATCAATCGCCACTTGACTGGGATGTAACATATCTTCGGCATAAAACCGATAATCACGAAGTTCGTCCAATAAAATTTCGTAGGAAGGAAAATAATTGACAATGGATAATGGATACTGAATAATTTGATGAATCGCTGTAATTAAGTGTGCTTTGCTGCGTTGATTTTCTACAAAACCATCTTTAATGTGACGCACTGGCGAGATGGTGAAAATTATAGTACAATTTGGATTTGTTTTTTGAAGTAAATCTATTGTATTTTGAATAGATTTTGTGATTGTTTCAACAGATAAAATTTCTTTATCAAATTGATTTTGAGGCGCTTTATGACAATTAGCAACCGCTTCATTTGTTGCTTTTAATTTATATATCCATGAGGTTCCAAACGTAATGATTATATGTGTGGATTCAGTTATGTGTTGATGTGTTGATTGTTGTAAGGAATTTAATGTGTTTAAAAATTCCTCCTTGTTTTCTGTGCTCAAATCCGAATGTACCTCGTAACAATGCCAACGTTCGTTGTGAAAGAAAATATCCTTCTCTGTAAATTGTTCGTGATTAATTGCTCGTGATACTACCTTTTCAATAGAAACTGGATTAAAAATGATACCAAACGGATTAACAATATTTTGAAATTTAAAATACTCGAATTTCACCGCCATACTCTCCGCAAAACAAGAACCCAAAGACACAATATTGGAATTGTAATCAATTGGTATATGACTTTCGGGTATTGAAACTTTGGTTGTGAAGTTCATTTAGAATATATTTTCCTTCAAAAATACAAAATAGCAATCAAATAAATTTGGCAATTACATATTGCATAATTAATAACTACTTTTGCAACTTCAAAATAAACTATATGAATTTATTATATTCTTATCTAAAAAAACATAAAACATTATTATTATTTGCCTTACTGATGGCCGCAATAAATATTTGTTTTAGCCTATCTGACTCGGTTATTACAGGAAAATTAATGCAAGATTGCGGGGTTGGGATTGCCAAGTATAAAGGAAACGAAATAGGGTTTATAAAAGCAGTCGGCTTTTGGCTACTACTATCTTTAGGTGCGTCAATGATTTCTCGTTTAACAAAAAATTTTCAAGATTATTTTACTAATGTTGTCATTCAGCGAACGGGTGCCGAAATGTATACGGACGGAATTAAAAAATCATTGGATTTGCCTTACGAAGATTTTGAAGACCAACGCAGTGGTGAAACGCTGAGCCGATTGCAAAAAGTAAGAACTGATTCTGAAAAATTAATCACTTTATCGATTTCTCTAATTTTTCAAACCATTGTTGGATTTATTTTTGTCATAATTTATATCTCTAGAATTGACTACCGAATTTCTTTTATCTTTTTAATTGCCGCGCCTATTATTGCAATATTGAGTTCTTTTTTAGGAAAAAAGATAAAAGTGATTTCTCGTCGAATTGTTATGCAAACGAATTCTCTTGCTGGCTCTACAACCGAAAGTTTGCGAAATATTGAACTTGTAAAAAGTTTAGGCTTAACAAAACAAGAAGAAAAACGATTAAACACCAATACACAAAAAATATTGAGTCTCGAACTACAAAAAATCAGATTCATTAGAAGTTTGAGTTTTATTCAAGGTACAACTGTTCATCTTCTTAGAACCTGTGTCGTTTTTGCCTTATATTATTTTTTATTTGGCGATAAAATTTTGGTTGGTGATTTGTTAACGATGGTGTTTTTTACTTTCTTTATTTTTGGTCCGTTACAAGAATTGAGTTCGTTTATTATTGTTAGAAATGAAACCAAAGTATCGCTAGAAAATTTTCAAAATCTACTGAATTCGCAATCGGAATTCCGACCAGAAAATCCAAAATCAATCGCAAAAATAGAATCATTGCAATTTTCGAATGTAAGTTTTAAACACAAAACAGCACATTATCCAGCGGTTGAGAACATCAATTTTACAATAAAAAAGGGAGAAACCATAGCTTTTGTTGGGCCATCTGGAGCTGGAAAAACAACCTTGGTAAAATTATTGGTTGGATTATATCCGCCGGCTCAAGGCGAAGTATTGTACAACGACATCAATTCTAAGGAAGTCGATTTATTAGATTTACGCCAACAATTAGGTTTTGTTACCCAAGATGCACAATTGTTTTCAGGAACCATTCGTGAAAATTTATTGTTTGTAAAACCATTCGCTTCTGATGAAGAGTTATATGATGTTTTAAAAAGAGCGAGTTGTGAAACTTTATTGCAACGTGCGCAAGACGGATTAAATTCGACTATTGGTGAGGGAGGCATTAAAGTTTCTGGTGGTGAAAAACAACGATTATCGATTGCTCGTGCTATTTTACGAAATCCAAATTTATTGATTTTTGATGAAGCTACTTCGGCTTTAGATTCGATTACCGAAGAAGAAATCAATTCGACTATAAGAACTATTTCAGATACGAATCGAATTACGGTTTTAATTGCACATCGACTTTCAACTATCATGCACGCTGATACAATTTTTGTTTTAGAACAAGGAAAAATTATTGAGCAAGGAAAACACGACGATTTATTGTTAGAAAAAGGGTTGTATTACGCGATGTGGAGACAACAAATTGGGGAGAGGAAATAGATTTATGTAACATTATAAACCATTAGCTACTCTTGTTATTCCCTTTTTGATTAATGCTTCATTAAAATTAATAAGTAATCCGAGTTTTATTTTTGTAATTCTCAAATAAGTTAATAACTGTTTTGGATGAACTCTTGAAACTTGTTCTACAGATTTTATCTCAATAATTACTTTATTTTCAACTATTAAATCCGTCCTAAATCCTACATCGAGAAAAACATTTTCCCAAATAACTGGAATTGGTTTTTGCCTTTCTACACTCAAACCTATTTTTACTAATTCATGAAAAAGAATTGCTTCATAAACCGACTCCAATAATCCTGGACCAAATTTAGTGTGAATTTTATAAGAAATGTCAACAATAATTTTTGATATTTCGTTTTCTGTCATAATTCAATGTGTTCACGCAGAGACGCAAAGCTATACCTTTTATAAGTATTTTTATCTTCTTATCTATTTGTTAAACTTTTTGCCTAATCCTCATAAAATTTATGTGGCCCTAAACTTTGCGCCTCTGCGTCTTTGCGGGATTTAAAAAATCCAAATCGATCAATAAATATTACTTCACAAACTCAACAGCTTTTTCCAAAGCTTCTTTGATTCCATCGACTTTTTTTCCTTTTCCAGAAGCGAAGAAAGGTTGTCCGCCACCATTTCCATCAATATATTGTCCTAATTCTTTTATTACTACATTTGCGTTCAACCCTTTTGTCGCAACTAATTCTTTTGAAATATAACAATGAATATTAGGCAATCCATCTTCTATAGAAGCTAAAACTACGAATGAATTTGGTTTTGCGTTTCCTAATAATTGCGTTAAATCTTTAGTCGAACTCATAGACAAATTTACTTGTTTGGCTAAAAAGTCAATTCCGTTTATTTCTTGAAAATCAGCAACTAAGGCATTCTTCAATCCATCTACTTTTTCTTTCAATAATTGCTCAATTTGTTTTTTCAATTTGGCATTATCGTCTTGTAAACTAGTAACCGATTTTAAAATATCTTGTGGGTTTTTCAACATCTCCTTGATTTCTGCTAAAGTACTTTCTTGGTTTTGATAGAACTCTTTCACAGCATCACCAGTAATAGCTTCAATTCTTCGAATTCCAGCGGCAACCGCTCCTTCTGAAATAATTTTAAAATGCCAAATTTCAGCTGTGTTTTTTACGTGAATTCCTCCGCAAAGTTCTTTACTTTCACCAAACTCAATCATGCGGACATTATCTCCATATTTTTCTCCAAACAACGCCATTGCGCCTTTATCTAAAGCTTGTTGAATTGGAATATTTCTGTGCTCTATTAATTGCAATTGTGCTTCGATTTGGGCATTGACACTTGCTTCTACTTTACGTAATTCTTCATCTGATACTTTACTGAAATGTGAAAAGTCAAAACGCAAGTAATTCGGATTGACCAACGACCCTTTTTGTTCCACATGTGTTCCCAAAATGTTTCGCAAAGCCAAATGCATCAAGTGTGTAGCCGAGTGATTCTTAGAAGTTGTCGTTCTTAATTCAGTATTTACTTTAGCAACAAAACTGGCATTTAGATTCTCAGGCAGTTGTTTTGCAAAATGTAAAATTAAGTTATTCTCTTTTTTTGTGTCTAAAATATCAATAGTTTCATTCGGCGAAAATAATTTTCCTTTATCGCCAACTTGACCACCGCCTTCGGGATAAAACGGCGTATTATCTAAAACTATTTGGTATAGAATTCCGTCTTTTTTAGAATCAACTTTACGGATTCTAGTAATTTTTACTTCGTTTTCGGTTTTATCATACCCTACAAATGTTTCTATATTTCCTGGAATTAATACATTCCAATCTTCAGTTGAAACTTCAGATGCAGCACGGGAACGGTTTTTTTGTTCTTGCATAGCAGCTGTAAATCCGGCTTCATCTAATTCATATCCTTTTTCTCTTAAAATCAATGACGTTAAATCAATTGGAAATCCAAAAGTGTCATACAATTCAAATGCTTTTGCTCCCGATATCTCTTTTCCTGAAGTTTCAGCAACCACTTTGTCTAATAATTGTAATCCTTGATCTAAAGTTCTTAAAAACGAAGCTTCTTCTTCACGAATGACATTGGTAACCAATTGTTGTTGCGATTTGATTTCTGGAAAAAATTCGCCCATTTGATTGGCTAAAACTTCAACCAATTTGTTGATAAAAGGTTCTTTGGTATTCAAAAATGTAAATCCGTAACGAATGGCACGACGTAAAATCCTGCGAATTACATAACCTGCACCTGTGTTGGATGGCAATTGTCCGTCGGCAATAGCAAAAGCAACGGCACGAATATGATCTACTACCACTCGAATGGCAATATTGATTTTGTTTTGTTCCTCAGATATGTTTTTAATATCGTCAGATGTATATTTTAATCCCGTAATTTGCTCTACTTTTTCAATTAATGGTGTGAAAACATCTGTGTCATAATTAGATGTTTTGCCTTGTAAAGCCATACACAAACGTTCAAATCCCATACCGGTATCAACGTGTTGCGCTGGTAATTTTTCTAAGGAACCATCGGCTTTACGGTTGAATTCCATGAAAACGTTGTTCCAAATTTCAACCACTTGTGGATGATCAGCATTGACTAAACTTCGACCTGAAACTGCTGCTCTTTCAGCATCCGTTCTCAAATCAATATGAATTTCGGAACACGGACCACACGGACCTTGATCTCCCATTTCCCAAAAGTTGTCTTTTTTATTTCCTAAAATAATTCTGTCCTCTGGAACGTATTGTTTCCAAATATCAAAAGCTTCCTGGTCAAAAGGAACATTTTCGGAAGGATTACCTTCAAAAACAGAAACGTACAAACGGTCTTTGTCTAACTTTAAAACTTCAGTTAAAAATTCCCAAGCCCAGTTAATCGCTTCTTTCTTGAAATAATCGCCAAAAGACCAATTGCCCAACATTTCGAACATAGTGTGATGATACGTATCGAAGCCCACATCTTCTAAATCGTTGTGTTTTCCTGAAACACGAAGACATTTTTGTGTATCGGCAATTCTTGTACTTTTTGGAATGGCATTCCCAAGGAAATATTCTTTGAATTGTGCCATTCCAGAGTTATTGAACATCAGGGTTGGGTCATCTTTTAGCACTATTGGTGCCGAGGGAACGATTAAGTGTCCTTTGCTTTCAAAAAAATCCAGAAACTGCTTACGTATTTGTTGTGATGTCATTTATTTGATTTAAAAATTTAAGATTTACCGAGATTGAATTTTTCAATCCTTAATCTTTAAATGTTATAATTTCTTTGCCCCAGATAGTAGTAGAAAGCTTCGCTGTTTTGAAACTTATTTTTTCTTGTGCTGGCAGAGCGACCAAAGGAAGCTCCTGCAAGCGCAATAGAAAAAAAAATTTCAAGACGAGAACTTGCAACGAATAGCTGGAAAAGGCATATTAAAATATTTATTGTTAAAAAAATATCAGAACAGATGAAACATTTATTAAATTTGTTCTACTAACTTTTTACGAAGTGCAAAAATAAGGTATTTTAAAATATGGCGAAAGTAAAATATTATTTCGATTCTGAAAATTTGGCTTACCGGAAGATAAAAACAAAAATATCTACAAAATTTGGTGTTGTGGCCTTGTTTTTAGTTGCTTCGGCTTTATTTGGATTCTTATGTTTTGTAGTGCTTTTGAATACGCCTTTTTTTGAAACGCCTAAAGATAAATTGCAAGCCAGAGAAATAGAAAATTATAAGCTTCGCTATGAAATTTTAAACAAAAGAATGAATCAAATAGACGAAGTTTTAGCAGATATTGAAGATAGAGATAACAATATATATAGAGTTTATTTTAACACATCAGCTATTCCATCGGAACAACGCAAAGCGGGTTTTGGAGGCGTAAATAGATACAAGGAATTAGAAGGCTATAACAATTCAGACTTGGTTATAAATACATCAAAACGGGTAGATGTAATTGCTAAAGAATTGGTTATTCAATCGAAATCATTAGATGAAATTTTGAAATTAGCCAAAGAAAAAAATAATTTATTAGCGGCTATTCCAGCCATTCAGCCCGTAAGAAATGAAAATTTAAAGCAAATTGCATCAGGTTTTGGATACAGAAATGACCCTTTTACGAAAGCTAGAAAATTTCATGAAGGAATGGACTTTTCTGCTAAAACAGGAACACCTATTTTTTCTACTGGAAACGGAGTGGTAGAACGAGCAGATAATACCGCATCGGGCTATGGAAACCACATTGTAATTAGGCATGGTTTTGGATATGAAACTTTATACGGTCATTTAAGCAAATACAATTGTAGAGCAGGACAAAGAGTGAAACGCGGCGATATTATTGGATATGTAGGAAGTACAGGACGATCTGAAGGACCACATTTGCATTATGAAGTGCATAAAAATGATGAAGTTGTTAACCCCTTGAATTTTTATTACGGAAATATATCGGCAGCAGAGTATGTTATTATTACAAAATTAGCGAATCAAGAAAATCAATCCTTAGACTAATGCATATAGAATTATCACCAGACAAAAGATATTACAGTATTGGCGAAGTAGCCAAAGCTTTTGATGTTAACGCTTCCTTAATTCGGTTTTGGGACAAAGAATTTGACATTTTGAAACCTAAGAAAAACGCAAAAGGCAACAGAATGTTTACTCCTGAAGATGTAAATAACCTAAAGTTAATTTTTCATTTAGTGAAAGAAAGAGGCTTTACTCTTGAAGGTGCCAAAACACATTTGAAAGAAGGCCAAAAGAAAACTTTGGACAAATTTGAAATTATTAGCAAATTGGAAACTATAAGAACGCAGTTGACAAATATTAAAAATGAACTTTGAAATTGAAATTTCAATGAAAATTTAAAATAAAAACTAAATATTAAACTTTAAAATTAAATAAAATGAGAAGATTTTTGCCTTGGATTATCGGAGCAGTTGTGATTTTTGGAATTTACAGCTGGGTTAAAGGAATAAATAATACCGCAGTTACTTTAGGACAAACAGTTGAACAATCCTGGGGTGATGTACAAACAGCATATCAAAGAAGAAATGATTTAATTGGTAATTTAGTAAATACGGTAAAAGGTGCTGCCGACTTTGAAAAAAGCACTTTAACTGCAGTTATTGAAGCTCGTGCTAAAGCAACTCAAACTACTATTGACCCAACAAACATTACTCCTGAAAAATTAGCTGAATTCAATAAAGCTCAGAGTGGGGTAAGTAGTTCGTTATCCAGATTATTGGTTACTGTTGAACAATATCCTGAATTGAAAGCCAATCAAAATTTCTTGAAATTACAAGACGAATTGGCAAGTACGGAGAATCAAATTCTAACTGCTAGAACACGTTTCAACGAAGCTGTCATGCCCTATAATACTCATATTAAAACGTTTCCAAACAGTTTATTTGCAGGTATTTTTGGTTTTAAAGAAAAGGCCTATTTCCAATCTGTTGAAGGTGCTGAAAAACCAGTTGAAGTTAAGTTCTAATCCTACCCAACCCCTCTAAAGGAGTGGCTTTAAAAAACTAATTATGTCGAAAGTTGAAGATTTTTTAACCAAAGAAGAAGAACAAGAAATTGTTGAAGCTATTCGTGTGGCTGAAAAAGAAACTTCTGGAGAGATAAGAGTTCACATAGAAAAAACGACTTCCAAAGTTCCTTTTGATAGGGCTTTGGAAGTTTTTCACGAATTGAGAATGGACCAAACCGAACTAAAAAACGGGGTTCTTATTTATCTCGCTGTTAAAGACCATAAGTTCGTAATTTGTGGAGATAAAGGTATTAACGAAGTAGTCCCGAAAGGTTTCTGGGATAGCACAAAAGAAGTTATGGCAACCCATTTTAAAATCGGTAATTTCAAGCAAGGATTGATTGACGGAATTACTAAAGCTGGCGAACAATTACAAAAATACTTTCCATACGATGCCGGCGACACAAATGAATTATCGAACGAAATATCTAAAGGATAATGATTGCAATAAAATTAAATTCCAGAATATTTCCAACCCTTTTAGGGTGTTTGTTATTTACACATGTAGGTTTTGCTCAATTTACAATACCAGAAAAACCTAGTTTTCAAACTTCGGTATATGATTATGCCGCTATTTTAAGTGCTCAAGAAAAAAAGCAGTTAGAAGAAAAACTAATTAAATATTCCGATTCGACTACCACTCAAATTGTGGTTATTACAATTGAATCTTTGAAGGGTGAAGATGTTAGTGCTGTAGCTACAAAATGGGGACAAACATGGGGTATTGGAGGCACAGCTAAAGATGATAATGGGGTAATTATTCTTTTAGCAAAAAACGAAAGAAAAATTGCAATAAACCCAGGTTATGGTCTTGAAGACAGGCTAACAGCAGGAATAGGAGGAGAAATAATTAGAAATATTATTATACCCGAGTTTAAAGCTGGAAGTTATTATAATGGTTTAGACAAAGGAACAGATGCCATTTTTGATGTCTTTGTAGGCAAATACAAAGGCGAACGAAAACAAACCAAAAGCAAAGATTTTCCTATTTTACCATTTATCATAATCATCATCATAATTCTAGTTTTGATATCTCGAAATAAAAAAGGAGGAGGAAATTCTGGAAATTCTGGGGGGGGAGGCCCTAGTTTATTGGATGTTATTATTTTAAGCAGCTTAGGTAGAAACAGCGGAGGTGGCGGTTTTGGAGGTGGATTCGGTGGCTCTTCTGGAGGTGGCGGATTTGGTGGTGGATTTGGTGGTGGATTTGGTGGTGGTGGATTTAGTGGTGGTGGAAGTAGCGGAGGATGGTAACTTTTCAAATCATTTGAACTCTATTTTTTTAAACTCTACTATTTTTTTTATTAGATTTACCTAATAATACTGTTTAAACTAGTTCTTTAAGATAATTTCATACTTTAAAATGCTTTCACACAAAACCAAATACGCACTAAAAGCCTTACTTTACTTAGCACAGCAAGACAAAGATTATATTTCAAAAACTATTGATATTGCCGTAGGGGCTAGTATCCCAAAAAAGTTTTTAGAGCAAATTCTTTTAGACTTAAAAAGAGGACATTTTGTAGGGAGTAAACAAGGAAAATTTGGCGGTTATTACCTTTTAAAATCAAAAGAAGAAATTACTCTGGCTGAAATTCATCGGTTTTTTGACGGTGCAATTGCGCTTCTTCCCTGTGCATCTATCAATTTTTACGAACCCTGTTCCGATTGCAAAAACGAGTCTGAATGCCTATTAAGACACGGTTTAATTGCTATTAGAAATGAAACTTTAAAAGCAATGGAGGGCATAACGATAGCCTCTTTAGAAAAAAAATAAAAAAATATTTTTTAAATTCTACTAATTTTATAGAATTAATTATATATTTGCCTCCGAATTTAATTCACAATTAAAAATCTAAAATTTAAGAAGTATGAAAACCTTTGCGATGAAGTTAAAAATGAATGAGAATCAAAACTTTAAACTGAATTCAAACACAATGAAGCAAAACAAACTATTACCTATGATGTGTATGTGCAGTCAAAAAAAATAATTTAAAACTCTACTAATCACATATAATATATAAAATAATGAAAACAATATTTAAATCAATTACTTTTTTACTACTGTTTAATTACTCATTTGCTCAAACTAACGTTGAAGGAATAGTAAAAAACTCAAATGACGCTCCGTTAGAAGGAGCTAATGTTGTCCTTAAAGGAACAAAATATAGCGCGTTAACTGATGCTAACGGTAAATTCTCTATAGACGCCCATGACAAAGTCCCTTTTGCTTTAATAATAGCTCAAGAGGGATATAAAACCGCTCAGTTAGATTATAATGAGTTGCCCAATAAAGAAATCCAAGTTATATTAACGATTGCAAACCAATTAAATGATGTAGTGATTACTTCTAGACGTAGAATTGAAAAAGCACAAAACGTTCCAATTGCTGTTTCTGTAATTGGTGGAAGACAGGCTGAAATAGCTGGAGCATTCAACGTAAATCGTTTAAAAGAATTAACACCCTCGGTACAATTGTATTCTTCAAATCCAAGAAATACAACACTTAATATTCGTGGTCTTGGTTCTACTTTTGGTCTGACAAATGATGGTATAGATCCTGGTGTAGGTTTTTATGTAGACGGGGTGTATTATGCTAGACCCGCAGCAACTACGCTTGATTTTGTAGATGTAGATCAAATCGAAGTTTTACGCGGTCCTCAAGGAACCTTATTTGGAAAAAACACTACTGCTGGCGCATTCAACGTAACTACGCGCAAACCTAGTTTTACTTCTGGAGCTACGCTTGAATTAAGTTATGGGAATTACGGTTTCATTCAAGCAAAAAGTTCAGTTACTGGTGCTTTGTCTAAGAAAATTGCTGGTAGATTATCATTCTCTGGAACTCAACGAGATGGCCTTCTTGAAAATGTTGCTACAGGAAATTCAGTTAATGATTTGAACAACCAAGGAATTAGAGGGCAGTTATTGTACAAACCAACTGAAGATATTGGAATTACTTTAGCCGCTGACTTTACAAAACAGAGACCAAATGGTTATGCACAAGTAGTTGCAGGTGTTGCTCCAACGCTACGTGATAGTTATCGCCAGTTTAACACTATTATCGCTGATCTTGGCTACAAACTTCCAAGTACCAATCCATTCGACCGTAAAATAGATACGAATACTCCATGGAAATCCAATCAAGATTTAGGAGGTGCTTCTCTTAATATAGAAGCTAAAATAGGAAAAGGCACACTAACTTCAACTTCTGCATATCGTTTTTGGAACTGGGACCCTTCAAATGATAGAGATTTTACAGGACTTGAAGCACTTAGACTTTCCCAAGCAACCTCAAAACACAAGCAATGGTCGCAAGAAATTCGCTATGCTGGGGAATTTTCATCGAAATTAAGTGGTGTTTTTGGTGTATTTGCTATTGGACAAAATTTACAAGCAGATCCTATACAAATTGAAGAGGCTGGTAAAGATCAATGGCGTTTTTCTCAAGATGCTGCACCAGGTACGCCAACCGCTTTGTTGTGGGCTACCCCTGGTCTTTTAGATGGTTACGGAATAAAAACAAAAAATAACTTAGATACATTTAGCGGGGCTGTATTTGGCCAATTGGACTGGAAAATTACGGACAAACTTCATGTTCTCCCTGGTGTAAGATACAATTATGATAAGAAGAAATTAGACTATAGCAGACAAACTTTTGGAGGAGGAGATTTGTCAGGTTATGATGCCGCAACAATTACAAAATTACTTGCGTTAAGAAATAAAGTTTACTCTAATCAAGCATTTAAAGTAGATTTTGATGATACTAACTTATCTGGTAATGTAACAATTGCCTACAAACCATCTGACCGAATTAATACTTATGCAACTTATGCAAGTAGTTATAAACCTGTTGGTGTTAATGTTGGTGGAATACCTACAGATGCAAACGGGCCTATAATAGATCTTGCCAAAATAAAAGCAGAAGAAGTAAGTCATTATGAAGTGGGTGTAAAAACGAACCCATTCACTAATACCATACTAAATCTTTCAGTCTTTACTACTGACATAAAAAACTATCAAACATTGGTTCAAAGTGAAGATCCAACATTAAACAGAGGTTATCTTGCCAATGCAGAAAAGGTTCGTGTTCGTGGTGTAGAAATCGATGGCAGAATTACGGTTTCTAAAAATCTTTCCTTCAATACTGCTCTTTCTTATACGGATGGAGAATATGTAAGTTTCAAAAATGCTCCGCTACCACTTGAAGAAACTGGATTAAAAGTAAACGGTAAACAAATCTTTTCTAAAGACATTTCTGGTGCTCAATTACCTGGAATTTCAAAATGGGCCGGAACCTTAGGGGGTGATTTATCTAAAGATGCAAGATTCTTCGGAAATAAAGGAAAATTGTTCTTTGCAATTGATTCGTATTCACGATCTTCATTTTCATCAAATGCTACACCTTCTAAATATTTAGTGGTTAAAGGCTATAGTATTTTTAACAGCCGTATCGGTTTTAGAGCCTCTGAGGGATTAACTGTTTTTGTATGGGGTAGAAATTTATTTGACAAGAATTATTTTGAACAATTGTTACCAGCAGGTGGTAATGCTGGACAATATGCCGGTGTTCTGGGAGACCAAAGAACCTATGGTATTACATTGAAATATGTTCTATAAGATGGCCCAAGTTTGAAATAAAAATTATTAAAATAAAAAAAGGGTCGAAAAAAGAACAATTTAACGTTGTGTTTTTTGACCCTATATATTTTGATTTAATTTATTGTTTTGACTGATAAATATTATGAAGTTTGTATAAATTTGCAAACTCAAACTAACTTAATGAAATTTTTCAAGAGTCTAATATTTGTACTAATTAGTTTTATTTCTCAGGCACAATCTCAAAAAAATATCGACCATCAAAGTATTCTTTGGACTCGATATTACAATCAACTTCTTATAAACAATTCATGGTCTATTCATACTGAATTTGACAATAGGGTATTTTTAAAACCAATTGAGCAAAATCTATTTGTTTTTAGAATACAAGGTCGTTATAAAATTAATGAACAGTTGGAAGCTGGTATTGGTTATGCCTATTTCTCTGTTACTACACAAGATCCAGAAGTTACACCAGATTTTGAGGTACCCGAAAACAGAGGTCAACAAGATATTACTTGGAAACAAAATATGGATAAAGTAAACTTATATCAACGGTTTCAAGTTGAACAACGATTTGTTCATAATGCAAACAGTCAAGGCCTTACAGATGGAACTACCTTTTTTTGGCGATTTAGATATCGATTTCAGGCAGATTATACTTTTTGGAAAAAACAACAACGCTTTTTGAAAGCGGTTGTAAATGATGAAATTATGATTAATGCTGGGAAAAATATCATCTACAATACCTTTGACCAAAATAGAATATATGGCGCCTTACAAGTGGGTTTTAATGACAATTTAGCAATAGAACTTGGGTATTTAAACAGTTTTCAGCAGCGAGCAAATGGAGTAGATTATTTTAATAGAAACATCATTCGATTGAGTATTATTCATAAAATAAATTTGAAGAAAACGAAATAAAATGAGTTTAAAAGAAAATCGATTTTCCTATACTAATATTTTCTAAATTTATATAACCGTTCACCTCTTCATTATTCAATATACTGCTAACTATGGTTTCTCCAACGTGATCGGTACCAAAATTACGAACCACATTTATATCTTGTGTTACAATATTATGTTCTAATGTTAATTCGATTGCTTTTCTTACAGCATTAGCCTCTTCGTTTAATCCAAAATTATCCAACAACATCACTGCACTTAAAATAGCAGCGATTGGATTGGCAATGTTTTTCCCTTTTGCTTGCGGATAAGTACCATGAATAGGTTCGAACATCGCATACTTTGTACCAACCGAGGCCGAGGCTAATAATCCTATTGAACCTACGATAACACTTCCTTCATCTGATAAAACATCGCCAAACAAATTATCAGTTAGAATGATGTCGAATTGATTAGGATTTAAAATCATTTGCTTTACAGCATTATCAATATAAAGTATATTTAAAGTGACCTTAGGATATTTTTTAGCGATTTCCTTTACTACTTTTCTCCATAATCTAGAAGACTCTAGTACATTTGCTTTGTCTACTAAAGTTACTTTATTTCTTCTGGTTTGAGCCGCTTTGAAAGCAAGATGAGTAATTCTTTCAATTTCTATTTGTGAATATTCGCAAATATCTGTAGCGACGGTTCCGTCCTCACTTAATTTCTTTTCACCATAATAAATACCGCCCGTTAATTCTCTATAAATGAGAATATCAGTTCCTTCAATAATATTTCTTTTTAAGGGGGATTTGTCAATAAGTGGTGTAATGACTTTTATAGGACGTATATTAGCAAACAAGCCCAATTCCTTTCTTAACTGCAATAGTCCTTGCTCAGGACGTACTTTTGCCTCTGGATTGTTATCGTATTTTGGATCACCAATAGCTCCAAAAAGTATCGCATCAGACGATTTACATAAATTTAAAGTCGCCTCTGGCAAAGGGTTACCCGTTTTATTTATGGCAACTGCACCTACTAGTCCTTCTTCAAATTCGAAAGTATGATTATAAAATTCAGCAACAGCCTTTAAAACAGCAACAGCTTGTTTAATTACTTCTGGACCGATTCCGTCACCCGGTAAAACAGCGATTTTCAAGTTCATATACTGTAAAGAATTTATAATTACACTAAGATACTGATGTTACTGTCTTTTATAATTTGATGCACATCACCATCGATAACTTCTTTCTTTTTGTCGGCATATTTTAAAAACTCTAGGTAAACAATATCTAACTGAAGTTTTGTCAATTCATAACCAATTTTTTTTGCTCTATAGGCTAAAGCAGCTCGACCACTTCTAGCTGTAAGCACAATAGCGGATTCGGTTACACCTACATCATGAGGATTCATAATTTCATAGGTTTCGCGATTTTTAATTACACCATCCTGATGAATCCCTGAGCTATGGGCAAAGGCATTTGCACCAACAATTGCTTTATTAGGTTGCACAAACATTCCCATACTTTCTGAAACCATCCGACTGGTATCATATAATAGTTTAGAATTAATATTAGTATCCAAACCTAAAGTTGGATGCTGACGTAAAATCATGACCACTTCTTCTAATGCCGTATTCCCTGCTCGCTCTCCTATTCCATTAATCGTACACTCAATTTGTCTGGCGCCATTAATTACACCCGCAATTGAATTGGCTGTTGCTAATCCTAAATCATTATGACAATGACAAGAAAGGATAGCTTTCTCTATTCCTATTACATTCTCTTTTAGATATTTTATTTTAGCACCATATTCATCCGGAAGACAATAGCCTGTGGTGTCTGGAATATTTAAAACAGTTGCTCCAGCTTTTATAGCTTCGCTACACACATAGGCCAAGAATTCGTTATCAGTTCTACCGGCATCTTCAGCATAAAACTCAACATCGTCAACAAAGGTTTTTGCATAAGATATGGCTTCGGCAGCTCGATTTATAATCTCGTCCCTAGAAGCATTAAACTTGTATTTAATATGAGAATCCGAAGTTCCTATACCAGTATGAATTCTAGGTTTTTTTGCATATTGTAGTGCTTTTGCCGCAACATCAATATCTTCTTTCACAGCTCGTGTTAGGGCACAAACTGTAGCGTTTTCTACCACTTTAGCAATAGCCTCGACTGAGTTAAAATCGCCTGGGCTTGATATTGGAAAACCCGCTTCAATAACATCAACTCCCAACTCATCTAAACGGCGAGCAATAACTAATTTTTGCGCTGTGTTTAGCTTGCATCCTGGGACTTGTTCTCCATCACGAAGCGTAGTGTCAAATATTTGTACTTTTTGATTATCCATATCAATAATTAACCTTAATTTTAAGTTCTATTTACAAATTTAAGTTTTAAAGTAGTAAAATAATCCTTTTAAATGCTTAATTTTACAGTATTAAACCAAAAAAACAATTACTTAAAACGCTTAAAAACAGCATATTAAATATACTTTTTTTACGATGGCAAACCCTTCAAAAGATAATCTATTTGTTCTCATAAATTCCCTCTCTAAATCTGAAAAAAGACAATTTAAACTCTATGTAAATCGCTTAGGTGATAACACAGATGCTAAATTTTTGCAGCTTTTTAATCTTTTAGACAAAATAAATGAATATGATGAGGAAGAAATCTTAAAAAGCAACATAGTTACTAAACTGCAATTATCGAATTTAAAGGCTCATTTGTACAAACAAATTTTAATTAGTTTGCGAATGAATCCCGTGAATCAAAATATTCGTATACAAATAAGAGAGCAATTGGATTTTGCAACAATTTTATACCATAAAGGATTGTACAAACAAAGTTTAAAAATTCTAGATAAAACCAAATTGATTGCTCTTGAGCATGATGAAAAAAATATTGCTTTTGAAATTGTAGAACTTGAAAAGGTTATAGAATCGCAATATATTACTCGAAGTATTGTCGGCCGTGCTGATGAACTTGCTATTCAAGCCAAAGAATTGAGTCAGCAAAATGTAATTGCCAGTAAACTTTCTAACTTATCCTTACAACTTTATAGTATCATGCTAAAAAGTGGTTATGCAAAAAGCAAAGAAGAAATGCAGGAAATATCAACATATTTCAACAACCAATTACCTAATTATCAAATAGAGGATTTAGGATTTAGAGAAAAATTATGGTTGTACAAAGCGCATTTATGGCATAGTTTTTTGATTCAGGATTTCTTAGCCTGTTATCGTTATTCTAATAAGTGGGTGAACTTATTTAATGAATACCAACAAATGATTTTCCTGAATCCTGTTTGGTATATTAAAGGAAATACGTATTTGCTAGAATGTTTGTACCTCATTAAACACAAATCGTATATAAAAGAAGTACTGGAAAAACTTGAAACAACAATTGCACTTGAAGCTTTTCCTAAAAACGATAACTTAACTACGTTACATTTTTTATGTTATTACAACAGTAAATTTAACTTGCACTTTTTAGAAGGCGATTTTGAAGGCGGTATGTATTTAGTAGAGGAAGTACTAAAAAATTTAAAGAAAAACGAAGATCGAATTGACGAGCATCATACTATGGTTTTTTATTATAAAATTGCCAGCATGTATTTTGGCGCAGGCAATAATAAAAAATGCATTGAATATTTAAAGAAAATAATAGACAATAAAAACCTTTCGATGCGCGAGGATTTAATGTGCTTTGCACGAGTATTGAGTCTTGTGGCGCATTATGAGGCCGGCATGGATTACCTACTTGAAGTGCAACTAAAAAGCACCTATAAATTTTTAATTAAGATGAATGATTTGCATGAAGTGCAACGCGAAATGATAAAATTTCTTAAAAACTTAGGTTCTATTTTTCCAAGTGAACTGAAATCAGAATTCAAGAAATTACACGATCGATTAATAGTTTTTGAAAATCATCCTTATGAAAAACGTGCATTTCTATATTTAGATGTCATTTCATGGCTAGAAAGTAAAATAGAAAACAAACCAGTCGCTGCAATTATTCAGGAGAAAGCTAAGAAGTTAATTCGTTAATATTAATCCTTTAAAATATGAACTACCAACTATCTCTAGAAGGTTTTTCTTTCCCCGCAAATTTTCCAATTTTATACGTTAACGAAAACATCAAGTACCGTCTTAAAACCGTGTTTTCTTCATCACGAATTGTTGTTGGCGTTATCGTTTTGGTAACACTTTGATTTTGATTGAGTATATCATAGACTTTTACTTTAGCTGACATTTTTTTATGATTAAAATTATACGCTAAGCTCGTATTCCATAAATAAAAATCTTTTTTGAAATCGTCCGAAATATTCGAATTATAGGTGTATCCAAAATCATTACCAAAAACCCAATTTTTTGGCCAATAAGAGGTGGTTTGCAAATTAATATTATGTAACACATTCGAGTTAGCGTCTATTGCTGAGTTTTCATATTTTGTCTCATTGTACGTTTGTCTATAAGAAGGAGCGATTGTTAGTATTTCTCCATAATCATAACTTAGGTAAGCCCCAGGTGTCAGTCGTGTAGATTTTGCGTGATACATAACACCATTGGTAAAGCCCTTGTCAAAGGAATAATTTCCATTGAAGCTGATGCCATAACGAAAAACGTGCGCTTCATTCTTGATGTTTTGATTCCAATTACCGCCAAGTGAAGTGGAATGAGTATCGGCTACGTTTGTATATGTTGTCGTTTTTTTTCCATTTTCATCAAAAAAGGCTGTGGCAACAATTTCCTCAACAAATAAATTGGTCTTCAAATAAAAACTATATCCTGAACGCGTCCGATAATTGTAATTTTTGTAATTAATATTCGCGGCATGCGTTTCATTGGGTTTTAAATTTGGATTCCCAATAATAGTCACTAATGGATTTGATAAATTAGCCACTGGAATTAATTGAGTTGGTGTTGGCAGCGTATTGTCATAATCATATTTGAAGCTCAGATATTTAGAGCGAGTAATTCTATATCTAAATTGAGCATTAGCATACGGAAGAATGTATTTTTGATTCAACTCCGTATCTTTATTTAAATATAAAGAGTAATTTTCGTAGTCTATAATCGCCGTACTTGAATTAATATTGAAGGTGAATTTGTTTTTTTCATAGGTCAATCCTGCTTTGGGTCTGATGGAATTTCTGCTGGAATTTGTATAATTGGATTGCAAATTATTGAGGTCATTATAAGATTGCGAAATCGCATTAAAGTCGTACGTCTTTAGGTCAGCTTCCTCGCTATTCCAATCCAAATCAACACCAATTCGAACTCGCAAGGAATCGGTTACAGGTTCAGTGTATTCTATGTCCGCTGAATTAGCAGTAAAAGTATTTGTATTTAAAATATTCTGATTTCTATCTATGTTAGGTCTATTGTTTTGAAAGAAAAGAGTTTTTGATACCGTTAATCCGTCAGAATCATTCGCAGTGTAATTATTGTTAAACACAAAACTTAAGTTGCGTAATTTTTTGGCAAAAGTTTTATTGAAATTGATTGTGTTTCCTAATGTTACGTTATCCGTTTCTTTGCTTAATTTTGTTGCGCTTTCGTTAATGGGTTCTTCTTTGTCATTTTTAGCCTTACTAGCTGATATTAAATCACTATTGGAGTGTGTTTGATTTATAGTAGGTTCAAAAACAAGCCGAGTTGTCGGGTCTATTTTATATTCTAATTCAAAATTGGCTTTGTTAACCGTATTTTCATTTTTAGTTTTAGATTCAGCATCTGTAAAATTTGTACTGGTAGGCAAAAAATTGACTTGTTTTGATTTGCTTTCATTTTCATTTGTAGTATTCTTGTAATCAAAACTTCCAACGGCATCTATATTTTTAATCCATTGGTCGGAATAGCTGATTCCCGCTAAATTAGATTGTGTGATTCCTTTTCCTGGCGGAGCCGGAGTTTCTCTTTTGCTGTTTCGTCCCCCACCCATATTGTCGAAAACATCATCCATAGAGAGCCCAGTAGCATTAATGTTATTGGAGGATGCCAGTACACTTATTTTTTGTTTGTCTTTAAAAAAATTTAAAATAAAACTACTCTCATACCGTTCATCTGATCCATAGCCTCCTAAGAATTTACCAAAAATGCCTCTGTTTTTCTTTTCGTCGATTGTAATGTTGATACTTGAAAAATCTGAGGTAGAATCTTGTTTAGATAATTCTTCTTTTTTGGTTTTAAAATCTGAAACTTGAATTTTATTTATGATTTCGGCAGGCAAATTTTTGAGCACCATTAATCCTTCTTTATCAAAAAATGCTTTTCCATTGACTAGAACTTGGTTAACTTCTTTACCATTTACCGTTATTTTCCCCTGACTGTCCAATTCAAAACCAGGTAACTCTTTTAACAAGGTTTCTACGTTAGAATCAGGCCGAACCTTGAAAGATGAAGCATTGTACTCTAAAGTGTCCTTTTTAATTTTAATTGGAATATCCTTCACGATAACTATTTCCTTTAGAGCATATTTATTATTTAATAAGTATATTTTTCCAAAATCCTTGTTTTCTTTAAGTCCAGAATGCTCCTCAACGAAAGTTTGATAACTAGTTTGATCTACTTTTAAAAATACAGGAGCTTCGTATTTTTTAGTTGTTATTTTGAAAAAACCATTTTTATCTGAAGAAGTAAATTCAATCATAGTTGAATCTTTAACATTCGAAAAATAAATAGTAGCAGATTCAATAGGTAATTGCGTATTGATGTCTAATACAGAACCACTGATAATAATCTCGTTTTGAGCATATGAATAAAAGGATAAGAGAAAAAAAAACCGGAAGAATTTTGACATAATAACTGTGAGAAATAAAACAATAAGACTCCAAAGATTTAATAAGGTTTAACAGTAATTATAATTATTGTCTATTTAACCCGTTGGGTGTAATTAAATTATTTGATTCTTAAAAATTTAGGCTCAATTTTCCCTAGTGAACTGAAATCAGAATTCAAGAAATTACACGATCGATTAATAGTTTTTGAAAATCATCCTTATGAAAAACGTGCATTTCTATATTTAGATGTCATATCATGGCTAGAAAGTAAAATAGAAAACAAACCAGTGGCTACCATTATTCAGGAAAAAGCGAAAAAGTTAATTCGTTAATGTTAATCTTTTAAAACACAAACTACCATCTTGGCATAGAAGGTTTTTCTTTGCCCGCAAATTTTTCTATTTTATAGGTTAACGAAAACATCATGTAGCGTCTCAGAACCGTGTTTTCTTCATCGCGAATGGTAGTTGGTGTAATGGTTTTGGTAACGCTTTGATTTTGATTGAGCACATCATATACTTTTACTTTAGCCGACATTTTTTTATTAAAAAAATGATACGCTAAGCTCGTATTCCATAAATAAAAATCTTTTTTAAAACCATCGGCAATATTAGAATTATAGGTATATCCAAAATCATTGCCAAAAACCCAATTTTTAGGCCAATAATTGGTGGTTTGAATATTAAATGTATGTAAAACGTTAGTTGCTGAATTGATTAAATAATTGGTATATCGAGTATCATTGTAAGTAAAAGTATACGACGGATTTATCGTCAATAACTCTCCATATTCATAGGTAAAATTGGCTCTTGGACTAATCTGTAGCGCATGAGCAACAAACATATCGCCGTTTGTAAACCCTTTAGATTTAGTTAATCCTGCGTTGCTCCCAATCTGGAATTTAAAAGTATGAGCTTCTTTTTTAAAAGTTTTGTTCCAATTTGCTCCAAACCAATATTCAAAAGTTCCTGAAACATTTTCAAAAGTAGTTGTTCGCTTTCCACTGTCATTAAAAAGAGTTGAAGACACTATCTGATTATCAAAAATTTCAGCACTAGAATATATATAATATCCAGATCGAGTAGCATAATCGTAGTCGTTAAAACTAAAATTTATGCTATGATTTTTAATCAATTCCAGATTTGAATTTCCTATAAAAGTATTCAAAGGATTCGCTATATTCTCTATAGGTAAGAGTTGTGAAGCTCTCGGGAAATTTACTGTATAATCGTACATGGCCCATATCGATTTTGATTTTCCTAATCGTATATTTCCATAAAAATTAGCATACGGAAAAATATACTTCTTAATCAATTTTGTTGTTGTTCCTAGATACAACGATTGATTGTCGAACTGAGCCACATTGGTTCCGCTTGCAAAATTTAAATTGAATTTTTTCTTCTCGATTGCAAATCCCATTTTTGGAGCAATCAATCTAATAGTAGATGAAATCGTGTTGGTTAAATTATCGTTTACAGTTGAATACTTCTGAGAAGTTTTGTCATAATCGAATGCTTTTCGAACTTCAGAATCATTAATAGTTCGTCCGTAAACATTAAAAGAAACTCGTAACGAATCTGAAATAGGTTCCAAAAAAGTTATCTCAGAAGCATATAAATCTTTGAGATTTCTGTTGTTTATGTTTTGATTTCTAACATCATTTGGCGTACCATTCTGATAAAATACCGATGTCGATTTATTTAACGAATTGGCTATTTCAGTAGAGTTATCATTGTCGAGTACAACATTTATAGAGCGCCCTTTTCTTTTAAAAGCCTTATTGAAATTGATTGAATTGGTAAAATTAGTTTTGTCATTTTCATCAAAAGTATTGGAAACATTTTCGTTCAACAATTGATTGTTTTGATCTCTTGAAGACTCTGAAGAATTTGATGCAAATTTAGTATTGGCTTTAACAAATTTTGGAGCTATAAATATTGATGCTGTTGAATCTATCTTATACTCAAAAGTAAAATTTACATTATGTCCGAAACGATCTTCGTTTGTTTTAGCATTTGATTGTGTAGTGAAATCACCCGTTGGTAATAAATTAATTTGCTTGGTTGTATTGGTGTTTTGGGCATTTGAATTGGTAAAAAAATAACTGGTATTCGAATCGAAATCTTTAAACCACTCATCCCCATAATTTACACCCACCATATTCGACCTCGTAATTCCTTTTCCGCCACCAAATCGCATGTTCCCAAAACCATACGAACCATCACTACTATAAAAATAAGAGGAGTTTCTGCCGCCACCCATATTGTCAAAAACCTCATCCATAGAGAAACCTGTAGAATTAATATTATTGGATGAAGCTAAAACACTAATCTTTCTTTCACCCTTAAAATAATTGATTAATGCACTGCTTTCGTATCGATTATCAGTGCCGTAACCCGCCATAAATTTACCAAACAACCCTTTGTTTTTATTTTCATCAATGGTTAGATTGATACTAGCATTGTTAGTACTAGCCGCTTGATTGGTCACTTCTTCTTTTCGTGTTTTGGTGTCTGATATTTGCACTTTATTGATGATGTCTGATGGTAAACTTTGCAAAGCAATTTTTCCGTCTTTATCAAAAAATGGCTTGCCGTTTACTAAAACCTGATTGACTTCTTTTCCGTTTACAGTTACTTTTCCGTCGGGTGATACTTCTACACCTGGCAATTGCTTGAGCAAAGTCTCAACATTAGAATCGGGACGAACTTTAAACGAAGAAGCATTAAACTCTAAAGTATCTTTTTTAATTCGAATGGGTGGTGCTTCACTTTTAATAACGACTTCACCCAAAGTATTCGTAATTTCTGATAATCGAATAATACCATAATCTTTATCTGAAATAATTTGGTTCTCTTCTTGCTTAAAGGTTTGGTAGCCAACATATGAAATTTTAAAAAACACAAGACTACTTATTTTCTTAGTATTTATTTTAAAAAATCCGTTTTTATCCGTAATCGTATAATCGATTACCGTAGAGTCTTTTACAGTTGTAAGATAAACAGTAGCAGCTTCTAGAGGAACTTGAGTGTTTTTATCTAGAATTTTACCTTTTATAACAACACTATTTTGGGAAAATACCGAAAAACTAAAAAATAAAATGACTAATAGAAAGTACCGTTTTTTCATAAAAAAATTTCGTTGTTACTATAAAAATAATAACAACGAAATAAGTGATTTAGTATATAACTAAAAAATTTCTTACTAAAACTTTAACAATTTTATTTTTCCCTGATGTAAATATCAATCGGAACTCCTGAGAAATCCCAATTTTCTCTGATTTTATTTTCTAAGAAACGTTTGTAAGCTTCCTTCACATATTGAGGTAAATTAGCAAAAAACACAAACTGCGGTGTAGCTGTTGGCAATTGCATACAATATTTAATTTTTACATATTTCCCTTTTAAGGCTGGTGGCGGATACCCTTCGATTACTTTTAACATATAATCGTTGAATTTTGAAGTAGGTATTCTTTGTTTTCTGTTTTCAAAAACCTGAACGGTAGCTTCTAAAGCTTTTAACAACCGTTGTTTGGTTATAGCCGAAACAAAAAGAATAGGCACATCGGTAAACGGCATTAATTCTTTTCTGATCTTTTCTTCATAATCACGAGTTGACATAGTATCTTTTTCGACCAAATCCCATTTGTTTACCAAAATAACAACTCCCTTTCTGTTTTTTTCCGCTAGCCAAAATATACTTTGATCTTGTCCTTCAAAACCACGAGTGGCATCAATAATCAAAATACAAATATCGGCATGCTCAATGGCACGAACCGAACGCATTACAGAATAAAATTCTAAATCTTCTTTTACTTTTGCTTTACGACGAATTCCCGCTGTATCTACCAAGTTAAATTCAAAACCAAAACGGTCAAACTTGGTATCAATTGCATCACGAGTGGTCCCTGCAATATCAGTTACCATGAAACGTTCTTTACCAATTAATGCATTTATAAAACTCGATTTCCCTGCATTAGGGCGCCCTACAACAGCAAAACGCGGCAAAACAATTTCTTCTTGTGTGGGTTCAGGCAATGTCGGGAAAGCTTCTATTAAAGCATCTAACAAATCTCCTGTTCCGCTTCCTGAAATACTAGCAAAGGTATAATATTCGCCCAATCCTAAATTATAAAACTCGACTGCGTCTTTTTCACGTATGGCATTATCGACTTTATTTACAGCTAATAAAACGGGTTTGGTTACTTTACGTAATAATTTGGCAACCGCATCATCCATTGGCGTAATGCCTTCTTCTACATCAACTACAAAAATAATCACATCGGCTTCATCAATAGCCAATTCTACTTGTTTGCGAATTTCTCCTTCAAAAACATCATCAGAACCGCGCACATATCCGCCAGTATCAATTACTGAAAATTCCTTTCCGTTCCATTCACTTTTACCGTAGTTTCTATCACGAGTAACTCCAGAAACCGCATCAACAATTGCTTCTCTTCTTTGAATTAATCGATTAAAAAGTGTTGATTTCCCTACATTTGGTCTTCCTACAATGGCAACAATATTACTCATACTCTTTTTCTAACTATTTATTTTGTCCGTTTAAATGTTACACAGCAACGGGTTGCAAAGGTAGTGTTTAATAGTATATTATCCATAATTTTACTACATTAGCTAAATGGCAAATTATTTATTCATTACAATGTAGATACTATGGATACCAATACCACTATTCGGCTTCGGTTGCGTTTTTACAAAGACGTAGAAAAAAACATTGAAGATGTTCATGAAATTTTTGAAAAATCCATAAAAAGTAATGAAGGAAATTTTTTGATTAAAGTATATGAAAATCACATTTGGTTTTATGTTGTAGAGTCTAAGAAACGCATTTGGTCTCCCCATTTGCACCTCGAATTAGTTCCAAAATCAGAAAAAACTACGCATATTAGAGGCTTATTTGGCCCAGACCAAACCCTTTGGACTTTTTTTATGTTTCTTCATTTTATTATTGCAGGAACATTTGTGCTTTTCGGAATGTTTGCCTATTCTAATTTCTCGCTAAAACAATCCTACACTACTGATATTATGGTCATGGCAGCAATGGTTATTATCTGGTTTGTTCTTTATTATATTGCTAAAGAATTGCGTAAAAAAGGAAATGACCAAATGAATGAAATGGAAAATTTGTTTTTGAAGATTATAAAATAACTTCCGTAAAAAATTACTTTTTAATTATTTTTCTGGTCATAAATCCATTATCATAATAAACCGTAATAAAATAAATCCCATTAGAATAGGAACTCAAATCCATTTTAAAAGTATCTGAATTAACAAGACTATTTTGAACTAAAGAGCCAAAAGTATTATAAACTTTAATACTTTCTATAGATTTTACGCTCTGAATAAATAAAGCATTTGTTACTGGATTAGGATAAAGTTTTATCGAAGAAGAATTCTGAAATGATTTATTTGATAAAATTACATTCGATGAAGACTGCCAATTTGAAGCTACATTATTATCCAGAGCAGTATCCACTAATTGAAGATAACTACCCAAACCATCGGCTTCAACTGGCCAAGGTGTCGTGTCAAAATATTCAACAGCATCAATAACATTTCCGTAAGAATCAGCTAAAACAATATTTTGCGAAGTATTTGATAAATTTCTGCTGTATTGCCCAAAGGCTGAAAAGCCATATTTTCTTTGAAAAGTATTCAAATTACCTGACAAATAGATGGTTTCGTTTGTGTCAATAGTAGAATTAAAAGGAAATTGATAACTAGTGCCCAATTGTTTTAAGTAAACACCCGAAAGGTTTATGGTCTCTGTTCCCGTATTCTTAATAGCAATAAATTCTAAATCACTACTTATCGGAAACTCAACCGAAGTCATCGGGTTGTAATTTAATTTGGTAATTACTAAAGGAGGCACTTCAACATTTGAACAATTTGCATAAGGACCAATATTATTAGTTATCCAAGTAATTCGTTCCGCTAAAAAAGCCTTTATTTTGACAACATCTATAGCATGATTTTCTAATGTCCCCCATCTTTCATTTTCTCTAGGTATTGCCTCACTAATATAAGACAAAGTATTGTCTATAAATGAACTTAAAACATCCAAATTAAATGGTTTTGATGGTTGTATCAATTCATTCCATCGCCTTGAAAAATAACATGGAAAAGTTCTGTTATCAAATAATCCAGCCCAAAACCAAGGCCCTGTTTTATTGGCGTTACTAAATTGCCATTGATCTACATCACTGCTATTAGTAAATGTACTGCCGAAGGTAAGATTTAAATCCCAAATTGGGCCAGCTCTAAGTTTACCTCCTCTATCCTTGTGAAAAAAAGTACTGTATTGATAGGCATCAGCATTTGAAGTCAACTCGTTTACCAACATAAAATCCACAAAAGAAGGCACGTCAATTATGGTCTGAAAGCCATTCTCTAAATCATACTTATATAAATTATCCCCAAACCTTTCAAATTCACCTTTTATATACTCTGTTTGCTCAACAGTTGCATTTTCAGGCTTAGGCAATACATGAATGAAATTAGTTTCTTCTATAATCCAAGTTGGTGACGCTCCAATATTAGCTCTATCAGATTTAGTAATATAACCACCCGTTAAGTTAATAGAAGTATTATCAGTCTTTTCAATCTTAGAGACATTGACTCTATTCTCATTTGCTTTTATTTTTTCTTGAAGCACATAAAGCCCTTTATAATCTCCATTTAAAATAACTTCACAATACTCAGTCCTGCTGGCATAATTACCTAACTTTCTCGACATGTCGTATGAAAGAACATCACGAATTAATGAAGGATCGAAAGCCAAGGAATTTAACACCCAATCATTTTCTGAAGGCATCCCCAAAATGCTTACATTATTATTAGATACATTATCCACTTTTAAAGTGGTAAAACCATAAGGTTTTTTGGGTAACTCCTGCGAGGAAGAACCGCGTAAGTCTATTTTTATTCTACCATTATAATTTAAAAACGGAGTTGTATTTTCATCCGTTAGATAGTTTCTACTCCCATCTGGTCTTTTAATGATTTTCATTGTAGCCAATGTTTTCGGGTCAGAAGTTATTGCAAAAGGCTCATTTGTAATCGGATCGACGTCAACATTAATGATAATAATTGGTAAGTTACTATCTGTTAATTGAACTTGTGAAAAACTTTTTGTTTGTAAAAAAACTAAAAATATAATAGAAACTATTGAAAATTTGTTTGGGTGATTTTTTAACATAAACTTTATAATTTTAAACAAACTTAATAAAAAACTCATTGAATTTGTTAAATAGTAATAATTTTTTCAAAGTTCTTTACTTTAAAATAATAAAGTCATCGGATTAATCATGATAAATAAAGTGTTTACTGATTATATCCAAACCGTTTCAACATATTAGCGTTACTTCGCCAGTTTTTGTTGACTTTTACGTACAATTCGATGCGGATTTGTATTCCGAAAAACTTCCCTGCTCGTGCTATTTTCTAGCTCGTACCCACAAACAATATTTCTATAAGTTGTATTTAAATGATGTGTAACTTTTGATAGCTCTGATAAAATTAGACCTATCATCCCAATTTTGGGTCGATTAGCGCCACCCATGATTGCATTAATCCCAAATATACTATTTTTTCACAAATCATGAAATGAGTCTTTTAGTTGTGCTATGTTTTTTTTAATTACTATGAAGTGTCAAACTTCCAAAATAAAAACTGCCAATGCTAGACCCACCAATATAGGAATAATAATACTTGTTGGTTAGGTTTGTAGCTCCAATTTTAAAATTGAGATTACTTGCTACATCTACATTCACTTGCGCATCTAATGTCGTGTAGCTCGGCACTGTACCTGTTGCCAGAGCCGATTGCCACAAAAAGGAGTTTTGGTGTCGTAAAGTAACATTAAAACCAAGACTTTTGTAGACTTTTGGGTTGCCAATCGAAATGGTATAGGACCATTCCGGAGTATTAAAGCCGTCTTCTAAACCGTCGTTTTGGTCTTTTCTATCCAATTTTGAATAGGTTACATTGCCACTGATTTTATATTGTCTTGGCAACTCATAACTCATTCCTAATGAGGAACCGTAATTGTAGCTTATAGTTTTAGAGTTAGTCCACAATCTATATCGGTCTTGATTGCTTGAATTTTGTAAATTCGTTGCTACATCCAAACCATTATCCTTAGGCACATTGGCGTCTATTTGTGCCATTAAATTTTTATATTGGTTGTAGTAAAAGTCAATGTCAAGGGCTAGTTTCTTGTGCAACAATTCGGTTCTATAACCCATTTCAAAACTGGTCACTTCTTCAGGTTGTAGATAGGTATAGGTGTTTTTTTGCAATAGCGTTTGATTTTTTAAAATAGCATTTGATAACGTCAATCCGTTTTTATTCACATCGTTTTGTACAGCACTCTGAAACGAGCTAATCGAACTTTGGGTGTAGCTATTTTCAAAAATACCACTAGACATAATAGGCAACCCCCCAATGCGTTTTCTACCTCCACTGTTAATAGTAGAAAAGGCTTCAAAAACACTCGGAAAACGATACCCGTTTTGTATGGAGGCTCTTATGTTATGCTGTGGAGTTGGCGAATACACAAGGGCAATTCTGGGGTTGACTTTTGGCTCGTAATATTGGTTTTTATCAACTCTGACAACGGCAATAATTTTTAGTTTATTGTCCCAAAATAGTTTGGTTGTTTGTACAAAACCTCCAGTTTTCCAGTAATTTATATTTTTACTTGCATCGGTGGGATTGACGAAATAATTGCCGTCGGGTACGATGCTGTAATCGCGATAATCAAAACCATACATCAATTTTAGTTTGTGTTTTTCTCCAAAAGATTTTAACAATGTAGTAGTTAAGTCGTGCTGAAATTCGGAATGATAGAGTTTGGCTTTTACCTTCAAAGCAGCTCCAATATCCCAATTATTGATTTGGCTTAATTCGCTTATTTTAGCTTTGAAAGCATCTGTATTAGGTTGCCATCTGCCTTCGTCTGCAACATTTCTTGCATCCTTCATTGCCTCGATTAGAGTTTCCCCGTTGGCAGTGCTAGTGTTAAATTGTTTGGTGAAATCGGCAAACCAAACAGCATCGGTTTTAAAACTACGGTCTATGTTTTCTGCCATTGAACGTAAGTTATAGGAGTTACCAGTGTTTTCCGTAGTCAAATAGGTTTTAATCTGTATGCTGTTGGATTTAAAATTCAAAACGTGCTGTTGGATGATGTAGTCATCAAAACGAAATCGATTGGTGCGTTGGTAGATATTATTTTGATTTGTCATCTTGTAAGTATAGCTTATTTCGCATTTTCGGGTCAGCCTATAAAATAATGCGATATCGGCTTTGAAATTTTTTAAACCATAATCGGTTACATCCATTTCGGTATAACCCGTTCGGCCTACCACATATTGCTTCCCTGCTAGAGTAAGTGTTTTTCGGTTGCCTTGCTCATCGCCGTATGTATTTACAAGGTCACTACCTGGGTTATCTTCACCTAATAAATTGGTAGTGGAATTCGCATTTGAGTTCAAATCAGTTTGATTATCAGCATACCAATCGGTTGCTTTGACAAAGGTTCCGCTCGTCTTAAAAGCCCATTTTTGATTAAAAGCCTTGGCGATTCTCCAGTTTGTTTCACTAAAAAAAGTGGGTTCAGAATTGGGACTATTATAATTATTGAATCCTGATTTTTGATTGATAGTGATGCCTTGATAATCAAAAGGATCTTTGGTAATAAAATTGGCAATACCATTAATCGCGTTCATCCCATAAATAGCCGAGGAAGAACCTGGAATAATTTCGACCTTGAAAATATCTAAATCATTTGGCCCCATCGAATTACCAATTGGAGCGCCAATATGTGGTGCCTGATTGTCAATGCCGTCTACCATTTGAACGAAACGCACATTAGTAGTATTGGCAAAACCTCTTGCATTGATAACCTTGAAACCTAAACTAGGGGTAAGCACTTGAATTCCCTTGAGATGCTGTATAGCATCAAAAAAACTAGGCTGGGCAGACTGTTTTATGGTTTGCAAATCCAACTTTTCTATACTTACTGGAGCTTGAAGCAAATATTCTTTTTGCTTATTGGCAGAAACGATAACTTCTTGTAAATCCTGAGAGTTGGTCGAGTCTATTTTAGTTTTTTGCTGTTGAGCAAAAAGGGTTAGACTCCCAAAACAAAATATTAGAGAAGTAAAATTTAATTTCAAATCGCTATTCTTTTTAAAGTATAACGCAAATATAACAATAGAGCACTAGTTCTAAATAAAGTATTTTTTATAAATCAAGAAATGGGTTTTTAAAGTAGCATTAATTTCACCCAAGAGTTTAAAATCCAATCTAACGTAAAAACATAAAACTAGGCCATCATCTTCAAAAGCAGGGTACACAAAACAATACAAGCTTCCAAGAGTTAATTAAGTTAACATATAAATTAATTGTATAGCAACTATATAGTAACTTTATGGTAAGTATATAGCATATTTATAAGTAAGTAAAAATATATATAGGCTTTGAAATTCTAAAATAAGAAAGAAAACAAACCAAAAATAGATTTATGTTTACTTTTTTAACAAAATGCTCCCACTAGCGAGAGCTTGCAACCAATACAAAAAATACAATCCACAAAAAAAGCCCAATTCAGGGCTCATCACAATGCAAAATACAATCTTACTTGCTCAAATACATTTTATTTTCGGGGTTCAGCACATCAAACTGGCTCTCATACTGTAAAAATAGCTGAGCTAAGCATTCGTTCGACTACCCTTATCCTTATCGGGATGCATCTAGTCGCCAATACTATCTTTTATTTATAAATGTGCTTCAGTTCCAGTATCACAATCTATGTAGGGAGACATCTAAAAGGTATCTGTTCAAAAGATTCGTAATGCTCCACAAACACACTATAACGCAAATCAACCCAAAAAAACCTATTGATTGTACCCAAAACGCTTCAACATATTAGCATTGCTTCGCCAATTTTTATTGACTTTAACGTACAATTCGATATGTATTTGTTTGCCAAAAAACTTTTCTAAATCAGCTCGGGATTCTATTCCTACTTTCTTTAAAGCGGCGCCTTTATGACCTATAATGATTCCTTTTTGCGTGTCGCGTTCCACCATAATAAGCGAACGGATTCGGATAATTGTTTCGTCTTCAAAGAATTCTTCCGTAACAATTTCAACTGCATAAGGAATTTCTTTACTGTAATTCAATAAGATTTTCTCCCGAATGGTTTCATTAACAAAAAAACGTTCTGGTTTATCCGTCAGCTGATCTTTAGGATAATACGCTGGAGATTCTGGTAACAAAGCAAGAATTCTTGCAAAAACTTCTGGTACATTAAAATTCTTTAAAGCCGATATTGGAAAAATTTCTGCATTGGGAACTTTCTCTGTCCAAAAAGCCACTTGCTCTTCTAACTGCTCTTGATTGGAATTATCAATCTTATTTAAAAGTAATAAAACCGGTATTTTAGCGTGAATGATTTTATTAAAGAAAGCTTCATCTTTCAACTCTTGCTCTCCAATTTCAACCATGTAAATTAAAATATCTGCATCTTCAAAAGCCGACTTTACAAAATTCATCATTGAAGCTTGCATTTCATAAGCGGGCTTAATGATTCCAGGTGTATCCGATAGTATCAATTGAAAATCTTCACCGTTCACAATTCCTAAAATCCTATGACGTGTCGTTTGTGCTTTAGAAGTTATAATAGACAATCTTTCGCCTACAAAGGCATTCATAAGTGTTGATTTCCCTACGTTTGGATTTCCTATGATATTAACAAAACCTGCTTTGTGTGACATATATTCGTATTTCAGTTCAATTCTATTTCTCCCGCTTTCTTTACAAGAATAGATTTGCAAATATACAATATTAAGAAAGCCCTTAAACAGGCTTTTCTTTTAATTCCTATTTCTCAAATCAAAATACAAATTCTTATTTCTTATAATCAAATGTTATTATAGATTTGTAACAGTAAAAAAAATTAGGTATAAAATTATTATTAAAGTTATTATTGTCTGTAATGATAGTGATAATCTTAGTGTGACGATTTAAATACTGCAACTTACCCTATAAAATTGAAGGTGATGAAGTATACATTCGGTTTTTATAATAATTATGTATCTTTGAAAATATCCTTTTTCAGATGACAACAACTCCTTTTCAAAAAGCAATTGCCTTAATAGATGCAGAAAATGCACAAGATCCTAACCAAGAAATTAGCCAATCACAATCTATTTCTAAAGAATTATTATACTCTAATCGAATGTATGAAAGGCTTTTGATTTTTGAACCAAATGCATCTGAAGCCATTCAAATTGCAGCCAAAGCACAACATATTTGCCGATGGAAAATAGCAAGAGAATCCTATCCTATGGATCGAGTAGGCTATTTAAAATGGAGAGAAGACCTTAAAAAGTTTCATGCAAAAACTACCGCTTCTATTCTGGAAAAAGTGGGATATGAAAGAACTTTTAAAAATAGAGTTTCGTTTTTGATTGAAAAAAAATTACTCAAAAAAGATGTCGAAACTCAACTCCTTGAAGACATTATTTGCTTGGTTTTTTTAGAGTATTACCTAGAAGAGTTTATACAGAAACACGATACCGAAAAACTGAAAAACATCATCTTGAAAACTTGGAATAAAATGTCTGAAAAAGGGCATCAGGAAGCTTTAAAAATAAAATATTCTGCCTCTAGTTTAGCTTTAATTCATGCTGCATTAGGATTATAATTCCTATTGAATTTGAAAATTACGTATATTAGCACTATATTTTAGGTAATTATACGTAATAAAAGCATTCAAATTAAGTAAATTATGAGCAATACAATTCGAGTGGCACTTGCAGATGATCATGTTTTTGTAAGGGACGGCATCAAATCTTTGTTAGAAAATGAAGAAAACATAGTTGTTATTGGCGAAGCAAATGATGGACTCGAAGCATTAGCTGTAGTTGCGTCACAAAAACCAGATTTACTTATTGTAGACATTAAAATGCCATACTTAACTGGTATTGAAGTTATTGAGCAATTAAGATCTGAAAACAATTTAATCAAAATTGTTGTACTAACCATGTGCGAATCTGAAGAATATGTTTTAAAATCTGTAAAAGCGGGAGCTGATGGCTATCTTTTAAAAGGTTCTAGTAAAGAAGAATTTCTAAAAGCTTTGCATACGGTATCTAATGGAGGAAAATATTTTAGCGGAGATATTTCTTCGATTTTGGTAGATCAACTTACCAAACCATCATTGTCAGTATCCAAACCTATTACAGACGACGAATTGATGATTACAAAGCGAGAAAAAGAAATTCTTAAACTACTATTATCAGGCAAAGGAAACAAGGAAATTGCTGAAGTATTAGATATTAGCAAACGAACAGCAGAAGTACATCGATTTAATTTAATGAAAAAATTAAAAGTAAAAAACCTTATTGAACTTTCAAATAAAGCTACTGAATTTAGTTTGTTGTAATTCCAATCTGTTTTACTTATACCCTTTTTGGGATACTACTAATTAACCCCCAATGGCTATCATGCTTCGGTTATCTTGATTTAAAAGAGGATTATTAACAGCTTCAATCGTATCCATTCCTGCCCTTACTTTCTTTTTATTTTTAATAGCAAATGAGATAAGTTCTTCAAGGTTTTCTCCGTTTCTGAATGATGTCAACAAATCAGTTTCTAAATTAGAGAACAGACAATTTTTTATTTTACCATTAGCTGTCAGTCGAATTCGATTACAGCCATCACAAAACGGATTTGTAATGGAGCTAATGATACCAAAAGTTCCTAAATATCCCTTTATTTTAAACTCTCGAGCGGTAAAGTTTTTTTCATCTTCTAATTTCTGCACATCCAATTCGCTAAAATTATGTTGCACTTGATTCAGAATTTCTTCCTGAGAAACCATTTTGCTCCTATCCCAATCGTTACCAGCAAAAGGCATAAACTCTATAAACCGAATGGATAATGGCAAATATTTAGTTAATTTAATAAAATCTATAATTTCATTGTCATTAAATCCTTTTATTAAAACAACATTTACTTTTACTTTAAAACCGTTATTTAATAATAAATGTAAATTATCAATTACTTTCTCAAATTGATTTCGGAGTGTAATAGAATAAAATTTAGATGCAATTAAAGTATCTAAACTCAAGTTGATTTTGGTTACATTACTTAGCTTTAAAACATCAATATGTTTGTCTATAAGAATTCCGTTTGTGGTAATCGAAATCTCGGTTTGAAGCGAAGCCAGTTTGGTGATAATATCTGGAAAATCTTTTCTTAGCAAAGGCTCACCTCCTGTTAATCTTATTTTATCGACTCCATTATTAACAAATAATTGAGCAATTGAATAAATTTCGTCAGCAGTCATTAAGCTTTCCTTTGGACTTAATACAATACCATCTGCTGGCATACAATACGAACAACGCAAATTGCATTTCTCTAGTAACGAAATTCGCAAATAATTATGCTTACGACCAAAATCATCCGTTAAAATTGAATTATTTGGTGTCATGGTTATTGCCTTTTAAAATATGAAAAACATGCAATACATGAGGAAAAATGGCATCCATTGATTCTTTTGCTCCATTGGTTGAACCTGGCAAAGCCAAAATTAAAGCATTACCTAAAGTTCCTGCTACGGTTCTTGACAGCATTGAATAAGGCATACGATCTTGACCATATTTCCGAACCGCTTCTTCAATACCAGGAATTCTAGTTTCTAATAAAGTTTGTAGGGCTTGCGGAGTGACATCTCTTGGCGAAAGTCCCGTTCCTCCTGTAAAAATGACCAACTGGTTTTCTTTTGCATACCCTTTTGTTCGTTCTTGAATGATGTCTATTTCATCAGGAATAATCTCATAATGTGTCGTTTCAACACCATATGATTCTAGTTTTTCTACTATTATTTTCCCCGATCGATCTGCTTTATTTCCTGCAAAAATAGAATCGGAACATACAAAAACTGCCGCTTTAATTGTTGACGGAAATTGGTCTTTATATGATGATTTTCCTCCTTCTTTACTTAATAACTTTATGGTCGAAATTTCAATGTTTTTATCGATAGGTTTAAGCATATCATACATCGTCAACGCTACAATTGATGCGCCGTGCATGGCTTCGACTTCAACTCCCGTTTTGTAGATTGTTTTTACCTTGAAAATAATTTCGACACTTAATTGTTTTATTTCATATTCGACCGAAGTAAACTCAATTGGAATAGGATGACAATCTGGAATAGACAAATGGGTATTTTTTACTGCAAATAATCCAGCCGTTTTTGCCATTTCAAAAACATTTCCTTTAGGAACAGTATTATTAACAAGAGCGTCTATCGTAGCTTGATGACTAACACATACTGTTGCAGATGCAGTTGCTGAGCGGAGTGTACTTACTTTTTGAGTAATATCGACCATTTATAAAGTGTTTTTTTTCCATACAAAATCACTATTCTCGAAAAGTTCTTTTCCAAAAATAGGCACATCTGTTTTTATCCAATTGACTATTGCCTCTGTAGCTTCATACACTTGCTTTCTTCGTGTTGCAGATACAAACACAAATAAACAAATCTCTCCAGCTTTTACAGTACCTAAACTATGATAAATATGCATGCAAATTAAATCAAATTCAGCAAAAGCTTTCTCTCTAATAACGTTCATAGCTTCGTCAGCCATTTCTTCATAAGCAGAATATTCAATAGCAACAACACTATTTCCATCTATTGCGTCAGCGCGAACTTGCCCCAAAAATATATTATGGGCGCCAATGGTCATTTTTGACTGATGCTTTGCAATAGATTGTCCAATAAACTCCGAAGATATTGGCCCTTGCATGAAAATAGTTTTCTTACTCATACTATTTACTTTTATATTTTAAAATACAGAAACGGATTCATTATTTATCATTTTTTCAATAGCATTTGCACCACCAACAACACTTTTAGCATTATTATAATTATTATTAATAAGAATTTCAACTGCATTTTTACTTCTAACTCCCGACTGACAAAAAACAAAGAAAGTTGTTTCAGTATTTAATTTATGCAACTCGAATTCTAATTGGTTTAATGGAATTTGAATACTATTTTTAATTTTTAGTTTCGGATATTCATCTTCATTTCTAATATCAATAAATACCACTTCTGGATTGTTTATTTGTTTTAATGCTTTTGAAGCTTCAATTTCTATACTTTCAACTTCTGAATATTTATAATCAAATGATGCTTTATGTATTGTACTATCCGATTTTAAAATGTCAAATTTATGCTGTTCGTTGTTCAAAAAATTATAGACCAACAATTTTCCTGACAATACCTCTCCTATTCCTAAAATCATTTTCAAGACTTCATTTGCTTGAAACATTCCGATAATCCCAACAGAAACTCCTAAAACTCCAGCCTCATTACAATTACCTACTGTTATAGATTCTTCTGGAAACAAACAGCTGTAAGTTGGTCCATTTTTATAATTAAATACTGAAACCTGTCCTTCAAATTTATAAACTGAGCCATAAACAAAAGGTTTATTGGTTACGGAACAAGCATCATTTATTAAGCACTTGGTTTTTAAATTATCTGTTCCATCAACAATAATATCATATTTTTCAAATAAAGAAATTACGTTTTTAGAATTTAATTTTTCGGTAATGGCATTTATTTTTATTAAAGGGTTTAGAGCTAAAGCCATTTCTTTTGCCTCTAGTGCTTTGCTTTTTCCTATTGAATTATTTTTATAAATTACTTGTCGCTGCAAATTGGTAAGTTCTATAGTGTCATCATCAACAATGCCAATTTCTCCAACTCCTGCAGCCGTTAAATAAGGTAAAACTGCCACACCCAATCCGCCAACTCCAATTATAAGAACTTTAGCATCTTGCAATTTTTGTTGACCCATTGCTCCTATTTCAGGAAGAATCATTTGTCGGTTGTATCGTATAATTTCCATAATTTTAGGATTCAAATCATAATTTAAAAAACTAGCCTCCTGCAAATGGCGGTAATAAAGCAACTTCATCATTGTTTTTCAGCATACAATTTTCAGCATTTGTAATTATTGTTTTATTAACAGCAATGCTAAAAGTCATAGAGCTCAATTGGTATTTTTTTTCTAAAGAATCTATCAATTGTGATAAAGATAATTCTGAAAAAAGAAATTCTTCACTCTTACTATTTGTTTTTTCTGCAATTGCACCAAAATATTTTACTGCTATCATTCGTTTAGATTTAAGTTTTGATAAATAAACTCATCATCCGAAAAACTTTCTTGAAAATAGGTTTCTAAATTTGAAATGTTTCTTACCACTTCGCCAATAATAATTATAGCTGGAGACGCTAATTGTTTTTCTTGTACTAATTTTGCGATGGTGTTAATAGTACCAACTACTTTTTTCTCATTGTTTTTCGTTCCGTTTTGAATAATGGCAACTGGTAAATTATCAGTTCTGTTTTTTTGATAAATAGAAATAATTTCATCTAATTTATTCATCCCCATCAAAATAACAACTGTAGCCGATGATTGAGAGGCCAAAGCTACATCTTTAGATAATTTATGATCCGATGTTGTTCCTGTAATTACCCAGAAACTTTCAGCAATACCTCTTTGAGTCAGGCTAATTCCACAAGATGCAGGCACACCTAATACCGATGAAATTCCAGGAACTATAGCAGTTTCTATATGAAACTTTTTGGCAAAAGCTATTTCTTCGCTTCCTCTTCCAAAAACAAATGGATCGCCACCTTTTAATCGCACAACATGACCAAATTGCTTTGCCATAGACACAATCAACTCATTAATTTGATCTTGAGAGTAGGCATGACAACCAAAACGTTTTCCTACAAAAACAATTTCTTTTGTTTTGGCATATTGTAACAATTCTTCGTTTACAAGCGCATCATACAAAACAACATCAGCACTTTGTAATGCCTTAATAGCTTTTAAAGTAATCAGCTCTACATCGCCTGGACCTGCTCCGACTATTGTTAATTTTGGTGTATTTTGACTTTTCATTTCAATTTATTTAATAGGCATTCAATTCATTTAATTCCTCTAGAGAATTTACATTTTTTAAATGATTCCTTTTATCATTGACAGTTAGGAACGAATTGACACATGCCTTTTTTTATTGCTTAACTTCTTACTAAACGATTAACTTTATACTTGCTAAAACTATTACTGTTGCCAAAATATATTTGAGCACTTTATTGGAGAAATATCCACTGCCATAATATGCACCTACAATTCCCCCAAAAACTGCAATAGGAACTAGATAAAAACTTTGTGTTGGAAATGTGTTTTCACCCATAAAATATCCTGATAAACCTGCAATTGAGTTTACAAAAATAAACAAACTAGAAATAGCTGCCGTTTCTTTTAATGTTGCCCATCCCAAAAATAAAAGAATTGGACTTAAAATGACTCCACCACCTATGCCTAACATTCCAGATAATAAACCAATCCCAAAACCTATTCCCATAGCAAAAGGAATATTTAAAGTTACATTTTGCTTTTCTGAATTTTTAAAAAAACCAAATAATCGTAAAGCAGCAATAATTAAAACTATTCCTAAAAGTATTTTGTACAATTTATTTTCTAACGGAATCATTCCTCCAATAAAAGCAGCTGGAACTGAGGTTATGGCAAAAGGATAAAACAATTTGACCTTGAAAAAATCTTTTTTGTAATAGAAGAAAAAAGAAATTCCCGATACAAATAAATTGAGCAATAAAGCTGATGGTTTGATAACCGAAATTGGGAAAGAATATATAGCCATCAATGCTAAATAGCCAGAAGCACCACCATGACCCACACTTGAATACAAAAAGGCAACTGTCGCTAATAATGCGCCAAATACAATCCAAAATTCATTGTTTGTTATTGCCATTTGAGATTAATTTATTGGTATTATGCTTACTTCTTGATTTTCTGCTACAATCTCCTTGTCGTAAGGTATGTAAATCAACCCATTTGCTGTAGCAAAAGTATTCAACATGGCTGAACTTTGACTTTCTAAAACTGTCACGAACTCATCATTATAGAATCCTTTCAAGAATAGAGATTTTCCAGTCGTGTTTTCGAATGGAGTCGTTATTTTTCTGTTGATTTGATTTAAATGAACTGAATCAAAACCCATCTTTATTTTTAGTGCATGTTGAACATAAATGTAAAAACTAGTCAATGCAGATGCTGGATTTCCCGGCAAAGCGAAAACAAGGGTTTTAACTTTCTTTCCAAAAAACAAGGGTTTTCCTGGTTTTTGATTTATAGTATAAAATAATTCTTCTACTCCATTCGACAAAAGTGCCTCTTTTACAAAATCATAATCTCCAACTGAAATTCCGCCAGAAACTAAAACCACATCAAAAGAGGAAAGACAATTTTTTAAAATCTTTTTTGTGCTGTTTAAATCATCTTTTACCTTAAATATTTTAATTTTATCAATACCCATGCTTTGAAAAGCTGATGCAAGCATCACTGAATTGCTTTCGAAAATTTTACCTTTAGGCAGTTTTTTTCCAGCTTTAACCAATTCGTTTCCTGTAACAATTATAACTACTTTTGGCTTTTTGTAGATATTAATTTCTGTAATTCCTAAACAGGCTAAAAAACCTATTGCAGCTGGGGTTATTAGAGTGTTCCTTTCTAAAACAAGTTCTTCTTTTTTAATTTGCTCTCCTTTACTTCTAACATTTGCAAAAGCATTCGGCTTTTTTATAATTTTTAAACTTTGTCCATTTCTTTCTGTATGCTCTTGCATAACTACGGTATCTAAACAATCAGGAACATATGCTCCAGTAAAAATCCGTATAGCTTGATTTTTTTCAATTTGTTCATTAGAGAAATTACCCGCTTGTGAAGTACTTACAATATCAAACTGATTAAGTTCGCTGAACAAAAAAGCATAACCATCCATTGCCGATTGTCTAAAAGGAGGCATATCAATTGGGGAATGGATAGTTTCAGCCAAAATAAAACCAAGTGACTTATGCACTTCAATTTTTCTGATTGGCATTTTACAGCTATTTTCTGTAATAATCGACAAAGCTTGACTTACTTGAATCATAGAATTAAAAACTAAGTAAAAATACTTACTACAAATATAAGTAAAAAACAATCAACCCAATAAAAAAAGTAGTATTTAACAAATAAAAAACCCATCAATTTGTATTGATGGGTTAATCTAGTAGCGGGAACAGGACTCGAACCTGTGACCTTCGGGTTATGAGCCCGACGAGCTGCCTACTGCTCTATCCCGCGCTGTTTCGAGTGCAAATATACAACGAATATTGATACTCGCAAGTTAAATTTATAATAAAATTTATAATTTTATACTTTATTGGTTTACAGAAGTTTATAAATAAATGGTTGAAATAAAAAACCATCACCTTTCGATGATGGTTCAAACCAATTTATATAAATATTCACCAAAATATTATTCTTCATTAGCTAAAGCCGAGTTTTTGTCTTTAACTTTTAATACAACTGCTAAACCTTCATTATTAATCATTGTCATATTTAACGTGTCTAATTGTGCTAGATTTTTAGATACAAATCCGCTAAACATATTGTATGATATATTCATCTCTTTTAAATTATTTAGCTTTTCTATATCAAAAGGAACTTGCCCGTCCATTTTGTTATCAAATAAACTTAAAGTTTCTAATTGAGTTAAATTTGCAATCTCATTCCCTAATTTTCCTATAAACTTATTACTATTTAAAAGTAAGGTTTTTAAAGATTTAAGTTGGAAAATAGAAGAAGGTATCTTACCTTCTAACTCATTATTAAATAGTGATAAAGTTTTTAAATTCTTTAGATTTCCAATTTCTGAAGGCAAAATTCCTGATAATTGATTCATAAATAATTGAATATTTTCTAATGAATTTATACTTCCTATTGACGATGGAATTGAACCTGATAATTTATTAAAAGAAATATTTAACTCTTTTAATTCTTTCATATTTCCTATTTTCAATGGAATATCTCCAGAAATGTAATTTTTAAATAATATCAAATTTTTCAAATGAATCAAGTTTACAATTTCTGATGGTAAAACACCACTTAAATTATTATTTGATAAATCTAATTCTATAACTTTATCATTTTGCACTTTAACGCCAAACCAAGTAGCGACTGGTTTGTTTAAATCCCATTGTTTTTTCCATTGATTACCATTAGTTGCAATATAAAGTTTAACTAACGCATCTTTTTCAGAAAAAGAAACATTTGCGCTCATTGTTAGCGTAAAAAATAATATCAAGAGTATGGTGGCAATATTTTTCATAATTATAAATGTTTATTTATTGATGAAGTAAATTTAATAATAAAATCCGATTATATACAAATATAATCGTTGAAATACATTATTTTATATATATTATAGTATTTAACTTACAAATATTACTTTTGGTAATATATTAGATTATTCAAATGAAATCAATAATTTTAGAATTAGTAATAAAAAAGAAAGGGAAGAATCACTTTATTAAAATAAACAAATTACAATTAAAGAATAATAATTTTAAGGGTAGAAAGTTTGTATTTATAAACTTAAAAAAAGTTTTGAAATATCTAAAAAAAACTAAAAAATATTAAAAAATTTACTAGATCCAACTGTGAGCAATTATACCTCGCTTAAATCAATAAAAAAAAACCATCAACTTACGTTGATGGTTCAAACCAATTTAATTATAAATATTCACCAAAATATTAATCTTCATTTGCTAGAGCAGAATTTCTATCTGCTTTAACAGGTAAAACTATTGCAAGACCTTTGTCGTTAATCATTGTCATATTTAAGGTATCTAACTGTGCTAAATTTTTAGAAACTAAACCACTAAACATATTGTATGAAATATTCATTTCTTTTAAATTATTTAACTTTTCTAAGTTAAAAGGAATTTGACCATCCATATTATTTTCAAACAAACTTAAATTTTCTAGTAAAGTTAAATTTGCAACTTCATCACTCAATTTACCAGTCAAATTATTGCTGTTTAGTAATAAAACTCGAAGAGATTTCATTCCATAGACAGAACTTGGGATTTCTCCTTTAATTTCATTATTAAATAATGAAAGTACTTTCAATTCTTTTAAACTTCCTATTTCAGTCGGCAATTCACCAGAAAGTTTATTCATGAACAACTCTATCGACTGCAAATTAGTAATCGAACCAATAGACGAAGGAATACTTCCGGTTAGTTTATTAAAAGCCAAATTAAAAGTCTTTAATTGTCTTAAATTACCTATTGAAGAAGGTATTATCCCTGAAATTGTGTTTTTGAAAAGATTCAATTTTTGAAGATTTACTAGATTACAAATTTCAATGGGCAATTGCCCAATTAAGTTATTATTAGAAAGGTCTAGAGCAATAACTTTATCTTTTTGTAATTTAACACCATACCATGATGAAACTGGAGCATTTAAATCCCATTTATTATTCCAGTTAGTACCGTTAGTAGCATTGTATAACTTTATTAATGCTTCTTTCTCAGAAACTGAAACATTTGCAATTATAGAAGATGAAGCAATTAAAAACAAAAATAAAATAGTAATCTTTTTCATAATAATAGTATTTGCAATTATTTATGCTGTAAATGTATATTTGAAAACGATTATATGCAAATAAAATCGATTAAATGTAATTTATTTAACTTTATTAGGTAATATTTCCTACAATTATTAAATCTCTAAAGATTTAATAAGTCGGGATTTAATTTTATAATTCATTAATAGCTTTTGCCAAATCGAAATCTTTTATTGTTACACCGTTTGCATCGTGAGTTGTTAATCGAATGGTAACTTTATTGTAGATATTTATCAATTCTGGATGATGATTCTTTTTTTCAGATAAGACTCCTACTTGAACAATAAACGCTAAGGCTTGCGAAAAATTTTTAAATACAAAATGTTTTTCAATTGCATTGCTGTTATAAAACCAATTAGTAAGACCTACTAATTCGTGTTTGATTGTTTCTATGTCTAACAATTTCATTTTTTATTATAAAATTAGGTTAAAAAGGAATAAGTTACTTCAACATTAACTTAATTGTTTAATTTTGACCAACAGCAATCACGATTTGAAGACTCCGTTAACTTTCGAAATTTACTCAACCACTAAAGAACTTCCTATTACTTGGGATACAATAGCTAAAGACAATATCTTCTTAACTAACTCTTATCTTGAAATATTAGAAAAAGCCGCCCCCAAAAACATGACCTGCTTTTTTATCGGACTTTTTAAAAATGAAATATTAGTTGGGATTGCACTCGCGCAATTTTTGGATTTAAATAAATTAGAATCCTTTGGCGAAAGAGACAAATGTATAAAAACTATGATTCGGAATTTTGCCTTTAAAAATTTTAGTTCTCATGTTTTATTTATAGGAAATAATATGTTAACAGGTCAAAACGCCTATGTTTTTTGTAATGATGTAAATAAATTTCAAGCTCTAAAAACAGTACACCAAGCAGCAAATTCATTAAAAAACCAACTAAAAACGAAAGGCAAGAGAGTACATATTTTGACCTTTAAAGATTTTTATGAAGATAATCTTGAAAATTTTAATTTGCTAGAATTCAATAACTTTTATAAATTCTCGACACAACCTAATATGGTTTTTTCTGTTGCTGATAATTGGAAAACCGAAGATGATTATATCAATTCCCTATCTAAAAAATATCGAGATCAATACAAACGCTCACGAAAAAAAGGGGAAGGCATTAAAAAAAAACGGATGAATCTGAACGACATCATTGCTAATGAAACTGTTATTTATGAATTGTATTTTCATGTTGCTAAAAACGCGCCTTTTAATACTTTCTTCCTTCCAAAAAATCACTTTAGAGTTTTTAAAGAATTAATGCACGATAAATTTCTGTTTTACGGTTATTTCTTAAACGAAAAACTAATAGGTTTTAATACTTTAATTAAGAACGGGAAAGTTTTAGATACCTACTTTTTAGGTTATGACGACACACTGCAGCGCGAAAAAATGTTATATTTAAATATGTTATACGATATGATTTTCTATGCTATAAAAAAAGATTTTAAAGAAATTATTTTTGCAAGAACTGCATTAGAAATAAAAAGTTCAGTTGGAGCAAAACCTATAGAAACGTTTGGTTTTATATCACATTCAAACAGTTTAATTAATCGCAAAATGAGCAAACTATTTAATTATTTAGAACCTAAAACTATTTGGCAGGAACGTAATCCGTTTAAATAATTATTAGAAATTCTTTTAAGGAATAGCTACTTTTATTCGTTTGGGTGAAATTTTAATATCAAGACGTGTTTTGGTACCGCAGTATTCTCCATCCATTTGAAAGCTAACTGGAGAATTAGTTGTAATTGTTGCCTTGTCTGTTGAGATAATTTCAATATCATCAGAATTAATTGGCATATTGCCAGTAATGATTTTTCCTAAAACTATTAAATCTAAGTTTTTCAATATCACTAATTCAAATTTTCCATCATTCATTTCACCATCTGGATTTATGATTATTCCTGAACCATATTTTTTAGCATTAGCTATTACAATCATTCTTGCTAAACATTCTATAGTTTTATTATTAGCTGTAATTGTCGCTTTAAAAGGCTCTTCTAAATCTATAATAGTTGTTAATATTTGCAAGGCATATCCCCATTTTCCTCGAATAAGACTCTTCTCGTAGTTTTTGATAAGTTCAGCATTAAGTCCTAAATCACTTAAATGCATGCTTTTTTCATTATTAATTTCGATAACATCAATCTCTAAATATTTATTTAGGAAAGCAACGCTTAAATTTTCTTCCAGTGTTTCTGGCAAATCTAAATCAGCGGCTAAGCCATTAGAAGAACCCGCAGGTAGAACACCCAGGATTACATTGTCCTTTTCTATTGCTTCAGCAACCATTTTTATGGTGCCATCTCCGCCAGCAATAATGATTCTTTCTGGACTATAAGTATCGTAAAGGGATTTTATATTTGCGATATCATTTTTTCCTGAAGTTTTATAAATATACAGTTTGCAATTTACTTTTTTAGCAAAAAGCTTTGTAGCATTTATAAATTCAGTTTTATCAATTGCTCCAGAAATCGGGTTCACAACCATTACAACATTCTTTTCCAAATTTTAATTTCTTTTATTCATTAAAAATAATTAAATTTAAACTCCTATCAAAATTACTACTTTAAATGGAACCAATTTTAAAATTATATCGTGGCTATGCTAATGACCAAGAATTAATTGTGATGGGACATGTTTTTAAAGCAACTTCAATAAAAGAATATGATTTTCAGAAAAAAAACCTAAAAAATGCTACTTCAATTATTAATATGTTTAGAATAAAAACTCAGTCTAATGCTGATGTTTATTTAGAACACAATAACTCAAAAATTCATACTAAAACCCTAAAAGATGGCTACTTTAAATTTTGTGTGCCTTTAGATAAAATTAATAATTACGGTTGGATAGAATATAAAGTAAGTCTTATATATAACAACAAACCAATAACAACTAAGGAAAGTTACATTCGTCCTCATAAAGGAAATTTAGGAATCATATCTGACATTGACGATACTTTTTTGGTCTCTCACACGCTAAATCCTTTTAAGAAATTATATATTATGTTGTTTAGAAACATTAACAACAGAAAAATTTTTAAGGATGTTGTCTCTCATTATCAAGCTTTGAGTTCTTCAGGAAGGTCTAATAATGACGAGAAAAATGCATTCTTTTATGTTTCAAGCAGTGAATGGAATTTATACCGATTTATAACAAAGTTCACGGAAATTCATCAATTGCCTAAAGCGGTTTTATTGTTAAAAGATATTAAAACTAGTTTGACTGATTTTTTTTTTACAAGAAGGAGCAATCACAATCACAAATTTGAAAAAATTAAACACATTTTGGAGTTTTATCCGAATTTAAAATATGTTTTACTAGGAGATGACTCTCAAGACGATCCGTTTTTGTATGAAGCTATTTGCAAAATATTTCCAGTAACTGTTAAAGCTGTTTATATTAGACAAACTGGAAGCCATAAAAAGAAGGCAGCAATTGATGCCTTGAACACTTTAGAAAGCTTGAAAGTAGCTGTTTGCTATTTTAAAAACAGTAGTGAGGCTATCACACATTCTAAATCAATTGGAATTATATAAAAAATAACCTACTTTGTAATACTAATTTTTATTCAAAAATAATGTTATACGATTTTAATTTTTACTCTTCTCTCCTACTAATCACTTTTACTCAAGGTGTAATTTATTGTTTGTTGTTATTAAAAAAAGGAATTCAAACGGAAGATAAATCCAATTTTTGGCTAAGTATATTTGTCTTTTTATGCAGCATGTTTATTGCACCTTGGATGCTTGGTTTTGCTGGCTGGTATGACAATCAGCCATATCGAGATTTTATGTTCTATATGCCTTTTCAGCATTTATTTTTTATTGGACCAATCATTTTTTTCTACACGCAGTCACTACTGAATCCATCATTTAAATTTAATAAAAAAAATGCGCTTCATTTAGTTCCAGGCTTACTATATCTTGTTTATAATTTATACGTTTTCGTTTACGACAAAATAATCATCAAGGATTATTATTTCTACCAAGATGGCATTGATAAAGATTTTGATGAATGGTATCAGACTATCGGTAAAATTTCAATGACCCTATATTTTATACTTACAATTAGATATTATAATAGGTATAAAAAATTGATTGTTCAATTAACTAGTAATGCAGATTCAATGTTGTATAAATGGATAAAAAATTATTTAATAGCATTTTTAATCATGCTATTGTTACCATATGCTTTTGAAGTTATTAATTATTTCTATCCAAGTACAAATTCATATAAGGATGGCTGGTGGTTTTATTTAGCTTTTTCATTGGTGCTCTACTATATTGCTTTAACAGGATATTCGAATGAAGTACATTCTAAAATAGGGTTTAAAATGTCTGCTTTTGACTCTAAACCAATTTTACTTTTAACTACTTCAGATTCTTTTCCTGATGAAGAAAATATTATTGATATCGATTTTGAGGAGCAAAACGAAAAAAAATCAGAAGAAGTTGAAATATGGAAAAAGCAAATAGAAAGACTGATTCAGTCTGAAAAATTGTATCAAGATCCAGAATTAACTTTAGCTGAAGTGGCTAAAAAATTGCAAACTAACACCTCAGTTATTTCAAAAGCAATTAATCAAGGTTTTCAAATGAATTTTAATGACTTCATTAATAATTATAGAATAGAAGCTGTAAAAGATTTGTTTGCAAAAGGCGAGCATAAAAAATCTACTTTATTAGGAATTGCTTATGATTGTGGGTTCAATTCGAAAGCTACTTTTAATAGAGCCTTTAAGAAAAGTACCAATTTTTCTCCAAAAGAATACCTAAACACGATTTGATACTTATCAAATAAATCGTGTTTAAATCTTGTATTTACTTACTTTTTATGTTATTTATAATTTGAGACCTACTTTGTTTGGCTCAAATTATAATTTGCATCGTTTTGTTGTTGTTGTTCTCGCAATTTTGCTATATCAAATAACCAGAAATCGAAATAACGGTTTCATAAAACTTATAAAAAATGAGAACTTCATTAACAACAATTATTTTATCCTTAATTATTACATCTTGTAGTGTATTTGGATCATTAACATCTAACACGACTATTAAACCAAATGACAGTTTTGTTTTAGGAAATAATGAACACGGAACATTTAAAGTAAAACTCAAAAACGTTTCTAATCATTCTCTTACATTACTTATGGCTCCTATTGAAGGTGGAACTCATTCGCCAGTTATGGTAAAACCAAATGAAAACGTAACTGTAAAAGCAGAACGCAACACCGCACTTATTATAGAAAACAAATCAGATGAAGAGGCTTCGGTAGATTTGTATGTAACAGGTGATACCGGCTTATCAATGGGTTACAAAAAATAAAAAGTAATTTCAATCATCAAATCAAAAAAAAATTAATTCTTTAAATCAATTATCATGAAAACAATTCTAATTACACTAGCGATGAGTTTAATAACATTTCTATCATCAGCACAATTAAAAGGTTCAGGAAAAACAGTAACTAAAACCTATGACTACAATAACTTCGATAAATTATCTTTTGACGATTTAGACGGAAAAATTGAGGTAGAAGTAGGCAAACCATTTAGCGTTTCTATCACAATTGACGACAATTTAATAAATCTGCTTTCGGTTACAGAGCATTCTGGAAATCAAATTTTAACTGTTTCTCTAAAAGGAAATAAAAATAACCGAATGTACATTGAAGACACGAAAATTAAAGTAAAAATAACGCTTCCAAATGTTGTTACTTTAAAAAACGATTCTAATGCTTCAATGATTGTTACTGGTATCAGTGGAAACTACTTAAAAATAGAAACTTTAGACAATGGAAGTACTACATTAGTTGGAAAAATAGAAAATTTAGAAGTAACAAATAGCGGGAACGGAGTTCTAAATGCAAAACAATTAATCGTTTAAAATGCAAAAATCAAAGCAGCGGGAAATGGAAATGTTTACGTTAATGTTAGTCAACTAATTTCGGCTAAAACATCGGGGAACTGCACCGCTATGAACCTAGGTAAAGCAAAATTTGGAATTGAATCCTCTTCAACAGGTAATTCAAGATTTGTAAACAATTAAAATTTATAAATATGAAACTAATAACTACAATAACGAATCCAATTCTAATGCCTCATTGGCTCTTAGATGTTTTATTAACTATACCACGAATAACTTGCGGCTATTTATTAACCGTTGAATTTGGTTCGCCTAAATTTGGTTTGCCTTGGTCCAATCCTGATAATGGTTTAGGATTATTTGAAGTCGCTTTTTGGTTTCCTCAAGATGTGGCACAATATGGTAGTATCTTTGCCATTGCACCAGTATTCTTTGCTTGGATGGGAGCTTTTGCCGAAGGAGTTGGCGGAATCATATTAGCGCTTGGTATTCAAACTCGTATTTCTGGCTTTTTAATAATGTGTACGATGCTTGTAGCCATGTTTATGCAACAATGGAACGAAGGCATCTGGATGATGTTACCAGCCATGGGATTTTTATGGATTGGGATGTTCTATATGATTCTCGGATCAGGTCGATTTGGAATCGATTATTTATTCACTAAAAAAACAGTAAAATAATGAGAACAATTGCACTATTAACCGCATCAATTTTACTACTTGTAAATACTAGTTGTGTACAAAAAACGTACAAGAAAACCGTCCTTTTTTCACTTGATGTTTCGAAAATAAAAAACATCAAAACTGTTGGGATTCGAGGTTGGGACAATCCTTTATCTTGGAACAATGATTATCCAATGAAAGAAATTGTAAAAGACAGTTTGTATCAAGCTATTGTTACTGGAAAAACAGGACGAATTTGTACTGAGTTTAAATTTTCTATAAATAACAAGGTTGAACTTGAAGGCAAAGAAAATAGAAAGGTATATTTTGACGCCAAAAACGATACAACTAAAGTATCTTTTGTTTTTGATAAGTAATAAATAAAGAGCTTCATTCGAAGCTCTTTTGTTTTTTTAATAGATACGAAGCGTATATTCCAAGTACCAATTCACCAATTGTTCCTAGGACAAAAAGGGTCGATGGCATTCCGTCGGATAGTATAGAAATACTTCGTCCAAAGGCTAAACCCAGCATAAAAACCATATTGGAGACTGTAGCGATTTTCCAAAAAGCAGGTTTCAAAATTCCGATTATCCAAAGTGCAGAAAAGCAAAGATATAATCCCATGATGGCTTTAAAGATATTGGCTTCGTCTATAGAATTTATGGTTATATCAAATAGCAAATCAGGTTGAAAACCATAAACCAAAGCTACTGGAATGACAATAAATATTGAAATGATAAGATTGAGATTTTTTCTAATCCTTTTTTCATTTTTCATAATTCAAAAATAGAAATAATTGTGGTTTGAAAACTGTATTTATAGCCTCGATTGCAATGGAAATCCTTTTTTGATAAAATGTATTTTTTCTTGAAAATTCAGAACGACCAACGGAAGTTCCTGAATTTGCTTAGAAAAAACCATTTTAGATAAAAAGGTTGTAATGAAAAGCGGGAGATAGCTCCTTAAAATGAAAAAACTTTACAAATTATCGATTTCTTCTTGAACCAATTCCCAATCTAAAAGCAATTGGTCTAATTCTTTCTTTTTCTTGTTGTATGCCATAAAAAACTTAGCATCTTCTACGTGTTTGTCGTAATTAGAAGCCAGCATTTTGTCGTCGTTTTGTATGTCTTTTTCTAACTGCTTGATTTGACTTTCTACCTTACTCAACTTGTTTTGCAAGGATTTTCCTTTTTTCTGATCTTCGTAGGAAGCTTTGTTGCTTTCTTTAGGAGAAGCTGATTTTTGAGCATCTTTTTTCTCGACTTCACGCATGTTTTCCATGTTGCGCTGCTCTAAGAAATAGTTGATGTCTCCTAAATATTCTTTGATTTTTTGGTCTTTGAATTCATAAACCAAGTTTGACATTCCTTGCAAAAAATCCCTATCGTGAGATACTAGAAGTAGCGTTCCTCCGAATTTTTGAAGTGCCGCCTTCAAAACATTTTTAGATTTTATATCCAAATGGTTGGTAGGTTCATCCATTAGCAATACATTGATGGGCTGCAGTAACAATTTGCATAATGCCAAACGGTTTCTTTCGCCACCAGATAGGACTTTTACCTTTTTCTCGACATCATCGCCACGAAACAAGAATGAGCCTAGCATATCGCGTACTTTCATTCGGTTGGTGTCCATTGCGGCATCTTCCATGGTTTGCAGTAGTGTAATTTCGCCATCGAGATATTCTGCTTGATTTTGAGCGAAATAACCCAACTGTACGTTGTGTCCCAATTTAATTGAACCTTGATACTCAAACTCATCAACTATGGCTTTGATAAAAGTGGATTTTCCTTGACCGTTTTGCCCAACAAAAGCAATTTTGCTTCCACGTTCTACTAATAAATTAATATCTTTTAGTATCACTTTATCGCCATAACTTTTAGTAACATTATCTGCTTCAATAACAACTCTTCCTGGCTCTTTTGATACTGGAAAAGTAATGTTCATTACTGAATTATCGTCTTCATCGACCTCAATGCGCTCTACTTTATCTAATTTCTTAATTAACGACTGTGCCATAGAAGCTTTGGAAGCTTTAGCACGGAATTTTTCGATTAATTTTTCGGTTTCTTCTATTTTCTTGGCTTGGTTTTTTTGGGTTGCCAATTGTTTTTCGCGAATTTCATGACGTAATTCAAGGTATTGAGAATAGGGTTTATTGAAATCATAAGCCTTACCAAGAGAAATTTCGATGGTTCTATTGGTTACGTTGTCTAAAAACATTTTATCGTGCGAAACAATTACTACAACTCCTGGGTAATTTCTAAGGAAACTTTCCAACCAAATGATACTTTCGATATCCAAGTGATTGGTTGGCTCATCAAGAAGCAATACGTCATTGGCTTGTAATAATAATTTAGCCAATTCTATTCGCATGCGCCAACCACCAGAAAATGTTTCAGTTTGATTGTCGAAAACTTCTCTTTTAAAACCCAATCCCAAAAGAATCTTCTCAGTATCGCCTACATAATTGTAACCGCCTAATAATTCAAACCGATGGGTATAATCGGATAAATCTTCGATAATTTGACTGTATTCATCACTTTCATAATCGGTTCTCGTAACCAATTGATGATTGATTTCTTCTAATTTTTTTTCAACAATCTTAATTTCAACAAATGCTTCATAGGCTTCTTCAAGAACAGTTCTGCCTTGTTCAAAATCGATATCTTGACGTAAAAAGCCCATTCGAACTTCCTTCTCGGTAGCAATACTTCCCGAATCTGGTTCGAAATCTTTTGCTAAAATTTTAAGCATAGTCGATTTTCCAGCACCATTTTTACCTACAAGACCAACACGGTCTCCCGCTCCTAAACGAAATGTTACTTCTTCAAATAAATATGAACCTCCGAACGAAACGGATAAATTATGAATATTAAGCATAGTTTGTGACTAATGTTACATTGATAGCAATCTAAAAATGTACCTTTGTTAAAAATAATTGCAAATGTTAAAAAAAGGATCCAAACTAAATAGTATTTTAACAGGAAGTTGTCCTAGATGCCAAAATGAAAGCATGTATGTGGATAAAAATCCCTATCATTTAAAGAAAGTGTTAAAAATGAATGAAAACTGCAGTAGTTGTGGTTTAAAATATCAAATAGAACCTTCTTTTTTTTATGGCGCCATGTATGTAAGCTATGGATTAAATGTAGCACTTGGTGTTGGAACATTTGTAATTACCGCTGTTATGCTTCATAAAAGTTTAAAGTTTTCTTTTATAAGTATAATTTTGGCGATTATTTTTTTAACGCCGCTCGTTTTGAGATGGTCGAGAAATATATATATTAATATATTTGTTTCCTATAATGCAGATACCAAAAAATAATTTATTTCTTCTTTTCGTATCTTTCTATATTGATATCGTTAGGCAAACTGACACCTGATTCAATTGATTCGAATAATAATTTTGCAAGAAATGGCCCAAGCATTACTCCTCTAGTTCCTAAACCATTCAAAATATGAATGTTTTTGAATATGTGATGAGTTCCTATCAATGGTTTTCTATCTTTAACCGTTGGGCGAACTCCAGCAAAATGAGATACAATTTCAAAATCACAGTTAAGAATTTCTTTAATTCTATCTATAAGTTCTTGTTTCCCTTCAGCAGTTGGTATATTGGTTTTATCTTGCCAATTGTAAGTTGCCCCAATTTTAAACAAACCATTGCCTAAAGGCAAAATAAAAACACTTGTATTTACAATAACATCTAAATCTAGCTTTGGAGCTTTAATAATTAACAATTCTCCTTTTGTACCATCTAATGGTAAATGATTAAAATAAGGATTCGAATGCATGCCAAAGCCTTCAGCAAAAACAACATGTCTTGCTAAAATAGTTTTATATTCTATACCATCAGGATTTGATTTTAGAATGGTATAATCAAAAGACTCATTTAGAAATAAATTATTATTAATTAAATAAGATTTATAATTTTCTAATAATAAAGGAACATTTACATAGCCCGTTTGCTTTACTTCTCCAAAATCAAAAGGAGAATCTAAACCGCATATTATTTTTGTTACTAGAATTGTTGAAAGAAAAGGAACTAAATTTATTTTGTCTGAAGCTACAAACCAGTTGTTTTGTTCTTCTATAGAAAAGAATTTTCTAAGTATTGGTATTTTAAAATCTACTTGAATTCCAAGTTTGCTTTCTAATTTAGTATAAAAGCTTGTTAATTCATTGAGCTGTTCTTGAGCATTAGAAATAGGTGTAAATCTTTTCAAGATTACTGGATTGTATAAGCCCCCTGCAACTTTAGAAGAAGAATTGCTATCATTATCAATGACTAAAACTGACTTATTATTATTTAAAGCAGTTTCTGCAAACGCAATTCCTGCCAATCCTGAACCTATAATTAAATAATCTATCATGGTCTAAAATTAAAAAAACTCTTATCAATGATAAGAGTTTTAATATATAATTAAAATTAGCTTAGTAATTCCACATGTCTTGTTCGAAATCACGAATCTTATCTTTTACTCTTTCAGATTCTAACAATTGCATCTGCGAATTCTCTTTCATGTACTCAGCTATTTCTCTATCGCCATATACATTCTCTTCTTTATAAACAACGGCATTAAAACGTCTTGAATTTAAGAGATGGTCAAAAGTAATCGGCATTGCAGAGTTTCTATCATTAAAAGCCTTAGCTTCATGAAGAACGTCTCGAACGGCAGGAAAATAAACCCAAAATAGTTCAATGAAATCTTGATTTTCAGCACCAATCTCTTTTGCTTCAGGAGAAATAGGACAAATTCCTAAAAGCCTGTATTTTAATTCACTTTGACGCTTGTCAAAATACCAATATCCTTTAATTTTATAATCAGAAATATCAATAGCTCCTAGCTCTTTTTTATTTATATACTGAGGATCTAAAACTTTTTTTCCTGATTTATAATCTTCAGGATAGTTATTAATCTCTTCTTTTCCTGCATTAGTAGTGTCAACATAAGTAAATGAGGAACTCATATCCTTAAATGTCTTTTTAGTATTGAAATAACTATCAGTATACACCTCAGTAATCTTTTCTTCTTTTATTCCTTTTAATAAAACATCAAATAAAGATCTTCTATCTTTGCCAATATTTGCAGTATCAATTGGATAATATAAAGGAAAGTTAATTCTTTCATCTAAATCTATCGTTTCCCACATGGTCTTTCCTAACAATACATCTCGATCATGAACATAACCATAAGCTAAAGGCTTATCATTATCAGATATTAATTGTGCTGGGGTTTTCTTTCCTATTTCAGAAGGCACTTTTGCATTAAGCAAATTAGACTGAGCAAATGAAGAAAAACTTACAAAAACAACAGTTATAACGATTAAAAAATTTCTATACTTCATGATTTTAAATTTTAAGTTATGCTAAGACAATAACGTTTTCTAACTTAAATTATTATTGAATTTCGTAAGTAACTGGAGCTGTTCTTGATAATAAAATATCAGACCCTTCTAGTTTAGTTTTAATATCTGAAATTACAATTAGATCACCTCTTCCTGCTTTTGCAAGAGCAGCTTTACATTGCGCATTTACTCTATCACCATTAACAATTACAGTAGCTTGACCCGTTACTTTTAAACTGAAAGCTGTAACTCTTAATTTTACTTCAAAATCAAAGTCTAACATTTTAGCAGTAATTTGAGATACTTCTAAACGAGATTTAGCTCCTTTAACTGAACCATAATCACCTCCAATACATCCAGTTGGTGCAGGTATACTTTTAATTCTAAAAACTTTCTTATCTGATACCGTTTTACCATCAGGTAGTTTAGCATTAACATTGATAGCTAATTCAGTACCAGAACCAGGACGTATTTCGTATTTTCCGGTACCACTTGCTTTAGTCATACCAGGAGCACTAGCAGTAACATCTTTATCTGAAACTCCAGCAAAAGAAATAGTCATTGGATTGGTAACACCTCTATATACTACATTCATCTTATCTGCAGAAATGGTTGCTGAATTTGGTCTAGGAACCACTACATATTTGCCTTCAAATTTCAAAGGAACTGGCTTACCATCTTCCATAAAAGAAAAAGTTCCATTAATAGTTTTTTCTCCTACACCACCAGCAGTCATAGAAATAACAGCTTGACCATTCTCAATTTTTCCAGGCCCAGAGAAACTGGTTGGAACTGTATTAGCGTCATACTTACCTAAAACTACTTTACCTTTTACAGTTTCACCTTCAAAGAATACATTTTTCTCTAAAATTACCATTGCTTGGAAATTTTTCAATGAAGCTGCTTGAGCAATTGTATTTCCAATTAACGCATTGTAAATATCTTGTTCAGTAGCATGAACATCATTTTCCATACTAGTCAATTTTGCAATCGAAGCTACTGCTGGAAAAGATTCAAAATGATATGATAAATACTTTTTAGAAACACCATCTTTATCTTTTACATTGTCTAAATTAAATTTAGACTTAATGTTATTAATAATAGGTTGGTATTTAACATCATTTCCAAAAACAGCAATTATATCTTTTTTATAATTTTCAATGGTTGATATTATCTCTGTCCCTTTTGAAGAATAACCATCACCTTTGAACCAAGTTTGATCGATATAACCGCCCTTATCCATTGCCTCATAGGGTAATTTTCCTGTTTTTTCATCTCTTTCAAACTCTTTAGCAACTTCAGTTTTCAAATCCCCTATATAGGCATATAACTTTTTAGAAATTGCCTGTACTTGATTTGCTTTATCCAAAGGCGCCTTAAAACGAGCTGGTTCATCTTCAGCTTTTTGTTCTAAAGTAGCTAATAAACTTTTATTATATTCTTCAGAAAACTTATTAACACCTTCAAACTTCTCATTCATTAAACCGAATGCGGTTAATACTTCTTTTGACATATTTAATGCCAACATTGCGATGAAAACCAAGTACATCAGGTTAATCATCTTCTGCCTAGGGGTTAATTTTCCTCCTGCCATTTTTTCTAGTTAATTTTGATTTATATTAAAAATGTAGTGAGATACTAATTCCCTTTATTACTCATTGCAGAAAGCATTCCTCCATAAACATTGTTCAATGAAGACAAGTTTGAGGTTAGCGACTGCATTTGATCTTTTAATTTTAAATTGTTTTCAGCAACTTCATTGTTGATTTGTGCATTTCTAGAAGCACTTTCCAATTGAATTTTGTACAAACTGTTCAATGATTCCATTTGAGCAGCAGCTAAATTCAATTCTTCACTGTATTTTTTTGTTGATGCAATAGAATCTACAGTCGGAGAAATCCCTTTTGCAGCTGATTCAAAGTTTTTGATACTAGTACCTAAACTAGTCATCAACTCACTATCAATTTTAGCTTCTTTTAACATAGCGTCTAATTTCTGAGAAAGCAAACCTTGAGCATCAGAGTCATCTTTCTTAGATGATTTAGCCTTAGCCTCACCACCAGCCAATTCAGGATAAACTAATGACCAATCTAATTCGGTATCAACTGGATCAAAAGCTGATAAACCAAAAATTAAGGCTTCAGTTAAAAGTCCTATAATTAATAATGCGCTAGCTCCATGCCAGTGCTGTATTTTAAATAACGCCCCTACGATTACAACTGCTGCTCCCATACCGTAGGAGAAATTCATTACTTTTTTGCTTAAAAATGCCATAATAAAAAATTTAATTGGTTAAGTTAATTTGTTGAGTTTAAAAATTTATCTTTTAGGTGCTTTACCTGTTGTAACAGTTCCCATATAATCCTGTACGGTTCTAAAACCGATATAACTTCTTGCTGTGTCAGCGTATTCGAAGTCTCGAGTACCTACCTGTAAAAAATAAGCGACATCTTTCCACGAACCACCTCGAACGACTTTTCGCATATTTTTTAAATCTCCAACACTTGGATTCATACTAGAAACATATTCGTAAGCACCCGCATCATAAGAAGAATCAGTCCATTCAGCAACATTTCCAGCCATATTATAAAGATTATAACCATTCGGCTCATATGATTTTGCCTCTACAGTATACAAAGCTTGATCTGCGGCATAATCACCTCTATTTGGCTTAAAGTTTGCAAGGAAACAACCTCTGTCATTTTTAGAATAAGGTCCACCCCAAGGAAAGGTACCAGACTCTAATCCCCCTCTTGCTGAATATTCCCATTCTGCTTCAGTAGGCAATCGGAAAGTATTTATTAAATCCCCTCCTTTCTTTTTAGACTTGATATAAATATTCTTTTTCAGGGTTCTCCAAGCGCAAAACGCTTTGGCTTGCTTCCAGTTTACACCAACTACAGGATATTGAGAATAGGCTTCATGCCACAAATAATCATTATGCATTGGCTCATTGTAAGAATATGAAAAATCTTTAATCCAAACTGTTGTATCAGGATAAACTTTTGTTTGCTCTGTTTTGATAAAATCCTTTCTCTTTCCGTTTTTAGCTTTAGCAGCAGCTTGAATGTCCATCCAAGAATAACGGAATTTTAATTTATTAACATCTATAGTTCTTAGACCATTGAATGATTCTGCAACCGGAAGGTACATAGTATCCATTACTTCAGTATAGTATTCATCTGGATATTTAGAAGTATCAGTTATTAATTTAACTTTTCTGTTTAATTTTCTTCCCGCATAAGCATCATCAGCAGTTCCAACACTATAGTAGTTTTCATACATGTACTTGTCATAGGCAGTCATTTTTGCAGGGTCTGCATCGTTGAAAGCAAAATCAGCAATGCTCCCAGAGCTTTTTCCTCCTTTACCTTTTGTAGCGCCACCAGCAGTTCCTCCGCCACCAACTTCATCAGCCAAAATTGCTAAACGAACTCGCATAGTTGAATCTTTAACCCATTCAACAAATTCACGATACTCGCTATTTGTAATTTCAGTTTCATCCATATAAAATGACCTTACAGTAACTGTTTTTGTAGGAGCATCTTGCACATTAGCTAAATCATCATCAGATTTACCCATAATAAATGCGCCACCAGGTACTAAAGTCATACCAAAAGGCTTCTCGGGATTCCACTTTTTCCCTTTAACTCCAACTAATTCACCTTTGTCACCTGATCTGCCACAACCTACCAGCAAAGCTGAAATGACTGTAAAAGCAATTAATTTTTTCATATAAATTTGGGTTATGTATGTATTCATATTTTGAGGGCGTAAACCTATTTATTTTTTTTTAAAAAAGCAACTATTTATTTAAATATGTGTTAAATAATAACACAAAAATAATTTTTAAAATTTATAAAAAAAACATTTTGACGATTAAGTGCTTTTTTTAACGATTAAATACATCTAAAAACGCATTTATATGTGTTTTCTTACCTTTTTTGGTTTAATCTGCAAAATTTCAAATTCTTAGTTAGATACTATTCTTTCTTTGCATTTTCCACCATCGCTCTGGCAACTCTTGATTACATGCCAGCAAATATTCTTCATAAGAACATGGTAATAACGTATTCCTTTTCAATTTATTGTTAGAGGCAGAATTAAAAGATACTTCTAACCACCATCTATCTGTTTTATTACTTTTATAAAAAATTAATTCTTCATTTTCAAAAGGAATTATATACTTCAAGTAATTTTCTTTACTTCCAAAAGGATACTCATTTGATCTGTAATGAAACCCCTCAATAAAATACCAAACAATTTGAGCCATCAAAACAGCTTCTTGCTTTGAATTATTATGATTAAAAATTCCAAAAGAAGAAACTTTATCACTTATCCCTGAATATCTTGACAAAGCACATATCTCTTTACCCGTAAAACCGTTAGGTGTAAATGTAATAAAATTACCTGAATCAGACGATTTTACAGATGTTAAATCTACTACAACGATATCGGCGTCTCTAAAGACAGGTTCTGCTATAGCAATATTATTAGAAACATCGCCCAATCTGTAAGCATCGAAAAATAATTTCTCAATTAAATCTATTTCTTCTTGAGAATTATAATAGGTTTGAAACCCAATATTACTGTAGTTAAAAAGATTATTTGGTTCGTTTACAATAATATTGGTTAAGTATGATGAGGCGAATACAAATTCATTTTCTTTTCCCAAGTCAAATTTACTATCAATTGCAACTAAATTTACCATCTGTTCTAATTGATCATAGGCTCTATATATGGGATAGGTTAAATCCTGAGAGCCTCCAATAATAATTGGTAAAATTTTATTTTTGATTAAAGATTCTGAAACTTTTTGAAGTGCAAAATAGGTATCTTCTTTTGTATTTCCAGAATTTATATCGCCTAAATCCGCTATTGAAATATCCCAATTTCCTGGAAACAAACTATACAATTCCTTCCTTACATAAAATAAATCGACATCATTTATTGCGTTGATGTCGCCTCTGTTTTCTATAACGCCAATAATAGCAATTTTAATTTTATCTAAATCTGGGAAATCTGATTTTGTATGTAAAACCATTTTACTCCCCAAATGCTGAGAAGAAAGTTCTTTGACAAAATCAAGAATATTGTTATTTAAAGGAGAAAGAAAATCAAATTCCATTGTTTATTTCTTTTTTGTAACTGTTTTTTTAGCCAAAGGTTTTTTTGCTGCTGCTTTTTTTGCTGGAGCTTTCTTTTCAATCATTTCCTGTACCTGAGCTAATGTTAACTTTGAGGCATCAATATCTTTACTTAATTCTATTTTAATTTTACCTTTGGTAATTTCTGATCTTCCCCAACGTGCTTTTTGAACTAGAATACCTTCAGCTTCCCAATTATGAATTACTTTATCAATATTTTTTTGAAGTTTGTCTTCTATTATTGTTTCTATATCTTGTTGGGATAAATTATCAAAATTATATTTGGTGCTTACATTAATAAAAATACCATTCCATTTAAGAAAAGGACCAAATCTTCCAGTCCCTTTTTGAACACCTTCTCCTTTATATACTGCAATTGGCGCATCAGCTTCAGTTTTTTCGTCAATTAAAACTTTGGCCCTTTCTAAATCTACATCTAAAGGTTCTTCTCCTTTTGGCAAGGAAACGAATACTTTTCCAAATCTAATAAAAGGGCCAAAACGGCCTAAACTCACTTCAACTTCTTCTCCTTTATAAGTACCTAATGCTTTCGGAAGCAAAAATAGATTCAGTGCTTCTTCCAGGGTAATATTTCCAATATTCTGTTCTGGTCGTAAACTTGCAAATTTCTTTTCTTCGTCATCAACATCTCCTATTTGAGCCATCGCTCCAAATTTTCCTAAACGAACTAAAACCGTTTTGCCAGATTCAGGATGCTTCCCCAAAATTCTTTCTCCACTTTCTCTATCGGCATTAGCCTCTACATCTTTGACATTAGGATGAAATTTATCGTAGAACTCTTGCATCATTTTAGTCCAATTGATGTTCCCTTCTGCAATCTCATCAAAATCTTGTTCTACTTTAGCTGTAAAATTATAATCTAATATATTTCCAAAATTTTTCACTAAGAAATCAGTAACAATTGTTCCAATATCAGTTGGGACCAATTTACCTTTATCAGAACCTGTATTTTCTTTTAAAATTTTATCTGAAACTTTACCCGATTGCAGTGTTAATTGAGTATAGTTTCTCTCTTGTCCTTCTAGATTTCCTTTTTCGACATAATTTCTATTAATAATAGTAGAAATAGTTGGCGCATAAGTCGAAGGACGGCCAATTCCTAATTCCTCTAATTTTTTTACTAATGAAGCTTCTGTATATCTTGCCGCAGGACGAGAATATCTTTCGGTTGCGGTTATGTAATTATTTTGTAATTTTTCATTAACTTTCATTGCTGGCAACATCCCCTCTTGTTCATCATCGTCATCATCATTCCCTTCAAGATATACTTTTAGAAAACCTTCAAATTTAATTACTTCTCCAGATGCTGTAAAAACATCATTGTGATTATTTGCCTCTATTTTAACGTTGGTTCTTTCCAATTCAGCATCACTCATTTGAGAAGCTAAAGTCCTTTTCCAAATTAAATCATACAAACGAGCTTGGTCACGGTCAATATTTACAGAATGACGAGACATGTCTGTTGGTCGAATCGCTTCATGTGCTTCTTGAGCTCCTTTACTTTTATTTACAAAAGTTCTAGGTTTTGAAAATTCCTTTCCGTACGATTTGATAATCTCTGCTTGAGCGGCTTCCATAGCATCTTTCGAAAGATTAACGCTGTCCGTTCTCATGTATGTAATCAATCCAGCTTCATATAATCGTTGTGCCAATTGCATTGTAATTCCAACAGGCAAATAGAGTTTACGAGCTGCTTCTTGTTGCAAAGTTGAAGTTGTAAAAGGACCCGTTGGTGATTTTTTTGTAGGTTTGGTTTCTAAATCAGAAACTTTATAAGACGAGCCAATATTCTTATTCAAGAAATCTTGGGCTTCTTTTTTTGTATTAAAATTTTTAGGCAATTTAGCTTTGAAAGACCTTCCAGCTTCATTTGTAAATTCTGCTACGACTGAATAAGTCGCTACAGCGTTAAATTTTTGAATCTCTCTTTCTCTCTCAACAATTAATCGCACTGAAACCGATTGAACTCGTCCAGCTGACAATCCGCCTTTTATTTTTCTCCAAAGTACTGGCGATAATTCATAACCCACTAATCTATCTAAAACTCTTCTCGCTTGTTGCGCATTAACTAAATTGTAGTCAATTTCTCGGGGGTTATCAATAGCTTTTAATATTGCATTTTTGGTAATTTCGTGAAAAACAATTCGCTTGGTTTTGTTTTTATCGAGTTTCAATTCTTCAGATAGATGCCAAGATATGGCTTCTCCTTCACGATCCTCATCACTTGCTAACCAAACCATGTCAGCATTTTTAGCTAATGTTTTTAGTTTAGAAACTAATGCTTTTTTATCTGCAGAAACTTCATATTTAGGCTTGAATCCGTTTTCAACATCAACCCCAATCTCTTTTGAAGGCAAGTCGGCAATATGACCATAACTGGATTCTACTTGGTAATCTGCGCCAAGAAATTTCTCGATGGTTTTTGCTTTTGCTGGGGACTCAACTATAACTAAATTCTTTGCCATTGGTTTGTTTTTCTAGGGCAAAAGTAGGAGATTTTTTTAAATATTATCCTTTTGAAGTAATTTTTGACTCATATAAATTAGAAAATTATCTATTCCTGAAAATTTAGTTATAGATTTTTAGCCTTGATGAAGTATAAAACTATTCTCAAAAACAAAAAAGGTTTTTGTATTAATAAAGTCAATTTAAAAATATCAAATAGTATTTTATGAAAATTTTGTTAAAACAAAACTGACACATTGTCATATTTGTCGAAATTGCATTATCTTTGCGTTCTGAAAAGATGTGATGGAAAAAATTATTGAAGAAAGTAAGCAAGGTAAAAGTCTTGTACTGGCGTTTAACCCCGAAAACACTAAAAAACTTTTTATAGAGAGTTATGGTTGCGCTATGAATTTTTCAGATAGCGAGATTGTAGCTTCTATATTGTCTGGAAACGGCTATAATACAACAAATAATCTCGAAGAAGCCGATTTAGTGTTAGTAAACACGTGTTCCATTCGAGACAAAGCGGAACAAACTATTCGCAAACGTTTAGAGAAATACAATGCCGTAAAACGGGTTAATCCAAAAATGAAAGTAGGTGTTTTAGGCTGTATGGCAGAACGTTTGAAAGATAAATTTCTTGAAGAAGAAAAAATCGTGGACTTAGTTGTAGGTCCAGATTCCTATAAAGATTTACCTAATTTATTGAACGAGGTTGAAGAAGGTCGTGATGCAATAAACGTGATATTAAGTAAAGATGAAACCTATGGCGATATTTCGCCTGTACGATTAATGAGCAACGGAATTACTGCACTAGTTTCAATTACTCGTGGTTGCGATAATATGTGTACATTTTGCGTAGTGCCTTTTACTCGCGGCAGAGAACGCAGTCGTGAACCCCAAAGTATTATGGGAGAAATTCAAGATTTATGGGACAATGGTTTTAAGGAAATTACACTTTTAGGTCAAAATGTAGACAGTTACTTATGGTACGGTGGTGGTTTAAAAAAAGATTTTGAAAACGCTACCGAAATGCAAAAAGTAACTGCTGTTGATTTTGACCAATTACTAGAAATGGTAGCGATTGGTTTTCCTAAAATGCGTATTCGCTTTTCGACTTCTAACCCTCAAGACATGCATGAAAGCGTGCTACATGTCATTGCTAAATATAAAAATATTTGTAAGCATATTCACTTGCCCGTACAATCAGGAAGCAATAGAATCCTTAAAGAAATGAACCGCTTGCATACTCGTGAGGAATACATGTTATTAATTGATAAAATTAGAGCTATTATTCCAAATGCTTCGATTAGTCAAGATATGATTGCAGGTTTTCCTACTGAAACCGAAGATGACCATCAAGACACCATGAGTTTGATGAACTATGTAAAATACAACTTTGGTTACATGTATTCATATTCCGAACGACCTGGCACTTTGGCTGGACGCAAAATGAAAGATGATGTTCCAGAAGAAACAAAAGCAAGAAGATTGCAAGAAATAGTCGATTTACAACAAAAACATTCTTGGTTTCGTTCGGAAGAATTTATAGGACAAACGGTAGAAGTTTTGGTTGAAAAAGTTTCGAAAAAATCGGCTGAAGAGTTTTCAGGAAGAAATTCACAAAGTATTACTGTAGTTTTCCCAAAAGAGAATTATAAAAAAGGTGATTTTGTGAATGTAAAGATTATGAGTTGCACGAGCGGAACTTTAAAAGGAGAAGCTGTTGGATTAAGTGATATGAATTAAAAAAAATGGATAATTGATAATGGATAATTTCTAAATCCGAAATTAAACATCCATTGTTAATTGTCAATTATCAATTGAATAAAAATGGAAACAGTTCAATCAATAAAACAACGATTTGAAATTATTGGGAATGACCCAAAACTCAATCGCGCGATAGAGAAAGCCATTCAAGTTGCTCCTACCGATATTTCGGTTTTAGTAGCAGGAGAAAGTGGCGTAGGAAAAGAAAATATTCCTAAAATCATTCACGCGCTCTCTCATCGCAAACACGGAAAATACATCGCAGTAAATTGTGGTGCCATTCCAGAAGGAACCATTGATAGCGAACTTTTTGGTCACGAAAAAGGCGCTTTTACGGGAGCTACAAATACTCGAGAGGGTTATTTTGAAGTAGCCGATGGCGGAACTATTTTCTTAGACGAAGTAGGTGAATTGCCATTGACTACACAAGTGCGTTTACTTCGGATTCTAGAAAATGGGGAGTTTTTAAAAGTAGGGTCTTCGCAAGTACAAAAAACTAATGTGCGTATTGTTGCTGCAACCAATGTAAATTTGTTTACTGCAATAGAGAAAGGTAAATTTCGGGAAGATTTATATTATCGATTGAGTACCGTTGACATAACTTTGCCTCCTTTACGGGAGCGAAAAGAAGACATTCATTTGCTTTTTAGAAAATTTGCTGCCGATTTTGCTCATAAATATAAGATGCCTCCTTTAAAATTAGATGACAATGCTGTTCAGGTTTTGCAAAAATTTCGTTGGAGCGGAAACATTCGCCAATTGCGAAACGTGGCCGAACAAATTTCGGTTTTAGAAACCAATAGAGACATTTCTAGTGCTACTTTACAATCCTATTTACCAACAGAAGGAAGTAATTTACCTTCAGTCATTAAAGATCATCGAAAAGCCGAAAGTGATTTCAGTACCGAAAGAGATATTTTGTATAAAGTGCTTTTTGATATGAAAAGCGATTTGAACGATCTGAAAAAACTGACTTTAGAATTGATGAAAAACGGTGCAGCAAAAGCACAGGAAATAAATCCGAATTTAATTCAGAAAATATACGGCTCAAAAGAAAATGAAAGTGAAATTTCATTTGAAGAAGAGCCAAGAACTCCAGTTTTCACAACCCAAAACTCAGAGGATGACTTTGAAGAAAATGATGATAATTACTTATTTGCCGAAACGATAGAAGAGGAAGAAGTATTGCGTTTAGAACAAAAAGAAATTGAAATGATTAAAAAATCATTAGAAAAAAACAAAGGGAAACGCAAAGCTGCAGCCGATGAACTCGGCATTTCTGAAAGAACTTTGTATCGAAAAATTAAACAGTTTGATTTGTAAGCAAATTGATAATTAAAAAAATTGATAATTAACCATTGTAATGAATATCTTTGTCCTGTTATTTTAGAAAATGAATTACATTAAATCTATACTCTTTTTACTTACCGCCTTTAGCTTCAACAGTTGCTCGGTTTATAACTTTACTGGAACTGGGAAAATTGATGCTAAAACTTTTCAAGTAAATTACTTTCGCAATAATGCGCCGTTAATTGAACCTGGAATTGAACGAACATTTACTTTAGAATTACAGGATTTAATTCAAAATCAAACCAATTTAAATTTAGTAAATTCAGGAGGCGATTTGACTTATGAAGGTGAGATTATTGATTACAGAATTAGTCCAACAACTGCAACCGCAGATCAAAGAGCGGCACAAAGCAAATTAACCATTTCAATAAAAGTTCGATTTACCAATAAAAATAAAGAAGCCGATAATTTTGAGAAAACATTTTCATTTTTCCACAATTATACAGGAACTGACCAATTAGTAGGTGCTAAGCTAACAGCAGCATTGGATGAAATTTTCGAAAGAATTACTCAAGATATTTTTAATGAATCGCTTGCAAAATGGTAAATTTTAGAGTTAATTTGTTCATTGATAAAAACTAGAACTTATTTTGAACGTAATTGAATATACTTCCTTAATAAATAATCCGAATGCTATAAATGACATTCAGAGTATTACCTTGGAAAAAATTGCGCAAGAATTTCCTTATTTCCAGAGCGCTCGAGCATTATATCTAAAAGGATTATACAATCAAAATAGCTTTAAATACAATTATGCATTAAAAATAACAGCAGCCCATACTACAGACAGAACTGTTTTATTTGATTTTATTACTTCGGATTCATTTGTAACCATACACAAAGGATTGTACGATAAAAAAGTAGCCGAATTACTAGATATTTCTGTAAATGAAAATGAAATTATTAATGCTGAGAACTCTAAATTAGAACAAAGAATAAATACAGTAGAGGAATCGATTCTTATTTCTATTAAAAATGCAACTCCAGTTGTAGAAGAAGAAGTTCTTGTAGTAGAAGAAAAAATTATAGAAAAGGCAGAATACAGAATTCCTTCTGAAAAAGATTATGTTGCTATTGAAACTATTGAAGTAGAAAAAACAAAAGATAGTATTGTCGAAAATCTAGAAATAGGTAAACCATTAGTTTTTTCTAAAAACGAAAAACATTCATTTCAAGAATGGTTGCAATTATCTAAGTTAAAACCAATAATTAGAGAAGAAGAACATACTGAAATAGAAAATGAAAACCCTTCTGAAGTAGATTTCGAGAAGCAAAAAAAAAACGAATTAATTGACAAGTTTATCGAAACTAGTCCTAAAATCCCTCCTGTTAAGCATGATTCTCCAATAAATACTTTTGTTTTTGAGCCAAGTATCTCGAATACCTCCTACTTGATGACCGAAACTTTAGCTAGAGTATATTTAGAACAAAAAAAATATCAAAAAGCAATTCAAGCATATCAAATATTAATTTTGAAATATCCAGAAAAAAGTAGTTTCTTTGCAGACCGAATTTTAGATATTAAAAATTTACAACAAAATAATAAATAACAATGAGCACATTTTCAATTTTTTTAGTTTTAATAACAATCGTTTGTTTCCTATTAATCATAGTGGTTATGGTTCAAAATCCTAAAGGTGGAGGATTATCATCTTCATTAGGAGGATCTCAAATGATGGGTGGCGTACAAAAAACTACTGACTTTTTAGATAAAAGCACTTGGACACTAGCCACAATACTAATTGCATTAATTTTATTGTCGAGTTTAAGTTTTACAGGAAGCTTAAGCGATAATGACTCTAAAATTATTGACCAAACAGATGCAACAACTCCCAAAACAGAAACTCCTGCATCTAAAAACGAGAAAACTAAAACTGACGTGCCAGCTGTACCAGTTGCACCAGTAAAAAAATAATTTCCAATTAAAATATAGATAATGCCAGCTTGTCAATGCTGGCATTTTTTTTAAGTAAAATTGTCAGTTATAAAGGGCTGGCATAATTTCTGAACCTGATTATTTATTAAATTTAACATAACAATAAACATAAAATTATTATGGCTTTAAACATTAAACCGCTTTCAGACCGCGTTCTTATAGAGCCAGTGGCTGCTGAAACTAAAACGGCTTCAGGTATTTTTATTCCTGACACAGCAAAAGAAAAACCTCAAAAGGGTACTGTTGTTGCAGTAGGAAATGGCACAAAAGACCATACCATGACTGTAAAAATTGGAGATTCTGTTTTGTATGGAAAATATGCTGGGACTGAACTAAAATTGGAAGGAAAAGATTATTTAATCATGCGTGAAGACGATATTTTAGCAATAATTTAACTTTAAGCAATTAACTGAATTAACACCCGAGCGATAGCGAACGGATGAAATAAATAAACATTAAAATGGCAAAAGATATAAAATTCGATATTGAAGCACGTGATGGATTAAAACGTGGAGTTGATGCATTAGCAAATGCAGTAAAAGTAACACTTGGACCAAAAGGTCGTAATGTAATTATTGGAAAATCATTTGGTGGACCAACAGTTACAAAAGATGGAGTTACCGTTGCAAAAGAGATAGAATTGAAAGACCCGTTGGAAAATATGGGAGCTCAAATGGTGAAAGAAGTAGCTTCAAAAACGAATGACTTAGCAGGAGACGGAACTACAACAGCAACTGTTTTAGCACAAGCAATTGTAAAAGAAGGTTTAAAAAACGTTGCAGCAGGAGCAAATCCAATGGACTTGAAAAGAGGAATTGACAAAGCTGTTGAAGCTATCGTTGCAGATCTAGCAAAACAAGCAAAAGTAGTAGGTAGTGATTCTGAAAAAATAAAACAAATTGCTTCTATTTCTGCCAATAATGATGAAGTAATTGGCGAATTAATTGCTAATGCTTTCGCAAAAGTAGGCAAAGAAGGTGTTATTACTGTAGAAGAAGCCAAAGGAACAGATACTTATGTGGATGTTGTAGAAGGGATGCAGTTTGACAGAGGATATCTTTCTCCATATTTTGTAACCAATCCTGAAAAGATGGAAGCAGAATTAGAAAATCCGTATATTCTTTTATACGACAAAAAAGTATCATCTTTAAAAGAATTATTGCCTGTTTTAGAGCCAGTGGCCCAATCAGGAAAGCCATTATTGATTATTGCTGAAGATGTAGATGGAGAAGCATTATCAACTTTAGTAGTAAATAAATTACGCGGAGCATTAAAAATTGCTGCCGTAAAAGCACCAGGTTTTGGAGACAGAAGAAAAGCAATGCTAGAAGATATCGCTATATTAACTGGTGGAACCGTAATTTCTGAAGAAAGAGGGTACACATTAGAAAATACAACTATTGAAATGTTAGGAACTGCTAAAAGAGTTACTATCGATAAAGACAATACAACACTTGTAAGTGGTGCTGGTGAAGCCGATATGATTAAAAATCGTGTCAACCAAATTAAAGGTCAGATGGAAGCAACAACTTCTGATTATGATAGAGAAAAATTACAGGAACGTTTGGCTAAATTAGCTGGTGGTGTTGCTGTTCTTTATGTGGGAGCTGCTTCTGAAGTAGAAATGAAAGAGAAAAAAGACAGGGTTGATGATGCTTTACACGCAACTCGTGCAGCGGTTGAAGAAGGAATTGTAGCTGGTGGAGGCGTTGCTTTGCTAAGAGCAAAATCGGCCTTAACATCAATTAAAGCTGACAATGCTGATGAAGCAACAGGAATTCAAATTGTTTCACGTGCCATTGAATCCCCTTTAAGAACGATTGTTGAAAATGCTGGGCTTGAGGGTTCAGTTGTTGTTGCAAAAGTTGCTGAAGGAACAGGAGATTTTGGTTATAATGCCAAAACTGATGAATATGTAGACATGCTAAAAGCTGGAATTATTGATCCTAAAAAAGTAACTCGTGTAGCTCTGGAAAATGCAGCCTCAGTAGCTGGAATGATTTTAACTACAGAATGTGCATTGGTAGATATTAAAGAAGAAAATGCTGGTGGAAACCCTATGGGTGGTGGCATGCCAGGAATGATGTAATTCTAAAATTCCAATGAAAAATTAAAATCCGTCTTGAAAAACTTTTCTTGACGGATTTTTTATTTATTATGCTTTATCCTGGGGGCTTTTCTTTAGTAACTTTATTACAACTGGAAAAGTAGAAATTAAAATAATTAATATTATAATTTTTTCGATATGATGTTTTAAATCAATATCAAATTTATTTAAAAACAAACCATATAAATAATGTCCTGCGAAAATTAAAATAAAAGACCACAAAAAAGAACTCAATACATTATAGAACATAAACTTTTTTTTATCCATTGTAACAATTCCTGCTACAATTGGAGCAAAAGTTCTGAAGATAGGAAGAAACCGAGCAAAAATAATTGCCTTACCCCCATATTTTTCAAAGAAATCTTTAGATTGTAAAAGATACTTTTTCTTAAACCAAAAGCTATCTTCTTTTTTAAATAAATAATAACCGCTTTTTGCACCAAACCAATACCCAACCATATTTCCTAGTATTCCAGCAATAGCTACCAAAAGAGACAATAATGTAACAATTATAAAATCACTTTCAATAGCTGTTGTTACATTTTCTATTAAATCACGGCTGTAAATACCCGCTAAAAAAAGCAAACTATCTCCTGGTAGAAAAAAACCGGCAAAAAGTCCTGTCTCAGCAAAAATTATAAACAAAACAATATATAAACCTACTTGAATACCGCCAATGGTAAACGTAATATAAAATTCAGGATTTAATAATTGTGTCCAATCAAAATTACTCATAAATACGTGTTTGTTTGCTTTTCAGTGCGTGAAAGTATGAATAATTTGGCTCAACAACAATTTATTGCTTTACTTTAAAGTTTTATTAACGGTTTAGGAATTTACAATTATTGCCTATCATATTTACAACACGAATGAAGGTTATCATAATCCTCATTTGTAGCTTTCACATCCTTAGTATCATGTCCTACTTTTGCAATCGCTTTTTTCACATCTAATACCGAACTTTTTTCCTCATTTAAAATTAAACTCAACTCATGAGTTTCTATAGCCCATATAGCCGATTTAACTCCTGGAACAGAAAAAGCAGCTTTTTGAATTCGCTTTTGGCATTGCTCACAATTGCCGTTAACTTCAAAAGTGTATTTGGCATTTTTATTCTTTTTAGCTACGCTCAATTCGGCTCCGCCTCGGGTTTCTTGCGCTTGAACTGAAAATCCAATAAAAGTTACTAGCAGTATTAAAATTACATTTTTCATTTTTCTATTATTTTAAATATTAATTAATTTTTGATATTGAAATTAGTATTAACGTCATTTTATTTTAAACCTTAAACCCGCATAATACATTTGTCCAAAAATTGGTGCATATACAATTGACGCATCAAAATTTGGTCCAAAAGGATTATCACTGCCAAGAATCGCTTTTTCTTGTGTATAATTTCCTATGTTTTCTCCACCAACATATATTTCAAAGGTTGATGAAAAAGTTCTAGTAATTTGTGCATTCATTAACGAATAGGAGGAAGAAAAATCTGGTAATCTATCAACAATAGGATTTGAAGTTGTAATGGGCAATTGTTGTTGGCCAATCCAATTAAAAGTATAATCAAATTTCCATTGTTTCCCTTTGTTACCGATATGAGTTTCATACTCTAAATTGGCAAAAAAACGATTTCTAGCCAGAAGTGGTTTCTGGAAATTTCCTGAAATGTAATCTGTTTTCACATCATAAAATTTATATGCTGACCGCCAATTTAAGTGTTTAATTATTTCATAATTGAATTCAATTTGTAAGCTGTTAGCAAATGATTTTCCGTTCAAATTATAAAACAACACTTGTTGTGGCGAATTCATAACATCTACAACTGCTTGGTTTTGAAAATCAGTTCTGTAAAAATCAAATCCAATATCAGCCCTTTTACCTAAAAACAAAAAGTTTTGAGAAAAACTTATTCCGTAATTCCAAGCTATTTCAGGATTTAATCCGTAAATCTTTCCATTAGAATCTAAAATATCAAATGATCTAGAACTAGCTAACAGCTGTTGATTTTCAGCAAAAATATTAGCCAATCGTTTTCCTCTTCCCGCAGAAAATCGTAAAACTCCCTTTTCCCAAGGATTGTATCTTACATGTAATCTCGGAGTAAGAAATGTTCCTAAACGATTGTGATTATCAATACGCCCACCAAGAATGACGCTAAAATTGTCGGTATTATCATAGGTATATTCAAAAAAAGCTCCAAAAGCATTGTCAATTCTGCTATAATCTTTGACATTTACAAACTCCTGGTATTTATCGTATGTAAAATTCAAACCCGTTGCAAATTTATGCATCGTATTACTAATAATAGAGTTGAAAATTAAATTTGAATAATAACTACTTTGCTTAATATTATATTGATTTAAACCAAAATACGACTGCTGATTGTGATTGTTAAACGCATTCTGAAAACCAACACTTTGGTATGGCATGTCTTTAAATACGTATCCTATTTTAGTAGAAACATCCAATCGTTCAGTATTAATTTCGGAGCCCCAAAAATTAGTAGTCCTTTTATCTCTGTTAGGTTCAAATTGCAATTCTCCTGTTTGCTTTTGGTCGTTCATATAGCGAAAGTTAATAAAACTTACCAAACCCTTATCGGCATTGTAGTACTGATAACGATTCATAACATTGATTTGTTTGGCTAACGGATTGTCTAAAAAACCATCTTCGTTTCTATCCATTTTAGAAAGTCTTGTATTACCATGCAGAAACAAACTACTACTCCATTTATCGGAGATTTTAGTGTTGAAATGGGTGTTCAATTCAAAACGAGAATCTGTAGAACCGTAGGCATTTAAGAAAAAAGGGGTATCATTTATTGGTTTGATGAGTTCTGCATTTATCTGACCCGAAATACTTTCGTAGCCATTTACAACACTGCCCGCTCCTTTTGTAATTTGAATGCTTTCTACCCAAGTTCCGGGAGTAAAAGATAATCCGTAGGCTTGAGAAGCTCCGCGAACGGACGGAATATTCTCCTCAGTAATCATTAGATACGGACTTGTTAATCCGAGCATTTTTATTTGTTTTGTTCCTGTTAACGCATCCGAAAAATTAACATCAATAGACGGATTAGTTTCGAAACTTTCTGCAAGATTACAACATGCCGCTTTTAGTAATTCTTTGCTTGTAACAACTGTTGTGTTACTTGTTATTGTTTGCGACTTTTGAATTCCTTTACGCTTAGTTACCACTTTGACTTCCTCTAATTTTTCTTGATTCTCTTGAGAAAATGCATTAATCGAAAGTAAAGTCAGTATAAAAAGTATTACTGATTTTTTCATAAGAAATAGATTTTAATGATTATAAAAAAATAACGCCAAACCATAAAAAAAGGTTTGACTTTAAATAAACATTAAAATCAGGCGTAAAAAATATATTGGTGATACAACTTAAAGAGTGGCGGCGCATTTGCATCGCAATAATAAGATGTAATTTTTGAATTTTTGAAATTAGAAACAGAAGAGAAAACAATTGGAATCCATTCTTTCATTGTAAATAAATAATCGGAATGAAAAGAAAACGCTTTTATAATTAAATTGTCTGATTTTTGTTGAAAACTAAAAACTTTGTCAGAACAACAACTATGCTTTTTTAGGGTAATTTTTTTGCAACATCCTTCTTCAAAATTTTGAGCAGGAATTGCTGTTTTTAAAGAAACTGAAGCAATATTTTTTCCACAATAATGTACATTAAATGCCAATCCTACATTAGAAACTAATAGGAAGAATGCAAGAACAATACTTATATGTTTTTTAAACTTCATTAAAACAAAGGTACGGAAAAGAAAAAAGGGTTGTATTAAAATGGTGTTATTTTTTGAAGTTTATTTTTTTAAAGAAAATAAATTATTTGTTTTGTTTTTGATAAAAAAATGCAGGTATAAATAGCAATAAAAATAATGGCTGTATCAGAAATCTTCTGATGTAAAATAAAATAAAATTATTTTCGTTGCCAGAGAAATGTAGCATTAGAAAAAAAGCTGTTATTAAAATGAGGTAAAAAATAAAATACAATATTGAGGTAAATTTTGTAAACTTTAAATCCGAAAAAAGAAAATATATAATTGCTAAGGAAAATATCGCATTTAAAAAATACCTAAAACTAATTCCTAAAAACAATTTAAATCCATTGTATTCAGGTACTGAAATCCTTAAATAATCTCCTTTAAAATAATCTAAAAATGGATCATAAAAAAGTTCCTCTTCAAAGGCTCGAATTGCTACCAAAAACAATATGAGAAGTGAAACAAGAACTATTTTTAATTTATTATTACGGATTCTTTCTAACATGCAACGAAAATTTATTAACCCAAATAACCCACAACCCAAACACAACACCATAAATAAATAAAGGAAAAACAACGCCATGCAAAAAATGTTCTTGTTTAGGATATTGTAACAAAGCAATACACAACAGTGCTATTCGGAATACATTTAAAACATGAATAAGGAAAAATCCTCCAATTATATACAATACTGTATGAGTCCATTTTCCAGAAAACGCAACTATAAAAGCTGCAAAAAGAATCATTACACTTAGTGCATTACAACCTTCAACAACTCGAGCTACATAAATTTGGTTTAGTATTAATTTTACAGAAGCTTCATTTGTATGGGGTATAATACTAGAATCATAACCCAAAAACATCAAAACACAATTAACTTGATTCGCAACAAGTTGCGTAAATTCGTCCACTTGAAAAAGAAATGCACTATCGAATTGATTCAAATAATATTGATACAAGAAAGTTACCACAACATAAACCAAGAAAAACTTGATTAAAAAAATTAAAAAAGGTCGGTATTGTTCGAAATAGGTTTTCAATAATTTTTTTAACAAATTTAAATAAATTAATATAGTAAGCAAATACTACTTTTGTTTAAAAAATAAACTCCTATGTCATTTGAAATCTTAAAACCCAAAGTCACAGCCATTTTAATGCAAAACCATATTTCAAGAGACGAAAAATTATTTGAAATATGTACCTTATTAAAAAATACTATTGATTACTACAATTGGGTGGGTTTTTATTTTAGAAATGGAGAAAAAGAGGAATTACTTCTTGGCCCTTATGTTGGAGCTCCAACTGACCATACTGTAATTCCTTTCGGTAAAGGAATTTGTGGACAAGTAGCGGTTTCGAATCAGAATTTTGTAGTTCCTGATGTTTCGGATCAAGACAATTATATCTCCTGCAGTTTTACCGTAAAATCAGAAATTGTTGTTCCGCTATTTGTAAATGGAGCTAATATCGGACAAATTGATATTGATAGCCATGTGTTAAATCCATTTACCGAAGCTGACGAACGTTTTTTAGAGTTTGTGAATCAAGAGATTGCAAAGATGTTTTAGAAAAATCAATTAAAATTTCACAAATTAATTATTAATAGTTTAAATAAATTTTTCTATTGTAATTCTAAAAATAAAGATTACTTTTGCACCGTCTTACAATAGATGTATGACATACATAATAATCATTTAAATAATATTAAAATGTACTTAACTAAAGAAGTAAAAGCGGAAATTTTCGCTAAACACGGAGGAAAAGCAGAAAACACTGGAAAATCTGAATCTCAAATTGCATTGTTTACATTCAGAATTTCGCACTTAACAGAACATTTGAAAAAAAATCGTCACGATTACAATACAGAACGTTCACTAGTATTGTTAGTAGGTAAAAGAAGAGCTTTGTTAGATTACTTGAAGAAAACAGAAATCAACAGATACCGTGAGATTATCAAAGAATTGAATATCAGAAAATAATCAATAAAAAAGAGGTGCCCACGCGCCTCTTTTTGTTTTTATATAATTGCAGAAAAAAGTTTAGTTTTTCATTGGGTTTTAGACAACAACTACTACAAAAAACAACACAACTAGAACCCATGTTTAACTGAAAAGGAAAAAATTTATGATTCCACAATTATTTGTAGAAAAAATCGATTTAGGTGATGGAAGAAGCATCACAATCGAGACAGGTCGTTTAGCGAAACAAGCTGACGGCTCTGTAGTAGTTAGAATTGGAAACACTGTTATTTTAGGAACAGTAGTGTCCTCAAGAAAAGCAAGTCCCGGTATCGATTTCTTACCATTAACGGTAGATTATCGCGAAAAATTTGCTGCAGCAGGACGTTTTCCTGGTGGTTTCTTCAAAAGAGAAGCACGTCCAAGTGACAACGAAGTGCTAACAATGAGATTAGTTGACCGTGTATTACGTCCGCTTTTCCCAAGTGATTATCATGCAGAAGTGCAAGTGATGATCCAATTAATGTCACATGATGACAATGTTATGCCAGATGCATTAGCGGGATTAGCAGCTTCGGCAGCTTTAGCCTTGTCTGACATTCCATTTGAAACCTTAATTTCTGAAGCTAGAGTTGGAAGAATTGATGGGAGATTTATCATTAACCCTTCTCGTGCACAATTAGAATTGTCTGATATTGACATGATGATTGGTGCTTCTACTGATTCTATTGCGATGGTAGAAGGAGAAATGAAAGAGATTTCAGAAGCAGAAATGGTAGAAGCCATTAAATTTGCACACGAACATATCAAAAACCAAATTGCAGCTCAAGAGCGCTTACAAGCTGCTTTCGGCAAGAAAGAAGTTCGTACGTATGATCAAGAAAGAACAGACGAGGCTATTCACGCAAAAGTAAAAGCTGCTGCTTACGATAAAATTTATGCTATTGCGAGCAAAGGTTCAGCTAAACAAGAACGTACAGCTTCATTTGCAGAAGTAAAAGAAGAAGTACGCGCCTTATTTACAGAAGAAGAATTGGCTACTGACGGCGATTTAGTTTCTAAATATTTTTACAAGGTAAATAAAGAAGCGGTTCGTAATGTAACTTTAGACTTAGGAACTCGTTTAGATGGAAGAAAAACAACAGAAATCAGACCTATCTGGTGTGAAGTAAATTACCTACCTTCAGTTCACGGTTCAGCATTATTTACACGTGGAGAAACTCAAGCATTGGCAACAGCAACTTTAGGAACATCTAGAGAAGCAAACCAAATTGATTCACCATCAGAACAAGGGGAAGAAAAATTCTATTTACACTATAATTTCCCGCCATTTTCTACAGGAGAAGCTCGTCCGTTAAGAGGAACTTCAAGAAGAGAAGTTGGTCACGGAAACTTAGCGCAAAGAGCCTTGAAAAATATGATTCCTGCTGATTGTCCTTATACGATTCGAGTGGTTTCTGAAGTTCTAGAATCTAATGGTTCGTCTTCTATGGCAACAGTTTGTGCTGGAACATTATCATTAATGGATGCTGGAATTCAAATGATTCGTCCTGTTTCTGGAATTGCAATGGGATTGATTACTGACGGTGATCGTTTTGCCGTTTTATCTGATATTCTTGGTGATGAAGATCATTTAGGAGATATGGATTTCAAAGTAACTGGTACTTCTGAAGGAATTACAGCCTGTCAAATGGACATAAAAATTGACGGATTGAAATATGAAATCATGGAGCAAGCTTTGGCTCAAGCTCGTGACGGACGTTTACATATCTTAGGAAAATTAATAGAAACTCTTGCTCAACCAAATGCGGATGTTAAAGTTCATGCTCCAAAAATTATTATGCGTACTATTCCTGGTGCATTTATTGGTGCTTTGATTGGACCTGGTGGAAAAGTAATTCAAGAATTACAAAAAGCCACAGGTTGTACGATTGTAATTAATGAAGTTGATGAACAAGGTGTTGTTGAAATTCTTGGAACAGATCCTGACGGAATTGCTAAAGTATTAGCAAAAATCGATTCAATCATTTTCAAACCACAAATGGGTGAAGCTTATGAAGTAAAAGTAATTAAAATGTTAGATTTTGGTGCTGTAGTAGAATATACTGATGCGCCAGGAAACGAAGTTTTATTACACGTATCTGAATTGGCTTGGGAAAGAACAGAAAATGTTTCAGACGTTGTTAAAATGGGAGATGTATTTCAAGTGAAATATTTAGGCATCGATCCAAAAACTAGAAAAGAAAAAGTATCTAGAAAAGCACTTTTGCAACGTCCTGCTAGAGAAGAAAATAAAATTGTTCCTAAAGGAGAATAAACTAGATTTAAACTTTATAAAAACCCGTTTCATTAGTTTGAAACGGGTCTTTTTGTTTAAGATTTAAATTGCCAGTTCAAGAATGGTAATTTTCTTTTGCCGTTTGTATTCCATAGCCCAAACTGCATTCCTCTTAAGTTTTTTGAATTATTGAACAAACCTATTTGAACACCGTAATGATTTCTTGAAACATTTGACAATGCTATTTGAACGCCATTACCATAATCAGTAATATTAGCAATTCCCGAAATACAAACACCATTAAATTTTCTTGTTCCAATAACGCTTCCATTAATAGACAATCCATTCAGTTCATTAATACCCGTGAGTATTGAAATATTAACACCATTAACACTGGCATTACTCATAAATCCACCGCTACTTATATTTAAGCCGTTAACTTTAAACATCGTCTGTTCATTTAAATCACTTAAAAAAGTATTTTTTAAAAGTTTATCATTTACACCTGCAAAAATTCCCTCAAATGGAATATTAATTCCAAAAGAAATAAGAGCTAGAGAAAGAGGACTCGCTTCTAAATTAACTCCATTAATAGTTTGTTGTTTGATTCTTGGACCATCATAGTGACCAACACCAAAAACAAAACCATTCACTTTTCCAACTTTTGGTGACATAGGAGATAAACTAAAAACTCTAGTTTTTAACGGGGTTGATTGTAAGGCATCTTGCCCAAAACTTTTGATTGAAACCAGAACCAAAACCAATACTATAAAATTTTTCATATTTTTTTAAGTTTAAAATTACAGCACAAACATATTGCTATAATTACAAAATTATTGGCGATAAATAATTAATAAAATTTATATATTTGTGATTATCGCAAATAATGAATAATCAAGAACTATTTTTAAAAGAAATTAGAAAGCAAGTTTTAAGTTCAGCTTCCTTAAATGATGAGATTGCTGTTGTGTTAAATTGCAGTTATGATGCCGCGCACCGAAGAGTTTCGGGTAAGAGTAAGTTTTCTATTGATGAAACGTTGCTTTTGGCAAATCATTTTAATATTTCGTTAGACAAATTATTTTTGAAAAATGATAAAGTAATTGTTGAAAAAACCATCGAAATTACTTCGTTAAAAGACATGCTTTCATATTTTAAAAAATCAGCAGAACGCATTGAACAATTAGCAACTACTGAAAAAGCAACCTTATATTATTCGGCTAAGGATATCCCGTTGTTCTATTTTATGGACGGAACGATTATATCAAAATTTAAAGCCTACGTTTGGTTGACATTGTTAAATCCGAATCAATCCAATGTGTCTTTTGAAAATTTTGTTATCGACGAATCCTTCATGGAACATACTCAAAAACTTAAAAAAATTTATGAGAAAGTTGGTGTAAAAGAAGTTTGGAACGACACAACAATCAACAGTAGCTTGCAACAAATATTGTATTTTAATGAATCTGGTTTACTGAATTTTAAAAGTGCAACAGCATTGTATTTAGATTTAAAAAGGATTTTGAATTTAATAAAAGACAAATCAAACAAATCCAATTCGAATTATTCTATATATTATAATGAGTTGATTTTGCTCAACAACAATATGCTAATTGAAACCAATGAAAAGCTCACGATGTTTATTCCGTATACTTTATTAGGTTATTTTATTACGGATAATAAAGAGAGTTGTAAAAATGTGCACGAGTTTTTCAATCAGCAAATTCTAAATTCTAAATCGTTGAATCAATCAGGAATTAAGGATCAAAATTTATTTTTTAATAAAGCCAACCGAAAAATTGATTATTACATTGAACGATTAAACAATCAAGTTGATTTACTTTTTTAATTATTTTTGAATTTTTGTAACTTTTTCTCAATCCTTTACGTATAACAACTTGTACACTTAAAAATAAGGAGGCAAAACTATGAGACAACTTAAAATTACCAAGCAGGTAACAAATCGTGAAACTGCATCATTAGACAAGTATTTACAAGAAATTGGAAAAGTTGATCTTATTACCGCTGACGAAGAGGTAGAATTAGCACAAAAAATTAAAGCTGGTGACCAGAAAGCCTTAGAAAAATTGACTAAAGCCAATTTACGTTTCGTGGTTTCGGTAGCAAAACAATACCAAAATCAAGGATTAACACTTCCTGATTTAATTAATGAAGGAAATTTAGGATTAATAAAAGCAGCGCAACGTTTTGATGAAACTCGTGGTTTCAAATTTATATCTTACGCCGTTTGGTGGATTCGTCAATCGATTCTTCAGGCACTTGCAGAACAATCTCGTATCGTTCGTTTGCCATTAAACAAAATTGGTTCTATCAATAAAATCAACAAAATGTACGCTTTATTAGAGCAATCTAATGAACGTCCACCTTCAGCTGAAGAAATTGCTAAAGAGCTTGATATGACTGTAAATGACGTAAAAGAGTCTATGAAAAACTCAGGCCGTCACCTATCTATGGATGCTCCGCTTGTTGAAGGAGAAGATTCTAACCTTTATGACGTTTTGCGTTCAGGTGAATCACCAAATCCAGACAGAGAATTAATACACGAATCATTGCGTACAGAAATTGAGCGTTCATTAGAAACTCTTACACCAAGAGAAGCCGATGTAGTGCGTTTGTATTTTGGTTTAGGCGACCAACATCCTATGACATTAGAAGAAATAGGTGAAACTTTTGACTTAACGCGTGAGCGTGTGCGCCAAATTAAAGAAAAAGCGATTAGACGATTGAAACATACTTCTAGAAGTAAAATTTTAAAAACATATCTTGGATAATAATTTCCAAAATTGAAATCTTTAAATTTTTAAATATTTCAATTTATAGTAAACAACAGTCTGATTAACTGTTCGTTTTTTGATTGATGATTGAAACCTCGGCTGATTACCGAGGTTTTTTATTTTAGATCCAAGATTAAATGAGAGTTTCTTAACTTTGAGAACTTTGCGTAAAACCTTTGTGTTCTTTGCGGTTAAAATTTTACCTTTGTCTAAACAACATAAACAGCACAATGAAAAATACTATCATCGCTCCATCAGTTCTAGCTGCCGATTTTGCCAATTTACAGCGCGACATCGAAATGATTAACGCTAGTGAGGCCGATTGGTTTCATATTGATATTATGGATGGCGTTTTTGTTCCCAATATTTCATTTGGAATGCCAGTTTTAGAAGCAATTACAAAACATGCTAAAAAAACTATTGATGTCCATTTAATGATTGTAGATCCTGATCGTTACATTAAAACTTTTGCAGATTTAGGAGCAAACATTTTGTCTGTGCACTATGAAGCCTGCACGCATCTTCACAGAACACTTCAAGCTATAAAAGCAGAAGGTATGCAAGCCGGTGTGGTCTTAAATCCTCACACAAGTGTTGGTTTACTGGAAGATATTATCAATGATATTGATTTAGTTTGTATCATGAGCGTAAATCCTGGTTTTGGCGGGCAATCTTTTATTGAAAACACCTATTCAAAAGTTGAAAAACTGAAAGCAATGATTATAAGAAAAAATACTTCAACTATAATAGAAATTGATGGCGGAGTAACCAATAAAAACGCTAAACAATTAGTAATTGCTGGAGCAGATGTTTTAGTAGCTGGAAACTTTGTTTTTAAAGCCGAAAACCCAACGCAAACTATTGCAGATTTAAAAGTATTAACAACACTATAAAAATTAAAAAATCCCAAGATTGGGATTTTTTAATTGTATTGCTCCAATAAATATTTGATTAAATCGGTCGTGGTTAAAATTCCTACCAACAAACTTCCCTCGCAAACTGGCAACGCATGAAACTCATTATGGGATAAAATTTCTGCGGCTTCTTTAATTGTTGTTTCTGGAGAAACACTAACCACTTTTTTAGCCATAACTTGCTCTACAGTAAACATATTATAGACTGTTGTGTCAACAATATCGGCATCATCGTCTACAGCGTCAACAAAAGAAATTCTAAGCAAATCGGTATAGCTTAACATACCAATAATTTTTGATCCGCTTACAATAGGAATGTGTCTGATTTTATTTTTTTTGAACAACTCTTCTGCCTTTGTTAAATCATCGGATAACTTAAGCGTGATTACATTTTTTGTCATTATAGATGACACTGGAACTCTATGCTTCATGATGTTTAAATTTTAATTTATACTTTAAAGGTATTCAGTATAAATAATATAAAACATGATGTTTATCAGTTCTCAAAAAAAAGCTCAGAAAGAGTTTAGTATAAATAAAGAGAATACTATTTGTAAAGAGTTTAGTAGTTGATAATCTCTTTTAAAATATAGCCAACCACATAAATAATCAAAAGGAAACAAAAGAAGAGGAAAACAAACTCCATGATTTTTGATTTGTAGGTTAATTTTGAAAGCTTAAATCAAAGTTAGGTATAAATATTTAAGTCTATGTTAAGTTATCAATAATTTTTTATGTAATTTACTTGTTATCAGTCCTTGAAAAAAATGATTATTGCTTAACGACTTTAAAAACCTGCTGCTTGGCATCAGATACCACTTTTACAAAATAGTTTCCAGAAATTAAATGTGACAAGTCTAGTTTTAACTCTAAACCATTTCCTTTTTGACGGAGTACTTCTTGACCTAAAATGTTATAAATACTGACTTTAGTAAAAATTTTATTGGATTTAATCGTTAACACATCTACTAAAAGATTTGGAGTTACTTGCAAATCTTTGAATGCAAATGAATTGTTATTTAAGGGAACCCCCACTTGATAATTCAACTCAAAGAAACTATTAACTCCTTTAATGGTTATTTTATTTAACTCATTACTTACATATGTAAATATATTAGATTCTTGAAACACTCTATTGCTTCCTCCTATTGTAGATTCATTTGAGGCAATTACTCTAATTCTGTCTCTAGTCAAAACACTTGTAAATCTTGGAATTTACACCCGAAATAGTTCCGCTTACAATTGCGGTTTTTATTCCAATGTTTATAGGACTCACAAACTAACTAGAAGCATTACTCAATTGAGAAGTAAATACATTTCCTGAATTATATGTACCACTTACTGTAAATGTAATAACAACTGTTGTACCTTAACAAAATGAATTTAAGGAGACCGAGTAAGTAATTTAATTAACTAGCACTTCTTTTTTTACATCATTTCCCTGTTTAAAGGATTGCTTGCGGCGTTTATAAAAAAAAACATTGCAAAGTAAAGTCAGCTTGAGAAGTAATTTTAGTTTCATAATTTGACACTTAATGATTTGATTATAAAGAAGTTTCAAATTTTATAAAAATAATAGTGTTAAAGTTTTTTATGTATTATTAAAACAATAAGTATAAAAAAAACAGCATAAAAAATACTTTAATGCTGTTTTTTTGTGACCTCGGAGGGGTTCGAACCCCCAACCATCAGAGCCGAAATCTGATATTCTATCCAGTTGAACTACGAGGCCTTTTTTTTTTAGATAGTTAGACTTCTTAGATTTTTAGATTCTAAAATGTCTAACAATCTAAAATGTCAAATTATCCTATTTCTCTATACCAACAATTTCTTAACTATTGATGAAATAGTTTTTCCTTCGGCGGTTCCTCCTAATTGTGCGGAAGCTATTCCCATTACTTTCCCCATAGCAGCAATTCCTGATGCTCCTGTTTCTGCAATAATTTTTGCAATTATAGCTTCAACTTCGGCTTCGCTTAGTTGTGCTGGTAAGAATTTTTCGATTACTGCAATTTGTGCTAATTCTGGTTCTGCTAAATCTAAACGGTTTTGCTCTGTAAAAATCTTAGCGCTGTCTTTTCTAGTTTTTACTAATTTTTGAAGCAATTTGATTTCATCGGCTTCAGTAATTTCTTCTTTTGATCCTGATGATGTTTGGGCTAGTAATAATTCTGATTTTATTGCTCTTAAAGCTTCAAGGGCAACTGTATCTTTGGCTCTCATGGCAGTTTTGATTTCCTCCATGATTTGTGATGCTAAACTCATAATATTTTTAGATTTTAGATTGTTGATTTTAGATTTGTGATGTTTGAAATTCGTTTTGGCTAAATGAAAACTTAGTTTATTCGAATTTAAAACGAATCACTGTCTAATTGCCCCAGATGGAAGTGGAAAACCTTTTTTAGAGAAAATGTATTTTTTTCTTGAACTTAAAAAGCGACCAAAGAAGCTCATTTAAGTTTTTAGAAAAAAGCATTTTAGAAAAAAAGCTTGTAACGCACAGCTGGATTAAGGCTCGACAAATTTAAGGAAATTTACTGAATTTAACAACTGATAAATTTGAGATTGTTTCGTTGCTCGCAGTAACAAAAAGCCTGAAAATTTACTAGAAATTTTCAGGCTTTTTAGCTTTGTTAAAAATTTATTAGTCTACATTGTCATGAAGAAAAGAATTGTTAGATCGCAATTGCGGATCGTTGTTACTATCAGTTCCTATTGAAGTGCGAGATGCGTTATTAGTTATTTGTGTGTTTGAAAGGTCTATTCCCGATCTTTTGTATGCTGGCTCTCTTTCTAATTCGTCCATACGTGATGGGTTGTTGTGAAACTTATAATTGAAATCTTTTAACTTTCTTCTTCTTTCGTCAGCTCTCAATTTTAAAGTATCTTCGATTGACATATCTATTGGAGAAACCTCTTCGTAAGATGCTGAAAAATTAGAAACTTCTTCCACTTTTTTCATCGTAAAATTTAATTCCTCAGCTATTGGCTCAGAAACATTTTTCTCTACTTGTTTTGAATTGAGCAAATCGTTTTCAACTTCCATATATTCTTCTAACGAATATTTGATGATACCTTTTTCATTCAATTCAGTCATTGGAACCATTTCAACTGCTTGGTTTACTACTATGTTTCTAGTTTCGTTAGTTAATTCGAATAGAATTTTATTTTCATCAATAGCAGCTGTTTCAATTGTTTTTTCTCTAGTTAGTGGCAAGTCGAAAGAGAATGCAGCTTGCTCAGGTTCTTTTACAACAATATGATCTATAACTTTAATTTCCTTTACATCAGGAATTACAGGAGCAGAAACCACAAAATCGATTGGTTTTTCAGGCGAAACGATTTCGAAAGTAACATCTAAATTTTTGATAAATTCAGATATTATAACCAATTCATTTTCGTTAATTAATGGTTCTTGAACGGCTTGAAAATCATCTTCAATCAATTCAAAAACAATTTTTTCTTCTGATTTAGTCTCAACTATTTCCGTATTGAATTGAAAAGACTCAACTGTTTTATTGGTTAAATCACGTTCTAATTTATGCTCACCATCTAAAGAGTGGATAATTTTTTTTGGTTCAGTATTTACTATTTCGTTTTGTTGTTCGATATTGAAACCTGTTGCAATAATAGTAACTGCAATTGATTCTCCAAGAGTTTCGTCCTCTCCAACTCCCATGATAATATTGGCGTTATAACCTGCTTCTGCTTGAATATGATCACTAATTTCTCCTATTTCGTCGATAGTAATTTCATTCGAACCAGAAACGATAAGCAACAATACGTTTTTAGCCCCTGAAATTTTATTATCATCTAAAAGTGGAGAATCTAATGCTGAAATAATAGCTTCTTTTGCGCGATTTTCTCCCAGTGCGGTAGCAGAGCCCATAATTGCAGTACCGCTATTTGACAATACTGTTTTAGCATCTTTTAAATCAATATTTTGCGTGTAATGGTGTGTAATGACTTCCGCAATTCCCCGTGAAGCAGTTGCTAAAACTTCATCTGCTTTAGAAAATCCAGCTTTGAAACCTAAATTTCCGTACACTTCTCTCAATTTGTTGTTGTTGATAACAATTAAAGAGTCTACTTGTTTTCTAAGTTTATCTACACCCAATAGAGCTTGTTCATACCTAACTTTTCCTTCAAACTGAAATGGTTTTGTAACAATACCCACAGTAAGAATTCCTCTTTCTTTGGCCAATTGTGCAATAACTGGAGCAGCTCCAGTTCCCGTTCCTCCACCCATTCCTGCGGTGATAAAAACCATCTTGGTGTTACTGTCTAACATTTTTTCGATTTCCGCAATACTTTCAATAGCAGATTGTTGCCCTACTTCTGGATTTGCTCCTGCGCCAAGACCTTCAGTAAGGTTAAGTCCTAATTGAATTTTATTGGGTACAGCACTATTTTGTAAAGCTTGTGCATCAGTATTACAAACAATAAAATCAACTCCTTTGATTCCTTGTTTGAACATGTGATTAATAGCATTACTTCCGCCTCCACCTACTCCAATCACTTTAATTACATTAGATTGGTTTTTTGGTAAATCAAATGAAATACTTCCAAAATCTGAGTTGCTCGTCATAATATTGGTTTTTATTCTTGTTATTGTTTTGTTTGTTCTGTTTCTGTTTTTGTTTCGAATTAGTTAAAGCTTATTCCGCATTATCTAAAAACTCTTTGATCTTATCTACATATTTATCAAAAAAAGATCGTCTTATTCTTGTTTCTGTTGAACCTCCTTGAGTAGTAGTTTCATTTACAAGGACTTCTTCCTCTGCTACTTCAATTTCTTCTTTAAATTGAGGAACTACAGGTTCGAAATAACGTTCTCTTTGTGGAGATACCTTTTCAGGAACAATAGTTGTTTCGAATTTTATGGCACTTTGTGTCTTATTCTCGATGCTATTCATTACCAATCCAACCGCTGTTGCATATAAAGGACTAGATATTTCTTCGTCTGAATTTCCTGCTAAATGTTCGTTAGGATAACCAATTCTAGTGTCCATTCCAGTTATGTATTCTACCAATTGTTTGATGTGCTTTAGATTTGCACCTCCGCCGGTTAATACAATACCTGCAATTAATTTTCTGCGTGGATCTTCATGACCATACGATTTTATTTCAGCAAATACTTGCTCCACAATTTCTACAACACGAGCGTGTATAATTTTAGAAAGGTTCTTTAAAGAAATTTCTTTGGGCTCTCTGCCTCTTAATCCTGGAATAGAAACAATTTCGTTGTCTTTATTTTCTCCTGGCCAAGCTGATCCAAATTTTACTTTTAATAATTCGGCTTGCTTTTCTATAATCGAACAGCCTTCTTTTATATCATCGGTAATTACATTTCCGCCAAAAGGAATTACTGCGGTGTGGCGAATAATACCATCTTTAAAAATGGCCAAATCAGTTGTTCCACCACCAATATCTATTAATGCAACTCCTGCTTCTTTTTCTTCTTGACTTAAAACGGCATCAGCAGAAGCTAGTGGTTCTAAGGTTAATCCTGATAATTCGATTCCAGAGCTTTGAATGCATCGTCCAACGTTTCTTATGGAAGAAGCTTGTCCTACCACTACGTGAAAACTGCTTTCTAATCTTCCACCATACATCCCTATTGGCTCTTTTATGTCGGATTGACCATCAATTTTAAATTCTTGTGGCAATACATGTATGATTTCTTCACCAGGAAGCATTGCCAATTTATGTACTTGGTTGATTAACATATCGATGTCTTTTCCACCAATTACTTCTTCTGGATTGTCTCTACTGATGTAATCGCTATGCTGAATGCTACGTATGTGTTGCCCTGCAATTCCTACTACTACATCTTTTATTTTATAACCCGAATTGTTCTCGGCTTCTTCAATAGCTTGTTGAATGGATTGGATGGTTTGTGTAATATTATTTACCACCCCTCGAGCCACACCGAGGCTTTTTGATTTTCCTACACCTAAAATCTCTAGTTTTCCGTACTCATTTTTCTTGCCTATCATGGCAACAATTTTTGTTGTACCTATGTCTAAACCTACTGCGATGTTCTCTTTTTCCATACCCTAATTATTTAGTGCACACTACTTGTTGCGTAAACTTCAGATTTATTTTTTTGTATTTGTATAATGAACTGTCTAAAACAGCTTTTTGAAAAAACGCTTTATAATTATCAAATTTTCGTTCTACATGTATCGCTCTTCCAAACTCAATCTCATAATTAAAAATTCTATTCCTCATTTTTATGTTTCCATTCGGAGAAATCTGTATCCCGATGATGTTTTTTTTCAAAAATTCATCATCATAAACCAATCGTAATAATTTGTTTAATTCGAAGCTATTTTCCTTATTAATTTCTCCTGAAATAATAGGAACCCTAGCGGTAAACTCATCTGACAAGGGCATCCTATTTCCTTGATAGTCAATATAAAATGAACCTTTATCGTTAAACACTCTTGCTACAGGTGTTTTTTGTTTTACAACTGCTTTAAGCACGCCATCGATACTCACAAAAACCTCTGATTTTTCGATCATTTTGTTTTTGTTAATGGCTTTTTCCAACTTGTTCAAATCTAATTTATCTTTTTCAATGCTTGAGGCATCTTTTTTATTTTCTATTAACAATTTATTAACCGTTTCTTGTTTAATAAATGGGTTGGAATCGTCTAAGAAAATTACTATGGATTTTGACAATTTTCGATGTTCATTTCGCTTTGAAGTGAATGAAAATAGAAAAATGACCAATGTAAACATTAGTACTAATCGAATAGTTGTCCAATTAAATAGTTTCATTTAAAGCTGCTTTAATAGGTTTTACTAATTCTCCAATATCTCCTGCTCCAATAGTCACAATAATTCGAGCTTCGCTTTTTAAAATAGTTGGTATTAAATCAGTTTTTGAGACTAATTTTTTATTTGGATTTGAAATCTTATCTAATAACCATTTCGAATTTACTCCTTCCACTGGCAATTCTCTGGCGGGATAAACATCTAACAGTAGTACTTCATCAAATGCCGCTAAACTTTTGGCAAAATCATCAATAAAATCTCTTGTTCTGCTAAAAAGGTGCGGCTGAAAAATGGCTAATATTTTTTTATTTGGATATAACTCTCTTACTGCTTGATGCACTGCATTTATTTCTGTTGGATGATGTGCATAGTCATCAATATAAACTAAATCATCTGTTTTGATTTGATAGGAGAATCGTCTCCTAATTCCTTTAAAAGACATCAACGCCTTAGCAATGGCCTCGGTCGGGGAACCATACGTTTTTGCCATTGCTAAAGCCATTAATGCATTTGTCAAATTATGTTTTCCTGGCAATCCAAACTGTAAATCTTTAATGATTTCTGTAGGTGTTTGAACGTCAAAAATATATTGACTTTTTTCTATTCTAACGTTGAATGCTTTATAAACCGCTTCTTCGTTTACTGCAACTGTAACACCATCTAAAAGGAGTCCTTTTGCAACAAATAATTTAGTTTTATCCTCTATTTTATCGGCAAACTCATGAAAAGAGGCTTCAATAGATGCTGCATCGCCATAAATATCTAGGTGATCGGCATCAGTAGACGTCACGCAGGCAATATTAGGATGTAAATGCAAAAACGAACGGTCAAATTCATCCGCTTCGACAACTGTTACCGTTTTTCCGTTTCCGATTAAGTTTGAATTGTAATTTTCTACAATTCCGCCAATAAAAGCCGTTACGTCGGCACCACTTTCGTATAAAATATGTCCTAAAATACTAGATGTTGTTGTTTTACCGTGAGTTCCTGCAACAGCAAAACAAAAAGTGTCTTTGGTTATAATTCCTAAAACTTCGGCTCTTTTTTTAATGTCGTATTCTCTTTCTATAAAATAATTCCACTCCGAATGGGAAGTTGGAACGGCTGGAGTAATAATAACCAATGTATTTTCCTGATAATATTCTTTTGGAATAGCACTTATACTGTCTTCGAAATGAATAGCGATACCAATACTTTCTAATTCTTTGGTTAATTCGGTTTCGGTTTTATCATAGCCTGAAACGTTTTTTCCTATCGATTTAAAATAACGAGCTAAAGCACTCATCCCGATGCCTCCGATTCCTATAAAATAAACGTTATGTATTTGGTTTAGATTCATTTTATCAATTTTATTATCTCGTCAACAATATCTTTTGTCGCATTTGGTTTTGCTATTTTTCTAATATTTCCACTCAATTCCTTTTGCCAATTTTCATTGGAAATTAAACTTTCAAAAGTATTTTCAAACTTTTCATCCAATTCACTTTCTTTTAACAATAACGCTCCTTTTTGGTCTACAACCGATTTTGCATTCTTCGTTTGATGGTCTTCGGCAACATTTGGTGATGGAATAAAAAGCACAGGTTTGCCAACAATGCACAATTCGGAAACCGATGATGCTCCAGATCTAGAAATGATAATATCTGCCGCTGCATACACTAAATCCATTTTATCAATAAATGCTAGTACTTGTACCTTTTCATGGTCATTAAAATGTTTGTATTCTTCAAAATAAAACTTGCCACATTGCCAAATTACTTGACAGTTTTTAGAAGTAAAAAAATCCAATTCTTTTGCAATTAACTGATTGATTCTTCTGGCGCCAAGGCTACCGCCCAATATCAAAATTGTCTTTTTATTGCTATCTAATTTGAAATGCTGAATTGCTTCGTTTTTTTTACTTTCGATATCTATTAAATCCTCACGAACAGGATTTCCAGTTAAAACTATTTTCTCTTTTGGAAAAAAAAGTTCTAAATTTTCGTAAGCTACACAAATGGCGTTGGCTTTTTTGCTCAATAATTTATTGGTAATACCTGGAAACGAATTTTGTTCTTGAATTACTGTTGGAATACCGAAGCTATTGGCAACTTGTAATAATGGTCCGCTAGCAAAACCTCCTGTTCCTATAACGACATCTGGTTTAAATTTTTTTATAATAGTCCTTGACTTTATAAGACTACTCACTAATTTAATTGGAAAAAGAGCGTTGTCTAAAGTCAGTCTTCGTTGTAAACCTGCAATCCAAAGTCCTTCTATTTTATAGCCTGCTTGGGGCACTTTTTGCATTTCCATTTTGTCTTTTGCGCCAACAAATAGAAATTCGGCATCAGGAAAACGCAATTTTAATTCATTAGCAATAGCAATTGCAGGATAAATATGTCCTCCTGTTCCACCACCACTTAATATGAATTTTAATTTCTTCATTCCTTTAGGCCTTTTGTTTTTTATTTAGAACGGCATTCATAGGGTTTTCAGATTCATCTTGAATAGAAAAGGTCTCGTCTTCCATTGCGTTTTCTTTGGCAATTTGCTCGTCAATCATTCGTTTTAAAGTTTCTTCTCGCTTTTCTTTTTCGACTTTTTCTTCCAAAATTTCTTCGTCTTTCTTGGTAACGCTAATTATAATTCCCAGTGCGATACAAGTCATCCAAATAGAACTACCTCCGCTACTAATTAATGGTAGCGTTTGTCCTGTAACAGGTAATAATTCAACAGCAACAGCCATGTTAACCATTGCTTGAAAAATCATTGGGAAACCGAGTCCGACCACTAATAATTTTCCGAAAACCGTATTCGCTTTATGGGCAGCAACTATAAATCTAAAAAACAGCAATAAATACATTCCTAGCACTCCAATTCCTCCAATTAATCCATATTCTTCTACGATTATGGCGTAAATAAAATCAGAAGAAGATTGCGGCAAAAAGTTTTTTTGAATGCTCTTACCAGGTCCAAGACCGTATGCTCCCCCAGAAGCTATGGCAATTTTTGCTTTTTCGATTTGATAATCGTCTTCATCAGGTTTATCACTTGTAAAATTATCAATTCTGGAAATCCAAGTATCCACACGATTCGGAAAAGCATCTGGAAAAGCCTTGGCTACTACAATAAAAAAAGTCAAAGAAACTAATCCTACTCCAACAACAATTCCAATATATTTTAGCGGATATTTACCAACGAAAGTCAACATTAGCACCATACTAAAAATTAACGCAGAAGTAGAAAAGTTAGCTGGTAAAATGAATAGTATTGTTACAAATACGGGCAACCAAAGTTCCCAAATTGATGATTTAAAAGTGATTGGTGTATCCCGCTTTTTAGATAAATACCTTGCAACAAAAATTAATAGTACAATTGCTGCTAAAGTTGATGTTTGAAAAGTAATACCAATAAATGGCACTTGAATCCATCGACTGGCATTGGCGCCAGCAATAACAGTTCCTTTTACCATAGTATAGCCTAATAATATCCAAACTATTGGCAACCCTACTTTTGAAATGGCTCTAAAATAATGATACGGCACTTTATGCACCCAATAAATAATTAAAAACCCAATACAAATATGTGCTAAATGTTTCAACAAATACCCTAAAGTATTTCCTGTTCCGTGACCAATATAAGCCAAATTGCTACTTGCACTAAAAACAGGCATAAACGAAAACAAAGCCAATAAAGCCACGAATGACCATATTACTTTATCTCCTTTTAAACTGTTAATTAGTTCTTTCATCTTTGGGTTTTGGGTTACTTATTTTGGGTTTTGGTTCTATGACCAAACACCTTTTGTCTAGTGTCCTAATTTTACAAATTCCTTACAGCTTCTTTAAATTGTCGTCCTCTGTCTTCGTAGTTTTCGAATAAATCGAAACTAGCACAAGCTGGAGATAATAATACAGCATCGCCTCTTTCAGCAATTCGTTGTGCCATTTTAACAGCGTCGTTCATCGAATCAACTTCAATCATTACATCAACTACATTTCCGAATGCATCAATAATTTTTTTATTATCAACTCCTAAACATATAATAGCTTTGACTTTCTCGTGCACTAAAGCCATCAATTCAGAGTAATCATTTCCTTTATCAACTCCGCCAACAATCCAAACTGTTGGAACATTCATACTATCCAACGCAAAAAATGCAGCGTTTACATTCGTGGCTTTAGAATCATTGATGTATTGCACATTCTGAATTTTTAGCACTTTTTCTAATCGATGCTCAACACCCTGAAAATTAGACAAACTTTCTCGTATTGTTTCTTTTCGAATCTGTAACAATTTAGCGACCGAAGTGGCGGCCATTGCGTTTTTCATGTTGTGTTTTCCTTCAAGAGCAATGTATTCTGTCTCCATTATGAACTCTTCCTCGTTGATGTTTACTTCCATTTTGTTGTTGTTTAAAAAGGCTCCTTTTTCTAATTTTCTATTCACAGAAAAAGGAATTAATTGGGCTTTAGTTGTATTTTTTTTTAACCATTCAGAAATTACTTCATCGTCAGCATCATAAATTAAATAATCATTTTCTGTTTGATTCATTGTTATTCTAAACTTAGAGGCAATGTAATTTTCATATTTATAATCGTATCGATCTAAATGATCCGGACTTATATTTGTTAAAATAGCGATGTCAGGCTTATACTTAAAAACCCCATCTAACTGAAAACTGCTCAATTCTAGCACATAATAATCGAACTGCTCTTGTGCGACTTGCCAAGCAAAACTTTTACCAATATTTCCCGCCAAACCCACATTTAAGCCTGCCGAATTTAAAATATGATACGTAAGCATTGTAGTCGTAGTTTTACCATTGCTACCTGTAATTCCAATTGTTTTAGCCTTGGTAAAAGGTGCTACAAACTCAATCTCAGAAATTACTGGAATTTTCTTTTCCAATATTTTTTTTACAATTGGAGATTTGTCTGGAATTCCAGGACTTTTCATGACGATATCGGCATTTAAAATCTTGTTTTCAGTATGGGTTTCTTCTTCCCAATCGATGCCATGATGCGTAAGAACTTCTTTATAATTGTCTTTTATTTTTCCAAAATCTGAAACAAAAACATCATAGCCTTTTTGCTGTCCTAGAATTGCTGTTCCAACACCACTTTCTCCACCACCAAGGATAACCAATCGTTGCATTCTATCTTAATTTTAAAGTAACTATGGATAAAATAGCCAGAATAATTCCAACAATCCAGAAACGTGTTACTATTTTACTTTCATGATATCCTTTTACTTGATAGTGGTGATGCAAAGGCGACATTAGAAAAATTCTTCTTCCTTCACCAAAACGTTTTCTGGTATATTTAAAATAACTCACTTGTAGAACAACTGATAAATTTTCGACCAAGAATATGCCACACAATAATGGGATTAACAATTCTTTTCGAACAGAGATTGCTAAAACAGCAATTATTCCGCCAATAGTTAAACTGCCTGTGTCACCCATAAATACTGATGCTGGATAGGAATTATACCAAAGAAACCCGATTAATGCTCCAGCAAATGCTGCTATAAAAACCGTCATTTCTCCAGAATTCGGTATGTACATGATATTGAGGTAACTCGAGAAAATAATATTTCCGGAAACGAATGTGAAAATACCTAATGCAACGACCGAAATAGCTGATGTACCCGCGGCAAGACCATCTATTCCATCAGTCAAATTGGCTCCGTTTGAAACCGCTGTGATGATAAAAATAACTATTGGAATAAAAACCAACCAAGCCCAATTTTCATAGCCTTCACCCGTCCAAGCTACTAATTCGGCATAATCAAATTCGTTGTTTTTGAAAAAAGGAATTGTCGTTGCTGTTGACTTTTCTTCAATTGGCGATTGCGAAATCACATTCTCGGTTTGATTGATTGCTATTGTTTTAAGCTTCTCTTTTCTAATTGTAACGCCAGGATGCAAATACAATACAGAACCAACGATTAACCCTAATCCTACTTGCCCAATAACTTTAAAAATACCTTTTAACCCTTGCTTGTCTTTTTTGAAGATCTTGATATAATCGTCTATAAACCCAATAGTTCCCATCCATAATGTGGTAACAATCAAAAGAATAATGTAAATATTGTCTAATTTTGTTAATAACAACACAGGAATTAAAGTAGCGATAATAATGATTAATCCACCCATTGTTGGCGTACCTGCTTTTTGAGTCTGCCCTTGTAATCCTAATTCTCGAACTGTTTCGCCAACTTGTTGATTCCTAAGAAAATTGATGATTTTTTTTCCAAAAACAGTAGAAATCAAGAGGGACAAAATCACTGCTAATGCCGAACGAAAAGTAATGTACTGAAAGACTCCTGCTCCAGGAACATTAAGTGTTTTGTATAGGTATTCAAATAAATAATACAGCATATATTTTAGTTTATTTGGTTGGTTTGATTACTCTTTTAACTTCATTTCAGAATAGCGAAATTGCTACCTTATTTTTGCAAATTGTTTAACAATTCCTTTACTATCTCCATATCGTCAAAATGATGGCGAACTCCTTGAATTTCTTGATAATTTTCATGCCCTTTTCCCGCAATTAATATAATATCATTGGGCTGAGCCAACTGACAAGCCGCTTTAATTGCTTGTTTTCTATCAATTATAGAAATCGTTTTTTTATAATTTTGAGGCTCTACACCTTTCTCCATTTCTTGAATTATGGCTTCCGGATTTTCGGTTCTCGGATTATCCGAAGTAATAATTACTTTATCACTTAAATTGGAAGCAATGTTTGCCATTATTGGTCGCTTGGTCTTGTCTCTATCACCACCACAACCAACAACGGTAATCAATTGCTCGTTTTTAGTTCGAATGTCATTAATCGTTTTTAAAACATTTTCTAAGGCATCTGGTGTATGCGCATAATCGACAATTACTGTAATGTTTTGATTAGAAACTATAAACTGAAAACGCCCAGAAACACTTTCCAATTCAGATAGCAACCGCAATACTTCAAAATGATCTAGTCCTAATTCTATAGCAGTTCCGTAAATGGCTAATAAATTATAGGCATTAAAAGTTCCTATTAATCGAACCCAAACTTCATTATCATTGATTTTTAAAAGCAAACCCGACAATTGATTTTCTAAAATTTGTGCTCTATAATTAGCATACGTTTTTAAAGCATAAGTTACTTTTCTGGCATTGGTATTTTGTAACATTACCAACCCATTTTTATCATCGATGTTGGATAGTGCAAATGCGGATTTCGATAAATTATCGAAAAATGATTTTTTTACATCTCTATAATCTGCAAAAGTCGGGTGGTAATCTAAATGATCGTGAGACAAATTAGTAAAAACACCGCCTTCAAAATGTAATGCTTCAGTTCTTTTTTGGTGCACACCATGTGAGCTCACTTCCATAAAACAATATTCCACACCCGCACCATTCATTTGTTTTAAATACTTATTAATAGTAATAGAATCTGGTGTGGTATGGGTAGCTTTATATTCAATATCATCAACAATAATTTTTACGGTAGAAAGCAATCCAACTTTGAAACCTGCTTTCTTGAACAGTTGAAACAACAAAGAAGCAACTGTTGTTTTACCATTAGTGCCCGTAATTCCAATTAATTTTAAGTTTTGAGAAGGATTTCCATAATAATTAGCAGCTATAAATGCAAGTGCTTTATTGGTATCTCTTACTTGAATATAAGTAATTCCCTCTTTACAATTTTCTGGAAACGTATCGCAAACTATAGCAATGGCACCTAAACTAATGGCTTTTTCTATATACTCGTGACCGTCAGAAACCGTTCCTCTAATGGCTATAAAAACATCGTTTTGAACTATTTTTCTAGAATCGAAATCAATGTTATGAATAGCAATATCTGTTGAACCTTTTACGGCTTCAATTGCTACTTTGTATAATATGTCTTTAAGAAAAATCACGATAATTCTAATGTTATAAATGTGTTTTTATTAAAATTTTGTCCAGGCTGAATGGATTGTGTTTTTACTTTTCCAACTCCAGTTATCTTTACTTTAAGACCTAAATTCCCCAACAAAGACAAGGCATCCATACCAGACATTCCTTTTAAGTTTGGAATGACTTTTGCTTTTTGCTTCGAAATTTTCGCATAATAGTTCGTATAATCTTTGTCTTGTTTTACGTTCTTTTTATTCAAATTTTTTATCTCATTTGTAGATGGCGCATCGGTAAAAATCTTTTGAGCTATTCTTTTAAAAACGGGACCAGCAACATCAGCTCCGTAATAATTATTATTTGAAGTATTAGGTTCGTGAACGACAACTATGCAAGAATACTTAGGTGTATCGGCAGGAAAATAACCTACAAATGAAGAAATATAATGTTTTTCGACTCCTCCGTTTTTAGCATAATTAGCTTGGGCAGTCCCTGTTTTTCCTGCCATAGAAAATTCTTTAGAATACAGTTTTGAGCCAGTGCCTCGCTTTACTACATTTTTTAAAACTTCTTTTAATTTTAAAATCGTTTCTGATGAGCATACTTTTGGATTAATAATTTCTGTATCGTATTTCTTAATGGTTTTATTCCATTCTTTAATTTCTGAAACAAATTGCGGTTTTACCATGACACCATTATTGGCAACAGCATTATAATAAGTCAAGGTTTGTAATGGCGTAATTAAAACCCCATAACCGAAAGCCATCCACGGAAGTGAAATATTTGACCAGTTTTTATCACTTGACTGAGGAATATAGGGCTTTCCTTCTCCTTTTATAGGTAATCCTAAAGGTTTATTTAAACCGTAACCGTTTAGATGATTTACAAATTGAGACGGATTGTCCTTATAGGCATTATATACCGATTGAACCAACACTGTATTTGAAGAAAGCTCAAAGCCTCTTGCTAATGAAATTTTACCGTAACCGCCATCATGAGAATCCCGAACTTTTTTTCCTGAATAGATAATTGTTCCACCTTTACTATCATATACTGTGCTTGTATCCGCTTTTTTATCTTCTAAAAGTGTCATCAAATCGGCTAACTTATAGGTCGATCCTGGCTCATGCGCTTCGGCTATAGCATAATTTGTAGTTTCAAAGTAGGAGCCATCAGTATCTTTTCCTAAATTTGAAATGGCTTTTATATAACCTGTTTTTGTTTCCATTACCACAACACAACCATGATTGGCGTCAAATATTTCTAATTGTTTTAACAAAGCATGGTGCGCAATATCTTGAATGTACACGTCGATAGTAGAAATAACATCATATCCGTCTTGAGGGTCTACTTCATTTACATCACGAATGGGCTTCCATTGTCCTTTAGCAATTTTTTGTTTTAAAATTTTCCCGTCTTTTCCGTTTAAGTATTTTCTAAAAGCCCATTCAATGCCTTTTCCATCTTTAGATCCTGAAGGCGTAACCCTTTCGTAGCCTATGGTTCTTTCAGCAATTTTCCCAATTGGATGTTCCCGAATTGTTTTTTGCTCAGTAATGATTCCGCCTTTATTTGCTCCTAAATTAAATAACGGAAAACTTTTTATTTTCATGTACTGCGTGAAACTTAAGTCACGAGCCACTAAAAAATACCTGTTTTCGGTTGCTCTAGCTTGTCGTAATTCTGACTCAAATTTCCCACTAGGTTTACCTAATAATACAGAAAGTGAATCGGCTAATGCTTGAACATTTTTGGTAAAAACTTCTTCTTTTGGAGCAACAGCATCAAAACGAATAATATAGTTTGGAATTGAAGTCGCTAATAAACTTCCATCTGCTGAATAGATGTTTCCTTTATTAGAAGGAATTATAAAATTTTTAACCGTTCTTTCTTTGGCTAATTTCCTGTAATAATCCCCTTCAACCCACTGAATATTAGTCAATTTTATAGTAATGGCAACCGCCATCAAGAAGATGACAAATGCCACGAGATAAATTCGATAGGATATCTGTTTGTCGTCTACTGCCATAATTTTTTGAAGAAACTTTTTTCCTCTATTTTTCTTACTATTATTTTTGTCGGCGGAACCTCTGAAGGGAAAATTTGTTTGGCTTCCATTTTTTGAGAAACTGTTGATTCCATTTTTAACTTCATTAGCTCTGAACGCCTGTCAACAAACTCTGAGCGCAATTCTTTTACTTCGTTTGTTAAAGCTACAATCTCGAATACCTTTTGTTCGTATCGTTGCGTGTTTGCTATCATTAGTAATATCAAAACAATTACAAAAACAATAAAACGCCAGTTTTTTGCAGCATTTGCCTCTTCACTTATAAGAAATCTGGCTTTTAATATGCCGTATACTCCTTTTTTCATCTGCTATTTCTTTTCAGCTATTCTCAACTTTGCGCTACGGGCCCTATTGTTTATTTTAATTTCGGCTTGATTCGGAACTATTAATTTTCCGATGGTTGTGAATGGAACTGAAAAATTTCCGAAAAAATCACGTTCTGGTTCACCTTCAAACATGCCATTTTTAATGAATCTTTTTACCAATCGATCTTCGAGTGAATGATAGGAAATCACGCTTAATCGCCCTCCTGGATTTAAAATCTCTAATGATTGTTCTAAAAATTCTTTTAAAACATCCATTTCCTGATTGACTTCAATTCGAATCGACTGATACATTTGAGCCAATATTTTATGGCTTTTATGTGCTGGCAAAAACTGACTTAAAACTGTTTTTAATTGCTCGGTGTTTTTTATCGGACTTTCTTCTCTGGCCTTTATGATTACTCTAGCAATTGCGGGCGCGTTTTTAAGTTCACCAAATTCCAAAAAAACGCGTCGCAAGTTTGCCTCATCATATTCATTCACCACCTTATAAGCATTTAAGTCGTTTTTTTGACTCATACGCATATCTAATTCCGCATCAAAACGAGTAGAAAAACCACGTTCTGCAACATCAAATTGATGCGAAGAAACTCCTAAATCAGCTAAGATTCCATCAACACTTTTAATATTATGAAATCGTAAAAATCTTTTTATATACCTAAAATTCTCATTTATTAAAACAAATCTTTCGTCATGTAAAGTATTTGCCAAGGCATCTTCATCCTGATCAAAAGCAAATAATTTACCGTTAGGTCCTAATTGATTTAAAATAAAAGCCGAGTGTCCGCCTCCGCCAAAAGTAACATCCACATACACACCGTCAGGCTTAATATTTAAACCAACGACAGAAGCTTGAAGCAAAACTGGATTATGATATTCCATCGTCATCATTTACATTTCCCATTACATCTTCGGCCAAATCAGCAAAATCGATTACCGAATCATCGATTGATTTTTCATACAAATCTTTATCCCAAATTTCAATTATATTAACAGCAGACGACAACACTAAATCTTTGGATACACTGGCAAAAACTACCAAATCTTTTGGGATTAATAATCGTCCTAAATTGTCAATCTCTACCACTTTTACCCCAGCAGTAAAACGACGAATAAAATCATTGTTTTTCTTAACGAATCGATTGAGATTGTTGATTTTTTGCATCATTAGATTCCATTCTTGCATAGGATACAACTCCAGACAAGGCTGAAAAACAGAACGCTTCAAAACGAAACCATCCTGAAGAGAATGAGTCAATTGCTTTTTTAAAGGCGCTGGCAAAAGCAACCTTCCTTTAGCATCAACTTTACACTCATATGTTCCTACTATTGAATTCAAGAAAACTGTTTTTAAATGATAGTAGCAAAAATATAAAAATAATTACCACATTTTACCACAATATACCACTTTGTTAATAAGTTTTACCACTTTAAACCTAAAACCAGCAATAAATAGGAATTGAAAAGCAAATGCATATTTAACATATTGTTAAGGAATGTTAATACTTGAATAAAAACAGCAGTTAAAATAAATAGTAATTAATAATTAATACCAATACATGTATTTAATAATCCTTTTTGAAATTTAATTTCTCATAATAATTTACCTAAAACAAACTATTTATGTAAATTTTTCACAAAATTTCCTTTTAATGTATAAAACCTTATATTTGCGGAAATTTGAAACGCCAAACCCAATAATGAAAAAAGATTTAAAAAAAGAAGGTAGATACTCGTATTATGAAGCGGGAGAAGGAACTCCAATTATCATTTTACATGGATTAATGGGCGGTTTAAGTAATTTTGACGGAGTTGCTAACTATTTTCCAGAAAAAGGGTATAAAGTGGTAATACCTGAATTGCCAATTTATACTCAAAATATTTTAAAAACAAACGTAAAAGCTTTTGCAAAATATGTTAAAGATTTTATCACTTTTAAAGGTTTTGACCGAGTAATTCTTTTAGGCAATTCGTTAGGAGGGCATATTGGTTTGTATCATGCTAAAATGTATCCAGAAAAAATGTTGGGACTTGTAATAACTGGAAGTTCAGGATTATATGAAAGCGCCATGGGTGATAGTTACCCTCGTAGAGGCGATTATGATTATATTCAGAAAAAAGCTGAAGACGTATTTTATGACCCTAAAGTAGCTACCAAAGAAATAATAGACGAAGTGTATTCCATGGCGAATGACAGAATCAAATTAATAAAAACATTAACCATTGCCAAAAGCGCTATCCGCCACAATATGGCAAAAGATTTACCTAAAATGCACGTTCCAACCTGCATAATTTGGGGTAAAAACGATAAAGTAACACCGCCAGAAGTTGCAGAAGAATTTCATAAATTATTGCCGCACTCTTCTTTATATTGGATAGACAAATGTGGACACGCTGCTATGATGGAACATCCTGATGAATTTAACGAATTGATGTATGCTTGGCTAAAAAAGAGCGAAATGTAAATCTTAAAAAATAAATAAACCACTATTTTCTGATTGAATTTCAAGAAAATAGTGGATCTTTTTTTAGCTATATTTGCCAAAATCAATTTTTGCTATGAAAATTAACACTGCCGAATTTATAATTAGCAACTCCGAAGTAGACAAATGCCCTTTAGAACGTATCCCTGAATATGCCTTTATTGGCCGCTCAAATGTAGGGAAATCCTCATTGATTAATATGTTGACTAATCATAAAAATTTAGCAAAAACTTCTGGGAGACCAGGAAAAACACAGTTAATTAATCATTTTAAAATTAATAGCAATTGGTTTTTAGTTGATTTACCAGGATATGGCTATGCTAAGGTTTCTAAAAAAACAAAATCGGTTTTTCAACAATTCATAACTGATTATTTTGAAAAAAGAGAGCAACTGGTTTGTGCTTTTGTATTGATAGATATTCGTCATGAAGCCCAAAATATCGATTTAGAATTTATGGCATATATGGGCGAAAGTGAAATTCCGTTTTGTATTATTTTTACTAAAGCGGATAAGATTAGTAAAGTTAAGATTGACTCTCATATTGCAGCTTACAAGAAACAAATGTTTGCCAATAATTGGGCAGAAATCCCGCCTTTTTTTGTAACTTCATCAACTGAGGGTACCGGTAAAGACGATTTACTTGAATACATTGACGAGGTGAATCAGGAAGTTTTTAAAAACAATAGTGAGTTTTAATATGAAATGTAAAATCATAATTATATGGATTATTTTGACTGTTGCGAGTTCTTGTACTCTTCCAAGATATGTTTTTGAAAATAAAGGGCAAACAACAGGATTAGATTTTACTAAAGGCAAATGGCTAATAAACAATATTGATTCTCCAAGTGAAGTTTCAGTTCAACTAACAAAAAAAGCTAAAGATGATTTCGAAAATTACCTTTCAAATCGCTTGTTTTTTATTTATGAACCAAAAGGTATAATTTTACCAAAGAAAATAACTATGAATCCTAGTAAAGGTACTTTAATAGAAATAAAAAAAGGAACCAATTTTGACTTCTTTATAAACATCCGAGCAGGAAAAATTAAAGATGAGTTAGGCTTAATTGATACGACTCCACATAATTTTTATACCGATAGAAATAATCAAAGCGAAGTGGTTATTGAAATTTATGATTTAAATCTTGCTCAAATTATATATTCACAAAAGGTAATAGGCACAGTCTCGTCTATTAAAAGTAATGAAGATGTTAAGTTTTACAAATCTACTCAGAGTCTAATTTTGGGATGTTATAAAAAATTGATTAGAGACATTAAACAAAAATCAATAAAATAAGCAACTAATTTAAATAAGCCAAAATTAAAAATGTAAGTTTTACTTATTCAACTCCAACTTTTCAGCAAAATAATCGCAAAAATCTTTCATAGTTGCGGTCATTTTTTCATCATTAGTGGCTCTATTAAAAGTATCGGACATGGCAACTAATGTTTGATGAAAAAACAATTTCATTTCATCTACTGGCATATCTTTAGTCCATAAATCAATTCGTAAAGTTTCTTGAGTTTTGCTGTCCCAAACAGAAAGCATCATGGCTTTAGCTTCCTCGGCATCAACACCGCCGTCTTGAGCAGTCCAAGTTAATTTTTCTGGAACTCTATTTTGATCTAATTCGACTAAGAATTTTATTTCTGAGGTAATGGTATCCGGCATTATTTTTTAGGTTTGTATTTAGATTTTTCAAATATTTCTTTGGCATCCATTTGTAAAACTTGTTGCACACTTACTTCATTATTTTCTATAAAAGAACGAACGATTTGCCATCCTATCCATGAGCCAACTCTTCCGGGTGATTCGTTATCTATCTCTAAATAAAATTTAGAAAACGGTGCTGGATTTATAAATCGAGGAATCAGTTTTTGATCAGTATCGTATAGCAATTTTTTTTCAATAAAATAACGCCACATATAGCCTTCATTTTCTTGACACCAAGTAATTTGTTCTTCTTTGTATCCAATTTTATTGGCATCAGAATAGTTGGGCAATAAAACGTCTTTTATATATAATTTCTTTCCTGAATAAATCATTTGCGCTAGAAAAGTTTCGTCTGAGGGTAGTGGAATTTTACTCACCGAATAAGCATCGACAATGTCTGGTAGCATTTGATTGGATTCGAAATTTTGTTTTAAATATTCAGGGAATTCATAAAACTTATGCTCTTTACCAAGATATAACTCTAATGAAATAACCAACATATCATTGAGATAAATTACCTTATTATGATAATCCATTTCAGAGATAACCGTAAAAACTTTCGGCGTTTTAGTTTCTGGAAAATAATACTTAATATGCTTAAAAAGCGATTCGATTTCTGTTGTTTGAGAACTAAAGTCGGAATATTTTTTTTCAACTTCAGTATACAATTCTTTCCAAAGCGGATTTTGCATTTTCTCTATCCAAATCGAATCGCCATTTCCTTCAGGAAAAAAAATTGGGTACTGTGCTTTTAATTTTTGTAAATCTTTTGGTTTGGTTTCAAAAAAAGCTTTGTCAAATCGGTTTATCTTTATTTCTAGAGGAATGTTCTCGATTTCTTTTTCGACTTTACTTTTTTTATCACATGAAAATAAGACTATTGATATAAGAGTTATTATTAAAAAATACTTTTTCATGAAGTGAATTTGGATATTAACCTAAAGTGAACCACAAATTAATTTATATTTAATTTTAAGTCCTCTATTTTATAGAAATTATAAAAATTTTACGAATGACACTAATTACTAAAAAATCTCTAGAAATAGTATTATTTTTGCAAATATACATTACGGTTTTTATAATTTTTCAATTATGTCTAAAAAAAGCACCTTACAAGTAGAAAAGGTTACTCTGCACATTGTAAACTGGTTAAAAGAATATGCAGAAAATGCAAAAGTAAATGGTTTTGTTGTAGGTATTTCTGGCGGAGTCGATTCAGCGGTGACCTCTACACTCTGTGCTCAAACAGGATTAAGTGTTCTATGTCTAGAAATGCCCATACATCAGGCAGAGTCACATGTGAGCCGCGGTAAAGAACATATTGAACAATTGAAAAAAAGATTTTTAAATGTCAATTCTATTGAAGTGAATTTGACTCCTGTTTTTGAAGATTTTAAAAAACAAGTTCCAGATTCGAATGATATTCATAAGCTTCATTTATCATTAGCTAATACTAGAGCAAGATTAAGAATGACAACTCTTTATTATTTTGCTGGGATTCATGGCTTATTAGTAGCTGGTACAGGTAATAAGGTTGAAGATTTTGGAGTTGGTTTTTACACAAAATATGGAGATGGAGGTGTTGATTTGAGTCCAATTGCAGACTTGATGAAATCGGAAGTATATGCTTTAGGAACCTTCTTGAAAGTTCCTGATTCAATATTAAATGCTGATCCTTCTGATGGATTATTTGGAGATGCAAGAACGGATGAACAACAACTTGGAGCCAGCTATGATGAATTAGAATGGGCTATGGAAGAAGATGAATTAGGCAAAACAGCAGCTGATTTTTCAGGAAGAGAAAAAGAAGTGTTTGAAATTTACAAACATCTCAATAAAACTAACCAACACAAAATGAATCCTATACCAATTTGCTTAGTTAATCGGAATTAATTGTATTTTTATCTAATAAAATTGCATTATTAAGTTTTTTTTTCTTAAATTTATCTTATGCATTTGCCAATTTAATATTAAATAACAGAAAATTATGATTAAAGTTTGTTTAGCTGATAATTATCCCGTAGTACATTTTGGAGTAAAATCATATTTTAGGGATCATGCTACAATAAGTATAGTTGCTAATGTAGGGAACTTTTCTATGGTGAAAGATGTTCTTTATACCAAAGAAATTGACGTATTAGTTATTGATTTAGATTTGGAAGGAATGTCTAGTCTTTATGAATTAAAAGCAATTATTAAACACTACACCAAAACTAAAATCATTATTTTTAGTGGTTATTCTGAACAAATATATGCCCCTAATGCTATAAAAGCGGGAGTTGCAGGATATGTTCACAAAACCGCAAAATTAGAGACTTTAGGTATTGCCATCACAAAAGTACAACAAGGTCAGATTATTTTGAACGATGCCATTAAGAAGAGTTTAGCTTTAATTGCAAAACAGAATAAAAGCGAACGTTTGTATAGAAAATTATCAAACAGAGAAATTGAAGTACTGCGTTATTTAAGTAATGGTAAAAAAAATAATGAAATTTCGGCCATTCTTGGTTTGAATGAAAAAACGATTAGTACTTATAAATTAAGATTATTAACTAAATTGAACGTAACAAATCTTGTTGATTTAGTGAATAAAGCCAAAACTCTTGAAATCGTCTAATTATAGCGAGACATTACTCTTCCTAGCTTTTTAGAAAAAGAATTTATTAGTTTAGAATAATCTACAGCCATAGCCATTGACTCAGAATTGTCTGCATCCACTTCCGATGAAATAGATGCTTTGAGTTCTTCGATAATTCCATCTACTAGAAACCACCTCATTGTTAGTATAGTTTCAGACACGTATTGTGAAATGGTTTGGTCTTTTAGTTTTACAATAATATGTTGGCCTTCCCAATTGTGTAAAGTTTGTTGTTCATCTATCATTAGAATATCTGTAACTTCTTTAGAAAAATCAGATTCTAAATGCATTAGATACTGCTCAATTTGAAAAGTCTCGTTTTGATGATAGTAATTTATTAAGTGATTGTAAATCCCTCTAAACAAAGGATTGGCTAATTCTACCTCATCTTCCTGTAAGCTCAAATAAATGCGCTGATAGACTTTATATTCCTTTCTTTCAATGGTATTTTCTATTTCGCCTTCTTCATTTGCTTTTAAAAGCACATCTTCAAATTCTTCAACTTTATCTCCGTACAACAAAAGAATTTCTATGATTTTTCGTTCTAATTCATATAAAACATCAATTTTTTCAACTGCAATTTTTTCGTCATTTTTTACAACTTCAAAGGCTTTTTGATCTTGTTTTAATTTTTTTCCCGCTTCAGAAATGTCCTTTTGAACCAATTGTGCCAATGTATTCAATAAAACCTGTTCAGAAATATCCATAATTCTAGAACATTCCTGTATATATATTTCGCGTTTAATACGATCAGGAATTTTAGAAATACTCAATACCATATCTCTAATTAAATCGGCTTTTTTTATAGGATCATTCTTAGCTTCATTCATCAACAACGACGCTTTAAATTGAATAAAATCTTTTGCATTATTTTCTAAATACAAAACTAAATCCTCGTAAGTTGTTTTTTTAGCAAAGCTATCGGGGTCTTCGCCTTCAGGAAAGGTGCACACTTTTACATTCATGCCTTCCTCAAGGATTAAATCGATTCCACGAATAGAAGCTCGAAGTCCGGCGGCATCACCATCATAAAGTACTGTAATATTTTTGGTTAATCTATTTATTAATCGAATTTGATCGGGAGTTAATGCTGTCCCTGAAGATGCTACTACATTTTCTATTCCCGATTGATTAAACTGAATTACATCAGTATACCCTTCAACCAAATAACAATTGTCTTGCTTAGCGATGGCTTGCTTGGCTTGAAAGATTCCGTATAGCACTTTGCTTTTATGATAAATATCGCTTTCAGGAGAATTTAAATATTTTGCTGCTTTTTTATCATTTCCTAGAATCCTAGCTCCAAAACCTAGAATTCTTCCCGACATACTTTGTATAGGAAACATTACTCGACCTCTAAAACGATCTATAAGCTTGTCTTCCTTAACAATTGTGAGTCCTGTACTTTCTAGAAATTCTATTTTATATCCTTTCCCCAAAGCTTCTTTTGAGAAAGAATCCCAAACTTCAGGCGAATATCCTAAAACGAATTTTTTGATGGTTTCATTGGTAAAACCACGTTCTCTAAAATAAGTATAGCCAATGGCTTTACCTTCCTCTACATTTAATAAAGTATCGTGAAAATAATTTTTTGCAAATTCAGTTACGAGATACATACTTTCTCGAACATCTGTAATGGCTTTTTCTTCATCAGTTTGTTCGGTTTCTTCAATTTCGATATTGTATTTTTTGGCTAAATACCGAATGGCTTCTGGATAGGTAAAATGAGAATGTTCCATCAAGAAAGCCACAGCATTGCCACCTTTTCCCGAACTAAAATCTTTCCAAATTCCCTTTGCTGGCGACACCATAAAGGATGGAGAGCGCTCATCTGAAAACGGACTCAACCCTTTGAAATTACTTCCAGCACGTTTTAATTGTACAAAATCGCCAATAACTTCCTCTACTCGAGCAGTTTCGAAAACGGTATCTATGGTGGCTTTTGAAATCAATTTATGTTAGAGTCAAAGTTGAAAAAGCTCAAAGTTACAAAGTTTTTAGATAGCAAAAAACCTTCTAGGATTTAAACTCTAAAAAAAAACTAATTCAAACTCATTTTAATTCCAATCCCAACGAATACCAAGAGAAACATTATTTTGGTCTATACTATTGTCACTAAACAAAGGGCTTATGTCGTATTTAGCATATAAGCTTATATCTTTATAACCTATATATGCACTTGTACCATACATAAATTCATTTACATTAAAATCTCCTTTAGTACGAACTTTTACATCATTACCGTCAGTGTTTTCATATTTTAAAATTTGTTTCGATTTTAAATTAGCTCCAAAGTATCCACCTAATCCTATTCGAATACTTTGATGGGTTCTGAAAATGGTTTTATCACCGCTTTTTTTAGTTCTGGAAAAATCAAATTCTAAATGCAATGGAACAACTAAATACACGTTACGAAATCGAGATTCATCAAGTTTAAACTGACTTTTTTCTAGGCTTGTTTGTTTACCAGAATCAAAAAACAGTCTATCGTCTGTTGGTCGTAAGTTGTTATACATTACTGACATTCCATATTTTGCATGGAGTAAGTTACTTTTTTTGAAAATTCTAGTGTTGCCCGTAAAACCCCATTCATAGAAATGTGAGCCTAAATAGCGATAATCCGAATTAGCAACTGCCTTATTAGTTACTAAATTATTTATCCCTAATGCAAAAACAAATTGAGTGGTAGTCCTAGAAAAATTCTTAATAGAGTCTTGGCATTTCATGAATTTATCATGATTTTTTCCGTCAGATTTGTGAAAAAACAAGAAATTAAAATCGTCATCGTTGGTTTTTATTTTTCCATCTACTTTTTCTTGCACTAAATTGACTAATTCGGTTTGAGCTTGAGACACTCTAAACTCAATAGCTTTAGCTCTAGATTCAGCTAGTTTTTGTTTTTTTTCGTCAGCTTGCTCTTTGGTAATAATGCCTTTTTCAAGTTCTACATTTACGGCTTCTACTTCCTCTTTAAGTCCTGCTTTTTCGTCTTTAGTTATGTTCTCTATTTTTATTGCAATTGATTTTGCACGTGATTCAAAAGTATCTTGCGAAAAAACTTTGGTTAAAAAAAGACAAAGTAATCCTGTTAAGTAAATAGTAAAATTTCTCATGATGATTTGTTTTAAATTTGATTAATTGATTTATTCTTGATTGCGATTGGCTAATGCCACTTTTACAGTTTTGTAATTTTTACCTATGGTATTAATTACTTTTTCTCGAAAGGAAAGTTCCAATTCTCCATCTATTTGCGAAAGTAAATGAAGAGCATCCACTTTGACAACTGATTTTGGAATTTCATTTTTTGAAAGGTTTTCAATAGCGGCTATACGTTCGTCAACTATAACAGTGTTTTGATTTAAAGCATTTAATTGTTCTGCTTTTTGATTGATGATTTTATTTGGCGTTAGGCGTTGGGTATTGGGTGTTGGGTTCTGAATAACCTGATTTTGTTTAAAATTACTATCCTTAGAGGCCATAGCTATACTTTTTGGAGATATACTAGGCGAAACGATTATTTTTGTTTGCTCTTTAATTGCATTTTCTAAAGGTTTTGTTATTGCTTTGCTTTCGAGAACTACATTATTTCTTTTTACATCAATAAGTTCTTCGGTTTGACTAAAAAATAATGTTCCAATAAATATAAATCCGATAATACTTGCGGCAATATACATCCAATCGTAATTGCGCTTTGTCTTTTTCTCTTCTGCAACAGTAAGCATCGCATCGAGCCTGTCCCAAGAATTTGCGCTAGGCTTAATCTGTCGATGATTCAGTTTCTTTTGGAAATCGATTTCAAATTTATTCGGTCCCATTGCTATAATTTTTTAACTTTATTATTTGTTCTTGCAGCATTTTCCTAGCATGCGACAACTGCGATTTTGAAGTCCCTTCATTAATACCTAACATTGTTGCAATCTCTTGGTGTTTATATCCTTCAATAGCATATAAATTGAAAATCATCTTATAACCATCGGGTAAATTATCTATTAGAAACTGAATGTCATTTACACTAAAATTACTTTCTATATTATTAAAACTTTCCTCTTTATAATAAGTATCTTCTAAAAAACTGACCTTTTTGTTTACTCTAATATAGGATATACATTCGTTTACCATAATGCGTCTTATCCAGCCTTCAAAACTTCCTTTATGTTCAAATTTTTTTAAATTAAAGAATACTTTCATAAATGCAGTAATCATCAAATCTTCAGCATTTTGCAAATCCTTGGTATATTGACGGCAAACACTTAACATTTTTGGAGAAAACTTTGCATAAATCACTTGTTGAGCCTGACGATTATTTTCGATAGCCAACTGAATGATTTCGTATTCCTCCTGATGTAAATTGATTACTTTCAAAATATTTTATAAAGTGTTTCTATTAGCATAGACGAGAACATCTGTAAAAAGGTTGCATGATGTATTAAAAAAAATAAAGAATAAAAAATAAAATAATTAAAATACCAATAAAATCAGGACTTTAAAGATAAAATTTTATTTATTTTTTTCTTTCAATTACATAATTTACCATTAAAATTAAGGCATCTTTAAATTCAGAATTAGGATAATCTTGCAAAAGTTGAAGTGCTTCTTGCTGAAATTGAGCCATTTTTTGTTCAGCATAAAGCAATCCATTATTGTTTTTTACAAAAGTTATAACTGCTGCAACTCGTTTTTTGTCTTTGTTGTGGTTTTTTATTGAATTAATGAGCCAAGATTTTTCTTTTGGACTGCAATTATTCAATACATGAATTAATGGCAATGTCATTTTCTGCTCTTTGATGTCAATTCCTGTTGGTTTTCCTATAGCTTCTTCTGAATAATCGAATAAATCATCTTTGATTTGAAATGCCATTCCAATGAGTTCGCCAAATTTTCGCATGTTCTCTACCTGAATCTCATCATCAATTACCGATTTTGCTCCAAGTGCACAGCATGAAGCAATTAGTGTAGCTGTTTTTTTTCGAATAATTTCGTAATAAACCTCTTCTATAATATCTAATCTTCTGGCTTTTTCAATTTGTAACAACTCGCCTTCACTCATTTCGCGAACGGCAACGGATATAATTCTTAATAAATCAAAATCACCATTATCAATGGAAAGCAATAATCCTTTTGAAAGAAGATAATCCCCAACGAGAACCGCAATTTTATTCTTCCAAAGCGCATTGATGGAAAAAAAACCTCTTCGCCTATTGCTGTCATCTACTACATCGTCATGAACTAAAGTTGCTGTATGAATTAATTCAATTACCGAAGCACCACGATAGGTTCTTTCATTTACACTTCCGTTAGAAACCATTTTGGCAGTAAGGAAAACAAACATCGGGCGCATTTGTTTGCCTTTTCTATTGACAATATAATAGGTAATACGGTTAAGCAATGCGACTTTTGAAGTCATCGATTCATAGAACTTTTTCTCGAAAAGTTCCATTTCAACTTGAATGGGTTTTTTTATTTGTGAAGTGATGTTCATCAGTTTTCAAAGGTACTTATAATGTACAAGAGTGCAAAAGTTATAATTTAGATTTTTTAGGCTATCAATTAAACCTTTTCTATATTTGAATGTCTTAATGGAAACTTAAAAAATGTAATTATGAAATCAAAAATTGTAATGCTGGCTATGATTAGTTTTTTATTAATTATAAGCTGTGACAAAGAAGAAAAAACTTCTGTAGTAAGTGGTTCAGACATCGAATCTGATACGAAAATTGACGCTATTTCTGATGATGTTTTACAAATTGTAGAATCTCAATCAAATGATGTAGTGGCTTCTGCAGGACGAACAAATTCTAACTCTGGAAGTTTTTTAACAAATTGTGCTACAGTTAATACTGTTGTTGATGGAGATTCTAGAACAAGAACTGTAGATTTTGGGACAACAAATTGTACTCTTTATAATGGAAATTTAGTTAGAGGAAAAATAATTATCAATTTTATAAATGATTTTGATGCCTTAACAAGAACTATCAATTACACTTTCGAAAATTTTTATCATAATGATCGTCAAGTAGCTGGTTCGAGAACTGTAGTTAAAACTATTTTACAAAACGGAAATCGACAAGCCACTATCAATTTAAATATGACTGTAACTTATCCAAACGGCAATATTTATACTCGAGTTGGAGAAAGAGTTAGAGAATTTACAGAAGGATATGGAACTACAATTTTAACCGATAATGTGTTTTCGATAACTGGCAATTGGAAAACTACCTTACCAAACGGAACATTACATTCTACAACTATAACCAAACCATTAATAGTAAAATGGAGTTGTCCAAATATTGTGAGCGGTACCATTTCAATAGTAAGAACGGGTGCTCCTTGGATTTTAGACTACGGAAATGGGGAGTGTGACAATAAAGCGACTTTAACCATTAATGGCGAAACTCAAAATTTTACTTTACGAAATTAAACTATTTAGTAAGCCTAAAGACTCTAAATTTAGCGTTTTTAGGCTTCTTTATTGGCTAATTGTCCGCAAGCAGCATCAATGTCTTTTCCTCTGCTTCTTCTTACTTTTGCTACAATTCCGTAAGATTCTAAAGCTTTGATATAGGCATTAATAGATTGTTCTGAGGCTTGTTGAAATTCTCCGTCATCAATAGGATTGTATTCTATAAGATTTACTTTGCACGGAACATATTTACAAAATTTTACCAGCGCATCTATTGATTCCTTGTTGTCGTTTATGTCTTTCCAAACCACATATTCGTATGTGATTTTACTTTTGGTTTTATAGTACCAATATTCTAGTGATTCTCGCAATTCTGCTAATGGAAAATTAACTGTAAAAGGCATAATCTTAAAACGAATTTCATCGATTGCAGAATGTAAAGAAACTGCTAATTTAAATTTTACTTCATCATCAGCGAGCTTTTTAATCATTTTAGGCACTCCAGAAGTTGAAACTGTAATTCGTTTAGGCGACATGCCTAGACCTTCAGTAGATGTTATCATATCAATAGCTTTGATGACATTGTTGTAATTCATCAACGGCTCTCCCATTCCCATAAAAACAATATTGGAAAGCGGATGATTGTAGTACAAACGGCTTTCTTTATCTATAGCTAGTACTTGATCGTAAATTTCGGCAGGCTCTAGATTTCGCATTCTTTTTAGTTTTGCTGTAGCACAAAAATTACAATCCAAACTACAACCCACTTGACTAGAAACACAAGCGGTTGTTCTTGTATTTGTTGGTATTAACACGCTTTCTACAACTAGTCCATCATGCAAACGAACTGCATTTTTTACAGTCCCATCCTCACTGCGTTGCATAGTATCGACTTTGATGTGATTGATTACAAAATTATCAGAAAGCATGGCTCGAGTTTCTTTAGATAGATTGGTCATATCATCAAAATGGTGCGCTCCTTTGCTCCACAACCATTCGTAAACTTGATTCCCACGAAAAGATTTATCGCTATTTGAAACAAAAAAATCTCGTAATTGTTCTTTAGATAATGATCGTATGTCCTTTTTGTCGATTTGCATGGCGCAAATTTAATGACAATTTGTTGATTAATTTCATGAATTTGCATAAATGCTCGTGTGTTGATTTGATTATTTGATAACTTTGACACAAATTGAAAAAATAATTAAATGCACTTCATATCTCAAGAACTAGAAGATTATATTGAGCAACATTCTCAAGTTGAACCCAAATTATTAGCTGCTTTAAACAAAGAAACCTACCAAAAAATTTTATTGCCTAGAATGTTAAGCGGGCATTTTCAAGGCAGGGTTTTGAGTATGTTGTCAAAATTAATTAGCCCTATAAATATTCTCGAAATTGGGACTTACACGGGTTACTCTGCATTATGCTTGTGCGAAGGCATGCAAGAAAACGGAATACTTCATACCATAGACATCAAAGAGGAGTTAATCGATTTTCAAAGAAAGCATTTTGACAAATCGCCTTGGGGCAAACAAATAGTGCAACATTTAGGCGAGGCAATAGACATTATTCCGACTTTATCTATAAAATTTGATTTGGTTTTTATTGATGCCGATAAAGAAAATTACCTTAACTATTTTGAATTGGTAGTTCCTAAAATGAATAAGGGCGGCGTCATTTTATCGGATAATGTATTGTGGAGTGGCAAGGTTTTAGAGCCATTGCAACCCAATGACAGTAGCACTAAAGTTTTATTGGAATACAATGAATTATTAAATAATGACACTCGAGTAGAAACGGTTTTATTACCCATTAGAGATGGACTCACGGTCACTAGAGTACTTTAGTTTTAAAAACATATTTCGTATACAATTTATAAAAGACAACACCAAAAGTAGCCCCAACAACATAACCTGTTAGAATATCTATAGGATAATGCAATCCAAGGTAAATTCGGCTGTAGGCAAAAATCAATGGAAATATAAACAACAAATAAATATGTTTATAGTGTTTGCGCATTATTAAATACGTAAAAACCGCAGTAGCCATTGAACTTGTTGCGTGACCTGAAAAGAAACTTTTTGTATCACTCGATTTTACTATTCGAATAACATCTTTAATTTCAGGATCATTACAAGGCCTTAAGCGTTGAAAAATTTCTTTAAAAAGATTAGCGGTTTGATCGCAAATAACTATTAAAACACTTATAAATAAAATGTAATATAGAAAATTTTTCCAGCCAATTTTCTTTTGTAAAAGATAAAAAACCAATAGAAATAAAGGAGTCCAATTGATTTGTTTCGTTATTAATAGCCACAATCCATCAAAAGTCTCTGAGCCTAATCCGTTTAGATAAACAAAAACAACTTTATCAAAATTGATGATTTTTTCAAGCATTACAGTTGTCTTTTTATTGGTCCAGTAACTTCTTCAATATCTTCCTTTATTTTGGTTACAGTAGAGTTAGCATTTCCTATTAAGTTTTCTTTTGCTTTATTTATTTCTGAAGATATGTCAGTTATGGTCGTATCATAACCTGTACCATCTACTCCTTTTTGAATTTCACTTTTAATATCATTAGTTGCGTTTTTTAATTGCGCCATTAATTTACCAAAAGTCCTAGCCATTTCTGGAACTTTATCTGATCCGAAAAGCATTAAAACTACAAGCAGTATAAAAAATATTTCTCCGCCTCCTATACCAAACATAATAATTGTTGTTTATTTCAATGCAAAAATACAAAAACTTCGGCATCTATTATTTTGTGTAATAAATTAAAAATGTTATTCTTTTTTAAAAATAAGTTGACAATAATTTGTTGCTAATCCTTTTATTAAAAACAATGTCATTGCTTTATTTTTAGATTCTAATGCTCGCGAAAAATCAGCATCTTCTATCAAATAATATTGAAATCCTTTGATATATGCTGTAGGAATTTTTAAAACCTCTGTATAATAGTCGTCTTTATAATAGCCATCTAATCTTACTAGCAATTTTTCATGCTTTTCGACAATAATTTCTTTTTTCAACATTTTTGTTCGGCCAGTAAACCAGTTAATTAGAGGGTTAAGGGGTACTAGTCCTCCTCCTGATGTTGCTTCATATAATTTCCGTTCTGCATGAGTATATTTTTTAGCCGGCTTTTGCAAAACTCCAGCAGAAACTGCATTAATAGCTTCGTTTTGATTGACAACTACCTCTTTTAATTGATTGTTTTTAGTTTTCATTTTTACAATAATTTCACCTGATTTTAAATCATCTAGACTTATTTTTAATTTTTTGGGCTCAAGGTTTACTGCAGAAAACAGAATAATATCACCAACTGAAACACTCATAGATACAATTCCATACTTATTTGATGCTGTGGCTTTTTGACTTATTTCATTAACTACATTAACTTTCTCTACGGGAATAGAGTCGACTAGAATTTGAAATGTAATTTTTTCTTCTATGAATGATTGGCTCGAGGCAATTTGAAAAACGAAAAACAGCATGAATAATAGAGATTTATTTCTCAAAATTGGCGATTTTTTTAAATTCTATATTCTTCTCTATTAAAAAATCCATTAATTCAAATTTTGTATTGGATTTTAATAATACACTTGATTTTGGGTCGTTTTCACAATAAACAAGAAAAAGTTTAATCTCATCATCTTTTAACTTTAATGTGTTGTTAAAAAAAGAATAATCAATTTTTTTCATGACAAGTTCTGTAAAATCTGTTTTAGTTGTAAAATCTAATATTTTAGGCGTATTAATCTTCAATATTTTAAAAACATCTTTATAGATACGAACAAAATCCATGGGGTTTTCAAGAACATTTACTGGAATCATTGCTTTGTTTTTGGGAGATGACTTCTCATCGTCAAAATACTTTTTATCAATAATTGCCTGAGAACTAGCAATTGGTTTTGTTTTTTTTTCTTTAAACACCACAACTTCTGATAATTGATAGCTAAATGCTTCTAATTTTACTTTAATTTCAGATCCTTTAATTTCAGAATAGATTATTTTTTTGGATTTAAATTGCAAGCCCGAAAAAACTAAAGTATCACTTTGCATTACATATATTGAGAAATACCCTTGATTGCTTGTAACAGTGCCTGTCTTTGAATTCGCATTAAAAACAACAACATTCTCTACATTGATAGAATCATTAACAACCTGACCATGAATTAACTTCCTTGTCCCAATTTGACCTAAACAAATTTGACCAAATAAAAAAAATGCTAGTATTCCTATTTTACTTTTCATCTTCAACACTATTTAGACATCTCAAAGCTACTTCTCGTATTAAGAAAGACACTATTATTTTATTTTTAGCATTCAATGTACTAACAAAGCTAGTGATTTCTGGGACACAATCTTTAAATTATGTTATATATTCTACTATAAGCTAAGCCTTTATTTGTTTTGTAAATGTATTTTAATAGCCTCACAATAAATTGCTAATAGCTTACTAATTTTAAGTTAATTTAAAAAAATATTTTGCTTATAGGTTTCCTATATTTTTTATCTTTATACTAAAATAGCACCATTTCAAAAAATGATAAACCTTATTATTGCTAGTACTTCAACGTTATGGGGTGAAGATTATTTAGAATATCTTTTACCGCATTTAGAAAATCATTTCAAAGATTGTAAAACTGTTCTGTTTATTCCCTATGCTAGACCAGGCGGCATTTCGCATGAAGAATATACCAACAGAGTACATTTAGCATTTTCTAAAATAAATATTACGGTTCGAGGCATTCATGAATTTGAAAACCCGGCAGAAGCTATTGAAAAAGCAGAAGGGATTTTTACAGGAGGTGGAAACACGTTTCTATTGGTTTATGAATTGTATAAAAAAGAAATAATGACCGTTTTAGCGACAACTCTAAAAAAAGGAACTCCTTATTTAGGCACAAGTGCTGGAAGTAATATTTGCGGCTTAACCATGCAAACAACAAATGATATGCCTATTGTTTATCCGCCAAGTTTCAAAACACTAGGATTAATTCCTTTTAATTTGAATCCACATTACATAGATGCTCTTTTGCAATCAAAATATATGGGAGAAACACGTGAAACTCGTATTTCTGAATTCCATCAATTTAATTCTATTCCCGTTTTAGGTTTACGGGAAGGAAGTTGGTTAGAGATAAATGGAGATAATATTATTCTTAAAGGATCCCGTTCTGCTCGACTCTTTAGAAAAGATCAGACTCCTCAAGAATTAGTAAGCGAAACAAATCTGAGTCAAATAGATTTTTTAAACTGAAAAATTAAAAAAAAATCGCTCAATGAGCGATTTTATATTTTGTAGATTTAAATTTACAATTCTAATACGCCATTTTCAGCACCTGCAAATTCATTCCAGATGAAATAATCCGCTTCAGAATCGTTAACATAAACACCATCAACAACATACTTAAATTCATAGATAGCGTCTGTATTTAATTCGAAAACTCCTTTAAAAGTTCCGTTTTTTAATTTGCTAAGTTGTCCTTCTTCTACACTCCAGTTGTTGAAATCACCTACTACTGATGCATTAGTTGCATCTTTTGCATCAACACTAAAAGTTACTTTGCAAACTGGTTTCGATTTTATAAATTGTTTCTTAATAGACATAACTGTTTCATTTTTAGAATTATGGGACAAAGAAAGTAAATTCATTTGAACTATCCATAACTCTTGTTACGAATTAGGATAATGACAAGAAGTATCAAAAAAAATAACCATATTCATAACTTTTAACATTTTAAATTTCTATATACTTAAAGTGCAAACGTTTTTCTATTACATATTCTTCATTCTAATACTATTACTTTTTAAGAAAAATCCAATAATTCTGGTATTAAAAACATCAATTTAAACAGAATTCTTTTCGATTTTAAAAATAAACATCCGTTTTGTTTATTAATTTTTATAAATTAAAGAATAATCAACTTTTGTAACATCTTCATCTTTTATTATTTATAACTGCGATAAAAGTAAAAAGCCAAGCCCCAATAAGGAATAATCCTCCAATAGGAGTAATAAAACCTATTGCTCTAAAATCAATACTAGTTAAGTCATTTGTTGCTAAAAGATAAATGGAACCCGAAAAAAAGAGAACTCCTAACACCACTAAGTATAAAATTGTTCTTTTAGCCTTTTCGGTTACCAAAGTTGTTGTGCCAACAAACAATAAAAATAAAGTATGATACATTTGATATTTCACTCCAGTTTCAAAGGCAATCAATTGTTCTGTTGATAAAACTTTTTTCAATGCATGTGCTCCAAAAGCGCCTAGAACAATAGCAATTACTCCAAATAGTAACGCTGTTAATACCATTTTTCTTTCCATTATATTTTATTTTTTTATAAAAAGTAAAATTATTGGTTATACATGAAAATAGAAAGCTATTTATGATTTATTAATTCCTTTTGTTACTAATAAAAAATATTATATTTGTAATTCATAAAAATAGAGAACCCTAATGAGAAAAATACTTTTAATTCTTACTGTTATTCTAACGATTAACTCGCTTTTTGGACAAGTAAACAAAACTGTAAAATCAGGAGAGAAATTTATTTATGCGGCTTCCTATAACATGAGCGGTCTGATGACACAACTCGCCCAGGTAACTATGGAAACCGAAACGGTAAAGACTTCCAAAAAAACCTTACTTCATTTAAGTTGTCAAGCCACAACTTTTAGTAAATGGGATACTTTTTTTAAGATTAGAGATTTATATGAATCTTATGTAGATCCTATTACGCTAAAACCTAGTTTATATAAAAGAGATATTTTTGAGGGCAAATACACTAAGAGAGAAAAATACATTTTCAAAAATGACGGAAAAACTATAGAAAGTACCGTTAATAAAAAAAATACTCCTGAAACTAAAAAAACCTTCCAAATCGGTGGAGCAACTCAAGATGTAGTTTCTTTATTATACAAAGTAAGAACAATAGATTTCAGCACATTTAAACCCGGACAAATAAAATCTTTTATAGTAGTTTTTGACCAAAAAGAAATGGCAGTTTCGGTAAAATTTATGGGTAAAGAATCTGTTTCAGCTGGAAACTTAGGAACAAAAACATGTTATAAAATTTCTATTGGAGCAAAAACCCAAGCCCTTAGAGGAACTGACAAAAATATCATTTGGCTTACTGCCGATTCGGCAAAAATACCTGCTTTAATCAAATTTAGTATTCCTGTGGGAACAGGACAACTTACATTAACTAACGCTTCTGGATTATAAAATTATGAGAAAATTATTTATTGTTTTAGCCATTGTATTTGCAATTCTAGGAATTGTATTTGCCGTATTACCTTTGGGAACCTTAGCACTATTGCCTGTAGGATTGGCATTAATTTTTGCTTTTATAGCATTTATACAATCCGATATTAATCAAAAAAGTTTGCCTAAATGGATTCTTATTATCATGGGAATTACACTAATTGTTGTAGTTGGAAAAGTAACTCTTATAAAGGATGAAGTAGCCAAAGACGAACAATTTGAACAAAAAAAGATAGAATCTAAGCAAGAAGATTTAAAGGATTTAGAAGATTTAGAATAATCTCCCTTTACCTAAAATAGAAAGCTCACTTCATGTGGGCTTTTTTATTAATTTTCACTGCTGTTTATATTCTATCATGACTCTTATTCCTTGATAATTTTCACAACAAAAATCTCGGTTAGCGTATTAATTTTTAAAATATAATTTCCTTTTTTAAAAGTTGACACATCAATCTTTGAAATAAACGTTGATGGTTTTATTAATTCTTTTTTCAAGCATTTGCCTTGAACATCATAAATAGAATAATCAACAATTGAAATGAATTCAGAATTCAATTTGATATTTACAAAATCTTTTGTGGGATTTGGATATGTAAATATGTTCGTTGTTTTTCTATTTGTTTTGGGAAGACCTAATACATCTGATAAATTAAACCTTGAAACGCCTATATTAGACGACGTACTCCCAGCTACTAATATTTGATTTGTGGGAAGATATATGGCATCATAAGCAGTCACAACAGGGTTGGGGTCGGTATTTTTATAATAATATTTACCGCTAGTAGCAAAAGTTAAATCTAAAACACCATCCTCACTGTAACGAGTCATCGCCAAACTAGCTCCAAAAGCTCTTCCTACTAGAATTATTTTACTATCGGGCTGAAATAAAATTTGATAAGCAGTATCATTACTATAAGTAAACTCTGTAAATACTTTTCCTTGATTTCCAAAGGTTGTGTCTAAATCCCCATTCGCATTATACCGAAGCATCATAAAGGCCTTTCCTTCATTAAAGGAAGTGTATTTTTCACCAGCAACAATAAACTTGCCGCCTTTTTGAAATTTCATACTTGTAACGTCTATTAAACTAGAACCAGAGAGTCCAATATCAGTTTTTACGGTTCCGTTTACACCAAAAGAAGGGTCTAAATTTCCTTTTGAATCAAATTTAGCAACTGCTACCATTTGGTTTGATATTCCTGAAACAATTATTTCTTGATCATCCGTTAACAATAAAGAATTCCCAAAATCACCATTATTATTATCTCCAAAAGATAATACCACTTTTCCATTACTGCCAAAAGTAGTATCTAATGTGCCATTTGTATTATATCTAGCCAAAATAAAATTCCCATGCTGTGAGGAATATTCTGGCGGATAGGTAGAACCATCTGTAAAATTAGTTTTCCCACATAGTACAATTTTGCCGTCATTTTGAATTTTAACATCGGTTGCGCTATCTGAAAAACCATCAAAATCGGTAAAAACTTTTCCCCCAACTCCAAAACTCGTATCTAAAGTTCCATCTTTATTGTATCGCGCCATGGCAACATCCAAAAAATTATACAAGTTAAAATTTGAAGTATTTCCAACGGCGACAATTTTGTCATCTGTTTGAATAGCAATAGCCAATATCGCATCATAAGTGCTGCTTAAATTATAGGGAGGATTAACAAAATCTGTGTTAGTAACACCATTGGTTCCAAAAGTGATGTCTAGACTCCCATCAGCATTCATTCTGGTCAAACCAAATTCAGTTCCAGTTCCAATAGGGGTTTTAGTTCCTGCTAAAACAATTTTACCATCGCTTTGCAAAGCAATTGCATTGGCACGTGAGGTAGCGAGAGAAGTTGGAGAATTTTTGGGAAAAACAGCAACTTGGGTGCCATTATTTCCAAAACTTGTGTCGAGACTTATTGCTTGAGAAAAAGCTGTAGTAATACAAAAAACGAGACTAAAGATTAAGTAAATTCTATACATGATATTTTATTAAAACAAAGAAGCGAAGCTAGTTAATTGTTTGTATACAAACAAATTAATTAAATTTTTCTTACTTCAAATTCATCGTTGTATTAATATTAAAACTTTAAATGATTACAAAAACTTTTAGAAACTATCCTCAAAAAATCAATCAAAATTATACATTATATCTTACAAGCATTTACAATTTAATATATTTGTATCACTATTCACAAAAACAATGAGAAATATTCTAATTATTGGAGCTGGTCGTTCAGCATCTTCTTTAATACAATACCTATTAAAAAAATCCGATCAGGAAAATTTGCATCTTACTATTGCCGATTTATCTATCGAGTTAGCCCAAAGAAAAACCAACAATCATAAAAATGCAACAGCAATTGCTTTAGATATTTTTGATGAAAATCAGAGAAAAATCGAAATTCAGAAAGCCGATATCGTTATTTCGATGTTGCCAGCGCATTTACACATTGAAATTGCTAGAGATTGTATAGTTTATAAAAAACACATGGTTACCGCCTCATACGTGAGCGATGCCATGCAAGAATTAGATGCTGCAGCAAAAGAGAACAATCTTATTTTCATGAACGAAATTGGTCTTGACCCTGGAATTGACCACATGAGTGCCATGAAAGTCATTGATGAAATTAGAGAAAAAGACGGAAAAGTAATTCTGTTTGAATCTTTTTGTGGCGGATTGGTTGCGCCAGAATCAGATACAAATTTATGGAATTATAAATTTACTTGGGCTCCTAGAAATGTGGTTTTAGCAGGGCAAGGTGGCGCAGCTAAGTTCATTCAGGAAGGAACCTATAAATACATTCCTTATCACAAGTTATTCCGTAGAACCGAGTTTATGGAAGTGGAAGGATACGGAAGATTTGAAGGATACGCCAACAGAGATTCACTCAAATACCGAAGCGTTTATGGTCTAGACGACGCTTTGACTTTATATCGTGGCACCATTCGTCGTGTGGGATTTTCTAAAGCATGGAATATGTTTGTGCAACTCGGCATGACCGATGATACTTATGTCATCGATAATTCTGAAACCATCAGTTACCGAGAATTCACCAACTTGTTCTTGCCCTATCACCCCACCGATTCAGTTGAAATTAAATTGCGATTGAGTTTAGGCATCGAACAAGACGATATCATGTGGGACAAATTATTAGAATTAGATATTTTGAATTCTAAGAAAATTGTGGGATTGAAAAATGCTACTCCTGCACAAATTCTAGAAAAAATACTTACCGATAGTTGGACCTTGCAACCCAATGACAAAGACATGATTGTGATGTACCACAAGTTTGGTTTCGAAATAAACGGTGTTCAAAAACAAATAGATTCTAAAATGGTTTGCATTGGCGAAGATCAAACCTATACCGCAATGGCAAAAACGGTAGGATTACCGGTAGCTATGGCAACTTTACAAATCCTAAATGGGAATATTACAACTCCAGGCGTGCAATTGCCCATAAATAAAGAAGTATATCTGCCCATTTTGAAAGAACTTGAAGAGTATGGAGTAATTTTCAACGAAAAGGAAATGCCCTATTTGGGCTACAATCCTGATAAAGTTAGAGGGTAATTAACTTAACGCAAAAAAAATCCGCTTCTCTTGAAACGGATTTCTGTCTCATAAAATAATAAGAATATTACCTTCTATTATTAAAAATAGAAATATAATACAACAACGTGGCAATAGACCCAATTGCAGCAACAACGTAGGTTCTAGCAGCCCAATTCAAGGCGTCTTTAGCTCCAGCATGTTCTTCACGAGTGAGCATATTTTTGTTTTCTAACCATGCTAAAGCTCTGTTACTTGCATCATATTCTACAGGTAAAGTGATTACAGTAAATAGCGTTGTAGCTGCAAATATTACAATTCCAACCAATAATAATTGCGGAAATGTTTTCAACATTAAAATACCTGCAATCAAAATCCATTGTACATAATTAGATGTTATGCTTACCACAGGGACTAATTTAGAACGCATTTCTAACCAACTATAAGCAGTAGCATGCTGTACAGCGTGACCACATTCGTGAGCGGCAACTGCAGCAGCGGCGGCATTTCTTTGGTTGTAAACTCCTTCACTTAGATTAACTGTTTTGTCGGCTGGATTGTAATGGTCGGTCAATTGTCCTTCAACCGAAATGACTCTTACATCACGAATGCCATGATCGGCGAGCATTTTTTCGGCAATTTCACGCCCTGACATTCCGTTTTGCAATTGCAATTTAGAATACAACTCAAATTTACTTTTCAATCGACTACTTACTAACCAACTGAATAACATGATTAAACCTGCTAATATCAAATACATAATTCTTTGTTTTAAAATTTAAAATTATTTAACGATCATCAAATTATAAGCCAATTTTTGAAAATGTCAATTTGGCATTATTATTTTAATCCCATAGAAACATAGATAATAAGATGTTTTGGTATGTATTGTAGTCAACAATAGAAAAAATGAATGGTTTTTTCATACTTATGATTCTCTTTTTTAATTTTAAAAAAGCCATATTTCTATGTCGCAAACCTTTTTATCCAACCAAATTAATCACTTTCCCAGGAACAATAATTACTTTTTTAGGTGCATTTCCTGCTAATTGTTTTATCGTTCTTTCATCTTTCATGATGATTTCCTCAATTTGATCTGGAGTTAAATCTAAAGGCAATTCGATGGTGAAACGCATTTTTCCGTTGAAAGAAACTGGATATTCCTTACTGCTTTCTATTAAATATTTTTCGTCTAATGCTGGAAAATCAACCGTAGCAATTGAACCAGAATGTCCTAATTGACTCCACAATTCCTCAGCAATGTGTGGCGCATAAGGCGATATCAAAATGGCTAACGGTTCTAGAATTGCACGAGAATGACAATTTTGAGCCGACAGTTCATTCACACAAATCATAAACTGCGAAACCGAAGTGTTGAAAGAAAATCCTTCAATATCTTCAGCTACTTTTTTGATGGTTTTATGTAACGACTTTAAATTGTCTTTGGTTGGTTCGGCATCAGTAACACAAAACATGTTCTGTTCTCCCCCTTCGGGGGAGTTAGAGGGGGATTCAAAATACAAACGCCATAATTTTTTTAAAAAACCAAAAACTCCAGAAATTCCTGCTGTATTCCATGGTTTTGCTTGTTCTAAGGGTCCTAAAAACATTTCGTACAAACGCAAGGTATCGGCTCCGTATTCATTACAAATATCATCTGGAGTAACTACATTGTATTTGGATTTGGACATTTTTTCGACCTCGCGAACAACAGTAATATTTTTATTCTCGATTACATCATTACCATCAAAATAAGATGCATTATACAACCTTTTATATCTTTCATCTTTAGATAAATCTGTTAAATCTATTTCGTTCTTTGAATTGACATATTTAACATCTATTGACGACTTAAAACAGACAAAACTTCTTTCTAATCCTGATAATCGATTATTAAAACTTTCAAAAACTGATAATCTTTCATCAAGAAATTCAAATAATTTTTTTGGTAAATTGTTTATTAAACCTCCATTCATATATTCTTTATATGTTTGAAAGTTTATCAAAACTTGTTCAAAGGCATTTTCATCACCAATTTTTGCTTGTAAAACAAACACAAATGCGCTTTCTCCCAAAATCATCCCCTGATTAATCAACTTCTTGAAAGGTTCTTCTGTCGGTGCAAAACCTTTGTCTTTTAAAAATTTATTCCAAAAACGGGAGTACAATAAATGTCCAGTGGCGTGTTCGCTTCCGCCAATATATAAATCCACGCTTTCCCAATAGTTTAAAGCTTCTTTACTGGCAAATTCTCCGTCGTTATGTGCATCCATATACCGCATCCAATACCAAGAACTTCCCGCCCAACCCGGCATGGTGTTCAATTCTAATGGAAAAATGGTTTTATTGTCGACCAAATTCGTTTCAACTACTTTACAGTTTAGACTGTCCCAAGCCCAAACGGTAGCATTTCCTAATGGCGGTAATCCGTCTTCGGTTGGTAAGTATTTTTCTACTTCTGGCAACACGATTGGTAAATGTTTTGCATCAATCATTTGCGGTAAGCCATTCACATAATACACTGGAAATGGTTCGCCCCAATATCTTTGGCGAGAGAAAACGGCGTCACGCAAACGGTAATTGATTTTGCCTTTTCCTTGACCTATTTTTTCTAATTCTGAGATAACTTTCTTAGTTGCTTCTTTATAATTCAATCCATTCAAGAAATCAGAATTGGCAATAACAACGTTGTCTTTAGAACTGAATGCTTCTTTTGAAATATCGGCATTGGCAAAAATATTCTTGATCTCTTGCATTCCCTCTTGCCCCTTGAAGAAATTCGCAAAAGCATAATCTCGTTCATCACCACAGGGAACCGCCATAACAGCGCCAGTTCCGTATCCTGCCAAAACATAGTCTCCAATCCAAACTGGAATTGGTTCTTTGGTAAACGGATGCTCTGCATAGGCTCCCGTAAAAACACCTGAAATGGTTTTTACATCTGCCATGCGCTCTCTTTCAGAACGTTTTGCGGATTTTTCGATATAGGCTTCAACAGCTGCTTTTTGTTCTGGAGTGGTGATTTGAGCCACCAATTCGTGTTCTGGAGCCAATGTCATAAAGGTTACTCCAAAAATAGTGTCAGGCCGTGTTGTGAATACTTCGATATTTGCTTCGTGATTTTTTAATTTAAAAGAAACCATCGCTCCAACCGATTTTCCAATCCAATTTCTTTGGCTTTCCTTAATGCTTTCGCTCCAATCAATGCTTTCTAAACCTTGCAACAAACGTTCCGCATAGGCTGAAATTCGCATACTCCATTGGGTCATTTTCTTGCGAACAACTAGGAAACCTCCGCGTTCTGAAACGCCATTTACAATTTCGTCATTGGCTAAAACAGTTCCCAAGCCTGGACACCAGTTTACTTCAGTTTCCGCCAGATAAGTTAATCGATATTGTAATAGTATTTTTTGTCGTTCTTCTGATGAAAATGCGTTCCATTCGCTTAACGAAAAAGTTGGAATGTTATCATCGCAAACCGCATTTACATTAGCATTTCCTTCGCTTTCGAAAACAGCAATTAGCGTTGCAATATCTTCGGCTTTGTCAGTATTTTTATTGTACCAAGAATTGAATAATTGAATAAAAATCCATTGGGTGTGCTTGTAATAATCTGGATTTGAAGTACGGACTTCACGACTCCAATCGAACGAAAAACCAATTTTATCCAATTGCTTTCTATAGCCTGCTATTTGTTTTCCTTCTTTATCTACTCCACCATCAATATTTACTGAAGTTGTGTCTTCTGGGCGTTGCCCCGTTTGAATAGCATATTGCTCAGCTGGCAACCCAAAGCTATCATAACCCATTGGGTGCAGAACATTGAATCCGCGATGTCTCTTGTATCGCGCATACACATCAGATGCGATGTATCCTAACGGATGCCCCACATGTAATCCTGCTCCTGATGGATAAGGAAACATATCTAAAACATAAAATTTAGGTTTGTCGGAATGGTTTGATGCTGCAAATGTTTGGTTTTCTGACCAGAATTTTTGCCATTTAGCTTCTATTTCGTTGGGATTGTATTTCATAAAAAGATTCAAAGTTAGAACGTGACAAAGTTGCAAAGCCTATCTCACATGACTATTTAAGTCAGCAAATTTACGTTTATTGTACTAAAGTCAAAACTTTAAACGTTATAAAGTATAATTAAAGAAATTCTTTATTATTTTTACCACATAATTTAAATTTATTATGAGTTCTTCTTTCGAAAAGTTTCAAAAACGCAGACTGATATCCTCTTATTTTTCGGTTGTGTTAAGCATATTTCTGGTACTCTTCCTTTTAGGCCTTCTTGGTTTATTTGTTATTAATTCTAAAAAACTATCTGACGATTTTAAGGAAGAAATTGCTATGACTGTTTTCTTCAAAAACGAAGCTAATGATAGTGTCATGAAGGCTTTTCAAGAGGAACTTAAAGTGGCTAAATTTGTAAAATCGAGCGAATATGTTACAAAAGAGCAAGCCGCTAAACAGCATACCGATATTATTGGGGAAGATTTTATGACTTTTTTAGGTGCCAATCCTCTACAAAACTCCTTTGACATTCATTTAAAAGCCGATTATATTGATACAGAGAATATCCGAAAAATTGAAAGTCGTTTTAGAGCTAATGAAATGGTTTCGGATATAGTTTATGACAAGCAATTAGTAAGTTTAGTAAACGATAATATCAAGAAAGTAAGTATGTGGATTTTGATTATTAGTGGTATTTTAGCTTTTATTGCCGTAATTTTAATTAATAGTTCTATGCGGTTATCCATTTATGCGAATCGATTTATTATAAAAACAATGCAAATGGTAGGTGCTACAAAATCATTTATTAGAAAACCATTCATCATGCGAAGTATAAAATTAGGATTGATAGGTTCTTTTTTAGCAGTTTTAGCATTGATTGGTGTACTTATTTATTTAGATACTAGCTTCCCAAATTTAGAAATACTCGAGGAGCCATTATTTATTGGAGCTGTATTACTTGGCGTACTTTTAGTTGGAATTTTAATCACATGGTTGAGCACCTATTTTGCAACGCAACGCTATTTGAATTTAAGAACCGACGATTTATATTAATTTAGAATCACAGATTAAAAATACAACCTTAAAACAGAGGATAAGATTGCTTCAATCCTCAAAATGATAAAATGGAAGACAAACAACAACCACAAGAATTTCTTTTTGATGCAATAAACTATAAAATTCTTTTAATTGGAATTGCCGTAATTGCCCTTGGATTTATATTAATGTCAGGCGGTGGCAGCGATGATCCTAAGGTTTTTAATGAAGCCGTTTTTAACTTCAGAAGAATCCGTTTGGCACCTACGATGGTTTTGATTGGCTTTGGAATTACCATATACTCTATATTAAAAAAAGATAAAAAATAGATTATTCTCTTATAATCTAAAATACAAAAACATACATGGATATTTTACAAGCTATTGTTCTTGCTATTATTGAAGGGATTACTGAGTTTTTACCTGTTTCTTCAACTGGTCACATGATTCTTGCGAGTACTTTTTTCGGAATCGAACACGATGATTTTACTAAATTATTTACAATAGTCATTCAATTGGGAGCTATACTTTCTGTAGTGGTTTTGTATTTTAAACGCTTTTTTCAAACTTTCGAATTTTATTTAAAAATTCTGGTAGGTTTTATACCCGCTGTAATTTTAGGATTATTATTTGCCAAAAAAATTGATGCTTTGTTAGAAAATCCTATTACCGTTGCCGTATCACTTTTGATTGGAGGAGTTTTATTATTGAAAGTGGATGACTGGTTTGGAAATTCAACCAATACCGAAATCACTTATCTTAAAGCTTTTAAAATTGGTATATTCCAGTGTTTAGCCATGATTCCGGGTGTTTCAAGAAGTGGCGCAAGTATTGTTGGCGGAATGTCGCAAAAATTATCACGCCCTTCGGCGGCAGAATTTTCTTTCTTTTTGGCAATACCAACCATGCTTGGCGCGACAGTGAAAAAGTGTTATGATTATTACAAAGATGGCTTTGTGCTGACTCACGATCAAATTAATTTATTAGTTATTGGAAATGTAATTGCCTTTATAGTTGCGCTAGTTGCTATTAAATCTTTTATTGGCTTTTTAAGCAAACATGGGTTTAAAGTTTTTGGTTATTATAGAATTATTGTAGGGATTGCATTGCTAATAATCCACTTTTTTATCCATCCTCTTTCAGTAATTTAATGAATGCTGAAGACTACTTAAACGGGGAAATTTTGCTTATTGATAAGCCTTTGCATTGGACTTCGTTTCAAGCCGTAAACAAACTGAAATATTTGCTTATAAATAAAGTTGGTTTACCAAAAAAATTTAAGATAGGTCATGCTGGAACCCTAGATCCATTAGCTTCAGGGTTATTACTCGTTTGTACAGGAAAATTTACCAAACGAATTACTGAACTGCAAGGACAGGCCAAAGAATATACGGGTACCTTTTATATTGGAGCCACGACGCCTTCTTACGATTTAGAGACCGAAATTGACGAAACTTTTCCAACTTCTCATATCAACGAATCTTTGATTCATGAAACTGTTAAACAATTTTTGGGAGAAATTAACCAAAAGCCACCTGTTTTTTCTGCTATTAAAAAAGACGGCGTTCGACTTTATGAACATGCTCGTGCAGGAGAAACTGTTGAAATTGCATCAAGAAAAACAACCATTCACGAATTTGAAATTACAAGAATTGCTCTTCCTGAGATTGATTTTAGAGTAGTTTGTAGTAAAGGTACTTACATTCGTTCTTTAGCTTATGATTTTGGAAAAGCGATGGATTCTGGCTCGCATTTAACATCGTTACGAAGAACAAAAATTGGCGATTATGATGTTAATAAGGCTATTGAGGTAAATGATTTTGAAGATAGTTTAGTTTCCAATTTATAGTGTCTTATTATTTTTTATAAACACTATTTCATAAAAACAGAATATAGCTATATTTGCAGAACTAAACTTAACAAAAAAATGGTGGAGAAATATGCATAATAAACTCCACATAAAAACAAAAAAACTAGAATGAAATACAAAAGAATTCTTCTAAAATTAAGCGGCGAAGCACTAATGGGCGACAGACAATACGGTATTGACCCATCACGTTTGGCTGAATATGCTGATGAAATTAAGGAAATTCACGACAAAGGTGTAGAAATTGCCATTGTAATTGGTGGAGGAAATATCTTTAGAGGTGTTGCTGGAGCTAGCAATGGTATGGATCGAGTTCAAGGTGATTATATGGGTATGCTTGCTACGATAATAAATGGAATGGCTTTGCAAGGTGCGCTTGAAGATAAGGGCATGCTTACTCGTTTGCAAACGGCTTTAAAAATAGAAGCTATTGCTGAGCCTTATATTAAAAGAAGAGCCGTTCGTCACTTAGAGAAAGGCCGAATTGTAATTTTTGGTGCTGGTACAGGAAATCCTTATTTTACTACCGATACAGCTGCGGTTTTACGTGGTGTAGAAATTCATGCTGATGTCATTTTAAAAGGTACTCGAGTAGATGGAATCTATACTTCTGATCCTGAAAAAGATCCTACAGCAACAAAATTTGATTATATTTCATTTGAAGATGTACTTAAAAAAGGATTAAATGTAATGGATACTACCGCTTTTACTTTAAGCCAAGAAAACAAATTACCCATCCTTGTCTTTGATATGAATAAGAAAGGCAACTTAATAAAAATTTGCGAAGGAGAAAATATTGGAACCGTAGTTAATATATAGACACTTGGACAAACTTAGATTTTTAGACAAAACCAAATAAGTCTAAATAAATTATCTAAGAAGTCTAACCATCTAAAAATCTAAAATATGACTGAAGAAATTGAATTTATATTAGATAGTACCGAAGAATCGATGAATGGTACAATTGCACATTTAGAAAAAGCATTTTTGAATATTCGCGCTGGAAAAGCTTCTCCTGCAATGTTAGGAAGCGTTTTTGTAGATTATTATGGTTCGGCAACACCGCTTTCGCAAGTATCTAAAATAAGTGTTCCAGATGCCAGAACAATCACACTTCAACCTTTTGAGAAAAACATGCTTCATCTTATAGAAAAGGCTATAATGGTTGCTAATATAGGTTTTAATCCTATGAACAATGGCGATTTAATTATCATTAGCGTACCACCTTTAACAGAAGATAGAAGACGTGATCTTGCCAAACAAGCAAAAGGAGAAGCCGAAGAAGCTAAAATTGGTATTAGAAATGCTAGAAAAGAAGCTAATACAGATATTAAAAAGTTAGAAAAAGAGGGCACATCAGAAGATATTTGTAAAACTGCTGAAGAAGAAGTTCAGACTTTAACCAATACATTTATACGTAAAATAGATGAATTACTAGTAAATAAAGATGCTGAAATTATGAAAGTGTAATTTTAGCATCTTCTTTATATTCTCTAAGGTTTGATAATTAAAACCGAAGGAATACTAGATAACCAAACACTCTGAGAATCAATAAGCTTTTTCCAACTTTCAAGACTAACAATCATTAAGTCCTGCTTGCCTAAAAACTCTTTTTTCATTGTTCTTTCGTTCATTAAAGAAATATTTTTAGGATAATTTTTTTGTAAAGAATCGATAGCACTTTCTATAACAAAATTATTATCAAACATATTATTTATATCTAAAATAAAGATAGTAGAATTATTGTTGAAAATTAATTTTTGAGCATAATCTAAAAGAAAAGAATCTTCAGAATTAAAAATAGGAATAAATACATTATTAACCGTTTTTAAACTCTTATCAATCAAAACCCCTAATGGCATTTTTGTTTTCGAAATGATTTGTCTGGTTCGTTCGTCAAATGGCGAATTTTCGAATAACCCTTCTTTACCCGTAAATTTATCAATAAGTCTGTCTGGATTTATAATTCGAGTAGTAAATCCTAGCACTTTTCCTAGTAAAGTACCTTCAAAAATTGATTTTCCTAATCCTACTAATAACAAATCATAGTCTCCATGATTCGCGATATCTGCTATATCAGTTTCGATATCTGTGGTAGCTTTAAAAAGAGTAGTGATTTCTTGATTCAACAAATTTGATTCTTCAAGTATGGGGTCGAATCTTCTTTTTTCTTGTTCTTCTATATCATAGGAATGCATTTCATCGCTTAATGACAAATGCATTGCGGTTATAGTTGATGTTTCTTTTTGTTTTTTAACTAAACAATTGGCGAGTCTTAAAAGAGATTTTGCTTTCTCATTATTGCCAAAAGATATTAAAATTTTATACTTATTATCATTCGGAACGTTATCTATAACTGCCTCCGCTTTAGTTTTAAAAATAAAATTTATTAAATCAAGGGCTGGCCCCGTCATAACAGTCGTTACAAGTGCCATAATAACCATCATAGTAAAAACTTCGGATGTGAGAACACCTAAATCATAACCAATGTTTAAAACTACCAATTCCATTAATCCTCTTGTATTCATTAAAGCACCAATTGTTAAACTGTCCTGCCAGCTCTGTCCAACAAATTTAGCAGCTAATGCACTTCCGAAAAATTTTCCTACAACAGCTACTAATATAATTGCCCCTGTTAGTTTCCATAAATAAGGGTCGTTTATTAGCCCTATTTGAGTTCTTAAACCTGTAAAAACAAAAAATAAGGGTAACAATAATATAACCGATACATCTTCGACTTTTTCAATAAAAATAGCTCTAAACTTAGTAATGTCAGGCATAATTGCCCCAGCCATAAATGCTCCAAATAGCGCATGAATACCTATAATTTCGCTGGTATAAGAAGATAAAATAAGTGTTAAAAAGAAAATGGCTACAACAGGTTTGCTTAATTTATTTTTAGTTTTATATAAATCCCCTATTCTTTTAAGAAAAGGTCTTACTATAAGAAGCATCACGCCTACATAAAGTATTGCTAACCCTATTACATATAGCGAACTAACGAACGACCCTGCTTTAACTATAGCAATTACCGCTGCTAAAATACACCAAGCTGTAATATCATCAGCGGCTGCGCAAGTAATAACAATAGTTCCTAAACGTGTTTTATGTATTTCTCTTTCTTGTACAATTCGTGCTAAAACGGGAAAAGCAGTTATACTCATAGCGATTCCCATGAATAAACTAAATGACAAAAATTCGACTCCTAGAGGAGCAAATCTGTAATAAATAAAATAAGCTAAACCAATGCCTAGGGAAAAAGGGATTACAATGCTAGCATGACTAATTACAACTGCATCGTTTGCTTTGTTTTTTAATACTTTTAAATCCAATTCCATTCCAATTACAAACATAAAGAGTATCAAACCTATTTGACTCAAGAATTGCAGATTCCCAAGAGAAGCTATAGGAAATAATACAGAAGAAAATTCCGGAAAATACAAACCTAGTAATGATGGTCCTAATGCAATTCCAGCTACGATTTCACCTATAACTGATGGTTGCCCTATTTTTCTGAAAATCCACCCAAATAGTCTGGCAACAAAAATTATCGTAATTATTTGCCCTAAAAGTATCGCAAGCGGATGTTGCAGATTGTGAGACAGTGAAGTTAAAAATTGAGTCCATTGATTTTCTTTAGAAGCTACAACCACAATTTCTCTTCCGTTTTCTAAAAATTTTCCTTTGGACAAAATCCAATAAATCAAAACTGAAAAACCTCCAGTAACAACAATATAAAAAATAGAATTTTTATGTCTTTTCATTTTTTTTGATTCATCTTAACAATGATTTTTTACCTTCAAAATTACTGAACCAAATATATAAATTTTAAAATTCAAAAAAATTAATACATAAATTAAATCTTATTAAAAAAATCATGATTTAAAACTGTAATTCTATAGGTCATAAATTATTAAATATGTCCCGATTTATTTACCTTTGCAGCCATTTTATATGATATGATAAAGAAAATAAAGGTAGGCTTCTGGGAATTTATTGCTGGGATTATACTACGAAATAGAATTACAATACTAATTGTAATAGGAATTATTACTGTTTTCCTAGCCTTTCAATGGCATAAAATACAATTTACCCATTCAGAGGCTAATCTTCTTCCAGACGACCATATAGTCAATATAGAGTACAATGCTTTTTTGAAAAAATTTGGTGAAGAAGGAAATTTAATCGTTGTAGGTGTAAAAAGCGAAGAATTATTTACTCCAAAAGCTTTTTCGGCTTGGAATAAACTAATGACCGATTTAAAAGATGACAAAGAAGTAGATTTAGTTGTATCTGTAAATGATTTAAAAAAATTACAAAAAAACGATTCTCTTCAAAGGTTCGAATTGGTTTCATTTACTAATGATAAAAAAGTATTAAGCAAAGAATATCTCTCTGAAATTAAGAACGATTTATTTCAAAAATTACCTTTTTACGAAGGATTACTTTACAATAAAAAAAGTGGTTCCATTCGTTCAGCAATTTATTTAGATAAAAAAATAGTCAATACTATTATCCGGAAAGAGTATGTTCTGGATGCTTTTATTCCAAAAATTGAAGCTTTTGAAAAAGAAACGGGTATCGATTTGAAAGTGTCAGGAATGCCTTATATCCGTACATTAAACGCAAAAAGCATTGTCGATGAAATTGGTTTATTTGTTGGAGCTGCTTTATTTATTACTTCTTTAATATTCTTTTTGTTTTTTAGATCGCATCGTGCAACTTTAATTTCTGTTGTAATTGTTATAATTGGCGTCATGTGGACCTTTGGATTATTAGGCCTATTTAATTATCAAATTACTGTTTTAACTGCCGTTGTTCCATCGTTAGTTATTATCATTGGAATTCCTAACTGTATCTTTCTTACCAATAAATACCAACAAGAATATGTTGCCCATGGCAATAAAGCGAAATCATTGCAAAGAGTCATCACGAAAGTAGGCACGGCAACATTAATGACTAATCTTACTACCGCAGCGGGATTTGCAACATTTATAATTACAAATAGTGAGATTCTTAAAGAATTTGGAATTATAGCTTCTATTAGCATTATAGCGCTTTTCTTTTTATGCCTTATAATTATACCTATATATTACAGTTACCAACCTGTTCCTCAACCCAAACACTTAGAACATTTAAATCGAAATTACACTCGAGTATTTATGTCTTGGATTGAAAGAACTGTAAAATACAGAAAAAGTTACGTTTATACGGTTTCCATAGCTTTATTCTGCATAAGTATTTATGGCGCATTACAAATAAAAACATCAGGCAGCTTAATAGAAGATATGCCTAAAAATACTGATTTTTTTAAAGATATTATCTTTTTTGAGAAAGAGTTTGACGGAGTTATGCCTTTAGAAATAATGATAGACACCAAACGTAAAAAGGGTGTTTTAAAATTATCAACTCTAAAAAAAATGGACGAACTTCAAAAAACCATTGAAGAAATTCCAGAACTTTCTAAACCCATTTCTATATTAAATCTTGTAAAATATTCTAAACAAGCGTATTATAATGGAAATCCTGGATATTATGATTTACCAACTTCTCAAGAGCAAACATTCATAGCCAGTTATGCTAAAAATGCTTTTAATGGAGGTAAAAAAGACATCATGAAAAGCTATGTAGATAAAGAGGGCCAAGTTGCCCGAATTACTACCTTCATGAAAGATATTGGCACAGGAAATATGGAAAAAATTGATCAAAAATTGTGGAAAAAGATTAACGAAATTTTTCCTCCTGATCGTTATACGGTTACCATTACTGGTAAAGCTTCTGTATTCGAAAAAGGAACAAAATACTTACTTGACAACTTGGTTTCTTCTCTGCTATTTGCTGTTTTCTTGATAGCCCTGCTAATGGTAATAATGTTTCGATCATTTAAGATGGTTATTGTTTCATTGATTCCTAATATTTTACCTTTAATGATTACCGCTGGGTTAATGGGCTTTTTTGGAATTCCATTAAAACCGTCAACAATATTAGTATTCAGTATTGCTTTTGGGCTTTCAGTAGATGATACCATACATTTCTTAGCACAATACCGTCAAGAATTAACAAAACACAACTGGAAAATAAAAAAATCGGTTTTTGCCACTTTACAGGAAGCTGGCGTAAGTATGTTTTATACATCAGTGGTATTGTTCTGTGGATTCTCTGTATTTATGCTCTCTAGTTTTGGAGGCACCATAGCACTTGGTGGTTTAATAGCCATGACGTTGGGCTTCGGAATGTTATCTAACCTTATGCTTTTACCATCTTTAGTATTAACTTTAAACAAAAGATTGGCTAATGAACAAGAGTTTCATGAACCGACTATAAATATTGTAGATAAAGAAGATTACGAAGAAAATTTAGAAGAAAAATAAATTAATTTATATTTGTAAGACGATTTGGAATTTCATTATTATTCCCTAATCAATAATCAAAATTTTAAAATGAAACATACAAAAATAAAAGACTTATTAAGCAGTTCAAAAACAGCACAAGAAGTAAATGCTAAAGGCTGGGTAAGAACTTTTAGAAACAATCAATTTATTGCTTTAAATGATGGTTCGACTATTAATAATATTCAATGTGTAGTCGATTTTGAAAATACTTCTGAAGAAACTTTAAAAAGAATTACAACTGGCGCAGCCATTTCAGTAACTGGTGAATTAGTAGAAAGCAAAGGTGCTGGACAAAAATATGAAATTCAAGTTACAAAACTTGAAATTCTTGGCGATTCTGATGCTGAGAAATTTCCGATGCAACCCAAAAAACATTCGTTAGAATTTTTACGTGAAAATGCTCATTTACGAGTTCGTACTAATGCTTTTGGAGCCATTATGAGAGTGCGTTCGGTTTTGTCATTTGCAGTACATAACTATTTTCAACAAAAAGGATTTGTATATGTAAACACGCCTATCATCACTGGATCTGACGCTGAAGGTGCCGGAGAAATGTTTAAAGTAACCTCACTACCATTTGACAATCCACCAAGAAATGAAGATGGGAAAATAGACTATAAAAAAGATTTTTTTGGAAAAGAAACCAATTTAACGGTTTCAGGTCAATTAGAAGGCGAAACTTTTGCAATGGCATTAGGTCAGATTTATACTTTCGGACCTACATTTCGTGCCGAAAACTCGAATACATCCCGACATTTAGCCGAATTTTGGATGATTGAACCCGAAGTCGCTTTTAATGATTTGAATGACAATATGGATTTGGCAGAAGATTTTATTCAATACGTTATTAAATATACGTTGGATAAATGCCCAGACGATTTGAAATTTTTAGACAGTCGTTTAACCGAAGAAGAAAAGTCGAAACCACAAACAGAACGCAGCGAAATGTCTTTGTTGGAGAGGCTAAACTTCGTTTTGTCAACTAATTTCAAACGCGTTTCATATACAGAAGCTATTGATATTTTAAGAGATTGCACCCCAAACAAAAAGAAAAAGTTCAATTACATCATTAACGAATGGGGAGCTGACTTGCAGTCGGAACACGAACGCTATTTAGTAGAAAAACATTTTAAATGTCCAGTAATATTATTTGATTACCCAGCAAACATAAAAGCATTTTATATGCGTTTAAATGAAGACGGAAAAACAGTTCGAGCTATGGATATCCTCTTCCCGGGAATTGGTGAAATTGTTGGCGGTTCACAAAGAGAAGAACGTTACGATGTTTTGGTTGAAAAAATGAAAGCATTAGGAATTGCTGAGGAAGAATTGTGGTGGTATCTTGATACCAGAAGATTTGGAAGTGCAGTTCATTCTGGTTTTGGATTAGGGTTTGAAAGATTGGTATTATTTGTAACCGGAATGTCTAACATTCGTGATGTGATTCCTTTTCCTAGAACACCAATGAATGCAGAATTTTAAAAAAAGTTGATTCGGTTAATCAGTAATTCGATTAATCAATTAAACAAATAAACGATTAATCGATTAAACAAACACATGCTCAAGCAATTCTTAAATCTTAAATTATCTCAAAAATTATCTCCACAGCAAATACAGTTGATGAAGCTAATACAGTTACCTACGCAAGCTTTTGAGCAACGTTTGAAGGAAGAGATGAATGAAAATCCAGCTCTCGAAGCTGGAAAAGAAGAGGAAGAATTGTACGAAAAAGACGAATTTGATAACAATGATGAATTCGATGATTATGAGGATAATGAAAGTATCGGTGCTGAAGAAATTAACATCGACGAATATCTAAGCAACGACGAAACCCCTGATTATAAAACCCAAAGCAACAATTACAGTGATGACGATGAAGATCGAGAATCACCGTTGACAGCTCCAATAAGTTTTCACCAAGATTTAATCAATCAATTGAATACTTTTATTCTTAACGATGAAGAACGAGAAATTGCGGAATTTCTTGTAGGAAGCATAGATGACATGGGTTACATCCGCAGAAGTATTGCTGATATTGTTGATGATATGGCATTTACACAAGCTATTTATACTGACGAAAAAAAAGTTGAAAAAATGCTTTATATTATTCACGAACTTGAGCCTTCTGGTGTTGGTGCTCGTGACTTACAAGAATGTTTGTTGTTGCAATTAAAGCATAAAACTCCTACAGAATATATTGCATTAGCAATCGACATTATTGAAAATCAGTTTGATGCGTTTACCAAAAAACATTACGACAAACTACTTCAAAAATACAATGTTTCAAATGAGCAACTCAAAAAAGCCATACACGAAATAGAAAAATTGAATCCCAAACCAGGTGGTTCGTTTACAGGTAATAATAAAATTACTGAAAATGTAGTTCCCGATTTTGCTATTCGAATCGTAGATGGTAATCTAGAATTGACTCTTAACGGAAGAAATGCTCCTTCTTTGCACGTTTCGAAAGATTATCAGGAAATGATGCAAACTTATAAAGATTCCAGAGATAAATCGAATGCTCAAAAAGATGCCGTGCAATTTATCAAGCAAAAATTAGATTCAGCCAAATGGTTTATTGATGCTATTAGACAACGTCAAGAAACTTTATTTGTCACTATGAATGCCATTATGCATTTTCAACAAGAATTTTTCCTTGAAGGAGACGAAACCAAGATGAAGCCAATGATTTTAAAAGACATTGCTGACATGGTTGGTTTAGATATTTCGACAGTTTCCCGTGTAGCCAATAGCAAATATGTTGAAACGCCTTATGGAACAAAACTCATCAAAGAATTTTTCTCAGAAGCCATGAAAAACGATCAAGGCGAAGATGTTTCTACCTTAGAAATCAAGAAAATTCTTAAAAACACTATTGAGGAAGAAGACAAACACAAACCACTTCCTGACGATCAGTTGGCTGAAATTTTAAAAGAAAAAGGCTATCCTATTGCTAGAAGAACCATTGCAAAATACCGAGAACAGCTCGATATTCCTGTTGCTAGAATGAGGAAGAAAATGTAGCAGTTTTGTTTTTCTGTTATAAATCATAGGATTTTGGACTATTAATTTATTATAAACTTATTTCATTGAAAAAAATCCTTCCACTATTTTCCTATCTTTTTCATCCAATATTTATTCCATTATTCGGAACGATTTTTTATCTATTTTTTATACCTAATTATTTTGAATTCAATCAAAAGTACCTGCTTTTGATTCAAATACTTATAATTACAATTTTCATTCCTATTTCATTTTATTATCTTTTAAGAACGCTAGGAAAAGTAGATTCTATGATGGTTTCTGAATTATCTCAGCGAAAAATTCCGTTAATTATTCAAGCAGTATTAATTGTCACTTTAATTCAAAAAAGCATCACTATAGATCGAGTGCCTGAATTGTTTTTTTTCTTTTTTGGTGGTCTTATTAGCACTTTATTGACACTGATTTTTCTATTTGGAAAAATAAAAGCTAGTATTCATATGATTGGAATTAGCTCATTAACCGCTTTTGTTGTTGGACTCAGTTTACACAACCAAGTAAATTTTATATATTATATTGCCTTTTTGATTCTAATGAACGGAGTTATTGCATCTTCTCGATTAGCAATGAAAGCTCATACAAACATAGAATTGGGAATTGGTTTTTTAGTTGGATTAATTCCACAAGTTGCTTTAGGTTTTTTTTGGCTATAGGATGTAAAACATCAATCCTAAATTTAAAGTACGCATACCTATTGTCTCTCCATTTATTTTTGCTGAAGATTTAAAGAAAGGAGTCAATCCGTAATTTACATAAAAATTCCACGTGTTATAACCAAAAGCCAAATAGGTCTTGAATTGTAACTGGTTTAAATCAGTATTTCCTGAAATATGATAATTAGAATCATTGTCTATATGAGAGTATTTGTCATGAATTAAATAACTTAATTTTACTCCAGCATAAATTCTCCAAAACTCGTGACTCTCCGGAGTAGAAGTTCGCCATCTAAATTCTAGAGGGACATCAACATAATACTGATCTTGTCTGTTTTTTGAAGTATTATTTACTGAACCTAGAGTTGAATATGAAATGAATTGATTCGCTTTTGTAATCAATAAATTATGAAAACAACGGTCGTAAGAAAAACCCAAACCCGCTGCTATCGCTAAAGTTCTACTTATATTTATAGGCATATCTCTCAAAAAACCTAATTCAATTCCTGAAGAAAATTTATTTTGAGAAATAGCATCTGGTTTATTAAACAAACTATTATAAGTAAATCCTAAATAAAATTGATCCTCACGATACAACGAATCTACTGCTATTATAGGTGCTGACAACATATTCTCTTGTGAAAAAATAGCACAACTTATAAAAAACAAAAAAATAGTGAGTGTAAACTTCATAGTGCATATTTGGTGGCTTAAAATTACAAAAAAACACTTATAAAAGGTAACTTTGAAAAGTTTAGATTCTAAATTGTAAATTTGTTTGTCTAAAATTTCCTTTTAGTCTCATTTATTATACAAAAAAACATGATTATACTTGTAGCGGCGGCTGGTAAAAATAATGCTTTGGGCAAAAACAATGATTTAATTTGGCATTTACCAAATGATTTTAAGCGTTTTAAAGCACTTACATCAGGTCATCATATTATTATGGGGAGAAAAACATTCGAAAGTTTTCCGAAACCTCTTCCTAATAGAACACATATTGTAATAACAAGGCAGAAAGAATATCAACCTGAAGGCTGCATTATCGCTGATAGTATTGAAAAAGCATTAGAGATTTCGCCTAAAAGTGAAGATGTTTTTATTATTGGTGGTGGAGAAATTTATGCACTAGGATTGCCTTATGCAAATAAAATAGAGCTTACACGTGTTTTAGATAGTTTTGAAGCTGATGTTTTTTTTCCTGAAATTGATTTAAAGGAATGGAAACTGGTAGAGGAAGAGTTTCATCCAAAAGATGAGAGACATAAATATGATTTTAGTTACCAAACTTTTATAAGAAAATAAGTAATACTTCTTTCTAATGTAAAATCTTATAGGTAAATATAACCAACGCCAATATAATTCCAGTTGAAAAAATAATGACGTTGGTATATTTGTGAGAATAACTCTCAAAAAATCCTTTAATACCAAATACCACAAAGGTACTAAAGGCGGAAAAAACTAAAATTTCCAAAAACAAATTTAAACCAAAGAACGTTTTTTGCGCTTCAAAATTAACACCATATAAATTTGTTGTATTTACAACGTTTACAAGAAAAAATGAAATAATAATAACGACTATTAACCATTTAATTTCTCTTATGAAATCTCTTGAAAAACATATTCTAAATGTTAATTAATTGCTTAGTAAAATTGAAATTAATTTATCAGACCAACAATACCCATAATTAGTGATTTTTTATTCACTAATTTTAGTGAGCAAAAGAACAAAACTTAAGACTCTCTCTTAGAGTTAATATATTTTAAAACACAATTAGAGATTGTGCAGTTTATATTATATTTGCAAAAAACAAAAATGCCAAAAATCATTACTCCATATAAAGAATCTTTATTAAGTAAAAAAGAACAAGTTGCTCAAATGTTTGATACAATTTCTGAAAATTATGACGGTTTAAATCGAATAATTTCATTTGGTATTGATGTTAAGTGGAGAAAAAAAGTATTGCAAATAGTCACGCAATCAAATCCTAAAACAATTCTCGACATTGCTACAGGAACAGGTGACTTAGCCATATTAATGGCAAAAACAAATGCAGAAAAAATTATTGGTTTAGACATTTCTCCAGGAATGCTAGAGGTGGGCATAAAAAAAATAGCCAATAAAAATCTTGCCAATAAAATTGAGATGATTATTGGAGATTCTGAAAAAATGCCTTTTGAGGACAATACTTTTGATGCTATTACAGTTGCTTTTGGCGTACGAAATTTTGAAAATCTTGAAAAAGGATTAACCGAAATTTTACGTGTGTTGAAACCAAATGGTGTTTTTGTAATTTTAGAAACTTCAAATCCTACAAAATTTCCTTTCAAACAAGGATATGTTTTTTATACTAAAAACATCTTGCCATTAATAGGGCGAATATTTTCTAAAGATGATGTAGCTTATGGTTATTTATCAGAATCGGCTTCAGTTTTTCCTTTTGGAGAAGCTTTAAACAATATTTTGAGAAAAATTGGGTTTATAAATGTTGTAGATAGGCCTCAAACATTTGGTGTTGCAACCATTTATTCAGCTTCCAAGAAATAATACTGAAAAACAGTACGCATCAATATGAAAAAAATAATTGTTTTTATTGTAATGTTCATTTTTACTGATGGATACTCCCAGTTTCCAGGTGGTGTATTTAGTAAAGACCCAATTATTAACAATGAAAATTTTGACAAACAACGAGTATACTGGGGCTATTTTTTAGGTTTTAATTCCTATGATTTTAAATTTGAATATAAAAATGTTGCTCCAGATGTTTTAGTCAAAACTACTACTGGTTTTAATGTTGGTTTGGTAGGTGATTTACGTCTTTTTGAATATGTTAATTTGCGGTTTGAACCCGGACTGTATTATACCCAAAGAGATTTAACTTTTGCCAATCAAACTAAACCTATTGATGCTTTGAGGCCTGTTGGCGCTACTTATATCCATTTGCCATTATTATTAAAATTCTCTTCTTTAAGAACTGGTAATGTGAGACCTTATCTAGTTGGAGGCTTATCCTCTACTTTAAATTTATCTAGTAATTCGCAATCCTTAGATGATAATTTTCAGCAACGTTTTAGAGTAAAAAAATGGACTCGAAATTATGAAATTGGTTTTGGCGTTGATTTATACTTAGAATATTTTAAATTCTCCCCTTCTATACGTGGTGTTTTTGGTTTAAACGATGAATTAATTAGAGATAATGACCTCAACAGTCCTTGGACTGGAAATATTCAATCGATGAAAACTCGGGCTTTTTTAGTAAACTTTACTTTTCATTAAAATTTAACAATTTCGTTTAAATTCGCTTAAAACTATAGCGGTTGCTGTTGCTACATTTAAGCTTTCGGTTTGTTGTAAACTACCAAATCTAGGAATTGATAATCGCTCAGATATAATTTTCTCTATATTTTCAGTAATTCCATTGGCTTCATTTCCCATGACAATGATTCCTTCTTTTGGAAGTTTTTGGTTGTAAATATTTTTGCCATCCATAAAGGTTCCAAAAATGGGTAATGAAGTATTTTTTAAAAATGAATTCAAATCTACATAATTCACATTTACTCTCGAGATAGAACCCATTGTGGCTTGTATCACTTTTGGATTAAAAATATCGACAGTTGATTGTGAGCAAACTACATCGGTAATACCAAACCAATCACACAATCTGAGAATGGTTCCCAAGTTTCCTGGATCACGAACATCATCTAATGCGACAAGTAATCCTTCTTCTTGAATGATTTTAGACTCTGGTATCCTAAAAACACCCAAACATGTATTTATGGATGATAATGCGGAAATTTTTTTTAAATCACCTTCAGAAATAATGGTTTTCTCAACAATGGAAATTTCATTAAAATCTTCTTTAGTGGTATATAAATGTTGTAATTTGAAATTGGATTGCAACAATTCTTGAATTACTTTTGTTCCCTCGGCAATAAATAATTTTTCGATATTGCGATATTTTTTTTGTTGCAAACTCGTTATTAATTTTATTTGGTTTTTACTAACCATAGAAATAATGTACTTTTGAATTAAATATTTCACAACCCTTGAGAAACACCTTTACAAAAATATCATTATTTATTTTAATTGGAATACTTATATCTGGTTGTGCCTCAGAAAAAAAAGTGCCTAACGGTAAAAAACTATTAACAAAAAACGTAATTGAAGTTAATAATAAGAATGAGAAAAAAGAACTCATTCACAATCAACTCTACCAAAAACCAAATAGTGCTATTTTAGGATTTCCCTTTCGATTAAATTTATACAACCTAGCCAATTCTAAACACGATTCAATTTATAAAGCTAAGTTTATTGCAAATCCGGAGAAATATAATCGCAAATCTAAATGGTTATCCGCTAAACAAGTAAATCGTTTAGGACAATCTTTTTGGTATGCAGGAATTCACGAATTTTTAATGAAGTCTGGTGAAGCACCAGTTATTTTAGACGAAAAAAGCACGAAAAAATCAGAAGCTTTATTAAAATCGTACTATTTCAACAATGGTTTTTTTAACACCAAAACCAAATATAAAATAGATTCTATTGGTGCTAAAAAAGCAAAAATTAAATATACCGTAAATACGGGCAATGCTTTCTTTATAGATTCATTACAAACTAAAATTATTTCCCCAATATTAGATTCATTATATAACTCTAAAAAAACGAACTCATTAATAAAAATAGGAAAACAATACAAGACTGACGATTTTAATGCCGAAATTGCTAGGATTACAAGTCATTTTAGAAATAATGGGATTTATCTTTTTCAACAAAACTATATTAATTTTGACATAGATACCATTAACAAAAAAAACAAAGTAGGTGTCGATCTTAAAATTAACGATTATTCTTATAGAGAAGGCGATTCTACCAAAACAAAACCTTTTATAGCCTATAAAATAAGTGAAGTTAATATTTATACTGATTTTAAAGCAAATAAATCAAAATCAGAAAAAAAAGATACTACAAAAGTAACGTACAATAATTTTAATTTATTTAGCAAAGGAAAATTAAAATACAAACCAAAAGCAATTTCTGATGCGGTTTTTATAACTAAAGGAAGTCTTTATTCTGACACTAAAACCAATTTAACCTCCCGGTATTTTAGTAATTTAAAAGTGTTTAATTACCCCACAATTCAATACGATTTCGATACAAAAGACAGTACACAAAACGCTCTGATTGCAAATATTTATTTAACCCCTCGAAAAAAATTTAGTTTTGGTACTTCGCTAGATTTAACACATTCTAACATTCAAGATTTTGGAATTGTAGCAACAACTTCACTCTCAATTAGAAATATTTTTAATGGTGCTGAAACCTTTGATATTGCAGGTAGAGGAAACATAGGCTCTTCACAAGATTTGGCAAATCCTAGCGATAATTTTTTTAATGTTTTTGAATATGGTATTGACATGAAATTAAATTTTCCTAGAATTTTTATGTTTTTTAATCCCGATAAAATTATACCAAAAAGCATGATTCCAACTACAACTTTAAATGTAGGTTATGCAAAACAAAGAAATATTGGACTAGATAAAGAAAATTTTACAAGCACTTTAACCTATAATTGGACTCCCAAACGAAATGTAATTGCCCGTTTAGACTTGGTAAACATTCAGTTTGTAAAAAATATAAATCTTGGTAATTACTTTAAAGTGTATAGCTCATCTTATAACACACTAAATAGCATAGCAAGAGAATATCCCTCAACTAATCCTGATTTTTTTGATGACAAGAAAAATTTAATTATTGAAAGTGGCACTAATGGATTTTTAGGAAGTAGCCTAGGTAACAATCCATCTATAGTTTTAAATGATATCGATCGAAAAATAGTAAATAGTTTAAATGAACGAAAAATAAGACTAACAGAAAATAATTTGATTTTTGCTTCTAATTTTACATTTACAAAGACTACCAAAAGTGATTTGAATGATGAAAATTTCTATAGCTTTAAAACAAAGGTGGAATCTGCAGGGAATTTATTATCCCTCATTGCTAGAGCTTCGAAACAGCTAGATAATCAGGGTGGTAGCAATACCGTTTTTCAGGTTGAATTTTCTCAATATATTAAAAATGAATTAGAATTCATTAAACATTGGGACTTAAACCGAAAAAAAATAGTCGCCTTTAGAAGTTTTATAGGAATTGCAATTCCATACGGAAACTCAAATAGTATTCCTTTTTCTCGTAGTTATTTTGCAGGCGGATCAAATGACAATAGAGCATGGCAATCATACTCTTTAGGTCCCGGAAGAGTAGCTTCTTTTAACGATTTTAATGAAGCTAATTTAAAAATCGCTATGAGTGCTGAGTTTAGATTTAATTTCTTTGGGCAATTAAATGGAGCTTTGTTTGTTGATGCAGGAAATATATGGAACGTATTAGACAATGTTACTGACGAAAAAGCAGTATTTACCGGCCTCAAATCATTAAAAGACACAGCTATAGGATCTGGAATGGGCTTTAGATATGACTTCAATTTTTTTGTTGTTCGTTTAGATCTTGGATTTAAAACCTATGTTCCTTCGGAAGAATACAACAAAAAATGGTTTAGAGATTATAATTTTAGTAACTCGGTACTAAATATCGGAATAAATTATCCTTTCTAAATTATTAAATTATTATTTTTGTGCTCTAAATCTGTAAACTAAAAACAAACACAATGGCACATAACATTAAACCTGGTGTTGCAACTGGCGACCAAGTTCAAGAAATTTTCAACTATGCAAAAGAAAAAGGCTTTGCACTTCCCGCAGTAAATGTAATAGGTTCAAGTACAATAAACGGGGTAATAGAGACTGCTGCAAAACTAAATGCACCAGTAATTATTCAGTTTTCTAATGGAGGAGCTCAATTTAATGCTGGAAAAGGATTGTCTAATGCTAACGAAAAATCAGCCATTGCTGGAGGTATTGCTGGCGCAAAACACGTTCACACGTTAGCAGAAGCTTATGGTGCAACGGTAATTTTGCATACTGACCATTGTGCTAAAAAATTATTGCCTTGGATTGATGGTTTACTAGATGCTTCGGAGAAAAATTTTGCTGAAACTGGAAAACCATTGTTTAGCTCTCACATGATTGACTTATCTGAAGAACCAATTGAAGAAAATATAGAAATTTGCAAAACCTATTTGGCTAGAATGAGCAAAATGGGAATGACACTTGAAATAGAATTAGGAATTACCGGTGGTGAAGAAGATGGAGTAGACAACTCGGATGTAGATAGTTCAAAATTATATACACAACCAGAAGAAGTAGCTTATGCTTACGAAGAATTAATGAAAGTGAGCCCTCGTTTTACAATTGCAGCTGCTTTTGGAAATGTACACGGGGTTTACAAACCAGGAAATGTAAAATTAACTCCTAAAATCTTGAAAAATTCTCAAGATTACGTTCAAAACAAATTCAACACAGGTCACAATCCAGTAGATTTTGTTTTTCATGGTGGATCGGGTTCTACTCTAGAAGAAATTCGTGAAGGGATTTCTTATGGTGTAATTAAAATGAATATCGATACTGATTTGCAATTTGCATTTACAGAAGGAATTCGTGATTATATGGTTAAAAATATTGATTATTTAAGAACTCAAATTGGTAGCCCTGAAGGAGCTGACTCTCCAAACAAAAAATATTACGATCCAAGAAAATGGATTCGTGAAGGCGAAGTAACTTTCATCAAAAGACTAGAAGTAGCTTTTGCTGATTTGAACAACGTAAATACATTATAGCTAGAAGCTAGTAGTTTGAAGCTGGGATAAAATCTTCCATCTTCTAACTTCCATCTTCCATCCAAAAATAAAAATTATGGCTTGGTTTAAACGAACAGAAAAAGGAATTACAACAGCAACCGAAGACAAAAGAGATGTACCAAAAGGATTGTGGTATAAATCTCCTACTGGAAAAATAATCGATGCTGATGAATTGGCACGCAATCTTTGGGTTAGTCCCGAAGATGATTTTCATGTACGAATTGGAAGCGCTGAATATTTTGAAATTTTGTTTGACAATAATGAATTCAAAGAGTTAGATAAAAATCTACAATCTAAAGATCCATTGCATTTTGAAGACACTAAAAAGTATGCCGATCGTTTAAAAGACGCAATGTCTAAAACAAATCTTAAAGATGCCGTTCGTACTGGAGTTGGAAAATCTAAAGGAAAAGATTTAGTGATTTGTTGTATGGATTTTGCTTTTATAGGAGGTTCTGTTGGAGCAGTTGTTGGAGAAAAAATTGCTCGTGCAATAGATTATTCAATCAAAAACAAAGTTCCTTTTTTAATGATTTCAAAATCAGGTGGGGCTAGAATGATGGAAGCAGCCTATTCGTTGATGCAATTAGCCAAAACAGCGGCTAAATTAGCGCAACTAGCCGAAGCCGAGATTCCTTACATTTCATTATGTACTGATCCAACAACGGGAGGAACAACTGCTTCTTATGCCATGCTGGGTGACGTAAACATTTCTGAACCTGGAGCCTTAATTGGTTTTGCTGGTCCTAGAGTGGTAAAAGACACCACTGGTAAAGATTTGCCAGAAGGTTTTCAAACTGCTGAGTTTGTTTTAGATCACGGTTTCTTAGATTTTATAACTCCAAGAAAAGAGCTAAAAGACAAGATAAATTTGTATCTCGATTTGATACAGAATAATGAAATTAGATAACTTGAAATCCTGAGCAATCAGGATTTTTTTGTATACAAAAATGATAACAAAACTAAATCCCCGTTCTAATAGCCTCTACAGGATCTAATCGTGATGCTGAAATGGCTGGCAAAATGCCCGAAATTAATCCAATTACTGCAGCTAAACCTGTTCCGAGAAGAATGTTTCCGGTACCAAGAAAGAAATCAAAATCTAATGCCTTAGTCAAAACGATAGAGATAATCCAAACTAAAAATAAACCAATTATTCCGCCAATTACGGATAGTATTACCGCTTCAAATAAAAATTGCATTAAGATGAATTTATTTTTAGCACCTAATGATTTCTGAATACCTATCAAGTTGGTGCGTTCTTTTACAGAAACAAACATAATATTGGCAATTCCAAAACCGCCTACAAGAAGAGAGAAACCAGCAATTATCCACCCCACAAGATTCATTTGACTAATGATACTGTCAAGAAAATCGGTAAATCCCGAAAGTACATTAATGAAAAAATTATCGATATCTCCCGTTTTTACGCCTCTATAATTTCTTAGTTTTTGAGATAATTCAGCTTTAAAAGCATCGATATCAATTCCTTTTAACGGTTTTAAAATAATTACAGGTGTCAAAAAATCGGCATTATCTCCGTACATTCTTCTTAAAAAATTAGAAGGTAAAAAAACCGAAGTATCATTACTGTCTCCAAAAAGCCCTGCTCCTTGCTTTTTTAAAACTCCTATAACTGTAAAATTTTGACCATACAATCGAACCTTTTGGCCTATTGCTTCATAATTCTCGAATAAATTTTGAGCAACATCATAACCAAGAACAATTAAAGCTGCTCCTGAGTTCGATTCCGATTCATTATAAAAACGTCCTTCTTTAAAATCTAATTTCTGAATATCATCGAACTCTGATGAAACTGGAACCACATTCAAATCACTAACTGTTTTAGATTCAAATTTTACATTTTCACGTTTGGTAAACAATTGATAACATAAATTTTCTGCTCCATTCATCGAACTTTTTAAATATTGGTATTCTTCATAAGTTACTTTTGGAAACTGTTCCCTTTTCCATCGCGGGATTTCTGTTGGTGCAAAAGAAAAATTCATTAAATAAACTGTATTCTTATCGAGAGTACTCAAATCCTTCTTGATTTTTCTGTCTAACGAATCTACAGCAGCTAGAACGGCAATAATAGAAAAAATTCCAATAGTAACTCCCAATAACGAAAGGATTGTCCTCAATTTATTGGTGCGAAGCGCATTCATCGCAAAACTAAAACTCTCATTGAGTAATCGAAAATAAACAACCATAAATTTACTTATTGGATATTGTAAAATTCATTACTATTTTTTTAAAAACCTAATAAAATCCTACACCAATATTTGTCCTATTTTTTAAAATATTGTTACACAAATACATTGAATTTTAGGTTTAAAAAAATTACTTTTGCATTTTTAAATCTTCCTGTCGACAGTCAGGCACAACTCAACAAAATGAACACAACTAAAACTATTCAATCGGCATTAATTTCAGTCTTTTCTAAAGACGGGTTAGAGCCAATTGTTCGCAAACTACACGAACAAAATGTCACCCTTTATTCAACTGGCGGAACCGAAGATTTTATTAAAAATCTAGGAATTCCAGTTGTTCCAGTAGAAGATGTTACTTCCTATCCTTCCATCCTTGGCGGAAGAGTAAAAACATTGCATCCAAAAATTTTTGGAGGAATATTAAACCGTCAGGACAACGAAAGTGATGTGCAACAAATGGAAGAATTTAAAATACCTCAAATCGATTTAGTGATTGTCGATTTATATCCTTTTGAAAAAACAGTACAATCAGGAGCTCCAGAAAGTGATATTATCGAAAAAATAGATATTGGTGGCATCTCATTAATTCGTGCTGCTGCAAAAAACTTCAAAGACACTGTTATTGTTGCTTCAGTTGACGAATATAGTTTGCTTTTGGATTTAATTTCGACTCAAAATGGCGCAACAACTTTAGAAAACAGAAAACTTTTCGCAACAAAAGCTTTTCATGTTTCCTCTCATTATGATACTGCAATTTTCAATTATTTTAATACAGATGATACTATTTTCAAAACAAGTATTGCAAACGGTCAAGTATTGCGATATGGCGAAAATCCGCATCAAAAAGGATTTTTCTTTGGTGATTTTGACGCTATGTTTTCAAAATTACACGGAAAAGAATTGTCTTATAATAATTTATTAGATGTTGATGCTGCTGTAAATTTAATTTTAGAATTCAAAAACGAAGCCCCTACTTTTGCAATACTAAAGCACAACAACGCTTGTGGTCTTGCCACCAGAAGTACTATATATGAAGCGTATGTTGCGGCATTAGCTTGCGACCCAACCTCAGCATTCGGTGGAGTTTTAATTTCTAATGTAAAGATTGATGTGGCAACAGCTGCCGAAATAAACAAACTTTTTTGTGAAGTTGTAATAGCACCTAGTTATGAAAAGGAGGCAATTGCTATTTTATCTGAAAAGAAAAATAGAATTATATTAGTTCAAAATGATGTAGAGTTACCTCAGAAACAAGTTCGAACTTGCCTAAACGGACTTTTAGTTCAAGATAAAAACAATGTCACAGATGCTAAACAAGACTTAAAAACAGTTACAATTAAAAGTCCAACTGCTCAGGAAATCGAAGATTTGATATTTGCCTCTAAAATTTGCAAAAACACCAAGTCAAACACTATTGTTTTTACAAAAAACGGAACTTTGATCTCCTCTGGAACAGGACAAACATCTAGAGTTGATGCCTTGAAACAAGCTATTGAAAAAGCAAATACATTTGGTTTTGATTTAAACGGAGCGGTAATGGCAAGTGATGCTTTTTTTCCTTTTCCTGATTGTGTGGAGATTGCTAAAAAAGCAGGGATTACTGCTGTTATTCAGCCTGGGGGTTCTATAAAAGACGAATTAAGCATCAAATATTGTAATGAAAATAAAGTTGCAATGGTATTTACAGGAACACGTCATTTTAAACATTAATTTGTTTAACTTTGTACGCTTAAATTTATATAAATAATAAACCCTTAAAAATCGTATGGGATTTTTTGATTTCATGACTGAGGATATTGCGATAGACCTTGGTACCGCCAACACGTTAATTATTCACAATGATAAAGTTGTCATTGATAGTCCATCTATAGTAGCTCGTGATCGAATATCGGGTAAAATAATTGCCGTAGGAAAAGAGGCAAATATGATGCAAGGTAAAACGCATGAAAACATAAAGACCATAAGACCATTGAAAGATGGTGTTATTGCCGATTTTGATGCTTCTGAAAAAATGATTAGCATGTTCATTAAAAGCATTCCTGCTTTAAAGAAAAGAATGTTTACTCCAGCGTTGCGTATGGTAGTTTGTATTCCTTCTGGAATTACCGAGGTGGAAATGCGAGCTGTAAAAGAATCTTGTGAGCGAGTAAACGGAAAAGAAGTATATCTAATTCATGAACCAATGGCTGCCGCAATTGGTATTGGCATAGACATCATGCAACCTAAAGGAAACATGATTGTTGATATAGGTGGCGGAACTACTGAAATTGCTGTTATTGCATTGGGGGGGATTGTATGCGACAAATCTGTGAAAATTGCAGGTGACGTTTTTACAAATGATATTGTTTATTACATGCGTACGCAACACAACTTATTTGTTGGAGAAAGTACTGCCGAAAAAATTAAAATTACTATTGGCGCTGCTATTGAAGATCTTGAAACACCTCCAGATGACATGTCTGTTCAAGGTAGAGATTTATTAACAGGAAAACCAAAGCAAGTAGAGGTTTCTTATAGAGAAATTGCTAAAGCGTTAGATAAATCTATTCAGCGTATTGAAGATGCTGTAATGGAGACCTTATCTCAAACTCCTCCAGAGTTAGCTGCCGATATTTATAATACAGGTATTTATCTTGCTGGCGGTGGTTCAATGTTGAGAGGTCTTGATAAAAGAATTTCTCAAAAAACAGACTTGCCTGTATATATTGCAGAAGACCCATTAAGAGCCGTAGTTCGAGGAACAGGCATGGCACTTAAAAATATTCCTAAATTCAGAAGTGTTTTAATTAAATAATTACGACTAATTAATGCAGCAAATATTTAATTTTATATTTAAAAACAGCTATAGATTGCTGTTTTTGCTGCTTTTGGGTACCTCATTAATCCTAACTATTCAGTCACATTCTTATCATAGAAGCAAAATAATCAGTTCGGCTAACTTTTTAACAGGCGGTGTTTATGAGAGAATAAATTCAATTAGTGAATATTTGAATTTAAAAACTCAAAATGAGGAATTAGCTCTTGAAAATGCTAGACTTAAAAGTATTATATTTAATTCAAAAGATACTACTTCTTTACCTAAAATTGACACCATTAGAGGAGTTAGTAAAGCTAATATTATAGTTTCTAAAGTAATCCACAATTCCTACAGTTCATATGAAAATTACCTCACTATTAATAGTGGAGAAGCTGCTGGGGTAAAATCAGACATGGGTGTAATTAATAGTGCAGGGATAATCGGAATTGTTGATAAGACTTCGAAAAATTATGCTACTGTAATTAGTATATTGAATGTAAAATCTCAAATTAATGCAAAAATTAAAAAATCAAATCACTTTGGATCATTAGTTTGGAATGGTAAAAGCACTGGATTTGTACAATTAATTGATGTTCCAAGATTGGCATCGGTTAGAAAAGGGGACACTATTGTTACTGGAGGCCAGTCGGTTATTTTCCCTGAAAACATCGGAATAGGAACAATCAATAATATCTTTATTGATAATAAAACCAATTACTACACCCTAAACATAAAACTATTTAATGACATGACTAGCCTTGGTCATGTATATATCATAAAAAGTAAAGATAGCGAAGAAATTAAAAATCTAGAAAAAAAAGAAAATGAATAGCGCCATCTTAGTAAATTTAGCTCGATTTATTCTGCTATTGGCGGCTCAAGTTCTTATTTTTAATAATATGAATTTTTTAGGATATATTAATCCGTATCCTTATCTTCTATTTATTATTCTTTATCCTGTAAATGGTAATAAATATGGGCTTTTACTTTCAAGCTTTTTATTGGGTATTATTCTAGATATGTTTTGTAATTCTGGAGGAGTTCATGCAGCTTCTTGTTTGGCATTAGCCTACTATAGACCCTATATTTTTAAATTTTCTTTTGGTTTAAGTTATGAATACCAAACCGTAAGACTAAATGATATTCTTACTCCAGAACGATTTTCATTTATTCTTTTTTCAGTTGTTCTACATCATTTTTCTTTGTTTTTACTAGAAGTTTTTAGATTAAATTTTTTATGGGAAATTATTCTAAAAACAATTCTTAGCACCGTGTTTACTATAATTATTTGCATTATAATTATTTATATTATAAAGCCAAGTAAGCGATGAGAAAAGTTTTATTACCTACAATAATCATTATAGCAACTATCTTATTAATATTGAGGCTTTTTTATTTGCAAGTTATTAATGATTCCTTAAAATTAAAATCGGATAACAATGCCATTAAAATTCAATATGAATATCCCGAAAGAGGGTATATCTATGATAGAAATGGGGTTCTTCTTGTGGCCAATCAACCGTCATACGACATCATGGTAATCCCAAGAGAATTAAAAAATATTGACACTTTAGAATTTTGTAAATTATTAAATGTTCCCAAATCTGAATATATTAGGATTATAAAAAAAGCAAAAGTATATAGCCCTCGATTACCATCCGTATTTCTTCCGCAATTAAACAAATTAGAATTTGCGGCTTTTCAGGAAAAAATTAGAAAGTTTGAAGGATTTTATATTCAAAAAAGATCCCTTCGTGATTACCAAGTAAATTTTGGAGCAAATGTTTTCGGTTTTATTACACAAGCCAATGAAAGAACAATTGAAAAAAACCCCTATTATAATAGTGGGGACTTGCTAGGCATGCAAGGTGTAGAACAAAGTTATGAAGAAGTACTGCGAGGAATAAAAGGGGTAAAATATATTCAAAAAGACAAATACAATAGAGAAATTGGCTCTTATAAAGAAGGGGAATTTGACACTATTGCCGTGCAAGGAGAAGATATTAATTTAACTATTGATGCTGAACTTCAAAAATATGGGGAGCAATTAATGAATAACAAACGTGGAGGAATCGTTGCAATTGAGCCTAAAACTGGAGAAATCCTAGCATTGGTTACTGCTCCTTCCTATGATCCTGCAATTTTAGTTGGAAGACAACGCTCTAGGAATTACACAATGTTATATCGAGATTCTATTGCAAAACCTTTGTATGACAGGGGTTTACTCGCGGAATATCCACCAGGTTCTCCTTTTAAAATTATGACAGGTCTTGTTGGACTTCAAGAACGAGTGATAGATGAGCAAACTACTTTTATGTGCCATCACGGTTTTAGTTATGCGCCAGGGCGATTTATGAAGTGTCATGGATCTGGCCCTCATCAATTACACAATGGAATCTACAATTCTTGTAATACTTATTTTGCAAATGTTTACTTACGTATTATCGGAAAATATTCGAATACACCATATGCAGTAGATACTTGGAGTAATCATGTGAAAAGTTTTGGATTAGGACAATTTATGGGCTACGATTTACCGACGGGTAAAAAAGGAAAAATTCCTACTTCAAAAACATATAAAAAAATATATCCTGGCTGGGGTTATAGTGGTAAAACAATTATTTCAAACGCAATTGGTCAAGGTGAGGTATTAATGACTCCTATTCAATTGGCGAATATGATGGCTACAGTTGCAAATCAAGGTTATTATTATACACCTCATATCATTAAGAAAATTAAGGGTGAAAAAATTGATAAAAAATTCACAACTAAACATGTAAGCACAATTGACAAAAAATATTTTGCTCCTATGATTAGTGGTTTATTTGATGTTTATAACTTTGGAACAGCAAGTGCTCTTCGTGTAGAAGGGATTGATATTTGCGGAAAAACCGGAACCGCGGAAAATTTTGCTAAAATTAATGGTAAAAGAACGCAACTAGAAGACCATTCAATATTTGTTGCCTTTGCCCCAAAAGACAATCCTAAAATTGCTATAGCTATTTTGGTGGAAAATGGTGGTTTTGGAGCAACAATTGCTGGGCCAATTGCAAGTTTAATGATTGAAAAATATCTTAGACATAAAATAACAAGAATAGATTTAGAAAAAAGAACACTAGAGAGAAGCTTACAAGATAGATATGCCAAATATTCTGGAAAAAAAACGGTAGATAGTTTATTGATTTCAAAGCCAAAGATTGGAGATAGCCTATTGGTAATGAAGCCAAAAAAAGTGATTTTAACTGATAGCATGAAGAAAAAGAATTAGAAAATGAAAAACCAAAGCGTAACAAATAATCTAGATTGGGTTAGCGTGATTATCTACATCACACTAGTGGTTATGGGTTGGTTAAATATTTATTCCTCTTCTCTATCTCTTTCAGATGACAATTATATTTTAGATTTATCCCAATTTTACGGGAAACAATTGTTGAGTATCGTATTAACCATTCCTTTAATTTTTATGGTTTTATCAGTAGATGGAAAATTCTACGAAAAATATTCGACAATAATTTTTGGTGTTGCATTGTTATCATTAGCTGGATTATTTGTTTTTGGAAAAACTATAAAAGGACAAGCCAATTGGTATTCGTTTGGTTCGTTTGGATTACAACCTTCTGAATTTGCTAAAGCTGCAACTGCGCTTGCAATAGCTAAATATTTAAGTGATGTACAAGTAAATTTAAAAGATGTAAATAGGCAAATACAAGCCCTAGGAATCATTTTTTTACCCATTCTTTTAATAGTTCCACACGACCCTGGAAGTGCTTTAATTTATACCATGTTTATTATCGTTTTATATCGGGAGGGATTACCGCCTTGGTATCTTTGGACTGGTTTTATTGCAATTGTTGTGTTTGTGCTTTCATTGGTTTTAGAACCTTGGGCCGTAATTTTAATTTCTTTTTTAGTTACTAGCTTTATTTATTATAAAAGCCGTATAATCGATAGAAACGTTGTTGCAAGCGCCATAATTCTAGTATTAATTTCAGGATTTGTATTTTCTGTGGATTATGTTTTTGACAATGTATTTAAACAACACCATCGTGACCGTTTTAATATTCTTTTAGGCAAAGAAGTAGACATGAAAGGAATTGGATATAATACAAACCAATCAGAAATTGCAATAGGCTCAGGAGGCTGGTTTGGAAAAGGATTTCTTGAAGGTACTCAGACTAAAGGGGGATTTGTACCTGAGCAACACACCGATTACATTTTTACAACAGTTGGGGAAGAATGGGGGTTTTTAGGTTGTTTAATCGTTATTGGTTTGTTTGTAGGTTTGATTTTTAGGGTAATCTATTTATCTGAAAGGCAAAAAACAAAATTTAGCCGAGTCTATGGATATTGTGTAGCCGCCATATTATTTATGCACTTTTTTGTAAACATTGCCATGGTTACTGGAATTTTTCCAACAATTGGAGTGCCTTTGCCTTTCTTTTCCTATGGAGGATCGGGGCTTTGGGGTTTTACAATATTACTGTTTATCTTCTTAAAAATGGATGCTAATAAAGTAAATGAATGGTAAACTCACTTTAATCGCTCCTTTATAAAAATTATTTTTTTTTTAACTTCCTCTTCTTGATTTTCAAGTTTAGGAAAAAAATCTACTACTGTATTTTGTACTATATCCTATAGACACCACGAAATTATAAAATGGCATTTCTGATTTTGATAGGGAATTAAAAAAGCAATCATATTGTATTTTTCAGCATTTTGTCTTGGTAGAATTTTATAAATAAATGAAAGTTAAAAGATGATATACACTAATTAAACACTAAAAAACCCATAAAAATAATTTTTTTTATGGGTTTTATATTTAAACTATCTAAACTGCTTAAGTTTAAAAATAATTATCTACGATTTAACTAACTTATCTTTTTTTAAGGGTTCAATATTCTTTTTTACAATTGGTTTAGTTTGTAAATCGTTAAGAATATTAATTGCTTCTTCAACATAAATATCTTTAGACAAACTTTCGTGCCATCTTTCTCGCTTTTCTTTTAAAGCACCATCCGTTTTCATTGCTTCAATTTCAGTTGGCAAAGAATAAAACTTTAATTGCGTTTGATAATCAGCAATAGATTTGAATTTTTTTGCAGCTTCTTCAATTGTATTTTGCTCCTTCTTAAATTTATCAATATTTAAACTATAAATACTTTCTTTATTTCTAGTATCAATCCATTTTGCATTTTCCTCAATTAATTTAAACTTATCATTCAACGCTACTCTTTTCTTACTATTTTCTATGGCAGCATCAAAATTGGTTTGCTTGTCCCAAAAATTAAATATAGCTGGATCTATTTTATCCCAAGGCATTGCATTATCTATATCACGCTCGCCCATTTTTAAGTAAGAATAACGATCCGGCATTGCCACATCACTTGTTACTCCCTCTAGCTGAGTAGAACCTCCATTAATTCTATAAAATTTTTGAGTTGTTGTTTTTAATGCACCAATATCACCAATAGCACTATTTCTAACAAATTGATTCAAATCAATTACATTTTGAACCGTTCCTTTGCCATAGGTTTGCTTGCTACCAATAATGATTCCTCTTCTATAATCTTGTATTGCGGCAGCTAAAATTTCTGAAGCAGATGCCGAAAAACTATTTACCATTACAACTAATGGTCCGTCCCATTGTACTTTTTTATCTCTATCATAAAGCACTTCTTTTTTTCTGCCAGCCGATTTTATTTGAACTACTGGACCTTCTTCAATAAATAACCCAGCAATGTCTACAACTGTTTTTAAAGAACCTCCTCCATCATCACGAACATCAACTATGATTCCACTAACGCCTTCTTTCTTTAATTTATCAACTTCAATAGCCATGTCTTTACCAGCATCTCTACCATCGTTGTTCTCAAAATCGATATAGAACTTAGGCAAATAAATGATTCCGTATTTTAAACCATCTTTTTCAACCACGCTTGATTTTGCATATGTTTCTTCAATTTCAACAATATCTCTAATTATTGAAATTATTTTAATAGTTCCATCAACTTTTTTTACGGTAAGTCGAACTTCGGTTCCTTTAGGTCCTTTTATTTTTTTTACTACATCGTCAAGATGCATTCCAACTACTTCTACAGGCTCCTTATCTCCTTGAGCGACTTTCATGATAACGTCTCCAGCTTCCAACTCTTTTCCTCTCCATGCAGGCCCACCTGATATTAATTCTGAAATTTCGGTGTAGTCATTTTTCTTTTGAAGTCTGGCTCCAATTCCTTCTAATTTACCACTTATACTAACATCAAACTGCTCTTTTGCGTCTGGCGGAAAATAATTTGTATGAGGGTCAAAACGTGTTGCAATAGCATTAATGTATATAGAAAACCAGTCATTTCTTTCCAAATCTTCTACAAAATCATAGTATTCATTAAAAGATTTTAGTGAACTTTCTCTTGTTTCTTTTTCGAGTTGTTGAAAAGTTTTAATTGGACTTTTATCTGAATCTTTATTTTCTTTTTCGTCAGTACTATTATTACTATCCGTTAAAGATTTTAAAGGGCTCAAAGAATCGTCAGTCTCCTTTTTATCTTTATCCTTTACGACTCCATTTTTTTTATCTTCTTGCATCTTTAATTTATCGGTCAAAGAAGAAAGAGTCGATAACTTAATTTGTTTTCTCCATTTCTCTTTCAACTCCTTAGAAGTTTTAGCAAAAGGCAAAATAGAATAATCGGTATTAAAATCCTCTTGAACAGAATAATCGAAAGGTTTGTCTAAAATTTCTTTATAAAAGGTTTTGCTTTCAGTAAGTCTCTTAACTAATCTATCGTAGGTTAAATTGAAAAAAGTTAAATCTTTATTCTTAATTTCATCGTCTAATTGCAATTCATATTTAGCAAATTCATCAACATCTGATTGTAAAAAAAATCGTTTTGAAGGGTCTAAAGCTTCAATATAATCTTTATAAACTCCTTTAGAAAAAGCATCATCAATAGCTGCAGGATCATAATGACCTCGTTCTATTACAAAAGTCAATAACTCCAATAACAATTTATCTTTTTCAGGATCTTCCGTTTTTTTGGGGATAAAACTCCATAAACCAATGGAAAATGCTATGGCTACAACTATTATTTTATAATTCCTTTTCATATATTGAATAATAACATTCATTAAATTTTTAACCAAATTACACAAAAAATCATGCCAAGTAATTCTTTAGCTTCCTAATTTTTTGTTAAAGATAGTAATTTACAAACATCCTAACAAAAAAGCTTATTTTTGTACCGTTATTTTAATCTTTGCACCTAAAATAAGAGCCCTTTGTGATTTTAACTTCAAATTAATAATGAAAAAACCATTAATATTAGTAACAAATGACGACGGTATTTCTGCTCCTGGAATAAGAAGTCTAATAGATGTCATGTCAGAAATTGGAGAAGTCGTCGTGGTTGCTCCAGACAAACCTCAAAGCGCAATGGGTCATGCTATAACCATAAACAATACATTATTCTTAAATAAAGTATCAAAATCAAATGCAGCAATAACAGAATACAATTGTTCGGGAACACCCGTTGATTGTGTAAAGTTAGCTGTAAATGAAATTTTTCATAGAAAACCAGATTTGTGTGTTTCAGGAGTTAACCATGGCTCTAACTCGTCTATAAATGTTATCTATTCAGGAACAATGAGTGCTGCAGTTGAAGCTGGTATTGAAGGTATTCCTGCCATAGGATTTTCATTATTAGATTACGAATGGGATGCCGATTTTGAACCTATCAAATCCTTTATTAAAAAAATTACTATCGAAACTTTAACAAAGGGATTGCCTATAGGAGTAGTTTTGAACGTGAATTTCCCTAAACTCAAAGAACATGAAATTAAAGGAATTAGAATCTGTAGGCAAGCAAAAGCATTGTGGGTAGAAAAATTTGATAAACGAAAAACACCGCAGGGCAAAGATTATTACTGGCTTACAGGTGAATTTGTGAACGAAGACAAAGGAGAAGACACTGATGAATGGGCTTTGGCAAATGGTTATGTTTCTGTAGTTCCAGTTCAATTCGATATGACTGCGCATCACAGCATTCAGCATCTAAACACTTGGAATCTAAATGAGAAAAATTGATTTGCTTTTAGGTATATTTATGGCAATTGTTGCGGCTATTCTTGGTAGTTTTATTTTTATTGAAGCCTTTACTAATTATTCCTTTTTAGAAGGTTTTGAAATTATGAAATCTCAAAGAGAATTAGGCAAGATCATTACTCTAGGCTCAATATTAAACATAATAGTCTTTTTTACTCTACTCAAACTAGATAAAGAATTAATGGCTAGAGGTGTTGTTTTAGGAACCATTCTTTTAACTATTGTAACTTTGTTTGTCTAAATTAAATTCAAAAACTAACACTTTTTTTATTGAAATGAAATACTATATTATTGCTGGAGAAGCTTCTGGAGACTTACATGGTTCAAATTTAATGAAAGCATTATATCAAGAAGATAACAATGCTAATATTCGGTTTTGGGGTGGCGATTTAATGAAAACTGTTGGTGGAACTTTGGTAAAACACTACAGAGAATTAGCTTTTATGGGATTTATTGAAGTGATTTTCAATTTAAAAACCATTGTAAACAATATCAAATTTTGTAAAAAAGACATTTTAGATTTCAATCCTGATGTAATTGTGTTTATTGATTACCCTGGTTTTAATATGCGTATTGCAAAGTGGGCTAAGGCAAAGGGTATAAAAACGCATTATTACATTTCGCCACAAATTTGGGCTTGGAAAGAAAATCGCATTGAAGCCATAAAACGCGATTTTGATAAACTTTATGTTATTTTGCCTTTTGAAAAAGATTTCTACGAAAAAAAGCATGGTTTTGTAGTAGAGTTTGTTGGGCATCCATTAATAGATGCTATTCATAATCGAAAAGCTATTGAAGTCGATACATTTATAAGAGAAAACAAACTAGAAGAAAAACCAATTATTGCTGTTCTTCCAGGAAGTAGAAAACAAGAAATTACCAAAATGCTTTCTGTTATGTTAAGTGTTGTAGATGATTTTCCTAATCATCAATTTGTTATTGCTGGCGCACCTAGCCAAGAATTCGGCTTTTACGAGCAATTTTTGAAAACCAAAAACGTGCATTTTATTGCAAATAAAACCTATGATTTGTTGAGTCATTCCACAGCGGCATTAGTTACGTCTGGAACTGCAACATTAGAAACCGCATTATTTAAAGTTCCTGAAGTTGTTTGTTATAAAGGAAGTTGGGCTTCGTATCAAATTGCAAAGCGAATCATTACTTTAAAATACATTTCTCTTGTAAATTTAATCATGGACAAAGAGGTGGTTACTGAATTGATTCAGGAAAAATGCAACTGTAAAAATCTGAAAATCGAATTGCAAAAACTACTTGAACCCAATCATAGAAAACAACTCTTAGAACAATATGAAATTTTAGAATCAAAACTAGGGGGAACCGGCGCAAGCGAAAAAACCGCAAAGTTAATTGTACGAAACCTATCGTAAATCCGTTTTAAATTTAATTTCCTAAATTTGCAAAAAATTATTGTTTTGAAAAACATTGCCCTTTTCCTAATTCTTGTCATCTTTTTATATTCTTGTAAGTCAAAATCTAATATCATTACTTCAAAAATCGAAGCAGAAAAAAGAGGAATATATAGCTTGCCACAATCTAAAAAAGTAATTGCAAAAAATGACAAGACTACTAAACCTTCTGAACCCAAATCAACAAAAAAATCAAAACTTAACGAAAAAAACGAGGATGATTATGTTGTTTCCGATGACGACACGAGCTATTTGATAAAACAATTAATCAATACAGCAGCTGCAAATCTTGGTGCCAATTATAAACCAGGAGGAACCACGTCAGAAGGTTATGATTGCTCTGGATTGATGTATGCTACCTTTAAAAAATTTGATATTATTTTGCCTCGATCCTCAGTAGATATGGCGAAAATAGGGGATAAAATAAGTACCGATGCTATAAAAAAAGGCGATCTCATTTTCTTTAAAACCAATGGTCGAAACGTAATTAATCATGTGGGGATGGTTATTGAAATAAACGATGATGAAATAAAATTTATTCACTCTTCCACACAAAAAGGAGTTATTATTTCCTCTACTAAAGAACCGTATTACGAAAAATCTTTTAGTCAAGTAAATAGAATTTTATAATAACACTATATTACTTGTTAAAATTGCTTATCTTAGTTTTTAATTTTTTCAATCGATTAAAAATTTAAGACTATTTAGCATGAAAGTAATGCAATTTCCATTAGCAAAAATTACAATTGCTTTTGTATTTGGAATATTAATGTCTTTTTATACAAATCCCAATCCTAAATTGGCATTCACTTTTCTTTTAATCTCTTTTTTATCCATTTGTATCACTTTACTTTTATCAAAAAAAGACTTCATACAAAAATTATACTTCGGATTTTCTCTCCTATTCCTGTCCTTTTTTATAGGATTTACTACTCAAGTCATTCACTCTGATATTTTTCAGAAAAGCAATTATGTTCATCAAATTAAAGATGACAAAAAAGAACATTTGCTGGAAATTGTACTACGAGAAAAATTGAAAAACTCAACTTTTAGCAATCGTTATATTGCTATTGTAAAAAAAATAGACAACATTGAGAGTTCAGGGAAAATCCTTATTAACATTTACAAAACTTCACTTTCAGAACAAATAAGAATAGGATCGAATTTACAAATTAAAGGGGCTGTATTTAAACACAAGTCAGCCAACAATCCTGATCAGTTTGATTATGGAAAGTATCTAACTAATAAATCAATTTTGGCACAAATGTTTGTTAGTGCTTACGATATAAAAATCAGTTCTGAAATAGATGAAGATATTTTTTACTACTCCAATCAACTTCGTAATAAAATAATACATAATTTAAGAAAAAGCGGCTTTAATAATGAAGAATTAAATGTAGTTGCAGCACTAATTTTGGGACAGCAACAAGATATCTCTCCAGAAATCTTACACGATTATCAGTTTGCAGGTGCTATTCATATTTTATCGGTTTCTGGATTGCATATCGGTTTTATTTTACTTTTTATTACTTTTTTGCTGCAGCCGCTACCTAAAAATAATTTTGGCTCCTATATAAAATTAAGTATTATTCTATTTTCGTTATGGGGATTTGCATTTCTTGCTGGTTTATCGCCAAGTGTGATTCGTTCTGTAACAATGTTTTCATTTGTAGCTATTGGAATGTGTTTAAAAAGAAAAACAAATGTCTTTCATACATTATTAGCATCTCTATTTTTCATTCTGCTTTTTGAACCTTCGTTTCTGTTTGATGTTGGTTTTCAATTGAGTTATGTTGCACTTTTTTTTATTCTTTGGTTGCAGCCTTTACTTTCAAGTATTTGGACTCCAAAAAATAAAATTCAAAGCTATTTTTGGGATATTATTACAGTTTCATTTGCTGCACAAATTGGAGCTATGCCTTTGAGCATCTATTATTTTCATCAATTTCCCGGATTATTTTTTGTCACCAATTTAATAATTCTTCCTGCATTAGGAGTAATAATGGCATTAGGAGTTTTTGTAATGACTTTAGCCAGTTTTGATTATGTAAACCTTTTTTTTGCAAAAATTTTAGAATGGAGCATATTTCTTTTAAACAAAACGATAAATTGGGTAGCGTCATTTGAGCAATTCATTTTTCAAGATATTCCATTCAATTGGTATATGACCATTAGCTCCTATTTAGTAATTATTGCAATGGTTATTTGGTTTAAAAAACCCAACTATATTAAAATGGCAATTACTTTAATCACAATATTACTATTTCAGGCAACTTGTTATATTTCGATTTGGAAAACGCAAAGTCAAAAAGAATTCATCGTTTTTAATATAAAAAAAGCAACTCTGATTGGAGAAAGGAATGGACAAAATTTGATTTTGTTTAGTAAAGATAGTATTCAAAACAATTCAATGCTGAAATCATATCAGGTTGCTAACTTTACCACATTAAAAACAATAAAAGCTTTACCAAATCTTGCTTATTTTAATGGTAAAAAAATTTTAATCATTGATAGTTTAGGCATTTTTTCTTTGAATAAAAAACCTAATGTTATCATACTAACACAATCACCAAAGTTAAATTTAGAAAGACTTTTTTTGAAAATGAAACCGCAACAAGTCGTTGCAGATGCTTCAAACTATAAAACCTATATTAAAGTTTGGAAAAAGACTTGTATCAAATATAAAATCCCTTTTCACGCTACTGGCGAAAAGGGATTTTATAGATTAAATTAAGAATTTATCCTTTTGAAGTCAAAATTTGATTGGCATTTTCAATCCATTTAGAAGGACCTCCGGCTACATATCCTGTACTACCGATTTTATTAAAATTGATTTTTTCATCTGCTTTTTGAGGATTTGCTAGCCAAATAGTTGGATAACCTCTCACTTCAAAAAGTTGTTGTAATTGTGCGTTTTGACTTTGAATTTCGGGCTGTTGAGGAGATCTTCTCGGGAAATCAACCTCTACCAAAACCACATTTTCTTTTGCCCATGAGCTAAATTCTGGAGTTTTAAGCACTTCATTTTGTAAACGGATGCACCACCCGCACCAATCGCTTCCTGTAAAAAACAACAATAGTGGCTTTTTAGTTTTTAAAGCAACTTGAGTTGCCTTTTCTAAATTAGTTTCCCATTTTAATTCTTGAGCCTGAACTGCCATAGAACCAATCACTAACAAAAGTATTAAACCTATTTTCTTCATTTTTATCTTATTATTTAAAATTTAGTTTTCAAAAACCGTGCCTTAAATTCATCGGACACCATGCATTAATTTTTTTATAATTGGACCCATTATTATTGAAAAAGCAGCAACAACAAGAGAAATAATTGTTAACATCCAGAAAAAATAGCTCAATCCATGCTCATTGGCAATGGTATCAATATTTTCTCCAAACATCCCTGCTCCTTTCATTCCAATAGCTACTGCAAGATACCAAACTCCAAACATAAATGCAATCATTCTTGCTGGAACTAGCTTACTTACATAAGACAAACCTACTGGCGATATACACAATTCGGCCATTGTATGGAACAAATATACTAAAATCAACCATATCATACTCACTGATGCTGTTTTTGCTCCTGGTAAAATACCGTTTGCTCCAAAAGCTACACAAGCCATACCTAAAGCCAATAATCCCATACCAATTCCATACTTTAAATTGGCATTTGGATTGTATTTACTCTCCCACCATTTAGAAAACAAAGGTGCTAAAGTGATAATAAACAATGAGTTTAGTGTAGAAAACCAAGTTGCAGGAACTTCTGTTAAAGGCATTGTAACTTTATCAATTTTTAATAAAGATAATGTATCATCTGATAAAGATAAATATCCTGCGGTATAATAATCTTTTGCTAACATCCAGATGGCGATTGCCCATATAATTACAAAACTTATACTTAAAATGATATTGGCAATTGCATAATTTTTGAATGTTTGTTTAAATAATAAGTACAAAACCCATGTAATTATGGCCAATGGCAATATGGTTATTAATGAATTGATGATTAAAAAAGTTACACTCCAATTCCCTTCTAAAACCCTATTAGTGTAGTCGTTTGCAAAAATGGTCAAGCTGTTTGGTGACTGCTCAAAAATTGCCCAAAAGAAAATAGTAAGAAAAGCGAAAAATGTAACTGCAATAAGTTTTTCTTTAGTGATTTGAGAATATTGTGTAAATCGATACATTAATAACCCTATGAATAATGATAAAGCGGTAACAATAGCAATTGAATTTCCGTTTTCGCCCAGAAAACCAAATACATTTACTTTTCCTCCAGAAATTTTTGAGGCAGGATCGTTTAAAATCCATAACAATCCTAAAAGACAAGTTATAGCTATTACTACTAATTGTATTGGCGTAAAAGGATTTCTCTTATCAGTATCAGAAGCTTCGGCTTTTGCTTTACTATCAGCATTTGGTTTTAAACCAATATCTCCGAATATGTTTTGAGACAACCAAAATTGTAAAGTACCGAAAAACATAAAAATTCCGGCTAAACCAAAACCATAACTCCAACCTACTTTTTCTCCGAGATAGCCACAAAGTAAAATTCCAAAAAAAGCTCCAGCATTAACACCCATATAAAATAAAGTATAGGCTCCATCTTTTTTCTCAGGTCTGTCTTTATACATTTCTGAAACAATAGAAGTCATGTTTGGTTTAAAAAATCCGTTTCCAAAAACCAATAATACCAATCCTAAATAAATTGAAAAATGGGTTTCTAACGCCATTGAAGCATGACCAAGAGTCATTAGAGTTGCTCCCAAAACAATAGCCCAACGAAAACCAATAACTTTGTCAGCGAAATATCCGCCTAACATAGTTGACAAATAAACCAATCCTACATAGGAACCAAATAAAGCTGAAGCATTTTCACGAGTCCATTCCCAACCACCGTCAACTGCCGATGTTGTCAAGAATAATATCAATAAAGAACGCATTCCGTAGAATGAAAATCGCTCCCACATTTCGGTAAAAAACAATACAAATAATCCGGCAGGATGACCTAGAACGGGATTTTTAAAAAACTGATCAGTTGAGTTTTGAGTCATAGTATTTTTTTATTTTACTTCTTGCATTAGTTTTTTTATTAATGGCGATACTACAATTAATAATACTCCTGCAATTAACGCATAAATTGCAAGTTGATAATAGCCTTCGGTGTAGCCGTGAAGTTTAGTAATTAATGTTGCATTTTCATCAGGCGAAGACATTCCTGCACCTAATAAACCAGCAACATATTGCCCATAAGCACTTGCTAAAAACCACATCCCCATCATCATTCCTGACAACCTTTTAGGAGATAATTTTGTCATAATTGACAATCCTATTGGGGATAAGCACAGTTCACCAAATGTTATTATTAAATAAGCAAAAGTAAAAACATTTAGAGAAGTAATTCCTTCTAAATTGGCAAAAAATCGCGTATAATAAAACACATAAAATGACAATGCTAAAAACAAAAATCCAATTCCAAATTTCATTACAGTGTTAGGTTCCACTTTCTTTTTTGCCATGACTAACCAAATTAATCCCAAAATTGGACTAAAGACAATTACAAATAAAGAATTAGAAGTATTGTTGATAATATTTGGATTTATTTCAAAAAATAAAAGTGAGCTATTCAAATTATTTTTGGCGAAAAGGGCTAATGAACCTCCGCTTTGCTCAAAGAAAGCCCAAAAGATAACCGAAAAAAGAATGAATATAAAGGCTGCAATTAATTTCTTTTGTGCTTTAATTTCTTTCTCTTTTATTGTTTCGTATATAAAATATAAAATCGCCAATGGACCAATGGTGTACATGAAATAATCCGTGTAATCCGTATTTTTTATCATTATAAAAATTAATGGAATACTAATTAATGAGCCAACATAAACTGCAATCTCATTTATTGTCCTTTTAGATGAACTTAAATTCAACAAAGGAGAATCGCCTATTGGTCCCAAAGATTTTTTAATGATGATAAAAGTCACCAACCCAATAATCATTACTATTGCAGCTGATAAAAAAGCATAACTCCAACCATATTCTGGACTTGTACCTAGATAAACACAAACAGCTCCACCAAGCAATGCCCCAATATTGATTCCTGAATAAAACAACCCAAAACCAGCATCACGTCTGCTATCACCTTCTTTATAAAGTTCTCCTACCATTGAAGAAATATTGGGCTTAAAAAACCCAGTTCCAATAATTGACAGCGTGATTCCTAAATAGAAAAATTCTTGTGGTGATAAAGCAATAATTAAATTCCCAAGAATCATAACTGTTGCTCCAAAAAGAAGTGATTTTTTAAAACCTAAAATTTTATCTGCAAAAATACCCCCAATAAATGTAAAAGCATATACAAAGGCCTGAATAGCTCCATATTTTAAATTGGATTCCTTATCCGATAAAGAGAGCCCTAAAAGCTGGTCTGCCATAAAAATGGTTAATACTCCTCGCATTCCATAAAAACAGAATCGCTCCCACATTTCTACTAAAAACAAATACCATAATTGTTTTGGATATTTGCCCTCAAAATTTTGAATATCTTCTAATGTTAATGCGGTTGTTTTAGTCATTTTTATAAATTTTCTTTAATAAAATTAGTCATCTTGTTGTACAATTGAATTCGGGTTTTACCACCATAAATTCCATGATTTTTATCAGGATAAATTTGGGAATCAAACTGTTTATTAGCTTGAATTAATGCCTCCATCATTTGCATAGAATTTTGTAAGTGTACATTATCATCCGCCGAACCATGTATCAGAAGAAATTTCCCTTTGAGTTTATCAACATGATTTATGGGTGAATTATCATCATAACCACTTGGGTTTTCTTGAGGGGTTTGCATGTATCGCTCCGTATAAATACTATCATAAAAACGCCAATTGGTTACAGGTGCAACAGCAATAGCCATTCTAAAAACATCTGCTCCTTTCAGTAGGCAATTAGAAGACATGAATCCGCCATAGCTCCATCCAAAAATTCCGATTCTCATTTTATCTACATAGGGATACCCTCCTAATACTTTTGCAGCGTCAATTTGATCTTCTACTTCGTATTTTCCTAACTCTTTTTGAGTACATTTTTTAAATTCAGCTCCTTTAAATCCCGTACCTCTTCCGTCAATACAAGCGATAATATATCCTTGTTCTGCCAGCATCATAAACCAATAATCATCCGTATTATTCCATTCGTTATTGACTTGTTGCGAACCAGGCCCTGAGTATTGGTACATAAATACAGGATATTTTTTTGAAGCATCAAAATTCTTTGGCTTTATCATCCATGCATTCAATTCGTTTCCTTTTGGAGTTTTTAAAACAAAAAATTCTTTAGAAGGTAAATTATACGCTTTAAGTTTAGTTGATAATGCTGCGTTGTTTTCAATAACTTGAACTAATTTTCCTGATTTAGAATCATTTAATGTATAAGTTGTAGGCTGGGTTACACTAGAAAAAGTGGTAATAAAATATTGGAAATTCGGGCTAAAAGTTGCCGAGCTTGTTCCTGTATTTTGAGACAATCGCACTTTGTTTTTCCCATCAAGGCCAATTTTATAAATATCTCTATTAATAGAACCATTCTCTACCGACTGGTAAAAAATAGTTTTAGTTTTCTCATCAAAACCATAGTAAGAAGTTACTTCCCAGTTTCCTTTTGTTACTTGATTTTTTAATTTCCCTGTTTTATCGTATACATAAATGTGGTTGTGACCGTCTTTTTCAGAAGTCCAAATAAAGCTATTGTCTTTTAAAAAAGTTAAGTTATCGGTATCAATAAAATCAATATAGGCTTTGTCCTTTTCGTTAAGAACTACTTTGGTTGTTCCTGTAGTACTATCAACAAACAATAAATCTAAATTGTCTTGGTGCCGATTTAATATTTTTGCTGATAAAAAATTAGAGTCATTAGTCCACTCAATTCTTGGAATGTAGAAATCATTGTATTTTGAAAGATCTATTTCTTTAGTTGAAACACCAGCAACATCATAAATATGCAAAGAAACCAATGAGTTTTTTTCACCTGCTTTCGGATATTTAAAGGTTTCAATAGTTGGATACAAGTCTTTTCTAAACATCGACATCGAAAATTCAGGCACTTGACTTTCATCAAAACGGATATACGCAATTTTTTTACTGTCGGCACTCCAATCGAAAGCTTTTACAAAAGCAAATTCTTCTTCATAAACCCAATCTGTGATTCCGTTTATAATTGCATTTTTCTTTCCGTCAGCTGTCATTTGGACTGATTTTTTTGTCGCAATATCATATACAAAAAGATTGTTTTCTTTGGCATAAGCAATCTTTGTCCCATCAGGAGAGAATGCAGGTTCTTGAATTTGAAAATCGAATAGTTTGGTCAATTCTTTAGTTGTAGTATTGTATAAATAATAATCGGCAGTAAACGAATAACGGTAAATTTGATTGGTATTGTTTGCAATTAAAATCATTTTTTCATCAGAATTGAAAGTATAGCTATCAATACCATCAGCTAATTCTTTTTGGTCTTTAGTATCTATAAGTGTGGCTACTTTTTTTAAGTTGGCAAAATCATATAAGTCTATTTGCATACTTCTCGAAGCTCTGTCAAAATTAAGTACCGTATATTGATTGGTGTTTTTCATAGACTGCAATTCGTCCATTCCTTTGGCTCGAAAAGCACCTGAATAAATTCCTTCGACAGTTATTTTTTGTTGGGCAACAACCGAAAAACTCAATAAAAAAAGAATACAAATAATATTGATTGATCTCATAGATTATAGTTAAATATAAAAGTTGTCAATTTTAGTGAAAAATTTACACATAATGACACTATTTTGTGTTAAAAGCGGATTTTAAAAAAATGGTCATCATTTCAATTTAATAAATCCTTTTTCAATTTTAAACAACTACAAATAACTCAGCCACCATTTTTCTTTGTGTGCAGTTTTATAGCCATCATACCATTTACAGATTGGAAATAAAATAAGAATTACAACAATCCAAATTATATAGACCATCTTCAAACCAAAACCATCAGTAGTTACAACTCCTAAAAATGGAATATTGTATTTCGTTGAAAAATCATAAATAGCTGCAATAGAATGTCCATTGATGAAATAATTTATTAAAGCAAAAAAATGAATCAAGAACAAATGAAGAATATAATAAAAGAAAGCTGTTCTTCCAAAAACCACCATTGTATTGGTAAATCGGTTTTCAATTTTCTCTAAAAATGATAATGCAAATAATGCCATTCCAATAGTGATGGCCATGTAAAGTAACGATGGGGGGTATTTTTGCACATTTAGAAATGATAAAAAAGTATAAAAATTATTTTGTTGGTATTGCCACGGCAAAGGGTCTCCATAGATATTAATTCCGCGAAGAATGATAAATAACACCAACAAAACTATTCCTAATTGTTTAAGGAGTTTGGTTCTTTGAGCCAATGAAAACTCTGGAGTGAATAATTTCCCTAAACAATATCCCAGCATCATCAATCCTGTCCAAGGCAAGAAAGGGTAAAAAATAAAAGCCGAATGATTGGCATTTATGGGATAAAAAACAGCATGACCATGATGCAGCAAATCCCACCAAAAACCTGCTTTAAAACCCGAAACAGCTTCTGGAAAATCCAATAAATTATGACCTAAAACTATCAATAACCCGATGCCGAGAATAAAATTGTAAGGTAATTTAATTAAAAAACCTAGGATAAACATACTTATGCCAATAGTCCAAATAACTTGAAAAATTTGTAAAGGATAATTCGGGTTGAATGTCCATGCAAAATTTACAATTGCAAATTCAACAAAGATAAGCCACAAACCACGCTTGAATAAAAAAACACTTAATTCGCTTTTAGTTTTGCGTAAACTTTGCAAATAAATAGAAGTTCCTGAAAGAAATACAAAAGTTGGAGCACAAAAATGAGTGATAAATCTTGTAAAAAATAACGCAGGCGTAGTCGTTTCTAGATTTAAAGGATCGTCTGTCCATGCTGTAATATGAAAATAATCTCTCACATGATCTAGTGCCATAAGTACCATTGCTATTCCCCTAAGAATATCAATAGATTGAATTCTTTTTTGAATGATCTCCATAGTTATGTTTTTAATTACAATCAAATATAACTAATAAATCTAAACCGTATCTTTGCTATCAAATTATTTAAAAATTGAGCATGACCAACACTGTTTCAGGATTTTCCAAATTATCCAAAGAAGAAAAAATTAATTGGGTTGCCAAAGAATATTTCTCTAATCCTTCAGAAGCTATTTCATTAATTAAAAGGTATTGGAATGCTGACGAAAAACTGCAACAACTACATGACGAATTTATCGAAAACACTTTAACTAATTTTTATTTGCCACTTGGTGTTGCTCCAAATTTCATAATCAACGGAAAAAAGTATACGATTCCTATGGCTATTGAGGAAAGTTCTGTTGTGGCTGCCGCATCAAAATCGGCAAAATTTTGGTCGACCCGTGGCGGATTTAAAACTACTGTTTTAAACACCGAAAAAATTGGTCAAGTTCATTTTATATATACTGGCGACACTTTAAAACTAGAACAATTCTTTTTAGCAATTAAAGAAAAATGCATCGCAGCTACCGAAGGCATTACTAAAAACATGCAAAAGCGTGGCGGTGGAATTCTAGATATTGAACTTAAAAACAAAACCCATTTAATAGATAATTACTATCAATTGCATACGACTTTTGAAACCAAAGATTCAATGGGAGCCAATTTTATCAATTCATGTTTAGAACAATTTGCTAAAACATTGAAAGAAGAAGCGCTTTTGAATGAAACCTTTTCAGAAGAAGAAAAAAACATTCAAATTGTGATGAGTATTTTGTCTAATTATGTTCCTAACTGTATTGTTCGAGCCGAAGTTTCTTGTAAAGTTTCTGAATTAGCCGAAAAGAAAATTGAAAATCCTCAAGACTTTGCCGAAAAATTCGTGAGAGCGGTTCAAATCGCCGAGGTCGAACCTTTTCGAGCGGTAACCCACAACAAAGGAATCATGAACGGAGTTGACGCTGTAGTGCTGGCGACGGGCAATGATTTTCGTGCTGTAGAAGCTGGAATTCATGCTTATGCTGCCAGAAATGGTCAGTATTCGAGTTTGTCACATGCTAAAATTGAAAATGAAGTTTTTAGCTTTTGGATGGAAATCCCATTGGCATTAGGAACCGTTGGCGGATTAACTTCGTTGCATCCATTGGTGAAATTTTGTTTAGAAATGCTTGAAAAACCAAATGCAAAGGAACTAATGCAAATTGTTGCGGTTGCTGGTTTGGCTCAGAATTTTGCAGCTTTGCGGTCTTTAACTACTACAGGAATTCAGGAAGGACACATGAAGATGCACTTGAATAACATTATTAATCAATTTGAAGCTACTATTGAGGAACGAGTCTTGGTAACTAATTTTTTCAAGCACAATATAGTTTCACATGCTGCTGTCGTTGATTTTATTGAAAACTTAAGAAAATAAAACGTTGAAAAAAAGATTCTATAGCAACGGAAAACTATTAATTACAGGAGAATATGTCGTTTTAGATGGCGCTAAAGCCCTTGCCTTACCAACAAAATTTGGTCAGGATTTGATTGTTGAAGAAGGAAAAAATAAAGAAATTGTTTGGAAAAGTTTTGATAAAGACAAAAGTATTTGGTTTAATGAAATCATTTTATTTTCTGAAATTATAGAAAAAACTACTTTCGAAAATCTGCCTGAAAAAAATACGTTAATTGCCATTTTGCACGAAGCGTTTCTATTGAATGCTGATTACCTCAATTTTTCAGAAGGATACAACATAACAACCCATCTGACTTTTCCTAAATTTTGGGGTTTAGGCACTTCTTCCACTCTTATAAACAATATAGCACAATGGATCAACATTGATGCGTTTGCTTTACTAAACAACAGTTTTGGAGGCAGTGGTTATGATATTGCTTGCGCTCAAAACAATACGCCTATTCTCTATCAACTAGAACGCGGAAAACCAATTATAACATCTGTAGTTTTTAATCCTAGTTTTACCAACCAATTGTATTTTGTTTATCTCAACAAAAAACAAAGTAGCAAAAATGCGATTGCCTCTTATTATAAGAAACAAAATGATATTGTTCCATTCATTACTAAAATAAATACCATTACGAATTCAGTACTACTATCAAAGGAAATTGAATCGTTTGTTTCAGAAATTGAAAATCACGAAACAATTCTAAGTGAAATTTTAGAAACAAAAACTGCAAAAGAAACATTATTTTCAGATTTCTCAGGAACGATTAAAAGTCTTGGTGCTTGGGGAGGTGATTTTGTTTTGGTAGTTTCAAAAGAAAATCCTTCAGTTTATTTTAAAGGAAAAGGCTATGAAACAATTCTAAGTTACGAAGAAATGATTTTATAAAAAAATCCCGACAAGTCATAAAACGAGTCGGGATTTTTTATTGAATAAATTGAATTTAATAATTAAACTGAGCTCTATTGTCTTCTATATCGGCCTCAGCTTTTAAAGCTGGAATTACTCGACCTGAATAAGAAGAAGTTTGTGATTTTACTTTAGCAATATAATCGGTATGGTTTTTTAAAACTGGAGCTTTTGTTACCAATTTAGTTTGAATTACGAATACTCCAGAATTTCCTTCAATTGGAGCAGATAATTTATTTACTGCCGAAGCGAATGCAATACCAACAACTTTTTTCTCTTGACCAACATTTGGTAAATTTGCATTTTCAAGATTTACATCTAAAGCTTGCTGTACCGTTGTCGCATTTGATTTTGCAATAGCCGCTAATGAAGTTCCTTTCATTTTCGCAGTGATTAAAGCGGCTTTTTTCTTGTTTCTAAGAATTGGTTCAATTCCTGGTCGAGCATCATCAATAGGTGTTAATCCTTTCTCGTGAACTTTCTTTAGTTTAGCAATAATGTTACCAACATTAGCAATTTCAAAACGTTTTACGTCACCAACTTTCGTTTTATTTTCGAAAGCCCATCTTATAATTTGTCTTTGGTTTCCTGCGCTACCAAAACTTTCGTCCATAGCTTTTACTTTTACAGCTGGATTTACAGTTAACTTAGCTTCTTTAGCTACTTTTTCGAAATCTTTTTCGTTAGCATCCATTTCAAACTTAACTGCCGATTGGTAAATTTTATCCGTTGTAGCATCTGAAGGTTCTATTTTTTGAGCAATTGTAGCTAAACGAACACCGTCTTGTTTGTCAGTAATATTAATGATATGAAAACCGAAATCAGTTTCTACCAAACCTATTTTACCTACAGGATTATTGAATACAAAATCATTAAAAGGTTTTACCATCTGTCCTGGAGAAAAATAACCCAAATCACCCCCTTGTTGTGAAGAAGAATCATCAGAATTAGAGAAAGCCATCATTAAAAAACTAGAAGGATTGGCTTGAATTTGAGCGAATAACATTTCTGCTTTTGCTTTTGCTTGTTCTTTAGTTCTTTTCTCTTTTTTGTTGGGCACTTGCGTTCCTTCATAACTAATCAAGATGTGGCTTGCTTTTGCATTAATCCCTGCTTTTCTTCCTAAAGATTTAGTGATGCAGTAGTATTCGCCCTTCATATAAGGACCGTAAATTTCTCCTTGAGGTAAATTATACAATTGTTCAGCGCTTTCTGCTGGCAAATCTTTTTTAGCAACATAGGTCGAATCATATGGGAGATCCGAATTTTCATTTACAAATTCAACTGTATTTACCGCTTCTCTAAATCCTGGTAAAGTATCGTTTTTAGCAGTTGCTTGATTGTAAATTATTCTGGTGTTTAATAATGAATTAACAGTAGTCTTTACTTCGTTTTCGTCTTGAGCTGAAGCTTTATCTGCTATTAAAACATATTCAATCTCACGAGATTCTTCGGCTTTGTATTTTTTCTCGTTTTTCTTCATGTAATCTGTAATTTCAGCATCTGAAACTTTTACATCCGTATCTTTTATAGATGAAAACAAAACGGAAACAAAATCAAAATTTACTTTATTGGCCTCCATTTCATATTTAAACTTTCCTTCACTTTCAGTTGTGAACATACCTGCTTTTACCAACGTGTTGTATATTTGATATTTAGAATTAAGATCAGCATCTTTTTCTCTATCTTTTACATATTGTGCTTGCTCTGGATTCGATTTAAAATATTCTTTAAATTTAGCCAAATCAAAAACACCTTTGGTTTGAAACATTGGATTTTGTCCTATATTTTGATCGGCTTTAAATGCTTCAAGAATGTGTTTTTCTCCAGCTCTAAGACCTAACTTATCAAACTCAGCAGACAATAAAGCAATTGAAACTTCTTGATCCCAAACTCTATTTGCTGCCTGTGTAGCTGTCATTCCTTGCTGACCACTTTTCTCGACATTACTCACTTTGATTCTAAAATCTTCAAACGAAATATCTTTTCCGTTTATGGATCCTACATCTTTCGAAGAGCTTCTAAAACCACCACTGTTAAATAAATCTCCAATGATGAATGCTAATAAACAAAAGCCAATAACGAGTATCAGAAGAAGTGAACGTTGTCTAATTTTTTGTAAAACTGCCATTTTTATTGTTGTTAATTTTAATTTCAGTTTGCGAAAATACAATTATCTATTTAATATCCATAACTGTATAGTTATAATTTTCAATAATTTTAATTCTTTTCTGAAAAATTATTCTATAATCTTAAGTTTAACCAATTCTATCTTTTTATTAGTGGCTTCTTCAATGGTAAAATGAAATTTATCAATTACAATTTGTTCGCCTTTTAAAGGAATCTTTTTTGTGAAATCGACAATAAAACCACCGAGAGTTCCATAAGAGTCACTTTCAGGAATGTTCAATTTGAAAGTTTGATTTAAATATTCCACATCAAAACGAGTTGAAAACAAATAAACCCCATCTTCTAGTTCTTTTTCTATTAATTCTTCTACTTCGTCATGTTCGTCTTCAATTTCTCCAAAAAGCTCTTCTACAATATCTTCTATGGTTATAATTCCTGAAGTTCCACCATATTCATCAAGAACAACTGCAACACTTTTTCTTTTTTTGGTGAGTAAATTCAATACATCTTTTATAAATATAGTTTCGGGAACAAATTCTACAGGAATTAGTATCGATTTAATACTTTTTGGCTTTTTGAACAATTCAAAAGAATGTACGTACCCAATAATATCGTCATGAGAATTTTGATACACTAAAATTTTTGAGTATCCTGTTTGAATAAACATTTCTTTTAAATCAGAAATAGAATCATAAATATCTACTGCAACAAGCTCTGTTCTAGGCGTCATGACATCTCTTGCTTTTACCCCGGAGAATTCTAAAGCATTTTGAAAAATCTGAATTTCGGAATCTACATTTTCATGATCTTCAACTGTACTCATTTGTTCTGTGATATAATTGCCTAATTCTACTTTGGTAAAAAACAACTGTACCTGATCGCCTTGAGTTTTGAAGAATCTTCGCAGAATAAAATCGGATATCCAAAGTATAAAAGTAGATACAACATAAAAAAGTTTGTAGAATAAATACGCAGGAAGCGCAAAAAATTTAATCAAACTATTAGAATAGATTTGAAAAAATACTTTTGGTAAAAACTCCGCTGTGATTAAAACTATGAGAGTTGAAATTGCAGTTTGAATCAATAAATTCGATAATTCTGAAAAATGATATGGTACTGTTTTTATCCAAGCCATTAACATATCACCCATAAAAAAACCATAAACTACAAGCGCAATATTGTTTCCAATTAGCATTGCTGCTATAAACTTAGATGGTTTTTCTGTAAGTTTTGTAAGGATTTGTGAAATAAAATTTTCTTGTTTTTTTTCTATTTCAAGATAAATTTTATTGGAAGAAATGAAAGCAATTTCCATTCCTGAGAAAAAAGCGCAAAAGAACAAACATAGTATTATAATACTAATTTCCATTTCTTATGGTTACTTGTTAGCATTGTTATCAAATTTTTTAGCAAATTTTCTTCTGAAAAAAAACATAAAAATAGCTACTGCAGCAATAATAAAATTAAGCCAAGGAGACTCTGCCGTTCCTATTTTAGTAAAGCCTACATATATAAACAATATTCCAAAAACCAAATAAATATATTGTGTGTATTTTAGATAATTCATTGCTTTTGTTTTTTATTAATTATTCGGATTGGTCAACTTCTCCTTTTATCTTTTGGGAATTTACAATTTTAAAATCCTTGCTAAAATCAATTCCTTCTCCAAAGGAAACTCCTTTTGGGTCTGTAAATTTAAACTTTTTTTGCGTAAAAAACCATTCGTTTTTTTGGTCAAAATACAATTGCTCGGTTTCTAGAAATTGTCCTGTTTCAGTTGAAATTTTGACGTGTCCTCTTAAGTCGATGACATCGGTTCCTTTAAAAGAAAGAGCATAATCAGCAACAACAAAAGTTTTTTTTCCTTTAGCATCGTATAAAGTTACATCTATTCCTTTTGGAAATTCCGTAAACGGAAACTCAACATTAGAATAGTCGAGCATTTTTGGACTTATAAGTATTGATTTTATTCTGCCTGAATCGGTATATTTCAAATTGAAATCATCTGCTTCGCCGCTAGGAGTAAACTCTGAATAATTGATTTTTTGAATCTCTTTAAAATTACTCTCGCAACCTAAAAGCAACAATAAATTACTGAATAGAAAAGTAATAAAAACTAATTTATGATTGGTATTGCTCATCTTAAAATTTAGTTTAAACAAATCTAGAAAAGTTTTTTTAGGAATTAATCGTATTTTCTTTTGACAAACCATTTGTCATTCAAAGATAAACTTATCATGACATTTACATAATTTTCTTCGACCAAATTGGCTTTAGCCGTTCCCCGTCTTCCTATTTCAACTCCTAAATTAAGATTTGAAAAAGTTCCTCCCAGCGGAAGTCCAACACCTCCTGTAAAAGCATAGTCCTTAATTGATTCATCATTAATTACTAATCCTGTATTTTCATATCGAAATCCTCCTCTATAGGTAACTTTTTTAAAATAGCTAGTAAACGAATTGTAATTTGGAATATAGAATCCACCTAAACTATATTTTACTGCATTTTCATATTTAACATTATTGGCTACACTCAATCTATTACTAAAAGTATTGCTTCCTTGAAAAGTAACTTCACTACCAACAAGCCATTTCTTACTTTGACCCAAACCTACTCCAAAGGAATATTTACTAGGCAATTTAATAGTTGTTTTAGAAGTTTGCGTATCCAGATAATCTATAGGTATTGATGTAAAATCATCTACATAACGAATCGAAAAAATATCTCTTTGATTATTAGAACTTAAATTACTTTGTGGAGTAAAAGTAATTGCGCTATAAAAATTGGTGTTTTTATTAACTTTGGCATTATACATAGCTCCAAAATTAATTGTAAGCCCTGACATTTCTGATACATTAGTCTCCTGAGAGCCATTTTTTTGAGCAGTAAGTAAGTATCTAATGTTATTGGTTTCTATTCTCCCGAAATTATAAGCAAGTTCTGTTCCGATACTCAATCTCGGCGTTATTTGATACCCCAAGCCTAAAAAAGCTTTATTCAATCCTCCGTCACCAGTATATTGTTTTGATATATTGTTTGCAACATCCTCTGTTTTTACCTTATACCCAACTGTAGAATATGGAATTAATCCGAAAGATAATCCGAATTTTTTCATTGGTAAAGCAACCGCTAAATAATCTAGTGAAGATCTTTGTGCTTTTTCGTTAGCCGTATTAGAATTAAATTTTGTTGCATTAAAAGTTCCTCCAATAGTAAAAGTTGATAGCTTTATACTAGCGTATGATGCTGGATTTTGGAGATTGATATGAATACTATCCGGAAGTATAGCAACTCCTCCCATAGCACTAATTTCATGTGTTCCTTTAAATTTAACATCTCCAACACCAAAGAAAGAATACGGAGAGGCAGAACCATTTTGTGCAAAAGATACTATAGAAAAAAGTAAAAATAGAGGCAGTATAAATTTTCTAATCATTTTTAGTTGTGTATAGATAGATTTGATTTAAACTTTCGAGAAGAAAATTTGAATTGGCAAATATGGTATTTTTTAATCGTTTAGCCAAAAATTCTGAGTCTCCTCCCGTTAAAATTATTATAAATTGTGGATATTTCTTTCTATACTCGTTGATAAATCCTTCAATTTCAAAAACAACCCCATTTATAACTCCAGAATGAATGGATTGTTGCGTAGAATTTCCGATTAAATCTTGTTGTTCATTAGACGGAACATTTTCTACTGCTAAAAGAGGCAAATTAGCGGTATAGTGATGCAATGATTCGTACCGTAAACGAATTCCTAGAGCAATGGCGCCGCCAAGATACCTATCTTCATTATCAACAAAATCATAAGTGATGCATGTTCCGGCATCAATAACCAATCGGTTTTGTTTCGGAAATTGCAACACCGCACCCGCAGCAAGAACCATTCTGTCAATTCCTAAAGTATGTGGCGTTTCATATAAATTTTGGAAAGGGAAGAGCGTTTCGTGAGTTACAAAATGTACATTTATTTTAGCATTTAATGCCAAAAAATCATCTTTATCTCTATTTCCTACAGAGGCAACAATCATATCGGTCACTTTAGGATAAGAATCTAAAATAGTTTTACTGTTTTTTTGAAAGTCTACATTAGAAAAAAAAAGAGTTTCTAAAAGGGTATTACCCTCAAAAACAGCGGCTTTAATTCTAGTATTTCCAACATCAATTACTAAAAGCATCATTTGAATTTTAGAATGCGAAGATACGATTTGATTTTTTTTAATAATTGTTTTGTATAAATTAAAAATCGTTCTATATTTGCAACCGCTTAAAGTAAGAGGTACCTTAGCTCAGATGGTAGAGCAATGGACTGAAAATCCATGTGTCCCTGGTTCGATCCCTGGAGGTACCACAAAAAAACCCGAATAGAAATATTCGGGTTTTTTGTTTTTAAGACGTATCAAGATTGTCTACAACAATTCCGAAATAATATTCATATTGTCTGGTAATCGTCCCACATTTTGTAGTTTTATACTTGCCAGTTTCTGAGCAATGGTCAAACACTCCTCAAGGTTTTTGTTGAGTAGTTTCGCAAACAAAAACCCTGTCCAAAAGGCATCTCCTGCGCCCGTAGTATCTTTAATCTCTTTTAACGGAATGGCTTCTTGGAAATAAATTCCATGCGTAGTATCAGATAATTTCACACCATCTTTCCCTTTGGTCAAACAAATGGTAGAAACGCCCAGCTTGTGGAAATAATCAAAGATAAATTCTTCTGACTTGCTTTCTCCAAAAAATCGGAAACAGTCGTCCTCACTCACTTTCACCAAAGGATTGGTTGACAAATAATCTTTTAAAACCTGATGTGCTTCGTAGCGATTGGGCCAAATTTTCTCCGAATAATTAATATCAATGCTCAATTGCAACCCCAAGGATTTAGCTTTGTGCGCACGATTGAGAATAGTGCTCCTAGCGGGCTCTTTGCTCAAAGCAAAACAAGTGGTATGGAATATTTTGGATTTTGACAATAACTCATCCGGGATTTGGTCTTCTAGAATTTGGCAATCGGCTTCTCGATAAGCAATAAATTCGGGCGTGCTCTTGGACTTAGAAATAAAAATTACCGATGTGGGTGTATTCAAGGACTTCCTGATGTGTGTCGTAATCACTTTGTTGTGATTCAACTTGTTGATAATATAATCTCCTAAACCATCACTACCACTGGTGGCAACAAGCGCGACATTTAGCCCAAGACGAGAGGCATTTACGGCAACATTTGTGGGTGAACCCCCTAGAAATCGGTGGTAATCTTTTGTTTGTGTTAGCGTATTGACTTCATGACCTATAAAATCTATAAGTACCTCACCTACGCAAATAATGTCTGTTAAAGTATCCAATTTTAAGTAAGAAATTTGAAATTAGTATATATATTTTGATGTAAAAAGACCCTTGCCGCTGCACTCCAGGCGCAAAATGGTACTCCATTAGGCTCGGCGGTTTGGGTATTAAAATTCTCGTAAAAACTATAATTCTCTATCGCATTTGCGTGATTGATGGCTTTTAAAACAGTTTCTGCCTCTTGTCTTTTATTTTTTGAAAGCAAAGCCAATCCAAAAAAACCATTTACCATCGCCCAACTTCCTCCGTTATGGAACTCATAGGGGTAATTTCTAAACTCGTATTTGCAATTGTTTTTTAACAAGTGCCAGTCTATATCATTTTCTTCAATAGGTGGCCAAAAAGCGGGAAGCAATTGCAAATTGGTTTGTTTCTGCAAATTCTCAGCATAGGTAATCATCGCATTTTGAAAATTTTCATTTCCAACATTTAAAATCAACGCCAAGGAATTAGCAAAGGCGTCAAACTGAACTTTGTATCCCGCTGGAGAAAAAGAGCAGGGCATAAAAGGGTCAAAATTCAATTCATTGTAAGCGCGTTCATGGTATTTTTCTCCAAGAGCGTTAGGCGTAAAATTGATTTCAACTTGCTTTTTAATATTTTCGATTTTATCCTGAATCGCTTGCTTTTTAGCAAAATAATTGTAACTCCTTAAAGCCCAAATGCGCAGCAACTGATCGTACAAAACATAACCATCGGTAATGTACTCGTCTGCCCAATTTCCAGAAAGGGGCACATACATGAGGTGTTTGTTATTAAACTCCCAAGCTTCCATGAGTTGTAAACACTTTTGAATGTTGCTTTCATATTGCACAACAAAATCGGGGTCTTTTTTGTAAAATGCATATTGACAAATTCCAATAATAAACCAAGTAACTGCATCTACTCTCCCAGCCAACCCACCATAACTGACTTCTTTTTCTGAATTGGAAGTCATCACATTGGATGGAATGGTTCCGTTAGCATGTTGATGTTGAGCAAGGGTATCAATGGTGTTTTTAAATGTAGCTATCAAGTCATCATCACCCGAAGCCAATGCCGCCAAACCACAAATTACCCCATCACGAGCCCAAACTCTTTTATAATTAGAAATATTTTGTGCGCTTGCCAAAAATCCTTCTTCGGAAGAACAGCTTAGCAACAATTCAATTGCTTTAGTATAACCAATAGTATTCATTAATCAACAATTTGGTTTTTATTTTTAACTGTAATAAAAAGGGTGAAAATGGCTCCTAGTATCAAAAACAAACCCGCCAATCGAATTACATTTATTGGATTTTTTCCCAATAAATCATAGACAAAAAATTGCATGGTTAGTATTTGAATCGCCATTGGAATGACAATAAACATGTTGAAAATACCCATGTAAACACCTCTTTTTTCTTTGGGGATAGAACCTGCTAATAACTGATACGGCATCGCCATCATAGACGCCCACGAAATACCAAGTCCGAAAGAATACAAGTAAATGGTGCTTATAGCAACCGACGCCCCAAAAGGATTATAAATATGGAAAAGCACATCGGTATTGTTTAGATAAGGCACCGAAAGCAATCCTAAACCTCCTAAAATTAAGGCTATGAAATGAACGCCTTTGGCTCCGATTTTTAAAGCAATAGGAACTAATGCAAAAGCCACTAAAAAGCAAATGATATTATACGTTCCGTTTAAATTACCTGTTAGTAATTGTGCTTTAGAAAAGCCTTGAGAAGCTTGATCAGTAGTATGAAAAATAGAAATAGATAATGTAGAAGTAATGTATTGCCAATAACAAAACATGGCGTACCAGGTAAAAAACTTAACAGGAATCAACTGTCGCATCGTTAAAGGCATGGTTACAAATGCTTCTTTGATGTCTAAAAAAGTTCGGGTAAGAATATTATTTTTTTGTTTTTCTTGCTTCATAAGAAGCAACTCTTCCTCTGTTGGAGGATATTCCTTGGTGGTGAGAACGGAAAGTAATACCGATCCTATTGCTGCAATAGCGCCAATGAAAAATGCCCAATAAGTATAGACTGGAACGCCGTTACTCATTTTATCTGTAAAAGCAAAAAAACCTAAGGCGACTAAAATAGCAGGAGTAAAATTAGCCAAAGTAATTCCTAAGCCAGTAAAAAAACTTTGCATCAAAAATCCGAAGGAGTGTTGTTCCTTTTGTAACTTATCGGCAACAAAGGCACGATAAGGTTCCATAGCAATATTATTAGCCGCATCAAGAATCCAAAGCAAACTAGCTGCCATCCAAATGGAAGTGGAAAAAGGCATAATCACTAAGGCAACACTGGAAAGAATCGCACCGATTAGAAAAAAGGGTTTTCTACGTCCGAATTTTGGCGACCAAGTTCCGTCGCTTATCGCTCCAACAATAGGTTGCAATATCAATCCTGTTATTGGGCCAGCAAGCCAGAGCATGGGCAAACTCGCTTCGTCGGCACCCAAATATTTATAAATGGCGCTCATATTACTTTGTTGCAAACCAAAGCTAAATTGAATTCCGAAAAAGCCGAAATTCATATTCCATACTTGCCAAAAATTGAGTTTCGGTTTTTTAAACATCTTTTTATCGTATTAGCCTTTTTAAAAAATCATCAAAGTTGGTATTATTCGAAAAAAGTTCTCCGTATTTATCTATTACTGGAATCCCAAGATTAGCAGTGCTGATGTTTGCCTTTCGTAATTTAGCAAGCATTTCGTTTAGCGCTTCTTTATTGGTGTCAATGTCAAAAAAGATGAAATCTATTTTATTTTCCATAAGGGTATTTTTAGCCGCTATACAATAATGACAATCCAGGCTACCATAAATTATAATTGCTTTCTTGGTTTCTTCAACCTTTTTTTCGGGAGTTCCAATGGCTTGAGCATTCAAGTTAAATTGAAAAAAAGAAGTAAAAAAAATAAGTAAATAAGTACAACTTTTCATGTAATAAAAATTAGATTTTTAGTTAAAAACAATTCCCATACTCTAAAAGTACGGGAATTGCTAAATAAACTAAACAAAACATAAAACTTTTTAAAATCGGTACTGTAATGATATCATAGAGGAACGTCCTGTGATAGAGCGTGCTCTAACGAGTCTATCACTATTATAAGCGCCATCAACACCATTAACTTCTGTAATTCCAACAGTATCTAGTAAATTGTTAACACTATAAGACAAAGATAACCCTTCGGTTAATCCCGCTTTTAATAATAAATTAATATAAACATAGCCTGGCTGTACTAATTTATTGTCATCAAATGCATACGATTTGCTGGTTCCGAGTGCTGAAAGACCAACTAAATGTTGTTTGCTTTTTCCAAAGACATATGTTGGCGACAAGTTGTAAACAAAATCTGCCTGTCTTTGTGGTGTTTTTCCATTATTAGTTCCAACAACGCCAGATGTTCTGTCCTCAATAATTTTTGCTTTGGTATACGTTAATGAACCAACAACAGAGAAATCTCCAGCATTATACAAGCCTTCCAATTCTAAACCGCTTGCATTGTATTTATTTCCTGCATTCAAGTTTAATGCTGTTCCTGCCGCTTCATCAGTAATACTGTGAAAGACTGTTGCGTTAAGATAACCTGAAGAGAATTTTCTTTTGTATCCTGCTTCCAACTGCGATACCTGATCAAATTGGTCTCTAGCAGTACCGTCTGGTCGGTAACCATTTCTGTCTGCAGCTCTACCAGAAGCTCCCAAACTGTATCTACCGAAAACTGCCGAGTTATCGTTCAATTTATAGTTCAAACCAGCTGAATACGAAGTATAGCCATAATTGTCTGCTACAAAATTTCTGTTAGTGGCTTGTACTACAGGAACCAAAGTTTCTATAGTCTCAATAGTTGTATTTCCGTTCACATCTACAGGACCAACTATGTTGCCGGCTGAAATAGTTCCATCAACGTTTACATTATCATAGCGAATGCTACCACTGAAATTAAGTTTTTCGGTAATATTAGCATCAACGGCTGCATAAGGTGCATTTACAGTGTGCTGCACGTTGTAGTTACGCTGACAACAGTTGCCCCAAACTGGAGTTCCATAAGACCATTGTCCATTTCTTGAAAGTCCATCTACATTTACTAGTCTCGCATCGCCACCGCCTCTCACTTCTTGCAGGTATGCATTCCATTGCCATGATATTTTGGTAGTTTGGCTTGCAGTAAAGTAACCAGCGGTTACAGAAATGTTATCACCAAGTTTTTTTGTGATTTTAATATCATTAAACAAGTTGTTTAAGTTATCTTGGGTTGTATCAAACATATGAATGTTTTGAATCAATCCGTTGCTTGGCGCAAAAGGTGATCCGTCATCGGCATAGGTCAAGGAGCTCCCCGCAGGAATAGTAGGTTGATTAATACCTGCAATAAATCCAGAAGTAGTATAAACACCAGCAGTAAAAGGAGCTATCCAATTCCCTTTATTAAAAGACATTCTACCTTTTTCACTTAATTTCCAACCTTCTCCCAAATCAAATTCGGCTTCTAATCCAATTGATTTAGAAATTGGATTGTTACCATTTCGAACATCTCTTGTTGGATTATTACTTTCGCTTGATGTAGGACTTGTGCTTTCTTGTAAATACTTGGATTGCAAACCATCTGTTGTGATGTCAAAACCAGGCAAATTTGCATAAGTAGGATTCGAATCAGTGCCCTGCAATAACATTGGCATAGGCATGTACATTGGCGTTTTGTCGTTCAAGAATTTAAAACTAGTTCTAACATAACCCGATTTAAATTCTTTTGTAATATTAGCTTTGAATTGTCCTCCTTGTGATGCATTGTAACCCACTGCTCGTGGTCCTTCTCCAGAACGCACAAAACCGCCTAGATGATAAGAAATCCCATTTGCAAGCGGCGTTCCATATTCAAAATCCAAACGGTTGGTGTTAAAATCTACACCAACAGTCGTTGCAACCGAACCACTTTCTGTTTTTCCTGTTTTGCTAATCATATTGATTATACCTGCTGGTCCGTTAGATGTTTGCGTAGAAGCCGAACCTCCACGAATAGATTCCACTCTCCCTATATTTGAATCAATACGCAACCAGTTATCTGAGTTACCAAAAGAAGTATCGCCAAATAACATTACTGGTAAACCATCTTCTTGTAATTGTAGGTACCTAGATCCGCCTGCAGATACAGGTACACCACGAACGTTAAAGTTAGCATTACCCTCTCCTCCAGAGGACTCCGCTCTTACTCCAGGTATATTTCTAAAAACTTCTCCTGTAGTTCTTGGTGCAGATTGCTCAATCTGTTTAGTTCCAATAGAAGATACAGAAACACTAGACTCTAATCTAGATTTAGGATTTACAACCCCAGTCACTACAACATCATCTAGAACATTTGCATCCTCAGTCATAGCAATGTTCTGAACGGTATTACCACTAATAGTAACTGTAGTACTTACTGTTTTGTATCCAATATAGGATGCAACAACTACTACTTCTCCGTTTTGAAGGTTTGACACTACGTATTTCCCATCAGCATCAGTAGCTGTTGTTTTAGTAGTGTTTTGAATATTAACATTCACTCCTGGTATTGGATTTCCTTTTGCATCAGAAATAACCCCAGATAGCGTGGCATTTTGTGAAAAAGACAAGTTGACAAGCAAGACTGCTACTATCAATCCGAGTCTTTTCATAAATAAAGTACTTTTTTTCATGGTTTAAATTGTTTGATTAATAAATTTTACGTTTATTTATTTCGAAATTAGTTATTTACAATACGATAGAATTCAATAATACTATCGAAAACGTTTTCGAAATTACCGAAAACGTTTTCGATTATCTAAATAAATTTTATGATATTTGTTATATGAGAGAAATTACGCTAAAAGAGATTGCTGAAACTTTAGGAATATCTATAACAACAGTTTCAAAAGCATTAAAAAACTATCCTGATGTTAGCGAAAAAACGAGAAAGTCAGTAATTGCATTAGCAGAAAAATTACAGTATACACCCAATAGCTTTGCAGTCAATCTTCGTACAAAAGAATCTAAAACTATTGGCTTAATTATTCCAGAAGTTGTGCATCACTTTTTTTCGAATGTTATTAACGGTATCATTGCCCAAGCAGAAAAAAACGGCTATCTCGTTATTATTCTTCAGTCGAATGAATCCCTTGAATTAGAAAAAAAACAAGTTGAATTATTGATAAATAAAAGAGTTGATGGAATTTTGATGTCGCTTTCAAATGACTCAAACGACGAAAATCATATCAAAGAAATTCTCAATCGTAAAATTCCTTTTGTTCAATTTGATAAAATTTCAAAACTAATACCTAGTTCTAAAGTAATCATTAATGACCAAAGAGCCGCAATGGATGCCGTACAACATCTCATCAATAAAGGGTGCAAGAAAATTGCCCACATTCGAGGTCCAATAAACCCTCAAAATGCTATTGATCGTTTTCTGGGTTATAAAAAAACCTTAGAGAAAAATGACATTCCTTTCGACTCGAAACTCGTTTATACCTGCACCCACGTAACTTTTGAAGAAGGTGTTGAATTTGCTAAACAAATTATCGAGGAGCATCCCGATGTTGATGGTATCTTTGTAATTACTGATTTGGTTGCCGTTGGCGTTTTGGCACATTTTAATGAAAAAAATATTCCTGTTCCCAATCAAATTGCAGTAATAGGATTCAGCAATTGGTTTATGTCACAAGTTATTAATCCAAAATTGAGTACGGTAGACCAACCTAGTTATGAAATGGGTGTTGCCGCTTTCAATTTACTTTTAGAAGAAATGATTTGTCATAAAGATGCCCTTCCTTTTAAACCTAGAACTGTTGAGTTAGGAACGAACATTATTGAAAGAGAATCTACTTTAAGAAAGTAATATTCATTTTCAACACTTCAAACTTCGTTCTTTTTACAATAAAATTTTTAAACCCCTTTTTAAATGTTACTTCCGTAATATCATCCCTATTCTTTTTACTTATATAAAATCAAGCTATCACGAATTTGCAATGAGATTCTTAATTACTAATTCACATTTTTGACAAAAAAAGCTAAGTTGTTGAGATATAGTTTTTATTTAAGCGCCAATTATCATTCTGGAATACTTACCAAAAAGCTTCCTGAACAACCCTGTAACCAACATGCTCAATGCAATACTAGCAACTAAAATAAATACTCCGCCAATTACAGCATTGTATTGAATTATAGGAAGAAAGAGAGTAACATGTCCTACCCAACCTAAAAAAACACCTATAAACAGTATATGTAAAAAATAAATAGAAAAAGCATCTTTGGCAATGGGATGTAACCATTTAGGTTGTTTTTCGCCCAAACTATTAAAAAACAGCAGTACTAACAACGAAATAATAATTTTCTGGACATAATACAAACTCGACTGAATAGAAAACACTCCAATCCTATCTATTTTTTGAAGAGTAACATATACTAATAATGCTGTTGAAACAATAGCTAAGAACAGCAAAATAATTTTGTTTTTTCGTATCCACATTATTCGTCGCTCTAGGTTATCAGCGAAATACATTCCTGCGGCATAGGCTCCAGTAAAATATATCATATTATGAAAACTTAAAAAATCGCCATCATACAACTCCATAACTTCCTCTCTGCGAACTAACAATGGTATAGCAATGATAATAGCTATGAGCCAATGACCCCATTTTTTTATCTGTAAGATATAGTCTAACAAAGGCGTAACCAAATATAAAAATAAAAGCACTGGAATATACCAAAGTACAAATATGGCTTTCCCATAAATAAAATTGCGTGGTAAATCTTTTAGATAATTTATAAAACTGGTTTGATAGACAAAAAAATCATACACCTTATTATCAAAAACAGTATACAAGAGCGTAAAAAAAACATAAGGCAATACCACATACTTAAATTTACTCATAAAAAACTGTGGATAGCCTTTTTTTTTCAAAATAGCGGTGTATAATAATCCTGAAATAAGTGCAAAATAAATGGTACTGTTGTGAAACAGTATTTCATTCCCAATAGAAACGGTAGTGTTAAAATCAGATTTTCCCATATAAGCAGAAAAACCAATAGCATGAATAGCAACAATATTGATAATTGCAAATCCTCTAAAACTATGCAGATAATAAAGAAAATTAGGTTTGTCGGTCGATGATGTAGTCATTTTTTTAAGTTTTAGATAGCACAAGATAATAAAAATATGTACTTTCTGGTAATAAAAAAATAAAACCTGATTTTGCACTTTAACTAAAAAAGAAACACCCTCTATCTTTTTCGAGTTACTAAAACTACACTATTTCCAATTAATTGGTGTTTCTGTTTTTATTTTAAGAAATTGATATTGCGATTAAATCCTTCAAAATTTGTTCGTTTTACAGCCGAATTTTTAAATACCTTTTTAAATGTTTCTTCTGTAATTTCTTCCCAATCCTTTTTGGTCATGGATAGCAAATCTGGGTTGGGATTAAAAAGAGGTTCACTGTGAGGTTTAGAGAATTTATTCCACGGGCAAACATCTTGGCAAATATCGCAACCAAAAGCCCAATCATTAAATTTTCCTTTCATAGCTTCTGGAATATTGTCTTTAAGTTCGATAGTGAAATAGGAAATGCATTTGCTTCCATCAACTATGTAAGGCGCGACTATAGCTTCCGTTGGACAAGCATCTATACAAGCGGTACAGGTGCCACAATGATCCGTTGTGGCATGGTCGTATTCTAGTTCTAAATCGATAATGAGTTCTGCTATAAAATAAAAGGAACCGACTTGTTGGGTCAATAAATTACTGTTCTTGCCTATCCAACCCAAACCACTTTTGGCTGCCCAAGCTTTGTCTAAAACTGGTGCAGAATCTACAAAAGCTCTACCGGAAACTTCTCCTATAGTTGACTGAATAGAATGGAGTAATTGATTCAATTTCTCTTTCATAACAAAATGATAATCTTGTCCGTAAGCATATTTGGATATTTTATAGCTTTCTTCATTTTGAAATTCAGAAGGGTAATAATTCAGGAGTAAAGAAATTACGCTTTTGGCATCATCAACAAGCAAGTTAGGATTCAATCGTTTGTCAAAATGATTTTCCATATATGACATTTGACCATGATGATTTTGGTTCAACCATCTTTCTAAACGAGGTGCTTCTTCTTCTAAAAAACCAGATTTGGATATACCACAAGTCAAAAAACCGAGGCGTTGTGCTTCGGATTTGATGAAAGAAGTATAGTGGGAAGTAGGAAGTGGGGAGTGGGAAGTTGCCATTATTACTTCAATTTGGACTTAAACGCAATTATCATATTCATCATATCGAAACAATCCTTATACAATTTATCAAATTCCTGAACTGTCATATAATTTCTTCTTCTTGCTTTGTGCAAACAAGTAACTACTTCTGCAATTGAACGAACTGAATAACCTAAAAATCTATTAAATTCAGCATTAGATTGTTCTATGGAACCTTCCGAAATATTTAAAGCAACTGAATCCGAAGCCCTTAAAATTTGAGAAGAAAGATTGTAGATTTCGTGTTTAGGAAATTCTTTAATAATAGCATTAATATCTTCTCCAAAATCCATTGATTTCTGCCAGATGATTAATTTTTCGAATTTAAAACTCATACGCTATTCTTTTGTGGGAAGTTGGGAGTTAGAAGTAAAATATGGAATTATAAAAATAATAAATTTATATATCTCTTCTTCCTGCTTCCAACTTCTCTCTTCCTGCTTCCATCTTCCCTCTTCGTGCTTTTTAAAACAATCCCCCTTGAATATTCACTCTAACTTTTCCTAAATGTTTGTAGGCTTTCTCAGTAACCTCTCGACCTCTAGGAGTTCGCATGATGAATCCCTCCTGAATGAGAAAAGGCTCATATACTTCTTCAATAGTTTCACTGCTTTCTGATACTGCTGTTGCCAATGTAGACAATCCTACTGGTCCTCCTTTAAATTTATCGATTATGGTGTTCAAAATTTTATTATCCATTTCATCCAAACCGTGTGCATCAACATGTAATGCTTTAAGAGAATAGCGTGCAATTTCAATATCTATTTTACCATTTCCTTTAATCTGTGCAAAATCACGAACACGACGCAACAAAGCATTTGCAATTCGAGGCGTTCCTCTGCTCCTACCTGCAATTTCTATTGCTGCCTCCATAGTTATAGGCATTTTTATAATAGATGAACTACGTTGTACAATAGTTGTTAAAAGTTCAGTGGTGTAATATTGCAATCGACTTTGAATTCCGAAGCGAGCTCGCATAGGAGCAGTTAATAACCCTGAACGTGTAGTTGCCCCTATTAAAGTAAATGGATTCAGATTGATTTGAACTGATCTAGCATTGGGTCCAGACTCAATCATAATATCTATTTTGAAGTCTTCCATGGCTGAATACAAATACTCCTCTACAATTGGGCTCAATCGATGAATCTCGTCTATAAAAAGAACATCACGTTCTTCCAAATTAGTTAGTAGTCCTGCTAAATCTCCAGGCTTATCTAAAACAGGCCCAGAAGTAATTTTGATTCCAACCCCTAATTCATTAGCCAAAATATTTGCCAACGTGGTTTTCCCTAAACCAGGTGGACCATGAAAAAGTGTATGATCCAAAGCTTCATTACGCTGATTTGCCGCTTCAACAAAAACTTTTAGATTTTCTAATATTTGATCTTGACCGGAAAAGTCGTCAAAACTTAGAGGTCTCAATTTTTTTTCAAGATCAAGTTCGTCAAGGTTATAACGGTTGTTTGTAGGATCTAAATTTTCATTCATAATACAAATGTAATGAAGTTCTATTCAAATAAAAATGCCTTTCGAATGGAAAGGCATTTTATAGTTTATTTTTGATTAATGATGCAATTGTTCTTCCCCTTCTTTCATTGGAACGTTTTGAGGAACAAAATCATCTTCATGTCCTGGCTTGCTATAATCATAAGGCCATCTGTGTACATGTGGAATCTCTCCGGGCCAATTCCCATGAATGTGTTCTATTGGCGCAGTCCATTCTAGAGTATTTGATTTCCATGGATTTTGAACTGTTTTCTTTCCGTAAAAAATACTACTGAAGAAATTATAAATAAAAACCAACTGAAAAGCACCTCCTACTAAAGCAAACATTGTAATTAACACATTTACATTTTGTAAATCATCAAACAATGGGAAGTTAGTATTGGTATAATAACGTCTTGGCAAACCTGCCAAACCTATAAAATGCATTGGAAAAAACACCCCATAAGCACATATTGCTGTCACCCAAAAGTGAATGTATCCAAGGTTTTTATTCAACATTCTTTTGAACATTTTTGGATACCAATGGTAAATACCAGCAAACATTCCGTAAAGAGCAGAAATACCCATTACTAAGTGAAAATGCGCTACAACAAAATAAGTATCATGAACATTAATATCCAATGTGCTGTCTCCAAGTATAATACCTGTTAAACCTCCTGTGATAAAAGTTGAAACTAATCCAATGGAGAACAACATAGCAGGGTTTAATTGTAAGTTCCCTTTCCAAAGTGTTGTAATATAATTAAACGCTTTTACAGCAGATGGAATAGCTATAAGTAAAGTAGTAAATGTGAATACAGATCCTAAAAAAGGATTCATACCTGAGATAAACATGTGGTGACCCCAAACTATGGTAGATAAAAATGCAATGGCAAGAATCGACATAATCATTGCTCTGTAGCCAAAAATTGGTTTCCGAGAATTTGTCGCTATAACTTCGGAAGTAATTCCTAATGCAGGAAGTAAAATGATATACACTTCTGGATGTCCAAGAAACCAAAATAAGTGTTCAAACAATACGGGTGAACCACCTTGATAATGCAAAACTTCACCTGCTATGTAAATATCTGAAAGGAAGAATGAAGTTCCGAAACTTCTATCCATAATCAACAACAAAGCTGCTGAAAGAAGAACTGGAAAAGAGATAACTCCAATGATTGCTGTAACAAAGAAAGCCCAAATTGTAAGTGGCAATCTAGTCATTGACATTCCCTTAGTTCTTAAATTGATAACTGTTACAATATAATTTAAAGAACCCATTAATGAAGAGGCAATAAATACTGCCATAGAAACCAACCATAACGTCATTCCCATTCCAGAACCTGGAATTGCTTGTTCTAAAGCGCTTAAAGGAGGATATATTGTCCAACCGGCAGATGCGGGCCCTGACTCAACAAACAAAGAGGAAACCATGATTATACTAGAAGTAAAAAACAACCAATAAGACACCATATTTAAAAAACCGGATGCCATATCACGTGCACCAATTTGAAGAGGAATTAATAAATTACTAAACGTTCCGCTCAAGGCGGCAGTAAGCACAAAGAAAACCATAATAGTTCCGTGTATGGTTACTAGGGCTAAATATCGATCATTTGCCATTACGCCGTTTGGAGCATAAGAATCACCAAGTACAATACTAAATATTTTAAAAGATTGTTCTGGCCAAGCCAATTGCAATCTGAAAAGTAATGAAATTGCAACACCAATAATTCCCATTAAGATACCTGTAATAAGATATTGTTTGGCAATCATTTTATGATCTATACTAAAGATGTATTTAGTAATAAATGTGTCTTTGTGATGGTGTTCGTGATCGTGATCATGCGCATGGTCGTTTGAGTGATCTATTGCTGATGCTGACATAAAATATTTATTTTTTAAATTTAAAAGTATTATTTAGTTGTAACTTGTGCAACTATTTTTGAATCTTTAACCATTGTTGAATCATTACCAATTGGTTTAGAGTCATCGGCTGGTTTTACAGTTGCAGTCTTGACTTCTTGAGCAACAGTTGGCTTGTCTGAAAGCCATTTTTTGTAATCTTCTGGAGTATCAACAATTATTTTCATTTGCATATTATAATGAGAAGCTCCGCAAATTTTATTACACAAGAGCAAATAATCAAAAGTATAAGGGTCTAACGCTGTTTCGCCATTAGCAACCAATTCAATGCTTTTCTCTGCTCTAATCTTATTGATATTAGCAACCTTTTCTACCATAAAAGGCATATCTCTATACTCATCTGAAGTATATATAGGTGTATAAGCAAATTCAGTTACCATTCCTGGAACAACATTCATTTGAGCTCTAAAATGAGGCATATAAGCTGAATGCAATACATCCTGAGAACGCATTTTAAAATGAATTTTCTTTCCTTTGGGGATATGTAACTCTGTAACTACAATATCATCTTGTGCATTAGGATCTGACAAATCAACGCCTACCGCATTTACACCTTCAATGTAACGAACATTTGCTTTCCCTAAAACATTATCAGTTCCAGAATATCTAGCTTTCCAATTGAATTGTTGTGCATATAATTCAATTTCAATCGTTTCTTCATCTTTATCAATAAACATAATGTCGTTCCATGCATACAATCCGTAAAGAATTAATACTGCTAATACAACAGCTGGAATAGCACTCCAAATAATTTCTAGTTTATTGCTATCAGAGAAATACAAAGCTTTTTGTTCTTTTTTACCTCTATATTTAAAAGCAAAATAATGTAATAAAATTTGTGTAAGACCTTGAACAAAGAATATTACAAGCCAAGTAACGTTCATTAAACTATCTAGTTCTGGACCGTGAGCTGAAGCAGGTGTATGCAGCACTAAAGGACCCCACTTTAATAAACCATATATGGTAAAAATATAAATGAAAGCCAAAAAACCAAACATTAAATATCCTTGAATATCGTTGTCTTTATCATTTGCAACTTGAGTATCGTCATTTACAACACCCACTTGAGTTAAATCGAATATTTTAGTTAATTGCCATAATGCAATAGCTAATAAACCTAAAACTATAATTACCAACAAACTTGTCATCTGTTTACTTCTTTAAATATTAATAATGAAAATGTTTACTTTCTTCAATGTAAGGATTTCTCTTTGGTAATAACGGCACTTTTGTTAAAGCGGAGAAAACAACATATATAAATAACCCAAGGAAGAAAAGTACTGAACTGATTTCAGACACCCCAATAAACCATTGATCCCCAACCGAAGAAGGCATAATCATGTTAAAGAAATCAATATAATGTCCTAATAAAATTACTGTCCCAGCCATAACTAATACCCAAGTAATTCTTTTGAAATCAGTATTAATTAAAATTAGAATTGGAAATACAAAATTCATAACTACTGCACCAAAAAATGGAAGGTTGTACATCTCAATTCTAGTTACAAAATAAGTTACTTCTTCAGGTATGTTTGCGTACCAAATTAGCATAAACTGTGAGAACCATAAGTAGGTCCAAAAAACACTAATACCGAACATGAATTTTGCAATATCATGGATGTGACTTGTATTTACATTTTCTAAATACCCTTTAGATTTCAAGTATAAAGTAACCATACATATAGTAGTAATACCACTTACAAAGAAACTAGCAAATACATACCATCCGAAAAGTGTACTGAACCAATGTGGGTCTATTGACATAATCCAATCCCAAGACATTATAGATTCCGTAACAATAAAGAAAACAAGAAACATAGCTGAAATGTTGAAATTCTTTTTGTAAAAACTATTATCATTGGATTCGTCTTGAGCCAAACAATTTTTTCTTGAAAAATAACGATAAAGATTCCAACCAATCAAGAAAATTGCAGCTCTAATTATCCAAAAAGGAAAGTTTAAATATCCTGCTTTATTTTGAATAATTTTGTCGTGTGCCACCATTTCAGGATCTAACCATATAAAAAGGTGGTTCAAATGCAATCCACATAAAATTAAGAAAACGAAGAAAATAACAGAACCTACTGGCAAGTAAGCTGTAATTCCTTGCATCACTCTAAACAATACTGGTGACCATCCCGCTTGAGCAACTTGTTGTATAGCATAAAATGCCAAAACTCCTAATGACACTAACATAAAAAAGATGCAAGCTACATAAAAAGCAGCCCAAGGCTTATTCTGTAATTGATGTAAAACGTGTTCTAAATGCTCTTCATGTTCTTTTTGCGCTTCCTCGGCAGAAACAACTTTCAATTCTTTATGAGCAGTTTTCGAAACTGTTTCAACAACTGCTTCTTCATGAACTTTAGTTGAATCTGTTTTTGTAGAATCTAAAGCAACTTTGGTTTCAACAACTGCTTTTGACTCCGCCTCTTCTATTGACTCATGTGAAGTCTCATGAGTATTTTCTCCATGAGCAATCGATTCAGAATTAGATGCTGAATGATGCTCGCCATGAGAATCTGCAGCAAGAATTTTTTCAACTTCTTCAATATTTTTTGGTGCAGTTAAAAAACCATATCCTATACCAAGAATCCCTAATATCATTAGGATGAAGGAGAATGTTTTTAATTTACTTGAAAATGTGTACATATCTATTAAGATCAGTTTGTTCTACAATTTATAATTCGCTTTTAAGTTTCATTACATAAGCTGAAACTAACCAACGTTCGTGAGCATTCATTTGATTGGCATAAGAACCCATAGAATTTAATCCAAATTGTTGCACATGGAAAACACTACCAGTGGTAATAACACGATCTTTATAATTAGGTACTCCTAGATATTTTCCCTGAGTAACTAATTTACCTTTACCGTCTCCAGCATTTCCGTGACATATTGCACAATAAATTTCATAAAGCCCTTTTGCTTTTTCTAAATCGACCGATGTAGAATCTAAAGGAGATTTCAAATTAAGTTTTGCTAGTTCGTATCCTTCAGTTGTATTTGGATAATCATAAACTTCAAAGCCTCTGTTAATAGTTCCTGCAGGTAGAAGTTGGCCTTCTTTACCATTTTTAAATGCATTTGATTCAGAATAGGTTTCGTAACCTACTGATTCATACATATTAGGCATGTATTGATAATTTGGTTTCAAATTGTCTTTACAAGATGAAACTAAAGTAGAGATACAAACTAAAAGTGCTATTTTATATAAACTTTTCATATAACTATTAATGCTTTTCAATTACTTTTACTTCTACTGCGCCAGTTTCTTCAAAAAAAGAAACTAATTCTTTTTCGTTATTGTTTACTGCAACTTCCATTAAAAAATGGTCGTCAGTTGTTCTTACATCAGGGTTTTCTGCAACTTTGAACGGCCATAATTTACTTCTCATATAAAAAGTAATCACCATCAAGTGAGCAGCAAAAAAAACGGTTTCTTCAAACATAATTGGCACGAAAGCTGGCATATTATCAATATAACTAAAACTTGGTTTCCCACCAATATCCTGAGGCCAGTCTTGAATCATTATATAATTCATCATCCAAGTTCCAAAAGACAAACCACACAAACCATATATAAAAGCACAAATGGCTAATCGAGTTGGTGCAATTCCCATAGCTTTATCCAAACCGTGTACTGGGAATGGAGTAAAAACTTCTTCAATATGATGATGAGCTGCACGGGTTTTCTTAACAGCATCCATCAATATATCATCGTCATTATAAATGGCGTAAATAACTTTATTACTCATGATGTGAATGTTTATTTGCTTCTCTTGATTTTATAAAATTATCTCCTGTTGCTTTTAAAATTGTTTTTACTTCCGCTTGGGCAATAACTGGGAATGTTCTAGCATACAATAAAAATAAAACAAAGAAGAATCCAATTGTTCCGATAAAAATTCCAATATCTACAAATGTTGGGGAAAACATAGTCCATGACGATGGAAGATAATCTCTGTGTAATGAGGTAACAATAATTACAAAACGCTCAAACCACATTCCAATGTTTACAACTATAGAAATTATAAAGGAGAACATAATACTGGTTCTTAATTTTTTAAACCACATAAATTGTGGAGAAAATACGTTGCACGTCATCATTGACCAGTATGCCCACCAATAAGGACCTGTAGCTCTATTTAAGAAAGCATATTGTTCGTACTCAACTCCAGAATACCATGCAATAAACAATTCGGTAATATAAGCAACCCCTACAATAGATCCGGTAATCATGATAATAATATTCATCAATTCGATATGTTGGATAGTAATGTATGCTTCTAGATTAGATACTTTTCTCATAATGATAAGCAATGTGTTAACCATTGCAAAACCAGAGAATACAGCACCAGCAACAAAATAGGGTGGAAATATAGTCGTATGCCATCCAGGAATTACTGAAGTAGCAAAATCCATCGATACAATAGTATGCACAGACAATACTAAAGGTGTAGCTAAACCTGCTAGAACTAGTGAAACTTCTTCAAAACGTTGCCAATCTTTAGCCCTTCCGCTCCAACCAAAACTCAATATACTATAGATTCTTTTTTGGAAAGGGTTTACAGCTCTATCACGAATCATAGCAAAATCAGGCAATAAACCAGTCCACCAGAAAACTAATGATACCGAAAGATACGTTGATATTGCAAATACATCCCAAAGCAAAGGAGAATTAAAATTCACCCACAGAGACCCAAATTGATTCGGGATTGGTAATACCCAATAGGCTAACCATGGACGACCCATGTGGATAATCGGAAACAAACCTGCTTGAATTACCGAGAAGATAGTCATTGCCTCCGCTGAACGGTTAATTGCCATTCTCCATCTTTGACGAAATAATAAAAGTACTGCAGAGATAAGTGTTCCAGCGTGACCAATACCAACCCACCAAACGAAATTAGTGATATCCCATGCCCAACCAACAGTTTTGTTTAATCCCCAAGTTCCGATACCTGTAGATATGGTATAAATGATACAACCCATTCCCCAAAGGAAAGCAGCCAAAGCAATAGAAAATACAATCCACCACTGCTTATTTGCTTTACCTTCAACAGGAGCAGCAACGTCTACTGTTACATCGTGATATGTTTTATCACCTATAACTAAAGGTTTTCTAATACTTGAATCGTATATATGAGACATAATCCTTTAAATTGATTTTTAATTTTTATTACGTGTTTCTAACTTTAACATGGTAGAACACATTTGGTTTTGTACCAACATGCTCTAATAAATGATACATTCTATCATCTTCAACTAAATCAGCCACTTTACTTGCTGCATCATTAACATCTCCAAAAATCATGGCTCCAGAAGAACAAGCATTTGAACAGGCAGTTTGGAATTCACTATCTTTTACAGTTCTTCCTTCATTTTTTGCGGTTAATATAGTAGCTTGTGTCATTTGAATACACATAGAGCATTTTTCCATAACTCCACGTGAACGTACATTTACATCAGGATTTAAAACCATACGCCCTAAATCATCATTCATGTGGTAATCGAACTCACTATTTTTGTTGTATAAAAACCAGTTGAAACGACGTACTTTATATGGACAGTTATTGGCACAGTATCTAGTTCCTACACATCTGTTATATGCCATGTGGTTTTGACCTTGACGACTGTGAGATGTAGCTGCTACTGGACAAACTGTTTCACAAGGTGCATGATTACAATGTTGACACATTACTGGCTGAAAGGCGACTTGAGGATTGTCTCCGGGTTGTTCCATTTGACCAAAACCTCCTAATGAACCTTTATCGCCAAACAAACCATTGAAACCTTCTTTCTTTTCGTCATCTTTTGCAAAAGTTTCTTCAGAAGAATAATATCTGTCGATACGCAACCAATGCATGTCACGACTTCTTCTAACCTCTTCTTTACCAACAACGGGAACATTATTTTCTGCATGACAAGCAATAACACAAGCTCCGCATCCTGTACATGCATTTAAATCTATTGAAAGATTGAAATGATGCCCAACTGAACGGTCAAAAGATGTCCATAAATCTACAGATGTAGCATCAACTTCTTTATGATCTAAGGAAACTTTAGGAACTTCATTCCACTCTTTTGCATCTTTAGAATTAAAAATTTCTAAAGTAGTTTCTTTTATAATGTCTCCTCTACCCATTAAGGTTTTTTGAGATTGAACACAAGCAAACTCGTGTTCTCCATCTGCCTTCTTAATAGAAACCGTCTGAACATCATTAAAGTTATTATATAATGAATAGGCATTTACTCCTACTTGCATTTCTTCTTTTAAGGAAGCTTTTTTTCCGTATCCGAAAGCTAATCCTAAAGTACCCACTGCTTGACCCGGCTGAATAATTACAGGAACATTCTCTAAATTAGTTCCGTTTACAGTTAGAGTTGCGTAACTTCCGTTTAAACCTCCATCGGCAACATTATGATTTTCTAGTTTAAATTTCTCTGCATCAGCTCTAGAAACCGTAACGTAATTATCCCAAGAAACTCTTGTGATTGGATCTGGAAACTCTTGAAGCCAAGGGTTGTTTGCCTGCTGACCGTCACCTAAACCTGTTTTAGTATATAATAAAAGTTCAAGACCTGATTCTTTTTTAGTATTTGCTAATACACTTGCTGCAGCACCATAATTAACCGAAGTTGGAGTTGCTGCTGATGATGCTCCTACATAGATTCCATCGTGTAAAACTTTATTCCAAGATGCGCCAGAAATTAATGCAGATGAATTCGCTTTTAAATAATCATAAAAGGTTCCAGCCGCTCCGTTTAACGAAAGTAAAACGTCCTGAAACTGTTTGGTATCAAATAAAGGACGAATTGTTGGTTGAGTTAATCCGTAAGTTCCTTTAGTAATTGTTACATCATTCCAAGATTCTAAATAATGAGGAGTTGCTGCAGCAATTGTTGTAATTGATGCCGTCTCGTCTTCTTTTAAAGAAAAAGAAACTGATAACGATACTTTTTTCAAAGCTGCAGTAAATGCAGCACTATTTGGCAAAGTATATGCTGGATTAACACCACTCATAATTAAGGTGTGTACATTCCCAGCTTTTAGATCAGCTAATAACTGGTTTACTTTTTCGTTTGACCCTTTTCTAATTTGTCGTGTTCCTACAGTAGAAAATGCTTCACTGGATAAGGCTTGATTAATAGCTAAAACTAATAATTGTGCGTTTTTATCTTGAATTCCAGAAACTAAAACTCCTTTACTACCAGCTGCCTTTAGTTGTTTTGCTGCTTTAATAACTTCGTCTTCATTTTCAATTTTTGATGTAGCTATAGCTCCGTTAGTTATTACATTATAAATTTTAACTAAAGCTTGCTTTTGGTTGGCAACACTCATCGGTACTCGCTTATCTGCTGCAGCACCAGTTAATGTCATATTAGATTCTAACTGAAAATGACGTGACATTTTTCCGTTTTGAGGAATTCTTCCTTTTGCATAACCTGAGTCATAACTTCCTCCTTGCCAATCTCCAAGGAAATCAGCTCCAACAGACACAATTAAAGAGGCTTTTGAAAAATCATAATCAACTAAAGCTCTCTCTCCGTAAGCTGTTTCAAATGCATCTAAAGCTTCAGAAGAAGAAACCGCATCATATATAACATGTTTTGCTGTAGGATTCTTTGCAATAAATTCTGCAACTAATTTTTCAGTAGACGGACTTGCTAAAGTATTAGTAAGTAAAACAATTTGTTTTCCTTTAGTCTTAGCTTCTGCAACACTAGCTTTTATTTTAGCATCAACCTCTGCCCATGAAGCCGATTTTCCAGCAATTTTAGGTTGCTTTAAACGCATGCTATCATATAAAGACAAAATAGAGGCATGAATTCTAGCATTAGCAGCAAATTTCGCACCTTCTATTTTATTGTTATCAATTTTAATAGGACGACCTTCACGTGTTTTTACTAAAATATTCGCAAAATCAAATCCATCAAAAACAGATGTTGCATAATAATCAGCAATACCAGGGATTATTTGCTCTGGTTGAACTACATAAGGTATCGATTTGTGAACTGGACCTTCGCAAGCTGCTAAAGAAGCTGCTGCTGTACTGAATCCGACGTACTTTAAGAAATCACGACGAGTAGTTGAAGATGATGATAAAGAAGATTTATCTCCTAAAAATTCATCTGTTGGAATTTCTTCAACAAATTCGTTATTTCTAAGTGCCTCAACAATAGAACTATTTTCGTTTAGTTCTTCAACACTTTTCCAGTATTTTTTGTTTGATGACATATTTCTTTTAATATTTATTCGTTTATTCTTTTCTTTGGTTAATCGGGCATTGTATTTAGGTTAACAACCTTATCCTAAATATTTAGTAATGGCATTTACCACATTCTAATCCTCCCATTTGTGCGGCAGTTAACTTGTCTACTCCATATTTTTTAGAAAGCTCTTCATGAATTTTAGTATAGTATTCATTCCCTTCCATTTTAACTTCTGTTTTTCGATGACAATCAATACACCAACCCATGGTTAACGGAGCAAATTGTTTTTGAATTTCATAGGTTTGAACTGGACCGTGACAAGTTTGGCATTCAATACCAGCAACATTTACGTGTTGAGAGTGATTAAAGTAAACAAAATCAGGAAGATTGTGAATACGCACCCATTTTACAGGCTCTGTTTTTCCAGTGTATTTTTGAGTAGATGGATCCCAACCTACTGCTTTGTATAATTTTTGTATTTCTCCATCATAAAAAGCTTTTGAATGTTCTGAGGTTGCAGTAGTGTCTGAAACTTCAGCAATATTTTTATGGCAATTCATACAAACATTCAATGAAGGGATTCCAGAATGTTTACTTACACGTGCCGAAGAGTGACAATATTTACAATTAATACCATTACTTCCAGCATGAATTCTGTGAGAATAATGAATAGGTTGAATTGGAGCGTAATCCTGATCTACACCAACCTGCATTAAAAATCCGTAAACAAAATATGCACTGGCTAATATTAAAAATATTGATGTAACTAAAACTAAAAATTGATTTTTAGCAAAGGCTTTCCAAATTGGTGTTGTAGGCTCTTTCTCTAAAACTTCTATACCATTTGCTTTAGCAATTTTAGATAAAACGTTGTTTACTAAAAACAACATTACAATTAACATTATCATTACTAAAGCCAAAGCTCCTAAGATAATATCGTTAGATACTCCACCAGCAGCCTCAGTTCCTGGAGGCCCAGCAGTAGTTGTAGCAACAACTGGCTCAGCTTTTGGTTCAGAAGTATAAGCAATAATATTATCTATATCAGAATTAGACAACTGAGGAAAAGCAGTCATTACAGAAGGTTTATTTTCTTCCCATAATTTAACTGCAGCAGGATCTCCTGATTTTATAAGATCTTGACTGTTGTGTATCCATTTGTAAAGCCATTCCTTATCGTGTTTACCGATAATGTTTCTTAACGCAGGACCTGTCATCTTAGCATCTAACTTATGACATGCGGCACACTGCGAATTGAATAGTTCTTTACCTTTTACTGCATCTGCACCAGAACTTGCTGGAGCTGCAGCGTCTGCTGCTACTGGAGCAGCTGTTTGAGCAATTGAAGTTAAGGAGAATGCTAGCATTAAAGCTAGACTAAAAATTAAGATCCTTGAAATCGAATTATGGTTACCCACTTTTTTCATATTCTGTAATGATTATCGACTAAAATTGGCGTGTAATATGTGTGCAAAAAGCAACATTAGAACAAGCTTTGTTTAAAAACTTGGACAAAAATACGACTTAAGAACTATTCTCAAAACCCTAAAACTACCTATCTTATCAATTTATATTAATTCTAAATAATATTTGTTAGTTTGTTTATTTCAATAAATAGTACATTTGCATAAAAATCACTGTCTTATGAAAATTTTAACATTAAAAAGAAGATGTTTCCTACCCGTTTTAGTAGTGGTTAGCAGCTATAATTTTTATGCACAAAGCAATAATGTAGAACTTGTACAAGATCCAAAATTTGAACAACTATTAAATGAAAAAAGAAAAATAAACTCATCAATAACGGTAAACGATCGTTATAAAATTCAGATTTTTAGTGGCGATAGCGAAACGGCTAAGAAGACATTGATGGATTTTAGAAAGGAAAACAAAGACTATGATGCAACAATTGTCTTTAGCACTCCAATGTACAAAGTTTGGATTGGAAATTTTAAATCTAGGATTGAAGCAGAACGTAATCTGGCTGCATTAAAGAAGAGTTATTCAAATGCATTTTTAATCAAACCAAATAAATAATATCAAAAAAGCCCAACAAAATTTATTCTGTTGGGCTTTTTTTTATACTTCAAATCTTTTATTTTAATTTCTTCTTTACTGCTACTTCTTGGAACGCTTCAATTACATCACGCTCTTCGATGTCATTATAATTTTTGATTTGTATACCACAATCGTATCCTTTTGCAACTTCTTTTACATCGTCTTTAAAACGCTTTAAAGCTAATAAATCACCAGTAAAGACTACTACTCCATCTCTAATAATTCTAATTTTAGAGTTTCTAGCAATTTTACCATCCATAACCATACAACCAGCAATAGAACCTACTTTAGAAATTTTGAAAATTTCTCTAATCTCAGCAGTACCAGTAATTTCTTCTTTCATTTCTGGAGAAAGCATTCCTTCCATAGCGTCTTTCAAATCATCAATAGCCGCATAAATAATAGAATAATAACGAATGTCTATTTCTTCTTTATCTGCCAATTGTCTTGCGTTTCCAGCCGGACGAACATTAAATCCAATTATAATTGCATCTGAAGCCGACGCTAACATAACATCAGTTTCGGTAATAGCTCCTACACCTTTATGAATAATATTTACCTGAATTTCTTCAGTAGATAGTTTAGAGAATGAATCTGATAATGCTTCTACAGAACCATCAACGTCACCTTTAAGAATAATGTTTAATTCCTTAAATTGTCCTAAAGCGATACGACGTCCAATTTCATCAAGTGTAATGTGACGTTGGGTACGAACGGATTGCTCTCTCATTAATTGAGAACGTTTTGATGCAATTTGTTTGGCTTCCTTTTCGTCTTCAAATACATTGAATTTATCTCCAGCCGTTGCTGCTCCGTCAAGTCCTAAGACTGAAACTGGAGTTGATGGCCCTGCTTCTGTTACGATGTGACCTCTTTCATCATGCATGGCTTTAATCTTACCATGATGCTTTCCTGCAAGCATATAATCTCCAACTCTTAATGTTCCGTTTTGAACCAAAATTGTTGAAACATATCCTTTTCCTTTATCTAAAAACGCTTCTACTACAGTTCCTGAGGCAGGTCTGTCTGGATTTGCTTTTAAATCTAATATCTCTGCTTCAAGCAATACCTTTTCTAATAATTCTTTTACACCTGTACCTGCCTTTGCAGAAATATCATGTGATTGGATTTTACCGCCCCAATCTTCAACTAGCAAATTCATTCCAGCTAATTTTTCTTTGATTTTTTCTGGATTCGCATTTGGTTTATCAATTTTATTGATAGCAAAAATTATTGGCACATTAGCGGCTTGCGCATGCGAAATAGCTTCTTTAGTTTGTGGCATAATATCATCATCGGCAGCAATCACAATAATTGCAATATCGGTAACTTGCGCTCCACGTGCACGCATGGCAGTAAAGGCTTCGTGTCCTGGTGTATCTAAAAATGCTATTTTTTGTCCATTATCTAATGTAACGCCATAAGCTCCAATATGCTGAGTAATCCCTCCAGACTCTCCAGCGATAACATTTTCCTTACGAATGTAATCTAACAAAGACGTTTTACCGTGATCTACGTGACCCATAACGGTAACAATAGGTGCTCTAAAAACCAAATCTTCTTCTTTGTCTTGAACAACTTGAATAGCCTCTTCAATATCAACAGTAATAAACTCAACTTCATATCCAAATTCATCGGCTACAATAGTTAATGTTTCTGCATCTAAACGTTGATTTTGAGTTACCATTATACCAAGTGACATACAAGTCCCTATAACTTTGGTAACTTGAACATCCATCATGATAGCAATTTCACCTACGGTAACAAACTCAGTTACTTTGATGGTTTTGCTTCCTTCATCTATAGCTCTTTGTTCATCATCTGATTTTTGACGATGGGTATCTCTTTTATCTCTTCTATATTTTGCAGCTTTAGATTTACCTCCTTTGCCTTGAAGTTTTTCTAGTGTTTCACGAATTTGATTTTTTACATCTTCTTCTGTTGGCTCTACTTTAGCTACAATTGCAGGACGATTACCTTTTACAAAACCAGGCCTTGCATTTCTGTTTGCAGCATTAGCAGCACCAGAATTTGGTGTAATTTTATTCGGATTATTCCCTCCAGCAGCACCAACGACACCTGTGTTAGGTCTTACCTCTCCCGGTTTGGGCGGAATACGTTTTCTTTTGTTTTTATTTGCATTAGAATTTGCATTAGCCGCTGCATTAGCTCCTGGTTTATTAGGAGTTATTTTTGGCTCTTCTTTTTTCTTTTTTGGTTTATTGAATTGAGACAAATCAATAGTTTGTCCCGTTAAAGTTGCGCCAGACAATTTTTGATATTGAGTTGTAATCGATTCTTCGACAGGAGTTTCTTCTTTTACAACTTCGGGAGCTTTTTTATTTTTAATTACCTCCTTAATTCCTATTTTTTCCGGTACAACATCATTTTTAGGCGCTTCTTTATTTATTGGCTTTTCTATTTCTTGTTGCGGAGTAACTATTTCATGCGTTTTTGATTCAGTAGCAATAGGTTTCTGCGGATTAAGATCTATTGTACCAACTTGCTTTGGCGCATTAACAAAAGCTTTTGCTTTAATTACTTCAAGCTGATGACGCTCTTCGTCATGTTTGCGCTTGTCTTCAATTTCTTTTTCTCTTTCTACACGTAATGCCTCTTTTTCTTTTCTCTTTTCTTCTCCAACTTCTTTTGAAGCTTCTTTGTTTCCTTTGTCGCCAGCAAATTGATTTTGCAGAATACTAAATTCAGCATCAGAAATTTTTGCATTTGGATTGGATTCAATAGCAATTCCTTTATCTTTAAGATAATCCACAGCTCTTTCTAATGAAATATTTAATTCCCTTAAAACCTTGTTAATTCTAATTACTCTCTCGTCTGACATAAAACCTTTTTAATATTACCTTTTTTTATTGTGTTGAAAACAGAAATAACTATGCGTTAAACTCTTCTTTCAATATGCGCATTACATCTAAAATCGTTTCCTCTTCTAGGTCTGTCCTTCTTACTAAATCATTTACATCTTGTTTTAGAATACTTCTTGCCGTATCTAAACCAATTTTTGCAAATTCTTCGATTACCCATTCATCTATCTCATCAGAGAACTCAGTTAATTCAACATCATCTTCTTCTTCAGCTACATTTCCTTCTCTAATAACATCTAACTCATAACCTGTTAACTGACCTGCCAATTTAATATTATGACCACCTCGCCCAATTGCTTTAGAAACTTCTTCTAATTTCAAGAAAACTTCGGCTCTTTTTGTTTCTTCATTAATTTTTATTGAAGAAACTTTTGCAGGACTCAAAGCTCTTGTAATATATAATTGTATGTTACTTGTGTAATTAATTACATCAATATTTTCATTCCCTAATTCTCGGACTATACCGTGTATACGTGAACCCTTCATCCCTACACATGCTCCAACAGGATCTATTCTGTCATCGTAAGAATCTACGGCTACTTTCGCTTTTTCTCCTGGGATTCTCACTACATTTTTAACCATAATTAAACCGTCAAAAACCTCTGGAATTTCTTGTTCAAATAATTTTTCTAAAAACTTTTCAGAAGTTCTAGACATGATTATTTGAGGTTTATTGCCTTTCAACTCAACACTTTCTATTATTCCACGCACATTATCTCCTTTTCTAAAAAAATCAGATGGGATTTGTTTTTCTTTTGGCAAAATAATTTCATTCCCTTCATCATCAATTAAAATAACGACTCTAGGGCGAACGTGATGCACTTCGGCGGTGTATATTTCGCCTATTAAATCTTTAAATTGTTTGTAAAGATTAGTATTATCATGTTCGTGAATTTTAGAAATTAAGTTCTGACGTAAAGCTAAAATAGCTCTTCGTCCTAAATCAATTAATTTAACTTCTTCTGAAACTTCTTCACCAATCTCGAAATCTGGCTCGATTTTCCTAGCTTCAGTTAAAGTGATTTCTAAATGGTCCAAATCTAAATCATCATCAGCAACAATGACTCTTCTTTGCCAAATTTCCATATCTCCTTTATCCGGATTGATAATAATGTCGAAATTATCATCCGAACCAAATTTTTTCTTCAATGCATTTCTAAATACATCTTCTAAAATCGCCATAAGCGTTACACGATCAATAAGTTTATCGTCTTTAAACTCTGAAAATGAATCGATTAATGCTAAATTTTCCATGCCAATTCTTTAATTAAAATGTTACTGTAACAATTGCTTCTTTTATTTCTGAATAAGGTATTTCCTGTCTTTTTTGAACAGTTTCCTTTCCTTTTCCAATTTTTTTTGGTTCTCTAGCTTCCCAAGCTAAAGTAATAAATTCTTCGTTAGCATCTACTAACTTTGCTTCGATTGTTTCGTTGGCTACTTTTACAATTAATGTTCTGCCAACGTTTTTTTTATATTGTCTTACTATTTTTAATGGTGATCCAACTCCTACCGACGCCACTTCTAAAGAAAAGTCTTGCTCTTCTCTGTCTAAATTATTCTCAATGGCACGACTAATATCTATACAGTCTTGTAAAACTACTCCATTATCTGCATCTAAAGTTACAATTACTTTAAAACTATCTGTTATAGTAAGATCAATTAGAAAAACAGCTGGTTTTTCTGTCAGTCCTTCATTTAACAAATTATATACTTTCTCTTTAAATGTCATATTTTATAAAAAGAGGCACGCTTTGCGTGCCTCATTATCTAACTTTTAATAAATAACGGTGCAAATATAGTGTTTTTTTTATAAATCAAAAATGATTAAAAATTTAAAAATATTATTATCTTTATGGCATCAATATATAAAAACCCTTTTTTATTTGAATACTTACACTTATAACATTTTAATATATGAAAAGAATTTTAGTCCCTACAGACTTTTCCAAACATGCAGAATATGCCTTAAAAGTTGCTGCTCAGATAGCTAGAGTTAATGACAGCGAAATTGTTTTACTTCACATGTTAGAACTTCCTCATGAAGGAAGTGATGCTATGGGAAGTGGGCATGCTATTCCTGAAATCATGTTTTTTAAAAACAAAGTTATTAGCAATCTAGAAGATTTAATGGATTCTGATTATCTTGAAGGCATCACTGTTTCTGAAATTATTCAGTTTGATAAAGCTTTTGAAGGAATCATGGCTGTAAGTAAATTAAATAAAATCGATTTTATTGTAATGGGGTCTCACGGCACTAGTGGATTTCAGGAAATGATTATTGGTTCAAATACAGAAAAAGTTGTTCGGTTTTCAGATGTGCCTGTATTGGTTATAAAAAATGAAATAGAAGATTTTAAGGCAGAAAAATTTGTTTTTGCGTCTGATTTTTCAGAAGAAATTAAAAAACCATTCAAACAACTTGTTGAGTTTGCTAAAACTTACAATTCGCATCTAGATTTGGTTATGATTAATACTCCTAGCAGCTTTAAACCTACTCATATTGCAGAAAAAATAATGAATGATTTTGTAAAAGAATTTGATTACCCTAATTATTCTTTACACATTTATAATGATGTAAATATTGAAAAAGGCGTTTTGAATTTTTCTAATAGTGTTAAAGCAGATTTAATAGGCATGTGTACTCATGCTAGAAGAACTGGATTTGCCCATTTCTTTAATGGTAGTGTTAGTGAGGATTTAGTAAATCATGCAATTAGACCCGTAATTACTTTTAAAATATAAATATCCCTACTTATATAAAATTGAAAGAAGGAAGCCGTCTCAAAATAAAATTGAGGCGGTTTTTTAATTTTATGTTTTTTCGATTATGTTGTACTTGATTATAAAAAATTCATGCCTTTATGATTATTAATAATGCGCTAAGAAAGATGACATAAACAGCTATTTTATTTTCACCAAAAAAAAAACTAACAAACGATTTTAATTTTTTTTGTGAATTTGATTAAAATTTTCTTCATAATGTATGAGTTAATTTACATGAGTTCTGCCGCTAATCACCTAACTAAAGAAGATATAAGTGAAATATTGCTTCAGGCGCGTCGTTTTAATTTTGATAATAGCGTAAATGGGATTTTGCTTTATATTGATGGTGATTTCATTCAAGTTTTAGAAGGTCGAAAAGAGGTTATTGAAAACTTGTTTGAAAAAATAAAAAAGGATTCTAGACACAACAATGTCGTAATACTTCATGAAGGTATTAAATCAAAAAGAGAATTTCCTGATTGGACCATGGGATTTTACTCCGCTTCCTACGAAATTTTACGAAGTATTACAGGATTAAAAGACCTCAACAAAAGAGATTTGTCAAATATTGAAGATAAGAATGCTTTTTCATTTTAGGAACTTTTATTAAAACCCACAATGACAAAGTGTCGTTTTAATCTTAAAATAAATACTATAAAATTAAAAACTCCTCAATTTCTTGAGGAGTTTTTTGTTGGTCTACAAGGACTCGAACCTTGAAAGACTGCACCAAAAACAGTTGTGTTACCATTACACCATAGACCAATTCCGTTACTGTTAAGCGAGTGCAAATTTAAAACAAATTTTATTTTAAGCAAGCAATAATTGCTTTTTTATTAAAAATAAATAAAATATTGAACTTATTAATTCGTAAAACCTTTACCAAGTGAAACAAAGATAATAAAAACTAACTTTACCATTTTAGAATTTTTTGTTAATGCTCCTCACTTTCAACAAAAAAATAGTTTCTTTGTATCTCAAAAAAAAATTATAATTACAGTATGACTTCATTCAATTTCAATAAATGGAATACAATTTTAGGTTGGTTTGCCTTTGCAATTGCATTAGTAACCTATACCCTTACCGTAGAACCAACAATGAGTTTCTGGGATTGTGGTGAGTACATTGCAACTGCAGCTAAACTTGAAGTGGGTCATCCTCCTGGAGCACCATTATTTCAAATGATTGGCGCATTTTTCGCCATGTTTGCAACTGATATTAAGAATATAGCTTTAATGGTAAACATGATGTCAGTGTTTTCAAGTGCATTTACTATATTATTTTTGTTTTGGTCTTCTTCGATGATTTTAAAGAAAATGGTTACTTCGTTTTCTGACCCGAGCCCAAAAGGCGAATTGGCGGAGCAAATAAATACAAATAATTCGATTGTTATTTTAGGAAGTTCATTTGTTGGTGCACTAGCTTTTACTTTTTCAGATAGTTTTTGGTTTAATGCCGTTGAAGCAGAAGTTTATGCAATGGCAACATTATTCATCGCACTACTTTTTTGGTTAGGATTGCGATGGGAACAAGACATGTACACTCCGCGTGGGAACAAATGGTTATTAATTATCAGCTTGGTCATTGGACTATCGTTTGGCGTTCACTTTATGGCTTTGTTAACGATTCCTTCTATTGGGCTTTTATACTTTTTTAAACATTACAAAACTGTTACCGTAAAGAGTTTTATAATCGCAAATATTGTAGTTGTATCTGTTTTACTCTTTATTTTCAAATTATTATTACCATTAACTATGGCATTATTTGGAAAAACAGAAATTTATATGGTAAATAATTTCGGATTACCGTTTGATTCAGGAACTATCTTTGTTGCATTATTATTTATTGCTTTCTTTTATTTTGGTTTAAATTACACCAAACAAAAAGGGCTTATTTTTTATAACACTATTATACTTTGCATTTTATTTATTCTTATCGGGTTTTCTACTTGGATGATGCTACCCATACGCGCAAATGCCAATACTGTAATTAACGAAAACAAACCTTCAGATGCTGCCGAAGTATTAGCCTACTATAATAGAGAGCAATACGGTGTAAACCCTTTATTTTACGGACCTCAATATACAGACACTTTTACAGGATTAGACGAAGAAAATCCTTACTTAGACAAAGCGCCTAATTATGAAAGGGATTATAAAACGGGTAAATACATTATTACCAATAATTTTAAAAATGCTGAACAGAATAGTGATGACAAACAAAAAGCGATTCTACCTAGATTGTGGAGTACCGATCATGTAGAAAACTATATGAATTTTACTGCTGTTCCTGAATTTAAAATCAACCCGGACTATTCTGAAGAAAAAGAATTAGTTGATATTATTGCAGAATTCAGAAAAGCCTATGCAGCAAAAGAAATTGACAACGAAGGGTATATTTCATTCTTAAAAAGTTATGGCGAATACTTAATTATAGAAAAGCCTAGCACCTGGGACAATTTAAGCTTCATGTTCGAGTATCAATTTGGTTATATGTATTGGAGATATTTAATGTGGAATTTTACTGGTAGACAAAACGATATTCAAGGAAAGTATGATAATCTTGACGGAAATTGGTTAAGTGGCATCTCATTTATTGATGAAATTCATTTGGGCTCACAAGAAAATCTTCCCACTGATGTTTTAAACAACAAAGGCAGAAATGTATATTATTTTTTACCTTTTATTCTCGGAATAATTGGATTAATCTATCATGCCAATAGGGATCTTAAAAGTTTTTACGTAGTATTAGCTTTGTTTTTATTTACAGGTTTGGCTTTGAAAATTTACCTAAACGAACGCCCTTTTGAGCCTAGAGAACGAGATTATGCCTTAGTAGGTTCGTTTTATGTATTTGCTATTTGGATAGGATTTGGCGTTTTTGCCATTTACGAAACCATGAAAAACTATCTCAAACCTAAAATAGCTGGTCCTGTAATTATAGGCCTGTGCTTGCTTGCTGCACCAGTTTTAATGGCTTTTCAAAACTGGGACGATCATGACAGATCACATAAATATACTGCTATTGCAATGGCAAAAAATTATTTGAATTCTTGTGAACCAAATGCTATTTTATTTACAATTGGCGACAACGATACTTTTCCGCTTTGGTATGCTCAAGAAATTGAAAAAGTAAGAAAAGATATAAAAATTGTAAACACAAGCCTTTTCATGACCGATTGGTATATCGATCAAATGAAAATGAAAACCTACGAAGCGGATGGAGTGCCAATTAGTTTTACACACGATCAATACGTAGGAGATAAGTTGGATTATGCTATTCATAATCCTAAAACAGAAAACCGTTGGGATATAAAATCCTTACTAGAATTTATTGCAAGCGACGATCCGAAAACTATTGTTGAAATGCAAAACGGACAGAAAATTCATTTTTATCCAACAAATAAAATACGAATTCCAGTAGACAAGAATCTGATTATTAAAAACAAGGTAGTTAATCCTAAATATTATGATTCTATTGTTCCGTATATAGACATTACTATAAAAGGTTCTGCTTTGTACAAAAACCGATTAATGATGCTAGACATTATTGCTAATAACAACTGGAAACGCCCTATTTATTTTACTGGGGGAAGTTTTGGTGATGATGATTATTTATGGATGAAAGATCATTTACAACTAGACGGATTGGTTTATAAATTAATTCCTGTAAAAAACCCTATTTCTAAAGACGGAAGCCCATTAGACATGGGTCAAATTGATAGCGATAAAATGTATGATATAGCCATGAAATGGGATTGGGGCAACGGAGAGTCAAAAACGATTTACCATGACCCAGAAACAAGAAAAAATAGCATTTCCTATAGATCGAACTTAGCCAGACTAATGGATCAATTAATTCTTGAAGGGAAAATTGAAAAAGCCAAAAAAGTGATTGATTTAGCCATGACTAAAATGCCTTTAGATTATTATGCTTATTATTCCTTATTAGATCCTTTTGCTGCGGGTTATTATAAAGTAGGAGAAAAGACAAAGGCAAGAAATTTGTTAGATCAATTAATGACTAAATACAAAGAGAATTTAAAATATTATAGCAATTTAAAACCTACTGAACAAAGCTATATTATGATAGATATTATTACTGATATTGAAAGATATAGAGGCTTACTAGAGGTCATGAAAGATCAAGGTGATATGGAGTTTTACAAAAAAAACAGTTTGATTTTTAACTCCTACAATAAAATGTTTGAACGATTTGGAAGAGACAACGAAGGGCTAAACAAAGATGAAAGCAATTCTTTTATTGATAAAGATTCATTAGAAGAAATTGACACTTTGATTTCATCTGATTCAATTAAAAATTAAAATAAAATTTAATAGACCTTGAAAACAGTAGCGTTAATTTTACTAAAACGCTGCTGTTTTTATTTTAAAATGAAATTTCTATACTTTATGAAGTTCTATTGGATAAAAACAAATGCCTTTTTAAAAAAAATGTTTTCAAACTATGTTTGGGATATTCCTAATAAAGGAAATAGCGTTTATCTTACTTTTGATGATGGCCCGACACCTGAAATTACCCAGTGGACATTATTACAATTAAAAAAATATAATGCAAAAGCAACCTTCTTTTGTATTGGAAACAATGTGGATACAAACCCTGAGTTATTTAATTTAATCGTTCAAGACGGTCACACTATAGGCAACCACACCTACAACCATTTAAACGGATGGAAAACAAAAACCGAAGAGTATATAAAAAACACAAAGCTATGTGAAGTCCAAATCAAAAATCAAAAATCAAAAATCTTTCGCCCTCCTTACGGAAAAATAAAATTCCAGCAAGCAAAAAAGCTAAGACAATTGGGATATAAAATTATTATGTGGGATGTTTTGAGTGCCGATTTTGATACTTTAATTACACCAGAGAACTGTTTAAACAATGTCATTTCTAATGTTCAATCAGGAAGTATAATTGTATTTCACGATAGTGTAAAATGTTTTAAAAATCTAGAATATGTTTTACCTAAAACTTTAGATTTTCTTAAAATAAACGGTTATAAATGCGAAGCACTATTTTAAATCTGATCTTGAACTAAACCTATAATAGTATTTGCGTCTAACTCACCTGATTGTCTCCAGATCATCTGACCTTCTTTATAAATCATTAAAGTAGGTAGCCCTTTAATACGAAGTGCGTCAGCCAATTCTTGATTTTTATCGACATCAATTTTAATCACTTTTGCTTTATCTCCTAAAGCAGCAGCTACATCTCTTATTACAGGATGCATAGATACCGATGATTCGTTCCAATCTGTATAAAAGTCAATTAATACAGGAACTTGTGCATTTATAAGTTCTCCAAATTTAGACATAAAACCAAAATATTTAATTTTTAAAGCCTCGTAAATAAGATATTATTGTACAAAAGTAGCACTTTAAACGAATTATGCTAATTTTTCGCCTTTTTTTAGCTGAATAACCGTTATTTCAGGCATAATACCAACTCTGCCCGGATAAGCATGAAAACCGAAACCTCGATTTACATAGATATATTTACCTGCTTTTTCATACAATCCAGCCCATTGATTGTATACATATTGCGCTGGACTCCACTTAAATAAACCAGGTATTTCTATGCCAAATTGCAATCCATGGGTATGTCCTGATAAAGTTAAATGAAAATCTTTAACATGTTTGTTTATTTCGGCATCCCAATGACTTGGGTCGTGACTCATCAAGATTTTAAATCCTTCTGCAGTTAAACCTTCTGTAGCCTTGTTCAAATCACCTAATTTTTTAAAATGTACTCCCCAATTTTCTACACCTACAATAGCAATTTCATCATTCCCTTTTTTTATTTTTTTATTTTGATTTAAAAGCAAATCAAAACCAATTTTCCCATACAAAGCTTTTATCTCTCTAAAATTTTCATCCTTTGCAGCTTGATTTGGCCAATCAACATATTCTCCGTAATCGTGGTTTCCTAAAACAGAAAATTTTCCAAATTCATGAGACTTTATTCTATTAAATGCCTCAATCCAAGGATTCATTTCTATAGCATGAGTGTTTACAATGTCGCCAGTAAATAAAATTAAATCTGAGTTTTGCTCATTTATCAAATCAATGGCATAATTTATTTTTTCAGGATTATCAAAACTACCACTATGTACATCTGAAATTTGAGTTATTGTAAAACCATCAAAAGCATCTGGTAAATCAGGAAAAAATATGCGCTGTTTAATGACTCTGTAATTGTATTTTCCTACAGTCATTCCGTAAATCAAAGATAAAAACGGAATCGCTGCAATACCTAATCCTATCTGACTTATAAATTTTCTTCTTGAAGGAAGGAAATCTGCTCTAGTATCATATTCAATAAAATAATTAACGGCTCCAGCACCAACTCTGAAAACATCTTCGCTAAATAAAACTAGAGTTACCAATATTTTGGGGATAAAAACCAAAAGCAGTAACCCCATTGTAATCATGGTTTGCTTAGTTTGCCCTATCGAACGATCGAATTGTGTAAAGGAATAAACTATAATTACAAAAAGCAATAAGCTAATTATTTGATAAGAAATTATAAGTCCTCTAACTTTTATAACCGTTTTTACTGCCTGAAAAGCATAAAGCTCAATTAAAAGAAGAATAGCGAACAAAAAAAGGAAACGAAAAATCATTTTTTAAAAATTTGATACAAATTAACAAATTTATCATAAGCCCAAAATCTTTATTAATTAAAATTTAACTCTAAAAGTAAACTTTAGATTTTGATTCCTTATTTTTACATTTTTTAAGGTCGATTGCTTTTAACACATCAACTCAAAACATGTCAACACAAAAACGCCTTTTCCTTCTTGATGCCTACGCACTAATATTTCGTGGTTATTTTGCCTTTATAAAAAACCCTCGTATTAATTCTAAAGGAATGGACACCTCAGCCATTATGGGATTTATGAATGCTTTAATGGATGTAATTAAACGGGAAAAACCTGATCATTTAGCAGTTGCTTTCGACAATGGAGGAAGTACCTATCGTAATGAAATGTACACCGCCTATAAAGCACATCGTGACGAAACACCCGAAGCTATTAAAATAGCAGTTCCATATATTCAACAATTGCTAAAGGCAATGCATATTCCTATTATTGAGGTCAAAGGTTACGAAGCTGATGATTTAATTGGAACATTAGCCAAACAAGCCGAAAAAGAAGATTATAAAGTATTCATGGTAACGCCAGATAAAGATTTTGCGCAATTGGTTTCTGAAAATATTTTTATGTACAAACCCGCGCGAATGGGGAATGATATTGAAATATGGGGAATTCCAGAAGTTTTGGCTAAATTTGAAATTGAACGCCCAGAGCAAGTAATTGATTATCTAGGAATGATGGGTGATTCGGCTGATAATATTCCGGGATTTCCTGGTGTTGGAGAAGTAACCGCTAAAAAATTGTTGAAAGAATTTGGTTCCATGGAAAACCTTTTGGAAAATACAGACAAACTAAAAGGAGCACTAAAAGACAAAATAGAAAACAATAAAGATTTAGGAATTTTATCAAAAAAATTGGCGCGAATTCTATTAGATTGTCCCGTAATTTTTGACGCAACAGATTACGAACTTTCAAAACCCGATGTTGAAAAAACAGATGCACTTTTCAATGAATTGGAGTTCCGTCAAATGAAAGCACAATTCGACAAATATTTTGGAACTGGAAAAGAATATGATGAAATTGACACAAACGGCAATGGTAATGATAATAGCAATGACAAAAATCAAATTCAAAAAAAACCAGCTAAAAAAACCAATGAAGACCAATTTGATTTGTTTGGATTTTCAGATGACGAAAATGACGAGCCAAAAACACAATCTTTTTACGCAACTTTAGAAACAACCGAACATTTTTACCAAATTATTCAAGGTGATTTGCCTGTAAAATTATTGCTTCAGAATTTACTAAACCAAACTTCGGTTTGTTTTGATACAGAAACCACTGGAATTGATGCTTTGAATGCGGAATTAGTTGGAATATCTTTTTCTTTTGAAAAAGGAAAAGGTTTTTATGTTCCTTTTCCCGAAAATCAAGAAGAAGCAAAAATTTTAGTTGATAAATTTAAACCTTTTTTTGAAAGTGAAACCATCGAAAAAATTGGCCAGAATATTAAATATGATTTAAAAATTCTTTCTCGATATGGTGTTTCTATAAAAGGTAAATTATTTGATACTATGATTGCGCATTACCTAATCAATCCTGATATGCGTCACAATATGGATGTTTTAAGTGAAACGTATTTAAAATATTCACCAAAATCTATCGAAACTTTAATTGGAAAAAAAGGTAAAAACCAACAATCCATGCGCAATGTAGCTATAGAAGATATCAAAGAATATGCTACTGAAGATGCTGATATCACGTTTCAATTGAAACAAAATTTTAGTCCAATTTTAGACAAAACCGAAACCAAAAAATTATTTGAAGAGATCGAAATTCCACTGATTCCTGTTCTCGCAGCAATGGAAATGGAAGGCATTAATTTAGATGTTCCTTATTTAAAACAAATGTCTATTGAAATGGCAAAAGAAAGTGCTGCATTAGAACAAAAAATTTATGAAAGCGCTGGTGAAAAATTCAATTTGGCTTCTCCTAAACAACTCGGAGATATTTTGTTTGACAAATTAAAAATCGGCGGAGCCAAACAAAAAAAAACCAAAACAGGTCAATATGCTACTGGTGAAGAAATTTTAAGCTATTTAGAGAAGGACAATCCAATTGTAAAAGATATTTTAGAATGGCGTCAAATGGTCAAATTACAAAGTACATATATTGACGCTTTACCCAATCAAGTTGATCCAAAAACAGGTCGTGTTCATACTGATTATATGCAAACGGTTGCAGCTACTGGTCGATTGAGCTCAAATAATCCGAATTTACAAAATATTCCTATCAGAACTGAAAGAGGCCGATTAATTCGAAAAGCATTTATAGCTCGTGATGAAAATTATACGTTACTTTCTGCCGATTATTCACAAATAGAACTACGAATTATTGCTGCATTGTCAGGTGAAGAAAACATGTTAAAAGCATTTCAAAATAACGAAGATATTCATAAAAGTACTGCGGCAAAAGTATTCAATGTACCATTAGAAGAAGTCACCAAGGAGCAACGCAGCAATGCTAAAACCGTTAATTTCGGAATTATTTATGGCGTTTCTGCATTTGGCCTGAGCAACCAAACTTCATTATCTCGAAAAGAAAGTGCTGAGTTGATTGATGCGTATTATGCAACATATCCAAAGTTAAAATCTTATATGTCCAAACAAATTGACTTTGCCAGACAAAATGGTTATGTGCAAACCATTCTAGGTCGGCGGCGTTATTTAAAAGATATTAATTCGGCTAATATGATGGTAAAAAGTGGTGCCGAACGAAATGCAATAAATGCTCCTATTCAAGGTTCGGCAGCCGATATTATTAAAATTGCCATGATTAACATTCACAAAAAACTGACATCTGAAAATTGGAAATCAAAAATGTTATTGCAAGTGCATGATGAATTGGTTTTTGATGTTCATAATACTGAATTAGAGAAAATCCAACCTATTATAAAACACGAGATGGAGAACGCTTTCAAAATGGAAGTTCCTTTTGATGTTAAAATTGGAATTGGGGAAAATTGGTTGGAAGCGCATTAACTTATTAAACTATACCTTTTTAGTAGATTCACGTTGGCGTAATTCTGTTTTTATAACTGATGTTTTATAAGGACTTTCTACTTCTTCTTTACTCTCTAATCGTTCTATAAGTAATCTAGCTGCTTCCTCACCTATCTCAGGACCATGCTGACTAACGGTCGACAAGCTTGGCGAAAATCTTCTAGACCAAACACCATCTGCAAAACCAATGATAGATAAGTTTTCAGGTATTTTATAGCCGTTTTTTAATCCTAATTTTATAGCCGAAGATGAGGAATGTTCATCTAAAGCAAAAATGGCGTCTATTTTATTTTGAGCAAACAACAATTTCGATTTATTATCAAAATCATCTTCTGATTCAGTAAGAACAATAATATCGTTATTTACTTTGATGTTGTTATTTTCTAGTGCTTTAAAATAGCCTTTAGCTCTTAATTTCCCTACGCTTAAGTTATCAATAGCAGAAAATAAGGCTATTTTTTTACATCCAGAACTAATTAAATGTTGTGTAGCATTCACCGAAGATTCAAAATCATCAACAATTACCTTATCACAATTTACTTCATCAGACACTCTATCAAACATAACAATAGGGGTACCTTCGTTTATGATATCATTAAAATGAGAAAACTCATTTGATTTTTGCGCTTCTTCAGATATCGATAAAATAAACCCATCAATAGTGCCATTACTCAACATTTCTAGAGTATTGATTTCCTTTTCTAAAGATTCATTCGAAATACAAGTTAAAACATTGTATCCTTTCTCCTCAGCGACTTTTTCAATTCCAGTAAATACTTTAGCAAAAAAAGAGTTTAATATATTTGGAATAATTACTCCAATAGTTTTTGTTTTTCTGTTTTTAAGGTTTAAGCCAATAATGTTTGGCTTATAGTTTTTAAGTTTAGCATATTCCTTTACCTTCGTTTTTGTTTGCTCGCTAATTTCAGGACTATCATTCAGTGCTTTAGAAACAGTTGAAACAGAAACATTAAGCTCTTTTGCAATTTGCTTTAACGTGGCTTTAGATTTCATATTTGTAAAATTGTTTGTATAGGTAATATTTTATAACATATAAATAATTAATCTTTGCTACAGTAGAAAGCTTGTTAATCGCAATTTCATAATTAAATTTATTGATTTGTAAAAATAAGAAAAGTAATCAAATAATTTTCTTTAAGTATACCCAGCTTTTATGTTTTTAAAGAAAAACCTTAAAAGATGTTAAAAAATAAAATAATTCTGTTATTTATCCTCTATACTTCACAAAAGTATAGTTATTTGTTTTTAAAATAAGAATTGATAAGAGTAGTTTTCTCTAAAATTATCATCTGTTTAAACCAAATAAAATGGCATTAAAACAAAGAGTTAAAATAATGGCTTAAAGCTATTTGTATTTAAAATAAATATTTGTACTTTTGCAACCCCTAATATGGGATGGAATGTTTAATTAAAATAAATTATTGTGAACGCATTAAGCTACAAAACAGTATCTGCAAGCAAAGCAACCGTATCCAAAGAATGGATTGTGGTAGACGCTGACGGACACAACTTGGGCCGTTTGGCTTCCAAAGTCGCTATGATTTTGAGAGGCAAGTACAAGCCAAGTTACACCCCACACGTTGATTGTGGAGATAACGTAATTGTTATCAATTCAGAAAAAATTAACCTTACAGGTACTAAAATGGATGACAAAACGTATGTGCGTCATACTGGGTATCCTGGAGGACAAAGAACTTTAACTGCTAAAGTATTGCAAAGTAAAAACCCTGCATTATTAGTAGAAAAAGCAGTAAAAGGAATGTTGCCTAAAAACAAATTAGGAGCCGAACTTTTCAGAAATTTAAATGTTGTTGTAGGTTCAGAGCACAAACAAGGCGCTCAAAAACCTAAAACAGTTAACCTTAACGATCTAAAATAATGGGAGTTATTCACAAAATCGGTAGAAGAAAATGTGCTGTTGCACGTGTTTACGTTTCTGAAGGAACAGGAACAATTATTGTAAACAAAAAACCATTCGCAACTTATTTTCCTACAGCTACTTTACAGTACAAAGTATTACAACCAATGTCTATGACAGAAAACGTAACTAACTATGATGTAAAAGTAAACGTTTACGGAGGTGGTTCAACAGGTCAAGCAGAAGCTGTAAGAATGGCTTTGGCCAGAGTAATGTGTGAAGTTGGCGAAGGAAACAGAGCTATACTTAAACCCGAAGGTTTATTAACAAGAGACCCAAGAATGGTTGAACGTAAAAAATTCGGTCAGAAGAAAGCTCGTAAGAGATTCCAATTCTCTAAACGTTAATAGTACCTGTCTTGTGCAATTAGTGCAAGACCAATTGATTATTAAATTTAAAAACAATGTTGTTGTTGTCCCAATGCGTTGGGAAATTAGTTTAGCATCTAAATGGTTTAACGATTGAAAGATTGAAAGATTGAAAGATTGAAAGATTCCAAAAATCTAAAAATCTAAAAATCTAAAAATCTAAAAATCTAAAAAAGCATTGCTAATCAACAGAACGTAAACTAAGAAAAAATGTCAAACAAAGTAGAAGTAAAAGAATTACTAGAAGCAGGTGTTCACTTCGGACACATGACTAGAAAATGGGATCCAAATATGGCTCCTTATATTTATATGGAGCGTAATGGTATTCACATTATCAATCTATATAAAACTGCAGCAAAAATTGAAGAAGCGAATGACGCTTTGAAAAAAATAGCTGCATCAGGTAGAAAAATATTATTTGTTGCTACCAAAAAACAAGCAAAAGACATCGTTGCTGAAAAAGCAAAAGCTGCAAATATGCCATACATCACTGAAAGATGGCCTGGTGGTATGTTAACTAACTTCGTAACTATCCGTAAAGCTGTTAAAAAAATGGCTACTATTGATAAAATGAAGAAAGACGGAACTTTTATGACTTTGTCAAAAAAAGAACGTCTACAAGTTGATCGTCTTCGTGCTAAATTAGAGAAAAACTTAGGTTCAATAGCAGATATGTCAAGATTGCCAGCTGCATTGTTCGTGGTAGATATCAAAGCGGAACACATCGCAATAAAAGAAGCTCAAAAATTAAACATTCCAGTTTTTGCAATGGTTGATACCAATTCTGACCCAAGAGAGGTGGAATATGTTATCCCTGCAAATGATGATGCTTCTAAATCAATTGATAAAATTTTAACTTTAGTAACTACCGCTATTATCGATGGTCTTGCTAATAGAACTTCTGATAAAGATGGTGAGGCTCCATTAGCAGCAGTTGAAGAAATTACACCTTCAGCAGATGTTGAGGCAGTAGCTTCAATTGTTGAAGTTGAGGCAGCTCCAACAGTTGTGCAAGCGGAAGCTCCTGCAAATGAAGAATAAATAAAACAAATTTAAAGATTGACGAATTTAAAGATTAAAAGAGTATTGATTCTATAATTAGTATTCTCTTAAAAGTTTTAAATTTTTCAATCTTTTAATCTTTAAAATAAAAAATTATGGCAACAATTACTGCTGCAGACGTAAATAAATTAAGAACAATCACTGGTGCAGGAATGATGGACTGCAAAAAAGCATTAGTAGAGTCAGATGGAGATTTTGATTTAGCAATAGAAAACCTTCGTAAAAAAGGACAAAAAGTTGCTGCAAACCGTTCTGACAGAGAATCTACAGAAGGTGCTGCAATTGCAGTAGTTAACGCTGATAAAACTGTAGGTGTTGTTATCACACTAAATTGTGAGACTGACTTCGTAGGGATGAATGAAAATTTTGTGAAATTAGCTACCGATTTAGCAAATCAAGCATTAAACTTTGAAACAAAAGAAGCCTTTTTAGCTTCAGATTTCAATGGAATTACTGTTGCCGATAAACTAATTGAGCAAACTGGAGTTATTGGAGAAAAAATTGAAATTAGATCTTTCGAGAAATTAGAAGGTGCTTTTATTGGTTCATACATTCACTCTGGAAACAAAATTGCAACTTTAGTGTCATTATCTGCAAACATTGCAGGTGCTGACGATGTAGCAAGAAACGTATCTATGCAAGCTGCTGCTATGGCTCCTATTGCATTAAATGAAGCAGGTGTAGACTCTGCAACAATTGCTAAAGAAATAGAAATTGCTAAAGATGTATTGCGTCAAGAAGGAAAGCCTGAAGCAATGTTAGATAGTATTGCAAAAGGTAAAATGACTCGTTTCTTTAAAGACAATACTTTAGTAAACCAAGATTATATTAAAGACGGTAAAATGAGTGTTGCCACTTATGTTCAATCTTTAGATAAAAATCTTATTGTAACTGGTTTCAAAAGAGCTGCTTTAGGATAATTTAACTGAATAGCAATGAATTTAGAATACTAAATTCATATATCATAAAACTCCATCCAGATTTTAAAAACTGGATGGAGTTTTTCTTTATAATCTAAAAAAAAGCTGTTTTATAAGTCCAAAAAATCCAAATAAACAATCCCAAATACATCGTGCATAGTACAAACTTCATAAAACTTGAAGCTAAAAATACAATGAAGAAACCTATTGCTGCTTTAAAAGCACGTTGATGATCTTTAGATTCGTAAATTAGTTCTCCAACAAGGGCTCTTAAACCCAATGATTAGATAGCACGGCGTTGATATAATACAAAAGCAGCAAACCAATCCAACTGATGCTCGGGCTTGGAAGAACTGGTAAAAAACTTCCGAAAACTCCAACAATCATAAACAAAAAACCAAAAGTCAAAAGCATCACATCCATAAATTATTTTTTAGTATTTTTGAAAATTAAAATTGTACATTTAAATAAAATTTAACAATCGCATTTGTTTGGTTTACGAATATGAGAAAAATAATTCTATTACTATTTTTATCACCTCTTTTTTTTAACTCTTGTCAATATTTTGACAAGCAAATCCCTACTAAAGAGGAATTGTTACAAAAAGAGTTAAAAACCATTAATTGGGAAGAAGTAGACGAATTTCCCTCCTTTTCTCGGTGCGATTCTGTTCAAAACAAAGAACAAAAGAAAACCTGTTTTTTTGAATATTTAACACAACTCATACAAGAGCGATTAAGTTTCGACACTATATCGGTTATATACCCCCAACTTGATACAATTGATGTAAAAGTAACTGTTCTAGCAAACGCCACCTTACAATTCGAACCTCAACTAAACGACTCTCTATCTTATGATAAACCAATAATAGATAGCATTCTTCGCGCTCGATTAGTTGGTTTTCCTAAAGTAATTCCTGCTATTAAAAGAGGAATTCCAGTAAAAACAGAATTTATACTGCCAGTAATTTTAAAAGTAGAATAATTTTTAGAAGCTTTATCCAGTTGTCATTCCAATCTTTTTTAATATAACTTGCTCTGCAGTTTATATTAAAAAAGGATTTTCCCTTCCATCTGGGCTAGGACTTTAAATAACATTAAAAACTCAATATTTAGCTCGCCTCCCTTTCCATTCGTATTTTCCTAGTAAAGAAAACAAAGCTACACCCACACAAAAAAAAGGATACAGTAAACTACTTAAAATCAAATAGCGCATTCGCTTTTTAGTAAAAAATGAATTTGCTTTTTTAAGTAATATAAAGTCGAAGGCGAATTTTATTACAAACAAAACAGCACAATATTGCCATGACGACAATCCAAAAGCACAAAAAAGATAACCGATAACCAAACTTAAATTACTAACTAATACAATTGCCGCCAAGTCTTTTCCGAAAACACTTTGATACAAACCCGTTTTTGAAGCCCAACGCACTCTTTGGTGAAATAAGGACTTCCAGTCGTTCATTGGTTTTGTACTAACAATATTTAACTTTGATTTTAAATAATGTACTTTCTCGGGATTTTCTCCCATTGCTTTTTGCACTAAAAAAACATCATCACCACTAGAAATTGTATTATTTCCAATAAAACCGTTCAATTCTTTAAACAATGATTTAGTGTAACAAAAATTAGCGCCGTTACACATAAATCCAAGTCCTAATCCGAAACTTCCAATAGTTGTTCCTTGTAAACTCATCAAATCTAAATACTGGAAATGATGTAAGAAAGTCTTTTTACATTCATAAACAACTGAACCAACAATCATTTCAACATCATGATTTTGAATGTAATTATCTAAAATCAACAGCCAATTTACAGGCACAACACAATCAGCATCAGTAGTAACAATCCATTCGTTTTTAATAATTGGTATTGCTCTAGTAATAGCATCTTTTTTAGGAGAATTTGAAATTCGTAAATTTTCAAGAAGTGTTGTATGAAACACTCCATTTTCCATTCTCCAATTGTAAATTTGTTTTACAGAATCGTCTTCTGAAAAATCATCTATAAAAATGATTTCAAATAAAGTTTTAGGATATTTTAAGTTCTTGAAACTTTCTAAAAGTTTAGGCAAGTTGGTGCTTTCGTTCCTAAACGGAACCACAATAGCAAAAAAAGTTTTTGGATTAGAATCAGTGTTTTTATAAAGAGGTATTTTGTCAAAACCATAAATCAAATGACCAATAGTAAGAACATATACAAAAAGAATTAAAGACAAAAAAAGGATCATGTTGCTTTTTGAATTTTAAAGTTCAACACATAATAACTGCCAATAATTACGGGTAAAACCACATTTAAAAACCACATTAAAGTCGAAATAAAAACTACAATCCATTCATTTACTCCTAATAATCCCAAGAAATAAACGGCTACACTTCCTTTTATGGCAAAATCTAAAAATTGAAAAGACGGCAAAGACGACGCTAAAAAATAAATACTCGTTATAGCTGACATTAAAGTAAAATAAGGCAACCTGACATCAAAAGCCAAAAATAAAAAATAATATTGATGCGAAAATACAAGATAGCGACACAATCCTAATCCGATGTTTTTTTGATGAATCGATTTTGGAATTTCATTGATTTTATGTATTAATTTTTCGATGGAATACCCTTTAATCTTTATTTTCTTCAATGAAAAAAAAGTGAGAATAACAATCACAAGCAACCCAAAAAGAATCGATACCGTTTTAGTAGTTATGATGTGAAAATTAGCATTAAAATACAACAATCCAAAAACACCAAAAACAATGGTTACTATCATTTGAATGCCATTGCAAATCAAATTTAGGAATACAATTTTTTTAGTTACAGATTTTTTAAAAAACAATGCTTTTCCAGCATACTCCCCTAACCCATTAGGTGTAAATATCCCAGCTGTTAAAGCCCCAAAAACTTGAGCTGTAGCTTCACTTAAAGAAATATTGTAAAAATAAGAAACTAAATTCTGCCATTTCAAAATCTCAAAAAAACGATTTAAAATACTAAAAAGCAAAATAAATAAAACACCTCCAAAAGACCAGTTTTTTCGAAACAAAGCAATGAACTTTTGCCAGTCTAATTGATCGTTTGTAGCCAATTGTTTGTAAATAAAATAAAAGGCGATAGTTACAATCAAAACTTTGATGGTAAAAACGAGGAATTGTTTAGCTTTGTGAGGAATTGCAATCATTGTTGCAAAATAACAAATTTAAATTGGCAAACGAACGCATCATACTAGGAATTGACCCGGGAACTTCAATTATGGGTTTTGGATTGATAAAAATAGTTGGAAAAAACATGCAATTTATGCAACTCAACGAATTGCAATTGTCTAAATATGATAATCATTATCAAAAACTTAAAATCATATTCGAACGCACAATCGAGTTAATCGATACTCATAATCCTGACGAAATTGCCATTGAAGCGCCTTTTTTTGGAAAAAACGTACAATCCATGTTAAAATTAGGACGCGCACAAGGCGTAGCCATGGCGGCGGGACTTTCGAGAGACATCCCCATTACTGAATATGAACCCAAGAAAATAAAAATGGCAATCACCGGAAACGGAAATGCCAGCAAGGAACAAGTTGCCAAAATGCTTCAACAATTATTGGGATTAAAAGAATTACCTAAAAATTTGGATTCCACTGATGGATTAGCTGCTGCTGTTTGTCATTTTTTTAATTCTGGGAAAACAGTTGGAGAAAAAAATTATACGGGTTGGGATGCATTTGTGAAACAGAATGAGGAAAGGGTAAAGAAATAATGTCAGGTATCTACATTCATATCCCTTTTTGCAAGCAGGCTTGTCATTACTGCGATTTTCATTTTTCGACTTCTATGAAGAAGAAAGAAGAGATGGTTCTGGCTATCGCCAAAGAACTCCAAATGCGGAAAAATGAGTTAGAAAATGAAACGATAGAGACAATATATTTTGGTGGAGGGACACCCTCTATATTGCCCATTTCAGAAATTAGATTTTTAATAGATGAAGTTTATAAAAATTACAAAGTTGTTAAAAATCCCGAAATTACTATAGAAGCCAATCCCGATGATTTGTCTAATGAACGCATTATCGGATTGTCAAAAACCAAAATAAATCGTTTAAGCATTGGTATTCAGTCTTTTTTTGAAGATGATTTGAAAATGATGAATCGGGCTCACAATTCAAAGGAAGCCAAAAAATGCTTAGAAGTCGCTACCCAATATTTCGACAACATCTCCTTGGATTTGATTTACGGAATTCCTGACTCGAGCCAGAATGGCGAACAAGCACAGCAAATGAGCAACGAAAAATGGATACAGAATATACAAACTGCTTTGTCATTTGGCATCCCTCATATTTCGAGTTATGCACTTACTGTTGAACCCAAAACAGCTTTAAACAAATTAATTCAAACTGGTAAAATTGCAAAACCTAAAGACGAAGTTGCTCAAGAACATTTTGCAATTTTAGTCGAAATGTTAGAAACAAATGGATTTATTCAATATGAATTGTCTAATTTTGGGAAAGAAGCTTTTTTTTCAAAAAATAATTCTGCCTATTGGTTAGGAAAAAAATACATCGGAATTGGTCCGTCAGCTCATAGTTATGATAGATTTTCTAGAAGTTGGAACGTTTCTAATAATTCATTGTATCTAAAAGCAATTCAAGAAAATAGATTGCCCAATGAAATTGAAATTTTATCCATAACCGACCGATACAATGAATATGTAATGATCGGTTTACGAACCATATGGGGTGTTTCTTTACATAAAATTGAAAACGAATTTGGAAAAGAATATTTAAATTACCTCAACAAGCAAGTTCAAAAATTTATTAATGACGATTTAGTTTGCATAGAAAATAACATTTTGAAAACCACCAAAAAAGGAAAGTTTTTAACTGATGGAATAGCAAGTGATTTGTTTTTTATTAATCTTTAGCGCTATGAATATTCAACAACTTTATGAATTTTGTTTGTCTAAAAAAGGAGTAACCGAACATTTTCCTTTTGATGAAGATACGCTTGTATTTAAAGTGGGAGGAAAAATGTTTTGTCTTACCTCATTAAAAAAATGGGAATCAGGAAATCATTCCATTAATTTAAAATGCAATCCAGAATATGCACTAGAACTTCGTGCACAATACGAAGCGGTAAATTCCGGTTATCACATGAGCAAAATACACTGGAACACTGTAGATGTAGATAAAGATTTACCGTTAAAAGAAGTTGTGAAACTTATTGAACATTCCTATGAACTGGTTTTTAATAGTTTGACAAAGAAAACTCAAAACGAGATTAATGCTAATCGAAGCTCAACTTTTAAAATTTAGTTGAATTGATTTCCATAATAAAATTAATTAAAATGGGACAATAAAAAAAATGAAAATTTCAACCTACATTATTATAACCTCATCTACAAATTAATGTCGTTTATCGAAAATTAAGCGTTCGTAGGGTTTTTTAAGATATATTTGTTTCTCATCTAATTAGGGAAACCAAAAAACAATGTCTAAAATTTTAAAAATACTATTTATTGAGGATGACGTTATTGAAATGATGAAATTTATTAGAGTTTTGAATCTGCTAAATTATAATCATGAGGTTATCGATTCTAAAAATGGATTTGATGCTATTCAAATTCTTACCATAAAGGAGATTATTCCTGATATCATAATTTTAGATTTGAATATGCCTAAAGTAAATGGAATAGAATTTTTAACACTATTAAAAAATGACGAACTTTTAAAATATATACCAGCTATTATACTTACTACTTCAAATAACCCAACAGATATTTATGAATGCTATAAAATAGGAATAGCAGGCTATATTGTAAAGCCACTAAAGTATGATGATTATGTAAAAAAGATACAGAAAACACTTGAATATTGGTCTGTTAATGAATTAATTATAAATGAGAACAACCAATGTACGGAATTGTAAATAAAGCTATACAAGAACTAGTTACAGAAAATTATGGTGAAGAAAAGTGGCAAAAGATATTGGCTTTAAGCGCTGTTGAAGAAGATTTTTTTATTAGTAACGAACCATATGATGACGATATAACATTTAAACTTGCCCAGGCAGTTTCATTAGAGATGAATATAAGTGTTAAGGATGTATTAATTGCCTTTGGTGAATGGTGGGTAGTAAAGACTACAAAAGATAAGTATGGCACTCTCATGGAATCGGGAGGGGCTACATTAAAGGATTTTCTATTGAACTTGCCTATCTTTCACAATAGAGTAATGTTGATTTATCCTAAATTAACACCTCCTGAATTTAAAGTGTCAAATATAAGCGATACAAGCATACATCTACATTATATTTCTACCCGTGAGGGTTTGCAAGAGTTTGTTAGAGGATTGATTCAAGGTTTAGGAATAATGTTTAATACTCCAGTTACTATAGATCTTATTGAATCAAGAGATAACGGAAGTTCTCACGAAATATTCAAAATAAGCTGGTAATTATGGAACAGTTCAATTTTAGTATAGCTAAATTCAATAAATTATTTCCTTTTTATATACTTATAGATGTAAAGTTAAATATAAAAAGTGTTGGGAATAGCCTTTCAAGAATTCTTCCTAACCTCATAGAAAACACTTCTTTCAATGATTATTTCTTCATTAAAAGACCTTTCGTTAAATTATTAGAAAAAGATACAATTCAGGATGTAATCAATCAATTAGTAGTTATAGAATCCTATTTAGATAGGTCAATCCTATTGAAAGGTCAGTTCGAACTACTAGATGAAAACCTTCTTTTTATAGGATCTCCTTGGTTTTATTCTATCGAAGATCTTAATGAAAAAAATCTTACTATAAATGATTTTGCCTTCCACGATCCTTTACTAGATTTACTGCATGTTCAGAAAAATCAAGACATTGCAAATAGCGAATTAAAATTATTATTAAATACAATTAATAATCAAAAAATTTTACTCAAAAAAGATAAAGAAGAGTTAACTAAATTTTCATTGGCAGCAAGTGCAAACAATAGTGGTGTGGTTTTTACAAAATCAAACGGTGAAATTGTATGGGCTAATGAAGCCTATTTAATTCTGACAGGTTGTAGTATTGAAAATGTTATTGGGAAAACCCTATTAGAAATTGTGGATTTTGAATTTGCAAACCCGGAAGTTTTAGGAGAAGTAATGGTTGCTTTTTATAAAGGAGAATCTTTTGATTTTGAAATTTTGCACCAAAGAAATCGAAATGATTTTTTTTGGGCTAGGATAAAAGGTCAGTTGTTTTCTGAAACCACGGAAGATGCTATTAGCTATTTTGTTACTTTTGAAGACATTTCCAAAGAAAAAGATAGTGTCGACCAATTAAAAGAGTCCGAAAACAGACTGGCTTCTTTGATTGTTAATTTACAAACAGGAATATTGTTAGAGGATGAAAACCGCAAAATTTTATTGGTTAATAAGCAGTTTTGTGAAATTTTCGGAATCGATTTGCCACCAGAAATAATGATAGGTTGGGACTGTTCAAACTCTGCCGAAGACACAAAACACTATTTTAAATCTGAAGATACTTTTGTAAGTCGAATTGAAGAGATTTTACAAAACAGAGAAACCGTTCTATCAGAAATATTAGAATTAACCGATGGTAGAATATTTGAAAGAAGTTACACCCCTATATATAGAGATAAGCAGTATAAAGGCCATTTGTGGTCGTATACAGATGTAACGATAAACATCAATTATAAAGAAAATCTTCAAAATCAAAAAGAACGATACCGAGGAATTATTTCCAATATGAATTTGGGACTAATTGAAATAGATAATGAAGAATCTATTTTGTTGGCTAATGAAACTTTTTGTGAAATGTCAGGTTTTTCAATAAATGAATTAATTGGTAAAAAGAAGAGCGATATTTTTAGAGCCTTAGAGTCGGTCTATAAAACAAATCCCAATTTTGAAAATCCCAATTCGAGTACTTTAGACTCTTATGAATTAAAAATAAAGAATAAAAAAAATAAAGAATCAAGGGATTGGCTTGTCAGTAGAAGTCTCAAACATAATATAAATGGAATGATTATAGGCGGAATATGTGTGTATTTTGATATTACTGAAAAAAATGTTTTACAAGCTCAAAAAGAACAATTATTGAAAAGATTAGAGAATCAGAATATTCATTTAAACGAATATGCCCATGTGGTTTCGCACGATTTAAAATCTCCTTTAAGAAGCATTCATTCCTTAGTACAGTGGATAAAAGAAGATAATGATACTGTTTTTAACGAAAAGACAACAAATTATTTTTCACTGATTCAAGATAAGGTTGAGAAAATGGACCTTCTTATTCAAGGAATATTGAATTACTCTTCCCTTGAAAACAATAAATTTGCTAAAGAGCTGGTAGATTTGAACATAATAATAAAGAATATATTAGATGTAATAGAAATACCATCTCACATTGATATATGTGTAAAAAATAAACTGCCTATAATTACCCATGATAGGTATAAAATGATGCAATTATTTCAAAATTTGATAGAAAATGCCATATTTTATAATGATAAACCAAAAGGTATTATTACAATATCTTATACAGAAGATAATGAAAAATACACCTTTTCTGTTAAAGATAACGGTCCAGGGATAGCAAAAGAAAATCAAGAAAGAATCTTTCAGATTTTTCAATCATTAGAGACAAACAAAAAGAATAATGGGATTGGACTTTCTATAGTAAAAACAATTATCGAAAAAGCGAATGGGAAAGTGTGGGTAGAAAGTATAGAAAATAAAGGTGCTACTTTCTTTTTTACAGTAAACAAAGAGATATGAAAGCACAATATATAAAAAGCCCGAATAAAAATGAAAGAAATTCCTAACCTAGAGTATATCAATCAATTATCAAAAGCCAACCTAGAGTTGAAAAAAAGATTGATTACCGTTTTAAAAACAGAGTTTCCCAATGAAGTTAAAATTTATGAAACCAATATGGCAAGCTATCACTATAAGGAAGCGGCTGAAAATGTACACAAATTAAAACATAAAATTGCACTGTTAGGACTTGAAAAAGGATATGATATTACCCGAAATTTTGAAGAGCAGTTAAAAAAAGACCGAAACGAAAGTCAAGGTGAATTTGAAAAAATATTAATAAATATTAAAATATTTTTAGATAAACTATAATAATTAGACATTACTATGATTAAATGTATTGTAATAGATGACGAGCAAATGGCAAGAGAAATTCTAGCCGCAATGCTTGCAGATGTAAAAGATGTTGAATTAGTTGCAACGTTTCCAGATGCTATTGAAGCGATGAAATTCTTAAATAAGAATCAAGTAGATTTGATTTTCTTAGACATTCACATGCCTAGTTTTACAGGTTTTGATTTTGTACAAACAATAAAAAATCTTCCACAAGTAGTATTTGTTACCATGGATGAAAACTTTGCAAAAGACGCATTTGAATACGATTGTATAGTAGATTATTTAGTAAAGCCCATTCAGTTAGATCGCTTTTCCCGATCAATAGATAGGGTGTTTAGAAAACTAAATAGTAATTTTAAAAACGATATTCAAATAACAGACCGTGTTTTTAAAGAGAAAAAAGGGGTTTCTGAGATTTATGTTAATATAAATAGCAGACTCATTAAAATTGACTTAGACACTATTTGTAGTATTCAATCGCAAGGCGATTATATAAACATTAAAACAACAGAAACAAATTATGTTGTTCATACTCAATTAAAAAAAATAAAAGAAAAATTACCTGTTGCTCAATTTTTACAAATCCACAGGTCACATATTATCAACATAGATAAAATAATTGATATTCAAGACAATACTGTTTTAATTGCTAAAGAAATCATCCCTATCAGCAAACAAAATAAAACCATTTTGATGAAATACCTTAATTTGTTATAAGTCCTTTCTTAAACACCTACAATTTCCTGAATAGATTTCAAAAATATCCAGTTTTTTGAAATCTATTTATCGATTATTTTTTACTATTCGTCGAAACATATCGACTAACCAACGAAAATAAAGAACCCGCAATTATCTAACTATTACATTTGAATTGTTGAATGTAATAATTGTTTTGTATTACTACTAAATCGAACATTCAAACTATAATATTTTTGATAATTATAATACTTAAAAATAGTATTTTAATAAAATAGTTAATGCAACAATTAGAATTATTAAAGGAAGATTTTTATAATGAATTGGGAATTGTATTTACAGATGACCAATTCAATTTTTTAAATACTAATAGAAGTAATACTTTATTATTTGTAAGAAATATTAGAAATACAAAAAACATCAAATTTGTAAAGCGAAAAGATATTCGTTTAAATTATATGATGTTTTCAGTGATATTAGTTTTCTTTACTTTTCCTTTTTTTTTAAATAATATGATTTTGATAGTAAAATTCTTTTGGTTTTTAACTTCAGTTATCTTTTGGTTTTTTGCATTAAAATATAAAAAATATGAGTATAAGATTATAGTCATTACAAAAAGTTCTGAGTTAATTTATGTTGAAGTGGATCCTATTTTTAAAGAAGAGGCAGAGGAAATAGTGTCAATTGTAAAATCTAAAATAAAAAGTTTTGAACCTAAATTGATATATAAAATAAATTAAATGTCTAAAAAAGTTATAATATATGATAATTCGTGTGCCTTTTCTGCATTGTTTAAACATTATTTTTCAAATAAAATTGAAGTCCAAAGCTCAAAAGACAAAAGTTTTATATTAATAAATTCCATTGAATATGATGCGTGCTTCTTTATGATAAACAATATCAATGATTTTGTTTTTTTTGAAGAAATATTAAGTAAAATAAAAGTCATTTTTGTTATGACTCCCGTACAGTTTTTTAAATATAAAATAATGAGTATGGAAATCAAAAACGCAATTTTTCTTGAATTTAATAATGATATTAAGAGAGATATTATGAAAACGATTACATTTAATTTGAAATTAAAAAATTTAATCTAGTCAAAAAACACCATTTATAAGTAGACTAATATTTAATTATTCTGAAAATATATTACTTTTAAAATCCATATGTACTTTCTGTAAAGCTATTAAAAAGTGTCATTTAGGAATCAGTAAATCAATTATTCTCCTAATTAAAATGCAATCTTAAATATGCACTAGAACTTCTTGCACAATATGAAGCGGTAAATCCTAGTTTTCACATGAGCAAAATTCACTGAAATACAGTAGATATAGATAAAGTTTTACAGTTAAAAGAAGTTGTGAAACTTATAAAGCATTCGTGTGAATTGGTTTTTTAAAAGTTTGACAAAGAAAACACAAAATAAAGTTCTTGAATCCATTACTACTTAGAAAACGCAATCATTTCATTACAATATACTTCAACATTCTGAAAAGCAAACTCTAAATCCCTTTTTACTTTTTCGTTCGAAATACAATTTTCTGAATGTAAAGAATGAGCCATATCCTTACTCAAACGTCTCTTTCTATTAAAAAAAGTTGAAGTAATCCAATCTATCCTCCATATTATTTCCGTTATCCAAGGTTTGGCGTAAATTCTTGGCGGTTTAACTTTTAATGCTTTTGAAATTGTATTTAATATAGTTTCAAATGAAATATTGGCTGCAATTGCTACGTATCTTTCGCCACTTATATCACTTTTCATCAATTGAGTCATAATTTTTACCACATCGTTTACAGTAACAAAACCTGTAATGCCTTTGGTATACAACAATAATCCTTTTTTAACTTTAGAAAAAATTTGACCACTACCCGTATTCCAAAATCCTGGACCAAGAATAACTCCTGGGCTAACAATTACTATTGGTAATCCTTCCTGATAACCCCGCCAAACTTCTATTTCAGCACCATATTTTGAGATGGCATAATCACTATGGGATTTCTCTGGATTCCATTCTGTCTCTTCAGTAATTGTGGTTTCATTTTCTTTAAGATCGCCAAGTGCAGCTATCGAACTCACGTAACACAGTTTTTTGATAGCGTATGCCGAACAAAAATTAACAATGTTCGCGGTTCCTTCAATATTTATTTTTCGGAGTTGCTTTTCGTCTTTTGGATCAAATGAAATTAAAGCAGCACAATGATACACATATTCAACATCTATAAAAGCGATTTCTAAAGAAGGAATATCAGTAATATCTGCTTGAATCCATTCCATTTTTTCGAAGAGAAATTCTTTTTTGTAGAGTGCAAAAAGCGATTTGGTTTTCTCAATAGAAGTAGATGTTCTATAAATAGCACGAACTTTTTCGTTATTTTCTAATAAATGGATTGCTAAATGCGATCCGACTAATCCTGTTGCTCCTGTGATTAAAACCATTTTGTAAAGATAATTAGATTGTTGGATTTATAAATTTTTAGATTTTATTTTTTAAATATTGACATTAAAAATGCTATTGTCAATGCTTTTTGAATTACTATCTTTGCCCAAATTAATACACAAAATGAAAAATATTATTGCAGAATTGCAGTGGCGTGGTTTGGTTCATGATATTATGCCTGGAACCGAAGAACAATTGCTGAAAGAAATGACAGCAACCTATATAGGATTTGACCCAACTTCAGATTCGTTGCATATTGGGAGTTTGGTTCCCATAATTCTCTTGGTTCATTTAGAGCATTTTGGTCACAAACCTATTGCGCTTGTTGGTGGTGCAACAGGAATGATTGGCGATCCGTCTGGAAAATCGGATGAAAGAAATCTGCTGGATGAAGTAACTTTAAATCATAATGTAGCGGGTATAAAAAATGTTTTATCTCGTTTTTTAGATTTTAATTCGAAAGAAAAAAATGCTCCAATCTTAGTTAACAATTACGATTGGATGAAAACTTTTACTTTTATCGACTTTGCACGTGAAGTAGGAAAGCGCATCACTGTAAATTATATGATGGCTAAGGATTCTGTAAAGAAAAGACTTACTGGCGAAGGCGAAGGAATGTCTTTTACCGAATTTACGTATCAATTAATTCAAGGCTATGATTTTTACCATTTGCATAAGCACTACAATTGTTTGCTACAAATGGGAGGTTCTGATCAATGGGGGAATATTACAACAGGAACTGAATTAGTGAGAAGAATGAACGTAAATAGTGATGCCAAAGCATTTGCAATGACTTGCCCGCTAATCACTAAAGCAGATGGTTCGAAATTTGGAAAATCTGAAGGGGGAAATGTTTGGTTAACTGCAGACAAAACATCTGTTTACAAGTTTTATCAATTTTGGCTGAATACTACCGACGTTGATGCAGAGAAATACATTAAAATATTCACCTTCTTAGATAAGGAAACAATAGATGAATTAATTGCGAATCATTATGAAGCACCGCACTTAAGAGTTTTACAAAAGAAATTAGCTGAAGAAGTAACCACTTTTGTACATTCTGCAGCAGATTTAGACAAAGCGATTCAAGCCTCAGCTATTTTGTTCGGTAATGCCACTTCTGATGATTTAAAACAATTAGACGAAGCGACTTTTTTAGAAGTTTTTGATGGTGTGCCCCAAGCAGAAATTTCAAGAAACGATATTGAAAACGGAATTGATATTGTGTCGGTTTTAAATGAAAAAACAGGTTTTTTTAAATCAAATGGCGAAGCGAGACGAGCCTTAATAGCTAATTCAATCGCTATAAATAAGGAAAAAATTACAGAAGAATTCGTGCTTTCGACTAAAGATTTAATCAATAATCAGTTTGTTTTGTTGCAAAGCGGAAAGAAAAATTATTTTGTTATTCGAGTTATATAACCATCAAGTTACAACCACGAATGTCGCTATTATCAAAACGTCCCAATACTTCAAAAGAGTTGTAGGGATTTTTTTTACCCAAATCTTGAGTAGCAATAAACGAACACGAATTAATGTTGGCTAAATCAATGACGTTAATTCCTCCCGTTTTTCCGTTTGCTACATAGGACAAAGCATCTTCCGTTTCCCGAATTAGAATTTGCATCCATGGCGGACATTCGAAAACTCCATTTCCAAGTGAATAGGCTTGCGATAACAATTCAGTCATTCCATATTCAGAATGAATAGTAGAGACACCAAAGCCGATGCAAAGTTGCTCGTGCAATTCTTCTCGAATCATTTCTTTGCGTTTGCCTTTCATACCACCCGTTTCCATGATAATAGTGTTTTTTAATTGAAATTTATTTAGTTCAATCAAATCTAATAAAGCATAAGTGACTCCTATTAAAATTACATTTTGTCCCGAATGGTCTAAATCAATTAATTTTTTGATGAGCTCATCATATTGGTTTAAATAAAATCCGCTATTTGAGTTATTTGATAATGCTATTAAATCCCTTACCATATAAATTAAAGATGACCCTTCACGTTCTAAGTAAGAAGGAAGCAATGCCAAAATAGTGTAATCTTTAATATTACCATAAAACTGAGAAAAACCTCTGCGATAGCTTTCTTCATAAATTGAAACATCGGTAACAAGATGTTTACTAGCAATCATTCCTGTTGTACCGCTACTAGTAAAGGTTTCTTGGATAGGATTATAATTAGAAACTACTCTATGACTTTTAAAAAACTGAATAGGTAAAAAGGGAATTTGTTGTAGTGATTTTATATCCTGTTTTTTAGTTTTTAACAGTTGACAAAATTCTCGATATGCCTGATTGTTATCATATTGAAAACGAAACACTTGCAGTGCTATTTTCTCAAATTGCTTTTGGCTGGAAATCGTGAATATGTCTGAAGTTGTAATCAAGTATTGTTTTTAACAAAAGTAATTAAATAAAAAAAACTCCAACTTTTCAATTGGAGTTTTCTGTATGAAATAAAAAAGAATTATTTGATAACTAATTTTCTCGTAGCAGTTTTTCCTTCTTCAGTGATTTTTAAGATATAAACACCGCTAATAAGTTTTGAAACATTTACCACTTGATTAGAAACATTTGTTTTTATAACCTGTTTTCCTAAAACATCAAAAATAGCAACTGATTTAGTTGCAGCAGTATTAGATGAAGTAATAAATAAATTTCCGTTAACTACTGGGTTAGGATATACATTTAATCCTGATATAGCATTTTGTTTTACCCCTAATGAATTTTGAGGTGAAGCTGCAGCTGCAGTAAAGTCAGCCCCATTATCATTCGTGTCAATTCCATTAGTTCTTGATACTGAATTTACAGCTGAAGCTGCTGGAGCAGCCTTAGCTCCTTCAAATGCAGTTGCAGATCCATAACCTACAAAATCCAAAACATTAGCATCTGTTGGTGTTACAATTTGTAAATTATCGCTTACTAGTGCTATTTTCCCATTTGAACCAGCCATTGAAAAACCAGCAGTAGTTCCAATTGTACCAGTAAAAGGAGTAGGAATAGGTGCCACATAATCCGGACTTGGCAAATCTGTCGTTCCGCCTGCTCCGGCTGCTTCCTGTATTAAATATTTTTGACCAGGGGCTAAAGTGATATCTGGAAGAGGATGATATGCATTGAAAGTACCTGTAGCAGAAGCATATTGTAATGTAGCACCAGAAAGAGTTGCCGATGATGTACCGCTATTAATAAGTTCAACAAAATCGTTTTTATATACAGATCCACTGTTGCCACCACCACCGTAAACCTCGTTAATAACTATTTGAGCTTGTGAAGCAACAGTAACTAAAACCGTTGAAAATAAAATGTAAATTTTTTTCATAATTAAATTTTTAAAAATATTAGATAACAAATATATAAAGAATTTTTACTTAAAGATTAAAATCAGTGTGAAAAAAACAATAAAAAAAGGTTAAACTATTCTTTTATGATTATTTTAGTATTAATTTTCGAGTAGCACTAGCATCGCCATCTTTAATTTTTATGATGTACACTCCTGGAGAAATGCTGGAAACATTTAGTTCTCTAGTACTAGTTGTGGTTTGCAATACTTTTTTACCTAGTACATCGAATATGGTAATTTCTTTATTTCCCGTAGTTTTTGAAGTAATGTATATTTTACCATTACTTACAGGATTAGGATAAAAACCAAGTGCGTCAGTAGCTTCTTGCGTTTTAGGCTGTTGCCTGATATTGTCCTGAGCAGTTACTGTCAGAGCAAACAAACAAAGTAGTAAAGTTACAATATAAAAGTATTTTTTTCTCATAAGTACTTGTAATAGTGCAAAGATATAAATATTATTTCAAATACTAGGCCAAAAAAACCGCCTCAGTTTTGAAGCGGTTTATGTGTTATATTTAAAGTATTATTTTATTAAACTAGTACCTTGAACTGTTGCCCAAGCACCTTGATTTAAACTTGCACCAGTTGCAGTATCGCTTTTAATAAATTGACCGCCAGGAAAGTTTACTATAATAGTACTAGCACCAGCAACATCTACGCTAGTATTTGTTATTTTAACATTTGTTATTTTAACTTTCGATCCTGTAACTTGGTTGTCATTAGTACTTGCATCTTGAATTTTAATTGCTGCACCTTGATATACTTTGTCGCCTTCAGTATATGTTCCGTAACCATCAATTACAACATTTGTAAAATCACCATTGCCGTTTTTCTTAAACTGAATAGCATCTATTTGAATATCCCCTGCAACCTCTGGTGTACAACCCGCTGCTCTTTTTAAAGTAACATTTGTAAATTTAGGCCAAAAAGGGTTATTGTTTGCAGACGTTTCAATTTCAATTCCGAAGTTCCCTTTATTTTCTTGGTAAGCATACCAGTTGGTATTGTTTTGTCCTCTCCAACCATCTTGCCAGTCAAAAGCATCATCAAAATTTCCGTAAGAAATAGCATTCGTTAAACTCACTGTTCCTCCATAAAATTCAAATCCGTCATCAGCACCTTTATAGGAAACTAAATGGTCTAGAACTGTTCCTGAACCAACAGAATAAAAGGAGAATCCATTTAACTCTTTTGTACCATCAGCTAATTTTTTCCCAGCATACTCTATTCGAACATAACTTAAACTTCCGCCATTGTGTGTTTCGTTAGTTCCTCCGTAAGGCAAAGACAAACCATCTTCAGATGTAGCTGTAGAAGCACCACCATCATTTCCTAAAGCTTTAATGGGTGCGTCACCATACATAATGATTCCTCCCCATGAACCTGGATTTTTAGAAACTTCAGTAAATATTACCGGAGCTGATTCTGTTCCGTTTATGATTAATTTACCTCCGTTTTCTACAACTAATGCATTATCACCGGTTAATTTATCACAAGTAATTGTTGAACCTGCGGCAATTGTTAATGTAACTCCTGATTTAATTCTAGCAATTCCTTTTAAAGTATAGTTTCCAAAAGCATATTCTTTGTTAGCCACTATATTGCCGCTAATTTCTCCAACTTGTGGTGTAACTACAACATTGTTTTCATTTTCATCATCTTTAGAGCAACCTGTAAAAATTGTTGCTAAAATAGCTAAGCTAAATACTAATTTTTTCATTTTTTGTTTTGTTTAGTTGTATTTGTTTTTAATGATACAAAGGTGTTTTAAAAAAAAGTCTAGAAGGTTAATTTAAAGTCATTAAACTATTAATGAAATTTAAATTTTATGTAAAAAAATAGTAAACAGTTAAAGAGTTTGTTAATTAAAAAAGCAGCCATATGGCTGCTTTTTTAATCTTAAATCATTTTAGACTATAAGGTATAGCTTAAATTAAACGAGAATCCAACTCCTCTTTTATAATCTTGAATTGTATTTGAATTCCCCATAAAACGATCTTTATTATTATCTCCTAATTCTAATTGTATGTTTGGATTTAAAATATTGTCTATTCCTAATTTTAAATCCAGATGCTGTGATAGCTTACTAGTTAAAACAACATCAAGTTTACTTACTGGCATTTCATAAATGTGATCAATCCCTGCAGTTCCAACACTATAAATTCGTTTGCCAAATACTGAGTAAACAGCAGAAATAGTATTTGACCAATTTTTATTTAAATTAAATTGATATTTTAAATCTGAATTGATTAACCATTTTGAAGCTCCTTGTAGTTCACGATCTCTATGCGTTTCTATACTTTCTGATAAACTTCCTGATGGACTTATTACTTTATTAGGAACCTTAACATTAGTCTGCATTATAGAAGTATTGAAACCCCATGACACCTCTTTTAATGACTCTGAAATGCGATTAAAATCTAATAAAAACTCTGCTTCTATTCCATAAAGTGTTGCTTTATCTGAATTTAAAAAGGAAAGAATTGTAGTTCCGGGATTGGCTATAAAGGTTCTTTCAATTGGTTTGTCAATACTTTTCCCAAAGACTCCTACTGCAAAAAGTTCTTTATTGGTAGGGAAAACTTCATATTTAACATCAATGTTTAAATTTTTACTGTTCTCAATAAAAGGATTTCCTTGATAAACTGTCCCGTCAGGATTTACAATAGAAATTGGAAATGATTCCATGATAACAGGCTTGGTGTAGGTTAGCGAACTTGCAAAACGCAAATTCATTGTTTCGTTCAGAGAATATTTTGCATTTAATGACGGTAGAAAATAAACTTCATTTGCTGTTTTTTTCATGTATTTTTGATCAAAACTACCTATATCTTTAAATTTAGTTATTCGATCGTAACTTTCAAAACGAATACCTGCATTAACATCAAATTTATCAGAGAATTTGTAAAATAAATCGGTATAAGCAGCATTGATAGTTTCTTCAAGTTTAGATTTCCAGTTGGCATTACTCGATTCTTCGAACGAAATTTTATAATCTAATAAATCCGCAGTAATTTGACTGTCCAATTCAAAAGGATTAAAAACGAAATTTGGATTATAATCTCTTCTGCTCCTGCTCGTTTGAATGAAACGGTATTTTGAAGTTGTAAAATTGTGATTGCCATTGTAGCCTAAGGATAATTTATGGTCTTTCCCAAATTTTAAATTGTATTCTAAAAATGCAGAGGTAAACATTTTACTATCTATATCTAAAAACTGTCTCAAAAAGTTATTTCCTCCATAACTTGTATTTATTTGATTTTCTGAAACTTGAGAACCTGTATAATAATTTCTATCTGGCTGACCGTAAGCTGTTTTTGCTAATGAAAAACCACCTTTTACGCTTTGCTTTTTGTTTGTAGTCAAGAAATATTCTCCAAACAATTGTCCATTCAAATAATCTGACTCGTCTAATTGATTGGTTCTAATTAAGAAATTTGTTACATCCTGCTGATTGTTTTGGTAACCCAATTGATCTATAATTTGACTATCTGTAGATTTTAAATATAACAAAGTAGAAGATAAATTTAATCTTTCGTTTGAAAAATTTAAACCTAAAATAGAGGAAATATTCGTTTTATAGCTATACGTTGTCTTTTGGAAATTGTTTGAAAACTCAATAGGATTCCCTGCTTGTAAGGTTCTATCTGCCCCTGTTCTAAACTGGTAAGAGTTGTCGAAGTTTAACGAAACTAAATAACTTAATTTGCTGTCCTTTAAATTAAACTTCTCAGCGTGTAAAATCCCAACACTTGAATTTAAAGGGCTTTTAGATTTTTCAATTTCAAAACCATTACTAAATGCATTAACGGCTTCATTTCTACTTAGTGTTACAATTGGAAATGGAGTTGTCCCATATGCAGATGGCAAATCACGGTTATTTCCTGCAAATCCTAAAAATCCTTTTGTAGAATTTACATTTTTTCCAAAATAAAAATTTCTCATATTGTTATTAGTTGTAAAACCCGAACCAATACTAAATTTCGTAATGCTTTTCGAAGGTTTCGTGAGAGTAACTAAGTTAAAAGTTGCACCTGCAAAATCGCCGTATATATTTGGATTAAATGTCTTGTAGGTTTCAATAACACTAACAACATCAGTAGGAATTAAATCTAAAGGGATAATTTTCTTAAACGGATTGTTAGAAGGAACTGCAAGATTATTTATTAATAAATTATTATATCTATCTTCTAAACCTCTTACGAATAGACCTCTCGAACCCACTTTAGTAATTCCTGTTATTTTGGTTAGTCCTTCTTCAACATCACTAATTCCTTTTCTTGCCATTTCTTGAGCACCAATACTTTGCTTTATTTCAACAGCTTTCTTTTGGTCAAGTAGCAACGCTGTTTCTTTTTCCCTATTTCCGCCATTTGATTTAATTACAACATCTTGTAATTTATAGCCTCCCGAACCCAAAGCTTTGTTTATATTAATTTTTTCACCAGCTGCAATGCTAACAAGAACTTCAATATTGTCGTAACCAAGAAAACTAAAAATGATAGTATAATTTCCAGGGTTTACATTTATAGCATATTTTCCAGTTTCATCAGATGTTACCCCTATAGACGAACCCTTAATTACAACATTCGAAAAAGGTAAAGGAGCATTATTTGCTTCTTTGTCAGTTATAGTTCCATAAACAGTTCCTTTAGTTTGTGCAGTTGCAATAGAGCAAATGATTAGGATTATGAATAAAAAGTTAAATTTCATGTAAAGTTTGTTTAAATTTTTTGCAAAGTAACGCCTGTAAAGTAAAGTTGATGTTACCAACTTGTTACTATTAAGTTTCTTTATTATTACGGAAATGTTAAGAGATTATATTAGTGTAAAAAAGTTTGTTAGTATTGTTTTATCTTTACTTTTACAATCGCAATCAATCAATTTTGCTATCATGAAGAAAAAAGACATTAAGATTCTATTAGTTGATGACGAACAAGATATTCTTGAAATTGTAGGCTACAATCTCGTTCAAGAAGGCTATCAAATTGTAACTGCTATAAATGGTAAAGATGCTATAGCTAAGGCTAAAAAAGAACTACCACATCTTATAATAATGGATGTTATGATGCCCGAAATGGATGGTATGGAAGCTTGCGAAGCTATTAGAAAAATTCCTGAATTGAATCATGTTATTATAACATTTCTAACGGCAAGAAGCGAAGACTATTCACAAGTGGCTGGTTTTGATGCTGGAGCCGATGATTATATTACTAAGCCAATAAAACCTAAATTATTAGTTAGTAAAGTTAAAGCGCTATTGAGACGTTTGAAAGAAAATGAAAATATAAATTCTGAAACGCTAAACGTGGGAGGAATAGAAATAAACCGCGAGGAATATAAAATTATAAAAGACAGTACCGAAATTGTTTTACCAAGAAAAGAGTTTGAATTGTTTTATTTATTAGCTTCGAAACCCGGTAAAGTCTTTAAAAGAGAAGAAATTCTAGACAAAGTTTGGGGTAATGAAGTAATTGTTGGAGGAAGAACTATAGATGTGCATATTCGAAAATTAAGAGAGAAAATTGGTGATGATTTTTTTAAAACCATAAAAGGAGTGGGTTATAAGTTTGAAGTATAAATGACAATAAGTTTTAAAAACACATACAAGTTTGCAGTAGTTTCTTCTTTATATATTACTCTTTTTTCGAGTGGTTTAGTTGCGCTTTTAACCTATATTTTTTTTTCGTTTTCATTGTCATTTATTCTTTGTTTTGCATTAGCTATAGCAATATTTTCGTTTTTTGTAATGCAATATCGTGTAGAACATTTTATTTACAGAAGAGTAAAAAAGATTTACGATGACGTTTCGCTACTAGAATCCTCCAACTTTAGAAATCAGCCCATAACTACCGACATGGCAACTCTTACAAGAGAAGTAAAGAAATTCGCTACTGATAAAAAGTTAGAAATTGAAATGCTTAAAGTTCGTGAAGAATACCGTCGAGAATTTTTAGGCAATGTTTCACATGAACTAAAAACGCCTCTTTTTACTGTTCAAGGATATATATCAACACTATTAGAAGGAGGAATGAATGATAAAACCATTCGAAAAAAATATTTAGAACGAGCAGAAAAGGGTGTTGAGCGTTTGATTTATATTGTTCAAGATTTAGATATGATTACTAAGCTAGAAGCGGGTGATTTAAATATTGAAATGGTTCCGTTTAATATCGTAAGTTTAGTTCAAAATGTTTTTGACTTACTTGAAATGGAAGCTTCTAAAAAGGATATTTTACTTCTATTTGACATGAAGTATAACAAGCCTATTATGGTTATAGGTGATCGGGAAAAAATAGAACAAGTTGTAATAAATTTAGTAGTAAACTCTATAAAATACGGAAAAGAAAAAGGTTCAACCGAGGTAAGTATAGAAAATCTTACTGATGATAAAGTGATAGTTCGTGTAAAAGACAACGGTGAGGGCATTGAAGCCAAAAATATTTCGCGCCTTTTTGAACGCTTTTTTAGAGTGGACAAAAGTGGTGCAAGAAGTCAAGGCGGATCTGGTCTTGGACTTTCAATTGTAAAGCATATTATAGAAGCCCATCAGGAACGCATTTACATAGAAAGCGAATTTGGAGTTGGCTCAGAGTTTTCCTTCACTCTTAAAAAGGCAAAATAAATTCTTCCAATGAATGGGTTTTTCTTCTATTTGTAAGCCTTTATATACTAAAATTTCTGCTAAATCTTCTAAATTAAAATTCTCTTGTTTTGCATAAGGAACCAAACCTATCTTTTTTAATTTTCGAGCTAGATACTCTTGTTCGTATTGCCCCGGAGTAGGAATAAAAAAAGCTTTTTTTCTTAGCTTTGCTAAATCCATAATGGTGGTATATCCTGATCGGCAAAGCACTACTTTACTTTCGTTAAAAGCTTGTTCTAATTCATTAGATGTCATGAAGTTATAATACAATATGTTTCCTACTTGTTCTTTAGTTTGAACACTTTCCACTTTTCCTTTAATAAAAATTACTCTTTCTTTATAATCCAACAATTTTTTCGATAGAATTTCCTCAAGTATTCCACGTTGAGGATCAGGCCCTGATAATATTACCATTAAATCATATTGAATTGGCAACTCCTTTCTTTCAAAACGACTCAAAGGCCCAATGTATTTTACCTTTAAAAGTTCTTTTTTCATATGACCTAATTTACCTGTTAAATTTGGTTCGTCTTCAAAATCGGGCACCCAACATTCATCAAATTTATCAATAGCTTGTTGGTGTAGCATACTGGTTAACCAAGTTGTATTACCCGTCAAAACATTCAATTGATGCGTAATAAAAACAGATTGTACTTTTTTATTAAAAACTCCTAGCCTGTTGTCTGAGATGATTCCGGTTAAATTAAATTCTTTTACCCATTTTTTTACTATTTTTTTTTCGTCTAAAATAGCTTCTATCATTTTTGGAGTATTTCTAAGCATTTTCCACTTAAAATTGGCGCCATTTTTAGCATATTCAATTTCGTAAGAAGGCAATTCTAAGGCTTGAAGATGGGGAAACTCTTTTTGTAACATAGCTAGCGCCACTCCATCTGAAGCAATTATTGGCGTAAATCCATTTTCTTCCAATGCTTTTATAATAGGAATACAACGTGTAGCATGACCTAAACCCCAGTTTAGTGGAGCGACTAAAATATTTTTAGAAGGTATTGGTAAATTCATTTGTTTGTTATGCGTCTATTTTTAAAACTGCAAGATAAAAACATTTCTAGTCTTGTATATTTCCTTAATTTTGTGAAAACATTAAATTAAATCGTGGGAAGTAAAAATAAGTTAAAAAGATTCAAGGAAAACGAAACATTCGAAAATGTTTTTCAACCAACAAGAGAAGAAGTGGTTTCGGGTTCTTTTCCGCTAAAAGGAAAATGGAACGCTGAATTTTTCAAAAACAACAATCCTTTAGTTTTAGAATTGGGTTGTGGAAAAGGAGAATACTCCGTTGGTTTAGCCGAAAAATATCCTGATAAAAATTTTATTGGAATTGATATCAAAGGAGCGCGATTCTGGCGTGGAGCAAAAACAGCTGTTGATGACGGTTTGCATAACGTAGCTTTTATAAGAACTCAAATAGAATTAATAGATTTTATTTTTGCCGAAAATGAAATCGATGAAATTTGGATCACTTTCCCCGACCCGCAAATTAAATACAAACGAACCAAACACCGAATGACCAATTCAGAATTTTTGCAATTGTATAAAAAAATTCTCAAACCTGATGGCATCATGAATCTTAAAACCGACAGTGAATTCATGCATGGGTATACTTTAGGATTACTTCATGGAGAAGGTCATGAGGTTTTATACGCCAATCATAATGTTTATGTAAATGAGGGATCTCCTGAAGAAGTAACTGCTATTCAGACGTTTTATGAAAAACAATATTTGCAAATTAACAAAGCAATAACGTATATTCGTTTCAAAATTAAGTAGGATGAATTTTGTTTTGCCGCTTTTTTTCGGATTTATTTCAGCAGCCATTGGCATAGCTCTTCCAGGGTTAATAAACATGACTGCTGCAAAAGTCAGTATTCGAGACGGACGAGAACGAGCAATGCTTTTTATATCTGGAGCGGTAATCATCATTTTTTTTCAAACCTTAACGGCTATTCTTTTTGCTCGTTTTATCGATTCTAGACCCGATGTGGTTATCTTACTAAGAGAAATTGGGTTTGCTATATTCTTGTTTTTAACCATTTATTTTTTTGCACTTGCTAAAAAGCCAAAAATTAAAAAAGAAGAAATTAAAATGAGAAGCAAAACGAATCGTTTTTTTCTTGGTATGTTACTCTCGGCGCTAAACTTTTTCCCTGTTCCTTATTATGTTTTTGTTACTATATCTTTATCGTCTTATCGCCTTTTTATTTTCGAAAAAACTTCCATATCTTTATTCCTTATTGGTGTGCTCTTAGGCTCTTTCTTAGTGTTTTATTATTATATCGCTTTTTTTAAAAAAATTGAAAATAAAACCGATTTTTTCTTCAAAAACATGAATAAAATTATAGGGTCAATTACAGGAGTCATCGCATTGGTCACTTTGTTTAATATTTTCAAATACTATTATTAAAAAATTTGGAAGTTAATTTTTTTGAAAGAGTATATGCCGTTGCCAGACAAATTCCTTACGGAAAAGTAACTTCCTATGGTGCTATTGCAAAAGTTTTAGGAACCGCTCGCTCTGCAAGAATGGTAGGTTGGGCAATGAATGCTTGCCATAATCTCGAGGATGTACCTGCACATCGTGTGGTAAACAGAAACGGATTATTGACAGGAAAACATCATTTTGACGGAACCAATTTGATGCAACAACTTCTAGAAAATGAAGGTGTTACAGTTATAAACAACCAGATTGTAGATTTTAAGAACCATTTTTGGGAGCCTGAAATGATTTCTTAGTTTATTTATTCTTTATCCTCGTTTTCTATAACTTTTATTATGTCTTTTATCTGTTCTACTCCTATTCTTTTTGCTTTAATCATTTTATTTCGGTCTAACAGGTAAATAACAGGTGTCGAATAAATATCGTATTTTGTTTTCAAATCGGTATAATGTGCTCCGTCATAAACATTAATCCAATCTAGCTTTTTATCAGCAACATATTTTTTATATTTCTCAATATCATGTTGGGTATAAACACCAAAAACTTTTACATTTTTATTTTCCTTGAGTAAATCATGATATACTTCTAGCAATTTTGGAATTTCTGTTTGGCAATGCCCACAATCGACATCCCAAAAAACAAGAATTAGAAAGTCTGCTTGTACCGAATGTAATCTTAAAAAAGTTTTCTGTATTTCGGCGCTATTGGCATAAAATATTTTAGTAGCTTCTTCACTTGTTTTTGCCGATTCAAAACCCATTTTAGCAATTTTATCGCCTTCTTCTATTGGAATCATAGGGATGTCGGGGGCAATTTTCCCTAATAAAATAGGTCTTAAAAGATCAGCACGGTTAATTATATTTTTTACAATATTGTCGTCATTATATAGTTCATTGGCTTTGCCCGTTTTAAAATAAGTATCAGAAATATGTACAAATACCTTGTCAAAACCCATTAGTTTTGAAGTTTCATAAGTAGATGTAAAATGAGCTAATAGTAACTTGTACATGATACTATTTGGAGCTGTTTTACTCATAATTCGGTCAACGGCAACACTAGCAGAGTCGGGATGTATGGTAACTAGATTTTCAAAATAGCGTTTCAATTTAGGTGCAAAAAATGGAGAACGTATTAACCCGTCATTTTTAAAATCGACGTTATCCCAATAATGGTTTTTATAGTAATTAAAAACGGCAACACTATCAGGTCTGCCATTTGAAGCTTTGGGGATTTCTTTAAGGACTTTTTCAATTTTTAAATTAAGTACTTCACCTATAAAACTTCCTTTATTTTGTTCGTAGAAGTTCTCTTCATAAGCAACAATATTGTCGTTTAATTTTTTTTGTTTTGTAGTCATAAAAGCAGTAGAGTCTGCCTTTGTCATGCCTTTGGTTTTAATTTTCAAATCGTTAAATTCTTTTTTTTGAGTATTGATGTATTTTACATATTCAAAAAAATCGTTTTCACGTTTAGAGGTTGGGCTACTTAAATCAGAAGAGGCATTGTTAGAAAGATCACTATTTAAAGTCATTGTTTGATTTTCATCATCTATATAAAAATCAAAATAGATGGATTTGGCTTGACTTACTAGGGAATAAACTCCTTTTTCTAATTTCTTTTTCCCTTTAAAAATAATTTTCCCATTCTTTATATTCTTGCAAGTATCGGCAATCATGTTTTTATCAAATTGATAAAACGTAAGGTAAACTAAGGTGTCATTGCAATTCTTTAAATTAATTTTAATTTCATGCACTTCTTGCGCATGAATTGATGATGAAAATAAAACAACAATAAAGGATAAAAATAATTTTTTCATAATTGTAACTGCTTTTAATGTACAAAATAATTTTCAAAAATAGCGTAAAATTTAAAATTGAACAACATCGTTTTATTTCATTTAACATTCAAAATATTTTGAATCCTTTAACTGTTATTTCAAAAGAATTCGTATTATATTTGCAATCTAAAATAAGTCTAAATTAAGACAAGAATCAGGTTATGAAAATAGAAAAGAAAGACATTCTTAAAGCTTTAGAAACAATTACTGTAGCTGGTGAAGGAAAAAATATGGTAGAAAGTGGTGCGGTAACAAATGTGGTGACTTTTGCCGATGAAGTTGTTGTTGATTTGGTTTTAACAACACCAGCCATGCACATCAAAAAAAGAGCTGAAGACGATATTAGAAAAACGATTCAGGACTTAGTATATGCTGATGCAAAAGTAAAAGTAAATATTAAAATCGAAGCGGCTCCAAAAACTACTACTGATGCTAATACTATTAAGGGGAAAAATATTCCTAGTATAAAAAACATTATCGCAGTAGCCTCAGGAAAAGGTGGGGTAGGAAAGTCTACAGTTACTGCAAATTTAGCAGTAACATTAGCAAAAATGGGATTTTCTGTAGGGATTTTAGACGCTGATATTTACGGACCGTCTATGCCTATTATGTTTGATGTAGAGTCTGCAAAACCAGTTTCGGTTGCTGTTGACGGAAAATCAAAAATGAAACCAGTAGAAAGTTACGGCATAAAAATACTTTCCATAGGATTTTTTACAGCTCCTAGTCAGGCTGTAATTTGGCGAGGACCAATGGCTTCAAAAGCATTAAATCAAATGATTTTTGATGCTGATTGGGGCGAACTGGATTTTATGTTATTAGACTTACCCCCAGGCACTGGTGATATTCATCTATCGATAGTACAATCGTTACCTATAACTGGTGTTGTAGTTGTTAGTACACCTCAAGCAGTAGCTTTAGCCGATGCTAAAAAAGGGGTTTCTATGTTTATGTCTGATGCCATAAATGTTCCCGTTCTTGGAATTATAGAAAACATGGCCTATTTTACCCCAGAGGAATTGCCAAGCAATAAATATTATATTTTTGGCAAAGAAGGCGCTAAAAATTTAGCCGAAGATTTACAAGTACCTTTCTTAGGAGAAGTTCCTATTGTTCAATCCATTCGTGAAGCGGGAGATTACGGACGCCCTGCAGCTATGCAAACTGGTTCAGTAATTGAAACCGTTTTTGAAGAAATTACTCGAAATGTGGTTCAGGAAGTAGTGAGCAGAAACGAGAATTTACCTCCTACAGAAGCAGTTAAAATAACTACAATGGCTGGTTGTTCAGCTGTTAAAGGTAAAAAATAGATTGTAAAGGAATTTACTTTTAAAGATAATCCAACAATCAAAAAATACTAAAATCGAATACCATGACAACAGAAGAATTAACAAGTAACGTACTGAAAGCACTAGACGAAATTAGACCTTTTTTAAATTCTGATGGAGGAGACATTTCACTCATTTCTATAGAAGACAACAAACATGTAAAAGTGCGTCTAGAAGGGGCTTGTACCAGTTGTAGTGTAAACCAAATGACACTCAGAGCCGGTGTTGAAACTACTATAAAAAAGTTTGCTCCACAAATAGAAACTGTCGTGAATATTCTTTAAAAATAATCCTAACTTAATTCAAAACATTCAAGTTGATAACTTTCGTTAGCAGCTTAAAGTAAACATTATGGACATATTAATAAAAATAAAAGATAGAGAAGGAGTAATTCATGAATTGCAAGCACCAACAGATATGGCAATGAATATCATGGAATTGTGTAAAGCCTATGAGCTTCCCGTTGAGGGCACTTGTGGAGGTATGGCTATGTGTGCTTCGTGTCAGTGCTATGTATTAAATGATGTGTCATTGCCTGAAATGGGAGAAGATGAAGAAGCCATGCTTTCAGAAGCTTTTTATGTAAAACCCAATAGCCGACTTGGATGTCAAATTCCAATAACAGAAAGTTTAGAAGGATTAGAGTTAGAATTGGCTCCTGAGTATTAAAAATAAAAAAACCGTTTTAAAATTTTAAAACGGTTTTTTTGTGCGGATAATAGGACTCGAACCTACACGCCTTGCGGCACCAGATCCTAAGTCTGGCATGTCTACCAATTTCACCATATCCGCGAAATATGACTGCAAATATAATCATATCTTCTAACTTTCAAAGGAATTTTTTCGAAAAATAATTATTCTCTTTTTTGTACTTTTGATAGTATAAATAAAGTAACTTATGAGTCCTATAAAAACATACGTACAAGAGCATAAAGACCGATTCATTAATGAATTAATAGAATTATTAAAAATCCCTTCTGTTAGTGCCGATACTGCCTATTCGCATGACGTTATACTTACTGCCGATGCGGTAAAAGTAAGTTTAGAAAACGCAGGTTGTAATTTTGTAGAAATTTGCGATACGCCAGGTTACCCAATAGTTTTTGGAGAACATATTATTGACAAAAACCTACCAACAGTTTTGGTATACGGGCATTACGATGTACAACCTCCAGACCCATTAGAACTTTGGACTTCGCCCCCTTTTGAACCTGTAATTAAAACTACTGAAATTCACCCTGAAGGCGCTATCTTTGCCCGCGGTTCTTGTGATGATAAAGGACAAATGTACATGCATATAAAGGCTTTTGAGTACATGATACATTCTAATTCTTTGCCTTGCAATGTCAAATTTATGATTGAGGGGGAAGAAGAAATAGGCTCTAAAAGTTTAAGTTGGTTTGTAGAACGCAATCAAAGTAAACTAAGCTGCGATGTAATTTTAATTTCTGATACAGGAATGATATCAAATCAACAACCATCAATTACAACCGGTTTACGGGGATTGAGTTATGTGGAAGTAGAAGTTACAGGGCCAAATAGAGATTTACATTCTGGATTATATGGTGGAGCTGTGGCAAACCCAATAAATGTATTGGCAAAAATGATAGCTTCACTTCATGATGAAAACAATCATATTACTATTCCTGGTTTTTATGATAACGTTGAAGAATTATCTTCAGAAGAAAGAGCTGAAATGGCAAAAGCTCCTTTCAGTTTAGATAATTACAAAAAAGCATTAGATATTGAAACTGTTTATGGCGAAAGCGGCTATGTTACCAACGAAAGAAATTCAATTCGTCCAACATTAGATGTAAATGGAATTTGGGGCGGATACACTGGCGAAGGAGCAAAAACAGTTATTGCCAGCAAAGCTTATGCTAAAATATCGATGCGTTTGGTGCCTGATCAGGATTGGGAAGCTATTACTGAATTGTTTACCAAACATTTCATTAGTATTGCTCCTGCTGGAGTTACCGTAAAAGTAAAACCGCATCATGGCGGTCAAGGATATGTTACTCCTATAGATAGCATTGGTTACAAAGCCGCAAATAAAGCCTATACAGAAACCTTTGGAGTGCCAGCAATTCCAGTCCGTTCTGGCGGGAGTATTCCAATAGTGGCTTTGTTCGAAAAAGAATTGAAATCAAAAACTATCTTGATGGGATTTGGTTTGGATTCTGATGCGATTCATTCACCTAATGAGCATTTTGGAATTTTTAATTACTTAAAAGGAATTGAAACTATTCCTTTATTTTATAAATATTTTGTAGAGTTAAGTAAATGACGTTACCTCAAAGTACACAAAGTTTTTTACAAGTCGCGTAAAACAAATCAAGTTGTACTAAGTGAGTTTTTTATTCTTCTCCTCAATCCATCGAGACATATATTTGGTACTCGATAAAGTATGATGTAAAAGAATTGCTCCCATAAAGTTATCCATTCGATGTTGTTCTATGATTCCTTGAATCGATAAAATGTGATTTATAAAATCAAAGCCAAAAAGAGACTTACTGTACCTTTGATTTATAATTTCAATACCATTTTGTTGGGCTTCATGCCAAAGTGCTTCTTCTTGATACAATTGTATTGCTGCTTTTGCAATATCTTGTGCGTCATCGGCAATAATGCCGTTCCATGGTAAGTTACCATGCATAGATTCTGCTCCTATAGTAGTTGCAATACTTGGTGTTCCGCATTGCATGGCTTCAATGAGCTTGCCTTTTGCACCAGCACCAAAACGCACAGGCGCCAAAACTATCCGTGCTTTTTTTACAACCTCAGCTGCATTGTCGGCTCTGCCAAAAACCAAAAAACGTTCATCGGGTTTGTGCAATTGAAAAACTTTTTGCGAAGGATAGGCTCCGTAAATCAATAACGAAACTTCAGGCAATTGTTCGTGAATGAATGGCCAAATAGATTCTTTTAAAAACTGAACAGCATTCCAATTGGGTTCATGTAGAAAATTACCAATAAATATAAAATCCTTTCGTTCATGAAACTTTGGGAAATTTTCAATAGTTTTCTCATCTATAGTATCTACTAAAAAAGGAAGATAATAGAGTATTTTAGGGTCTATTTTAAAGTTTTTTTGAAGTATTTCAATTTCAATTTCAGAAATCAATAAAGAAATATCACACCGCAAAATACTTGCTATTTCTCTTTTTGCGGTATCAGAAAACAAATCGGATGTTTGAAATTTTTTTCTCTCTTTACTCGCTTTCTGACGAGCCAATCGCAAAGTATGCAGGTCTATAGTGTCTAATATTCGAAGTGCATTTGGGCAGTTTTCGGCAACACGCCAACCAAATTGTTCTTCGACTATAAATCGATCAAACAATACTATAGTTGGGTTTAAATCTTTTAGAAAAGCATCAAAACTGGAGTCGTTAAGGGCAATAGCAACTTTTTTCACACCAATGCTAGTAACATCAAACATAAATTCACTGTCGGCTACAGCACTTGCAAAAGTAATTTCCCATTGTTGTTCTAAAAAAAGCTCTATAAGCTGTATCATTCGAGTTCCAGCTCCAGAAGAATTAGGTTCAGGCCAAACAAAACCAATTATTAGAATTTTTTGTTGCATCGAAAATGATTTGAAAAGTTATGCAAAATAAGACTATTTTAAGGTTAAAAACAGACTAGAAATAGTAAAAAATTATTCGAGTTAGCTTAAAACAAATCACCATTTTATGCCATTTGGTAACTTTTGGCGTTAAAATTGTACTAATCTATACAAATCAATCAAAAATCAATCATCATGTTACAAACTTTTTTTATCATGTGTTCTGGAGCCGACAAAAACCTCCTTGAAGGTTGCTCCCAAGGCGAAAAAACTAAATATGTTGGTATTGGAGCTACTGTTTTTTTTACTGCAGTTATGGCTTTTATTGCCAGTAGTTACGCACTATTTACTGTTTTTGACAATCCTTATATTGCTATGGGCTTTGGAATAGTTTGGGGATTATTAATTTTTAATTTGGATCGGTTTATAGTTTCCACGATTAGAAAAAGAGATCGTTTTAGTAGTGGGTTTTTACAAGCATCTCCAAGGATTATTTTGGCAATTATAATTGCTATAGTGATTTCAAAACCATTAGAAATTAAAATTTTCGAAAAAGAAATCAATACTGTTTTATTGAAAGAAAAAAATGCAATGGCTTTAAATAACAAAAAAGAAGTCACTAATTATTTTAAATCGGATTTAGACAAAAACAAAACTGAAACAAGTAAATTAAAAGCTGAAATTGCAAATAAAGAAAAAGAAGTCAATTCGCTTTATGAGACATATATATCAGAAGCAGAGGGAACAAAAGGCACTATGAAATTAGGTAAAGGCCCAGTTTTTAAAGAAAAAATTGCCAAACATAATTTAGCCTATTCTGAACTAGATTCTATCCGAAAAATCAATTTTGAAAAAATTGCTTTAAATGACAAAAAAGCGATAAGTCTTCAATTAGATTTAGATAAAAAAGTGACAGATACACAGCCTGTAATTGACGCTTTTGATGGGTTGATGGCCAGAATAAATGCGCTAAATAAATTACCATTACTTCCTTCTTTATTCATTATGTTGTTGTTTTTAGCCATTGAAACTTCGCCAATAATTGCTAAATTACTTTCTCCAAAAGGTGAATACGATTATAAATTAGAAGATTTAGAAACTGCTTTAAAATCAACTTTAACTCAAAATAATTACCAACGAAATTTACTAATTCAAACCAGTGCTGTTATGCACGACAAGGTATATGAAGATATTGCTAAGGATAAAAAACTGTATGACTTGCAACGTTCTAAAGCTTCTGAATTGTTAGAATTGCAAGCCAATGGTTTTTTAGAAAAGCAAAAGAGAACTTTATAAAGTTAACTTAAATAAAATTGAATTAGATTTTATTGTTCTATCTAACAAATTGTTCCTCTTTTTTTTCAATTTTAGGCAAGACTCCTTTTTTAGGATTTTTACTAATTATAGAATCTATATGTTTTTTTTGGCTTTCAATTTTTTGGCTTACTTCATTCAGTATTTTTTTATAATTTGTAATGTCTGATGAATAATATTTTGTGCTTTTTGCAAATTGAAGACTATCTATTTTATATTTTTTATATATAAAATCATTTGATCTAAAACTTTGAAAGTCAGATGGGTTTTGCGACTTCATTCCCTCAATGATTGCTAAGTCATAAAAAATAGCAACCATTTTATCTTCTTCTATAAGTCCATCAGGCTTGCTAAAAGCATGGTCTTTGCAACTTATAAACAGAGTAATCGATGAAAGTATAGCCAAAAAATTTTTCATATTAAATATTGAATTTGCGTCACTAACTATTCTCTTTCAAACAATAATCGTTGTCCTTGAGGGGTCTCTTTTACTTTAAAATTGTTGTACACTAATTGCCCATTGACAAAAGTATGTGTAATTCTCGATTTAAAAGTAAACCCTTCAAAAGGAGACCATCCACATTTTGCTAAAATATTTTCTTTTTTTACACTCCATGGTAGGCCTATATTTACAATCACTAAATCAGCATAAAAACCTACTTTTATAAATCCTCGTTTTTCAATTTTAAAAATTTTAGCAGGATTATGAGCCATTTTTTCAACAATTTTTTCAATAGAAATTTTACCTTGATGATAGGCTTCGAACATCGCTACTACTGCGTGTTGAACTAAAGGTCCTCCTGAAGGCGCTTTTGTGTAAGGGTTTTTCTTTTCCTCTAATGTATGCGGAGCATGATCGGTTGCTACTACGTCAATTCGACCATCTATTAAGGCCTCCCAAAGTGCTTTTCGATCGTTTTTAGTTTTTACAGCCGGATTCCATTTTATTAAATTGCCTTTGGTTTCATAATCTTCATCTGAAAACCATAAATGATGAATACAAACTTCGGCTGTAATTTGCTTTTTCTCTAATGGAATTTTATTAGTAAATAAGTCTAATTCTTTAGCTGTAGAAATGTGAAATACATGCAAACGAGCACCTGTCCTTTTAGCTAATCCAATTATTTTAACAGTCGACTTATAGCATGCCTCTACACTTCTGATTTCAGGATGAAATTTAACTGGAATATCATCTCCATATTCTAACTTGTATTTTTCAAGATTGGCTTTTACAGTCAATTCATCTTCACTGTGAACTGCAATCAACAATTTTGTACTTGAAAATATCTTTTCTAATGACTCAGAACTATCCACCAACATATCACCTGTTGAAGACCCTAAGAAAAGTTTAAGACCTGCAACATTTCTAGGATTTGTTTTTAAAATTTCTTCTAAGTTATCATTTGTTCCGCCCATCATAAAAGAATAATTGGCAAATGATTTCCCTGCTGCTAATTGGTATTTCTCTTCAAGTAATTCTTGAGTTACTGCATTAGGGACGGTGTTGGGTTGTTCTATATAGGATGTGATTCCACCAGCAACAGCTGCTCTAGATTCAGATGCAATATCACCTTTGTGAGTAAGCCCTGGTTCTCTAAAATGCACTTGATCATCAATAGCACCAGGTATTAAATAGTTTCCCTCAGCATCAATAATTTTTGTTGTTGCTGATTTTGCGCTGATTGTTTCAGCAATTTCAACAATATATTCGTCTTCAATTAAAACGTCTCCTTGAAAGATGAGGCCTTCATTAACTATTTTGGCATTCTTTATTAAAATCCGATTCATTTATTTTTTACTTTCTTAAATGTAAAAAGTAGTCGTTACTTTTATATTTGATTGAAAAATTTTCTAATTCGTAATGCTATTACCCCAAAAACGGCTTCCGTAATAATTGAATTACTCATTTTTGACTGACCTTTTGTTCTATCGGTAAAAATAATTGGAACTTCTGTAATTTGAAATTTTTTCAGATACGTTCTATATTTCATTTCTATTTGAAAAGCATATCCAATAAATCTAATTTTATCAATATTGACCGTTTCCAGAACAATCCTTTTGTAGCAGATAAATCCAGCCGTGGCATCATGAATTTTCATTCCAGTAATCAATTTTACATAAACTGATGCGAAATAAGACATTAAAACTCGGTTTAAAGGCCAGTTTACAACATTAACTCCAGTTACATATCTTGAGCCAATAGCCATGTCTGCAGTATTGAAATGACACGCTTCATATAGTTTTTCTAAATCGGCTGGGTTGTGCGAAAAATCAGCATCCATTTCAAAAATATAGTCGTATTTTCTGCTAAGTGCCCATTTAAAGCCATGAACATATGCGGTTCCTAACCCTGCTTTTTTTTCTCTTTTTTCTAAAAATAGTTTTCCTTGAAACTCTTTTTGTAATTCTATTACCCTGTCTGCAGTATGATCTGGTGAATTATCGTCAATAATTAAAACATGAAACTGTTTGTGTAAAGAAAGAACAGTCCTGACAATACTTTCTATATTTTCAATTTCGTTATAAGTTGGAATTATGACAACAGAATCAAACATGATCTAAAAAAATTTAACGCAAAAATAAACTTTTTATAGCAGTTGACTATTAATAAAACTTTAAATTTTAACAAAATAAACTTTCAATTACTATACAAACCCATTTTTATAAACCTTAAAACAAGAGAATAAATAACAGAATAATTTAGTAATTTTGCCATCACTATGAACGAAATTGTATTTCATCCTCGAGTATTAGATAATAAAGATTGGGCTACTATACTATTTGTAGTTGCCTTTGCATTAATTGCATTTACAAAATCCGTTTTTGAAATTCGTTTTATCGAATTCTTAAAATTAATTGTTTCAGATAAGTATCTAAAAATCTACAGGGACAGTTCTCTTTTGTTGAGTGGTTTTACTATAATTTTGTTTTTTGTACAAGTAGTTTCGTTATCGTTTTTTATACAATTAACTCTTCATCATTTTGGATTTGTTTCAAAAACAGATTGGATTGTATTTATACAAATAACTACTTTAATACTTTTTTTTATTTTATCGAAATTCTTGTTAGAAAAGATAATATCCACTTCTTTTGATATAGAAGAATTCATTGAGCTATACAATTTACAAAAAGTAAGTTATAGAACTTATATTGGATTATTAATCCTTCCAATTGACGTTATTCTTTTTTATAACAATAATTCATCAAAATTCTTAATTTTGTTTTTTATTGCTACTGTTTTAATAATTAACGTCGTTACTTATATACTTTCTTTAAAAAACTATCAAAATTTAATATTTGGTAAGTTGTTTTATTTTATTTTATATCTTTGCGCTCTTGAAATAGCACCGTACTATTTTATCTATTATTGGTTTACAAAAAGTTAGCAGATTAGAAAATGTCAAATATGAAAGTGAAAACAATTTTGGTGTCACAGCCAGAGCCTAAAGTAGAGAATTCGCCATACTTTGAGCTACAACAAAAACATAAAGTAAAAGTTGATTTCAGACCTTTCATTCATGTAGAAGGAGTTAATGCAAAAGACGTTAGGCTACAGAAGATTGACCTTAATAACTATACTGCAATTATATTAACTAGCAAAAATTCAGTAGATCACTTTTTTAGAGTGGCTGACGAGATGCGTTATAAAGTTCCTGAAGGGTTGAAATATTTTTGCCAATCAGAAGCGGTGGCTTTTTACCTTCAAAAGTATGTCGTTTACAGAAAACGCAAAATCTACGTTGGCCAGAAAGACTTTGCAGACATGGCTCCTCTAATTAAAAAATATAAGGACGAGAAGTTTTTATTACCTGCTTCAGATCAATTAAATGCAGACGCCCCTCAAACATTAAATAATCTGAAAGTTGATTGGACTCAAGCTATCTTTTACAAGACAGTAATTAGTGATTTATCTGATTTAGCAGATGTTTATTATGATGTTTTAGCTTTTTTTAGTCCGACAGGGATTAAATCATTATTCATGAATTTCCCTACTTTTGAACAAAACAACACTAGAATTGCTGTTTTTGGAAGCACTACTCAAAAAGAAGCTTTAGAACATGGCTTACGAATAGATATACTGGCTCCAACTCCTGAAACACCATCTATGACAATGGCTCTAGAAAAATATATAGCAGAAGCTAATAAAGGAAAATAAAAAATTTCATTAATTTGCACAAAAAAAATCACGCCAAAAGCGTGATTTTTTTTGTGCAGAGAGGAAGGGATTCGAACCCTCGATATGTTGCCATATACACGCTTTCCAAGCGTGCGCCTTCAGCCACTCGGCCACCTCTCTATTTTATTTAAGGATGCAAATAACTATAAAAAATTCGAGTAAATCAAATTATAAATCAAATTTTATGATAATTCGCCCCGTATAGAAGTTTCAAATATTGTTTTAAAAAGATTCGAAGCTACTTTTTGCCCTAAAAGATACATTAGTTTAGTAATTGCTGCTTCAGTTGTAATGTCTTTACCAGAAATAACGCCTATTTTTTTAAGCATAGTACCCGTTTCATATTGACCCATATTCACGCTTCCTCCTGAGCATTGGGTTACATTTATAATATATAATCCTCTTTTTATTGCCTTTTTTAAAGCACTAAGAAACCACTCCTGTGTTGAAGCATTTCCTGAACCATAGGTTTCTAAAATTACTCCTTTAAGATTTGGAATATTTAAAATTGCTGACAGTATCGACTCATTTATTCCAGGAAACATTTTTACAATAACTACATTATTATCTAATTGTTTATGGACTAATAATTTTTGAATCTTGCTTTTTGATAAAAATAGTTCTTGATTCATTTTTAAATGAACACCTGAAATAGCCAAAGGCGGATAATTTGGTGATGAAAATGCATTAAAATGTTCTGCATTTATTTTTTTTGTTCGGTTTCCTCGATACAATTTGTATTCAAAATACAAACATACTTCTTGAATTATGGGTACATTTTTATATTGTAACGAAGCTATTTGAATAGCTGTAATTAGATTTTCTTTGGCATCAGTTCGTAAATCACCAATTGGTAATTGTGAACCAGTAAAAACTACAGGTTTAGTAAGATTTTCTAGCATAAAACTCAATGCAGATGCTGAATAGGACATAGTATCTGAACCATGAAGCACCACAAAGCCATCAAAATTAGAATAATTAGTTTCTACAATTGTAGCAATTTTAATCCACTCGACAGTATTCATATTTGATGAGTCAATAGGAGTTTCAAATGAAATCGTTTCTATAGTACAATCTAAGAGCTTTAACTCAGGGATTTTTTCAGATAATTGACTAAAATTAAAGGCTTTTAAAGCACCAGTTTCAAAATCTTTCATCATACCAATGGTGCCACCAGTATAAATTAAAAGAATATTGGGTTTAGATGACATTTTGATATTTTAATTTATTGACCACTGGATTGGCATACATATTTAAAAAACCTTCTAAAGCGACCGAATTATTTCCGTCTATTTTGATTTCTAAACGTCTTTCAAAAAGAGACTTCTCATTTTCAGTGTAAAAGGCACTAAATTTATCTGTTTTATATAGAATGTCGTAAGCAATAAAATTGGTTGGCCAAAGTTTGTAGCTTTTTAAAATTGAATCATCTATTACCTGAGCTAAAGCCTGAATTTGTTTGTTTGAATTATCTAATTCTGCATTAATGATATCTAATTCAGTATTCAAGATTTCTCCTATATGTATATGAATGTGCTTCTTTTGACCTATAATTCCACTCAACAAGGTCATAAAGTCTTCATTCTTTTCTTTGATATAAATTTCATTATTAGCCTCTGCCATTAATTGCGGCATTTTTAAGGCATCAGTAGGGTCATATTCGTAAGAAATAGAGACAGGAACTATCTTAAGCTTTTTGAAATAAACCATCAAATTTTCTTCGGTTGAACCCATAGATAGCATTTTTAAAACACCTGGATGAGTAGCGTCGTTTCCGTCTTTAGTTCTGCCTTCACGTTGTGCAATCCATACAGAACGATTCTCTCTTAACAATAATTGACCTATATAATCAGACATTAACTTAGAGCTTTGAAGCATTTCTCTGGGAGACAATCCTCGCTGAACAAGAAAATTCCTGTTTAATTTTGCCAAAGTATGCATAAAAGCCTTTTTAACTAAATTGTCGCCAATAGCTGATGCTGTCATTACTAAACCATGATCAAATAACGATGCATTTAATAAGGAGGTATCTAAAATAATATCTCTATGATTAGAAATAAATAAATAGGCTGTGTTTTTTTCTAATTTTTCAAAGCCAGAAGTTGACAATCCATCTGAACTTTTTTCTAAGACTTTCTGAACAGATTGATAAATAAAATTGCATTGGAAATCTCTTATAGAATGAGTCTTTTTTAGTTGCTCTTTCCAAACATTGTCCTCGGTATCAGGAAAAGTAAAATTCATCAATGCTTTCATCATCGGATGATTTATAGAAGAGCATATCGCTTCATTTATTTCAGCATCATAGAAAGGACGAATTTTATCAAACTTTTGCATTTTTAACGTTTTTTAAAATATACACAAATGAACGAAAATAAATTTAAAATTACCATTTGATTGCATTAAATCCCAAAAATTGCTTTAGAATTTTCTGTTGTAATGCGAGCAATTTCTTCAATGGGTACTTTATAAATTATAGACAACTTTTCGGCAACAAGTTTAGTATAACTGCTTTCATTTCGTTTGCCACGAAAAGGAACAGGCGCCAAATATGGCGAATCGGTTTCTAAAACAATATTTTTGATATCAATGTCTTTTAGAAATTGGTCTATTTTTCCGTTTTTAAAAGTAGCTACGCCTCCAATTCCAAGTTTCATGTTTAAATCAATGGCTCTTTGCGCTTGAGAAAAATCACCTGTAAAGCAATGGAAAATTCCAAATAAATCAGTAGCACACTCGCTTTCTAAAACTTCAAATACCTCATCAAATGCATCCCGACAATGAATATTAATGGCGAGTTTATACTTTTTTGCCAATTGAATTTGATGCTGGAATGCATGCTGTTGCTGCTTCAAAAAGGATTTGTCCCAAAACAAATCAATCCCAATTTCGCCAATTGCATAGAACTTCTTTTTGGCTAGCTCGGCTTCGACATGTGCTAATTCTTCGATATAATTTTCTTTAACATATGTTGGATGTAAACCTATCATTAAAAAAATATTCTCAGGAAATAGAGCTTCCAAATCGTACATTTTTTGTGTGTAATTGGAATCAATAGAGGGAATAAAAAACCGAGAAACACCAACTTCTATAGCACGTTGAATCATTACTGTTCGGTCTTGATCAAATTCTTCAGAATAAAGATGGGTATGTGTATCGGTGAGAATCATTTTTATCTTGTTTTTAGTGACAAAAATACTTTAAAAAAGGTTAAAAAACGATATACTTTTGTTACCTTGGATATTATAATCTTTGTTCAATATAAAATGAAAACCCTTCCTGACCTTCTTAAAAAAGAAAAGTACAAAAAAATAAAATTTAAAGTTTCAAAAACCCAACATTTACTAATAGAAGCAAGCTTAAATGGTATAAAAGGAAATTTTATATTAGACACAGGAGCTAGTAATAGTTGTGTAGGTTTTGAATGTATTGAATTGTTTCAATTAACCGCTGGAAAATCAAAAACTAAAGCCGCTGGAGCTGGCGCAACTGGCATGCTTACTCAAATTGCCAAAAACAACAAATTACAACTTGGTACATGGAAAAAAAATAACTTTCATCTTGTGATTTTTGATTTATCGCATGTAAATGATGCATTGATACAACACAAAGCTAAACCTGTTCAAGGAATTATTGGCGCAGATGTTTTATTAAATGGAAAAGCCATTATAGATTATTTCAATCACAATTTATATTTGAAATAAAAATCCCAAACTCTTCAGAATTTGGGACTATATATTTTGATTTTGGTTTAAATTACAATTCAAAGGCTTTTTTTGGATTATTATCACACAATAATTCTACTGGGTTTTCTAAAGCTTCTTTAACGGCAACCAAGAAACCAACAGACTCACGACCATCAATAATTCTGTGATCATAAGATAATGCCACGTACATCATTGGATGAATTTCTACTTTGCCATTTACTGCTATAGGTCGCTCAATAATATTATGCATTCCTAAGATTCCTGATTGTGGTGGGTTAATAATTGGTGTAGATAACATACTTCCAAAAACACCTCCATTAGTAATGGTAAATGTTCCGCCGGTCATATCGTCTACAGTTATTTGTCCGTCGCGCGCTTTTATAGCTAATCTTTTAATATCAGCTTCAATGCCTCTGAAAGTTAAATTTTCTGCATTTCGAACTACTGGCACCATTAAACCTTTTGGACCTGAAACGGCTATAGAGATATCGCAAAAATCGAATGCTATTTTATAATCACCATCCATCATTGAGTTTACATCTGGATACAGTTGTAAAGCTCTAGTAACTGCTTTTGTAAAAAATGACATGTAACCTAATCCAACCCCACCATGTTTGGCTTTGAATGCATCTTTGTACTCATTACGCAAGGCATTTATAGGCGTCATGTTTACTTCATTAAAAGTAGTCAACATGGCCGTTTCGTTTTTAGCGGCAACTAATCTTTCAGCTACTTTACGACGCAACATAGATAACTTTGTTCTTTCTGAACCACGTGATCCTCCAGTTGGAGTTCCCATCGATGGAACGGCATTTACGGCATCATCTTTCGTAATTCTTCCGTCTTTTCCTGTACCAATTATATCTGTAGGTTGAATGTTTTTCTCGTCTAATATTTTTCTTGCAGCTGGAGAAGGGGTTTGTGCAGCATAAGTAACAGGAGTAGTAATTGGTTTTACGACTTCTACTTTTACTTCAGATTTTGGAGTTTCAACTGGTTTTACTACTTCAGCAACTGTTGCAGCTCCAGATGGTTTTGTAGCTCCAGTATCTATTAGGCAAACTACAGCTCCTACAGCAACAGCGTCACCTTCTTCTGCTTTTAAGGTAATTATTCCACTAGCCTCAGCTGGTAATTCTAGTGTTGCTTTATCAGAATCAACCTCAGCAATGGCTTGGTCTTTTTCTACATAATCCCCATCTTTTACTAACCAAGTAGCAATTTCAACTTCTTTTATTGATTCCCCTGGCGATGGGACTTTCATTTCTAAAATCATAATTTCTTTGTTTACTATTTTGATTATTTAATGATAAAAGATCTAAACAGAAATTTTAAACATTAAATTATTTTTATCTATATAAATCTTTATCAAAAACCATTTTTATGGCATCTGCATGACGACGTTTAGCTCTGGTATAACTCCCTGCTGCTGGTGCTGCATATGCTTTAAGAGATGCTAATCTCCATTTTACTAGGTTAAAATTCATTAATAAATAGCTGTAAGCACCCATGTTTTTTGGCTCTTCCTGCGCCCAAACATAATCATCGGCATTTGGATATTTTGCAATTATTTCTTTTAATTGATCTACTGGTAATGGGAATAATTGTTCTATTCTAACAACAGCTACATCATTTCTTCCATTTATTTCTCGTTCAGCAGTAATGTCATAATAAAATTTTCCTGTGCAAAAAACCAAAGATTTAACCTTGCTTTTATCAACCAAAACATCATCTATTGTTTCCTGAAAACTTCCATTTGCCAAATCGTCCTGCGAAGAAACACATCTTGAATCACGCAACAAACTTTTTGGAGTAAATACAACTAATGGTTTGCGGTATTTGGTTAGCATCTGTCTTCTCAACAAGTGAAAAAAGTTAGCTGGAGTCGTACAATCGGCTACAAACATATTATGTCTGGCACACAATTGTAAATAACGTTCCATTCTAGCTGAAGAGTGCTCAGCTCCTTGTCCTTCATATCCATGAGGCAACAATAAAACAATACCGTTTTGATTGTTCCACTTGTCTTCTCCGCAAGAAATGTATTGGTCAATCATAATTTGGGCTCCGTTACTGAAATCACCAAATTGTGCTTCCCAAATAGTTAGTGTTTTTGGATTGGCCAAAGCATAACCATAATCAAACCCTAAAACGCCATATTCTGACAATAGGGAATTAAAAATATTAAATTTTCCTTTTTTGTTTTGTATGGTATTGAGTAAAACTACTTCTTCTTCAGAATCTTCTACTTTTACTACGGCATGACGATGAGAAAAAGTACCTCGTTCGACATCCTGACCTGAAATACGAATATCATATCCTTCCGTCAATAATGTACCATAAGCTAAAGTTTCTGCTGTTCCCCAATCAATAGTATTGTTGTCGTACATGGTTTTACGATCGGTAACAATTTTAGTAATTTTGTTGATGAATTTCTTATCGGATGGTAAAGTAGAAACAGTTTCGATTATAGCATCTAAAATATTTTTATCAACTTTAGTAACTACTTTTTGAAGCATTTGAGTATCGGTAACTTGCTCGAAACCTTTCCATTCATTTTGCATAAATGGTGTAATTATGGTCAAATCCTTTTTTCGGGAAGCTTGCAAATTATCATCTAAATCTTGCTTGTATGCGGTTTCTAAATCTTTTACAAATCCTTCTTGAATTACACCTTCAGCTAATAATTTATCGGCGTAAATGTCTCTTGGGTTTTGATGTTTTGCAATAATTTTATATAAAACAGGTTGTGTAAATCGAGGTTCATCGCCTTCGTTGTGTCCGTATTTTCTATAACCTAATAAATCTATAAATACATCACTACCAAATTGCATTCTATACTCTAAAGCAAATGACATAGCGTGAACAACAGCTTCTGCATCGTCAGCATTAACATGTAAAACGGGTGACAAAGTTACCTTTGCAACATCTGTACAATATTTAGATGACCGAGCATCAAGATAATTAGTGGTAAAACCTACTTGATTATTAATAACAATATGTATGGTTCCACCTGTTTTATACCCATCTAGCTGTGCCATTTGTATAATTTCATACAGTATGCCTTGTCCTGCTATTGCGGCATCACCGTGAACGGCAATGGGCAATACTTTTGAGAAATCATCAGAAAAATACTTGTCTTGTTTGGCTCTTGTAATTCCTTCTATAACTGCCCCTACAGTTTCTAAATGAGAAGGATTTGGTGCTAAATTAATATTTATTTTTTTTCCTGTACTTGTTACTTTATCAGCTGTAAGTCCTAAATGGTATTTTACATCCCCATCAAAATATTCTTGATCGTAGTCTTTTCCGTCAAACTCCCCAAAAATATCCTGAGTCGATTTTCCGAAAATATTTGCTAAAACATTTAAACGCCCGCGATGAGCCATTCCCATTACAAATTGCTCAACCCCTTTTTCGGCTGCTTTTTCAATTAAAGCATCTAAAGCAGGAATTATAGATTCTCCTCCTTCTAGTGAAAATCGTTTTTGACCTACATATTTAGTATGAAGGAAATTTTCGAATGAGACTGCCTGATTTAGTTTGTTAAGAATAGCTTTCTTTTCTTCTGATGAAAAATTAGGTTGGTTGTCATTTTTTCCGAGTTTACTTTGAATCCATTCAATCACTTCTGGATTTCTGATATACATGTATTCTACGCCAATGTGTTGGCAATAAATAGCATCTAAATGTCTTATAATTTCTTTAAGAGAACATGGCTGAATTTTAATAACTCTAGCGGCATCAAAAACGGTATTCATATCAGCTTCAGAAAGTCCAAAATTTACAATATCTAGTGATGGTAAAGAAGATCTTCTTTCGCGAACTGGATTTGTTTTTGTAAATAAATGACCTCTAGACCGGTAGCCGTCAATTAATTTTAATACGTTAAACTCTTTTTGAAGTTTTTCTGAAACGTGAATGCTCTCTACATCGCTTGCAGCTGCATTAGCTAAAAAAGTTACAGGATTGTCTTCATTATATATTGTTGTTCCAAAATCGAAACCTTGAAAAAAGCTTCTCCAACTTGGTTCAACACTGTCTGGATTTTCAGTATATTGATCATATAATTGGGCAAAAAATTCAGTGTGAGCAGCGTTTAAAAATGAAAACCTATCCATAATATTTAGTAAATTATGCTTCTTTTGTTAAAATGTTTGACAAAAATACAATAATACTGTATATCTAAATATTTTTTTTAAGTACTTTTACTTATAAATTTGTTAAAAACTAAACAAATATGAAGAAAAAATATTTTTCATCAATTTCAAAGCCTTTTTTAATTCTAATACTTTTTATCTTTTCTAATGATTTATTAGCACAACAACAGGGGAAAAATACAAATTTAAAATCTGATTTTTGGAAAAAAGTACAATTTGGTGGCGGAGTTGGATTAAGTATTGGCAATAGGTTTACTGATATTGCTTTAGCTCCTAACGCCATTTACAATTTTAATAAATATGTAGCGCTTGGTTTTGGTTTACAAGGCGGTTATGTTTCAAATAAAAATGTTTTTACTTCTATACATTATGGAGCAAGCTTAATAACACTTATGAATCCTATTGAAGAAATACAAATTTCTGTTGAGTTGGAACAAATAAGAGTAAATAATAAATATGAATCTATTACGGGTGATTTTAAAAATAATTTCTGGAATACTGGTTTGTTTCTTGGAGGTGGTTATAAATCGGGTAATGTAACCGTTGGTATGAGATATAATATACTACACAACTCAAATAACAATGTTTATAATGAGGCTTTTATGCCGTTTGTTAGAGTATTTTTTTAAAGACAAAATCTGTATTTAGTGAGAGATCTTAAATTATCTGTATTTATTTCTGAACCATACCTTCATCCACTCTCTTTTTAATATTAAAAAAGCAACCTGTTCTGATAAAATAACAATATCTGAACCGTCTAATTTCTTAATTTGATCTTCCGGCACATCTATTATATAGAGCAAGTTTAAATACTCTGCAAATTTGTATTGTATTAATCGGTATATTTTTTCGTGTAATTGTATTTTTAATTCATTTGGAGAAATACTCATTGGAAAATCTATTCCCTCATTGGCGAGATTAAAATCCTTATTCATTTGCTCAATTAATTTAAGATACAATTTTTCGCCTTCTGCTTCAGAAAGTAATAAATCAGTATTTAGTGGAGCAATGAACAAAATGATTTTTGATTTAAGATTAAAGAAATATTGAAAATGTTTTTTATGTATTATACTGAAATTTAAACTTTTCTCCCCATTAAGTTTTCACCAAACGATTTCAATTTGTCTTTTTTAGTGTCATCAATATTTATTTTTTGGAGGGTTTCAAAAGCCTTTAAGGTATAATATTGAATAGCTTTTTTTGTAGCATTTGATGCTCCTGTGGTATTAAAAATGTTTTTTACCGTATTTATTTTCTCGAAATTGTCTTCCAAATGTATTGAAAATAATTGTGTTAATTGTTGTTTATCTGAAGGTGTAGCAAATTCAAAAGCTTTCAAATATAAGTAGGTTTTCTTATTTTCTATAATATCGCCCCCTACTTGTTTTCCGAAGGTTTCAGGATTACCAAAAGCATCTAAATAATCGTCTTGCAATTGAAAAGCCAAACCGAGATTTAATCCAAAATCATAAATTAAATTTTTATTTTCTTCAGAAGTTTCAGCTACAATAGCACCCATTTTCATGGCCGCACCAACCAAAACTGCAGTTTTATATTCAATCATTTTTAAATATTCATCAATAGTGACATCATCTCGGGTTTCAAAATCAACATCATATTGTTGCCCTTCACAAACTTCTAAAGCCGTTTTGCTAAATAATTTTGCCAACTCACGAAAGACTTTTGGTTCGTATTCCTCAAAATATTGATAGGCCAAAATGAGCATCGCATCTCCAGAAAGAATTCCGGTATTGATATTCCATTTTTCATGCACCGTTTCATTTCCTCTTCGCAAAGGCGCATCATCCATAATGTCATCGTGTATCAAGGAAAAATTATGAAAAACCTCAACAGCTGTAGCCGCTGACAAAGCTTTTTTACAGTCAGTATTGAAAACTTCTGTCGCCATTAAAGTCAAAACCGGTCGCAATCTTTTTCCACCAAGTGACAGAATATAATGAATAGGTTCGTATAAATTTTTGGGCTCTTTTTCAAAGGATAAAGTCTTGAAATGGGATGAAACTATCTCTTGATAATGGGTTATAGCGTGCATGAATTTTTTTGGCTAAAGTAATTCAAATAATACTTTTTTCAAATACTACCTAAATGTTAAATTATTGTAAAAACTTTGGAAACTATTTTTGTGTTAAAAGTTTCCAAAGTATATTTGCCTCAGATTTTAAAATGGTAATGGAAAATAAAATTATAGAAAAAGCAACTGAAATGTATTTAACACTAGGATTCAAAAGTGTTACTATGGATGATATTGCTTCAGAAATGGGAATTTCAAAAAAGACTATTTATCATCATTTTGAAAATAAAAATGATTTGGTCGAAGCTGTAACCCTATCTTTATTTGAAACCATTTCATGCGGAATTGACGAAATAATGACTTTGGATAAAAATCCAATTGAGGAACTTTTCATTATTAAAGATTTTGTGATGAAAAATTTAAAAAACGAAAGCACATCACCTATCTATCAATTACAAAAATATTATCCTCAAATTCATAAAACATTAATGTCTCGCCAATTTGAAAAAATGGGAGATTGTGTGATAGATAATCTCAGAAAAGGAATTGAACAAGGATTATTCAGAAATGATATCAACCTAGAATTAATAGGTCGTTTCTATTTTGCTGGCATGACTAGTATTAAAGATGCAGAACTTTTTAATCCGATACAATTCAGCACTAAAGAAGTACAAGAAACTTACTTAGAATATCATTTACGAGGAATTACAACTATCAAAGGCGTGGTCGTATTAGAACACTTACTAAAAAACAAAAATCAATAATCATCTATATGAAAAACAAATTAATACTAACTTTTTTCTTGATTGCAAGTATTCTGCAAGCTCAAGACAAACCACAAAACTATTCATTTAGTTTACAAGAAGCCATTAATCATGCTTTGGAACACAATTATTCTGTTATAAATGCCAATAGAGATATTGAATCTGCCAAAGAAAAAAAGTGGGAAACCACAGCAGCTGGATTACCCCAAATAAGTGGCAGTGTAGGATACTTAAAAAATTTCGACTTTACTTTACAAGGTGTTTCTGGAAACGCTTTTAATCCTGCAGGCAATCCTAATGACATTGCACTTTTTGCTTTTGGAACCAAACAATCTGTGAACTCTGGATTAACGTTAACTCAATTAATTTTTGATGGTTCTTATATAGTTGCACTTCAAGCCTCAAAAACCTATTTAAAATTTTATGAAAATGCCAAGCAAAAAACCAATCTGGAAATTAGAGAAATGATTGTTAACGCCTATGGCAATGTCCTTTTAGCTGAAGAAAGCATTATAATTCTTGAGAAAAACAAAGCAACTTTGTCTAAAACACTTGCGGATACTCAAGAAACCTATAAGAACGGATTAATTGAAGAAGAAAATGTTGAACAACTTCAAATTACATTGTCATCGATTAATAGTAATTTAAGTAACACTAAAAGACTACTTGATATTGCCACTAAAATGCTAAAGTTTTCATTAGGAATAGATATTAATGCAGATTTAAAACTGAAAGACAAATTAGATAGTTTGACAGTTTCAAATTTAGATTTGGCATTTTCTCAAAGTGGTTTTGAAGTATCTAAAAACATTAATTATCAAATGGCGACTAATTTTCAAGAACAACGTTCCTTAGAATTAAAATTGCAAAGAAGTAAAGCTTTACCGTCTTTAGGTGCTGCATTTAATTTTGGGTACAATTCGTTTGGTAATGATTTCGTTTTTTTTGATAGCACTCAAAAATGGAACAAATTTTCTAATCTTGGAATAAGTTTAAACGTTCCTATTTTTAGTAGTTTTGGAAGAAAGGCTAAAACCGAACAAGCTAAAATTGCTTTCGAGCAAGCCAAAACACAACTTACCCAAACCGAACAACAATTAAAATTAGAATTTGAAAGAGCAAAAAGCGAATACGACTTCAGTATTGAGGAATATGCTAATTCAAAAAGCAATTTGAGTTTAGCCGAACGCATTGAGAAAAAACAACAAATCAAATTTACCGAAGGATTATCATCAAGTTTTGATTTCAGCGAAGCACAAAGACAATTGTATACAGCACAACAAAACTATCTCCAATCGATGGTGAATATCATTAACAAAAAAGCAGCCTTAGAAAAAATAATAAATAAAAACTAATCAAAAATTGACATGAAAAAAATATTCCCCTTTATAGCAACTTTATTGTTTTTAATGTCTTGTACCAACTCGAACAAAACAGAAAACATAGACGATTTAATCAAAGCCAAAAATATAAAAGCATTAAACGAAAAGAAAGCTTTGTTACAAGCTGATATTGCCAAAATTGAAGAGGCGTTAGCCACACTTGATGTTAAAAAAGAAGAAGCTTTAGTTTCCATTGCAACTGTAAAAGACACTATTTTCAATCATTATCTAGAAGTTCAGGGAAGTGTTGACACTAAAGAAAATATTATTGTACAACCTGAATTTAGCGGGACATTAACCTCCCTTACTGTAAAAGCGGGACAGACGGTTTCTAAAGGACAAATCCTTGGAAGAGTTGATGATGCCGGGATGAGCCAACAATTAGCAAGTTTGGAAAATCAATATGCGTTAGCTAAAACTACTTATGAAAGACAAAAAAATCTTTGGGATAAAAAAATTGGTTCTGAGATTCAATTTCTTCAGGCACAAACCCAAATGATAGGGGCGCAAAAAGGTGTGGCTCAAATGAAATCACAATTAGCCAAAACTGTTATCCGTGCGCCATTCAGCGGGACTATAGATGAAGTTTTTGTTGAAAAAGGTCAAGTTGTTGCGCCAAGCATTCAAGGTTTGATGCGAATTGTGAATTTAGGAAGCATGTATGTTTCTACTTCAGTTCCTGAAACTTATATTGGCAAACTAAAAGTAGGCGATCAAGTGGATGTTTTCTTGTCTTCTTTAAACAAAACATATAAAGGAAAAGTGCGCCAAGTGGGGAATTTTATCAATCCGAACAACAGAAGTTTTGGTATTGAAGTTGGGCTTCCAAATCCGGATAATTTATTGCGTCCAAATCAAGTAGCTAAGCTAAAAATCGTTGATTACACTAACACAAAAGCCATCGTAGTTCCTACTAATGTAGTGCAAGAAGATGGAGAAGGCAACAAATTTATTTACATTGTTGAAGAAAGCAACGGTAAAACTGGAAAAGCCAAAAAAGTTATCGTAACCGTTGGAAAATCATCGGATAATGTAACTGAAATATTGAGTGGTTTATCTGCCGATGATGTTATTGTAACTGAAGGTGTAAACAACATTTCGGAAGGAATGAAGTTGAATTTCTAATATCGGAAATCTAAAAAATAAAAAATGAGTCATAAAAATAAAGAATTCAGCATATCAAGTTGGGCAATAGAAAATCGTGTCACGGTATATATTTTCACCTTGCTTATCGTAGTTACAGGTTTGATTGCCTATGTAACGATGCCACGTGAAGATTTCCCGGAAATCATTGAAAACAAAGTATATATTTCTTCTGTTTTCCCTGGAAATTCAGCAGAAGACGTAGAAAAATTAATTATCAAACCACTCGAAAAACAAATCAAAAACATCAGTGGTGTTGAAAAAGTAACAGCAAGTTCATTTCAGGATTACGGAATGATTATCGCCGAGTTCTCGGACAAAGTTTCTATAGAAGATGCCAAAACCAAAATCAAAGACAAAGTTGATATTGTAAAAGCAGATACCGATTGGCCAAATCTGGATAACGGAAGTAAAGTTGAACCAAGTGTTTTTGAACTGAATATTTCGGAAGAAGTGCCTATTTTGAACATCAATCTGAAAGGAAATTATACTACGCAACAATTGAAAGATTATGGAAAGAAACTTCAGGACGATATTGAGGAAATTCCGGAAGTCAAAAAAGTGGACATTCTTGGTGTTGATGATAAAGAAGTAGAAATTGCGGTTGATATTTTCAAAATGACTGCAGCCCAAGTTTCTTTTGATGACATTCAAAATGCGGTTAAGTATGAAAACATGACGCTTTCGGGCGGAAATTTAATATCTCAAGGTTCCAGAAATAACATCCGAATTGTGGGTGAAATCAAAGACCCGAAAGAACTAGAAAATATTGTCATAAAACACAACGGCGGAACAGTATATTTAAAAGATGTTGCCGTAGTGTCTTTTAAAGAAAAAGAAAAAACTACCTATGCCCGTGAAAAAGGCAAGGAAGTAGTTATGCTTAATGTGAAAAAGCGTTCTGGTCAAAACATGATTTCTGCCATTGAGCAGGTAAAAGAAAAACTGACATTGGCGCATGAAAATTATTTGCCTAAAGATTTAAAAGTAGAGTTAACTAACGACCAATCTTCTCGTGTAGAACATCAGGTAGACGAATTGTCAAACCATATTATCTTCGGAATTGTTTTGGTAATGATTGTATTGATGTTCACCATGGGATTGCGAAACTCATTGTTTGTTGGAGCGGCAATTCCGCTTTCCATGATGATTGCCTTTACCATTTTAGCTGCCTTTGGACTGACTTTAAATACGATGGTGCTTTTCGGATTGGTAATGGGATTAGGTTTATTGGTTGACGACGGAATTGTGGTGGTCGACAACGTTTTTGCCAATATGAAAAAAGGCATGCCAAGAGTACAAGCTTCAAAAGTAGGTATTGGCGAAATTGCCTGGCCTGTAATTTCATCAACGGCAACAACACTGATGGCGTTCTTACCTTTTGCACTTTGGCCAGGAACTATGGGTAAATTCATGATTTATTTTCCAATAACACTTTCGGTAACCTTAACGGCATCTTTATTTGTTGCCATGGTAGTAAATGCTGCTATGACTGGTGGTTCGATGGATATTGAAGATAGAAACGTTACAACAAAAACAGCCAAAAAATACACTTTAATTTTAGGAATAATTGGAATTCTGTTTGTCATCATCGGAAATGTAAATGACACAAAATTCGCCAGAGGAATTGGTCATTTTGCTTTAATTTCATTAGGATTAATGTGGTTATACAAATGGAAAATGTACCAATGGACACAAGATTTTCAACACAGTTTCTTTCCAAGATTAGAAGAAAAATACAAACGCTTTTTAGCTAAAATTTTAACTGGCAGAAATGCTTGGTTTGCATTGGGAGGAATTATTGGAATGTTGTTTTTATCCATCTTTCTTTTGGGTCTTTTCCCAAGAAAAGTATTGTTTTTCCCTGAAAACATTCCAAGACAAGTTATTACGTATATCGAATATCCACAAGGAACTGATATAGAAAAAACGAACAAAGCCACGTTATTCGTAGAGAAACAAGTGATTGATATCATGAAAAAATATATCGATCCTAAAACGAATGAGAATTATTTGGCTGAAAGTATTGTTTCCCAAGTTGGTGTTGGTGCAGGAAATCCTAATGTAGATGCCGGTTCAGCCAATGAAACGCCATTTAAAGGAAAGGTAACCGTGAATTTCTCCGAATTCAAATTCAGAAGAGGTGTTAATACTTCTGACGTTTTGGATGAAATCAGGGCCAGAGTTAAAGGAATTGCCGGTGCTAAAGTAACTGTTGAAAAAGATGCCAATGGTCCGCCTGCCGGTTATCCAATCAGTGTTCAATTAACAGGTGCTGCCGGAACTGATTATGATGTAATGCTAAAAGAAGCAGACAAAATGATTGCTTTTATAGATGCGAAAAAGATTGCGGGAATTGAACGATTGAATGTTGATGTAAATAAAGAAAGTCCAGAACTTGAAGTAAAAGTAGATAGAGTAAATGCTGGAAGTCTTGGCGTTTCTACAGGACAATTAGGTTTCAACTTGCGACGTTCAGTTTATGGACAAGAAATTTCGACTTTCAAAGAAGGGGATGATGACTATAATATTGTGGTTCGTATGCAAGACGACCAACGCAAGAATGAAAATATCCTTTTTAATCAGTCGTTGACTTTCAGAAATCAGACTAACGGTCAAATGATGCAAGTGCCTATTTCGGCAGTCTCTAGTACGGAGAAAACGAATACCTATAACCAAATCAAAAGGAAAAACTATAAGCGAATAATGACAATTTATTCGAATGTGTTGACAGGTTATAATGGTGACGAAATTACAAAGCAAATTGGCACGGAATTGAAATCCTATGAGTTACCAAAAGGAATATCATATTCCTTCTCAGGAGTGCAGGAAGAACAAGGCAAAAACCAAAGTTTCCTGATGTATGCGCTGTTTTTAGCCATGGCTGGAATTACGATTATTATTGTATTACAATTTAATTCGGTTTCCAAAACATTAGTGATTTTGTTTACCGTATTACTGAGTTTCAGTGGTGTCTTCTATGGTTATGTAATTGCCAATATGGATTTTGTCATCCTGATGACCATGATGGGAATTATTTCCCTGGCGGGAATTGTGGTGAAGAACGGAATTGTATTGATGGATTTCTTTGTGCTGCTTTTGGATAAAAAAGTTGCCGAAAAAGATGTTGAAAGTCATAATGACTTATCACTTGTAGAAATAAAAGAAGTCATCATTGAAAGTGGTAAAAACCGTTTACGCCCAGTGTTATTAACCGCATTGACTGCAGTTTTAGGATTAATTCCATTAGCCATAGGACTAAACTTTGACTTCTTCGGTTTAATTACCGATTTGAATCCACACTTATATATGGGTGGTGATAATGTAATTTTCTGGTCGCCGCTAGCTTGGACAATTATTTTCGGATTAACTTATGCTACGGTCCTGACTTTAGTAATGGTTCCGGTAATGTTTTACTTAGTTAAAAGAACTAAATATTGGTTGAGAGATAGAAATAAAGTTGCTTAAATTAAAATAGAATAAAAAAATGAAACCGTCTCAAAATGTAATCTTGAGACGGTTTTTTTTAAATACTAAGAAAGCCAAGCTGTTTACAGAGCTGACCACTTATATATTTACCGCACAAAAGGATTCGTTTGGAAAAGGATAATAATACCAATATTGGTAGTGGTTTCCGTGATGCTCTTCTTGATAAAACAACTTTAATACTGGGGTTAAAAGTTAGAAATAAAGTTGTGGTTTAAAATCATTTTATAAGTAGCCACAAAAAAACCCGAAATAAATAAACTATTTCGGGCTTTTAATATTATGTAGAGAATTAATTTACCGCTAATGACTCTTGTTTCCAATTCTTAACAAATGTAATTTGATTGTTAGAATAATCTACTTCACTTAAAATTACATCGTTCCAGAAAAACCAGCTTCCTGTCTTTTTTCCGTTTTTATATTCGCCAATTGATTTTTTATTTCCCTTTATGTCAAAAGCAACCCATTTGCCTTCTAATTTTCCATCTTTTAGAAATCCTTGTTGCTGAACTTGACCGTTATCATAGAAGTAAGTAGCTTTTACTTGTTTTCCAACTATCTCTAATTTTGGTTGTTTTGCTTGTGCGAAAATCATACTTGAAATCAACACTGCTCCGATAATCATATACTTTTTCATAGTGTAGGTTTTTAATTGTTCATAATAACATAACAAAAATAGTAATTATTTTACAATATAAAAACTTTTACTTAACAATTTAATAACATTGGATAAAAACTTAACATTGGAATGCATGTAAAATAAATCAATCAGGTCTAATAATTTAAAAACTCAAACCAAAAATTGATATTTAATACTAAATTTGCCAGCAAATCAAAATAAAAATTTATAATAATGTTTAGAAGTCATAATAACGGCGAACTTAACGCCTCGCACATCAACACCACCGTTACACTTGCGGGTTGGGTGCAAAAATCGCGTGATAAAGGATTTATGAATTGGGTTGATTTAAGAGATCGTTATGGTATCACGCAATTGGTTTTTGATGAAGGTCGTACCCAAAAAGCGGTTTTCGAATTGGCTAAAACCCTTGGTCGTGAATTTGTGATTCAAGTAAAAGGTACTGTTATTGAGCGTGAAGCCAAAAACAAGAACATGATTACTGGCGATATAGAAATTTTAGTTTCTGAATTAACGATACTAAATGCTTCAATTACCCCTCCGTTCACTATAGAAGACGAAACCGATGGCGGAGAAGATATTAGAATGAAATACAGATACTTAGACATTAGAAGAAATCCTGTAAAAAACAGTTTGCTTTTTCGTCATAAAGTAGCACAAGCAGTTAGAAATTACCTTTCAAATCTAGATTTCTGCGAAGTTGAAACTCCCTATTTAATAAAGTCTACACCTGAAGGCGCAAGAGATTTTGTAGTGCCAAGCAGAATGAATGAAGGTCAGTTTTATGCTTTACCGCAATCTCCTCAAACCTTCAAACAATTGTTAATGGTAGGTGGCATGGACAAATATTTTCAAATCGTAAAATGCTTCCGTGATGAAGATTTGCGTGCCGACAGACAACCTGAGTTTACACAAATCGATTGTGAAATGGCTTTTGTTGAGCAAGAAGATATTTTGAATGTATTTGAAGGCTTAACCAGACATTTATTGAAAGAAATAAAAGGCATAGAAGTAGAAAAATTCCCAAGAATGACCTACGACCACGCCATGAAAACCTACGGAAATGACAAACCAGATATCCGTTTCGGGATGGAATTTGGAGAATTAAACGCAGTGGCACAACATAAAGATTTTCCTATCTTCAATGCCGCAGAATTGGTTGTCGGAATTGCTGCCCCTAATTGCTCAACATACACACGTAAAGAAATAGATGCTTTAATTGACTGGGTAAAACGTCCTCAAGTTGGAGCATCAGGTATGGTTTATGTAAAATGTGAAGCAGATGGAACATTCAAATCATCTGTAGATAAGTTTTACGATCAATCTGATTTGCAACAATGGGCTTCAATTACAGGCGCTAAAGCTGGCGATATGATTTTTGTGCTTTCTGGTCCGGCCGATAAAACCAGAACCCAACTTTCTGCACTTAGAATGGAATTAGCAACTCGTTTAGGATTGCGAAATCCAGCAGAATTTGCTCCGTTATGGGTTGTAGATTTTCCTTTATTAGAATTGGATGAAGAATCAGAAAGATGGCACGCCATGCACCATCCGTTTACGTCACCAAAACCAGAAGACATGCACTTATTAGCAACCAATCCGGGAAAAGTTCGTGCTAATGCTTATGATATGGTTTTAAACGGGAATGAAATTGGCGGTGGTTCAATCAGAATTCACGATAAAGCTACGCAACAATTAATGTTCAAATATCTCGGTTTTACCGAAGAAGAAGCAAAAAATCAATTTGGTTTCTTAATGGATGCTTTTCAGTATGGAGCTCCACCGCACGGGGGTTTGGCTTTCGGACTAGACCGATTAGTAGCTATTTTGGGCGGACAAGAAACCATTCGTGATTTTATAGCATTTCCAAAAAACAATTCAGGAAGAGACGTTATGATTGATGCGCCATCAGTTATAGATGAAAGTCAATTGAAGGAGTTGCATATTATGTTAAAAAATTAGACTAATGAGAAAAGTAATTTTTATATTCTGTCTTTCTTACTCGCTCTTTTCAATTGCTCAAGATAAAATAAAGTTTGGAATTAATACTGGTGTAACGTATTCTAATATTCGAGGTAACGAAATAGCAGATAAAAACAAATATGATTTTGATTTTTTGCTAGGAACATCATTTGAACTACCCATAAACAATAAAATGTCATTTTTTACAGGATTAAATTACGAGCGCAAAAGCTTCAAGAGAAAAATTTTATTTGAAGAAAATCTTATAGAATTTGATCCTTTCGACCCAGCGTTTAGTCAGGATGCTGGTTTTACGGCTAAAGCAACTTTAAGCTATTTAAGTATCCCTTTGAACATTAAATATTACTTAGGAAGAAAGAACTCTTTCTTTTTAAATGGCGGACTAAATACTGCCATCTTTTTAAATCTTAATTCAAATATCGGGAATGAAAAAAACGGTATAAAGACTTTTGATTTTGGCTTTAATTTAGGTTTTGGTAAGAAGATTAAATTAAACGAAAAGACTAATTTAAACATAGAAATTAAAGACAGCTATGGACTAGTAAATATAAGTTCGATACCTGTATACAATAATGGAACGGTTAAAACCAATTCTGTGAATTTAATTTTAAATTGGGAATTCAAGATTTAAAAATAGGTTTCTTAAATATTTAGTCATGCCGAAAATGCTGACTATCAATAATTTTTACAAAAAATTAACACATTTTAGCTTTCGTATTATTTTAAAGATTACATTTGTGGCATTATAAATTATTTATTACTATTACAATGCGTACAGGTACAGTTAAATTTTTCAATGAATCTAAAGGTTACGGATTCATTACAGACGAAGAAACAGGAAAAGACATTTTTGTTCATGCTTCAGGAATCAACGCGGAAGAACTTCGTGAAGGTGACAGAGTGAGCTATGAAGAAGAAGAAGGTAGAAAAGGGAAAGTTGCTGCGAAAGTAGCAGTTCTTGAAGACTAAAATATATAGATTATTTTTGTTACCCAAAATTTTTAAACGTTTCGATTTACTTCGAAACGTTTTTTTTTTGATAAATAAATGAAACTATTTTTTTTCAATGACTATGATACTGAACAAAGGTTAAAAAGTTCTTAAACCAAACTTAATTTGTTATTTATAATTAATAAAAATTGTAAATTTACAGCTCAACTGATAAAAGGATTTTTTAATTTTCATTGTTAATTAATTATTGACTGTTATCTTTGTGGCAAAAATAAAATTGAATTAAATATTTCATTATGCAATCGACTCAATTAGATTATTTTCCGATATTAATACAGTTTCTTTTAGCAGTAGGTTTTGTTGTCGGTATGATTATCATCTCAGGAAAATTAGGTCCAAAAAGAAATTCAACAACTAAAGATAAAAATTTTGAGTGCGGCATAGAATCCATAGGAAACGCACGTATTCCTTTTTCAGTAAAATATTTTCTAGTTGCAATTTTGTTTGTTCTATTCGATGTAGAGGTTATTTTTCTTTATCCTTGGGCAATCAATTTTAAAGAATTAGGAATGGAAGGAATGGTTAAAATGGTTTTATTTATGGCTTTGCTTTTAGTTGGTTTTTTCTATATCATCAAAAAGAAAGCATTAGAGTGGGAGTAAAAAAATATGATTTAATAGAAATGGTTTGGTTTTAGGATTAAATCCTAAATCTAAATCCTAAATCTAAAATTAAATATGAGTGATTCAAATATAAATATGGTAGCGCCACCTGAAGGAGTTGTTGGAGAAGGTTTTTTTGCAACAAAACTAAACGATGTAGTAGGATTAGCTAGAGCCAATTCACTTTGGCCATTGCCTTTTGCTACTTCCTGTTGTGGAATTGAATTTATGGCAACAATGGCGTCACATTATGATTTAGCTCGTTTTGGTTCTGAAAGAGTAAGTTTTTCGCCTCGTCAAGCAGATATGCTAATGGTAATGGGAACTATTTCTAAAAAAATGGGGCCTATTTTACGTCAAGTATACGAGCAAATGGCTGAACCTCGTTGGGTAATTGCCGTTGGAGCTTGTGCTTCTTCAGGAGGAATTTTTGACACTTATTCTGTATTACAAGGTATTGATAAAGTAATTCCTGTAGATGTATATGTGCCAGGTTGCCCGCCAAGACCAGAACAAATTGTAGACGGTGTAATGAAATTGCAGGAATTAGTTAGGACAGAATCTGTTCGAAGAAGAAGTTCTCCTGAGTATCAAGAATTATTGGCCTCATATAACATCAAATAACGAAATGGCTTTAGAAAATTCAGACATTCAAAATAAATTAACCGAAACATTTGGCGAAAATGTTTTCAATTTTCAACAAGAAAAAGATATTTTTTCTTTTGAAATAAAATCGGATAAAAACACAGCAGTAATTTTATTCCTCAAAAACGATCCAACTTTACAATTTCATTTTTTAACTGATTTGTGCGGCTTACATTATCCCGATAATGATGAAAATCATCAATTTGCGGTAGTATACCATTTACACAATTGGTACGAAAACAAACGCATCAAGATTAAAGCTTATCTTAACGAAACTCCTTCAATAAAAACAATTTCAAATATTTTCCTAAGCTCCAATTGGATGGAACGGGAAACTTGGGATTTTTATGGAATCGATTTTATAGGACATCCACAGTTGAAACGTATTTTAAATATGGATGAAATGATTTCTTTTCCAATGCGAAAAGAATTTCCAATGGAAGATTCAGGAAGGACAGATAAAGATGATCGTTTCTTTGGAAGAACAACAACAAATTTATAATTTTTCACATTCTATAAATGTCAGAACTATTATTACCACCAGAGCATCGATATGCTAAAATTATAAAAGAAAAACTAAACGATGACGGTAGCGAGCTTTCCATTCTGAATTTAGGGCCTACTCATCCGGCAACGCATGGTATTTTTCAAAATATTTTGTTGATGGATGGCGAACGAATTCTTGAAGCCGAACCAACTATTGGTTACATTCATCGTGCGTTTGAAAAAATTGCTGAGAATCGTCCGTTTTACCAAATTACACCACTCACAGACAGAATGAACTATTGCTCCTCTCCTATTAATAATATGGGTTGGTGGATGACTTTAGAAAAATTACTAGACATTGAGGTTCCTAAAAGAGCACAATATCTTAGAGTTATTGTAATGGAGTTAGCAAGAATAACCGATCATTTAATTTGTAATTCTATACTTGGTGTAGATACTGGTGCTTACACAGGTTTTCTTTATGTTTTTCAATTTAGAGAAAAAGTGTACGAAATCTACGAAGAAATTTGTGGCGCTCGTTTAACTACAAATATGGGAAGAATTGGTGGTTTCGAAAGAGACTGGTCGCCGAAAGCATTTGAATTATTGAATACGTTTCTAGAAGAATTTCCAATGGCTTGGAAAGAATTTGAAAATCTTTTTGAAAGAAACAGAATTTTTATTGATAGAACTGTAAATGTTGGACCAATTACTGCCGAAAAAGCAATGGCCTACGGATTCACTGGTCCAAATTTACGTGCAGCAGGAGTTGATTATGACGTAAGGGTAGCACAACCTTATTCTTCTTATGAAGATTTTGATTTTATTGTTCCTGTAGGAAAATCAGGCGATACTTATGACCGTTTTTGTGTTCGAAATGCCGAAGTTTGGGAATCAATTAGTATCATCAAACAAGCATTAGCAAAAATGCCAGAAGGAAATGAATATCATGCTAATGTTCCTGATTACTACCTTCCTCCTAAAGAAGATGTGTATCATAATATGGAATCATTGATTTATCATTTCAAAATTGTAATGGGAGAGGTTCCTATTCCTGTAGCAGAGATTTATCATCCTGTTGAAGGAGGAAATGGCGAAGTAGGATTTTATTTGGTTACGGACGGAAGTCGAACTCCTTACAGATTGCATTTCCGAAGACCTTGCTTTATTTATTATCAAGCTTATCCAGAAATGATAAAAGGCGCATTATTATCTGATGCGATAGTAATTTTGTCAAGTTTAAATGTTATTGCTGGAGAATTAGACGCATAAAATAATTAAAAATTGAGAATTAAAAATTAAAAAATTTGATTCCTAAAAATAAATCTTTGTGAACTTTGTGACTTCGTTGTGTACTTAGTGGTTAAAAGAAATTAAAATGGAAAAAACGCATTACAAACAAGAAATAAATATAACCGAAACATTGATGAGTCGTATCAATGAATTGATTAGTCATTATCCTGATGATAAAATAAAATCGGCATTATTGCCTGTTTTACATGAAGTTCAAGATGCCCATGACAATTGGCTGAGTATCGAATTGCAAGATAAAGTTGCCGAAATACTTAAATTAAAGCCTATCGAAGTGTATGAAGTGGTAACTTTCTACACCATGTATAATCAACGTCCTATAGGAAAATACATGTTCGAATTTTGTCAAACTTCTCCTTGTTGTTTAAACGGTGTGGAAGATTTGATGGATTATACTTGTAATAAATTAGGCGTACAAGTAGGAGAACCAACATCTGACGGCCTATTTGAAGTTCGTGGAGTAGAGTGTTTAGGGGCTTGTGGGTATGCTCCGATGATGCAATTAGGAGATTTCTACAAAGAACATTTGAATAAAGAAAAAGTAGATCAACTAATAGCTGATTGTAAAGACAATAAAATAGTTTTACACGATAAATAATATGTCACAAAAAATATTATTAGACAAAATAAACGTTCCCGGAATTAAAACCTACGAAGTGTATCGCAAAGAAGGTGGTTATGCTTCTGTAGAAAAAGCCATAAAAAAAATGACTCCCGATGAAGTAGTCGAAGAAGTAAAAACTTCTGGATTACGAGGTCGTGGTGGGGCTGGTTTTCCAGCGGGAATGAAATGGAGTTTCATTGATAAAAAATCTGGTAAACCAAGACATTTGGTTTGCAATGCTGATGAATCAGAACCAGGAACTTTTAAAGATCGTTATTTGATGGAATTTATTCCTCACTTATTGATTGAAGGAATGATAACATCTAGTTATGCTTTAGGTGCAAATCTATCCTATATCTACATTCGTGGAGAGTACATGTGGATTTACAAAATTTTAGAACGTGCCATTGCCGAAGCTAAAGCGGCAGGTTTCTTAGGAAAAAATATTTTAGGTTCAGGTTACGATTTAGATTTGTACGTTCAAATTGGTGGCGGTGCCTACATCTGTGGTGAAGAAACCGCATTGATTGAATCTTTGGAAGGAAAACGTGGAAATCCTCGTATAAAACCCCCATTTCCAGCAGTTTCAGGACTTTGGTCAAATCCAACAGTCGTAAATAATGTAGAAACTATTGCCGCTGTGCCATGGATTGTGAATAATTCTGGCGCCGATTATGCAAAAATAGGAATTGGGCGTTCTACTGGAACTAAATTAATTTCGGCTTCAGGACATATCAAAAACCAAGGCGTTTACGAAATTGAATTGGGATTAAGTGTTTATGAGTTTATGAATTCTGATGAGTATTGTGGCGGGATGAGTTCTGACAGACCTTTAAAAGCTTTTGTGCCAGGAGGAAGTTCTGTTCCAGTTTTACCAGCACATTTAATATACAAAACTGCAGCAGGAGAAGAACGATTAATGTCTTACGAAAGTTTATCTGATGGAGGATTCGCAACAGGTTCTATGTTAGGATCTGGAGGATTTATAGTTTATAACGATACTTCCTGCATCGTTCGTAACACTTGGAATTTCTCTCGTTTTTATCATCATGAAAGTTGTGGTCAATGTTCACCTTGTCGTGAAGGAACAGGTTGGATGGAAAAAGTATTGCACCGAATAGAAAACGGTCACGGTCGTGAAGAAGATATTGATTTGCTTTTAAGTATTCAAAGCAAAATAGAAGGAAACACTATTTGTCCGTTGGGTGATGCTGCAGCATGGCCAGTGGCAGCAGCGATTCGTCATTTTAGAGAGGAATTTGAGTACCACATCCGTTTCCCAGAAAAAATAAAAAATAGAGACCATTTTGTTGCCGAACCTTTTGAAAAAGTGAAGCATTTAGTTTCTAAAGTAACAGTTTAAAGACAAGAATTTACTATAATGAAAGTAACAATAGACGGTCACAGTATAGAAGTAGAACCAGGAACAACAATCCTACAAGCTGCACGCATGATTGGCGGAGAAGTAGTTCCGCCAGCGATGTGTTATTATTCAAAACTAAAAGGAAGCGGCGGAAAATGCCGTTGTTGTTTGGTTGAAGTAGCAAAAGGAAGTGAAGCAGACCCAAGACCAATGCCAAAATTAATGGCATCTTGCGTAACGGGTTGTATGGACGGAATGGAAGTGAACAGTAAATCATCGCCTAGAGTACAAGAAGCAAGAAAATCAGTAACCGAATTTTTGCTAATTAACCACCCTTTAGATTGTCCGGTTTGTGACCAGGCTGGAGAATGTGATTTGCAAAATTTAAGTTTCGAACACGGAAAATCGGAAACTCGTTTTATAGAAGAAAAAAGAACGTTCGAACCAGAAGATATTGGTCCAAATATTCAACTACACATGAATCGTTGTATTTTGTGTTACCGTTGTGTAATGGTTGCCGATCAATTGACGGACAATCGGGTTCACGGTGTTATGGACAGAGGAGATCATTCTAATATTTCAACCTGCATTTCTAAAGCGATAGATAATGAGTTCTCTGGAAACATGATTGATGTTTGTCCTGTGGGTGCATTGACTGACAAAACTTTCCGATTCAAATCGAGAGTTTGGTTTAACAAACCCTATAATGCACACCGAGATTGCGACAAATGTTGCGGAAAAACTACGGTATGGATGTTTGGTGACGAAATACAAAGAGTTACTGGAAGAAAAGACGAATACCACGAAGTGGAAGAATTTATTTGTAACGGATGCCGTTTTGACCACAAAGAAATTAATGATTGGGTAATTGAAGGACCAAGAAAATTCGAAAAAGATTCTGTTATTAACCAAAATAATTATACTCGAAAATTAGATAAGGTAGAAATAGCTACCGAAAAAAATATTTTAATGGGTAGAGATATTGATCGTAAAAAAATTAGTATGCCCGCTATTGCTTTGACCGAAGAGGACATTATTAACCAACAAAGTCTAAGCGATAATGAATAGTACACTTATTATAGACAAAAGCGTTATTGTTTTAATAGTTTTTGGTGTTACCATGCTAATGGCTATGTATTCTACATGGGCAGAACGCAAAGTTGCTGCTTGGCTCCAAGACCGAATAGGGCCTAATAGAGCAGGTCCTTTAGGTTTATTACAACCTCTTGCAGATGGAATGAAATTATTTGCTAAAGAGGAATTTGAACCTAACACTCCAAATAGATTTTTATTTTTTGTTGGTCCTGCAATTGCTATGAGTACCGCATTAATGACAAGTGCTGTTATTCCATGGGGCGATAAGTTTCACTTATTTGGTAGAGATATTATTTTACAAGCAGCTGATATTGATGTCGCTTTATTGTATATTTTCGGAGTACTTTCGGTTGGGGTTTACGGAATAATGATTGGTGGTTGGGCATCAAACAATAAGTTTTCCTTAATAGGTGCGGTTCGTGCCGCTTCTCAAATGGTTTCTTATGAAGTTGCCATGGGGCTTTCTATTATAGCTTTATTAATGATGACTGGTTCTTTGAGCTTGAGAGAAATTTCTGCACAACAAGCCGGAATGAATTGGAATGTATTTTATCAACCGCTTTCTTTTTTAATATTTTTGATTTGTGCTTTTGCAGAAACGAATAGAACTCCTTTTGACTTAGCAGAATGTGAAACTGAACTTATTGGAGGCTACCATACCGAATATTCGTCGATGAAAATGGGTTTCTATTTGTTTGCCGAGTATGCAAATATGTTTATATCATCAGCTATTTTAGCTATTTTATTCTTTGGCGGATACAATTATCCTGGAATGAGTTGGGTTATTGAAAATTGGGGCGTAAACCTAGCCAATGTTTTAGGAATTGCGACTTTGTTTATTAAAATTTGTGGGTTTATATTTTTCTATATGTGGGTGCGTTGGACGATTCCAAGATTTAGATACGACCAATTGATGCATTTAGGATGGAGAATATTGATTCCGCTTTCAATCATTAATATTGTAATTACTGGAATCGTAATTTTGAGAGCAGATATTGCTGCTTATTTTGGGTTTTAGTTTTTTATCATGAGTCAAATAATCATTCCTGATGAAATAATAACAAATAAAATTTATTTTATTAGAGGTCAAAAAGTAATGTTAGATTCTGATTTAGCCGAACTTTATGATGTTGAAACGAAACAATTAAAGAGACAAGTTCGTAGAAATATGGAAAGATTTCCAGAGGATTTTATGTTTGAACTTACAAGTGTAGAGTATGAAATCTTAAGGAGCCAAATTGGCACCTCAAGTTGGGGCGGAACAAGATACCTTCCAATGGCCTTTACAGAGCAAGGTGTTGCAATGCTTTCAAGTGTAATTAATAGCATGACGGCCATTAAGGTAAATATTCAAATTATTAGGGTTTTTACTAAAATTAGAGAAATGCTAGCCGATAATTTGAGTATAAAATTAGAAATTGAAGAGATAAAAAAGAAAATTTCTAGTCAGAGTAAAAACATCGAATTGGTATTTAGTTATCTCGACGAGTTAATTGACAAGAAAGAGAATACAATTGAAAGAACAAAGATTGGTTATAAAAAATAAAAGATATTAAATACGAATTACCCTAGCCCTGATAGCAGTGAAAATCCTTTTGTGCCGGTGTTCGGCATAAAAGATTAAAACGAATAGCAGGAGTAGCTTCAAAAAAATAAAGAAAATGTCAATAGAAACTATATCATTATCGGGTAGAAAAAAAGTGGTCTCAAATAAAGAGATGACTTTTTTAGAACGCTTGTATCTTGTTGCAATCATTAAGGGTTTATGGATTACCATAAAACATTTATTTACTAGAAAAGTAACCATACAGTATCCTGAGCAAGTTAGAACCATGAGTCCTGTTTATCGCGGTCAACACATGTTGAAACGTGATGAACAAGGTCGTGAAAACTGTACAGCTTGTGGTTTATGCGCTTTGTCTTGTCCCGCAGAAGCCATAACCATGACTGCTGCTGAACGTAAAGCAGATGAAAAACATTTGTACAGAGAAGAAAAATATGCTTCTATATATGAAATTAATATGCTACGATGTATTTTTTGTGGATTATGCGAAGAAGCTTGCCCAAAAGACGCCGTTTATTTAACGACTTCGAAAGTATTGGTGCCTTCAAGTTATGAAAGAGAAGATTTTATTTTCGGCAAAGATAAATTAGTCATGCCATTAGAAATGGCACTAAAAAACACTCAACTTAAAAACGCTAATTAATGTCTATTGTACTTATATTATTTTGTGTATTATCCGCGGTAACTTTAGCTACGGCCTTTCTTACAATTTTTAGTAAAAACCCGATTCATAGCGCTATTTATTTGGTGATTTGCTTTTTCTCTATTGCAGGACATTATTTGTTGATGAACTCGCAGTTTCTAGCAATTGTTCATGTTATTGTATATTCTGGAGCTATTATGATTTTGTTTTTATTTACCATAATGTTGATGAATTTGAATAAAGAAAATGAAGTTCATAAACCTAGAATTACTCGTTTAGGGGCTATTGTTTCATTTTGCTTAATATGTTTTGTGCTTATACTCATTTTTATAAATTCAAATCCAATAGTTGGAGAATATATAACTACCGGCGAAGATTTTCAATCTATTAAAGTTCTCGGAAAAGTATTATTGAATGAATATATGGTTCCTTTTGAATATGCATCGATATTGCTTTTAGTTGCCATGATTGGAACTGTTTTATTGTCTAAAAAAGAAAAACTAGAAAAATAGTATGAACAATATTTTAAACCAAATTGGTATAGAAAATTATATTTTCCTTTGCGTAATACTTTTTTGTATTGGCGTTTTTGGAGTATTATACAGACGAAATGCCATTATTGTCTTTATGTCAATTGAAATCATGTTAAATGCCGTAAACTTATTGTTTGTAGCATTTTCAACCTACCATCAAGATGCACAAGGTCAAATTTTTGTGTTCTTTTCGATGGCAGTTGCTGCAGCAGAAGTAGCCGTTGGTTTGGCAATTTTAGTCTCAATATTTAGAAATTCAGGCACAATTGATGTGGCTAATTTAAAAAACTTAAAAGGATAATTTTCAATGGATACCAATTTAGCTTTAGTATTACTTTTAACTCCTTTACTTGGATTTCTAATCAATGTTTTCTTTGGTAAACAATTAGGAAAATCAGTTTCAGGGACTATCGGAACGTTTACCGTTGCCATTTCGTTTGTGGTTTCGATTTATTTTTTCTTGCAAATAAACCAAACAAAACAACCAGTTACTATACATATATTCGATTGGATTACTATTAGTAATTTTAATGTCGGGTTTGGATTGCTACTAGACCAATTGTCGATTTTATGGTTGCTTTTTGTAACTGGAATTGGATCATTGATTCATTTGTATTCCATAAGTTATATGCATGATGATGAAAACATGCATAAATTTTTTGCTTATTTGAACTTGTTCGTGTTCTTCATGATTACTCTAGTTATTGGAAGTAACTTATTAGTAATGTTTATTGGTTGGGAAGGCGTTGGGCTTTGTTCGTATCTATTAATAGGATTTTGGCATAAAAACCAAGAGTATAATGATGCCGCTAAGAAAGCCTTCATTATGAATAGAATTGGAGATTTAGGTTTATTAATTGGAATATTTATTTTAGGAGTATTATTTTCAACCGTAGATTTTACAACTTTAAAGACTTCTATTGAAACTACTACAACTATAAATTCGTATTGGATTGGAACCGCTGCATTTGCATTGTTTATTGGAGCTTGCGGAAAATCAGCACAAATACCATTATATACTTGGTTGCCAGACGCTATGGCTGGTCCAACACCTGTTTCTGCTTTAATTCACGCTGCAACAATGGTTACTGCGGGAATCTTCATGGTTTCGAGATTAAATTTCCTATTCGATTTAGTACCAAATATACAAAACATTATTGCTGTAGTTGGAGCTATTACTGCATTAGTAGCGGCAACAATTGGTTTGGTTCAGAATGATATTAAAAAAGTTTTAGCCTACTCTACCGTTTCACAATTAGGACTCATGTTTTTGGCACTAGGAGTTGGCGCCTATGAAGTAGCCATATTTCATGTCATTACACATGCATTCTTTAAAGCTTGCTTGTTCTTAGGTTCGGGTTCAGTTATACATGCTTTACACGGAGAGCAAGACATGCGAAAAATGGGCGGATTAAAAAAGGTCATGCCAATTACTTATCTGACAATGTTAGTTTCATCATTAGCAATATCAGGAGTTCCTTTATTCTCAGGTTTTTTCTCAAAAGATGAAATATTATTAGTTGCTTTTGAACACAGTATCCCACTTTGGATTATCGCTTCGATAGCATCAATTATGACAGCGTTTTATATGTTTAGGTTAATGTTTCTAACATTCTTTAACACCTTCAGAGGAACCGAAGAACAAAAACATCATCTGCACGAAAGTCCTAGTTTAATCACATTTCCATTAATTGTTTTGGCTATTTTAGCCACTTTTGGAGGTTTGATTAGCTTGCCAGGACACAGTTGGTTAAACGATTACCTTACTCCTGTTTTACCCAAATTAGCTGCAGCAGAGCATCATTTAGATACAACAGCGTATATTTTAATGACCATTGCAGTAATTGGAGGAATCGTAGGTATTGTCTTAGCCTATGTTAAATACAACAAACGAAATACTGTTCCAGTATCAGACGAAGCTATTATAGGTTTCTCTAAAGTTTTATACAACAAATATTATGTAGATGAGGCTTATACTGTGCTTTTTGTAAATCCTATAAATGCATTGTCACGTTTTTTTAGAGATTATATAGAAACCTTTATTTCGTCTCTTATTTTTGGATTAGGAAAAGTAACCATTGCATTAAGTGCTCAAGGCAGAAAAGTACACAACGGTAGTATTGGACTGTATCTTTTTGTTTTTGTTATTGGAATATGCGCCATTATTTCCTATTTATTTTTAGCTCAATAATTCTTTTATTATGAATGTAACTCTTATATTAATTTTACTTTTAGTTGGCTCATTTGCAACTTACTTAGCTGGAGACAAACTCGCTTCTAAGGTCGCTTTGTTCTTTAGTGTATTGGCTCTGGGCTCCTCTATAGTGTTATTAAATCATTTTAATGCCGGAGAGAATATTAGTTTTATAAGCCAATGGATTACTCAACCAAATATTTCTTTTGCACTAAAAGCAGATGGTCTTTCGCTAGCGATGCTTTTATTGACAACTGTTTTAACGCCATTGATAATTTTTTCTTCATTTGGTAATGAATATAAAAACTCCAAATCGTTTTATGCTTTAATCTTATTTATGGCATTTGCAATGGTTGGAACATTTCTTGCTGCTGACGGTTTATTGTACTATATTTTTTGGGAATTGGCATTAATACCTATATACTTTATTGCACTTTTGTGGGGTAATGGCGATGCCGAAGATCGTAAAAAAGCGGTTGTAAAATTCTTTATCTACACTTTAGCAGGATCATTATTTATGCTAGTGGGCTTTGTTTATTTATACCAAAAAGCAGGAAGTTTACTACTCGATGATTTGTATAAATTACAATTATCCGATGCAGAACAATTATGGATATTTTTAGGGTTCTTTTTAGCCTATGCAATTAAAATTCCGATTATACCTTTTCATACTTGGCAAGCAAAAGTGTATCAAAAAGCACCAACCGTTGGAACTATGTTGTTATCTGGAATAATGCTTAAAATGGGATTGTATAGCATTATTCGTTGGCAGTTGCCAATTGCACCATTAGCTGCAAAACAGTATCTTTTTATTTTTGTTGGACTAGGAATTGCAGGAGTTGTTTACGGATCGATTGTTGCTTTACGCCAAAAAGATTTAAAAAAATTATTGGCTTATTCTTCGTTAGCTCACGTAGGATTAATTGCTGCAGCAACCTATACCCTTACTCTTGATGGATTGCGAGGAGCTGTTTTGCAAATGATAGCGCATGGTTTCGTAGTAGTTGGATTATTCTTTGCAGCAGAAATCATTTTTAGAAGATATGAAACTAGAATCATTGCAGAAATGGGTGGTATTCGCACCCAATCTCCAAAATTTACTTCAATGTTTATGATATTAGTATTGGCATCAGTAGCGTTACCATCTACTTTTAACTTTATTGGAGAATTTACTGTACTGTATAGCTTATTTCAAATAAATATTTGGTTTGCTATTTTAGGAGGAACAACAATCATTTTGGGAGCCTATTATATGTTGAAAATGTTTCAACATGTTATGTTGGGAGAAACTAATAAAAAAGTTTTTGCTGATGTTACAATCAGTGAAGCATTATCAATGATTATAATTATTGTTGTTTTATTCTTTTTTGGAATGTATCCAAAACCAATTACAGATTTGATAACACCAAGTCTAGAAAATATCCTAACTATAATTAATAGAAATTAGGATTTAGGATTTTTGAATTAGGATTTAAATAAATATGACAAAAGAAGAACTAAAAAATAGAACAAAAGAATTTGCGCTAAATGTTTTTAAGTTTTTAATGTCATTAAATAAAAGCAAAGCAGTAGATGTCGTTTCATATCAACTCTTTAAATCATCATCATCAGTTGCTGCAAATTATCGAGCTGTATGTAGAGGAAAATCTAGTTCAGACTTTTTAAATAAACTTAAAGTAGTAGATGAAGAAGCTGACGAAAGTTTATTTTGGTTAGAATTTATAAAAGGATTAGAAATAGAATGTGATTTAGATGAGCTTGAAAAATTAATAAAAGAAGCTGACGAATTAGTAGCTATTTTTTCAGCGGGGATAAAAACAATAAAAGAAAAAAATAATATAAAAAATTAGGGAATTAGGTATTAAGAATTAGGGTTTTTGTAAATTATAATCCAGTTTCACAAATCCTAAATCGAAAATCCTAAATCAAAAAATCAAAAAATGAATACATTAATAGCTATAACAGGATTAGGTGTTTTATGCCTTTTATTTGAAATTTTTAATATAAGAAAAGGAATTATTCCAATTACAATTATTGGATTATTAGCCATACTTGGATTAACGGTATCAGAGTTTAATACTCCAGGAAGCTTCCATCATAATATGATTGTAGTAAACAAATTTACTGTGGCTTTTTCGAGTCTTTTTATAGTGCTGACTATCTTTTTAGTAACCTTAAGCCATAATTTTTATGAAAATCATCAAACAAAACTATCCGATTATATTGCCATAAAAATATTTTTATTATCTGGTGCTGTTGCGATGGTTTCTTTTGGAAATTTAGCGATGTTCTTTTTAGGTATCGAAGTTTTATCAATATCCTTATACATTTTAGCGGCAAGCAATCGTTTGAGTCTTAAAAGTAATGAAGCCGGAATGAAATACTTTCTAATGGGATCTTTTGCTTCAGGAATTATATTGTTCGGTATCTGCTTGATTTATGGTGCAATGGGAACTTTTGATGTTGTGGAAATTAGCGAATTATCACAATCGGCCGAACTGCCTATTTGGTTTCCAATAGGTATTGCAATGGTAACCATCGGAATGCTTTTCAAAATAGCTGCAGTTCCGTTTCATTTTTGGGCACCCGATGTTTATGAAGGCTCCCCAGCACTTACAACTGCAACAATGAGTACACTTGCTAAAGTGGTGGCTATGGCTACACTTTACAAATTATTAGTTGCGATGAATGCAGATGTCTCTTATTCTTTTCAAATCATCATTGTGGTAATCTCAATTGCTTCTATGACTGTAGGAAATATTATGGCATTGCGACAAGCCAATGTAAAACGTATGCTAGCCTTTTCAGGGATTTCTCACGCTGGGTTTATGTTAATGACCTTGTTGAATTTATCCTCTTCGGCAAGTAGTTTATTGTACTATGCTACGGCATATACTCTATCAGGTATTGCTGCATTTAGTGTTCTCTTATACGTTTGTAAAAATAGAGACAATGAAGATATTGTCAACTTCCATGGATTAGGAAAAACCAATCCGTTACTAGCAGCGATACTAACAGGTGCATTACTTTCTATGGCAGGAATTCCTATTTTCTCAGGATTTTTTGCTAAGCTAATCTTGTTTAATCAAACTATTCAAGCAGGCTATTTAGTGGTGGTAATTGCTGCAGTTATTAACTCCATTATAAGTGTGGGTTATTATTTTAAACTTATTTTGGCCATGTATACAAAAGAGCCTAACGAAACTCGAATAGGAACGCCAACATTAATATACTTGGTTGCAATAGTAGCTATTGTTTTAAATCTCATTCTAGGACTTTTCCCTTCCTTATTATTAAATGTATTGTCATAAAAATTTAATAAATAAAATAATAAACCATCTCACAAAAAGAGATGGTTTTTCGTTTTTGCATACATTTATAACTCATAAAAACAGTGTTAGATAAAAATCAAATACCATTTGAAAAATGAATATAAATACTAATTCAAAAATAATTCGTTGGGGTATCTTAGGTTGTGGGAATGTTACAGAAATAAAAAGTGGTCCTGCGTACCAAAAAACAGAAGGATTTCAGGTCGTTGCTGTAATGAGAAGAGATGCTGAAAAAGCTTCCGATTATGCTAAGAGACATAACATCAATAGATTTTACACAGATGCCGATGCCTTAATAAATGACCCTGATATTGATGCCATATATATTGCTACTCCTCCTGACAGTCATAAATTTTATGGACTAAAAGTAGCTCAAGCGGGTAAGATCTGTTGTATAGAAAAGCCCCTTTCACCTAGTTATAAAGATAGTTTAGCCATTTGCGAAGCTTTTCAAGAAAAAAATATTCCGCTTTTTGTTGCTTATTACCGCCGTTCCTTACCCCGTTTCGAGCAAATAAAAAATTGGCTTTCAAATAATGATATCGGAACAGTACGACATATCCGATGGCATTTGAGTAAACCTGCGTCGCCATTAGATTTGAGTAAAGAGTACAATTGGCGCACAGATGCAACTATAGCAACTGGGGGTTATTTTGATGACTTGGCCAGCCACGGACTTGATTTATTCACTTTTCTTTTAGGAAACATAAAAGACGTTTCGGGTATTAGTCTCAACCAACAAAATTTATATTCTGCTAAGGATGCCATAACCGCTTGTTGGGTACACGAATCGGGAGTTACAGGTTCAGGCAGTTGGAATTTTAGCTGTAGTACTCGAGAAGATATCGTAGAAATTTTTGGAAGTAGTGGTAAAATAACATTCTCCGTTTTCAATGATGAATCTTTACTATTGCTAAACGAAAAAGGAAAAACCGAACTCTTTGTCGAAAATCCTGAAAACATACAATTGTATCATGTAGAAAATATGCGCAATCATCTTCTCGGTAAAACGATTCATCCTTCTAGCGGGCAAACTGCTACTAATACAAATTGGGTTATGGATAAAATTATTGGGAATATTTAGATAAAATCATTGCTTCTATTAATTTCATTTTAATTTTTACTTATCAACAATCCAAAAAATTAACTTTTGTCATTCGGTTACATTATTAGCTATTCTGTAAATTTACAGGATGTATGCTTTAATCGATTGTAACAATTTTTATGCTTCGTGCGAACGGGTTTTTCAGCCTCAATGTATTGGGAAACCAGTCGTTATCTTGTCTAATAATGACGGTTGCGTCATCTCAAGAAGTAACGAAGCCAAGGCTGCTGGTGTTGCTATGGGTGCACCCGAATTTAAAATCAGAGACTTAATCAAAGAGAAAGATATAAAAGTTTTTTCGTCCAATTATCCTTTATATGGCGATTTGAGTAATCGTGTCATGAAAACTCTTGAAAATTTTACTCCAAATCTTGAAATTTACAGCATTGATGAAGCTTTTCTGAATTTTGACGGAATGCCTATTTTAGACTATCACAATTATGGTTTACAAATAAAGAATCGAGTACAAAAATGGGTTGGAATTCCAGTTTGTGTAGGCTTTGCTCCTACTAAAGCACTTTCGAAAGTAGCTAATAAAATCGCTAAAAAATTTCAACAACGAACACAAGGAGTCTACGTAATAGATACTGATGAAAAACGTATCAAAGCATTGAAGTGGACCCAAATTGAAGACGTTTGGGGAATTGGTTTTCGATTACAAAAAAAAATGATTGCTCACAATATTATTAGTGCTTACGATTTTACAAAACCACAACATGAAGCTTGGATAAGAAAAGAAATGGGAGTTCTTGGCATGCGATTGAAATATGAATTAGAAGGCAAATCGGTTTTAGATTTAGAACCCATTCGAGAACAGAAAAAAAGTATTGCAACCACAAGAAGTTTTCCAAAACAAATTTCAGAATTTGATGATTTAAGAGAACGTGTTGCCACTTTTGCAGCAGTTTGTGCCGAAAAATTACGAAAACAAAAATCGTGTTGTCATACTATCATTGTGATGTTAGTCATTGATAAACACAAATATGAATCTCAAAAATATTATTTCAATAAAGCCGTTACTTTGCCTTATGCAACCAATTCGACTCTAACCATTTCAAATGTAGCCATATCCATATTAAAGGATTTGTATAAAGGAAATGAGGGCGTAAAATTCAAAAAAGCAGGAGTGATAGTTACCGAGTTAATTGATGAAGACAAAAAGCAATTGCAATTGTTTGAAGAAGAAAACCCAAAACATTTAGCACTAATGAAAGCTATGGATTATCTGAACACAAAAATTGGTGACCGAAAAGTAAAATTGGGAACCCAGAATTTAAGTCTAACTTGGAATATGAAGCAAAATCATTTGTCTCCAAGATATACTACTAAATTCAATGAAATACTCGAAATAAAATGTCTATAAAAAAAAAACCTCTCTTAACTTTTTTTCGTCCTGATTTCGAAAGCGAAATCAGAATTCCTTATATAAAAGAAGGAGTTTCTGCTGGATTTCCATCGCCTGCTACAGATTTTACAGAAAACAATATCGATTTAAATAAAGAATTGTGTAAGAATCCGTTATCGACATTTTACATCAAAGTCAAAGGAAATTCTATGATAAATGCAGGTATAAACGATAAAGACATTTTAATAGTTGATAAAAGTCTGGAGCCAAAAAACAACAAAATTGCGGTTTGTTTCATTGATGGAGAGTTTACCGTAAAACGAATTAATATAGAAAAAGAGGGCGTGTACCTGATGCCCGAAAATGAAAATTACCAACCCATAAAAGTAACCGATGAAAACGAGTTAGTTATATGGGGAATAGTTACTTATGTGATTAAGACTTTGTAAACAAAAAAACCTCTGATTTCTCAGAGGTTTAAGTACCCGAAGCCGGAATAGAAACCTCTCGATTTGGCAATTTTCAACACCTTTCAGAAATAGTAAAAAAACAATACAAAATCTTAACAAATTCAATACTTAAGACCGATTATAACAACAACAAAACAATAGAATGAAATAGAATAAAATCTAATGAAATAGTAAAACGGTTTGGCAACGGTTTGGCAAGTTTGTGAAATGTATTACAAATATTGTTATCTTTGAATAGTTCAAAAAAGTTCAAAAGGCAATATTATGGCAACCGTAAATTTTAGATTAAGAAGCAAGGCAAACAAAAACGTTTCTATAAAGGTTTATTTGTCCACAGGTCGTGGAAACGTTGTTGAGTTAAATACTGGGTTCTCCATTAACCCGAAAGATTGGAGCAAAGACACCGACCGCCCCAAACAAAACTCCGCCGAAAACAAAATAATATTCAACAACCTTAAAAAGTTGGAATCGTATATTTTTGAAAACCTCAACACAGATTTAGGCAAAGGAATTGTAATAGACTCGTTTTGGCTCGAATCAAAAATCAATGATTGTTTTGAACGTGTACAAAAAACTGACGAGGGAATTATTACAAACTACATTCAAAACATAATTGATACAGCCGATACCCGAAAAGTAAAAGTAAAAGGTGGTTATAAGCACGGACTTTCGTTAAGTAGAAAAAACAGTTACATAGCAACGAAAAACATCATATTAGAATACCAAACCAAGACGAGAAAACAAATACACTTTACAGACATCAATCAAGCATTAATAGATAAGTTTGAATATTGGCTACTTAAAACTAAAAATTACGCCGTAAACACTTCGTCAAAGCATATAGCAAATATTAAAACGGTTTGCATTGAAGCCGAGAACAAGGGCATTCAGGTAAATTCGTTTGCAAAGCAAATAACTATAGCAACGGAAAGCGATGACGACCGATACATACAAACTTTATCTTTTGCCGAATTGGACGACATTAGAAAAGCGGACATAACAAGTGAGGCACTCCAAAATGCTCGTAAATGGTTGCTAATAGGTTGTGAAATTGGACAACGTGGCGGGGATTTACTCGACATTACACCCGAAAATATAAGATACAAAGGCGGAAATATGTATTTAGACTTAATACAGCAAAAAACAAAGAAACCCGTTACTATTGGAATAATCGCCCCACACGTTATAGACATTCTCGAAAATAGTTTTCCATATAAAATCACAACCCAAAAACTAAACGACCATATTAAAAAGGTTTGCGAAACTGCCAAAATAAATGCAATGACAGAAGGCAAAATATTTGACAAAGATATAGGGCGTAAAGTGTTTAAATCATACGAAAAACACAAACTAATAACGACACATTCTTTTCGCCGTTCCTTTTGTACTAACTATTATAAAAAAATACCAACACCAGTATTAATGGGTATTTCGGGACACAGCAAAGAATCAATTTTTAGAGTTTACATAAATGCGCCTGAAGACACAGACGAAAATGCCGATTTGTTTATGAAATTTTACAACGAAATACACAAAGACAAAGAACCTCAACTAAAAGTTATAAAAAACGGTACAGAAGATTAATTTTAAAACAATTTATTTCAATTTGTTCCGAAAATTATAAAATAAAACTACTTTAGTATTTTAAATCCTATCCTATAACATTCGATGACCTTACAACAGTATATTGCCAAAATAAATACCCTTTACATAACAGGAAACGCAAGAGAACATTCCTATCGTGGCGATTTGCAGAACTTGATTATGGCAATTTTACCCGACGTTTTGGTTACGAATGAACCTGCAAGAGTAAGTTGTGGCGCACCCGATTATGTGTTAACCCGCAAAGATGTACCGATTGGCTATATTGAGGCAAAAGATATTGGTGTCGATTTAAAAGACAAAAAACTCAAAGAACAATTTGATCGCTACAAATCAGGTTTAACCAATTTGATTTTTACCGATTATATGGATTTCCATTTTTATAAAGATGGCGAGTTTATAACCAAAATAGCCATTGCAGAAATCGAAAACGGAACGATAAAACCACTATCCGAAAACTTCGAGCAGTTTACACATTTAATACAAAATTTTGCCTTAACGGTTTCACAAACCATTAAATCACCTACCAAGTTGGCGCAAATGATGGCGGGGAAAGCAAAATTAATGGCGGATGTCATTGAAAAGTCATTAGATTACGACGACGAACAGGGCAACCGCTCCAGTATAAAATCGCAAATGTTGTCGTTTCAACAAATGTTGATTCACGATATTAATAACAAATCATTTGCCGACATCTACGCCCAAACGATTGCCTACGGTATGTTTGCAGCACGGTATCACGACCCGACTTTGCCCACGTTTTCTCGACAAGAAGCGGCAACCCTCATCCCGAAAAGTAACCCCTTTTTACGCAAATTATTTCAAGACATTGCGGGTTACGATTTAGATACTCGTTTGGATTGGATTGTAGAAGAATTAGTAACCATATTCCTTGCTAGTGATGTGGCGCTCATTATGAAGAACTTTGGCAAAAGCACCAAACAAGAAGATCCAGTCGTACACTTTTACGAAACATTTTTGGGCGAATACAACCCCGCATTACGAAAGGCTCGTGGGGTTTGGTACACACCGCAACCCGTTGTTAATTTTATTGTTCGTGCAGTAGATGACATATTAAAAACCGAGTTCAATTTGCCACAAGGTTTAGCCGACACCAGTAAAATAAAAATCAAGAAAAAAGCCGTTACCCAAACTAAAGGCAAAGATGCTAAGATAAAAGAGGTAGAAACAGAAGTTGAGGTTCACAAAGTACAAATATTGGATCCCGCAACAGGAACAGGAACATTTCTTGCCGAAGTAGTAAGACACATTCACAAGAAATTTGAAGGACAACAAGGTATTTGGAGCAAGTATGTAACCAATGATTTAATCCCTCGATTGAATGGTTTTGAGTTGTTGATGGCGAGTTATGCGATGGCACATTTAAAAATGGATATGCTATTAACTGAAACAGGATATAAACCCACCGACGACCAACGGTTTAGAATTTTCCTAACAAACTCCTTAGAAGAGGCGCACCCCGACACAGGAACGCTATTTAGTTCGTGGTTGTCTGATGAAGCCGACCAAGCCAATGCCGTAAAACGTGATGCACCAGTGATGGTAGTTATGGGAAATCCGCCTTATAGTGGAGAGAGTGCCAACAAAGGCGAATGGATTATGAATCTAATGGAAGATTATAAAAAAGAACCAGGCGGAAAAGAAAAATTAAAAGAGCAGAATTCTAAATTTATTAATGATGATTATGTTAAATTTTTGCGTTTTGGGCAACATTTTATTGATAAAAACGGAAGTGGAATTTTAGCGTTTATAAACCCACACGGCTTTTTAGATAACCCTACTTTTAGGGGAATGCGTTGGAATTTACTGAATACTTATGATAAAATCTATACAATTGATTTACACGGAAACAGTAAGAAAAAAGAAACTGCTCCTGATGGCTCTATTGACCAAAATGTTTTTGATATAATGCAAGGTGTTTCTATAAATTTATTTATAAAATCAGGTAAAAAGAAAAAGAATGAATTAGGAAAAATTTTTCATTATGATTTATTTGGAAAACGAGAATTAAAATATGTTTTTTTAACTGACAACAATGTTCATAGCATTCCATTTAAAGAATTAAATTCAACATCACCCTATTATTTTTTTATTGAGAAAGATTCTGAGGTTCAAAAAAGTTATGATTTTGGATTTTCAATTAATGAATTATTTTCAAATAGTACCTTGGGAATTCAAACTCATAGGGATTCGTTCGCTATTTCGATAGACAAAAAGACTTTAGAAAATAGAATTACAGATTTTTATAGCAATGAAATATCCAATATTGATTTAATTTCAAAATATAACCTAAAGGAAACATCTGAATGGAAATTAGATAAAAACAGAAAAGGTGAATTTGATTCAAAACTAGTAGTAAAAATTGATTATCGTTTTTTTGATACTAGATTCATATACAACTCTAAAAACATTATTGATAGAGATAGAAAAAACATTATGCAACATATGGTCAAATTTAATGTTGCATTAACGGTTTCCAAACAACAGAGTAGTTCTGCGTTTAGACATATTTTTTTATCTGAAAACATACAAGAATCCTGTTTAATTTCTTTACAAACAAAAGAGGGTGGCTATACATTTCCACTATACCTCTATCCCGAAAATACCAGTCAACAAAACTTATTAGAAACCCATATAAGAACGCCCAACCTCAATCTAGAAATTGTAAAACAAATTGCGGAAGGTTTGGGTTTGACATTTACCAACGAAAAAGAAACTACAAAAGGAACTTTTGCCCCGATTGACCTTTTAGACTATGTCTATGGTGCATTACATTCTCTAACCTATCGGGAGAAATACAAAGAGTTTTTGAAAATAGATTTTCCTCGTGTTCCCTATCCAACCGAAGCGAAAACCTTTTGGCAATTGGTGGCATTGGGTGGCGAGTTACGACAAATACATTTACTCGAAAGTCCAACCGTTGACAAATACGTTACACAATACCCCGAAGACGGTAACAACATCGTTACAAAACCAGTTTACAAAGACGGCAACGTTTACATTAACGAAAATCAATACTTTGCCAATGTCCCACAAGTTGCGTGGGAGTTTTATATTGGTGGCTACCAACCCGCTCAAAAATGGCTCAAAGACCGTAAGGAAAGAGAATTGAGTTACGAGGATATTTTGCACTATCAAAAAATTATTGTGGCGTTGAGCGAAACGGAACGAATTATGAAAGAAGTTGATAAGATTAAAATTTAGAAATTATGACAACGTACGAAAAATATAAAATAGGTTTATTAGGGGTTTTTGTTATTGGATTTCTTTTATGTTTTTATGAATATTCTGAAAATGGGCGTTATGTGTTTTCAAATGAAACAGGTACATCACATCCAATAATAATAGATTCAAAAACAGGAGAATTATATAATATACATGGTTGGGAAAAAGTAAATATCAATGAATTTAAAGATTTAAAATCGAAAAAAATAAATAAATAGTTGAAAATTACTAGCACTAAAACAATTTTCAAAATGGATTTTATAGAGTTCAATAAAACAAACCCGCCATATTCAAACAATGAGATCTTTAAATCAATTAAATATCTTTTAAAAACCAAAGACGATTCTTTTAGGATATTAACTTTAATATCACACTTTGTGGAATATATTTCAGATGAAAATTTATTAAAATCTACATTAAAACTTTTTGAAGGAATTGATTTCTTAACAAACAAATTAGAAACTACTAATATTACCTTTGTAGGAAATATTGAATATAGTGATGCAGAAAAGATTAAAATTACTGCCGTAACGAACTCACTAATTTTATCGAATGAACTACACATAAAATTTTTTAGTCCATACATTAATATTTCAGAAATTCCCGAATTAAAATTGATACTTAACAATGGAATTATTGAGCATAACTCACATGAAATCGAAAAATGGATTAAACGAAATACCTTTAAATCAGTTGTTAATACATTTATGGAATTACCCTTTTTAAGAGATAAAGAAAATGAAATAAAAAAATTAATTCAATCCATAGCGGAAATTGATTATTTAAACGAAACAGATACATTTTCAAATGAAATAAAATATCTAAATACCATTAAACATAATCTATTTGAACAAATCCCCCTATCAACCCCCAACCCTGAAAACGAGGAAAATAAAATGTATTTCAAAGTAGGATTACTTTTTGCTCAAAAAAAAATATTTTCAAAAATAGTTGTTAAAGATAAGTACAAAACTACAAAGTACTGTTACATAGATGAGGTTTTTGATAATCCGAGTCAGTTATCAAAACACCTAAATTTAACCCGCCAATACATCAATGACAGTTTCAATAATGCAAATACTAAACATAATATTTTTAAGAACTTCAAACAATTAAAAAACATAATTGATTATTGTAATAAAAACACAATAACCATTGACCCTGAATTTTCAAATAAATACTCGATATTAATCGAAAATAAACAATAAAAAATACCTGCACCAATTCCCGCACAAGTGCAATAATAAGGTGCTAATCAATTTGATAGAATTTCGCAAAGTGAAACAATAAAAACACTTTGTAAAATGGAAGCAATTCAGATCATTACTACACCAAATGAATTTAAAAAAGAAATCGCAAACGAGGTTAAAACTCATTTAGACGAATTTCTAAAACACTTTGCCCCAATCCAACCAAAAGAATATTTGACCCGTTCAGACGTGGCGAAAATGTTTTCGGTGGATATCTCGACAATTTCCAATTGGCAAAAGTCAAAACGATTAAATCCTCTCGCTATTTCGGGAAGAGTCTATTTTTTACGTTCAGAAGTTGAGGCAAGTTTGAAACCCCTAAATGTTTAAATTATGGGATCAACAGGCTTTACCCCAAAACCAACAATCCACGTTTACAAAGAAATAAAAGTAGAAAAGTACAAAACTACAAATCATTATCAAATTGATGCGGTAACAAACGGAAAACAAATTTTGTCCGATTTACTCAATATTAATTTAGATAGACAGTTTGCGAAATCCGCCCCTAAATATTGGTTATCTACAAGAGATGGCAATAAGTGGCAAAGATTGACAGGATTGTTTAAAACGCCTTATTCGTACTTCTACAAGGGCGACAAAGGACAAAACAATCTCAAACACGATTTAATTATTTGTCAATTATCAGAAGACAAAAGCACTTTGATAGTCTATTACTATAAAGACTACTACACAAACGATTTTGAAAGAGTAATTAAGTCTATAAAACAAACTTTATAAAACAAAAAAAACGAGAGTTGTTCAGGCTCTCGTTTATACTTTGTTCAAAAGTTCAGTTTTCAACAGGCAATGTAAAAAACCTTTGTAAAGATAGTGAAAAATGATAGATTTTATTAAATTTTCAACATTCGATATAAGTATAATTAATTATTTTAAAACGAATCCGTTATTAGAGTGGATGAGTAATGAGGATAAATTTAACCGATACGATCCCGAAGTTATAAACACTAAAGACAAGTATCAATATAAAGGAATAATTTTTTGCTTTTATCCTAATCAATTAAAAATTAGTTTTCTATCTCACTACTATTTTAACGGTAATTTGCATAATGCAAACGATTTTAATATATCAGATTGTATAAAAATCCTTTTAGAGTTTAAAAACACGTTTGAAATTGACTGGGAAAAATTAAGAATAATAAATTTGGAATTTGGAATAAATATCGTTTCCCCAATCTATATAAAAGATTTAATCACATTTTTAAGTTTTCACGAACAACACGAATTTATAAATAATCCTGAATATAAATATAGCAAACAAAGTCACTCTTTTAATAAGAAAACAGGGATAGCAAATAATAATAAAATAATAAAGGCATACGCAAAAGGTTTACAGTTTCCAGAATTTTGCGATATAAATACATTTAGATTTGAGGTAAAAAGTAGAGAAAGTGCATATATCAATAAATTTGGAATTTTTGATTTAAATGACTTATTAAATGTGAATGTTTACTATTTGTTAGTTGATAAATTAATAGAGGAATTTAAAAACGTATTAATTATATATGACAAAATTGATTTTACAAATTTGAACTTAAAAGAAGTTTCAAAATTAAACACATTATTAAGTCAATCTCATTGGTACAGAATAAAACAAGACAACAAAAGAAACGTCTTTAATGATGAGAAAATAAAGTATTATAAACTCATAGACAAAACTGGAAATCATTTAAAAAAACAACTAGAAAAAATCATATTTGAAAAACTAGAGTTATTAAAAAAGGGTGCAATTTCGACACCCAAAGAAAATAATAAAAAAGGTGCAATTTCGATACTATATAATAGTCGAATACGCACCCAAAACAAAACTCAAAAGGCTAAGGTTAAAAATTCAATTTGTCCCGTGACTGGATTAAATTTATGTTATGAAAAGGAGGGTGCAAAATACGCCTTAACAACTACATTAAAGAAACTAAAAGAAAGTGATCCTAAAACTTTTGAACTAGTTAAAATCAATTTACTAAAAAAGTCACATGGGAAACCTAAATTTGAGCAGTCCGAAATAGCGCACCTTGCAAAACAAATAAGAAACGAATATTACAATCCGTTCAAGATAAAACAGAATGGATATAAACAGCCGTTAAATTATTTTCAACATTCGCAATTAAACTTTTTATACACATTAGGAATTTAACACCAAACCAAAATGAAACTTATAAATTCAGATACTCGATTTGATTATTTCATAGATTATTTTCAAGGCATTGAAATAAGAATAAGGAAAGACAAACTAACCCAGCAAATATATTTTAGTTCCGAAAGTGTGGCGCAATGTTTAGGGTTTAACAATACCGATGAAATGGTACAAAGTAATGACGAGAGTACAAATATATTTTTAGACGGGATGAACAAAGGTGAGGTAATTTCGGGTTTTTAAATATTTAATGCACTACACAAGTAATGTAAAACTATTATCACTTTAATTATTGCCACTTTATTTAAATACATTCATATACATATTAAAACCCTATCAAAAAAAAACCTAAAATTTTGATTTGATTCCCAATAAACCAACCCCACACCTCTCAAAAAATTGATTTTCGTTTTTGTCTTTCGCCCCTCCATACCCTATACCCTATCAACTGCATTGGCATATCAAAATTTTTAATTTTTTTTTAATGTTGAGGTATAAAAAATTTTACATTGTAATTCCGTCAAGGAATCCTATCTTTAAATAAATTTATCTTTTGTATATAAAAAAGTGTTTTGTATTTACACACGATAGATTTTAAGTAATTTTACTTTTCCATATGTTAAGACGTACTTAACGTAAAACTAACAAATATGAACAAAGACAATGAGGATTCACAGGAACAAAAACCGCTAACAAGGGTTCAAATGTCAATATTAAGAGTAATGTTGAAACGGAAGGAAACGGAATCACAACCAACGTACCTAACGGAAGCGCACCAGAAGAACTCGGAAGCAGCAATGAAATATATAGCAGAGAGCAAGACGCGTACAATAGACTGGGAGAAAGAATACGATCGAGTGAAACAGAACTCACAAGACCACGCTCGCGACACGGAAAATAAGAATACACCATAGCAGAAACCGCTAACAAGGGAGCAAAGGATATTATTAAGGGTGATGAAGTCGAGGGAAGAGGCAAAGGAGAAAGAAAAAAACCAACAGAACAAAAAATAAAAATTATTTTTAGTTCATTCATTGAATTTGGAAGAGAGCTCCTGATATTTTTAGAACAGAAGATAAAGGAATTGGGGAAAAAGAAGCAATAAACAAACGTTTAAAAATTGACAATTATGAAAGAAATGACGAAAGCGCAGGAGTGGAAGTTGAAAATGTTGACAATCGCAATGGAGGAAACTCAAAAGGAAATGGAGGAAACTCAAAAGGAAAAGGAAAGCAAATTCCAGAAAATTTACGAAGCGATGCCAAAGGAAATGCAGTCGAAAATGGACAGCAAGATGGAAATGTTGAAGGAGAAAGCAAAAACAAACCCAGCGATAAAAAAGATGTTGGAGGAAACGACGGAAAGCCAAGCGGAAATGCAGAGGGAGAAAAAAACAGGGGAGGAATAAATATTAACACTCAATTAGATACTAAAAATATTTTATTGTCTTTATTTGATAATATAGGAAATATAAATTATGGAAAACTTGGACAACTCACCAAAGAAATTATTTCAGGAAAGAAAAGACTACGAAGCATTTTTACAGAAGACTGGACAAGAACGACTGAAAGCCAGAGAAGAACTATCGAAGCAACCCTTATCCTCGAAGGAGCTAGACGACTTGGTAAATCAAACTTGGGCCTCTCACGGGAAACCCAATCCCAATAAGAAAAACTCTTAAAAAATTATTCCGTAAAGCCAAAAGAAAAACTAATCAAAAAATAAATAAATTTTTTAAGTAGTTTTCAAAAAGGTTTGGCAAGGGTTTGGCAACTGAAATAAAAAAAGCCTGTAAAGCATTGATATACAATACGATTACAGACTTTTAATGTACCCGAAGCCGGAGTCGAACCGGCACGGTTTCCCACAGGTGTTTGAGACCAGCGCGTCTACCAATTCCGCCATTCGGGCTTAGCAGACATGAAATAATTTTTATTATCTCAACGTAATAAAAGAGGAGATTGTTATAAAATCAACCATCAATTCCTTTAACACGGTGCAAATGTAAAAAATATAATAACACTTTCTAAAAAAATACTCTAAATTTTCCTTTCAGAGTTCGATTTTATTCCTAAATTTGCACTTCGTTAAAACAATACACACTAACTAACTACACCCGAGGCGTTTAATACAGATGTGCTTTAGATAACAATAAAGCTGAATTGTATAAAGCGTAGCGGAATAAAAACAACACAGTACAATGTCACATCAAGAACCAGAAGCAAAAATATTTGCGTGTTCCCAAAGTGTATATTTAGCTGAACAAATAGCTAAAACCTATGGAGTTCCGCTAGGTAAAGTTACGTTCTCTAAATATAGTGATGGCGAATTTCAGCCTTCTTATGAGGAATCTATAAGAGGATTAAGGGTTTTTATCGTTTGTTCGACTTTTCCAACTGCCGATAATTTGATGGAATTGTTACTGATGATTGATGCTGCAAAAAGAGCATCGGCAAGACACGTAACCGCTGTAATTCCATATTTTGGCTGGGCACGACAAGACAGAAAAGACAAGCCAAGAGTTCCAATTGGAGCAAAATTAGTTGCAAATTTATTACAAGCAGCTGGCGCAACAAGAGTAATGACCATGGATTTGCATGCCGATCAGATTCAAGGCTTTTTTGAAAAACCAGTAGATCACCTTTTTGCGTCAACCATCTTTTTACCTTATGTAAAAAGTTTGAATTTAGAAAATCTGACTATTGCATCCCCTGATATGGGAGGTTCTAAAAGAGCTTACGCCTATTCTAAATTTTTAAATTCGGATGTGGTAATTTGTTACAAACAGCGTAAAATAGCCAACCAAGTAAGTTCTATGGAATTAATTGGGGAAGTAGCAGGTAGAAATGTGGTGCTAGTAGACGATATGATTGATACTGGTGGTACGCTTGCAAAAGCAGCAGATTTAATGATTGAAAAAGGAGCTTTGAGTGTAAGAGCCATTTGTACTCACCCAATTTTATCAGGTGATGCCTACGAGAAAATAGAGAATTCGAAATTAAGCGAATTAATAGTTACCGATTCTATTCCGTTAAAGAAGGAATCAAAAAAAATAAGAGTCGTGAGTTGTGCACCTCTTTTCGCTGAAGTTATGTACATGGTACAGCACAACAATTCCATAAGTGGAAAATTTTTGATGTAGATTGAAAAGTCAAAAATGTTGCAAGAAGAATAAATTTTATTAATTATTAACTATATATTTTTTACAATGAAATCGATTACAATTAAAGGATCAGAAAGAGAAAGCGTGGGCAAAGTTGCGACTAAAGCCTTACGTAATGCTGGAGCGGTTCCTTGCGTGTTATACGGAGGAGACAACCCAGTGCATTTTTCAGCAGACGAAAAAGCATTCAAAAACTTGGTTTACACTCCAAACGCACACACTGTTGTGATTGATCTTGGAGAAAAAACTTTTAACGCAGTTTTGCAAGACATTCAGGTGCATCCAGTATCTGACAGAATCTTACACATTGACTTCTTTCAATTGAACGAAAGCAAAGAAATAACTATGGAGGTTCCTGTGAAAATTGTTGGAACATCACCAGGAGTATTACTTGGAGGTGATTTACGTTTGAATCAACGAAGATTAAAAGTGAAAGCTTTACCAAAAAATCTTCCTGATTACGTAGAAGCTAACATTTCTGAACTTCAAATGGGGAACAAGTTGTATGTAACTAAAGTTGTAACAAATAACTTTAAGTTGATGCACCCTGACAATACTGTAATTTGTCAAGTGAAGATTTCTCGTGCCGCTATGAAAGCAGCTCAAGAAGCAGCAAAAGCAGCAAAAGCTCCTGCAAAAGGAAAGAAAAAATAATTTTTTTTGACATTATTTTAAAAGCATCAGTTGTAAAACTGGTGCTTTTTTTATTTACAATCGGTACTAATTTTTGTTTTATTTTTGTGATATGAAAAATTGGATTTCCAAATTATTTTCAAATCCAAAAACACAAGACAATACAAATAGTATGAAACCGGAGGTTCGCGAACACCAAAAAAACAATATAAAAAGCGTGAGTAATAAATTTCTGATTGTAGGCTTAGGAAATATCGGAGCTGAATATGTAAATACAAGACACAATATTGGATTTAAAATACTAGATTTTTTTGCCAAAAAAGAATCTGTTGCTTTTGAAACAGTAAAATTAGGTGCTTTAGCAGAATTTAAATTTAAAGGACGAACTTTTTTGCTTCTGAAACCCAATACTTATATGAATTTAAGCGGAAAAGCTGTTCAATACTGGATGGACAAGGAAAATATTCCTCTTGAAAATGTATTGGTAATTACAGATGATTTAAACATTCCTTTCGGAACCATTCGGATAAAACCAAAAGGAAGCGATGGCGGGCATAACGGATTAAAAAACATTAACCTCATCCTAAATACGCAAAATTATAGTCGTTTCCGGTTTGGTATAAGTGATGAATTTAAAAAAGGAAAACAAATAGACTATGTACTAGGTGAATGGGACGATGCCGAAAAAGCAAAACTGCCAGAAAGATTAGAGCTAGCATCCGAAATCATAAAATCATTTGGAACCGCAGGATTAGAAAACACTATGACTGCTTTTAATGGTAAATAAAATTATTCAACAACTATTTTCTTAACCATTTTCCCATATCCATCTTTAATAGTTACTATATAAATTCCTTTTTGAATAGGTGAAAGTGAAATGTTTTGAGAGAACAAACCCAAATTATTAAAGCGTTTTTCTAAAATTAACCTTCCTCTTACATCATGAATAGTAATAGCGATTTCATTTGTTGTTCGCGACTCAAACTGAATGGTAAAACTTCCATTATTTGGATTTGGAAACAACCTAAAATTGGTTAATTCAAAATCTTCACTTCCCAATCCTGCAATAGAAAACCCTCTAGAATTTATTGCATAGTAAACATTACCTGTAGGCTCTATTAACACTCTACAATTAGATGCCGAAGGTGTAGATGGAACATTAATTACTTGATTCCCATCATTTGGAACATTCGAAGCTAAAACATAAGGAAAAGTAGCTCCCCCATCAATGGATAACTTAATATTTACATTTGCAGAACCTGGCAAAGAAGTAGTATTATTAACATCCCAAGTTATTGTTTGCGATGCTCCAAGATTCCAAATAATTCCTGAAGAATTTTGAGAAGTAAGCTTAAATGGACCAACTCCAGTAGGAGCTGTAAATACATTATAAGGGATTCTAGAAGTTACAGTTACTTCATCAAAACCTGTCTGAGCACCATTTGGATTATTGTCTCTTACTGTTAATGAAAATTTTAATGATCTCGAAACAGAAGAAACTGATTCCCAAGTCGTATTTAATTTACCTAATAAAACATTAGAATAGGATGGCATATACCGAATTGGAGTGTCTATAGGGTTAAAAGACCTGAAATTTGGCCCTGATGCTTTTGCTGATGTTGTTACTGAATCTGATCCAGTTTCTGGTCGTGAAGCACTATTGTTTTGTTCCCAACAATAGGTTAAGGAATCATTATCAATATCCGTTGCTAACCCTTTTAGTAAATAGGCAGTTCCCGAAGGAACAGTAAAATCTATACCTGCGTTAACTATTGGTGCTGAATTTGTAACAGGAGTTCTTACTACACAAGTTTTATTTTCTAAATTTTTTTGAATTTGTAATATACTCCTATAAGTAAAATAAGGGTCTGAATTATCTTGAATATTAAGATTATCAGGTTCAGCAATTCCTGCATAACCCATAATAGTAGAACCGCTTCCGGGCTCTACTAAAACTCCTGAATTTTCAAATCCATAAGAAAAAGTATGAAAGGCCCCCAGTTGATGTCCTAATTCGTGAGCTACATAGTCTACATCAAAACTATCCCCTTCCGGAATATTATCTTTTGGCGAGGTGTAACCACTTCCTTTTGTTTCTGAATTAAAACCAAAATCGTCAATACATACACAGCCTATACAACCTGCATTTCCTCCACCACCTGAAGCACCAAACAAATGCCCAATATCGTACGCCTGATTCCCTAATACATTGGTTAAATTATTTTGTAACTCTTGATTCCATGTGCCATCTGTTCCAATTTCAGCGTCAGAATAAGGATCTGTGTTTGGATTCGTGTATATAATTTGCTCATTTTCGTCTATTATATTTAAATGCAACGCTAAATCTTTTTCAAAAATCCCGTTTACTCTAGTCATTGTTGCATTCATTGCTGCTAAAGCTTCGGGAACTCCGCCAAAATAGGCACCATACTCTCCCGTGCATGATATTGCTAATCGAAGGGTTTTATAGGTTTTATCATTTGAAATATTTGTTGATTGGATTCTATTTAGAACTTCTTGATTATTAGCTACATCAATAGTTTTACAATCAAAGGGAAGCTTTCCTGATGGTCTGGTTTTAGAATCAAAAAGCACATATACTGAGTTGTCATTAGTAAAAGACTCTATAAATTCTGAACCTTTACTTGGTCTTAAAACCATCGTTTGTATTCCTTTTTTGGACACACTAAAGTTAATAGTTGTTGATTTATCGGAAAGACTTTTCCCAACATAAGATTTAATATCTGGATATTTTGCTTGCAATTTTGGAGAAAAATTAGAGTTTTCCCATACTTGAAACTTTTCTAAGTTTCCTTCTAAATTGGGAAAATCGACAATAACACCTGATAAACCAGAAAATTTATCATTAACATTTAGTAATGATTTTCTGAATTTAGCTGAATCAAATTTATAAAGCAGTTGAGCTTGAGAATAAGATAATTTATTTAATTGATTTGAACGAATAGTACTGTTTAAACTAACTTTTTCCCAAATAGTGTTACTTTGAGCATGAAAATACAAATGTGAAAATAGGCAACTAAGTAAGAGAATAGCATTTCTCATATAAATAAATTGAATTTAACATGCAAAAATAATGCTATTTTGCAGTGTTAATGAGAAAAACATTAAATATTTAACGCTTTTTTAAATAAATTACTGAAATACAACTTTCGAATTTATATCCACTAAAGTAATTGAATATTGTTTAATTAAACTCCACTTCAAATTATTAAATATCGAATTGATAAACTAAATTTGTGCTTTTATAAACTACTATTTTGAAGATTTTTCATTCTATAGAAACATTTCGAACACGACAAAAAACCATCGTTACTATTGGTACATTTGACGGAGTACATATTGGTCATCAAAAAATTATTGAAAAACTGCTTGATAATGCAAAAACCAATAATTATCAGAGTGTAATTCTAACTTTTTTTCCACATCCTAGAATGGTTTTACAGGAGGATTCTGAAATAAAATTGTTAAACACCATTCATGAGCGAGCAGATTTATTAGAACAAACAGGCCTTGACAATCTAATCATTCACCCATTTGACAAGACATTCTCTAGACTAACTGCCGAAGAATTTGTAAAGAACATTCTTGTTGACCAACTTAAAATTAAGAAAATCGTCATTGGCTACGATCATAGGTTTGGAAGAAACCGTTCAGCGAATATTGAAGATTTAATTATTTTTGGAGAAAAATATGATTTTGAAGTAGAGCAAATTTCTGCTCAAGAAATAGAAGAAGTTTCTATTAGCTCTACAAAAATAAGAAACGCACTTCAAGAAGGTGATATTGTCCTTGCTAATTCCTATTTGGGCTATCCGTATTTTCTATCAGGAATTGTGAAAGAAGGCAAGCAATTGGGTCGGACTATTGGCTTTCCTACAGCTAATTTAATGATTGAAGAAAATTATAAACTTATACCAAAAAATGGTGTATATATTGTTAAAAGCATGCTACATAACAAAACAGTATATGGCATAATGAATATAGGCATCAATCCTACAGTAAATGGTAATAAACAATCAATCGAAGTGTATTATTTGGATTTGGATTTAAATCTTTACAATCAAAATATTAAAATCTCGATTCTGAAATATATTCGTGCCGAAGAAAAATTTGACTCTTTAGCATTACTTCAACAACAATTAGAGAAAGATAAAGCTATCGCATTAGCTTTTATAAATAAACTTTAGCTCCCAATAATTTTTTAGCAATTTGTAGATTGTTTTTGATTTTTTTTGTAAATTTGAGATACTACATCATTGATTGTCAATTAAATTAATTTAATAAAAAACAATTATTATGAAACTTCCTAAAGAATTATTAAACGGTTTGATTATTTTTATTGGCATTAGTATTTATTTTTTAGTAATGAATGCTTTAGGCTATTCTAATTCAGCGTATTTAAGAGTCTTTAATGTTCTTTTTGTTTTTTATGGGGTAAATAGGACTATAAAAATGAATTTAGCTGAAGGTAAAAACAATTTTGTTGCAGATGCTACTTCAGCGATGATTACATCTGTCATTGGAGTCGCTTTAAGTGTATTAGGATTACTCATTTACAGTTCATTAAAAGGTGGAGAAGATTATCTTAAAACTTTATCGGAGAGTTTTTTATTTGGTGGAAACCCATCAATAAATGTCTACTGTTTTAGTTTGCTTTTTGAAGGAATTGCTTCTTCTGTAATAGTGGTTCTTTTATTGATGTTATATTGGAATAGTAAACATGTTAGTGATTAAAACTATTTGCTAAATATGTATAATTTGTATTGTATTTAGATATTTTGAATATTGTTATATTAGAACTATTTAACTACTTTTGAAGCATTATAAAAATGCTACTATGAGTATTACAAAACACAATTGGACTAAAGACGAAATAATATCTATTTATAACAAACCTTTAATGGATTTGCTTTACGAAGCGGCTTCCATTCATAGAGAACATCATGATCCAAATGTTGTTCAGGTTTCTACACTATTATCCATAAAAACAGGTGGTTGTCCAGAAGATTGTGGTTATTGCCCTCAAGCAGCAAGATACCATACAGAAATAGAAGGCAACGATTTAATGACCGTTAATCAAGTTAAAGCACAAGCTTTACGAGCAAAATCAAATGGGTCGTCACGTGTTTGTATGGGAGCGGCTTGGAGAAATGTAAAAGATGGTCCCGAATTTGATCAAGTTTTAGAAATGGTCCGTACCATCAATAAACTAGAAATGGAAGTATGTTGCACACTTGGAATGATTACTGAAAATCAAGCGCAACGTCTTGCCGAAGCAGGTTTATATGCATACAACCACAATCTAGATACATCAGAAGAATATTATAAAGAAGTAATTTCCACAAGAGGTTTTGAAGATCGTTTACAAACTATCGAGAACGTTCGTAAAACTAATGTTACTGTTTGTAGTGGAGGAATTATTGGCATGGGAGAATCAATAGAAGATAGAGCAGGAATGTTAGTAGCGCTTTCTACACTAAACCCACAACCAGAATCAGTGCCCATAAATGCATTAGTTGCTGTTGAAGGCACCCCACTTGAAGATGAAAAGCCAGTAGAAATTTGGGAAATGATTCGAATGGTAGCAACCACTAGAATCATCATGCCAGAAACTCAAGTTCGCCTTTCGGCAGGAAGAATGAATATGAGTCGTGAAGGTCAAGCCATATGTTTCTTTGCGGGAGCAAATTCTATTTTTGCAGGAGATAAATTGCTAACAACACCAAACCCTGATGTAAATGAAGACATGAAAATGTTCGAAACCCTAGGCCTTATTCCTCAAAAACCTTTTATAAAAGTCATGCAACCTAATACAGTAGAAGCCTCTGATTCCAAGTTTGCACCTCTAGGAGAAAAACCGAAATGGTCTAGACCTGAACATACTATTGAAAGAAACTTAGAAGCTTCACTAAAAGTTAAATAAAAAATAAAAATCCCGACTGGAAAAAATAGTCGGGATTTTTTTTGAATTGTCAAATTACTATTAAAAAATTATTTTTTTGGTAACAATTTGTCCGTTTTCTAAAAGTACTTTTACAATTAACGTTTGTTGATTAGCCTTTACTTCTTTAATGTTAAATTCTTTAGTACTAATATTATTTTTCTTGTAAGTTTCTGCTCCTAATACATCATAAACTAATATACTTTTAATGTTTTCGTTACGTGACTTGATTTTAATTTGATTTTCTCCCGTAGCAATAATTATATCATTATCTAAAATAGTATAATTATTAATTCCGAATGCGGCAGTTTTATAACGCAATACAAATCGATCATCAAATTTTCCAGAATTACTAGTAAAAACATAAGGCTCCTTTCTTAAATCATGAATATTGTTTAACAGTTTATCTTCTAAAAAAATATCTTGATTTTCTTTGTTAAAAATCCCATCAACAAAAGCTATTCCAATTTTATAAGTACTTGCTGATGAAGCACTATTCAATGATTTAGTCGGAATTACAATACCTAAAGAAACTCTATCATTGGCATCGAATGGCATTGGTCTGCCTTGAATAATTTGTGGCTCAGTATCAATTAATGAATAGATATTTAAATTAGAGTCTACATTAATTTTAGCATCATACATTCTATCTTTTTCTAAAGTTGCCTCTTTATCATAACCCACTAAAGTCCTTATAGAATTTCCTGTATCGTTTGTTATATCAAGCCATATCCTGCTTGGCTTGGAAGCATTTGAAGTTCTGAAAAAATTAGAATTATTATAAGCCTTACTTCTCATTGAATTATTAAAAGTAATGTTTTCAGTAGTTGACGCAGAACTATGATTCATTGTTACAAAAAAGCCTTGCCCAGCTGCAATTTTACCGTTAAAAGATTGAGGGCCTGTTGAAGGTCCTAATTTATTCCAAAAAACATAATCACTTGCAGTATAGGTCAATACAAATCCATTATAAAATGATTGTCCGTTTGTAGCTGAAATTGCCGTGCCGTGAGACCATAACCTAACGTGACCTTCTATATTAGTATTTACTGTTAAAAAAGTATCAGCGTCTATTGCTGATGCGTACGGATTCCCTAATAAATTATAATTGTCATTATCTTTATTAACCGTTAATGTAGTGCTTCCGCTTAAATAGGTATAATCAGGTCCGTTGTAGGTGCTTCTTTCAATTCCAACATTAATTATTCCATTATTAACCACTCCGCTTCCATGAGTTGCATCATTTGTAAAAGTAGCTGTTACTGTATCTAAACCTCGTATAATATATCCTTTTCCTGGTAACATTGTGTCTCCATAACAAGCTAACCAGCCGCCAAAATTACTGGCATATGGTCTAAGAATAGTAGGTGTCCATTTGTATATTAACCATGAGGCAGGACTTACCTGAGCTACCGGAAAATTAGAAACTGGTGATGACCAATAGATATAATCTGTACTTCTAAGAATTGTTGGAGTGCGTTGCATAGAAATGATTCCAGTATTGACACCATTATCATCTATTTGAACTAAGCTACCATTGTTCTGTACAATTAAATTTCCACCTACATTTACTGTTAGGTCATATTGAATGTTGATATAATCATTTGAGCTTATAATTGCAGTATATGGAGAATTAACTACTAAACTACACGCATCAAAACTTCCATTTGGATTGGTATTAAATGGTCCGTTAATTATTGCAAGTTTTCCTATTGCTGGCGTTGAAATTGCATTACTTGAATCTCTCCAGTCTACTCCATTCCATGTGACTGCTCCTGCATCTGTAATTTTAACAGCACTAGTTGCTGCAAAACAAGTACTCGTATTTTCTCTTATCTGACAATAATACTGGTAATTGATAACTCCTGAAATATTAGAGATAGATAAGTTAATAGTTGAAGTTCCTCCGTATATTCCACCATCTGAAAGAGCTGTCCAATCTGTAACTGCTGGAGCCGGAGCTGAAACATACCATTGATACGCTAATTCCTTTGTATCTCCTACTCCATTAAACCCTTCTGTTCCTGCAATGACTAAGCTTGTCGATTTACAACTCGGAGAATAGGTTGGATTTAAAGTAACAACTGGAGCTACTTTTGGATTTGCCGGAAACGCACCTAAATTGGCACAAGATTCTGTTCCTGAAATACTCCAATCAGCAGCATTATAGGTTGTTGTTGGTCCAACAGCAGTTAAGTTCCTCAACATGGAATATCCAGTTTCATTTGTTGTAACTAATTTATCTATAATTACATTATTCTTTGTTAGATAAACACCATCATTAGCATTTGTTCCGTTACCGAAAAAATTTGTTGTCGCTACACTTATACATGGAGACTCCCCTGGAGTATTGGTTCCAAAATTATAAACTATCACTCCTCCAGCAGGTATAACTCCTGTAATATTTATTGTTCTATTAACACCGTTTAAAACGCCACCTTTATCATTATCAATCTCAATTCTATAGGTTGGGTTTGCAGCATTTACAGTTATTGCAGCATTAGTTGGATTATATAATTCTAAATAAAATCCATTACCAGCATCTGTATCAAATATTTCTGAAATAATTAAATCATTAAATGTTCCTCCTATACCTTCGCAACTAGTTTTATCTTCCTTTATTATGGAATAAGGAAGTGGTAAACCTGCACAAAGAGTTGCATTAGTAACAATTAGATTTCCTGTTATAGCATTTGGAGGAACTTTAACTACTAATTGTGTAGCAGAACTAGAAACTGGTATCGCTGCAAAACCAGCAAATGTAGCAGTTGCACCCGTTAATCCTGAAGTGGCATTTATTGTTACTTCAGTTCCAATAGGAGCCATATTAGGCGTTACCGATGTTATTGTTGCCGAAACGCAACCTGCAAGAATATTTATTGTATAGTCTTCTACTTCACCATCAAATGCAGTAGAGCAAGAATTAATTCCCGAAGTATAAGAAGCTGAAATTCTCATTCGAGTAGTTCCTAAAACGGCGTTTGCAGGTACAGTAATGTTTAATGGACAGGAAAATAAAATTCCATTAGCTACATTAGTAGCACTCCCTAAATTAAATGATTCGCCTGCATCTGTAAAAAGACCATTTTTATTAAAATCAATCCAAGCATAACCATCTACTTCATAGTTGCCTGCTGTGTTTACATTTACCGAAAGTGTATAAGTAAGACCAGCTGTTAAATTTGTAGTAGTTGCCGTATAATCACTATATCCTGATGGTTTTGCACTTGTATTATTTATAGTATTTAAAGTAACATTAGTTACTGAAGTACTATACGTTGTGTTTCCGCTTGAGACACAATATATTAAACTTGGTGTTGCACATATTGAAACTCCGTTGCTCCATTCTGTACCACGTCTAACAAAAAGTTTGTAGCAATAGTTAAGTCCGTTTGTTAAACCAGTGACTGTCATATTTGTTCCAGCACCTTTATAAATCACTTGATTGGCACCTCCATATACACTATTTGCTGTATAAGCAGTTCCGTCTCCTGATGGTGTAAAAACAACTGCCCCTTGATTAGCGACTATTAAATATTGATAACTGCAAGTTAAAAGATTATTGACATTTGTCCATGAAACAAATGATTGATTGTTTGCTATAGTTGCAGACAAACTTGTAACCTCAGGCATATCTGTAGTAATATTTGTTATATCCCATGATCCGCCGAGATTTACTCCTGTACTCCATACTGTTGCTGTATTACCTCTGTAAGCCAATACGGTATATGAATAATTAGCAGCATTTGTAAGCCCTGTGACTAATACCGAAGTACCGATTCCTTTATATACACATTTTCCTAAAGATGCTGTTACTACAGCCGCCGCAGAAAAATTTGAGTTTGCTGTATAAGCCGATGCATTACCTGCGGTTCCTGATGCAGGTGCGGTAGCACCTGATAATACAAAGACCATATACCCATCTGGTGTTGCTCCACCTGAAGAAGCCGTCCAGGACAAATCTATACTTGTATTATTAAAACAAGATGATAAATTGGTTGGATTATTAGGTGCGGTATAGGTAACTGTTAAAATTGCGGAAGTAGAAGTAACAGTAGTACAAGGTATTGTTCCTGTTACTACACATCTATATAAATATCCATTCATTCCAATAGTTGCAGCTGTAACTGTCATAGTTGCAGTCAAAACATTAGAATATGGAGCGCCATTAACTAAATTAGAAAACCCACTTCCTGTATCAACTTGCCACTGATAACCCACAACTGTTCCTGAACCTACTACCGCAAAAGTGGTATTATTCCCATCTGTAATTGAACTATTTACAGGATTTGTTGTGCCTAATAAGGGATTAATTGTAATAAATCCAGAATTTATCGCGATACTCCAGCAATTTCCAGCCTTTTCGCGTACATAATATGTTCCGTCGGTTGTAACAGAATAACTTGATGTAGTTGGATTTGCAATACTGGTTCCTGTTGGACTCGTTTGCCAAAATAAATTAGCGCTTGGAGCAGAATAGCTTAAAGTTGTATTTCCGCAAGCTGGTGCAGATTGTGTGATTGTACCAGTTGGAACTGCTGGAAGAGAAATACAATCTCCTGTTAATATTAAATCTTCTAATCTTAATGTTGCTGATGTTCCAGATGCTGTAATCCTTATTCTAATTGAACTTTTATTGTCGTAGGCAGCGCCTAGTAATGTAGGGGGTAAACTTGCAAATGAGCCGTTAGGACATGGCAAAGATGTAATTGCAGAAAACGTTGTTCCTCCATTGGAATCCCCAGTTGCGTCCCAAGTCGAACCTGTCTGGGATGATCTACCAGCAAAAGAGATATTAATATTATTGTAACCTACCGTGGATATGGTTAAATCGAAATATTTGCCCGTAGATGAGGCAAAAGAAACCGCAAGACCTGTTATTCCTGAAAAGTACGAAACCGATGTACTAGCTGTTAAAGTAGGAGAACCTATCGATCCGGCTTCAACGGTGAGGTTATTTTCGAAAAAATAATTTGCAAGAGTAGTCTGAGCCTTTCCTAAAAAAGGAAACAGTAAAGCAAATAAAAGTAATTTTATTTTCATTTTATAATATGGTATTCTGATCCAAAAAAATCATCTAAATAATTGTTTTATTACCTAACATCAAAACATAGGAAAACCCTAATTTTTGAAAACACAAAATAAGGTGCAGAATATTTAGTAAACTTGGGTTAACAAATTTAGTTTTAATTTACTTAATATCAGTGATTTTACATTGTTTATTTGTTAACAAATATGTTAAAATTACAAATTATTATGGAATTTAAAACAAGAACATGTGGTAAAATTGCTCGTTTTTACAATTTTTACAGTGAAAACAAAACGAATAATTAAAATATTTAATCTTGCAAAGACTATAAAAATCAATAGTTTCTAACATGATCCAATAAAAATGTTGTTTTTTAAACAAATTTATTTTTTATAAAATCTTAAAAATAGAACCAAAATATAGAAAATAAACAAAAGGAAGAAAAAAAACAATTTAAAATTAAGAAATATCTTACTTTTTTTTCTACACGAAGTCTAGTCTTAATTTAAATTTCAAAATCATATCATTTTCAGTTATTTTTGTAAAGAAATAAAATTATTTCCATTTCAATGAATACAACTCATTCGTTTTCAGATGCTAAAAAAAAATTAGAACATTACTGTGCTTATCAGGAAAGGTGTCATGATGAAGTGATTCAAAAATCACGCGAGTTATTACTTTCCTCATCAGAAATTGATGAAGTTGTTGTATATCTTATACAAAACAATTTCTTAAACGAAGAACGCTTTGCATGTAGTTTTGCAAGAGGGAAACATCGTATTAAACATTGGGGTAAAATCAGAATAGTTAACGAATTAAAATTTAGAAATATCTCTGCTTACAATATTAATATAGCTTTAAAAGAAATAACGCCTGAAGAATATTTAAAGAATTTTCATTCCCTGGCAGATAGGCATTGGGAAAATTTAATAGAACTGAATGCAATAAAAAAGAGAAAAAAATATTGCGATTACTTGCTTCGTAAAGGTTTTGAAAGTAATTTAATATATGAAAAAGTAAAAGATTTAGAATCGACTTAAATTAAATTGATAAAAGAACACTTACCGCATTACCTCCAAAACCTACAGCATTTATCAAAACTTTCTTGATAGCTTTTCTTATTTTCTGATCTTGAGCAAAAGGAACTCCAATAAATTGCTGGTGTTGCATCATCATAATTGCCATTTCAACGTTTAACATCCCAGAAGCTCCAAAAGTGTGGCCAATTTTCCATTTGTTTGTAGTAAGCAAGGGTAAATCGGTTCCGAAAATTTTTTGAATTGCTTTGAATTCTGTTTTATCTCCTGCTATAGTTCCCGGCGCGTGCATTACAATTACATCTACATCAGAAACATCAGTATTTTTTAATGCCATTTTCATGGATTTTTGAAAACAAATTGCTTCAGTAGATATGGAAATATTATGTTCTAAAATTTCGGTTGCATATCCAACACCTTCAATATAAGCAAGCGCATTGGGCGATTTACCTATTTCTAAACAACAAACAGCAGCTCCCTCTCCAAGAATTAAGGAACTTTGCTTTTTTTCTAAATCGAAAGCGCGACATGGCCATTGCTCTTGATTGCTTACATTTAAAGTAGCATATATTTTTAATGCTTGCATTTGAGCAATTGTAAAACTCGTTAATGGCGCTTCACTTCCTCCTACTAAAAATTTATTAGCCATTCCAGCACGAAGCCATGCGACTCCATTTAATAAGGCATGCAATGCAGTTGAGCAAGTTATAGAATGAGATATATCTGGTCCTTGACATTGCAGATCATGTGCTACCCAAGAGGAAATATTACCTAAAGTGGTGGTTGGCGAAGCTAAAGTTTGTGCTTTTCCTGTTTCAAGAAATTCTTTATGGTGTTTCTCAAACAATTCTGTTGCGCCTCTCGATGATCCTATATTCACTCCAAAAACATCGTTAATGGTCCAGCCTGCATGAGTCACCGCCTTTCGAGAAGCTGCCATTGCATATAAAACAGATGAATCTAATGATTTGTATTTGGCATCATCTCTCTTAATGTTTTCCACTTCTTCTTTGCCATCAAAATCTAAAACTGCGGCATACGCTCTCTGATTATTGAATGCTTTCTGTACAAAACAATGTTGATTGATCAAATAATTGTTCCAAATAGTTTCGGGATTATTTCCTAACGGAGAAATTGTTGCGATTGACGTAATAGAAATGGTTTTGGACAAAGTAGGATTCTCTAAATTATAAAAGAACAAATTTAAACTATTTCTAATGCTTTTTCAACAACATTATATACTTTTTCGAGTTGTTGATTGGTAATAATATAAGGTGGCAAGATATAAACTGTATTACCAACTGGTCTTAAAACAATGCCGTTCTCTATAAAAAACTGGTACAGTTTATTTCTTAAAGTGCCATAATAACTTTCCTGATTTTCAGTTTTAATTTCTAAAGCAAAAATGACTCCTAGAATTCGTGTGGTTTTGACTCTTGAATGGATTTTTATTTTTTGCTCAAAATCTAAATGTAAATCATGAATTCGTTCAATGTTTTTTTGCATTTCATCGGTTTCTAACAAAGTTATACTAGCTAAAGCGGCAGCGCATCCTGTTGGGTTTGCCGTAAAAGTATGACCATGAAAAAAAGCTTTGTTCACATCTTCGTCTAAAAATCCATTGAAAATTTCCTGAGTAAAAGTGGTAATTGCCATAGGAATAGTTCCTCCTGTTAGGGCTTTTGACAAGCACATCATATCGGGATTTGTTTCTAAATAATCAATCGCAAATGTTTTGCCTGTTTTGCCAAAGCCAGTCATGACCTCATCGGCAATGGTAAATACACTATTGGCTTTACACAGTGTAATCATTTTATCTAAAACTTCGGGCGAATACATAACCATACCTGCAGCTCCTTGACATAATGGCTCAAAAATAAAGGCAGCAAACTCATTGGTTTGAACCATTTTTTCTAGTGCTTGCAAAGAGGTGGTTTCGTTTCCTGACGTTGGTACTGGAATTCGAACGACTTCTAATAATGATCCTTGAAAAGCCTCTGTAAAAAAGGTAATTCCACTTGATGCCATAGCTCCAAAAGTATCGCCATGAAAAGCATCTTCAAGCGCTATGATTTTGGTTCGCTTTTGATTTTTATTATAAAAATATTGCAATGAAGCTTTAATAGCGACTTCAACTGCAGTTGAACCATTATCAGAGTAAAATATTTTTTTTTGGTTGGATGGCAAAATCTCCATTAACTTTTCTGCCAAAAGTATGGCGGGTTTGTTGGTAAATCCTCCAAAAAGCACATGCTCTAAAGTAGTCAATTGTTTAAAGATAGCATCTGCAATTACTTGATTTGAATGGCCAAAAGGGTTTACCCACCATGAAGCAATAGCGTCTATATATTCTTTACCATTCTCGTCCCAAAGCAAAGCCCCGTCGCCTTTTACAATAGCGGGCAACAAACCAGTAGTTTGGTGTTGCGTGTAGGGATGCCAATGGTATAGTTGATCTTTTTCGGATAATGTCATTGTATTTCAGATTGAATAATAATGATTTTTGATCTTAGATTAAAGTTGATTTTTTAAATTTTCATTGAAAGTACTATTGAAGTCCTAGAAGGTTTTGTCTGAATTTGTCAGCATAATATTTGGTAACATTGGCATCAAAATAAGGTTCATTGTCTATTCTTCCTATAAAATTTGCTCCTGTTTTTTTTAAAATAATTTCTTCGGTAGCTTTGTTCTCATCTCCTGAAAAAACAATTCCAGAAATAGAAATATTTCTACTTTTTAAGGCTTCATACGTGAGCAATGTATGATTGATACTTCCTAAGTAATGACGTGAAACCAAAATTACTTTATAATCTTCTTGAATTAAATCGATGATATAATTTTCATCATTAAAGGGGACCAAAACGCCACCAGCTCCTTCTATTACAAGATTATTATTCGTTTTGGGTTCAATGATTTGATTAATATCAACAGTAATTCCGTCTATTGCCGCGGCATAATGCGGACTTGCAGGAGTGTTTAATGCATAGGCATTAGGATGAAAAAAAGATTTTTTATTCGACACTCTTTCTTTTACTTTATGAGTATCTGAATTTTCTAAATCACCGGCTTGTATGGGTTTCCAATAGTCCGCTTCTAAAGCTTCAGTTACTATTGCCGCTGTTACGGTCTTTCCTACATCAGTTCCGATTCCTGTTATAAATAGTTTCATAGTTAAGTTTCTCTGAGATTAACAGAGAAAAAGGGGTTTCATTTAGCTCTAAAAATCTCTAATTATATTTTATACTAATTTATCTTTAGCATAAAAAAACAAAAGTACTCAACAATCGCAACACTTCCGATATTTCTTGTTTAGAATTATAACTATGCAAACAAAATCGCAGACGTTCCTGTCCTTCTGGAACTGTTGGTGACAAAATGGCTTTTACATCATATCCGCATTCTATAATTTTTTTTGCTGCCGTTTTTACATTATCATTCCCAGGTATTATTGCGCTTTGAATTGCTGATTTACTTCTAACAAATAAAGGTTTTAGCCCAAATACATTTTTTTCTTGATTGAAATGAATGATGTTGTCTCTTAATTTTTGAATATTCTTTGTTTGCTCTAAATGTTTATACCCAATTAAAATTGTAGCAACAGCATGAGGAGAAAGTCCTGTTGTGTAAATAAAACTTCTTGAGAAATTAATTAAATATTCTTTAAGTTCTATACTTCCTACTATTGCTGCTCCGTGACAACCCAGCCCTTTCCCGAAAGTTATTATTCTTGCAAAAACATTATCCTGCAGTTCTTCTAATTGAAGAATTCCTTCGCCTTTTGAACCAAAAACTCCAAGAGCATGAGCTTCGTCAACAACCAATTGACAGTTGAATTTATTAGAAAGCTGAACGAATCCTTCTAAATTTGGAGTATCTCCATCCATAGAGAATACACTTTCTGTAACGATGTAAATTTCGGATTCCTCCTTTTGAAATCGTTGAATTAAGTGTTCTAAATCTTCTAAATCATTGTGCTTGAATTTATATGATTTTGCGTTAGACAATTGCAATCCATCCCGAATAGAAGCATGGCTTAATTCGTCATATAAAATAAAATCGCCTTTTTGAGGAACAGAACTAAAAAAACCAATATTAGCATCGTAACCTGAATTAAAAATTAAGGCAGCCTCAGACTGATGAAATTGGGCAATACGTTTTTCTGCTTTTTGATATAATTGATGATTTCCAGACAATAATCGGGACCCTGTTGCTCCGTTTGTTTTGATGTTTTTATATATAAGATATTGATGAGATTCTTGAAAAATAATTTCAGAATGAGCAAAGCCTATATAATCGTTAGAAGCAAAATCAACTAAAGTATTATTGATAGGAAGTACTCTTAAAGCGTTATTTTGCTTTCGCATTTCGAGTTTTGCAGAAAGATTTTTAGGGAAGTATTTCATTATGCCATAAAACAATTAGTGTTTAGTTGCTCAAAAATAAAAAAAGCCAAACAATACTGCTTGGCTTTTTTATTTAATTTTAAATTATTTTAGTCTACTAAAACAATTACTTTATTGTCTTTCATTTCAATAGTTCCAGAAGTAATACTGAGCGTATAATTTTGCTCATTTACTTTAATAAATTTATCTCGAATGTCTTTATTAAAAATAAAGCTTGGTGCTACCATTTTTACAACTCCTTCTTTTAAAGTAGATACTATTGGTGCGTGATGATTCAATATTTGGAAACTACCGTCAACTCCTGGCAGAGAAACCGAAGTCACTTCGCCTGAAAATAATTTTGCTTCTGGTGATACTATTTCTAATAACATAGTTATGAGTTATAAGTTATGGGCTAGGAGTTATTGGTTAGAAAATGAAGCATTTTTACTTCTAACTTCTTACATTTAACTTCCAACTTTATTATGCTTCTGCCAACATTTTTTCTCCTGCTTCGATAGCGTCTTCAATGGTTCCTTTAAGGTTGAACGCTGCTTCTGGCAAGTGGTCTAGTTCTCCATCAATAATCATGTTAAATCCTTTGATGGTGTCTTTTATGTCAACTAAGACTCCTTTTAATCCTGTAAATTGTTCCGCAACATGGAATGGTTGAGACAAGAAACGTTGTACACGACGCGCTCTTGAGACTGCTAATTTATCTTCTTCGGAAAGTTCTTCCATACCCAAAATCGCGATAATATCTTGCAATTGTTTGTATTTCTGAAGAATTTCTTTTACTCTTTGTGCGCAGTTATAATGCTCATCCCCAATAATTTGAGGAGTCAAGATTCTAGAAGTGGAATCCAATGGATCCACCGCAGGATAAATACCCAACTCGGCAATTTTACGAGACAATACTGTTGTTGCATCTAAGTGAGCAAATGTTGTTGCTGGCGCTGGATCCGTTAAATCATCCGCAGGTACGTAAACCGCTTGTACAGATGTAATTGAACCTTTGTTTGTAGATGTGATACGTTCTTGCATTGCCCCCATTTCGGTAGCTAATGTTGGTTGGTATCCCACAGCAGATGGCATACGACCCAAAAGTGCCGAAACCTCAGAACCTGCTTGTGTGAAACGGAAAATATTATCAACGAAGAAAAGAACATCTTTTCCTTGGTCTGAACCTGCACCATCACGGAAATATTCTGCTATTGACAATCCTGAAAGCGCTACACGAGCACGAGCTCCAGGAGGTTCATTCATTTGTCCAAAAACGAAAGTAGCCTTAGACTCTCTCATTCCTGGTAAATCTACTTTAGATAAATCCCATCCCCCTTCTTCCATAGAGTGCATAAAAGCATCTCCGTATTTTATAATTCCTGACTCTAACATCTCACGAAGTAAGTCATTCCCTTCACGTGTTCTTTCACCTACTCCTGCGAATACTGAAAGTCCACCGTGACCTTTTGCTATATTGTTAATCAGCTCTTGAATCAATACTGTTTTACCAACACCGGCACCACCAAACAATCCAATTTTTCCTCCTTTAGAGTAAGGCTCAATCAAATCGATTACTTTAATACCTGTAAATAAAACTTCAGAAGAAGTTGATAAATCTTCGAATCTTGGTGCTTGACGGTGAATAGACATACCGTTTACACCTGTTTTTGGTAATTCTGGTAAACCATCAATAGCATCTCCAATTACGTTAAACAAACGACCATAAACATCTGCTCCAATTGGCATTTGAATAGGATTACCAGTCCCTACTACTTCATAGCCTCTGCTTAAACCATCTGTTGAGTCCATCGAAATGGTACGAACTGTATTTTCACCAATGTGAGATTGTACTTCAAGTACTAATAATGTACCATCTTTTTTTGTGATTTCTAATGAATCATAAATTTTTGGAAGTTCAACATCTTTACCGTTGAAAACTACATCGACAACTGGTCCGATGATTTGGGCAACTTTTCCTATTACTTTTGACATTGCTTATGTATTTATTAAATAGCGTTTTAGGTTTGTGAAAAACACCGAATTGAATCTGATCAAATGGATGCTTTTTTCAGAGTGCAAAGATAATTTTTTAAAATAAAAAATCAACACTTTTTTTAGTAAAATAAATTCTATTTTTTTTGAAGGGAATAATTCTCTAATAACAGATTTTATAGATAGCACAAAAAATAAAAAACCACCACAAAAAATGTGATGGTTTTAGATAGAAGAGATTTTATTTTAAAAATCAGCGGCATCTTTAGGGAATAAAATTCTATAATTTCCTAAATTTACACCTTTTAAATTGGACCCATATTTACCATTTATTGCTTCAATAAATTTATTTGCAAATAAGGCATATCCTCTTGGTGTTGGATGAAATCCGTCAAGCGAAAAAGCACCTCCTGTAACAAATGAAGCATTTAAAGTGTAGTTGTTGGCTGTAATGCCTTTTGTTGCCAAGTCATTCATTAATGTTTTAAGGTTTACAAAAGCTAAATCATTTGCTGTTGCTGCTGCTTGAATAATTGCATTATATGCATCTACTGCTACTCTAGTTTCTAGAACTTCCTCTTTAGAAAGCACCCACTTATCACCTAGTGGCACTGAAACACCATTAACAAATTGTGGATTACCACCAACAGTAGTTCCTATAAATGAACTTGCTGGCAAAACAATTAAATCTTCGGCAGTTGCCTGTCTCATACTTACCAATGCTGGATTAATTCCTGTTAAATCTGTAAGATATTCATCCATAATTACTACAGCATTTCCGGGACCTGGTCGAAAAGTAATAGTTCTCTTTGCTATTTCTGCATCAGCATTAGCCTGACTCATTAAGTTATTAGCTACTAGGAAGGCAAATGCTTTAGTTATACCAGCATTATAAGCACCATACGCTGCAAGACTATTAAGCTGAGCCACAGTCGCTGCGTCTAATGGCACCGGATTATAAGGTACCGCTCTAAAATGAGGCAAAGCATCAACATAAGGTATATTGCCTATGACCCCTTTACGACCTCCTGCTGAAAGCTGAGAAAGTATGGAATTATATGCTCCATTAAAAGTAGCCGTTGGAGTTATTGGGTCTGTACCATCACCACCAGAAAGTGCGTACCCGAGCACATCATTACCCCCAATCCATAAAGAAAAGAAGGTTGGCGATTGACTTAAAGCATCAGCGACAACCGTTGTTGCTGGTGTGGAAGCAAATCTAGCAAAATAGGGGTTTCCTGCTGCACTACCGTAACCTGGAAAAAGTAAATGAAAGCTTTTTGCTCCTGGTATACCCATGTTGTTAAAAGGACCTGTGAGTATAGTGGTTGGATTAGTAGTACTCGTTCCTAGTGCTGGCTGTATTTTTGGCGTACCGTTTGGGTTAAATCCAAAAATGGCTAATCTTGGACCAAATGCAGGATTTCCGCCTATAAAGCCTCCGGTATTATCTGCCATAAATGGATTAGTAAAGTCTCCACCTCCAACAAGTGCAAACTGCTGTGCTAAAATATTTGGATAGGATCCTTTCTGACCCTCAATAAACAAAGCTCCATCGGAAAAACCCGCAGCATAGGAATCTCCTATTGCAACATATTTAGAAAAATCGGCAGTTCCAGCAGTTAATGGTAAGCCATCTGAGCTATCATAAGTAATTATCTCGTTGTCATTGCAAGCTATAAAGGTTACCGAAACCAAAAATAGCCATTTTATATTTTTTATCATGATATTTAAATTTAAGTATTATTGGTTTATTTATGGGGTAATTGTCCATGAAACAAAATATTGTTGACCTATAAGTCCAGCTCCTAGAACCTGACCGTACTCTTTACCTCCTAGATTTGTTGCGCCTATTTTGATAATTGATTTTAAATTAGTCAAACTATAATTGGCTTGCATATCAATAACGGTTGCTTCTTTAATAATACCATCTGCAAAAGTCGATTCCCAAATGTATTCTGAATTCCATCTTCCACTAACTGAAATTCCAAAATTTTTAAATAATTTATCATTGCCTAGCGTTGCTTTTACTCTGTGCTTAGGCGTATTGAAACTAGCTTCAAAGTCAGGGTCTTTTGCTTGATCGAAATCAAATTGAGCATAATTGTAGTTTCCACTAAGTTCAAAGTCTTTATACACTTTTTTAGATAATCCTAAACCAAATCCAAGAGATTTTACCGTTAGACTCGTATTGGTGTATACTTGATAGGTTCTAACATCTCTATTTACAAGTGCTTTGGTTGCGGAATTATCTGAAAAATCGGTTGGGTTTGTTTCGGCATTTCCATAATAAGGAGTAACAACATTAAATCCTCCAATAAAATCATTATAAATATTATAATATCCATTGATATCCAATGCAAAACCTTTAATTGTGCCTCTATACCCTAGATCAAAAGCTTTAACTTGTTCTGGTTTAACAATAGGCACATTCGCTTTGACCAAATTCTCGGCGGCATCTGCTAAACCTGAAGGCGGTCCAGCTCTATAAGCATCGTCAAATGCAAAATAAGATCTCTCCGTAAAAGAATTTTCATAAGCATCACGACCAGATAAAGTTATTGTACCTGTTGGCCCAATTCCTAATACTGTTTGCCCCGCAGCAGATATTTCATTATTGTTGTCAGGATCTCCACCTCTAACTTCAGTATAACGGTCTAAATTGTCAGGAGCAGATCCAACTAAAGCTCTTGGACCAATATCAAATCCTATATATTGGTCTTGAGTTGTTGGATTACGGAAACCCGTTTGAAAAGACCCTCTAATGTTGTGATTCTTTTGTTCATCTAATGCATATACAAAAGACAATCTTGGAGAATAGTTTCCGTCAAAGTTTTTAGCTTTGTCATATCGAATAGACCCAGTTAGTTTTAACTTATCATTCATTAATTTTTTCTGTGCTTGAGTATAAACCCCATATTCATTGTATCTAATTGACCCTACATCATCTGTATAAATTCTGCCAAAAGAGTTTAAATCATATACTCTATAGGAACCGCCTACTTGAATTTCAACTGGTTTTATAATATCCCTAAAATTATAATTAGCATCTGAATGATATATATGAGAATTATCTACTAATTTCGATCCTTTTAAAACATCTGGATTGGCAATAACTCTGTTGAAAGCCTCTTTAAACTCTGGTGTACCTGGTAATAATCTACCTGTATCGGCTTTACTTCTTGCATAAGCATGTGCTTCTGCAGGTGTAGTACCAGTTCCTGGTACCAACCCTAAAGTAGCATTACCATATGCCGAGCCATAATCCTTAAACCATTGTGTATCAGATTTCCAAGCTCTATTGATGTTTAATGCTGTAAAAGTCATGTCATAAGATCTTCCTCCATCTTCAGTAGTAGTATATCCTCTTACAAAGAAATTTTTCCCTTTAAATTCAATTTTATGCTGTTGCATAAAAAACCCATTTAAATTGTATCGACTGGCGCCTTGATATACTGAGTTCCCTATACCAAATTTAGATTGCCATATCATTTCTACATCTTTAAGCTTTTCTGAATTTGCCCATGGTTTAAAGTGTAAAGAGAAATCCATTTTTGCGTTTTTCACCAAACTTTCAGTAAGGTCAGTTTCGTTATATCCTGTTCGCGAGATGTCAATATTTGGCAATAAATTGTAAGCAGATGAGCCAAAAGCATTTCTGTTTTTAAGGTTTAGAAAGGCTTCGTCTCCGTAAACGTTGACACCGTTGTAGCTAGGGTCAGTTCTATTTACTCCTATGACTTCATCGCCGCTTTTAGTTAGACCATTGTAATTGGTAGCGTACCAATCGGTACCTTTCATAAAAGTAAAGTTAGCTTTTGCCGCAAAATGAGGCGTGAGAGCTTTTGCTACTCTTACTCCATAATCATAAAAATCATTGGTTCCTGCTGCCTTTTGACTTGTATTTCCGTATTTAGCATAAGCTGTAATACCTTGACTGGTAAAAGGGCTTTGACTAGTCATGAACAAAATTCCATTAAAGGCGTTTGCACCATATAAAGCAGACGATGCTCCCGGTAGTAGTTCTACGCTTTGCACATCAATTTCAGAAACACCTATTAAATTTCCTAAAACAAAGTTTAATAAAGGAGAGGAATTGTCCATTCCGTCTACTAATTGTAAAAATCTAGTATTAGCAACTGTTGCAAAACCACGAGTATTTATTGATTTAAAAGACAAACTACTGGTATTCATTTGAACTTCTTTTAGATTCTCTAATCCGTCATAAAATGAAGGTGCAGCAGCTCTTTTTACATCTTTAATTGTAAATCTTTCAATAGTTACTGGGGATTCCCTAACTCTCTCAGGGGTTCTAGAAGCGGAAACTACGATTTCATTTAATAACGTTTCTTCATCATCAAGGTTTACGCTAACTTTTTGATTTTTTGATTTAATTTCTATTTTCTTAGTTCCATAACCAACACTAGAAACCTCTATAGTATAAGGAGGATTTTTAGAGGTGTTTAACACAAAATTACCTTCTTGGTCGGTAACTGTTCCTGCTGAATCTCCGATAATTTTAATATTGGCTCCAGGAATTGGCTTTTTATTGCCATCTTTAACAACGCCTGTAATTGTACTTTGCGAGTAAGTTATACCGCAAAAAAACAACGACAAAATATACAAATACACTTTCATTTAGTTTAAATTTTGTTGGTTTATGAAGCCAAAATACAAATATTTTTGAAATTAATAAAAATTAGAACGGTTAATTTATAATTTTATATTAATTAATGAATTATATTAAACATTTCTCATTTTAAGAAAAACTAAACTTTTATTGACATTTTAAGAATAAGCCTAAAAAAAATACTATGCATGCCTATTATTTGATGCTGAATTTACATTTATAGCAAAAAAAACGTCCCGATATATCGAGACGTTATCATTAAAATATTTAAAACTTTAACTATTCAACCGTGACTGATTTAGCTAAATTTCTTGGCTGATCGACATTACAACCTCTTAATACCGCAATATGATAGGATAGTAATTGTAAGGGAATTGTAGTTAATAAGGGAGATAAAGCATCAGATGTATCTGGAATTTCTATAACATAATCTGCTAATTCACGAACTTGAGTGTCGCCTTTTGTGACAACAGCAATAATTTTGCCGCTTCTTGATTTAATTTCTTGGATATTACTTACCACCTTATCATAATGCCCTTGTTTAGGAGCAATCACGACTACTGGCATATGTTCATCTATTAAAGCAATTGGGCCGTGTTTCATTTCTGCAGCAGGATAACCTTCTGCATGAATATAAGAAATCTCTTTAAGCTTCAAAGCTCCTTCTAAAGCTACTGGGAAATTATACCCTCTACCTAAATACAAACAATTAGGAGCATCTTTAAATTTTGTAGCAATTTCTTTTGCTTTATCATTTGTAGTTAATGCCTCAGCAACTTTCTCTGGTATAAGTTCTAACTCTTGTAAATACCTGTGGAAATCTGAATTTGAAAGTGTTCCTTTGGCTTTAGCTAAGCGCAAAGCTATCATGGTTAAAACTGTTATTTGAGTAGTGAATGCTTTTGTAGAAGCAACTCCAATTTCTGGCCCTGCATGTGTATAAGCACCTGCATGAGTTTCTCTAGATATTGAAGAACCTACAACATTACAAACACCAAATACAAAAGCTCCTTTTTCTTTCGCTAATTTAATTGCGGCAAGAGTATCAGCGGTTTCTCCTGATTGAGATATTGCAATCACTACATCATTCTTATTAATAATTGGATTTCTATATCTAAATTCAGAAGCGTACTCCACCTCAACAGAAATTCTTGCAAATTCCTCTATAATATATTCAGCTACTAAACCAGCATGCCAAGATGTTCCGCAAGCTACTATTATAATTCTATCAGCATTTAAGAACTTTTCTAAATTATCTTCTATACCTGCCATTTGAATTAGGCCTTGATTGGCATGAAGCCTTCCTCTATAAGTGTCTTTTATTACATTAGGCTGTTCGTAAATTTCCTTAAGCATGAAATGATCATAACCCCCTTTTTCGATCTGCTCTAAATTCATTTGTAATTCCTGAATATAAGGATCCACTAGAGTATCATCTTTAATTTTTCTAATTTTTAAAGGCTTGTCTAAACTAACAATTGCCATCTCCTCATCTTCTAAATAAATCGCATTTGATGTATATTCAATAAAAGGTGACGCATCAGAAGCTATAAAAAATTCGTTTTCTCCTACACCTATTGCTAACGGACTTCCTAAACGTGCAACTATTATTTCATCTGGGTTTTGTTTGTCAAACACGCAAATTGCATAAGCACCAACCACTTGATTTAAGGCAACTTGAACGGCTTTTCCAAGCTTTAATTTTTCTTTTTTCTGAACTTCTTCAATTAAGTTAACTAAAACTTCAGTATCAGTATCTGAATGAAAAACATATCCTCTTTTGATTAATTCTTTTTTTAACGGCTCATAATTTTCTATAATTCCGTTGTGAATTATTGCTAAATTACCAGAGTTTGACATATGTGGGTGCGAGTTTACATCATTAGGCACTCCGTGAGTAGCCCAACGAGTGTGTCCCATTCCTATAGTTCCATTTGTAGAAATTTCTTTTGAAATTTCTTCCAAATCAGAAACTTTACCTTTAGTTTTAGAAAGTTTTAAATCTATCCCATCATACAAGATTAATCCTGCACTATCATATCCTCTGTATTCTAATCGTTTTAGCCCTTTTATAATAATTGGGTATGCTTCTCTATGTCCTATGTATCCTACTATTCCGCACATAATTTTAGTTAATTAGGTTTTGTATAATAAATTTCAAATTTCAATCTTTTGTCTTGATCTTCAGATTTTGGATTCGTTCCAAATAAAACTGTTCCCAAAGGATTTATTACTGAAGATGTTGGTATTTGTTTTATGTTTCCAGCAAAAACTGGCGTTGCTAATTTTTTATTACTAACATCTGCAATGTTTTCTGTAACTACCAATCCCAATTTTACATTAGTAACTGTATCATTACTTATTAAATTCCTGATATGGTTTGTTAATCTGATTTTGTATCGTATTCCTCGTTTGCTAACTGTTTCTTTTTCAATTATTCCTCCATGAGTATTTTTATTAAACTTAGAAGACGAACCTAAAGATGAATCAAAAGTATAATCTAGTAATTGTTTTTTGTTGTTTAAATCATACAAATAGATTCTATTTGGCTCACTTGCGTTTGCCATAGTAGTTGCATCAATAGTAAACGTTAGAATAGCATCATTAATAAGCCATTTGTTTGTTCTTAACAAATCTAATTCATTATCTTTAAAAATATTAATTACCCCCATTGAACCTTCGCCTCCCTTTAAATATAACTTCTCATCACCGTCTGTTGTATTTGGAGATGTTATTCCATCAATATAACTCTGAGAGTAATTGTTCTGAAACAAATTTACTGAATTTCCAGTTAAATTTAACACAATAGATTTCGAAACTCTATCTTTTTCATCTGTTTCGGTAAGTGATTTGTTCTCTTTATACTTTACGGTTATGGTACCTTTTCTAAAATCGATTAAAGCTAATTGCGAGGAAGTTCCTGACTTTTCTACTTTAAAATACAAACCTCTAAAATAATTTTTAAAAACATCATTAGTAGTTAACTTTCCTGGTGAAGCATTAATTATTTTTTCGGTAAAAAAATCCTTGTTTAGTGTTAGTTCAATACCAGGAGATTTTCTTGCAGTTACTTCTTTGGTTTCTGAATTTATTTCCGTTAGTTCAGCATCACTAAAAACAAACTCCTCGTTAGTATATAAAAGCTGTCCTTTTACATTATCAAAAAGACTGTTTTGATTAGTGTTATAAACTTGACTGTCTTGAGTTGCTGGATCAAAATCTCTCATATAATATCCAGATTCATATATGCCTAGTTTAATTTTTGACGCTGCAGGTCCGTAAATTGAATCTAATTCATAAATTCCGCCTACTCCATCTTCTTTAAGTTTTGTTTTTATGCTAAAATAAGGAATGTATAAAACAACACTCTCAATCTCTGGTTTTAAAGCAACATCTATAGTAGGATTTACTGTTTGTAAAACTACTTGAGTCGCAAAATTTGCAGTAGTTTCTCCAAAGGCTGGGTTATTATAAATCCCTAAAGCGTTTATAGGGAGATTATTAGATTGTACTGGACCTAAATTTTGATTGAAAGCAACAACACTTTTTTCGAATTGTTTAATTTCAAAATTATCATCGCCAATGATATCAGTTCCTATTCCGTTAAAATCTTTATCACAAGAAGCAAAAAAAATAGTTGTTAGAGCAAAAAGAATGTAACTTTTAAATGAATTATTGTTCATGCTTGACTTTAAATAATTATTTTATAATAGCGTAGTTTTGTAAAAATTAGTATACGCCTCAACGAATTTATCTTTTGGAGTGAAAGGTAAAAAAGGTTTACCCGAAGATTCTATAAATTCTGTTAAACTTGAAGATAAATTGTCTGATGCTACAATTAGTGCATCTGAATGAAGTATGGAGGCTTTAATTACATTCTCATAGTTTGGCAATTCTAAATGAGCAATCGCATCTAAAGGAACATTGTCAAACTTAACTTTGTTAATCATTTCAATATCTAAAGCACCTTCAAAAGACTGGCTATAAACCGATGTTATTATTTTAGTATGAGCAAATAACGCTTCATCTTTGTAATAATGTTTCATATAAATGGGTAACATTGCAGCCATCCATCCGTGAACATGAATAATATCAGGAACCCAGTTGAGTTTCTTAACCGTTTCTACCACTCCTTTTGCAAAAAAAATGGCTCTTTCATCATTATCTGGATATAAAACACCCTCTTCATCTGTAAAAGTTGCTTTCCTTTTGAAATATTCGTCGTTATCTATGAAGTAAACCTGAATGCGTTCTTTAGGTATCGATGCTACTTTAATGATTAGAGGCATGTCTAAATCATTTACCACCAAATTCATTCCAGACAATCGAATTACCTCATGCAATTGATGTCTCCTTTCATTAATATTTCCATACCTTGGCATGAAAATTCTTATTTGTCCTCCTTGATCGTTGATCATTTTAGGAACATCATAAGACATTAATGACACTTCATTTTCCGCTAGATAGGGCACCACTTCAGATGATACGTATAATATCCTCTTATCCTCCATATTGTAATTTACTTTACTTATTGTCAACAAAAACAGTGCAAATTTACAAAATTTTATGCAGTTAATAACTAAAAACTTATGTTTGCACTTATTTCAAAAATAAACACATGTTAATTTTCTACAAAAAACTTCAGTTAACAACATATTTGTCAACAATAGCAGGCGATAAAGTGACTATTGGTTTTGTTCCAACAATGGGAGCCTTGCATTTGGGGCATTTGTCATTAATAAAGGAATCATTGCTTAATAATGAATTAACAGTTGTTAGTGTGTTTGTTAATCCCACGCAATTTAACAATCCGAATGATTTGTCGAACTACCCGAGAACGTTGGAAAAGGATGTCGAGAAAATTAAATCCATATCAAGTAAAGTAATCATTTATGCTCCAACTGTTGATGATATTTATGAGAAAGGAGCAGTGCCTGAACATTTTAATTTTGACGGCTTAGAAAACACAATGGAAGGACAGTTTAGACCAGGGCATTTTAACGGTGTAGGCACAGTTGTAAAACGATTATTTAACATTGTAAAACCAACAAACGCCTATTTTGGGGAGAAAGATTTTCAACAAGTATTAATAATAAAAAAGCTGGTTAAAACGCTCAATATTCCTGTTAATGTTATTATCTGTCCTGTTTTTAGAGAACCTAACGGACTGGCTATGAGTTCTAGAAATGAACGCCTAAGTGAGGAAGAAAAAAATGAAGCAGCCTTAATTTACAAAACCATTCAGCAGGTGAAAATAAAATTTAAAACGGAAAGTGTTTTATCTATCTCTAATTGGGTTAAAGAACAATTTAAGAATGTCCCTAACTTAAAATTAGAATATTTTCAGATAGCTGATGAAACATTTCTATTACCCTGCAAAATAATAAATACAACTACAAATTACAGAGCTTTCATAGCCGTTTATGTGAACAACATAAGATTAATTGATACCATTTCATTAAATTAATTACTTTTGCCCTAATAAATTTAAGAAGCAAAACAAATCCTGATTTACAATTATATTAGAATCTTTTGAAGAAGAACATCAGTAAATGGCTCTCTATTTTGCTTCCTATTTTACTAGGCCTTTTTTTAATTGTTTATACCTACGAAAAGTTTACCCCTGAACAAATTCTTGAAATAAAAGGGTACTTTAAGAATGCTGATTATTCCTATATATACGCAGGCTTGGTTGTAGCTTTTCTTGGAAATGCTTCAAGAGCCTATAGATGGAAGTTTGCTTTAGAGCAAATGGGGTATTCAACTTCATTTTACAATAATTTTATGGCTGTTAACATTGGGTATTTACTTAATTTAACTGTGCCAAAATCAGGTGAAATTTCGAGAGCTGTTATATTAAAAAAATATGAAAATGTTCCTTTTGACAAAGGCTTTGGATCTATAGTTGCAGAACGGATTATAGATATGATTGTTTTACTATTTTTTATGATGCTAGCCGTTTTTTTGCAATTTGACATAGTTAAAACATTTATTCTAGATAAAATTCCGCTAAAAAAATTATTGTTTTTAGTAGTCTTGATTGTTTTATTATTCTTTATTTTATTAAGAACGTATTTATACTCGAGAAGAAAATGGGTTCTCACCCTAAAAGAAAAAGTTTCAGGACTAAAAGAAGGTTTTTTAAGTATTCTTCACATTAAAAAGAAAGCGGCTTATTTTTTTCATACTGCTTTTATTTGGTTCTCTTATTTATTTACATTCTACATCACTCTTTTTGTAATTCCACAAACAAGTAATTTATCTGTTGGAGCTATAATGACCGCTTTTGTAGTTGGTAGTGTAGCAATATCTTTTACAAACAGTGGTTTAGGATCATATCCCTTTTTAATATCCAAAATTTTACTTTTTTATTCCATTTCTGAAACGGCTGGAAATGCTTTTGGCTGGATTGTGTGGAGTTCCCAGATGCTACTGGTTTTAATTCTTGGTGTTTTGTCATTTTTATTTTTACCAATATTTAATAACAATAAATAATTGTTTATATTAGTAAACTATTTTATTGCTGTTAAAAGAAATACCACAAACCAGATGAAAAAAATATTTTTATTTCTTATTTGCATTAGTGTTTCTAAGGTTTTGTGCCAAAAAACCACAGAAATGATTGCTTCTTCAAAGCTTAATGAAGAGAGAGAAATTACTATTGGATTACCTATGTTTTATGATAAAAATCCCGAAAAAAAATATCCTTTATTAATCTTACTCGATGGTGATTATTTGTTTGATCCGTTTCAAGGAGCGCTAAATTATGGCGCATATTGGGATGATCTCCCAGAAGTTATCATTATTGGTATTAATCAAAATAAAAATAATGAGCGAGAAGCAGATTGCGCTACTGATAACGCTAATGGATTGCCGATTGATAAAGGAGAAAAATTTTATGAATTTATTGGTTTAGAATTAATTCCTTATATCCAAAAAAAATATAGAACTACCCCTTTCAGAATTATTGCAGGTCATGATGTAACAGCTGGTTTTCTAAATTCGTATCTTTATAAAGATCAACCGCTTTTTAATGCTTACATCTCACTAAGCCCTGAATTAAAATCAGGCATGATAGAGCAAATTTCAGAACGGTTAGCATTCATAGAACAACCCATTTTTTATTATCAATCTACAGCAGATGGAGATATAAAAAAAGAACAAAAAAACATTAAAGATTTAGACCATTTAGCAAATCAAATCAAAAAACCAAGCTTAAATTACAGATTTGATGATTTTAAAGAATCCAATCATTATTCTTTAGTTTTAAAGTCTATTCCAAATGCATTATATCAAATTTTCGATGCTTATAAACCTATTTCAAGTTCAGAATTTTTAGATAAAATAGTTGTGCTACAGTCAGGCTATGTAGACTATTTAAATAATAAATATGATGTTTTAGAAAAAACATTAAACATAAAAATGCCCATTCGTATCAATGATTTTAAAGCAATCGAAGCAGCAATTCTTAAAAACAAAGCCTATGCCGAGTTTCAAACGTTAGCAGAATTAGCAAAGAAAAATTATCCAAAAACAATGCTAAGTGACTATCATTTAGCAATGATGTACGAAAAAACAAATGATTTAAAAAAAGCGGCTAAAGCTTATCTAAGTGCTTTTCAAAAAGATGAAATTGGAAGTTTGACAAAAAACATGATGTTTGATAAATCAGAAGAATTAAAAAGCTTAATCCCTAGTAAAGATGCTAAAGTTGGAGAACAAACTGAACCAATTATAGAACAACCTATAGAAGAAAAAAAGACTGAGTAGTAGTACCAACTATAATATAAATCAAAACAAGATTCGTTTTTTTTACCCTCATAAAATAAAAAGAAATTTTTTATTACCTTGCTAATTATTTTAAAGCCATAAAAATAGAACATTCAATAAAGTATGAGAAAATTATTTTTACTCCTTCTTACTATATATTCTGCATGTAACTTCGGGCAAGTAACTAAAATAATGTACCCTTCTTTGAAACTTAACGGAGAAAGGGAAATTACTATTGGACTGCCTAAATCCTACGAGCAAAATCCAAATAAAAAATATCCATTAATCATCATACTAGATGGCGATTATTTGTTTGACCCGTTTTTAGGAGCTTTAAGATACGGTGCATATTGGGATGATTTGCCAGAGACCATTACTGTCGGAATTAGTCAAAACAAAAATAACGAAAGAGAATCAGATAGTACTTACGGAGAAAATACTGGCCTCCCTATTGATCAGGGAAGCGCTTTTTTTGAGTTTATTGGGCTGGAATTAATACCTTATATTCAAGAAAAATACCGAATTGCGCCCTTCAAAATTATTGCAGGTCATGACACTACTGCCGGGTTTTTAAATTTTTATTTATATAAGGATGTCCCCTTATTTGATGGGTACATTTCTATGAGTCCCATACTTGCAAAAGGAATGATACAAGAGATTCCTAAAAGACTCTCGGTTATTGAAAAACCTATTTTCTATTACTTATCCACAGCTGATGGTGATATAAAAAAAATGCAAACTAGTATTAAAGAACTAGATAGTGTTGTGGGTTCTGTTTCTAATTCAAAATTAGATTATAAGTTTAATAATTTTAAAGGAGAAAATCATTATTCGATGGTTTCAATCTCTATACCAAAAGCTTTAAGCTCTTTCTTTGCAAAATATAGTCCAATTTCTATAAAAGAATTTTTAGAAGTTATTGTAAAACTCCCTAATGGTCATGTTGATTACTTAGTTAATAAATATGAAATTATTAAAAAAACTTTGAGTATTAATATGCCTATACGAATTAACGATTATAGGGCAATTGAAGCTGCTATTTTAAAAAACAAAACCTATGATGAATTTAAAGATTTATCTGATTTAGCCAAAAGAGATTATCCCAAATCCATGTTGAGTGATTTTTATTTAGCACTGATGTATGAAAAGAAAGGGGATTTTAAAAAAGCGTCTAAAACATACCAAGGAGCTTATCTAAAAGAAGAAATAAGAGATTTAACGACACAAATTATGTTAGATAAAGCAGATGAACTCAAGAATCAGTAAAATCTAATATGTCTAAAATAAAAACTTCTTTTTTTTGTCAAAATTGTGGAGCTCAATACGCCAAATGGCAAGGTCAATGCAATTCCTGTAAAGAATGGAATACCATTGCCGAAGAAATTATTCAAAAAGAAGAAAAATCGGTTTGGAAATCAGCTAGTTCAGAAACCAAAAAAGCTTCAAAACCTTTAAAAATAAATGAAATCGATTCTGCCCAAGAAATCCGAATGGATACTTGTGATGGCGAATTGAATAGAGTACTCGGAGGCGGAATAGTTCCTGGTTCTCTAATTCTTTTAGGAGGCGAACCCGGAATAGGAAAAAGCACTTTATTGCTTCAAATTTCTCTTAAATTACCTTATAAAACCTTGTATGTTTCCGGTGAAGAAAGTCAGAAGCAAATAAAAATGCGAGCAGAACGAATTACATCAAATACTGACAATTGTTACATTCTAACTGAAACCAAAACACAAAATATTTTTAGACAAATTCAAGATATTGAGCCTGAAATTGTCATCATCGATTCCATTCAAACTTTACATACAGAATATATTGAAGCTTCGCCTGGAAGCATTTCTCAAATTAGAGAAACTACTGCCGAATTGATAAAATTTGCTAAAGAAACCAATATTCCAGTTATTTTAATTGGACATATAACTAAAGACGGAAACATTGCTGGTCCTAAAATTTTAGAACACATGGTAGATACCGTTTTACAATTTGAAGGCGATAGGAATCATGTATATCGCATTTTACGTTCCTTAAAAAATCGTTTTGGTTCTACTGCTGAATTAGGAATTTATGAAATGCTAGGAAGTGGTTTAAGAGAAGTTTCGAATCCTTCCGAAATATTAATTTCGCATAAAGACGTTACGCTTTCAGGTACTGCAATTGCCTCTACTCTAGAAGGCATGCGACCCTTAATGATTGAAATTCAAGCATTAGTAAGTACGGCAGTATACGGAACTCCACAACGAAGCACTACAGGTTATAATGCCAAAAGGCTGAATATGATTTTAGCCGTTTTAGAGAAACGTGCAGGATTTCGTCTGGGAACAAAAGATGTTTTTTTGAATATTACTGGAGGTATCTCCATAGATGACCCAGCAATTGACTTGGCTGTTGTTGCCGCTATTTTATCCTCAAATGAAGATATTCCAATAGGAGAAGGGTATTGTTTTGCCGGCGAAGTTGGACTTTCTGGTGAAATCCGTCCTATAAATCGTGTCGACCAGCGCATTCAAGAAGCAGAAAAATTAGGGTTTTCGACCATTTTTGTATCTAAGTACAATAAGATTTCTTTAAAAAATACGTTTATAAAAATTAGATTGGTTTCTAAAATTGAAGATGTAGCAAGTGAATTGTTTGGGTAAATTTTAATTATTGGATTACAAAACTATAAATGAGAACTAAAAAACAAAAAATATTCCTAATCGCTAAAATCATTAGTGTCCTTTTTGTTTTCATTATTATTGCGCTTTTTGTATTTCGTGATGCACTGTTGCAAAAAACAATAGTCCAAATATCTCATAAGATGGAAAGTGATTACGATAGTAATTTTTCAATCAGGAAAGCACATTTTGAAGGCATTACAGGAGTTGAAATGGAAGATGTTTTATTGGTTCCAAAAAAAGCAGATACACTTTTCCGAATAGAAACTCTTAAAACAAAAATCAATTTTTGGCATTTACTCACAGGAACGATTCAAATTGAAAAATTAGAAGCAAAAAACGGATTTGTTCAATTAGTAAAAAACAAAAAAGGTCGCAATTTTGATGCTTTTTTACCCAAAAAGAAAGACACTGTTGATACAGGCGAAAAAACTAATTATGCTAGATTGGTCTATAAAATTCTAAACAGAACTTTAAATTTAGTACCAACCGACATGCATTTAGAGAATCTTACTTTGCGCATGGATGACATGGGCAAAAAAGCCACATTGAGTTTAAAAAAACTTCAACTGGTAGATAAGCAACTCGAAAGTACAATTAGAGTTCAAACCAATACTTTTATTCAAAACTGGAGCATAAAAGGGTTCGCCGATCCTAGGAACAAACAAACCGATATTCGTTTCTTTAATGTAGATACCGGGAAAATAAAAGTCCCGTATTTTGATGAACGATTCAACATCAAATCCAGCTTCGATTCTATTCGATTGAATGTCAGCAAGATTGATATGGATAGTGGAGAATTGCATGTAGATGGTTTTACAACTATTACTAATTTTACGATTAATCATCCTAAAATTGCTAGTAAAGATGTTGTGATTAAAAACGCTCGATTTGATTACCAATTCCTATTTGGTGAAAATTTTATTGCCATAGATAGTAATTCCACAGCACAATTAAACGCATTAAAATTCAAACCCTATGTTTCTTATAACAACGAAACCGATAAAATTTATACCTTAAAAATTGCCATTCCTAAAATGAAAGCTCAAGATTTTATCTCTTCATTGCCCGAAGGATTATTTACTCATTTTTATGGCATGGAAGCAGCTGGAACCTTCGATTATAAGTTGGATTTTATGTTTAATAAAAACAAACCAAATGCTATAGTTTTTGACAGTAAATTGAATAAAGAAAATTTAAAAATCACAAAATATGGCGAAGCTAATTTGAACAAACTTAACGGAGAATTCATTTATCGCGCCATCATTAAAAACGTTTTACAAAGACCTATATTAGTAGGTCAAGCCAATCCAAACTATACACCATTAAATGCAATTTCTCCCTATTTAAGAAAATCAGTACTCACCACCGAAGATCCATCTTTCTTTTCGCATAAAGGATTTATTACGGAAGCATTCAGACAATCGATTGCGAAAAACATTCGAACCAAGAAATTTTCTAGAGGAGGCAGTACCATTAGTATGCAGCTGATAAAAAATGCCTTTTTAACTCGTGAAAAAACATTATCTCGAAAACTGGAAGAAATTTTACTCGTTTATATTCTTGAAAACAATAGAATTGTAAGTAAAGAGCGCATGCTAGAAGTGTATTTTAATATTATTGAATGGGGACCAAATGTATATGGAATTGGTGAAGCTTCTCAGTTTTATTTCGAAAAAAGCCCAGACCAATTAACCCTAAATGAGTGTTTGTTTTTAGCCAATATTATTCCGAGTCCTCGAAATTTTATGTATCAATTTAATTCAGAAGGAAACTTAAAATCGTTTGCTGTTAACAAGGAAAAATATCTAAAAAATATCATGATGCGACGCGGAATAATTATTCCTGATGACACAATCAATCAAATGCCTATATATGTTTCGGGACGTGCTAATTCGTTTATAAAAACCGAAATAAAAGATACCATACAAATTGATTCTACTTCTATTGAGGAATTTTCTTTCTAATTTTTAAAAAACTGACTCATGAAAACAACCGCTTTTTCATTACTTGTAATGCTTTTTATTTCGAATATTGTTTTTTCACAAAAATCAATTTTTACGACGGCTAAAGTAAAAGCAGCAACGGTTTATTTTAATTCTGTTGAACTTTCACAATCTACATCAGTATTGTTACCAAAAGGAACTAGCGAAATTGTAGTGAAAAATGTAGCCGATTATTTGAATGAAAACACCATTCAAATTGGTGCTCCATCAAACATAACAGTACTTTCGGTTCAATTTACCAATAATTACATTTCAGAATATGAATTAAACGAAAACAATCCAGCCATAAAAAAAGTACGTGACAGTATTAATTTGGTAAAAAAGGAAATACAAAGAGTAGAAAACGCAAGAGACTCTGAAGCTAAAGCCATTGAATTATTAGATAAAAATCAGCAAATTTCTGGTCTGAATTCTGGGTTGAATGTAACTGAATTAATGAAAATGGTTGATTACTATAAACCCAAACGAACCGAGGTAAGTAATACTTATGACACTTTAGACGAGAAGGCAATTAAACTTAATGAGCTGTTGGCTAAATTAAATGCTAGACTTGAGATTAATACTAAAAACGAAGAAAAAACATCAAAAGGAAAATTAATTCTTCAGGTTATGAATGAATTGGCAGGACCAGTAGATTTAGATATAAATTACATCTCTGACTATGCCTCATGGAGTCCGTTTTATGATTTGCGTGCCAACAGCATTTTAGAACCCATGAACATGATGTATAAAGCACAAGTAGTTCAGAATACTGGAATTGATTGGAAAAAAGTAAAATTAACATTGTCTAGTGGCAATCCGAATCAAAACAATCAAGTGCCAATTTTAAATGCGTGGTGGTTACAATACAGTTTTCAAAATCAATATGAATACAAGCAAAAAAGTGTTATGAATCAGATTCAAGGTAATGCTCCTCGAACTGCTTTAGCTGTTGATGCTGTAAATGCTGATGTTTCTTCTGTTTCCAACTACACAACAATTTCAGAGAACCAACTTAATATTTCTTTCGATATTGATATTCCTTATGATATTTTATCAAACGGAAAAGCGCATAGTGTAGCCTTAAAAGAAATAAAATTGCCTGCAACCTACAAATATTATGCTGCGCCAAGAGTCGAAAAAGAAGCCTTTTTATTAGCCGAAATAAAAGACTATTCTAAATACAATTTACTTCAAGGTGAAGCCAATATTATATTTGAAGGTCTGTATGTAGGAAAAACGTTTATCAATCCTAATCAAACTTCTGACACTCTGAATTTAAGCATGGGAAGAGACAAGAAAATTTCCATTAAACGCGAGAAAGTAGTCGATAAATCAGGAACCAAATTTCTATCTTCAAAAAAAGAACAAACTTTTACCTATGATATTACAGTTAGAAACAACAAAAAAGAAGCGGTTCAAATGTTCTTAAAAGACCAATATCCTTTAAGCCCTGATAAAGAAATTGAAATAGAATTGCAAGAAAGTAGTTCGGCTAAAATAAATTCTGAAACAGGGATTTTAACTTGGGATTTAGATTTAAAACCCAATGAAACTAAAAAAATACGACTGAGTTACAAAGTTAAATATCCAAAAGACAAAAGCATAGGAAACTTATAAAGTATTATAATTTAGTTATTTACATTTATTTAAAATTTATTTTATACCTTTATGTGTATGAATCATAGAGTTATGAAAACTATTTTTATATTTTTAATTTCTATCTTCTCTTTTTTTACGTATTCACAAAATATAGGTCTAACTTCTTTTGCAACGGGTTTTATTAGCCCAGTTGAAATTGCCCATCCTAATAATGACTCTCGATTATTTATTGTAGAACAAGGAGGTAAAATAAAGATTGTAAACCCAAACGGAATTACTAATGCTACTCCTTTTCTAACACTAACTAATGCAACTATATCTACAGGCGGAGAAAGAGGATTGTTAGGATTAACTTTTCATCCTAACTATGATACTAACGGCTTTTTTTCGTGAATTATACCAATACATCGGGTCATACCGTAATTGCTAGATATAGTGTTTCTGCTGATTCAAATGTTGCAGATGTTTCTAGCTCAAGTATCATATTAACAGTAAATCAGCCCTTTAACAACCACAATGGTGGCAGCATAAAGTTTGGTCCAGATGGTTTTTTGTATATAGGAATGGGAGATGGTGGAAGTTCAGGTGATCCTGGAAATAGATCGCAAAATCCGAATGAATTATTAGGAAAAATGCTCCGAATAGATGTCGACTCCACTTTGCCGTATGGAATTCCATCTACCAATCCTTATGCTGGAGATCTGACTTTTCGGAAGGAGATTTGGGCTGTCGGTTTACGAAATCCTTGGAAATTTTCATTCGACAAAACAAATGGAGATTTGTGGATTGCAGATGTGGGTCAAAAACAAATTGAGGAAATAAATAAAGTGAACTCAACTATTGCAGGTTTAAATTATGGTTGGAATTGTTTTGAAGGAAATTCAGTATATTCCGGTTGTTCAGCTCTACCGATAAACTACACTTTTCCTATTGCTCAATATGACCATACTTTAGGTTGTTCTATAACTGGCGGTTACGTTTATAACGGTTCTAAATTTTCTAATTTTAAAGGAAAATATTTCTTTGCCGATTATTGCAGCAACAAGATAGGACTATTGAATTCTGATGCCGTGATTAAATGGACTCAAGCATTTGCGGGTGCAAATTTCAGTACTTTTGGCGAAGACAGTGATGGAGAACTATATGTAGCAAGTTTAAGTGCTGGCACAATCTATAAAATAGAAGATACCTCTCTTGCAATTAATTTATTTGATAAAAATGATATAGAACTATATCCAAACCCTGCAAATAAAGAGTTTTATATAAAAACAAATTCAATTCAATTTCCTTCAATGTTAAAAATAACTAATGTTTTAGGAAAAGTGGTTTTGAATATTACATTACAAAATAATTCAAAAACAATAAACACCGATTCTCTTCAAAAAGGAATGTATATTGTAACTATAAAAGAAAACTCAGGAATAAAACACAATGCTAAATTGCTAATTAACTAAGTTTTTTTTATGGTGCTGGATCAGGAATTGTATTATGAATAGCATTTATATCACTTATTATTTCATTAGAAAGCGTAACATCAATCGAATTAATGTTTTCTTCTAATTGTTCTAAATTAGTGGCTCCAATAATATTACTTGTTACAAAAAGCTGTTGGTTTACAAATGCTAAAGCCATTTGAGTTAATGATAAACCATTTTTATGAGCAACTTCTTGGTAAAGCTTAGTTGCCTGTGCACATTGAACACTATTGTATCTTGAAAATTGTGGAAACAAAGTAATCCTAGCTTTTGGATGGCTTTCACCCGTTAAGAATTTACCTGATAATACTCCAAAAGCTAACGGAGAATAAGCCAGTAAACCAACATTTTCTCGCATACAAACTTCAGAAGAGCCATTTTCAAACAATCGGCTCAACAATGAATACGGATTTTGAATGGTTTTTATTCTCGGCAAATTGTGGTATTTACTTTCTTCTAAATACCGCATGATTCCCCAAGGTGTCTCGTTTGAAATACCGATATGATTTATTTTTCCTTGTTTTATAAAACCTTCTAATGTTTCTAAAACATTGTGAATATTATCTTCCCACCCATCATCTTGTACTTTAAAAACACGTTGTCCGAAAAAATTAGTTTTTCGTTCCGGCCAATGCAATTGATACAAATCGATATACTCTGTTTGCAAACGCGTTAAGCTTTTTTCTATAGATAAGGCAATACTTGCCGGAGAAAAATCCATGTTTTCTCTAATGTATGCTAGACCTGGATTAGGACCAGCGATTTTAGAAGCCAAGATTACTTTATCTCTATTTCCAGATTTTTTAAACCACGTACCTATTATTTTCTCTGTACTACCATAGGTTTCTTTTCTTCCAGGTACCGAATACATTTCGGCAGTATCAAAAAAATTAATGCCTTTTTCTAAAGCAAAATCCATTTGAGCATGTCCTTCGGCTTCGGTATTTTGTTCGCCAAAAGTCATGGTTCCTAAGCAAATTTTACTTACTTCTATATTCGTATTGGGTAGGGTTGTGTATATCATTTTGTTTTGCAATTAAATTTAGAACAGCAAATATAAAATTAAGTTAGAGGTTGTGTTTTTAGTTAACACTTTTTTTAGAGAAAAGAATTAAACTGATCCTTTTTTAAAAGAGTTTCATTCTATAGATTTTCTATTAATATAAAAAGGTTTGACTGTTATGATCAAACCCTTTTTTTAATCTATTATCATGTAGTAATGGTTTTAAAGCTAAATACATTTCTTTCAAAAGAATATTCTGTCACTCCTAATACCTTACATAGAATTTTTACTCTTTTATAATTTTCTTAGTAAATCGTTTTCCGTCTGATACAATATCTAACAAATAAATACCAGCACTTAATGAACTAACATCAATGTCTTTGCTAGTAACATTCATTAACGTTTTACCTGTTAAATCCATTATTTTTCCTGAAAATTCTTTTTCGATATCAATATGTAAAATATTTTGCATAGGGTTTGGATAATATTTAATGTCCTTATTTGCAAAATTTTCTGTAGAAAGATTTTCTGCTGTTAGTTTAATGAGAAACCCATCTGAAGTAGTTGCATCATGATTCCCAGAAATGTCACCATTATTAGAGTAGGTTCCACCACCTACCACCATATAGGTTCCGTCAGTTAATTGAAAAATAACACCGCCATCGTTACCAGTGCCCCCAAAACATTTTTGCCACTGAATGACACCTGTTGCGCTAAATTTAATTGTCCAAGCGTCATAACCTCCATGATTACCAGATACATTACCATCATTTGAATTAGTTCCAACAGACATAACCATCCCACCATCTAGGGTTTTAAGAATATAACCTCCTCCTTCACCGCCAGAGCCTCCATAGCAATTTTGTCCTAAAATTGTACCCGAAGCATCTAATTTTACAAGCCAACAATCCGAATTTCCGTGGTTACCAGACACATCACCATCATTAGACTCCGTTTGACTTGAAAAAATATAGCCTCCATCATTTGTTGCTACTAAGGCGTGCAAACCATCTTCAGCCCCAGAACCTCCATAACATTTTTGCCATTGAATGGTGCCTGTTTGATTCATTTTAGCAACCACAATATCAACAAAACCACCATGAAATCCTGGAAAACTAGCCAACTGTGTAAATCCAGCTACAACATAACCTCCATCTGAATTTTGCAAAATTCTAGAAAATCTACTATTTTCGCTGTCTGTATCATAAACCTTTTGCCATTGAATTACTCCTAAATCATTGATTTTAATAACCCAAGCGCCAGCAGATGTATTTCCGAGCACATCAGCATTGTTGATTGATGTTGTATATCCAACTCCAATGTAGCCCCCGTCTGAAGTTTGAATAATATTCTCTAAATAATCAGAACCATCACCACCGTAACATTTTTGCCATTGTATAGTTCCGATTGCATTTATTTTAATAACCCATAAATCAATCACCCCATGATTTCTAGATACATCTCCATTATTAGAAAATGTGTCACCAACAATTAAATACCCCCCATCAGCAGTTTGAATTAGGCTAGTAATATGTTCAATATCACTTCCTCCATAGCATTTTTGCCACTGCACAATTCCTGTCGCGTTTATTTTCATTAATGATATATCCAAATTCCCATGATTTCCAGAAATATCACCATCATTTGAACTTGTCTGTAGTCCTATCATATATCCTCCATCAGGAGTACTTAATGAAAACGCATCTATATAATCATCGCTAGTACCGCCATAACATTTTTGCCATATAGCAGTTGGCGCTTGTGCATTTGTAGATTGGATTACAAAAAGGGTAAGTAGTAGTAAAAGGTTTTTCATGATTATTGTTTTATAATTTTTTGAGTATACTGTTTTGCATCTGAAACAATATCTAACAAATAAATTCCAGCACTTAATGAACTAACATCAATGTCTTTAGTATTAATTGTCATTAACGTTTTACCTGTTAAATCCGTTATTTTTCCAGAAAATTCTTTTTCGATATCAATATGCAAAACATCTTTCATTGGATTGGGATACGTTGTAATGGTATTGAATGAGAAATTTTCATTATCAAGATTAGCTGCTGTTAGTTTGATAAGAAACATATCAGATGTTGCATTAGTGAGATTTGCAAAAGCATCTCCATAATTAGAATTTGTTCGTCCAGCAGCAAAATAAGTTCCATCTGCCAATTGCAATAGTCCACCAAACTCATCACCCGTGCCTCCATAACATTTTTGCCACTCTATTATATTTGTAGCACTAAATTTTATTGCAAACACATCGCCTCCTCCATTATTCCCTGTAATATTACCATCATTTGAAGTTGACCATCCAAAAATTAAATACCCACCATCAATAGTTTGTTGAGTAGCACCATATTCGTCTCCACTACCCCCATAACAATTTTGACCTAATATAACGCCAGTAGCACTAATTTTAAAAACCCATATATCAAAGTTTCCGTGATTTCCATATACATCTCCATCATTAGAATCTGAAATAGCATTAATCATATATCCACCATCATTTGTCAAGATGACATTTAAACCACGGTCATTGTTAGAACCACCATAAGAATTTTGCCACTGAATATTACCTCCTTGATTAACTTTAATTATTATAACATCATCATTATAATTAGCTAAAGACGAATTTTCTAAATCTCCACATAAAACATAACCTCCGTCTGCTGTTTGCAAAATACTTTGAATAACTTTGCAATCGTTATTATAAACCTTTTGCCATTGAATGACCCCTAAGTTATTTATTTTAATAACCCATCCGCCAGAATTTGTATTTCCTATTACATCTCCATTATTAATTGAATCAGCATGACCGCAAGCTATATAACCACCATCTGAAGTTGGAATTATAGTAGATAGGGTTTCATAATAATCGCCCCCTAGACATTTTTGCCATAATATTGTACCGACAGCATCTATTTTAACAACCCAAGCATCATTTAACAAACTATGATTACCTGATACATCACCATCATTAGAATCTGTGTAACCAGCAAGTAAATAACCCCCATCAGCGGTTGGTATAATTGAACTAATTTCATCATTTCCTGAACCACCATAACACCTTTGCCATTGAACGGTTCCTACATTATTTGTTTTTATGATCCACGCGTCGTTTTCGCCACCATGGTTTCCTATTACGATTCCGTTGTTTGAGTTTGTTCTAGAAAGAAGTATAAATCCTCCATCTGAAGTCGCAATTGGGAGACCTGAAAGGGTTTCATCATTAGACCCTCCGTAACATTTTTGCCATATAGCAGTTGGAGCTTGAGCATTTGTGAATTGAATTGCTGTAAGAGCAAGTAGTATTAAAAGTTTTTTCATGTTTTTTTATTTCTAAATATTTTCCCAAAAATATCTCAAAAACAAACCCACTACTTAAAGCAAATAAAGGCAAATAAAACAGTTGGTTGTTATTTCGGTAAATGTAACTATTTTCGTGTTATGGCAAGACTCCTTCAAGAACCCAAAGAAGAATATTTAGCATATTTAAGAGAGCTCATTGTAAATGCGTTTTCTAAACCTATTGTCAGCACCAATGATTGCAAACTGTTAGAAGAGGCCATTCAAGCAACAATCAATCAACGCCTGTCAATAGATACCATCGCTAGATTCTTTAATATTAAAAAGAGCAATACTTATCCTTCTATTTTTACGTTGGATACTTTTTCGTGCTACATAGGTTATTCGAGTTGGGAAGGACTAACAAAAAGTTATTCGGAGCAAAATGAATTATACCAAAAAGCCATTTTGTTTGACGTTATCCAAAACACTATTTCATTAGAGGATTTGTTTCGTAAACTCAATGCGTGTTCTAAAACAGCTCTTTTGCATGAAACCGTCAACCAAATTATACTGTGCAAAGTCCAACAAAAAGACGAGGCGTTCTTTAAAAGACTATTTGAATTGAAAATCGTTTTTGAATACCAAGAATCTTATAAATATGCTATTTATCACACCATCCATTTGTTAGGCAGTTTGTGTGAACAGCACCATTGGCTTTCCGAAATTGCCATTAACCAATATTATAATTTACCATATGCCGAAAATTATTTTGTAGAATGGCTTGTTGTTCCTGAGCATCGCTATTACATGCCTCTTTTAGAGAATTGCTATAAAGAGAACTCATTACATGCTGATTTTTATCATCTGATTCATTGCACTCATTTTGCAGAGACCAATCAATGGGATTTGTTTTTGATACATTATACTAAAATAGATGTTGCGCCAAAAAACAATATGCTTGAAATGCGTTGGTTAGGTGTTCAGCTTTACCATGACAAACAATTTGAAAACAGTTGCCATAGAGAAAAATTAGTTACAAAGATTATAAAACACCCCTATACGAACACTAAAGACTCCGGTAATAGAGTAAGTAGTATTTTTATAATTTGTAATTATTTGTTTATCATTGGAGCTTATGATACTATTATCAGGCTTATGGAACATAACGCCTTAAAGTATGCTACAATATTAGGGTATTGGGCAGAACTGAATTTCAATCAACTGAAAGTGTATTATGCTTTTTCATTGGTTAACAGCCATCGAAAAGAAGAAGCCCTTATTGTTTTTAAAAACATCAAACCCGACCGCTTTGACTTGAATTATAAAACCAGGATGATTGCGGTATATTCATCGTTGCGCCCCATTTTAGAAAAGGAGTAGAAATCCACCAATGGTCGCAAGTACAATCAACAGCCAATCTTTAGTATTTAATTTTTCTCTGAAAAAGTAAAGTCCGATTGCTAAAACTAGTATCTCAAATAATAATCCTATTAAGATATTCAAACTTACAGGAAATTGAGTTAAAGTAAAATTACTTAACAAACTACCACTAGCTACTAGAAAACCCATAAGCAAACAAAGCAACATACTTTGTTTGTCAATTTTTAAAGGTAGAAGTCTTTTTTCCTTGAAAAAAAGCAAGCCCACACAAGAAAGTAAAACACAGATTTCGAGAATAATGCTAAAATTAAGCACACCAAATTTCTGTATTGGAATAAGATAAAACACAAAAGAAATACCCCAAAAGATACTGCATAATAAAACCAAAACAACTTCTTTAGACAATTGAAATTGCATTAATTTCTCTCGTTGGTGCAGCAACAATCCTAAAATAATTAGTGCTAAAGCGTAATATTTTGAATTGCTTAATGTTTCATCGTACACTATTAGTGACGTAATAAATGAAAATACGGATAAGAGTACTTGTAAAGACGATACAAAACTATATCTTCCTGTTTGCATCGCATTGGTATAAAAATAAAGTCCCCAGAAACTAAAAAGACAAATGGATATACAAGTGATCCAATCTAGAACCGTAGGAGTAGAAAAAATTATCGCGCGGTTTTCGTGATCATAAATTTGGACATAAATGGAAGCAAGAACTAAAAAAAATATGGTTGCTAAAACCCTATAAAAAATATAATGGTAATTTTTGACTCCATTCATCAATACTTTTTTCCATACAATTCCCGAAATCAGGAAGAAAATTCCGGAAATAATTTTTAAAAAAATAGAGGTTTCGTATTTGAGCATATTAAAATTGAGCAAATTTTATTTTGGAACAAAAAAGGTTCAAAGTAATAACTCTGAACCTTATTAACCTATAATCTAAGTGACTTTTTCTTGTTACAATTCATTCAACATCTTAGAAATTTCATCCAATCTTGGAGTAAGAATAATTTCAATTCTTCTGTTTTTTGCTTTTCCATCAGCAGTAGAATTACTAGCTAAAGGCGCATACTCACTTCTGCCTGCAGCGGTAAGATTTTGCTTGTTGATGCTTTTATTTTCACCTAAAATAGTTACAATTGCCGTTGCTCTTTTGGTAGATAAATCCCAGTTATCTGCAATTGGACCCGAACCTCCATAAGCGTCATCATCTGTATGCCCTTCTATAAGTACCGAAATATCAGGATTAGCACCAAGCACTTTTCCAACTTCTACAACGGCTCTGCGACCTTCTGCTCCCACGGCCCAACTTCCTGAACTGAACAACAATTTGTTTTCCATTGAAACATACACTTTTCCATTTTTTTGTTGCACTGTCAAACCTTTTCCTTCAAAACTATTCAACGCTTTTGACAACGTTTCTTTAAGTTTTTGCATGCTTGCTTCTTTTGCCGCCATCAAAGCTTCTAGTTCTGCAAGTCGTTCGGATTTAGCTTGTAAATCGCCTTTTAATTTATTGAAACGGTCTTGTTCTGATGAAAGTGCTTTTTGTTTTGCTTCTAATTGCGATAATAATTCTCGATTTTTGTTCATATTCGTTTCTAAAGCTTCGTCGCTGTTTTTTTCTAATGCTTTGTAGGAAGCTTGCAATGTTTTTAAATTTTTATCCGCCGAATTAAAGTCAGACAACAATTTATCACGCTCAGATTTGGTTTTATCCAATTCCGATTTTAGTGTTGTATTAGCTAAATCGAGTTCGCTTTTGGCTTTCACGCAATCTTCACCATCATCTAAAAGTCGTCTGTTTTCCTTTTTTAAATCGGAATATTTATTTTCTAATTCATTATACACTTTTTTAGAAACACAGGAAACCGTTACCGCAATTAAAACCGCTCCTAAAACTATCTTTTTCATCATTTTTTTGTTTTTTTAATTAATCAATTTCTACAACCGTTGGGCAATGATCGGAATGCTTGGCTTCAGGCAATATAAAAGCTCTACTTATCCTATCTTTTAAAGGCTCACTTACTAAACAATAATCTATTCGCCATCCTTTATTATTTCCTCTTGCTCCTGCACGATAACTCCACCAGGTATAGTGATCTGGATTTTTATTTAAAGCTCTAAAACTATCTATGAATCCTGATTTTAAAAACCCATCTAACCAAGAACGTTCTTCTGGTAAAAATCCTGAAACTGTTTTGTTCCTAACGGGGTCGTGAATGTCTATAGCCTCATGACAAATATTGTAATCACCACAAATAATGAGATTCGGGATTTCTTTTTTTAATTCATTTATATAATTCTGGAAATCATCCATAAACATAAATTTATGATCCAATCGTTCAATATTTGTTCCCGAAGGCAAATACAAACTCATTACCGAAAAATCATCAAAATCGATGCGAAGATTTCTGCCTTCAAAATCCATGTGTTCAATACCAGTCCCAAAAACAATAGTATTCGGTTTTACTTTAGACAAAATAGCAACACCGCTATACCCTTTTTTTGTGGCTGGAAACCAATAATGATAGGGATACCCAGCAAGTTCAAAGTCTAAAGTTGGGATTTGTTCGGGAGTTGCTTTTATTTCTTGCAGACAAATTACATCAGGATTGGCATGTTGCAACCAATCTATAAACCCTTTTGAAATTGCTGCCCGAATTCCGTTAACGTTGTATGAAATAATTCTCATTGTAGTTTTTGAATCTCAAAAGTAATAAAAAAATGAAAAGCATTGGTTATAAAAAACACAAAAATTCAAATTGTGCAATAGTTGGTTAACAGAGTTTTTTTCTATCTTTGTTTATCGTACTTTAAACAAAAAACTAGATGGGTTTAGTTACCGCTAAAGAAGTTGCAAAAGCAATAAACACTGATAAATACGGAGTTTTAGGAACTTTTTCGGGTTGGTTATTGATGAAGGTTTTAAAAATTTCTACCTTAAACAAAGTATACGACCGCAACAAGCATTTAGAAGATGTCAACTTTTTGAATGGCATTTTAGAAGATTTACAAATAAAATTTGAGATTCCTGAAGAAGATTTAAAACGATTGCCTAAAGAAGGGGCTTATATTACTATATCCAACCATCCTTTAGGGGGAATTGATGGGGTTTTGTTGCTTAAATTAATGTTAGAAAGAGAGCCTAATTTTAAAATAATTGCTAATTTTCTTCTGCACCGAATTGAGCCTCTAAAAAAATATATCATGCCAGTTAATCCTTTCGAAAATCACAAAGATGCTAAATCTAGTGTCGTTGGAATCAAGGAGACCCTTAGGCACTTAAGCGATGGAAAACCCTTAGGCATGTTTCCCGCAGGAGAAGTTTCGACATATAAAGACGGGAAATTAATGGTTGACAAACCTTGGGAAGAAGGAGCAATAAAAGTGATTAGAAAAGCGCAAGTTCCTGTAGTTCCTATTTATTTTCATGCTAAAAACAGTCGGTTGTTTTACTTGCTTTCTAAAATTGGAGGAACACTTAGAACGGCAAAATTACCATCGGAAGTCTTTAGTCAAAAACATAGGGTTATAAAAGTTCGAGTTGGAAAACCGATTTCTGTAAACGAACAAAACGAATACAAATCTATCGAAGACTATTCGGAATTTTTAAGAAAGAAAACCTATATGCTTGCCAATCCTTTTGAAAAGGAAAGCAAACTACTAACAACCCCAAATTTAAGTTTCCCTAAAAGTCCAAAAAAAATTGTTACTGCCGCTAGTATTGACAATATGATTCATGAAATAGAACTTTTGCGAAGTTCCGATTCTAGATTATTACAGAGCAAGAACTACGAAGTTTTTTTTACCGATGCTTCTAAAATTCCTAATATTCTTCACGAAATTGGACGATTACGAGAAATAACTTTTAGAGAGGTAGGAGAAGGCACGAATGAGTCTATTGATTTAGATGATTTTGATCAATACTACCACCATATGTTTCTGTGGGACGATGACACTAAAAAAATTGCAGGGGCTTATAGAATGGGATTGGGTGCTAAAATATTTCCAAAATATGGAATTGAAGGTTTTTATTTGAATGATCTTTTTAGATTTGAACCTGAGTTGCATGACATGATGCACAAATCTATAGAAATGGGTCGTGCCTTTATTACTAAAGAATACCAACAAAAACCAATGCCCCTTTTCCTACTTTGGAAAGGAATTATTCACACCACTTTACGCTATCCTGAACATAAATTCTTGCTTGGCGGGGTTAGTATTAGCAATCAATTTTCTGATTTTTCGAAATCGTTAATGATTGAATTTATGAAATCAAATTATTACGATCCGTATATTGCACAATATATCCATCCTAAAAAAGAATACAAAGTAAAACTGAAAGATGCCGATAAGGATTTTATTTTTGATGAAGCGGAATCCGATTTAAATAAATTCGACAAAATTATAGACGAACTCGAACCAGGTAGTTTGCGTTTGCCCGTTTTGATAAAAAAATACATCAAACAAAATGCGAGAGTCGTTGCTTTTAATGTAGACCCTCTATTCAATAACGCCATCGACGGCTTAATGTACATTCGTATTGCCGACATACCCGAAAGCACGATGAAACCTGTAATGGAAGAATTTCAAGCGGAATTGGAACGCAAATTAGCCGAAAAAGAACAGTAGCATTTTAAAACCAACCTCTTTTATTGAGTTGGTACGTGTTATAAAACTCCTCATCCGTTTTTGTTAAATAAATGATTCCTTCTATAAAAGGAACTATTCCTGCTATTCCGCAAGTAATGATGCTTAACACAATTTGGATAATTCCTTCAGTAGTATAGCCCAAAATAAATTTATGAATTCCTAAATACCCCACAAGGATAGCTAAAATACCTGCAACCACTTTTTTGTTTTCAGGCTGTGCATTAGGTTGTGGCGTATTCCAATATTCTGTTTTTGAATTTTCCATAGTTTTATTTTTTGATGTTATAAAAATAAGAAAATATTGGAAGAATTGATTACTAGAAGTTTAAAAATATATTTCTCAAAGTCAGGTTGTGTATTTTTTTGTATTTTTGTTATAAAATTAATTTTTACCATCATGAATACTACAGCTATTGACTTACTAACTGAAAAACTGAAAAACGCCCCTCAAAGTGTTTTAGAGCGTGTTATTGGATATATTGATGCGCTTGTAGAACCTCAAAATTCTAAACCTTACAGCTTATCTAAAGAGCAGCAACAAATTTTAGACAGCCAGCTCGATTCCAGCAAAGATGCTTATACAGATGCGGAAACACTGTATGACGATTTGAAAAAGAAGTATGAATTATAAGATTATTATTTCTCCCATTGCTTCACAAAACATTGAAGATACTCTTTAGTATTACATTTACAAAGTCAGTAAAAAAGTAGCTTTAGATTTTTTGAAAAATTACAGAAAGACTTATAAAGCCATACAAACAAACCCTTTTTACCAATTTCACGATAACAATTACCGTTTTTTACCTTCTGATAAATTTCCTTACATCGCCTTTTTTATTGTTGATGAATCCAGTAAAACTGTTTTTTTAAACGCTGTATTTCATACTTCACAAGACCCTAGCAAATATCCTGTTAAATAACAACAAAAAGCTTCGCTCAAAATTTATGGAACGAGATTATTTTTGTTATACGCCATCGGTTTGTTTTGTGATAGAACTTTTAAAATTTTATTTTTTATCACAACTTTGTGATAATTTTTTTAATTCTATTTTTTTTATCACAAACTTGTGAGCGTTTTTTTAAAAATTTATTTTTGCTCACAACTTTGTGAGCAATTTTCTAAAAATTTATTTTTGCTCACAAGATTGCAATTTTAAAAAAATGTGCAAAGTCAGTAGCCGTTTGCGGAGCCAGCTATACTCGGAAACAAAAAAAGCTATATCATTTTATTGACATAGCTTTTATTGAATTATTGTCGTTACTCTAGTTTGTGGGCACGGAAAACATTTCCGCGCTAGAGTTCACGAATTTATTTTGTCATATCCGAGCCATCGGGGTATCGTTAACGAATGTCTATTAGTTATACATATAACCAAGTATCCCAAATATTAAAAAAAGTATAATATTTATAAAAGCAATAATTTCATACTTTCTTTTTGTCTTTAAATTATTTAGTCTTTTGTGTTTTTTAACTTGTGTCCACAAGTAAACAAATGAATTACAAAGAAAGAAAAGGACATAGGGATATATCATTGTTATATATTTTGGATTAAAATATTTTTTTTTAATTAACGATTAGGACTAGGACGAGTATCGCGAATATACACAGTAAATTTGCGAGGGGTGTTAAAAATATTTTTTGTAATAATTATCGGGCGCGGAATAAGAAGTGAAATAGGCAATAATATGAAAGAACTCGATGGATTTAGACAAATAGATAAATAATCTTGACATACAACTATTTCTTCATTATATATATTTAGAGCTGCTGCAGAACAAAGGAAAGCAACAGCAGGACCGGCACAACCTGCACAAAAAAATGTTGCTCCGCCAAATGCTGCGCCAGCTGTACCACATGCAATTAAACCCGCAAAATAATATGCAAATTTACGACTTTTACATGAACTATATCTTTCAACACAAGAGCGTACTCTTGAAAAGTAATTATTATTATTTAAATATTTTAGTGCCGAAGAAATAACCATATATTTTTCTGTATCTTTTAAATTTTTAATACCAAATTCATTATTAATTGCTACCAGATCATTGTTCATGTTTAATTCAAAGTAATAGGCTTGCTCAATACTTTGAAACCCTAAACTATTAGCTAACTCAAGTTTTTCAATTTCATTAAGATTCTCTTTTGATATTAAATAATCTATTTTTACTGTATCCTTTGAACTATTTAAAAATCCAACTATTATGTTTTTTATACTAATAAAATTTTGACTTTTAGATAAATTGAAAGCCATTTTTTTTAAATAAACATAATGAGAAAAGCGATTATCGATGTCTCCCATAATTACTGCAACTCCTAAAGTATTAGCATGATTTGTTAAAGTTGCTGTTACTGCTTTTGAAAGAAGATTTATGCTTTCTGAATTGCTATCTACCATCCCAAAAGGGTTACATCCAACAGTATTACAAACTTCAACGGCACATTGCCAAATGTCTTGATAAGATAGCCCACCTGTTGTATCACTCTCAATCAAATCCCCATTTTCATCAATTAACGTACTCGGAGTAAAGCTACTTAAAAAAATCTTTTCTGCATCAGTAGTGGCAATTAAATTTTTTGTTGTGGCAAACTGGGTTCCATAGGTCTTTAAAGGTTCGGCATAAGTAAGTATGCTGGCTTGCGCTGTGCTAGAGAGTGTGAGTTCGCCGTTTACAATCTTCTTTTTAAATTGGTCTATGGTTATGCCTTGTGGTAATTCGGCAGTAAGCACTGTGTTTAGGTTTGTTGCATATTCGTTCATCATGATACGGTGGTCTTCATCGCTCATTAACCCCGTTTGCGCCATAGCAATAGTAGAGCATAGTAAGAATACAAAAAAGCTATATATTATTTTTTTCATGGGTATCGTTATTTAAAATTAGTGGTGTTATTATTTTTTTATCAATTGAAATGTTTTGCTCTCGTTACTGCTTGAGACTCTTGCCATATAGTACCCACTTGGAGCATTTGATAAATCGATAGGGTTTGATGCTTTTGGTACTAGACTATCTTGATACATGGTTTGTCCTAAAAGGTTGTGTATTATAATTGTGTTGTACTCGCCGTTTGTACCCGTTAAATCAATAGTAAAAATTGCGGTACTTGGGTTAGGATAAACCGTAATTTTTTCTGTTAGCTGGCTTTGGGTTGATTCACCTTTTGCTTTTGATTTTGCTTTTCTTGCCGCACTTGTAGTAGTTACATTAATTGTAGCTGTTGCAGAATCGTTGTTTAACGGACAAGCTATAGATGTAATTTTGTAATCAACACTATATGTTCCCGCTGGAGTATTTCTAGGTATAGTAATAGTTCCGTCAGGATTTATTGTTAGTGTAGCAGTTGGCGTTACAGCAAGTAGAGCAACGGTTGCATTTGTGCTTGTAACAACATCAGTAAAATTAATTTCATCATTAGTAAACACTGATGGGGTTTGTCCTCCTGTGTTTCCGTTTATAGCAGTATCAGTAAAATCTTCATCAAATGCGAGTATTGTTTTTGGTTTTAAAACCATAAAAGAAATCGTGATTGGGTTAGCACATTGCCCTGAGTTTGGCGTAAACGTATAATCTTGTTCTCCTTCTGCAAGAGTATTAGGATTCCAAGTACCAGCTATTCCGTTTGATGAAGTTAATGGTAATTGATAGGTTACTGATCCGTTACCGATAATCCCAACGTTTTCGAATATAGGCTCTTTACAAGATTCAAATAATTGCAAATCAATAATTTGAGAATTTATATGATTCATAGAAAAATCAACTTTTAAACTCGTGTTAGTATAAAAAGTTGAAGAAACATAAATAAGATTTTCATCACAAAAGTATTTTACTCTTCCGCCTTGATACATTATCTTCAATACACTTGTTGTTGTATAGGCTTTTATTATTCCGGATTTGTCCGTTCCATTTTCATACACATAAATGTTATTATCACTACGGGTGTATAATGCATTTTCTATTGTGGTATAATTATAATCAGTATCAGCAACAGATAACCCAACAAATACTCCATTATTATTTTTAACTTTATAAGTTAAATATCCTCCATCTGAAAGGGTAAGACCACTGTTCAAGCTACCTGCATTACCCCAAGTAGATGATGCTGTTTTTGTAATAGTTGTTCCTGATACACTTACACCAATAGTATTTGCAAGAGTGTACGGTTTACTATTGATAGTTGAAGCTGTGTCACAACTATCAGGAATTCCGTTTTGATTAGCATCTTGGCTATTATTTCCTACACATTGATCCTCTGAATCGCAAACGCCATCTCCATCGGCATCAGCAGTACAACATTTAAAAATTTGCAAATCTATAATTTGAGAATCTTTATCATTCATAGAAAAATCAACTACTAATTGAGATGAAGTTAAACTAGAAACCCTTTGATAGAGGAAGTTTCCATTACAATAATACTTTACTTTATTGTCTTCAATTAAAATTTTAAAGACGCTACTGGAGTTGTAAGTGATGTTAGTAGCTAGTTTGTTAACTCCATTTTCATAGATGTAAATCTTATTATCAAATCTGGTATATAAACCATTTTCTATTGTTGAGAGATTAAATCTCTGTCTGAAACTGATAAGCCTACAACAACTCCTTTACCAGGTAAAACCTTATATGTTATATAATGTCCTTCTGAAAGTATTAAATTAGTAGAACCACCTGCATTCTTCCAACCTAATTCTGAAGTTTTTGTTAGTGTTGTTCCTGATTGGCTCGCTCCAACAAGGTTTACTAGTGCATATTGCTTGCTAGTTGGAGTACAAGATTGAGCGTAAATTGAATTGATAGTTAATAATGATAGTACTGTGCACAAAAAATGTACTACTATTTGTTTAGTTGGTTTAATTTTCATGTTTAATTGCGTTGAGTGTAGAACTGGTTAATCATTAATCAAACTTATGTTAAGTGCTAAAAACAAGACGAGTACAAAATCGTTTTTTTAGGGGTACGAATTCGTTTTTTATCATAATACAAATTCTAAAAATTTGAAGAGGAATAGCACTTATTGCACATTTAGTACATTTTCCTTTCAGGTTTTAAAAACTTTAACCAGAGATTTGCAAATTTTTTCAAAGTTTATATTAAATCTGTGACACGAGCTTTCGACTGGCGAAGCAATATCAAATAGTACATGAACATCTCTCCATCAACTTATTCCAGAATGAAAAAAAAGGAAACAGCCACTTGGACTTCAATGATTGATAAAATATGGACTATATATAAAAAATTGAACCTGAATAATTATTGCTTTCAGAAGAGAAATATGTTCTCATTAGTAGTAAACAAAAAGGAGGTTCAACAAGTAGTATTGTAATTAATAACCTTTTTGAAGAAGCTATCGAACTGTATGAAAGAATGATTGTTGAGAAAGATAAAAAAATTGCAGATTTGGAGAAAAAAGTGAAAGTGGTTTAAGATGAACTCGCTGTAACAAATTCAACGCTCTGAAAAATCACGTGCCTTTGTGTATTTATAGAATTACCCTTGAATAATTTAGTATTAGCAATACATTCCTTTAATTTTATCCACAATAACCTGCGCTAATTTCTCATGGCTTTCGAATGTCCAGCCTGCGATGTGTGGAGTGAGAATAACATTATTTGCATTAATTAAATATTGAAAAGCTTCAGGGAGATCCCTCTGCTGCGCTCGGGATGACAAAAAGAGGCTTTCAAACGAAAGTTCTTCATATTCTAAAACATCTAAACCTGCTCCTAAAATTTTTTTGCATTGTAATGCAGCAACTAAATCAGCAGTCACTACATTTTTCCCACGTGATGTATTTATAAGCCAAAACGGTTTTGCAAAAGCATTGATGAAAGCAGTATTTACCATTTTATCGGTTTCGGGTGTCCAAGGAATATGAAGACTTAGCACATCTGCTTTTTCTTGTAATTCTTTCAGAGAAACTTGTTTGGCATTAGCATCGCCAACATGTTCTAGAATGTCATAACACAAAACTTCAACATCAAAACCTCGGAGTTTTTTTGCAAATGCTTTTCCCATGTTGCCATAACCAATGATTCCAACTGTTTTTCCATCGAGTTCATGTCCGCGGTTACTTTCGCGGTTCCAATGCCCTGACTTGATTTCGCTATGGGCTTGATTCAAATGATTAAAAAGGGACAATAGCATTGCTAATGTATGCTCGCCAACGGCATTGCTATTGCCCTCTGGTGCGGCAATGAGTTGAATGTTTTTACTTGTGGCATAATCGCAATCGATACTTTCTAAACCCGCACCTACTCTAGCTATAAATTGCAAATTAGTAGCTTTATCTAAAAATGTTTTATCAATTTTAAATCGACTCCGAATAACAATTCCTTGATAATCTTGAATTTTGGCTTCGATTACTTCTTTAGAGGAAGTGAAATCATCATGATTCACAAATCCAGCCTCTTGCAATTGCTGCCAAAGTAAAGGATGATTGCTGTCGATGTGGAGGATTTTTATTTCGGGTGTTGGGTGTTGGGTACTGGGTGTTGGCATGAATTCATTGGGATTTAATGTTTTGCAAATACATAAATTTGACACGGAATTGCATTAGGGATGGCAGTGGAGCTCTTTTTTGAGGCGATTTTTTTCGCCTCAAAAAAAGCGGGAACGTACAGCCCGACCGAAGGGAATGCCCAAATTATCCTTTGATTTTCTTTAAGGCGGCTTTAATTCCGCGAACTAAAGAAGAGCTGAATCCGTGAGTTTCCATTTCGCTCAAACCTGCAATAGTACAACCCTGCGGCGTGGTAACTCGGTCTATTAATTGTTCTGGATGTATGTTTTCTTCCATAATCATTTCAGCAGCACCTTTTACGGTTTGAGCAGAAATGGCTAAGGCGGTTTGCCAGTCAAATCCTATTTCGATTCCGGCTTGCATAGAAGCACGTATGTAACGTAAGGCAAAAGCCGTTCCGCTTGCTGCCAAAACCGTGGCTGCATCCATTAATTTTTCGTCAATGATAGGTGCTGTACCTAAATCTTGAAAAAGAGCGACTACATTTTGGGCTTTTTCTTTATGCTGCTCGTTAAACGCTATACAAGTGGCTGAGGCGCCGAATTGTGAAGCAATATTAGGCATGATTCGAATAGCACTATTTGAATTGCCTATCTTTTTCTGTAAATTTTCGATGGAAACGCCACTTACAGCGGAAGCTATAACTTTATTGGAAATTACAGGTAAAATTTCGTTTAAAACGGTATCTATTTGATATGGTTTTATGGTAAGAATAATAATATCCGCTTCTTGAATTCCGTGTTTATTGTCTGTAGAGACGGTAACACCCAATTGTTCTAAATGTAAAATACTTGTAGTGTTTCTTCTGGTTATAGTTACTTGATTGCCTTTAGAATATTTTGCAATTCCAATGGCTATGGCAACTCCAAGATTTCCTCCTCCTATAATATGTACGTTCATGTTTAAAAATTTAAAATCCTAAAATTAATTTGGCAATCGAAAAATAAATTAAAATTCCACAAATATCATTGCTGGTTGTAATAAATGGTCCCGTAGCTAACGCCGGATCGATTCCGAATTTATCGAGCAATAATGGAATAAATGTTCCTATGAGTGAAGCAATAATAATTACTGAAACCAATGCTATGGTTACTATAATTCCAATAATAATTTCAACATTTAATAGAAAATGACTTCCTAAAAACAATATAATGGCCAGAATTAATCCGTTCAAAAGACTTAGCGAAACTTCCTTTATTAATCGATTAAACAAGGAACCACTCAAAGTATCGTTTGCCAAACCTTGAACAATAATTGCTGACGATTGTACGCCAACATTACCTGCCATCGCGGCTATAAGTGGTGTAAAAAAGAATAATTTTCCGTGTTCTAGCATGGCGCCTTCGAACAATCCTAAAACCTTAACAGTAATAAAACCGCCTAGTAAAGCTAAAACCAACCAGGGTAATCGGGCTCTAGTTAATTCAAAAATACTATCATCGGCTTCTACGTCTTGAGAAATACCCGCCGCCAATTGATAATCTTTATCGGCTTCGTCTTTTATTACATCTACGATATCATCAATAGTAATTCTACCAACTAGTCTTCCTAATTCATCAATAACCGGAATGGCTTCTAAATCGTATTTTTGCATGATACGTGCCACTTCTACATCTTCGGTATCTACTTTAACCGAATTTAATTTTCGGATATAAACTTCGCTAATTGGAGTTTTGGTAGAAGTTGTCAATAAATCTTTTAATGACAAACGTCCTTTAAGCCTATCTTCGTCATCAACCACATAAATAGAATGTACTCTAGAAATGTTTTCAGCCTGAATACGCATTTCTTTTACACAGGTTAATACATTCCAGTTTTCGTTGACTTTTACCAGTTCTTTATGCATGATTCCTCCTGCAGTATCTTCATCATATCGAAGTAATTCAACGATGTCCTTGGCATGTTCTACATCTTGAAGTTCAGAAATTACTTCTTCCTTTCTGTCTTTTGAAAGTTCGGCAATAATATCGGCAGCATCATTGGTTTCTAGCTCATCGAGCTCTTCTGCAATTTCTTTTGGCGATAGTCGGCTTAATATATTTTCCCGTAAATCGTCTTCTAATTCCAGAAGGATTTCGGCTGTTTTTTCGCTATCTAATACTTTAAAAATATAGGTTGCTTCGTCAAAATCAAGTTCGTCAAGGATTTCGGCAATATCAGCATGATGCAAATCATTCAATAAGATTTCCAATTGTTGGTCGTCTTTATTTTGAATGAGTTGCTCTAATTGTTGAATTAGTTCTTTGCTGATTTTAAACTCCATCGGCTTCTATTTTTTGTGTCAATCCTATAAATTGTTCAACAGACAATTGTTCTGGTCTAAGGTCAAAGATACTATCTTCTCTTAAATTATCAGATAAATTTAATGTTTTTAAACTGTTACGCAATGTTTTTCTTCTTTGTTGAAAAGCGGTTTTAACGACAGTAAAAAATAATTTTTCGCCACAAGGCAAACTGTAATTTTCTTTTCTGCGCAAACGCAATACACCCGATTTTACTTTTGGTGGCGGAATAAATACATTTTCATCTACCGTGAATAAATACTCTGCATCGTAAAATGCTTGCGCCAAAACTGATAGAATTCCGTAGGCTTTGCTTCCTTTTTTCTCGCAAATTCTTTGGGCTACTTCTTTTTGAAACATGCCTGCAAATTCTGGAATTTGGTTGCGATATTCTAATGCTCGAAAAACAATTTGAGTAGAAATATTATACGGGAAATTTCCAATAATGGCGAATTGCTTGCCTTCAAAAATTTCGTTGATATTGTATTTCAAAAAATCTTTAGAGATGATTTTGTCTTTCAATTTGGGATAATTCTCCTCTAAATAGGTAACCGACTCGGTATCAATTTCGATAACATAAGTATTGATTGGCTTGTCTATTAAATACTTGGTAAGCACACCCATTCCTGGTCCAATTTCTAAAACAGCATCATAGCCTTCAAGATTTAAAGTATCAGCAATATCTTTAGCTATACTTTCATCTTTAAGAAAATGTTGTCCGAGATGTTTTTTGGCTTTTACTTTTTCCATTGTCATTGGGAGGTACGAGTTAATCTCGCTTTATTTTGTAAATTATCTTGCCTCAACGGCATATTTGGAAATTCTTATTGAGCGCTCACCAAAGAATAATGTTCACTTACATATTCTAGTTCTGTTCTGAAAGAAAGTGCTTTATCAGCAAATAATTTCATCGCTTCTTCGCGCAATCTTGGCGCATCCTCCTTATAATATTTTTGTAACAACTCTTTGCTTTTTGTAGAATACTGAACGGCATAAGTCATCCCTCCCATTTCCTCTTCGATTAGAACGCGAACCATTCGAGCTGAAGTAAACTTACCAGTTGCTAAAACCTCTGGAATATGCTTTTCCTGCATCCAAGTTAACCATTGGTCGTGAACGCTTTCGTGTATATTAGTGGTTACATTATATATTATCATGTTGATTCGGTTTCGAATTATAAAATTTGTGTTCTATATTTTTAAAGATTTGTATCGCCTCGCAATTGTCGGTATTTTTTCCTAGAATCTGTAAAGTAAATACTGTCTTCGTGATGAAAAATAATTTGTTCGTATAACGACTTTGCTTTCTCAACGTCTTTGATTTGTTTATTATAAATTTCCGCCGAAAAATAATAGGCCTCGTCGATATAAATTTCGTCTTTATGATGATTGATAATTTCTTGGTATTGGCTTAAAGCCGAAAGATAATCGCCTTGCTTTTCATATACTTTTCCTAATCGAAACAAGGTTACACTTTCTATGTCTTTACCTTTGAAACTTTGCAGAATTGCCTGAAATTCTGCTAATGCTTCCGTGTTTTTATTCTGATAGAGTAAATAATCGGCATGCGCAAAACGCTTCAAAGCCGTTTGAGTCGAATCGGCAACGGTGTTATCATTAATTAAAAGGAAATATTCAAGTGCATCATTGGCTATTAATTGACTAGAAGCTGATTTGAGTGCCGCAAATTGTTTTTGAGCCCATTCAAAATCAGTTTTAAAATAACTGGTTTTAGCCGCTTTCAAACTAGCTTCGTGGCCTACAACATCATTTTTTAAATCTTCTTCAATTTGAGAATAATAAATTAAAGCTTGATTGAATTTTTCTTCAAAAAGCAAAATATCAGCCAATTCCATTTTTATATCTGCTTTTTGATATTCATTTAATGGTAATTCTAAAGCGTTTTTTAAAATTGCCTTTCCTTGCTCTGAACGGTTTAAATTAAAGGTAAGGAAATGCGCTTGAAGCGTTTGTAAAGATAAAGAATACGGGCTAATTCCAAATTCTTTCAGCAACAAATCGAGATCGGTTTCTATCGATTTATAGTCTGCTTCCTTTGCTGCATCCATTCGCATTTGAATTAAAAAAGTGTGTGCTTGAATTAATAATTCTAAATCCTTAGTATTCTCTAAAACAAAAGTCAGAATTTCTTTTGCTGTTTCTAGTTCGTTTTCTTCTTTAGCCAATTGCGCCAAGTTTACAATATTAGAAAACGTTTCAGGATTGCGTTTGTAAATGGCTTTTTCCTGAATAAATGCCTTACCGTATTCTTTTTGTTGCACATAAAACCAACTCAAATATTCATTCCAAAAAACATCTTGATTTTTCTGAGCTCTTATTAGTAAAGCTTTTCGAAGTGTTTCATTAAAAGTAACACTAGCGTCTTCGGTCATAAAATGAGACAATTGATTTTGAATCATAATAGAGCTTTGCTGATTTGTGTATGCTTCTGTCAAGAATTTTTCAATCATCATATCGGTATTGCCTAATTGACCATAGAGCATCGCCATTTGATAATTGAAATTGAAATGAGGTTCTATTACAATTGCCAATTCGTAGGATTGCAATGCATAATTTATCAATGCTTTTCGCTCGAAAGTCGAGGCAACTCCGTATACTTCATTTGGGTTTTTCTTGATTTTATCTAATGCCTGATCGTAATATTTCTTGGCGTTGATTTCGTTTTTTTGCAACTGAAAATTATACCCCAATTCTACCAAAAGGCTGGCTTGATTGTATTTGCTTAATCTATCTTGAATGGTTTTTTCGGCAAGTGCATATTGTTGCAATTGCTGGTAACAATCGATGACTTTTTGAAAATAATTCCCGTTTCCTGATTGCGATTTTAGTAATTCTTCGTAACTTATTTTTGCTTTTTCAAAATCGCCTTTGTCAAAATAATTCTGGGCCAATTGCTCGTTTTGAGAAAAAACAATTAGAGAGAAAAATAAGGCAGTATGTAGAAAAAGTTTTTTCATTTATTTAGATAACAACGACAATGTACTAAAGTAACACTTTTGTGATAAATTAGTACATCGTTTTAAAAAGATTGACTTTTTAATTGATATGACTATTCTTGCTTAGAACCGAAAATTTATTTTAACCGCATAGAGGCATCGATTTTAAGTTTTGCGTTTAAAATGCTCCGCTTCTTTATCGACATCATAAGCTATCTTAAAAAAATATTTTCTGTCTTCTACTCTTTTCTATGTTTCTATGTGGTTTTCTTTTCTCGCCCTTTTAGTCAATAATATCAAACCCACAATAACTTCTCAATACCTCAGGAATTACAATGCCTTCTGGGGTTTGATAATTTTCTAAAATTCCAGCTAACACTCTCGGTAAAGCCAATGAACTTCCGTTAAGCGTATGCGCCAACTGATTTTTTCCGTCTTTGTCCTTGAAACGCAATTTCAAACGATTGGCTTGAAAGGTCTCGAAATTAGATACCGAACTAATTTCTAACCAACGGTCTTGAGCGGTCGAAAACACTTCGAAATCATAAGTCAATGCTGAAGTAAAACCCATATCTCCGCCACACAAACGCAAAATTCGGTAGGGCAATTTCAGTTCTTGAAGTATTTGTTTTACATGTTCTACCATACCTTCTAGCGCTTCATAGGATTTTTCAGGATGCTCCACACGAACGATTTCTACTTTATCAAATTGATGCAAACGATTCAATCCGCGCACGTGAGCACCGTATGAACCCGCTTCTCTTCTGAAACATGGTGTGTAAGCAGTATATAAAACTGGTAATTCACTTTCGTTTAAAATAACATCTCGAAATAAGTTAGTCACTGGAACTTCCGCAGTCGGAATCAGATACAAATCATCAATGGTAGAATGGTACATTTGTCCTTCTTTATCAGGCAATTGCCCTGTCCCGTATCCTGAAGCTTCATTGACCAAATGGGGCACTTGTACTTCATTGTACCCTGCTGCTGTATTTTTGTCTAAAAAATAATTAATTAAAGCACGTTGAAGTTTAGCACCTTTTCCTTTATAGACTGGGAATCCCGCACCAGTAATTTTTACGCCCAATTCAAAATCGATAATGTCATATTTTTTTACCAATTCCCAATGCGGTTGCGCGCCTTCGTGTAAAACTGGAATAGTACCTTCTTGAAAAACAGTTAGGTTTTCTTCTGGTGTTTTCCCCTCTGGAACAATGTCGGCAGGAAGATTAGGTAAAGTGTATAATTTTTGATTCAATTCATGAGCTAAAGCATCTGCTTTTTCAGCTAATCCTTTGCTTTTTTCTTTTAATTGAACTGTTTTTTGTTTTAAAATTGTCGCTTTTTCTTTTTCACCACTTTTCATCAAATCGCCAATGGATGCTGATAATTTATTAGATTCAGATAAAATAGTGTCCAACTCTACTTGTGTAGCGCGACGTTTTTCATCCAGTTGTACCACCTCAGCCACTATCGAAGCAGCATCGATATTTCTTTTAGCCAAAGCTTTGATTACTTTTTCTTGATTCTCTCTAATAAATGCGATTTGTAACATATATCTATTTTTAATGTTCGCAAATTTAAGGAATTCCTTTTTATTAAAACCAGCAAAAGAAAAAAGTTGAGTATCCTATAAATGCATGACTTTGAACTCAATATTTGCCCTTTACGTCTTAATTAACATTTAGATATTCAAATATTAGTTAAATTCGCAGAAACCTTCAACTTGATGAAAAAATTAATGCTTTTTTATTTACTGCTTTCTTTTACATTAATCTATGCTCAAGATTCTGAGAATGATTTTGATGCTATTGTAAAAAATGAGAGAAAATCGGCGCTAAAAAGAATGTCTTTTGTTACCAATCCCAATACTGAAAATTACGATATTGTATACCATCGCTTGCGCTTAAAAGTGGATCCTTCTGTCCAATATATTGATGGCGAAGTCACTACAAAATATATTGCCAAACAAAATCTAAATTCAGTAACATTTGATTTGGCCAATGAATTAGTTGTAAGCAGCGTTAAACAAAGAAATGCTACTTTAACTTTTACAAGAAGTGGCAATAATGAATTAATCATTAATTTGCCCCTACAACAAAATGAAAATGTTCTTGACTCTGTGAGCATTACCTATTCTGGAATGCCTCCTACCTCTGGATTTGGTTCGTTTATTACCAGCCAACACAACTCAACTCCTGTTTTATGGACATTATCCGAACCATTTGGCGCTTTAGAATGGTGGCCTTGCAAACAAGATTTAAATGATAAAGTAGATAGTATTGATGTTTTTATTACCGCTCCATCGAGCTATGTTTCCGTTTCGAATGGTGTAGAGCAATCCCAAAAAAACAACACTGACGGAACCAAAACGACTCGTTTTCATCATGGCTATCCAATTCCTGCTTATCTTATTGCTATTGCTGTAACTAATTATAGCATCTATACCCAACAAGCGGGAAAAGTTCCGAATCAGTTTCCAATAGTTAATTATTTGTATCCAGAAGCCTTAAATGCTAATTTAACGAATTTAGATCAAACGCCTCTACTTATAGACTTTTTCGAATCGATTGTTACTCCGTATCCTTTTAGAAAGGAGAAATACGGTCACGCGCAATTTGGTTGGGGAGGCGGAATGGAACATACTACCGTATCATTCATGGTTAGCTTTGGAAGAAGTTTAATTGCTCACGAGTTAGCGCATCAATGGTTTGGCGATAAAGTAACTTGTGGCTCTTGGAATGACATTTGGTTGAACGAAGGATTCGCTACTTATTTGGCTTCATTGTCCATAGAACATTTTGATGGTGAAGCAGCATTTATTTCTGACAAAAGCAACATGATAAATAGCATTACTGCTGTTAATTACGGTTCGGTTTATTTAACTAATGATGAAGCTACTGACGTGAATCGAATATTTAGCAGTCGATTAAGCTATCAGAAAGGGGCTATGGTTTTGAACATGCTCCGATTAAAATTAGGCACGACCAATTTCTATCAAGCATTAAAAAATTATTTAAACGATCCTGATTTGGCTTATGGATATGCCAAAACTCCTGATTTAAAAAGGCATCTTGAAGCAGTTTCAGGAATAAATTTAACGGAGTTTTTTAACGATTGGGTATACAATCAAGGGTATCCTTCCTATTCTATTAGTTCGAAAAATCTTGCGCCAGGAAAGGCTGAAATTACAATCAATCAAACACAATCGCATCCTTCGGTTTCTTTTTTTGAAATGAATGTTCCAATTCGAATAATTGGTGCAAATGGAGAACAAAAAGATGTAATTTTAGATCACAAAACCAATGGGCAGGTATTTGTTGTTGATGTTCCTTTTACGGTTACTGAAGTACAATTTGACCCTAAAAAGGAGCTTATTTCGAGAAACAATACTGCTAATTTAAAAACTGGTTCTTTTGATTTAAAAAACGATATCACTTTATATCCAAATCCTGCAATGAATCAACTCACATTAAGCTTGCCTCAAGGAATTACTATTAATAAAACCACTATTTATAATAATTTAGGACAAAAAGTAATGGAATCGACCTCTGAAACAAATTGGGATATTTCTTCTTTAGCAACAGGCGTTTATTATTTTAATACTATTACTAATTTAGGAATGCAACAACTGAGTTTCATCAAAAATTAGATGAAAATCATGCAATTGCTTCGTCTGTTCGTCCCGATAATTATCAAAGTTATCAGGTCAAATGTGCAAGACCCATAAAATCTCTGAAATCTTATTTACTAACACAAAAATCTGAAAATTAATTCATTCAACGCTTACTAATTGTTATAGGGATGACGTAGCACTTTTTGAAACAAATTACCCTTTGTTCTACACCCATCACTCCCTCACAAACTTCCCGTTCCAATCGCCTTTATCCGTTTTTAAAACTAAAATATAAATGCCTTTTTTTAACGCACTTACATCTATGTTTTGGTGTTTTTTGATGTTGTCTATAACCGTTTGACCCAGTATATTGATAATGGTAATTTTCTGAATAGTATACTTTTCGTTTTCAGGTAAATGTATAGCTATACTGTTTTTGGTTGGGTTTGGATACAATGCAATAGCGTTTTTATCGGCTACAATTGGATCAATCCCCAAACAATCTACATTTAGGTTCAGAGCCATGGTGGTGGTAATGCCGCACTCGTTAGTCATGGTGCACGTATAAACACCAGTATCTGATGCTAACGCATTGTTTATCGTTAAAACCCCTGTAGTTTGCAATGGTACAACAACCTCATTTTTTTTCCAGACATAAGTAGCCGCATTGGTGTTTTGCACATCAAAGGTAAAGGCGTCCCCTACACAAGGATTAAAGGTGTTAGTAGTAAACTCATGGTAGGACGGCTTACGGCATATTTCGATGAGGTTTTCAGGACTCAAAAGTTTGCGGATACCAGAGCGGTCATTATCAGAATAATCATAATAAAGCGATTTTGCTGTATTGGTAGTGGCATCATACTTAAATATGCCCGAATCTCGGGTTACAGTACCCATAAAATCACCGTTACTGGTTCTCATTAACGAGGTTGGGTATTGTAAAGGACCACTGCTATTTTCGGGACAACTAGTAAAATTTTGTTTTACTTCTAGCACATTAGTGGCAGGGGTATATTCAAACAGGGTACCATAATTAGTCGCTGCTGGGTTGCTGCACCCTTGTGGTGGTACTCCACTTTCATGACACACACCATATAGTTTGCCGTTATCGCCTTTTACTAAATTCGTAGGATGACCACCTGTGGTAAGTCCCTCAAAATCTATTTTTTTTGTAAAAACATTGGTAGTAATATCAAACTCGAATAATGTTCCTGCTGGAGGGGAACCAGCACTTCCATAAATCCCACCGTTGTTAGTTACACCCATCAATTTGCCTGGCGTTACCTCAATTAATTGACCCACGGGAGCAGCCCCAAAAACATCTGCATTGCACCCAAATTGAAACACAATACTCCATTTGTTTGTAGTGGTATTGATCTTGAAGATTACTCCTAGGGTGGTTTTATCAAGAGGGGTCTGGCAATATCTATAAGACGCAGTACCATATAGGTTTCCATCGGAGGCTTTCATTAACTCGCTGTTAAAACTAAAACCGGCATCCAATTTACCACCCAATATTGTAGTGGTTTCTGTGGCTATATCATATTTATAAATATATTGATTAGTTGCCCCATAGAGTTGTCCTGGCACAGGCTCTATAACTCCAATGCGGGGAAATACTGCATTAACTGCAATGCCAAATTCAAAATACTTAACCACCCTGTATTTGTCTAAAACCAAGTCGTATTCAAACAAAACTCCACCTGTTGTATCGGAGCCTTGAGGTCCCAAGTTACCCCCAAGTTGAGTAGTACCATACAGCTTCCCGTTACTAGCAAGAAACAATTTTCCCTCTGGTTCATAACCGTGTATGGAGTCGAACTCGTGCATCAGCATAGGGTTTAAACCATTTATATCATATTTAGCGATGGTGCCGTAAGTGCCATAGTATTTTTTGCTACTCGCATTTACACTCCACAATTCTTTTTGGGCATAACTCGTTACTAGGGTGAATAAAGTGAGTAGTATAAGGATTTTTTTCATAATTTTTGTTGTGTAAATAGATAATAGACGGATAGATGATAAACTAAATGTTGATACCAAGTAAAATACGCTGTTTTTATTTCTACTTATATTCTCGTTACTTTACTAAATTTCGGTTAATTTGATAATTAAAAAGAGTATCCTCACAACTGCCACTAATGGTTAAGGTTAATAATCCAAGGTTATTGTTACCATTTGCCACTTTCGTTGTGGTAACCGTTAACTTAGTACTCTCTGAAGCCGAACTGGTGCTAAAAGTCCAACCGGTGTTGGGTGCTGTCCAAGTATAGGTAAATCCTGAAGGAGGATTAGGATACGTTATTGTAAAGGTATTTTGCCCTGTAGGCAAGCATGCTGCCGGTGCTAAAGGAGCATTTAAAGTAGCAAGTGTTGTTAGCGTAGTTGATATAAATTCTGGTGCTAAAGGAGCTCCTACAAGACTTTTTGTAACACAGGTAGAGTGAGAGCCCGGAGGAAAAGCGACCGTAGATACCCCTCCATCTGCGGTATTAGGATTTAACCTGCCATAGCAACATTGTAGGGTAATAGGAGTAACTAAATCTCCTGTTGTAAAAGTAATCGAGCTAGTGTCTGCTGAAACGTAGAAGCTTGATGATGAAATAATACTATTAGGTATACCACTCCAATAATAGCTGTCAAACCCTATGGCATCATTAGCATTGTCACTCACAATTTGATCTACAGAGTAAGTGTATTGCGTGTTTGGTTTTAAGCAGGTAGGGCCTACAATTATAGGTAATGCTGTAGTGAAGGTTTTAAAAACATCAAAAGTTATAGAGCTGCCAGAACCGCTTTGGTTATAAATTATTTCAACCTGGCCTTTGCTACGAGCATAACTAGAGTTGGTTTGTTCAGTAGAGGTTGGTCGGTATTTTTTATTATAGGTAATAATGTTTGCTGTTAAGCCATCAGCAGGCTGTGTAGGGCTGTTATAATTGTCAGGAGTTGTTGTACTGTTAGAAAGATCACCTTTCAGAGTCCAACTAGGAGTAGTAGCCCCCGCTGGCGGATTAAAAGTAAACGTACCGCCACCACCAGGGTCTGGCATGGCCACCATACCGCCATCACCTACTTTACCAGTTGGGCCTGTACCGAGTACACCGCCTATTCCTGCTACTACAACGGTACATCCCTCAGGTACGGATACGGTTTGAGCATGACTGGCGGTCATGACTAATACTAAAACTGCCAAGGCGAGTTGTGTGTTCTTGAAAAATTGTTTTATGTTTATCATGTTTGTTTTTTATAAATTGTTAAAGAAACTAAAATAAGCGTTTAAGAAGAGCTATTTAGATTTACGGGAGTTTGTTGCTTCGTTTCCCACTGTGAGTTTCTTTAACCTTCTAAAAAAAAAGGGGGGGGGGTAAATCTCATATAGCAATTTGTATTTGAGCATGTTATAAACATTTGAAATCAAAGTTATAAAAAAAATCGTGTTAAAATTATTTTTTTTATTAACAAATTGTAATTTTTAGGAAAGTTTTAAAATAGCTGTGAATCAGTAGTAAAAGATGAAGTGTGTAGATAACCGTTGGCGAAAATTTTCGAAAAAAATCACGCAATTGCTTTAATTCTTGAAACCATAAAAGCAATTAGAATTCCAAAAATGCCTATAAAGGCAAATGAATATCGCAAACCAAACCATTCGGCTATATAGCCAATAACGGGTGGCCCCATTAAAAAACCTAAAAAACTCACGCTTGATACTATAGTAAGTGCTTCGCCTGGAGGTACCGAAGGATTTTTACCCGCTAGGCTATAAACAGTAGGCACAATAGCTGAAACGCCTAGTCCAACAACCATAAAGGACAATGTACATGGAACAATATATGGAAAAATCACAGCAATAAATAAACCTGTTGAAATCATTACACCACTGATTTGAATCACTAATTTTCTTCCAAATTTATGAATGAATACATCTCCTAAAAATCGTCCGCTAGCCATCATAATCATATAGGAAGCATACCCTAAAACCACCAATGATCCTTGAACTTTAACTACATCTTTAAAATATATACCACTCCAATCAAACATTACTCCTTCGCTGGCCATGCAACAAAATCCTATTACACCCAGCCAAATAAGATTTTTATCTGGTTTTGAGAAAAACTTTTTACTTTCAGGCTTGATTTTATCTTTAGTACGAATCAGAAAACGATAGTTAAAAGCAATTAAAAGTAAGGCAATTGCCGCAACTATTAAAAAATGGATATAAGGCGATAAACCTAATGCTATCATTCCTAATCCAAGAATTGCTCCTGAAAACCCTGAAATACTCCATGCTCCGTGAAAAGAACCCATAATAGTTCTTTTAAAAAGCAATTCAGTATATACTCCCTGCGTATTTACTGCTATGTTAGAAAGATTAGCAAACATTCCAAACAAGAATAACCCTAAAGCGAGATGCCAAGGCTGGGTTGCTAAACCAATATTTGTTAGACTAAAAACATATAGCAATAGTGAAAAAATTAAAACCTTATAGCTACTAAATCGAGTGACTAATTTACCTGAAAAAGGCATCACAATTAACTGTCCCAATGGCAAAGCAAAGAGAATGGTTCCTAAATCACCGTCTGTTAAATGAAGTGCCGTTTTTAAATCTGGAATTCTACTGGCCCATGAAGCAAAAGTCAAGCCCATTGCGCAATAAAATAGAGATACCGCCCATCGAATCCGATTCAAATAAGAAGCCTTTGCGTTTTTAAAGCTCTTCTCGTATCTGGTTTTGGTCATGAAACGAGTACTACTATTTAATTCTATCAAATCAGATTAGTTTAAAATTTTGGTTGTTCAAAAAACACATAAAGTAAATCATCTCTCTTTTTCAAGTGTTTTATCTTACAAAGAAACAACTTTTTTTTCTGCATTACTTAGGATAGCCGCATCAATAATACGCATTACTTTTATTCCTTCTTCAGCGGTTACCGGTTCTGGTTTATTGTAAACTATTGAATGATACATTGCATCAAAAAAATCATAATAATTTCCTGATTGTGTTGGTACTTTTTCCCGAATAACTACTCCCTCTTTTTCGGTATGCAAAATGCCTTCATTTTCCTTGGCTTCATTTCCCCAATGGCTCGTGTTAGGCTTTAATCCGGCTTTTAGATGGTCTTCTTGAACATCGCCTCTTGGTTTTAAAAACGAACCTTTTTTGCCATGAAGCACATAGGACGGAATAGCTTCTCGAACAAAGAATCCCGCTTTTAATCGAGCACTGAAATTAGAATAATACAATGTAATATCTATCCAATCATCGACCACAGAATGCTCGCGTGTTATCCTAATATCAGCAAAAACCGCTTGGGGAAATCCAAACAAATGCAATGCTTGGTCTATAATATGTGGGCCTAAATCTTTTAAAACACCTGCTCCAGCATTGGGGGTTTCTTTATGCGTTTTTGGACTTAAAATCGGATTGTATCGGTCAAAATGAAACTCAGCTTCTACAATATCACCTAAAATTCCTTGATTGTAAACGGCTTTTACCGTTTTAAAATCGCTGTCCCACCTCCTGTTCTGAAAAACAGCTAATTTTAATCCTCTTGCTTTTGCTAAAACATTCAATTCCTGCGCTTCTACAGCATTGGTTGTAAATGCTTTTTCAACCAAAACATGTTTGCCTGCTAGCAATGCTTTCTTAGTATATTCAAAATGAGTATTGACTGGCGTGTTAACAATTATCAAATCAATATCATCTTCTAATAACCTATCTAGAGAAGAATAACTTTTGGCATAAGGATAATCCTGTTGTATTTTTAGTCGATTCCTTTCCCAAGCTCCAATCAATTCAAATCCAGAATGAAGGTTCAAAAAAGGTGAATGAAAAACTTTTCCAGACATTCCGTAAGAAAGCAATGCCGTTTTTATTTGCTGCATTTTATTAGAATATTTTTTAAATAAAAGTCAAATTTACATATTTAACAAACATTTAAAACCATACCGAAATATTATACTGCAATAAATAAATAGAAAACCTTACTTTTGTGCGTTATTTAAAATCTGAAAATTAAAAAATGGAAATAGTTATCAAGTTATCTCAATTTTTATTGAGTTTATCATTACTTATTATATTGCATGAATTAGGTCATTTTATTCCTGCTAAACTATTTAAAACTAGAGTTGAAAAATTTTACTTGTTCTTTGATATTAAATTTTCTTTACTAAAAAAGAAAATCGGAGAAACGGAATACGGAATTGGTTGGCTACCCCTAGGTGGATATGTAAAAATATCTGGAATGATAGACGAAAGTATGGACAAAGAGCAAATGGCATTACCGCCTCAACCGTGGGAATTTCGTTCTAAACCAGCTTGGCAGCGATTAATTATAATGTTAGGAGGGGTTACGGTAAATTTTATTTTAGCTTTCATTATTTATATAGGAATGACCTTTACTTACGGCGATTTTTACATTAATAATTCAGAGGTTAAAGACGGTGTTTGGGTTTCTAATCCAGTTGTGGAACAAATTGGTATAAAAACAGGCGACAAAATTATTGCTGTTGATGGAGTTAAAATTGATAAATTTGATCAAATTAATGAAAAAATACTTTTAGGAAAAGAAGTAACAGTTGAACGAAATGGGGCTATTCAAAAAATTGCATTACCTATTGATTTTATAGATAAATTGATGCAAGGCGGAAAAATATCAATTGTTGATTTAAGAGTTCCATTTGTAATTACGGGTGCTGAAGATAATTCTCCAAATAAAAAAACGGTACAGCCAAAAGACATCGTTACCAGTTTTAACGGAACCCCTGTAAAATATGCGGATGAATTATTTGCATTGATAAAAAATGTAAAAGGCAAAACGGTTCCAGCTTTAATCAAAAGAGATGACAAAGAAATTGCGGTTTCCTTAATTGTTAGTGATAGCAGCAAAATGGGAATAGGATATGCCGGTAGATTGCCTTATGATAATTTAGAAAAATTAGGTTTATATCATGTTAGCAAGCAAGAATATGGTTTCTTCGAATCTTTTCCAATTGGTTTAGAAAAAGGAAAAAATCAACTTATAGGATATGGAAAACAATTGAAAATGATTTTTAATCCAAGTACAGGAGCCTATAAAGGTGTTGGTGGATTTGCTGCTATTTTTAATATTTTTCCAAATACTTGGAGTTGGGAAGTTTTTTGGAGCATCACGGCTTTGCTATCAATTATGCTTGGTGTAATGAATTTATTGCCTATTCCAGCTCTAGATGGTGGTCATGTTATGTTTTTATTATACGAAATGATTACTGGCAAAAAGCCAAGCGATAAGTTTATGGAAAATGCGCAGATGGTTGGTTTTGTATTGCTTATAAGCCTTCTTCTGTTTGCAAACGGAAATGATATTTATAAAGCAATCGTAGGTAAATAATTTTTTTTAAATTTTAATTGATTTTTGTTTGCTAAAAATAAAAATCTCATTATATTTGCACCGCTTTAAAAGTGAAATACACTTTCCTTCTTAGCTCAGTTGGTTAGAGCATCTGACTGTTAATCAGAGGGTCCTTGGTTCGAGCCCAAGAGAGGGAGCTACTAAAGAAAAGCCTTTACAGAAATGTAAGGGCTTTTTTGTTTTTTTGGTCGAATAATTATTTTTCTTATTTTAGTAGAATGGAAGTAATACTCCATCTAGAATGTAGAATTTAGCATTATTATTGACTGCATATATTAATCAAAACCACAATCAACACCTGTTTTTATTCGATTTTTTAATACTAACAAAAATAATTTCGAAAAAATTTAACGCTTGATTAAACCTTTTTAAAAGATAAAAGTCATAAGGAGATATTTTAAAAATAATTTCTATGCACAATTTGTTTTTTAAAGGTTCAATTACATCCTTTTACAAATCAGGACTTATACTATTTTTTATTACTAATTGTATAAGCATAACCGCTCAAGAAAAGTTCATTATTTTAGGAAGACCTACCGATACTTCTATAACAGCAAGTATATTATTTGAAGTTGCAACGGAATATTATATCGAGTATGGAACTGTTTCTGGGGTTTATTCATTGGTTACAAACAGCTTTACAAATACCCCAAAAACTCCCGACGAAATTGACCTTATCAATTTAGCACCAAACACAAAATATTTTTACAGATTAGTTTATAAAAACGGTGGTTCTGCAAATTATAATACGACTCCAGAATATAATTTTCAAACTCAGCGTGCTCCTGGAAGTTCTTTTACATTTACCATTGAATCAGACGAACATCTTTATGATAAGAAAGGAATTGTATCGATGTACCAAGTTACTTTGGCCAATCAAGAAGCAGACAAACCTGATTTTATGTTGTCTTTAGGGGATATTTTTGGAGATGACCACACTCCAACCACCACCACAAGTGCCGATATGGATGCATTACACAAAGATTACAGGCAATATTTAGGTCAAATTTGTCATTCCATTCCGTTTTATGTTTGCCTTGGTAATCACGAAGGAGAAAACGATTATTATCTTAATCAAAATCCTCCATTTAACATAGGGGTTTGGGGAACGCAATGGCGAAAATTTTATTATCCAAATCCGTTCCCAAATGCCTTTTATACCGGAAATACAACGGTAGAATCTTACGGAATTAATACTCCTGAAAATTATTTTTCTTGGACTTGGGGCGATGCTCTTTTTGTGGTTTTAGATGTTTATAGAACCGAAATTGCTCCGGGAGCAACACCAGCAGATCCCGCAAAACCAACAAACTGGGATTGGACATTGGGACAAACACAATACAATTGGATGCGTAACGTATTAGAAAACAGTAGTGCCAAACATAAATTTGTCTTTGCACACCATACTCGGGGTCAAGGTAGAGGAGGAATTGCTACTGCTACTCAATTTGAATGGGGAGGAATAGACGGAAATCAATACAAATTTGATCAATACCGACCAGGTTGGGGAAAACCAATTCATCAGGTTTTTGTAGATACTGGTGTAGATGTTTTCTTTCAAGGACACGATCATTTGTTTGCTAAAGAAGAACTTAATGGCGTCGTTTATCAAGAAGTACCCATGCCAAGCGATATAAGTTACAATATTGGTTATACTGCAAATGCAGGAGCTTATCCAAACGGAAATGCAATGAATGGAACGGGTCATATTAGAGTCAATGTAACTCCAAGTTGTGTAAAAGTAGATTATGTAAAAGCTTATATGCCTGCAGATGCCACTATTGCGCATCCAAATGGTGAAGTAGCTTTTAGTTATACTATTGGAACTTGTAATTTAGGAGTTAATAGTTCAAAGCAAGATGAAATCATTAAAACATATCCAAACCCAGCAAATGAAAATTTACATATTGAATTTGCGGATACCACAACAAATAGAAGAGGTGTTTTGATTAATACTCTAGGCAAAACTGTTTTAGAATTTGACTCAAATAACATCAACACTGTTAATATACCTGATGGGATTTACTTTTTGAAATTAGATTCTATTAAAAACGCTACTCAAAAAATCATTATTAAGCACTAATTCCAGTAAGATGAAAAAAAATCTATTCTTAATTTTTATATTGATTTCAGGTTTATTTGAAATTAATGCACAAAATTGTACACAAGCAGAAATTTTAGGTCGTCCAACCAATAATAGCATCACCGTTCAAGCATTTTTTGATGCTCCGGTAGAAGTTTGCATACAATATGGCGTAATTTCTGGAAATTATCCAAACCAAACCGCTTGGCAAGTCTTTGCAGCCAATGAACCTGCAGAAGTCATCGTTACAAATCTGCAAGCAGATACCAAATATTATTATAGAATGTGTTACCGCCAGCCTAGCGCCGCAAGTTTTATAACAAGAGCAGAGCATACTTTTCATACGCAACGAGCTGTAGGAAGCAGTTTTTCATTTGTGGTGCAAGCTGATCCGCATATGGACGAACAGAGTTCAATAGCGGTTTATGAACGATGTTTACAAAATCAGCTAGAAGACAATCCTGATTTTATGATTGATTTGGGCGATTTTTTAATGACGGATAAATTAAAAAACCTAACAACCAATAAAATTCCAAAAGATACTATTCCATATCGTTGCAAATTGTTGCGGTCTAAATATGAGATTTCCTCTCATTCCGTTCCGTTGTTTATTGCCTTAGGAAATCACGAAGGAGAATCCGGTTGGAATTTGAATGGAACTGCCGAAAACATTGCCGTTTGGGATTCAAATGAACGAAAAAAATATTTTATGAATCCAGCTCCAGATAGTTTTTATACCGGTGATTTGACTAACCATAATTTTATCGGTCAACGCGAAAATTACTATGCTTGGCAATGGGGTGATGCCTTATTTATTGTCATTGACCCTTATTGGTACACTTCTCTCAAACCTAACGCTACCACAGGATGGCGATGGACTTTGGGTTTAACCCAGTACAATTGGCTTAAAACAACATTGGAAAACAGCACAGCCAAATTTAAATTTGTTTTTTCCCATCAAATAATTGGAGGTGATCCTGACGGTCGCGGTGGCGTAGAATTTGCCGATTTATACGAATGGGGCGGTAAAAACCTAGACGGAACAGATGGTTTTTCAGCCAATAGACCCGGATGGTACACTCCCATCAATGACCTTTTGACAGAAAATAAAGTGACAATCTTCTTCCACGGTCACGATCATTTTTTTGGAAAACAGGAAAAAGACTGTTTGATTTACCAAGAAACACCTCAGCCAAGTCATCCCAACTTTACAAGCGCAAATTATGCAGCAACTTATGGGTATTTGGAAGGAACAATATTACCCAATTCTGGACATATTCGGGTAACAGTTGGGCCTTCTGGAGTTCAAACAGACTATGTTCGAACGTATCTGCCCGCAACCGAAACTGCGACACGACATAATAAAGATGTTTCCTCCAGTTATTTTATTGGAACTAACAATTGTTATAATTTAGGCACCAATTTTCCTGTAATTTGGAATAGTAATTATGCTGATGAAATTGTGTATCCAAATCCTTTTTCAAAAGAAACTACAATTGAATTTTTAATGGAAAAACCTGAAAAATTGAATCTATCAATATACAATCAGCTGGGGCAAAATGTAAGGCAGCTCATTAATGGAAATGTTGTCAATGAAGGCAAACAACAAATTATTTGGGACGGAAAAGATGACTCAGGAAACGATCTTGCCGATGGTGTTTATATTTATAAAATTAAAACAGAATCGAAAGAATTAAAATCTGGAAAAATGATTCTTAAAAGATAATTTCTATAACCATAAACCTTTGACAAAATGAAAAAATTACTGCTTATTTTACTTTGTGTTTTTAGCAATTATACCTTTTCGCACACGATCAATTATGACAAAGTAGTGTTGCGCCATTGGACATTAGTAAAAGAACATCAGTTTGTGGATGGAAGTTTTTATATGCTCAAAAACGGAAATGTTTACATCGAAGAGGCTAATGACAAAATTGTTCACTTTCCGATTTCCTCTTTTTCTAAAGAAGACCAAACATTCGCTACAAAAAAAGACCAATGGGTTAAAAATTTAAATAATGATTTTGTAGCAAAAAACACAACATCTCAAGCAGAAATTCAATCAACTTGGAACAAAAAGTTGTGGATCATTGCCCTTTTTATAGTTTTACTTGGTGTTTCCGTTTTCGCTCATACCGACAAAGAGAAAATAAAATATTTGATTCCAATAATTTCGGTTGGTGGCCTTATGGTTTTGTACGGTTTTGCAAAAAAAACAACAACCACCGACCCCGCTTTTGTAAACTCGGCATTTGCACCTTTCAAATCGACCGTTAGCACATCTTACGATGCAACTTATTTCTATGTAAATTCTAAAGGCGTGCCCAATCACACCATGATGGTAGGAATAGCAAGTGGTGGTTGGCAACAACAAGTGCCTATCCCGCAATGCTATCTAAGTTCTTTTATCAATAAATCCGGCAATCAAAACGCTTGGAGTATTCCACTAAACCCCGTAATAGCAGCAACTCCTGTACCAGTAAATAAAGACCATTTTGGTATTGGCGCTATTGCTATTGCTGCAAATGGAGTGGCAATTTTTAACCTTTATACTACATCTGGACAAGATTCTTATGCTACAGGACAATTGGATAATTTTGGAGGCCATTGTGGCAAAGGTGATGATTATCATTATCATACTGCTCCTTTGCATCTGATTTCATCTGGACAAACAACTGCAAACTTACCTATTGCTTTTGGTTTAGACGGATTTGCTGTTTATGGAAGTTTGGAACCCGACGGCTCAGCAATGGCAAACCTTGATGCTAATCACGGTCATAACGGGACCAATGGTGTTTATCACTATCACGGAACTCAAAACTCAAATGGGAGCAATCCTCTTATGATTGTCAATATGGTAGGTGAAGTTACAGAAGATGCTAATAAACAACTTATACCTCAACCGCAAGCAAGTCCATTGAGAGGTGGAAATTTAACGCCCTTGGCAGGAGCTTTAATCACCTCTTGTGTGCCGAACACAAACAATAATGGTTATAATTTAGCTTATAGCTTAAACGGTGTGCCGGGTTATGCCACTAATTTTAGCTGGAACGGAACCACCTATACATTTGACTATGTTACGCCAACTGGAACAACAACCACAAATTACAAAGGCTTTTCGCAATGTACAGTTCCAAATTTGACTGTATCTGATTTTACAATTAGCGATAAAAACATTTCCATTTATCCAAATCCAGCTGATGATATATTAAATGTTAAGTTGAACTTCGGTATTTCAGAAGGCGATGTTCAATCCATTTCGATTTACGGAATAAAAGGCGAATTGATATCGAAAATAGTGCATTACAAACCAACAATTGATATAAAAAAGCTTCCTTCAGGCGTGTATTTTGTTAAAATTCAGTTTCCAAATTATCTGATAACTAAAAAAGTTTTGGTTAATTAATAGAACATTTTTATGATAAAACTTCTCTTCTTTTTGCTGGTTTTACCATTAGTATCGATAGCACAATATTCCGGTTCAGCTTCGGTTACGCGCGGTTTGGCAACTACAACAACTTCTAATCTATACAGTTGTACTGGAGGAAGAATCGCTGCCGTTGGAACCATCACCGCCACTGATAATTCAGTTTGGACTGTTCCATCAGTTGTCAATTATACTAATGCCTCATTTCCATTTGCTTCTAATTTATATAACGATTGTGATGGAGCAACTTATGCCAATTCTGTTGCAGCGATAGCGGCTTTGAATGGTTCTGATATTGTAACTATTGATGCTGGTGGCGAAGTGATTACAGCTTATGTTTTTGCAGACAATTATTTTGAAATGTATATTAATGGAATACCCGTTGGCAAAGACAACGTTCCTTTTACAACATTCAATTCCAGTATTGTCCGTTTTAGAGTTAATCGTCCTTTTACTATCGCAATGCTTCTTGTAGATTGGGAAGAACGTTTAGGTGTTGGTGGGGAAACCAACGGTGGTTTTAACTATCATTGTGGAGATGGTGGAATGGTGGCGGTTTTCAAAGACACCAGCAACAATATCATCGCTAAAACCGGAAGTGACTGGAAAGCACAAACTTTTTACACATCACCAATCAAAGATTTAACTTGTCCTTCTGAAAATGGAACTGCCCGACTTTCTTCTGCTTGTAGCACCACAGATTCTAATGCTGGAACTACTTATTATGGATTGCATTGGGCGAGGCCATCGAATTGGACTAGTGCATCTTTTGATGATGCTTCTTGGCCAACGGCTTCAACTTATACAAACGCCACAATTGGGGTGGATAATAAACCCGCTTATACTAATTTTACGAATATTTTTGACGATGTTGCCAATGATGCCCAATTTATTTGGAGTAAAAATGTAATATTGGACAATGAAGTAATTGTGAGGAAAACAGTTGGAAGTTTGTCCGTTTCGGACAATGATATTTTTAATAATAAGGTGTCTATTTATCCAAATCCTGCCAAGACTGAATTTCATTTATCAATTGACAAATCGATTAATGGCATAAACAAAATTCAAATTTTTAATGTTTTGGGAGAAAAAGTATTTGAAACCAAAACGATATCGGAGACCATCAATTTTGGGCCTATTCCTTCAGGAACTTATTTTGTTAAAATATGTTCCAATCAAATTCAGATTACTAAAAAATTAATAGTAGAATAATTTTAGAATCTTATTTTAATGAAAAAAACACTTCTTTTCGGATTACTACTTTTCAATGTTGTTTTCGTTTTTGGACAAAGCATTTCAAAAACGATACAATTATTGCCCGATACAGGACAAACAATAAGTTATACCCCCACCTTTGGCGAGGACAATGACTATTTGATTAATACACCTTCCTACACGAATAATGGCGATGGAACAATTACAGATAATGTTTCGGGATTGATGTGGCAACAAGTGGATGGAGGAGAAATGACCATTGAAAATGCTAAAACCTATTGTGATAATTTGGTTTTGGGAGGGCATTCAGATTGGAGGTTGCCAGTTTCTATTGAGGCATTTAGCATTCTGAACCATCAAAATAACAATCCTGCAATGAACACCACCTATTTTCCTTCGAGCGGTGCGGAATATTGGTGGACCAGCGTTTTTGAATTGAATTCGACTACCAAAGTTTGGTGTACCAATGCGGGAGGCGGCATTGGAAATCATCCAAAAACAGAAACGATAAGTGCTGGAGGAACTAAAAAATTTCACGCTCGTGCTGTAAGAAATACAAATACACCACCAACACTTACCATCCATTTTACCGATAATGGCGATGGAACTATCACGGATAATTTAACCCAATTGATTTGGCAAAAAGTTCCCAATACTTCGGCTTTAACTTGGGAAAACGCTTTGAAATACGCCGAAGGACTTTCGTTAGGGAATTCAACCGATTGGCGTTTGCCAAACATCAAGGAATTACAATCTTTAAATAATGAATTGGCAACAAATCCGTCTGTTTTTTCTCCCTACTTTGGAAATTTGGGAGTTTATTTTTATTGGTCTTCTACTTCACTCCCCAATCAAACCACAAAGGCTTGGTATTGGAGTACACAATTTGGAATTACAACCTATGACACAAAAACAAATGCTAATTATGTAATTTGTGTTAGAGGAAATCCTACCTTGACAGTACAAAATGAAGCGGTGCATAATTCTATCAAGGTCTATCCAAATCCGGCTTCAAATTATATTGTAATCTCCTTTGTAGAAAATCCTGAAAGTCCTGTATTCGAATTTTCAAATTCCTTAGGTCAAATTGTTTTAAGGAAAGAAATGAAAGTAACGTCTAATGAATATCGATTAAATACGGAAAAACTTTCGAATGGATTTTATGTATTAACAGTGATTAATGGAAAAAAAAGAGATTCATTTAAAATAGTAATTACTAAATAATTATGGTGAAAAAAGCAGCAATCATAGTGTTATTATTGGCAACTTTTGCTAATTATGCGCAACGAAATGTAGTTTTAATAATTGCAGATGATTTAGGAAAAGATTATTGCGAAATGTATCCCGATCATTCGCCTAAAGTAGTTAAATTGACCAATATAGAACGGCTTAAAGATAGAGGTGTTGTTTTTAGTAATGCTTGGTCAAGTCCTTTGTGTTCGCCTACTCGCGCTGGAATACTTACCGGTAGATATAGTTTTAGAACTGGAGTAGGGGATGTTGTCGACGGAACGAATACAAAATTAAGTCTTGCCGCGACTATTATCCCGAAAGTTTTAAATCTTTATGCTCCAAATGGGATATCTAAAGCCCTGATAGGGAAATGGCATCTGACTAGTTTTGGTCAAAGTGCATATAATGACCCAACTATAATGGGATTTGATCATTTTGAAGGAAGCCTTACAGGTGGTTTAGGTCAAACTATTAGTGACTTCTTCACTTGGACAAAAATAACGAATGGCGTTAAGAGTATATGCACAAATTATGCAACAACCGAAAATGTAAATAATGCCATTTCATACATAAATAGTCAGCCTTCGACAAAACCATTTTATTTGCATTTGGCTTTTAATGCTCCCCACACGCCTTATCATTTACCTCCTTCTAATTTGATTGCTGCCACAACTTTATTAGGAACCCAAACTGATGTTGATGCTAATCCAGTACCATATTTTCAAGCGATGGTAGAGGCAATGGATACAGAAATAGGACGTTTTTTTGACTATTTAATTAGTTCTGGAAAATGGAATAATACCGATATTATTTTTATGGGTGATAACGGAGATGATTCTAAAGTAGCTCAGGTCACTCCATCAAAGGGAAGTATCTATCAAGGAGGCGTAAATATTCCTTTTATTATTTCGGGTCCAGATGTAGTAAATCCAAACAGAACCAGTGATGCCTTGGTGAATACTGTAGATTTATTTGCTACAATATTAGAATTATTTGGAGACACAAATTGGCAAAGCCAAATTCCTACTACGGTTGTAGATAGTAAAAGTTTATTACCGATACTTAAAAACACCGCCTCATCAATTCGATCAGTTGCATTTTCAGAGGTCTTTAAGGATCCGACAATTTCAGGCGATGGAAAAACAATAAGAAACAGTGATTACAAATTGTTAAAATTCGATAACGGTACCGAAAAATTTTTCAATCTAATAACGGATCCAACTGAAAAATCCAATTTGCTTTTAGGAACTTTAAATACGATTCAAACCTCCAATTATAATTCATTATGCAATCAAATGACAACATTGATTGGGGGTTCAAATTATTGCAATCCAATATTTTTGAATAATGAAAGTTTTGAGGCCAATCAAAACCAGGTTTATCCCAATCCATTTCAATCGACGGTTCATTTCAAATCCTATTCAGGTAACGAAAAGTACCAATTATTTTCAAGTTCAGGACAATTGATTTTTGATGGTGCAAGGATCGAAAAACAAGATTTCTCGGCTTTGGCAAAAGGCGTTTATTTCCTGCAAATAACCGATAAATCAACAACTACAGTTAAGCTTCTAAAAGAATAAATGTCATATTTTGAAACTATAACTCTATATGTCCAGCTTGGGTTTACTCACGTAATTCCTTATGGTTATGACCATATTTTATTTATTTTAAGCTTATTTTTTTTAAGCTCTCAATTAAAAACGGTGCTTATTCAATGTTCTGTTTTTACTTTGGCTCATAGTATATCTTTGGGTATAGCAACTTTAGGTTTTATTCTACCCGACGCTGCTGTTATTGAACCATTAATTGCTGCTTCTATACTATTTACGGCAATTGAAAATATTGTACATAGCAAATTATATACTTGGAGAATTATCTTAATTTTTGGATTTGGATTAATTCACGGTCTAGGATTTGCCAATGCCTTGAATAAAATTGGCTTGCCTAAAAATCAATTTTTCACTTCGTTGTTGTCTTTTAATTTGGGTGTCGAGTTAGGGCAAATAGCAGTTATTCTTGCTGCTTATTTCTTGGTCAGCAAATGGTTTAGTACTAAAGTTTGGTATAAAGAGCGGTTGGTTTACCCAATTTCAAGCATTATTGGATGTATTGCCCTCTATTGGACAATTGAAAGAATATTGTTTGTAAATTAAACTTTTCCTGATTAGTATAAATTGAATTACACCAAATAGGACTTCTTAAATTAAGTATTCAATCCTATCTATTTGATTTTAATATAATTGAATAGTCAATTATTGAGACAAAAATGCAACTTTCTTCAATAGAGGGAGCTTTTAAAAAGCCAGTCATTTGATTGGCTTTTTTGTTTTCGAAAAACTTCTAAAATAGGCCTTGTATCTTTATTCTTCATTCTACTAAACTAGGCCGGTTTTATATTGGCTTTACTTCAGATTTTGATAAAAGATTTGATTTTCATTTAAACTCAGACGAAAAAAGAAAATTTACACATAATGCAAACGACTGGATTACTTTTCTAATAATCAAATGCCAATCAAAATCTCAAGCGTTAGCGATTGAAAAGCATATCAAAAAAATGAAAAGCAAAATTTATATTCAAAACCTTATCTTGTATCCTGAAATGATAGACAAGTTATTACAAAACACTTGAACTCATAATCAAAGCCCCACTATCGGGTTAGATTGAGCCCATTTCTTGAGCCAATAACTATCAGTAATAAGGATTCAAGCAAAGAAAGCCATTACAGAAATATTGAGACTTCTTTTAGTTGCATACAAATTTTATAATCTGTAGTGAATTACCCCGATGAAAAAAACGAAAAACTATTTTGACTAAAACTAAATCGTTTTATTTGTGTATATATGCTTACAAAAATTTAATTTATGTGTCTTTAATCGATTTTTTAAGTGTTTAATCAGTTTATTTTTAAATAATTAAATAATTTTAAAAGTGAAACAAAATGAGTTTGTGCCCCAAATTTATTTTTCCAAAAACTAATTAAAAACGATTATTGATGATAACGTTATGGAAAAAACTATCCTACTAGCTAAAAAAAACTGTCTTTTTACAACTAAAAACAACATAATATATTTAGTGTTTTTAATACTATTATTTTTCGTAACTATTCACGTTAAGGCGCAAACACAGGTAACACCACAAGTTAACTTTTCTCAAAGAACTTCCTCGGCCTCACCAACTCAAAAAATATATAATATTAAAGGTGACTTTACATTAATTGGAAATACTAATCTATCCCTTGCAAATTACTCCAACACCACAAACAATCAAAGAAATACAATGGAATACATTGATATTGATGGTGATCCCGCTACTCTTAATTCTTCAATGGCAACTCTAGAACTTTCTAATTCCGGAGAAAATGGAGCCAATCAAAACTGTTCAAATATTCTTTATGCAGGACTTTATTGGACTGGGAAATCAGATGACCTTGATTCCTTTACCGCTTCAAAAAAGGTTCAAAATGGAACAAAAACAACTACTGATAATTTGACCGTAATTGACAATCAAAATATAGTTAACACAAATTATAATTTAAATATAACTAGAAATAATCCGAGTAACACTAATCGTAGCCCTATTTATACCTTTTCAGGAAATGGTAATAGCTATGTTTTTAAGTACACCAATAATACAGACCCTAATACAGTAACACTTTCCGTAAATGGTGCCGCTGCTACAAATATTCCTGTAACCATAATTGTATCAGGAACCACAGCAACTGCAACTCTTACGACACCCTATATTATTACAGATGGAACGGCAACATTAACCATCAATCAACTAATCAGAGACACCGCAACAAATTTAAGTTCTATGAATACTCGAAATAGTTCTTCAGCAACGGTAATTGTATCAGGTACTGTTCCTATATATACAACTTTAACTAAAAAGTATGACAAAAAAGTAGTTTCACTAAAAGGACCAGGTGATGAATCTTACATCACAATCACTGCAAAACCTAATGGTGGAAATTCTGATATCTGGTTTCCTGGAGCTGCCCAAAGTGGAATTTTTGTTGGCTACCAAGAAATAACAGATTATGTGAAAGCACATGGAACTGGAGCTTACACTGTTGCCGATATAGCTTTAAAAGAAGGAATCGACACATCCCCTGGTTATTCGGGAGGTTGGGGAATGGTAGTAATTTATTCAAATCCTATGATGAAAAGTCGTGCCGTTACACTTTTTGATGGATATGCTAATATAAATGGACAAGCTAGCAGAGGTCAATATGGCCTCATCCCTATTTCAGGATTTACAACAGTTGGTTCAGGCCCTGTAAATATGAAACTGGGGGTAATGGCAAGCGAAGGAGATGTTGCATTAACTGGTGATTATTTAGCTGTGCAAAAACTAAATGCCAATTCAACGGTTTATCCTGCGAACTATTTGGTATTAAGTCATTCAGGCAATTCAACAACAAACTTCTTTAATTCTTCAATATTCCCATTCCCTGCGGCTGGAATTAGTAATCCTAATTTAGTAAACAATACAGGAGTTGATTTTAGTATGTTCACAATCCCAAATGCAGGAAATTCAATCATAGCTAACAATCAAACTTCTACTACTTTTAGGTTTGGCTCCAATTCTGATATCTATACCATATTTGGATTTGCCATGTCAGTGGATTCATATTTGCCTGAACCGAAGGGACTAATAAGCGTGAATTCTATTAATAATGTTACAAACCCTCCCATACTAAATGCATTGCCAGGTCAAACAATTAATTATTCCCTCGACATCACTAATGAAGGTACCGATGCTACAAACAATACCATAATTTCAATTCCCATTCCGGCAACCTCAATTTTTCATACAGGAACTATTGTATATCACACCTACCATGGTTTTGCACCCAACACTGCTCCATATTTCGATCCATTGTTGAATAAAATCATTTGGAAATTGGGTACATTGCCCATAACTCCTGGTCATCCTGAATATATATATGCAGATGTAAGCTTCGACCTTGATGTTACAACTGATTGTGATATTATACTAAATGCAGGTTGTAATCCTTTGGTTTCTTTAGATGCTGGAAACATAACAGGTCAAGGTGCTATTTCAGGAATTTCTTTCACAAAGAATTTTTTTCAAGGATATGATACATCTGATTGCCATTTACCTATTGAGGGTGCAATTCAAGTAACCATTGATAAAAGTTTATGCTTGGAAGGTATGGCGGGTCCAGATCAGATATCAGCTTGTGGTGGCGATAATGTTACCTTAGCAGCAAAATCAGGAACAACAGGGTCTTGGTCTATCATTAGTGGTCCGTCAGGTGGTGGAGAAATATTTTCGGATAGCACAAGTTCAACTTCAGAATTTTACAGCCCAAATATTGGAATTTATACCTTAAGATGGACAACAAGTTGCGACAATACTGACGAAGCTCTTATAACACTTTCGCTTTGTAATGTTATCAATTTTGATGGAATTGACGACAATGTTAACTTTAAAAATAACTTTAATTTAAATAGTGGAAATTTTAGTATTGAAGCATGGATAAAACCGAATACTACCAATGAAAATACACAAACAATTCTCTCAAAACATCTCACCCCAACTTCGACTGATGGATATGATTTAAAATTGGTTAACAATTTTGTTTCATTCAATTGGAATAACAATTCCTTAATCGCCACACATGCCATTGACACTAATAGATGGTATCATATTGCGGTTACTTTCGACGGTACAAACTATCAATTATACATCGATGGAATATTAGATAATACCGCTACTGGCGAAAACCCAACAGGGAATAATGTGGATTTTATTTTGGGTGCAATGAGTCAAAACAAGTCCATTCCTCATAATTTTTATAACGGCTATGCAGACGAACTGCGCATATGGAATACTTGTTTGACAGTAGATCAAATTCGTCAAACGATGAATCAGGAAATCACAGATGATGGGAATGGCAATGTAAAAGGAGTAATTATTCCCAAAAATACAAATGACTTAAGTTGGACTAATTTGTTAGGTTATTATCAAATGAATCGTGCAAGCGACATCAATAATGGCTATTTAGTAGATAAATCTGGCAACTCTAAAAATGGTAAATTGAAAGGCATTTATATTCAAGAACCAGATACGGCACCAATTCCTTATACTTCAGTAGCTGATGGAAATTGGGAAACGGACAATACTTGGACCAATTATCCAGTTTGGGATGTTCCTAATAGTATTGGTATTGATGCCTCAACAAGAATTGATTGGAATATAGTTCAAACCTCACATAATATCTCATCTAATGGTAATAAAACCGTATTGGGATTATTAGTAGACAGCAACACATTAACGGCAGCAAATGATTCAAAAATAGAAGTTTCTAGTTACCTAAAATTAGATGGTAAAATAGATTTACAAGGAAAATCACAATTGATTCAAACCATAAATAGTGATTTGGAAGTTACAAGTGCTGGATATATTGAAAGAGACCAACAAGGACAATCAAATAAATTCAACTATAATTATTGGTCATCTCCTGTGGGGTCAATAAACACTACTAGCAACAATAATTCCTTTACGGTTGCTGGTATTATGAAAGACGGAACATATCCCGAAAATATTCAGGATATCGTTTGGACATCTGGATATGACGGTAGTCCCACAAACCCAATTACATTAAGTACATATTGGATAAATAAATTCCAAAATCTAACTCCTATTTATGCCAATTGGACAAGAGTATCCCAAACAGGAACTTTACTTCCGGCTCAAGGATTTACCTTAAAAGGAAGTGGTGCGGCTACAGAAACTCAAAACTATACTTTTGTAGGAAAACCAAATAACGGGAATATTACTAGTACAATTGCAGCCAACAACATCAATTTGTGCGGAAATCCATACGCATCTGCTTTAGATTCCTATGCTTTTATCAATGCAAATATTGATTCTATAACTGGAACATTATATTTCTGGGAACATTATAATACAAATAGCTCTCACGTATTGGCTCAATACCAAGGAGGATATGCAACTAGAAACCTTGTTGGAGGAACGGCTGCAGTTGCTCCAGCTGGGATTAGTGGTTTAGGTTCAAGCAACAGAGTTCCTGGAAGATACATTCCCGTAGGACAAGGTTTTATTTTATATGGAAGTAGTACAGGCGGAATCATAAATTTTGACAACAGCCAGAGAGCTTTTATAAAAGAATATGATGAAACAAATCCCAATCCCTTGTTCAGAAAATCTGCTTCTACTGTTGTTGAAAATGTATTCAATAACAAAAATGATGTAATTCCGTCAAAAACTGAATTCCCTAAAATTAGATTAGGATTCATAGCTGCAAATAATCTCCACAGGCAATTACTTCTTGGATTCATGGACAAAAACGCAACTAGTGGGATTGATACTGGCTATGATGCAAATATGATTGATGTTCAGCCAAACGATATGTATTTCTTAAATACCAATACAAAACTAGTAATTCAAGGTGATGGCTATTTTAATACTTCAAATGTGTATCCTATAGGAGTTGTTACCGCGGTGGAAGGAAATGTGAAATTTAATCTTGATAATCTTGAAGAATTTGATTCGAATCAAAACATATATATTTTTGATAATGTTACTAATTTATATCATGACATTCGCAAAGAAGCTTTCGAAATTTATCTTCCTGTAGGAACTGTAAATAATCGTTTTTCTTTACGATTTAAAAATACAGCTGCTATAGAGGAAAATATCTTAGTCTCAAACGAAAACATTATGGTAGCATTTACAAAAAATGACAAAATGATAAATGTAAATAACAACGTTATAGATACAAAAGTAAAATCAGTTATTCTATTCAATATTCTTGGTCAATTTTTAAGTGCTTGGGAGGTTAAAAATGAAGATCAAACAAAAATTAAAATCCCAGTTAATAACATAAGTTCTGGAACATATATTATAAAAGTACAAACATCAAAAGGTCATATTAATAAAAAGATTATCATTAATTAAAAAATCCCTTGCTCCTATTTCCTACCAATTAATTATTTCCTGCAGATGAAATAAAATGAAAAATAAAATTTATAAAAACCTTATGGTATATCCAGAAATGATAGACAAGTTATTACAAAACACTTGAACTCATAATCAAAGCCCCAATAGATATAGGGATTGGTTCGAGCCCAAGATAGGTAGCTAAAGCAGAAAGCCATTCATTTGACTGGGTTTTTTGTTTTCCATAACGATGGATTTTTTATATCGCTATTTAAGGATAAGACATTCTAATAATAAAAAAACTCAAAATTTCTTTAGAGTTTTTTTTGATTTCTAACAATTACTATATGTATATTGTAAAAAGCTATATATATCTGAATCGCTTTTTTATATACTATTTATTTTAACATCATAAACTTTACAATCTCCTTTTCTAAAATCTTAGGATTAGCTCCCTCATGACCTGCTACTAATGCTCCTAAAGCACAAGCGTAATTTAAAGATTTTTGAGGTGACTTCCCTCTTAGTAATCTAATTATTAATGAAGCTAGAAATGAATCTCCTGCGCCAACAGTATCAACCACTTTTATAAAATAACCACTATTATAATAAAACCTTTCATTATAGTACAAAACAGCTCCAAATGCACCTTTAGTAACGCATACTTGTTTTGTATTTGTTTTATCAGCAATGAATTTAATATTCTGCTCAAAAGAATTATATGGGGAATTCAATTTTCTGCTTATTTCAAATAATTCTTCATCATTAAGCTTTATGAAATCTGCTTTCAGCATCAAATCTATTAATACCTCTTGTGTATAATAGGGTGCTCTTAAATTGGCATCAAAAACTTTATATTTTGCTATTTCCAATAAAGCATTTAAAGTAGATCTTGATTCTTCATCTCTACAAATTAAACTTCCAAAAATAAAAACATCTGCATCCGCAACTATATCTTTAATATCTTCATTTAGAACTATTTTATCCCAAGCAGATGGGTACAAAATATCATATGATGCATTTCCTTTTTCATTAATCATTACATTAACTACTCCGGATTTATACTCTTCGCTTATTTGAATTATATCAGTATCAATCCCGTTCTCAGATAGAAAAGAAAGAATTTCTTTACCATCAACATCGGAACCAACTTTACTAATAATTGTTGATTCAGCTCCAAACGATTTCATTCTAAGCGCTACATTCAATGGTGCACCTCCAATTTTCTTGTGAGTTGGAAAAACATCCCATAATACTTCGCCATAGGTAACGGCCTTAACCTTAAATAATTTAATCATTTTTTCTAATTTTAATAAATTTAAATAATTAAAGGGCAAGTAAAACTTGCCCGATAAAATTACTAACCAAAAAATTATTATTGAATTACTATTTTGTATTTAAATAATCTATCGAATTACGGTAGATTCCTTGAATGTTGGATGCATAAGCATTTGTTCTACCATCATTCATAGCCCATTCCATACCCCCAACGCCTATTGCAATAATAGTTCCAGCATAAACGGAATTCGATTTAAACTCAATAATACCAGGACAACATTCATCTGATACACCAGACCAAACAGCGAGAACTTTTCCTCCGTATAAATTTTCGAATTCTGCGAACTGCCCTTTTTGATGTCCTGGCCCCAATAATGGTGCTATATCCCATAAATTATTATGATCTTCTTTGTATCCTCCACTAATTATAGGAAAATAACCATTAGAATCTGTAGTAATTACTTGAGTAAAGTTGTAAATAGGATTACTTCTTTGATCATTTTGGAAATTCACACCACCATCAATGCCCCAAGTTTCAGAATTAACAAATCCAATGCCGTTTCCTTTTATTGTTAAAAGACCACTTTTATCACGACCTACTACTTCAGCATAACTAGTCGCCATACCTCCTAAAAGCATCTTACCACCTTCAACAAGATATTGAGTTAATATGTTTTTCTTGTCTAAACTTACTTGTGGTAGAGCCGATGTTCCCTCAGTATCATAAAAGAAGAAAACAACATTCACTGTTTTTAAAGAATTTAGCGTTAAATCAGAGAAAGGAATAAAAACAAATCTACTTCCATAAGTATCTTTTGCCCATTGAGCAGCTGCTTTTACATCTTCATCAACAATTGTTGCAATCGAGCTGGCATCACTAACAAAAGCTATTTGATTTGGTAACACACGAGCATTTATTATATATCGTCTCGTTTTATCCCCTGATGTAGCAGTTAGTTCAAGTGGGGTTGTTAAATTTACCGTTGACCCAGTTGCTGGAGAAACAGTTACACCTTCTGGACTTTGTATATCTAATACTACTGCCGCTAAATTGGTATCTGAAGGCAAAACAAAATTAACAACTCCAGACAAATTATCTATCGTAGCACTGGTTTGACCTATTTTAATGGATTCGATTACATTCAATGTACTTGTCAATTCATCGTCATAATTGAGACGTTCTTCACAAGAGTATGTTATTGTTGCTATTACTAGCAACAATACATAATTCAATTGAAATGAGTTTATAAATTTATTTTTCATAGTAATAATTATTTAATTTATTGAAGTAAATAGTCAATTGCGTTTTGAGTCAATTTAGTCACATTCTTTTGGAATTGGTTTGTTCTACCATCGTTCATTTCCCATTCATAAGAAGCTGCGCCAACTGAAATAATTTTTCCCTGCCAAACACCTGTAGGATGCCATTCTGCTGCAGCTACAACACACATGTCTGGAATAAATTGCCAATCACCAAGAATAGTACAATGTGTAAGTGCTTCAAATTCTGCTCCTCTCGAGACACTACAATGTTGAAGTGTTAAGTCAGCAATTGGTCCTAAATCCCAAACTGCATTATGATCCTCTTTGTACCCATTATCGATTAATGGAATAAATGTCCAAGAAAATGTTTCTCCTATAGAATTTTTAACACTCGTACTAGTGATGCCTGCAAAAATTGGATGAGTCGTTACATTAGTAGGCTTGCCAGCAGAATTATTTAATCCCCAATAATCACTATTTGGACCACCTGCTCCAGCACCTAAAACATTTGGATTATATGGTATTCTTCCCATATCATCAATATATGTATTTGCTAGACCCGCCATAAACATATTTCTACCGCTTTTAACAAAATCAGCTAAAACGCTGACCTTTGCGCTTGGAATTGCACCTCCGTCAGGAAGTTCAGACGAATCAGTATTATCATAATAGAAGAATACAACTTTTACATCTGCTAGTTCAGCAGGAGTTAAATTTGCAATAGAGATATATTTGAACAAAGATCCGTAATGAGTTTCTGTCCATAGTGCAGCAGCTTTTGTATCTGGTTCACTAATGGCTCCAATAGTTGTAGCGTTTCCAATAAAAGCTACTTTTGTTGGAGTGATAGATTGAATGGTAACCGAATATGTTTTAGTTAATTTTTCAGAATTTGTTACTGTATAATTTACCGAACCAATTGAAAAATTTTGTGCTATACCAGAAGTTGGATTTACCGATTGTCCCGATGGAATAGTAATTGTTGGTGAAATAGACGTTAAGTTTGCACTAGGAGGCAATACGACTAAAATAGTATTTGTTGAATTATCGATGATACCATTTACACCATTTACACTAAAACCTGTAATAGCTGGCGCACTAATTTGAGTTACCGTTACTGTATATTGTTTTGCAGTATATCCATTATTTGATAAAACTGTATATACTACTGGAGAAGTAAAATTTCTCGCCACTCCAGAAGCAACATCTACAGTTGTTCCTCCAGCAATAACAAAAGAGGGCGCTAAATTATTTAAATTACCATCTTGACTACCAATTTCAACTGCAATAGTATTATTAGTTTCATTAATAACGCCTGTTTTACCAGCAATAGAAAATGATAATATTTTAGGATCACCATATGCAGCTAGGCTTACTGTATAGGTTCTGTGAGCTCCATTTGTAGAAACCACTTCAAATGTTACTGGACCTGCACTAAAATCTATAGTTGAACCTGAAGCAGGTGTTACAGTTGCAGATTCTGGAAGTCTAATTTCAGGGGTAACATTTTTCAAATCAGTTCCTGAAGGTAATGTCATTGTGATAGTTCCGATGGTATGATTTATATCTGCAAACTTAGTTCCTACTTTAAAAGATTGAATTATGGATTGTGTATAATCTGGAACATTATCCGAAAAATTATCGTCTTTTGAACAAGAGATTACAGCAAAGATAAGCGTCATAAGGGCTAACGCCATTTTATAAATAGACAGTTGATTATTTATTGTTTTCATATTTTTTAATATTTAGTTTATTTTTAATTAGTATCCAGCTCTTTGTTTATATACTCCTGAACTCGCATCAATTTCAATTTGTGGTATGGGTAAATATTGTTCGTGAGCTTGTAATGAAGCACTTTGTAAATAGGTACGACGTGTTTTTTCAACCTGAATGTAGTTGTTGACATATTGTTCGGCAATACCCCATCTTACCAGGTCATAAAAACCATGTCCTTCATTTGCCAACTCTAATCGACGCTCCATTCTAAGAGCTTTTCTTGCAGCATCTTGAGACAAACTCAAAGGATAAGGATTTATTAAATAATTTGCAGCATTTTGAGATGGATTGTTGAAATCTTTAACATAAGGAGCATTTTTGGCTCTGTTTCTAATATCATTAATCAAAGTAATACCTTCAGACATATTTGCTCCAGATTCAATTAAAGCTTCTGCTTTCCATAACAACAAATCGCTGTATTTAATGATCGGGAAGTCTAAATTACCAAGTGCCCAAGGGAACCCTGTAGGATTTGAAGCCAAACCGTTTGAATTTGGAGAAATTACATTTTTCTTACCTTCAAAATAACCATAAGTGGCAGGATCTCTACTCCAATCATTTTGCTGTGGTCTTGCAGCCCAATCTTTCCAAGTTATGCCTAGTCTTCCAACTTCATGATCTAGTCTTGGATCTACTAAGTCTGTTGAAGTTACATTTGCATTATTATAACTGTCAAAAAGAGGAAGTCCATCTGCTCCAACTTTAAAAGCGTTTACCAAGTTTTGCGAAGGTTTATCAAAATCATCCCCATTCAAATAAGGGTTTTTAGTGTCGTCTCCTGGGCTATCAGGTGCATTTAATAAATTACCAAAGTTTAAATTACCAAATTCTGACCCGTCATTTATTGAATATTGAACTGCAAAAATGTTTTCACGATTTCCATAACCTGGGATTGAATATAATTTTTCGATATCATCTACTAATCCATATTTTCCTGAATTAATAACATAGTTTGCACTTACAATTGTCTCAGGCCATTTTTTTTGAAATACTTGCGCTTTACATAAGTACGCATAAGCTACCACTTTATTTGCTCTACCTAAATCTGTTTGTGTATCAGGTAAAAGAGCAATCGCATCGTTCAAATCGCCTTCCACTTTAGACCACATAAAGCTAGTATCAAAAGTATTTGTGATTTTATTAATATCTGCAATTGGAGTGTTTTCATCGTACCAAACTATAGATCCAAAATTTTTAATGGCTTCAAAATAAAAATGAGCTCTTAAAACTTTTAATTCTCCAATTCTTCTTTTCTTATTAGGAAATTTAGCTTCATCTATTGTGCTAATTGCTCTTAAAGCCGAATCCACCCTTTTAATTCCAAAATAAATCGCTCTCCAAACATTGTACGCATTTTCACTTGAAGGGAATAAATCGTGTGTTTCCAGTTGATGCATGCCTCCTCCAGGATTATCACCAGTTCCACCACCTCCTTTATAGGAATCGCCACAACGTATGTCGCTTGTAGCCCAATTGGATGGAGCATGGTCAAAAGGCCATAAGTCTCTAAATTCACCCGTATTATAGCGATAATCAAGTGCGCTATAAGCCGCAATGACTAATTGCTCTGGGTCAATATTATCTGCCGATAAAACATAATTTTCTTTTACATCTAAATCGCTGTCATTTACACAGGAAAGCAATTGCATGCTTATCATAAGAGTAAATACTATTTTAAATTTTGTTTTCATATTTTAAGATTTTAAAAATTTGCGTTAATTCCAAAAGTCATCGATTTTGTATGAGGAATTCCATAACCTGCCACACCAATTCCTCCAGCACTTAAACCAGAAACTTCATAGTCAAAGCCCGTAAAAGAAGTTAGAGAAAACAAATTTTGTCCCACTAGGTAAAATCTCAATTTATTGATTCCCAACTTTTTTGTGAAGCCATTATCAAAATTGTATCCTAATGATATTGTTTTCAGTCTGATATACGAACCGTCTTCAACAAAATAACTTGAAGGTTGCAATTCATTATTACTATTCAAAGTAGATAAAGCTGGAATATTGGAATTTGCGTTACTTGGTGTCCAAGCGTCTAAAGTATTTGTATTATGATTGAAACTAAAATAATTGAAATCACCAATAGCACGTTGTGCATTATACAAATCATTTCCTTGTTTTCCGTCAAAAAATAAAGTTAAATCAAATCCTTTAAATGAAGAATATAAGTTTATTCCATATATAAAATCGGGATGTGGGTTGCCAATAATTGTTCTGTCAAATTGGTCAATTTTTCCGTCAAAATTAATATCTCTGTATCTAATTTTACCCAATGCTTTTCCGGGTTGATCGGCGTGAACAGCAACTTCTTCAGGAGTTCTAAATAATCCGTCAGCAATTAATCCGTAAAATGATGCTATTGGCGATCCTTTTTTTGTTATTGACACTCCGTTGAGTAAAAAATTAGACTCTGTATCTAAACTTTCTACGTTATTTTTATAGGTTGAGAAATTCAAATCAACACCATATTTGAAATCATTTTTAGGATTGCTTTTGTAGCTCAACACCGCTTCAAAACCTTTGTTACTTACTGAACCTGCATTAATTAATGGCGGTTGACTTTCTCCGTTAATAGATAAAGCAATAGGTCTTAAAATTAGATCATTGGTAGTTTTTACATAGAAATCGGTTTGTAACGAGATTCTTTCGTTTAAAAATCCTAAATCAAACCCTACATTGTATTGTTCTGTTGACTCCCATTTAAGATCAGGATTCGCCTGACGAGATTGCAATATACCACTTGCAGTACCTAAACCTGTTCCACTAATGTTGTAATCAGAAAACTCAACTACTCTACCAACAGTATTGTCTACATAACTCGAAAGATAGGAGTAGTCGGCGATTTGATCATTACCATTTACACCCCAAGATGCTCTTAGTTTGAAATTGGAAATATACTTATTGTTCGTTAAAAATTTCTCGTTTTTTGCATTCCAAGCAACAGAAGCTGATGGAAAAATACCGTATTTATTGTTTTCTCCAAAACGTGAAGATCCATCTCGTCTTAGGGTCCCTGAAACAATATATTTTTCATCAAAAACATATTTAAGTGACCCAAATTGTGAAATCTTAAATGTTTCCACTTTTCCAACTAAAGTTTTATATTGCGCATTATCATTAATTACATAACCAGCAGGGTCAGTAATATTAACCCCATTAATTTGGTTATTATGAAAGTTTTCTTCTCTAGCCGAATTTTCTATACCTCCTAATAATGATATCCTATGTTTTCCAAAACTTTTATCATATTTTAAAGTATTGGTAAAAATGGTTGCCAGGTAATCATTATCTACATCATCTGTAGTGATTTTTTGGAATACGGATGGGATTACGCCATTTGCAGAAAAGGCTTGGGTTGCCGTGTTAAATTTATAGGTGCCTTTATCAAAATTTAAAGTCGTATTGAATACTAATCCTTCAATAATTTTAAAATCTAAATAAGCATTTCCTAAAAATCGTTGATTCTTTTGTTCATTTTTTCTATTACTCCATAAATTAGCTACTGAGTTAGGTTTATCTTGCATACCCCCAGTTATTATAGTGGCGTAATCTCCAAGATTAGAATATACCGGGAGCAATGGGTTTTGAAGAATTGCATTTTCAAATTCATTTGCTTTTACCTCATTAAATTTAGAATACAAGAAATTTTCTCCGATAGTCACTCTATCCTTAAATAGTTTATATGAAGTATTTATTCTCGCATTGAAACGGTCATAACCAGTATATCTTTGAATACCATTATCTTCTGAATAGCTCAATTGAGTGTATAAACTAAGATTTTCAGTTCCTTTTCTGTACCCAAAATCGGTGTTGTTTGAATAGGTATCGTTTGTAATTTCATTTACCCAATTCGTATTTGCCGATGTTTGCAAGCCATTTGGATCTAAATATTGGGGTATGGTAAAACCAGAACCATTATTAATTAAAACTGGATGAGTTGGAGATGCTATTCCAGCACCTTGTTGCGCTTGATATTCTACATCCGCCCATTGTTGCGAATTAAGCAAACTGATTTTATCTCTTAACTTATTCATTGTTATTTCGGATTTGAAACTAAATTCAGAAACTCCTTTTTTACCTTTCTTAGTTGTAACAACAATTACTCCGTTTGCGGCAGAAGTTCCATAAATAGCTGCTGATGCTCCATCTTTTAATACTTGAATAGTTTCAATTTCTTCAGGATTTAACGAGGATGAACTTGTTGTTTGAACACCGTCGATAACCCACAAAGGTGCAGATCCACTAGTCACAGTTGTTAATCCTCTAATAATAATTTGAGAATCATTCCCGCCAGGTGTTCCGCCAGAGTTGATTTGTAAACCAGCGACTCTGCCCTGTAAGGCAGTTAAAACATTAGGACTAGATTCTTGAGCTATATCAGCAATTTTAACAACAGAAATAGCTCCTGCAATATCTGATTTTTTCTCTTTTGTATATCCTACAACTATAACTTCTGAAAGATTGTTTGAACTAGATTGCAATTTAATATTGTACGTTATTTTTGAAGTTACTTTAATTTTAGCTTCTAAGTAACCAATATAACTAACTATCAAAGTAGCCCCCTCATCGGCATAAATTTTAAACTTCCCATCTATATCTGTAGTAGTTCCATTTTTCGAACCCTCTACAAGAATATTAGCCCCTGGTAAAGGCTGACCATCGTCTGCCAAGACAGACCCATTAATTTGTCTTTGTTGCCCTGAAGCAATAAACACCAAGAAAAACAAGCATATTGACAATATGTTTTTCTTGTTTTTAAAATACTTAATTTTCATACATTTATAGTTTTTGGTTATTAGTCAATTTGTTTTTGTACATCTTTTATTTAAAATTTTAGTTGGTTTATAAATACATTTTTAAGTTCGAAATCAGAATTTGCTTTAGCTATTGAAAAAGATTCCATTGGTTTATCTGAAAAATAAATTTCAGTCATAACCGTTTTTCCATTATCATAAAACACTTCGATAGAGGTTTTATCGATAACCACTATCACTTCGATGGAATTAAAATCGGATGTAATAGGTGCTTTTGATATTTTCTTGGCAAATTCATCAGAGAAAGAGGTTTGACTTATATTCTTTCTATCCATATAGAAATACTTGTCCTTTTTATTAATTCCAAAATGAATAGCATTGTTTTCTTTGTTGGAAAGGATAAAATCATAGTTGTCGTCCTTTAAACCATTCAATGTAAAACGAATTTCCAATCTTGACATATTTACGGTAGATTTGTCAACAACCAAGGTTGTTTTATCAATAATGAGAAGCTCCTTTTTTATAGTTTTTGAAATATATTTATCCAATTCCTTAACTGGTAGAGAAACTATTCGATAATGACCATCCGTATTTATTAGCTTCAATTCCCTAGGAATAGTCATAGCACTTCTCCAATTTTTTGTCGGAACCTTATTTGCATATTCCCAATTTGACATCCAACCTATAAACAACTTACGACCATCAGAATCTGGAACATTAGACCAAGTAACTCCTGCGTAATTATCCTTCCCATAGTCAAGCCACAAAGCTCCATATTTGTTTAAATCTTGGGTGAATGAATTATTAAGTGTAAAAGTTTTTCCATCGAAATCGCCGACAAAATATTGTGTTGCCGATCCTCCATTTGGGCCGCCAGGATTGATACTTTGTAAAAGCACCCATTTCATTTCGGTTGAACCTTCCACTTTGATAGGGAAAAAATCCGGGCACTCCCAAGGAGCACCGTGCACGCCAAGATTTTTGCCAAATGCAGAGGCCAATTCCCAATCAATTAAATTGGAAGAACGATATATTTTAGTCTCAACATCGGCAGCCAAAACCATTATCCATTGTTTATGAATAGCATCCCATGTGATTTTTGGGTCTCTAAAGTCTTTGAGATTAGGATTTTTGATTACTGGATTATTCTTGTATTTTGTCCAAGTCATTCCTTCGTCTAAAGAATAAGCAATAGCTTGAGATTGAAAATCAATTGCTCCTGTTTTTGCTTTAACCTCATCGTGATACGTAAACATTGCTATAATTGGAGGATTTTTTAAACTTCCAAATCCAGAAGTATTATTCACATCTACAACTGCACTTCCTGAAAAAATATAACCTTTTTCATCTGGATAAAGCGCAATTTTCTCTTCCTTCCAAGTGATCATATCTTTACTTGTTGCGTGTCCCCAATGCATCGGACCCCAAACAGTAGCATCTGGATAATGCTGAAAATATAAATGATACAAACCTTTGTAGAAAAACATACCATTTGGATCATTCATCCATCCACTTTTAGGGGTGAAATGAAAATTGGGTCTGTATAATTCTTCATTGGTCACTACTTTTTCAATATTTGTCTTGGTAGAACTACAACCATTCATTACAACCAGTATCATCATAAAAAGCATTCTAATTAAAATTCCAAATTTTGATCTATTCATCATAATTCTTATTTATTGATTAAGCCTTTACTTACCTCTTCCAGAGAAATTCCTTTGGTTTCTGGCATCATAAAAATCACAAACAACAATTGGAAAACCATCATAAAAGCAAAAAAGGCAAATACATTTCCAACTCCAAAACTGGTAAAAAGAATTGGCACCATTGAAGGAATAATGGCAGCTAAAACCCAATGAACAGAACTGCCAAAGGACTGTCCAGAAGCTCTTAAATGATTGGGAAATATTTCAGAAATAAATACCCAAATAACAGCCCCTTGTCCAATGGCGTGGGCTGCAATAAAGAGGAATAAAAATCCAGGTACTGCCAACCCAGTCCAGTTTAAGTAAAAAGAAGTTGCCACCATTGAAAGAGAGAAAATATAACCAATAGATCCGAAAATCATTAATTTACGTCTTCCCAATCTATCAATAAGATACACTCCAATCAGTGTGAAAATTAAATTGATAAAACCGATACCAATACTACTCAACAAGGCTGTTTTTGCACCTAGTCCTGCTTCTTCAAATATTCTTGGAGCATAATATAGAAACGCATTAATTCCTGATAGTTGATTAAAAGCTGCAATCAAGAAAACCAATATTAGTTGAAAACGGTATTTTTTCATAAAAATATTTTCGTTCAAAGGAGTGCTATTACTATTATTATCTAGATCTTCCAAAATACTTTGAACGTCTTCTTTTGAACCAATTTTATCAAAAATAAGTTTTGCTTCTTCAATTCTAAGCATTGAATACAACCATCTTGGACTTTCAGGAATACTAAATGCCATTAGCGTATAGATTATTGAAGGAAAAACTTGAATACCAAGCATCCATCTCCAAGCATTTGGTCCAATATCACTTAGAAGATAATTTGATAAAAAGGCACAAAGAATACCAAATACAATATTAAATTGATACAATCCCACTAAACGCCCTCTATCCTTGGCAGGTGCAATTTCAGATATATAAGCTGGTGCCGCAATTGTTGAAGCTCCAATTCCTAAACCTCCAAGAAACCTAAAAAAAGCAAAAACAAACGGATCGTTTGAAAGTGCTGAACCAGCAGCCGAAATAGTAAACAAAATACCTATAATTAATAAGGTCTTTTTTCTCCCAATCTTATTTGTTGGAAATCCTCCAAAAATTGCTCCAATTACTGTTCCCCAGAGTGCCATAGCCATAACTACTGAACCGTGGAAAACATCACTTGAATTCCACAATATTTGTAAAGTTTTATCTGCCCCTGAAATCACTACTGTGTCAAAGCCAAATAGGAATCCCGCAAAAGAAGCAATGAGTGACCATCTTAAAATTTTAGTATTCATAAATCGTGTTTTTAATTATTTCCAAACTTATTATTAATCATCAAGATAACGTTTTCGTAATGTATCCATTAACTTCAAATTTGTAACATTAATTATAAAGTATTGATTTATAAATACTTAATTGTTTAAAACTAGTATGCAAGTATAATATTGTAACATAAAATTACAGTTTCGAAACATAAAATAAATTGTAAAACAAACTTTGAATAATTTAATAGGTTTAAAATTAGAGATACTGTTTTTTTATTTCTAATTATTTGCACTTATATCAATAGCATTACAATAAAAGAAACATTAATATTTATAAAATATGGACTACTTCGCTTCTAAACTTTGTTAAAAAAAGTTTTAAAATTTATAATTACAAAACCTTGAGAAAAACAAAATGTATAGACTTAACCGTTTAAGCAATTACTTTTTCATAACAAGTTTTTATAAGGAATAACCACACAATTAGATTGATTAAACAACTTTCTAAAGTTGTTTAATCTAATTTTTATGTAAAAGTACAAGCATAACAAAAACAGACTATGTAAAATATTTTACATAGTCTGTTTTTTTAGGATATGGTATTATAAATCAATCAAAAAATAATATTTCAATTGGAATCTTTCCCAACTTTTAATTTCTCATTACTATTCCACTATTATTTTGGCATCAAATAATTCATTTTTCAATAAACCTTTTATTATATAAACACCCCTGATTGCTTTATTTCCATCATCCATAATACCATCCCAATGGATTATTAGATTGTTGGGGTCTAGAATTGTTTCGATTTTTTTTACAGGAAATCCAGTTATGTCAAAGATATATCCATAAACAGGAGTAACCGCAGTGATATCACTAAATTTAACGTTGAAATTTACACTTGAAGGATTCGGAAAAACAACTGGATGAATTATTATTTCACTTTTTTTTTCAGCACGCTTGGATGCAGATGCAGTTCCGCCTCCTTGGATATTGTATATTTTCAAATCTATTGCTGTTGCCGAACCTCCTTGGGCATACAAATCAATTAAATTATTTGCTGTTGAAGGAAAAGATCGTGTTGCAAAAGCTAATTCTTCATTAACGAATACTTCAATTACAGAGGCGTCCACAAAAATTCTCCAATTGATGTTTCCTGCCGGCAATATATAGTTAGTGGATTGGTTAGACAGCGGAACACCTTTTAAAATAGAGGACTTACTTCTGTCTACAACAAAACTACTGGTTGTAAAATCATAATAAATTAAGGTTTGTTCACCGGTGGCAGTATTTTTATTTAGAGAAAAACCAACTTTTGTGGCAGTTCCTGGATTAATGGTAGCCACGATTTCATATTGAGATCCTGTTGAGTTATTTAATGAATTGGAACTGTTTTGGTCAAAAACTACATTGGTAAAATTTTTGGAAGAACCTCTAAGGCTCAACAAATTTGGGTGTGGAACTTGTTTTATTTTACCATTGGCAAGTGTCCAAACCCTTGGTAAACTAAATACGTTTGCCCAGCCTTGCTCTTTGTGTTTTGCAGAAGTAACACCGTCCGGAATAATTCCTATTGCCGTTAAATTTCCATTAGCGTCAGGATGAATGGAAGGGGACAATAATTGATTAATCACATCTAAACGTTCAGGAACGGGATTATCCCTAACGAATTGCGATCCATTAAAATTTCCAGTCCAATACAATGCATTTGCATTAGGAAGTTTATTAATCAGCACAATTGATTTTGCGCCAAAATTATAATAAACCGGCATTTCCCAAAAATCTCCAGTTCCATCTACAGAAGGATTTCCCTCCAACATTGTACCTTGAGGGGACCATTGTTTAAAATCGGAAGAAGTAGATTTATACAAATACAATGCTCCTCGTGAAGTTCCGTCCCTTAAACCTGAACCAATCATCATATACCATTCTGAATCGTGTTGGAATACAAAAGGATCTCTAAAGTCAGCATTAGCTGAAGTAGTTGGCGCATTTGGAATAATAGCAGAAGCATTTTTTGTCCAAGTATCATAGGGAGCTGTTGAAGTTGCAAGTCCTATTGCGGCTCTGGCTTTATTTACACCAGTATAAAAGATAAAGGGTTGACCATTGCTGATTATGGCGTGTCCTGACCAAATTCCAACTTCGTCAAATCCAGGTTGAGGCCATAAAATTTGTGTTTTTTCCTCCCAACTTACTAAATCACTACTAACGAAATGTCCCCAATTTAAATGCCCCCAATAAGGGCCATTGAAATTTCTTTGACTAAAAATATGGTATTTATTATCAATATACAGCAATCCGTGCGATTCATTAGTCCAACCTGCAGATGGCATTAAATGGTATTTTGGTCGATGAATATCATTGGCAAATCGAACAGCAGTCGGGATTTTAAGATCCGGATCTGAAGGTGTAAATTTATTGTACTGGGTTACTATCTCAGCCGCTGTCAGGTCTTTGCTCCAAAGCGCTACCTGATCTATTGCCCCTGTTAAACCATTCGTGTCAAATCCAGCGATTGTTTTCGATTTTGATTCTTTTCCAATATAAATAGTGGCATTATTATCCCATAGAAGTGTTCCAACATCAAACGTGGTACTTTTAATTTGGACCCCATTCAAATACAATGAAGCCGTACCGCTTGAAGCATTAATGTTTAATGCAATATGACTCCACTTTTTAAGCGCTACTTCTTGATCAGATAAAATTTGAATCACATTGGTTCCCACTTTAAATTGACCAATAACTCTTCCGTGATGATTGATCCCCAAGGCAATTCCAGCACTGGTGGATGTGTTTACATTTGAAAAAATAGCGGCATTTGTGTTTTCGGTAATTGGATCTGCATCTTTTCGTTGTACTGGGAAAGCAGATGGTGCAATCCAGCCAGAGACACATACTTTTGAGGTAGGATACGTTGTGCTTGCATTTCCTGTTGCCCATCCATAAAAGCCATTAACACGGAGTGCATTGCCCTCAACTCCGCTAATGCGTTCAGCAGAACCAGAAGGTCCATTGATGTTAAAACTGGCATTCGTTTTGGTTTCTGACAATGTTTGGCCGGAGGATTCATTAAAGTTAAATGAGAAAAGTTCTGTAGCCACCGTTGGATTAGGAATCGGGGTTGGAGTGGGACTTGGGTCATTTTGAGACTTACATCCAATAAGCAGAAGTCCTGACAGGATAATTGTGGTACACTTTTTCATTTTATAATAATTTTAATAAAATTACTATAATAATACCGTGAACAAGTTAAGTATTGTTACACCTATATTAATTATATACAAACAAGCACTAACCCTTATAAATACAAGGTATTAAGAATGAGAAAATCAAAGAAATCAATAAAAAAAAACACTCCAAATTACAATAGGTATAAAAATGTTACATTGTTTTAGCACAATTAATTATTTCTAAAGTCTTTTGGTGTCATTTCGTATTTAGTTTTAAAAGCTGTAGAAAAATAATTAGGAGATGCAAAACCACAAGAATAGGCAATCTCTGAAATGTTCATCGAAGTGGTCATTAATAACTTTTTTGCTTTTTCTAATCTAAAGTTATTAATATAGTCACTAACGCCTATACCTAAAACTGCTTTTACTTTTCTATAGAGTTGAACTCTTGAAATATTTAATTTACCGGCAAGTTCTTCAACAGAAAAAGAGGAATCATCAATGTGTTTTTCCAAAATCAAATTAATCTTATTCAAAAATTCTCTTTCAATTAAACTGAGTCTATCCGTTTCAATTTTGTCTATATTATTGGTATAATAATATCGTAATTTTTCTCTGTTAAACAGTAATCCTTTTATGGATTGTTTTAAAACTTTTAGGTTAAAAGGTTTTGTCAAAAACAAATCTGCGCCCACTTCCAATGACTTAATATAAGTGTTATTATCATCCATTGCCGTTAAGATGATTACCGGAATATGTGAGGTGATCATATTGGTTTTTAAAGCTTCGCAAATTTCAAAACCATTCTTTTCTGGTAAATTTAAATCACAAACTACAATATCCGGGATCAATTCCAAGGCTATTTCTAAAGCATTCGTTCCGTTGCATCTACTCACCGTATAATCTTCATTTAATTTTGCAGCAATAAAATCAAGTAAATCAGGATTATCCTCGATGATTAGAATAGAATGTTTGTTTTCCGTAATCAGGGATTCCGCATTAGGTGTTAATTCAGTTTCCAAGTACTCATATCCATTTTCACTGTCTGAAAAATAATCACTTTCATTTATAATTTTTGATTTATCGACATGGTCATCTCCCAATTTTAAGTAAACGGAAAATTCGGTACCGTTAATCGATTTTACTTCTATTATTCCTTCGTGTAAATCAACAAAATTCTTGGATAAATTCAATCCAATACCCGAACCGTTTATATAATTGTTGGAACCTTGGAAAAAGGGACTGAAAATTTGATTGATTTCTTTTTCTGGTATTCCAATGCCGGAATCTTTGAAATTAATTTTAACTAATCCTTTATTCTTTTCTTGACTAATTTTGATTTCAATTCTACCTCCATCCGGAGTGAATTTGAAACAATTAGACAGTAGGTTATAATAAACCTTATCCATCAAATTAACATCAAAATAAACCTCTAATTCTTCATTATCTGTTTCAATAGTATAGATTATTTTTCTTTTTTTAGCCTCTCTTTTAAATTCTTTAAACATATTAACAGAGAACTTCCATAGATTATTTTTGGATAATTTCAGCGTGAATTTTTTATCTTCAACCTTTCTAAAATCCAACAATTGATTAATCAATCGGAGTAATCTCATCGAATTATTGTACATTATATCTAAATCTTTTTTAACCGAATGACTTTTGTTTTTAAATTCATCGTGTAAAGATTCAACTGAACTTAATATTAGGGTTAAAGGGGTTTTGAATTCGTGAGATATGCCCGTAAAAAAATTAATTTTGGATTCATTACTTTCTTCAAGTTTCTCCACAAATTTTTCAATCTCATTTCTTTGTTGAATAATTTTTGTATTAGTTTCCTCCAATAACCTTTTTTTCTTTTTTATTGAAAATACGGAGTAAATACTAAAAAGACCTAAACAGAAAATTACCCCCAGAAGAAAGGTCAGCAATTTGATTAAATTATATAATGTCAGGTATTTCTTTTCTTGTTCCTTGATTACATTCTGTTGTGTCTCAATATTAGATTGTTGTTGCGTCACTTTATCAAATTGATTACTCATTATATCCGCATTCAAAGAGTCAATCAAAATGGTATTAAGAGTATTATTCTTAGGCACCATTTCTTTATTGGCTAACTTAATGGCCAGCTTAATTGCTTCACTACCACCGGTAGGATATAATATTGTTGCAGTTAACTTACCATCTTTAACAGCCTGAATTCCTCCATTTGGATCATTCAATCCATCTATTCCTATAAACTTTATATTTTTTTCTCTCCCTTTTCGTTTTGCTACTTCCCACGCTTGAAGCGCAATATTGTCATTAAAAGCAAAAACATAATTAATTATTGGCATCCTATCCAACACCTTACTAAAATCGTTATTTATTGACTCCAAATTCAGCGCGGATATACTTGTGTTTTTAATGTTTGGATATCGGTCGATAATTTGTTTAAATCCTAAACTTCGCTCCACACTGGGTGAAATAGCAGTCGTTGCCTTAATTTCAACAATATTGGCGTGAGCTTTAGATGCAGAAACAATATATTTTGCCGCAATATGTCCGACCTCAACATTATCAGCTCCTAAAAAGGCAGTGTAATTCGATGTATTCACTTTCCTATCGACAATGATTACGGGTATTCCCTTTTTATATGCTTTTTCAATTACCGGGACTATTGAATCTGAACCTAATGGAGCTACTACCAAAACATCCACGAGATTTTCAATCATTTTTTCAATATCAATAATCTGCTTTTTTGTACTTCCATTGGCATTGGAGATAGTTAAGTTGATTTCGGGATGAAGTGAAGCTTCGACCTTCATTGTATTATCCATAGATTTTCTCCAGCTGTCATCCTCAGAGATACTTTGTGAAAATCCAATTGAAATAGTATGCAGATCCTTAGTACCAGGATTACACGAGTATAATAGAAGTAAATAACTTATTAGAATTATATAAATAAGTTTTCTTAGCATTGTGTATTTTATTAAAATAGTTGATTTTAAAAATCACATCAAAAATAGTTGAAATTATATATTTTTGAAATTGAGGTATTATTTTAAAAGACTATTGATTTTTATTTAAGACTATTATCTATAAATCGTTATAAAATGTAAATGTATAGAAAAGCAATTTAGTTAGGAATATTCAATGCGAAATCTTTAACAAAAAGTAGGGATTTAAACGTAAACTAATAGAGTTTTTCTTTATGTCAAGAATTCATCATGAAGAATATAATTTGAACGTTGGCAAGGATGGGGCAATATATTCATAGAAGTAGACATGATATTTATATGAAGTGTTGGGTTAACCTAATAATATATCTCAAAAGGTTAGTTAATTTCGCTTTTTACATACCTTCATTTTTTAGTATAGAATTTTTAAATTAAAATCTATCTATTTGATTTTAATATAATTGAATAGTCAATTATTGAAACAAAAATGCAACTTTCTTCAATAGAGGGAGCTTTTAAAAAGCCAGTCATTTGATTGGCTTTTTTGTTTTCGAAAAACTTCTAAAATAGGCCTTGTATCTATATTCCTCATTCTACTAAACTAGGTCGGTTTTATATTGGCTTTACTTCAGATTTTGATAAAAGATTTGATTTTCATTTAAACTCAGACGAAAAAAGAAAATTTACACATAATGCAAACGACTGGATTACTTTTCTAATAATCAAATGCCAATCAAAATCTCAAGAGTTAGCAATTGAAAAGCATATCAAAAAAATGAAAAGCAAAATTTATATTCAAAACCTTATCTTGTGTCCTGAAATGATAGACAAGTTATTAAAAGAACACCTAAAATCATAATCGCTGCTCATTGCTTTTTCACTCAACTAAGAACAAGATGAGTAAAAACTATTCCAATAAAATGAATAGCTTTTCTATTTTAAAACTTTCAGATTTTTTTAAAGTTTGAATAGTTTTTCATTAAAGAAATTTAATGCTATTTTAGCAATTGAATAAGTATTCAAAGTTCTATTCCATCCATTCTTGATTGTCTATGTTTTTTAATTCTCTCCATTTTGCTCTTTTTCTGCCAATCGTTTTTCTATTGTTTTGGTTTGGTTTTTCTAAAACGAAAACAGTTCAAAACGCATTTTTATTACTAGTAAGTTATATTTTTTACTCGTTTTGGGATTGGCACTTTCTTTTTTTATTGCTCTTTTCAACATTTTTAGTGTATTATACAGGAATTAAAATTCAAGATAATGTATCAGCAAAAAGTAAATCGCTTTGGTTTTGGCTTAGCATTATCTTAAATGTTGGTTTCTTAGGGATTTTTAAATATTATGATTTTTTTTCTGTTTCTTTTTCAAATGTATTACTGAATTTTGGTTTTAAGGTTAGCCCTATAACCCTAAAATGGATTCTTCCTGTAGGTATCTCCTTTTATACTTTTCACGGATTATCGTATAGCATTGATGTGTATAAATCCCGAATCAAAGCCGAACGCAATTTTATAGATTATGCTTTATTTGTTAGCTATTTTCCATTACTAGTTGCAGGACCTATTGAGCGAGCAACTCATTTATTACCCCAAGTAAAAACAAAAAGAGTTTTTAACTTTCAACAAGCTAAGGAAGGAATTTTTATGATTGTTTGGGGATTGGTTAAAAAAGTAGTCATTGCTGATACTTGTGCCACTTATGCCAATGCCATTTTTGATCACTATCAATCCATGAACTCTCTTTCATTGGCTTTAGGAGCTGTCTTTTTTGCTTTTCAAATTTATGGTGATTTTTCTGGCTATTCTGATATGGCTATTGGAATCTCTAAGTTGTTTGGAATCGAATTGTTACGAAATTTTAACTATCCTTATTTCTCACGCGATATTGCTGAATTCTGGAGACGTTGGCACATTTCATTATCGTCTTGGTTTAGAGATTATGTGTATATTCCACTTGGCGGGAGCAAAGGGTCTAAACTTAAACAGGTGCGAAATGTTTTTGTGATTTTCCTTCTCAGTGGCTTTTGGCACGGTGCCAATTGGACGTACATTGCATGGGGATTTCTAAATGCATTGTACTTTTTACCATTGTTGCTCCAAAATAAAAACCGATCGAATATTGAAACCATTACCTTAAAATTAAATTTTGATTCTTTTAAAACAGTCTTTCATATTCTGGTTACATTTACCATAACCTGTTTTGCCTGGATATTTTTTAGGGCCAATTCGATAGCCGCTGCATTCGACTATATTAAGCTACTGTTAACCAATGGCGTTTTTGAATGGCAATATCTAGCAAATCGCCGTTACAATTACGAAATTATAATGCTAATTATTTTATTTATTGTTGTCGAATGGAATACGAGGACTAAACAAGAACCTATATCGGGAAAGCAATCCATGCTAAAACTAATTATTTGCATCGCTTCTCTTTTAGCCATAGGAACCTACTCCGATTATAAAGAATTTATATATTTTCAATTCTAATGAAACAGTTTTTATTTCTTGTTGCAAAAACGTTTTTCTTTCTGGTTTTAACAGCTGGATGTTTAGATATGATTTATACTCAAATCTACCTAAGTTCTTCCAATAGAGGTAAAGTAGAGGCTGTTTTTAATGGAAAACCTACTCAATATGATGTGGTGATATTGGGAACCTCGAGAGCCAACAATCATTTTGTGCCTGAACTTTTTGAAAAAAAAGGATTAAAAACCTTTAATTACGGGATGAGCGGCTCTCATTTATTTGAAACGGCAATGTTGTTAGAGCTTATGTTGGAACGTAACTATAAAATTAAGACCATACTATTAGAGGCCGATTTGAGTTTAAGCAACGAAAAAAGAGACGAAGGCACTACAGCTCGTTATCTTCCTTATATACATCATTCTTCGGTTATTGCAAACCATTTTAAAACCGAAAAGGAATTTTCGTTGTGGTATTATATTCCTTTTTACCGTTACCTCAAATACGATTCACAAATTGGGTTTAGAGAAATGTTTGAATCCTTTATTGGCAAACCGACTAATCATTTAAATCATAAAGGCTACTATCCCTTACCTTCAAAAAAAGGGGCAAATATGAAAAATGATTACAGACGCTTAAATCCGCTGAAAAACAAATATTATGAACAAATTAAACAAATTTGCAAAGCAAATAATATTCAACTCATTACTGTAACGACTCCTGTATGCGAAAATGTTAAAGGAATGGATTACTTTGACAAAGTCACAAAATTACATCCTGAAATACATAATTTAGAAAATCTAGTACAAGGAGACAATTATTTTTCCTCTTGCGGACATTTGAACGATAAGGGAGCACATCTCTTTACTCAAAAAGTGCTTCTCCTTTTTTTTAAAGACAAATAAAAAATTGTTTTTTAAGTAACTTAAAAACAACAATAAACTACTATATGCCCTAAAAAATTTAGGGCTATTCGTATTATTTTTGTAAATTATGCAAACCTACCCCTTTAAAATGATGATCTTTTATACATAATATGGTATTAAATTCGAAATAAAAGATTTTTTAAAAAAGAAATTGTCAAAAAACAATTATCAAAAAAAAGAATACGGTATAAATTATCAATTTTATATCAAAAAACAGGTTTTTAAAAAAATAAAAAGCTATTTTAGCATTAAACAGTGATTTATTTTAAATAAATGAGCTAAAAATTAATTTTATAATAAAATTTACACTATGCTAGAATTGTTATCTAAATTAAACCCTAATGGTTGGGATGAAATGTTTTCTAGTAAAGGCGTTAGAAGTTCTTATCGACAAGTGCTTCAAACTTTACAAGGTTTAAATCAGGAAAGCCTAGAAAGCAAACAAAAGCAAGCTTCCGATTTTTTTATGAATCAAGGAATTACTTTTACAGTTTATGGTGATGACAACCAAGGAATTGAAAGGATATTTCCTTTCGATATTATCCCAAGAATTATTACTCAAAAAGACTGGATTGAGGTTGAAGAAGGAATAAAGCAACGATTAAAAGCGTTAAATTTATTTTTAGAAGATATTTATAACGAACAGCATATTGTAAAAGAAGGCATAATTCCAGCATCATTAATTGCATCTTGTCCGCATTACATTCAGGAAGTTCACGGCATAAAAATCCCTCATGACATACATGTCCATATTGCCGGAATTGATTTAATTCGAGGTGCTAAAGGAGAGTTTTATGTTTTAGAAGACAATTTAAGATGCCCTAGTGGGGTAAGCTATATGCTTGAAAACAGAGAAATAACCAAGCGTATATTTCCAAAAATGCTTACTTCTAACAACGTTAGCATGGTGGGGAATTACCCAATGATTTTACATAATATTTTAGTGTCTTTGTCTCCTAGAGGAGTTTCAAATCCTAATGTGGTTTTATTGACGCCTGGCATCTACAATTCGGCCTACTATGAGCATACTTTTCTAGCAAGACAAATGGGAATTCCATTAGTTGAAGGAAGAGATTTAGTGGTTAATAACTCCAAAGTCTACATGAAAACCACTTCTGGATTGCAGCAGGTAGATGTGATTTACAGACGTTTAGATGATGAATATTTAGATCCATTAGTGTTTAAACCAGACAGTGCACTTGGAGTTCCAGGATTAATAAGCTCCTACAAACAAGGAAATGTAGCTATAGTAAATGCAGTAGGGAACGGTGTTGCCGATGACAAGGCTGTTTATGTTTATGTTCCAGATATGATAAAATACTATCTCAACGAAGAGCCAATACTTAAAAATGTTCCCACTTATCAAATGGAGAATATTGAAGAACGCGAATTGGTTTTTGCCAACATGGAAAACATGGTTATCAAAGAAACCAATCAAAGTGGCGGTTACGGAATGATTATGGGAAACAAAGCAACCGAACAAGAATTTAAAAAAGCAAAAATCGCCATTCTTGAAAATCCAAGAAATTTTATTGCTCAACCTATTATTCAATTGAGTACTGTTCCCTGTTTAATTGACGGTGAACTGAAACTTAGGCATGTCGATTTAAGACCTTACGCCTTATATGGCCCGAATGGAGTAGAAATAGTTCCAGGAGGATTAACTCGAGTAGCCTTAAAAGAAGGCTCATTAGTGGTAAACTCCTCTCAAGGTGGGGGAAGTAAAGACACTTGGATTGTAAAATAGTGATAAAAAAAGACTAATTCTGAACTTTTAAAAAAATTGAAATGAAAGTAAATATGCTCAGCAGGGTGGCGGACGGAATGTTTTGGTTGAGTCGCTACATGGAAAGAACCGATGGAATGTTGCTTACCTTAAACACTTTCTATATCTTATCTTTTGATAAGGAAATGAATGACTCTCAAGGATACAAGCCTTTATTAGAATATTATACTGACTTGACTAAAGAACAAATAAACAGATCACAATATGACACAAGTTATGTTTTAAAGTATATTATTTGCGACAATCAAAATTACAATTCAGTTAAAAATTTAGTAATCAAAGCACGCGAAAATGCTAGAGGTTCTCAAGATAAAATTACCAAAGAATTATGGGAGCACATAAATTCTTTGTATCATTTTATGAATTCTCCGGAGTTACCAAAAAAATTAGAGACTAACGATGCCCTAAATATTATTACAAAACTCAATAAAGATCTTTTACTCTATAACGGAATTCTTCATGTTACGATGCCTCGAGGATTGGGCTGGTGGTTCTCAAGCATAGGCAAGCACATTGAAAGATGTTTGCAAACCATTTCTTTAACTCAAGCGTATTATAAAACCATCAATTACAATTTAGATGGCGACGAAGATTTATTGTATTGGAGAAGACTACTGTTGTCGTTATCCGGTTATGAATTGTATTTAAAAAGCTATAGCAACATACCACACAATCGCAAAATTGTTCAGCAAGTTATTTTTAATAGAGATTTTGCTCACTCTGTTACGTATACTTTAGAATATATTGATAAATATCTTGAAAGCCTATTTAAAGACAACAATTTGAGCGAAGCAAGAAAATTGCAAAATCAATTTGGGAGACTTAAAAGCTATGTAGAATTTACAGATTACCATCACTTAACCAATCAGCAACTAGAAGAATTACTCACCAATACGAAAGCACAGTTAATTCAATTTTCGACCGATTTTTCTAAATTATTTTTCTCTTATACCTAAACAAATGGCGGTTTTTAAAATAGTTCACAGCACGAAATACCAATACAATTGGCCTATAAAAGAGAGCATTAATGAAATTCGCTTGTTTCCCTATAATTTTGAGAATCAGGACGTACTTAAATTTGAACTCAACATCACTAACAATCCCAATGTAGACATCTCTCAAGACCGTTATGGCAATAGGGTTGGTAATTTCAACAATCTAGAAGTACATTCGGAAATGGCTATAGAATCTCGCATGATTGTTCGGGTAAATCATTCGTTAAAAATTCCTGAAATAGATACTACAACTATTCAAGACTTGGAAGTTGAAAAAGAAAAAAGTATTGAGCTTTTAAGATTGAGTTACCCTGAGGCTATAGAAAAGCAAAATAAAATTATTGCCATTCTCAATAAAATAAAACACCAAGACAAACCGGTAATTGAAATTGCAAGATTATGCAACCAATATGTATATTCTAATTTCTCATACACAAAAGGCATAACCAATATAGAGACAACTCTTGATGAAGTTTTGCAACACAAAAAAGGAGTTTGTCAAGATTTTGCTCTCGTATTATTACAATTATTACGCACTGCAGGAATTCCGTCTCGGTATGTAAGCGGGTATGTTTGCCCCAACAAAAGTGGTCTTAGAGGTGAAGGCGCTACGCATGCTTGGGTGGAAATTTATACCCCTACACAAGGCTGGTTAGGGATAGATCCTACCAATAATATTTGGACTATGGACAACCATATCAAACTTTCAGTAGGAAGAAATTTTACCGATTGTACTCCCGTTAAAGGCACTTTTAAAGGCTTAGCCAAGCAAAAATTATCTGTATCCGTTTCTGTTGAATATGAGGATGGAAGACAATTTGAGGAAGTAAACGAAGTACAATTACAAGAAATCTCTTTAGAAAAACAAAAAGAGTTGGATTATATAGAACACGTGCATCAGCAACAGCAATAAAAAACGAATACTTATAAAATCAAAAAGACTGCCAGTTCTGACAGTCTTTTTTGTTGCTATAATATCCAATTAATGGATATTTTCTTTTTTACTTTTTCAATATCTGAATTACCGTTCCCAACATCACATTAGCACCCAAAGCCAAATCCTCATTCGAAGAATACTCCAACGGATTATGACTAATGCCATCTTTACATCGCACAAATATCATTCCGTAATCGCAGGCATAGGATAATGCCAAAGCATCATGAAAAGGCCCACTCATTAACTCTGGTGCATCCAATTCTAGAGCTTTACATTCATTATGAATGATTTCCTTAATCCAATCAGCACAATAGCGAGGGTCGCTTTTAGTATCTTCTGAGATGGAATAGGTTAATTGATGTTTTTGAGTAATAGCCTCGATGCGGTCACGCAATTGTTTTTCATAACGGTTTCTTCTATCCAAATCAATATCTCTCAAATCGATAGTAAACACCACTTCTTCGGGTATAATATTTCGCGAAGCTGGAAAAACATTTATAGTCCCGACAGAACCAACAGTTGGCGCACCTGGAATTTGATTGGCTATTTCGTTTACGGCAACAATAATTTCGGCAGCGCCTACTAAAGCATCTTTACGAATAGGCATAGGCACAGAACCCGTATGACCCGCCATTCCTTTCAGTTTAACGGTCCACCAAATGGGTCCGGAAATTCCTGAAACCACTCCAATTGGTTTATGGGCTAAATCCAAAACCGGCCCTTGCTCAATATGCAATTCCAAAAAGCAAAAAATACTTCCTTCTTTGTATTCTGATGCTTTAAATTGAGTTACATCACAACCAAAATCCTTTAGGGCTTGTTCGCGAGTAATGCCATCTTTGTCGGCACGTTGCAATTCGCCTTCTTCTAGTTTGCCTAAAATACCTCTTGAACCAAACAATCCTTTATTGAAACGCCAGCCTTCTTCATCAGCAAAGGAAATCACTTCAATAGGACGTTCGGGAACAATATTATTTTCGGTTAAAGTTGCAACGACTTCTATAGCGCATAATACTCCAGCTACTCCGTCAAATCGTCCTCCATAGGGTTGAGAATCGAGATGCGACCCCATCATTAAAACGGGTAAATCTGGATTTTTGCCTTCGAGTCTTCCTATTAAATTTCCAAAATTATCGATGTGAGTAGTCATTCCTGCAGCTTTCATCCAAGAAGCAGCAAGTTCAAAACCTTGTTTTTCTAATTCAGTGTGTGCTGGTCTACAAGTGCCCGTTTCGCCTATTTTACCTATTAGGCTCATGGCTTCAAAATGATCTTGTAGTCTTTGAGAATTTATTTTCATAGTATCTAGATTAAAAATCAAAAATCAAGACTAAAGAATCGTAAATAAATTCTTTGCTCTTGATTCTTGTTTCTATTTTTCTTTATTTTAATGATCGTTCAACGGCAACCCTTGTGCTTGCCAATCTTTCCAGTTTACATATTCCGGTGCAACACGATGCTCTTCCATTGTGATACATTCATCAACAGGACATACTAACTTACACAAATTACAACCCACACATTCTTCTTCTTTAATCGTATAATTGTTGTACGGATTGCCTCTTTCTACATTAATAGATTGATGCGATGTATCTTCGCAAGCAATATAACACAACCCACAATGAATACATTTGTCTTGATTGATTTTGGCTATATGATGGAAATTGATGTCCAAATCTTCCCAATGTGTTATTTTTTCAACTGATTTTCCAATAAAGTCAGTAGTTTTTTCATAGCCTTTTTCGTCCATCCAGTTATTCAGTCCTTCGCACATGTCCTCCACAATTCGAAACCCATGGGTCATAGCAGCAGTACATACTTGAACAGAAGTAGCCCCTAATAACATGAACTCAACAGCGTCTTTCCAAGTGCTTACTCCTCCAATTCCAGAAACCGGAACTCTTGAAGCTACTGGGTCTTGAGCAACGGTAGTTAACATTTTTAAGGCTATTGGTTTCACAGCTGGACCACAATACCCTCCAAAAACACTTTTACCAGCCACATAAGGATTCGGAACTAAAGTGTCTAAATCGACTCCTGTTACACTTTGAATGGTGTTAATTAAACTCAATGCATTTGTTCCGCCTTCGACTGCAGCTCTTGCTGTGGGAACAACCGAGTGTACATTGGGTGTTAGTTTTGTAATTACTGGGATGGTCGCTTTTTCCATAACCCATTCTACCACCATTTTAGCGATTTCTGGATCTTGACCTACGGCTGCTCCCATTCCTCTTTCGGTCATTCCATGCGGACAACCAAAGTTCAATTCAAAACCCATTGCTCCTGCATCTTCACACTTCATAATCAAATCATGCCACGATTTACGGTCGTTATCGGCCATTAAAGAAACGATCATCGCTCTGTCAGGAAACATTTTAACGACTTCTAAAATTTCTTTCAAATTGATGTCTAGTGGTCGATCACTAATTAATTCGATATTATTGAATCCCATCATGCGTTTGCCTCCATAATTCACTGAGGAATAACGAGAGGAAACATTTTTTACTTGCGACCCTAATGTTTTCCATACTACACCGCCCCAACCTGCTTCAAAAGCACGAACAACGTTTATAAATTTGTCTGTTGGTGGTGCACTGGCTAGCCAAAAAGGATTCGGTGATTTTATGCCTAAAAAATCTGTTGATATATCTGCCATAATAATTGTATTTAGTTCCGAGAAATTCGGAAGTTGACTTTTTTAATTGTTGAAAGTTGGTTTTAATTCGCAATCTAAAATATAATCTTGTCCAAAGAGGTATTTTACAATCGCTGCCGCTCCGTCTTTTCCTGCTTGAACCGCATCGACTACTTCTCTACCTCCGTTAACACAATCGCCACCTGCAAAAACACCTTCTTGATTGGTTAATGCTTTGTCAGTAACTGCAACCTTTCCTTTATTATTTTCAAAAGAATTATTTTTAACTAACGTTTCAAATGGCATTTGTCCAGCTGCTTTAATCACCATATCTACCTCTAATGTAAATGTCTCTCCTGAAACTACTGGGCTTCTTCTACCGCTTTCATCAGGATCTCCCAATTTCATTACATCGCAAACCAATTGCGACACTTTTCCGTTATCGCCTTTGATTTCTTTTGGCGCTGCTAACCAAATGATTTTACAACCATCTAATTTAGCAATATTCAACTCATGCTCCGTACACGGCATTTCGTCTTGAGTTCTTCTATAAACTAAGGTCACATCAGAAGCGCCCAATCTTTTCGCTTGGGTTGCTGCATCAATAGCCGTCATTCCCATTCCAATTACGGCCACTTTATCACCAACTGCAATTTTAGAATAATCGTTGTTTCGTAATTCGTAAATGAATTTGATAGCATCTTCAACACCTTCTAAATGTTCGCCAGCAATATCTAATTGACGCGCTAAACCAACACCAAATGCTAAATATACAGCATCATAATTGCGTTTTAATTCTTCAACGGTAACATTTTTACCTAATTCTTGATTGTATTTAATGTCAATACCTCCTATCGAAGTAATGTAATTTACCTCATCTTCGCAAAATTCAGGGGTGACTTTATAGGCGGCAATTCCGTAGGTCATTAATCCTCCTCCTTTGCTTTCTTTTTCATAAATGGTAACATCAATACCTTCTCTACTCAAAGTGTGTGCACAACTCAATCCTGCTGGGCCTGCTCCAATTATAGCAACTCGTTTCCCTGTAGAGGGTTTTCTTTCAAATAACTGCCAATTATTGTCCATCGCTTTTTCGGTAGAATAGCGTTGCAATTTGGCAATATGAATAGGCGTTTCATGCATTAAATTATACACACAAGCACCCTCACATAATTTTTCAACGGGACACACTTTACTACATCCTGCCCCCATAATATTGGAAGAGAAAATGGTATGTGCTGAACCTTTAAGATTTTCAGTAGCGATTTGCTTAATGAATTTTGGAACGTTGATAGACGTTGGACATGACTTCATACAGGGCGGATCGTAACAAAACAAACAGCGGTTGGCTTCAACCAATGCGGCGTCTGGAGTTTCGAAAGGTGGATGAATATCTGTAAAATTTTCTTCGTATTCTGCGGTGGTTAATCGATTGTTCTTTATACTCATATTATTTATTTTTTTTGATAATAGTAAAAGTTATTAATTATTCTATTTAATGATATTTATGCATCCTACTTGTTTCAAAATGATTTAAACCACATAGAAACATAGAATTATTCTTTTGGTAATTTTTTAAAATACTCATTTACAAAAGTTTTCTGGCCTTCTTTAAAAATGTTATAACAATTAAAATTGATTAAAATTCCTTTAGGAGATTTCATAAGATTCATATAGTTAAGAAGCTTGGCTTCAAACATAGGATGTATTTCAAATACCGATTTTAATTCAACAATAATTACGTTTTCAACAAATAAATCACATCTGAAATCCAATTCTAACTCTTTATCTTTATAGAGTACAGGTATTTTCATCTCTGATAAAAAATTTATTTTTCTATGTATTAATTCTTCTTTAAGACACTGATGATAGACACTTTCTAGCAACCCTCTCCCCATTATTTTATGAACTTCAATAGCTGAACCAATAATTTCATAAGTCAATTCATCTAAATACTTTTGCGTAATCTTCTCCATAAAAATCTATGTTTCTATGTGGTTTAAAAACCTTTACCCATTCAACCTCCAATTCCCTCTCACATCTCATCACCACCAACCCTATGTGAAAAAATTAATTTTTCTATCTCCACCTTCTACTCAAAACTATTCCTATGTCTCTATGTGGTTCAAAAAAAAGACAACATACTTAAAATACTATAGCGTCGTAATTGCCCCATAGGTTTCTGGTCTTCTATCACGATAAAATTGCCATTTGCTTCTGATTTCTTCAATCAAATCGAAGTCAAATTCAGCTACTAGTAATTCATCCTTATCTTCAGATGCACAAGCAAAGATTTCCCCTAATGGATTTACAAAATAGGAAGTTCCGTAAAAACGCCCTAAATTCCAAGGTTTTTCTATTCCAACTCTATTGATGCATCCCATAAAATAACCATTTGCCACGGCATGTGCGGGTTGCTCTAGCTTCCATAAGTTTTGCGATTGCCCAACGGTTGTCGCTGACGGATTGTAAACAATTTCAGCTCCGTTTAATCCTAAACACCTTGCGCCATCAGGAAAATGTCGGTCGTAACAAATGTAAACGCCTACTTTAGCATATTTGGTTTGAAAAACAGGATACCCTAAATTACCGGGTTTAAAGAAAAATTTCTCCCAAAAACCTCCTGTTTGCGGAATATGGTTTTTTCTGTATTTGCCTAAATACGTTCCATCGGCATCTATAACAGCCGCGGTATTGTATAAAACACCTGCTTGATCTTTTTCGTAAACGGGAACCACTATAACCATGTCGTATTTCTTGGCATAGACTTGCATGCGCTCCGTCGTAGGCCCCGGAACCGATTCTGCTGACGCATACCAAGCGCTGTCTTGTCCTGGGCAAAAATAAGGAGTATTGAATATCTCCTGAAAACACAAAATTTGAACACCTTGCCTACCCGCTTCTTCAATGTAAGGAATGTGCTTTTGCACCATCGCCTCCATGATTTCTGCAATCGTGCCTTCGCCTTCTGTTTTGGCCAAACTCAATTGAATAAGCCCTGATTTTACTATTCTTGCCATACTTTTTACATTTTATCAATTTTCATTTACCCCATAGTGACATAAAAAAGAAAGTTATAGACAGTTCTTTTTCACATAGTCTATTTTACACTATAAAAAGCAAAGCTTCTCAATTCGTTTCAAAATAAATCTATGTCTCTATGTGGTTCAAAAAATTATATTTTCCCTTGTACTTTTTTTCGTTTTATAAACTGCCCGTATCCTTTAGAAACTTTACATTCGTTATTGTCTATAACCACTTTCCCTCTCAACAAAACCGTTTTTACTTTACCGGTTAGTTCCCAACCTTCATAACCGCTATAATCAACATTCATGTGGTGCGTTTTGGCTGAAACGATATGCTTTTCGTTAGGATCTAGAAGTACAATATCAGCATCGCTACCAATGGCGATTGTTCCTTTTTTAGGAAACATTCCAAATATTTTTGCAGCATTGGTACAAGCTACTTCTACATATTTATTTAAGGTGATTTTCCCTTTGTTTACGCCTTCGCTGAAAAGCAATTCCATACGGTTTTCAATAGCTGGATGTCCGTTAGGAATTTTAGAAAAATCGTCCTTACCCATTAGTTTTTGTTCCCACATAAACGGACAATGATCAGTAGCTACGACTTTCACAGTTCCTTGGTTTAATCCCGCCCATAGCGTTTCTTGATCTTTCTTCTCCCGAAGCGGTGGACTCATCACCCATTTTGCTCCCTCAAAATTTTGTTCATACAAACTTGCATCTAAAACCAAATACTGTATACACGTTTCTACAAAAACATTTTGGTTTCGTTTGGTAGCGTTCCGTACGGCGTTTAGCGCCCCTTCGCACGTTAAATGCACAATATACCCAGGGCAACCTGTATAATTCGCCATATCGGCAAATCGACCGCTGGCTTCTGCCTCGGTAACTTCGGGTTGTGATAGGTAGTGATATAAAGGTTCTAACTTGCCTTCGGCTTTGTGCTTGGCTATTAAATAGTCAATCATGTCACCATTCGTGGCATGAACATTTATTAGTCCGCCATGCTTTTTAACTTCTTCCATGAGCCCAACCATTTGGCTGTCATTAATCATTAAGGCTCCTTTGTAAGCCATAAATGTTTTAAAAGAAGTGATGCCTTCCACTTCTACTATATGTTGTATTTCTTTTCTGGTATTTTCATTAAAATCGGTTACGGCCATATGAAAACTATAGTCGCCAACAGCATTGTTCGTGCTTCTTCCTTTCCATTCATCCAATGCCGATTGTAAACTTTTTCCTTGTGTTTGAAGAATAAAATCAATTACGGTTGTGGTACCTCCAAACAAGGCCGCACGAGTTCCCGTTTCATAGTTATCGCTACTGTAAGTCCCCATAAATGGCATTTCTAAATGCACATGAGGGTCAATTCCACCTGGAATGACTAACTTACCTGAGGCATCAATGATTTGATCGGCTTGAACATTTAGATTTTTTCCAATAGCCGAAATAGTCTCGCCTTCAATAAAAATGTCTGCTTGGTAATCATCCGCAGCTGTTATTATTCTTCCGTTTTTAATTAAAATACTCATATTTATTATTTTAAAATTTGAAAGTTTTTACAATCAAAATCAATTATTTTTCTTCATCAACAACCAATACACCAAACCACTAATCCCAAACCCTACAAACCAAGCATAATGATACAATCCTGAAATCCATTCTGGAAACACAGTCGAATCTACTACTTTAATTGTTGTTAAAAATCCTGGAATGTTTGGCAAAATCCCTATCAATAAGGCATAAATAGCGTTTCTATTGAAACCGTTAGTAAAGTTATAGATTCCTTTCGTATCATACAAGTCATTTAAAAGTAATGTTTGTTTTCTGATGAAATAGTAATCAACAATCATAATGCCTCCAACGGGCCCTAACAAACTCGAATATCCTACCAACCAGGTGAAAATATATCCTGTTGGGTCAGCTATCAATTTCCAAGGAAATATCAGAATACCTATTACACCCGTAATATACCCCCCTTTTCTAAAATCGATTTTAGAAGGAGCAAAATGAGCAAAATCATTGGCCGGACTTACAATATTAGCCGCAATATTGGTAGCCAATGTAGATATGGCAACAGCTATCATGGCCAAACTTACCAGCAATTTACTGTCAAACTTACCTGCGAGTATCACTGGATCCCAAATCGTGGTTCCAAAAACAATAGTAGTTGCCGAAGTCACTACAACTCCCACAAAAGCAAATAGAGTCATCGAAGTTGGCAATCCATAAATTTGCCCCCGTATTTGTGCTTTTTGAGACGTCGCATAGCGCGTAAAATCTGGAATGTTTAACGATAAGGTTGCCCAAAATCCTACCATTCCTGTTAATGCAGGAAAAAAGAAGTGAAAGAAATCAGTGGTATTTGTAAATTTTGATGGCGTTGCTAAAATGGGTCCCAAACCATGAGCCGCTACTAATGCCCAAGCTAAAAGTGCTAATGCCGCAATTGGCAGGAAAAAAGCTTTAAAAACCAATAACTTTCTAATGCTATCAACGCCTAAATACACCACATACATATTAAGCAACCAAAACAAGATAAAGCAAATGGCCGGTCCTGTTTGCAAGCCAAAAGAATCTGGGAAAATTTGAGGCAACGTTTCTAATGCCGGAATCCACAAACGCATCATTTGGTAAAGAGCAAATCCGCCTATCCAGGTTTGAATCCCAAACCAGCCGCAAGCCACAATAGCTCTAAGTAAAGCGGGTATATTTGCCCCTTTAGTCCCAAAACTCGCTCTGGCAAAAACCGGAAAAGGAATACCGTATTTCGCTCCGGCGTGACCGTTTAACAACATAGGAATTAATACAATGGTATTGCCTAAAAAAATGGTCAATATGGCTTGCCACCAATTCATGCCCCCTTCTATTAAAGAACTCGATAACATATAGGTAGGAATGCAAAGACTCATACTAATCCACAAAGCGGCATAGTTCCAAGTATTCCACGTTCTGTTAGACTCCGCAATGGGAGCCAAGTCTTTACTATATAACGATGAATCCGTTGTATTTAAATGTGTATCTGTCAAAAGTTATAACAATTTAATCCAAAAAAAGGCTCTTTTCTAGTACCAAAACCACAATTTGCAAGGCTTCTTCTTGGGTAAAATCAAGGGAATTGAAATCCTGAATTGGCATCATTTTCATTAATTATATAATTATTTTACAAAAATATTTCATAAATGTAATAATAATTTCGATATAAGCAAGTTTTATTGACAAATAGTTCATTAGCTTCGCCAAAAAAGAAAACTATAAATAGGTGCTTTTAATTATAATTTTTCGTCAGTTCGAGTGATTTTCTTCAGAAAATCGTATCGAGAACAAGAAAAATTTAATTAAAAACGGTTCGCAATACAAGTCACTTCAAAAAATAGTGCTGTAAATAGGTGCTTTTAATTATAATTTTTCGTCAGTTCGAGTGATTTTCTTCAGAAAATCGTATCGAGAACAAGAAAAATTTAATTAAAAACGGTTCGCAATACAAGTCACTTCAAAAAAGAGTGCTAAAAATAGGCGATTTCAAATATACAAATCCTACTTTCTCTCTTAATCTTAAAAATTCTATCTTTGATAAAAATACACCATATGAAAAAGCTACTTCCGCTGTTTGTTATACTTTTCTTATCCAGCTGTGGAATCCTTGAAAACTATACCACGCCCGATAAAAAACCAGCGCTTTTCAATCTCAATGACATTCCTGAAATAACTTTAGAATTCAATACAAAAAATTGGAATAAACTCCTCACCAATTTTGATTTAAATCCTAATAATGAGAAAAAAGTAGTCTCTAAATTTACTTTTGACGTAAACGGAACTACAATAGCCTTAGACAGTATCGGACTCCGATTGCGAGGCAACACGAGCCGACGCCGTCCAGAAGGGAATTTCGGAGAATTGCACAATCCAACCAATCCCGATTGGAACCATGCGCATTTTGCCCTCGACTTTTCTAAATACAAAGTAGACCAACGATTCAAAGGACTCAACAAAATGAACCTAAAATGGTTTAAGGACGATGCTACTTATTGCCGCGAAATATACAGCTATGACCTCTTTACCCGTTATGGTTGCTGGAATGCCCCAAGAGCTTCCTACGGTAGAGTAACCGTTGCCATAAAGGGCGATGCTAAACCTGCTTATTTCGGAGTGTATGCCATGGTAGAAAACGTAGACGAGGATTTTCTGGAGAAACGAAAAGACCAATGGGGTTCAGGAACTGGATTTTTATGGAAAGGCGGTTATAGCGGTGGCACAAATGCTTCCCTACAAACTTCCTCTACTCAAAGTATAGGCGTGGAAGATGTAAATATAGATCCCGCACTATCGGTCTATTATGCCTACGATTTAAAAACCCGAAAAGACGAACTTCCTGCTGCTCAAGCCGAACTCATTCAATTCATCACCGACCTCAACACCAAAACAGGTGCTGCTTTTCAAACTTGGATTGCCCAAAAAATGGATGTCCCGCTCTTTCTAAAAACCTATGCTACTAATGTTATGCTGGGCATGTGGGACGACTATTGGATCAACGGCAACAACTTTTATTTGTATTTTGCACCCAATGGCAAAGTGTACTTCATTCCTATAGATTATGACAATTCCTTAGGCACGTCTCAAATCATAGAAAACGCAGGTACTCAAGACCCGCTGAAATGGGGAAGCTCTAGTAAACGCCCCCTAATAAATAAAATCCTTGCCATTACGCAATACCAAAACTTGTATAAAAGCTACATAAAAGAACTGGCAAACCCCAAAAACGACCTTTTTACTGCCGAAAAAAGCATGAAGCGCATACAGGTTTGGCAAAACAAAATGGCACCTTATGTCCCTAACGACACCGGCGAAGACATGAGCATTGAGGACAAACCCGCTTCTTGGGGCAACCAACCCAATTACCGCCTTACCACAGGCAACAACCAAGGCGGAAGCAACGGCCCTGCCAATTATTTCTTGAGCCGAGTGGCAAGTATTGCTTGGTAAAACAAAGGGTTTTCAACTATAAATGAACCTCTGACCGTTTGTGTTGGAGGTTTTTTTAATTACCCAACAGACATTTTAGCAGATGCTACCCAAAGATAATTAGGTATTGGCTCGTTTAATTCCCATTTAATATTCATTGGTTTTTCACCTTCATTTTCTTTGAAGTTTCCCTCCCCAATAAAAACATAACCCATTGTATTACCCTTTTCATCATTTGCTTTTTCTCTAACAAAGAGCAAAATCTTTTTTTTATTTTCTTGATGTTGGATATATGACAGTCCTTTTCCAATATCTGGTCTTGACGAATTTTGACTTTGCCAATGAAATAACGTTTCACTAATAGCATAATCATCATACATTGTGGTTGGAGAGAAGTTTTCTTCTGATTTAATTAGATTGATAAAAAGCAATTCTGTATTTGTATTTGTGTTCTCTGCCACACCTTCCCTACTCGGTGATTTTCTCTCAAAAGTACTTAATCCAAAAGCTGCTAAAATTTGATCTCGTGTATATCTTGCATGAACTTTTAACGGTTGGTTGTAAGGCAATTGAATTTCAATTTCTTTAAAATCAACTCTGTCTATTAGTATTTCTAAAACTTCAATAATTTCATTAACTAATATTTTATTCTTACCAATTGTTTTAATGCTTTCTTCTAATGATTGAAACAAACCATGATTTTGCCAAACATCATAATGCAACATCAACAACATGGTTTTCTCGTTTTCATCAAATTTATTTAGATTGAAATTGAAACCTTGTTTCGCGATTTTAAGAATAAAGTTAAAATAACTTGATGAATTTGTTGACAACCACTTTTTACTTATTGTAGAGAAAATTTGTTTTTCATTGGTAATTTCAAAATCATCAATAACACCAGCTAATTGACAAAGTCTTGACCATGTCCCTTTTTTATAAATCGTTTCAATTGAAATATGATTCAATTCCATAAAATTATTTAGCGTTAATGGTAAAGTCGTTTGATGTTGAAAATTTCTGATTTTAGTAATCAGTTGATTAATGTTTAGGGATGTCGCTTTTTTAATATTTTCAAGGATTGTTTCTTTTGTTTTCTTCTCTAAAACAATGGAACAACCTAATGGCAAATGAGGAAAATCATCTTCTATCTCTTTTTGAACCGATGTTGTTGTTTTTCCAATTAATGCTCGAAACTTACTTTCAAAATCATATTCAGGTCTTGAATTCCCAACAAAATCGAGCACTGTTAAACAATCTTTTCCATCAGCCAGACGTAATCCACGTCCTAATTGTTGAAGAAAAACAGTTAAACTTTCTGTAGGTCTTAAAAACAAAACAGTATCAATTTCAGGAATATCAACACCTTCATTAAAAATATCGACAACGAATAAATAATTGAATTCTTTTCTCTTAAATTGTTCTCTAATTCTATCTCGTTCGTTTGAATTATTAGCAGTTAAAAATTGTGCTTTTAAACCCGCTAAGTTAAATTTTTCAGCCATGAAAGTGGCATGCTCAATGGTAACACAAAAACCAATAGCTCGAACATCATTTAAGTCATTCGTATATTTATCTAGATTGGTAATTATTTCACCAACACGAACATCGTTTTTAGTATATAAACTTGTCAATTCACTAGCAACATACTTTCCTTTATCCCATTTTACATTGGTTAAATCGATACTATCGGTAATTCCAAAATATTGAAATGGACTTAATAATTTTTTATTCAAGGCTTCAGGCAATCTAATTTCGGCAGCTATACGATTACAAAAATCCGCCAAAATATCTTCTCCATCCATTCGCTCTGGAGTAGCAGTTAAACCTAAAAGAACTTTTGGTTTAAAATAATTTAAAATCGGTCTATAGGTTGATGCAGAAATATGATGTACTTCATCAATAATAATAAAATCGTAATATTCAGGAGAAAGTTTAATCTCTTTAAGCCTATTATTTAGGGTTTGCACGGAAGCAAAAACATATTCATTAGAATTTGGTTCTAAACCATCAACCCATAAATCGCCAAAATTATTATCTTTTAAAACTCCTTGAAAAGTTGCTTTTGCTTGTTGCAAAATTTCTTTTCTATGAGCAACAAAAAGTAGTTTTGATGACTTACTGTTACTTCTGAAATTCTTATAATCAAATGCAGAAATAACTGTTTTCCCAGTTCCTGTTGCAGCAACTAAAAGATTTCGATATCTATTATGAACTATTCTTTCAACTTCTAATTTTTCAATTATTTCATTTTGATAATGAAAAGGTTTAATATCAAAATACGATGTGGTAAACGTATATTCCTTTGAAAATTTTCCTTGTTTGAGAGCTTCTATTAATTTTACGGAATGAATATTTTGATTATATAATTCAAACTCTGGATTTTGCCAATATGCTTCAAATGTTTTCTTAAATTTATCAATAATATGACCAACTTCTTTAGTAGTTATTTTCAAATTCCATTCTAAACCATCGGTTAAAGCTGAACGAGAAAAATTAGAAGAACCAATATATCCTGTATGAAATCCAGTATTTCTTTGAAACAAATAGGCTTTTGCGTGTAATCTTTCATTACCTGTATTATAGGAAACTTTGACTTCTGTGTTTTCTAAAGAAGCTAAAAATTCAACTGCTTTTGCATCGGTCGCTCCAATATAAGTAGTTGTAATTACTCTTAATTTTCCACCTCTTTCAGTAAATTCTCTTAATTCACGTTCCAGAATTCGAATTCCTTTCCATTTGATAAAAGAAACTAATAAATCAATTTTATCTGAAGATAAAATCTCTTTTCTCAATTCACTTTCGAGTGTTGTACCTGAGTTTCCACCTGTAAAAAGTTCGCTATGAATTAATCTTGTGTAAGGAGTAATTTCTTTTAAACGCAAATCCAAATCGGTAAAGTGAGCATCAATTTTGGTGAAAACGGCTTTTAATATTTTGCCTTCCGTTTCAATTAAATCATCTTCAAACTCTTCTTTTTTTAATTCTTCTTTTAAAAATAAAATGATTTTATTAGCTATTTCAATTTGTGTTTCTAAAACATCTTCTCCTTTAATCAAGGTGAATGCATGTCGTATTGTTTTTCCAATATGTTGAGATAATATCTGGGCCGCCTCAGCTTTGTCTATTGGCGTTTTCTTTACTTGAAAAGTATCTTTATTTAATTCGTTTAATTTATAGTTGATTACTTTTGTAACTAATTCCTCATATATTCCTTGGTTCATAATTCAAGTTTTAAAAATTCTTCTACAATTGGAATATCTGCCGCCGCCCAATCTAAATGTAATAATTCTGATTTATCTAATAATTTATATGCTTTATGTTCAGCCAAAACAATTTCACCCGACACATAATTTGCTACAAAAGGAATTAAATTAATTTTAAAAGTTCCATAATCAAAAATGCTGTTTGAAAGTTTATACAAAACTTCAATCTCTATCTTTAATTCTTCTCTAATTTCTCTTTTGATACAATCTATTTCACTTTCATTTTCCTCTAATTTCCCACCGGGAAACTCCCATTTTAATGGCAATTTCATCTTCTCACTTCGTTGAGTGACTAAAATTTTACTATCAAAAAAAACTAAAGCACAAGTAACGTTAACCATGTTTTGATTTTTTATAAACTTAATTATAATTTTTTGATTGATTAAAATTTTTTTTACTTTTAAAAAAACTCAACAAAGGGTCACATGAATAGCTACCCCGCTCCACGAAGTCTCCTGACTTCGAAAACATTTTCTTGAAGAAACACTTTTACACCTCAATCACCGCCATTTCTAATGCTTTTAAAAAAAAACTCCCCGTTGCACGAACAACGAGGAGAATTTCCAGCTACCATAATCGGTAATAGATAACATTGTCGATAACAGCTTAAGTAATGTTACACCACATCCAAAATGTTTAGCACATTATAAGCACCGTCTTTCAGCGAATACTGCGCCCCATTTACTTCCTGAAAAAATTCAATCAAAAGAAAATGAATTTGAGTACCACTCCCCTGAGGAATCCCGCTAGGGGTTAAGGTCACAGTAGCGGTAGCCATAGTTAGAGGCAAATTAACAGGAGTACTGTAGGTAACATCCCGAACCCCACTGGCAAAATCTAAAACGACAAAACTGCTACGCATGCTAAAATGGGTCGCTCCCGCCGGATAGTTCAATTGCTCCTTTGGGGTAAAATCAGCAATCTCCAAGGCTCCCGTACTGTTGTCTACACTAAAAGGGGCATACAAAACACTCAGCAAAGGAGCGCGGTTATTAAAATCAAACCCTCGCAACACCTGTTGCCCCTCAGCAGTCAACAAACCTTCAGCTACATTGCGTTCGCCACGAACCGAAACCGTGTCTAAGTTTTTGATCTTAGACATAACCTGTACAAGCCTACTCGACAACTTAGCGTCTTTCGCTTTAAAAACCATAGTCCCCGATGCCATCCGCAGCATCTTCCCTGCGCCGGCACTCCGACCAAATTCTGCCCCATTTTCTCGCGTTCTTACAAACGCGGGGTCATTTAAAATACGGGATTTAGAAACCCCTCCTTTAGTTCTAACAAAGTGTCCATCGGCACTTTTGTAAAAAGTAACATTATCTAATGTTCCTTCTACTTTAAATAGGCTCATGTTTTTTGCCATTATTTAAAATATTAAATTAACAGAAGCAACTATTGCTTCATACTACTATAACGGGGAGCATTACTTCTGTTTTATTTTTATTTTCCTAAATAGGACAGAAAGGAGTCAAAGTTTCCTAAAATGGTATAAAGTTTCCTGCATACAATAATAGAACAGCCATATAAAAACGGGCTACAATCAAAAAACAAGACAAAATATAGTTTTTACGTTACTATAGTAACTGGGAAGATGCTCCGTAGATACCCCGTAGATAAAGCGCACATAGTGCGTATATGTTAAAATAGAAAAGAACCTTAAAAAAGTAAAAAATGGAAGAACAACAAACTAGAAGAAAATTAATCATCAGAAACGGTGATATTCAAAGAATTTTAGAAGTCACAGAAAGACAAGCCCGAAATAAAATGCTTAAAATCCGCGAGTTCTTTAAAAAAGAAAAACACCAAGTAATAACGGTTAATGAATTCTGTGACTATATCGGTTTAAAATATGAGGATGTAATTTCGAGGATATAATAAATCCAATACAGGGATGTTAGAGGAGGTCTCAGCAATTAAAAAAGACACACGCTACCACATAAAATCGAAGATTCGAAAGAGTCACAATCCTTTCGTGTGCTACAACAATCCAATAAGAAAAAAAAGCAACAAGGAGTCATCATTAATAGCTACTCCATAGCAAAGGCATAGATAAAGCATACATAGTGTATATGGAGTGTATGTAAACGCAAAGCAATAAAAAGCAAATCGTAGGCCATTTACTTGCTTAGGCATTACCATAATAAGTTAAAGGCATGCTTGTTTTGGTGCTTTTCATTGCTAAAAACAACGATCAAGCTTTAGATTTCAAAACTTCCGGACAACATCAAATTACTAGCTTGAGCTACCTTCGCAACGGGTCTTACTGCCTTAGTGTGGAGGGATTGCTTTGAGTAGTTGCTGCTAATAATGAAGGCTTTCTAATAAAATAGTGTCGAGAAATCCTGTATTCAATCTCGCTTTAGCCAACCCGTTACACTCATTCTTCGCGCATTGGTAAGCAAAACCTCGTGTTCTAACTCATCACTCTTAAAGAAAACGGTTTTGCCTTGAGTAGGTGAAATGCTTTGGTTATTGCTTTTTTGATGTATCAACAATTCACCGCCATCTTGGGTTTGCCAATTGGCGTTGAGGTAACTTATCATGGAAAATTGCCGTTTCGAGCTGTCTTCAAATTGGTCATAATGCGGGCGGTAAAAACTGCCTTTTTCGTAAAGCGAATAATGAAATTCGTAGCTTTTAATATTGGTAAAGCAGCTTTCGTTTAAATAGGCCACAAAAGCATCCATAGTGTCAAAGAATTCGTTTTCAAAATCGTTGTTGTGTGCTTTATCAAGCCAATAAATGGTGTCGGTGCGAACCAAATCGTTGAATACTCTTTTGCCATCATTGCCAATAGCCGCTGCTCGCATTCGATCTTCCGCATTTAAACCCAACAAATGCTGTTTTAATTTTTCGCATAAAGCATCACTCAGAAAATCCTCAGAAATTCCTACTTTATCTTTAATATAACTGGCAATAATTGTTTCAAAAGGGTTTTCCATTGTAATTGGTACTCGAAAAGACAAGCACCGAGACAAGGTAGTGTATTACTACACAGAAACCGGCAATTGTGAAGACTTTGTGAGTAAACCGATTAGAAGTGACTTCTACAGGTTTTCATTAATTTTTGTATTTTTATCAAAAGAAATACGATGAAAAAACTGCTCTTCTTGTTTTTACTGTTTCCGTTGCTTGGTTTTTCCCAAAACAAGGAAGCTGAAAAAGAGGCAATACATACCCTGTTAAACAAGTGGCACAAAGCGGCAACCGATGCTCATTTTGATGCTTATTTTGGAGCCTTATCTGATGATGCTGTTTTTATTGGAACCGATGCTACAGAAAACTGGAACAAAGAAGCATTTCAAGCCTTTGCTAAACCCTACTTTGATCAAGGCAAAGCGTGGGATTTTAAACCTTTAAAACGTAATCTTTATTTCTCTGCAGATGGAAAAACGGCTTGGTTTGACGAGTTGCTTGACACTTGGATGAAAATGTGCAGAGGTTCGGGAGTACTTATAAAAACAGGAAACGAATGGAAAATTAAACAGTATGTATTGTCAATGACAATTCCTAATGATGCTACTGATGCAGTTATAAAAATAAAAGCACCGCTCGAAAACCCATTAATAGAGAAACTGAAAACTAAATAAACCCGGGATGACTTTTTAAATTCTCTAACATGGCAATGGTGGTTTTTGCTAAATCAAATTGATGTTGCCAACCCCAATCGTTTCTGGCTTCGCTATCATCTATACTTCCCGGCCAACTATCCGCTATTTGCTGGCGAGAATCTGGTGCGTAAGTAATGGTAAAATGGGGCAAATGTTTTGTAATTTCCATAGCAATTTCGGCAGGTGTAAAACTCATGGCAGAAAGATTATAAGAAGAACGTATTTTAATTGTATCGGCGTCCGCTTGCATAATACGAATAGCAGCCTGAATGGCATCATCCATATACATCATGGGCATTCTGGTTTCAGAAGACAGAAAACATTCATAGGTTCCTTTAGACAATGCTTTATGAAAAATATCTACCGCATAATCGGTTGTTCCGCCACCGGGAGGTGATGACCAACTAATGAGTCCCGGATAGCGAATGCTTCGAACATCTACCCCAAAAACATGATGGTAATAGTCGCACCACCGCTCGCCCGATTGTTTGCTAATACCATAAACTGTGGTGGGTTCCATAATGGTGTATTGCGGCGTATGCTCTTTGGGGGTTGTGGGTCCAAAAACCGCAATACTCGAAGGCCAAAATATTCTCTTTATCTTCTTGGCTTTCGCCAAATTCAATACGTGAAAAAGGGAGTTCATATTCAAATCCCAAGCAAAAGCGGGATTCTTTTCTGCTGTAGCAGATAGTAAAGCAGCCATTAAATACACATCGGTGATGTTATGAATCTCTACCAAATGCTGTATCTGATTGTAATCTAATGCATTTACCACTTCAAACGGTCCTGAATTGACCACATCGGTATTCATTTTACGAATATCGGAAGCAATCACATTTTCAATTCCGTAAATACTTCGAAGTTTCTGAGTAAGTTCGGTACCAATTTGTCCGCATGCACCAATAATTAGAATTTTTGGATTCATAATTAAATAGGATTTATACTGTAAAGATACCATTTTAATAAAGCAATATGCAGTGAAGTTTATCCTTATTTATTTTAACAAAAACAACATTAACATGAAGCAGACTGATTAAACTTTCATTTTACCTTTGTACCTTTGCAAACTAAATCAAGCTTGGATGAAACGTTATTATTCCTATATTCTTTTTTCGGTTTATTTACTTGTTTCCTGTAATGACAATGCTGAAAAACGAGAGATTGAAAACCTTAAAGATGCCGAAAAGAAAGAAATAATATTTAAGAACATCAATAAAGGTTGGAATTTTTCTAACCCTTCCGTATCGCCAACAGTTCAAGCTACAATAAATAATTGGAGCGAATGGCGTTCGTTTTTGAATGAATTGAATCTAAAACCTAAAAGTTCTATTGGAGCGTTTCAGAAAAAAGCGAAAACTTTATCTAAAAAAGTGATGGAGTTGAATACCAACATTCCTTACGCCTTTAACAAACCTGAAATCAAGAGTAGAATTTCGGTATTGACTACTAAAATCAACTCCATCAATTTATTCATTAATTTAGATGATATTCCTGCACAGAAAGTAGTAACTTTAGTTTCAGAAGTAAATGAAGAATTGGTTTCGTTGACCCAACAAATGGAAGAAATTATCAGAAAAAGTGCCATTCCTAAAGAAGAAGGCGAATCAGATATGATTAGAATGTTAGATACCGCTAGAGCAATTCCTAATAAAATTGTACCGCAACCTTGAGTAAATCAGCCTTATTAAATACCTACGACAATTCGCCAAAAGTCAAGCAAATTGTTGATAGCTTACAAATTCCCGAACAAAAAATCCACTTAAACGGATTGGTTGGTTCGTCGCTTTCGTTTATAATCCAGTCGGTTTTTAAAAAAACAGAGTCGCCTTTTTTAGTTATCCTCAATGACAAAGAAGAAGCTGCCTATTATTTGAACGATTTAGAACAATTAATAGGCGAAAAAGATGTCTTGTTTTATCCAGGTTCGTATCGTCGTCCGTACCAAATTGAAGATACCGATAATGCCAATGTTTTGCTTCGCTCCGAAGTCTTAAACCGAATAAACTCTCGCAAAAAACCGGCAATTATAGTTTCCTATCCCGAAGCGCTTTTTGAAAAAGTGATTACGAAGAAAGAATTGGATAAAAACACTTTGAAAGTAACGGTTGGCGATAAAATATCAATAGAGTTTATCAATGAAGTTTTATTTGAATACGAATTCAAGCGTGTCGATTTTATTACGGAGCCCGGAGAATTCTCTGTTCGTGGCGGAATCATAGATGTGTTCTCTTTCTCCAATGACAATCCGTACCGAATTGAGTTTTTTGGAAATGAAGTCGACAGCATTAGAAGTTTTGATGTAGAAACACAACTTTCTATCGAAAAACAAAATAAAATCGCGATAATTCCTAATGTCGAGAACACCTTTTTTCAGGAAAATAGGGAAAGTTTTCTAGATTATATTGACAGTAAAACGATTATTTGCATTCAAAACACCGAATTGCTTTTGTCTAAATTAGATAAACTATTTGGCAAAGCAGCTGAAATTTATAAAAACCTGAACGCGACTGTAAAACATGTTTCGCCAGAACAATTGTTTGTAAACCAAACCGAGTTTATAAAAAAAGCCTTAGATTTTTCGATTGTAGAGATGGGTTCAAAAGCTGTTTTTAAAACCAAAAAAACATTCGAATTTCATATTCTCCCTCAACCTTCTTTCAATAAACAATTCGATTTGTTATTGAATAATTTAAATGACAACCATTTTAACGGGTACAAAAACTATTTGTTTTGTTCTAATGATGCACAGGCAAAACGGTTTCATGATATTTTCGAAACTCTTGACGAAGCCAATCACGAAAGCATTCGCAAGCAATACCACACCATAACATTACCACTTTACCGGGGTTTTGTTGATGAGGAAAACCAAATTGCGTGCTACACCGACCATCAAATTTTTGAGCGTTACCACAAATTTAGCATCAAAAATGGCTATTCTAAGAAACAAACCATTACGCTAAAGGAACTCACAACGCTTTCTGTAGGTGATTATGTTACCCACATCGACCATGGAATAGGCCGTTTTGGCGGTTTACAAAAAATACAAGTCGAAGGCAAAACCCAAGAAGCCATTAAACTCGTCTATGCCGATAATGATATCGTTTATGTGAGTATTCACTCGCTGTACAAAATTTCTAAATACAACGGAAAAGACGGTGCGCCTCCTAAAATATACAAACTCGGCTCGAATGCGTGGAAAGTTTTAAAACAAAAAACCAAAGCCAGAGTCAAACATATAGCGTTCAACCTGATTCAATTGTATGCCAAGCGCCGATTGGAAAAAGGATTCCGATATGCCCCTGATAGTTATTTGCAAGCCGAATTAGAAAGTTCCTTTATTTATGAAGATACACCTGATCAAACCAAATCGACTGCGGAAGTAAAAGCCGATATGGAAAGTGATCGCCCAATGGATCGATTGGTGTGTGGTGATGTAGGTTTCGGAAAAACCGAAGTGGCCATTCGTGCCGCATTCAAAGCGGTAGATAACGGAAAACAAGTCGCTGTTTTGGTTCCAACCACCATTTTAGCCTACCAACATTATAGAACATTTACAGAACGTTTGAAAGAAATGCCTGTTTCTGTTGGATATCTTAACCGTTTTAGAACGGCCAAACAAAAAACAGAAACCTTACAACAATTAGCCGAAGGCAAACTTGATATTGTTATTGGGACGCATCAATTGGTCAACAAAAACGTAGTTTTTAAAGATTTAGGATTGTTGATTGTGGATGAAGAACAGAAATTTGGTGTGAATGTCAAAGACAAACTCAAAACCATTGCTGCCAATGTTGATACCTTGACCTTAACCGCAACACCAATCCCGAGAACCCTTCAGTTTTCATTAATGGCAGCGAGAGATTTATCAGTAATTACCACACCGCCACCCAATCGCTATCCAATAGAAACCAATGTCGTTGGGTTTAGTGAAGAATTGATTCGAGATGCCATTTCCTATGAAATTCAACGAAACGGACAGGTTTTCTTTATCAATAATCGAATAGAAAACATCAAGGAAGTTGCAGGAATGATTCAGCGTTTGGTTCCTGATGCTCGCGTGGGAATTGGTCACGGTCAAATGGAAGGTGCAAAACTCGAAGAATTGATGTTGGCTTTTATGAACGGAGAATTTGATGTATTGGTGGCGACAACCATTATCGAAAGCGGCTTGGATGTACCCAATGCCAACACTATTTTTATAAATAATGCCAATAATTTCGGATTGTCTGATTTGCACCAGATGCGAGGACGTGTCGGTCGAAGCAATAAGAAAGCCTTTTGCTATTTTATTTGCCCGCCGTATTCAGCCATGACTGATGATGCTAGAAAACGAATTCAGGCTTTGGAACAATTCTCCGAACTAGGGAGTGGTTTCAATATTGCCATGAAAGATTTAGAAATTCGTGGTGCCGGTGATTTATTGGGTGGTGAGCAAAGTGGTTTTATTAATGAAATCGGCTTTGATACGTATCAAAAAATCATGAACGAAGCCATCGAAGAACTCAAAGAAAACGAGTTCAAGGAGTTGTATGCCGATGAAGAAAAACCAGAAAAAGAATATGTAAAAGACATTCAAATTGATACTGATTTTGAGTTATTATTTTCTGATGAATACATCAATAACATTTCGGAACGTTTGAATTTATACAACGAATTAAGTTTGATAAAAACAGACGAGGAACTATTGTTATACGAAAATAAATTAATAGACCGCTTTGGACCGTTACCCAAACAAGCTGTCTCCTTACTGAATAGCATTAAAATAAAATGGATTGCCACACAAATGGGAATTGAAAAACTTGTTATGAAACAAGGCAAAATGATTTGCTATTTTGTTTCTGACCAACAAAGCGATTATTATACTTCGCCTCAGTTTCATAAAGTGTTACAGTTCGTGCAAAAACAACCGCAATTGTGCAAAATGAAAGAAAAACAAACCCCAAATGGGTTACGTTTATTACTGACTTTTGAACATGTAAAATCGATTCGAAAAGCGTTGGAATTGATGGAGCTATTGGAGAGATAAAGCCTTCTTTTCAATGCTTCCAGCCTTTAAAAAGTTATTTACTAAAAACAAAACGGTTAGTTAATTTTTAGGATTTGTTTTTAAAAGCCAATCTAAATAAATACATTTGTTATACTAAAATTGTAAGTTATGAATTTAGCTACTAGAAAATATAATATTATTCAAGAGTTGAGTACGATAGACGAAGGTTTGTTAGAAAAGCTTGAAATTATTATAAAAACCAGCAAAAAAGATTGGTTTACTGAATTGAATTCCGAAGAAAAACTAGAAATAGAAATTGGTTTAAAACAAGCTGAAAATAACGAATTTACTAGTCACGAAACAGTAATGAATAAATTTGCCAAATGGCATTAAAAATCAAATGGACGTCACAAGCTGATAAAGGTTTAGCAGTTGTTATTGACTATTTGGAAGCAGAATGGACTTTTAAAGAAATTTTGCAATTAGAAGAAAATATTACCCAAGTTACCAATCAGATTAGTCTTTACCCTGACTTATATCCAAAATCGGAAACCTATAAAAATCTCCACAAAGCAATAGTAGATAAAAACAACTATTTAGTGTACCGAGTAAATTATAAAAAATCAAGTATTGAAATCATCAATTTTCGAGGGACTAAACAAAAACGGAAGCATTAGTCCTAAAAAGTTGGAAGCTTTATTAAACTACATCTTCACTATTTTAAAATTGGCTTCTTTTTCATTGAATTTCAATTTAAAAAAGTAGGTTCCATTTGCAAATGATGCTATGTCTACTTTTGCATCTAAACCGTTAATTTTCTTTTTGTATAAAAGGAGCCCTTGCGGATTATAGACAAATATTTCTTTTATTTCAGTCTTTGAAGTAATTGCAACAAAACCTTTACTTGGATTTGGATAATACGTAAAATCAATATTGGGTAGAAATGACTTGTTATTAAGATTCGCAACACAATCAACATTGGCTACATAACCTGACCCAACTTCATATTGGTCTGAATAAAACTCTAGCGTTAAAGAACCATCAATTGCTGTCGATTCATATGTTCCAGGAATAGTGGTGCCAGTAAATCCGCCTTGGCTCAAATCGGTTGCCGATGTTGAATTGCCATCATACAAATATAAATAATCGTATTTGTCCTCTAAATCAAAACTGGTAAAAGACAATCTAATTTTTTGATCTGGACTATTTGGAATAATGGTTCTAACATAACTTTCTAAACTTGAATAGTTTCTAGAAACTCCGCCTGTATCTGTGATTGTTACTCCGTTGCAATAATTGGCAGTTGTAACAAGAATAGCATTTCTGCTTGGCGAAATTAAACCAAAATTACAAACAGGGCGGACTTTGATACTATAATGGGTATTAGGCAGTAAATTAGTTGCTGTGTAATTAGTTGCTGTTGTTTGAAACCAATTATTTGAATTCGACGTAAATGGTGTAATAGAAACTTCCCAATTAGTAGCACTTCCTATATCTATCCATGATAGTGTTGCTGAAGTGTTAGTAAGATTCGAAATTATAATTTCCGAAACAGTATTGATACAGGTATTAATACAATCAAAACTCAAACAACTTGCATTGTTTACTTGAGAAAGTATTTCTGCTGCAGGTTGTGGTCCGAAACCATTGGCTAAATTAATGCCAACACCAGAAACTAAATGACAATAACTCATAATAGTTCCGCCACTATCCGTTGAAGGGATTGGTCCAATATCGCAGTTGCCTTCAAAATATTGATCTCCTTTTGATGGTCCGCAACCATCAATTGCTGTATTGTCTCCGTTCCAAGCACAAGCGTGAGTATGAGGCGAACCAAATAAATGTCCCATTTCGTGAGTAATAACCAAAACAGTCCATGAATAAGTAGGTACAGTATCAAAACTAATATCAACATCTGAATAACTAAAATTTTCTTCGGTACATAATCCGTTTATGGTTGCCGCAACTCCTCCTAAACTTCCGGCATCTTCTCCTATAAGTTGTCCTAAATCTCCATCAAATACAGGCCTAACTTCATTAAACTTATATAAATAATTGAAAGATTCCTCGCCAATTCCTTCATAAGGATCTTGGGTAGTCCAAATATAAAGTGATTTTAATGAAATGTTAATTCCATCATTAGCATACAATGTTTGAACATTATTGAATACTGAAGTCATCCAATTTGTAGTAGTCGTTGTGTTGCTATTATTATCGAGAAATAAATTATAATCTATTTCAAAATACATGGTTACACATCTTTGACTGGTAGTTTTTGTATTTCTTTGAGCGTTTAAAATTGGTTTACGAACGCCTTCTTTTGTATGACATTGTAAATTGTTTAGCACTTTCAAATCAGCATCAGAATAAATGATATAATCCGATATATTGAACTTTGTAGCTGTTCTTCCTATTACAACGTTTTTAAAACGGTTATTAGAAAAAATGCCATTCATTTCGTCTTTAAAAAAATTAAAAGAGGCCGTAGAATTGGGATCACCTTTTACTATTCCTCTATAATGTAAGCCCTCCTCGTAAGAAATTGATTTTGTTTTGTCTGTATCTACGTGAAACCCATCGGCAAACAAATTAACTTTATACAACTGTAATGTAATTGTTTCTCCTTGATAAGGAATTTGAACCTCAATGCTTTCGTCTTTATAGGCTATTACATCCCCTAAAGATTTCGAATTCAATTTTGCGAGAGTCGCTTTTTTAAGTGTTTTTTGAATAGCACTACTAGGTTTTGTTGTACTAGTAGTTAATAGTGAATAGACTTTAAAAGTTGTTTTTTGCGAAAGCAATGCATTCACTTTTTTGGAGACTTCATTTTGAGCAAATGCTACAAAAGAAAAGAAAAACACAAAAATTAATAACCCTTTCTTCATTGTTTTTTATTCTAAAAAGAAATCAAATGTAATCATTAATTCAAACGAAATAATTGATTTACTGTTAAACTCAAGTTTTTAGAATTATAATCCCTTTTTTTAACAATTGTTTGTTTTAACTACAAAGATTTTAAATCCTTAATCACTCTAAAAGCAATATCAACCACATCTTCACTTACTAAAATAGTAAACTCATTTGATGTAGAAATTACTTCGTTTATTATAATTCCTTCCCATGCCAATCGCTGGAAAATAAAATAGTAAATTCCAGGAATTACCACATTATCATTAGGAAGTTTTACAGTAATTGATGCTAGATTTTCTAATTTTTGAACCATTTTTTCATTAGCAAAATGTTTGTCTACTAAATGACTGACACTTTCACTAATAATAATATTGGTTTCGCTAACCCCTCTTGAAGACGTATAAAAGATATCAGAATAATCATGAATCTCAGTAATTAACTCCGCTTGACTATTTAGTATACTATCTGAAACCGCAAAAGCATAATCTATCAGCGACGAACGAACGGTTATTTCTCCTAAATTTTTTAAAACCTTAACAATTTTATGATTTAATCTAAAATCTAAATCGACCGAAAGGCGTTTTAAAGCCATGACAATAGCACCTTGTTTCACATCTTTTCCAAACTCATTTTCTAACTCTACCATCATGTTTCTTGATAAAGACGTCAAATTAATGATTCCTTGAGACAAGGCACTCAATAAAAAAGGTTTGGTTTTGATATAATTTTCTACAATTGAAGAGACCGTTTTCATGTTTTTTTGTTTGAAATAGATTGCAAATGTATTAAAAAAAACATTTTGTTACAAATAAAACATTTTAAAAATGATAAAAAGCGTCTTCTAAATGCTCTATTATGAATTTTTTTCCTTTTTTGTGTAAAGCAATGATATCAAAACGAACTTCTACTTCCAAATCATTGGAAATAACATATTCATTTACGGCTTTTACTAAAAGTTGAATTTTCTTAGGTTTTACAAAATCTTGCGGCAAACCAAAATCAATACTCGATCGGGTTTTTACCTCGACAACAGCTAAAATAGTTTCTTTTTGAGCAATAATATCTATCTCTGCTTTTTGAAAAGTCCAATTGGTTTCTAAAATTGTATAGCCTTTTTTTTGCAAAAACTCGACAGCAAGTGCTTCTCCTAGTTTTCCTAGTTCGTTGTGTTCGGCCATATTATGGATTAATCAAATTTCAAAATCGAATAATTGTCATTCACATCTAAGGAAACTTTCTTTCCAAAAATCAATGTTCTATTATCATGAATATGCCCAGAAGGGAAATTGTACACCACTGGAAAATCATATTTTTTTGTAATATCTGCAATGATCTGATAGGCTGTTTTTCCCCACGGAATGTCGTTATCATGCATTTTTATAAAACTTCCCACAACCAGACCTTTTAAATCATCAAAACAACCGCATCGTTTTAAACTCAGTATCATTCGATCTATATGATACAAATATTCGTCAAGATCTTCTAGAAAAAGAATTTTTCCCTTGCAATCTATCTGCGATTTTGAACCCATTAAACTATACAATATAGAAAGATTTCCTCCTATTAATATTCCTTCTACATTTCCGGATTTATTTTCATTTTCGCAAGGAACAATATAACTTAAAGGTTCTCCAAACAAGGCTTTTCTCAGAGTTTCTTCTACTTCTGGCGATGCTTTTTCTACATTTACCGGCATAATTCCGTGAATGGTGGCAAAACCTAAATTATTTAAATGACTATGCAAAACGGTAACGTCGCTAAAACCAACAATCCATTTAGGGTTGTTTTTAAATTTAGAAAAATCGACTAAATCTATCATTCTTGCTGTTCCGTATCCTCCACGAACACACCAAACTGCATGAATATTGGGATTGTCTATCATCTCTTGAAAATCGGAAGCACGCTGTTCGTCAGTTCCTGCCAATTGGTTGTTATCTAAACCTATAGATTTTCCAATTACAACTTCTAATCCCCACTTTTTGGCCAAGTCAATTGCCGGTTTCAAATTATCATCAATGTTTTTTCTAGCAGTTGCAACGATTGCAATGGTATCGCCTTTTTTTAAATTGGGTGGTGTTATCATATTGTGTTGTGCTTGAATAGTTGACACCAAAAAAATTAGTAAAAATATAAAGCTACTTGTTTTTAGGTTTATCATGTTGTTTAGAAAATCATATGGACAAATATATAAAAAGTAAGCGGAAAAATAGTTCTAATAAAAACCTTATCCTGAAGTGTCGGGACTCAATTCTATTGCTTATTTTTGCATTTATTCTGAATTAACTTCAGAAACTAATTAAACTATTTTTATGTTACAACCTCCAAAAAGATATACTATTACTGCTGCATTGCCATATACTAACGGTCCAATTCATATTGGCCATTTGGCTGGTGTTTATGTGCCTTCAGATATTTATTCAAGATATTTACGTTTACAAGGTAAAGATGTTTTGTTTGTTTGCGGAAGCGACGAACACGGTGTTGCTATTTCGATGAAAGCCAAAAAAGAAGGTGTTACTCCACAGGAAGTAATTGATAAATATGATGGAATTATTCGTAAATCATTTTTAGATTTTGGAATTTCATTTGACAATTACTCTCGAACATCGGCAAAAATTCATCACGATACGGCTTCTGAGTTTTTTAAAAAATTATATGACAATGGCGATTTCATTGAAGAGGTTACTGAACAATTATACGATGCGAAAGCCAATCAATTTTTAGCCGATCGTTTTGTAGTGGGGACTTGTCCAAAATGTGGCAACGAAGAAGCGTATGGAGACCAATGTGAAAAATGCGGTTCGACTTTGAATGCTACTGATTTAATAAATCCAAAATCGACAATTACAGGCGAAACTCCTATTTTGAAATCTACAAAACATTGGTTTTTACCTTTGAATCGGTATGAAAATTTCTTGAAAGAATGGATTCTTGTAGGTCATAAAAATGACTGGAAACCCAATGTTTACGGACAAGTAAAATCATGGATTGATGGCGGATTAGAGCCTAGAGCGGTAACTCGCGACCTCGATTGGGGGATTGATGTTCCTGTTGCAGGTGCAGAAGGAAAAAAATTATACGTTTGGTTTGATGCTCCAATTGGTTACATATCGTCTACTAAAGAATGGGCGCAAAGAGAAGGAAAAGATTGGGAACCGTATTGGAAAGACAAAGACACAAAATTGGTTCATTTTATAGGTAAAGATAATATCGTTTTTCACTGCATCATTTTCCCTGCGATGTTAAAAGCAGAGGGAAGTTATATTTTGCCTGACAATGTTCCTGCAAACGAGTTCTTAAATTTAGAAGGAAATAAATTATCGACTTCAAAAAACTGGGCGGTTTGGTTGCACGAATATTTAGAAGAATTCCCGAATCAGCAAGATGTTTTGCGTTATGCTTTGACATCTAATGCGCCAGAAACCAAGGACAATGATTTTACCTGGAAAGATTTTCAGGCTAGAAACAATAATGAATTGGTAGCCATTTATGGTAATTTTATAAATCGTGTAGTGGTATTGACCAATAAATATTATGAAGGAATTGTCCCAAATGCAAACGAACTTTCAGATGTCGATGAAGCGACTTTAACCGAATTAAAAGCCTATCCTGCTGTAATTTCGAGTTCTATAGAAAGATATAGATTTCGTGAAGCTTTAAGCGAATTGATGAATGTAGCTCGATTGGGTAATAAATATCTCGCCGATGAAGAGCCCTGGAAAATGGTAAAAACCGACCCCGCTCGAGTGCAAACTCAAATGTATGTGGCTTTGCAAATTGCTGCTGCTTTGAGTTCACTTTGCGAACCTTTTTTACCTTTTACTGCCACAAAACTATCTAGAATTTTAAAAATTGATTCCCCTCTGAATTGGAAAACAATTGCTGACGCTTCTGATTTGCTTCCATCTGGACACCGAATTGGCGAAGCCGAATTGCTTTTTTCTAAAATTGAAGATGAAGAAATACAAAAACAAATAGACAAATTGGAAGCTACAAAAACCGCAAATAAGGATGAAATTGCTTCATCCCTCGCAATGACGGAGCCACAAAAAGAATTGATTCAATTTGATGATTTTTCAAAAATGGATTTGCGTGTGGGAACGATTTTGGAAGCCGAAAAAATGCCAAAAGCCAACAAACTATTGATTTTAAAAGTGGATACCGGAATTGATGTTCGTACCATTGTTTCAGGAATTGCCGAGAGTTTCAAGCCAGAAGATATTATTGGAAAACAAGTGACTGTTTTAGTGAATCTAGCTCCAAGAAACCTTCGTGGAGTTGAAAGCCAAGGCATGATTTTGATGACCAACGACACCGAAGGGAAATTGGTTTTTGTAAATCCAGACACTTCGACTTCGCTCAGTACAGGTTCGGATGGTGTTGGGAATGGGGAGACTATAAATTAGAAAAAAATAACCGCAGATTCGCAGATTAATGTAAAAAATCTGCGAATCTGCGGTAAAAAAAAACAATCCTATGAACCTAAAAGTAATAGCATTCGATGCTGACGACACTTTGTTTGTCAACGAACCGTATTTTCAAGAAACGGAACAAAAATTTTGCGCCTTAATGCAAGATTATCTCTCGCATCAAGGTTTGTCGCAGGAATTGTTTAAAACTGAAATCGAAAATTTAGATTTATACGGCTACGGCATCAAAGGTTATATCCTTTCTATGATTGAAGCTGCGATGCGAATTTCAGACAATACCATCTCAATTGAAATTATAGAACGCATTATCGAATTGGGAAAAGAGTTGTTACAAAAACCAATAGAATTATTAGATGGCGTGGAAGATACTTTAAAAGCTTTACATGGGAAATACAAATTGGTCGTGGCGACTAAAGGCGACTTGAAAGACCAACAAAGTAAGCTGCATCGTTCAGGCCTTGGTCCGTATTTTCATCATATTGAAGTCATGGCCGATAAACAAGAAATTAATTATAAAAAACTATTAAAGCGTTTAGAAATTAAACCTAATGAGTTTTTTATGATTGGTAATTCCCTAAAATCAGATGTATTGCCCGTTTTAGCTATTGGCGGTCATGCGGTTCATATTCCGTTTCACACTACTTGGGAACATGAAAAAATTAGCCATAAAGTGGAGCATAAAAACTTTAAAACAGTAGAAAAAATAACAGATGTTTTAAAGATTTTAAAACATTAAAAATCTCTGATATACTAATACGTTTTGACTTTTATTTTTTAATTTTACATAAAAACGATCACCATGTTAACAAAAAATATTGAAACTGCATTAAATAAACAAATTCGTATTGAAGCTGAATCTTCACAAACCTATCTTGCCATGGCTTGTTGGGCAGAAGTTAGCGGTTTAGAAGGTATTGCTCAATTTATGTTTACCCAATCTGACGAAGAGCGAGCTCACATGCTTAAATTGATAAAATATGTAAATGAACGTGGCGGTCACGCTCTCGTTTCTGAGTTAAAAGCGCCTACAACCACTTATGGCACTTTCAAGGAAATGTTTGAAGCTTTATACAAACATGAAATTTTTGTTTCTGATTCCATCAACGAATTGGTGCACATTACTTTTTCCGAAAAAGATTATGCTACTCATAATTTCCTACAATGGTATGTTGCTGAACAAATAGAAGAAGAAGCTACTGCAAAGTCTATTTTAGATAAAATAAATCTCATTGGTGATGATAAAGGAGGTCTATATCTATTTGATAGAGATATTCAACAAGCGGCTATAACAGCAGCAATTCCTAAAGTATAACTTTATTGTTAAATTTATTTAGAATAGATAAAAATAATATACTTTTGTGCTGGAATTAAATTTTTTACCATTGAGCATAAAGTCTAAAAAGAAAGATAAAATAAAAGTTCTTACTAAAATTAAGGTTTCTGAAAACTGCAAGTCTAAGTGTTGTAAGAAATTTAAAAAAGGAGATGATAAAAGATGCAAGCGATGTCCGATGTTTGATTTATTTAAAAAAACATCATGATTTAAATAAAAAAAGGCTTTTTCACTAGCGGTGAAAAAGCCTTTTTATTTTTTAACATTACAAAAAAAGTAATGTAATTAACATCGTTTGTGTTTTTATAATAACAATAAGTCACTTACCACTATTTCGGTAATGTAACGCTTTTCCCCGTTTTTATCGTCAAAGCTTCTATGAGACAGCTTCCCTTCAACGGCAACTTGTTTCCCTTTCGTCACATATTTTTCAATAATTTCAGCAGTTTTCCCCCAAGCAACCACACGGTGCCATTCGGTTTGTTCTACTTTTTCTCCTTTGTCATTTTTGTAACTGTCGTTTGTTGCGATAGTCAAATTAGCTAATTTTTTTCCTCCTTCAAGATTTTTAATTTCAGGATCATTACCTACGTTTCCGATTAACTGTACTCTGTTTTTAATTGCATTCATGGCGTGTAAAATTTAATTGTTTATAAAAATGATTTTTGTTTCGTGTCGATACTTGTTTGATTTCGACATTGCAAAGATGCGACGGTTGCCAAAATTTATTCGGTTACTAACTGCTTACTTTCGGTTGTAATTATTTGTAACCGTTTGTAAATGGAAAAATTTGTTTATATTTGATTGATTTTAAGTTTTTTACTGATTTTAAAATAAAACTTATAAAATGACAAAATATGACTAAAACCTGCCTAGAATGCAACGAAAAAATCATCGGTCGTGAAGATAAAAAGTTTTGTAGCGACGGTTGCCGTAATGCATACAACAACAAAATAAATAAAGACAGCACCAACTTCATGCGCAACATCAATAACAAATTGCGTAAAAATTACAGAATTCTTTCTGAAATAAATGTAGAAGGAAAATCAAAAACCACGAGAGCAAAACTATTAAGTAAAGGTTTCGATTTCGAATTTTTTACCAATATTTTAGAAACCAAAACAGGAAATACCTATTTTTTTGTTTACGATCAAGGCTATCGCGTTTTAGAAGACGACTATTATATGTTAGTAAAAAAAGAAATATAAAAAACATCCCTAAATTTGCCTCGAAAAATGTTAGTCTAATTTTAATTAATGATACTTTAATTGAAAGATAAAAAATATGCGGTCACAATTTGTGACCATCAATCTACACGCCTCATTTATGCAAGTAACTACATTACAATCTAAGATATACGAAATTCGGGGTCAAAAAGTCCTTCTTGATTTCGATTTAGCTTTACTCTACGAAGTAGAAACTAAAGTGTTAAACCAAGCGGTTAAAAGGAATATTAAAAGATTTCCTGTTGATTTTATGTTTCGATTAACTATTGAAGAATCGGAAAATATGCGGTCACAATTTGTGACCGCATATCAAAATAAAAGAAATATAACGGCAACTCCTTTTGCTTTTACTGAACAAGGAGTAGCTATGTTAAGCGGTATATTAAATTCTGATGTAGCTATAAATGTAAACATTGCAATTATGAGAACTTTTGTAATGATTAGAAAATATGCTCTATACACAAGGAATTTAATGAAAAATTACTTGAAATGGAAACCAAATATGACAAAAAGTTCAGTGATGTATATGATGCTTTAAACTACCTTATAAAAAAAGAAGAGAAGGAAACAATCCAAAAAGAACGCAAAAAGATTGGTTACAAAAAATAAAAAATGACAAAAATTAGTATTTTAGGTTGTGGTTGGTTGGGTTTGCCTTTAGCAAAATCGTTACTAAAAAAAGGCTTTTATGTAAAAGGGTCTACAACTTCAATAGAAAAATTGACTGTTTTAGAGCAAGCCAATATTGATGCTTTTTTGATTTCGCTTCATAGCGATAGTATAGTTGGTGATATTGAAACATTTTTAAAAGATTCTGAAATACTAATTATTGATATTCCACCAAAATTAAGAGGCATTAACAACGAAAGTTTTGTTGGTAAAATGAAAACGTTACTACCGTATATAGAAAATTCGTCTGTTAAGAATGTGCTTTTTGTGAGCTCAACTTCAGTTTATGCTGATGAAAACAGAAGAATTACAGAAGAAACTACACCAAATCCAGAAACTGAAAGTGGCGAACAATTGTTGCAAGTAGAACAGCTTTTTCAAAAAAATACTAATTTTAAAACTACGATTGTTCGTTTTGGCGGTTTAATTGGCGAAGACCGTCATCCTATTCATTCGCTTTCTAAAAAGGACAATGTCGAAAATCCAAATGCACCTATCAATCTTATTCATCAAGAAGATTGTATTGGAATAATTGAAAAAATAATTGAAATGAAATCATGGAACGAAACCTATAATGCAGTTACTCCGTTTCATCCCTCAAGAGAAATCTATTATACTCAAAAAGCGATTGAATTAAATATAAACGTGCCTAAATTCAATCATTCTAAAACATCTATTGGGAAAACTATTTTAAGCAACAAAATACATAAATCACTTGATTATCAATTTATTAGAATATCCCTTTAATGCTAATTAAAATAAAAAATGCTTTTTCAACTAAAGTAAACGCTATAGGTTTGCCTATAATTGCATTGTGTTGGGTATGTTTTTTTTGGGGAACAACCTGGATTGCTTCTAAAGAAGGGGTTCGGAACATGCCCGCGCTACAGTTAGTAGCCATTAGACAATTTATTGGAGGATTCTTATATCTAGTTTATTTTTTATATAAAAAAACACCCTGGCCAAAAGGGAAACAATGGAAAACTATATTGATACTGACGTTTCTTAATTTTGTAATGAGTAATGCGCTCAGCACTTGGGGAGTAAAATATATTAGTAGTGGTTTAGGTGCCATTATTGGCGCCATTGTTCCTTTATGGATTGTAATTATTGGCTTATTTAGAGGAGAACGATTGTCAAAAATAACGATTATAGGAATAATTATTAGTTTTAGTGGTATTTGTATTATTTTTTACGATCACTTAAATGATTTTTTAAACCCGAGTTTTCGATTTGGAATCATTATTTCAATAATAGCGACCATAACTTGGGCGTTTGGGAGTTTATATACTAAGAAAAAGGCAGCTACTTTTAACCCCTACTTTAGTATAGGTTTACAAATGTTTATTTCAAGTATTTTTATTTTTGCTTTGCTTGGGGCAACAGGAACTGCAGTTAGTTTAAGTGCAATTCCAGCTATCTCTTGGTGGGCTATTGCTTATTTAGTGGTGTTTGGAGCTATTCTTACCTTTATTGCTTTTATTTATGCATTACAAAATCTTCCAGCAGAAATCAGTAGTGTTTATGCCTATATTAATCCTGTTGTAGCTGTAGTTCTTGGTGTAATTATTTTTGGAGAGTCGCTCAACACTGCAATTGCAATTGGTGGCTTTGTAACTTTAGTCGGAATATATATTGTAAATTATGGTTTACCTAAAATACTTAAGCTAATCAATCCTTTTAAAAGTTAAAGATTAACTAATAAAACAATAACTGCCAAGCATTAAAAATGTCTTTTTGTATTTTTGCCTCAAATTCAAATTATGAAATCCTTATTATATAGATACCGAATATTCATTGTGTGTTTTTTAGTTTTTTCTGTAGTTACAATTGGATTGTTTTATTCGGCATTAAAACCTACTAAATCATTGCCCATTTTTAATCCAGCAGATGTAAACCCAGAAATGGTTGATAGCACAGTACAGTATAAAAGTAAATACCATACGATAGCCGATTTTTCGTTTACCAATCAAAATGGAAAAACAATAACTCAAAAAGAGTATGAAGGAAAAATTTATGTAGCCGATTTTTTCTTTACTACTTGCGGTTCTATTTGTCCAAAAATGACAACAAATCTTGTTGAAGTTCAAAAAGCTTTTTTAAATAATCCAAAAGTTATGATTTTGTCTCACTCCGTTTTACCCAATGTTGACGATGTTGCAAAACTTAAAGCCTATGCCATAAAAAACGGTGTAAATGATAAAAAATGGAATTTAGTTACAGGCGATAAAGCTGCCATTTATGCTATGGCTAGAAAATCATACTTAGCGGTAAAATTAGGAAAACCGAACGAACTTTATGATATGGTTCATACCGAAAATTTTGTTTTAGTCGATACAAAAAAAAGGGTTCGGGGTTTTTATGACGGAACGAAAGAAGATGAAATTCAGCGATTAATTGCAGATATTAATTGGCTCTGTCAAAATAATAAAAAATAGTAAACCTGATAATTATCAACTAATATTCTATTTTTATCTTTACTTTTGTAATCTTAATTCAATCTAAATAAGGTTTGAAAACCACAATTTCCAGTTTAAAAAAAGGCGAAAAAGCCATTATCTCAGCATTTGATGTAGCATCTATTCCATTAAAATTATTGGAAATGGGTTGTTTGCCTGGAAATAGTGTTGAGCTCCTTCAGATTGCTCCGTTTGGAGATCCTTTGTATTTAAATATTAATGGCTCACATGTGGCCATTCGATTAGAAACTGCCTGTGAAATTGAAGTTGAAATTTTAACAAAGTAAGCAGTAATGATCAGTAAACAAAATATCAATGTTGCTTTAATTGGAAATCCAAATACAGGAAAAACATCAGTGTTTAACCAATTAACTGGCTTAAATCAACAAGTTGGGAATTATCCTGGCATTACGGTCGAAAAAAAAATTGGCTTTTGCAAATTACCCAATAATTGTAAAGCGAATATTCTTGATTTACCAGGAACCTATAGTTTAAACGCTAGTTCAATTGATGAAAACGTAGTTATTGAGTTATTGCTAAACAAAAAAGACAAATTATATCCCGATGTGGCTTTGGTGGTGACAGATGTGGAAAATTTAAAACGAAATTTACTACTTTTCACTCAAATAAAAGACTTAGAAATCCCAACTATTCTTGTCATTAACATGGCTGACAGGATGAAACACAAAGGGATTTCTCTTGATATTCCATATTTAGAGAGTCAATTGAAAACTAAAATTGCATTGATTAGTTCGCGAAAAGGTTTTGGAATTGATGAATTAAAAAACTTAATTGTCAATTATAAATCTATTTCAAACGAACCTTGCCTAAATGCTTCAAGTATTGACCCTGACTATTTCAATAGCCTTCATAAAACATTTCCCAATCAACTATTATATAAATTGTGGCTGGTTATTACCCAAGATGTTAACTTTTTAAATTTAGATAGGAACGAAATTCGGAGTTCGTTTACCAAATCACATTCCGATTTAAAGCGCCTACAACAAAAAGAAACCATAAAACGCTATCAGTTTATCAATGAAGTACTAAAAGAAGGGCAGAAAATTGACACCACGATTGCAACAGATTTTCGTAGCAAACTAGATCGCATTTTAACTCATAAAATTGGGGGTTATGTAATTTTCTTTGTGATTCTATTTGTGATTTTTCAATCTATTTTCGAATGGTCTAAAATTCCTATGGATTTTATTGATAGTACTTTCGCTTCCTTAAGTTCATTTGCAAGTGAAAAATTAAACCCTGGAGTTTTAACTAACTTAATATCACAAGGAATTATACCCGGTATTGGAGGAATTCTTATTTTCATTCCACAAATTGCGTTCTTATTCATGTTTATTTCAATATTAGAAGAAAGTGGCTATATGAGTAGAGTTGTTTTTTTGATGGATAAAATTATGCGAAAATTTGGTTTATCGGGCAAGAGTGTTGTACCGCTAATTTCTGGAACTGCTTGTGCTATACCTGCAATTATGGCCACTCGAAATATAGAAAATTGGAAAGAAAGATTAATCACAATCTTAGTTACCCCATTTACAACCTGTTCTGCTAGACTGCCAGTTTATGCCATAATCATAGGATTAGTCATTCCTGACGAACGCCTTTTTGGTATCATAAATATGCAAGGTCTAACTTTAATGTTATTGTATCTTCTCGGATTCGGAATGGCAATCTTCTCGGCTTACGTGCTTAATAAAATACTAAAAATAAAAGGAAAAACGTATTTTGTTGTAGAAATGCCTAATTATAAATTACCGCTTTTCAAAAATGTTTTTATCAATGTAATCGAGAAAACGAAAGCCTTTGTTGTTGGAGCAGGAAAAATCATATTAGCTATTTCAATCATCTTATGGTTTTTAGCATCAAACGGATCGGGTTCAAGTTTTAATGATGCTGAAAAAATAATAACTGTAAAAAATCTAGAAAACCCTCTATCCGAATTAGAGTTTAAAAATGAAGTGGCTTCACAAAAACTTGAAAATTCTTATATTGGTTTGATGGGAAAATCAATAGAACCTGCCCTTAAACCATTGGGTTATGACTGGAAAATTGGCATTGCCATAATTAGTTCATTTGCAGCAAGAGAAGTTTTTGTAGGAACTCTAGCTACTATTTACAGTGTTGGCGGAAGCGACAATGAGGATACTATAAAAAACAAAATGCAAGCCGAAATTAATCAGGAAACTGGAGAGAAAATTTTCAATTTTGCCTCTGGAATCTCACTTCTACTTTTTTACGCTTTTGCCATGCAGTGCGCCAGCACACTTGCTATTACAAAAAAAGAAACCAATTCTTGGAAATGGCCACTGGGTCAACTTATTTTTATGAGCATTTTTGCCTATTTGATAGCATTATTTGCCTATCAATTATTAAAATAATCCTCCTCTTATCTGTTCTGACTTGAACAAAAGTTAATTTTTAAAAAATGTTATTTTTAATTTGTCTAAATAAGTTTTAGGTGTTATTTTTGTCGCATAGAATCAATCTAAATAAAATGAAACACCTATTTTTTTATCTCCTATTATTTAATGTATTTTCAATTACCGCTCAAGAAGTCCAAAACCAAACTAATGATACTACGAGAATACTGAAGCCCGTATATATTATTTCTAAACAACAAAGTCCAGAAAGAATGCCAGAAACAAAAGACAATATCTTGTTTTCTGGAAAAAAAAATGAGGTGCTAAAACTCTCTAACATCAATGGAAACTTAACCAATAATAATGCTCGTGAAATTTTTGCAAGAATTCCTGGTGTAACCGTTTGGGAAAATGAAGGTTCTGGTTTACAAATAAATGTAGGAGTTCGTGGTTTGAGTCCAAACAGAAGCTGGGAATTAAATACCCGCCAAAATGGAATAGACATTTCTGCAGATGTGTTTGGTTACCCAGAAGCCTATTATAACCCACCTTTGGAAGCAGTCGAAACCATTCAAATGATTCGTGGTGGTGCTTCATTGCAATTTGGTCCACAATTTGGAGGTATGCTAAACTATGTATTAAAAAGAGAAAAAGAACAGCCTTTCACCTTCGAAACTCAAAATACAGTAGGGAGTTATGGCTTGTTAAGCTCTTTTAATGCTATTGGCGGAAAATATAAAAAATGGTCGTATTATTTCTACAATCATTCGCGAAGCGCAAAAGGTTGGAGAGAAAATAACCGATTTGAATCTAGGAATACTCACGCTTTTATTGAATATCGTTTTTCTGAAAAAACAAAAATTTCAGCTGAGTACACCAATTCTGATTATGAGATGCAACAACCAGGCGGCTTGACTGATGCTCAATTTAAAGCCAATTCGAGACAATCCAATCGAGAAAGAAACTGGTTTGGAGTGCCGTGGAATATTTTTTCGGTGAATTTTGACACTAAAGTAAATGCGAATTTTGATGTAAATATAAAAGCATTCGGATTGATTGGCGAACGAAATAGTGTAGGTTTTACAAGTGCTGCGAATGTTGAAGATGTAATAAATACAACCACAAATCAGTATTCAAACAGAAGACTAGACAGTGATGAATATAAAAATCTTGGTGTAGAAAACAGAAATATTTACCGTTATCAATTAGGGAAAACCAAACAAAACCTTGCTTTTGGGGCACGTTTGTATCAAGCAAAAACAAATCGTTTTCAAAATGCGAATGGTTCAACAGACACAAATTTTAATATGTCTCCTGAAGGAAGATATCAAAAAGATTTACAGTTTACTACAAAAAACATTGCTCTTTTTGCTGAAAATCAATTCAAGATTACTGATAAATTTAGTATAACTCCAGGAATTCGTTACGAACACATTACCTCAACTGCTGATGGAAGAATTGATATTGCCGAAGGAAAAGATGTTAATTTTGATCAGCAAACTCGAGTTAGAAATAAACCTCTTTTGGGTGTAGGTTTTGAATACAAATGGAAGCAAACTAACCTTTATGCTAATGTATCCCAAGCCTTTCGACCAGTATTATTCAGCGATTTAACTCCTGGTGTCATAGTGGATGTAATAGATCCAAATTTAAAAGATGCAAGTGGATATAATGCCGATTTTGGTTACCGTGGTATTTATAAAGGCTTTTTAAACTTTGATGTTGGACTTTTCTATTTGAGTTATAACAATCGAGTTGGAGGCTTAACACAATTTATTAATAATAACGATCCAACTCAGGGAACTTATTTGTTTAGAACCAATTTAGGGGAAACTCGTAACAAAGGAATTGAAAGCTTTTTTGATTTGAATATTACTAAAATGGTTGGTATTGAAAAACCTTATGGTAACTTAGATATTTTTGCATCGATGTCATTTATAGACAGTCGTTATGTCGATTTTACAACTTCTTCATTATCAAAAACTAACCTAGCAGGAAATAGAGTAGAAAATGCCCCTAGATACATTCATAACTTTGGTTTATCGTGGGGGAACACTAATTTTTCGGCAACGGTACAATACAAAATCTCTGGACGAATTTTTACAGACGCCAACAATACTGTTGCTCCTTCAACAAATGCGCAAACAGGAATTTTAGACGGATATGAAATCATGGATTTTTCGTCTGAATATAAATTCTTAAAACACTATAATGTTCGCAGCGGAGTTAATAATTTATTAAATAAAGATTATGCCACAAGACGCGCGGGAGGATATCCTGGCCCAGGTATATTACCCGGTGAAGGAAGGACTTTTTATATTTCGATAGGCGCTAAGTTTTAATAATAAAATCATAAAAGGTTCTCTAATTATGGAGAACCTTTTTACATTTGTACCATGAGCTTTCAAGAAATAGTAGTTTTTATTATCGTTGGGTTTGCACTGGCTTACCTAATTAGAAAGTTTATTTGGAAACCAAAATCAAATAAAAATTGCGGGAATGACGATTGTGGTTGTCATTAAACTAGCTTTACAAAAAGATTATTTGCAATTTTATTAGAAATAGTAACCTCTTTTTCATCCACCTTTATTTTTAATGAAAAATCGAAATCTTCTTTAGTAAGAATTTCAATTTGTGTACCTAAAGCAATTTGATTCTTATCTAAATATTTCAAAAATTCCTTTGAAGAATCTTTAACGCCTACACAAATTCCAGATTGATTAAAGCCTAATTCTGAAAGTAATAATTTCTCTGTTTTAATAATTTTTCCATAAGCGTCCGGAATTGGATCACCATGAGGGTCTTCTGTAGGGTTTCCAAGAAAATTATCCAATTTATTAATCAACTTTTCTGATTTAATATGTTCTAATTGTTCTGCGATATCGTGTACCTCATCCCAAGGAAAATCTAACTTCTCTACTAAAAAAACTTCCCAAAGACGATGCTTTCTAACAATCATTTTTGCCAAAAGCCTTCCGTTTGCTGTTAGTGAAACTCCTTGGTATTTTTTATAATGCACCAAATCTTTTTCGGCAAGTTTCTTTAACATATCCGTTACTGATGAAGCTTTAGTTGCCATCATTTCAGCAATAGCGTTTGTACTGACTTCTTGATCTGAAAATGCAGTTAAATGAAAAATGGTTTTAAGATAATTTTCTTCGGAAAAAGTCATGATATTTCTTTTGAACTAAAATAATAAGTGATTTGTAAAAAGTTAAATCTTTACAATAAATAATGGAATTTTAATTTTATGTCTTACATTATCTACAGTTGTCCCAAAAATCAAATCATTTAAGCCAGTATGTCCATGTGTCCCCATAACTAAAACATCAAATTCGCCTGAATTAATTATAGCAGGAATCACTTTGTTTGGTTTTCCAAAGCCCAATTTTGTTGTCACTTTAAATCCTTTTTCAGACAACATTTTTTCATACTCTAACAATAATGTTTCGTCAATTAACGTTTCGTGATCTTCAATGTTTTCTCCATACATTATAGCACCAACAGTTTCTACAACATGAATTAAAGTGTAATTTGCTTCTAATCCTCCAAGTTCAAAAGCATTGTTTAATGCAATTTCATCGGCAGTAGAAAAATCTACACTAACTGCAATGTTTTTTTTGTTGTAATTGCCAGATTTTGAAAATTGTAATTTTAAACTGTGGGGAGAATGATTTTGAATATCGATTTTTGATTTAGAAACAAAGGGTTGAAAAACGATATACAACAATAAAATTAAAAACCCTATTGCTAATGGAACTACAGTAAACCATAAAACCATTGGGTTATTAGAAGATTCTAACCAGCCTTTTATTTCGTCAAAAACTAATTTTGCATTTAACGAAACTATAATCGAAGCTATAATCCATGCTGCTATTTGTGTCACCACACTTATATGGAAGCCTTTCATTTTAGACTTATCACTTACAAAGTGTATCAACGGAATTATAGCAAATCCTAACTGTAAACTCAAAATAACTTGACTTAAAATCAACAATTTACCAGTAACGCTTTCGCCAAAAACAGAAATTACAATTACAGCAGGCACAATAGCTATTAATCGGGTAATGATTCGTCTTACCCATGGTTGAATTCTTAAATTCAAATACCCCTCCATAATAATCTGACCTGCCAAAGTTCCTGTTATAGTAGAACTTTGCCCTGCTGCAATTAATGCAACTGCAAACAATATTGGAGCCCATTTACTACCCAATAAAGGTTCAAGAAACCGATGAGCATCCTGAATTTCAGCTACCTCAAACATCCCGTTCTTGTAGAATGTTGCAGCGGCTAATATTAAAATAGCAGCATTAACAAAAAAGGCCAAATTCAATGCAATGGTAGAATCAATAAAATTATATTTTATAGCTTGTTTAATTCCCGCTTTACTTCTATCAAATTTTCTCGTTTGTACCAAAGAAGAATGCAGATACAAATTATGAGGCATTACAGTTGCGCCGATTATTCCTATTGCGATATACAATGCAGTTTCGTTAGGCATAGAAGGAATTAAACCGTAAATTACTTTCCCCATTTCTGGTTGTGCAAAAATCATTTCAAAAATGAATGAAATACCAATAATTGTAACTAAAGCTATAATAAATGCTTCCATTTTTCGAATTCCTTTATTAATTAGGAATAACAATAGAAAAGTGTCTAAAACAGTAATCAAAACACCTTCTATTAAAGGAATTCCAAATAATAAATTTAATCCAATCGCCATTCCTAATACTTCGGCCAAATCGCAAGCTGCAATAGCAATTTCGGCAAGAAAATAAAGAATATAATTAATAGGTTTAGAGTAGGTTTCTCTTGATGCTTGAGCTAAATCACGTTGGGTTACAATTCCTAGTCTTGCACTAAAACTTTGCAAAAGTAACGCCATAATATTGCTCATTAATAAAACCCATAATAATGCATAACCAAACTGACTTCCTCCAGCAATATCGGTTGCCCAGTTTCCTGGATCCATATAACCAACACTTATTAAATATGCTGGACCAAAAAAAGCTAATATCCTTCTAAATACTGAAGTTTTATTTTGTGTAGAAACCGATTGGTTTACTTCTTCTAATGATTTACTCATAAATTCTATTTTTTCTGAAAACAAATATAAATAAATATTTGATTAGAGTAAATAATTTTTTAGCTTTGTCTAAAAAGCGTCATGAAAATTTCAATCTCATTTTTACTTTTACTTATTTCTCTTGTTGGATACACTCAAAATATTGAGCCAATTCAGGCTGATAGGCCCGATCAAACTGAGACTCCTGCCATTGTACCTACAGGAATGTTTCAAGTAGAAACTGGATTCACTTTTCAAAAAAACGACAAAAAAAGCACCCTTTTTTCACTTCCAACAACATTATGGAAATATGGTGTTAACGAAAATTTCGAGTTGCGATTGATTACGGAATTTATTTCAGAAAAAAACAATATTTCAAAATCAAACGGTTTTAATCCAATATATATTGGATTCAAAGTGAAATTAACTAATGAAAAAGGAATCATACCAAAAACATCTTTTATATCGCACATTTCATTACCAAATGTGGCTTCGAACAAATATAAAACCGATTTCTATGCACCTGAATTTAGGTTTGTAATGCAACATACTCTAAACGAGAAATTATCATTAAGTTATAATTTAGGCGCTGAATGGGATGGCTTTACTCCTGAACCAACTTTTATTTATACACTTACAACTGGTTATTCTATTTCAGACAAATTAGGCTCCTACATTGAATTGTTTGGGTTTGGCCCACAAAATGACAAAGCCAACCATAGTTTTGACGGCGGACTTACGTATTTGATTAACAATAATTTTATGTTAGATTTGTCTTCTGGAGTAGGCATTACAAATAATGCACCAGATTATTATACCGCAATTGGTTTTTCATTTAGAATTTAATATGCAACATTATCATTACATTTTCACGGGTTCTGGATTATCAGCACTAATGACTGTTTATGAAATGATAGTTTCTGGAAAATTTAAGGATAAAACCATTTTACTTTTAGATGCAGATCAAAAAAAAACCAACGACAGAACATGGTGTTTTTGGGATGATGGTGATTTATTTGAGCCTATCACATCAAAAAAATGGGATGCTGCTCTTTTTGCCAATAAATCCTTTACTCGTAAATTAAAAATACAACCCTATCAATATAAAATGATTGAAGGTTTGGATTTATACAATCATATTTTTAAAATTATTTCAAAACAAGAAAACATTCATTTCATACAGGAACGAGTACTGAATTATGAAGATTTAGGCAATCAATGTATAGTGAAAACAATAAATAAAAGTTATTCTTGCGACAAAATTTTCAATTCTATTTTCAATCCTGAACTTGTAAAAAGACAAACGAAATATCCTTTATTACAACAACATTTTATTGGTTGGTTTATCAAATCTAAAGAAGAAGTTTTTAATCCAAATTTGGCTACTTTCATGGATTTTTCTATCGAACAAAAAGGAAATACACGATTTATGTATGTTTTGCCAACCTCAACAACCGAAGCATTGCTTGAATATACGCTGTTTTCTGCTGATTTATTGCCAAAACAGGAATACGAAACCGAAATTCAAAACTATATTCAAAAACTTGGAATTACCGACTATGAAATCATTGCAAAAGAACAAGGTAATATACCCATGACATCCTACCCTTTTTGGAAACACAATACTAACAACCTCATTAACATTGGTTCGGCCGGTGGTTGGACCAAATCTAGTACAGGTTTTACTTTTAAAAATACAGTAAAAAAATCAAAACAATTGGTTCTATTTCTTGAAAAAAAAACTGATTTTAGAAAATTCTACAAAAAGGATAAATTTTGGTTCTATGATATGCTTTTTATTGATGTCCTTTTCAAAAATAATTCGCTAGGTTCAAGTATTTTTTCCTCTTTATTTCAAAAAGGAAATCCTGTTTTAATTTTTAATTTTCTAGACGAAGAAACCTCTTTTTTAGAAGATTTTAGAGTAATGCTTAAATGTCCAACTGTTCCTTTTACGAAAGCATTATTTGAACGAATGTTTCGATTTTAGTTTTCTTTATCAAACAATAACAAATCTTTATGGTTTATATTTAAGTGACAACTTAAAAACTTTGTAACTTTGCGACTCATTAACTTTGAATCTTAAAAATATGTATCCAGAAGAAATGGTAAAACCAATGCGAGCAGAACTTTCTGTAGCTGGTTTTCAAGATTTATATAACGCAGAAGCGGTAGAAAAAGCAATTAATTCAGAAGGAACAACACTTGTGGTTGTAAATTCGGTTTGTGGTTGCGCAGCCAGAAATGCTCGTCCAGGAGCAAAAATGAGTTTAGATGGTGCTAAAAAACCAGACCATTTAGTTACTGTTTTTGCGGGTGTAGATAAAGATGCTGTTGATGCAGCTCGCCAACACATGTTTCCTTTTCCTCCATCATCGCCAAGTATGGCTTTGTTTAAAAATGGCGAATTGGTTCACATGCTTGAACGCCACCACATTGAAGGCCGTCCAGCTGAAATGATTGCTGAAAATTTGAAAGACGCTTACGCAGAATTCTGTTAATTAATCAGAATAAATTTATTTAAACCATTAAGTGAGTTAAAGAAATTAAGTGAAAAACTTAATAAAACTTAACTGCCTTAATGGTTTATTTTTTTAAATTTGCACTCGAATTCTTCCATTTAGAACTCACAACATATTTCTGAACTGACGCACTAAAGTGCGCCGCTAAACACGTTTATAGCATGCAACTGTATAACACCTTAAGCGCAGAAGAAAGAGCCGATCTTATAAACCAAGCTGGCGAACAGCGACTTACGTTGTCTTTCTATGCGTATGCCAAAATTAAAGACCCAAAACAATTTCGCGACGATTTATTTATAGCTTGGAATGCTTTAGATGCATTAGGCAGAATTTACGTTGCACACGAAGGAATTAATGCTCAAATGAGTATTCCAGCCCAAAATATCGATGCTTTTAGAGAAACATTAGAAACTTATGAGTTCATGAAAGGCATTCGCTTAAATGTTGCGGTAGAACATGATGACCATTCTTTCTTAAAACTAACCATAAAAGTCCGTGAAAAAATTGTAGCCGACGGTTTAAACGACGAAACTTTTGATGTAACAAATATTGGAGTACACTTAAAAGCAAAGGAGTTTAATGCAATTTTAGAAGATTCAAATACCATTGTAGTTGATTTTAGAAACCATTACGAAAGTGAAGTTGGTCATTTTAAAGGCGCCATAACTCCCGATGTAGAAACTTTTAGAGAGAGCTTACCCATCATCAACGAGCAATTAAAAGATTTTAAAGAAGATAAAAATCTAGTGATGTATTGCACTGGTGGAATTCGATGTGAAAAAGCTTCGGCTTATTTTAAACATCAGGGTTTTAAAAATGTGTTTCAGCTGGAAGGCGGAATTATCAATTATGCCAAACAAATTCATGAAGAAGGTTTGGAAAGCAAATTCATTGGTAAAAATTTCGTTTTCGACCATCGTCTTGGCGAAAGAATTACCAATGATATCGTATCGCAATGCCATCAATGTGGAAAACCTTGTGACAACCACACGAATTGCGAAAATGAGGGTTGCCATTTATTATTCATACAATGTGATGATTGCAAATTAGCGATGGAGAATTGCTGCTCTTCAGAATGTCAAGAAACCATTCACTTATCATTAGTTGACCAAGTAAAATTACGTAGTGGTATTAAAAACGGCAATAAAATTTTCAGAAAAGGAAAATCGGATAAGCTATTATTTAAACATTCCGGAGAACTATCAGATACATCATTGGCATTAGCAAATTCTCTCCAAGTCAATTTAGAAAAACATGAGCCTAAAGATATTCGCAAGAAAATTTCCATTAAGAAAATATTAGTCGGTAAGGGGGAACACTACTATCCAAAACCACAAGTAGCTTTGTTTTCTATAGAAAATCATGAACTAAAAATTGGTGATAGCCTTTTAATTTCAGGACCAACGACAGGAAATCAAGAGATAATTTTAGAAAAAATGCTTGTTAACGGTAGTGATTCTGAAACTGCAAAAACAGGAGATAAAGTAACTTTTTATTTGCCATTTAGAATTAGATTATCTGATAAATTGTATAAAATCCTAAATTAATTCAATTAAAAATAGAAAATAATTTCAATTAACCTATTCTAGCCGTACACCTTGTTTTTCTTTTTTGAAAAAATCTAAAATCTTTACTATCTTTACCAATTAAACGTTTAAGAACTTAAATTGTGTTTATCACAATACTACATATATAATTATGGCATGTACAAGTTGTTCAACTTCTGATGGTGGCGCACCTAAGGGTTGTAAAAATAATGGGACTTGCGGCACCGATAGCTGCAATAAATTAACGGTTTTCGATTGGTTAGCAAATATGAGTCTCCCAACAGGAGAAGCCCCTTTTGATTGTGTTGAAGTACGCTTTAAAAACGGAAGAAAAGAATTTTATAGAAATACCGAAAAGCTAACATTAAGTATTGGCGATATTGTTGCCACTGTGGCTTCACCTGGTCATGATATTGGCATTGTTACATTAACTGGTGAATTAGTAAAAATTCAAATGAAGAAAAAAGGAATCAATCATGCAAGCAATGAAATTCCTAAAATTTACCGAAAAGCTTCTCAAAAAGATATAGATATTTGGTCAACAGCTAGAGATCGAGAAGAACCTATGAAGGTTCGAGCTCGTGAATTGGCAATTGCTCAAAAATTAGAAATGAAAATTTCAGATATCGAGTTTCAAGGAGACGGATCAAAAGCTACTTTTTATTATACCGCTAATGATCGAATTGATTTTCGTCTTTTAATTAAAGATTTTGCTAAAGAATTCAACACTAGAGTCGAAATGAAACAGGTGGGCTTTCGTCAAGAAGCAGCAAGATTAGGCGGTATTGGTTCTTGCGGCAGAGAATTGTGTTGTTCTACTTGGCTTACTGATTTTAGAAGTGTAAATACATCTGCGGCGCGGTACCAACAATTGTCTTTAAATCCTCAAAAATTAGCTGGACAATGTGGTAAATTAAAATGTTGTTTGAATTATGAATTAGATACTTATATGGATGCGCTTCAAGGATTTCCTGATTTTGAAACCAAATTAGTCACCGAAAAAGGAGATGCTATTTGTCAAAAACAAGATATTTTTAAGGGCTTAATGTGGTTTGCTTACACCAATGATTTTGCAAATTGGCATGTCCTTAAAATAGAACAAGTACGAGAAATTATTGCTGAAAATAAACTTAAAAATAAAATTTCTTCACTTGAAGATTATGCCTTAGAAATTGTTGCAGAGCCTGAAAAACATTTTAATAATGCTATGGGTCAAGAGAGTTTAACTCGTTTCGATCAGCCTAAGAAAAAGAAACGTCCCAACAAAAACAAAAAACCAGCTATTCAAAATGCAACATTTGGAGCGAGTAAACCTGATGGGGGGGGGAACTCAACTGACAATAAAATCAGACCGGCCAGTAACAAAATAGTTCCTAATCACAACAAAATAATACCTGCTAATAAAAATGAACCTGAAAAGTAGACTTCTGTTTTTTGTCTTAACAATTCTCTTTTATTCCTGTGATAAAAAAAGAGTTTTTGACGAATATAAATCGGTTGGAAAAGGTTGGAACAAAGATAGCATTGTGAGTTTTGATTTGCCAAAAATGGATGTTTCAAAATCCTACAATTTATTCTTAAATGTTAGATGTAATAACGATTATCCATTTAATAATTTGTTTTTAATTGTTTCTCTAGAACAACCTAATAAAATAACTAAAGTCGATACTTTAGAATATCAAATGTCTGATGTTGATGGAACATTGCTCGGAAACGGTTTTACTGATATTAAAGAAAGTAAACTGTATTATAAAGAAAAAATGAAGTTCGTAAAAGGAGATTATAAAGTACATATAAAACAAGCTGTTAGACAAACAGGTAAAATTCAAGGAATAGAAACTTTAAACGGTATAACAGAAGTAGGTTTTAGAATAGAAAAATTAGATTAAAAACTGTATGGCTACTACAAAAAACAACAATCAAATTAAAGACATTAACTACTATAAAAAGAAATTTTGGAAAATTTTCTTTTACAGTTTAGGAGGACTTTTTCTGTTTTTTATACTTGCTTCTTGGGGACTTTTTGGCTCAATGCCTTCTTTTGAAGATTTAGAAAATCCCGATTCTAATTTAGCAACAGAAGTTATCTCTACAGATGGGGTAACTATCGGAAAATTTTATAACGAAAACAGAACTCAAATAAAATACAACGATTTGCCAAAACATCTCGTAGATGCTCTGGTTTCAACAGAAGACGAGCGTTTTTATGAACACTCCGGAATTGACGGAAGACGCACCCTTGGAGCAGCGTTACGTTTAGGGACCAACGGAGGCGCAAGTACTTTAACACAACAATTGGCTAAATTATTATTTCATGGTGAAGGCTCACGATTTCTTCCACTTCGAATGATTCAAAAAGCAAAAGAATGGATAATCGCCATAAAATTAGAGCGACAATATACTAAAAATGAAATCATCGCCATGTATCTAAACAAAGCCGATTTTGTGAACACAGCCGTTGGAATTCGCTCAGCTGCAAAAGTATATTTCGGAAAAGAACCTAGAAATTTATCTATCGAAGAAGGCGCTATGCTCATAGGCATGCTTACCAATCCTTCATTATTTAATCCTGTTAGAAGACCAGAAAGAGTTCAAAAACGAAGAAATATTGTTCTTGGTCAAATGGTAAGAAATGGGTTTCTGGAAGAGTCCGATAAGTTAGCATTAGAAAAAAAACCTATTGTTTTACATTTTCATCCTGAAAGTCATATTGATGGAATAGGAACCTATTTTCGTGAATACCTCAGAGATTTTATGAAAAACTGGGTAAAAGAAAATAAAAAATCCGACGGCTCTGATTATGACATTTATCGAGACGGTTTAAAAATTCATACCACTATCGATTCTAGAATGCAATTGTATGCAGAAGAAGCAGTAACCGATCATCTAAAAAACTTACAAATTGAATTAGATAATCAACATAAAAACAGTAAAAATGCTCCTTTCGTAAATATTTCTGAAGCTGAGACAAAAAAATTGTTGCTAAAAGCAATGAAATCTTCTGAAAGATGGCGCGTTCTAAAAACAAAAGATTTAAGTGATGAAGAAATAATTAAATCATTTGATGTAAAAACAAAAATGACTGTCTTTACTTGGAAAGGAGAAAGAGATACCATAATGACTCCAACCGATTCTATTCGTTATTACAAAGGATTTTTACAATCTGGCGTTATGGCAATGGAGCCACAAACGGGTCATGTAAAAGCTTGGGTAGGAGGAATAAATTACAAATATTTTCAATACGATCACGTAGGTCAAGGCGCACGACAAGTAGGCTCTACGTTTAAACCATTTGTATATGCTACAGCAATAGAACAATTAAACATGTCTCCTTGTGATTCAATTATAGACAGTCCTTTTATGATTCACAAAGGGCGTCATCATGTTACTGAAGATTGGGAGCCTAAAAATTCTGACAATAAATACCGCGGAATGGTTACCCTGAAAAAAGCTTTAGCCAATTCCATAAATACGGTATCAGCAAAACTTATAGACAAAGTTGGGCCAGAAGCTGTTGTAGAATTAACACAAAAATTAGGAGTAAATTCTGAAATTCCTGTTCAACCTTCTATTGCTTTAGGAGCAGTAGAAATTACAGTTCAGGATATGGTTGCTGCATACAGCACTTTTGCAAATGAAGGAGTGTATATTAAGCCTCAGTTTATTACCAAAATTGAAGACAAAAATGGAGTTGTTATTTACGAACCCATACCAGAATCTCATGATGTATTAAATAAAGATATTGCATTTGCCGTTATCAAATTATTAGAAGGTGTTACCGAAGGTGGTTCAGGTTCACGATTAAGAACAGAAGGCGGAGGAGCTGGTGACAATCGTTGGACAGGTTATCCGTACTCGTTTACAAACGCAATTGCAGGAAAAACAGGAACAACTCAAAACCAATCTGATGGATGGTTTATGGGAATGGTACCAAACCTTGTCACTGGAGTATGGGTAGGTTGCGAAGATCGATCAGCCCGATTCAAAACAATAACTTATGGACAAGGAGCGACTGCTGCTTTGCCTATTTGGGGAATTTTTATGAAGAAATGTTATGCTGATTCCTCACTTAACGTTTCTAAAAGCGATTTCGAAAGACCCGCAAATCTTTCTATAAAAGTTGATTGTTGGGCTCCCGTAAAAGACACTACTGATTTTGAGCAAAATACCGATGAGTTCGAATTATAATTTAATTATTTGAAGCTATTCCAGCTGTTCGCTAAATCTTTTTCATGCTAAAGAAGCAAGAAAAAGGATATCGCTGCCATCTGGGCTAAAAAACTCAAAATGATACCAAAAAAAGTTAATACGGTTCAGGAAGCTCTTAACGGAATTGAAAATGGTATGACTATTATGTTCGGCGGTTTTGGTCTATGCGGAATTCCAGAAAATAGCATCGCTGAACTTGTAAAAAAAGAAACCAATAATTTAACCTGTATTTCCAACAATGCTGGTATAGACGATTTTGGACTTGGTTTGCTACTCCAAAAAAAACAAATCAAGAAAATGATTTCTTCCTATGTTGGAGAAAATGCCGAATTTGAGCGCCAAATGCTTTCCGGCGAACTCGAAGTAAATTTAATACCACAAGGAACATTGGCTGAACGTTGTCGAGCTGCACAAGCAGGAATTCCTGCATTCTTTACCCCTGCTGGTTTCGGTACCGAAGTAGCTACTGGAAAAGAAACCCGAGAATTTAACGGTAAAATGCACATTATGGAGCATGCCTTCAAAGCTGATTTTGCCATTGTAAAAGCTTGGAAAGGCGACACGGCAGGAAATTTAATTTTTAAAGGAACTGCTAGAAACTTCAACCCTTGTATGTGCGGTGCTGCTAAAATAACCATTGCTGAAGTAGAAGAACTTGTTGAAGCCGGTACTCTTGACCCTAATCAGGTAAATATTCCCGGTATACTAGTCCAACGTATTTTTCAAGGAGAAAAATATGAAAAGAGAATTGAGCAACGAACAGTACGGAAAAAATAGTATTCCGTGTTCAGTGAAAGTTTAAAGTTTAAAAACAAAACTACTATAATCTTACATTAATATAGGATTCAAAAGATAATAGCTTGTAGACAGTTTGATTTATTAAAACTTAATTTATCTTAAATTTCTTAATGGTTTAAAAATATTTTTATGCTAACAAAAGAACAAATCGCAAAACGAATCGCCCAAGAAGTCAAAGACAAATACTTTGTAAATCTCGGAATTGGCATCCCAACTCTTGTTGCTAATTTTATCCCAAAAGGAATTGACGTCGAATTTCAAAGCGAAAACGGTGTGCTTGGAATGGGCCCGTTTCCATTTGAGGGAGAAGAAGATGCCGATGTTATAAACGCAGGAAAACAGACGATAACAACACTTCCTGGAGCCTCTTTTTTTGATTCAGCAACAAGTTTTGGAATGATTCGAGGGCAACATGTCGACTTAACTATTCTTGGTGCTATGGAAGTCTCTGAAAATGGCGATATTGCCAACTGGAAAATCCCAGGAAAAATGGTCAAAGGCATGGGCGGTGCAATGGATTTAGTGGCATCTGCTGAGAATATTATTGTAGCTATGATGCACGTCAATAAAGTAGGTGAATCTAAAATTTTAAAAAAATGTACGTTACCGTTAACTGGAGTTGGGTGCGTAAAAAAAGTAGTAACCGAACTAGCCGTTTTAGAAATCACTCCAAAAGGTTTCAAATTATTAGAACGTGCCCCTGGAGTTTCTGTTGAACATATTATTGCATCAACTGAAGCTAATTTAATTATTGAGGGTGAAATTCCTGAAATGGTTATCGATTAAGATAATCCAATAAAACTTCCGAAGCATTTCCGAAAGTATTCCCTTTCTGAATGATGCTAACCGCTCGTTTTTTATTCAATTTATAGGTCAAATCAAATTCCGTGGTAAATAAAATTGCCGACATAAATGGATTATTGATGTATTGTACCAAAACATCTTTTGTATTATCAATAGAATGAATTTCAACTTGTTCCTCTTGTTGGAATTTGAATTTGAGTTCCATTTTCAAAATACCTTCTTCAACAACTGGGCGAACATAAATATTCATCAAATCTGTATTTCCAATAGTTTTTGCTAAAGTTAATTTGGCAAAAGTTCCATCTTCTAGACTCAATTTAACTTTGGTATAAAATTCGAAAAAAGATTCTTGAAAAAACATACAATTTTTTTAAACCGCAGATTCGCAAATTTTATAATTAATCTGCGAATCTGCTGTTAGTTTTTAAGTTATAAATTAGCAAAAAAGTCATTCCCTTTATCATCGGTAATAATAAAAGCAGGAAAATCTTTTACAGTTATTTTTCGAACAGCTTCCATTCCGAGTTCTTCAAAATCAACTACTTCCACTTTTAAGATATTGTCTTGAGCTAAAATTGCTGCTGGTCCTCCAATGGACCCTAAATAGAAACCACCATAGGTTTTACAAGCATTCATTACTTCTTTGGTGCGATTTCCTTTAGCCAACATAATCATACTTCCACCTGCTTTTTGAAATTCTTCAACATAAACGTCCATTCTTCCCGCAGTAGTAGGTCCAAAACTTCCAGAAGCCATTCCTTCGGGAGTTTTTGCTGGTCCTGCATAATATATCGGATGGTTTTTGAAATAATCAGGCATTGGTTTTCCTGCATCTAATAATTCTTTGATTTTAGCATGTGCAATATCTCTCGCTACGATTAGAGTCCCGTTTAATTTCAAACGCGTTTTAATTGGATATTTTGATAATTCTGCTAAAATTTCTGCCATAGGACGATTCAAATCTACCTCAACTGCTGCTTCTAAATGTGGAGGAACTTTAGGTAAAAACTGTTGAGGATTTACTTCTAATTGCTCTAAAAAAACACCGTCTTTAGTGATTTTTCCTTTGATATTTCTATCGGCAGAACACGAAACACCTAATCCAACCGGACAAGAGGCAGCATGTCGTGGCAAACGAATGACACGTACATCATGTGCAAAATATTTACCACCAAATTGGGCTCCAATAGCACTTTCCTGACAATACAACAATACTTTTTTCTCCCATTCTATATCTCGAAAAGCCTGACCTGCCATGTTACCAGAAGTAGGTAAATGATCAAAATAACCTGCTGACGCTTTTTTTACAGCGGCTAAATTGGCTTCGGCAGATGTGCCTCCAATTACCAAAGCTAAATGGTAAGGCGGACAAGCTGAAGTTCCTAAATCTTTAATTTTATCTCGAACAAATTCCTCCATTGATTTATCATTCAACAACGATTTTGTTTTTTGATACAAGAATGTTTTATTAGCTGAACCTCCTCCTTTTGTTAAAAATAAAAACTCATATGAATTTCCTTTTTTGGCATAAATATCAATTTGCGCAGGTAAATTTGAACCCGAATTTTTTTCCTCAAACATTGAAATAGGAACAATTTGAGAATACCGTAAGTTTTTATTTTGAAACGTATTAAAAATTCCTTTCGACAACCACTCGGCATCATCTACTCCTGTGTATACATTTTCGCCTTTTTTGGCCATAACAATCGCTGTTCCTGTATCTTGACAGGATGGTAACTGACCTTCTACCGCTACTGATGCATTTTGCAGTAAGTTATAGGCCACAAATCGATCATTATCTGTAGCTTCAGGATCGTTTAAAATGTTGTTAAGCTTTTGTAAATGGGCTGTTCTAAGCATAAAAGAGACATCGTTCATTGCCTCTTGCGCTAGTAATTCTAATCCTTTTGGATCTACAGTTAAAATTTCTCTTTCGCCTAATTTTTCAACTGAAACGTAATCCGAAGATAGTTTTTTATATTGCGTATCGTCTTTTAAAATCGGATACGGATCTTGGTATATAAAGTCCATTTTTGATGTGTTTTTAAGGAAGTTCAAATATAAGAATTGTAGAAAGAACTAAACCTGATTTGTATCAAATTATGGTTTAGAATTGTTATAAATTGATAAGAAAAATGATATTATTTATTAAACGAAAAAAGAAGAAATGTTAAAACCAATAAAATGATAAATCCTAAACTCGAATTATCGTCTTTAACAACTTCATCCATAGATTTTGTGCCAAAATAAAATAACCATTTGGTAATATTTCCCAAGAAATGACAAATTAATCTAGCTTCTAACATAATATTTTATCTTAAAAAAACCATCCTGCCACCAAAATTGCGGTAATTACACAAATCACATCAACAAGTAGCATGGTCCCTAATGCATAACGAGTGTTTTTAATATTAACGGAACCAAAGTAAACTGCAATTACATAAAAGGTACTTTCGGCACTACATTGAAAAATACTGCTTAGCCTTCCCGTCATCGAATCGGCACCAAAAGTATTCATAGAATCTATCAAAAACCCTCTTGATCCTGCAGAACTAAATGGTCTAAGAAGAGCCACTGGCAAAGCATCAGTGATTTCTTTACTCACGCCTATATTAGAGAAACCAAAAGAAATCCAGTGGCTTATGATTTCAAATAAACCACTATTTCTAAATAAAGAAATGGCCACTAACATACCCAAAACATAAGGAAAAATAGTGACTCCTGTTTTTACACCATTATTAGCTCCTACAACAAAAGTTTCATAAACAGTAGTTTTGGCTTCTGTAAATTTCTTTTCTTTAATAAAGGAAAAAATTAAGGTGAAACCTATAATCACTACTAATATTAAAGAAGAAAGATTAGAGGTAAAGTAGTTTTTGCCAATTAAATCCAAATGGTTTACATACATTAACAAACCAACGATTGCTGCAATTAATACCATCAACACTATTACTAAAGAGGCACTTTTAAAATTAATTTTTTGCTTAATCCCTACAATAAGAAAAGCAGCAATAGTTCCAATAAATGAGGTAATGATACAAGGTAGCATTACATCGGCTGGATTAGTTGCATTGGCAGCAGCTCGATAGCCTATGATTGAAGTTGCAATTAAAGTTAGCCCTGAAGCATGCAAGCACATAAACATAATTTGGGCATCACTCGCTTTGTCTTTTTCCGGATTTATAGTTTGTAAACTCTCCATCGCTTTTAATCCAAATGGCGTTGCAGCTGAATCTAAGCCTAAAAAATTGGCAGCAAAATTTAAGGTCATGTACGAAATAGACGGGTGGTTTTTGGGAATGCTAGGAAATACTTTTACAAACACTGGGCTCAATACTTTAGCTAATTTTCCAGAGGCTCCGGAAATAATTAAGAGTTCCATCAAACCACAGAAAAAGGCCAAATATGCCATTAATGGTAAAATTAAATCAATCAAGGTGGCTTTACATGTTGGCAAAAGCCCATCTGATTTTTGAACGCCGCTAAATATTTTTACTGTTTTATTTTTAAAAACATAAGTTGTATCGGCATTTATAGTATCTCGGTTTACGACCATCGTTTGGTCTGGAGCTTTTTTAATGCTGTCTTTAATGAATGCTGGAACTTCGTAAATATATTTTTCGGAAAGTAAAATAGGATCGTCTTTTTTTCCGTTTAATACATAGTCGATTGTATAGCTGTTGCCAAAGAACAAATTAAAAACTACAAACACAATTGAAGAAATAAAAATAGCGAGCCAAAATCTACTGAGAACCATGATTAGTTTTTTTTGTAAATGTAATAAAAACCTAAAAAAAATAATCAAGATTTTTCTACAATATCAGTTTCGCTTTTTAAAGGATAACAACAAAAAGCTACACGAGAGATAGGATTATAAACCGTTAAGTTTAATAATTAAAAGCTTAAATTCGAGTATTTTTTGGAATAATTCAGAACGAATCTTATTAATATGCTTCAGCCACAAAGAGACGTATATAAACAATCATGTTCAATTCTAATTTTTCGTTTTCTCAATATACTTTTATATTGAAAAATAATCGAAACGAAGGAAAATTATAATCAAAAAATAAAGTCAAATGGTGAGTACAAATATATTTTATTTTTAAGGGGTAAATACATTCCAATTTGCTCCGTCACTCAAAACGATGCATGATCTTAAACCATTTCCATTTGCATGGTCATTTGAATTCTGACTATCATACATATATAACTGATTGCTACTATTAGCGTATGAATTCGCAAAATAAAACTTTACTCCTGTTCCCTCCATTGTAATTTTTGCAGTACTTGAGCTTATATTTCTAATAAAATATACTCTACCAGGAAATGATATTGGATTTGGTAATTTAAACTCTTGATCTGTAGCGGTAGGATTTACAGAAATATAAACACCATTATTTATTAATGTTACTGAACTACTACCAACTAAAGAAACTGTTTTTACAGATAAATTACCATTAATATCCAATGTGCTTAAAGGTAAAACTGTATTTATCCCAACCTGACCATTTGATATATTTATAAAAAAAATTGCTATTATAAAGTATATTTTTTTCATAATTGTAAATGATATTTGGTTTTTACTAATTTTAACATAGCAAACATAGATTTTTTTTATCAAAACAAAAACTTTACATCATTCGAAATCGTTTTCGTGTTAAAAACTTTTTAAAATTCTACAAAAATAAAATTTATATAACATGTAAATCCTTAAGGACTGTCTATTAGTTTATTGAAGAAGATATAAATTATACGTGAATAATTTCTTCTTCAATCAACAACTCTTCTCTTCGTAATCGCAAGAAAATTTGAGCTACAGCAATAGTGTCTTTCTCACAATACGTTACAATGCGGTCAATATCTTTTTCTACATAAAAAACATGACCTACTTGACTGCCATCGATATCGCCTTTTGGAGAAGGAATTCCAAGAATTTTAGTTAGTAATTTAAGAGAAGTAAAATGCTTGTAATCGCCAAATTTCCATAATTCTAAAGTGTCTAAATGTGGGATTTCCCATGGTTTTTTGCCAAATAAATTCAGCTTGTTTGGAATAGCGATTTGATTAATAATCATTCGACGAGCAATGAACGGAATGTCAAATTCCTTAGCATTATGCCCGCACAAAACATGCTGTGGCTGATTGAAGTGATTGTTTAAAAGATTGATGAAATCATGAAGTATTTTCTTTTCATCACCAAAAAAAGACGTCACTCTAAAATTTCTAATATCACCTTTCAAAGTAAAATAACCTACCGAAATACAGACAATTTTACCAAATTCGGCCCAAATTCCAGCTCTTTCATAAAATTCCTCGCCTGAAAAATCCTCTTTGCGTTGGTATTGGGTTTTAAGTTCCCAAAGTTGTTTCATTTCAGCATCAAGCGAATTGAAATTTTCTTCTTCTGGTACGGTTTCAATATCTAAAAAAAGAATGTTATCTAATCGGATTTTTTCTATCATGGTTTAGGCTTTTAGAGATTTATACTTATTACAAATCTAATAAATCTAAGTAACCTAAATTGTTTGTTTTAAAATAAACTTTGTTGATTGGTTGGATTTTCGTGTTCTAAGAGCCATTTTTTACGCCATAAACCTCCTGCATAGCCAGTAAGTGAACCGTTAGTGCCAATCACTCGATGACAAGGAACGACAATCCAAAGTGGGTTTTTACCATTTGCTGAAGCTGCTGCTCGAATACCCTTTGCGTCGCCTAATTTTTTAGCCAAATCAAGATAAGAAATAGTGGTTCCGTATGGAATATGTAGTAATTCCCTCCAAACTTTTTGATGAAAATCGGTTCCTTTTGCATTAGTTTTGAAAGTAAACTCGGTTCTTTCATTTCTGAAATAGTCTTGAAGTTGTAAAACTGCTTCTTGTAAAACAGACGGAATTACAGCCGAAATAATGCCTTCTTCTAAAATTGAAATTGCTGAAATACCGTTATCATCACCTACAATTTTGGTAATTCCAAGAGGTGAATTTATAAAACAGGTTTCCATGAATGTGAAAATTTAACCGCAAAGTTTGCAAAGTTTTTCGCAAAGAGCACCAAGAAATTATTTTATTTTGAATGCGAGTAAATGTACGTTTCAATGGCACTCAACTCCTCGTCTGACATTGCTTTGGTAATGGTAAAATTGGTTTTCATGACTTCATACTGACTTGGATCAACAATAGGTTTGGCATCATTTTTAAGAAAATCAATTATGTTACCCTTTTGATCTTTATATATTTTTGCAATTTCTTGAATACTTGGTCCAATTACTTTTTGATCTACTAAATGGCAGGCAACGCAATTCCCTTTTCCTTGAAAAAGTTCCTTACCTAAATCAACTGAATTTTGAGGAACTTTAGTTGCAGTTTCTTTCGTTTCTTCTTTTTTACAAGACACGAAAATTAGTGAACTGGTGAAGCAAATAAAAATAATTTTTTTCATTTTTTAAGAAATTAACTTCACCACATCTTTTGCAAAATAACTAGCTATTAAATCGGCACCAGCTCTTTTGATAGCCGTTACCTGTTCCATCATAACCGCATCGTGGTCAATCCATCCTTTTTCGGCGGCGGCTTTAATCATGCAATATTCTCCCGATACTTGGTAAACCGCAACTGGAACTTCTGACATGTTTTTCACTTCACGAACAATATCCAAATACGCGATTCCTGGCTTGACCATTACAATATCGGCACCTTCCTCTATATCCATTCGGGTTTCACGAATCGCTTCAAGTCTGTTATGATAATCCATTTGATAGGTTTTTTTATCTTTTGGAATGTTTTGCAAATCTACGGGAGCGCTGTCTAAAGCATCTCGAAAGGGACCATAATGTGCTGAAGCGTATTTAGCTGAATAGCTCATGATTCCGGTATTGCTAAAACCATTGTCTTCTAAAGCTTCGCGTATTTCCAGAATTCGGCCGTCCATCATATCACTTGGCGCTACAATATCTGCTCCAGCTTGAGCATGAGCAACACTCATCTCTGCTAAAAATAAGGATGTTGCATCGTTGGCTATTTGTCCGTTTTCGATAATTCCGTCATGACCATAAATTGAATAGGGGTCTAAAGCCACATCGGTCATCACAATCATTTCTGGACAAGCATTTTTTACGGTTTTGATGGCGCGTTGCATCAATCCATTGGGGTTCAAAGCTTCTTTTCCTTGATTGTCTTTTAAATTATCTGGAACTTTTACAAACAACAATACCGATTTTAAACCCAATTTCCATAATTCGTTGACTTCTTTTTCGAGTTTGTCTAAACTCAAACGGAAGTAATTTTGCATGGAAGGAATTTCTTCTCTAATATTTGAGCCCTCCACTACAAAAAGTGGCACGATAAAGTCGTTTGGCGAAATGATAGTTTCACGAATTAGACTTCTGATGCTTTCGTTGGCTCTTAATCTTCTGTTTCGTCTTAGTGGGAACATATTATTTAGTTTTTGAACCATTAACATATTAAGTTTTATGAAGAGTTTGTCTTATTATTTCTTACTGCCTTAATGGTTTAATTTATATCCAATCTATAGGATTTTCTAATACTTTAATTAATTTTTCTTCTTCGCTTCCTGCTTCTGGGTGATGGTCATAAACCCATTGCACATGTGGTGGCAAACTCATCAAAATGCTTTCGATTCGACCATTGGTTTTGAGTCCGAAAAGGGTGCCTTTGTCGTGAACCAAATTGAATTCGACATATCGCCCACGACGAATTTCTTGCCACATACGTTGCGCAGCTGTGTATTCTAAATTTTTTCTTTTCTCTACAATAGGAATATAAGCTTCCAGAAAACTGTTGCCCACTTCTGTTACAAAATTAAACCAATTTTCCATTGTTGTGTTTTCGTTTGCTTTGCAATAATCAAAGAACAATCCGCCGAGGCCACGAGCTTCATTTCGGTGTACATTCCAAAAATAGTCATCGCACTGCTTTTTAAATTTTGGATAAAACTCTGGATTGTGTTTGTCGCAAGCCGTTTTACAGGTTTGATGAAAATGTTTTCCGTCATCTTCAAACAAATAATAAGGTGTAAGATCTTGTCCACCTCCAAACCAACTGTTGATTACGTTTCCGTTATCATCATACATTTCAAAATAACGCCAATTAGCATGCACTGTAGGCACCATTGGGCTTTTAGGATGAATAACCAAACTCAATCCGCAAGCAAAAAAATCGGCTTCACCTACGTTAAACAATTTTTGCATACTGTCAGGCAATTTGCCATGAACGGCTGAAATGTTTACACCTCCTTTTTCAAAAACTTGACCGTTTTCAATCACACGCGTTCTTCCGCCACCACCTTCTGGTCGAGTCCAAATGTCTTCACGAAATTGGGCTACACCATCAACATCTTCCAATCCTTTACAGATTTGGTCCTGAAGATTTAGTATGTATTGGTAGAATTTATTTTTCATTATTGATTGTATTCTTTCACAGCGTCAATAAACGCTTTGGCATGATCCACAGGAATATTGGGTAAAATACCATGGCCTAAATTTACAATGTATTTGTCTTTTCCGAATTCGTCAATCATTTGATGCACCATTTTCTTAATGGTAGGAATTGGTGAAAGCAATCTTGACGGATCAAAATTCCCTTGCAAAGTGATATTTCCGCCAGATAAATAACGGGCGTTTCTTGGCGAGCATGTCCAATCTACTCCAAGAGCAGAAGCTTTGCTTTTTCCCATTTCGTTAAGTGCAAACCAACATCCTTTTCCGAAAACAATTACAGGAGTCATATCTGCCAAAGCTTCTACAATTTGATTGATGTATTTCCATGAAAACTCTTGATAATCTACTGGCGATAACATGCCTCCCCAAGAATCAAAAATTTGGATGGCATTGCAACCTGCTTTAACTTTTTCTTTCAAATATAAAATAGTGGTATCGGTGATTTTTTGCAATAAAACATGTGCTGCTTCTGGATGTGAAAAACAAAATCCTTTAGCCGTATCAAAGCTTTTAGAGCCTTTTCCTTCAACAGCATAACAAAAAATGGTCCATGGTGAACCTGCAAAACCAATTAATGGCACCTCATCATTCAACATTTGTTTGGTTAATTTGATGGCATCAAAAACATAACCCAAAGTCTCGTGAACATCGGGAACAACTACTCTTTCAACGTCTTGTATCGTACGAATAGGATTGGGTAAAAATGGCCCTACACTTTCTTTCATCAACACTTCAATCCCCATTGCTTGTGGCACAACAAGAATATCCGAAAACAAAATAGCCGCATCAGGAGCAATTCTTCGTATGGGTTGCACTGTTATTTCAGCGGCCAATTCTGGCGTTTGACAACGAGTGAAAAAATCATATTTGTCCCTCAATGCAATGAATTCTGGTAAATATCTACCTGCTTGACGCATCATCCAAACTGGTGGGCGTTGTACAGTTTCTCCTTTTAAGGCTTTTAGAAAAAGGTCGTTTTTGATCATTTTTGGCTTATTTAAATTCTTCAATTACTTCTAAAATCACGTCTTCAATTGAAGGGTTTTCAGCAATTCTTATATTTTTTGTTACTGTTGCTAATGCTTCCGCTGTGGTTTCGCCAATGCAAAAACAAACTTCTTTTTTTATTTTATTTTCAGATAAATAACTTTCAACTCCAGAAGGACTAAAAAACAGAAGTCCTTCAACTGGTACTTCTAATTTGTGTGGTGTCAAAGTAGTTTCGTACACTTGAATCTCATTGAGTTGAATATTGGCTTCTTTTAATGCTTTGGGTATAGTTTCTTTTCTCAAATTACCACTAAAAAAAGTATAACTCTCATTACTGTAAATTAAAGTGATTATCTCTGCTAAATCGGAAGCATAATCAACATACACAACAACATTAAATCCATTTTCTTCTAATAAAGCTTTGGTTTTTATCCCAACACAAAAAACATTTTTTTCCCGAAGCTTCGGGATTAAATCTTCGTGTTTTGAATGGAGCAAGACACTTTGAGCAGCATTTTGGCTTGTAAAAATCAAATTGTCATTAATAGTATTAAAATCAAAATCGATACTGGTAGTTCTGATAAAATCGGCTTCATAAACTTCAAAGTTAGTATTCAATAATTCCTCCCTTTGACTGCTAGAAAGTATTTTGGTGGAAGCTATTTTGATTGGATCGCTCATTATTTTTTCAGACTTTCTTTAATGTTTTTCATCAATTCAGCGCCACCATTATTCAAAATTTCTTGGGCTAAATGGTAACCCAATTTCTTCCATTCTTGAATAGGAACTGTTCTTTCGATTTCTATTTTTTGCTTTCCATCAATAGATAATAAAATTCCTTTAAACAAAATTTCATCTTCCCAAAATTTTGCTAGAGCCCCAATGGGTGCCGTACAACCGCCTTCAAGCGTTTTTAAAAATTGTCTTTCAATGTAGGTACAAATATCGGTTTCAAGATCGTTTAACTCTGCAATAGCTTCTTTACAAAATTCGTCATTTAACATAGCATGAACCACCATTGCCCCCTGAGCTGGCGCGGGAATCATCCAATCTAAATTCACAAAATTAGACGGTTTGATATTTATTCGTTCTAATCCTGCAGCCGCAAAAACGGCTCCATTCCAGTTATTTTCTTTTAATTTTTGCAGTCTTGTGTTTACATTGCCACGTAAATCTTCTACTTTGTGATTGGGGTATTTGCTTAACCAAAGCGCCTGGCGTCGCAAACTTCCTGTTGCTATTATTCCTTCCGTTTCCAGAAAATCGAGATTGTTATTATAAACTAAAATATCTTTTTCGTCGGCTCTTTGTAAAACTGCTGCTTGTACAATTCCAACAGGCAAGGCAGTTGGTACATCTTTCATAGAATGAACTGCAATGTCAATTTGCCCATTAATCATAGCAACATCAAGAGTTTTGGTAAAAATCCCTGTAATTCCTAATTCGTAAAGTGGTTTGTCAAGAATGATGTCTCCTTGTGATTTAACGGCAATAATTTGAGTTTTATACCCTAAATCATTGAGTTTTTTTTCGACATGATGCGCTTGCCAAAGTGCTAGTTCGCTATCACGAGTTCCAATGCGTATCGTTTTTTTCATTATTTGGCAGAAGCTTCAATTTGAAATATTTTTTCAATCCATTCAATACTTTCATCCACAATGGTATCATCCGCTTTGAGATGATTGGCAAAATGATTGGTGATTTTTTGGATGATACGATTGCTAATGATTTCAGCTTGTTCTTCATCAAAATTAGACAATTTTTTACGTTGAAAATTAAGCTCAGAATCTTTAATTGTATTGAGTTTTGCTTTGAGTGCATGAATTGTTGGTGCAAATTTTCTTCCTTGTGTCCAAGTTATAAACTCTTCTTTTAATTCATCGATAATCGCTTCTGCAGCCGGAATATGTAATTTTCTGTTTTCTAATGTTTCATCCGTAATTTGAGACAAATCATCTAAATGAACTAAAGTAACATTATTTAAATCTGTAACATTTTGATTGACATTCTTAGGAATTGACAAATCCAAAATCAACAATGGTTTTTTTAAATTCAAAATGGCTTTATCAATAGTTGGATTTTGAGCTCCAGTTGCCACAACAACAACATCTGTTTTTTGAAGTTCCAATTGCAAATCGGCATAATCTTTTACAATAAGATTTAACTTTCCTGCTAATTTTTCTGCTTTGTCTTTGGTTCTATTGATTAGGGTAATGTGTTCGTTTTTGGAATGTTTTACCAGGTTTTCGCAGGTATTTCTGCCTATTTTTCCAGTTCCAAAAAGCAAGATGTTTTTTTCTCCTATTTGTTCTACATTTTTCATGATGTATTGCACGGCAGCAAATGAAACTGATGTTGCTCCAGAAGAAATCTCAGTATCGGTTTTTATTTTTTTACTCGCCTGAATAACGACGTTTATTAAACGTTCTAGAAAACTATTTACTAAACCTAATGATTTACTTGCTACAAAAGCAGCTTTAAGTTGGCTAATAATTTCAAAATCTCCTAAAATTTGACTGTCTAAACCTGTTCCAACTCGAAACATGTGTGAAACGGCTTCTTTATTTTTGTATACATAAGCCACTTTTTGAAACTCTTCTACGGTGCCTTTACTATTTTCACATAGCAATTTTATGAGTTGAAATGGATGTTGGGCAAAACCATAAATTTCGGTTCTGTTACATGTAGAAGTAACAATCAAACATTCGATTCCTTCTTGTTTGGCTTGAAGCAATAACTGCGATTTAGCTTGAGTATCAACACTAAATTTTCCTCTTATATCAGCATCTGCTTTCTTATAACTCAAACCAATGGAGTAGAAAGTGGTATGCTTTGATATAATTCCGTTTTCCATAAAATTCTATTACTACTAATACAAGACAAAAGTATCGCTATCCTTTTTATAAAAGTAACGCTATAAGTTCTTTTTGTGTCGCTGTGAGATATTTTGTCAATAAATATGATTTCTATCGTTAAATATTTTATTTTTGTACTAAAATCAATGCTTATAAACTTTTTAGTTTAGATTAATTCTAAATAAATAGAAAATAAAAATTGGTTCTTTTCCGTATTCAACGTAAAAAAAATATCGCTATGAGTTCTCAAGAAGTAATAACAGTTGAAAATGATTTTACCCTAATTCGATTTCAAAACGACAGTGATGAAATGATTATTGTTGAACGTCAAGTAGATATTGGTTTGATTCAATTTCATTTTGGACTAAAAGGAAGTGCGAAATTTATTTTCAATCAAGGCAATTATACTTTGGAATTGAAAGAAGAAAAATCTTTGCTTTTTTACAATCCTCAAAAAGAATTACCATTGCACATAGAAATTGCTCCAAAATCTTGGTTGATTACTATTTTAGTTTCTATCAAAAAGTTTCATGGATTATTTTCTACACATTCCGATCATATTCCTTTTTTGAGTGCCGAAAACCGAGACAAAAAATATTATGGCGAAGAAAATATCAGTCCATCAATGGCAATTGTACTCAACCAAATGTTTCATTATAATTTAAATCCTTCTATAAAAAACCTTTACTATAAAGGAAAAGGGTATGAATTATTAAGTTTATTTTTCAACAGAAATGAAGATCCAAATGCAGAGCAATGTCCTTTTTTAATAGACGAAGAAAACGTATTAAAAATTAAAAAAGCCAAGGAAATTATAATTTCGAATATGGCTGAACCTCCGGGATTACAAGAATTAGCAGATCAAATTGGTCTGAATTTAAAAAAGCTAAAAATGGGATTCAAACAAATTTACGGCGATACTGTTTATGGCTTTTTGTTTGATTACAAAATGAATTATGCTAGACAATTATTGGATTCTGGGTCGTACAATGTAAATGAAGTTGGATTGAAAATAGGCTATAGCACCGGAAGTCATTTTATAGCGGCTTTCAAAAAGAAATTTGCGACAACACCAAAAAAATATTTGATGTCAATTAACCCAAACAATTAATACTATCATAAAACATTCAATAAAAAATTGTTAATTAAATAAAGAAAAAAGAAGTTTCAGTACATTTATAAAAATTAAAAAACACATATGAAAGGAGTATTATTAGTCAATCTAGGTTCGCCAGAAAGCCCAACTGCAAAAGATGTAAAGCCTTATTTAGATGAATTTTTAATGGACAAATACGTTATAGACGTTCCGTTTTTATTACGTGCCTTATTAGTTCGAGGTATTATTTTACAAACACGGCCAAAAAAATCGGCGGCGGCTTATGCTAAAATATGGTGGAAAGAAGGCTCCCCTTTGGTAGTGATTTCTCAAAGAATGCGAAAAAAGGTACAGGCTTTAACAAATATTCCTGTGGCTCTATCCATGCGTTATGGCACTATGACAATTTTAAAAGGATTGCAAGAACTAAAAGACAAGGGTGTAACCGAAGTAATGCTTTTCCCTTTGTATCCGCAACATGCTATGGCTTCAACAACTACGATTTTAGTTTTAGCAGAAGAATTGCGTCAGAAACATTTTCCTGAAATGACCTTTACAATCGTTCCTGCTTTTTACAACAAGCCAGGATATATTAAAGCCTTAGCAAACTCGATAAAAAAGCATTTAGACACTTTTGAATACGATCATTTATTGTTTTCATATCACGGAATTCCAAAACGTCATATTCGTAAAACCGATATCACTAAATCACATTGCACCATTGATGGTTCATGTTGCAACACGCCTTCACCAGCACACGAGTTTTGTTACCGCCATCAATGTTATGAAACTACAAAACAAGTAGTACAATATTTGGGAATTCCAGAAGGTAAATACAGTCAAACTTTCCAATCCCGATTGGCAGGCGACAAATGGCTAACACCATACACCGATGTTGAAGTAAATAAAATGCCGGAAAAAGGAATTAAAAAATTAGCGGTTGTAACGCCTGCTTTTGTCTCAGATTGTTTGGAAACTTTAGAAGAAATAGCCATGGAAGCCAATCATGAATTTAAAGTTCATGGAGGTGAGGAATTTATGGCAATTCCTTGTATGAATGATGATGATGAATGGTGTGCAATTGTTGCAGATTGGATTAAAGACTGGCAAAATACTTAAAAAATGGAATACTACAACTACATAAAATCACTTCACCTCATCTTTGTTATTACGTGGTTTGCTGGTTTGTTTTATATTGTACGATTGTTTGTATATCAAATTGAAGCTAACGATAAGATTTCGCCAGAGAAAGAAATTCTCCAAAAACAATACAAAATAATGACCTATCGGTTATGGTACATTATCACTTGGCCAAGTGCCATTTTAGCTTCACTATTTGCAATTTGGTTATTAATTTTAATGCCCGCTTGGTTACAAATGCCTTGGATGCATGTAAAACTGGGTTTTGTAGTTATATTAATTGCTTACCAACTCAAATGTCATCAAATCTATAATCAATTACAAAATAACATTTTCAATCATAGTTCTAACTTTATGCGATTATGGAATGAAGGCGCAACACTAATATTATTTGCAGTTGTGTTTTTAGTGATTCTAAAAAATGCTTTCAACTGGATTTATGGAGTACTAGGTATTTTTTTATTTTCAATAGTTATAATGTTGGGGTTTAAATTTTACAAACGAATTAGAGAAAACAACAAGTCCTAATTATGGCAAAAGGATTCAAAATGTCTATGCTTTCCCTTCGAATTAGGATTTTCCTTTCGATGATTGTATTGATTTTGATTGCCTCGCTTTTAATGGCTTCTATTTCTATTATTCAATTTAAAAACGAAGCTAAAGAATACCATCAAGAACGTTTAGAACGAAAAGAAACCGCCATAAAAGAGCATATAAACTATGTGCTTTCTACGACAACTTATCCGCTAACTTCAAATAACTTACCCTTTATTTTTAAAGATAAAATACATGAATTAGCACAAATTCATAATCTTGAAATTAATATATACAGTTTAAACGGAAAGCTTTTAAAATCATCTAAAGCTTCTTTTTCTATAGACAGTGTCTCTCCTCCTATTCCTAAGTACATTCTGAAACTCGTGCAATCATCTATTGAAAAAAGATACGTTGATATTAAGAATATTGATGGTGTAAAAAATCGTTCGGCTTACAGTCAAATAAAAGATGAAAAATTCAAACCTTTAGGGATTTTAAATTTACCTTATGTAGAAGACGATGGTTTTTATGACAAAGAATTACAAAGTTTTCTAATTCGATTAGGGCAAGTTTATTCCTTTATGTTAGTAATTGCTTTTGCTTTGGCTTATTTTCTTTCTACCTATATCACACAATCGCTAAAAACAATTTCTGACAAGTTAAGCGAAACAAGTCTAACCCAAAAAAACGAAAAAATTGTATTGGAAGCTAACAGTAAAGAAATTAATTTACTGATAAAAGCCTATAATATTATGGTTGACGAACTCGAACAAAGTGCTACAAAATTAGCACAAAGCGAACGAGAAGAAGCTTGGCGAGAAATGGCAAAACAAGTAGCTCATGAAATTAAAAATCCGTTAACGCCAATGCGATTAACGGTTCAAAGTTTTCAACGAAAGTTTGACGCCAATGATCTGGAATTAAAACAAAAGCTAAAAGATTATTCAGAAACTTTGATTCAGCAAATTGACACGATGAGTTCAGTAGCTTCTGCATTTTCGAACTTTGCCTCTATGCCAGCACAACAAAACGAAACTTTGAACGTAGTTGAAGTTGTAGAATTGGCTCTAGATATTTTTAACGAAGATTATATTGTTTTTGAAAGTCAAGAAAAAGAAATTATTTCTAAGATGGATCGAACACAATTAATTCGAATCATTACCAATTTGGCTAAGAATGCTATTCAAGCGATTCCGCAAGAACAAAAAGAAAAAAAGATTTTAGTTACCGTAAAAAGAGTTGTAAATGATGTTCAAATTTCAGTGAAAGACAACGGAATAGGAATTGAAGAATACAATATAGATAGAATTTTTGAGCCTAAATTTACTACAAAAAATAGCGGAATGGGGCTTGGATTGGGAATTATAAAAAATATTATAGAAAATTATAAAGGAACGATTACATTTGAAACTCAGTACGGAAAAGGAACTACTTTTACGGTTTCGCTTCCAATAATAAACACTTAAAATTTAAAAATGAATTATTCTAATATATTAGTTGCGTCAGATAATAATATTGCAACGATAACCGTAAATCGACCTACAAAATTAAATGCTCTCAATTCTGAAACCATTCAAGAATTACATGAAGCCTTCAAATCATTAGAAAACAATGACGATATTCGAGTAATCATTTTAACAGGAAGTGGCGAAAAAGCTTTTGTAGCTGGTGCCGATATTGCTGAATTTGCCAACTTTTCTATTGCTGAAGGAGAACAATTGGCAAAGCAAGGACAAGAACTTTTATTTGATTTTATTGAAAATTTGAAAAAACCAGTTATTGCAGCTATTAATGGTTTTGCTCTTGGCGGAGGTTTAGAACTAGCGATGTCTTGTCACTTTAGAATTGCTTCAGATAATGCTAAAATGGGGTTACCTGAAGTTACTTTAGGATTAATTCCTGGTTACGGAGGAACACAACGATTACCTCAATTGGTAGGCAAAGGTCGAGCAATGGAAATGATTATGACTGCAGAAATGATAGATGCTGCAGCCGCAAAAAATTATGGTTTAGTAAACCATGTAGTGACTCTGGCAGAACTTTTAGAATTTACAAAAAGTATTGCAACTAAAATTATGAGAAATTCTCCATTAGCCATCAGCAAAGCCATAAAAGCTATTAACGCCAATTATAAAGACGGAGTTAATGGTTTTGAAACCGAAGTTAGAAACTTTGGCAAATGCTTTGGAACCGAAGACTTTAAAGAGGGAACAACGGCTTTTTTAGAAAAAAGAAAGTCGGAATTTACAGGAAAATAATTTATACTTATTCCGTTAATTTTTGGTTTTTACTTTTCGCCATCCCATTCTGCATAAAATTGCGACATGAATAACTCCATAAAATGATGTCTGTCTTGGGCAATTCGCTTCCCTGTTTCTGTATTCATTTTGTCTTTTAATAAAAGTAATTTTTCGTAAAAATGATTCAGAGTTGGCGCTTCAGAATTTTTATATTCTTCCTTAGTCATATTTAAATTTGGAGCAATATCAGGATTGTATAAAGGTCTGTTTTTAAACCCTCCATAATTAAATGTTCTAGCAATGCCTATGGCTCCAACAGCATCTAATCTGTCGGCATCCTGAACAATATTTAACTCTATTGACTGAAATTTTTTTTCAAAATTACCTCCTTTATAGGAAATGTTTTTAATGATAGAAACAACATGAATAATGATTTCTTCGTGAACGTTTTCAGATTCTAAAAATTGACGGGCTTTTTCGGGTCCGATAGTTTCATCTCCGTTATGAAACTTGCTATCGGCAATATCGTGAAGTAAAGCGCCTAAAGCTACTACTGTTTCATCACAAGTTTCGTTTTTAGAAATAGATAGTGCATTTTTATAAACTCTTTCAATATGAAACCAATCGTGTCCGCCTTCGGAATCTTTTAATTCTTGTTTTACAAAAAGGATTGTCTTATTAATTAAATCAGTTGTATTCATATTTGGATTTCTTGATGCAAATATACTGTGTTTAAAAAAACAAAATCCGTATTGCTACGGATTTTAAAACTATTTAAAAAAAATACATTAACATCTTTAATTCATTATCTTTTGAGAAATTACCTTACCGTTTTCTAAAAAAATTTTAGCAATATAGATTCCGTTTGAGTAATTAAAATCACAAATAAATTTATTACTAGTAGCATTATTATTAACAATAGCTACCGTTCGACCTGAAATATCATAAATTGTTACTTTACTAATAGTTGAACTACTAGAAATATTTAACTTTCTATTTTTAATATATGCTATTGCATTTGTATTTTCAAAATCATCTGTTTTTAAAGATTGATTTATATATACTAATTTAAATCTTTCATTATCCTCGAGGGTAGAAGCTTTAAAGGTATACGATGACTCTTGAAGATTATGATACGTATTTAAAAATTTATCGTATAAATAAATTGGTGTTCCTTCTGCAAATATTCCTTCTTTATTTGACAATGTTATTGTTAAAACTTGAGGTGTAGTTGCTACTTGTTTAATTCCTAATGGAACCTCGTCTGATGAAACAAAAGGAACTCTACCGTTTATAGATAGTTTTTCTTTACCTAACAATGAATACAGTTCTATTGAAGTTTCTCCCATTCTGTGAGCATCGTACAATCTGTCAAAATCATTAGTTGCTTCGTCAAGATACCCGATCAAAGTTTGACTATTGAGCCTTAATCCGTCAGTTAGGTTTAACCAGTAGCGATCTGCAATATCTTTAGATTTTCTATAAAACATGGTGTTTTTGTCTGTAGCTCTCATATAGTTTTTAAAAACTGCAGTTCCATTAGTCATAACTCTAACGAAAAACCCTTGCCCCGATGGTATTTTTCCATCAGGAGTTTGTCCGTTTGCAGGAGTAGTAGAACCTGTAAGATTCCAAACAGCATAATCTGGATCTTGATAAGCACCTGTTCCTGGATATTGAGTCGCAGAGGTCCAAAAAAACAATGATCCTTCTAAATTTGAGTTGCTTGGATCAGTAAGAAATTTATAACCATCTACTGAACATGGGTATGGGTTCGCTAATAAAGCGCCATTATTATAATTTGTGGGGTTGGTAGCATAATTTTCCTGAGTAACTGGCACAGTTACAATCCCATTATTAGCAGTTCCATTTATTTGCCAACTTGTAGTACCTCCAACACCAACATTCCAAGGTCCTAAATTACCAACTCTAAGAATAAATCCTTTTCCTACACTCATATCTCCTGAAGTCAATGTTCTCCATCCTCCACCAGGACCTGATTGTCTCCAATATCCTATATCATAAGGAGAAGGCTTAGTACCAAACAAGTTTTCGTTTATAGGTGTCCCCCAATATTCATAATCCCATTTTCTTTTTAAGCCCGTTGTTTTTAAATGCTCTATGTAAGCTAACTCTGGTTTTTCATCACATCGCTGTACTAAATTTCCTGAATTAGCTATAACAATCTTCCCTGTGCCTAAAGTAATAACAGTATTTAATGCTTCAATATAATCATCTTCGCCAATAGTTACTGTAACTCCATTGTTTACTGTCATGTCATTACAATTTATATCTCCACTAGTTACTGTTGAATAATTTGCCTCAAACAAAATATCATTTTTCTTACTTGGGGGAGTAGTTATTGTCCAAAATGGTGATTTTCTCCAGTTTGTACCATCCCACTTTTTTAAACCATCCGAAGCTCCAATTTTAACACTAGAAACATAAAATAAATTGGTGCCTGGCAAACTGTTTTTAGATGAATTCCCTGGACTCGCAATTGGTGCATTGTTGTGGTTAGGATTCAGCAATACTCCAGAAGCAGTAACTTTATTTTTATTGATGTCTCTATGATAAATTAAACTAGATACATCCGAACAATTTCCTGTTGTACTTACCCATGCTAACATCGCTATAGCAACTCTATAATCACCAGAACACGTTGGGCATCCTATAGGATTTACAGGAGTATTTATTGAATTAACTGTTCCAGTAACTGGATCTGTATAATCTTTATATTTTGTAATAATATTAGGTGCAACATCTATACTTGAATTATAACCTCCGTCAGATGTTGACCCAGATGCATTACCACCAGAAGCTACAAATGGAATATTAGAACCTAAAGTTGCAGAAGAATTCACTAATGTAAACTTTCCATTTGTTTGTGAAGTAAATAGTGAACCCGAAGTTGGTAATGGAAAATCAGTTGCAATTGGATCTGTTGCAGTAGCGGCATTATACACATAACTCCAACTGCTACAACCACAAACCGTATGGGTGCCTCTTGTAAAAATTTTGGCTTCTGTTCCAACATTAAAAGTCAATCCTGGATCTTGAATACCAAAATCAAAATTAGATGCATTTGAACTTCCTAAAGCTCCATCCATATCAAAAACTCTATTTAAACCCAATATTGGAATGTTGTTTATATCCTTAACCAAAACCCCCATATACGATTCGAAAATTCCGCTCGTATTTGCTGCTGTTGGATCATAATTCCCGTCATTTGCATCTTTTTCTCCTCCTGGAGTAACTGTAACTACATTAAAAAAGGCAGAAAAAGCAGATGTTCCTGATTTGTACCAATCATAAGTAAATCCACCGCCAACAGCAGAATAATAAATTTGTACTACATAGGAGCCATCACCTTCTGTTATACCTAAACTATTTTGACCCGCAACTATTGTAGTTAATAACTCGCTTATTTCCCATTTTCTGTCAGCTCCATTACAACCGTTTCCTGGAGCTCCAATATTTACCAATACTTTAGTTGAAAATACTGGTGGTGTATTCCCACTTTTAAAGACTCGATAATACATTGTAGCATTAGTATATACAGTTCCTGATTGAAGTATGTTTCCTCCAAGTTGAAAATTTTGTCCTTGAGAAAGCGTCCCTACGATTGGTACTCCTCCTGCTAAATCTGAAGTTTGTCCTGGATCGCATGTTGTATTTAAACTACACCCAAAATATTGTGTGCCAGCACCATTTAATTTAAAAAAAGCTTTGCCAGAATAAGTCGGATTTATAATAACTGCAAGTGTTTGAGCAGCACTTGTACCAAAACCGTTTCCTGCTGTAACAGTAATGTTGCCACTTTGTCCAACTGCGCCAGTGGTAACCGTTATTGAATTTGTTCCTACTCCTGCAGTTATCGTCCACCCAACAGGAACCGTCCATGTATAAGTTGCTGCTCCGGCTACAGGTAGCACACTATAGACTTGTAAAGTTGTTGTAGGGCTTTGAGAAACTGTTCCTGATATTGCTAAAGGCATTGTTGGTGCTGCATTTACCACAGTTACTGCTAATGTTCTGGCAGAACTAATTCCGCAATTGCTTTGTGCCGTTACACTTATATTTCCGTTTTGTCCAGCTGTTCCAACAGTAACTAAAATTGAATTTGTAGTTCCTCCACCAGTTTGTGCCCATCCAAAAGGTAAAGTCCAATTATAGGAAGTTGCTCCTGCAACTGCAGCTACACTATAGGCTTGATTGGTTGCGCTATCAGATTGAACAGCAGTTCCTGTTATTGCTAAAGGAACTGTTGGTGTACTATTAATTGTAAAAAAAGAAGCACTTGAACGGGTTAAATCCATTTGTAATCTAGAAAATGAAGTGTTTCTATTTGGTGTAATATTTATACCATCAGCCATAATTCCTAATCGAATGGTTTTGCTAATGGCAGAAGCAGCCAAATAGGTTGCAGTTCCTCTAAGTACAACATAACATCTTAATCCTCCTGTTGTATTCTGTGGAATTGAAATGTTTAAAGCGTCATGACCATATTGATTGTTTGAAGTTGAATTCCCACCGTAATCTCCATAAAGCACAGTTGATGATTCAGATCCGTCAAAGACTTCCGTTCCTGTTGCTGGCTCGTAGTACAACATAAATGCCGCATTGTTTATATCTGTGCCTTCTAACGCTGAACCGTCATTGGAGAGCCACAACCTATTAAGTACTTGTCCCGCAGTGTTTTCATTAGAAACTGTAAATGTTAACACAACATTTGAATTTGCAGCGGAATAGCAAACATTATTGGTTAAAGCGTCTGTTTTAGGATCTACATCTACAACAAAAAAAGATCTTTCATTAAAACACTGAACCGTTGGAGTCATATTAGTATGAGAGTAAACTAGCCCACAATATTCAACAAACACTGAAGAATATAAAATATTCCCAGCGACCATTGCATTTGTTGAATTGTCATAATTGGTTGTAGAATCATCTCCTCTGGCACAACTTCCTGATGCCGAATAATTGTATTTAGTAACATTTGGACCTGTTAAATACGTCCGAACACCGTATTGAAAAATATTTCCATATCCACCATTTCCAACTAAAAAGTTTGTAGTTGTTGCATCTTTTTCTATGTATCCATATTGTCCATATCCTCCTGTAGTTCTAATTAGAGGCTGTGAAAATGATTTGCTCCCAATAAAAAAAAACGCAATTAAAACTAAATATAAACCACCGTTTTTTAAGACAAAAAGAGAGTTTAAAATAAATTTTTTCATATACTACGTTTTTATAAAATACTGTTTTTTTCGAATTTAAAAGGCTTAGCCTAATTCTCTTTAAATCTGTTATTATATAAAATAAGCGTCTAATATTTATTAATAAATAACCAAACAAGCTTGTTTTTAAATAATTACATATTTTTTGAGAATATAAATTTAAATTAAAAAATTTATATTTTATCTAAATTATAATTCAAACCCACTACGAAAACGTTTTCGTGTTGATAAGTTTCTATATATCATGGCTTTAATTGCTGAAATATGAAATTATTAATAAATAAAAATATCTTTTTTAGATGTTTTTTAAGTTCCTAAGAGTTCTAAATTGAGGAAGGTTTGATTTGTGAAAGAAAGATTTAAAATGTAAGTATTCAAAGAAAAGAGAAATATTTGTAAACTACCCATATTATAAAATTTGCATAAATTTTTCGTGGTTTGTTGCTGATTCTTCTTATGAAAACTAACCGCAAAAAAAATCCTTTCTTAATTAAGGAAAGGATTTAAAATATTTTTTTTAATGTTATCGGGCTACAGCTGGTTCAACCCATTTAAAAATGTATGACTCTGCAGGAATTATTAGCCTCTCTGAAACTTTTGCCATTCTTGCTGGTAGTTTCATCAAATAATCTCGAGCTTTTTCGGCTTCGTCAGTTAATCCAACTATTTTATCTATCTCCCATTTCTCTATTAACTTTTGCATAATATCGACGTAATCACTAGCAGTATAAACCCCTATACGTTGAGCTGAATCTGAAAATTGCTCGAAGGCGGTGCTTATTTTTTGTCCGGATTCTCTCAAAAAATGGGCTGGCATTACAATTTTTTGTTTCATCATATAATTGAAAGCCAGCATCATTTCACTTGGGTCTACTTTAAAAATCTGATTTACAAACTCACTATATGCATGGTGGTGGCGCATCTCGTCTCCAGCTATCATTTTGCACATTTTAGACAACTTATTATCTCCATAACTTTTTGCTAATTGCGAAACTCTGTTATGAGAGACATAGGTCGCTAATTCCTGAAAAGACGTGTAAACAAAATTCTTATAAGGATCCCTTCCAGTTCCTATGTCGAATCCATCATTAATTAAATGTTGTGTTGTCATTTCAACCTCGCGCATATTCACTCGCCCTGACAAATATAAATACTTGTTTAATAAATCGCCATGACGATTCTCCTCTCCTGTCCATTGTCGAACCCATTTTGACCAACCATTTCTCTCCACATTGTCAACTCCTTCAACATCCATCAACCAAGATTCATAAGTAGGTAGAGCTTCTTCAGTAATGGTGTCGCCAACCATAGCTACCCAAAAATCATAGGGTAAATCCTTTGCTATTTCTCGCAACTCTCTAACCTCTTCAAAAAAAGTATCACTTTCAGAATTAGGTAAAAAATCTGAAGGTTGCCAAATTTTTTCTACCGGAATTAGATATTGATCAACAAATCCGTCAACCTTATTTTCTAGAAATTGCATCACCTCTAGACGAATGTTTTTAATAGACATATAAATATTTTAAGTTTTTATTCCTTGAACAATACTTTGTTCGGTTTGTTTCATAAGTTCATCAAACGACAAATCTTTTACAGAGAGTGGTTTATGAACTACAAAGGTAAGATGATTTCCTAAACCAAGCGGAAAAAATCCGTATTTAAATATTTTCCAAGAGTTATTTATAGAAATTGGGACTACAAATGCCGAAGGTGCATACTTACATAATATCTTTAATCCTGTTTGCGAAAACTCTTTTGGAACTCCAGTCTTAGTCCTAGTTCCTTCAGGAAAAATAACAGCTGAACGTTTGTGAAATTCTATATATTCAGATAATTTTTTAATGTTTGGAACGGCTTGTTTAGGGTCTTTCCTATCTATAAGAACTGATCCTCCGTGACGTAAATTATAAGAAACACTAGGAACTCCTTTTCCTAGTTCTTTCTTACTTACAAATTTAGGATGAAATTTTCTAAAAAACCAAATTATAGCAATTATATCATATAAACTCTGATGATTTGCTACAAAAATAATTGGAACTCCATTTGGAATATCTTCTCGATTTTCTACTTTATAAGTGGTTCCAAGAATATGTCCAATTCTTATGAGCATAAAATTAAGATAATCCACACTTTTTTTATGTGCTTGATAACCAACTAAATTAAAACATATCCATTGTATGGGATGAAAAACCACCAATGTCATTAAAAACAAAAATAAGGCAATAAACGATATTGGATACGAAATAATTTTTTGCATCAAATGAAAATATATTGACAAAAATAAGAAATAAATTTTTGTTTGTTTACTATTTAAAAATTTGTCTATTCTTTATCTAACCACTTCTTGTAACTTCAAAAAAAATAAGTATTTTTACTCAAAATAATATTCTATATACATGGCAGCAAAAGACACTTTGGAAAAAGGAAATTCTGAAAAAGAAGCTAAATTAAAAGCATTACAACTAACACTTGACAAGCTTGACAAAACTTATGGAAAAGGAACTGTAATGAAAATGGGAGATAAAGCCGTTGAAGAGGTAGAGGTTATTTCATCAGGTTCATTAGGTTTAGACTTGGCATTAGGGGTAAACGGTTATCCAAAGGGGCGAGTTATTGAAATATATGGCCCTGAATCATCTGGTAAAACAACGTTAACCTTGCACGCTATAGCCGAGGCGCAAAAAGCAGGAGGAATTGCTGCTTTTATAGATGCTGAGCATGCTTTTGATAGAAATTATGCTGAAAAACTAGGTGTAGATATTGAAAATTTAATTATTTCTCAACCTGATAACGGAGAGCAAGCATTAGAGATTGCTGAAAATTTAATTCGTTCAGGAGCGATTGATATTGTTGTGATTGACTCGGTTGCTGCATTAACTCCTAAAAGTGAAATTGAAGGCGAAATGGGCGATTCTAAAATGGGATTACATGCAAGATTAATGTCTCAAGCGTTAAGAAAATTGACAGGAACTATTAGCAAAACTAATTGTACTGTATTTTTTATTAACCAATTAAGAGAAAAAATTGGTGTGATGTTTGGAAATCCAGAAACAACTACCGGTGGAAATGCATTGAAGTTTTACGCCTCTGTTCGTCTAGACATTCGTCGTTCAACACAAATAAAAGATGGTGATAACGTTTTAGGAAACAGAACTAAAGTAAAAGTGGTAAAAAATAAAGTAGCTCCACCATTTAAAGTTGCCGAATTTGACATTATGTATGGTGAAGGAATTTCAAAAACAGGCGAAATTCTAGACCTAGCTGTTGAATTTGAAATCATTAAAAAAGCGGGTTCATGGTTCAGTTATGGCGAAACCAAATTAGGTCAGGGTCGTGATGCTGTAAAAGCTCTAATAAAAGACAATCCCGAATTGGCGGACGAATTAGAGCAAAAAATTAAAGATCAAATTAAAACAAACAATGCATAAAAAAAAGCCCGAAATTTTAGATTTCGGGCTTTTTTTTATCTCATAAATTCAAGCAACTGATTGTGGATAACCCCCCAAACTTTTTCTTTTATTTCTTTAATGTCTTTTTTGTTTTCGATTGTTTTACCAATTGTAGGTATAAATGAATGAACTTTAACCCTCATTAATCCTGGACTGCCACTTAAAAAAGTATAAGAAAAGCGTTCTTTGTTATCTGCAAAAGTCATTGGAACTATAGGAACCTGATGTTCTATAGCCAAACGAAAGGCGCCGTCTTTAAAACCATCTAAAAGTATACTTTCATTAGCAGGGACACCGCCTTCAGGAAATATACAAATACTTAAACCTTGTTTTAATCTTCTTTCAGCACGATTAAAAACTTCCATTCTGCTTCTTTGGCTTCCTCTATCGACTAAAATACAGGTTCGTTTATAGAAGAATCCAAAAAGTGGAATTTTAGACAATTCCTTTTTACCAACAAAAACAAACGGATGTTTAACTACCGCAAGCATCAACATAATATCGGCCATTGAAGTGTGATTAGCGACAAACATATAACTCTTGTGAGATTCTAACTGTTGTTCGTTTTCAACTCTGTAATAAAATCCTGAGCCATAAAGAATCCATTTGGCCCAAATTCGTGCCATGATAAAAAAATAAGGATACCATTTTTCTTTAAGAATAGAAACCAACAAAAAAGGCAACATAATTATAATAGGAATGCCCATCATGATATAAAACCAAATGCGCCAAAGCGACCAAAAAATGATTTTTAGTATTTTCATGTTGTCAAAAGTAAGAATTCAATTTTTATTTTTATTAAAAGATTTACCTTTGTGAAAATTTAAGTTTATTATGTCCAAAATACTTACAGGCATTCAAAGCACAGGAACACCACATTTAGGAAATTTATTAGGTGCAATTATTCCAGCTATCGAATTATCAAATAAACCTGAAAATGAATCCTTTCTTTTTATTGCCGATTTGCATTCGGTAACACAAATAAAAGACGGTGCCACTTTAAGAGCAAATACATACAGTACGGCAGCAGCGTGGTTAGCTTGCGGATTAAACATTAATAAAGTAATTTTTTATCGTCAGTCTGATGTGCCGCAAACAGCTGAATTGTCTTGGTATTTAAGTTGTTTTTTTCCGTACCAACGGTTAACATTGGCTCATTCTTTTAAAGATAAATCGGATAGATTAGACGATGTAAATGCAGGATTATTCTCTTATCCAATGCTAATGGCAGCCGATATTTTGTTGTATGATGCGCAATTTGTTCCTGTGGGAAAAGATCAGTTGCAACATGTTGAAATTACCCGTGATGTGGCTGCAAGGTTTAATCATCAAATGGGTGAAACCTTTGTTTTACCAGAATCATACTTACAAGAAAATACTAAGTATGTTCCTGGAACCAATGGTGGAAAAATGAGCAAATCAGCCAATAATATCATCAATATCTTTTTAGACGATAAAACGTTGCGTAAGCAAATCATGTCTATAGAAACCGACAGCACGCCACTTGAAGAGCCAAAAAATACTAATACCTGTAAAATTTTTGCTATTTACAAGTTATTGGCAAACGACAGTCAAATAGAAACAATGACCGAAAAATATAAAAACACAAACCGAGATTTTGGTTACGGTCACGCCAAACAAGCTTTGTTTGAACTTATTCTAGAGACCTTTAAAACCGAAAGAGAAAAATATTCCTATTACATGAACAATCTACCCGAAATTGATCATGCTTTATTTTTAGGTGCTCAAAGAGCTAAAGTGATTGCTAATGGCGTTTTGAATAGAGTGAGAGAAAAGTTAGGATTTAGTTTTTAAATCGCCTCAAATAATTTTCCCGGCAAAGGACGAATTACTCCTTTTAATTCCATATTTAACAATAATCCAGAAATTCTATAAATAGGGAAATCACATTGCAAGGCAACTGTATCTAGTAATTCTTTTCCGTTTTTTTGGAGATAATCATACACTTTTTGTTCGTCTTGATCTAAAGTAACAAACAATTGTTTTTGAACTGGTTTAACTTTTTTTTCGATATCCCAATTCAAAATGTATAATATATCCGCAGCACTTGATAGTAGGTTCGCTTTTTGGGTTTTTATTAAATTATTACATCCTTGACTGTATTTATCTGAAGTTCGTCCTGGAACGGCAAACACGTCTCGGTTATAATCATTTGCTATATTTGCGGTAATCAGCGAGCCTCCTTTATCTGCAGATTCTATGACAATAGTCGCTTCTGAAATTCCTGCAACAATGCGGTTTCGTTTTACAAAGTTTTCTTTTTCAGGATTTGATGAACTCCAAAACTCAGTCATAAAACCACCATTTTCTTCTATTTTAGAAACATATTTTTTATGTGTTTTAGGATAAATTTGGTTTAAACCATGAGCTAAAACTCCAATGGTTTGTAAATTATGTTCTAAAGCAGCTTGATGCGCTACAATATCAACTCCATAGGCAAAACCGCTTACTATAATTGGATTTAATGGTGCTAAATCAGCAATTAGTTTTTTGCAAAATTCAGTACCATAAGAAGTAATTTGGCGAGTTCCTACTATACTGATTATTTTTCTGTTTTTAAAATCAATATTTCCATTTGAAAACAACAAAACAGGACCATCAATGCAATGTTTCAATCGATCTGGATATTTTTCATCCATAAAAAAAGCAACATCAATAGTATTTTCTTTGATGAATTTTAATTCCTGAATCGCTTTTTCAAAAATCGTTTTATCCTTCAGCTTTTTCAACAATACTGAACCAACGCCATCAATTGATGCCATTTGAGAAGCTTTGGCATTAAAAACTGCCGTTGCGGAACCAAAATGCGAAAGGAGTTTTTTTGCAATAATATCTCCAACTCCTTCTACTTTTAACAAGGCTAATACATGTAATAATTCTTCGTCGTTCATGATAACTATTTGAACCTGAAAAATATAAAATTTTATTAGAATTGTTAATAAAAATTGTGAATAAAATTTTGATACTTTATCGCATTGTATAACTTTGTTGCTATGAAGATAGAACAATACATTTCGCAACTTTTATACAGACATCAATGTGTAACTGTTCCTGGTTTTGGTGCTTTTTTGACTGAGATTCAGTCGGCACACATGCATGAAAACACCAATTCTTTTTATCCTCCAAAAAAATTAATTTCATTTAATTCTCATTTAAAAAACAATGACGGATTATTAGCCAATCATATTTCTAAATCGGAAAATACCAATTACGAAAATGCTGTTGCTTCAATAGAAAGTGAAGTTGTAATTTGGAAAAGTATTCTTGAAGTAAATCAAAAATTTACTTTGAAAAATATTGGAGAACTCTCATTTAATACAGAAAAGAATTTAGTTTTCACTCCTTCTGAAAACATCAATTATTTGACTGAATCTTTCGGACTGAATTCATTTGTTTCGCCTTCCATTAAAAGAGAGATTTCAATACCCGAAATAGAAAAAATTATTGTTGATGCAAAAGAGCCAATTGCTTTTATTCCTGAAGATAGAAAAACGCGGCCTTATCTTAAATACGCGGCCATACTTATTGTTGCGTTATCCGCTGCAGGGAGCATTGGTTATAAAATATTGCAAGACCATGTTGCCAAAGAAACCTTGTTAGTAGAAACTGCTGTTCAAAAGCAAGTTCAAAACAAAATTCAAGAAGCTACTTTCTTTATTGAAAACCCTATCCCTTCGGTAACTCTTATTGTAAAAGAGGAAAAATTATCCTATCATATAGTAGCTGGAGCCTTTAGAAATGAAAAAAATGCTCAAAAAGCATACGAAGAATTAACCGAGTCTGGCTTTAAAGCCAGGCGTATTGATGCTAATAAACACGGCTTGTTTCCTGTTCTATACGGAAGTTATGCTACCTACGCTGAAGCTCATCAAGCAATGGAAGAAATTCAAAAATCAGTAAATCCAAATGCTTGGTTACTCGTTAAAGAACTTTAAAAAAATGCTGCCGAAATCTCCTTCTGAATCCTTAACTGTGTTAACTGATTTGGTTCTGCCAAGTGAAACCAATCCCCTAAATAATCTTTTTGGCGGTGAATTATTAGCCCGAATGGATCGTGCTTCAAGCATTACAGCTCAAAGGCATTCGAGAAGAATTGCCGTTACGGCTTCCGTTAATCATGTTGCTTTTAATAGACCTATTCCCTTGGGAAGTGTTGTTACGATTGAAGCAAAAGTATCCAGAAGCTTTAAAAGTTCTATGGAAATTTATCTTGATGTTTGGATTGAAGATCGAAAAACTGGCAATAGAAGCAAAGCCAATGAAGCCATTTACACATTTGTTGCAGTTGACGATAATGGAAAACCAGTTGAAGTCGCGCCTATAATTCCTGAAACTGAACTTGAGAAAGAGCGTTTTGATGCCGCTTTGAGACGCAAACAGTTAAGCCTAGTTCTTGCCGGAAAAATGAATCCACATGATGCTACTGAACTGAAGGCTTTGTTTTCTTAGTCTAAATTATCTCTACATATTAAATAACCAACCCGCAGGATTGTTATACGTTGTATTCTGAGAAATTGTAAACTTTAGCACTGTTTTTCCAGAATCTCCATTAGTTCTAATTTTTCCTAGGGTTTGTTTTATAGAAACTTTATCGCCTTTGCTGACATTTACACTACTCAAATTTTGGTATACTGTAAAATAATCTCCATGCTGGATCATAACTGCTTTATTTACAGGCGAAAGTATCATTACACTTATCACTTCACCGCCAAAAACAGCTCTAGCGCTTGCACCTTGATCGGTAGCAATTTCAACACCACTATTATGAACAATTAATGTTTTATAAACGGGATGCGGTTGGTCTCCATAAGGCAAGGAAACGAATCCTTTTTCTACTGGCCATGGCAACCTGCCTTTATTGGCCTTAAAATTGTTGGCTATTATTTGTCCTTCTGTTGTTAAAACTATTTTTGTAGAAGTTTCTATTGCTTTAGATTCGGCTATTTCAGTTGCTTTTGAAACTACTTTTGTACTTGTTGGATCGGCTTTTCTGTTTGCAGCTACTGTTTTTCTATTAGCATCTGCGGCTTTTTTATTGGCTGCTGCAATTGCGGCTTTTATTAATTTTTCTATTTGATTATCGATTGCTCGTGTTTCTTGCTGCTTTTTCTTGATTTCAGCAGTAATTTGTTTTTTATCTTTTTTAATAGATTTTGCTATTTCTTGCTGTACTTGTTTTTCTTTTTCAAGCTCTGTCTTTTCTTTCTGTTTTTCTTCTAGTAGTTTTTCTTTTTCTTGTTTTTGAACTCCAATTTTATCGTTAAAAACCAATAACTCTTCCGATTTTTCTTGAATTTCTTGTCCTTGTGTTTTTCTATAACTAGCATATTGCTTCATATATTGTGCTCTTTTATAGGCTTGCAAAAAACTCTCCGACGACAATAAAAACATAGCTCGGCTTTGCTCTGAACGACTTTTATAGGATTTCAGAATCATCTTTGCATAATCTTCCTTCAAAACTACTAACTCTTTTTTGAGTCTATTGATATTGATTTGGTTAATATACATATCATTATTTAACAACTTTGTTTGTTTCTCAGTGGTGTTAATTAATTTTTCCTTTAATTTTATTTTCTCGGTTTGAAGTGCTAATTGGCTAACAACTGTTTTCTCTTTAGACTTAACATTTTGCAGTTGTTCTTCTTTTTCTCTAATCTCTTTAAGAATTTGGGCTTTACGCTGTTCTAATTTTTCCTGTGGCGTTAATTGACTCCATGAAAATGAAGTTATCATTAAAAATATTAGACTTAAAATAAATTTTGGCATACTATTTAATTTTTGCAAAGCTAATTAATAAAAATTCTTTGATATCCTTCAGGGACACTATATGGAAAAGAAAGTTCTTCATTAAACGATACTGTATTGTAATCTATTGTAATATTTGTTTTTTCGCTTTTTTGGTGCGCATCAATAACTAGTCCTATTGGGAATACTATATTATTGAATTCTGAATGATTGGGATAGCTGATTTTAACCATTCTTTCTTGGCTGTTTTGTGCTATTTCTTGTTTTTTGATTAAGAAGTTTTCGGCTTCAAAATAATAGGTTTTTTTTGTGTTAGAGTCTGAATTGTTTTCTAATTTATACCATTTATCTTCTATTGAAGTAGTATATTTTAATTCTTTTAAATTGTCTAAAGCTTCGCCAATAAGCATGTTTTGTACTTTTTGATAATCTAAATCGGTGCCTACAAGTTTGCTTAATATCGAGTAATTTCCGTCAAAAAATTTGCCTCCAATTTTCTCGTAATATTTTACTTCTGATGGAGTTATTAGTGCTTTTGCCATTGTTATTCCTAAAAACCGAATACTTATTAAAATCAATTCATCTTTCTTTATTTTTATCTCAGCGGTGACATTTTGCGATTGTTTTCCATCCTCATAATGCGCACTTGACTTTATGTAAACCGTAGAGAAATTTACTTTAGTGTCGTAATGCTTCTCAATAATTTTATCTGAAGACAAAGAATTACTAGCTGTTCCTGAAGCTAATACTGCTTTAGATTTACAGGAAAGAAGTGTTAGCGAACTTAAAAAAACGACCAAACTAAAATGCGCTATCCTTTTGTATTTTTTCATGTATGTAAAAGTAATTTTTAAATGGTTATATATGTTATCGCTTTTATTGCTATATTTTTGCTTGTGCAAAAGTTTTGCTAATTGCGATTTCATTAATTCTTTTCTTTTAATATTTTTTCTGCTTTAGAAAAATAACTTTCTTTCTTTACCACATCGCCTAAACCGCTATAAGCTTCTCCCAGCTGTATATAAAAATTAATTTGAAGCGCTTTGTCATTTACCAAATAATCCAATCCCATTTCGAGTAAACTTGACGCTTTTTTAAATTTTTGCAATTGATTATTGGCCAGTCCTGCAAAGTAATAAAATTGAGGTTGCAATGGAAAAATCTCTATTAAATCTTCTGCTTTCTTAGCTAAAATATCAAATTGCATTTTCTGAGTATACACTTCAAATAAAAGAATTTGGGTTGCAAAATCTTCTGAATTTGTATTTAAGTGCTTTTCATAATACTTGATGGCTTTGTCCCAATCTTTCTTATTGTGATAAAACTTTCCGATTTCTAAAGCTACTTTTACTGCTGTGTCAGTATCAAAATAAGCAATTGCTTTTTCTAAATCAGTATCGAATTGAGGTTTGTTATTTATGAAAATTAAAAACTCATTCAATATTCGATGTTTAATTTTCTGATCTATATTTTTACTTTCCAAAACAATATTCATAGCTTTAACGGCATTTGCACCATCATTATTGTTTAAATGAAATTTAAAAAGACTTACTTGTGCCCAACTCGATGTTGGAATTTCAGTTTCTAACTTTTTAGCAATTTCTAGTGCTTTTTCCTCCTGATTACTTTCTGAATATAAATAAATCAAAGCTATATAATTGGATTCTTCTTTTGGAAACTTCTTTATTTGAGCGATTAAATTGTCTTTTTCGGAATTTTGATACTTGGATTCTCTTAAAATTTGCAACTTATAATTGTCTCTCATTTCCGATTTTCCAACCGTTTCATTCAATTCATTTATCAAGTTTAAAGCCTTATCGAATTGTTGTGTATTCATATAAAGAGAAACCAAATCTTCTTTGTATTCTTTTTTAAATTCGATTAGTTTGGTTACGATAATTATAGCTTGACTGAAATCTTTTGTTTCATAACAAACGTCGTACATTCCTACCCAAAACCATTTGTTTTTCGGGTCGATTTGAGTAGCTTTTTCAAAAGAACTATATGCTTTTACGTATTGTTTTTGCGCCAAATAATTTTTTCCGAATTCAAAGAAAATCGTTGCATTGTTAGGTTGCAACTTTTGACATTTTTCTAGGGCTGTAATCGCTTTGTCGTAATTTTCAATTCCTTTTTGCAATAATGATTCATAAAACGAATCCTGGAATTCATCGTTTGCCAATGCAATATCGTTTGGCTCAGTTTGCGCCAAAAGTAGTACTGGAAAAAACATTCCGAAAAAAAAGAAAAGTAAGATACTTTTTTTCATTTTATTTACAAAAACCATTGTGTCTGATAAACACAATAATTAATTTTTATTCTAATACCGAATAATCGCCGATGCTAATACTTGTAAAATTACCATCGAAACTGGCATGACTTCCAATCATAGCATTGTCTAAGATCGCATTTTTAATATGAGAATGGTTTTGTACCAAACTGTTTTTAATAGTACTATCTACAACATGACATCCATTACCCAAAGACACATTTGGTCCAACTGTAGCATTTATTAAAATAACATCTTCTCCAATAAAACACGGCTGAATAATTGTAGAATGTTCACAAACAACCGAACTAGATACTAAATTTTGTCCATCAGCTTGTAGAAATCCTAATAATCTACCGTTGGTTTCTACGGTTACGTTTTTATTACCGCAATCCATCCATTCGTCTACTTCACCTGGTACAAATTTCATGCCTTTTGCCATCATTTGCTTAATTCCATCATTAATTTGATATTCTCCACCATTTATAATGTTGTTGTCTATTACTAATTGAAGTTCGTTTTTTAAAACTGCAACATCTTTAAAGTAATAAATCCCTATTACAGCAAGGTCTGACACAAAGTCTTTTGGCTTTTCTACTAACTCTATTATCTCATTGGCATCGTTTAGATTGACTACACCAAAAGCTTCAGGTTGATCTACTTGTTTAACCCAAATTACACTATCGGCGGTTTTGTCTAAATCAAAATTGGCACGAATTAAAGTATCAGCATAGGCAATAACGGCAGGTCCGCTTAAGGAATCTTTGGCACACATAATAGCATGACCTGTCCCTAAAGCTTCATTTTGATAGTATATGGTTCCTTTAGAACCTAATTTTTTTGCTATTGCTAGTAACTCTTCTTCAACTTTTTTGCCAAAACTTTCATGAATAATAAAAGCTACTTCTTCAATATCTTGATTCAATACACCAGCAATATCTTCAACTAATCGATGTACGATAGGTTTTCCAGCAATTGGAATTAAAGGTTTTGGAACTGTTAATGTGTGTGGTCTTAATCTGGATCCACGTCCAGCCATTGGTACTATTATTTTCATGTTAATTGCCCGCGAAAGGGGGTGTCTTTTAAATTAAACTTTATTTTCTTATAATATTAAAATTGAAATTCCAATTTAAACTAATATCCATCCAAGCTGGATTCATATCTTCAATTAAATTTACTTTCCAATCTCTTTTCCACTTTTTTAATTGTTTTTCTCGGACTGTAGCTTCAAATCCATCTTCCCATTCTTCAAAATAAATTAACTTATCACAATTATACTTTGCTGTAAATGAATTTAGATAAATTTTTAATTTATGTTCCTTAACTCGTTCTAAGAGATTATCAGTAACTACAACATAAATAAAACCTTAAGGGTTATTTGACATTATATAAACATACCATAATTTCATTTTCTTTATTCCTGCGCAAGCAGGAATCCTATTTACAATAATTATTACTATTCAAAAAAGATACTTCATTTCACAAGATTCCTGCCTTCGCAGGAATTATTTCACTCCCGTACTTCCAAAACCGCCCTCTCCTCTGGCGGTTTCGGATAGTTCTTGTACTGCTATCCATTCTGCTCGTTCGTGTTTAGCGATAATAAGTTGGGCAATTCTTTCACCGTTTTCAACGATGAATTCTTCATTGGATAAATTTACTAAAATCACTCCAATTTCTCCACGATAGTCAGCATCGACTGTTCCAGGGGAATTGAGAACTGTAATTCCTTTTTTTGCTGCCAAGCCACTTCTAGGTCGTACTTGCGCTTCGTAACCTATGGGTAATTCTATAAAAAGACCTGTTTTTACAATGGCTCTATCTAATGGTTTTAATAGTATAGATTCGGTTATATTGGCACGCAAATCCATTCCTGCTGAGGCATTGGTTTCATAATTTGGTAAAGCGTGTTGCGATTTGTTGATGATTTTAATGTTCATTATTTGTATTTATATTAGCCCTGATAGCATTGGAAATCCTTTTCCTTTTTTCTTTATAAAGGAAAAGATTACTTCACTAAACTTTTATTTTACATAGGAGTTCAGTGAACTTCGTTTGTAACGGATAGCAGGAAATAGCTCCTAATTGGTATTACGTTTTAAAATTCGGTTTAAGATTTCTTTTTCGTTGTGATATATGAAATACAAAAATAAAATTAATAATGGTATTCCAACAAAATAATTCTCCCTAAAAACATAAAATGAGAGCATTGAAAACCCTATTGAAACTATGAGATAGCCTCCAATTTTTTTGATATCATAAGGAATTGGATAGTATTTGTTTCCGAAATAATAAGAAATAAACATCATGCTTCCGTAGGCTATAATGGTTGCAATGGCAGAACCATAATAACCCATAGTTGGAATTAATAAAAAATTGAGTGCCAGCGTTACGATAGCCCCAATTATTGAGATGTAAGCTCCTATATAGGTTTTGTCGATGAGTTTGTACCAAACAGAAAGGTTGGTGTAAATTCCTAAGAAAAAATTGGCTAAAATTATTAACGGAACCACTTTCATGGCTTCCCAATAGGACGCATCACGAATCATTAATACCTTCAAGACATCGGCAAAAACGATTACAGCTAATAAAATGAAAGAGCCGAAAATAACAAAATACTTGGTTACAGTAGCATACGTTTGAGGCGCATTTTCGTTAGAAGCATGACTAAAGAAGAATGGTTCAATCCCTAAGGTATAAGCCGTCCTGTATAAAACCATGAATAAACCGAGTTTATAACAAGCAGAATAGACACCAACTTGAGCCTCTGCAATATTGGCGGGCAATAGTTTTCCTAATAAAATTTTATCGAACTGCTCGTTAATGGCGAAAGCTATTCCTGCAATCATAATAGGTAATCCGTAACGCATCATTTTTTTCCATAACCCAAAATCGAAATCCCAATTAATTTGTAAATAACTTGGTGAAAGCACTACAAATGTTGCCAAACTTGATAGTACATTAGCAATAAAAATATACCCTATTTGAAAGTTTTCGAGATAAAAAGTGCTTAAAAAACCATTCGGATTAGCAATTGCTGTTTTAGGTAAAAACAATAAAAAGAAAAGACTCAAAATAAGATTTAAAACTACATTTCCTATCTTAATTATCGCATAAATCATAGGTTTTTGAGTAGCTCTAAGTTTTGAAAAAGGAACAATTACTAAGGCGTCGAGAACTAAAATCCAAATGGTATAGATAATGTATTGTGCCTCTATTCCTGACCAATTGCTTAAAGTGTTTCTATATAACAATGCAACAATTAAAAAGAAAATTGTAGACCAGAAGATAGAAACTGTTGCGGTTTCTATAACCTTTTTTTTGTTGGTTTCATTATTATAAAATCGAAAAAAGGCCGTTTCCATTCCGTAGGAAAGAATTACATTAAAAAATATCATCCATGCAAAAATGATGGACACTTTTCCGTATTCGGCTTTTGGCAATAAATCGGTGTAGAGCGGTACCAATAAAAAACTAAACATTCTCGGCAATACAGTTGCGAGTCCGTAAATAGCAGTTTGTTTAAAAAGTTTTTTATATAATCCCAAAATTATTAACTTGTTGTTATTTACAAAAATAACCAATTCTTTGGTTATTGACCAAAATTGAGGCCCTAATCGTTCACTTTTATTTGTTTTTTTAATAGCAAAAAAAAGAGCTACATAATTTGTGTAGCTCTCAAATATTTTAATAAAAATAATACTTCTATCCTTTCAATGCTTTTGCTCCACCCACAATCTCTAAACTTTCGTTAGCTATAGAGGCTTAATGTGCTTTGTTATAAGTCATTTAAAAACAATAGAAAATTACTTAAACTTAATTGCAGTTCCATTTATACCACAAGTTTGAGTATAACTTGCAATTTTATCAAGATTTATGTCAATTACAGCATCAGCACCAAGTGCTGCGGCTTTCTTTTTTAGGACCTTAATCGCATGTTTTTGTCCTGACGCATGAACAGCTACACTTCCTATTACTTCGAACCGCTTTTCAGGAGTCCTTGAATAAATTAAAATACTCGTTGGTTCCGTTGGTTGATAAGTTTTACTGCCTGTTTGTACATAATGAGTTTTAATGCTACAACTTACAAACACAAATAAAATTGATAAATAAATAATATTTTTCATTTAGTTTTTTTTTAATTAAATTAGTATTAATTGTATTTTACAGCAGTCCCTGTGGCTTTTATACCATTAGACCAATATCCCATTGTAATAGAAAGTCGCAAATCTACTATTGCATCTGCTCCCAACAAAGAAGCTTGCTCTTTTAATAAATCTACAGCTATTTTTGAGTTTTTTCCTGCATCGGCACAAGCTAGAACTTGACCTATAATTTTATAGCTTTTAGGAGTAACTTTTGTTGAGTAAACCTCAACTTGATCTGAGGATGTTGGAACTATATCAGAAATTTCAGCGTCATCTGTTTGGATTTTTGATACTGTCGAACAGCTTGTAAAAAACACAATTAGCACCGATAAAACAAACCATTTTGTTTTCATAAATTTTAAGATTTAATTTTCATTTCAAATATAAATAATTAGAAACTTATATTTAACGACAGAATTAAAAAAAAGCCAACAAAATTTGCTGGCTTTATTTATAAATATATAATCCTATTATCCTTTCAATGCTTCTGCTCCGCCCACAATTTCTAATATTTCGTTAGTTATAGAGGCTTGACGTGCTTTGTTATACGTCAATTTCAATTGATCTCTCAATTCAGTGGCGTTGTCTGTCGCTTTGTGCATAGCCGTCATACGCGCTCCGTGTTCTGAAGCAAATGAATCTCGAATTCCTTTGTATAATTGTGTTCGTAATGATTTTGGAATTAAAGTCAGCAAGATATCCTCTTTTGATGGTTCAAAAATATAATCACCTGATGAAGTTACCTTATCAGAAACAATTGGCGCTAAAGGCAAAAACTGTTCCGTTTGAATAATTTGTGTAGCGGCATTTTTAAACTGATTGTAAACCAATTCGATTTTATCGTATTCGCCTGATACAAATTTTTGAGTCAATGCTTCCGCAATAATCGATACATTATCAAAAGTCAAATCATCAAAAACTGCGCTTTGATTATCTACTACTGATAGCGTTTTAGTTAAAATATCATTTCCTTTTTTACCTATTGCAAATACATCAACTTGTTTCTCTGCATAATATTCAGCACGGCTTTTTACTTCCTTAATTACATTAGAATTAAAAGCACCACACAAACCTCTGTTTGAAGTTATGGCAACAACCAAAACTTTTTTAATTTCCCTTTGGGTTGTAAAATCACCCCCAACATCACTATCGAGAGATGAGGAAAGATTTTGTAATAATTCCGTTAGTTTTTCGGCATAAGGACGCATGGCTGTAATTGCATCTTGTGCTTTCTTCAGTTTTGCTGCAGAAACCATTTTCATTGCCGATGTGATTTGCATCGTCGATGAAACGGAAGTAATTCTATTACGGATTTCCTTTAAGTTTGCCATTTTTTTTAGTATTAAGATTTAAGTATTAAGTATCAAGAAGTCTTAATTCTTGATACTTAATACTTAATACTTTTTAATTATATTTCGCTGAGATTTCTTTAGCTGCTGATTCAATTACATCTGTAATTTTATCATCTAATTTTCCTGCCTTCAAAGCATCAAGAGTATCTCTGTGTTTGTTGTTTAAGTATTCTAAGAAATCTTTCTCAAATTCTTTAACTTTATTTACAGGAACACTTTTCAATAAGTTTTTCGAACCCGCATAAATAATAGCAACTTGATCTTCAACTGTATAAGGAGAATTTAAACCTTGTTTCAAGATTTCAACATTTCTTCTTCCTTTTTCAATTACATTTAAAGTAACGGCATCCAAATCAGAACCAAATTTAGCAAACGCCTCCAATTCACGGAATTGTGCTTGATCTAATTTTAATGTACCTGCTACTTTTTTCATGGATTTAATTTGAGCGTTACCTCCAACACGAGATACTGAAATACCTACGTTAATCGCTGGACGAACTCCTGAATTAAATAAATCTCCATCCAAGAAAATTTGTCCGTCAGTAATCGAAATTACGTTTGTTGGAATATATGCAGAAACGTCACCCGCTTGAGTTTCGATGATTGGTAGCGCCGTTAATGAACCTCCACCTTTCACGATTCCTTTTAATGAATCAGGTAAATCATTCATGTTTTTAGCAATTCCATCATCGGCAATCACTTTACAGGCTCTTTCTAATAAACGAGAGTGTAAGTAAAAAACGTCTCCAGGATATGCCTCACGTCCCGGTGGTCTTCTTAATAAAAGAGAAACCTCACGATATGCTACCGCTTGCTTTGATAAATCATCATAAACAATTAACGCAGGACGACCTGAATCTCTAAAATATTCTCCAATTGCAGCACCTGCGAAAGGAGCATAAACTTGCATTGGAGCTGGATCAGAAGCATTAGCAGCAACAATAATGGTATAAGCCATTGCTCCTTTTTCTTCTAACATTTTTGCTATTCCTGCTACCGTTGAAGCTTTTTGTCCAATGGCAACATAAATACAGAATACTGGTTTTCCAGCATCATAAAATTCTTTTTGATTCAAAATGGTATCAATACAAACAGTTGATTTACCCGTTTGACGGTCACCAATAACTAACTCACGTTGTCCACGACCTACAGGAATCATAGCATCTACAGCTTTTACTCCTGTTTGTAATGGCTCAGTAACTGGTTGACGAAAGATAACTCCAGGAGCTTTTCTTTCTAATGGCATTTCGAATAATTCTCCAGCAATTGGTCCTTTTCCATCGATTGGAAAACCAAGAGTATTTACTACTCGACCTACCATTCCTTCACCTGTTTTAAGAGAAGCAATACGTTGTGTTCTTTTTGCAGTTGAACCTTCTTTGATTCCTGTTGATGGACCTAAAAGTACAACCCCAACATTGTCTTCTTCAAGATTCAAAACGATTCCTTCTAAACCGTTTTCAAACTCTACTAATTCACCATATTGAACATTTGATAACCCGTAAACACGAGCAATACCATCTCCAACGTTTAGAACTGATCCTACTTCTTCTAAAGTAGCACCAGATTCAAAACCTTCTACTTGCTTTCTTAATATTGCTGAAATTTCAGCAGGTTTAATATCCGCCATAATTATTTATAAATAACTAGTTACTTAATTCTCTTTTTAATACTTTTAATCGGTTAGCAACTGAAGCATTATACTGCTTGTCGCCTATTTTTAAAATAAATCCTCCAATAATTGAAGCATCTATGGTGTTTTCAATTGTAATTTTTTTATCTGAAAAGGTGGCTATTTTTGCTAAAACCTTAGCTTCTAAAGCTGCATCTAAAGCAATAGCTGTGGTAACTTGTGCCACTTCAACGCCATTCATCTCATCAAATAATTTGTTGTATTCTGTGGCAACAGCACCAAGAATTTCAAATCTTTTGTTTTCAAATAATAAGTGAAAAAGGCTCTTAGTTACTGCATTTGCACTTGCAAAAACTTCTAAAAGGGCGCTTTCTTTTACCTCAACTTTTATCGTTGGGCTTTGAATAAAAGAATCTAATTCGGCATTACTTTTTAATGTAGAAGCGATTAAAATCATATCACTATTCACCTTATCGGCAACCTTTTTTAAGTCTGCTATCTCTAAAATTGCTTTTGCGTAACGAATTGCTGCTCTTGTACTTGCCATAATTAGTTTAATTTAGCATCTCCTAACATCTTCTCTACTAATTTAGTTTGAGCTTCTTTGTTAGACAGTTCCTCTTTTAATACTTTTTCAGCAATTGCTAATGATAATGAAGAAACTTGCAATTTCAATTCAGCCATTGCAGCATTTTTTTCACTTTCGATAGACGCTTTAGCTTGTTCAATCATTTTTAGCCCTTGAGCCTGTGCTTCATTTTTAGCATCAGCAATCATTTTGTCTTTGATCTCACGTGCATCTTTTAGTAATGAATCACGCTCTAATCTTGCTTCTTGCAAAATACGTTGATTGTCAGCCTGAAGGTTTTGCATTTCTTTCTTAGCATTTTCAGCAGAAAGCAAGGCGTTTCTAATTCCTTCTTCTCTTTCGTTTACTGCATCAAGAATTGGTTTCCAGGCAAATTTTTTCAATAGGAAAATCAATCCTACAAAAATTAAAGTTTGCCAGAAGAACAGTCCGAACGAAAAATCATTTATTAACTTTTCCATAATATATAGCGTATGATGTAAATTTAAATTTTAAATAAAAACTGCAACCAACCGTTGCAGTTTTTAGATTTTTTTAGACTATGTTGCAAAAATTGCAGCAAATCCAATACCTTCAATAAGTGCAGCAGCAATAAGCATCGCTGTCTGGATTTTTCCAGTAGCTTCTGGTTGACGAGCGATAGCATCCATTGCAGAACCACCGATTCTACCAATACCAATACCTGCTCCGATAACTACTAATCCTGCTCCAACAATTCTAGGAATTTCCATAAAAATATGTATTAAAAATTAAACATTCAATTTGAGATTAAAGTTCAGAATTTAGAGGTTAAAAATGATTTCTAACTTCGTATTTCTAATTTCTAACTTTTTAATGATGTGCTTCATCATGATGGTGCTCCTCTACAGCAGAACCAAAATACAAAGCCGCTAACATGGTAAATATATAAGCTTGCAACAATGCAACTAATATTTCGATAACTGAAATGGCAAATGATAACATAAATGACAACGAACCACCTACCCAGTTTTTAAATATAAAAATCAAACCTATCAAACTCATTAAAACAATGTGTCCTGCAAACATGTTCGCATACAAACGAATCATTAATGCAAATGGTTTGATAAATACCCCTAAAAGTTCTATTGGCGCCAAAATTACTTTCATAGGTGTTGGCACGCCAGGCATCCAGAAAATGTGCCCCCAATAATTTTTATTAGCTGTAAGATTGGTAATTAAAAATGTTACAATTGCTAATCCAGCGGTTACTGCAATATTTCCTGTAACGTTGATACCTAGTGGTGTTAATCCGAAAATATTTAAAAACCAAATAAAGAAAAATACTGTCAACAAGAAACTCATGTACTTTTTGTAATGTTTCTCACCAATGTTTGGAATAGCAATTTCGTCTCTAACATACAAAACTATAGGTTCGAAGAAACGTCCTACTCCAGATGAAATTCCGCCGTTTTTAGCATAGGTTTTAGCCAAGCTTGAAAACACAAAAAACATTAAAAAAGCAACAATCATAATTGTTAAAACGCTTTTTGTAATAGAAAAATCTAATGGTTTAATGTTTGTAGGATGATGCTCATCTCCAGTTAATGTTCCGGAAGCATCCGTTTTATAAATTTTTTCGTCGTGGCCTAATTTATAATAATTTCCGTTTGACTCAGCAACTTCATGTCCGTGTTCGAACTTTGATGAAGAGAAAATTTGAACTCCGTTATCCCACAATATAATAGGAAGCGGAAAACCGTAATGAGCTCCTGTTGCTTCGTCTTCAAATAACGAAAATTCATGCGCATCCAAAACGTGATGTTGCTTGAAGGCATCAATTTTAGATTTTATATCTGTTGGTTCAGCATGCTCTTCATGATTAGCTTGAGTTGAGTGGGCATCAACTTGAATTTCAGATTTTACTGGTAAATCATCTGATTCGTTTGCAAATCCAAAAATTGGAGCAAAAACAAGTGTTAATAATAATATGAATTTTGTAGCTTTATTCGAAAACACCATAGTCAATCAATTAACTTAAATATTACTTTCTGAAATTTGGTGCAAAGGTACATCTTTTCTTATTATTGAAAAAGAGATAAAAGTTTTTTTTTGATGAAATTGATGATTTACAAGAGTTTTATCTATTATTATTTACTATTCTTATCGTTATTGTGGTTTCTATTGCTAAAAATAAAGCAAAAACGATAAAAAAATTAATTTTTTCTATTGTGACACTTTTTGGGTCGGCATTCAAAATAGGCAAAAGAACAATGTAGGCAATTACCATTTTAATACAAGTGATTAAGAGAAAGGTATATCCTACATTATCTATATTCTTAGACTTAACTATAATAAGAATAAAAAGTAATACAGTTGAACAAACTAAAAAAAATAAATAAATGGCTTCTATTGAGTAGTGAAAATTTTGAAACCCAAAACTGTTTCCTTTAATGAAAAAAAATAATTTGTGAATAAGATAAGCTATAAATGAGATAATTATTAACTCTAAAATGGGTTGGTGCTTTTTTAATTGTATCATTATTCATCAGAAGATTTATTGATATCCTTAAGTTGTCTGTTGATGTTATAAAAAGAAAGTGCAACTCCTACTAAAGTTAATATTTTAACATATATATTATGCGAATTGGAGTACTTCATATCTAGCCAGCTCCCTAAATAGGAAAACCCAAAAACTATTACCCCCATTTGTATTGGTATATTAATAAGAGCCAACCACTTATTATTGGATTTTTTCTTCGGGTCTTTGTTGAATGTCATTTGTAATTGGGGTTTTTACATTTGGTTTCATAACACAAGTTGCGCTAAATTCGGCTCCTGGTTCTACTGAAAGTTTTCCGCAAATTACTTCACCATGAATACTTGCTTTCGATTTTATATTTAGAATTTCTATTACTTGTATTTTTCCTTCAAATCGCCCTTCAATATCGGCATTTTTACAAATAATATCTCCCTTTATACTTCCTGCTGGCCCAATGACTATTTTGCCTTTCGATTGAAAATTTCCAACTAAATGACCGTCTAATCTAAAATCAGCTGGTGACAGGATGTCGCCATGAATGGTAGTTCCTTCCACGATTCTGTTGGTTTTTCCTAAGAGATCGGTATATGATTTCGGATTTTTATCAAACATTTTTTTACTTTTTTCCTTTTGGTATAACTGGTATTTCTTGGGTAGGATCTGTCTCGTCCTCTGGAGCACTAGGGGGAAGCATGTTTAAAATTGAATCATCGCCCTCTATAGAATCTGGCGCGCCCATTTGTGGTGTTGGAATATTGCCCTCGTCTGGATTAATTTGGTTTGAATCTGGATTTTGGATTAGGTTCAGGTTCGAATTTGGATTTGGATTTGAACTTTGGCTTTGCTCTACTGGAGCTGGAACTACTGGAGCTAAAGGATCTGTATTTAAATATTCTTCGAAATTTTTCTTAATTTGAACTATCTTATAATTATCACTTGAAATAATATAGGCTTTGTCTTGAACTTTATACTCTTTAAACTCTTTTAAAATAGAGGCAATTCCGTTAGCATATTCTTCAGTTTTCATGCCATGAATAACGATAAAATTTTTATCCATCGTATAAATATCGAATGACATTTTAATTTTCGCAAAATCTCTGTCGGTAATAAATTTTTTAATTTTATCTTTAAGTAGAACTGTATTTTTGTCGTCTGGACCAGCTGCCTTGTATATAATTTTCCAGCCCAAAGGTTTGGCTTGATAAAATCGTAAACTTTCAAATTTAGGAACATCTGTTGCTAATAACAATTCTGAACGCTTTCCTTCATCGTCATTTGGATAATTTAAAGCTACAAAATTTAATGCTTTTTTAAATTCTTCCAATCCTTTTATTCTACCTATCATGAATGCTCTTAACAATTCAAATTTGGGAACAACTTCTTCTCCAGTATACTGATTTATAGCTTTTTCAGATGCTGCTAAAATGGTTTTATAATCTCCTTTTTCTACTAATTTATATAATCTATTATAATTTTCTGAAGGCGTTTCAGTTAAATCGGCAGTTGATGCTTCCGTTTTTCCAATAATTTGAGCATATCTAGAATTTGGAAATTGAGAAATAATTCTGTTTTTCATAGCCAAAGCCTTCTCGCTATCGATTATTTCGTAAATTTTAAATAAATTATACATACTAGGAAGCACTAAACGTTCCTCTGGTTTGTTAACCAAAAGTTGCTCGTATTTATTCGCCGCTAATTTGTATTCTTTAAACTTTTCTTTGTAAATACTTCCTAATTGATAATAGGCAAAATTGCGTTCTTTAGCAATACTGTCAATTTCGATTTGCGTTTTCGGAAGTTGTTTGATATAAAATTCAGGATTGTATTTTTCCTCTATTTTATCTACTTTCGAATTTTCGGCAATACTGTCTTGAGCGACATCGGTCGTGTTTTCTTTAATTGCTACAGCCGATGATAATCGCCAATTTTCTTTTAGTGGACGATTGCCCCACTTTTTTCGAAACTCATTTTTACCAAATGCAACTGTCGTTGGATTATAAAAATAGAAATTACTTTGAGAAAATAATTTAGAAGCATTTCTATCAGTAGGAGGTGCTAAAGCATTTCTTTCTGGTTCAAATTTGTTTCTATTCAGTGACCTTCCATTAGAGTCTACAGGGTCTTGTCCTTCTAGACCTGCTTGATTTTCATTTTGTTTCTCTTCTTTTTCCTTTAAAAGTTTTTTAGCCTCTTCTTCTTTTTTTAATTGAATAATATAATTCTCGTAATAAGTAACTTTTTCTTTATCTGATAAAAAGTATACCTTTATAATACTGTCGTTTCGTGTCGCAACACCTTCATATTTTATTACATCAACTAAATTTTCTCTTTTCTTTTTTATCGCTTTATATTCTCTAGATCTAGCATTTAGTTGCACTAAAGTGCTATCAAAATATTTTCCTGCCGTTACGTATTTGGCTTTTTTAAAGTAAATATCCGCTATATTTCTATAATTTGAGGCAACAAGATATTGATCTTGCGATTTCGTTTTTAATGAACTATTATAATACTTTTTAGCAATGTCGTGTTTATTTCGTTTATCATAAAACAAAGCCATCTGATGATTTAAAACATCAAGAAAGGGTCTGTTTTCTCTGTCTTTTAGCAAATTGTTGAATTTTTTAAGAAAAGCTACTGTATCGCCTTTTTCAAAATCAAATTGTTGGGCTTGCTTGGCATGAGCTTGAATAACATATTGTTTGGCTGCTTTTCTTTTCATTTCGATAATGGATTGAAATTCTGCAAAAGCACTGTCTTTATAACCTAATTCTTCATATAATTGCCCTAAAATAAAATGATATCTTGCTTTTTCTTCTTTTTGTTTCGTAAACTCTTTCGCTAATTTTAATTTGGCTATTGCGCTGTCTTTTTGTTCAAGATTTAAAAAAGCTTGCGATAAAATGGCATTTGCATCGGCAAAAATTTGATCTTTAAATTTTATTTCTTTAAGTAGTTTGCTCAAATTTTTTACCGCTAAAGCATCATTATCCATTCGGATATTGGTTTTTTCTCTCCACACTTTTGCTTCATAAATTTTATCACTATTTGGGTATTTGTATAGAATATAATTGAAGGCTTCTAAAGCGGGAACAAATCTTTGATCATAATACCTCGCTTTTCCTAGCATTAAGTGCGCTTCATCTATTTGAGGATTTCTCTCTGAGCCAGCAATATTCATAGAGTGTTTTTGAATGGCTTTTATGGCTTTGGTTTCAGCTCGTTCAAAATTAGGATTTGCAGCGGTTTGCCCAGGAAGAATAGCCTCTTTGTTAATTTGCATTCTTTCTATTGGCAATCGTTCCCAAAAATTGTCTTTGTATTGTGCTTTTAAATCGAGGATTCCTTTATCTAAAGCTACTCCCCCGTTGTATAAAATATTATACTCTGTACTTAATGCATGCGAATTTCTAGATAAAAACGTGTCTTTTTTAGTAGAACATGCAATTAAAAGTACAATAACAATTATAACAGAACAATATTTTAGCGAAGTGGTTTTCAATTTGAAACGGTTTTAATCTTAAAACTTTTAAAAGGCAAATTTAGTATAATGACTGGTAAAAATACGTTTCTTTTTTACATGGCGAAAATTATACCCAAAAAGATTAAAACGTATAAAAATTACTTTTACTTAAGATAGCCCTAAAAACTTGACAAATATCTTTTTTAGAAATCTTTTCCATTTCGTACATTTGCCAAAAATTATTCTACATGTCATCATTTTATAAATTAAACATTAAAGAAGTTCGTCGCGAAACCCCATCTGCAGTATCTGTTTTATTTAATGTTCCGTTAGAATTTAAAGAATTTTATCGTTTTATTGCTGGTCAATACCTCAATTTAAAACTCACTCTTGACGGACAAGAAATTCGTCGTGCCTATTCTATTTGTTCTTCGCCAGAAAGTGGTGAACTAAGAATCGCTATAAAGGAAGTAAAAAACGGAGTTTTTTCAGCATTTGCTAACTCAAAATTAAAAGCAGGAGATACTCTCGAAGTGGGAACTCCTGAAGGAAAATTTACTTTTGAGCCCGATGCGAATCGTTTAAGAAACTATATGGCATTTGCAGCTGGTAGCGGAATCACTCCTGTATTCTCTATTATTCAAAATGTATTGAGCCAAGAGCCTAAAAGTACTTTTGTCTTGGTTTACGGTAATAAAAATCCTGAAGAAACTATTTTTCATCAACAATTGCACGATTTACATCTAAAATATGTTGGTCGCTTTTTTATTCATTATGTATACAGTCAGGCTAAAGTTGATAATGAGCTTTTTGGCCGTATTGATAAATCGACAGTGAATTTTGTCATGAATAACAAACACGCAGCTTTGCAATTTGATAAATTTTACTTGTGCGGTCCAGAAGAAATGATTAACACCGTTTCTACTGTTTTAAAAGAACGTAACATTAAAGAATCGGCAATAAAAATTGAATTATTTTCTACTTCAACTGGCGAAAACAAAATAGAGAAATCCTTAGGAGGCCATTCAAAAATCACGATTTTAGTAGATGGTGATGAAACATCATTCGAAATGTCGCAAAAACAAACCATTCTTGAAGCGGCTTTAAAACAAGGAATCGATGCTCCTTATTCCTGTCAAGGCGGGATTTGTAGCAGTTGTTTGGCCAGAATTACATCAGGAACTGCTGAAATGTCTAAAAACTCTATTCTTACTGATAGCGAAATCGCCGAAGGTTTAATTCTTACCTGCCAAGCACATCCTACTTCTGAAAGTATTGCTATAGATTATGATGATGTTTAACGGCGTTAAAAATATATGAATTGAAAACTTCTCTGAAAAGGGAAGTTTTTTATTTTAATGCACTCGTGATTTTTTCAACAATTGTTTCTGGCTTTATTGTTCTCATCGCTTCTTCATACCCTTCCACTTTTTTATTCCCATACACCGAAGTCGGTAATTTTGGAAATACATTTCTATCAGAAACCAAGGCGTTTTCGAAAGTTTGGTTGAACGGTGAAAAACCAGCAAAAGGATGTGTTGCTCCCCAAAGTGTAATAGTATTTACGCCAAGCATAGCGGCAATATGTGCGTTTCCAGAATCCATACTCAGCATAATTGATAAATTGGATATAAGCTGTAATTCTTGTTCCAATTTTATTTTTCCTGCAACAACAATAACATTCTGTTTGTTTTTTGAAAGCGAATTCAAAAGTTCAATTTCCTTTTTCCCACCACCAAAAAGCAATATCGAGTAGTTTTTATTTAATGCTAATTCATCAACAACTTTTTGCATTAAATCAATGGGATATACTTTAGAATCGTATTGTGCAAAAGGCGCAATCCCAATTAATTTTCCATGTTTTTCTCCAATTAAATGGATTGTTTCAGAATCTAAAGTTTGTTTTAGAGGAAATATTGGATTGGATAAATCTACTGTGAAACCAAGTATATTAAACACTTTCACATGCCTTTCGAATAGGGTTGGTAATGGCTTGAAAATCTTGTTTTTTGCACGCGTTAATGCTTTTTTTTCCGCTCTGCCTTTGTCAACTGTGGCGGTGATTTTTCCGCTCCAAGCAAATAAAGTTCTTATAACTTTAGAACGTAAAACATTGTGCAAATCGGCAAAAGCATCTATCTGTAAAACTCTTAAATCTTGGAATAATCTCAACAATCCAAAAAATCCTTTGTGTCGCTTTTTTTCATCAAAAGCAAAGAAAGAAACGTTGGGAATGCTGTCAAAAAAAGGTTTGAAAAATGGTCGTGAAATTACCGTGATTTTAATTTCAGGATGTTGCTGTACAAACGCTCTTAAAACAGGAACCGTCATGGCGACATCTCCCATTGCGGAAAGTCTCATAACGGCTATATGTTGGGGGGGGTTCGACAATTTAGATGTCAAATAAAATTATTTCTTACCCTGATACAAAACAGGATTCAACTCGTCATCATTGTACATTTTCATTTGCTTGTACACTTTCATGAATTTGTCACCGTTTTCAATATCATTTAATAAATCATCAATAGCTATAGACAAATCGGTTCTTTGCTCTAAAAGAATGTTTAATTTGGCTTGGCACTTGTCTCTATGATCTTGAGTAGCTTCTGCGCGAGTAGCTTCTTCTTTCATGTGGTAAATTTTTAAAGCCAATATCGATAATCTATCAAAGGCCCAAGCAGGACTTTCAGAATTGATTTTTGCAGTATCTCTTACATTTACTGTGCTGTATTTGTTAAGAAAATAACCATCTATATATTCAACCATATCTGTGCGTTCCTGATTGGATGCATCGATCTTTCTTTTCAAAGTTAATGCAACAACAGGATCGATATTTGGATCGCGAATAATATCCTCATAATGCCATTGGACAGTGTCTATCCAGTTTTTTAGATATAGTAAATGTTCGAACTTATCTTTCGGAAAAGGATTGTTAATGGGTTGGTTAACATCATCAAATTGATGATAATCTTGAATACTTTGTTCAAATACAGAATAAGCTAATTTTGAAAACATATCTTTAATTATTAAAAAGACAAAGATACTTTTTATACTTTTATGGTTTATAAAAAACTTTTACTATTAAAAAGTAAAAAAATAATCTTACATTCGAATTATGCAAATACATTACTTATCGGACGAAAACAGTATCCTCAATCATTTTTTGGGACAAATTAGAAATGTAAACATTCAAAATGACAGCATGCGTTTTCGAAGAAATGTAGAACGTATTGGTGAAGTGATGGCGTATGAACTTAGTAAAGATTTACATTATTCTGATGTAGAAATTCAAACACCGCTTGGAATTAAAAAAACCACTGAGATTTCAGACAAATTAGTGTTGTGTTCTATACTTAGAGCGGGATTGCCGTTGCATTTAGGTTTTTTAAATTATTTTGATGCTGCAGAAAACGGTTTTGTTTCTGCCTACAGGCATCATGCTAACAATGATGCTTCGTTTGATATTTTAGTAGAATATCAAGCCGTTCCAAACATCGAAAATAAAACATTATTATTGATAGACCCAATGTTAGCTACTGGGCAATCTATGGTTGCAGTTTATGAAAAACTAATGCAAAAAGGATTGCCCAAGGAAATCCACATTGCCGTTATTATAGCTGCTCCTGAGGGTATTGCTTATCTTAAAACCCATCTGCCAGACCACTGTCATTTATGGATCGCTACTCTAGATGAAAAACTAAATGATAAAAATTATATTATTCCTGGGTTAGGAGATGCAGGAGATTTAGCTTACGGAAATAAATTATAATTGGGAGAAAAAAGTAGTAAATCCGCTTAAAATTAAAAAAATTATAATAACTTCTTTTTGCCATTTTATTTGTGCCATTTCTACATAACTTGTTATCATAACGGCCAGAGGAGCAACTGTAAAAACTAATAAGTCATTGCTTTTATTTGAAGATATTACATAAACAGTTATGCCTATAAAAAAGGCCCAAAGCATCTTTTTATACGAAGTATGTAGCATTAAAGGTCTGTTAGACATTGACATTAAAAGCGAAATCACAAAAAACAAACCAATAGTTGCGTAAACCGACAAAGCCAAATTTTGTGACGTTTTTACAAAATAGTCAATTTTATAATTTACTGCCATTTCAGAAAGCAATTGACTAATCCAACTCTTATCAAAAATTAAAGCAAATAATAAAAAGAGAGAGGATGCTGTAAAGAAGGCTATAAAAGGTAAAAACCAATTTCTATAATCTCTAGCGGCGTGAAAAAGGATGGCAATAAATACCAAAATGATGTAAATAATACTCCAAAAATGAAACATTGCCGCAACAAAAACCCATAATGAAGCGTCGAAAATTTTTTCCTTTGGTGTTTTTAATGATTGTAATGAAACTAATCGTCGCAATGAAAGAAGAATGAAAAAATTAGAAATTAGTAAGCTAGTGTTATTCCATACATTTGGAAAAAACAATAGCAATAAAAGGTAAAAAAAAACGGTATAGGCACTGTCTTTACTCAATCCGTTTTTCTTAACAATGAAGTTTGTTGTAAAAATAGAACCAAAAATTATAGCTAACAAAACAACTTTTTCTATCGCATTTATACTTGTTAGATCATTAGTTACAAAGTGAATTTGAACCAAAAAATAGAATAAAATCACCCCTAAAATTACTATTGAATAATTTAATGGAGTAGATTTTCGAAAAAGACTTGTAAACATAAGGATATTTTATACTTTTGTAAATGTAAATATAATACTTGTTTAAAAATAATTTTAAATTTATGAGAGCATTTTTTGAAGGAATACAGTGGTTATTTGAGAATATCTTTTTTATTCCTCAAGACTATTTAAGAAAACTTGAACTAGAACATTGGTTTATAGCTAACGGTATCAATTGGATTTTTATGATTATTTGTTCAGTAGCGATGGTATATTGGATAAAACAATTGAAATTACACGAAGAAAACAACGAAGAAAACCAAGATACAACGGCACATTCTTTCTTAAAGTAAGTCAAAGCCAATATCTTTTCTAAAATACATCGTATCAAAATGTAGCTTATCTATACTTTGATACGATTTTTTTATGGCTTCTTGAAAATCATCCCCGTAAGAGGTAACCGCCAGTACCCTTCCTCCATTACTAACTACAAAATTATCTTCTAATTTTGTCCCTGCATGAAATACGATCGAATCTGTTACATTTTCGATACCTGAAATTACTTTGCCTTTTTCAAAATCTTCTGGATAACCGCCTGAAACTAAAACTATAGTTGTTGCGCTTCTCGAATCAATCTCTAGAGAAACTTCATCTAGTTTTTCATTGGCAACCGCAACAAACAATTCTACCAAATCCGATTTTAATCTTGGTATTACTACTTCTGTCTCTGGATCTCCCATTCTTACATTGTATTCAATAACAATTGGTTCGCCTTTTACATTTATAAGACCAATAAACACAAACCCTTTATAAACTATTCCGTCCTTTTGCAATCCCTCTATCGTGGGTTTCACAATTCGAGTTTCTATTTTTTCTAATAAGATGTCATCTACAAACGGCACGGGAGAAACAGCACCCATACCACCCGTATTTAACCCCGTATCGCCTTCACCTATGCGCTTATAATCTTTAGCAGTTGGTAAAATTTTATAGTTTTTCCCATCAGTCAATACAAAACAACTCAATTCTATTCCATCTAAAAATTCTTCAATTACCACTTTTGAACTTGCTTCTCCGAACTTTTCATTCACAAGCATATTTCTTAATTCATCCTTAGCTTCTGATAAATCCTGAATAATTAAAACGCCTTTTCCTGCAGCCAATCCATCAGCTTTTAAAACGTATGGAGGTTGTAATTTTTCTAGAAAACGACATCCATTTTCTACAGTTTCTTTAGTAAAACTATGATAAGCCGCTGTTGGAATTTGATGTCTTACTAAAAACTCTTTAGCAAATTCTTTGCTTCCTTCTAATTGTGCTCCTATTTTAGAAGGTCCAATAACAGGAATGTGTTTTAAATCGGTATCATTTTCGAAAAAATCAAAAATTCCTTTTACCAATGGATCTTCTGGACCAACAACTACCATTTCAATATTTTCCTGTAGTACAAATCTCTTTATAGATTCGAAATCAGTTGGACTAATATTTACATTTATTGCAATAGATTCTGTGCCAGCATTTCCAGGAGCAACAAATAGTTTTGTACAAAGTGAACTTTGAAGCATTTTCCAGGCAAAAGCATGTTCTCTTCCTCCTGAACCAAGTAATAAAATTGTCATTGTTTTGTAGTAAGTTGTGAAATGCAAAAATAATCGCTTTTAGATGTAATCAATAACATTTTTTAAAAATTTGTTGTTTGATAGTTGTAGCTATGTATTACTTTTGTATAAAAATTAACCTAGGTGTTTAAGCTTTTTACTCTTTCATTAAAATTAAATGGCTTTCCAATTGAGAAAGCAAAAGAAAAACTAAATGAAATTTTGGCTGTTTCAGAAGATGATTATGCTGATTTTTTATCGGCAAGAAAGTCTGATATTGTTAATTTCCATTTAGAAAACAATTCGTTTTACCAAAATTTTGTTGGAAAATCTACTTTCGAAAAATGGGAAGAAATTCCAATACTAAAAAAAATCGATTTTCAAAGGCCTTTAAAAGAAAGGCTTTCAAAAGGGTTTTCTAAAAGAAACATTTATATTAACTCAACATCGGGATCTAGTGGTGATCCTTTAGTTTTTGCCAAAGACAAATTATGCCACGCCATGATTTGGGCAAATATTATGAGACGCTTCGCTTGGTATAATATAGATTGCAACCGTTCCTTTCAAGCTCGATTTTATGGCATGCCGTTAAGTTTTATAGCCAATAAAAAATTGCGCATTAAGGACTTTTTCAGTAGAAGATATCGTTTTAATATATTTGATTTATCCTTTATAGGCTTAGAAGAAATTATTAAAGTTTTTAAGAAAAAGAAATTCGATTACATCAACGGATATACAAGTTCAATTGTTTTATTGGCTAAGCACTTAAAAAAAAGACGTCTTGTATTAACTAAAATATGCCCTACACTAAAAGCATGTATTGTCACTTCTGAAATGCTATTTGAAGAAGATAAACTTTTACTGGAAGAATATCTTGGCGTTCCAATAATAAACGAATATGGAGCCGCTGAATTGGATATTATCGCTTTTCAAAACCCCGAAAATAAATGGCAAGTAAATGCCGAAACTTTGTTTGTAGAAATATTAGACGAGAATGACCAACCTCTCCCTTACGGAAAAGAAGGTAGAATTGTGATAACAAGTCTTTATAATAAAGCACATCCTTTTATTCGTTATGAAGTAGGAGATTATGGTGTTTTAGACGAAAAGAGTACCCTTAAAAAACCTATCCTTAAAAAATTAATTGGACGTACTAATGATATTGCCATTCTACCAAGTGGCAAGACTTCTCCTGGTATGACATTCTATTCTATAACCAAAAAATTATTTGGAGATGACGGAAATGTAAAAGAATTTGTCATAATACAAACAAAAACAGATACTTTTGAAATTCAATATACTAGTGAAATGCCTTTAAAAAAAGCAGAAATTAAAACTATTGAAAAAGTGTTTTCAGACTATTTAGAACCTAATTTGAAGTATATTTTTACTCGAAAAGGAGTTTTAGAAAGAGGCGTTAGTGGAAAATTAAAACAGTTCGTTTCATTAGTAAATTAGAAATATGAAAATTACAATAGTTGCTGGCGCACGACCTAATTTTATTAAAATTGCTCCTATTATTAAAGCGATTGAGAAAAAGCAAAATGAAGGCGCAACTATTTCTTTTCGATTAGTACATACTGGTCAGCACTATGATAAAAACTTAAGCGCTACTTTTTTCGAAGAACTCAATATTCCTGAACCCAACTGCAATTTAGAAGTTAAAAGCGGATCACAATCTGTTCAAACGGCTGCAATTATGGTTGCTTTTGAAGAAGAATTATTAGAAAATCTTTGCGATTTAGTTCTTGTTGTTGGTGATGTCAATTCGACTATGGCTTGTGCTATCGTGGCTAAAAAACTAAACATTAAAGTCGCACACGTTGAAGCGGGAATCAGATCTGGCGATATGACAATGCCTGAAGAAATAAATCGAATCGTAACTGATAGTATTTCTGATTATTTTTTTACCACCTCAACTTGGGCTAGTGAAAATCTTATACAGTATGGTACCGATACATCTAAAATTCATTTTGTGGGTAATGTGATGATTGATACTTTATATCAAAATTTGCATAGGATTACAAAACCTAATTTTTGGGAAGAGTATCAATTAGAAACTGAAAATTATATTATCCTAACCTTACATCGCCCATCAAATGTAGATGAAGAACAATTTTTGAATAAATTATTGTTGGCAATTGATATTTTGGCTAAAGACAAAAAAGTAGTTTTCCCTATTCATCCACGAACAAAAGCAATACTTGGAACATCAGTTTTAGAGTTTAAAAATATACATTTTGTTGAACCTCAAGGGTATTTAGCATTTATGTACTTAGTTAAAAATTCATTTGCAGTCATTACAGATTCTGGAGGGATTTCTGAAGAAACGACCGTTTTGGGAATTCCTTGCTTTACATTAAGAGAAAATACCGAAAGACCCGAAACACAAACCATAGGAACAAACACTTTAGTTGGTGTTTCTATACAAAAGCTAGAAGATATTTATAGCTCATTTCTCGAAAACGGTAAACGAAAAAGCGGCATCCCTGAGCTATGGGACGGAAAAGCATCTGAACGAATTATTTCTATCATATTAGGAGAAAAGTAATGGAAGAAATACTAATAATATCTAATTATTATCCTCCAGAAAAAGGTGCCGCAGCCAACAGAATTGAGCAATTAGCACTAAAATTACATCAAAATAATTATGTGGTATCAGTACTTTGTCCGTTAGCAAATTACCCTAAGGGCGTTTTGTTTCCAGAATACAGAGGTAAGCTTTTTGTTGAAGAAAACCTGCAAAATATTCGAGTCAAACGACTTTGGATTTATCCGAGTAATAGTGCTGGGATTTTTGTTCGAATTCTGTCTGTTTTATCATTTTCTTTTGGACTGTTTTTTTACTTATTGTTAAAAAAAACACCAAAAAAAGTGGTAGTACAATCGCCACCGTTATTGCTTTCGTTTATTAGTGTTTTAATTTTATCTTTAAAGCGAAAAAAAATAATTCTAAATGTCTCTGATCTTTGGCCATTGGCAGCAATAGAATTAAAAGCTCTGAAAGTGAATTCATTTTCACATAAAATATCCCAGTTTTTGGAACGATTTATTTACAAAAAGGCTACCGTAATTTTAGGTCAATCTAATGAAATTATTACTCATATTCATCAATTTTTTCCTAATAAAGAATGTCATTTATATCGCAATTATCCCGATTTTGAATTACAAGATTTTGAATTAAAAACTACTGAAAACGCTACGATTAAATTATTTTATGCGGGATTATTAGGAATAGCTCAAGGCGTTTTAGAAGTCTGCGAGAAAATAAATTTAGAACATCTCAACATTGAATTTCACATTTTTGGAGAAGGTGCAGAAAAAACACAAATTGAAAAATACTTACAAAATAATTCATCCAAGAACATCTTTTTTCATGGAATGTTAGAAAGAAATGATTTAATAAATAAATTAAATTCGTTTGACGTTGCATTAGTTCCATTAAAAACAAGAATTTATGGTTCAGTACCGTCAAAAATATTTGAATATAGTGCTTTAGGAATTCCTATACTCTATTTTGGCGGAGGAGAGGGAGAAACAATTGTTAAAGAAAATGATTTAGGTTGGATTGCAGAAGTTATGCACTTTAACCCGCTAAATACTACTTTAAAAGAAATTTCAATGATAAAAAAATCAGAACTTCAATTGATAAAAAAAAGGGTTTTTGAACATTCTAAAACACATTTTAATCTTGATCTTCAAATTGAAAAATTGATTAAAACACAAGTGTTTTAATAGGCCTTCTCTTCGCCTTTAAAAATATTAAAAACGGTTTGAATAATTATTTTTATATCTAAAATTAAAGACCAATTTTCTATATAAAAAACATCATATTTTATACGGTTAATCATATCTTCATCTGTTTCGATTTCACCTCGAAATCCTCTTACTTGAGCCAATCCGGTAATTCCTGGTTTTACATAATGCCGCATCATGTATTTATTGATTCGATTACCATAGATTTTGTTTTGTGACCAAAGGTGAGGTCTTGGGCCTACAACGGACATTTCTCCAAGTAAAACATTCATAAATTGTGGCATTTCATCAATACTGGTTTTTCTTATAAATCGACCGATTTTGGTAACACGTGGGTCGTTTTTAGAAGCTTCCATTTCTGTTGTTTTATTAATTTTCATAGATCGAAATTTATAACAGAAAAATTCCTTTTCATCTATACCCGGTCTTCCTTGTTTAAAAAAAATAGGACCTCTTGATTCTAATTTAATTAAAATAGCAAGTAATGGAATAAGCCAAGACAATAAACCAAAAATTACTATTAATGAAAAGCAAATGTCGAATACTCTTTTAAATGCTTTGGTTATAGGATCGTGTAGGGTTGTTTTTTGTAAAGATAAAACGGGAAACATCTCATAATAATCTATTTTTAAATTCTTAGAGAAAATTTCTTTAGTGTCTGGAATAAACTTTATTGTTTTGCGGTTTTCATCGGCAAAATCTACCAAATCTTTTATTTGCTCGTTATTGATTTCATTCAAAGAACAATAAATTTCATTTACACCATTATCTAAAACAAAAGATTTTACATTCTCTAGTTTACCTTTAATGAAACTATTTGATTTTTTATCAGAAAAAAAACCCAAAAATCGGTATCCATAGTCGATTCGGGTTTCAAAAAGTTGTTTTAATCGAATCGATTCTGGAGTATACCCAATAATTATGGCACTTCTATAATTACTTCCTGTTACAACTCTATATTTCTTTAAATAATAAAAAAGTAAAAATTTAAAAATGGTAATCAAAATAAAACTAGACACCATAAAATAGGCTATTGCTTTACCACTAAACAACACTGTTTTTGAAAACGGAAAAAAAGCAATAATTACCAATAAAAATAACATGCCTTGCTTTAAAATTTTAGATGCAATTTCTACGGGAGTTGTAAATCGATAAATACCATAAAATTGTATTGAAAAGGCAATAATAGCCCAAACAAGGGTTTGATAAGCTAAATAATACAAACTATTTAAATTTAATTCTTTGAAGAAAAATAGACACAAAAAAGATAATACCAACAAGTCAAAAATAATACTTATTGGTCTAATATATTTAGAATATCTTCCTGTCCCTGCATTCATATTAATGAATAAATCCTGTAAAGTCTTTGTGTTCTTCTTTTAAAAGTGCTTCTGTTGACAATGATTTGAAATACTCATAGGTAATTTTCATTCCTTCACTTCTAGTTACTTTTGCCTCCCATCCCAATAGCGCTTTTGCTTTTGTAGTATCTGGTTGTCTTTGCAAAGGATCGTTTATTGGCAAAGGATGGTATACCACTTTTTGATTGGTTCCTGTTAATTTAATAATCTCTTCTGCAAAATCCTTAATGGTAATTTCATCTGGGTTTCCAATGTTAACAGGGAAAACATAATCAGAATGTAGTAATCTAAAAATACCTTCTACTTGATCGTTAACATAACAAAAAGATCGGGTTTGCATGCCATCACCAAAAATAGTTAAATCTTCTCCACGCAAAGCTTGTCCTATAAATGCTGGAATAACTCTACCGTCATTCAATCGCATTCTTGGCCCATAAGTATTGAAAATTCTAACGATTCTGGTTTCTACGCCATGAAAAGTGTGGTATGCCATAGTTATAGATTCCTGAAAACGTTTGGCTTCATCATAAACACCTCTTGGCCCTATAGTATTTACATTTCCGTAATACTCTTCGGTTTGCGGATGCACCAAGGGATCTCCGTAAACTTCAGAAGTTGATGCAATTAAGATTCTAGCTTTTTTTACCCGAGCTAAACCCAAAAGATTATGTGTTCCTAATGAACCTACCTTTAAGGTTTGAATTGGGATTTTTAAATAATCGATAGGGCTTGCTGGTGAAGCAAAATGCAGAATATAGTCTAATTCTCCTGGCACATGAACGAACTTGGTAATGTCATGATGATAAAACTCAAAATTCTTGAGTTTGAACAAATGCTCAATATTTTTCAAATCGCCCGTGATAAGATTGTCCATTCCTATAACAAAATATCCTTCGGCTATAAAACGGTCGCACAAATGTGATCCTAAAAAACCTGCTGCTCCAGTAATAAGTATTCTCTTCATCTTTGTTTGTTTGGCAATTAAAATAACGGAAAAATTGTGTTTTTATTATATAAATATTAACTTTTTATTTAGGTAAAAAATTGCTTTGTATTATGAGTTCGATTTGTTTTTTAAAGTTGTAAAAATCTATTTTTCCCTCAAGGAAAACCATTTATAACTTACATAAATATTTTGCCAAAAATAAACTTATGATTTACAATTTCAAAAGAAATGCGAGTAAAATCATTAATTATATTTGTAATACTATTTACGAGTTTCTTGAACCAAAGTGAATGAATTTAGTGTTTTTTTTGAATAATAAAACTATTCAAACGCCGACACTGTTTTAATAAACTAGGTATTTACAAAGTTTTTAAACTCTCGAATGCAATAGCTAACTGACGAAGCCAGTTATATATTTAGCTTATTTTTTCAATCAAATACTCCTTTCAAAGACAACAGAAAACATATTTAGAATTCATGTTTGCCAATAATATTCTCTATTGTTTCTTTTATTTCAGCTTCAAATCTTTTAGTGTCAAACTTTAATGCTTGATTTCTAATAGCTTCTTTGTTGAATTTTTCTATATTTTTTTCAAAATATAAAACTGCATTTATTAACGATTCAGCCGTTTGTTTTTCAAAAAAGACTCCGGTATCTCCCTCTTTTATATTTTGTTCTGTAGCAAATGTACCTACAATTGTTTCTAAAACACCTCCTTTTCCATAAGCTATTACTGGTACCCCACAGGCTTGGGCTTCTATAGGTACAATTCCAAAATCTTCTTGGGCGGCAAAGACAAATGCTTTTGCACTTTGCATTAAACTGAGCAGTTTATTTGATTCAACAAAACCTAGTATTTCAATGTTTGAAGTGGCCATTTTTTTGATTTTTTCAAATTCGGGGCCATTACCTCCTACAATTAATTTTTTTTCTGGCATTTTGGAAAACGCTTCAACTATAAGACTAATTTTTTTATAAGAAACCATTCTAGAACTTGTAAAATAATAGTCCGCTGTGGTATGTCCTAAGGTAAAATTAGAACAATTTACAGGCGGATATATGACAAGAGACTCTTTGTTGTACAATTTTTTTATTCTTTTTGCCACATATTTAGAATTTGCAATGTAATAATCCGGACGATTTGCTGTTCCTGCATCCCAGTTCCTTAAGTAGTGTAGCATCCATTTTATGGGAATACTTTTTAATCCTTTTTGTAAATTAGCTTCTTTGAGGTACTGGTGGTACAAATCCCAGGCATATCGAACTGGAGAATGGACATAAGCAATATGGATTTGATCTGGACGTGTTAATATTCCTTTGCAAACCGAAAAAGAAGAACTTATTATTACATCATATTCAGAGAAATCAAATTGCTCTATTGCATAAGGATAAAAAACAAAATAATGCCTGAACAGTTTTTTTGAAAAAGGAAGGTTTTGTAGGAATGATGTTTTGGATTGTTTTCCTTTTAACATTCGCTCTCTATCCTCTTTTGACAAATAATCTACCAAAGAATAAATATCAAAATCCTCCCAAATGTTTGTAAAACTTTCTAAACATTTTTCGGCGCCTCCGTTTTGAATCAAAATATCATGTATTAATGCTTTTTTCATAATTTTGATACACTTATTAAATATTCAATACATTTAATATAATCTTTTGATGTTTTTTCCCAAGTAAAATTTTGGGCTAACTGTGATGATTTTATACATAGACTTTCATAAATATTTGAATTTGTTAATTCTTCAATTTTTTGAGTCAATTGTATAGAATTTAATGGTTCAAAAAAAAATGCTGTTTGTCCGTATAATTCTTCATGAACTGGAATTTTTGATAATATACAGGGGGTATTTAAGCTCATTGCCTCTAAAGGAGGAAGTCCAAAACCTTCATAAACAGAAGCATTAATTACTGCCTTAGCTTCAGCTAATAATTGATATAATTCAATATCAGAAACATTACCTAAATACTCAATATTTAAATCATCAGAAGGCAAATCTACATCAAAAATTTTTTTATTTGTTCCTCCAACAATTTTTAAAAAATATTTATTAGGATTTAATTTTTTAAACGCTTTAATTATCGTTAAAAGGTTTTTCCTTTTACTAATTGAACCAATCGTTAAAAAATAATTTCTTTTGTCTGCTTTTTCTTCTTTTGGTTCTATGAAACTTGCTAAATAGATTACTTCTATTTTAGATTCAATTGTTTTTGGATAATATTTTAGTATTTCACTCTTTGAAAAATTACTAACAGTAATAATCTTTTTGGCAAATTTTGTATTAAAAAAAAACAAGAAATTGTATAATTTTACAAACTTCCAATCAAACCAATCGTGGCTTTGTTTAACCGCCATATCGTGAATTACAATTATATTCTTATTGAATAAAATTGGGGCTGTATTGCAAAAATTCAATAAAACATCTCCATGGTTTTTGTACATAAATAAGGGTAGTTCTATTTGCTCCCATAAATGTCCTTTCAAAAACCCTATTTTTACACATTGGAACTTTTTGGCATAACTATTTTTAATTTCTTCATTAGGATACAAAAAAATCAACCTTTCTTTATAATGTTTCTGAAGATGTAGACTTATTTCTGAAGCTACTCTTTGAACACCCGTCAGTTCCTGAGTTAAAAACCTTCCGTTTATATAAATTTTATTATTCATAAATAGAAAATTCTTTTTTTGAAAGCAATATATAACTAAACCATACAAATAAGTAGATTCCTAATTGCCTGCACAAAATATTTTCAAATACAGACTGAGAGAAAAAAACGAGAACAAACAACAATGAATAAAAATTTGCTCTCTTAAAATAGTTAAAAATTTGCAAAATAAATATTGACAGAAATAAACTTAATCCTATTATACCATAGCTAGTAAAAAACCAAAGAAACTGATTATGTGTATTATAATTAAATCTCTTTTTTCCAATCCACCAATAAGGTCCTTCGCTTACGGGTTTTGAATTATAACAAACAATTAATTTGTTATTGACTCTTTGACTGCTAAATTCGCCTACAAAATAATTGAACTCGTTTGACTTTATTATAGAGGCTACGCAATTCCAGATTGCAATTCTTGGTTCCCCATCTTTAAAAGTAATTCTTTCTAAAGCATGCTTTCCGAAAGTTAAAATAGAAATTATTATAATAACTAACAACAAAATATAATGTTTTATTCTTACTTTTTTCTCTTGAATTAAAATAATAAGAAAAATAATTACTGAAACTCCCATTGCTAGTCTTGCTGCTATTAAAAGCAAACTCAAGATAATAATTAGTGAAATGGTTAAAATTCCTAAAAAATTAATTTTTTTCTCATCATACAGATATTTTGAGCATATGATTGCCAACAGACAATTCAAAGCAAAATATGGTCTTTCAATAATAAATTTATTTTCAACAAGAGATATAAGACTTTCATAACTTTTAAGGTTGTCTATATAAATTCCTTTAATCATTATAAAATCTTCAAAAACAATATGAATCATTTGAAAAATCAAGAATGAATAGACAAAATATAAAATTTCACTTTTATTGAATTTTTTCACATAAAATAATAGTGGTATAAATATAAAACCCAATGATTTAATTAGTATTCCTATAGGTTCTTCTGGTATTAAAAAACATGATAATCCAAAAATTAAATATATGGACAGAAAAATAAGTAATTGTAATTTAAATATAACATCTGATATTTGTCTTATATTATTTAAGTTAAAAAGCAATAATAATAATATTGCTGGAGTAGAAATGCTAATTTTAAATACAAATGAAAAGCTAATGAAAACAAGTAAAAATTTTTCAAAAAACTCTATGTAAGATAAAAGTTTATTGTTTTTTAAATATAACGTTCCATTTTTCATAAAATCTTATCTTGTTAATTTGCTGGATTAATTATGCTTTGTCTTTTATTCCATACCAAAGCTAAAGGTATCGAAAGAAAAACCCATACAAAAAGCATTATAAATGAAGGAAAAGCATTAAAAGAAATTATTAATGAGATTATTCCTCCTGTAATTGCATCTTCTTTTAACTTTATTGATTTAAGTAAAGTTAGGCCCAAAAATAAAATAAATAAAATAAATCCGAAAATACCATATTCCGACCAAATTTCGAGATATACATTGTTGGCAATTGCTCTATCATTTACTCTTTTCATTGCATGATTAAAATAGGGGGAGCGTACTTTAACAATACGTTTATATTCATTATATTTATCATAATGCAAGCCATAGTTTGCCGGACCCACACCTATAATGGGATTGTCAAGCCCTGAATAAAATGCTGCCTGTGCGGTAATTGTTCTCTCTACCTTTGAATAATTAGCTCTAGTTACTTTATTAACAGGATCAAATAATTTCCCATATATATTCATTTTGTAATAATCTGTTTGAATAAATAAGAGTAAAAAAATAAAAATTATAGGGCAAAATTTTATCATGAAACTGGTCTTCAAAAATATTTTTCTATAATAAAAAACTATAAGCACAAATGAGCTAATTAGAGATACTGTCGATAATGTAATTATAACGGTTACTAATAAAAACCAAGCTTTTTTAGGCTTATTTAAATAAAATGCAATTGCCGCAGATAGTATTAAAAATGCCCCGAAATAATTTCCTTCTGCGAAAGTCCCACAACGTATTAATCCATTTAGGTTTTGAGGTTTGTCATCCATTCCTGGTAATTTTAAATAAGGCATATGTAGTGCAGAAGATAAAAATAAATACCAACCATAACAAGCAACAATTATTGCTCCTATAATCCATTTATCAAGATATTTTATATTTTTCGTAAATATTTTAAAGGATAAATAATAGGAGACTAAACAAATATAAAAATAGCATAACCGTATAAAACTGTCCCCTATTCTATTTATTCTAAAAGGAATTCTTTTAGGTGAATAATCGTAATTCCAATAGATATTTACAATAAAAGATAAAGTTACTATAAAGCCAAACAACATAACAATCGTATTCTGATTTAAAAACCAGATCGAACGACCTGAAATTGTTTTTTTATTTACATAAAACAGCAAGAGAATTACAAGAAATATTTCAGATATTTTTAAAGGAAAAAAGATATTTATTGTAAGAGCCTGTGTAAAAGGTAAAAATATTAGAAATAATTTATTTAAATCAATTTTCATTTTTAAGTTTTACTGTAAAGTGTACATTTTTTATTGACTTATTTCTTTATGGCATTTTGCTATTTACTATAATTACTTTAGTAATTTAATCTCTATGTTTAGAGCTGGTGCAATACTTCTAAGAAATGTTTCTTCATATATTTTTCGGGTTGTATTGTTTAGATTAACTAAAATAATGAAAGGCCAATTGACTGGGTTTTTATTGATAAATGTTATTTTAGAATCTATAACTTCTTTAAAGTGAAAATCATAATAATATTCTCTATTATTTAATGCTCCGTTAGTAAAAAAATTAAATGTTCGAAATGAAAACATTTTTTTATGGGTTGGATCTATAAAATTATTAGAAGATGTAAAATGGGGAACTCTTATTTCTACCACACCATTTACTGCCAAGACACGATGAATTTCTTTCAAAACTTTTGGATAGTCTATATGTTCTAATATATCGTAACATATTATATATTCAAAAGTATTACTTTCAAAAGGAAGTGGGTTTTTATCAATATCGCATACGACATCAACTCCGGGTAATTGGGCTATGTCTAAATTCACAAACCCTTCTTTAATGTCATTGCCACAACCAATATTTAGTTTGTTTTTCATTGTCTTAAAAAATTATACTTTGGGTATTTAAAAATTAAAATTGCCCACAAAGATATTGAAATAAATAGCTCAGTTATATATATGCCTGTCGAAATTCCGTAGATTCCATAGCTTTTTGACAATATTACATTTATAAATACATTTATAAATACCGCTAAAATAATAATGGGAGTAACCGATTTGTGTTTTCCATAAACCAAAAATGTTAAATAAGGAACCATATTTAATGCTACTATGAACGGTATCCAAGAATTATATATTAATAATTTTTGACATTGCTCTATGTTAGATTTGACAAAATAGGAAACAATAATATCCGAAAAAACATTTAAAATTACAGCAGCAGTGAACATACTTATAACTAAAAAAATAAATAACTTTTGAGCAAATGCTCTGTAATTTGTTGAACTTTCAATCGCTATCTCACAGGATTTCGGAAAAACACTTTGAATTACAAAAGAGCCACAAAATTTAACTGCCAAAATGATTTTTTCAACAACACAATAAATACCCAATGAATATTCGTCTACAAAATATCCTAAAATCATAGGGTTTAAATACGAATTAGCGTTAATAGAAAGTACTTGAATAAAAATTCCGAAGCCTTCCGAAATTTCTTTAACAATTGCTTTATAGTTTGGCAAGTAATGCCTCCAATTCATTTTATAAATCAAAATTAAGCAAGCGAATAAATACGTGAAAAAATCTGAAAGTCCTATAGTTAAATTTACCAAAAATAAATTGCCTTTGTCTTGTAGAAAAAGATATAATACTAAAATAGTTGCTATTTTAAAGAAAACATAGAAATAGAAAACATAGTGCATTTTGTGCAAGGCTCTTAAGACCCACATCGGGTTAAAGGCTCGGCCTAATAGGATAGTAATTGAAGTCCAATATAAAAAAGAATAATCACTTGCTTTTGGAAAAACAAAATAAATAAAACCACAAAGAAAGATTGCTATTGCTAATAAAAAAACTTTAGTATAATTAATAATAAAAAAGTGTCTATTTATAAATATTAAATCGCTTTTATTAATTGTAATCTCTCTAGTCGCATTAATATTAAAACCATAATCTGTTATTGACGATATAAGAACTACAATAGACTGAAACAAAATTACAAGACCAAATCCTTCAAGACCGCACCTTTGAATAATAATTGGCGATAATAATAAAGGAAATACAAAATTGAAGGAATTGATAAAAAACAAAAACAGGGAAGAATTAATATGCTCTATGTTAGAAACCAATAAAGATGTAATTTTAAGTCTCGCTTTAAACATTTTATAATTATAGCTTATTTAATAAAATTGATCTTGTATAATTATTAATATTTGTATTAAAAATGGCTAATGTACATAGAATTAGGCTACAAATAAAATTAATTTAAGAACAAATACTAAGAAATCAATAATTAAATTGGTCACTTTATTAAAATTGTTTTTCCTATTTGGAAGGATTTTGTAATTTCTTGCATTTCATAGACTAAATAGGTTTTGTAACGATTTAACATATTAATTCTTCCCTGTTTTTATATTGTTTTAACGCTTTATTGATAAACATAATAAAAAGTAGTAAAAATATATTTCTGATTTTATTACTTTTCTTTTTTTACAAATTCTTCAATAAGCCAAAATATCGCCATAAAAAAATTTTAACTTCAAATAAAAAACAATCACTCAAGATGAAGATGGAAGTTGTTATCATGATTGGGTCGAAACAGAAAAATAATCTTACTTGTTTTTATTCTCCTATCTCTTCACCATCTTGAATAATTTTATCTATAACAAACAATGGCCTATTTCTAACTTGATTGTAAATTCGTAAAACATACTCGCCTATTAATCCTAAAGAAATTAACTGAACGCCACTAAATAAAATTATTGCTAAAATGGTAGCTGTAAATCCTTGTGGTACATCATTGTAATATAATTTTCTATATACATTATACGCAAAATAAATTAATGAAAAAAGTATCGTTATAAAACCCAATCTTGTAATGATTTTTACAGGAAAATCACTAAAATTAAAGAATCCGTTAAAGGCCAATTCGAATAATTTACGCCAAGAGTACTTTGTTTCTCCTGCAAGCCTCTCATCACGATCATATTCAAAACCTATTTGTTTAAAACCAACCCAAGCTCTCATGCCTCTTAAGTATCGGCTTTGTTCGGGCATACTATTTAAATTATCTACTACACGTTTGCTCAACATAGAAAAGTCGCCGCTATCGATAGGAATATTAAAACTGGAAATCTTTTTTTGTAATCTATAATAGGCTAAGTAGGCCATTTTTTTTAAGAAACTTTCTTTTCTGTTTTTTCTAATAGCATAAATTACATCATAACCATTTGTTAGGAGTATATAGAATTCATGTATCAATTCGGGAGGGTCTTGCAAATCACCATCAATAATCATAGCTCCTTTTTTTCCTCTTACGTATGCTAAACCAGCACTTACAGCCAATTGATGACCGTGGTTTCTGGATAAAAGTACTCCAGTAAATCGATTGTCGGCTTTACAAATTTCTAGGATTAATTGGTCTGTTTTATCGCTACTTCCGTCATTTACTAGAATGACTTCACACGTAAATTCTGTTTGATTGATTACATTGGAAAGTCTCTCAATTAAAGCCTCGAAAACAGCTTCTTCGTTATATAGCGGAACAACTATGGAAATATCTATTTGTTTCAAATTATTTTAATTAACGCTTATAGTACTTTTTATAGAAAAAGTAGTCATTCTATATTTTGAATGTAAAACTATAAAAATAATCGAATCCTAACCTCTATATTGGAAAATTATGTCTATACTAAAATTTTTAATTATTGCCTTTGTCTACAAAAAAAACAAGTCGTTTATTTAATAAAATTTGATAAATTATTGTATTTCATAGACTAATTAAGCAGTGTAACGATAAAATATAACTTTGTATTTCTATTTGTATATTTTTACTTCTTTATTAATCAATAACTTAAAAAGTCATGAAAAAAATATCCCCGTTTTTTATTACTTTGCTTATCATTCTTTTTACAAATTCTGCAATCAGTCAAAGCATTGTTATAAACGAAATTTTAACTTCTAATACAACTATTAATACAGATGAAGATGGAAGTTATCAAGATTGGGTTGAATTAAAAAACAATGGAGCAACCGCAGTAAACTTAACTGGTTTTGGTTTAACTGATGATGCTTTGCTGCCTTACAAATGGATATTTCCTAATGTTTCTATTGCTGCTGGGAAATACCTACTAGTTTGGTGTTCAGACAAGAACCGAACTACTTCTGGAAGTCCACTTCATACCAATTTTAAATTAAGTTCTGCTGGCGGAATAATTACTTTAACAAATAAAACAGGTACGGTTTTAAATACTGCTACAACTCCAGCAATGTTGCAAAATATTTCATATGGCCGTATACCAAATGGTACGGGTGATTTTAAATTTTTCAGTGCTGTAACTCCCGAAGCTCCTAATGGATCTGTTGCTTTTACCGAAGCGTTAAGTCCGCCGACATTTTCTAACGAATCTGGGCTTTTAACCACAGGTTTTAATCTAACACTTTCAACAACCGTTGTTGGTGCAACAATTTTATACACTTTAGATGGTTCTGAACCCCAACTTTCTAATTTAGGGGGAACTACTTATAATTATAAAAATCAATATCAGGAAATAAGTACTGCTCAAGCATCTGGCCCTCTTTTAACGAATACTTTTAAAACTTTTCAATACGTTGCGCCTTTAGCAATAGCTGACCGATCAGCTTTACCTAACAAAATTGCTTCAATTTCAACCACATACTCATTTAATCCCACTTACATTCCTGAAAGTCCTATTTTTAAAGGAACTGTAGTTCGTGCTAAATTAATCAAAGCTGGAGCATTAGACAGTAAAACTGAAACCAGAACCTATTATATTTCTCCGCTTGGAACAAGTCGTTTTTCGTTACCTGTTTTAAGTTTAAGTATTGATGAAAACAAGTTATTTGATTACAACACGGGAATAAGTGTTGCTGGAAAGGATTTTGAAGATTGGAGAACTTCTAATCCAAGTGTAGATGCAACTTATGAAGAAGGCAATGCAAATTACTTTCGTAAAGGTAGAGACTATGAAAAAGTGGCTAATATTAGCTATTTAGTGAATGGGGTTGAGACTTTAAACCAAGATATTGGTATTCGAGTTCATGGAGGAATATCTAGAACTACTAGAAGTAAATCTTATACTTTATATGCTCGTGCCGAATACGGAAAAGACAAAATGAAATATAATTTTTTCTCTAATTTAACAGAAAACACATTCGATAATTTAGTGTTACGAAATTCAGGCGGGGATTTCATTCATACCATGTTTAGAGATGGTTTGTGTCATAATTTAGTGCGCTCCTTAAATTGTATTACAGAATCGTATCAGCCAACGGTAACTTTTATAAATGGAGAATACAATGGAATTTTAAATCTTCGTGAAAAATATGATGACAAGTATTTTGCTCGAACTTTTAATATTGCAGCGACTGAATTAGACTATTTAAGAGATCAAGGGGATTCAAGCAATGGTCAAGCTGATTATGGTGATGACACCCATTACCAAGCGATGTTGTCATATTTAAATGCCAATAGCATGGCAACACCTTCAAATTATACCTATATTAAAACCCAAATGGACACTGATAGTTTTAACGATTATCATATCACTAATATTTACCTACAAAATGTAGATTGGCCTGGAACTAATATTGAATATTGGCGAAAAAGAACGGCTAGTTATACTCCAAATGCACCTTATGGTCAGGACGGGAGATGGCGTTGGGCTTTTCATGATTTAGATGATACTTTCGGTCTACCAACTGACGACATTGGTCTTAATACATTGGCGCTCGCAACAGATCCTAATGGTCCTGAATATCCTAATCCAGCATGGTCTACTTTTATTTTACGTAAACTCTTAGTGAGCCCCGTTTATAAAAATGAATTTATTAATCGTTTTGCCGATTTAATGAATACAACTTTCCTTCCTTCAAGAGTAGTTGGAATGATTGACTCTATGAAATCGACTATTGAACCTGAAATATTAGAACACATTGCAAGATGGAAAATGCCACTAGAAATCGATAATTGGGAATTCTATTTGAATCAAGAACGGGATTTTGCCAATCAAAGAGCAGCATTTCAGAGAGATCATATCCGTTCACAATTTGGAATTGCATCTAATATTAATGCCACTTTGAATGTATCTAATGAAGCAGATGGTTACATTAAAATAAATACGATTGATATAAAATCGGGTACGCCAAGTATTGCATCAAATCCGTATCCTTGGACTGGAGTCTATTTTTCGAATATTCCTGTAACTTTAAAAGCTGTTGCTAAACCTGGTTTTGTATTTAGTAAATGGACTGGCGCTTCATCGAGTACCAATCCTGAAATTACAATAACCTCAGCTAATAGTTTTAATGTTACTGCTGTATTTGTTCCTGAAGCTGTGGCATCAAGTCAACCTATTTATTTTTGGATGATGAATTCAACAATTGCTAATAATATTCCTTTAGAAACTTTAAATTCAACTTATAAAAAAGGTACCACTGACGCTGTTATTCAATACCAATCATGTTTAGTTGGCTATCCTTTTGTTTCTACCGATGTGGTAAACTGGAGAAAAGCTTCTATGGAAAGACGAAATAGTCCAACAGATATTAACTATATTTCACTGGCTAATAATGATCTTACTTTCGCAACAAGCGATATGAAAGGATTACAAATTAAAGAACCTTTACAAAGTGGAAGCTTGGAAAATAATTTGATTTTTAAAATTTCTACTATTGGTCAAAAAGATATTAAGTTCTCCTTTGCAGCCATAAATGAATTAACTAACGCTACTGCAATTGTTGTCGATTATTCGGTCAACGCAGGAAGTCCTGTCTGGATAACATCGGGGCTGACTTCAAGCTCTTTGCCTTTGACCAGTGTGTATCAATTATTCAACATTAATTTCGCAACAATTACAAGTGCAAACAATAATGCTGATTTTAAAATACGTTTGCGTTTTACAGGAGCCAATATGACTGCCGATACCGGTGCTAGAATTACTTTTAATAATTTCGCCGTATACGGAACCCAAGTTTCTTTATCCGTAGTTTCGAATACCGCATTGAAATTCTCTGTATATCCTAATCCCTTTTCTGATATTGTAAACATAGTTGGCATGAATCAAACCGAAAATGTAGCTTTCAACTTATTTACAATTGATGGAAAATTAATCAAAAAAGGTAGATTAGAAGAAAACAATCAAATACATTTGAATGATTTATCAAAAGGATTGTATCTGTTGCAATTAACTTCTGATGGCAAAACGGAAACGAAAAAAATAATTAAAAAATAATCTATTTAATACTTCTCTTATAAGGGGTTAATAGTATAATGCTATTAACCCCTTTTTATATAAAATTTGTTAAATTATTGCATTTCATAGACTAATTAAGTTATGTAACGATAAAATATGTCTCTATATTCCTATTTATATATATTTACCGCATTACTAATCAACATATTAAAAAGTCATGAAAAAAACGCCCCTGTATTTTATTGCTTTACTTCTCATTTTTTTTACAAATTCTGCAATAAGTCAAAGCATAGTTATAAACGAAATTTTAACCTCTAATACTACCATCAATAAAGATGAAGATGGAAGTTATCAAGATTGGATTGAACTAAAAAATAATGAGGCAACATCAGTAAACTTAACTGGTTTTGGTTTAACAGATGATGCCTTATTACCTTACAAATGGATTTTTCCTAATGTTTCTATTGGTGCAGGGCAATACTTACTGGTTTGGTGTTCAGACAAAAACCGAACAAATTCTACAAAACCGCTTCATACTAACTTTAAATTAAGTTCTGATAGTGAAACAATTACTTTGACCAATAAGTCTGGTGTAGCTTTAAACACTACTACAACTCCTGCAATGTTACAAAATATTTCTTATGGTCGTATCCCAAACGGAACAGGAGATTTTAAATTTTTCAGTACTGTAACTCCCGAAGCCGCAAATGGGTCTGTTGCTTTTACAGAAGCGTTAAGTCCGCCAACATTCTCTAGAGATTCTGGGTTTTTAACCTCTGGCTTTGATCTAATGCTTTCAACAACCACTACAGACGCTACTATTTTATATACCTTAGATGGTTCTGAACCTCAACTTTCTAATTTAGGAGGAACTACTTATAGTTACAAAAACCAATATCCGGAGCGCCCTGGTGACGCAACTGGACCATTATTAACAAAAAATTATACAACATTACAATATAGCACTCCTATAGCAATTGTTGATCGCACAAGTCAAGAGAATAAAATTGCCTCGATTTCAAGTACCTATTCTTTTAACCCAACTTATATTCCTACATCGCCTATTTTCAAAGGAACTGTTGTTAGAGCAAAATTAGTTAAACCTGAATCTTTAGATAGTAAAACGGTTACCAATACTTATTTTATTTCGCCTCAAGGTGCTAAAAGATTTTCATTGCCCATAGTGTCTTTAAGTCTTGATGAAGATAAATTATTCGATTACGATAAAGGAATATATGTGGCAGGTGTAGACTTTGATAATTGGAGAGAAGCCAATCCCACATCAGACCCAGCCTGGAAAGAAAACATTTGTAATTACTGGAGAAGAGGTATTGAAAATGAAAAAGTAGCTAATATGACTTATTTCATTGATGGATTACCTGTTTTAAATACTGATATCGGAATTCGCATCCACGGTGGTGGATCTAGAGGACTTCAAAGCAAGTCGCTAAATTTATATGCCCGTTCTGAATATGGAACTAAATCTCTTGACTATAAATTTTTTAATAATAAAACAGATGATAAATTTGAAAGTTTAGTACTTCGAAATGCGGGTAATGATTTTAAAGGATCACTTTTTAGAGATGCTTTAGCCCAACGATTGATAAAATCTTTAAACTGTATTACAGAATCATATCAACCAACGGTTTCATTTGTAAATGGAGAGTTTTGGGGGATTTTAAACATTCGTGAACGCTATGATGATGACTATTTTAAAAGAACTTTCAATATAGACCAAACCGAATTAGATTATTTAGAAGATCAAGGAAAGTCATATAATGCATCTTATGGCGATCATATTGATTATCAAAATATGATTAGTTACATTACCAAAAATAGTTTAGCAAATGATACTAATTACAATTATATCAAAACCAGATTAGACCCTGATAGTTTTAGTGATTATTATATATCTAATGTCTATCTTCAAAATAGTGATTGGCCAGGAACAAATATCCAATTTTGGAGAAAAAGAACAACTGGTTACTTACCAAATGCTCCTTATGGTAATGATGGAAGATGGCGTTGGGCCTTCCATGATTTAGATACAACTTTTGGATTTACTTACAGTGATGTAACCTATAATACTTTAGCATTAGCGACTGCTGCTAATGGACCAGTATACCCAAATCCAGCTTGGTCAACTCTAATTTTACGAAAATTATTAGAAAATTCCTGTTATAAAAATGATTTTATAAATCGTTTTGCCGATTTAATGAATACTACTTTCTTACCCTCTAGATTACTTTCCATGATTGATGAAATGAAAGGTGTGATTTATCCAACACTTCCAGAACATATTTCTCGATGGAAATCTCCAGCCAAAAAAAGCGATTTTGATTGGTTTATAAATTGGGAGAAAAAATTTGCTGTAGAAAGACCAGCTGCTCAGAGAGATCATATTCGTTCTCAATTTGGAATAACTTCAAACATTAATGCAACTTTAAATGTTTCAAATTCAAATGATGGTTATATAAAAATAAATACAATTGAAGTTAAAGCAGGAACAGATGGAATAACCTCAAATCCTTATCCTTGGACTGGTATTTATTTTTCTAGCATTCCTGTAAAATTGAAGGCTATTGCTTATCCTGGATTTGTATTCAGTAAATGGACTGGCGCATCAGATAGTACAAATCCTGAAATTACTGTAACATCTGAAACAAGTTTTAATGTTACAGCTGTATTTGTTCCAGAAGCTGTAGCATCGAGTCAACCCATTTACTACTGGATGATGAATTCAACAATTGCCAACAATATTCCTTTAGAAACTTTAACTGCATCATACAAAACAGGAACAGCTGATGCTGTAATTCAACACCAATCGTGTTTAGTAGGTTATCCTTTTGTTTCTACTGATGTGGTAAACTGGAGAAAAGCTTCCATGGAAAGGAGAAATAGTCCAACGGATATCAACTATATTCCTATAGTAAATAATAACCTTCCTTTCACCACTAGTGATATGAAAGGATTACAAATTAAGGAACCTTTACAAAGTGGAAGCTTAGAAAATAATTTAATTTTTAATATTTCGACCGTTGGTCAAAAAGATATTAAAATTTCTTTTGCTGCAATAAATGAATTAACAAACGCTACTGCAATAATTGTCGATTATTCGGTTAATGAAGGAACTCCTGTCTGGATAACTTCGGGTCTGACTTCAAGCTCATTCCCTTTGACCAATGCCTATCAATTATTTAATATTAATTTTGCAACCATAACAGCCGCAAATAACAATGCTGATTTTAAAATTCGTTTACGCTTTTCTGGAACGAATATGACAGCCGACACTGGTGCTAGAATTACTTTTAATAATATTGCGGTTTACGGAACCCAAATTACCTTATCAATGGTTTCGAACACTGCTTTGGAATTTTCTGTTTATCCTAATCCCTTTTCTGATAATATAAACATCGTCGGAATGAATCAATCCGAAAATGCAATCTACAACTTATTTACAATTGATGGTAAATTAATTAAAAAAGGTAGATTAGAAGAAAACAATCAAATACATTTGAATGACGTGTCTAAAGGATTGTATTTATTGCAATTAACTTCTAATGGTAAAACAGAAACAAAAAAAATAATTAAAAAATAATCTATTTAATACTACTTATACTAGGAGTTAATAGTGGCACTATTAACTCCTTTTTTTTATTACCTTTTGTCGGATTTATTTGTTTTATATCGTTTAAATTTAACAGTTTGTTGACTATAGTTGTAACTTCATCGACTAACTATTAAGTTGTATGAAAAAAATTACTTTTCTATTTTGTTTATATTTTTTAATTTGCTCTTCGAAAGCTATTTTTTCTCAAAATATTGTCATTAACGAAATTCTAGCTTCTAATACTAATTCTATTCAGGATGAAGACAGTTCTCGCCAAGATTGGATAGAATTGTATAACTCTGGAGCTACTGCTGTAAATTTTTTAGGCTTTGGCTTGTCAGACGACCCTCTACTTCCGTACAAATGGACTTTCCCAAATGTTTCCTTAGGTGCAGGACAATATTTAATTATTTGGGCTTCAGATAAAAACAGGTCTGTTGCTGGAAATCCTTTACATACCAACTTTAAAATTAGTGCTTCAGGAGAAGCGCTTTTTCTTACCAATACGTCTGGAGTAACAATTAATAGCGTTCCTGCGGTTAGTCTGCAAGCAGATGCTTCTTATGGTCGCTTTCCGAACGGAATCGGTCCGTATGTTTTTTTTGAATCTCCAACTCCAAATGCTGTAAATGCAGCTGCTGGTTTTTCTGAAGCTTTAAGTCCGCCTGTTTTTTCTCAAGCTTCTGGTTTTTTAACGTCGGGATTTAATTTATCCATTTCCTCTCCAGATCCTGGAACAACTATCATATATACTCTTGATGGTTCTGAACCCGACGAAAACAACTTAAGCGGAACAACATATAATTATAAAAATCAATACCCTAAATTACCAGGACAAGCATTTGGCCCATTCCTTTTTAACAGTTTCAAAACATTACAATATACTGCCCCTATTGCTATTTCAGACAGAACTCCTCAACCCAATAAGATTTCTGTAATGTCTACTACTTATGATTTTACACCTCCATACTTTCCTAATGGCACCATTTACAAAGGAAATGTTATTAGGGCCAAAGTTATAAAGCCAGGTGCTTTGTCTAGTAAAGTGGTTTCTAGAAATTATTTTATTACTCCTTCGGGTTCAACTAAATATTCACTTCCTGTACTTTCGTTTTGTTTTGATGAAAATGATTTATACGATTATGAAGATGGGATTGTAGTGGCTGGAATAGATTTTGACAACTGGAGAACAGCAAACCCAACAAAAACACCTTCAAGGCAAATTGGAAATTTTGAAAGAGATGGAATTGCTAATGAGCGTAAAGCCAATATGCACTATTTTGTAAATGGTTTAGAAAAAATAAATCAAGATGTTGGTATTAGAATTCGAGGTGCCTTCTCAAGAGTATATCCTAGTAAATCTTGGAATATTGCCGCTCGTTCTGATTTTGGTGATGATAACTTATCTTATAAATTTTTTGCTGACGAACCGTTTACTAGTTACGAAAGATTAAGCGCAAAAAGTGGCGGAAGCGATTTTTACAATACCATGTTTAGAGATGCCCTAAACCATCAATTAGTAAAAGACTTAAGAATGGAAACGGAGTCTTTTCAGCCAATGGTAGTATTTATGAATGGTGAATATTGGGGCCTTCTTAACATGCGAGAAAAATATGATAATAATTATTTTAAGCAAGTTTACAATATTGATGCTGTCGATTTATTAGAAAATCAAGGTGCAGTTCAAGAAGGAGATGCAATAGATTATAATAATATGTATTCTTATATCTCAAGTAATAGTTTTACCAGCAATGCTAATTATGCCTATATTCAAACTAGGATGGATACGGATAATTTTATAGATTATTTTACAACAAATATTTTCGCTCAAAATGATGACTGGCCAGGAAATAATATTGTTTATTGGAGAAAAAAAACTGCTGGTTTTGTTTCTAATGCTCCATACGGTCATGACGGGAGATGGCGTTGGGCCATTCATGATATGGATAGTACTTTAGGTAAACCAGATCATAATTCATTAGCTGATGCAACCTCAACAACAGGTACGAGTCCAAATCCGCCATGGTCTACGCTTATTCTAAGAAAGTTATTAGAGAACAATACGTTTAAAAATGATTTTATCAATCGGTTAGCCGATTTGATGAATACAAATTTTATTTCTTCTAGAATTGTTGCAAAAATTAATGAAATTTCTGCAATCATTGCTCCTGAAATGAATGATCAGTATTTCAGATGGAAAGCACCTCTTGATAATGGAGATTGGCAATATCACTTAAATAAAGAAAAAGATTTCGCCAATGAAAGACCCGCTTTTCAAAGAGGTCACATTCGTTCTAAATTCGGGATTTCATCAAATATAAATGCGAATTTAAATGTATCAAATTATGATCATGGATATATCAAAATAAGTACTATTGATATTAAAGATGGAACTCCTGGAATTACAGGAAATCCATATCCGTGGACTGGAATTTATTTTAGTGGAATTCCGCTTAAGCTTAAAGCAACTGCAAAACCTGGATTTGTTTTTAGTAATTGGACTGGAGCTTCAACTAGTAGTGATTCAGAAATCACAATTACTCCAACAGCCAATTTTTCTATTACAGCTGTATTCGTTCCAGATGGCATTGTAGATATTAGTGTTCCTATCTATTTCTGGATGATGGATGGGAATATTGTTAATGGAGCACAATTGACTACTCTAAATTCAACTTATGAACTAGCATCTAATGGCGTAATTCAATACCAATCTTGTAATTCTGGTTATCCTACAACAAATGCAGGAAAGTCCTCTATGGAAAGAAGAAATCTTCCTACAACTATCAATTACAGACAAGCGGTTAACGGAAATATTGCCTATCCTGCTGATATGAGAGGAATTCAAATCAAACAACCTTTCCAAAACGGTGTGTTAGAAAACACAATGGTATTCAATTTTTCCACAAGTGGATATAAAAAAATTAAATTCTCATTTGCAGGAATTGACGAAGGTGCCGCAAGTGCCATATCAATTGACTACTCTGTTAATTCAGGTTCGCCTATTTGGATAACTACGGATCTAATTACAACATCTTTACCTTTAACTTCTTCTTATCAATTATTTCAAGTTGATTTTTCTACCATAACATCGGTAGATAATAATTCGAATTTTAAAATTCGTTTTCGTTTTACTGGGCCAAATATGACAGAAGATTTAGGAAAGCGAGTAACCTTTAATAACATCGCTGTTGATGGGGTAAAATTACCTCTATCATATCTTTCTCCTAATGTTTTTAGTGTGAGTGCTGCTATTGCAAATTTAGTGCCTTCAACAACAAGAGTTATGACTGGTTATAGTGTTTTCCCTAACTTACCTTCGGGCTTAACTTTGAATACTTCTTCTGGGATTATTTCAGGTACACCAATTGTAACTTCATTAGCATCAAATTATTTGGTCACGGGAACTTATGCAACAGGAACCGAAACTTTTAACATAAATATTACTGTTAAAGATATTGCACCTAGTTCTTTAAGTTATGCTTCTCCTAATATATTTACTAGAAATACAGGCATTAGTAATTTAACACCCACTTCATCTGGCGGATTAGTGGTAAGCTATAGTGTTTCTCCTAATTTACCTACAGGATTGTCTTTAGATATAACTACTGGTGAAATTTCAGGAATCCCAACAGTTCTTACTCCAGCTGCTACTTATACTATGACGGCTGTGAATTCAGGTGGGTCGACTTCGTTTGATGTCGTGATTACTGTCAATGATGTCGCGCCTTCGGCTCTTTCGTATGCTTCTCCGAATGTGTTTACTAAAAATAGTGCGATTGTTGCTTTAAATCCTTCTCTTAGTGGTGGTGCGGTGTTGAGTTATTCGATTAGTCCTGCTTTGCCTAGTGGGTTGTCATTTAATACTTCTAGTGGAGTGATTTCTGGAACGCCTACGGCTATTGCTGGTGCTGCTACTTATACCGTTATTGCTGTTAATTCGGGTGGATCGACTTCGTTTGATGTTGTGATTACTGTGAATGATGTTGCGCCTTCGTTACTTTCGTATTCTTCTCCGAATGTGTTTACAAGAAATTCTGCGATTGTTGCTTTAAATCCTTCTGTTAGTGGTGGCGCGGTGTTGAGTTATACTATTGCTCCTACTTTACCTGCTGGATTGTTTTTCAATACTTCTAGTGGGGTGATTTCGGGAACGCCAACTGCTATTGCTGGTGGTGCTACTTATACCGTTACTGCTGTTAATTCGGGTGGATCGACTTCGTTTGGTGTTGTGATTACTGTGAATGATGTTGCGCCTTCGTTACTTTCGTATTCTTCTCCAAATGTGTTTACTAAAAATTCTGCGATTGTTGCTTTAAATCCAACTGTTAGTGGTGGTGCGGTGTTGAGTTATTCGATTAGTCCCGCTTTGCCTAGTGGCTTGTCGTTTAATACTGCTAGTGGTGTCATTTCTGGAACGCCTACGGCTATTGCTAGTAGTGCTACTTATACCGTTATTGCTGTTAATTCGGGTGGATCGACTTCGTTTGATGTTGTGATTACGGTGAATGATGTTGCGCCTTCGTTACTTTCGTATTCTTCTCCAAATGTGTTTACTAAAAATTCTGCGATTGTTGCTTTAAATCCAACTGTTAGTGGTGGTGCAGTGTTGAGTTATTCGATTAGTCCCGCTTTGCCTAGCGGGTTATCGTTTAATACTGCTAGTGGAGTGATTTCTGGAACGCCTACGGCTATTGCTAGTAGTGCTACTTATACTGTGACGGCTATCAATTCTGGTGGGTCGACTTCGTTTGAAGTGGTGATTACTGTGAATGATGTGGCGCCTTCGGCTCTTTCGTATGCGTCTCCAAATGTGTTTACTAAAAATTCTGCGATTGTTGCTTTAAATCCAACTGTTAGTGGTGGTGCAGTGTTGAGTTATTCGATTAGTCCCGCTTTGCCTAGCGGGTTATCGTTTAATACTGCTAGTGGAGTGATTTCTGGAACGCCTACTGCTATTGCTGGTCTTGGTACTTATATCGTGACGGCTGTTAATTCGGGTGGGTCGACTTCCTTTGATGTTGTGATTACTGTCAATGATGTCGCGCCTTCGGCTCTTTCGTATTCTTCTCCGAATGTGTTTACTAAAAATAGTGCGATTGTTGCTTTAAATCCTAGTGTTAGTGGTGGTGCGGTGTTGAGTTATTCGATTAGTCCCGCTTTGCCTAGTGGGTTGTCATTTAATACTGCTAGTGGAGTCATTTCTGGAACGCCTACGGCTATTGCTGGTGCTGCTACTTATACCTTGACAGCTTTGAATTCAGGCGGGTCGACTTCGTTTGGTGTGGTAATTACTGTGAATGATGTTGCGCCTTCGTTACTTTCGTATGCGTCTCCGAATGTGTTTACTAAAAATTCTGCGATTGTTGCTTTAAATCCTTCTGTTAGTGGTGGCGCGGTGTTGAGTTATACTATTAGTCCTGCTTTGCCTGCTGGATTATCTTTTAATACGACTAGTGGGGTGATTTCGGGAGTGCCTTTTGTTACAAGTCCAACAACCATTTACACAGTGAATGCAGCGAATTCTGGTGGGTCGACTTCTTTTGATGCGGTGATTACCGTGAATGATGTTGCGCCAAATACATTTAGTTATCCTTCACCAAATGTTTTTACTAAAAATAGTGCGATTGTTGCTTTAAATCCTAGTGTTAGTGGTGGTGCGGTGTTGAGTTATTCGATTAGTCCCGCTTTGCCTAGTGGGTTGTCATTTAATACTGCTAGTGGAGTGATTTCTGGAACGCCTACGGCTATTGCTGGTGCTGCTACTTATACCGTTATTGCTGTTAATTCGGGTGGATCGACTTCGTTTGATGTTGTGATTACTGTGAATGATGTTGCGCCATCGACTCTTTCGTATTCTTCTCCGAATGTGTTTACTAAAAATAGTGCGATTGTTGCTTTAAATCCTAGTGTTAGTGGTGGTGGGGTGTTGAGTTATTCGATTAGTCCCGCTTTGCCTAGTGGGTTGTCATTTAATACTGCTAGTGGAGTGATTTCTGGAACGCCTACGGCTATTGCTGGTGCTGCTACTTATACCGTTATTGCTGTTAATTCGGGTGGATCGACTTCGTTTGAAGTGGTGATTACTGTGAATGATGTGGCGCCTTCGGCTCTTTCGTATGCGTCTCCAAATGTGTTTACTAAAAATTCTGCGATTGTTGCTTTAAATCCTAGTGTTAGTGGTGGTGCAGTGTTGAGTTATTCGATTAGTCCTGCTTTGCCTAGCGGGTTATCGTTTAATACTGCTAGTGGTGTGATTTCTGGAACGCCTACGGCTATTGCTGGTGCTGCTACTTATACTGTGACGGCTTTTAATTCGGGTGGATCGACTTCGTTTGATGTTGTGATTACGGTGAATGATGTTGCGCCTTCGGCTCTTTCGTATGCGTCTCCGAATGTATTTACTAAAAATAGTGCGATTGTTGCTTTAAATCCTAGTGTTAGTGGTGGTGCGGTGTTGAGCTATGCTATTAGTCCTGCTTTGCCTAGTGGGTTGTCATTTAATACTTCTAGTGGAGTGATTTCTGGAACGCCTACGGCTATTGCTGGTGCTGCTACTTATACCGTTATTGCTGTTAATTCGGGTGGATCGACTTCGTTTGATGTTGTGATTACGGTGAATGATGTTGCGCCTTCGTTACTTTCGTATTCTTCTCCAAATGTGTTTACTAGAAATAGTGCGATTGTTGCTTTAAATCCAACTGTTAGTGGTGGTGCGGTGTTGAGTTATTCGATTAGTCCTGCTTTGCCTAGTGGCTTGTCGTTTAATACTGCTAGTGGTGTCATTTCTGGAACGCCTACGGCTATTGCTAGTAGTGCTACTTATACTGTGACGGCTATCAATTCTGGTGGGTCGACTTCGTTTGAAGTGGTGATTACTGTGAATGATGTGGCGCCTTCGGCTCTTTCGTATGCGTCTCCAAATGTGTTTACTAAAAATTCTGCGATTGTTGCTTTAAATCCTAGTGTTAGTGGTGGTGCAGTGTTGAGTTATTCGATTAGTCCTGCTTTGCCTAGCGGGTTATCGTTTAATACTGCTAGTGGAGTGATTTCTGGAACGCCTACGGCTATTGCTGGTCTTGGTACTTATATCGTGACGGCTGTTAATTCAGGTGGATCGACTTCGTTTGGTGTGGTAATTACTGTGAATGATGTTGCGCCTTCGGCTCTTTCGTATGCGTCTCCGAATGTATTTACTAAAAATAGTGCGATTGTTGCTTTAAATCCTAGTGTTAGTGGTGGTGCGGTGTTGAGCTATGCTATTAGTCCTGCTTTGCCTAGTGGGTTGTCATTTAATACTGCTAGTGGAGTGATTTCTGGAACGCCTACGGCTATTGCTGGTGCTGCTACTTATACCGTTATTGCTGTTAATTCGGGTGGATCGACTTCGTTTGATGTTGTGATTACGGTGAATGATGTTGCGCCTTCGTTACTTTCGTATTCTTCTCCAAATGTGTTTACTAAAAATTCTGCGATTGTTGCTTTAAATCCAACTGTTAGTGGTGGTGCGGTGTTGAGTTATTCGATTAGTCCTGCTTTGCCTAGTGGCTTGTCGTTTAATACTGCTAGTGGTGTCATTTCTGGAACGCCTACGGCTATTGCTAGTAGTGCTACTTATACTGTGACGGCTTTTAATTCGGGTGGATCGACTTCGTTTGATGTTGTGATTACGGTGAATGATGTTGCGCCATCGAATCTTTCTTATCCGTCTCCGAATGTGTTTACTAAAAATAGTGCGATTGTCGCTTCAAATCCTAGTGTTAGTGGTGGTGCAGTGTTGAGCTATGCTATTAGTCCTGCTTTGCCTAGCGGGTTATCGTTTAATACTGCTAGTGGAGTGATTTCTGGAACGCCTACGGCTATTGCTGGTGCTGCTACTTATACTGTGACGGCTTTTAATTCGGGTGGATCGACTTCGTTTGATGTTGTGATTACTGTGAATGATGTTGCGCCATCGACTCTTTCGTATTCTTCTCCGAATGTGTTTACTAGAAATAGTGCGATTGTTGCTTTAAATCCTAGTGTTAGTGGTGGTGGGGTGTTGAGTTATTCGATTAGTCCTGCTTTGCCTAGCGGGTTATCGTTTAATACTGCTAGTGGAGTGATTTCTGGAACGCCTACGGCTATTGCTGGTCTTGGTACTTATATCGTGACGGCTGTTAATTCAGGTGGATCGACTTCGTTTGATGTTGTGATTACTGTCAATGATGTCGCGCCTTCGTTACTTTCGTATTCTTCTCCGAATGTGTTTACTAAAAATAGTGCGATTGTTGCTTTAAATCCTAGTGTTAGTGGTGGTGCAGTGTTGAGTTATGCTATTAGTCCTGCTTTGCCTAGTGGGTTGTCTTTGAATACTGCTAGTGGTGTGATTTCGGGAGTGCCTTTTGTTACAAGTCCAACAACCATTTACACAGTGAATGCAGCGAATTCTGGTGGGTCGACTTCTTTTGATGCGGTGATTACCGTGAATGATGTTGCGCCAAATACATTTAGTTATCCTTCACCAAATGTTTTTACTAAAAATACAAATATTATAAATTTATCTCCTTCTATTTCAGGAATTGTATTAAGCTATAGCATTGCTCCTACTTTACCTGCTGGATTGTTTTTCAATACTTCTAGTGGGGTGATTTCGGGAACGCCAACTGCTATTGCTGGTGGTGCTACTTATACCGTTACTGCTGTTAATTCGGGTGGGTCGACTTCCTTTGATGTTGTGATTACTGTCAATGATGTCGCGCCTTCGGCTCTTTCGTATGCTTCTCCGAATGTGTTTACTGTAGGAAATAGTATTTTAGAATTAATTCCTACTTATGAAGGAATTATTAATAATTTTAATATTGTTCCAGATTTGCCAAATGGTTTATCAATAGATGCTTCAACTGGTATTATTTCTGGTATTCCTAAAACAGATTCAGAAACAAAATCGTATATAATTACAGGGACTAATACTAATGGTAGTACTTCATTTGAGATAGAAATTAAGGTTGATAATACTTTAACTATTGATACTAATAATTTGAAAAATATTAAAGTTTTCCCTAATCCTTTTAATGAAATACTTTTTTTATCAGGTATATCAAGTTCCATATCATACAAAATATTTGGAATTGAAGGTAAGTTAATACAAAGAGGTGATGTGGTTAATTCTAAAATAGAGTTAAGTAATTTGCCTAATGGAGTATATTTTTTAAAATTGATTTCAGAAGGAAGAGAAGAAATAAAAAAAATAATTAAGAAATAAATAAACATAAAAAGAGGCTAAAATCACATCACATGAAATAGCCTCTTTTTAATTTCAATTTTTAATTCATTAATTGTAAAATTTCAAAGAATCGGCCCACTCCTTTATTGAAATATGAAATTCAGCCTTTATTTTTGATTTATCTAAAACACTATATTTTGGACGTACTGCTGGTGTTGGGAATTCAGAAGTTGGTATAGGCTTTAAATCAATAATTGTATTATTGATATTAAATATTTCTTTAGCAAAACCATACCAGCTTGTATTTCCTTCATTACTAAAATGATAAATTCCGTAATTTTTGCTTCCGCTTAAAATAATTTTAACAAGGGCTTGAGCCAAATCGATTGCATGTGTTGGAGTACCTATTTGATCATTTACAACGTTTAATTTATCTCTTTCTTTTGATAATTTAAGCATTGTTTTCATAAAATTATTTCCAAATGACGAATACAACCAAGATGTCCTTACAATGAAATAATGCTTTAGATTTTTAATGATTTCCATTTCTCCTTCTCTTTTTGTTTTACCGTAAACTCCTTGTGGATTTGTGGTGTCTTCTTCGGTATAAGGAGTTTCTTTAATTCCATCAAAAACAAAATCAGTAGAAACATGAATTAATGTTGCATAAAATTCATTACATATTTGAGCCATGTTTTTGGCTCCTATAACATTTACAAGAGATGCTTTTTCGGTTTCGGTCTCTGCCTTATCTACTGCAGTATATGCTGCTGCGTTAATACAGAAATCTGGTTTAATTAAAGAGAAGATTTCTTTAATATTGTTTTTATTTGTAATATCTAATTCCGATGAAGAGTAAAAATGAAATTGAATGTCAGAATAATGCTTCGAAATAAATTGTAAAGATTGTCCTAACTGACCGTTAGCACCCGTAACTAAAACTACCATGCTTTTCTAGCGTTTTTCAAAGTTGGTTGTACTTTGTCTTTTTCTGAAATATGAAATTGACTTTCCGGGATACCCCAATCGATATTAATCGCTTGGTCACTATATAAAACACCTGCTTCACTTTCTTTATTATAAAAATTATCGCATTTATAAAAAAATGTAGCTGTGTCACTCAACACTAAAAAGCCATGTGCAAATCCCTTTGGAATAAAAAATTGATTTTGATTCTCAGCAGATAACAGAGCAGAAACATATTGTCCAAAGGTTTTAGAATTTGGACGAATATCAACTGCTACATCTAACACTTCTCCAGATAATACTCGAACCAATTTTGATTGAGCATGATCTCCAACCTGATAATGTAATCCTCTTAATACTCCTTTTGACGAAAAAGACTGATTGTCTTGAACAAAATGAATGTTTTGACCTATTCCTTTTTGAAATGTTTTTTCATTGAAACTTTCCATAAAATAACCTCTATCATCAATGATTATTTTTGGTTCAATAATAAAACACCCTTCTAATTTTGTAGCGATGAAATTCATACAACTATATTATACTTATTAAATGACTACCATAACCACTTTTTAATAATGGTTGTGCTAATATTTTTAATTGATTAGCGTCTATGTAACCCATTCTAAAAGCTGCTTCTTCTATTGAGCCTATTTTTAATCCTTGACGCTCTTCAATAACTTGAACAAATTGTCCTGCTTGCATCAGAGAATTAAATGTTCCTGTGTCAAGCCAAGCAGTTCCTCTGTCGAGAATGCTTACCTTTAACTTGCCTCTTTCAAGATATTCTTTATTAATATCTGTTATTTCTAGTTCTCCTCTATGGCTTGGTTTTATGTTAGCTGCAATTTCAACTACTTCATTATCATAAAAATAAATTCCTGGAACAGCATAATTTGATTTTGGATGCTCTGGTTTCTCTTCTATAGAAAGTACTTTACCGTCACTATCAAAATCAACTACTCCATAACGTTCGGGATCATGAACATGATAAGCATATATAATTCCTCCATCTGGATTATTATTTGCTAATAATAAATCAGATAATCCCGTTCCATAAAATATATTATCTCCAAGAACTAAAGCTACTTTATCATTTCCTATAAACTCTTTCCCAATAATAAATGCTTCTGCTAACCCATTAGGGTTTTCTTGAACAGCATATTCAAAACGACAACCTAATTTTTTTCCATCACCTAATAATTGGCTAAATAAAGGTAAATCGTGTGGTGTAGAAATAATTAATATCTCTTTAATCCCTGACAACATTAGTGTTGATAAAGGATAATAAATCATTGGTTTGTCATAAATAGGCATTAACTGTTTGCTAACAGCTAATGTTAGTGGATGTAATCTTGTTCCTGAGCCACCGGCTAATATTATTCCTTTCATAGCAATCTGTTTTAGAATGTTATTGGGTTAATTTTGGTTTGCTTTTTCAGCTTGCTTTTTATAAAAACTGATGAAAATATGTATCAAGATAAAAATAAAAGTAAACAAAAACGGTAAAATGAATTTTAACTTTCCGTTAATTGATTTAGTGTTTTCAATGTTTAAAGAGGTACTATTCTCTTTTATTATTTTATCTGCGCTGACGAGTTGTAACCTAAGGTATCCTTTTTCTGATATTAACTTATTCTTTGTTTCTATAGCATCATTTAATTGAGTGTTCTCATTATAATATACTAACTTATCGCTTTTAATATTTTGGCTACTATCTGTTTTCTTTGTGAAATTATTTAAAAACCCATCTATTTGAGCAATAATATCATCATTAGCTTTTATTTTTAATTGGATATTGTTAATCTCTTGCTTTTGAACTTTACTGTAAAAGGAGCTTTTGTTAAGAAAATTTAAAATTGGTTCAACAGTTTCCTTAACATCGTTTTTATTTGTTGTGCTTATTGTTATTAAATAATGAGAATAGCTTTTACTCATTACTTTGTCTTCAACAATTTTCTTTATATCTCCGTTTTCAACCATTAACTTTAATAATTCAAAACTTTGATTGTTTTCACTTGCTGAGTTTATAAATTTATTTAAGTCAACTATAGGATTTATATTAATTTTTATGACAAAATTAGGCTCTTTTATACCTATCTGTTTTAAAAATACAAGGTCGCCTTCTTTAATTTTAGATTCAATTAAATTTATTTTAGAATATAAATAGTCTGTGCTTTTAAAATTGGGCTCAACTATAATTTGATGATCGAAAGTCTTGTAAGACTTATCAAAATAAACCCCTAACCCAACTGATATAATTATAATTATTAAAATAATTTTACTTTTTTTTATTAAAAACTGAAGTGTTTTAAAAATTGAAGTGTTAATTTTTTGAAAAAAACTTCCTATTTTTTCTGAAATTAGTGCCAAATCAATTTCTTGATCTTCTATGTTTTTATTTGAGTTTGTGCTCATTATCTTTTTATTGTATGTTAAGAATTTGTTCTAATATCTTTATTGTAATTAAATATGTTGGCTTCACTCCTGTGGTTCCAAGTCCGCCTGAAGCTAATGTACTTCCTGTTTCTAATGGGTTATCCGAAGCATAATAAGCGTATCTCACTTTAACATCTTGATTGATGCTTTTTCTAATTTTCGATGCTGATTGGATTGCTTTTTGATAGTAAGCACCTTCCATTTCTAGTCCTATAACTCCCCATGTAGATTCATGGAAAAACTTTAGTAAGTCTTTATTTTGTAATGAAGTGCCTAAAACGGTTACCATTGGCCCAGCGAATACATCAATATTATTTCCTTCTAACATTTCTTTTGTTAATTCGTTTTCAAAAGTATAGTTATCACCTGTTCCTTCATTAATATGGGCTGATGGAATCATAATATCTCCTTTTCCTCCTTGCAGAATACCCGCTTTTCCCATTATAGAAACTGATGCTACATTCATAAAGACTTTTTCTTCTTTTGTTTCTTGAAAAGGCTTTAATAATTCATCTATTGTTTCATATGCTTGTTCCCCAAACGCATAATCCATAACAATTAATACCGGTTTTGATTCGCCAAGTTTTGCTGTTGGAAAAGCGGATTTTTTTAAATCTATTTTTGCGGTGTCAAATATTTGAACATCGATATTTGTTCCTGAAAAATCGGGTAAAGAAATCATGCCGTATTGTTTGGCAAACTCCTCTACTTTATTTCGTAAATCATGAGCGCCTGATTTGCTTAGTTCTTCATATATAAAGAAATCCGTTTGGTCTTTGAATTTTGTTTTTAAAACATGAGTAGCAAAAACTGAATTCATGACACTGTGCATATTGGCACTAATGATATGAATCGGTCGATCTAATAGTTGATTTTGCTTTAAAACTTCTTTTATGTTTGTTGCCCAAATTTCACCATGAATATGATGTCCTAATCGTTCTCTTAAAACAGGACTAAAAGTAATTGTTCGTTTATCATTACCTATAATTTCTTCTAATGCCAATTTTCCTAACCAATAAATAATGTGAAGAAAACGGTCTGGCTTTTCAGTTGTTCCAAAAGCATCATAAATATCTAATACTTCTGAAAAAGTTCTTCCAAGAATATTAGCGGCATGAGAAATGGTTTTCTCTTTATCAATTAATGTGAGCTTTTTATCTTGAAAAACGGCTTCTTCCAATTTTTGCCAATCCCTAGTTACTTCTCCGCTTTCATCAATTAAAATTCTGTCTTTTATTTTGTGAGATTCTATGAAAATAAAAGTCAAATGCGTCAAAATATCATAAATATCTGATCGTCCTCTGGTAATTTCAATATTCATTTGTTCGTCATCAATTCGATAACAATTCCGTCTTCTTTTTGGTGGCACTATTGCTTTAAAATGTGATTTTGAATATCCTTCATCTGAAGTTAAATTGATGAATCTACATTGCTCTATCCCAACCGGAAGCCTTTCAATTACATATAAAAGTCCGCTTAATTCTACTTTTTCCTCTGCAATTGTTCCATATATCTCTGGGCGTAATGATAATAATGCTTCTCTTAATGTTTCTCCTGAAACACCCATAGGTTTATAGAATCCTCTATTGAACAAATGGCGCATGGTAATGTACATTTTTTCAACAGCGCTAGAAGACTCTTGAGCTCTTGATCTTACTATATTTTTAATTTCTTTCATTTATTTTGTAATTTATAACCTGCAAATGTAAGGTTTTTATTTTTAGTTCGTTAATATCAAATTTATTGCAGGCTCATATATCATAATTTTATTTTGAGAATTACCATCACTTTGATTAGTTTGTCTGCTCCATTTACCTCCTGAAAAAGTATATAAAAAATCTTTTTCTACAAAATTATAAAGCACAAATGGATAATATGTTCTTAGTGTTTGCAAAGTATTCGTGTTTTTATCTAACATACTCTTTTCAAACTTATTGCTTTCTATAATTAATTTTTCAAAACCAACGAATAGCCCTTCTAAAGGCATTTTTAAATTAAATTTTGTTACATTAAATGCTGTTTTATTGACCCCTTTACCTACTGAAACGATAAGGTTTTTATCTAAAATTTCATCTGCAGGAAAACCATTAGAATCTACTTTATAAAAATGAATTTTTATGGAAGCATTATCTATTTTGCTGTCTGTAAAAATCGTAATTTTTTTTATAAATCTTGTTTTTTTATATGAGGCATAATAAGGGAAAAACTTGGTGTCTATTCGCGGTCCATTATCAAAAGCTTCTAAAATAGCATTGTCTGTCTGCCCAATTTCTATTTCCCGTTTTTCTTTTCGATTTGATATAATTATCTCATCTAATTGATAAGTGGTTTGAACCAGATTCACTTCTCTTACCTCTGCTATTTTAACGATTTTCTTCTCATATCCTAAGGCTGAAAAAATTAAATTCTTGCTTTTTTCAGAAACATTTATAGAAAATGTTCCGTTTTCTTCAGTTGTACTTCCGTAATTTTCATTTTGAACCCAAATACTCACATAAGGAATGGGTTGACCTGTTATACTGTCTTTTACAACTCCTTTTATTTGTGCTGAAACAGAAAAAGCTGTTAAAAAAAATAAAATAGAAAAGATTTTTATTTTCATTCGTTTATTTGTTCTATAGCTAATAAATCAACAATAGTTCTATCATTGCTCAGTCTGGGTATTTTATTTTGCCCTCCTAATTTTCCTATCGATTTCATATAATCCTGAAAACCATTTTTAACGACTTTTGATATAACTAATCTCCTAAGCACTTTACCAACGATCAAATCATCATAATATACGTTTTGTTTTCGCATGGCTGTATTAATTGATTCTTCAAATGCTGTTAAATTTTCTGGCTCGTTTTCAAATTCTATAAACCATTCGTGATAAGGCAAGCCTGCATTTGGAGTAATTTGTGGCGCCACTGTAAATTCATTTATTCGTATTGAAGTTCCTATTATTGCCTCTTGTAAAGCACTTTCTACTTCTTTACCTATAACATGTTCTCCAAAAGCAGAAATAAAATGTTTTATTCGTCCGGAAACTATAACTCTATACGGTTTTAAACAAGTAAACTGAACGGTATCGCCAATATTATAGGCCCACAAACCTGCATTTGTAGAAATTATCAATACATAATTTATACCCATTTCTACTTCGCCAATAGTGTATCTCTTCGGATTTTGTGATGAGAACTCTTCTACTTTTATAAATTCATAGAAAATTCCTGAATTCAAGAGCAACAGCATTCCTTTTTCTTTTTGTGAATCTTGATACGCAAAAAAACCTTCCGAAGCGGGAAATAATTCTATACTATCAACCTTTCTACCAATCAAATTTTCGAATTTGGCGCGATACGGTTCATAGTTTACACCTCCGTAAATAAATAAATTGAAGTTTTTAAATATTTCTCCAACAGGTTTAAGCCCTTTTTCCTGTAACTTCTCAAAATACATCTGAACCCAAGACGGAATTCCAGAAATCACAGTCATGTTTTCGTTAAAAGTTTCTTCAACAATAGCATTAACCTTAGTTTCCCAATCTTCAATACAATTGGTTTCCCATGTTGGCATTCGGTTTTTTTGTAAATATTTCGGAACAAAGTGTGCAACTATTCCTGATAATCTTCCTAAATGTATTCCGTTTTTTTCTTCTAGAATTGGACTCCCTTGCAGGAAAATCATTTTTCCGTTTACAAAATCAGCTTTTCCTGTTTCGTGAATATAATGTAAAATAGCATTTCGTGCCGCTTCAATATGAAATGGCATTGAGTCGGCTGTTAGTGGAATATATTTTGCTCCAGATGTGGTTCCCGAGGTTTTTGCAAAATACAATGGTTTTCCTTTCCATAGAACGTTAGCTTCTCCTTTTACAACTCTATCAACATAGGGTTTTATAGCTTCATAATCCCTTACGGGAACTGCATTTGCAAAATCATCAAAAGTTGAAATTTGATTAAAATTATGGTCAATACCAAAATGAGTGTTTTTTGCTTCACGAATTAATTTTTCAAAAACTTTTTGTTGAGTTTCTATTGGATTTTGAACCCAATTTTGGGTTTTATTGTAGATTATATTTGCAAAAACTTTTGCTGCAATCGTTTTTAAAGACATAATTAATTATTCAAATTCAATAAATTGCTTCGGATCAATAGGATATCCGTCTTTCCAAAGTTCAAAATGCAAATGCGTTCCTGTAGATTCTTTTCCTGTCGAACCCGCCAAAGCTATAACTTCTCCTGTTTTTACAACATCTCCTTGAGATTTCGATAAAGAAGCAACATCTTTATAAACTGAAATAAAACCGTTATTATGTCGCAAAATAATTATATTGCCTGATGAAGGTGACCAATCTGCAAAAATAATCGTACCGTTCAAGATAGCTTTAATTGGAGTATCTTTTGTTAAAGCAATATCTATTGCAAAATGTTTGTTTTTCAAACTAAATTTTTCCGTAATTGACCCTTTAACGGGTGGAAATAGTAAAATACTTTCTTTTGATTGTGCCTTTTCAAAAAGATTGTATTTGTCTTCTTTTGCTACTTGTTCCCGTAATTTTAAATCGGCATCAGATGGTTTTAAATCTTGTTCCTCTGAAACCTCAACTTTAGAAGCTAAAATAGAATCTTTATTTAGTTTGGCATAATCTAAATCGCCAATTAACACTTTTTTAATTGAGGCTATATAGGCTTCATTATTCTTTATAGACAATGCTAGAGAGTCGGATTTTAAAGCCAATTCGGTTGCCTCTTTTTTTAATTGATTGGAGGCATAACCCGGAATGTATTCTCTTAAAGGTGTAAAAGCAATGATATAGGTAGTAATAAATATGATTAAAATAGCTCCAACGGTTGCCACAACAAAAACATTCATTAACGTTAATTTTAAAGAAAAAATTTCCTCAAATGTATCTTCATTCAAAATAACCAAACGGTTTTTTGTAAAAAGTTTCTTCTTTAATATTTGTCTTTTGAGCCGTTTTTCGGACATGTTTTTGATTTGTTCTACAAATATATAAATTTATAGTAGTTTTATGATTGATATGTTTTTTTGTTATTATCTTTGCTTTAACAAATAAATTTTAAAAACATGATTGCATCTGTAATATTTTTAGGAGAAGTTGGTCCTATGCAAATTATACTTGTTTTGGCTATTATTCTACTTCTTTTTGGAGGCAAAAAAATCCCCGAATTAATGAAAGGATTAGGAAGTGGTGTTAAAGAATTTAAAAACGCCGCCAAAGAAGATCAAACTGCTGACAAAAAAGACGAGACTAAAGAATAAATTATTAGTTTAGATTGAAATTCCAACTTGCAAATTACGATCAATTTGCAAATTGGAATTTTTTGTTTTTAAACCACCATCGTCAACTGAATTCGCTTCCTATCCTCATCTAACTCGACTACTTTTACCGTAACGTGTTGATGTAATTTTACCACTTCGTTTACATCGCTTACAAAACCGGCTTTAAGTTGCGAAATGTGCACTAAACCGCTTTCTTTAATTCCAACATCGACAAAGCAACCAAAAGCCGTAATGTTGTTTACAATTCCAGGTAAAATCATTCCTGTCCTAAGGTCTTTAATCGTTTTTACATTAGAATCAAATTCAAAAACTTTAGCGGCTTTTCTTGGATCTAATCCTGGTTTTTCTAGTTCTTTAATAATGTCTTTCAATGTTAGTAAACCAATATCTGGAGTAACATATTTTTCCGGCTGAATTAAAGCGGTTTTAGCTGTATTGGCAATTAAATCATGAACCGATGCTTTTAAATCTTTTGCCATCTTTTCAACAATTCCGTAGGCTTCAGGATGAACAGCAGAATTGTCTAAAGGGTTTTTTGGATTTGATATTCTTATAAAAGCCGCTCCTTGTTGATACGCTTTATCTCCTAAACGAGGCACTTTTTTAAGTTGTTTTCTATCCTGAAAAGGACCATTTTCAGATCGGTATTGCACAATATTTTCAGCAAGCTTCTCGCCTATTCCGCTTACGTAGCTCAGTAAATGTTTACTTGCCGTATTAATGTTTATTCCAACTGAGTTTACACATCGAATAACTGTAGCGTCTAGTTCTTCTTTTAATTTTAATTGATCTACATCATGCTGGTACTGCCCTACTCCTATAGCTTTCGGATCAATTTTTACTAATTCGGCTAAGGGATCTGATAGTCGCCTTCCTATAGAAACTGACCCGCGAACAGTAACATCATAATTCGGGAATTCTTCTCTTGCAATTTTTGATGCTGAATATACTGATGCGCCAGCTTCTGAAACTACAAAAACTTGAATTGGACTATCAAATGCTATTTTCTTTATAAAAAATTCGGTTTCTCTACTGGCGGTTCCGTTGCCTATAGCAATTGCATCAATTTTATACGAATTTACCATAGATCGTATTTTTTTCATCGCCATAATATCTTCCTTTTGTGGCGCATGCGGATATATGGTTTCGTTGTACAACAAATCGCCTTTCTCGTCTAAACAGACTACTTTACAGCCCGAACGGAATCCAGGATCGATGGCTAAAATTCGTTTCTCACCTAAAGGCGGTGCTAACAATAATTGACCAAGATTTGTTGCAAAAACATGTATTGCCGTAGCATCTGCTTTAGCTTTAGCCTCTTGTAATGTTTCATTAGCAATTGCAGGGTGAAGTAATCGTTTATAAGAGTCTTCAATAGCTAATTGAATATGTGAGAATGAGGGAGAGTTACCATTTTTTATGATAATTTCGTCTATCAAATCATACCCTTCATCGCTATCTACATCAATTTTTAGTTTCACGAAACCTTCGTTTTCTGCACGAAGCATGGCTAGCAATCGATGTGATGGAGCTTTGCTTAAATTTTCGGACCAATCGAAATATTGAGAATATTTTTGCGCTCCTTCGTCTTCAGCTTTGTTTTTTACAACTTTTGTTTCAATATTGGCTTTACGTTGATACAATCTTCTTAATTGCTTTCGAACATAAATATTTTCGTTAATCCATTCAGCAATAATGTCTCTAGCGCCCTGTAAAGCTACATCTTCGTTTTGCACTTTTTCATTCAAATATTTAGACGAAATAAAATCAACATCGTCATTATTTTGAGCCATTATAATCTTTGCTAAAGGCTCTAATCCGTTTTCACGAGCTACATCGGCGCGTGTTTTTTTCTTCTTTTTATAAGGTAAATAAATGTCTTCTAACTCTTGCAAATCGAAGCATTCGGTAATTTTTTTAGACAAATCTGGTGTTAATTGTCCTTGCTCGTCTATAGTTTTTAAAATGCTTTCTTTTCGTTTTACAATTTCATCATATTGTTTAGAAAGTTTTGCAATTTGTTCAATTTGAACCTCGTCGAGATTGCCTGTAGTGTCTTTTCTGTATCGAGAAATAAACGGAATGGTACAATCTTCCGAAAGTAATTGTACTGTGTTTTTAATGTTTATTGCAGCTGTTTGAACAGTTTTGGATATGAATTGTATGTTGGTCATTTGGTTTGTCTCAAAAATTTTATTGGGTTTGGGTAAAAGTTTATAATATCATTTTTTTTAATTCTATTTGCAACGTATATTGAATATGAAATATTGAATAATAAAAGTAAAAAGTAGATTAGAATAAAGTAAGATAAAATATATAAATGTTGAATTTTTCCAACAACTCCGATGATTAAAATTAAATTATTGAACAAAGAAAATAGAATTTGAAAATTTAAAATATTTTTACCTTGGTTATTTACTTCAATAATACTGTCTCTTTTATTTAACCACAAAATAAGTGGTAAAATAATGTTTCCTAAAGGAATAATAATATTAGAAATTATCGATAAATGAAAGAAAATTAAGTACGTTTTGTCTTCTTTTTCTCTATAATCTATCAATTCTTCTATATTTATTTTTAAAGCTTCACAAATTTGTTGTAAAGTATTTCCTCTTGGTTCATTTTCTTCTTTTTCAATTCGTTGTAATGTTCTTAAATTAATTTTTGCTAAGTCCGAAAGCACTTCTTGAGACATTCCTTTTTGCTTTCTAACTTTTGAAATTTTAGCTCCGATAGTTTCCATAATGTATTTATTAAAATTTCTTCAAAATTAGATTCATTACTTAATTTTATATTGCGGTTTATTTACGACTTTTTTACGGTATTGATATCTAGAATCTATTTATTAAGGTTAAGTTATGAAATCTAAATAATTTCCTTTGTTTATAACTTCAAAAGTAGCTTCTGGATAGGCTTTTGCAAAAGCAGTCGGAATTTTTGCTTTTCGGTTTTCGTTCCATTTGAATTCAAAACCACTTAATTTTCCGTTTTCTTCCTCTAGCCAATCTAATTCTTGTTGGTCATAAGTACGCCAAAAATAATTTGTAACTGTTTTTTGAGCATAATTTTGGTGTTTTATTCGCTCTGATGCTAAATAATTTTCCCATAATGCTCCTACATCTGTTCTGGATTCTAATCGTGTGAAATTAGCAATTATTCCGTTTCTAATGCCATTATCATAAAAATACCATCGGTTGGATTTTGTAATTTCTTTTCGCAAATTTCTACTAAATCCTGGTACTTTATAAATGACAAAAACCTTAGATAACAAGTCTAAATAACTTTCGACTGTGTTTTTTGAAATTCCTAATTGTCTGGCTAATTCCTGCAACGAAACTTCTTGACCAACTTGAAAAGCAATCAATTTTAATAAATCTAAAATTTTATTGGATTGTTTTATTCCATCAAAAACAAGTATGTCTTTTAATAAATAGGAATTAATAATTTCTTTCAAATAACTAATTTTATCATTCCAATCTGGATATTGTTCTAATTCAGGATAACTTCCAAAAAGCAACCGTTCTTCTAATTTACTAGTTGTTTCTTTATAATTTTCATAGTTAGCGAACTCTATTTGTGCCAACGGAAATAAATAAATCGTATTTTTTCTGCCTACTAATGGCTCGCCTAACTTATTCGACAAATCAAAAACAGATGATCCTGTAGCAATAATTTTTATACCATCGATGGAGTCAACAATCAATTTTAAAATCAAACCTATATCTGGAATATTTTGCGCTTCATCAATTACTAATAGTTTTACATTTGATAAAAGACGGCTGTAATTAGTAATCGAACGCTCTTTTAATAAATTAGAATCTTCAACATCTTCTCCGTTTAGTTGTAAATAACTCTCTTTCGGAATTGTTGAAAGATAATTTTTTATTAATTCGGTTTTGCCAACTCGCCTTGCTCCTAACAAAATCAATACTTTGTTAGGAAGTAACTTTCGATGAAATTCAGCTAAAACTGCTCTTTTATAATAATTTGACATTTCAATTCTTTTAGAATTACAATACAAATATAATAATAAAAATGTAAATTCAGTCAATATATTGACTGAATTAATGTAAATTTAGTCAGTTAACTGACCGAATTAATGTAAATTCAGTCAATATTAATCCTGAACAATAATATCTTTTGAGTCTTCTTTCTTAAATTCGGGTTGAATATTAATGTGGTTGATATGGAATTTTTCAAGCAAAACTAGTTCTATTTGATGAAGCAAATTATTGAATTCACTCATTTTAATATCGTTCGAACAATCTAAATGCGCTTCAAGATGTAATTCGCCGTCATTTAAATGCCAAACATGTATATGATGCAACTTCCCTACTCCTGAAATTTTGTGCACTTCACTAACTATTTCTTTAATATTAATGTGATCTGGGGTAAAAAGCATCAGCATTTTTGTTGAAGTTCTAAGCAAATCTATTCCAACAAAAATCAAGTAAACTGCTATTAGAATAGTCATTACACTATCGACCCAAAACCATCCAAAATATTTCATCAACAACCCTCCAATTAAAACAGCAACAGATGCTAACATATCTGTAAACAAATGCAAATAAGCCGACTTCATATTGATGTTATGTTCAGAATCTTTTTTGAGAATGAGTGCTGAAACTCCGTTGAAAACGATTCCTAAAAAAGACAATCCTATTACTAAATTAGAACTAATAATAACCGGATTACTAAAACGAATAATTGCTTCATAAATAAGGAAAATCGCTACTATAATTAAAGTTATCGAATTGACAAAAGCTGCAATAATTTCAGCACGTTTGTAACCAAAAGTTCTATTCTCATTGGCATCTTTCTTTGATAATCGATGTGCAAAAAGACTAAGCAGTAGAGAAATTACATCACTAAAATTATGCAAAGCATCTGATAATAACGCTAAACTTCCAGAAAGTATTCCGCCAATTACTTGAGAAACAGTAATTAAAATATTAAGAAAAATAGAAAAAATTAAATTTTTATCTTTTACTTCGTGGTTGTGGTTGTGTACATTAGACAATGGAAAATGAAATTAAATTATATATTTTAAATCCTAAATCAATGTATAAATATCCAATAGGAATATTAAGAAAAAGTAAAAAAAGAGCGGTTAATATTGGTTTTCTGTAATCTTTGTTATTACTATAACTAATCAACAATTGAATTGCAAAAAAGGTGTTTACGAAGAAAGCACTTACCATAAATAATAAAGAAAAATATATAGTTCCGTGATAATGTGTAATATGATAAAGTAATAAAATTATGCTTCCTATAAGAAAAGTAAAAAAAGCTACTCGCTTACCTATATAAATTTGATCTTTACAATCTTTAGAAAAAAAATCCATTTTTAACAACTTATTTTATTTACCCGAATTGCATGTCTTCCGCCCTCAAAAGCAGTATTTAAAAACGTTTCCACCATTTCAACCGCCTGAGGAATCGATGTAAAACGTGCAGGAATGCTAATTATATTTGCATCATTATGTAAACGCGCTAATTCGGCAATTTCTTTTGTCCAACATAAAGCAGCGCGCACTTTAGGATGTTTGTTTACCGTCATGGCTATCCCGTTTCCGCTTCCGCAAATTACTATACCAAAATCTACTTTCCCTTCTGAAACATCATTTGCAACAGGATGTCCAAAATCAGGATAATCAACACTATCTACAGTATCAGTTCCGTAATTTGTTATTTCGTATCCTTTTACCTTTAGCATATTTACAATAGCTATTTTATAATCTGGACCAGCATGATCGTTTCCTATAGCGATTTTCATTTTTATGAATTTTAAGTTGTGCTATGCAAATTTACCAAAACTAATTTGTTTATTTCGATTACTAAAAACAAATTAAAAAAAGGAAATTTTAACATTCTAATAATAAGCAAATTAACCTCTTTAATGTATTCCTATATAAATATAAAATACTATAAATCAGTAATTTAAAATATTTAAAAAACGTTATGTTAACAATTAAAACTAATTCATTGATAATCAGTTAACCTTAAATTAACATTATATGTTAACAACTTTAGATAGAATTTTAGAACTATTTCTTGTTTGTATCGGTTTAAATTGTAATCCAAAACCGAGATGAAAAAACCTAATTTAGTTTCCTTAATTTTTATAAAAGTTATAAGCTGTTTTAAAACGTTTGTTAACAAAAAAGAGGTGTTGAACTTATTTACAAAAGCAATGTGGTTTCATTTGTTAACAGTTGTTAATTGTTTTTTAAAAGGACTTTAAAATGAAGCTTTTAAACTAAGATAAGTATGTTAACAAGTCTTTATAACTAACTATAACAATAAAAACATAATTTTAAAATTAAAGTTATTGTACCTATTAACACGCTATAATAACCATCATAAATTAATTTTAATTTAATATTTCTTTTTGTTGTTTTTAATAGATGTTGAAAACTTTACATTTTAAATATGATTTAGAATTTCAAACTATATCTAAATTAGTATTCATTTGATCTAAAATTTCTTGTACTTGTAAAACATCGTTTGAATGCACTTGTAAATCAATTCCGCCGTAAGCAAAACTTGCTAGTGGATCAATAGCAACTACATTTTCGTTTTTAAAAAAATATGGAATTCCTTCCCGTTCTAAAATAGATTTTAAAACAATAGTTTCGTGTGCAAAATTAAATGTGGCAATCGTTACAAATTCAATCATTTTTATTTTTTTATAAAGATAGTTAAATGTTACTTTTTAGATAAATCTTAAAACTAAATACTTTTATCTTAATACTTCTTCGTAATTTTAAACTTTATTATAAAAAAGATTATGAGTAAATTCCCAAAAAAGTTTGGAAAAACAGAGAAAACCTTCTCTGAAAAGATTTTAAAAATACTATCACAAAACGCAAATAAACCATTCAATTACAAGCAAATATGTGCTGTTTTAGAATTAGATGATACTAAAAGCAGAAACGAAATCATTAAAGATTTAAAAATTCTAGCAGCGCAAAAAGTGATTATTGAAAGTGAACCTGGAAAATATTTAGTAAAAGCCATTTCGCAAGATTATTTAGAAGGCACTATCGACATGACTTCAAGAAGAACGGCTTATTTTATTTCTTTAGATTTAGAAGAGGACGTTTTTATTCCTACTAATAATTTAAATCATGCTTTAGATAAAGACAAAGTTAGGGTTTATGTATATAACCGTCGTCGTGGTAAAAGACCTGAAGGTGAAGTTATTGAAGTTTTAGAACGAAATAAAACAGAGTTTGTTGGAGTAATTGATATTCAAAAGAATTTTGCTTTTGTAACAACTGCAAATGCTAAAATGTATACCGATATTTTTATTCCAAAAGATAAATATAACGGAGCTGAACAAGGTGATGTTGTTGTGGTTAAAATTGAAGATTGGCCTAAAAAAGCCGATTCACCATTTGGTTCAGTAATAAATGTTTTAGGAAAACCTGGTGAACACGATACTGAAATTCATGCCATTTTAGCCGAGTATGGTTTACCTTATGATTTTCCGGTTGAAGTTGAAATTTTTGCACAAAAAATAGATACAGCAATTCATCCAGAAGAAATTGCAAAACGTCGTGATATGCGCGATACGCTAACGTATACAATTGATCCTAAAGATGCTAAAGATTTTGACGATGCTTTATCTTTCAAAAAATTAGAAAACGGAAATTACGAAATAGGTATTCATATTGCCGATGTTTCACATTATTTACAAGAAGGAACCATTCTAGATGATGAAGCGTATAATCGTGGAACTTCGGTTTATTTAGTAGATAGAGTAGTACCAATGTTACCTGAAGTTTTATCAAATTTTGCTTGTTCTTTGCGCCCTAATGAAGAAAAATATACATTTTCAGCCATTTTCGAAATAGATGAAAAAGCTACTGTTAGAAACCAATGGTTTGGAAGAACAGTTATTAATTCTGATCAACGGTTTTCGTATGAAGAAGCACAAGTAATTATAGAAACAAAAGCTGCTATAATTCCAGCTGAAATTTCTCTTACTGGTGCAACATACAGAGCATCAGATGCAATTACAGAAGCGACTTTAAAATTAGATGAATTAGCTAAAATTCTTAGAAGAAATAGAATGAATAATGGAGCTATATCTTTTGATAAAGTCGAAGTAAAATTCAATTTAACAGCAGAAGGCGAACCTGAAGGCGTTTATTTTAAAGTTTCTAAAGATGCCAATCATTTAATAGAAGAATTCATGCTTCTCGCCAATAGAAAAGTGGCAGAATATATCGGAAAACAGAAGAAAACATTTGTTTATAGAATTCACGACGAGCCTAACGAAGACAAGCTTTTTGCCATGCAAGCGTTGATTTCTAAATTTGGTTACAAGATTGATTTAAGAGATAAAAAAGATATTTCAAAATCGTTAAATCAATTAATGGCAGACGTTAATGGTAAAAAAGAGCAAAATTTAATTGATACTTTAGCGATTCGAACGATGAGTAAAGCCAAATATTCGACAGAAAATATTGGTCACTACGGTTTGGCTTTTGATTACTACAGCCATTTTACATCACCAATCAGACGTTATCCAGATGTAATGGTACATCGATTACTGCAATATTATTTAGATGGCGGAAAAAGCGTAGATTCAGATGTTTTTGAAGAAAAATGCATTCATTCTAGTACTATGGAAAGTCTTGCCACAAATGCAGAACGGGATTCTATAAAATACATGCAAATAAAATACATGCAAGACCACAAAGACGAAGAGTTCTTGGGTGTTATTTCTGGTGTTACCGAATGGGGGATTTATGTAGAAATCATCTCGAATAAATGCGAAGGAATGTGCAGAATTCGAGAAATAAAAGACGATTATTACACCTTTGATGAAAAGCAATATGCATTAGTAGGAGAAATTTCAAAGAGTATTTTACAATTAGGCGACGAAGTTTATGTTAAAGTAAAAAATGCCGATTTGGTGAAAAAACAACTAGATTTTACATTTTTAAGAAAAAACGAATAGTCATGAAAAAAATAGTTTTTAGTTTATTATTAATCAGTTCAGTAGTATTTTCACAAACACAAAAAGAAGTTGGAGATTTTAATAAAGTTACGTCATTTGATAAAATAGATGTTGTATTAGTGCCTTCATCTGAAAATAAAGTGCTGCTGAACGGTTCAGGTTCAAATGAAGTAGAATTAGTCAATAAAAATGGAGAATTAAAAATTAGATTACCATTAACGAAGTTATTATCTGGCGATAACATTTCGGCAACCGTTTACTATAAAAAATTAGATGCAGTAGAAGCTAATGAAGGCTCAAGAATTTCAAGCGAAGCTACTTTTAATTCCTCAGCTTTTGATATTATTGCTAAAGAAGGCTCAGAAATTAAAATTAAAATTGCGACAGAAAGAGTAACCGTAAAAGTCTCCAATGGTTCTAAAGTACAATTAGAAGGCAAAGCAACAAATCAAGACGTTCTTATTAATTCTGGAGGTATTTATGAAGCTGAAAAATTAATTACTAGTCAAACCATAATTACAGCAAATGCTGGTGGTGAAGCCATTGTTTATGCTACTGATTTTGTAGATGCAAAAGTTCGTGCCGGTGGCAATATTACCATTTACGGAAAACCAAAACAAATTAATCAGAAGATAGTTGCAGGCGGTAGAATAGAAGAAGCTAAGAAATAATTCCTTATTTTTGGTTTTATTTTAAACAGTAAAAAATGATTGAAGATATTTTATCAGGAATACCATTAGGAATTTTTTTAAGTTTAATGGTAGGTCCTGTTTTTTTTGTATTATTAGAAACCAGTGCTGTAAAAGGGTTTAGAGCTGCTTTTGTATTTGATTTAGGAGTGGTTTTAGCCGATATAGTTTTTATTTCTATTGCTTATTTTAGTAGTTATCGGCTCATTCAATCCATAAAAAACGATCCAGCCATTTATATTTTTGGTGGAATATTAATGTTTACTTATGGCATAATTTCTTTATTAAAAATACATAAAACTTCTAAAAATCTAGATAAAAAAACCATAAACGAAATATTAAAAAAAGATTATTTAAGTTTATTTATCAAAGGGTTTTTATTAAATTTTATAAATGTTGGGGTATTACTTTTTTGGTTTTTGATATTAATAACTATTGGACCAAAATTACAATTAGAAACTCCTAGAATGATTGTTTTTTTCTCATCGGTGCTGTTAAGTTATTTATTGATAGATATTGGAAAAATTATATTAGCCAAGCAATTAAAACACAAAATGACACCAAACAACATTCTTAAAATAAAAAAGCTTATCAGTATTTTGTTACTTATTTTCGGAATGGTTTTAATGTTTCAAGGTTGGTTTCCCAGCGAAAATAAATTAGCTAAAAAGGTTTTAGAGAAGATAGAGTAGGAGGTTCTAAAATAGTTTATAACTATAACTACTTTTTAAAGAAGTAGTGTGTAATGAATTATATTTGGAATAGTAAATAAAGTCTGATGTTTATCAGACCTATCTACCCAAAATTAGGCGGATAGGTCTAAAATGTCACTAGTAAATACGAGTTGGCTTTTATGTTACCCTAGAATACCAAATAATGTAGATAAAAATGAATATAGAAATACCCAAATTTCACGAGACTTTTAATCCAATTTTGGAAATTCTAAGTAATGGAGAAGCTATTCATATAAGAGAATTGCAAAAATTAGTAATAGAAAGATATTTCTCTCAACTTAGTGAAGAGCAACTTACAGAAAAAACTAAATCAGGTGAAAACTTAGTAAACAACCGAATTGCTTGGGGAAAATCATATTTAAAGAAAGGTGGTTATATTTTTTATCCAGAAAGAGGAAATGTAAAAATTACAGAAAAGGGATTAAAACAAAAATCTGAGCTTTCTTTGAAAAATGTTGTTGAAGATTCTGGAATTGTAAACTTTTATTCCGAAGAAAACGCAAAACCTAATTCTGAAAAAAGTGAACTAAAAGAAATCATTAATTCTTCTCCGCAAGATTTAATGGATACTGGTTTTTCTCAAATTGAGAAAGAAGTTAAGAACGATTTATTGGAAAAACTTAAAACTATTGATCCATATTATTTTGAAAAGGTAATATTAATTTTACTAAAAAAAATGGGATATGGAGAATTTATAGAAACTTCAAAATCTGGTGATGGAGGAATTGACGGAATTATTAACGAAGATAAACTTGGCTTAGACAAAATTTATATTCAAGCAAAAAGGTTTAGTGAAAATAAAGTTCGTGAAAAAGATATTAGAAATTTTATTGGTGCAATGAGCGGTGATACAAATAAAGGAGTTTTTGTAACAACTTCACTTTTTGACATTGGAGCTATTGAAAAAGCTAAAAATGCTCATCATAAGATAATATTATTAGATGGAAACAAACTAGTTGACTTAATGCATGAATTCAATGTTGGAATACAAATAAAAGCAACTTATGAAGTTAAACAATTAGACGAAGATTTCTTTGAAGAACAATAAACACAACAGCTAACACTTGCTAAATCTCATAACTTTGTTTTCGGTAAATTGTTCGTTTATTTTTTCTAAAAATCCCATAAAAAACCCAAAAGTTTCCTTGAAGGTTTAGAGGAATCGTCCGGATTCGAACCCTATCTTTACATAATTTTTCTTAAAAATTTACATAAAAAAACCTCTCACTTGGAGAGGTTCATTCAGAGGCATCGTCCGGATTCGAACCCTATCTTTACTTAATTTTTCTTAAAAATTTACATAAAAAAACCTCCAAGTTTCCTTGAAGGTTTCAGAGGCATCGTCCGGATTCGAACCCTATCTTTACTTAATTTTACTTAAAAATTTACATAAAAAAACCTCCAAGTTTCCTTGAAGGTTTCAGAGGCATCGTCCGGATTCGAACCGGAGTAGGAGCTTTTGCAGAGCCCAGCCTAGCCGCTCGGCCACGACGCCAATTATTTAATTGGATTGCAAATATAGCAAACAATTGATAATTAACAATTGATAATTAACAATTTTATAAATTCCAATTTGATTTTAATTTCGGTATTCTTCCAATTCAATGGTAACCGCTTCAACATCACCACCTATAGGAGGATTTAGTTTAGAAACCGCCAGTATTATTCTGGAAATAGAAGGAATTTTAGCAAAAATTCGCGTAATTATTCTATGTCCGACATGCTCTAAAAGTTGCGAACGAATTTCCATTTCTTCTACAACAATTTTGTTTAGTAGCACATAATCTACCGTATCCTTCAAATCATCTGAAATACATGATTTCCTCAAGTCGGTTTTAACCTCTAGATTTACTGAATAATCAGACCCTATTTTTCCTTCTTCGATCAAACAACCGTGATAGGAAAACGTTCGAATATTTTTAAGTTTTATAATCCCCATAAATTTTTTATTCAAAGTTTAATGTTTCAGGTTTAATGTTAGCTCGATCAACTTTAAACCTGAAACTTTAAACCATTTTAAACTAGCTTTTTTTATCTTTGCTAAAATTAAACAAAAATATGTCAACCGAAGAAAAATCACTTCATTTTATAGAACAAATCATAGAAGACAGTTTAGCAAGCGGTTTTCCTCAAAATAAATTACGATTTCGTTTTCCGCCAGAACCTAATGGCTATTTACATATTGGTCACGCCAAATCGATTTGTTTGAATTTTGGTTTAGGTTTAAAGTATAATGCACCAGTTAATTTACGTTTTGACGATACCAATCCTGCGAAAGAAGAACAGGAATATGTAGATGCTATAAAAGAAGATTTACAATGGTTGGGGTTTAATTGGGCTGAAGAACGCTATGCTTCTGATTATTTTCAACAATTGTACGATTGGGCTATACTTATGATTAAAAACGGAAAGGCTTATGTAGACAGTCAATCCTCTGAAGAAATGGCTATTCAAAAAGGAACTCCAACCCAACCCGGAGTTGATGGACCTTACAGAAATCGTTCGGTTGAAGAGAATTTAACTTTGTTTGAAGCCATGAAAAACGGCGAATTTCCTGAAGGAAGTCATGTTTTGCGTGCTAAAATTGATATGGCTTCTACCAATATGTTGATGCGTGATCCGTTGATGTATCGTGTTTTGCATCGCCATCATCACAGAACGGGTAATGATTGGAAAATCTATCCCATGTATGATTATGCTCATGGCGAAAGTGATTATATTGAACAAATTTCACATTCTATTTGTACTTTAGAATTTGTCATGCATCGTGAATTGTACAATTGGTTTTTAGATCAAATTTATGATGATACTAAAGTAAGACCGCACCAATACGAGTTTGCTCGTTTGAATTTGAATTATACCGTAATGAGCAAACGAAAATTATTACAATTGGTTCAAGACAAAGTGGTTAATGGTTGGGACGACCCGAGAATGCCTACTATTTCAGGGTTAAGACGACGTGGGTATACCGCAGCTTCTATTCGTAAATTTTGTGAAACCATTGGAGTTGCCAAGCGTGAAAATGTTATAAATGTTTCTCTTTTAGATTTTTGTTTGCGTGAAGATTTAAACAAAACCGCTCCAAGAGTAATGGCTGTTTTAGATCCTGTAAAGCTAGTAATTACGAACTATCCTGAAGGTAATGAAGAGTGGTTAGAAGCCGAAAACAATCAAGAAGATGAAAGTGCAGGGTATAGAAAAGTACCTTTTTCAAGAGAATTGTATATCGAAAGAGATGACTTTCTTGAAGTGGCGCCAGCTAAATTTTTCAGATTAAGTATCGGAAACGAAGTGCGTTTAAAAAACGGATATATTATTAAAGGCGAAAGTGTTACTAAAGATGCAAACGGAACAATTACCGAAATTCAAGTAACTTACGATGAAGATTCTCGTTCTGGAAGCGGAAGCGAAGCCAGTCAAAGGAAAGTGGCTGGAACCTTGCATTGGGTTTCCATTCAACACGCTATTGAAGCTGAAGTTCGTTTGTATGACCGATTATTTATAGACGAAGCTCCCGACAGTCATAAAGAAAAAAACTTCTTGGATTTTATGAATACATCATCGTTAGAAGTTGTTAATGGTTTCGTAGAGCCAAGTTTGGCAGATGCAAAAACAGGGGATAAATTCCAGTTTCAGCGTTTGGGTTATTTCAATGTGGACAAGGATTCTATCGCTTCTAAATTAGTTTTCAATAGGACAGCAGGATTAAAAGATGCTTGGGAAGAAAAAGGGAAGAAAGAAGAGAATCTATTGATGGCCACTCAAAAGGAAATCAATAAATATGTGAAAGAAAAAGATTCAACTGCTGCCAAAATTATTTTACAACCAATTATTGAAAATATTAAAAGCATTGATAATTTTAGTTTATTGGTACAAACAATAACTAAGAACATAAAAAATGACAATAATTCGTTATTGTTTTCTAATTTAATTTTGAATTATTCAAGTAATGTTTATTCAAAAGATATTGAGCAAGAATCGTTATCAAAATTATACACTATGTCGTTAAAAAGTCAATTGGCTGCTGTTCGAATTTTTGGCATTCAAAATTTAAAGAAGGACGCTAAAAATTGGAGTGATTTTCAAACACAATTAGAAGAGTTGAAAAATTCAGAAAAAAACGAGCAAGTTTTAGAATTGTTAAAAACGATTTAAAAAAACGAAATCGCAACTATAGATTTTAACAATGAAAATCGCCGTTTAAGGTGCTTTTTTTCGATTATTGTAAAATCTTATAAAAATCTTATAAAAGATAGAGTTTATCAATTAAAAACAGCTTCTGTAAATAGATTTTAAGGCGTTTTTTAATGTTTTACCTCTTAATATGTGTTTATTGTTTTTTCATCAATTTAAAAAGCTTATTTTATGTTTTAGTGTTTGAAATATAATTTATTTAACGCCTCATTAACTATATACTGTTACTTTATTTTGTAACTTTAGATTAATATTAATTTAAATAAAAAAGTCATGTCAAACAACACAGGAAACGTACTGATAGCTCTTTTAGCAGGAGCTGCGGTTGGAGCAGGTATTGGAATTTTGTTTGCTCCTGATAAAGGAACAAGAACCAGAGAAAAAATAAAACATGGTTATGATGATGCTAAGGATAACTTGGTACACAAATGGGACGATGTATCTAGAGAGATTAAAAGAAAATTTTCTAATCGTAAACATGATTTAGAAAAAACGTATGAAGATTTGGTTGAAAGCATGAACGATAAAAATGGTGACATTATTTCTTTTTTAGAAAAAAAATTGGCTGATTTGAAAGAGCAAAATGCTAAACTTCAAAATTAGTTGGCGTTTATAATTAGGTTTCAAAATTTAAATAATAAACGATGGCTTTTGAAGAATTAAAAGAGCATACCGAAAATATTCAAGACCAAGCTCAAGCTTTTTTTGAAAATAATGTAGCGTATTATAAATTGTGGGGTTTTAAAGTAGCGATGAAATCTACAACCATGATTTTTAAATTTACACTTATTTTATTATGCTTGAGCATGGTTTTGTTGTTTTGCTCCATTGCAGGAGCCTTTGCTATTGGTAAAGCATTAGATAATTATTCATATGGATTTCTAATTGTAGGAGGTGTCTATGTCTTTTTTACAGGAATTTTATTTTTAATTAAAGATAAAACAATAGAAGGACCAATTTTAGAGAAGTTTTCTGAAATCTTTTTTAATGACTAAAATTTATGGCAACTAAAAAATATTCTTCTTACGCACAAATAGATGCTGATTTAGAAATCTTAAAATTAGAGAAAGAAATTCATTATCAAAAAATGATTCTGAGTCTTCAAAAAACGAAAGAAACATTAACTCCAAATGCTATTGTTGGCAATATAATAAGTTCTACTAATTCCGTTCTTTCAAGTCCTTATGGAGTGATGATTAAAATGGCAGCACCGTTTATTATAAACAAAGCTATCCCATTTATTAGAAAATGGTTTTCAAAAAAAACAAAAAGAGGCAAATAAGCCTCTTTTTTAGTATTAAAAGTTTATAAATTATTCTGGATTTGAGGTATCACTAGGATTAAAATCTGTCGATGTGTGATCGTCTTTCTTTTTTATACGTTTAGGTTGGTTTTTCATAGTTTCACCAATTTGATTGCTTGCAGAAAAACTAGCCACCATATTATTTAACATATCACTTCCTGCTTGTGGTGAATTTGGCAATAAGATTAAATTAGAATTGGTATCGGCACCTATAGCTTGTAGCGTATCATAATGTTGTGTAACCACAATTAATGCCGATGCTTCTTGAGAATTAATTCCAACAGAATTTAAAACTTCAACACTTTCTACTAATCCACGAGCAATTTCTCGACGCTGGTCAGCAATACCTTGACCTTGTAATTTTTTACTTTCTGCTTCCGCTTTTGCTTTTGCAACAATTCTAATTCTTTGTGCTTCACTTTCAAATTCGGCAGCAGTTTTTTCTCTATCGGCAGCGTTTATTCTATTCATGGCATTTTTAACTTGAATATCAGGATCGATATCGGTAACCAATGTATTTATGATATCGTAACCATAGGTCATCATTGCTTCGTTTAATTCGCGTTTTACACCAATGGCTATATCATCTTTTCTAACAAAAACGTCGTCTAAAATTAACTTTGGAACTTCGGCACGAACAACATCAAAAACATAAGCTGTAATTTGATCGTGTGGATATTCTAATTTGTAAAATGCTTCATATACTTTATCTTGAATCACTTTAAACTGAACAGAAACTTTCATTTTTATAAAAACATTATCTTTCGTTTTGGTTTCAATTAATACATCAAGTTGTTGAATTTTAAGATTTACTCTTCCTGCAATTCTATCAATAAGCGGAATTTTTAATTGCAAGCCCGAGTTTCTGACGCTCAAGAATTTTCCGAAACGCTCAATAATTACTGATGTTTGTTGTTTTACGGTAAAAAAAGAAGAAAGGAATATAAATATCCCGAATACAAAAATGATAATTAGTGTAATGTTCATGTAGTTAAAATTAAGTTGATAAATTATCAGTTAAATTACAAAAATTATTTTAGGTTTGTGGATGATTAAAACTATTATATGAAAAATAAATTTCTTACAGTAGCATTTGTTTTTGTTTCCCTGATAGCTTCAGCGCAATATGGGTATAGAGATGCCAATAGAATTGGGATTATTTTTGGATTAAACCAAATCAATTTAAATACTAAAAATTTTACTTCAACTCCTGAATTAGGTTGGAATGTAGGGCTTTCTGTCCGTGGAAATTTCTATAATGATTTTGATATGGTGTATACTATGCAGTTTAGTGAAAACAAATTTACGGTTCCAACGACCAATTTTTTTTTAAAAAAGGAAGATATCAACTATAAATTGCCATCGGCACAGATTTCGTTGATGTTGAGTTATAAAATTGTTGAAAATCATTTGAGTGTCGAATTTGGTCCGCTTGTTCAAGTAAACGGAAAATTTGTTATTGATACTACTGAGGAAGACAACAAAATTTCAGGAACAACCTTATTAGCTAAAGATATTGTTGATATTTCAAAATTTAACTTTTATCCCGCAATAGGAATCACCGCAGGGGTAAAGCATGTAAGAGCGAATATTCAATACCAATATGGAGTAACCAATTTGCTCGGAAACTTAAACGGACAAGAAGGAATTAGCACTAATTTCAAATCGCATCCAGGAATTATAAGCGTAAATATTATAGCTTATTTGTAAAAAAAGCTCCTAAATTCAGGAGCTTTTTTGTTTTTATAACGTTGCAATTGCTTTCTCAATTCGCTTAATCGTTTCTTCTTTTCCAATTAATTCTACGATATCAAAAAGATGCGGGCCTTTTAAAGCACCAACCAAACTCAATCGAAACGGTTGCATGACTTTTCCCATTCCTATTTCGTTTTTTGTCATCCAGTCTTTTACAATGATTTCGATATTTAATGAACTAAAACCGCCTATAGTTGAAAGAACAGCAATCAATTCGTGCATTATAGCTGGTGTTTCGACTTTCCAGTTTTTTGATGCTTTTTCATCATAAGAAGTTGGAGCAACAAAAAAGAAATCACTCAAATCCCAAAACTCAGAAACGAAATGAGCACGTTCTTTTATGGAGGAAACAATCTGTATTAGTTTATCATTTTCAACAACAATACCTTTTTCAGCTACAATAGGAGCAAAGGCTTTCGCTAAAATTGCATCATTTTGTTTCACCAAATACTGATGATTGAACCATTTATTTTTTTCAGGATCAAATTTAGCTCCAGCTTTATGAACGCGATTCAAATCGAATTTTTCAACCAATTCCTCTAAAGAAAACAACTCTTGTTCGGTTCCGTCATTCCAACCTAGTAAAGCTAAAAAGTTGATAACCGCTTCCGGAAAAAATCCCTTTTCTCTGTAACCTGAAGAAATGCCTTCATCTGTTTTCCATTCTAAAGGAAATACTGGAAATCCTAATTTATCACCATCGCGTTTGGATAATTTTCCGTTTCCAACAGGTTTTAGAATCAAAGGTAAATGCGCAAATTCAGGAGCGTCCCAACCAAATGCCCGGTACAACAAAACGTGTAATGGCATTGATGGTAACCATTCTTCACCACGAATCACGTGAGAGGTTTCCATTAAATGGTCATCAACAATATTTGCCAAATGATAGGTTGGCATGCCATCAGATTTAAACAAAACTTTATCGTCTAATAAATTGGTTTCAAATTTAATGTCGCCACGAATAATGTCATTTAAATGCAAGGTTTCATTAATAGGAGTTTTAAAACGAATCACATACTCTTCGCCATTAGCAATTCTTTTTGCGGTATCTTCTTTAGAAATTACTAAAGAAGTATCTAATTTTTCACGATTATGATGGTTGTAAATAAAAGTTTTTCCTTGTTCCTCATGTTGTTTTCTATGAAAATCTAATGCTTCAGCGGTATCAAAAGCATAATAGGCATTTCCAGAATTGATTAACAAATCGGCATATTGTTGGTACAACTGTTTTCTTTCAGATTGACGGTATGGACCAAATTTTTCATTTTTTCCAATAGTTTCATCTGGAGCAATTCCTAACCATTCTAAAGCTTCCATTATATATTCTTCTGCTCCTGGAACAAAACGATTTTGATCGGTATCTTCAATTCTTAAATAGAATACACCATTATTTTTTTTTGCAAAAAGGTAGTTAAATAAAGCAGTACGAACACCGCCAATATGTAAAGGTCCCGTTGGACTTGGTGCAAAACGCACCCGAACTGGTTTAGACATTGTTATGAATTTTATGGCAAAGATACGTTTTCAAAGTGTCAATTTAAAAAGCGTATATTCCTTTTTAACTCCTAAAAAGTTTGAGATTTTTTTAACGTTTTGTAATTCAGATAAAATCGTACTTTTATCGGTTATTAAAACAAATTGAAATCTTTGGAATCTTCAAGTGCTATTTATCAGAAATTAGAAGCTTTTATCAAAAAATATTACACGAATGAACTCTTAAAAGGAATCATTTTTTTCCTTGGTTTAGGATTGTTGTATTTCTTGTTGACGCTTTTTGTAGAGTATTTCTTGTGGCTTAAGCCAATGGGAAGATTATTCTTATTCTGGGCGTTTATTGGTGTTGAAGTCTATCTTTTACTAAGATTTATAGGGTTCCCAATATTTAAATTATTTAAACTCCAAAAAGGAATTGATTATAAAGAAGCATCAACCATTATTGGAAATCATTTTTCTGAAGTCAGCGATAAACTTACTAATTTTCTTCAATTATCTGAAAATAAAAATCAATCTGAATTGTTGCTGGCGTCAATAGATCAAAAAGCAAATGCTTTGCAACCCATTCCTTTTGGTAACGCTATAAGTTTTAACTCCAACAAAAAGTTTTTACCATTAGCGATTCTTCCAATTTTGTTTTTCGCTTTCTTTTATTTATCAGGTAATAGCAATTTAATTTCACAAAGTTTAAATAGAGTAGTGCATTTCAATTCAGCATTTACTCCACCAGCACCTTTTAAGTTTATAGTTATAAATGATAATTTGCAAACCGAACAAAACAAAGATTTTACACTTATAGTAAAGACCGAAGGAAAAGTTATTCCAGAGAATGCATTGATTTTTATTGATGACGAAAGTTATTTTATGGAAAGTACTAAGGCTGGAGAATTTCGATTTAAAGTAGAAAAACCAATTTCTAACATAGCGTTTCATATAGAAGCAAATGCAATTTCTTCGCCAGAATATGAGTTGAATGTAATTACTGTTCCTTCGATTGCTAATTTTGAAATGCAATTGAATTTTCCTTCTTATTTGAATAAAAAAGCTGAAATCATAAAAGGTACAGGAAATGCCGTTTTGCCTGAAGGTACTCGCGTAACTTGGATAATGAATACGCAAGCGACTCAAAATGTAGATTGGACAGATTTGAAATTGAATTTTCCTTTTTCTAAAACTGAAAACACATTTGTTTTGTCTAAGACTATTTCTCAAAACACCGAATATCAAATTCGTACTTCAAACGAAAAAGTGAAGCATTACGAGAAGTTAAATTATCAGATTTCAGTTATTAAAGATCAGTTTCCAACAATTACAATAAACAATGCGCCTGATAGTTTAAAAGTCGATAAAAGTTATGTTTTAGGACAGCTTTCGGATGATAATGGTTTGTCTAAACTTTTTGTTGTTTATTATGAAAAAGACAAACCTCAAACCGCTAGGAGAGGAGCAATTGCAATTAAAAAGGCTAATTATGATCAGTTTGTTTTTGCTTTTCCGAGTACGCTTCCTGTAGTCGAAGGCATTTCGTATGACTATTATTTTGAGGTTTTTGATAACGATGCGCCACATCATTTTAAGAGTACTAAATCAGCTGTTTTTTCTAACAGAATAGTTACGGAGCAAGAAAAAGAAAATCAGGTTTTGCAACAACAAAATAGCAACATTAATAGTCTACAAAAATCGTTAAAGAATCAGAACAAGCAAATTTTTGAATTAGAAAAGTTACAAAAATCAGGAAAAGAGAAGGATAATTTAGAATTTAAAGATCAGCAAAAAGTTAATGATTTTATCAAGCGTCAGAAACAACAAGACGAAATGATGAAGGAGTTTGCTGAGAAAATGAAAGACAATTTAGAGAAGTTAAAAACAGATAAAAACGATGACTTCAAAAAAGAATTAGAGAAACGGCTAGAAAATGCAGATAAAGATTTAGAAAAAAACCAAAAGCTTTTAGACGAGTTAAAGGAATTGAATGATAAAATAAAGAATGAGGAATTACTTGAAAAGTTAGATCAATTCAAGCAAAATAGTAAAAATCAAATAAAGAACCTAGAACAACTTGTCGAGCTTACTAAGAAATACTATGTAGAAAAGAAAGCCGAACAAATAGCTGATAAATTAGATAAACTTTCTGAAAAACAAGATAAATTATCAGATAACGAAAAAGAAAACAAAACCGACAAACAAGAAGAAATCAATAAGGAGTTCGACGCCATACAAGAAGAATTAAAAGATCTGGATAAGGAAAACAAAGAGCTTAAATCTCCAATAGATATTCCCAAAGATGCCGAGAAAGAGAAAAGTATTGATGAAGATTTAAAGAAGGCTTCTGAAGAATTGCAAAAAGAAAACAAAAGTAAAGCTAAACCCAAACAGAAAAGTGCTTCTAAGAAGATGAAAGAAATGTCGATGAAGATGACTGAAAGTATGGAAAGTGGCGAAATGGAAGAGCTTGAAGAAGATGTTAAAATGTTGCGCCAAATTTTAGATAATTTATTAGCGTTTTCGTTTTCTCAAGAAGATTTGATGACTGAATTTAAAGGTTTAAAACGTGGATCTCCTTCTTTTAATAAAAATTTAAAAATTCAACAAAATTTAAAACAGCAGTTCAAGCACGTTGATGATAGTTTGTTTGCCATGTCATTACGAAACCCAAAAATTGCTGAGAACATTACTAAGGAAATTGGTAATGTTCATTACAATATCGAAAAAGCAATTGAAAATTTAGTTGATGCTCAAATTACAAAAGGCTTGTCACATCAGCAATATACGATTTCAGCATCTAATAAGCTGGCTGACTTTTTAAGCGACATCTTGAATAATATGCAAATGTCTATGTCTAAAATGGGCTCAGGAAAACCAAAGCCTGGAAAAGGAGAGGGGTCAGGTATTCAATTACCAGATATAATAAAAAAGCAACAGGGTTTAGGCGAAAAAATGAAAGAGGGAATGAAAAAAGGAGCTAAACCCGGGGAAGGGAAAAAGCCTGGGGAAGGAAATAAGCCAGGAGATGGTGAAAAGGGAAAATCTGGTAAAGACGGAAAAAGTGGAAATGGAGAAGGTCAAGGAGGAGAAAATGGAGAGAATGGGCAAGATGGCGAAGGTGATGCAAAAGCTATTTTAGAAATTTATAAAGAGCAAAAGCAGCTTAGAGAAGCCTTACAGAATGAGCTTAATAAAAAAGGAATTGGCGGAAACGGTCAGGGGACTCTTGAGCAAATGAAAGATATTGAAAAGCAATTATTAAATAAAGGTTTTAAAAATGAAGTACTGCAAAAAGTGCTTAATGTGAAACAAGAATTACTAAAATTAGAGAAAGCCATTCAAGAGCAAGGAGAAGAACAAAAGCGTCAATCTCAAATCAATAAGAAAGAGTATAATAATCAAATTAAAGCTTTGCCAGACAACTTACAAGATTATTTAAACAGCATCGAGATTTTAAACAGACAAAGCTTACCTTTGCGCTCCAATTTTGAACAAAAGGTTCAAGAATATTTTAAAAGTAATGATTAGTTTTAATTACGAAACCGAGTTTGAGTTGCCAAATGAAAGTGAAATTTCAAATTGGTTATCTAACGTTATACAAAGCGAAAATAAGAAGGAAGGTGATATTAATTATATATTCTGCGATGACAACTATTTAGTTGAAATAAACCAACAATATTTAGCTCATGACACTTTAACAGATATTATTAGCTTTGATTATTCTGTAGGAAACGAACTACATGGAGATGTTTTTATTTCTATTGAAAGAGTTCGTGAAAACGCACAAGAATTTAAAGTTTCTTTAGAAGAAGAATTGCAGCGAGTAATGGTGCATGGAATTTTACACTACTGCGGATATAAAGACAAGTCGCATGACGATGAGTTGTTAATGCGAGAAAAAGAAAATGAAAAAATTAAATTGTTCCACGTGAAACAAATCAAATAGTTTTCAAAACAAAAAAGTTATAATTGTTTCACGTGGAACAATCAAATAAAAAAAAGAAATCAAAATGTTTCAAGATCTTTATGATGTGATTGTGGTAGGGGCAGGTCATGCAGGTTCAGAAGCGGCTGCAGCTTCAGCTAATTTGGGCGCAAAAACCTTGTTGGTAACTATGAGTTTGCAAAACATTGCTCAAATGTCTTGTAATCCTGCTATGGGAGGAATTGCAAAAGGACAAATCGTTCGGGAAATTGATGCGCTTGGCGGTTATTCGGGAATTGTTTCTGATAGAACAGCTATTCAATTTAAAATGTTGAATAAATCCAAAGGACCAGCAATGTGGTCGCCTAGGGTTCAAAGTGACCGAATGCGTTTTGCTGAAGAATGGCGATTGATGTTAGAGCAAACTCCAAATCTTGATTTTTATCAAGAAATGGTAAAAGGGTTAATTATTGAAAACGGAAAAATAAAAGGAATTACTACGTCATTGGGAGTTACAATTAAAGCCAAATCGGTTGTTTTAACGAACGGGACTTTCTTAAATGGATTAATTCATATTGGAGAAAAACAGTTTGGTGGAGGTAGAGCCGGCGAAAGTGCTGCATACGGAATAACCGAAGACTTGGTTAAAGCAGGTTTTGAATCGGGTAGAATGAAAACCGGAACACCGCCAAGGGTTGATGGCCGTTCGTTAGATTATTCGAAAATGAATGAAGAGAAGGGCGATGCTAAACCAGATAAATTTTCTTATTCAGATGTTACCATTCCATTAGTTCATCAAAAATCGTGTCATATGACCTATACTTCTTTAGAGGTTCATGACATTTTAAGAGAAGGTTTTGATCGTTCTCCTATGTTTAATGGAAGAATTAAAAGCCTTGGTCCAAGATATTGCCCATCTATTGAAGATAAAATTAATCGTTTTGCTGATAAAGAAAGACATCAATTATTTGTAGAGCCTGAAGGTTGGAATACTTGTGAAGTGTATGTGAATGGATTTTCTACATCTTTACCAGAAGATATTCAATTCAAAGCTTTGCGTTCAGTTGTTGGTTTCGAAAACGTAAAGTTTTTTCGACCAGGATACGCAATAGAGTATGATTATTTTCCGCCAACACAATTAAAACATACTCTTGAAACTAAGTTAGTCGAAGGTTTATATTTTGCTGGACAAATAAATGGAACCACCGGTTATGAAGAAGCCGCTTCCCAAGGATTAATGGCAGGTATAAATGCAGCTTTAAAAATTCAAGAGAAAGATGCGCTAATATTAAAACGAGATGAAGCCTATATAGGTGTTTTAATTGATGATTTAATTACAAAAGGCACTGAGGAACCTTATAGGATGTTTACTTCTCGAGCAGAATACAGAACACTTTTACGCCAAGATAATGCTGATTTTAGATTGACACCTATGTCACACGAAATAGGTTTAGCCTCCGAGAAGAGACTTCGTAGAATGGAATATAAACTCAACGAATCGGAGAAAATGGTTGCCTTTTTTAAAGAAACTAGTGTTACGCATGCTGAAGCAAATCCAATTTTAGAAGCGAAAAAAACGGCTTTGGTAAATCAATCGGATAAAATGTTTAAGATTTTTTCTCGTCCTCAAATTGATTTAGAGGATATGATGAAATTTGAGAAAGTGGCCGCTTATGTTGAAGTAAATAATCTAGACCAAGAGATTTTAGAACAAGCCGAAATACAAGTTAAATATTCTGGTTACATTGAAAAGGAAAGAAACAATGCTGATAAATTGACTCGATTAGAAGATTTAAAAATCCCAGAATCGTTTGATTATAATAAAATAAAATCGATGTCGATTGAGGCAAAACAGAAGTTAAGTAAAATTCGTCCTGTAACAATTTCGCAGGCCTCAAGAATAAGCGGGGTTTCACCGAGTGACATTTCGGTGTTGCTTATTTATATGGGAAGATAATTGTTTCACGTGGAACGAATTTTAAAAAGCGTTACTTGTAAAGGCATAATGATGTTTTTATTGTTCTTTTTGGTGTTTATTAGTTGTGGAGGGTTGCAACAAAGAGTCTCAATTGCCGATTATATTTTGGTTTCTAATGGGAAAGAAGTCATAGGAAATAAAAACCTAAATGCTTTTATTTTTGAAAACAATTTAAAGAAATTACCAATTGAACAATTTCTTGTTGCAAAATTCAATACCAATAATTACACGCAAAATGACTTTTGGATAACTATTGATAAGGACAAATATAAAATCATGATTTATGATAAAGCCGATTATGAAAAGTATTTTATAAGCTATAATTTTGCAGTTGTTAACGTTGAACCACAGAACATAAAATCAATTGATCAAAGAGCATTTATTGCAATCTCGATGATTAATTCTAATAATGAAGATTGTCTTGATGACAATTCGTTGTATCAAAACATTGCTGTAAACTATTTAAAAAAATTAAAAGACGAATTTTATAATCAATAATGGATCAAATAAAACATAAACTATTTCTTACTATTAAAGACCACTCAGTTTCTAAAGAAACCTTCGAATTGTTTCGTGATGAAACACTCGATTTAGTATACACGCATCCGCAACCCAAAGAAAATACATTGCCTAAATACTATGAAAGTGAAGATTATATTTCCCATACCGATGGGAAACGTTCCTTCTTTGAAAAAGCGTATCATTTTGTAAAGAATATTGCTTTAAAAAACAAACTCAATCTCATTAACAATATCCAGAAATCTAAAGGGTCGCTTTTAGATATAGGTGCAGGTACAGGAGAATTTTTATTTTTTGCAAAGGAAAATGGCTGGAATTGTGTAGGAGTAGAACCCAGCGAAAAAGCAAAAGCAATTGCGCTTAAAAAAGGTGTTTCGTTTTCTGAAACCACCAATCTTTTAGAAGATCATTCTTTTGATGTTATTACCATGTGGCATGTTTTAGAACACGTTCCTAATATCGAAGATCAAATCAAAGAATTAAAACGATTGTTAAAACCAAACGGAACAATTTTAATCGCGGTTCCTAATTTCAATTCGTATGATGCAAAACAATATGGTGTTTTTTGGGCAGCTTATGATGTGCCTAGACATTTGTGGCATTTTTCAAAAACAGCTATAAAATTACTTTTTCAAAAACAAAATTTACATTTAGAAAAAGTTTTGCCCATGAAGTTTGATGCATTTTATGTTTCGCTTTTATCTGAAAAATACAAATCAGGGAAAATGAATTTTGTTAAAGCTTTTATTATCGGTTTACAATCTAATATTAGAGCCAAGCAAACTTTAGAATATTCATCGCACATTTATATCATAAAAAACGGAAATAACTAATATTAAACCAAGGATTAAACGATTTAGCTTTAAAATACACTTACGTTAATAAAAACTCAAATCAGCCTTTAAAACGCTTTATTTTAATCTAAATATCATCAGTTTAATTTATTTGTTATTAGGAATCAATAAGAATATCTTATAATCAGTAAAAAACAAAAAAAAGCTCAAATAATTAACAATTAGAAATTGCAGCAAAAAGTTTTATACTTTTGAAAACGAAAAGAAAATTAATATTTTAAAAACAACTAATGAAAAAATCAATTCTAATTCTAGTACTCGCTTTATCCATAATTTCATGTACTAATAAAACCGCAGAAGTTAAAGAAGTAAAAACAGCTTATATAGATACTTCAAAATTATTAGAAGAATATAACGAAGCTAAAGATATAGACACAAAATACAAAGTCAAATCGGAAGCGATGGGAAAAGAATTAGAAGCCGAAGTAGCTCGTTTTAAATCGGAAGCTTCTAATTTTCAAAAAAATGCACAAGCAAACGGTCAGGCTTGGGCGCAACAAAAAGGTACCGAATTGCAAAAAAGAGAGCAAGAATTAAGTTATGCTCAGCAAGCTATGGCGCAACAATTGCAACAAGAAAGCGGATCAGAAATGGATACTTTAGTAAAAAGCGTTAAAAAATTTATTAAAGACTACGGTAAAGAGAAAGGCTACGCTTACATATACGGAACAGGAGAAGCAAATTCTGTTTTATATGCTGAAGACAAGTATGACATAACTAAAGAAATAGTGAAGCTTTTAAACGATAAATACAAATCAAGTTCTAAGGCAGTTGTTAAAGATGATGCGAAAATTAAGTAGAATCCTTAAAAAATAAGAAATATATTTCAAATTCTAACCCCAATGCAAACCTTCAACTTAAATTCCGTTGAAGGTTTTTTTTCACAAAAAATGTTCGTTAAGAATCGCATTACAATTATTTTCAATATTTTAGCTTCATAATTTATACGCCAAATGGAAAATTTATCAGAAGAAGCCAAATACACCTTACAATTTATCAATCAAACGCAACGTTCTATTTTCTTAACAGGAAAAGCAGGAACTGGAAAAACCACACTTTTAAAAGAAATCATTGCATCAACTCATAAAAATGTTGTAGTTGTTGCTCCAACAGGAATTGCAGCATTAAACGCTTCTGGTGTTACCATACATTCCATGTTTCAGTTGCCTTTTGGCGGATTTATTCCTGATACTACTGCTTTCCATTTTTCGGATGCTGTAAAGTTTGAAAGCAAAAGCACCTTAGTCAGACACTTTAAAATGAGCAGTTTAAAGAAATCAGTCATCCGAAATATGGAATTGCTTATTATTGACGAAGTCAGTATGCTTCGTGCTGATTTATTGGATGCGATGGATTTTATGATGCAGTCTGTTCGTAAAAAGAAAATTCCTTTTGGTGGCGTTCAGGTTTTGTTTATTGGCGATTTATTGCAATTGCCGCCCGTAATTCGTGATGAAGAATGGAAAATCTTGCGTATGTATTACAAAGGAAAGTTCTTTTTTCATTCGCATGTAATTCAGCAAAATCCACCTTTGTATATTGAACTTTCTAAGATTTTCCGTCAAACAGATGATGTTTTTATTTCTATTTTGAATAATCTCCGAAATAATACAATTTCGCAGGCCGATATTCAGAATCTAAACCAATATGTACAGCCTAATTTTGACCTTAAAGCCAATAAAGGCTACATCACTTTAACGACACATAATGCTAAAGCTGATGCCATGAATGCGCAAGCCCTTCAAGATTTACAAGGCAAATTAGTTAAGTACAAGCCTGAAATTGTTGGCGAATTTCCAGATAAAATTTTTCCGGTTGATGAAACTTTAGAATTAAAAATTGGTGCTCAAATTATGTTTGTGAAAAATGATTTGTCTTTTGATAAAAAATATTTCAATGGAAAAATGGGAATTATAAAATCACTTTCTGCCGAAGAAATTTTGGTTCATTTTCCCGAAGAAAACAAAACTATCGAAGTCGAAAAATACGAATGGCAAAATATTAGATATAAAGCGAACGAAATGACAAAGGAAATTCAGGAGGAAACTCTTGGTACTTTTGTGCATTATCCAATAAAATTAGCATGGGCTATTACGGTTCATAAAAGTCAGGGTTTAACATTTGATAAAGCAGCACTTGATGTTTCGCAAGTTTTTCTTCCAGGGCAAGCCTATGTAGCATTATCGAGATTGCGGTCGTTAAACGGACTGATTTTGCTTTCTCCGCTTAGGATGAACGGCATTTCGAACGATCAAGACGTTATGGATTATGCATTGAACAAAGCCAGTGAGAAAATTTTAGAACATGCTTTACAAGAAGAAACCAAAAATTTTATTCTCTCTTACTTAAAAAGCACTTTCGATTGGAGCGAATTGGCTCAAGAATGGCGCAACCATCAGTTTAGTTATGGGGAGAAATCAGAAAGTTCTGAGAAATCAAAACACGCTATTTGGGCCAAAAAAAATGCAGAAACCGTTGGCGAATTAGTAGGACCGGCTAGAAAATTTCTTTCGCAATTAGACAAGCTTTTTGCAGAAGAAACTTTTGATGTTGTGTATGTTTCAGAAAGGATTCAAGCGGCTCATGATTACTTTTTTGTTCCAATGGACAACTTGGTTAATGAAATTCTGTGGAAGTTAGAAGAGATTATTCGTATCAAGAAAGTAAAAGGGTTTTATGAAGAAATAATTGCTTTGGAAGAAATTCAAACAAGAGCTGTTTTGCGATTAATGAAAGCCAAACTATTGATAAAAACCATTGCTTCAAATGAAACAATTTCTAAAGAAAAATTAGTATCGGAAGAAATTAAATACTACAAAATCAATAAATTAGAACGCATTCGGGAAGAATTCAAATCAATAAATGTCACGCTTATTGAAGATGAATATGATCTTGAACGGTATACGTCGTCAAAAAAATCTAAAGAGAAAACTCCTAAAAAATCGACCGTTCAAGAAACCTACGAATTGTGGCAACAAAAGCTTTCTATCAAGGAAATTGCAGAACGCAGAGTATTAACCATGCAAACCATTAGCGGACATTTAGCCAAGTTAATAGAAGCTAAAACCATTTCACTCTCAGAAGTTTTACCAAATGATAAAATTCAAGCTTTGGCGAAAGCTTTCGACGGTTATAATGAAGCTTCCTTAAATCCGTTGAAAGAAAAGCACGGAGATACTTTTACCTGGGATGAATTGAAATTGTTTAAGGCGAGTTTAAATTAATCTTTTCTAGAATTGTAAAGTGTTGCTTTTTCTTATAAAACAAGAGCCGTTTGCAATCTTAAGGAATACGTTTAAAATTACAAAAAAGGCTCTGTTAGTTTATTGTTGAATGAAAAAAGTACTAAACCTACTTTTGATTTTATCTGATAGCGTTCAAATAAATTTGCGCGATAACTTTCTAACGATTTTACAGATAATCCCATTTGAGCAGACATTTGCTCATAAGTAAACTCTTCTTCAGCACAGACTAATGTCAAAAACTCATGCTCACGATCAGACAAAACAATTTTATTGTATTTTTTTATTGCACTAAAGGCATCATGATGCTTTACTCTTTTTAGAATCTCAGTTATATTGTGATAACCAATCGTAACTATTTTATCGATGGCGAATTTCAACTCTTGTGCCGAACAATTTTTGTTTAAAAAACCTCTTGCACCAAAACGATAGGCTAAATTGATAATATCTTCATCAAAATGTTGCGTTAAGAGTAATACTTTATATTCTTCTTCTTTCTTTTCTAATATTTTCAATACGTCTATACCGTTACTATTTGGCATTGAATAATCTAAGATGTACAAATCTGGTTTTTGTTGAAGCGGAATCGCGTCTAAAAAAGCTTCACCACTTTCAAACTGGTAAACAACTTTAATGTCTCCTAATTTTTGAATTAATTCCACAAGACCTTCTCTTACTATTTTGTGGTCATCAATAATACAGATGCTAATTTGTTCCATGTTTTTCTTTGAATTCGGCTTGGTTTATACTTGGTAACACAGTGCTGTTATTTTTCTTTCTCTTTTAAAAGAATTTTAGTCCCCTCAGTAGGAAACGATTCAATTTCAAAATCATATCCAATTATTTTTGCTCGATTATAACAATTTTTCAATCCCATACTTTTGCTTTTCGGGACCTTTATTTTTTGGTCAAAACCAATACCGTTGTCTTCAATTTCAAGTCTAAAAAGAGGAAATGTTATAATATTGATAGTAACTTTAGTCGCCTTGGCATGCTTTAATATATTATTGATGCTTTCTTGAAAAATTCTGTAAATTATAATTTGTTCGTTATATTTAAATTTTCGGTTCTTTTGATCTTCAATTAGCAAATTAAATGAGATTGTTTTATTTTCATTAATTCGCGATACTTCAACAAAAATTGAATCTATTAATCCCTTTTCTGATAAATAATTATGGTCTATCGAATGGCTAATTTGGCGTAAATTTTCGGATAATTTTTGTATGGAAAACGAAATAGGAGATAAGTTATCAGTAAAATCAGGAAAATCTAATTTTAAATTCTCAATCTGAAAATTAATCACAGACAATTGCTGCCCTGCATTATCATGCAACTCTTGAGAAATATTTTCAAAAACCATTTCTTGTGTTTCAACAATTGTAGCGTTTAGCTCTTTTTGATGTGCTAATTTGTTGCGTAACAATTTTTCGTAAATAAGATTTTTATCAGTCATCAACATATAGTTTTTTTTAACCGTATTTCTATAAAAAAAGGCTATAAGTCCACCTAAAAAAACGGTTTCACTGAAAGTAATTATATAAAAATAAAACGGATATGAAATGTCATATAGTTTTATAAAACCTAGATAATTAAAGAAATAACTGGCAGGATTAAAACATAAAAAAAATAGAGATACTACACCTCCTAGTACACCATAGTTATACTTTTTAAAATTGAAGAATATAAATAACCCATTGAGGGCAATTGTAAGAAGAATAAAGAAATAGGAAACTTTCCAAAATACAGAGTAAATAATAGTGTTAAAACCCAAATGCTCCATAAACAAGAAATAAATTAGGCTAAACAAGATGCCAAATGCAATAGTAAAACTTAAATAATAAGGTATTAAGATTCCTTTCAATCCCAGATCTATTTTTAACAATTTTGCTAATAAAAAAGTAGTTAAAAAATGTAGAGAAACGCTTATTAGTGCTAATGGCAAAGAATTCAATCTATATAAAACATCAAATATAGGACTAGGAAATACAGCTATAAACAACTCTTCTTGAAGCAATATTTGAATGACTACAAAAAGGTAAATTGCGTAAACAAAAAATATTTTCTTAAACACAATCAAACCAGCTAAAATGCTTATGATGCATATAATTAAAAATCCCCCAATGAGAATTCCAATCTTCCAATAGAAACCAACTTCCCATTCTAAATTATCAATTGCAGTAGTAATATCAAAGTAAACATAGCTAGAATGGCGCTTGTTTTTTATTTGCAATAGAAGTTCCTTATTGGGATTTGTACTAAAATTTAGCGTTGTAGCCAGGAACCGCGTTCTTATATTTCTAGAATTCGAGACACGAGAATAATCTAAAGTATCTACAACAAACCATTTTTGGTGTAGTTTTTCATAAACAAAAACAGTATCTGATTGTGTATAAATACCCCACCAATATTTCTTTTCTTTTGGCGAATGGTTTTGTACCACAAGATGAACCCACAAATCTTTAGATGAATTTACCGCATACAATAATCGTGTAGATTTCCAAGACTTAAAATGATTGTTTTTTAATGCATTTGCGGCATTAACTATAGTACTTCTGTCTGAGGAGTCTTTCCAACAGTCTAAATAATTTAAAAGTGACTTCGAATGAACTCCTTCTAAATAATAGACATTTTTTTTTATAGTATGTTGGGCAATACCACAAACATAACTAAACAGCATATAAATGACTATGTATTGCTTAAGATTATTTTTATAAAACATAGTAAATTATAAGGTTGCTGTTCTAAAAATACAGCTATTGATCTAAAACCAACTAAAAGCTATTGAATTTTATACTAAAAGCAGTCAAGATATAAATGTAAAGTTTTTTTTGAATAAGTCTAGTTTTAAAACAAAAACAATTTAAGGAAAATTCCTTATAAAAATAGGGTTTCCCCTATTGTGCTGTCTTAGCAATTTAAATATTTTTGAATTTAAATTTACTTTTCAAGTAGTTTATATTTCATTTTTACCTTTTTATATTTCAGTTCAATTAATAAATCGAATATCTAAAGAAGTATGTTATATAAGTCCCAAAACCCTATTTATAGGGTGTTGTGCCCTTTTAAATTTAAAGTAAGCTTTACTAAAGAATTACTCAGCAGTTGTTGCTCCAAGATTTACGGTAACCAAACACTTAATAAAATCGGTCATAGAATATGATAATTTATCCAAACACAGTTAAAAAAATTTTAAAATGGACCCTATTTCCCAATACATATACAAGATCAGTAGAAATATTTAATGAAACAGGTACTAGACTGCTTTTTAAATGTCAATTAAAAAATCATGTCACTATAAATAAACTTTTAATAGGAACTTATGTTTTAAAAGTTGAAACCAATTACGGAGAATTTACTCAAACGTTTACAAAAAACAAAACCAATAGACCTCTGGCAAAACAGCTTATTACTGGCTGAGGTGGGAAAATACGCGTGGCGAAACGGGCGCCTGGAGCGACGTAACCATGGCCACCATAACAGGGTAAATCATTAAAACCCTATCAATGTTAAAACCCTGATAGGGTTACTTATTTTATAAAAAAGGAGTACGCCGAAAATCCTGAAGAGAGTAGGTAAACTAAATAAAAATTATGAAAAAAATTACATTATTTATGTTAATCGTTTTTACGATTACCTTACAAGGACAAAACAAATTATTATCAAGTGTTACCCAGTACCTAGATGTTAATAATGTTTGGCAAAACGGTCAAGGTTCTAATTATGAATACGACAGTAACAACAACCTAATTTCAGAAACATCACTCAGTTTTTGGCAAACTAACTCATGGCAAATCTCTTCTAAAGACAGTTATACGTACAATGCTAGTAATAAAGTTTTAGTAAATATTTATCAAAATTGGAATGCAACAACTAATAAATTAGAAAATTCAGATAAAAGATTAAATACGTACACCAATGGCAATATAACAGAAAGTATTATTCAAAATTGGAATACCTCTAACTCAAGTTGGACAAATAGCCGTAAAAATACTCTTACTTGGAATAGTAAAAATATGCCAGACAGTGGTTTATTCTATAATTGGGATGGTTCCCAGTGGGCACCCGCTACTCGACTTACCATAACTAATAATGCAAATAATAAAATAACTTCATTACTATTTGAAAAATGGGATGGTGCTAATTGGGTTAATTCAGAAAAAGATTTACGCACCTATAATGGCAATAACCAACTTATAACTGATAGAGAAGCTAGTTGGGATGATTTTAATGCCAACTGGAAAGTAACCAATCAAACCGATTATGTATTAGATGCCAATGGTAATGTAACTAGCGAAACCTACACCAATGCAACCGACAATACTCAAAATAACATAAGGAATTATACATACGATACATCGAGCCTTATGTCTAGTTTTGTGAATCCTTTTAATGATAAAGACGGGACAGACTATCTTAGTCAAAATCCTCATGTAAATAAGGTGCTAGGTTATACGAATTCTAAATATGGCACAACGACTTACAATTATAGCAATACCATTGTTTTAGGTACAGAAAAAAACGAAATAGCTAAAGCAACGATATGCGTATTCCCAAATCCCGCCAAAGATTTCTTGACTATTCAAAACGCATCCAACTATAAAATCGATAAAGTTATTGTATCTGATGTTTCTGGAAAAACAATCTTGCAACAAAACCAAAATACAAATCAAGTAGATGTACAAAACCTAGCTAAAGGGATGTATTTAATTCAAGCTTTTTCAGGAAAAGAAAAGTTTGTAAGCAAATTTATTAAAGAGTAAAATGTAATTCTATTAATTTTAAAAGAGGGTTCAACTTATGGTAGTTGAACCCTCTTTTTATATTAAAGTACTTTACATTTACTTATACCCACCTATTTCTAATTGCTCTAGTAATAAGTTCAGCGAAAATGATGGTTTGAGTTTTTTTAAGCAATGTCTTTACTAACTTTTCTAGTAATTTCTAATTGAAGTTATTTGCAAAATAATTTAAATCTATGTTCGTATTTAGTTTTTAATTTCAATGATATAAATGGAATATGAATTATTAACTCAACCAATACACCACCATCACAGCAGGAATAAAATAAAGTACAATTGTTCGAGCGCCATCATAATCTTTGGCTAGTCGTTGCCCAAAAAGCAACATGATTAAAGTAATACAAGAAAAAATTCCGGCATAAAGACCAAAAGTTCTGCCATTATTTACTATCAATTGTATACATCCTACTACAGCTAATATTCCTGAAATAAGTTCTAAAACCAGAATATGAAATAAGGCTAAAGGCACGTGGTTTTTTAGTCGAGTATTGGCAAAATGTTCTTTCAACCATGTCAAATTATCCTTCCAATAAATGGCTTTATCATAACCTGATTGTATAAAAGTTACTGCAAGCAATACTAAAACTAAAATGGATGCAACATTAAACATAAGAGTTATTTTTTATGGATTAAACGGGTTAGTTTTATAGATAGATCTGTCAAAATTATTTTTGCATTTCCGTTGCGCTCAATATGATACATAGCATCCGAAAGTTCTTTAAAGATATCGTGAATATTAGCGCTGTTTACAAATGGAGCAAAATTCTCTAGTTTAAATTTTTCAATTTTTGGTTCCATATACACCAAACTAGTGGTTTGATAATTCAGCAACAATGCTTGACGAAACATATTGATGCAATAGTGCAGAAATTTTTTTTGTGTTTCTCTTCCCAAACTAGCAATTTGCTCGCTCCAGATTATCAAATCCTGAATCGCTGAAGCATTTCCTTTGGCTCTAAAGGCGGCTCGAACCCAATCGACAAAATGTTTTTCAAAAAAAGCATCTTCGCCTTTATCTTCTATTAGTTGTAAAGCTTTATTGTAATTTCCTTGAGCTTGATGAGCAATTTTAGTAGCCATTCTAGCATCTATGCCTTTTTGAGCAATTAGTGCTTCAGCAATCACTTTTTCGGGCAACGCATTAAAATGCAATACTTGACATCGAGAACGAATAGTTTGAATGATGTCTTCTTCATTTTCTGATATTAGAATAAACAACGTTTTATCTGTAGGTTCTTCTAGTAATTTCAATAATTTATTCGATGCCGAGATATTCATTTTATCAGCCATCCAAATAATCATTATTTTATAGCCACCTTCATAGGATTTTAATGCTAAAGATTTTAAAATCTCTTGCGCATCTTCTACACGAATTTCTCCTTGTTTGTTTTGAACTCCAAGAACTTGATACCAATCAAATAAACTACCATAAGGGTTTTCGATAATAAACTGTCGCCAATCAGCAATAAAATCAATGCTTTTTGGTTTGGTTTTTATATCTTCAGTAGTTACTGTAGGATATGTAAAGTGCAAGTCTGGATGTGAAACGCTTTGAAATTTTAAATTACACGATTCATTCCCACCGTCATTTTCATTATATATATTGTTACACAATACATATTGCGCATAAGCTATTGCAGCAGCTAAAGTACCTGACCCTTCTGGCCCAACAAATAATTGAGCATGGGGAATTCTACCAGAGTTAGCACTCTGCGTCAAATGACTTTTAATATATTCTTGACCTAATATTTCTGAAAACAGCATGTAGCAAATATAAAGTTTTTTGATTATTCAATTGAATGAAATTTCTTTAAAGAATGAAATTATAAAACTTAAAGTTAACTAAAATTCTTATTTATTTTTTGTTCAATTAAAAAAATAAGGTACATTTGTTAATAAATATGGGTGTTTCAAATAAAATACATTAAATAATTTGGAATTAACAAAATATTAATTTAATGAAAAAAATTTATTTCCTTCTTGCAATTTTTTCGTTTTTAATTTCTTACTCACAATTAACTACTCCTTTTAAATTAAGATACAAAGCCTCTCTTAAAGGCGATATGACGGTAATTTCAAATAATATTACTAATAGAGTTGAAAAAGGGAATTCGAATATTCCTTACAATACTTCAAACATAAGCTCTTCTAAGCATAATGATGAGTTTGTAATGGGTTATATTGATATTGATAATGATTCAAGCACTTTTTCTTCAAGTAGCGTAGACTTAATTTTTGAAAAAAAGGACTCAAAAAAAATTGTTTATGCAGGATTATATTGGTCTGCTACCTACAAATACAATAACGGAGAATTAACAAAAGAAGGTCAATTTTTACCTTTAGACCCTACAAGAGAAGACTTTAATGAAATTAAAATTAAACTACCTAACCAAGAAAATTATATTGACATAAAAGGGGAAGTTATATTTGACGGATTAGGATATAGAAATTTTAAAGAAAATGCTCCTTATGCCATTTATGCCGATATTACAAAAGAGATTTTAAATTTATCAAATCCATTAGGAACGTATACAGTTGCGAACATAAGAGCAACAGTAGGTAAGATTAAAGGTGGAGTAGCTGGAGGTTGGACAATGTTTGTTGTATATGAAGATCAATCCATGAAAGAAAAAGTCATAACAAGCTTTGATGGTTTTGCAGGGATTACAAATAAGGCTTTGGATTTGGTTTATTCGGGCTTTCAAACCCTACCTGAAGGTCATGTAAATGCGAAAATAGCCATTGCTGCATTAGAAGGAGATTCAAATCTAGTTGGAGACCAAGTGCTGTTTAAAGTTTCAAATAAAGAAAAGTACATTCCGTTTAGTAATTTGTTACGAAATGAAAACAATTTTTTTAATAGTACTATTTCAATCGAAAACGAGCATTTTTTAAACAGAGAACCACATAGTAAAAACACATTAGGATACGACTCTAGCCTTATTACTATTCCAAATCCAGACAATTCGGTTATTGCCAACAATACTAAAAAGGCAACAATTCGTTTAAAAACATCTGGAGACAGATACTTTTTATTCTTTACAGCTTTTAATGTAGAGTGCTTAGAAACAGTTAAAATTATAAAACTAGAAGAATCAAAAGAAAATCCTTTAGCTGCAACTCCAACATCATCCGCTACAGTGGTTGAGAACGCATCAGATAATCCAAAACCAGAACAAACTTCAGAACCTGTAAAAGAAGTTACTTATAACATTACACCAAAACCAACAATTGCAAAGCAAGAAGAATCAGCTTTGGTTGTACCTTCTGTAACACCAACCGTTGTCAAGGAAATTTTTAATTATGATATTCCAGGTCAAACAAAGGGATATTACATTATCGTAAATGTATTTGCAAAACAAAGAAATAGCATTAATTTCATTAAATTCTTAAAAAATAAAGGATTAAATGCCGCATCTTTTTTTAATCCTATCAAGAAATTTTATTATGTTTATATAGTTAAAAGCGATGATAAAAAGTTAGTAGAGAATTTAAAAGCTTCAAAATTCAATGATACTTACTCTCAAGATATGTGGGTATTATCCGTAAATAATTCTAAACAATCTTCTCCATTAGTTTATTCAAATAATAAAAAAACTAAAACCAAAAGAATTAGTCCTTACAAAAAAGAGGTGTAAACTGTTTTCAAATTATTTTTTTTAGAAAAAAACAAAGCCGTACCTTTGTGAAATTATAATTCTATAAATACTAAAAATGAGAACACTTCAAGATTTCAATTTCAAAAATAAAAAAGCTTTAATTCGTGTCGATTTTAATGTTCCGTTAGACGAAAAATTTAATGTTACAGATGCCACTAGAATAGAAGCAGCTAAACCTACAATCGATAAAATTTTAGCCGATGGAGGAAGTGTAATTTTGATGTCACACCTTGGTAGACCAAAAGGAGTTGAAGAAAAGTATTCATTAAAGCATATTTTAAATACGGCTTCAGAAGTCCTTGGAGTTCCAGTAAAATTTGCAGAAGATTGTATCGGAGCTGTAGCTAAAAATGCTGCTGAAAATTTAAAACCTGGAGAAGTTTTATTACTAGAAAATTTACGTTTTTATAAAGAAGAAGAAGTTGGAGATGTTCCTTTTGCAAAAGAATTAGCCTCACTTGGAGATGTTTATGTAAATGATGCTTTCGGAACGGCTCATAGAGCTCACGCTTCTACCACAATAATTGCACAATTTTTCCCTAATGATAAATGTTTTGGAACATTATTAGCGAAAGAAATAGAAAGTTTAAACCGTGTGCTTAAAAACAGTGAAAAACCAGTAACAGCAGTACTTGGAGGTTCAAAAGTATCTTCAAAGATTACGGTTATCGAAAATATTTTAGACAAAGTAGATCACATGATTATTGGCGGAGGTATGACTTTTACTTTTGTGAAAGCATTAGGAGGTACGATTGGCGATTCTATTTGTGAAGATGACAAACAGGAATTGGCTTTAGAAATTTTGAGATTGGCTAAAGAAAAGGGAGTTCAAATACATATTCCTGTTGATGTTGTAGCAGCAAATGCTTTTTCTAATGATGCTCAAACACAAATTGTTGATGTTACTAAAATTCCTGATGGATGGCAAGGTTTAGATGCAGGTCCAAAATCATTAGAAAATTTCAAAAAAGTAATTTTAGAATCAAAAACCATACTTTGGAACGGACCCTTGGGTGTTTTTGAAATGCCAACCTTTGCGAACGGAACTATAGAATTAGGAAATTATATAGCTGAAGCAACCGAAAAAGGAGCTTTTTCTTTAGTAGGTGGTGGAGATTCAGTTTCTGCGGTAAAACAATTCGGATTAGAAGATAAAATGAGTTATGTTTCTACTGGAGGAGGAGCGATGTTAGAAATGTTGGAAGGAAGAGTTTTGCCAGGAATTGTTGCAATTTTAGAATAGATTCTATCAATATTTAGTTAAAAAATGCATTTTTAACAATATTTAGGAGAAATTTAAGTTATAGTATTGACTTTTATTCCTTTAAGATTCTTATGTTTGCAAAAAGACAATTGTTTGAAAGATAGCTACTTGTAAATAAAGTTCGGTTTTGTACTTTATTTTAATGTTTTTTTTGCTAAATATAAAGTTTAAAAAATAATATTGTTTTTACCTACTAAAAACAATTAAAACAAAATATATGAATTTAAGAAAAATCACCTTATCTGTTCTTTTGCTTATTGCAGGAAACACTTTTGCCCAGAGTATTTCTAGTAATTTAGTTAGAAGACAATCTAATCTAGCTTTTTTAGATTCTATAAAAAGAACATTTGTAAATGACAATTTAGCATCTCGTGTGGATAGTCTGTGGCTGAAAGAATTAACCAGTTTAGATATTTACAATGATTTAGAATCAGACATTAAATCAATAAATCTAGACGAAAAAGTAGATTATGAATTGCCTACTGAATTATTGAAAGCCAGATTAGCTGCCATGGACGCTAAATCGCCTTTTAATATTGAGTACAATCAGGGGCTAGAAAATATTATTAAATCATTTCTTAAGAATAGAAAAAAGTCTTTCGAAAGATTAATGGCTATTTCAGAGTACTATTTCCCAATTTTTGAGGAAGCTTTATCTAAACAAAATGTTCCTCTTGAAATTAAATATCTTGCGGTTGTTGAATCTGCATTAAATCCTAAAGCAGTTTCGCGTGTTGGTGCAACTGGGCTTTGGCAATTCATGTATCAAACAGGAAAGCAATATAATTTAAATATCGATTCTTACGTAGATGATAGAAGTGATCCCTTAAAAGCCAGTCAAGCCGCTGCTCAATACATGACTAATATGTATAAAATATTCGGAGATTGGGATTTGGTTTTAGCTTCATATAATTCCGGACCAGGTAATGTGTCTAAAGCCATTCGACGATCTGGAGGGCAACAAAATTACTGGAATATCAGAAAACATTTGCCTCAAGAAACACAAGGTTATGTTCCTGCGTTTTTAGCTACAATGTATATTTATGAATATCATACTGCTCACGGAATTAAACCTGAAAGAGCTAAAGTAAAACAATTTGCTACTGATACGATTATGGTTAAGAAGCAAATGAGTTTTAAACAAATTTCAGATTTACTAGACATTCCTGTAGCTCAGTTGCAGCTTTTGAATCCACAATACAAGTTAAATGTGGTTCCTACATACAATGACAAAAAACATTTCTTGACGTTACCATCTCAAAAAATTGCTGTTTTTACTTCAAATGAGGATAAAATTTATGCTTATGTTCAAAGAGAGTTAGACCAAAGAGAGAAACCTTTTACACGACAACAACATGCTTTTGCCTCCAGAGATTCTTTAAAGTTTGGTGATAGTTATGTCGTTTCAAAAACCAAGTTTCATAAAGTTAGACGAGGAGACAGTTTAAGCGAAATAGCGGATAAGTATAGTGTTACTATGTCTGAAATTAAAAAATGGAACAGACTAAAGAACAATAAAGCACCATTAGGAAGGAATTTAAAGATTATTACTTCAGAAAGTATAGCTTACAAAGAAAAGAAAGAAAAGAAAGATACTATTTCGGTTGTTAATAAAGTAGATATTGTTGCCACTACTGCTGTTGCACAAGTTCAAAATAATGAACTAAAAACACCTCGAGAATTAAAAACCTACAAAGAAGAAAAAGTAATTTCTTTTAAAGATGTAACTAAACTACATAAAGTTAAAAAAGGAGATAATCTTGGTGAAATTTCAGATAAATATGGTGTAACTGTAGCTGAAATAAAAAAATGGAATAAACTTAGAAATAACAATATTCCATTAGGAAAAAGTTTAAAAATTATAAGTAATGAAAGAGTTGTAACTACAATTAGAAAAGAAGTTAAACCTACTGAAAGTATAGCTTCAATAGAGAAAGAAACAGATTTTTATGTAGTGCAACAAGGAGATAATTTAAGTGCAATTGCAAGAAAAAATAACGTTTCTATTGAAGATTTAAAACAATGGAACAATCTTTCGGATAACAATATTCAATTAGAAAGTAAATTAAAAATTGCAGACCTAATTAATAAACAAGACGAATTATCAACTTCTAAAACGGAATTTAAAAATACAGAATACACCGTTCAAAAAGGAGATAATTTAGGGAGTATTGCGAAAAAGAACAATGTTGCTGTTGCTGATTTAAAAACATGGAATGATTTGTCTGAAAACACCATTCAATTCGGACAAAAACTGGTAGTTGCAAAAACTTTAGTACTTGATGATAGCAAATCAGTTGCAGAAAAACCCAACAAAAAAGATAAAAATAGCGCAAGAGAAAAAGACGATCATTATTTCGTTAAAAAAGGAGATTCATTATTTAGCATTGCAAAAAAATACCCAGGAATTACAATTTCGGATATTAAAAAATGGAATGGAATTAGCGGAAACGAATTAAAACCTGGAATGCGATTGAAAATAAACGGGTAATTCAAAAAAACTACATAAATTTAGGGCCTTTCATATTCAATAAAATTATGAAATGAGCTTAGCCTAAATTCGTCGCAAACACCAATATTGAAATGCAAATTACATATGACCGATAAAAAATAATAAATATCAGCATATGAAAAACGCCCTTTTTTTATTGCTTTTTATTTCCACACTTTTTTTATCATGTATTAAAAAGCATGATAAGAATACTGAGAAAACAATCGGAAAAATCAACACGATTTCAGTAATAATCGATGATCAATTGTGGAATGGTGAAGTAGGTGATAGTATTAGAAATAAGTTTGCCGCTCCAGTAATAGGACTACCCAAAGAAGAACCTCTTTTTAACATCAATCAATATCCTGTAAAATTATTAGAAGGTTTTGTAACTAAAACTAGAAATAGCGTTGTTATAAAAAAAGAAGCTAAAAACAACTTTGAAATTGTAGAAAATGAATACGCATCACCACAAAATGTATTTCATATTTCAGGAAAAACTACAGCAAGTATTTTAGCTTTAATAGAAAAAAATGCCCCTGAGATTATCAAGAAAATGCGTCAAACTGAAATTGAAGAAAATCAGAGAATCATTGACACCGCAAGAATTGAAACCAAAAAAATTCAAAAAAAATTCAACATCAATCTTCATATTCCTAAAGGATATAATTATGTTTTTGAAAGAAGAAAATTCATTTGGTTAAAGAAAGAAATAACAAGCGGAAACACGAGTATTTTAATTTATCAACTGCCTTTTCGTACCATAAAACCGAACACAAATATTATTAATAAAATCATACGAAATCGAGATTCTATAGGTCGGTTATACATTCGCGGTACTATTCCGAGAACACATATGATTACTGAAGATTCCTATTCACCCTATTTATTTCATATAAATTTAAACGGAAAAGAGGCCTATGAAACTAAAGGAACTTGGGAGTTAAAAAACGATTATATGTCGGGCCCATTTATAAACTACACGATTATTGATAGAACCAATAAACGGATTTTAGTTTTAGAGGGATTTTGTTACGATCCTTCAAAAGAAAAAAGAGATTTAATGTTTGAATTAGAATCTATAATAAAATCAGTTGAATTTTTAAAGAAAAAGTAAATCGATGTCAATACAATGGAAAATAAAGCCATTTAAAGCGCTTTCAGCACCCGAAATATACTCTATACTACAATTAAGAAGTGAAGTCTTTGTTGTAGAGCAAAATTGCGTCTATCAAGACATTGATGGTAAAGATGTAAGAGCTTTACATTTAATGGGTGAATACGAGGGTAAATTAGTGGCTTATGCCCGACTTTTTAAATCAGGCGATTATTTTCAGCAAGCTTCTATTGGCAGAGTAGTTATTGCCGCTCATTGTCGTGACAAAAAATGGGGACATGCTATGATGGAACAAGCAATTTCAGGTATTGAAACTCATTTTAAGGAATCAAAAATTACGATTTCGGCGCAATTGTATTTACAAAAATTTTACGAAAAACATGGTTTTGTGCAAACCAGCGAAATGTATTTAGAAGACGATATTCCGCATATTGAAATGAAAAGGGAATAATTATATTTTTGTAATTACCAATTCTACTCGGCGGTCATATTCTGAACCTTTACCTAACGGAACCGTGTTGCCATACCCTTTAAAAGACATTCTGTTTTTTGATATTTTTTTAAAAACTAAGTATTTGTAAACTGATTCGGCGCGATTATGAGACAAATTCCTTTTTCTGGTTTCCCTATCGATTGCTTCTTTTTGATAAGGTGGCGTACAACAGACATGACCTTGAATTTCGAATTCTAAAGTTTTATATTTCAATAATAATCTCGAAATTTTATCCAATTGGGTTTTTGCTTCAAATGTAAGTTTACTACTTCCACGTTCAAATAAAAGGTTTTCTAAATAAACGTGATCACCAACAATATGTTTCTTTTGTATTGTATTATAAAAACCTGGAATTTCAATTTTAGGCAATGGTTTTAAATTCAATACTACATCAACACGTCTGTTTTTAGAGCGACGTTCCGGAAGATTTTCTACCACATCATCATCTATAAGTATGCGTCCCTTACCTTCTATGGTTACAATAATTTTATTTTTAATACCATTAAAAGTCAGTTTTTCTCTAATGGCATTGGCTCTATTGGTAGACAATTTAAAATTGTACGCTTCTTTACCAACATCATCTGTATAGCCAAAAATTTGTATGGATTCGATTCGTGTAGAGTCTGTTTTTTTTATAAAATCAACAACGGTATTTCCTTGTTTTTCGTCTAAAGTAAACTTATCAAAATCAAAATAAACCGATTGCACAACTTCCTCCTGAGCATACACTATTCCGCAAATAAAAAACGAAAATATTTTAAAAAATCGAATCATTATTGTTGTAATATTTTTTTGTATTCCGAAGGGTTATTCAAAATAGAAACTGCTTTTTTAATCTCAGAATTGTTTTTAATATAATACTCATACAAACCTTCCTTGTATTGATAGCGTTTAATGATTTCTTCTAAAATTAATTTTTTAATTTCTTTCTGATTTTGATTCAATTGATTCTCTTCGCTTTTTTGCAAAGCAGTCAATAATTGTTGGTATTCGGTGGCAATTGATCCGTCAATTTTTTCTTTTTTGGCAGCAGCCAAAGTGTTTTTTAGCGCCACTTCAGTTTCAGTATCAAAATTAAAATTTTGCTTTTTTAAGAACCCTTTAAATGCCATAAAATCAGTATCAGAAATGGTTGGAATTGCAGTTCCTAAATTCGGATTTTTATAGTAATAGTCGGTCACATAATTGAAAATTCCGTCGTTTTTCAGTAAAGCTTCGGCAATAGCACTCGTTTTAGATTCTTCTAGAACTTCATCAGGCAAAACGCCACCACCATCATAAACAGGTCTCCCTTTTCTGGTTTTAAAAGCATTATAGTTTTGTGATGCCGTTCGTATTGCTTTTCCGTCTTTGTCTTTATGCGAATAATCTAAAGCTTGAATACAACGGCCAGAAGGCGTATAATAGCGTGAAATTGTAATTTTTATTTGGGTTCCGTAGGTTAAATCTACTGGGCGCTGTACCAAACCTTTTCCAAAACTTCGGCTTCCAACAATTACGGCGCGATCTAAATCCTGTAATGCCCCCGAAACAATTTCTGAAGCAGAGGCGCTTTTTCCATCAACAAGAATCACTAAAGGAATTTCAGTATCTATAGGTTCTCGCGAAGTTTTATAGGTATTGTTGTGTTTTTCTATTTTCGATTTTGTAGTTACAATTACTTCATCTTTTGGCACAAAAAGATTGCAAATATTAACCGCTTCACCCAGTAAACCTCCCGGATTGCCTCTTAAATCTAGAATAATTTTTTCTGCACCCTCTTTTTTCAGTTGTTCTAAAGCTTCTTTGGTTTCTAAAGATGCTTTTTTGTTGAATTGCGACAAAACGATATAACCGGTTTTATCATCTACTTTTCCGTAAAACGGAACTGCTTTAATCTCAACTTCATCAAGAACCAATTGTGTATTCAACGTTTTACCTTGACGTATGTATTTAATATCTACTTTGGTATTCTTCGCTCCTTTTAGCAATTGCGAGGCATCGTCTTTAAAATCAATTAAACTGACATCGCCAATTTGAACAATCTCGTCACCTGCTTTTAATCCTGCTTTATCAGCTGGAAAATTTTTATACGGTTCTTTTATGATGAGTTTTCCATCTTTTCGGGTAATTAAAGCGCCAATTCCAGTGTATTCCCCTGTATTGTTAATTTTAAATTTTACAACATCTTGTTCGTTAAAATAATTGGTATACGGATCTAAATCGGCGAGCATGCTTTTTATGGCTTTGTCCATTAAATCTGCTGGATTCGTATCATCTACATAATTAGCATTGACGGCTTTAAAAAGCGTTGTGAAGATTTCTATTTGCTTGGCAACCTCAAAAAAATCTTGGTTAAAACTAACACCAACAAACAGAAAAGCACTTGCTACAACAGGAATTACCACTCTTTTTTTAAGAAATGAATGCATGATTTTAGGATTCTTTTTTAAATTATTGCAAACGAAAATACGAAATAAGTTCAAATATAGCCGTTTAAACGAATAGTTTTAACCTATTCTAAAATTCTTAACGAATTGTATTCGGTTTTATTGGTCTCAAAAATAGTTAAAACTTTGCCTATCGGCAGACAGGAATCTACTTTAGTGAATTTACCTTTCAGGTTCTAAAAATGTTTACCACAGATTCGCAGATTAATTTTTACTTGATTAATTAAAATCTGCGAATCTGCGGTTACATTATTTGACATTGTTTTAACCAGGTAGACTTTCAGACTGCCAACCAAACCTATGGACTTCTAGTCTAAGGTGGTTTATTCTTCCTTTTTTATCTGAACTAAAAATTTTTCAAACAATTGAATCGTTTTTGTCTCAATTTCTTGATAGGTTAACCGCTCTTTGGTTTGATAAAAAAACATAAATGCATACGGTTTATCTAAGTTTTCGGTAAGTAAATGTTTGTTTAAGCGATAGGTTTCTCGCAACACGCGTTTAAAATAATTTCTATCAACAGCGTGTTTGAAATATTTTTTAGAAACCGAAACGCCCATCTTAATTTTCTGTTCTGAATCTGTAGCAATACCATAATCGCTTTCTATATACACCAATCGCAATGGAAATTTCGATACTGATTTCCCTTCAGAAAAAAGTAAATCGATCGTTTTTTTGCTTTTGAGTTTCTCTGATTTTGGATAGGTAAAGTTCATTTCTTGTTATTAGCGCTAAGCGGGTAAAGGTACAAAATTGAGGAAACAAATTTTTTTAAAGAGGTTTGTACAAAATATGCTGTGTATTTGGAAGATTTTAGCGTGTCGCAGCTTGTGACAGTTGCAACGATTTATTACTGATGATTCCAAAGTTAAAATTACTTTTTGAATTTTCGCAGAAAATTCGGGAGAAATCCAAGCTTAGCAATTGTTACAAAAGGCTGTTATGTATAGTGCGTTTTAGTTTAAAACTTACTAACTTTTAAATCCTTTCGCATTTCGGCGATTATTTTCCTTTCAATTTCTTCAAAAGGTTTGTTACTTTTTAATTTTTCAGAAGCTTCAAAGAATTCCTTTAAATTATCAGTATCCTTTACAGCAATATGTTTATAGAATTTTTCAAAAACTTCTTGAAACTCACCACGAATCTTATCTAAATCAGATATCATTTCATCTGATAAGAAAGGTTGGTTTGTTGTATAAAACTCTATATATTCATTTATTTTCAACATGATTTTTTGTGCGTCTTCTTCGTTGCCTATATACTGAAATCTAAAAAGCTCTTTTTTAATTGCATAGGTTTTATCTAATAAATTTCTATAGATATCTACTTTTTCCTTAAAAAGGCCACTATAAGCAATCTTACTTCTTTCTATAGATTTACTTATCCAAAAGTAAAAGATTATGTTTCCAATTATAGTTATAATAATTGGCAGATATTTTTCCATAAGATTAAGTTCTATATTGCACATTTGTTAAAGCATTACACATAACCCGTTTATATACGAAATAAATTTTACCCAATATAACCAAAATGCGGGATAATAGCAGAGATTTGTTTCGTTAACCTCTCAAAAATACACTTTTATTTTTTTACAATCTCTACAGGATAAGTGTTATTGTTTTTATTCACATCGGCTAGTAATCCGCTTTCGTCAATAGTAATTTTTTTAATAGTTGTTTTGTCAATGGTAAAAGTGTAAATAGGATTCGCCCAAGCCCAATCTTTCAAAATTGTTCTTTTTATTTCAGGATTCGGGTTTTCTTTTTCAAAGCTCATCATGCGCAGCGGAATGTAAAAACTTTCTTTTATGCCGTCAGTATATTCTACTACTAAATCAATAGGCATGGGCATTCTGCCTATTCGTTCTAAAGTGATTGTTGTTTTTTCGCCAACTACAAAATCAGTAGTATTAACTACATCTTTAATGCCGTAATCTATGGTGTTTGTAGTTTGTGTCCAATCGGTTAAATACCAATCTAAGTTGGCTCCCGAAACGCGTTCTGCGGTGCGCTTAATATCATTTGGTGTTGGATGTTTGAATTTAAAATCAGCATAATATCTTTCCAGCGTTTTCATCAAATTTTCTTTCCCGATGAGGTATCCCAATTGCGCTAAAAACACGTCGCCTTTACTGTAAGAGGAAATACTATATATTTGGTTAACATCATAACGATCAGAATGCGTGCTTTGAGGTTGTTCTTTTCCGGTTTTAATCATATAATAATAGCCGTTATAGGATCCTTCATGCGGATTTTCCAGTTTCTTTTCGGCTATTTCATTTAAACCCAAATCCTCTAAAAAGGAAGTAAATCCTTCGTCCATCCAGGAGTGTTTGCTTTCATTACTGGCCAAAACGTGCTGAAACCAAGAATGCGCCATTTCGTGAGCAATAACTCCAATTAAGCCTTCGTAAGTGCCTTCGCCAAGAATTAATGTACACATGGCATATTCCATGCCTCCATCGCCACCCTGAATAACAGAATATTGATTGTACGGATATTTACCAACGGTTTTGTTGTAAAATTGCATCAATTGATCGGTTTCTTTTTGCGCTTTTTTCCAATTATCAATAATTTTCGGGTTGTTTTTATATAAGAAATGTAGTATTGTTCCAAAATCAGTTTCAACTACATCATGAATGTAATTTTTATCGGCAGCAAACGTAAAATCATGCACGTTTGGCGCTACAAAATGCCAAGTCAGGTTTTTAGTTTTCTTAGGATACGAAACGGAAATCCCAGCATCTTGATACCCGTGACCAATTTCGTTTTTGTTTTGCAAATAACCACTTCCTCCTAAAACATAATCCTTGTCGATGGTAATGTTGACATCAAAATTTCCCCAAACGCCATGAAATTCACGGGCAATATAAGGATCGGCATGCCAACCTTCAAAATCGAATTCAGCTATTTTTGGATACCATTGCGCCATCGAAAATTCTACTCCTTCAGCATTATTTCTTCCAGCTCGACGAATATGAACAGGAACTTGTCCGTCAAAATCTAAAGTAAAAGTGGTTTTTGTATTAGGTAAAATAGGCTTTGCTAAGGTGACTTCGAGAATAGTTCCTACTTCTTTAGCAAAGGCATCAACACCGTCTTGTTTGAAATTCGAAATTTTTAAATAACCAATTTCATTGGGTTTTAATTTTGAAATCCGACTTTCTTTTACTTCTTTTCCGCCGACTTTTATTTTAGTTATCATTCTTCCGTCTGGGTCGGCAATATTTTGCAAACGAGCATCCATTTCGCTGCCAGGTTGAAAAGCATTGTAGTACAAATGATAAAAAACACGTTTTAAAGTGTCTGATGAATTATTGGTATACACTAATTCTTGTTTTCCTTTGTATTGGTAGTTTTTGGTATCCATAACCACGTCCATTTTATAATCGACATGTTGCTGCCAATAACAAGCGTTTTGGGCAATTACGGTTTCGAGACTTAGTAAGGTAAAAGCGAACAAAAATAGTTTTTTCATATGTTGATAGTTATTGTTTTTTATAGGTCATATGTAATTGCTTCGCCTGTTCGAGCAAAGCTCTCGGGTCGCAGATGAACACTGGGATTTACGACCAATTTTCAGGCATGCTCATTTCATGATAGTATAAATAAAAAATGGAAGAACCTGAATTCTTCCATTATAGAATTAAAGCGAAATTATTTCTTTTTAGCCATTTTTTCAGCCATTAATAAAGCATTGTAAGCGTTTACCATTTTTCCTGACTTTGAAGCATTTGTAAAAGCACGTTTTTCTTGATTTTCTCCTAAAAGCACTGTTACATTTACTACAGTTCCAGAATCCATTAGAATTTGTTTTACTTGAACTGCTGTTAAACTAGGATAATAAGAACGAAGCAAAGCAGCTACTCCGGCTACGTTTGGAGACGCCATTGAAGTTCCTTGCTCGTATTTGTATTTATTGTTTGGAACGGTAGCGTAAATTTCTTTTCCTGGAGCAAAAACATCAACATTTAAACTACCATAATTTGAAAAATCAGCAACTAATCCAGAGCCATATGCTGTGTTTAATGCTCCTACTGTAATCATGTTGTTTGCAATTTCTGATGTATTATCTTCGGAATCATTTGGATAATTTTTGTTTTCGGGTAAATCGATATCAAGACCATCATTTCCTGCGGCATGCACAATCAATACATCTTTACTAGCCGCATATTTTATAGCCTCAAAAACCCATTGTTTGTTCGGGGAAAAACTTTTTCCGAAACTACCGTTAATTACTTTTGCACCGTTATCTACAGCATAACGAATAGCCAGCGCAATGTCTTTGTCGTATTCGTCTCCGTTAGGAACTGCTCTAATTGCCATGATTAGTGCATTATTGGCAATACCATCACCCCCTTTTTTATTATTACGAACTTGAGCAATGATACCAGCAACGTGGGTTCCGTGAAGCGCATGCTCTTTATCTGGACCAAAAACAATATTGTTTCCATAATTTTTATTGGTAATATCTTCGGGATTGTCGCCAACAACTTTTCTTCCATTAAATTCAAGATTTAAGTTGTAATTCAGCATGTCATAAACCTGCTCTTTAAAGCCATTTATTTCTTCAATAAAATCAGGACCAGTCTGACCAATAACACTAATCATAACTTGCTTACTTTGCAACAAAGTAGGATCTACTGCCGTAATAGCTTTTAGTTCAGTAAGCGTATAGTTTTCTTTTTTTAAATAATCGCATATTGTTTTATGCGCTTTAAAGATAAAATCTACTTGCTCTTTATTACTCAGTGTTTCTTCTTTCTTTTTGTCATAAGCAATTTTTGCTTTTTTGTAATTTTCAGAACCATCATCCTCTTTTTTGAGTATACGTGTCACTTCCAGATTTTCATTTAAAGTATTTCCCAGAAAATTCCAACCATTAACGTCATCAATAAAACCATTTTTATCATCGTCAATTCCGTTTTTAGCAATTTCTTTAGAATTGGTCCAAATTACCGATTTTAAATCTTCGTGTCCAATATCAATGCCAGAATCTATAACTCCAACAATTACTTTTATTCCTTTTTTACTTTTCAATATTTCAGAATAAGCTTTGTCTACGCTCATCCCCGGTAAGGTATCTTTTGTTAAATCTAAATGACTCCAACGTTTTAAATCTGTTTCTTTTATTGAACTAATTTTGAGTGGTATTTTGTCGATACTAGCAACGTTGGAAGGAATCATTTTCGAAGTTCCACAACTGGTTACGACTAAAAGTAACGAAAGTGCTAAGAAAAGCGATTTTGTTATTCTCATTAGGAATTGAGTTTTAATTTAAATTTGGCTACTAAATTATATTTTTTTTGCAACATCATTTTAGTGTTAACTGTATTTTAAGATTTCATCTGATTTAAATATTTCTTTCAATCGAACGCCTCTTTCTGTTTTTTCAACAGTTATGATTTCGTTGTAAGCGTCATGTTCTAGAAATAAATAGTAGTTGTTTTCAGCAGCCGTAGTAAGAAATTTAGATTTCTCAGGCATTGTTAATAGCGGTCTTGTATCATAACCCATAACATAAGGAATAGGAACATGACCTGCGGTTGCTATCAAATCGGCACAAAAAACAATTGTTTTGTCTTGGTATTGAATGTGTGGTAGCATTTGTTTTTCGGTGTGACCATCGGCATAAAAAATCCCGAATCCCATTTCTTCCGAAAAAGCAAAATCACTTTCTGGATTGGCTATAAAATGCAAATGGCCACTTTCTTGCATAGGTAAAATATTTTCTGAAAGGAAAGAAGCTTTCTCTCTAGCATTGGGTTTAGTAGCCCATTCCCAATGGTTTTCGTTAGTCCAAAATTTGGCGTTTTTAAAAGCAGGTTCATATCCTGACTTATCTGAATTCCACTGAATACTTCCTCCGCAATGATCAAAATGTAAGTGTGTCATAAAAACATCGGTAATATCGTCTCTATGAAACCCATATTTAGCTAATGATTTATCTAAAGAATGAGTTCCCCAAAGCGAATAATAGCCAAAAAATTTCTCAGATTGTTTGTCTCCCATTCCAGTATCAATAAGAATTAAACGATTGCCGTCTTCAATCAGCAAACATCTTGAGGCAATATCTATCAAATTATTAGCATCGGCTGGATTGGTTTTATTCCAAATGGTTTTAGGCACCACTCCAAACATGGCGCCACCATCAAGTTTAAAATTTCCAGATTCTATAGGATAAAGTTTCATGATTATTTTGCATAGTGTTGCAACAAAGTTATACAATTACTATGCTTTTTGATATATATTATAAATTTTTTCTATGTATAGATTTGTTATAAAAATGTTATCAATTAAGAAAAAAAGATATTTATGCACTATATTTGCTGTTAATTTAGACAAAATCAAAATAAGCAATTTTTAATAATCAATCTTTTGCGAATTAATAGCACAAGATTTTTTATAAAATGTTTAAAAACAAATACAATTAACAACATGATACAAGTTTCTGAATCAGCGAGCAAAAAAATTGTCGATATGATGAAAGACGACGGATTTGACGCTACTAAAGACTATGTAAGAGTAGGCGTGAAATCTGGTGGATGTTCAGGTCTATCGTATGATTTGACTTTTGACAAACAAATAGGGGAGAACGACAAAGTTTTTGAAGACAATAACATTAAAATTGCAGTTGAGAAAAAATCTTTTTTGTACTTAGCCGGAACTATTTTGGAATTCTCAGGAGGATTAAATGGTAAAGGATTTGTTTTCAATAACCCAAACGCAAGCAGAACTTGTGGATGCGGGGAATCATTTTCACTTTAATAAATTTAAATGATTTAAAAGGTTAATTTTTTAAATCCTTCTATTTTTAAATTTTTCAATACTACACAAAAATGTCAAAATACACCGAAGACGATTTAAAAATCGAATTAGAAACTAAAGAATACGAATACGGGTTTTATACCGACTTAGATTCTGAAACCTTTCCTATTGGTTTAAACGAAGATATAGTTCGTGCGATTTCTAAGAAAAAAGAAGAACCCCAATGGATGACCGATTGGCGTATTGAGTCGTTTCGTGCTTGGCAAGAAATGGTGGAGCCAGAATGGGCAAATGTTCGTTATGAAAAACCTGATTTTCAAGCCATATCCTATTATTCAGCACCAAAAAAAGCAGACCCAAACAAAACCTTAGATGATGTAGATCCTGAACTATTAGAGATGTATAAAAAGTTAGGGATTTCTGTCGATGAGCAAAAAATGATGAATAATGTTGCTATGGATATCGTTGTCGATTCGGTATCAGTAGCTACAACATTTAAAAAGACATTAGCCGAAAAAGGAATTATTTTCATGAGTATTTCTGAGGCTATTAGAGAATATCCTGATTTAGTGCGCAAGCATTTGGGTACCGTTGTTCCTCAAAAAGATAATTTTTACGCCGCTTTAAATTCGGCCGTTTTTTCTGACGGAAGTTTCTGTTACATTCCAAAAGGTGTTCGTTGTCCAATGGAATTATCCACTTATTTTAGAATTAATCAAGCGGGGACAGGACAATTTGAAAGAACATTATTAGTTGCAGACGAAGGCAGTTATGTTTCCTATCTAGAAGGGTGTACTGCTCCATCACGTGACGAAAATCAATTGCATGCCGCTGTGGTAGAATTAATTGCATTAGACGGTGCCGAAATAAAATATTCTACGGTTCAAAACTGGTATCCTGGAAACAAAGAAGGCAAAGGCGGGGTTTTTAATTTTGTGACTAAAAGAGGATTGTGTGAAAACAATGCTAAAATTTCTTGGACTCAAGTGGAAACAGGTTCTGCAATAACTTGGAAATATCCATCGGTGGTATTAAAAGGAGATAATTCTATTGGAGAGTTTTACTCGATTGCCGTTACTAATAATTACCAACAAGCCGATACGGGAACAAAAATGATTCACTTGGGTAAAAACACTAAGTCTACCATTATTTCTAAGGGAATATCGGCAGGAAAATCACAAAACAGTTACAGAGGATTGGTTCAAATAAGCGCTAGAGCAGATAATGCTAGAAATTTTTCGCAATGTGATTCTTTATTAATGGGGAATAATTGTGGCGCGCATACTTTTCCGTATATAGAAAGTAAAAATCCTACAGCAAAAATAGAGCACGAAGCGACAACAAGTAAAATTGGAGAAGATCAGGTATTCTATTGCAACCAACGTGGCATTCCAACCGAAAAAGCCATTGCTTTAATCGTAAACGGTTTTAGTAAAGATGTCTTGAACAAGTTACCCATGGAATTTGCTGTAGAAGCACAGAAATTATTAGAAATTTCCCTTGAAGGAAGTGTTGGATAATCTTTGGTTTAAATAAAAAACTTAATGAATCTTAATACCTTAATGGTTTAAAAAATAATTACAAATGTTAAGCATAAAAAATTTACATGCCTCAATAGGCGATAAAGAAATTCTTAGAGGAATAAATCTAGAGATAAAAGCAGGAGAAGTTCACGCTATAATGGGACCAAATGGTGCTGGTAAAAGTACCCTTGCTTCGATAATTGCTGGAAACGAAAACTATGAAGTAACAGATGGTAAAATTCTTTTGGAAAACGAAGATATTTCAGAATTGGCTCCTGAAGAACGAGCTCATAAAGGTGTTTTTCTGTCATTTCAGTACCCAGTTGAAATTCCGGGAGTTTCGGTAACTAACTTTATGCGAACTGCCATTAACGAAACCCGTAAAGCAAAAGGTCTAGAAGAAATGCCAGCCAACGAAATGCTGAAATTAATTCGAGAAAAATCTGAATTATTAGAAATAGACAGAAAATTTTTATCTCGATCTTTGAACGAAGGTTTTTCTGGTGGGGAGAAAAAACGAAATGAAATTTTTCAAATGGCAATGTTAGAACCAAAAATTGCTATTCTAGACGAGACAGATTCAGGATTAGATATAGATGCATTAAGAATTGTAGCTAATGGTGTAAACAAACTTAAAAATAAAAATAACGCCGTTTTAGTTATTACACATTACCAACGTTTACTAGATTATATCGTTCCAGACTTTGTTCACGTTTTGATGGACGGAAGAATTGTTAAATCAGGCGGGAAAGAGCTAGCTTACGAATTGGAAGAAAAAGGATACGACTGGATTAAACAAGAACAAGAAGCGTAAAATTTGTTTTTAGTTTATTGTTCTAATACGAACAATAAACTAAAAACCATAAACCATAAACAGTAAAAATAAATGGAATTGAAAGAAAAATTACTATCTTCATTTATGGCTTTTGAAGAGCGCATTGATGTGCATTCTGATTTGTATGACGTTCGAACTTCGGCAATAAAAAACTTCGAAAATAAAGGGTTTCCAACCAAAAAAGAAGAAGCTTGGAAATATACTTCGTTAAATACTATTCTAAAAAATGACTTTTCTGTTTTTCCAAAAACAGAAAATACCATTCAATATAGTGATGTAAAAAAGTACTTTTTACATGAAATAGATTCTTATAAAGTAGTTTTTATTGATGGTGTTTTTAGCTCTTTTTTATCATCAACAACACATGATGGAATAGATGTTTGCTTGATGTCATCGGTATTAACTAAGCCAAAATACAAAATGATTATTGATAGTTATTTTAATAAAGTGGCAAGTAAAGATGAAAGTTTAACGTCTTTAAACACTGCGTTTGCCAATGAAGGAGCCTATATCAATATTCCAAAAAGTAAAGTAGCTGATAAGCCTATTGAGATCATGTATTTCTCTACAGGAAAAGAAGTAGCCTTACTGGTTCAGCCAAGAAATTTGATTATCGTGGGCGAAAATTCGCATGTTCAAATTATAGAAAGACACCAAAGTTTGAATGAAAATCCTGTTTTAACCAATTCGGTTACTGAAATTTTTGCTCAAAAACGTGCTATTGTCGATTATTACAAAATTCAAAATGACAATCTCGAAGCCAATTTGATTGACAATACATATGTTTCTCAAAAATTAGAGAGCACCGTTTCTGTAAATACTTTTTCTTTTGGAGGAAACCTAACCAGAAACAATTTAAATTTCTATCATTTGGGCGAAAGAATTGTGAGTAATCTTAACGGAATCACTATTATTGGAGATAAGCAACACGTTGATCATTATACATTAGTGCAGCATGCACAACCCAATTGCGAAAGCCATCAGGATTATAAGGGTATTTTTTCGGATCGTTCTATAGGGGTTTTTAACGGAAAAATTTTCGTAGAAAAAGAAGCTCAAAAAACCAATGCTTTCCAGAAAAGCAATAATATTTTATTAAGCGATAAAGCAACCATTAATGCCAAGCCTCAATTAGAAATTTTTGCAGATGATGTAAAATGTTCTCACGGTTGTACCATTGGACAACTAGATGAAACGGCTATGTTTTATATGCAATCACGAGGAATTCCTAAAAAAGAAGCCAAAGCATTATTGATGTATGCTTTTTCTAATGCCGTTATAGAAAGTATTAAAATACCGGAACTCAAACAACGAATTACCACTATTATTGCTAATAAATTAGGTGTTAAATTAGGATTTGATTTGTAGCAATAAAATATAGAATATTAATAAGAATAATGGTATAAAAAAAGAGGAAATTGATTTCAGTTTCCTCTTTTTTTATATTATAATCCAAAATAATAATTTAAAAAAGATTAAAACTCTCAATAATGGTTGTTCTATTTATTTGATCGGAAATAGAAATAGATTTTATGATACCTATATTTTCTGCAAACCAATATTCTTCAGAAGCTGTTGATATTTGATTGTTTGCATTGATAGTAATATTTACTTTTGTTTTTATTACATTAGGATATACAATCCCGTTTTGCGTGATTTCGCCTTTGTAATAATTTTCGCCTTTATAGTCTACTTTAAATGGAAGTGTTCCTGATTGACCATTTCCAGTAAATGTAAATTTTGGAGTTAATGTACCAGTCCATTTTTTGTTTATTTCATAGTCGTCTCTCAAAATAGGTATTTCATAACTTTCAAGTTTAGCAATAATACCGTTAAAATCTATTTTACTTTCATCAGCTTTTAGTAAATAAGTGGCTCCTTTTTTACCAAAAAATTGTTTAATTGTAACATCAAAACCAATATCAAGTGCGCCATCACCAATAAATTCATAATATGTGGAACCACTAAATTGAATTGCACTAATAATTTTAGTTGTATACGAATCACTTTGATTTTCTACCGTATATTTCCAAGAATTATTAACTGCTAAAGGCAAGAAATTTCCTGTAGATAATCCGTAATCAATATTATTGTTGTTGTCATCATCATTGCTACAAGAAGCAAAGAATAATGTCAAAATTGAAATTAAACAGTATTTAATAAGATAAGTCTTTTTCATAAATTTATTTTTTTAACAAATATAATTGGTATTTATGGATAAAAGTTACCATTGGGTTAATAAAAATTATATTTATAAACTTCCAATAATCCCACTCAAAAACCCATTAAAATCAAAATCTTCGCTCAACCCCATCCGTACTACTACTAAATTAGCCGAAGGAATAATAAAAATCATCTGTCCTTGATACCCACTACAGCGATACATGTCTCTTGGCACATCAGGATAATCCCCCCCGGCATTAAGCCAAAAGTGACCGCCGTATATTCCGTTAGAAGTATTGGTAGGAGTAGCAACATATTTTGCCCAACTTTCATTAAAAAGTTGTTCGCCGTTCCAATTGCCTTTGTGTAAATAGAGAAGTCCAAATTTTGCCCAATCACGTGTTGTTGCCCAACCGTATGAAGAACCCAAATAATTACCTGCCATATCCGTTTCTACAATCATAGAATGCATTCCAATTTTATCTATTAATGCCGAATACCAAAAATCCAGATATTCTTGATGTGTTTTAAACTGTTTGCGTAGTATACCAGATAATAAATTTGTAGTTCCTGAGGAATAATTCCAATGTGAATTGGGTTTGTATTTTGCTGGTTTTCCTATTTGTGATTGCGACATATCTTCGGCTTGAAAAAGCATTTTAGTTACATCTGAAATTTTGGAGTAATCTTCTTCCCATTCCAATCCAGAATTCATGTGAATCAGGTCGTTAATAGTAATTTTTTTGCGCCCATCATTAGTCCATTCTTTAATTGGTGCAGGCTTATAAATATCAATTTTTCCTTGTTTTTGCAAAATACCAAAATAGGTTGCCGTCAAACTTTTTGTCATAGACCATCCTAAAATTCGTGAGTTTTTAGTAAAACCATTCGTATACTTTTCGGCAATAATTTTGTCTTTATAAATTACAAGTACTGATCGGGTTCGTTTTTTAATTTCGCCTTTTTTATCAAAAGCATCGGCAACTACTTTGTTTAATTTGGCATAATCTATTGTAGCGAAAATGGTATCTTTTGGGTCTAAATACCCGTAAGGAAAAGGTAAATTTGTATTCTTTTTGTTTCTATTAGGAACGTCATAGGGTTTAGTCATATCGAAATTATCGTTGATAAGCGTTGCTCCTAAACCTTCACGGTAAATTGCTTTTCGTTTTTTCAATCCGTAAACACTGGCTGTAACAAATTTTCCGTTTTCATCAATTTTGTTTGAAGCCAAATCAATCATGTCAATATCATTATCTCCTTTTTCGATCATTTCTTGAGAACGGTTATCTATAAAATGACCAGAAGCCACGCTTTTAGCAGAAAAACCAGATATTAAGTCCAATTTTGGATAAGTCGTATAACCGTAATAAATCACAAAAGCCAATAATGCAATTCCTAGAAACTTGAAGATTTTTTTCATAAAAAACGGAGTAAAATATTTTTAAAGTAAATGTAAAAATTTAAACTAATTATTAACAAGTGTTTGGTAAATATAGCTTCGTATTTTATTACTTTTGTATTTAGAAAAATTCTAAATAAAGTAATGTTAGATATACATAAAATAAGAACTGATTTTCCTATACTTTCACAAAAAGTAAACGGAAAACCTTTAGTTTATTTTGACAATGGGGCAACATCACAAAAACCACAGGTCGTGATTGATGCAATTTCAAATTATTATAAAGATATAAATGCCAATATTCATCGCGGGGTACACACTCTAAGTCAGCTGGCTACAGATGCATATGAGGCCTCTCGCAATACAATTCAAAATCATATTAATGCTAAGTTTTCTCATGAAGTTATTTTTACTTCAGGAACCACACATGGTATTAATTTAGTTGCTAATGGTTTTGCTTCTATTTTAAAACCTGGAGATGAGGTTTTGGTTTCTGCCATAGAGCATCACAGCAATATTGTGCCTTGGCAAATGCTTTGTGAAAAAACAGGAGCTGTTTTAAAAGTGATTCCAATGAATGAAAAAGGCGAATTAATTTTATCTGAATTTGATAAATTACTTTCAGAAAAAACTAAATTCGTTACAGTAAATCATATTTCGAATGCTTTGGGAACTATAAATCCAATAAAATATATTATTGATAAGGCACACGAATTTGACGCAGCAATTTTAATAGATGGTGCTCAAGCGGTATCTCATTTGAAACCAAATGTACAGGAATTGGATTGCGATTTTTATGCTTTTTCAGGGCATAAAATGTTTGGGCCAACTGGAACAGGTATTTTATACGGTAAAGAAGCATGGTTGAATAAACTACCCCCATATCAAGGTGGTGGTGAAATGATTAAAGAAGTAAGTTTCGAAAAAACTACTTATGCCGAATTGCCTCATAAATTTGAAGCAGGAACACCCAATATTGCCGATGGAATTGCTTTAGGAGCCGCTGTTGATTATATCAATGCGATAGGAATTGCAAATATTCAAGAGCAAGAAAAAGAATTGTTAGAGTACGGAACCAAAAGATTATTAGAAATTGAAGGCTTGAAAATTTTTGGAACTGCAGAGGCAAAAACTTCAGTAATTTCGTTTAATATAGAAGGTATTCATCCGTACGACATTGGTACAATTGTTGACAAGTTAGGAATAGCAGTTCGAACAGGACACCATTGTGCGCAACCAATTATGAATTTCTTTCAAATTCCCGGAACGATAAGAGCAAGTTTTGCTTTTTATAATACGAAAGAGGAAATTGACGTTATGGTTGAAGCTGTAAAAAGAGCGAAATTAATGTTATCTTAACAACTCTATTATGAAACTATTGTCTTTATTTTTCTTGACTATTTTTTTAGGAAAAAGCTGTGATGTTCAAAAAAAACAAGATTTAGAAACTACTGTTATCGAGTATGTTGCTAATACTCGTGGATTTTATAAAAAAATAACGGTACAAAATCAAATGGTTTTAGTCTCTAAAGACAGAAAAGGCAACGACAAACCAGTTGAGATTAAAATTTCTGATTCGGATTGGAAGAAACTAATTGCTGATTTTCAAGAAATTAATTTAGATGAGATTCCAAATTTGAAAGCGCCATCAGAAAAACGATTTTATGACGGAGCTGCTATCGCTAATTTAAGAATTACGTATAAAGACAAAACATATGAATCGACAAGTTTCGATCATGGAAATCCGCCAGCCGAGATTAAAAAATTAGTTGTATTAATAAATCAATTGGTTAAAGAAAAAGAATGAAAATAAAAGAAATACAAGACGAAATAGTCGAAGAGTTTTCGATGTTTGACGACTGGATGCAACGCTATGAATACATCATCGATTTAGGAAAAAATCTTCCATTGATAAAAGAAGAATATAAAACAGACGACAATATCATTAAAGGATGTCAATCTAAAGTTTGGCTCAAAGGGGAGCAAAACGATGATACCATTGTTTTTACTGCCGATAGCGACGCTATATTAACCAAAGGAATTATTGCTATTTTAATTCGAACTTTTTCAAACCAGAAAGCAATGGACATTCTTGAGGCCGATATGAGTTTTATTGACGAAATAGGATTAAAAGAACACTTGTCGCCCACAAGGGCTAACGGCTTAGTATCGATGATAAAAAATATTAAAATGTATGCTTTGGCATTCAACTCAAAAAATTAAAATTATGGAACAAACAATAGATACCAACGTATTAGGAGAAGCAATCGTAAAAAAATTAAAAACCATTTACGATCCTGAAATTCCTGTGGATATATACGAATTAGGATTAATTTATGATGTAATGGTAAATGAAGATTATGAAGTAAAAATCTTAATGACGTTAACATCGCCAAATTGTCCCGTTGCCGAAACTTTACCGCTTGAAGTAGAAGAAAAAATCAAATCGATAGAACACGTAAAAGATGCTGACGTAGAGATTACATTTGATCCGCCATGGAGTAAAGATTTAATGAGTGAAGAAGCAAAATTAGAATTAGGAATGTTGTAAAAATGCAAGACGAAATTATAAATAAAGTAGCCAATTCTGCGCTCGAAGTTTTTGATTTGGAAGATTATTATCCAAAGGGAATTCGAACACAAATTGACATAGCACAATGGTTAATTGAAGGTTTTTTATTGAAAGAAAAAGATTTTAGAGAATCACTAAAAAATCACGATTGGCATCAATATCAAGACCGTTTTGTGGCAATATATTGTTCAACCGATGCTATTCTTCCGGCTTGGGCTTCTATTTTAGTTACTATTCATGTGGCTCCATTTGCTAAGAAAGTGGTTAACGGAACTTTAGAAGCATTAGATACCGCATTGTATCAGGAAATTTTACCCACTTTAGATTATTCGATTTATCAAGATAAACCAATAATCATAAAAGGATGTTCTAAAAAACCAGTGCCAATGAGTGCTTATGTTTTAGCAGTTCAAAAATTGCAGCCTTTTGTAAGAAGTATTATGTATGGTGAAGCTTGTTCTGCCGTACCTTTGTATAAGGTTTCTAAAAAATGAATTTAGCATAAATATTCTAAAAAATTTAGGTTTTAAATGTTTTACTATATTTGTAACTCAAATTTTTAAAATTAAAACATGAAAAAAACACTACTATTTGTGATCTTATTTTTGTTAAGTTTTGTAGCTAATGCACAAAATTTAGAGAAGGAATTAATACAAAACACCGAAGCGTCAGTAAAAAAATTAATTGATACTTCAGGAAACGGTTGGAAAAAATTCGGAAATGTGTCTCTTCTTTTTAACCAATCAACTTTTAACAACTGGATAGCTGGAGGAGAAAATAATATTTCAGGAAATTTAGGAATCAATTATGATTTTAACTACAAAAGAAACGATTTAACTTGGGACAATAAAGTATTAGCCTCTTACGGTTTACTTCAAACCAAGAATGCCGATTTTGAGAAAAAAACCGATGACCGCTTCGAATTTAATTCTGTTTTAGGGAAAAAAGCTTTTGAAAATTGGTACTATTCACTCTTTTTAAACTTTAGAACGCAGTTCACTACAGGATATATCTATGGTAAAAAAGATGGTGTAGAAATCAGAACCGAGAGTACTAATTTTATTTCTCCTGGATATTTAACTTTTGGACCAGGTATGTTTTGGAAAAAAAGTGATAAATTGAAATTTAATTTTGCTCCACTAACTTCTAAAATGACATTTGTAGATAAAGAGAATACAACAATTGCAGGTTATGTGGATGGAAGCTATTTTGGAGTAGATGCTAATAAAAGCATGCGTTATGAATTGGGTTTTTATACATCAGGATATTATAAATTTGATGTTATAACCAATGTTTCCGCAGAAAACACTCTAAATTTATATACAAATTACCTTGAGAATCCTCAAAATGTCGATTTGGATTATACTTTAGCAATTGTAATGAAAATCAATAATTATATGTCAACAAATTTTGTTTTTCAAACGATTTATGATGATAATGCCTTTAGAGGTTTTCAAACAAGACAAGTACTTGGTTTAGGAATAAATTATAAGTTTTAAAATTATTTAATTTATAAAAAAGGGTCTTTAGCTTGCGTTAAAGACCCTTTTTGTTAGAGTTAATCTTCATTTTCAATTACATCTTTATAATCAGGATATAAAAACTTGTTATATGGAAAACGGGTGATGTGAATTTGTCTTACCGCTTCATAAACACGAGCTCTAAATTCCTCAATATTTTCTTTATTAATAGCAGAAATAAACAAGGCATTTTCTTCCCCTACATTGCTCATCCAAGTTTGTTTCCATTCTTGAAGTGTATAATGTTTTTTGGTTTTTTCGGTAATCAAATCATCTTCGTCAATCGTAAGATGTTTGTAAGCATCTATTTTATTAAAAACCATAATGATTGGTTTATTATTGCTTTTAATATCTAATAATGTTTGATTGACAGAAGCAATATGATCTTCAAAATCAGGATGAGATATGTCAACAACATGAAGCAACAAATCGGCTTCGCGAACTTCGTCAAGCGTGCTTTTGAAAGAATCTACTAGTTGAGTAGGGAGTTTTCGTATAAATCCTACTGTGTCTGAAAGCAAAAAAGGCAGATTTTTAATAACTACTTTTCTAACAGTAGTATCTAAAGTTGCAAATAATTTATTTTCTACAAAAACCTCACTTTTACTAATGACATTCATTAAAGTTGATTTCCCAACATTAGTATATCCTACAAGAGCGACACGAACCATAGCGCCTCTATTACCTCGTTGTACCGACATCTGTTTGTCGATAACTTTGATTTTATCTTTTAGTAAAGCAATTCTATCTCGTACAATACGTCTGTCTGTTTCAATTTCTGTTTCTCCAGGACCACGCATTCCTATTCCTCCTTTTTGACGTTCTAAGTGTGTCCACATTCCGGATAATCGAGGCAATAAATAGATACATTGAGCCAGTTCTACTTGAGTTTTTGCATAGGAAGATTCAGCTCTTTGAGCAAAAATATCAAGTATTAAGTTTGTTCGATCTAATACTTTACAATCTAGAATTTTAGTAATGTTTTTTTGTTGTGAAGGCGATAGTTCATCATCAAAAATTACGGTTGAAATGCCGTTTTCTTTAACATAATGATTAATTTCTTCCATTTTACCAGTCCCCAAAAATGTTTTAGGGTTTGGCCGTTCCATCTTTTGAAAAAATCGCTTAATAACTTCTCCCCCTGCTGTAAAAGTTAAAAATTCTAACTCATCAAGGTATTCTTTAAGTTTATCTTCGGTTTGATTTTGAGTTACAATTCCAACAATAACTGTCTTTTCAAATTTTATAGTTTCTTTTTCTAACATAAGTTTAAATGTAGTGCAAATTTAATGAATTGACTATAATTAAGGGTAAATGAAATCAAAACTTTTGTAGATTGCAATATATATTCAAAACATTGATAAATGGTTAATCTAAAAATTTTATAAAAACTAAAAAAGCAGTATATTGCATCGCAATTTTTAAAATAGCGAAAAGAGCAGATAACGATGAGAAAATATTGGGAATTACACTTTGTTTTAATTTATTTATTATCAGTAAATATTTATTCTCAAAATCTTATTACAAATGGAGATTTCGGGAATTTTAATGCGACTATATTTAGTCCACCATTATTAGGCTTTACAACGACTCATGCTCAGATACCCTATAACGGAGCTTCTAAGCCAGGAACTTATGCAATCACAAATGACCCATTTATTTTGTCTCCTGGCTCATTATATAGCGCCTACGACACTAAAGACGGAGTTATAGGTAACGGTACTGGGAATATGATGTATGTAGATGGAGATAAGAACAAAGTGTTTTGGAAACAAGACCCTCCATTATTACTAAATGCTGGAAAAATATATACATTCAGTTATTGGATAAGAAATGTTAATCAGACTGTTAATGGTGGCAGTCCGCCCCCAACAGTAAAATATAATGCAGTGGGTTGTACGAGTTGTATTACTGAAACTTATACAACTGCATTATCAAAAAACTGGGAAAAGGTTACTTATCAAGTTGTGCCAACTGCCACACAAATGGTTTCAATAGAATTATCAACTGTTAATGCTAATTCAATTGGAGGACATAATTTTGCAATCGACGATATTTCTCTAATTCCCCCTATTGTAGATTTGTCAATATCTTCCTCTCAAATAAACCCGTCTTGTCTTAACTCCACTGATGGATCAATTGTGGTTTACCCAAATAGTGGAGTTGGACCATTTACCTATATTTTAACAGGAACCAAGACAGATACGAATTCTACAGGAATTTTTACAGGATTATCTTCTGGATCTTATAGTGTTTCTGTTACTGATTCTGATGTTATTCCCATAACTAAAACAACAGAGACAATTAATATAGCAGATCCTCTTAATATAGCTATAAATATTTCACCATCAGGGTGTATTTTAGCGGCATCTCAAGTTTCTTTAACCGCAACAAATGGAGGGTCAACATATAAATGGATTGCCAATTCAGGGGTTCCTATTACAGATACTGATGATGTAGTTATTGTAAACCCACTCATAGGAACAGTCTATACCGTACAATCAGCAATTGATAAAACAAATCAAAATTTAATTAAGAACAGTGGGTTTGAAGATGAAACAGCTGGTTTCTATACGGATTATGTTTATTCAAATTTAAACACTAGTGGATCAAAATTTGCATATGGAGTTGTAAGCAATCCGAAAGATTGGTCTAACGGTTTTATTACTAGCACTGACAAAAGTGGCTCTGGAAAAATGCTAGTTACAAGTGGCTCGACAACCTCAAATACAATTATTTGGTCCCAATCGATACCAGTTTCAAATAACAGTGTCTACTCTTTTTCTTTTTGGGCACAAAACGTAGTTGCTGTAAGTCCAGCTCAATTTCAGGTATTAATAAACGGAATTCCAGTTGTGTTATCTCAAATATCAGCTAATAATGGCTCAAGTTCGGGTTGGACAGAGATTAAAGGAGTTTGGAATTCATCTACGTCATTACTTGCAAAAATTGAAATTTTAAATACTAATATTACATCAACAGGAAACGACTTTGCAATTGATGATATTTCATTTAGCACCTCAACACCCAAAACATGTCTATTGTCCAATCAAGTAACAGTGAACATTGGGGGAACAACGCCTGTAACAGCTTTCTCATATTCAACACCAATTTGTAAAAGCAGCTTAAATTCTTCTCCAATTCCTGCTTCAGGCTTTGTAACTAGAGGAGTTTATTCAGAATCAACAGGTTTATTATCAATTAATCCTTTAACAGGAGTAATAGATTTAGCTTTATCTCCAAGTGGAAATTATATTGTAAAATACGCTCTTGAAGCAAATGCAACAAAATGCCAGACTGATGGATTTTCAACTTTTCAAATTACTATTAACAATACATTAGAAGCTCCTAATGTAATTTCGCCTATTAATTATTGTAGAGATAGTGTTGCAAATGCACTAACGGCAACTGCTGTTACAGGAGCCACTTTGAATTGGTATGGTACAAATTCATCAGGGGGGAGTCCATCTGCAATAGCTCCATTACCATCTACAGGTAATGATGAATCTATTATTTATTATGTAAGTCAATCTATTGGATTATGTGAAAGTCCGCGTTCTGCAATTGTTGTGAATGTAAATGTTCCACCAAATGCAGGAACGTTAAGTGGTAATCAGAATGTTTGTTTAGGTTTACAAACATCCTTTGAATCAACAGTTTCAGGAGGAATATGGAGTTCTTCAAACACATTAATTGCTAACATTGAATCGTCAACTGGGGTAATTTCAGGTATAGCAATTGGCACATCTACTATAACTTATACGGTTTCTGGGTCAGGAGGGTGTGCTAATGCTTCAGAATCCCGAGATGTAATTTATAGTGCTGGTACCGATTCAGGATTGATAAGCGGAACGCAAACAGTTTGTATAGGGAAAAACACAATATTTGAATCAACTGCTTCAGGAGGAACTTGGGAATCTTCTAATTCTACAATTGCAACAGTAGATAATTTAACAGGAGTTGTATCTGGCGTTTCAGAAGGGACGGCAATAATTTCATATACTCTTACAGGAAGTGGTGGTTGTTCAGATTCTATTTCTATTCGTAATGTAACAGTGTATGTTGCTCCAAGCGCAGGAATATTAAACGGCAATCAAAACATATGCTTAGGTTTAGAAACAACTTTTTCATCTTCTTCATCTGGAGGAACTTGGAGTTCATCTGATACATCAATTGCTGCAATAAATCCTTCAACAGGATTAATTAAAGGTGCTACAATTGGAACAGCAACAATAACCTATACGGTTTCTGGGTCTGGAGGTTGTTCTAATGCTTCAGCAACTCGAGTTGTAACTTTTAGTGCTGGATCAGATGCAGGTGTATTAAATGGTGCAGAAAATGTTTGTATTGGAAAAAGCGCAGTATTCTCATCATCGGTTTCAGGAGGAATTTGGAGTTCATCAGATTCTACTATTGCCAAAGTTGATTCTTTTGGAGAGGTTAAGGGAGTAGCGCCTGGAACGGCTATAATTATATATACTGTTTCAGGAACAGGAGGTTGTTTAGATGCCATCGCTACTCGTAATGTAATAGTAAAAGCAACACCAAATGCTGGAATATTGAATGGCAATCAAAATGTATGTTTAGGGTTTACTACAACTTTTTCATCTTCGTCGTCAGCAGGAACTTGGAGCTCGTTAGCTCCAACTATTGCAACAGTAGATGATTTAGGAGTTGTAACAGGAGTTGCCGTTGGGACAACTACAATTACATATACTGTATTAGGATTGGGTGGATGTTCAGATGATACAGCTACTCGGGATGTGACGTTTAATGCAGATTCTAATGCTGGAATACTAAGTGGAATTTCAAATGTTTGTGAAGGTCTAACATCAACTTTTTACTCTAGCATTTCTGGAGGGACTTGGAGTTCTTTGGATACCACTATTGCAACGGTAGATACTACTAATGGATTTATTTCAGGCGTTTCGCCAGGTAAAGCAATAATAACATACACTATTGCTTCAACTCAAGGACAATGCATTAAAACATCTACTAAGGATATAGAAATAAATCCAAGTATTATTCCAACATTTAATTCAGTTAATCCAATTTGCTATGGAGAAGCTTTAGATCCTTTACCTACAGTTTCAATAAATGGTATAAAAGGAAATTGGTCGCCACTTTTAGACAATTTAACAACAAAAAAATATACTTTTACACCTAATAACTATCAGCAATGTGTAATAAAACAAGAATTAACTGTAACGGTTAAGGATCTTCCTGAATTTGGAATTATAGGAGACTGCAATAGTAAAAATTATGTTTTAAGTACTAATTCGAATTCGAAATTCTTATATACTTGGTTAAACTCGATGAGTGAAAGTATCAGTACTACTAATTCAGTTATTGTAAATAAAAACGGGAATTACAGTTTAGAAGTTATATCTGATGGGTGTAAAAGCATGAAGGAATTCGAAGTAATTAATGTATCATGTAATTATCCTAAAGGGATCTCGCCAAATAATGACGAATACAACAACTTTTTCGATTTAAGAAATTTTAAAGTAAAAAGCCTTCAAATTTATAACAGGTATGGACAAGAAGTGTATTCTAAAAATAATTATAAAAGTGAGTGGGTCGGATTAAGTAATGACGGAAAAGAGCTTCCCGATGGAACATATTATTATGTTATTAGCTTATTAAATAATGACAAACCAGAAACAGGATGGGTTTATCTTAATAGGAATAATTAGATGAAATATCTTTGAATCATTAATAGTTCCCCTTTTTATTAAGAATTTCAAATGTTTTAGTTTCTTTATGTTTTATTCCTAAAAGCTTCGTTTTAATTTATTTTTTCTACGAGTTTTCACAGATTTTTGTATGTGTTGGTTTGTAAAATTTGTTTTTTAAGCTTGAATTCAAAATTGTAATTTATCCTCCGAAATTCCTTTTAGAAACTTAAGGCATTGGTCTTAAGTTTTCCGTTTAGTTAAACTTAGAGACTCTTTTTCTTTTATCATGTAAATTTATGTTTTTGTAATTTGTACATGTTAATGATTTTCTAAAAACTCAAATAAAAAATTAAAAATTGTCATTGGCGTTAACAATTTAAGGATTTAAAAACAATATATTTATTAACACTATTACGTTTTCGTAATGGTTGTAGCTTAAACTTCTGCAATCACTATTTTTTTTTCTATAGTTTTACAATTCAAATAAAAAAACACTACTGTTTTTAGTAGTCAAAATCTTAAAAATGTATCAATGATAAAAAAAACAAATTGGTCAATAGCTTTAGTATTGATTTTATCAACATTTAATAGTTATTGTCAAAATCTTCTTGAAAATGGCGATTTTGAAAGCGGAGGTAATGGTGTTGGATTTAGCATAAATAGTTCGCTATACACAGAATTATCTACTCCGTTTTCTGGTAATACTTCTCCAGGAAATTATGCAGTTACAACTAATCCTCAACCAATGAACACCGCTAATTTTATTTCTGGTGGCGATCACACATCAGGTTCAGGAAAAATGCTGGTAGTCGATGGAACTACTTCTGGCGGACAACAACGATTTTGGAGAGCAGGTAATAATGGAGGAGGCGTTTGTAGTTTAAATTTGACAACAAAATATACTTTTAGTTACTGGGTAAAATCAGTATCTAATCTGGTAACCAATACAAGTACAAGAGCAGAAATTAAAATTATATTTAACAATGCTTCAAACGTTACTTTAGTTTCAGGTAATGCATTGGCACCTTTGCCTGCTTCAGGATGGCAGCAAGTGGTTTATACTTTTACGCCAACCAATCAATGTGTTAATATTGAAATATTCAATAACAATCTGAATGCAACAGGGAATGATTTTGCGGTTGATGATTTTTCACTAACAGCACCACCTGCTCCATTGACAATTTCAATTTCAAAATTAAACCCAACGTGTCCAGGAGCTTCAGATGCAACAATTGTAGCTTATCCCAACGGTGGCTTGGCTCCTTATAAATTTTTATTATCTGGTGCAACAACACCTATTTCGTCAGGTATTTTTCAGGGATTAAGTGATGGTTCTTATACTGTTACTGTAACAGATTCTAATATTCCACCAAGTAGTGCTACAACTCCAACGATTTCAATTGTTTCTCCTTTGAATATAACATTGTCCTCATCTTCAACAGGATGTACTACAGCAGGGTCTACAATAACACTTACCGCTACAAATGGTGGATCTACTTATAATTGGTCCGCATCAACCTTGATTCCGATTTTAGATACAGATGATGTTGTAGTAGTAAATCCGCAATTGAATACAACATATACAGTGACCTCAACAACTTCATCTTTAACAAATCTTAATTTAATTGGAAATGGAGATTTTGAATCAGGTACATCAGGATTTTTTTCCGATTATGGCTATTCAACGTCTAATACAAGTGGTGCACAATTTGCTTATGGAATAGTGAATAATCCAAAAAATTGGTTTGTCGATTTTGTAAACAGTACAGATCATAGTGGATCAGGAATGATGTTGGTGGCAGATGGAGCAACAAATTCTAATAAAGTTATTTGGTCGCAATCGTTACCAGTAGATAATAATAAAGTGTATACATTTTCTTTTTGGGCTCAAAATTTGGTTGCGAATAGCCCTGCTCAATTCCAAGTTTTAATAAATGGAGTTCCAATTACAATATCACCAATTTCAGCGACAAACACATCTACATCAGGTTGGACAAAAATTACTGGAACTTGGAATTCTACTAATAGTACATTAGCAACTATAAAAATTATTAATGCCAATATTGCAGTTGATGGTAATGATTTTGCTATTGACGATATTTCATTTAGTACTCCTACACCAAAAACATGTAATTTATCAAAACAATTAACAGTTACTGTTGGAGGAGTAAAACCTATAACTGATTTTTCTTATACAACACCAGCTTGTAAAAGCGGCATTAATCCCAAACCAACTCCTGCTGCAGGGTTTGTTTCGGGTGGAGTTTATTCTGAATCAACAGGGTTATTATCTATTAATTTCGCTACTGGTGAAATAAATTTATCTGCTTCCCTTAGCGGAACATACAAGGTTATGTATTCTATAGCAGAAAATTCAAGCACATGTCAGCTAGCCGGATTTTCAACGTTTGATATAATTATCGATTCAGCAATAACTGCTCCAGAGGTAACGCCAATTAATTATTGTATAAATACTTCGGCAACAGCATTATCTGCAACAGCATTATCAGGAGCAACTCTAAATTGGTATGGTACTAATGAAACTAGCGGAGTTGCATCACCAACCGCTAATGTGCCATCCACAACAACATTAGGAACCACTTTATATTATGTGAGTCAAAGTATTGGTGCTTGTGAAAGTTCTCGCGCAGCTATTGCAGTTGCAGTAACTGATTTGGCATTACCAATATTTACAGGAATTCCCACTTCAATTTGTTCAAATTCTACAGTATCAAGCTTGCCATCAACTTCAACTAATGGCATTAAAGGAATTTGGAACCCAGCAACGATTAATAATGTAGATACTACAATATATACTTTTACTTCTGATTCTGGACAATGCGCAACTAATGCTATAACTAAAATTATTGTTGATTCTAATATAGTGCCAACCTTCAGTCCAATAGCCCCAATATGTTCAGGTAGTTTGATTTCACCTTTACCTACAATATCTTCTAATAATATAATTGGGTCATGGTCTCCAGATTTAAATAATATATCAACAAAAATTTATACTTTTACACCAGATTCTGGACAACAATGTGTAACAACACAAACAATAACTATTGTTGTTAATTCAGTTCCAGAATTTACTATTTCCCAAGGATGTGTTGGAACGGATTATGTTTTAGATGTTGTAATGAAAAATAATTCAAATAATTTTCTATATTCATGGTATAATTCGGATGGAGTGGTAAAAGGTAGTAAATCATCAATTATAATTACTCAAAAAGGGAATTATAGTTTAGAAGTTAAGGAAGGAGAATGCAAAGCAAATATGAGTGATATTGAGATTAATAATGTATATTGCAATGTTCCAAAAGGCATTTCTCCTAATAATGATACTTTGAATGATACTTTTGATTTAAGCAATTTCAATGTATCCAAACTTGAAATATTTAATAGATATGGCATTAAAGTTTACAGCAA
>NZ_WAEM01000030.1 GCF_008806775.1 Flavobacterium luteum
GCTCAAAGCCCAGGAGAAGGCCGCGAAAAAGGCCGAGAAGGAACGCCTCAAGAGGGTCGCGCGCGACGAGAAGGCCGAGCGCAAGAGGGCTGCGAAGTCCGGCTTCGCGAACGTGGCGAACCCGCGCAGGAGCACGCTGCTGACCATCGTGTGCGCGCTGTTCGCGGTGTACTGCCTGTTCCCGTTCGTGTACCTGCTGATCAACGCCACGAAGACGCAGGCGGACTTCACGTCCACGTTCGGTCTGGGCTTCGGCCGCACGTTCGCTTTGTGGGACAACATCAAGACCGTGTTCACCTACCAGGACGGCATCTTCGGACGCTGGTTCCTGAACACGATCCTGTACGTGGTCGTGGGCGCCGGCGGCGCGACCCTGCTCGCCATCATGGGCGGGTACGGCCTGGCGAAGTTCCGTTTCCCGGGACGCAAGGCCGTGTTCGCGGTGATCATCGGCGCCATCTCGGTGCCGGGCATCGCCCTGGCCGTGCCGCAGTTCCTGCTGTTCGCCAAGCTGAACCTGACGAACACCCCGTGGGCCATGATCATCCCGAGCCTGGTGTCGACGTTCGGCCTGTACCTGATGTGGATCTTCTCCGACCAGGCCGTGCCGACCGAGCTGCTCGAAGCCGCCCGCGTGGACGGCGCCGGCGAGTTCCGCACGTTCTTCCAGGTATCCCTGCCGCTGCTCGCCCCGGGCATCGTGACGACGGCCCTGTTCACGATCGTGGCGACGTGGAACAACTACTTCCTGCCGTTGATCATGCTGAAGGATTCGAACTGGTATCCGCTGACGATCGGTCTGAACCAGTGGAAGGACCAGGCGAGCACCGCGGGCGGCCAGGCGATCCAGAACCTGGTGGTCACGGGTTCGTTGATCACGATCGTCCCGTTGGTCATCGCGTTCCTGTGCCTGCAGAAGTACTGGCAGTCCGGCCTTGCCGCAGGCGCCGTCAAGGAATGATCGCAACGGTCGCATGCTGAAATTTCGGTAAAGCGCATACCGATTTTTCGGCAATCGTCCGAAAAGAACAAAAAATAAGACCTCGGGGGTGTCATCGTGGACATCCCCGGGACCATCTCAAATATCTTAGTAAATATATA
>NZ_WAEM01000031.1 GCF_008806775.1 Flavobacterium luteum
AATTGGACCAGTAGAAGAAAACAATGTTTACGGAGACTTCTCTTATACTTTAAATTTGGGGGGCGAACGCCGCTTGGCTTTAGGATTAAAAGCAGGAGCTACTTTTCATAAAGTAGGTCTCTTAGATCAAGTAGCTGGAAATGTACCTGATTTAGGCGATCCAGCTTTCTCTTCAAACATAAACAAAACTTATTTAAACATAGGTTCTGGATTGTTCTATTATACTAACAAATATTACATTGCTTTTTCGGTGCCAAATATGCTAAAATCAAAACATTTAGACATTACAAGAGAAGGTCAAGATGTTAACTTCGGAACCGAAGCCCTGCATTATTTCTTAACAGGCGGTTATGTGTTTGATATCAATCCGAATTTAAAATTCAAACCTTTTGCTATGATAAAATCGGCGTTTAATGCGCCAGTATCAGTCGATGCTTCCACGAACTTTATGTTTTATGACAAATTCGAAATTGGCGCCACCTATAGATTACAAGACAGCTTTGGTGCTATGGTCAATTATGCCATATCTCCAAATCTAAGAATTGGATATGCCTACGATCATATTGTTTCCGATTTGAATGTAACAACCCCATCATCACACGAAATTATTTTGTTATTTGATTTGAATTTCCCTAAAAAAGTATCCCAATCACCAAGATATTTCTAACCTAAAGCAAACCAATACAATGAAAAACATATACCTATTAGTAAGTTTTGTGATTGCAACGACTCTTTGTGCACAAAATGCAGCCACCAAAAAAGCCGACAAACTATTCAATCGTTACCAATATGTTGCTGCCGCAGAAGAATACCTAAAAGTAGTAGACAACGCAAAAGCAGATGGCTATGTGTACAAGCAATTAGCAGACACTTATTTTAACATCTTTAATACTGCCGAAGCTACCAAGTGGTATGCCAAAGCTATTGAAACTCCTCAAGATGCTGAGACCTATTACCGCTATGCGCAAATGCTAAAAGCCAACGGCAAGTATGAAGAAGCCAACAAGCAAATGAAAAAATTTGCAAGCTTGGTACCAAACGATCAACGTGCCCAAACGTTTCAACAAAATCCAAACTATATT
>NZ_WAEM01000032.1 GCF_008806775.1 Flavobacterium luteum
GTAGGAAGCAACTTCCGTCAAAAGTCCTCATCATGCGACGGCGGACACCAGCGCTCGCGGACACACATGAACTTCACGCGAGGGGATCAACGCCATCGGATGCATTGGTGATTTGCAGAACCACCGTCTATAAGTATGACACAAAAAACAACGGAACGTGACATGACGGGAAATTTTCCGGATCCTGCAACTCACCGCCTGCTTTCCCCGCCCGCAAATCCCAGGCCCCGTCTACACAAGTCGTTGCTCCGTCTACACAAGTCGAAAGAAATCACGATTCGCGAGAAATGCAGACACAGATTACGACTCGTGCAGACAGCCGATCCGACTTGTGCAGACAGAAGACGGAAAACAACAAACAGCCGATAGCAGGCAGAAACAGGAGGCAGAAAAAGGCAGCAGACAGCTACTTCAGCCAGTCTTCAAGCAAGTTGGCCATCAGCAGCAGATCCGATTCCGGCAGCTGCTCGTCATGCTTGTGCGCCAGCAACGGACTGCCCGCACCCAGATTCACCGCGGGAATGCCCAGCATCGAGAATCGCGCCACATCCGTCCAGCCAAGCTTGGCCAGAGGCTCACGCCCCGTGCGCTCGCGCACCAATTCCACCAGCGACTGCGCGAGCGGCGACGTCAACCCCGGACGTGCGGAAGGTGACTCGTCCTTCATTTCAATGCCGAAGCCTTCGAATACGCCACCTGTGGCAACATGCTCGCCATTGCCCAATTCCGCACCGGCATCCGCGCCAATCATCAGCGCCTTCGCCTCAGCCAACGACTTGTCGGGGGCAAAACGGTAGTTGACATGCACGCGGCATTCGTCGGGGATCACATTCGTACCCTTGCCGCCTGAAATCAGCGTGGCATTCAGGCCTTCCTGATACGTCAGGCCATCCACTTCAATCGCACGATTTTCATAAGCGTTCAGCCGGTTCAGAATCTCAGCGGCCGCGTGGATGGCGTTCTTGCCCATCCACGCTCGCGCTGAATGTGCCGCAATGCCGTGCGTGATCACGTCGAAACGCATCGTGCCATTGCAGCCGCCTTCAATACCGCAATCG
>NZ_WAEM01000033.1 GCF_008806775.1 Flavobacterium luteum
AGCATGTTCCCGGTACTCCCGGTGGTTTGCGGGAAACCACGCTGTTTCTGCGCCGTCCGTGGTGGGCGGAACATTACGGCGTCATGGAGGCCACATGCGCCGTCTGCACGCTTGATCCGGCACGCACCAACGATATTCCCGAAGGATATCTGCCGTTGCGTCTGCGCTGGAACGGCGTTGCGGAAGTGGTGATGCGGTTGCGGCCGCGGATCACCGTCGAGCGTATGCCGGACGGTTCGCCTTGGGTCAGTTTCATGAAGGGGCCGAAGGTGATGGCGCTGGCTTCGGATAGCGACGATATGGACGGCGAATTCGCGGACGCCGGCCGTATGCGTCATCTTGCCACTGGTCCGTTGCGTCCGCTCGTATCCATGCCGATCATCAACGGCAATCCGGTCAAGGCGTGCGCGCAGGTTTCCAGACCGTACGTGCATGGCCTCACCGTTGCCGCGACGGACGTTTCCGGCCGTACCATGCTGTTCGACATGCATGCGTTCAGCAGTATGCATGGCTGCCGGTATTCCGTGTATCTGCCGGTTGCCGACGATGGCAACGTGTGTGCGTTGCGCGCGCAACTGGCCGATATCGATGCGCGTCAGGCCGCTAGCGAGCAGACCGTTGTCGACACCATCGCATGCGGTCAGCAGCAATCGGAAGTCGATCATCGGTATTCGGGCGATAACGACATGATGGGTGCCGACGGCACGTTGCATTGGCGTCGCGCGTTGGCTGGTGGCGAATTCCAGTATGCGATGCGCGGGCGTGGTCAGGCGCATCGTTTGGAAATCGAGGTGATTGCCGATTCCGCGGAAAGCGACGGTGAAAACGCGGCGTATGAAGTGACGCTCGACGGCCTGCCATTGCAGCGTGGCGAGCATCGTCGCATCGACGGCGATCCCACGGCAATCGACGTGTATCCGCTGCCGGATGCCATAGAAACTGCGGAAACCGCGGAAAATATTGAGAATACCGGAGAAAACGACAATGCTGACGACGCTGCGATCGTACGCATCTCGGCTTCGGCGCATGACGGCGCGAAAATCACCGCCCTAC
>NZ_WAEM01000034.1 GCF_008806775.1 Flavobacterium luteum
CGGGAACAGCCATTCAAAGCACGATGCGGCCGCCGCGAAAATCAGCAACGCCATGAGCACAAGTCGAATCGGAAGCACACCCGGCTGCAATCGCATCAGCCCTCCGTATAAGCTGAATTCCGGCTTTTCGCGACGTCCCGCGCGCACGTCGGCGAGGTACGGCCAACGCCATGCCACGAGCGCGGAAAGGAAGATGATCACGTATGCGGCGAGCGCGCCGAGAATCCACGGTTTGAGTGAGCTGACGGATGCGACGATCGACGATTTTTCGTTGTTGACGAATTTGACTTTGCCGTTGGAGTCGGTGGAGGCGAGCTCCTGGGGGATGCCGTCGGACACCTTCGCCCAGTATGAGAATTCCGCGTAGCTGATCCAGCGGTGTGTCGGCGTGGAGTATTTCGGTTCGCATGTGGTCATGGTCAGCATGCGTTTGGTTGGCGTCGCGCCGGGGTTTTCGGGGTTGGCGGCGACCACTTCGATGTCGGTCGGCAGCACGATTTTGTAGCTGGTGTAGTGGTAGACGTACCAGTAATCCTGCGTGCGCACGATGATCGGGTCGCCTTCCTGCAGTTTGTCGACGTCGCCGAGTGGCTGTCCGTAGCCGTTGCGGTGCCCTGCGAAGGCGAAGTTGCCGACTTGGCCGGGCATTTGCGAGTCTTTGTAGTGGCCGAGGCCGTGTTTGTTGAGTTCGGTGAGGGAGGTTCCCTCAACAAGGTTGCGTTGCCATTGGCTGCCGAATCGCGGAATGTAGACCTGGGCGATGAGCTCGCCTTCCTGTGCGCTTTGCGGTTGCGTTGGCGGGTCGCCTTCCTGCGCTTGCGCAATGGCGACGCTGTCGGATTGGCCGGGGTCGGACCATGATACGGATTGGCGTGTTTCGATTTGGTTGTGTTCGGCCTGCACGCCCGTCCACCACATTTGCCATGCGATGTAGAGCGCGCAGACGGCCGCCGCGGTCAGCATGAGTTCGGCGAGGATGCCAAGTATCGTCCAGACCACGCTTTTGCGACGCTGTTTTGGTGCCACGTGCTTCATCGGTTACTTCCCCTCTT
>NZ_WAEM01000035.1 GCF_008806775.1 Flavobacterium luteum
GAAGCCGCGTATTTTTCCGCGCGCGCCTTCACCACGCGGGCACTCATGCCATGTTCCCACGAACGGTTGTGTTTCAGTGCGGTCAGCGTCTGCGCGATCAATGCGGCCGCCGGAGCGGATGATTCCACCGCCACCAGCTCTCGTGCGCCACGGCTCAATGCTTCGATGCCCAAAGCGCCGGTTCCTGCAAACAAATCGAGCACGCGGGCATCGTCCAACACTCCCCATGAATCGAGATGCGAGAAAATCGCCTCTTTGGTGCGATCGGTGGTCGGTCGAGTGCCCGCTTTCGGCGTGGTCAATGCAACGCCTTTGAATCGTCCTGAAATTACGCGCATACGCACCACTCTAGCGTGCCAGGCGATTAATTAATCGCACCAAACTAATTACTGGTCAGGAACGTTTCATTGCCGCGCGTGAAATCAAGCACCGCCCCGGCCAACTGCACATGTTCGAGTAAATCAGGATCCTGAGCGACAAGCCTCGTAGCCTCAACCCGCGCATGCTCAATAATCTTCACATCCTTAACCACACGAAGCAGCTTCAAACCTGACTTTCCGCCAGATTGCGCGTCGCCGAGCACGTCGCCGGCGCCGCGAAATTCCAAATCGGCCTGCGCTATTTCGGCACCATCCAACGTGCCCTGAATCACGTCAAGACGGCGGGCGGCATCACTGTCCGCGGGCGCACGCGAAATCAGGAAAGCCCCCGAATCGGTGCCGCCTCGGCCGACGCGCCCACGCAACTGGTGCAATTGCGAAAGCCCATACCGGTCCGCATCGAAAATCACGATGCAGCTGGCTTTCGCCACGTCCACGCCGACCTCGATCACCGTGGTCGCCACCAGAATCGGCGTTATGCCGGATTCAAAATCGGCCATGACCTGCGATTTTGTGGTGTCATCGTCACGCCCGGTCAACGTGGCGAATCGAATGCCTTTGAACTGCGGCAGCGATTGCAGACGCTCCACGATTTCCGCCACGGAATGCAACGGGGGGCGTTGTGCGCGCTGTTCGTCGTCTTCGCCAAGATCGTAGGCGTCGT
>NZ_WAEM01000036.1 GCF_008806775.1 Flavobacterium luteum
AGCACGTCCGGCAAGGGTCTTCCTAACGGTTTTGGCCGTCTGCTTTTCGGACTGCTCAGCCTCGTTGGACTTGCCGGATTCCTCAGCCGTGTTCGCCGCGACCTCAGCGTCTGCGGTTTGGGCTTCAGCAGGAGCCACCGGAGCGGCCGGCGCAGCGGACTTCGGAGCTCGCACGGTCACACCGGCAGGCGCTTCACCGCCGGAACGAGCGGCCTGAAGCGTCGCGATAAGTTCCGGCTTACGCATGGTGGAGGTGCCACGAAGGCCCATCTGCTTGGCGAGCTCCTTGAGCTCAGGCAGTTTCATGTCTTCAAGATTCGGGCTGGTTGCCACTGGTTTTTGCCTTTCCCCTAGCTTTCGCAAGCACACGCCTGCAACAGCTGTAAAAAAGAGATACGGAAATTTCCGCCACTGAAGGTCCGCCGCGAAATATCACGGCTTTCGAACTTCCCTAACCATACAACGTCATCCAGACCAACGCAACGTAGGCGTGCCAACGTATTCATGACAATCAAGCATTCAAGTCAATGACAAATCGCAAATCACAATGCGAAAGACCCGCCATGCGATCACATGACGGGTCTTTCGCTTTACCACATGCTTTACAGCAACAGGTGCAGGTCTTGCCGGAACCTACTTTTCCTCGTGATAGCTCTTGTCGGTATTGACGGACCATACGTTCTTCTTGGACGTCTTGCCGTTCTTGATATTGCCGACGGCCTCGATTGCGGTGGCCATGGAATGATCCATGTTGTTGTAACGATGCTGGCCGTTGCGGCCGACGCAATACAGATTGCCGAAGGAATCGAGGTATTCCACGAGCTCAGGCATGCGATCGTAGGTGTCGAAATATGCCGGATACGCCTTCTTCACGCGCTCACGATGGGAGTCGATCACGTCTTGCGGACCGTTGATGATCTGCATGCGCGTAAGCTCCTGGATGGCGAACTTCTTCGCTTCCTCGTCAGACATGTTCCAGCAGGAATCGCCTTCGTCGCAGAAGTATTCAAGACCGATCCACACGGT
>NZ_WAEM01000037.1 GCF_008806775.1 Flavobacterium luteum
TGCGATGGGAGAGGTGCGGCACAGCGCGTCAATCTCGTTGAAGAGTCGACGGGAGTTTTCCTTCTTGTCTGAACCGCCAAGCAGCTCGTGCGTTGCGAGCAGCTGGGAGATGCGACGGATTTTGCCTTCCACGGCTTTGCGGCGGGCTTCAGTCGGATGCGCGGTGAACACCGGATGGAACTCGAGCTGGTCGAGCAGTTCCTTGGCTTTGGCCGGACCCATTTCGTTAATGAGCTGGTGGTAGGCGCAGGTCATTTCGTTCACTGGGTCGACGGCTTGGGTGTCATCTACGGCGGCCTCACGGCTGTGCAGCACGGAGACACGGTAGTTCTCCTCGCATAGGTTGGCCAGATGGAAGTAGGTGGTGAAGGCGCGGGCCAGCAGTTGTGCCTCATGCACATCCGTTTTATCGATGATGTCGACGACCTTCTGCAGGTCATCCTGATTCGGATTCGTATCCGTCAGAATGCCGGAGAAGCGTTCGGCGCTAGCGTTCAGTGCGTGTTCGCGCACTTCATCGAACTTGGCCAGCAGCTTTTCATCGAATTCGCCGAGCACCTCGCGAAGAATCTGCAAACACAGATCCATTTCCTCTTTGAGGGAAGCGGGAAGATCACGCTCCTCGGGGCCTTTGGTGCCGGTGCCGGACGAGACGATAGCTGCGTCGGCAGGCGTGATCTGTTCGTTTTCTATTGTCATCAGACCTCCTTCTCCAAACCATCGGGTTGCCCGGTCTGTCGGTCCTTCGCGGCACCTCCGCGATTGTTTTGGCCGTCTGTTGCGAGCCCACAGCCCTAAGTTCGGTCGGTAATGCACGCCCATTGTATGCTCGGCAAATCGACAGTTTGGTTACGGAAACAGCGGCAATGTCCGCATCGTGGTCCAGTGGTGTCCACAAGGTGAAATCGACGGAAATTTCGAAAATCCTCCGACCAGCCCACACGTTAGACCTGAACTTGTGAGCGCACAATACGAACATGAACATGAGACGAATTTCGATAGCGCGGAAAAAAGCGCTTCGGC
>NZ_WAEM01000038.1 GCF_008806775.1 Flavobacterium luteum
TCTGTGGATCGACCACCATGCGGCCTTCCGGCGCATAGCCGGTGCCAGTAAGCTGCACTTCGCCGCTCGGAGTGACCACACGCTCCACGGTCATCTCGTTGCGGGTGAGCGTGCCGGTCTTATCGGAGCAGATCACCGACGCGGATCCGAGCGTTTCCACCGAATGCAGCTTCTTGACGATCGCATTGTGCATGGCCATGCGCTGCACGCCGAGCGCGAGCACCACCGTAAGAATCGCAGCCAAACCTTCCGGCACGGCCGCAACCGCCAGAGAAACGGCCAACAGCAGCGAATCGATCACATCGTGAACGTCTTGGAAGCCTTCGGTAAGCGCGAGCGCGACCAGCACCACGACCGCGATGATGCATACCGCGCTGCCGAGGATTTTGGAAACGTAGTTCATTTCCTTTTGCAGCGGGGTTTCGTCGTCTTCCGTGGCTTGCAGCAGATCCGCGATTTTGCCGACCTGCGTGCCCATGCCGGTGCTGGTTACGATGGCACGGCCGGTGCCTTGCATTACGGACGTGCCGTTGAACACCATGTTGGCGCGGTCGCCGAGGGCTTTTGCCTGTGCGAGGGTGTCGGTCTTTTTGCCGACGGGCACGCTTTCGCCGGTGAGGCTGGCTTCCGCGATTCGTAGGCTGGCGGCGGCGAAGAGGCGTCCGTCCGCGGAAACGGAGTCGCCTTCGCCGAGCACGATGATGTCGCCCGGCACCACGTCAACCGTGTTGATGCGTTCGATTTTGCCGTCACGCAGCACGTTAGTCTGCGGCGCGGTCATGCTGGAGAGCGCTTCGACGGCCGCTTCCGCCTTCGATTCCTGAATGTAGCCGAGTACTGCGTTGACGATGAGGATCAGCACGATGACGATGGCGTCGAACGGCAATGCTTCGCCGCCTTCCGCACCCGGTACGGCGTTGGCTCGTTCAATGAACCATGCGACGAGCGAAATGCCGGTCGCAGCCAGCAACAGGTAGACAAGGGGGTCTTTGAATTGTTCGAGGAATTTCT
>NZ_WAEM01000039.1 GCF_008806775.1 Flavobacterium luteum
ATCCTGGTCGATGCGGGCGATCATCATGATGCCGGTGCCAGTCAGCACCATCACACAACACATGATCGCCTGGTTGGCATACGGCTGGAAACGCAGCGGCAATCCCCAGGAAGTCAGGAACAATGCGCCGACAAAAGCGAGCATCCACAAATAATTCTGCGGAAAACCGCCGGTGGTGCGTTCGAACATCTGGAAGAACGCGACGCCGCAAATCAGCATGCTGAACAGCAGCAGGCCGAATTGCTTCAGACGGGTTGCCATCATGACTGGTCACCGCCTGACTTGTCTGCCGAAGCGTCGTCCGATTTGTCTGATTTGCCCGACGACTTGTCGGAAGTCGTACCAGAGGATTTGTTGTCGGATTCGCCGTTTGCCTTGTCTTGTTCCTTCTGCGCGGCTTCGTCCTGCTGTTGCTTCAGCTGCTTTTTGATCAGTCGCGTATGCGTTTTCGCCTCGCCGTACGTGTCGAAGGAAATGCCCTGCGCAAGCTGTTCCTGCCAGCTTGGCGGCAGTTCGCTCGTCTTCATATGGGTGTCGGTGACGGCGTGCGACAGCTGGAAGCCGAACAGGCTTGTCGGCACGCCTTGGAAAATCGCCACTTCGCCGTTGTAGTCGCCGATGTAGTACTTGGTTTGGCTCCAACGGTAGGTTGCGAACGCGCCGCCCGCCAGTCCCAGCAGTACCACGATGGTGACGATGATGGCGATCACACGGTTGCGTCGGGTGCGCGTGCGCTTCGTTTTGCGCTGTTCGATATGCTCGTTGCGGATGGCTTTGGCGACTTCCGGATCGTTCGGATCGGCGGAAATGCGGCCGTCGTCCTTCTGTACGACGGGGATTTCACCGGTGTCGGGATTGGTGCGGTCGCCGTTCTCCTCGCGTACCGTGGACGGTTGCGCCACGCGCTGTTCCGGAGGATTGTCGTCCTCGTTGGGATTCTTGCCGTTGCGCAGTGCGGCGGCACGGGCGGCCGGCGACTTCTTGCCCTCGCGCAGTGCTGGGGCGGATG
>NZ_WAEM01000003.1 GCF_008806775.1 Flavobacterium luteum
CAACAAAAAGTTAATCATATTGGCTAAATCGCACACCGATTATAGAGGAAGTGATGCCTACAACCTATCCTTATCAGACAGAAGAGCAAAAGCTACAGTACAATATGTAATTTCTAAGGGTATTGATGCAAAAAGAATCACAGGAAAAGGATACGGAAAAACTGAACCTAAAGTAGACTGCAAAGATACGTGCACCGATGAGCAACATGCACAAAATAGAAGATCGGAATTTTTGATTGTGAAGTAAAGGAGTTTAAGAAATACAATACATTATAGGAATTCTACCAGAAATACAAACCGAGTCACTGTGACTCGGTTTTTTTGTTATTATTAAATCTAGTTTACATTATGTTAATTAATAAGATGATTTTAAATTAATAAAGAATATTAACAGATTAAGTTTACTTTAAAATAAAATTTTAGGGCTTTTTTAAGAATAAACTTTCTTTAAAATTACACCAATTATGCATTTAAAATAGTTTAATTTTTTTAGCTATTTTTTATTATATTTAGACTATTTTATAAATATATTATGTATATTTGTTTATGGCAAAATCTAAACAAATTGTAGTAAAAGAAAGCGAACAAGAGCTAATTAAGTTAAAACACAAGCAGCCTGTTCATCTGAGAAAAAGAATTGATATGTTATTGGTTTTAAAAAGAAGTGATGCTTCTTTAAGTAAACTTGAACTTTCTAAAATTTTAAAAGTCAATCATAATACTGCTCAAAAATGGAGAAATTTATATTTTGAAAAAGGTATAGAAGGCCTTTTGCACTATGGCAAAATAGGGTTTAAGCCATCAATTATAAGTAAAGAGTTACACCTAGAAATACAGTCAAGATTGAATTCTCCAAAAGATGCCTTCACTTCATATATTGATTTAATCAAATGGATTACTGATAATTATATGCCTCAGGGAATTAATTATCAAACTATAAATAGCTATGTGAAAAGAAATTTTGGTGCCAAATTACAAGTGGCTAGAAAAAGTCGCATCAATAAAATGCAAGAGGATAGCGATGCTTTTAAAAAACTTCAAAATAATTCTTGAACACGCATTGAGTGAAGTTTTAGAAGAATTTAAAACTTTTAATCTTTATGTTCAATATGAAAGTAGATTTGGATTGTTTATTTGAAATGAAAAAACATTAACAGCTGTTGGTGTAAAACCTATTTGCAATTATCAAAACGTATTCAAATCAACTTATATATTTGGCGTGTTTGCCCTATAATGGCGATAGTTTAGTTATGGAATTACCGTATTGTAATGGTGATAATTTTCAAATCTTCTTGAACGAGCTTTCAAATAAAAAACCAACAGAATATAAAGTTGTCGTTTTATATAACGGTCGTTTTCAAAAAGGAAATATCTAGAAATTCCTAACAATATAAAGTTAGTCTTTTTACCGCCATACTCACCAGAATTAAATCCTGCCGAAATAGTTTGGTTAAATATCAAAAGGAAAATTACCAATAAAGTGTATAAAACAATGGAGTAGTTAAAAATTCAAATCAATAAAATAGTAAATGAATTATTAACTGAAAAGTTTATTAAGAATTTATGCAGTTTTGATTATTTTTTATAATTATTTTAGACTAAATTAAATGCATAATTGGTATTATTTTATCACAAGAAATTGATAAAATATATAATTCTATAATAAACATTATAACTTCGTATGTAAATAAACAGTATTAAAAAACACTAACAACCATGTGAGTGAAATACAATGATTTAATAAAGCTCACAAAATTATAATTTTATTACTTTGTTTCACAATTGATTTAACACCATAAAAAAAGAGGCTAATAAAGCCTCTTTTTTTATGGTATTTCTGTCATAAATTTATTTAGATGTAATCTTTACATTGTCTACTTCCCATGTAGCTGAGGCTGATGTGGTAGAGGTATATTTAAAAGCTATATAAACACCATTGTTTCCAGAACCAGTAAAAGCCGAAATATTTAGGGATCCAGAATTTGTCCATTTGTAACCCCCATTACTTGGAGAATATACAGCATTTAATAATGTCCACGTTGCTGCCGAAGGACTACCAGATCCAGAATAATTATTAGAAACATATGCTAGTAAAGCATTTCCAGAAAAGTTTGTAGCGGTATCAAAGGTTAAAGTAGCCGATGTAAGAGAAGATAAATCTTGTACTGGAGAAATTAACCAATCTTCATTTTCATTGCTTTTACTGCTAGCAAAACCTGTCATTTTAGCACATGAACCAGGATTACCAAATTGAGTGTCTATACCCCAAACTTGAGCCCCCGACACACTAAATTTTATCCAATTAGGAAAATTGGATGTAAACGATTCTTCAAAGAAAGGAACAACTCTAGGATTGGTTAATTGAACATCTCTAAGAGTTCTAATCATGAATTGATATGTACTACTGTATTTTGTCATAACACCTATAATTTTACCATTTCCACTAGGGATTGGTTGAGTAGCAAAAGTAGCATATTGACTTCCTCTTAATGTTACAGTATTTCCATTAGCATCTATAATCAAATGATTTGTTGAACCACCTATTGTAAACAAACTTTCATCATAATATTTTTTACCTAATGATTCATCGGTAAACTGAACATTATCAAGTTCAATTAATTTATTTAAGTTTGCATCTGTTTGGGCATCTTTTAACGACATTTTTTGTATTAAATCTTCTTCTTTAATAGATGAAGAGCAAGAAGCCGTTAAAACACTTTGATATTCTACACCTGACATTCTACCAACTTTATCATCACCCTCACTACTAGGGGTATCATTATTATATAAAGAGCCAATTATTGTAGAACCGTATTCTTTTTTAAGATAACGATCTTTCAAGTTAATATATACTTTTCTACCTGGCTCATATTTAGTATATAAATTATAATCGTCTATTGGCATACTAAATCCAGTTTTTCCGTCAGTTGATACAAAGGAGATCGACTTGTAAAAATTTCCTCCTTCATCACTAGAGGTTACATAAGCTTCAATAATATCTTCATCAACATATTTCACGCTACTAGCACTAGATTTTGAAGTTATTTCTAAGACAGACTTATTTGCGACTAATTCACCACACACACCGCTTAAATCAGGGGAAACATAATTTTCGGAATCAACACAGCTAAAAAGAGTAGCTATAATTGCAATTGATAAAACAAATTTATAAGTTTTCATAATTTTATATTTTTAAGTAATTCTTTACTCTGTGGCTATTTTAACATTGTCTATTTCCCAAGTAGAACCTTCGGAAGAAGTTGAAGTATATTTGAAAGCAATATATACAGTTTCATTTCCTACTCCTGTAAAATTTGAAATATTTAAAGAACCAGATCCTGTCCATTTATACTCTCCTACAGATAAAATTGCTCCTGTAATTTTTGTCCAAGTAACTCCGCTCACTTCGGGATTTCCTGTACCAGAATAATTATTGGAAATATAAACTTCAATTGGAGGACCATTGAATTTATATGCATTATCAAAAGATAGTTTTGCGTTGTTTAAAGCAGACAAATTTTGAGCAGGCGATATTAACCAATCAACATTGTCATTGTTAGCACCTCCACTAAAACCTGTTATCTTAGCACATTCGGCAGGATTTCCGTATTTAGTTTCTAAAGACCATACTTGACTTCCAGTTTTACTATATTTTACCCAATTAGGAAAATTAGTTTCGAATGATTCTTTATATAAAGGAGCTGGATCAACACGCGGTATTTCAGTGTCACCATCATTTACGCAACTTATTAAAACACTTGAAAAAAGTATTGATAAGATGATTAATTTAAAGTTTTTTTTCATAGTATATTTTATTAAAAATTAATATAGAAATTTACAAAATAAGTTCTGCCATAACCGTAGAAGTATTTTGGAGCAAATGAAGGATGTGTTTGTCCAACATTGAACGTTCCATTTGCAGGATTGTTTAAAGGCAATTCAGATGTGTTATCGGCTTTATAATCTGGGTAAGTTGCTTTTCTTGATTGTTCAAAACCTCCTGTTTTATAGGTAATATCAAACACATTATTAATTGAAGCAAAGAAACCAAATGTATTGCTTTTTATTTTCCAAGATTTTCCTCCCACAAGATTCACCAATGTAATTGGGTCAAATTTTTCTTGTTTCAATAATCCTCTCACAGTTTCTTCTGTCAATCCTTCATATGAAGATCCTGTTTGTTTGTCTACTGTAAAATTATTAGTCCTTAAAATACTTGAAATATCAATATAGGTATCAGCAAGGTAATTTGCATTTGTACCTATCCACCAGAATTTAGGATCTCTGTATTCTAAACCAACTGAGTATGCTTGTTGAGGCGACCCTGGTAAGCGGTAATTTTTTAAATATGCTTTACCAAAATCAGTAATAGGATTAGAATTAGTTGTTGACGCTTGTGCATCATCATTTACTTTTAAGTTAGGGTTATTATCATAAGTATATTGCCCATATGCTGCAACACCTGTAACTTTTATAGTTGATGTAAGATTATATTCTAATCCTAATTCTAAACCAAGTTGTTTTTTATTAATTCCAGTAACAATTTCGCTAATAAACGAGTCTTCATTTCCAGCGCCTACAGCTTCTTCATCAAAAAGCCCTTCACCATAGAAAAAGGATACTTCTGTCGAATTCATTATTTTACTATAATAACCAGTTAATCTTCCTTTAAATTTAGGCGCCTTTATAATATAACTTCCATCAACACTCATAATTGACTCACTTCTTAGATCAGGTGTAACATTGTTATTAATCCGTGCATTCGAAAAAGTATTCTTTAAACTCGGAGCTTTTGTTGAATAAAAGCCATTGAAATCTAACATCTGACGTCCAGTTATTTTATAAGTTAAACCGCCTTTAAATCCGAAGTTTTCAAAAATTACATTTGAACTTTTGCCATAAGAATTGCTTGCGTAAATTCCGTTTTTGTATAATCCTTCTCTTTGATATTCAGTTCTAGAAAATGATTGGCCCAAATAGAAATCAATCTTTTTATATCTAAACTTAAATTGAGTAAAACCATCAAATGTTGTGGCGTTTAAATAATAATTATAGCCATAATCGTCACCGACCAGTACATTTCTATTGGGATTGTTGAGGTCTGATTGTGATGCATCATCATTATAAAAAGGATCAATATCTTTAAAATAACTTCCGCCTAATAAATCTATTAATCTTTGAAAATTTCTAGATCTTAATTTCTTAAAATTAATACCCGCGTTCATATTAATATTATCTGATAAATTTGAGTTTATTATGGAATTAGCACTCCATAATTTATCATCGGTTCTATCTTCATATAACACATATGCACTTTTTTCGCCTTTGTTTACAATGGCATTTGTATAATATATTTTATTCCAATTTACTTGACCATTGTTTAAGAAATTGTTTTTAGCAATCAAAGCTTGAGGATTTGTATAAGTTTGATTTCCTTCACCATCTAATATTGGGCTCCCATTCTCGTCTTTCGCAGGGAAATAATAGGTGGATAAATTTAAATAATAATTTGGTAAATTTTTATAGTATGTAGGGTCTGGATTATTAGCTGATTGAAAATCAATTCTACTATTTCCAACAGAACCTATTTGGTAGGAAACATTAGTATTCAAATTGGTTTTATCGGACATCTTCCAATAATGACTCAACATATTTATGGGTTCTTCAATGTTTTTCTCTCTTGAATTTCTCTTTTTACCATCTTGGTAGCCCCAATAAGAGTTGTATTTAAATCCTTTTAAGTCATTTACCTCTTGAGAATTTGGCGAGGTTTTTCCTCTTCTGTTTTGAGCATAGATCGAAGTAAAATTCAGACTATGTTTTTCATTAAATTTCTTTTCAACACTAGCAAACAAAGAATTGGCTGCATAATTAGTTCCTTCAAAGTAGCCTTCATTTGCCCAACGTCTTGATCCTGAAATTACAAAAGCCCAGCCATCTTTATTCATTCCTGATACGTGCGTACCCATTGTTCTCCAACTATAATTGGTGTTGGTTCCAGAAAACGAAACTCTAGACCCTTTTCTGTACAATGAAGCTCTTGTATTAATTTCTTGTGTCCCAAGGATTCCACCAAATGTATAATCAGAGGGTGCTGAACCGCTCGTGAACTCTTGATTTCTGGTAGCATCATTTAAACCACCCCAGTTTCCCCATTGAGGTCTTCCGTCGTAAATTTTGTTCATGGTAATACCATTAATCAATACAGTTCCATATTCATTATCTAATCCTCGAATTCTAAAACGTGCTTGACCCCAATTAAAGGCGGCTGTTTGTTGAAAAGCATCTCTACTTGCTTGAAGCAAGCCAGATGTGCTTTCAGAGCCACTATTGTCATCACCTAAATCATTTTCAGTAATTGTTATTAAACTTAATTGCTGTTCCTCGGTTTGGTCGACTTCAAAAAAAACTATACCCAAATCAAGAACTTTACCTGAAACAACTTCTATTTGTAACAGTTGCTCTTTGTACCCCTGGGTTTTAATTTGTAATAATTGTTTTCCTTTTGGTACATCTAGAAAAGAAAATTTCCCAAGAACATCCGTTATTTGGGTTAAATTGGTGTTTTGAATCGATGCAACAACACCCTGCAGTGGCTTTTGAGTTTTTGAATCTACTACTTTACCAGTAATTCCGGTTCCAGTTTGAGCAAAACTAAAAAGCACTTGCATTACAAAAATTGTACTAATAACAAGCTTTTTCATAAATAAAATTTAGTTAATTCGTCTTTTTTTTAAAGAATAATCATTTCTTAATGTCGCAAATGTACATTATTAATTAATAATATTTACTTTTGCTGATAAGTTTATGTTAAACTTGATAATTTATTAATCTATCCATTTATGAAAATTAAAACATTAATTGCTGTTTTATTTGTATTATTTACAATAGTCACGGGTATTGCTCAACAAAAAAAGTTTGTAGTGCACACTGTTGCTTTTTACAATTTAGAAAATCTGTTCGATACCATTAACAATCCTAACATTGATGAAGAATGGTTGCCAACTGGAGCTCAGAACTGGACATCGAAGAAATATCATAAAAAACTGGAGAATTTAGCCAGAGTTTTATCTGAAATAGGAACTGGTGAAAACCCAAACAATGCCCCTACACTTATTGGAGGATGTGAAATTGAAAACAGAGGTGTTTTAGAGGATTTGGTAAAACAACCGAAATTGTTACCCTATGATTATGGTATTGTCCATTTTGATTCTCCTGATAAAAGAGGGATAGATGTAGCGCTTTTGTATCAAAAGAAGCACTTTACCCCAACAAGTTATGTGAATATTCCTTTATTAATTTACGATAATTTCTCAAAAATTAAAGCCGAAAAAGAAACCGAAGAAGACAAAGCGGATAATGATAAAAATGAAGTTGCTACTGGTGAAAGACGTTACACTAGGGATATCCTTTTAGTAACTGGCTTTTTAGATGGCGATGAAGTAAATGTTATGGTAAATCACTGGCCATCACGTTCAGGTGGAGAGAAAAAAAGCAGTCCTTTTCGTGAAGCGGCGGGTAAGTTAAACAGAAAAATAATGGATTCTATATACAAAGTAAATCCAAATGCTAAGATTATTACTATGGGCGATTTGAATGATGCATCATATAATAAAAGTGTGAAAGAAGGTATAGGAGCTAAACGTAAAAAAGAAGAAGTAAAACAGTTTGGAATATACAATCCTTTTGAAGAAATGTTTCATAAAGGACAGTCGACATTGTTCTACAGAGACTCTGGAGACATTTTTGATCAAATCATGGTTTCTGAGCAATTAATCAAAACAGATTACTCATCATTTAGATATTGGAAAGCGGGTATTTACAACAAACAATACATGATTCAAACCACAGGACAATATAAAGGATATCCTTTGCGTCACCAAGCCAATGAGGTTGGATTTAGTGATCACTTTCCCGTTTATATTTATTTGATTAAAGAAGCAAAATAAAAAAGATTTATTAAAAGTCATGTAAAGGTTAGTTAACGCTAACCTTTTTTATTTACGAAATTTTATTTTTTTAAATTAAAAAAAAATCCATTTGGAATTTTGTATAAAAAATGAATAAAATTTAGTAATAAACAATATATTTGTAATTACTATAACAAATTCAAGTAAAAAAGTTACAATGATAACAATAGCGCAGCAATTCGGTATGACCGAAGCACTTCAACAATTAGGAATTCATACTATCAACGAAGGAACATCAACAGGGCAAAATCACTTTTCTAATGGTGAGCTATTAGAGAGTTTTTCTCCTGTTGATGGACAATTAATTGCAACTGTTAAAACATCTACTATAGTTGATTATGAAAAAGTGATGCAAACTGCAACTGAAGCTTTTCAATCTTTCAGGACCATGCCAGCCCCACAAAGAGGAGAAATTGTGAGACAGTTTGGTGAAAAATTACGTAAAAACAAAGAAGCGTTGGGGAAATTGGTTTCTTATGAAATGGGAAAATCACTACAAGAAGGTTATGGTGAAGTTCAAGAAATGATAGACATCTGCGATTTTGCTGTAGGGTTGTCACGTCAATTACACGGGTTAACCATGCACTCCGAAAGGCCTGGTCACCGAATGTATGAACAATACCATCCGCTAGGCGTTGTAGGAATAATTTCGGCATTTAATTTTCCAGTTGCAGTTTGGGCTTGGAACACCGCTCTAGCATGGATATCGGGAGATGTTTGTGTTTGGAAACCCTCAGAAAAAACACCGTTATGCGGAGTTGCATGTCAAAATATTATTGCACAAGTAATCAAAGAAAATAATCTTCCAGAAGGAATTTCATGTTTGATAAATGGAGATTACACCGTTGGAGCATTAATGACAAACGACAAACGAATTCCATTAATTTCAGCCACAGGTTCTACCCGAATGGGGAAAATAGTAGCGCAAGCTGTTGCAAGTAGATTAGGAAAGTCATTATTAGAATTAGGAGGAAATAATGCGATTATTGTAACTCCTGATGCCGATATAAAAATGACAGTTATTGGTGCTGTTTTCGGAGCTGTAGGAACTGCGGGACAACGTTGCACCTCTACTCGTAGACTAATTATACATGAAAGCATTTATGAGAAAGTAAAAGACGCTATTGTATCGGCTTATGGACAATTAAAAATTGGAAATCCGTTAGATCAGAACAATCACGTAGGCCCTTTAATTGATTTACATGCGGTAGAAATGTATAAAAATGCCCTTTCAAAAGTAGTTGCAGAAGGTGGCAAAGTTTTAGTAGAAGGTGGAGTGCTCTCTGGAGAAGGCTACGAAAGTGGCTGTTATGTTAAACCAGCAATTGCCGAAGCTGATAATTCATTCGAAATCGTTCAGCATGAAACATTTGCACCAGTTCTATATTTACTTAGATACTCTGGAACAGTAGAAAACGCAATTCAATTACAAAATGGCGTTGCTCAAGGCTTATCTTCAGCTATTATGACTAATAATTTAAGAGAGGCCGAATTGTTTTTATCTGTAGTTGGTTCAGATTGTGGTATTGCTAATGTAAACATAGGCACTTCTGGAGCGGAAATAGGTGGCGCTTTTGGTGGAGAAAAAGAAACAGGTGGCGGTCGTGAATCAGGATCTGATGCCTGGAAAATATACATGAGACGACAAACCAATACTATAAATTATACTACGAGTTTGCCATTAGCACAAGGAATAAAATTTGATTTGTAATTGGGGAAATGAACCAATAAAAAAATCGCCAATTGGCGATTTTTTTATATAAAAACTTTAAAATTTATATTCACTACAAATTAAACGAAACACCAACATTTAATGTAAATTGGTTGTTGTAATTATCAAAACCTGTAATTTTTGTATCGTATTTAGCAATAGGAATTCCCGCTTCAGCATACAAACCAAAACCATCAGTTAAGAAATAACGGAACCCTAAATGAGCACCAAAATTTCTTAAACCCAGATTTAGTCCTGGATATATATCCATTTTTGGGTTTAATTTAAGAACGTTTCCTATATTAGCGCTAAAACGAGCTTTTAAGTCAAATCTATCGCCAAATTCAGGTTTTTGAGTTACGCCTAAAATTTCATATTCTTGAACAGACAATAAATAACAGGCAGTAAATCCATATGACATATTTTCTCCAAGTCCAAAATCAGTAGACACCTGAATTCCTGTTGCGCCATCTTGAATATTAGCACCAACTTGCGCTTTAATATCTCCTTTACCTTTATACGCCTGAGCATTTACAAATCCAACAGAGATTAATAATAATAATGTAATAATTTTTTTCATGGTGTTTAGTTTAAAAATTGTCTAGCAAATATAGTAATTTCCTACTTAATTTCTGCCTTTTTCATTTGGGTATAAATTGGGTAACGGTTCGCTCTGCCAAAATTCTTTCGTATCGACATCCATAACTGTAAGTGGACCTTTAAAAGCAGCACCAGTATCTAAATTCCATATGTTAGCTTTTTGTACAGGTATGGTTTTGTTTATTCTGGTAACAGGAGTATGACCAATATAAATTTCGTCATAAAGAAGTAATCTTTTAGGATAAAATAAATCTGTAGTTTTTATTTTTGTATCTAATGCTAATGCAGTTTCCCATAAAGTTCTATCCCAATAAAATGATTTTGGAAAATATTCAAAATCAATCCCATTTAAATTGGTAAATCCAGCGTGAATAAACAATCGGTTTTTGTAGTCTAAATAATAATTCTGTAATGATTTTAGAAACTCAATATGACTTTGTTTTTTATCCCATTTTACATCAATATAGGCTAAAACCGTTGACTCTCCTCCATGTTTGTACCATAATTCGTTATCCTTACTTTCATTAAGCCAAGAATGTAAAAGATCATCGTGGTTTCCTCTTATAAAAATGCAGTTCTGCTGTTGCTTTAATGTTATTAAAAAGTCTAAAACCTCTGGAGATTGACTCCACCCGTCTACATAATCTCCTAAAAAAATTAATTGGTCGTCTTTTGTAACTTTTGCTCTTTCAAAAATTTGATGTAGCGCACGCAATCCTCCATGAATATCTCCTATGACAAGTGTTCTCATTTGTTAGTGTACTTTTTTACTGACTATCGTATTTCATTTTTCTCAAAATGCGTAAGGCTTCTTTAAAGGACAAATATACTTGACCAAAAGGTTTCAATAGTGTTTTTGCATCAATTAATTTTTGTTTGGCATCTTCAAAACCATTGAGATAACAAATCATAAAAGTGGAAGGTAAGTTTTCTAAATCTTTAAATTCTCTTTCTGATAATGAAAGACCATTTTGTAATTTTCTAATCAAAGACAAGTTAGTATTATAGATATGAAACAACATTTTCTTATTAAATTTAGGAGGTTGAAAAAGCATTTCCATATTAATTTTATAATACCCATTTTCATAGAACTGAATGGTTTGCTTCTCTAATGGATAAAAACTCGTTTTATCATTTAAACCTAATGGAACATATTCTATGATGGTAAAAGATTCCTCATCAAAGCTTATAGTTACTACATCTTGAGCAGAATAAAATAGTTTAATTTGCTCATTAATCAATTCTATATCAACGCGTGACAAATAGGTTGTGTCTCTTACTTTTTTTGGAATTCCTGCCCAACAAATCACAAATAACTCTTTAAAAACGTTATATTCTGGAGCCATGTCTTTATGTTTTAAATTCATAAAGTCAATAACCCCGTCTAAAGTATATTTGATACTATTTCTAGAATTATTTTCAATTCCAATAACGGTTTCTGTATTTTGATGATTTTTTTCAAATTCATTTTCGACAGGAACAGTATTGCTGCCACGCCTTATGAAAACACTATTTGCCAGAATAGTATGAATGCCTTTTTTGAAATATGAAGTTTTGCTTTTTGCTTTGATCGTTACTAGTCCAACTACTTTATCTTTTGGCAAATTAGGGAAAGGCACATTTTCATATTGAATTTTTGGTGGGTTTTCTAAAAAGGCATTTACTAAATTTTGAATGTGACTGTCATCAAAAAAATCATCACCTACAATTTCGTTATTATGATCTTCTACACCTACAACAATATAGGAATTGTTTGCAGGATTAGAATTGGATAAAGCGCAAATGTGTTTCAAAAACTTTGCTTTTCCTTCTCTAGTATGCAAATTTAACTGACGCTTTTTGTCATAAAAACTACTCTCATCATTATGAGCTAATAGGTTTTTTATAAGAAGGCGTTTGTTTATCATTTACAAGGGTTTAAAATTTGAAATCTATATTTGAAATCAAAATTAAGGCACATCTTCTCCCATACTTGCTGCCCAAAGAGCAAACCAATCTTCTTTTTCAAGCTTTAATTGTACTGCTTTCATTAACAATTGAATTCTTGAAATATTTACAGTTCCAGCTATAGGAATTACTTTTGCTGGATGCTGCAAAACCCAAGAAAGTAAAATAGTATCTGATCCCAAACCATATTTTTCAACCAATTGAACCAATATTTTTTTCAATCTTCTAGTTTGTTCAATATCTTCTCTAAAAACGGTTCCAAGAGGATTCCATGACATGGGTCTTATATCATGAATTTGCATATAATCTAAACTTCCATCTAGCATCGCTTCATGATGAGTGGCAGAAAATTGTATCTGGTTGAAACTCACTTCGACTTTCTGACGAATCAAGTCTGTTTGAGAAGCGGTAAAATTTGATAGCCCGAAATCTAAAATTTTTCCTTCGGTTTTAAGTTTTAGAATAGCTTCGGCAATTTCATCTGCCTGCATTAACGGACTTGGTCTGTGAAGTAAAAGCACATCTAAAAAATCAGTTTGCAAATTTTTTAATGAATTTTCTACCGACCAAATTATATAATCTTTTGAATAATTGTAATGTTTTATGGTGTTTGATCTGTTTTCAGAGACTAGTTGGATGCCACATTTTGAAATGAGTTGCATTTTTTCTCTCGCAATCGCGCTCGATGCAAATGCTTTTCCAAATGCAGTTTCGGTAGTATAAGAACCATAAATATCAGCATGATCAAAGGTTGTAATTTTGTTTTCTAAGCATATATGAATCATATTTGCCATATCTTTTTGTGATAAATTTTTATCCCAAACTCCCCAATTCATAGTGCCAGCAATAATAGGCGATAATACTGTTTTACTCATGTTTTCTAGTAATTAAAATATTTAGTAAATCTTCTGTTTTAACAGATAATTTTTTAAGTTCTTAAAAATATGAAAATTGTTTCACAAATCGTCCTTAAAATTCAAGCTTTACCATAAGTTTTAACCATTTTTTAACATCTTACTTCTAAAAAAAATTTCAATTTGCACCGTTAAAATAATCGAACAGAATTTACAGCAAAAAATAAAAAGAAATGGAAGAAAATACTTCGACTTTAGACATTAGAGCAATTAATGAAAAAATAGAAAGAGAGAGTGCTTTTATTGATTTACTTATCATGGAAATGAACAAGGTAATTGTAGGACAAAAGCACATGATTGAACGATTATTAATTGGTCTTTTAGGTCAAGGACATATTTTATTAGAGGGAGTTCCTGGATTAGCAAAGACACTTGCAATAAATACGTTGTCTCAAGCAGTTCATGGATCTTTTAGTAGAATTCAATTTACCCCTGATTTATTACCTGCTGATGTAGTTGGAACCATGATTTACAATATCAAATCAAACGAGTTTTCTATAAAAAAAGGACCTATTTTTGCTAATTTTGTTTTAGCCGATGAGATTAACAGAGCTCCAGCTAAAGTGCAATCGGCATTGCTTGAAGCCATGCAGGAAAAACAAGTTACTATTGGCGACACCACCTTCAAACTAGACAAACCTTTTTTAGTTTTAGCCACTCAAAACCCAATTGAACAAGAAGGAACCTATCCATTACCAGAGGCGCAAGTCGATCGTTTTATGTTAAAAACAGTTATCGATTACCCAAAAATGGATGAAGAGCGAATGGTAATTCGTCAAAATCTGAAAGGAACCTATGAAAAAGTAAATCCAGTAGTTTCTGTAGAACAAATTCTTCGCGCTCAAGAAGCGGTACGTGAGGTGTATATGGACGAAAAAATAGAAAAATACATATTAGATATTATTTTTGCCACTCGTTATCCCGAGAAATACAAATTAGAAAGTCTAAAACCGTTAATCAGTTTTGGCTCCTCGCCACGTGGAAGCATTAATTTAGCTAATGCTGCAAAATGTTATGCGTTTATCAAACGCCGTGGTTATGTAATTCCGGAGGATGTTCGTGCAGTTGTGCATGACGTGTTGCGTCACAGAATAGGCATAACTTATGAAGCCGAAGCTGAAAACATCACTTCTGTTGATATTATCAACAAAATTGTAAACGAAATAGAAGTACCTTAAAAGATTTTAGATTTTGAATGTAGATTTTAGATTTTAGATCTGAAATCAGCAATCGTTAATCAACAATCAACAATCAAATGGATACAAAAGAACTACTAAAAAAAGTACGAAAAATTGAAATCAAGACCCGAAGATTGAGCGATCATATCTTTTCGGGAGAATACCATACTTCTTTTAAAGGACGCGGAATGACTTTTTCTGAAGTGCGTCCGTATCAATTTGGAGACGACATTCGTGCTATCGATTGGAATGTAACCGCTCGCTATAACGAAGCTCATGTTAAAGTTTTTGAAGAAGAACGAGAACTTACCATGATGCTAATGGTGGACATTTCTGGTTCAGAAAGTTTTGGCACTAAAAATCAATTCAAAAAAGATATTGTTACAGAGATTGCTGCCACAATGGCTTTTTCGGCAACTCAAAACAATGATAAAATTGGATTAATTTTATTTTCAGACCAAATAGAGTTATATATTCCGCCCAAAAAAGGACGTTCGCATGTTTTGCGAATTATTAGAGAATTGATAGAGTTTCAGCCTAAAAGCTTCAAAACCGATATTGCTCAAGCATTAAAATTTTTATCTGGAACTCAAAAAAAGAAAGCAATCGTATTTGTAATTTCTGATTTTATGTCTGAGGACTATGAACAAACGCTTAAAATTGCTTCCAAAAAACACGATATTACTGGCATTAGAGTATACGATATTCGAGAAGAAAAAATGCCAAATTTAGGAATGGTTTCTATGCTAGATGCAGAAACAGGGCAAACGCAATTAATAAACACAGGGTCTAAACAAGTTCGGATGAATTATGAAAAATACTATCATGACAAAGTAAAATATTTTAAAGAAACGTTTAGTAAATCAGGTTCTGGAGTTGTCAATACTCGGGTAGATGAGAGTTATGTAACTAAATTGTTGGGATATTTTAAATCTCGTTAAACTAAATCCTTCAGGTTTCTTCAACTGAAAGGTTTAATATAAAAACAAATGAAAATTAAATTATATATATTATTACTATTTTCAACAGCCCTTTTTGCTCAAAAAGCAACGGTTTTTATTGACACTACTAAAAATAAAATTGGAGCCGAGTTCAAACTAACCATAAAAGCAGTTGTAGATACTTCATCAAAAGTGGTTTTTCCAACTACAAAAAACTTTGGGTTGTTAGAAGTTATTCGGTCGTATGCAATTGATACCATTAAAAATAATGACAAATACGAACTCATCAAAAAATATGGCTTAACGCAGTTTGATACTGGTAGATTTACCATTCCTAGAATTCCAATACTTATAAACAATAAACCTTTTTTTACGGATAGTATTGCAGTTGAGGTTTCAAATGTTGTTGTTGACACTTTAAAACAAAAAATGTTCGACATTAAGCCAATTGCAGAAGCCTCATCAAGTAAAAGCTGGATTTGGAAATTGCTCCTAGTTTTACTATTGCTTGCGGGAGTTGGAGCTTTCGTTTATTGGTGGCTTAAAATCCGTCAGAAGAAAAAGATAGAAGCAGAAGCTTTCAAAACTCCAATAGAAAGAGCAACTAGTTTATTGAATACTCTTGAAAAAAAGGAACTTTGGCAAAAAGGAGAAATCAAAGCCTATTATAGTGAATTAACAGATATTGCCAGAAATTATATTGAAGAAGCTATAGAAATTCCAGCAATGGAATGTACTACAGCCGAATTGATTGAAGCAATTAGAAAGGCTTCACAAAAAAAGAAAATGGCACTTTCTAAAGAAACTATTGAAAATTTAGAACAAGTATTAAGACAAGCCGATTTAGTAAAATTTGCTAAATCAAAACCGTTAGATTTTGAAATTACCGAAGACCGCAAAAAAATAGAAAAATCAATTATTATTCTTGATAAATCGATTCCTGTTATAGAAGAAAATCAAGATGAATTGTTACTAAATGAATTACAACGCAAGGAACAAATAAAAAAGCAATTACAAAAAAAACGAAAAAGCCGGATATTAACTGCCGTTGGAATTGTTCTTGGAGCAATCATCGGGCTATTTATTTTCTTTGTAATTACTAAAGGTTTCGATTTTGTAAAAGACAATATTTTAGGAAATCAATCTAAGGAATTACTGGAAGGAGAATGGGTGTATAGCGAATACGGAAATCCATCAGTAGCTATTGAAACCCCAAAAGTGTTAAAAAGAGTCGACTTGACAAACACTTTACCTAAAGAAGGTTTAGCACTCATAAAAGACATGCAATCCTTTGCTTATGGAAGTCTTATAAGTGATTTTTATTTGATGGTTTCTACTGTTAATTATAAGCAACAAGCAGAAGTTGATTTATCAAATGCATTGGAAAGTTCTTTAAAAATGATAGAATTGCAAGGCGGACAAAATATGATTGTAAAACAAGAGGAATTTAACACAAAGCAAGGAATTAAAGGCATCAAAGGGTATGGGACTTTCTCAAGAATTAATATGCTAACAAAAACAAGTTCAAAAATATATTACGAAATAGTATTGTTTAGTCAAAACGAAGGCTTGCAACAAATTTTTATTATGCATGAGGAAGGTGATCAATATGCTAATCAAATATCGGAACGAATTTTAAACTCTGTAGAACTTAAAGTAGCTAACGAATAATGAAAAACGTAACTTTTTTAAATCCTGAGTTTTTCTGGTTATTTTTATTAATTCCAGTGGCTATTGCTTGGTTGTTTTGGAAAAGAAACCAGCAATCAACGACATTAAAAATAAGTTCGTTAAAAGGTTTTCAAACCTCAAGTTCTTTTTTAGCAAAAGTAAAACCTTTTTTATTTGTACTTCGATTACTAGCTTTAAGTTCGCTTATAGTAGCAATGGCAAGACCAAGAACGGTAGATGTAAGCAATAAAACTAAAACAACAAAAGGTATCGATATTGTGATGGCTATTGACGTTTCTGGAAGTATGTTGGCAAAGGATTTAAAACCAAATCGAATGGAGGCGCTTAAAAGAGTAGCTTCTGATTTTGTTTTAGAACGACCAAATGACAGAATAGGATTAGTAGTTTATGCTGCAGAAGCGTATACGAAATCGCCTGTTACGAGTGATAAAGCTGTTGTTCTTGATGCTATAAGTAGCATTAAATATGATAATGTTTTGCAAGACGGAACAGGAATAGGAATGGGATTAACCACGGCCGTAAACCGACTAAAAGAGAGTAAAGCTAAAAGTAAAATTATTATTTTATTAACCGACGGAGTAAACAATGCTGGGTTTATTGAGCCTGAAACAGCTTCAGATATTGCGCAACAATACGGAATTAAAGTCTACACCATTGGAATTGGCACGAACGGAATGGCCGATTTTCCGTATGCAATTGCTCCAAACGGACAATTTTTATTTAGAATGATGAAAGTTGAGATTGATGTCAATTTATTGCAAAGTATTGCCAAAAAAACAGGAGGAAAATATTTTAGAGCCACTGGAAATGACAAGTTAGCACAAATTTATAACGAAATTAATAAATTAGAAACTACAGAAATTGAAGAATTAAAATTTTACGATTACGACGAAAAATACCGTCCTTTTGTGTGGATTGCAGGCTTTTTGCTTTTAGCAGAAATTAGTTTACGAAATACAATTTTTAGAAGTTTTATATAAATTTTAAATAAACAAAAAAAGATAAGATTTAATTTTGGATAAAATCTAAAATCAAATATTTCAAATAAAAATGGAATTAGAAGAAAAAGGTTATTTGTATCTCTTAATAATACTGCCAATTTTTGCAGTGCTTTTCTTGTACATTCAAATCTGGAAAAGAAAAAAGCAACACGAATTTGGCGATTTAGATTTAATAAAAAAATTGAGTCCAGATCAGTCTCTATTCAAACCAATTCTTAAATTTATAATTATACTTTTAGCTTTTGCTGCATTAATTTTTGGATTAGTAAATCCTAAAATTGGAACTAAAATAGAAACCGTAAAACGCGAAGGTATAGATATCGTCTTTGCAATGGATGTTTCTAAGAGTATGCTTGCCGAAGATGTAGCTCCCAGTCGATTGGAAAAAAGCAAACAAATTGTTTCGCAAATTATCAATCAATTAGGAAACGATAGAATAGGGATAGTAGCTTATGCAGGGAGTGCTTTTCCAGTTTTGCCTATAACTACTGATTATGGTGTTGCTAAGATGTTTTTGCAAAGTACCAATGCCAATATGGTTTCTTCACAAGGAACGTCATTAGAAGATGCAATAGAGCTGTCATCTACCTATTTCGATAAAGGAAATAAAACCAGTAAATTGCTGATTTTATTATCAGATGGAGAAGATCATACTGAAGGAGCTGAATCGGCAGCCGCCGAAGCCAATAAAAACGGGATGAAAATTATTACTATAGGTCTCGGAACAGAAAAAGGAGGTCCAATACCTATAAAACAAAACGGAGTAGTAGAAAGTTTTAAAAGAGACAATAATAATGATGTGGTTATCACAAAACTCAATCCAGAAAGTCTAGAAAAAATTGCAAAAGCAACCAAAGGAAGTTATATAAACGGATCCAATACCAAGCAAGTAGTAGAATCCGTAAAAAAAGCTTTAGAGAATATTCAAAAAACAGAGTTTGAAGCCACTCAAATGGCAAATTTTCAATCGCAGTTTCAGTGGTTTTTAGGCATTGCATTTGCATTGTTGTTTTTAGATATTTTTCTTTCAGAAAGGGCAACAAGTTGGATAAAGAAGTTGAATTTATTTAATGAAAAGGAATAATGAAAAAGGCAGTTCTATATAGTTTACTATTTTTTTCTTTAGCAACCTTTGCTCAAGAAAAAGATCCTAATTTGCCAAAGGGAAATCAAGAGTTTGAAGATAAAAACTATACTGAGGCTGAGGCCGATTATAGAATATCGCAATCTAAAATACCTAAAAGCGAGTTAGCGTCTTATAATTTAGGAAACGCAATTTACAGACAAAATCAATCTAGCGAAGCAAAGTATTCTTTTTTAAAGGCAATAGAAAATTCAAAAACTCGAGCTCAAAAACATCAAGCATTTCACAATTTAGGAAATGTATTTATGAACGAAAAAAAATATTCACAAGCGGTCGAAGCATATAAAAACGCCTTGCGAAACAATCCGTCTGACGAAGAAACACGTTACAATTATGCTTTAGCTAAAAAAATGCTAAAAGAAAACCCACCAAAAAAAGACGATAAAAAGAAAGACAAAGATAAAAAGGATAAAGATAAAAAGGATAAAGATAAAAAGGACGACAAGAAAGACGGCGATAAGGACAAGAAAGACGGCGATAAGGACAAGAAAGACGGCGATAAGGACAAGAAAGACGATAAAAAAGAGGGTGATAAAGACAAGAAAGAAGACAAAGGCAATGAGAAGCCTAACCAAAAACCACAACCTAAACCAGGTGGGATTTCTAAGGAACGATTGCAAAATTTAATGGATGCTGTTAACAACGAAGAGAAGAAAGTTCAGGAAAAAGTAAATGCTCAAAAAGTTAAAGGCAAACCAGTACAAACAGAAAAAGATTGGTAGTTTTCTAATCTAAAATCGATTAAACGAACAACGATTAAACAAGAAATGAAAAGAATTGTAATTTTAATACTACTCAGTTTTCAAGGGCTTTTAGCTCAAGTACAATTTGAAGCTAGAGTTAGTAAGAACACATTAGGACTTAATGAGAGGCTTCGTGTCGATTTTACGATGAATGATGATGGCGATAATTTTACTCCGCCTTCATTTGAAGGCTTCCGAATAGTTGGAGGGCCTAGTCAGCAAGTCAGTCAGTCATGGATAAACGGACGAAGTTCCTTTAACAAATCCTATTCTTATTTTTTATTGCCTACGCAAAAAGGAACATTATTAATAAAACAAGCTGCTGTTGAAATCAACGGCCAAATTTATAAAACAAATCCAATTAAAATAAATGTTACAGCAGCAGTAGAGCAACCTCGTGACCCAAATGATGCTCCGCAAGTATCTGTAGATGATGCCATTCATCTTGTTGCCGAAATTTCAAAAGGAAATCCATATGTAAACGAACCAATTACTGTAGTATACAAATTATTTTTTAGTTACAACATCGGAATCACCAATTGGCGAGAACTTAACAAACCAAAATTCAATGATTTTTGGAGTCAAAACATTGACATCAAACAACTAGTTGCAGAAGAAGGAAAATACAACGGCGAAAAATTTCGATATGTAGTTTTAAGAAAAACGGTGCTATACCCACAAAAATCTGGTAAATTAGAAATAGAACCTTTAACATTAGATATTGATGTGCAAGTGCCTACAAACCGAAGAAATATTTTCGGACAAGCACAACTTGTAGAAGACAATAAACGGGTCTCTGCAGGAAGCAAAACTATCAATGTAAAACCGTTGCCAGAATCAGGCAAACCTGAAGATTTTTCAGGTGCAGTTGGGAGATTTAATTTTACCGCAACACCATCTAAAACAACGCTTAAAAACGGGGAGTCACTCGATTTACTAGTTTCTGTATCAGGAACAGGAAATTTAAAACTATTTACATTACCCAAACCTTTAGTTCCTAATTCATTAGAAATGTATGATGCTGTTCATGACGAAAAAGTACAAACGCCCCTTTCTGGAATGAACGGAAAAATATCAGATTCTTATACCATTATTCCACAGTTTAAAGGGAAATATCCCATAAAACCGATGTCGTTTACCTATTTTGATTTAGCGACTTATAAGTACAAAACTATTACTTCTCCTGAGATTTTTATTACCGTTCTCGACGGACCTACTGCTTCCGACAATGCAGTCGCAGCTAATACAGGAGTTTCTAAAATGAAAGTTTCAGCTGGCGAACAATTTAAATACATTAAATTAAAAACAACTCTTTCATCAGTTAATGAAAAAGATTTCTTGGGTTCTACTTTATTTTATTCATTGATGGTGTTGCCGTTTTCTCTTATTCCACTTATTATTTTAGTGAAGAAAAAGAAAGAAGCTATTGATGGTGATGTTTATGGAAACAGAATTAAAATGAATAACAAACTGGCCAAGAAATATTTATCGGAAGCCAAGAATCAAATCAATAATAAAGAGCCATTTTATATTGCTTTAGAAAAGGCCATGCACAATTTCCTGAAAGCGAAACTGCATATCGAAACCTCTGAAATGAGTAAAGATAAAATACAAGAGTTATTAATTTCAAGGAAAGCTACATCAGAAACAGTTCAATCATTTATAGATTTAACTCAAAATTGCGAATTGGCTCGATATGCACCATCATCAAGTGTTGCCATTCAGCAGGATTATGAAAAGGCGGTTCTAATATTATCGGATTTAGAAAAACAAATTTCTTAACCACATCTGATTTTAGTGTACTTAGTGTTTAAATTCATATTATGAAAAATATTTTATATCTATTACCATTAATTTCTCAAATTTTCTTTGCTCAAACGAGCTTCGAAAAAGGAAATGCATTGTACCAAAAAGGCAATTACAATGAAGCAATTGCAGCTTATGAAAGTGTTTTGCAATCTAAAAAACAATCAGCAGAGTTGTATTTTAATATTGCGAATTGCTATTATAAATTAAATAAAGTGGCACCAGCAATTTATAATTACGAAAAGGCATTAGTTATGAATCCTAATGATACCGAAATTCAAAACAATTTAAAATTCGCCCATAAACTACAAATTGATGAAATTAAAGAAGTGCCAAAAGTAGGTTTCGCAAAAATAATTCGAGATTTTACCGCAACATTTCATTACAATACTTGGGCTTGGATTTCAGTTTCGCTAGCACTATTATTTTTATTGTTTTTTATAGGTTATTATTTTTCTCAAATTACAGCATCTAAAAGAATATTCTTTTTTGGAATGTTTGTTCTTGTTTTCTTGATTCTGATTAGTACATTATCAGCAATTTTCGAGAAAAGCCATTACGAAAATGAAAGACCTGCAATAGTTTTTGCCGAAGTAATAGCAGTAAAAAGCGAACCAAAATTGTCAAGTTCAGATGTGTTTACGCTTCACGAAGGGACAAAAGTCTATGTTTTAGAAACAGTTGATGATTGGAAAAAAATTCAACTAACTGATGGCACCGAAGGCTGGATTATTGATAATGCAATTAAGGAAGTAAAAAATTAGGGTTCAGTTTTCTTTTATAAATTACTCCTTCTTCAAATCTACATACCATTTTTCTATCGAAGGGTAAATGAATCGAGCCGTTTTTTGTATAGGTCTATAAAACAGCGATTTATCTAAAGTCTCTTTTTTAGCAAATGTATTATTGAAATTTATTTTTTCAAATAGATTCAGAACAATACTGATAAGCAATACTGTTTTAAAAAATCTAAATAATCCGCCACCAAGTTTATTTATCCAGCCCAAATAAGCAAAATTTGCAATCCCTGTTAAGAATTTTGCAAAAAACGAAATGCCTAATAAGACTAAGATAAAAGTAATAATAAAGGAAAAAATTTGAATCATTTTGGATTTAGAATGCAAAAAGCCACTAATTATCTCACCTACAAACGAAGAGAATTTTATAGTAAAATATATCCCTAAAACTAGTGAAACCAATGAAGCCAATTCTACAAAAAGACCACTGCGTAAGCCTTTATAAATAGAATTACACAATAATCCGCCCAAAATAATATCTAAAAAACTCATATAATTTCTGTTATTGATTAAAAAATGAGCAAATATAAAACAATAGTTCTCTTGCATTGTCAAATTTCAAGTTCTTATCTTTACCAACTAATTTTGTGTTTTATGAATTCATAATTCATAATTAATAATTCAAGAAATGTCTAGAGACACACAACTAAAAGAACGCTGGGAACAGCTCGTAAATATACTTTCCAACCAATTTTCGCAAGGCGAAGACTTAGATTTGGATGCAATTATCTATTTAATTGGTGTTCAGGAACTCGGAAAAGTGCATCAAGCCTTTAAGAAAGATGAGAAACTCAATCTGATGCACATCGCTATTTGTAGATTATTAGAGCCTTATGGATTCTACGAATTTGAATATTTCGATGAAGACGGCTGGCCACATTTTAAAGTAAAAGAAGAGTTGCCTCCTTTAAAAGCAGGAGAACAATCCGTTTTAATGAAAGAAGCCATCGTAAATTATTTTTTAGAAAAAGAGCTAATCGATTGATGATTTCAGATTAACGAATGCAGATTTATGTTTTTATGGCAGATGTTTAGAAAAACTTCTAACTTCTAACTTCTAACTTCCAACTTTTTCATAAATTCGCAATCTCAATTATTGGATGAAAATGATAGACAAGATAAAAGAATATATTGGTGAAGCTCAAGCTTTTTCTACTCAAAATGCTGCTGAATTAGAAACATTCCGAATTAAATTTCTAGGAAGTAAAGGGCTTTTAAAAGAATTTTTTGCCGAGTTTAAAAATGTGCCAAATGATCAAAAAAAAGAATTTGGTCAGGTCATTAATTTATTAAAAACGACAGCCGAAGAAAAAGTAAAAACCATTCAAGATTTCTTAGAAAGTAAAGAAGAAATTAAAGGGTTTTATGGAGATTTAACACGTTCTTCTGAGCCAGTAATTATAGGTTCTCGTCATCCAATTTCGTTGGTAAAAAACCAAATTATTGATATTTTTTCAAATATTGGTTTTAATGTTTCTGAAGGACCAGAAATTGAAGACGATTGGCATAATTTCACCGCATTAAACTTGCCTGAATACCATCCAGCTCGTGATATGCAAGACACTTTTTTCATTCAAACCAATCCAGATATTTTGTTGCGTACACACACTTCATCGGTACAAGTAAGGTATATGGAAAACAATAAACCGCCTATTAGAACTATTTCTCCAGGCAGAGTTTTCCGAAATGAAGCCGTTTCATCACGTTCGCATTGTATTTTTCACCAAGTTGAAGGATTGTATATTGATAAAGATGTTTCTTTTGCCGATTTAAAACAAACACTTTTATATTTCACCAAAGAGATGTTCGGAAAATCTAAAATTCGTTTGCGCCCTTCCTATTTTCCTTTTACAGAACCAAGTGCTGAAGTTGACATTTATTGGGGTTTAAAAACCGAAACCGATTACCGTATCACCAAAGGTACTGGTTGGTTAGAAATTATGGGTTGCGGTATGGTCGACCCTAATGTTTTAAAAAATTGCGGCATTAATCCTGATGAATACAATGGTTTTGCTTTTGGGATGGGAATTGAAAGAATTGCCATGCTTTTATATCAAATTGGCGATATCCGAATGTTTTATGAAAATGATGTTCGGTTTTTAGAACAGTTTAAATCTAGTATTTAAAAGAAAAATGATAATAGACGGATAGATGAAAGAAGCTATCTTAGTCTTTCATTTATTGCTCTATCACTATATTATCTAAAAATGAAATCAGACATCATTATCCCCGTAGTTGAAAACATTTTCCTAGCGGCAATCCCAGAATGGAGCGACGACTTTATGGAAAAAGTTTGGAATGTATATATTGTAAACGATAGCGATTTTCAGTTAGACAATATCATGGTAGTTTCAAAAGCTTTTGGGACCATTGATGGAGAAATGAAAAAAACCTCCTTATTACGCCATGCTTTTGTAGAAATCCCTTGTGTTTCAGTTGTAAAAGTTGAAATGCTACAAAATAGCTTGTTGGCCCTAAACAACGAGTTTATGGTTACTTTTTTTATTGGTAACACGCTATACGATAAAAAATACATATTTAAAGCGGATTCTATTCACGAAGATTTTGAAGAAGAAGTGCCAATATTATTTGTAAATGGAGTAATTTCAAGGTAAAACATTGTTAATTTGTTCAAAATAGTTAATAAAAAGTATTTATTTTATCAATAATTTACAGAATACCTTACCTTAGCATTCTTATTTTTCCAAAAGCACAAACAAAACAGAAAACAATAGTACGAATGAAACAATATGATTTTTTAAATTCTCCTACAATTGATCAAGTTGGAGTTGAAGATAGAATTAGCAGAATAACCGCCCGAAGTATAAAGAAAGAAGCTAAAATGCATGGGCTTTTAATGGCGCTAAACATGATAGACCTTACTACGCTAGAAGGAGCTGATACTGAAGAAAAAGTAAAACAATTGTGCTATAAAGCGCATCATTTACATGATGCTATACCAGGATTGCCAACAACCGCAGCCGTTTGTGTGTATCCTAATTTTGTTAAAATTGCAGTCAATGAATTAAAGGGAACAAACGTAAAAGTAGCTTCTGTTGCAACAGCTTTTCCAAGCGGGCAATCGAGTGCTGAGGTTAAATTGCTAGATGTGAAAATGGCAGTTGACAATGGTGCTCACGAAGTAGATATGGTTATAAGTCGTGGCAAATTTCATAGTGGCGATTACAGTTTTGTTTTTGATGAAATTGCTATGATAAAAGAAGCTTGTGGAAAAGATGTTCGACTAAAAGTAATTCTTGAAACAGGCGAGTTGGGCGAACTAGACAAAGTACGTCGTGCAAGTGATATTGCTATGTACGCTGGAGCCGATTTTATAAAAACATCAACTGGAAAAATAAGTCCAGCAGCTACATTACCAGTAACTTTAGTTATGCTCGAAGCGATAAGAGATTATTATTATGAAACTGGAATTATGATTGGAATGAAACCTGCTGGCGGAATCTCAAATTCAAAATTGGCACTTCAATACTTGTTGATGGTAAAAGAAACTCTTGGCGGAAAATGGTTAACCAATGAATATTTTAGATTTGGAGCGAGTAGTTTGGCTAACGATGTTTTAATGCAAATTGTGAAACAAAAATCAGGTATTTATCAATCAGGAGATTATTTTTCTAAAGTTTAAATCAGATGAAAAAACAACATAATATAGATTTTAGTTCAGACTGGAATTTAGTTCCAGCACCAGAAAGCACAGCAACAATAAAGTTAAAAGAAACCTACGATTTGTTTATTAACGGCAAATTTGTAGCGCCAAAATCAGGAAAGTATTTTGACACTATAAATCCAGCAAACGAAAAGGTATTAGCCAAAGTAGCCGAAGCCAATGAAGAAGATGTTGATTTAGCTGTAAAAGCAGCACGAAAAGCATACAATACTACTTGGTCTAAACTATCTGGAAAAGAACGAGGAAAATATTTGTATCGAATTGCACGAATCATTCAAGAGCGTTCAAGAGAATTTGCAGTGATTGAAACCTTAAATGGCGGAAAAGCCATTCGTGAATCTCGAGATGTTGATGTTCCTTTGGCAGCAGCTCACTTTTTTTATTACGCTGGTTGGGCTGATAAATTAGAGTATGCTTTTCCAAATAGAAAAACCAAATCATTGGGTGTTGCAGGACAAATTATTCCTTGGAATTTCCCATTATTAATGGCAGCTTGGAAAATTGCTCCCGCTTTAGCAACTGGAAATACAGTGGTTATTAAATCTTCAGAAACAACACCCTTAACCCTATATTTATTAGCCGAAGTGATACAAGAAGCAGGTTTGCCGCCAGGAGTTGTAAACATTGTTTCTGGAGCAGGACAAACAGGTTCACATATTGTTAATCATCCCGATGTCGATAAAATAGCATTTACAGGTTCAACAGCTGTTGGTAAAATTATTATGAAAGCGATTGCAGGAACGCCTAAAAAGGCATCTATGGAGTTGGGCGGAAAAGCAGCAAACATTATATTTGAAGATGCAGCATTAGATCAGGCGGTTGAAGGAATCGTAAACGGAATCTTCTTCAATCAAGGACATGTATGTTGTGCGGGATCGAGATTGTATGTACAAGAATCTGTTTTTGATAAAGTAGTTCAGAAATTAAAAGATAGAATGCAAGCCTTAACGGTTGGCGACCCTATTGATAAAAATACCGATATAGGAGCAATTAATTCTAAAAAGCAATTGACAACTATTCAAAAATATATTGAAATTGGTTTAGAAGAAGGTGCTGAAATGTATCAACCAGTTTGTACTGTTCCTGAAAACGGATTTTGGTGCAAACCAACCTTGTTTACTAATGTAACACAATCTAACCGAATTGCTCAAGAAGAGATTTTTGGACCTGTGTTAGCGATTCAAACTTTCAGAACTATTGATGAGGTTATTGATAAAGCCAATAATTCACCTTATGGATTATCGGCTGGAGTTTGGACCGATAAAGGCTCAAAGATTTTTAATATGACGTCACAATTGAGAGCTGGAATAGTTTGGGCAAATACCTTTAATAAATTCGATCCAGCTTCTCCATTTGGGGGTTATAAAGAAAGTGGTTTTGGACGAGAAGGTGGCGTTCACGGATTGGATCAATATTTGAAATTTGTTTAAAAAGTAAGCTATGTCTAGAATTGAAGTTTTAAAAACGTATAAAATTTTTATTGGTGGGAAATTTCCAAGAACAGAATCTGGTCGTTTTTATCCATTAAAACATAACAATAAAATAATTGCAAACATGTGTTTATCATCGGTAAAAGATTTTAGAAATGCGGTTGTAGCAGCTCGTTCTGCACAAGGAGGTTGGGCAACTAAAACAGCCTATAACCGAAGCCAAATTTTATATAGAATTGCTGAGGTTTTAGAAGGAAGAAAAGCACAGTTTATAGAAGAATTAGAAACTCAAGGTATTGCAAAAAGCAAAGCCACTCAAGAAGTAGAATTAAGCATAGACCGCTTGATTTATTATGCGGGCTGGTGCGATAAATACATTCAAATGCACAGTACGGTTAATCCTGTTTCGGGAAGTTATTTTAATTTTTCTGTTCCTGAACCTATGGGAGTTGTAGCTGTTTTTGCTCCAGAAGATAGCGGATTATTGGGATTGGTTACTCAGATATGTAGTATCATTGCAGGAGGAAATACTTGTGTAGTTTTAGCCTCAGAGCATTTGCCATTATGCGCCATTTCTTTTTCAGAAGTACTAGCAACATCAGATGTTCCTAATGGAGTAGTAAATATATTAACGGGTAAAATAGCAGAGTTAAGCGCAGTATTTGCATCGCATATGAATGTAAATGCGTTATTGTATTGTGGTTCTGATTCCAATTTAATAAAATCTATTCAAGTACTTGCTATTGACAATATAAAGCGAGTAATTGTTCGTGACAATAGTGATTATATGGATGAAAAGTACGAAAATTTACACTACATCTATGATTTTCAAGAAACCAAAACCACTTGGCATCCTATTGAACAAATAGGTGGCGCAGGAAGCGGTTATTAGGATTAAACATAAATATTTTGAAAAACCTGTGAATTATTTTACAGGTTTTTTTGAATTTATAGAAAATAGAACTAATCTAATTTTTCAGTCAATTTCTTAAAGGTTCTTTTAGCATCTTTCCCTTCATATAAAATACTGTATACCGCATCGATTATTGGAGTTTTTGCGCCATAACCTTGATTCAGTTGCCACGCACTTTTTGCGGCATAATAGCCTTCAGCAACCATACTCATTTCCATCATAGCGCTTTTTACGGTATAGCCTTTTCCTATCATATTACCGAACATTCTATTTCGAGAAAACACAGAATATCCGGTTACCAATAAATCACCTAAATAAGCTGAATCATTAATGTTCCGTTTCATTTTATGCACTTTTCGGATGAATTTTTTCATTTCCCGAATGCCATTACTCATTAAAACCGATTGAAAATTATCTCCATAACCCAAGCCATGAGCCATTCCAGCAGCTATAGCATAAATGTTTTTAAGCATCGCTGCATATTCAGTTCCAATAATATCATCGGTGATTTTGGTTTTGATATAATTATTTGAAAAATATTTGGCTACAATTTTAGCTTTTTCGGCATCGCCACAAGCAATTGTTAGATAGGATAAACGCTCTAAGGCAACCTCTTCTGCATGACAAGGTCCCGTTATTACTCCAATATTTTCAAAAGGAATATCATACACTTTATTGAAATGTTCACCAACAATTAAACTGGTTTCGGGAACAATTCCTTTTATTGCTGAAAAGATGATTTTATCATTTAAACTTTCAGTCATTTTTGACAATTCACTACCTAAAAATGCAGAAGGAATAGCAAAAATAATGTAATCGGCATAAGCAACTGCTTCGTTAATATCGTTAGTGAGTTTTAATTTTTCGATATTAAATTCTACCGAACTCAAGTAATTAGGATTGTGATGCTGTGTTTTTATATGTTCAACTGCTTCTTCATTGCGCATATACCATGCAATTTCTGGTAGATTTACACAAAGTATTTTTGCAATCGCTGTTGCCCAACTTCCTCCACCAATTACTGCAAATTTTGGATAATTTTCCATTATTAATTAGTCTCTAAATTAGCTTTTAAACGAAATTATCATATTAAAGCACAAAAAAATATCAGTAATTCAAAATTTAAAACTGAATTTATTAATTATTCAAATGTAACGAAAATTCACAAAAAGCAGATAAGAAATATGAAAACAGTAAGTCGATTTCATTTTTATAAAACATTAACGCAAAATTATGAATATCAAAACAATACCATGCAATTCTTTTCGTTTTAAAAAAACAGGATTTAATTTGGTTAGTTTTTTCCTTTCTTAAAGTTTGTTTTGGTGAAAAAAGGTGTTTTTAAGTTATACTTAAGAATGCCTTTTTTAAATTTTAAAGAGTTATTTCTTATATAGATTATTATGGTCTATGTATTCCCAAACTTTTGCAGGTAAAAGAGGTTGTACATTTTTTTTGTTTTTGATGTTTTCACGAATAAAAGTAGATGAAATTTCTACAATTGGGGCGTTTATAAATTGAATTCTAGGATGGTTTTTAAATTCGTTATTTTCTATTTCTGATGAAATGCGTGGATAAACATAGATATCATGATTTTCTAAAATTGTTTCATAATTTTTCCATTTATGAAAGGTTTTTATATTGTCTTCTCCCATAATTAGTGAAAATTCATATGTAGGATATTTATCTTGTAGATGCGAAAGAGTATTTACAGTATAATTGGGTTGCGGTAATTTAAACTCAAAGTCAGAAGGTTTAATTTTTGGATAATCTTCTGTTGCTAAAAAAACCAATTGCAACCGCTGATAATCATCTAATAACGTATCTTTCTTTTTTAGAGGATTATGCGGCGTAACCATCATCCAAATTTGGTCTAATCCAGAATATTCACCCATATGATTGGCAATAATTAAATGACCTATATGAATGGGGTTAAAAGTGCCAAAATAAAGACCAATTTTCATGTATTTAATTTAAAGATTAACATTAGCGATAGAATTTTTAATTCTTCAATCTTTCAAATTTTTAATCATTTAGAAATTTTTTTACCAATTGATATGCTTCTTCTTTTGCAACATCTAAATCATAATTTTTAATAATTTTGTCAAATTGTGGTGCTGTAGCTAATTCTACTGAGGCTTTTGCAATTCGCATGTTTATTTTATCTTCACTTTCGGTAGAACGTTTTTTGAGTCTAATTTTTAATTCATCAATACTGGGTGGTTTTACAAAAACAGCTAGAGTTTCTTCTGGAAATTTGTGTTTTATACGCAATCCGCCAGCGACATCAATGTCAAAAATTACGTTTTTGCCTAATGCCCAAATGCGTTCGATTTCACTTTTTAGGGTACCATAAAAATTATCACGATATACTTCTTCCCATTCTAGAAAATCTCCGGCTTTAATATGTTTTTTAAACTCCTCGGTAGAAATAAAATAATAATCTTTACCATTTACTTCTTCACCTCTTGCTTCTCGTGAAGCAGCCGAAATAGAGAATTCTAAATTCAAATCTTCTTTACTTAATAGATGCTTTACTATTGTTGTTTTTCCTGAACCAGAGGGCGCAGAGAATACGATTAATTTTCCTTTTTTCATTTTAAAATCATTGTAAGGGGTTGCTAGGCGCGAAGCAAAGCAATTTCATTCTCCATTTTTATTTTTTAGCCACGACTTACACAAGTTAATTGGTAAAAATTCTAAAGCACATTCAAAACTTGTTCTTTTATTTTTTCTAATTCGTCTTTCATCATTACCACTAGTTTTTGCATTTGTGCATGGTTCGATTTAGAGCCCATTGTATTAATTTCTCTTCCCATTTCTTGAGTAATAAAGCCTAGTTTTCTGCCGTTGGCTTCATTTCCGTTTATGGTTTCTAGAAAATAATCTAAATGGTTGGTTAGACGTACTTTTTCTTCGGTAATATCTAATTTTTCGAGATAATATATCAATTCTTGTTCAAAACGATTTTCGTCTACATTTACTTTAAGTTCGGTTATTGCGGTTTGCAAACGGTCTTTTATGGCTTGAACACGTTCAGGATCTAAAGCTAGTGCTTGTTCCATGTAGGAACGAATATTGCCAATTCGTAATTGAAACTCTTTCTCTAATGAAGCGCCTTCGTCTTTTCTGAAACTAATAATATTAACTAAACCTTCTTCGATAACACTTTGAATTTGCTTCCAATCATTTTCATCAATTTCTTCACGTTCCGTTTTTAACGCATCTGGCATTCTTACCGCCATTTTCATCAATTCTGTCTCATCGGCTTCGCTATAAACTTCACGTAATTGATCGATATATGCTTTTACGATTGGCACATTAACTTTGGTTGAGGTTTGCTCTGCGCTGTTTTCAATATATATAGAAAAGTCAATTTTGCCTCTTTCTAATGCTAAAGCGATTTGATTTCTCAAACCCAATTCGAGTTCTCTATAAACAGAGGGCATTCTAACATTTAGATCTAAACCTTTACTGTTTAAAGATTTTGCTTCTACCGTTATTTTTTTTGTAGGCAATTGAAGTGTTGCTTTGCCAAAGCCTGTCATAGATTGTATCATAAAATGGTATAAAAGAGTTCAAATATAAGGAAAAAGTATTTTTTATTATGCAGCTTTTGTTTTTATCTGAGTAACCAAATAAACACCAACGAATATTAAAAATGCAGAACCTATTTTAACAGGATTTAATTGGTCTTTTCCTAAACTTATAGCAAATATCGATGCAAATAAAGGTTGTAAATAGATAAAAACAGCTACCGTTGTTGGCTTTAATTCTTTCATAGAAAGAAGATTTAGCAAATAAGTAATAAAGGTCGAAAAAATAACAACAAAACCTATTTTTAAAAGAATTAAATCAGGAACCATTCTCCAGTTTACAGTTTCAAATTGATTCCAACCAAAAGGCAAAACCATTAAAAATCCAAATAAATAAATCCATTTTACAAACGTAAAAGCATTGTATTTATCCATAAGTTTTTTTACAATTATAAGATAAAAACTATACGAAACAGCATTTATAAATACCAAAAAATTCCCTAAACCTGCATTTGAAGTATTTTCTATAGATTTTCCATATAAAATAAGCATTGCGGTGCCTATTAAACCTAAAAAAATTCCTAAAACTTTTTCCTTTTGCATTTTTTCTTTTATAATAATTGCAGCTAAAACCATTACAATCATTGGAGTTGTAACCATAATTACAGCTGCCGAAATAGGAGAGGTAAGACTTAAGCCTTTAAAAAAGGTAAGCATATTGAATGCAACCCCAAAAAAAGCGGCACCAACGATTCTAATAAAATCAACACGTTCTATTTTTTCTTTTGAAATGAAAAGACTCACTATCCAAAATAAAATTACAGTTCCTCCAACACGCAATAAAATAAATCCGTAAGCACCAATATATTGAGGCATAACATCTTTTGCGATGGTAAATGTAACCCCGTAAATTATTGAAACTATAGTTGCGCTAAATAAAGCTAGATTTCTATTAGACATTAGCTTAAAACTTTCAAGACTTCTAAAATGTTTTTCTGGCTGTTACCTATATAAATTTTATTTTCAATTATAAATACCGGACGACTTAAAAAAGTATAATGTTCTAGAATATATTTTCTATAATCATCTTCGGTTAGCGATTTGTTTTTTAAATCCATTGATTTATATAATTGTGCTTTTTTGCTAAAAAGTGCTTCGTAACTTCCTGAAAGAAAATACATTATTTCCAAATCTTTTTCGGAAATAGGGTCTTGTTTGATGTCATGAAAAACCAAATCATTGTTTTTTGGTAATGATTTTATAATTTTTCTACAAGTATCACAAGAAGCGAGATAATATATTTTGTTCATAATTTAAAATGAATTTCTTATTGCAAAGAAAATTCATTTGAGGTGTAAAATGACTATTTTTGATTAAAATTATTTTTATGGAATCAACATTCAAAATATGGAGTACCAATAGGAATTTATATTTAAACTTTATAAATACGTATTCATTAGAGCAACTTAACAAAATCCCTGATGGATTTAGTAATAATCTTATTTGGAACATAGGTCATGTTATAGTGGTTCAACAGGGTTTGGTTTATAAATTTTCAGGATTGCCTATGAATGTTTCGGATGATCTGTTTGATAAATATAAGAACGGTTCTAAACCAGCCAAAACAACTACTGACGAAGAAATTTAATTCTTACAAAGAGTATTCCACATCAACAGGTTTTAATCTTACTTCTGCAAAAGAAGCAATGGAGTTTAACAATTATCATGAGGCATTACACTTTGGTTTTATGATGAATATTAGAAAGTTTATTTAATCTATTTTCAAAACGAATTAAAAAAATGAAGTTTAATACTAAAACCATTCACGGAGGTCAACATCATGACCCATCAACTGGAGCCGTAATGCCACCAATTTATCAAACATCTACATTTGTTCAAAAGAGTCCTGGACAACCTATAGGAGATTATGAATACAGTAGAGCTTCCAATCCAACCCGAACGGCTTTAGAAAATGCTTTAGCAAGTATAGAAAACGGAACACGAGCTTTGGCTTTTTCTTCAGGATTAGCGGCTACAGATTGTATTTTACGTTCTTTTAAAGCCGGTGACGAAGTTATAGCAATGGATGACTTGTACGGAGGAACCTATAGAATGTTTACTCGAATCTATAAAGATTCGGGAATAAGATTTCATTTTGTGGATATGAATGATTTGCAAAAATTCAAATCATTAATTAACGAATACACAAAGTTAGTTTGGGTAGAAACGCCAACAAATCCGTTGATGAAATTAGCGGATATCCAAGAGATTTCAAAAATCACTAAAGCACATAACATACTTTTTGCAGTTGACAATACTTTTGCAACCCCATATTTACAAAGGCCTTTAGATTTAGGAGCTGATATTGTAATGCATTCTGCAACAAAATATTTGAGTGGGCACTCTGATGTTATTGCAGGAGCATTAATTGTAAAAGAGGAGTCTTTGGGCGAGCAATTGCATTTTCAGCAGTTTGCTACAGGAGCGACACTTGGCCCAATGGATAGCTTTTTAGTTTTAAGAGGAATTAAAACGCTTCATTTGAGAATGCAAAGACATTGTGAAAACGGAGAGAAAATTGCAGATTATTTAAACCAACATCCAAAAATAAAGACCGTTTATTACCCTGGGTTAACTAGCCATCCTTTTCATGAAATTGCAAAAAAACAAATGACTGGATTTGGAGGAATGGTTTCTTTTACTTTTGTTTCTGGAAGAAAAGAAGAATCTATAATTTTTTTAGAAAAATTAAAGGTGTTTACATTAGCAGAATCTCTAGGAGGTGTAGAGTCTCTAGCCAATCACCCAGCATTAATGACACACGCATCTATTCCTGAAGACAAAAGAAAAGAAATCGGAATTACCGATGATTTGGTTCGTCTTAGTGTCGGAATAGAAGATATAGAAGATTTAATAACAGATTTAGAACAAGCATTATCTTCTTAGGATAAAAAAATCTGATTTATATAGAATTTAAATAAATGGTTTATTGTAAATAGTAGATATAACCAAAATTAAACCAAACCAACCAATCGTTTGCTTTGTTTTCTTTATAGATTTTTTGGTCAGGATTTAAGCCATCAACCCAGTTAGAAAAAAAATATTGAAATCTCAAATCAACCATCAAATCAGATAATGGAGATACTTTATATCGAGTTCCAACACTAGATACAACAGACCAAACAGTACCACCGCTATTTTGTGTTGCTTTATAATATTTTATAGGAGTTGTTGAAGGAATATTTAATTTACCCAATGTAGAATAAGCTTTTGGATCGTAGAAACTAAATTGTCCGCCAAAACTAACAAATGGAGCCAAAGACCCTATAGTTGCAGTAAAATCCCTAATGCTTAAAGGAAAAAATTCCAATTGCATACCAATGTTGGTTACCGAGGCCTCACCTCTCATTCCTCTTAATTGGTCGTTGAAAAGCCTTTTTTTATCAGGATCAACCCATTCTCCAAAGTGTTGTAATTTGGTTTTGTTATAGGATAATTCACTTCTTAATTTAAAGTGATCGTTAAAATAAGTTTCCGGAGTATAACAATTACAATCTGCTTTATAGGAAAAATTTAAATAATGAATGAGGCCTATTCCATATCCTGTGTTTCCTGCATTTGTAGTAAAATCGTATCGTTCTCCATAATCAGATTGAAAAGCTATAGGCCCAGCAATAGCACCTACTTCATGAGAAAACCCAAACTGAGCAATTGATTTATTTGAATAACCAAATAAAAACAAGAAGGTTAGGATAAAATACTTGGGCATTTGCATCTATATTAATTCAATTATTGACAAATATATAAAAACATCATTGACGATTTTTTTTTTTTTAAACTTTAAAAAAAAAGCAACTAAAATATCTTTTATTTACGAAAACTACAACGATTTCGTAAAATTAATATTTTTACAATAGGTTTTCTGAATTTAGATTAAAAGAATGATAAAAATTCTCTTATATTGTATAAAATTACACCTATATTTTTATATAATGTATATTTGTAAGCACTAACGAAAACGTTTTCTTAAACGTTATTAATCTATTAATCATGTCACAAAGTATCCAATCTTTTGTTGAGGCGGTTGCTAAAAAAAACCCAAATGAGCCTGAATTCATGCAGGCTGTTCACGAAGTTGCTGAAACAGTAATTCCGTTTATTGAAGAAAATAAAAAATACCAAAACAAAATGCTTTTGGAAAGAATGGTTGAATCTGAACGGATTATTATGTTTAGAGTAGTTTGGATTGATGATGTAGGGAATACTCAAGTAAATAGAGGATATCGCATTCAAATGAATTCGGCTATTGGCCCATATAAAGGAGGAATTCGTTTTCATCCATCTGTAAATTTAAGCATTTTAAAATTTCTAGCTTTCGAACAAACTTTCAAGAACAGTTTGACTACATTACCTATGGGTGGCGGAAAAGGAGGAGCTGATTTTGATCCTAAAGGGAAATCTGAAAATGAAGTAATGCGTTTTTGTCAAGCATTTATGACTGAATTGTCAAGACATATAGGGGCTAACACTGATGTTCCTGCTGGAGATATGGGCGTTGGAGGAAGAGAAGTTGGTTATATGTTTGGTCAATATAAAAGGCTAATAAATGAGTTTACTGGAGTATTAACAGGAAAAGGAATTTCTTTTGGAGGCTCGTTAATTCGTCCTGAAGCAACAGGATATGGCGCAGTTTACTTTGCTCAAAGTATGTTAGCAACAAAAGGAAAAAACATTTCAGGAAAAACGGTAGTGGTTTCTGGATCAGGTAATGTGGCACAATATGCTGTCGAAAAAGCGACGCAATTAGGTTCTAAAGTAGTTACAATGTCCGATTCATCAGGATATATTTATGATGCTGATGGTATTGATGCTACTAAATTAGATTACATTATGGAAATAAAAAATGAACTTAGAGGTAGAATAAGTGATTATTTAAAAAAATATCCGAATGCTAAATATGTTGAAGGTAAAAGACCTTGGGAAGTAAAATGTGATGTTGCATTACCATGTGCTACTCAAAATGAATTGAATCAGGATGATGCAAAAGCACTTGTTGCTAATGGATGTATTTGTATAGCCGAAGGAGCTAATATGCCTTCAACTCCAGATGCCGTAATCGTTTTTCAAAAAGCAAAAATATTATTTGCTCCAGGTAAAGCTTCTAATGCAGGAGGTGTTGCAACATCTGGTTTAGAAATGTCACAAAATTCTTTAAGATTAAGTTGGACATCAGGAGAAGTAGATGAAAGATTAAAAAATATTATGCTAAACATTCATACTTCTTGTGTAAAGTACGGTAAAGATACTTCTGGTTATATTGATTACGTAAAAGGGGCTAATATTGCTGGATTTGTTAAAGTGGCTGATGCAATGCTGGCGCAGGGAGTAGTATAAAGTAGTTTAAATATTGATTAGTAATGCCTTCATTAATTGGAGGCATTTTTTTTGATTTTTATATTAAAAATAAAATAATTCCGTTTTATAGTATATTTGTCTCACAATCCTTGAAGTATAATGAAAAAACACTGTCTCTTTTTCTTTTTTTTATGGGCTATACAATTTAGTTTTTCCCAAAACTCAGCATTATGGAAAGGTTATTTTTCCTATAATGAAATTAAAGATTTGTCTCAATCTAGTGATAAATTATTTGCCGCTTCTGAGAATGCTTTGTTTTATAAAAACAGTATTTCAGGCGAAATTAGTACAACAAATACGGTTGATGGACTTTCGGCACAAACTATAAGTTCCATTTACCACAGTCCAAATTTTAAAAAGACTTTAGTAGGTTATGAAAATGGATTAATGACAGTAATAAACGAAAAAGATAATAGCATATTAAATGTTGTAGACATAATTAATAAGGCTTTACCATCAAATATTAAAAGAATAAATCATTTTATGGAGCATAATGGAATTGTTTATATTTCTTGTGATTTTGGAATTGTTCAATTCAATTTATCCACACTTCAATTTGGGGATACTTATTTTATTGGTGATTCCGGTTCACAAATTTCAGTTACTCAAACTACTGTTTTTAATGATAAAATTTATGCTTCAACTCTTACTAATGGAATACGAAGTGCAGAAATTAGCAATCCAAATTTAAATGATTACAATCAATGGGTACTAATTGTCTCAGGAAATTGGTCAAGCATAGAAACTTTTCATTCTGAGCTTATTGCAATAGATACTTCTGGATATATACATAAATATAATTCAGTTTCTAATTCTTTTGCAGTGTATTTACAACTTCCTTCAAAGGCTGTTGATATGAGAAAAACAGACAATTACCTTCTTATTACCACAGCATACAGCGTATTTATCTACAATAAACAAGTAACGCTAATTCGTCAAATAAATAGCAATCAGATTACGGATTTTAGTCCAAATTTCACTTGCGCTACTAGTATAAATGACATCGTTTATATTGGGACAAAACAAAATGGATTAATAAACACCACAATTTCTGAATCTTCAACTTTTGAGAATAGCACTCCTAGTGGCCCTTTAAGAAATAGTGTGTTTGCACTAAAAACTACACCAACATCTTTTTGGGCAGTTTATGGCGATTATGACAGTGTATACAATCCGTACCCAAAAGACAGTTATGGTATAAGTAAATTTAATAAAGCAGGATGGTTACATATTCCTTATGAAAAAGTATTTGGCTCAAAATCATTGATTAGTATTGCCGTTGATCCTAACAATGAAAATAAAGTTTACATTGGGTCTCTTGATTCAGGCTTATTAAAAATTGAAAACGACACACCCTCTTTTTTATATGGAAAAACAAATAGTTCAATAGAAGCAATTTCAGATAATGATACATGGGTAAACGGACTAGTGTTCGACAAGACTGGAAATTTGTGGATAAATAACAGTCTTGTGGAAAATGGAATAAAAACCCTTAAAACAAAAGAAACATGGCTAAGTTTTTCAATAAAACCAATACTCTCTAACCCAAACAAAACTATTTTTGGAAGAATGGAAATAGATAAAAATGAAACAAAATGGGTAGCAACTAATAAAAACGGAATAATTGGTTTTAATGAAAACGGAAAAGTTTTAAAAAAAATAACAGTAGGTTCAGATGCAGGAAACTTACCCATTGATGATGCGCGAGTTGCTACTCCAGACAATAATAAGCAACTTTGGATAGGGACGACAAAAGGTTTAAGAATCTTGTCTAATATAGATAGTTTTTTTTCCGATGAACAATTGACAGCCAATCCTATAATTATTGTAGAAGAAAATCTAGCCCAAGAACTAATGTATGAACAGTTCATTATAGATATTGTTGTTGATGGAGCCAACAACAAATGGATTGGCACTGCAGATTCTGGAGTATTTCTTGTGTCACCAGACGGTCAGCAAACCATTCATCATTTTACGATTAACAATTCGCCTTTACCTAGTAATACAATCAATGATATAGATATTAACGGAGAAACTGGAGAAGTGTTTTTTGCCACCACTAAAGGCTTGGTTTCTTATAAAGGAACTTCAACTGACGCCAATGAAACTCTTAATAATGTTTATGTGTATCCAAATCCAGTACGTCCAGAGTATACAGGAACAGTTAAAATTAGTGGATTAATAAATAAAGCCACTATTAAAATAGCCGATATAGAAGGCAATTTAGTATACGAAACCACATCCGAGGGAGGTACAATTGAATGGGATACTACTGCTTTTGGAAAATATAAAGTAGCTTCTGGAGTATATATGATTTTTATTTCTGCCCAAGACGGAATAGAAACGAAAGTTAAAAAAGTGATGATAATTAGGTAAGCAAAATTAATAATCTCGTATCTCTATTTAAAATTGTTAGTAAAAACCAAAGCCATCGTCATTTCTTCTCTAAAATATCAAGATAAAAGCTTGATTGTAAAATGTTTTACACAAACCGATGGTTTAAAATCGTATTTTGTTAGAGATGCTTTTTCATCCAGAAAATCGAATCAAAAAATTGCCTATTTCCAGCCGTTAAGTATTCTAGAAATAGAAGCAATCCATAAAAACAAAGGCACTTTAGAGAATTTTAAGGAAATAAAAATTGCAACTCCGTTTCAATCGATTCATTCCGATGTTTATAAAAGCACGATTGTCATGTTTGTATCCGAAATTTTGCATCACTCCATTCATGAAGAAGAAAAAAACGAAGCACTTTTCACCTTTTTAGAAACAGCATTACATTGGTTAGACACTCACGATGATATTACTAATTTTCATCTTATTTTACTCTTAGAAATGACAAAATTTCTCGGGTTTTATCCAGATATTGCTAACATAGATTTTCCTTTTTTCGAAATGACCGAAGGGATTTTCACGCCATTTCACGCAATCAGTTCGTTAACAGAACACGAAAGTAATTTATTTAAAAAACTCATCCATTTAAAATTCGAAAACAATCAAAAGATTTTTCATATCATCGAAAGACAAATTGTTCTGAAAATACTAGTCGATTACTACAGTTTTCATCTAGATGGTTTTAAAAGACCCAAATCTTTGGACGTATTGAAGGAGGTTTTTTCTTAAATTCGGGCATGACCCTTCCTATTGCTTCGTCGTACCTCCTTGCATAGTTGGGTCGGGCTGTTCGTTATAATCTCCCGAAAAAAAGCGGGAGGATTTTCTCTTCCATCCCTCATGCACAAAAACTCATTACTCATCACTCATAATTCATAACTATTTATTACTTTCGCACCTCGATTAAGAAAAGTACAAAATGAGCACAAAATTTACTGAATACAAAGGACTTGACTTACCAAAAGTAGCATCAGAAGTTCTTGATTTTTGGAAAAAAGAAAACATATTCGAGAAGAGCATCACTACTCGTGAAGGAGCATCACCATTCGTGTTTTTTGAAGGACCTCCTTCTGCAAATGGATTGCCGGGAATTCACCATGTAATGGCAAGAGCGATTAAAGATATTTTTTGCCGTTATAAAACTCAAAAAGGATTTCAAGTGAAGCGTAAAGCCGGTTGGGATACCCACGGATTGCCTGTAGAATTGGGTACCGAAAAGGAATTAGGCATCACAAAAGAAGACATAGGCAAAACCATTTCTATCGAAGAATACAACGAAGCGTGTAAGAAAACTGTCATGCGTTACACCGATGTGTGGAATGATTTAACTGAAAAAATGGGCTATTGGGTCGATATGGAGGATCCGTACGTGACCTACAAACCCAAATACATGGAAACGGTTTGGTGGCTACTAAAACAAATCTATAACAAAGATTTGATGTATAAGGGCTATACCATACAACCCTATTCCCCAAAAGCAGGAACAGGATTGTCGTCTCATGAAGTAAACCAACCCGGAAGTTATCGTGATGTAACAGATACTACAGTTGTTGCACAGTTTCAAGCAAGTCTTTATCCTAACGGTGAGACTGAAGAAAACACTATTGAAAAAGCATTCAAATTACAACATCCGCTTTTTTTTGGAGAAGGTTCAATGAGAGGAAGATTCCAATTTTTAGCATGGACAACTACTCCATGGACATTACCTTCAAATACCGCATTGACTGTTGGTCCAAAAATTGATTATGTACTGATTAAAACATTCAATCAATATACTTTCAAACATATTAATGTTATTCTTGCTAAAAACTTAGTTGGAAAACAATTTAGTAAAGGATTTTTTGAAAGTGCAGAACCTTCTGATTTTGAAAATTTCAAAGAAGGCGACAAAAAAATTCCATATCAAATTATTGCCGAATGTAAAGGGTCTGATTTAGTCGGTATTCGTTACGAACAATTAATGAAATTGGCTTTGCCATATCAAAATCCAGAAAATGCTTTCCGAGTAATTTCAGGAGATTTTGTGACTACCGAAGACGGAACAGGTATTGTGCACACTGCGCCAACTTTTGGAGCTGATGATGCCAAAGTGGCCAAGGAGGCTATTCCAGAAGTGCCGCCAATGTTGGTTTTGGACGAAAATGAAAACCCAGTTCCATTGGTAAATTTACAAGGTAAATTCATCGATGGTTTGGGAAGTTATTCCGGAAAATATGTTAAAAACGAATATTACACTGAAGGCGAAGCTCCCGAACGCTCTATTGATGTTGAAATAGCTATACGATTAAAAGAAGAAAACAAAGCCTTTAAAGTAGAAAAATACGTACACAGTTATCCACATTGTTGGAGAACTGACACACCCATTTTATATTATCCGCTAGATTCTTGGTTTATAAAAATAACTGAAGTTCGAGATAGAATGTTCGAACTAAACGAAACCATCAACTGGAAACCAAAAGCAACAGGAGAAGGCCGTTTTGGGAATTGGCTAAAAAATGCCAACGATTGGAATTTATCACGATCCCGTTTTTGGGGAATTCCTTTGCCAATCTGGAGAACTGATGAAGGAACAGAAGAAATCTTGATTGGTTCTGTTGAAGAATTATACAATGAAATCGAAAAATCTATCGCTGCCGGATTTCAAAAAGAAAATCCTTTCAAAGGTTTTGAAGTAGGAAATATGAGCGAAAGCAACTATGATTTAATTGATTTACATAAAAATGTAGTCGATGAAATTACCTTAGTTTCGCCTTCTGGAAAACCAATGAAACGCGAAAGCGACCTAATTGATGTTTGGTTTGATTCTGGTGCAATGCCTTATGCACAATGGCATTATCCTTTTGAAAATGCGGCTAAAATTGACGAAAACAAAGATTTTCCTGCTGATTTTATTGCTGAAGGAGTCGATCAAACGCGTGGCTGGTTCTATACTTTACACGCTATCGGAACTTTAGTTTTTGACAGAGTTGCCTATAAGAATGTAGTTTCTAACGGATTAGTTTTAGATAAAAATGGGCAGAAAATGTCTAAACGTTTAGGAAATGCTGCCGATCCTTTTGATACATTAAATGAATATGGTCCTGATGCCACACGTTGGTATATGATTTCGAACGCCAATCCTTGGGACAATTTAAAATTCGATTTAGAAGGAATTGCTGAAGTTCGGCGTAAATTTTTTGGAACTTTGTATAATACCTATTCGTTTTTTAGTTTGTATGCCAATATCGATCATTTCAAATACGCTGAAGCTGAAATTCCGTTAAACGAAAGACCAGAAATAGACCAATGGATTATTTCAGAATTGAATACTTTGATAAAAGTCGTAGATGAGGCTTATGCCGATTATGAACCTACTAAAGCCACACGTGCCATTTCTGATTTTGTTCAGGAAAACCTAAGCAATTGGTACGTTCGTTTGTGTCGTCGTCGTTTCTGGAAAGGCGAATACGCACAAGATAAAATTGCAGCTTATCAAACCTTATACACCTGTTTATTAACCGTAAGTAAATTAAGTGCTCCAGTAGCTCCATTCTTTATGGACAAACTTTATAGAGACTTAACGCAAGCAACACAGTCAGAAAATTACGACAGTGTACATTTGGCGGAGTTTCCAAAATACGTTGAAAACTTTGTTAATAAATTATTAGAGAGCAAAATGCAAAAAGCACAGACGATATCATCCTTAGTATTATCACTAAGAAAAAAGGAAATGATTAAGGTGCGCCAACCGTTGCAAAAGGTAATGATTCCAATACTTGACGAGAGTCAACGTGCTGAAATTGAAGCCATTTCTGACCTTATAAAGGCAGAAGTAAACGTAAAGGAAATCGTACTTTTAGACGATGCTTCAGGAATTTTAGTAAAACAAATCAAGCCGAATTTCAAGACTTTAGGACCTCGTTTTGGTAAAGATATGGGTTTGATTTCCAAACAGATACAAAATTTTACACCAGAACAAATCAATCAATTAGATAATTTAGGGTTTTTAAGTATTGAAATCTCAGGAAATACTATAACTTTATCACAGGAGGATGTAGAGATTTCTTCTCAAGATATCGAAGGTTGGCTGGTTGCTAATTCAAACGGGATAACAGTAGCGCTAGACATTACCATCTCTTCAGAATTAAAAGAAGAAGGTATTGCTAGAGAATTAGTGAACAGAATTCAAAACATTAGGAAAGATTCAGGATTTGAAGTTACAGATAAGATTAAAGTTCATTTGCAAAAAGACGAAGCTTTGCAAAAAGCGGTTTTAGCAAATGAAGCCTATATCAAGTCAGAAACATTAACAGAAACATTACTTTTTGAAGAAAATGTAAAAGACGGAATTGAAATAGAATTTGACGAAATAAAAACAAGAATACTAATTACAAAATAACAAGAACATGGTAGATGAAATTGCAAGATACTCAGACGGAGATTTGGCTGAGTTTAAAGAGTTAATCCTAAAAAAAATTAGTAAAGCACAAGCCGATTTAGATTTAATAAAAAGTGCTTACATGAATGACTTAAATAACGGTACCGACGATACTTCACCAACCTTCAAAGCATTTGAAGAGGGAAGTGAAACGATGTCTAAAGAGGCAAATTCACAATTGGCTATTCGTCAGGAAAAATTTATTCGTGATTTAAAAAATGCTCTTTTCCGTGTGGAGAACAAAACCTATGGTGTTTGCAAAGTAACAGGAAAATTGATTAGTAAAGAACGATTGATGATTGTTCCTCACGCTACAATGAGTATTGAAGCTAAGAATTTACAACGATAAGAATTAGTTACACAATAATTAACGCTCCAGTAGGAGCGTTTTTTTTAGAAAAAAACAGTATTTTTGCGCCTTAAAAAATCAAACATAATGTCATTAAGAAACGCTTATTTCCTAATTTTCATCGTATTACTTATAGATCAATTGTCTAAAATTTACATCAAAACTAATTTTGTTTTGGGTGAAGAAGTCAACGTTTTCAGCTGGTTTAAAATTCTTTTTATAGAAAATGAAGGAATGGCATGGGGAACAGAAATACCAGGAGCGTATGGTAAATTATTTCTTACCGTTTTCAGGCTAATAGCAGTAACTGCAATAGGATATTGGCTTTGGGATGCTTCACATAAAAATTCATCCAATTATTTAATAGTTGCCATTGCTTTAATTTTAGCAGGAGCATTCGGGAACATTATTGATTCTGTTTTTTACGGAATTATCTTTGACGATAGCCACAACCACTTAGCTACTTTGTTTTCTGAAAATCCGTATGGTAAAGTTTTTCACGGTAAAGTGGTCGACATGTTGTATTTTCCTATTATTGACGGAACTTTCCCAAGCTGGTTGCCTTTTTGGGGCGGAACTGATTTTAAATTTTTTAATGCTATTTTTAATGTTGCCGATATGGCCATTTCTACTGGAGTTGGAATCTTAATCGTTTTTAATAAAAAAGCCTTTCATCATCAAAACGTATAGATAATTTGTCAAGTTTTACACTAAAAAGTATAAATGGTATTTGGTGTCACGCAATAATCTAACTTCACATCATTTTCAAAAACATCAGTAATTGTATCTTCTGCTTCAAAAAAAGACAATCCTATTTTAATGGTTTCCGGGTTGCATTCCGATAAAAATTTATCATAAAAGCCTTTGCCATAACCCACCCGATTTCCTTTTGTGTCAAAAGCTAAAAGAGGTACAAAAATCACCTCTATTTTACGTATAGGAACTTCAATTCCCTCTAAAGGTTCAGGAATATTATATTGATTTTTCTTTATTGTGGTATTTTCAGTTAGTAAGAAATGAGTCATACTGCACGTTTTAAAATCAGATTTCGAAATTATAATTTCCTTGTCTTTTCCTGATAATATATGCAATATACATTCGGTATCTACCTCTTTTTGTTCGAGAATTGGTAAAAAAACATGAAAATAGGTTTTGTGCCAAATGGGTAATTGCAATAATTTATTGGCAATGGCTAAACTCATTTCTTCTATTTTGTCTTCAGAAAGCTGCTTTCTTAATGCTTTATATTTAAATCTTAAATCGCTTTTGTTCATGAAGTAAAATTATAAAATTAAATTTGCAAAGTCTCATTTGAAATTCATGATTATCATCATAACTTTGTTTCCATGACAACTCCTTCACTAGAACTTCAAATACAAACCCTTCCTGATAGTCCCGGAGTCTATCAGTATTATGATAAAGAAGAAAAAATTCTTTATGTAGGCAAAGCTAAAAACTTGAAGAAAAGAGTTTCTTCCTATTTTAACAAAATTCACGATACGGCTAAAACTAATGTTCTTGTAAAGAAAATTGTTACTATAAAGCATATTGTTGTTCCTACAGAGTCGGACGCTTTGTTACTGGAAAACAATCTTATAAAAACATTGCAACCGCGTTATAATGTCTTGCTTCGTGATGATAAATCCTATCCTTGGATTTGTATTAAAAAAGAACCATTTTCTAGAATATTTCCCACGAGAAAAATGGTCAAAGACGGTTCAGAGTATTTTGGACCTTATACCAGTTTCAAAACCGTAACAACGATTCTGGATTTGATTAAAGAATTGTATCCGTTGCGAACCTGTAATTTTGATTTGAGTGCAACTAACATCGAAAACCATAAATTTAAAGTTTGTCTCGAGTACCACATTGGCAATTGCAAAGGACCTTGCGAAGGCTATGAATCTCTAGATAACTATCAAAAACAAGTAGATGCAATACGCGAAATTTTGAAAGGGAATTTCAAAGAAAGCATGAAAGATTTCAAAAAATTGATGAATGACTTGGCCTCTAAAATGCATTTTGAAGAAGCTCAAAAAGTAAAAGAAAAAATAGAAACTTTAGAAAAATACCAATCTCGTTCTACAATTGTAAATCCAAAAATTACAAATATTGATGTTTTTTCTATTGTTTCAGACGAAAGTGCGGCCTATGTCAATTTTCTTCAAATTGCACATGGTTCAATAATTCGTTCACATACTTTAGAAATAAAAAAGAAACTCGATGAATCGGATGAAGAACTGTTAGAACTAGCTATTATTGAACTTAGAGAACGGTTTCAATTATTATCTAAAGAAATTATTGTTCCTTTTGAAGTCGAAGTGGGTTCGAGCATTAAAGTTACAGTGCCACAATTGGGAGACAAAAAACAAATTTTAGAATTGTCTATTCGTAATGCTAAGTTTTATAGAATAGAGCAACTCAAACAATTACAAATTGTAGATCCAGACCGGCACACGAACCGAATTATGGTGCAGATGCAAAAGGATTTACGATTGCAAGTCGAGCCAAGACACATCGAATGTTTTGATAATTCTAACATTCAAGGAACCAATCCTGTTGCGGCTTGTGTTGTTTTTAAAGATGCAAAACCCAGTAAAAAAGACTATAGGCATTTTAATATTAAGACCGTTGAAGGGCCAAACGATTTCGCTTCAATGGAAGAAGTAGTCTTTCGCAGGTACAAACGCATGCTTGACGAACAACAACCATTGCCTCAATTAATAATTATTGATGGGGGAAAAGGACAATTATCATCAGCTTTAAAAAGTATTGACGAACTAGGTTTAAGAGGAAAAATTGCTATTATAGGAATTGCAAAACGATTAGAAGAATTATTTTATCCAGGCGATTCAGTTCCGTTGTATTTAGATAAAAAATCGGAAACCTTAAAGGTAATACAACAGCTTAGAAATGAAGCACACCGTTTTGGAATTACCTTTCACAGAGATAAAAGAAGCAAAGCCGCTTTAAATTCTTCTATTGAAGCCATTGCAGGAATAGGTGAAAAAACGATGTTAGTCTTAATTCAACATTTTAAAAGCGTTAAAAGATTGAAATTGGCTTCAGAAAAAGAGATTTCTGACGTTGTTGGTGCATCAAAAGCCAAAAAAATTACCGACTTTTACAAAACAACTAATCTGTAAATTCTACATGAAAAAAATTCTTTTATTTTTTATAATGTTTTTTACTCTTTCTAATTGTTTTTCGCAAGAACAAACACTTAAAAAGCCTAAAATAGGATTGGTGTTAAGCGGAGGCGGTGCAAAAGGATTCGCTCATATTGGCGTTCTTAAAGTATTAGAACAAGCAGGTGTAAAAATAGATTACATTGGCGGAACTAGTATGGGAGCGGTAGTTGGCGGATTATATGCTTGTGGCTATAATGCCAATCAGCTCGATTCAATTTTCAAGGCAACAAATTTTGATGATTTAATAAATGATTTTATACCTAGATCTTCGAAGAATTTTTACGAAAAAAAGAATGATGAGTTGTATGCTTTTGTATTGCCTTTTAATAAGTTTAAAATTGGAGTTCCAACATCCTTATCAAAAGGAATTTACAATTATAATTTATTAAATAGACTTACTAAGAATATGCGGCATATTAGAGATTTTAATAAACTTCCAATAGCTTTTACTTGCATAGCCTCAAATATAGAAAACGGAGATGAGGTTGTTTTAAATAAAGGTTATTTAGCGAAAGCCATTTTAGCTAGTGCGGCCTTTCCAACCTTATTTTCTCCTGTAGAAATAGATGGAAAAATGCTTTTAGATGGAGGTGTAGCAAATAACTATCCAATTGAAGAAGTAAGAAAGTTGGGAGCTGACATTATTATAGGTGTCGATGTACAAGATGATTTATTAGATAGAAGTAAACTAAAAGAAGCAACAAAAATTTTATCTCAAATTATAAATCTTCAATCTATTGAAAAAATGAAGGTAAAGATTAAACAAACCGATATTTATATAAAACCAGACACAGAAAAATATGGAGTTATTTCATTTGATGATGGAGCAGAAATTATAAAGAGCGGAGAAGAAGCTGCTTTCTCAGTTTATGAAAAATTAAAGGCTTTAGGAAGTTTTTCCGAAATGAATTTAAATAAAGGTCTAGCAAAAAGTTCAGATAGCATTCAAATTAATACTATTCGAATCAAACTTTTAAAAAACTACACACGCTCATATATCATAGGAAAGCTAGGTTTTAAACAAAAATCAAAAATTAGTTACGAAGATTTAAAGAAAGGCATAGATAATATTACGGCTACTCAGAACTTTAGTACCATAACGTATGCTTTAGAGAAGAACGAAAATAGCGATGACTTAGTAATAGATTTAAATGAGAATTCAATTAAAACTTTTTTAAAGTTTGCTTTGCATTATGATGATTTATATAAAAGTGGTTTTTTAGTTAATTTGACACAAAAGAGTGCTTTAGTCAAAAATGATATTACCTCATTAGACATTATTTTGGGAGACAATTTAAGATATAATATCGATTACTATATAGACAATGGTTTTTATTGGAGCTTTGGTTTTAAGTCACGACTAAATACTTTTAATTCTAATACAAAATTTGATTTTAATAATGGTGAATTGTTAAGTCAGCAAGGAATTAATTCAATAAACATTGACTTCTCTGATTTTTCTAATCTAGCATATGCACAAACTATTTTTGCTCAAAAATTTCTTATAGGAACAGGAATTGAATTTAAACATCTCAGAATAAAATCAAAAACCATTGATTTTGTTAATCCAGTTTTTGAAAACAGTAATTATTTAAGCCTTTTCGGATATTTGAAATTTGATTCTTTAGATAATAAATATTTTCCAAAAAAAGGTTGGTATCTCACAGGAGATTTTCAATACTATGGGTATTCATCAGATTACAATAACAATTTCAATAGATTTTCAATTGCAAAAGGAGAAATAGGTTTTGCAAGAACGATTACAAACAAATTAGCGTTTAATTTTCATAACGAAGCAGGATTTGATATTGGCGAGAACTCCATTCCATTTTTTAACTTTGTACTTGGAGGTTATGGTTTTAACGCAATAAATAACTTTAAGCATTTTTATGGCTATGATTTTTTAAGTATTGCGGCCGACAGTTTTATTAAATCATCATTTACTTTAGATTATGAATTTTACAAAAAAAACCACTTAAATATAACTGCAAACTATGCAAATGTTCAAAATAATCTTTTTAATACAACAGATTGGATATCAAAGCCTAGATATTCAGGATATGCATTAGGTTATGGTTTAGAAACCTTAATTGGTCCAATAGAAATTAAATATACTTGGTCACCAGAAACAGGCAGAAGTTTTGCTTGGTTTAATGTTGGCTTTTGGTTTTAATATTTTTTGTTTAATGTTGTACAAAAAACTATATATTTGATTTTTTAATACAAACTTAAAACAGGAAACACATGTCTATTTGGAAACGAAAACCTTTATCACAATTATTAAATGAAGCTTCAGAATCTGAAAAAGGGTTAAAGAAAACATTAACCGCACCTGGATTAGTAGCCCTTGGTATAGGAGCAATTATTGGTGCAGGATTATTCTCCATTACTGGTTTAGCAGCTTCAATGAATGCGGGTCCAGCAATAACAATATCCTTTCTAGTAGCTGCTTTTGGTTGCATTTTTGCTGGATTGTGTTATGCTGAATTTTCTTCAATGATTCCTGTTGCGGGTAGCGCATATACTTATTCTTTTGCTACCATGGGAGAATTTATAGCTTGGATTATAGGTTGGGATTTAGTTCTTGAATATGCAGTAGGCGCAGCGACAGTTTCTATTAGTTGGTCGAGGTATTTAGGGAAATTTTTAGGAGGCTATGGTATACATTTAGACGAATCCTATACACTTTCTCCTTTTGAAGGTGGAATTATTAATGCTCCAGCAGTTTTTATTGTTATGGTAATGTCTCTAATTTTAATCCGTGGAACTCGCGAATCGGCTTTTATAAACGGAATAATAGTACTACTTAAAGTAACTGTTGTTTTGGTTTTTATTGCAGTAGGTTGGCAATACATCAGACCTGAAAACTATACTCCATATATCCCTGAAAATACTGGTAAATTTGGTGAATTTGGTTTCTCTGGAATAATTAGAGCAGCTGCAATAGTGTTTTTTGCATACATTGGCTTTGACGCCGTTTCTACAGCAGCTCAAGAAGCAAAAAATCCCAAAAGAGATATGCCAATTGGAATATTACTTTCATTAGCTATATGCACGGTTTTATATATACTTTTTGCACATGTTATGACGGGTGTTGTTAATTATCAAGCTTTTGCTGGAAAAGACGGAATTGCTCCTGTAGCTATAGCCGTAGAAGCCATGGGGACGGCTGGTCCTGACGGTATGATTACACCAGCTTATCCTTGGTTAAACAATGCAATTCTTTTGGCAATATTAGGAGGATATGCATCTGTTATTTTAGTGATGTTAATGGGTCAAAGCAGAGTATTTTTCTCTATGAGTAAAGACGGTTTAATGCCGAAAGTTTTTTCTGAAGTCCATTCAAAATTTAGAACTCCAGCTAAAAATAATCTTTTATTTATGGTTATTGTAAGCCTTTTTGCAGCATTTGTACCTGCAAGAGTGGTTGGAGAGATGACAAGTATTGGAACTTTATTTGCCTTTATTTTGGTATGCATAGGCGTCTTGATTATGCGCAAGAAAATGCCAGATGCTCCAAGAGCATTTAGAACCCCATTAGTGCCTTTTGTGCCTATAGCGGGTGTTTTTGTTTGTTTATTTATGATGGTGTTTTTGCCTTTAGACACTTGGATTAGACTAATTGTTTGGATGATGATAGGATTTGATTTATACTTATTTTATGGTATGAAAAACAGTGTTTTAAACAAAGGGGCGTTCAGTTTAAAAAGTTATAAAACTGTTGCAGGATCTGGATTAGGAATGGTATTCGCGTTAATTGTAATTGCTTTTATACACCATAATGACCCAAATATTGACGATCATTTCTTATTCTATTTTTCTTTACTTTTTGCAGTAATTCACACACTGATTTATGCGTATAGTTTTAAAAAAGTAAGATAAATATCACTTCATAATATTTTGTAAAGGCATTAAAACTTGAATTATCATTTTTTAATGCCTTTTTCAATTGTAAATATTTCATAAGATAATAGATTGAAAATTAAAATTTCACGATATTTGTTAGTATGAAAACCATTTGGGTCGATTTGTTAGACTATCTGCAATTTCTCATCAAAAGAAATCCAGAATGAGTATTTTATTTTTGAAGAAATTTTAAACTTTAATTCAAAAATCTTATATCAAATGCCTTTATATCATAAACTCGGAAATTTTCCACAAAAGCGACACACTCAGTTCGAAAAACCCGAAGGAGGCTTTTATTACGAACAACTTTTTGGCACCGAAGGATTTCACGGTCATTCATCCTTGTCCTATCATTTGCATAGGCCAACACAAGTAAAAGAAATTATTAAATCCTATTCGGTTGAACCCAAAATAGCCATTGGCAAAAATATCAAATCATTACTTTTAAAAGGATTTGAACTCCTCCCAGAAGATGATTTTTTAGAAAGTAGAAAACCCATGCTAGTCAATAAAGACTGTACTATAGGTGTTGCTGCTCCTAAAAATTCACTTACATCTTATTTTTACAAAAATGCCGATGCTGATGAACTAATATTCATACATAAAGGTTCAGGAAAATTGCGAACCATGCTCGGAAATATAAATTTCGAATATGGCGATTATCTAATCATTCCAAGAGGCATAATCTATCAAATCGAATTTGATACTACCGAAAACAGATTGTTTTATGTAGAATCTTTCTCACCATTCTACACCCCAAAACGCTATAAGAATGAGTCCGGTCAACATTTAGAACACGCTCCTTTTTGCGAACGCGATTTCAAAGTGCCTATAGAGCTTGAAACTCATGACGAAAAAGGTGATTTTCTTATCAAAATAAAAAAGGAAGGAATGATTCATGAGGTGGTTTATGCTACGCATCCTTTTGATGTTATAGGTTGGGACGGCTACAATTTCCCTTATGGATTTAGCATTCATAATTTCGAACCCATAACAGGCCGTGTGCATCAGCCACCGCCAGTGCACCAAACTTTTGAAACGGCATCCTTCGTCGTGTGTTCATTTTGTCCACGGTTGTACGATTACCATCCTAAGGCAGTTCCTGCGCCATACAACCACAGCAACATCGATAGCGATGAGGTAATTTATTATGTTGACGGAGATTTCATGAGCCGTAACAACATAGAACAGGGATTTATAACCCTCCATCCCAAAGGCATTCCTCACGGACCAGCACCTGGAGCAATGGAGCGAAGTATTGGTCTTACTAAAACATTAGAATTAGCAGTAATGGTAGATACATTCCGTCCGTTAATGGTAACCGATGAAGCAATGAAATTAGACGATGGGAAATATTATAAATCTTGGTTAGAATAATTTTTAGGAGCTAATTCCTGCTGTTCACTATATCTTTTTCGCCTCGCCATGGCTATGGCAGGCATAAAAGGATGCCGTTACCATCAGGGCTAGACTAACAACAACATTTTAAAATATATTAAAATTCGTGTATAACTGTTTAATAGCCCTATATGTTTAGTAAAACAGTTTACCATAAAAAATAGTAATCATGTCAAAACAAGTTAACTCCGTAAACTACGGACTCGAAAAAATATTCGAAGGAGCACAAGATTTTCTTCCATTAATGGGAACCGATTATATTGAATTATATGTGGGAAATGCCAAACAAGCGGCTCATTTTTATAAAACCGCATTCGGATTCCAGTCGCATGCTTATTGCGGATTAGAAACGGGTGTTCGAGATCGAGCTTCTTATGTTTTAAAGCAAGATAAAATCCGATTAGTATTAACATCCGCATTAACTAGCGATTCACCTATTGGAGAACACGTAAAAAAACATGGCGATGGTGTAAAAATTATAGCGTTATGGGTAGAAGATGCTCAAAAATCTTTCGAAGAAACTACCAAACGCGGCGCAAAAGTGTATATGGAACCAGTTATAGAAAAAGACGAATTTGGAGAAGTTGTCCGATCCGGAATCTATACCTACGGTGAAACGGTTCATATGTTTGTAGAACGAAAAAATTATTCAGGAGCATTTTTGCCAGGATTTATAGAATGGAAATCCGATTATAATCCAGCACCCATTGGTCTAAAATATATTGACCACATGGTAGGAAATGTCGGATGGAATCAAATGAATAATTGGGTCAAGTGGTATGAAGATGTCATGGGATTTGTAAACTTTCTTTCATTCGACGACAAACAAATTCATACGGAATATTCTGCCCTAATGAGTAAAGTGATGAGCAACGGCAACGGAAGAATTAAATTTCCTATTAATGAACCAGCAAAAGGAAATAAGCGTTCGCAAATAGAAGAATATTTAGATTTTTATGAAGGTTCAGGAGTACAACACATTGCCATTGCTACCGATAATATTATTGCTACTGTAACCGAACTAAGAGCAAGAGGCATCGAATTTCTTTCAGCACCTCCAAAAGCCTATTATGAGGCAATTCCCAGCAGATTGGGCGAACACATGAACATGATGCATGAGGATTTGACAGCTATAGAAAATTTGGCCATAATGGTCGATGCCGATGAAGATGGCTATTTATTGCAAATTTTTACGAAACCCATAGAAGATAGGCCAACGTTATTCTTTGAAATCATCCAAAGAATGGGTGCTAAAGGATTTGGAGCGGGAAATTTTAAAGCTCTTTTTGAATCGATAGAAAGGGAACAAGAAAAGCGAGGAACCTTGTAAAAGAAATGTTAAAAATTTTACATAATTATCATAATATAACGTTGTAGTCTCATCATAGCATGATAATTAATGTTAAAGTTGAAATTTAGTTGAAAATTATTCAAAAAAAGTAATTATATTTGCTAAACAAAATAGACGGAGTGGTTTCCTTATATTTTATATAAATTTTCATAATTTATAGTTTTTTTGGTTGGTTAATAGCATAAAAACTCAGTCATTATTTGACTGGGTTTTTTTGTTTTAATATATTTGGAACGAATATTGTATTTTACTACTATATCAACTAAAAAAATAATGAAAAAAATAATTATAGTAGTATTGGTTATTATAACTCTTGGGTTTAGTTCTCAAAAAGAAAGAGCTTTTGATTCGGGCGAGTGGTTTAAATTCAGAGTGCATTATGGCTTATTCAACGCAGGATATGCAACACTCGAAGTGCAAGAGGCAACCAAAAACAATAAAAAAGTATACCACGCTATTGGAAAAGGGTATACTACCGGAATGTCTCGTTTTTTCTTTAGAGTAGATGATAATTATGAAAGTTATTTTGATAAAGAAACAGGTAAGCCTTATCAATTTGTTAGAAAAATAGATGAAGGAGGTTATAAAAAAAACCAAGAAGGATTTTTTAATCAATCAGAAAACAAGATTTTTGTTAAGGATTATAAAAATAAATCCGAGAATACTTTTTTAATTCCTGAAAATACTCAGGATATTGTTTCTGCTTTTTATTACTTAAGAAACTATCCTACGATAGACAAACTTAAAGTAGGCGAATCGATAACAATTGATATGTTTTTTGATAACGAAACTACAAAGTTTAAGTTAAAATTTATTGGAAAAGAAGATTTAGACACTAAATTTGGGCTAGTTCCAACCTTGATATTCAGGCCATTGGTGCAGTCAGGACGCGTTTTTAAAGAAGAAGAAAGTTTAACCGTTTGGATTTCAGACGATGATAATAAAATCCCTGTAAGTATTAAAGCCAGCCTAGCGGTAGGGTCTATAAAAGCCGATTTAGATGCATTTAAAGGACTAAAATATTCTTTTAAAGTAAAATTGAAACATTAAATTGTAATAAAAAAAAACAGAATTCAGTCAATTCTCCAATTCTCAAAAAAACAACTTTTGAAAAAAGTAATCTTACTCATATTCTCTCTTCTTTTTATACTTTCTTGCAACAATATACAAGAAGAAATAATCGAAACGGCAGCAGTGCAAAAGCCAATTATTGAAAAATTCGGATTTAAATATAACGATTTTAATGTTGTTAACGATACAATTGAGTCTGGAGATACCTTTGGAACTATACTCGACAATCAAAATCTAAATGATAAATTAGTTTATGATATTGTAGCAAAAGTAAAAGACACTTTTGACGTTAGGATTATGCGAATTGGTAAACCATATACACTTTTTAGAACAAAAGATAGATATAAAAAATTACAAGCATTTGTTTACCAAGCTGATCGAGGGAGTTACTATGTAGTCGATTTGAGGGATTCTATTTCAGTTTTAAAAAAAATTAGACCAACAAAGATCAAAACCCGAACTATTGCGGGAAGTCTAGACGGTTCTTTATCTGAAGCTTTAAATAAAGAAGGTGTTGACGCTTCATTAGCCAACAAATTAACAAAAGTATACGCCTGGTCTATCGATTTTTTTAAACTTAAAAAAGGAGATAAATTTGGAATTACATTTACAGAAAGATATATTGATGATACCATTTATGACGGAGTTGACAGTTTAAAAGCTGCTTTTTTTGTATATAAAGGAAAAACCATTTATGCATTTCCGTTTGCTCAAAATGAAGCTTCAGGCAAAATCGATTATTATGATGAAGAAGGAAAAGCACTCAAAAACTTTTTCCTTAAAGCGCCACTTAAATTTGTAAACATAACTTCACATTATACTAAAAACCGTTTTCACCCCGTTCAATTAATCTGGAAAGCCCACAAAGGAACCGATTATGCCGCACCTACAGGAACGCCAATTATGACTACAGCATCGGGAGTGGTAGAGCAAACAGGGTTTACAGCAGGAAACGGAAATTTTGTAAAAGTAAAACACGACCGAACGTATTCAACACAATATTTACACATGTCTAAAATATTAGCTCGAAGAGGACAGCGTGTCAATCAAGGCGATGTAATTGGAAAAGTAGGTAGTACAGGACTTGCTACAGGACCACATGTGTGTTATCGCTTCTGGAAAAATGGTATTCAAGTAGATGCTTTGCGCTTAAAACTCCCAAACTCCGAACCCATGGATAAAAGTAATTTACCCCGATTTTTGACTTTAATGAAACCTCTCAAACAACAATTGGATAACGTTTCAAAATTAAAAAACTAAAATTAATTGAATCAACTCTTAAATAGACTAATAAATTTACATGCAAATACTGTAAATTTGCACCTCAAATAAAAAAATAATGGCATTAAACACTACAAACCCAACAACAACAGCATCTTGGAAAAAACTTAAAAACCACTTTGAAAACTTACAAAATGCGTCAATGGTTACCATGTTTAAAGAAGATGCTTCTAGAGCCAATCAGTTTCATATTCAATGGAATGACTTTTTAGTTGATTATTCTAAAAACATCATTAATCAAGAAACGATGGATTTGTTAGTTGAATTGGCAAACGAAACTCAACTGAAAGATGCAATCACTAAATATTTTGATGGCGACAGCATCAATCAAACCGAAAATAGAGCTGTTTTGCATACTGCCTTGCGATCTCCAGCATCGGCAAACATAAAGTTTGAAGGCGAAAATGTAATACCAGAGATTTTTGAAGTAAAAGATAAAATAAAAAGCTTCACTAATGAAGTAGTAAACGGCTATAGAAAAGGATATACTGGAAAAGCCTTTACTGATGTAGTAAACATTGGAATTGGAGGATCAGATTTAGGACCAGCAATGGTTGTTGAAGCCTTACAATATTATAAGAATCATTTAGATGTTCATTTTGTTTCAAATGTAGATGGTGATCATGTAAATGAAATCATCAAAAAATTAAATCCAGAAACGACTCTTTTTGTAATTGTTTCTAAAACATTTACAACGCAAGAAACACTAACTAATTCTGAAACGATTAGAAAATGGTTTTTACAATCAGCAAGCAAAGAAGATGTTGCGAAACATTTCGTGGCAGTTTCTACCAATATTAAAAATGTTACTGAATTTGGAATTAATGAAAGCAATGTTTTTCCTATGTGGGATTGGGTTGGAGGAAGATTTTCTCTTTGGAGCGCAGTAGGGTTGTCTATTAGTTTAGCAGTAGGTTTTGATAATTTTGATAAATTATTAAAGGGAGCCAATCAAATGGACGACCATTTTAAAAATGAATCGTTTGATAATAACATTCCAGTTGTATTAGCACTATTAAGCATTTGGTACAATAATTTTTTTGGAGCAGAAAGCGAAGCTATCATACCTTATACTCAATATTTACAAAAGTTAGCACCTTACTTGCAACAAGGAATAATGGAAAGTAATGGTAAAAGTGTGGGTCGTGATGGGAAGCCAGTAAATTATCAAACAGGTACTATTATCTGGGGAGAGCCTGGTACTAATTCTCAGCATGCCTTTTTTCAATTGATTCACCAAGGAACTAAATTAATTCCAACAGATTTTATAGGATTTGTAAAACCGTTAAACGGGGATAAAGATCATCATGATAAATTAATGTCAAACTTTTTTGCTCAAACAGAAGCCTTATTGAATGGTAAAACTGCTGCTCAAGTTCAAGCCGAATTTGATAAGCAAGGAGTTTCTCCAGAAAAAGCAGCTTTTTTATTGCCTTTCAAAGTGTTTTCAGGGAACAAACCTACTAATACACTACTTATACAGCAATTAACTCCAGAAAACTTAGGGTCATTAATAGCTTTATATGAACACAAGATTTTTGTACAAGGTATTATTTGGAATATTTTTAGCTACGATCAATGGGGAGTAGAGTTAGGAAAACAGTTGGCTACCTCTATTTTAAATGAAATTAATGCTGAGAAAATTAATAATCACGACAGCTCCACAACCTTTTTATTATCTCATTTTTTGAAGAATAAATAGAATCTTGTTAATTTTTTTATAAAACCTCAAAATGTTTTGAGGTTTTTTTATGCTTTTTTTCTTATATTTGATTACCAAAAAATAAAATTATGTACACTGTCATTCAAAAATTTCACTCTGGCTGGGCTTATTTAGCACTATTGCTTTTAGTTATAGTTATTGCAAATACTTTAATTGGATTGTCGTCTAAAAAAGAGTTCACTTCCATAGACAAAAAAATTGCGTTATTTGCTTTAATAAGCGTTCATATTCAATTATTGGTTGGATTGATTTTATATTTTATTTCGCCACGAGGTAAAGCATCGTTAGGACAAATGAGTGACAGCGCCTTAAGATTAACTTCTTTGGAACATCCATTAATAAATATCATAGCAATTGTATTAATTACAATAGGGTGGTCTAAACATAAAAAAGCTATAGAATCTTCTGCTAAATTTAAGGCTATAGTTGTTTTTTATGGCATAGGATTAGTACTTATTTTGAGTAGAATTCCGTGGTCGTTATGGTTTCAAAAATAGAAATAGTGAGTCCTGGAAAGGACTTTTTTTTTCCAATATTCTGTTTTTACCAACCAGAGTGTAACTAATAAAGGTTCAAATGAAAAAAGCAATAACAATATTTTTATCGATAGCTATAATTGGTTTGGTAAGCAGTCAAATCGTAACAAAAGAAAAAGCTAAAACAGTTGTTCAAAAAGACTCTATTAAAAAAGATAAAGCAACTTTACAGCCAGAAATTGTTTTTAACGATTCAATGATTGTTGTAAAAGGAGTTTTTAAACCTTTTAAAAACAATGTTGTGGCCTCTTATTATGCGGATAAATTTAATGGACGAAGAACTGCTAGCGGTAAAAAATTTGATAACACAAAATATACAGCCGCTCATAGAAAACTACCTTTTGGAACAAAGCTAAAAATTACCAATGAAGCTAACGGAAAATCAATAATTGTTGAAGTTACAGATAGAGGCCCTTTTTCAAGAGGTAGGGAAATAGATTTGACAAAAAAAGCTTTTATGGAAATAGCATCAAACAAAAGCAGTGGCGCTTTTAAAGTAAAAATAGAGATGGTCAATTAGTTTTCACCATTCTTTAAAAGGTTTTTGGCTTATGTATGAATTGTAAAATCTATTATCGTTTGTAACTTCTTTACCCAACCAATTTGGCTTTTCGAAAAGTTCTTCTTCTGACGACAATTCTATTTCGGCAATAATCAAACCATCGTTATCACTATGAAAAACATCTACTTCAAAAACATGTTTTCCAACACGTATTTCATAACGCGTTTTAAGTATTATTCCCTTTTCGCAGAGGGCTAGCAATGGTTTTGCTTCCATTAATGCAATTTCTGTTTCCCATTCAAAGCGAGTGACTCCAGAGGCATTATTTTTGCCCTTGATAGTTAGAAATCCGCTTTCCCCTTTAATGCGAATTCGAACCGTTCTATCGGGATTAGAGTTTAAATATCCTTGTGCAATTTCATGCTTAGCAAAAGCCTGTTTTTTAAAATCTTCAGAAGTGACTAGAAATTTTCGTTCTATTTCGATCATAAGTAATTTAGTAAAGTATTATTATCAAAGATATTATAATTATTTTTATTTGATGTAATCCAAATTATTTTCAGAATCTGTTTCTAAATTTGTACTATGCAAGAATTACAACAAAGCCGAAAAATTATTCATATTGATATGGATGCTTTTTATGCATCTGTTGAACAAATGGACAATCCTGAATTAAGAGGAAAACCACTAGCCGTAGGCGGAAACGAAATTAGGGGAGTGGTTTCGGCAGCCAGTTATGAAGCACGAAAGTTTGGGGTTCGAAGTGCTTTAAGCGGTGTTTTAGCTAAGAAATATTGCCCAGAATTAATTTTTGTAAAGCCAAGATTTGAGCGTTATAAAGAAATTTCAAATAAAATCAGAAATATATTTTACGACTATACCGATCTCGTAGAACCACTTTCATTAGACGAGGCCTATCTTGATGTAACCGAAAACAAGAAAGGAAATCCAAGCGCAACACTTATTGCAAAAGAAATAAGGCAAAGAATTTTTAATGAGATTGGCTTGACTGCCTCTGCTGGAATTTCAATTAATAAATTCATAGCCAAAGTAGCAAGCGATTATAATAAACCAAATGGTCAAAAAACAGTTAATCCAGAAGATGTTTTTTCGTTTTTAGAAGAATTGCCTATCCGAAAGTTTTATGGAGTTGGTAAAGTTACTACTGAAAGAATGTATCAATTGGGCATTTTTACAGGACTGGATCTTAAAAGCAAATCGCTTGAGTTTTTAGAAACCCATTTTGGTGCTAAATCTGGTAATTTTTACTTTAATGTGGTTAGAGGAATACATAATAGTGCAGTAAAATCAGATAGAATTACAAAATCGGTTGCTGCTGAGCATACATTTAATGAAAATTTGTCTTCTGAAATTTTTATGGAAGAACCGCTTCGTATCATTGCAGAGCAGTTGGAAAAGCGATTAAAAAAACACAAGATTGCAGGAAAAACAGTTACATTAAAAATAAAATATAGCGATTTTTCTCAACAAACCAGAAGTAAAACATTGCCTTACTTCATTTCAGATAAAGCGTTGTTGTTTGAAACAGCAAATGAGTTATTGTATCAAGAGCGCATGAAAAACTCGGTTCGGTTACTGGGAATTTCGCTCAATAATTTAAATACAGAAATAAAAAAACAAGTAGTTGTACAATTAAAATTTGATTTTTAAAATCAATCTACTTCGTTGAACAAGTGTTAATTACTGTATATTTAATGTAAAATTATTATTTACGATTATATTTGCAAAAAAATATCTAATCATGTCCTCATTAAAACAATATGACGAAGCAATTGCTAACTATCATGGAAGTCTTACTATAAAGACAGTTCCACTTGTTTCATGGGAGTTTAATCATATTTTATTAGACTATATAACGTCTAGTTTTTTAGATATAAATAAAATAAAAACCATCGCTTTAAACCGAAAATGGCAAAAAGATGATTGGGATTTATCATCCATTTTAAAAGAGGAAGTTATTATTGTAACTGATTACAAGTTGTCAATAGTTTTTGCTTCTTCAAATTTATCTAAAATGAATGGATATTATGAAGAAGATGTTTTAGGAAAAAGTCCTAAAATGTTTCACGGAAAAGAAACGTGTTTACAAACTTCAAACGAAATTAGAGAAGCGGTACAACAACAAATTCCATTTGAAAAAACAGTAGTCAATTATAAAAAAAACGGAGAAACATATAATTGCAAAATAAAAGGTTTTCCAATTTTTGATAGTAAAGGTGAACTCTGCAACTTTATTGCTTTCGAGAAAGCTGCGTAAAGTAAAATTCTTAATAAATGAAAAACCCTTTGAAAATAGATCAAAGTGTTTTTCATTTTTAGTAGTATTAACGACTTCTATATTAATCTCTACTGTAGAGTTTAGATAATAATCGTAAAAATTCTATATACAACCATACTAAAGTAATCATTAATCCCATTGCTCCAAACCATTCCATATATTTTGGAAGTTTTCTATGCACACCATTTTCTATTTCATCAAAATCTAAAAATAAGTTTAAGGCAGCAATGACTATAACAAAAACACTAATTCCAATACTCATTAAGGAACTTCCATGATGTACAGGTACAAAGCTAGTAAACATTGAAAACAACCACGATATTAAATAATAAGTAGCTATGGCTAATGTCGCAGCCACAACAACCGATTTGAACTGTTCAGTAACTTGTACAATTTTATATTTGTATAGAAGCAAACAAACTACGAAAGTAACTAATGTAGCAGCCACAGCTTCTATTACAATTCCAGGATATTTGATTTCAAAAATGGCTGATATTCCTCCTATAAACAAACCTTCGAACAAGGCATAAGCGGGTGCCAAATAACCAGAATATTGCGGTTTAAATACTGATATTAAAACCAAAACAAAACCTATAATAGCTCCTGAAATTGCTGGGACTAATGGGTTCATTCCGTTAAAGGTTAACCACCAAATCACCATTGCAGAAGCGCTTAGTAATAGAAATAAAATAAAACTTTTATTTATAGTGCCTGACAATGTCATCTCTGTATTGTAGTCTATTATAGTAGCAGTATGAACTTCCTCTTTTTTAGATAAAGCCGTAGAACTAAAAATTTTATTATTTAAAAATGGATTTTTTGAATTCATATCATTTAGTATTTATAGGTCAAAAGTAAAATATATTTTTAAGAGTAGGAGGTTTTGATAATTTTTTTTGAATCCTAAAGCGAAAAAAAAAATCCGACCTTTATACAGATCGGATTGATTATATATTGGTTTTTAGAAATTATTCTATTTCAGATACTCTTAATGTATTTACCATTCCTTTATCAGTAATTGGCATTGCTGCTAAATTAATAAGAAAATCGCCTTTTTTTACGAATCCTTTTTGTCTTGCAATTTCATTTACGTCAGTAACAGTATCATCAGTACTAACATTTTTTGCGTAATAAAATGATTTTACTCCCCACAGTAAATTAAGTTGTGTTAAAATTCTTTTATTAGAGGTAAATACTAAAATATGAGCGGATGGTCTCCAAGCCGAAATTTGAAAAGCCGTATAACCACTATTAGTTAAAGTACAAATTGCTTTAGCTTTTATCACATTAGCCATAGTTGCAGCATGATGGCAAATAGTTTTGGTAATAAATCTATTGGTTCTTACTTGTGGTGTGTTTTGTGGCACTTGTATAAGCGGAGAATCTTCAACTGCTTCGATAATTTGAGTCATTTTTTCAATAACCTGAACCGGATAATTACCAGTTGCAGTTTCTCCAGAAAGCATAACCGCATCAGCTCCATCCATTACAGAGTTTGCAACGTCATTTACTTCTGCTCTTGTTGGAGTTAAACTTGTAATCATAGTCTCCATCATTTGAGTGGCAACAATTACAGGAATACGAGCAGTTTTTGCACGTCTTATCAATTCTTTTTGTACTAAAGGTACTTCGTGAGCAGGAAGTTCAACGCCTAAGTCTCCACGAGCAACCATTAATGCGTCACAATAGGCTACAATTCTATCAATGTTTTCTAATGCTTCTGGCATTTCTATTTTTGCAACAATTGGAATTTTATATTCGGAATGCTTTGCAATTAATTCTTGTAGGTCTTGCAAATCTCGGGGTGTTTTTACAAACGAAAGCGCTATCCAATCTACATTTTGTTCTATCGCAAAAATGGCATCTGCAATATCTTTTTCAGTCATTGCGGGTAATGATATTTTTGTATTAGGAAGGTTAACCCCTTTTTTAGATTTTAATTCCCCACCCTGAATTACCTTGGCAATAACTTCGGTTTTTTTATCGGTTTCGACTATTTCAAAAATAAGTTTTCCATCATCTAATAATATTCTTTCGCCAGGATTTACATCGTTAGGAAAGTTTTTATATTTCATGAAGACTTTTTTTGCTGTTCCAATGATGTCTTCAGCAGTAGTAAAATTGATTAAATCACCGTCATTTACTACAACACCATCTTCCATAACTCCTACACGAAGTTTTGGCCCTTGTAAGTCACCCAAAATTGCAGTTGTATAACCAAATTCTTCATTAAGACCTCTAATTATTTTAATTTTCGCTTTTACATCCTCGTAATCAGCATGCGAAAAGTTTACTCTAAAAACATTTACACCAGCATCTATCATTTTTTTAATGATTTCTCGGGTACTGCACGCAGGGCCAAGTGTGGCTACAATTTTCGTTTTTTTGTTTGTCGACATTTGTTTTAAAAAATTAAATTGTTTTTTGATTTTATTTTCTCAGGAATTACAGCATATACTGTCGCAATTCTATCAATTGTATTGATTGTTTTAATTATTTGTTCTAGATCAAAAACACCTTTGTTGTTTTTTATTTTCAAAAAATAATCTACTCTTTTTAGTTCAGGAAGCAAATATACTTTTGTGGCAATTTCTACATCGGTATTCAAAAATAAATTTTGCCCTATACTTTTCTTTTTTATAACAATTTCGTTTCTATTCGGTATTAAACTCCAATGAATGTCATTTTTTAAATCATCATAAATAAATTTCAAAAAAAAAGTTTCCCCTTCTTTAACTGTTACACTAATATCTTCATTGCTTTTACTTAAAACAATGGGCAATTTCTGATTGAGAAAATAGGCTAATCGATAATCTTCCAAAACGGAATGTATGGCGATTAGTTCATAATCTATTTCATCAAACTCATCAAGATGTAACTTGAGTACAGCCATTTTTATTAAAAAATATCCCGTAAATGTAGTATAATTTAAATAAGAATAAACAACAAAAAAAAGAACTTAGCAACGAAAACGATATAGTTTTATTGATTTAAGATTATTTCATGTCAATTTTTTCTTGAAATGCAAAATAGGCTCTTCTTGATGCAATTTCTTCTGCCTTCTTTTTGGAAGAGGCCCTAGATTTTGCGATAACTTTGCTATCAATACTTAATTTTACACCATATAACCTTTCCCCACTAATGCCGTTGTCTTCAAAAACATCATAATGAAACGATTTTTTTTCTTTTTGACACCACTCAATAAGTAAACTCTTGTAACTAATCACTTTGCCTTCTAGTCTAGCAATATCTACATAGGGCACTATAACCCTTTTTTGAATAAATTTCTCACAATAGGAATAGCCTTGGTCTAAGTATATGGCACCTACTAAAGCCTCAAAAATATTCCCGTGAATATTTTCACCAAAATGATTGACAGGAACTTTGCTTTCCACAAATCGAATTAATTTTAGATCTCGTCCTAATTCATTCAAATGTTCCCTGCTAACAATTTTAGAACGCATTTTAGTTAAGTAGCCTTCATCACCTGTTGGGACTTTATTAAAAAGATGCGCTGCAATTACTGAACTTAGCATGGCGTCTCCTAAAAACTCCAAACGTTCATAGCTAATGGCATTTCCTTTTTCATCCAATTTATTCAAGGAACGATGTGTAAATGCTTTTTTATAATTTTCTAATTGTAAAGGCTTAAAACCTATAATATTTTCAATTTCATTAAAAAAAATCCCGTCTTCAAGAGAACGGGAATTTTTAAATAATTTTTGTATGATACGTTTCAAAATTTTATAAATCTAATTTTTTAACTAGAACACAAGCATTGTGCCCACCGAAACCAAAAGTATTACTCATTAAAACTTTTACATCTCTTTTTTGTGCTTTATTAAAAGTAAAATTTAATTTAGGATCAATATTTACATCATCTGTAAAATGATTAATTGTAGGAGGAATAATACCGTATTTTATAGAAAGTATACAAGAAATAGTTTCTATAGCTCCCGCAGCGCCTAGCAAATGCCCCGTCATTGATTTTGTTGAATTCAAGTTCATTGTATAGGCATGATCCCCAAAAACATGTAAAATAGCTTTACTTTCCGCCAAATCGCCTAATGGAGTTGAAGTACCGTGCATATTAACACCATCTACATCTTCAGGTTTTAATCCAGCATCTCTTAGACAATTTATCATCACATTTTTAGCACCTAATCCTTCTGGATGAGGAGCTGTAATGTGATGCGCATCTGCAGACATTCCACCACCTCCAATTTCACAGTATATGTTAGCACCACGTGCAATAGCATGATGATATTCTTCAAGAATTAATGCACCAGCACCCTCTCCTAAAATAAAGCCATCACGTTCAGCATCCATTGGTCTTGAAGCTGTTTTCGGGTCGTCATTTCTAGTTGATAAAGCATGCATGGCATTAAAACCACCCATCCCTGCAATAGTTACTGCAGCTTCAGATCCGCCAGTTACAATAACATCGGCATGACCCAAACGAATATAATTGAATGCATCAATCATTGCATTTGTTGATGAAGCGCATGCTGAAACGGTTGTAAAGTTTGGTCCTCTAAAACCATATTTTATAGAAATATGACCACCAGCAATGTCGGCTATCATTTTCGGAATAAAGAAAGGATTGAATTTAGGAACACCATTACCTAGAGTAAATTCAGTAACTTCTTGTTGAAAAGTTTCTAATCCACCAATACCAGAACCCCAAATTACTCCAACACGGTCTTTATCTAAATTTTCGAAATCAAATTTTGCATCGTTAACAGCTTCTTCGGCAGAAACCATGGCATATTGTGCATATCTATCCATTTTCCGAGCTTCCTTACGATCTAAAAAATCTTCTACATTGAAATTTTTTAATTCGCAAGCAAATTTAGTTTTGAAATGGGTGGTGTCAAAATAGGTAATTGGAGCTGCTCCGCTAACGCCATTTATTAATCCGTTCCAATATTCCTGAATGTTATTCCCAATAGGAGTAAGCGCACCTAAACCTGTAACAACAACTCGTCTTAATTCCATACGTTTTGTTTTTAAATTATGAATTTAAAAAATAATACCTATGCTTTCTTCTATGTATAAATCATAAAAAGACATAGGTATTACAATAAATTATACTATAGATTGAAATACAATCAGAGATTTAAAAATGTAAAAATAAAAAACACCCGTAAACTTATAAGTATACGGGTGTGAATTTATTATTTTTTAGCTTCTTCGATGTAAGAAATAGCTTGACCAACAGTAGCGATGTTTTCTGCTTGGTCGTCTGGAATTTGAATATCAAATTCTTTTTCGAACTCCATGATAAGCTCAACAGTGTCTAATGAATCTGCTCCTAAATCATTTGTGAAGCTTGCTTCTGTTACAACTTCGTTCTCGTCAACGCCTAATTTGTCTACGATAATCGCTTTAACTCTTGATGCAATGTCTGACATAATCTTTAATTTTAAATTTAATTTGTTGGCAAAAATAAAAAACTTTATCTTAAAACAACGGTTTAGTTAATAAATATAGTTACGAATTTAAAAAAAAAAATTAACAAACACATCTTAAATCTATTTATTATTCTTTTTTTTGTACATAACTAATTTAGTGATAAATGAAAAAAATTGTTCTATTTGCTTCTGGATCGGGCACTAATGCCGAAAACATAATACTGCATTTCAAAAACAGCAGTCAGGCAAATGTAGTTGCAGTTTTCTGTAATAATCCTAAAGCCAAAGTATTAGATAGGGCTAAAAATCATCATGTTCCTACCGTTGTTTTTTCTAAAGAGGATTTAAAAACAGAATTAATCTTACAAAAACTGAATGATTTTCAACCTGATTTAATTGTGCTTGCTGGTTTTTTATTACAATTTCCAGATAATATAATTCAATCGTTTTCAAATAAAATAATAAACATTCACCCCGCTTTATTACCAAATTACGGCGGAAAAGGAATGTATGGATTGAATGTTCATAGATCGGTATTAGAAAATAAAGAGAAAGAAACTGGAATAACTATTCATTATGTGAATGAGCATTATGATGAAGGTAAAATAATTTTTCAGAAAAAAGTTTCTATTCAAGATTGCTCAACAGCAGATGATATTGCAATAAAAATTCATGAATTAGAGCAAAGGTATTTTCCTAAAGTTATCGAGAAACTTCTAACTTCTAACTTCTAACTTTACATTTTGGAACACGAAGTACATATCTATACAGATGGAGCTGCCAAAGGAAATCCCGGAAACGGTGGTTATGGTGTAGTTCTGGAATGGGTAGGAAAATCCTATCGAAAAGAATTTTATGAAGGATTTAGGCATACTACTAATAATAGAATGGAATTATTGGCGGTAATAGTTGGTTTAGAAAAATTAAAGAACCTTAAAACGGCTGTTTTGGTTATTTCTGATTCTAAATACGTTGTCGATTCAGTTGAAAAAAAATGGGTTTTTGGCTGGGAGAAAAAAGGTTTTGCAGGAAAAAAAAATCCTGATTTATGGAAAAGGTTCTTAGTTATTTACAGAAAACACAACGTCGACTTTAAGTGGATTAAAGGGCACAACAATCATCCGCAAAACGAGCGTTGTGATGAATTAGCCGTTATGGCTTCTTTTCAAAACAATCTCTCAGTAGATGAGTTTTATGAAAAAGTGGAGGATAAACTTTTGTGAAAACTTTGCAATTCACAACCTTTGCAACTTTGTAACTTATAAACTATCTTTGCCCCTTAATTCGAAACTCATCAAATGAATAAATTATTGATTGTTGGAACCGTTGCTTTCGACGCTATAGAAACCCCTTTCGGGAAAACAGATAAAATTTTAGGTGGAGCCGGAACTTTTATAGGACTATCAGCTTCTCATTTCAATTTGCAATCCGCTATTGTTTCAGTGGTTGGCGATGATTTCCCACAAGAATATTTAGATTTGTTAACATCAAGAAACATAGATATTTCTGGACTTGAAGTAGTAAAAGGAGGAAAAACCTTTTTCTGGAGCGGTCGTTACCATAACGATATGAACTCGAGAGACACTTTGGCTACAGAGTTAAACGTATTGGCCGATTTTAACCCTATTGTTCCTGAAAGTTTTAAAGATGCAGATGTGGTAATGCTTGGAAACTTACACCCAATTGTGCAAACTGGAGTTTTGAATCAAATGACGAAAAAACCAAAATTAGTTGTATTAGATACAATGAATTTCTGGATGGATTGTGCATTACCAGAATTATTGGATGTAATTAAAAATGTTGATGTAATTACAATAAACGATGAAGAAGCTCGTCAATTATCAGGAGAGTATTCACTAGTAAAAGCTGCGGCTAAGATTCATACATTGGGACCAAAATATGTTGTGATTAAAAAAGGAGAACACGGAGCATTAATTTTCCATGACGAACATATTTTCTTTGCTCCAGCATTACCATTGGCTGATGTTTTTGATCCAACAGGAGCAGGAGATACTTTCGCAGGAGGCTTTGCAGGATTCATTACTCAACAAGGAGATGTTTCATTTGAGACCATGAAAACGGCTATTATTCAAGGTTCTAATTTAGCTTCTTTCTGTGTTGAGAAATTTGGCACCGAAAGAATGTTGGAACTGAATAAAGAAGACGTGAGCCAACGATTGAAACAATTTAAAGCCTTAACACAATTTGAAATAGAATTATCATAAATTTATGCCTCGATTTTCGGGGCATTTTTTTTACACAACTACTAACAACACAACAACAACTACAATGAGCGATGCAATTAAACATGAATGTGGGATTGCCCTTTTACGATTAAAAAAACCATTAGAATTTTACAAAGAAAAATATGGTTCCGCCTTTTATGGAATACAAAAAATGTATCTCCTCATGGAGAAACAGCATAACCGAGGACAGGATGGTGCTGGATTAGCCTCTATAAAATTAGATGTTAATCCCGGGGAACGATACATTAGCCGAGTTCGTTCTAACGACTCTCAAGCTATTCAAGATGTTTTTGCCCAAATCAATGATAGGATTAACGAAGAGATGGCTTTACATCCTGAATTTGCAGATAATGTAGCACTTCAAAAAGCAAACATTCCTTACATAGGTGAGTTATTCCTAGGTCATGTACGGTATGGAACTTTTGGAAAAAACAGTATTGAAAGTGTCCACCCTTTTTTGCGTCAGAACAATTGGATGCATAGAAACCTGATTTTAGCCGGAAATTTCAATATGACCAATGTAAAAGAACTTTTTAATAGTTTAATTGAAATTGGCCAGCATCCTAAAGAAATGGCAGATACTGTAACAGTGATGGAAAAAATTGGCCATTTTCTTGATGACGAAGTGACTGATTTGTATTTAGAATGTAAAAATAATGGATTTACAAAAAGAGAAGCTTCTCCGATTATTGCCGAGAAATTAGATATTGCAAAAATTCTTAAAAAGGCTTCAAAAAATTTAGACGGAGGATATGCAATGGCTGGACTTTTAGGTCATGGTGATGCTTTTGTTTTTAGAGATCCTGCAGGAATTCGTCCAACTTATTTTTATCAAGATGATGAAATTGTAGTTGTTGCTTCTGAAAGACCAGTGATACAAACCGTTTTTAATGTAGATTTTGAGAAAGTTCAGGAATTGCAACCTGGAAATGCATTAATCATTAAAAAAAACGGAAAAGTCACCGAAGAAAATATTTTAGTACCAACGATTAAAAAAGCCTGTTCGTTTGAAAGAATTTATTTTTCAAGAGGAAGCGATGCTGAAATTTATCAAGAACGAAAAAACTTAGGAAAATTAATTCTTGCCGCTGTTTTAGAAGCTATAGATAATGATACTGATAATACAGTGTTTTCTTATATCCCCAATACGGCAGAAACATCTTTTTACGGGATGGTCGAAGCTGCACAAGATTTTTTAAATCAACGAAAAAACAAATTTATTCTTGATAATAGAAAAACGTTAACTAAGGAAAAACTGGAAGAAATTCTCGCAGTAAAAATTAGAACTGAAAAAGTAGCAATTAAGGACGCTAAGTTAAGAACGTTTATTACAGAAGATAGTAGTCGAGATGATCTTGTAGCTCACGTATATGATGTAACATACGGAATTATAAAACCAACAGATAATTTAGTTATTATCGATGATAGCATTGTAAGAGGCACAACGCTTAAAATGAGTATTATAAAAATGATGGACAGGCTAAAGCCTAAAACCATCGTGATTGTATCATCAGCGCCACAAATTCGCTACCCAGATTGTTATGGAATAGACATGGCAAAACTAGAAGGCTTAATTGCATTTAGGGCGGCTTTAGAGTTATTAAAAGAAAGAAATTTATACCATATTGTTGATGAAGTGTATCTGAAATGCAAAGCGCAAGAAGACATGAAGGACACTGCAGTTATAAATTATGTTACGGAAATTTATGCGCCATTCCATCCACAAGAAGTTTCGGATAAAATTGCAACTTTGTTAAGTTCTCCTGAAATAAAGGCTGAAGTAAAAATTATTTTTCAAACTGTGGAGAATTTACATATTTCATGTCCTAAAAATCTAGGAGATTGGTACTTTACTGGCGATTATCCAACTCCAGGAGGAAATCGTGTTGTAAATCGTGCTTTTATGAATTTTTATGAAGGAAAAGACACAAGAGCCTACTAAATATCGAGATTTAAGCATTTTATCGAGTTTCGGTGTATTTCATCTAATTTATTTGTTAAGTTAATATTGTCAGTATACATTTGGTAAACCATAGCATAAGTAGGTTAAGTTTATGGTAGATTTGGGGCAAAAAGGGTGAAAGAAATTTCACCTTTTTTATTTTATAAAATTTTGAATTTCATCACTTTATCGAGTTTCGGTGTATTTCATCTAATTTATTTGTTAAGTTAATATTGTCAGTATACATTTGATAAACCATAGCATAAGTAGGTTAAGTTTATGGTAGATTTGGGGCAAAAAGGGTGAAAGAAATTTCACCTTTTTTATTTTATAAAATTTTGAATTTCATCACTTTATCGGGTTTCGATGTACTTCATCTAATTTATTTGTTTAGTTAAAATTGTCAGTATATATTTGGTAAACCATTGCGTAAGTAGGTTAAGTTTATGGTAGATTTGGGGCAAAAAAGGTGAAAGAAATTTCACCTTTTTTTGATAACTTAAATAGTTAAAACTTTAAATCTTAGCTTTTTAAAAAATATTTTTACTACAGAAAAAAGAAGGCTGCCCTGAAAACTTTCTAGTCTTTAAACCAAAACTATTAATTTTAAAGTTGAAAAAGGTTTAAAAAACCAGTAAACATTTAAATTCCACACTTATTTCAATCCATTTCCAATTTATTTTTTAAAAAAATACTAAAAATTATATTATTGTTATTACATTTGAGCTACCATTTATTTAGTAGGTTTAAGTTTATGGTAGATTTGGGGCAAAAAGGGTGAAAGCAATTTCGCCCTTTTTATTTTTAGGGAAGTCAGTTTTTTTAAATTAGAAGTGGCATTAAATTTTATGTAAAAAGTTAAGGGATTGGGTATTTTGCAATTTGCAAAACGCCCAATCCCTTTTTGATAAGTATATATGACTATTTAGAAAAATATGAAAAATGAATTTATTTTTCTAAGGCATATCTTCTTGATACTTCAGTCCAATTAATTACATTAAAAAAAGCTTCTATGTAATCAGGTCTTCTATTCTGATAATGTAAATAATAAGCATGCTCCCAAACATCCATTCCGAGAATTGGAGTTCCACCACAACCTACTTCTGGCATCAATGGATTGTCTTGATTTGGGGTGCCACAAATATCAAGCTTACCTCCTTTGTGTACACAAAGCCAAGCCCATCCTGAACCAAATTGAGTTATACCTGTTTTTGAAAATTTAGCTTTAAATTCTTCAAAGCTATCAAAAGCACTTTCTATAGCTGCAAGTAAATCTCCAGTAGGAAGACCACCTCCGTTAGGAGTCATTACTGTCCAATACAAATTGTGATTATAAAAACCACCACCATTGTTACGAACGGCTGTGTTTTTTTTATCAAGATTAATTAAAATATTTTCGATAGTCTTACCTTCCATATCTGTTCCTGCAATTGCAGCATTAAGATTAGTAATGTAAGCATTATGATGTTTTGTGTAATGAATCTCCATCGTTCGAGCATCAATATAAGGTTCTAATGCGTCATAGGCATAAGGTAATTTTGGTAATTCAAAAGCCATAATAAGTTAGTTTTAATAATTAAAATAAAAATCAAATTTAAACAATTAACTTTGGAATTTAAATATTAACTTGTTATAATTTTATAAAAACATTTTAATCATATAATAGCGATTCATATCGTTTTAATATCGTTAAAAAAGGCAAAACCTTTTAATATACAAAATTATGCAAAGACCTTCTTTTTCTATATATGATGCATCGGCAGGATCAGGCAAAACGTATGCATTGGTGAAGGAATATCTTAAAATAATTCTTACAGCAAAGCAGAATGATGCTTATAGAAACATTCTTGCCATAACCTTTACCAATAAGGCAGTTTTTGAAATGAAAAGCAGAATTGTAGGCAGTTTATCTGAATTTGTTAAAGAAGATCCAAACCAAAAAGCATTAGATTTGATTCATGATCTAGTTCTAGAAACAAACCTTTCAGTTGTACAAATAAAAGAGAAAGCCCAAAAAATCATTAAGCATATTATTCATAATTATGCCGCATTTGACATCTCTACTATTGATAAATTTACACATAAAGTAATTCGTGCTTTTGCTCATGATTTGAACTTGCCCGTGACTTTTGAAGTCACTCTAGACACAGAAAACCTTTTGAATGAAGCTGTCGACGCCATAATTGCTCAAGCTGGAGAAGATGAGGTTTTAACAAAACTGCTTATCGATTTTACGATGGAGAAGACCGACGACGATAAAAGTTGGGATATTTCTAGAGAAATTTTAGAAACTGGAAGATTGGTTTTAAATGAAAACAATAGAAATGAAATATTACAATTACAGGATAAATCCATTCAAGATTTTATTACCATTAAAAATAAGTTAGAAAAAAACTGTCTTGTTTTAGTATCGGAATGCGTAGTGTTAGCAAACGATGTTTTATCTTTAATAGAAAAAAAAGGGATAGATTTAAAATCATTTTCTAGGGGAACATTTCCCAATCACTTACAAAGTATTGTAGCCGGAAAATTCAATCCTAAAAACAAAATGTTTCGGGAGTTTGAAGATATTTCAGTCAATAAAACCGCAAAAGATTTTATTGTTATAGAAAATTGTATTCCTGAATTTTTACAAATTCTAAATCAAATTTATATTACTTTTGAAAAGAGAGACTTTTACAAAGCGTTTCTTAAAAATATAACTCCCCTCACGCTTTTAAATACCGTGAGTAACGAATTAACCAAAATTCAAAAAGAGCAAAACATATTGTCTATTTCTGAGTTTAATGCTTTAATTCACAATGAAATTCAAAACCAACCAGCTCCTTTTATTTATGAAAGATTAGGCGAACGGTACCGTCATTTTTTTATTGATGAGTTTCAGGATACTTCTGAAATGCAATGGCAAAACTTAATTCCACTTATCGACAACGCAACTTCAAGCGAAATAGATGGTGAAAAAGGAACTTTAATGATTGTTGGCGACCCAAAGCAATCTATTTACAGGTGGCGCGGTGGAAAAGCAGAACAATTTATAGCTTTGAGTAAAAATGAAAATCCGTTTAATAATCCCGAAAAAGTACTACAACATTTAGATAAAAATTATCGAAGTTATTCAAAAATCATTGACTTTAATAACGATTTCTTTCAACTTTTATCCGATGAGTTTGAGAATCAAGATTATAAAGATTTATATAAAAACCATAGTCATCAAAAACCAAATAGTAAAACGGGTGGTTATGTAAATATTTCTTTTCTGCCAGAAATACAAGAGCAAGAAGAGCGTGAAAATGAAGAAGTTTTAGAAAAAACCGATTTGTATGTTACAGCAACATTAAATACGATTCTAAAAGTGTTAAAACAAGGTTTTGAATATAAAGACATTGTTATACTTTCCAGAAAAAGAAGTCAAGGAATTGCCATTGCCAATTATTTAACAGAACAAAAAATCCCGCTTTTATCTTCAGAAACCTTGATGATTCAAAATGCAACCGAAGTTCGATTCATTATTCAGGTACTAAAATATCTAAGAAATACTTTAGATCTCGAAGCCAAAGCGTATTTCTTAGAATATTTGGCTCAAAACAGTCAAAATCAATTGCCAGTACATGATTTTATTGCTCAAGGAATGGCGTTAATTAAGGAAATTGAATTTGAAAACTGGTTCGAAAAGTTCTCTATTAATGTGTCTTTTCAAAACATTCGTAAAAAGTCATTATACGAAGCGGTAGAAATTATCATTTCTAAATTTCTGAATCATACAAAAAGTAATGCTTATGTGCAGTATTTTTTAGATATAGTTCTTGAACGGGACATTCGTAATCAATCAGGAATTTCAGATTTTTTGAATTACTGGGATAAGAATTCGGAAAAATTCAGCATTCCTTCACCAGAAGGAACTAATGCGGTTCGAATTATGACCATACACAAATCTAAAGGGTTAGAATTTCCTGTGGTAATTATTCCTTTTGCCGAAAATGATTATACTAAAGATCCGAAACAAAAATTATGGATTAACACTAAAAACGAAGCCGATTTTGGCTTTGAAAAAGTCTTAATTGATAACAGTAGAGCGGTTGAGGGTTTTGGGGTAGAAGCGCTTGAAGTATACAATCAGAAGAAACAGGAAGAATTACTGGACAATATTAATGTTCTATATGTCGCTTTAACCCGTGCGGAAGAACAATTATATGTTATTTCAAGTATGAATTTGTCCCGAAATGGAGAAGTACCAAAAAATAATATGTGTGCCTTTTTTATTAATTATTTAATCAACAAGAACCAGTTTAAAGAAAATAAATTAGAATACGAATTCGGAAACCCAATTCGATTGTCAAAAAATGAGCAGCATGTCGAAACTTCTAAAACAATTCCATTGGTAGCTGAGGTTCTTAATGCCAAAAATATTAAAATTGCCCAAAGAGAAGCATTAATGTGGGGCACTCATCAGCAAGATGCAATTGAATATGGAAATATAATTCATGAAATATTAGCATTAGTAAAAACCAAATTCGATATCGATTTGGCAATCAAAAAATCAATAGAAAATGGAAATATAACCGTTAATCAAAATGAATTGGTGTTTAAAACAATTCAAGATATTGTACATCATTCAGAACTTTTTGATTGTTTTTCAGAAGGGAATATAGTAATGAATGAACAAACAATTATTCAAAAAGAAGGGCCTACAATTAAACCTGACCGAATAGTATTAAATAAAGATAACGAAGTTTTTCTAATAGACTATAAAACGGGTAAGCATGATACAAAATATCAATTGCAATTAAATAATTACCAAAACGCAATAGAAAAAATGGGTTACAAAGTTATAAAGAAAGCTTTAGTTTATATAGGAGAACAAATTGAAGTAGTAAACTTTTAAACCTATGTTTTTATTTACTTTATTATTTAAAAATAAGCTTTTTAAATTCAATAACACTCAAAAAATTCATTAACAATGTACGGAAAAATTAAAGAATTTCTTCAAGCAGAGTTGCAAGCTATTGAAGAAAACGGAGTTTTTAAAAGAGAGAGAATTATAACTTCGCCTCAAGGAGCCGAAATTACAATAGCATCAGGAGAAAAAGTGTTGAATTTTTGCGCTAATAATTATTTAGGATTATCCTCCCATCCCGAGGTTATTCAGGCAGCAAAAGACGCTTTAGATTCTCATGGTTTCGGGATGTCATCAGTACGATTTATTTGCGGAACTCAAGACATTCATAAAAAATTGGAAAAAAAAATATCTGATTTTTATGGCACCGAAGATACAATCTTATATGCTGCTGCGTTTGATGCAAATGGAGGAGTTTTCGAACCCTTATTTAACGAAAAAGACGCAATAATTTCCGATAGTTTAAATCATGCTTCTATAATTGACGGGGTTCGTTTGTGTAAAGCGGCGAGATATCGTTACGAAAATTGCAATATGGAAGATTTAGAGCATCAATTGATAAAAGCAACAGAAGCTGGTTCTAGATTTAAAATTATTGTTACTGATGGAGTTTTCTCAATGGATGGTGTTGTAGCTCCATTAGATAAAATTTGTGATTTGGCCGATAAATATGATTCAATGGTTATGGTAGACGAATGTCACGCTGCGGGGTTTATTGGAGCAACTGGAAAAGGAACTCTAGAAGCCAAAGGTGTTATAGGAAGAGTCGATATTATAACAGGAACTTTAGGAAAAGCACTTGGAGGAGCGATGGGAGGTTATACAACAGCTAAAAAAGAAATCATAGAATTGTTACGCCAACGATCACGACCTTATTTATTTTCTAATTCATTAGCACCTGCAATAGTTGGAGCATCAATTAAAGTTTTCGAATTATTAGAAAAAGATACTAAATTAAGAGATCAGTTAGAATGGAATACGAATTACTTTAAGCAAGGAATGCTAAAAGCCGGATTTGATATTGTTCATGGCGATTCTGCAATTGTTCCCGTAATGCTTTATGACGCAAAATTGGCTCAAACTATGGCGAACGAGCTTTTAAAAAAGGGGATTTACGTAATTGGATTCTTTTTCCCTGTTGTGCCTAAAGATAAAGCAAGAATAAGAGTTCAACTTTCAGCAGCTCATACTAAGAATCATTTAGATAAAGCTATTTTGGCATTTATTGAAGTAGGAAAAGCACTAAAAGTTATATAATTCACAGTTTTTAGTCTTTTATTGATTTTTCAGCATTATTATTTAACATATTTTTTTGTTATTAAGAAATTACGTGTTACTTTTGCTATATAAAAATAGTTTAAACTAAACAAAAATTAAGTATGAAACATCTTAACAAATTATTTGCTGTTGTGGTATTGTTTATAGGATTGAGCTCTCAGGCTCAAGATAGCAACAACCCTTGGGCTATATCTTTTGGAGCAAATGCAGTAGACACTAGAGTTAGTGCAGCATCTAAAATTGGGGATCAATTTTCTCAATATTTTAATGTAAAAGACAATTGGAACATTCTTCCTTCTGTTTCTTATTTAAACGTTTCTAAAAACGTAGGCGGAAATTTCTCTTTCGGAGTAACTGGGTCTATCAACAAAATTACAAAATTCGTTAGCCCTCGTCCAACAATTCCAGGAGATTACCCAGTATCAAATCCTGGAGATTTAAGTTACTATGCTGCTGACGGTATTATAAACTACAGCTTCATGCAAGCTATAAAATCTAAATGGTTTGATCCTTCTGCACATGTTGGGGGTGGTTATACTTGGTTAGGTGATGCTAGTTACGGAACTGTAAATGGAGGTTTAGGGTTAACACTTTGGTTTTCTGATATGGTTGGTTTAACACTGCAATCTACTTACAAATATTCATTCGAAGATTCAGCATTTAGAGGCGCTCCAGATAACGTACCAACACACATGCAACATTTTGCGGGTTTAAAATTTAAATTTGGAGGAAAAGATACTGATGGAGATGGTGTTTATGACAAAGACGATGCTTGTCCAGAAGTTGCAGGTTTAAAACAATTTAAAGGATGTCCTGATACAGACGGAGACGGAATAGTAGATGCTAGTGACTCTTGTCCTGAAATTGCAGGTTTAGCTGAATTTGAAGGTTGTCCTGATACTGATGCAGACGGAATCGCTGATAAAGATGATGCTTGTCCAGAAGTTGCAGGTCCAAAGGCTTTAAAAGGGTGTCCAGATGCTGATGGGGATGGTGTTGCTGATAAATCTGATAAATGTCCTCAAGTTGTAGGTCCTATTGCTAATGGTGGTTGCCCATGGCCAGATACCGATAAAGATGGCGTATTAGACAAAGATGATAAATGTATTGACGTTAAAGGAACTGTAGCAAACAACGGTTGTCCTGAAATTTCTGAAGAGCAAGTAAGTCAATTGAATGCATATGCTAAAACTATATTATTCAATAGCGGTAAAGATACTTTCAAACAAGAAACTTTCGCGGTATTACAATCTATTACAGCTATCTTGAAACAATATCCTTCTTCAAAATTTAGTATTGAAGGACATACTGATAGCGATGGTAAAGATGCTACTAATCAAATATTGTCAGAAAAAAGAGCTGCGGCAGTTAAAAATTATTTAATTGAGAACGGAATTTCTGCTAGTAGATTGACATCTGCAGGTTTTGGTGAAACCAAGCCTGTTAGTTCTAATAAAACTGCTAAAGGTAAAGCTGATAACAGGAGAGTAGAAGTGAAATTAGTAAAATAATTTTTCTTTAAAATATTTATTGAAAGCGCCTCGATTTATTGAGGCGCTTTTTTTATATTTATAAAATGACAAATTCTTCTTCTTTTCTAGACAAAATTGCAACTGCTTTAACAGATGATTCTTCAAATCAATTAACAAATACTATAGTTGTTTTACCTAATAAGCGAGCAAAAATATTCCTTATTGAAGCATTAAAAAAGCAAGTCTCAAACAATATATTTTCTCCTGAAATTATAAGTGTTGAGGATTTTATTCAAGATATTGCTAGGATTAGAACTATTGATTCTATAGAATTGTTATTTGAATTCTATGAAGTCTATTTGAATATTACTAAAACCGCACAGCAACAATCCTTTGAGCTTTTTGCAAATTGGGCTAAAACGCTATTGCAAGATTTTAATGAAATAGATCGTTATTTATTAGATGCAAATCATGTTTTATCGTACTTAAAAGACATTGAAGATATTAAGAAATGGGGAATCGAAGTCGAAAACAAAACACAGTTACTTGAAAATTATATCGATTTTTGGAAATTACTGCCTAACTATTACCAATCGCTTTATAACCACTTATTAAAAAAAGGAATTGGCTACCAAGGACTTATTTATCGAGAGGCGGTTAACAATTTGAGTGTTTTTTCTAATACAGTAACTTCAAAAAAATATGTTTTTGCAGGTTTTAATGCTTTGAATGCCGCCGAGGAAAAAATTATTCAGCATTTAATTGCTAACAATCAAGCTTCAATTTATTGGGACGCAGATCAAACCTTCTTAAAAGATACTTATCATGATGCGGGTTTATTTCTACGTCGATTCAAAGAAAGTTGGAAACACTATAAATCAAATCCCTTTGAATGGATTGTTGATGATTTTTCAAAATCCAAGAACATACAAATCATAGGTACACCTAAAACAATTGGTCAAGCCAAAATTACAGGTAGTATTATTGAAAAAATCACCTCTGAATCCATAAATTTAGGCACTAATACCACTTTAGATAAAGTAGCAATTGTACTTGCAGAAGAAAATTTATTAGTTCCACTTTTATACGCTTTACCTGCAACTGTAGGAGCTTTAAATATAACTATGGGATATTCTAGCAAGAACAATCCAGCACAGATTTTGATTGCAAAATTATTCAAAATGCACACTAACGCATTAGCAAGAAACGCTTCGAGTTATGTGTTTTATTATAAAGATGTATTGGATATATTGACACATCCATTGGTAGAACCGTATGCTAAAACAAATGAATTAGTAAAAATTATCAATCAAAACAATTATACATTTATTACGCATAAAAAAGTAGTAGAACTTCATGAAACACAAAACGGCTTGTTTGATTTATTGTTTCAAAAATGGGAGAAAGGGTCTATTGCTATTCTCGAAACGATTTCTAGTTTATTGTTAACAATAAAATCGAATTTAAGTAATGATAATGAAGAAGAAAAAATTACAAAAGCTTTTGTTTTTGCTATTTTTAAAATCATTAATAAACTCATTAATTATTATTCGCAACACAAACATATTGACCAAATAGATACGTTATATGCGATTTACAAACAAGTAATTGACCTAGCTGAGGTTTCTTTTGAAGGAGAGCCACTAAATGGTTTACAAATCATGGGGGTTTTAGAAAGTAGAGTTTTAGATTTCGAAACCGTAATTGTAACCTCTATGAATGAAGGGAAATTTCCTGCTGGCAAATCGATGAATTCGTTTATTCCGTATGATGTGAAGAGAGAATTAGGATTGCCGACTTACAAAGAGAAAGATGCTATTTATACGTATCATTTCTATCATTTGCTTCAACGTGCTAAAAACATTTATTTGCTTTACAATACTGAAAGTGATGGATTAGATGGCGGCGAAAAGAGCCGTTTTATTACTCAATTGGAAGTTGAAAAGCAAGCCAATCATAAATTAACTCATGAGATTTACAATGCTATTTTACCCGAAACAGCATACCAACCTATGGTTATTCCAAAATCGGAAAGCGTAATGTTGCGATTAAAAGAAATTGCAGAACAAGGATTTTCTCCTTCGGCATTGACAAGTTATATCCGAAATCCGATTCAGTTTTATTTTCAGAAAATTTTACGCATTCGAGAAGTAGAGGAAGTAGAAGAAAATATTGCTTTGAATACGCTGGGAACTATTATTCACGAAGCGTTACGCGTTTTATATGAACCTTTTATCAATACATTCATTTCGGAAACAGATATTCTCAATTGCTTTAAGAAAATAGATTCCGAAGTTTTAAATCAGTTTAAGTTGGTTTACAAAGAAGGAGAAATTAAAAAAGGGCGTAATTTATTGGCTTTTGAAGTGGCAAAACGGAATATTTCTAATTTCTTGAAAGTAGAATTAGAAAGCATCAAGAAAGGTGATGCCATTAAAATCATTGCACTTGAACAAACATTTGAGCGCAATTTGCAGCATCCTACTTTGCCATTTCCAGTTTTGATAAAAGGAAATGTAGATCGTATTGAAGAACGAAATGGCATCATTCGAATTATTGATTATAAGACAGGAAAAGTTGAGAAAACCAACGTAACTCTTAAATCTTGGAAAGGACTCGCTGATGACATTAAAAACGATAAAATCATACAAGTTTTGGCTTATGCTTATATGTTTGAAGAAAAAGCCAACGGCAAACCTATTGAGGTCGGTATTATCTCTTTCAAAAACCTAAAAGCTGGTTTTTTACCTTTTACTTTTAAAGAGGACAAAGAAGGTACTTCCGTCATAGAATCGTCTATTTTGAATGATTATCTAGAACAATTGGCAAAATTACTAACCGAAATTCTAGATGTAAGTATTCCTTTTAACGAGAAAATAATTTAAATTTTCTTAAAAACCCCTAATAAAACGCGTAATAATTCTTGACGATTTTCAATATGACTCATGTGTCCGTCTGGAAAAGTGACTAATTGAACTTGAGTGTTTTCTATTTGATCTAAATTTTCGTCATAATTTAAAACAGGATCTTTTTCCCCTAATATGAGCACCTTAGGATAGGGACCAAAGTGTAGCAGTACTTCTCGGTCTTTCCTTATTTTCATTCCTTCAAGCGATGCTATAATTCCTTGTAAAGGAGTTTGTAAAGCTTCAATTTTTACTTTTTCTATTTCATCTATAAGTCGTTCTCTATTGTCTTCGCTAAACAAATTAGCAACAGAAAGACGAACAAAAGAAGTGTAGTCTTTTTTTACAGCTTTTATAGCTCGGTCGCGATTGTGTTTGCGTTCCTCACTATCAGCTCTAGAAGTGGAGTTCAGTAAAACCAATCCTTTTACAGCATCAGGATACAATTCGGCGAAAGCCAGTGCCACATAGCCACCCATAGAATGACCTGCTAAAACCGCTTTTCGTATTTTTAACTCATGCAAAACTTCGTGAACCATATCGGCATTATCCTCCATAGAATGAATGTAACCCAAGCATTCTGTCTTGCCATGACCTAATAAATCGATGGTAATCACGCGGTATTTTTTGCTGAATTCAGGAATAAAATCCTGCCACATGGTCTGGTTTTCTAGGAAACCGTGAAGTAAGACAATAGCGGTTCCCTTTCCAGTATCGGAATAGGAAACTTTAGAGTTTTTGTAAAAGAGTTGATTCATTTGAAAAGAGATTTCTAATGGTTCATCAAACTCTCAATTTCCTCAACTTCAATCGGGATATTTCGCATTAAATTATAAGGTGCTCCACTAGCTTGAACGACAACGTTATCTTCTAGTCGAATGCCAAAACCTTCAGCAGGAATATAGATTCCGGGCTCGACGGTAAAAACCATATCGGCTTGCATGGGTTCGTGTAGTAATCCGTAATCATGTGTGTCTAATCCCATATGATGCGAGATGCCGTGCATGAAATATTTTTTGTAGGCTGGCCAATCTGGGTTTTCATTTTGCACATCAGCTTTATCTATTAATCCCAAACCAAGTAATTCAGAAGTCATGATTTTGCCCACTTCCGTATGGTATTGTTTCCAGAACGTTCCAGATGTAAGCATTTTAGTTGCTTCGTTTTTAACACGCAGAACAGCATTATATACCTCTTTTTGTCTTTTGTTATAGCGGCCAGAAACAGGAATTGTACGGGTTAAATCGCTGGAATAATTAGCATATTCGGCAGCAACGTCTAGCAAAATTAGGTCGCCCGCTTTGCATTGTTGGTTGTTTTCGATATAATGCAACACATTAGCATTGTTTCCTGAAGCAATAATGGGTGTGTAGGCAAATCCTTTGGAACGATTGCGAATGAATTCGTGAATGAGTTCGGCTTCGATTTCGTATTCCATTACATTCGGTTTTACAAAAGAAAGCAGTCTGCGAAATCCTTTTTCAGTAATGTTGCATGCATTTTGAATCAAATCTAATTCTTCACTTTCTTTAACAGAACGAAGACGTTGCAAAATCGGGTTGCTTTTTGCCACCTGATGGGCTGGGTATTTGTCTTTCCACCATTTAATAAATCGGGATTCACGCGTTTCAGTATTTACGGAAGCACGATAATGTTCGTTGGTGTTGATGTACATAATTTCGGAATAGCTCATCAATTCGTTGAGTATTTTCTCGAAATCTTGTAACCAATATACAGTTTTGATTCCCGAAACTTCGAATGCGCGTTCTTTCGTTAGTTTTTCACCTTCCCAAATAGCAATATGTTCGCTGGTTTCTTTTAGGAAAAGTATTTCGCGTTGATTTTCATATGGGGCATCGGGGAAAAGCAACAAAATACTTTCTTCCTGATCTATGCCAGATAAATAAAAAATATCCCGATGTTGAGCAAACGGCAAAGTGCTGTCAGCAGACACGGGATAAATATCGTTGGAATTAAAAACGGCTATACTTTTCGGCTTCATTTGAACCGTAAATTTGGCGCGATTTTTTATGAATAAATGTCGGTCAATTTGATGATATTTCATACTAACGAATAAATTAGAATACAAATCTAATCAATCCATTTGTAATAACGCGCACCAATTAGATTTGGAATTTGATTTTCTATTCGTTCTAAAATCCATTCGCTTTTAGGTTTTCGAATACTTTGTTTTTGTTCTTTTTTATGAAGTTTTTCGTAGGTATCAAAATCAATTTCAAAGCTTTTTTCTAAAGTTTCGAAAAGATTTATATTTGCAAATGCCGATTTCCATTCCGATTGAATTGTTCCTTCAAACACTTTCGATTTAGATCCGCTCCCGTAGGCTAAAAAACCAAATTTAGTTGAAGTAATTTCTTTTTTAGTGTCATAAAAATGAGCCAAAGTCGATAATAATCCCATGAAAATAGAACCCGTGTATAAATTTCCAATTAAAGAGGAAGCAATTTCGGCAGGCTGTAATTTTTCAATCACAAAATTTTTGTATGCTTCTGATTTGCTGATTTCTTTTAATTTATTTTGATATTCCTCAGCGGTTTCATTTCTAGAAATGATTGAGTTTTCTGCATCAACAGCATAAATTTCAGATAACATTCTACGGCCTTGAAAAGCATACGGCAAATGCATTACAATACTCTCCCAAGTTTCGTAAACTGTTTCAGAAGTATTTTTTATTTTTTTGAACGTAAAGTATGCTTCTCGCGTTCTATCCATGTAACATTGATTAGAATATTGTCCATCAAAAACGGGTTGGTCTTTGTGGATTTCAATCTCGCTTTCTAAATTGTCCAGCCAAGGTTCGTTAGTGTCATTTCCTGTAATTTCTTTTTTCGAAACTTTTCGATAAGGTTTAAAAAAGTCAAAAACACCTTTGGTACTTGTTGCCCAATGATTTTCAAAAGCTATTATTCTTGGTTTTGAAGTAATTAACATCGCCAAGGCTCCAGCCCCTTGCGTATATTCTCCTGTAGAGTTTAAGTCATATTTGGCAAAATCTGTGGTTACTACGATTGCTTTTTTGGTTGGATTTAAAGTAATAAAATCGATACAATTTTGTAATGCATCTACTCCTCCAATACAGGCAAAAGTAAAATCCACCACATCACATTCTGATAGTGAATTCTCGCCAAATTTTTGTTCCATTAATGCAATTAAAAAAGAACTAATTGGTTTAGAGTTATCTATGGCGCTTTCGGTTCCAACATATATTCTTGATATTTCTTCTAATGGAATCTTGTTGTCGAGAATTAATTTAGTCAATGCATTAGCTCCAAAAACCACCGTGTCTTGATGCGAATCAGGCAAAGTCATTTTTAGTAATCCTAATCCTTTTTCGAGTTTTTCGGGTTCAATATTTCTGGCGTTTGCTAATGTTTTTATTGGTAAATGTATTTTGGCTACATCAAATGTGATAGCATCAATTCCTATTTTCATTTTTCTTAAAACTTTTTAGTCGTTAAAGGTAAAACTCCAAAGTTGAAATGCAATTATTTTAGATATCGAAAATAAAAGAGTTTGTCATTTTTGTGAAATTTGAATCAATTTAGGATAAACATTGTTTATTCAACAAATATATATTTGTAATTGATTGAATTTTAGTAAAATCAATAAAGGCTATATTGTGTTTTTTTTAAATTTTGTTTAATAAAAATTAAGCTACAAATATGCTTAATGATTGTTTTTTAATGACTTAAAACTTTTTTATTTAGAACACTTTAAAATAGTTATAAATAATAGCGAAAAGGTTGTAGTGCAATACTTTTTAATTTATTTTTGTGACACTTTTAAACATAACCTTCAATCATTATGGCAAATAACTCATTACTGAAGTCTTCAATAGCTAAAAAAGTAGCTATGGCGCTTTCGGGACTTTTTTTAATTTCATTTTTATCCCTACATTTTTTTATTAATTTAATTTCTGTTTTTAGTGCAGATACTTTTAACTTCATGTCTCATTTTATGGGATATAATCCAGTTATTCAGTTTGTAATGCAACCTGTTTTAGTTGCAGGAGTTATTTTTCACTTTGTTATGGGTTTCGTTTTGGAACTTAAAAACAGAAGCGCAAGACCAATTAAATACACTAATTACAACGGAGCAGCAAATGCTTCATGGGCATCAAGAAATATGATTATTTCCGGATTGGTAGTTTTGGCATTTTTAGGTTTACACATGTATGATTTCTGGTTTCAAGAAATGATTTATAAATATGTAGATGTAAATGCAATTGAAGAAACTAGATATTTTCCTGAATTGGTTCACAAATTTGAAAGTCCGGTTCGCACAGGATTGTATTGTGTTGCATTTGTATTATTGGCATTGCACTTGTGGCATGGTTTTAATTCTTCTTTTCAGTCAGTAGGATTTGATAATAAATACGCCAAAGCGCTTCACAAATTGGGATATTCATTCGCAATTATAGTTCCTTTTGGTTTTATTTTCATTGCATTATTTCATCATTTTAATCAAATTTAATATTCAATTATAATGGCATTAGATTCAAAAATTCCAAGTGGTCCAATTTCGGACAAATGGACAAATTATAAAGATCATATTAATTTAGTAAATCCAGCAAATAAACGTAATATTGACATTATCGTAGTTGGAACTGGACTTGCCGGAAGTTCTGCCGCTGCAACTTTGGCAGAATTGGGATATAACGTAAAAACGTTTTGCTTTCAAGATTCTCCACGTCGTGCGCACTCTATTGCGGCACAAGGAGGAATCAACGCAGCCAAAAATTATCAAGGCGACGGAGATTCCACCTTTAGATTATTTTATGATACTATAAAAGGAGGCGATTATCGTTCTCGCGAAGCAAATGTTCACCGTTTGGCTGAAGTTTCGACTAATATTATTGACCAATGCGTGATGCAAGGCGTTCCTTTAGCTCGTGAATATGGAGGATTGTTAGACAATCGTTCTTTTGGAGGAACATTGGTAGCCAGAACATTTTATGCCAAAGGTCAAACAGGACAACAATTGTTATTAGGAGCTTATTCTGCTATGAACCGTCAAATAGGTCGAGGTAAAATAAAATCGTTTGCACGTCACGAAATGCTAGATTTAGTTGTGGTTGGCGGAAAAGCAAGAGGGATTATTGCTCGTGATTTAGTTTCTGGAGAAATAGAAAGACATTCTGCTCACGCTGTTGTTATTGCTTCTGGTGGTTATGGAAATGTTTTCTTCCTTTCGACTTATGCAATGGGAAGTAATGCTACTGCAGCTTGGAAAATACATAAAAAAGGAGCATTTTTTGCCAATCCTTGTTACACACAAATTCACCCCACTTGCATTCCAGTTTCTGGAGATCACCAATCGAAATTGACATTGATGTCCGAATCGTTGCGTAATGATGGTCGTATTTGGGTTCCTGCAAAACTCGAAGATGCAAAAGCAATTCGTGAAGGAAAGAAAAAACCAACCGATTTATCAGAAGAAGAAAGAGATTATTATTTAGAAAGAAGATATCCGTCATTTGGAAATCTTGCTCCTCGAGATATTTCGTCGAGAGCTGCAAAAGAGCGTTGCGATGCTGGTTTTGGTGTAAATAAAACAGGCGAAGCAGTGTACTTGGATTTTGCAGATGCTATTCAGCGTTACGGAAAAGAACAAGCGTTTGTTAAAGGCTTAGATGCCAATGATAAAGCTTTGATTATAAAACTAGGAAGAGCAGTTGTTGCCAGTAAATATGGTAACTTATTCCAAATGTATGAAAAAATTGTCGACGAAGATCCATACACTTCTCCAATGATGATTTATCCAGCAGTACATTACACAATGGGTGGAACGTGGGTTGATTATAACTTACAAACCACAATTCCAGGTTGTTTCTCTATTGGAGAATCGAATTTTTCTGATCACGGAGCAAACAGATTGGGAGCTTCGGCATTGATGCAAGGTTTAGCGGATGGTTATTTTGTATTACCATATACGATTGGGGATTATTTAGCCCCAGAAATTAAAACAGGACCAATTTCTACCGATTTACCTGAATTTGTAGAAGCCGAGAAAAAAGTAAAAGCTCAAATAGAGCAATTTATTAACAATAAAGGAACAAAATCTGTCGATTATTTTCATAAGAAATTGGGTAAAATAATGTGGAATAATGTTGGGATGGCTCGAAATGCAAAGGGATTGACTGATGCTATTGAAGAAATTGCAGCGTTACGTGAGGAATTTTATAAAGAAGTGAGAGTTCCTGGAACAGCAGATAGTTTTAATCCAGAATTAGCAAAAGCTGGACGTGTAGCCGATTTTCTTGAACTTGGAGAATTGTTTGCTAAAGATGCATTACACCGTAACGAATCTTGTGGAGGACATTTTCGTGAAGAATACCAAACCGAAGATGGTGAAGCACAACGTGACGATGAAAATTTTGCTTACGTTGCCGCTTGGGAATACAAAGGAAAACCAAGTGATGCCGTTTTACACAAAGAGCCGTTGATTTACGAAAATATTAAATTAGCTACCCGTAGTTATAAATAGAACGTTGAATAAGTCTTAATACTTAATTCATAATACTTAATACAGTCTTAAAATGAAACTTAAATTAAAAATATGGCGTCAGCCTAATGCCAAATCTTCGGGTAAAATTGTTGACTATTTTGTTGATGGTATCGAAAGTGATATGTCTTTTCTAGAAATGTTAGACATTCTAAATGAAGATTTAATTCAAAAAGGCGAAGATACAGTTGCTTTTGACCACGATTGCCGCGAAGGAATTTGTGGTTCTTGTTCATTATTTATCAACGGAGAAGCACACGGTCCAGACAGAGGAATACCAACTTGTCAGTTGCATATGCGTATGTTCAAAGATGGTGATGAAATATATATAGAACCTTTTAGAGCAAAAGCATTTCCTATTATAAAGGATCTTGTGGTCGATAGAAGTTCTTTTGATAGAATTCAGCAAGCAGGCGGTTTTGTTTCTATAAATACATCAGGAAATCCAGTAGATGCCAATACGATTCCCATTCCAAAACACGATGCGGATAGAGCTTTTGATGCAGCTACTTGTATTGGGTGTGGTGCTTGTGTAGCTACTTGTAAAAACTCATCAGCTATGTTATTCGTAGCTGCAAAAGTTTCCCAATATGCATTATTACCACAGGGAAAAGTAGAAGCAACCGATCGTGTATTGAACATGGTGGCTCAAATGGATGCAGAAGGTTTCGGGAACTGCACTAATACTGGAGCTTGCGAAGTCGAATGTCCTAAAGGAATTTCTTTAGAAACCATTGCTCGTATGAACAGAGAATATTTATCTGCAAGTTTGAAAGGATAATATAAATAGAATCCTTATTTATAACATAAACGCATCCATTGATTTGGATGCGTTTTTTTTATATCAATCCTTTTTCAAAAGCCACTCTTACTAATCCTGCGCTATTTTTTACACCTAATTTTTGTATCAAATTGCTACGATGTGATTCTACTGTTTTTGTGCTTACAAATAGTTTTACTGCTATTTCTTCGGTGGTAAACTCTTGGATAATTAGATTTAAAATTTCTTTTTCACGAACGGTAAGTTTTGGAATAAAATAATTGGAGTTTTGGATGCCGATAGAATCATTGAGCAAAATATCACTTATCTTTTTTGGAAGGTATCTATTGCCTTCTATAACTGATTTTATGGCTTCGGTTAATTCTTTTTTATCCGTGTTTTTCAATAAATAACTCATAGCGCCGTTTTTTAAAATTTGCTTAATGAAAATAGTATCTTCAAAATTAGTTAAGGCAATTATTTTTAAATCTGGATGTTTTTCTAAAAGTTCTTTGCAAGCATTTATGCCATTTCCGTCGGGCAAATTGATATCTAACAGTAGTACTTTGACAGCTGAATTTAAATTTTCAAAAGTATCTTTCAGGTTTTCAAAAGATTGTAAAACTTCAATTTCCTTGTTCGATTTGAGCATTGTTTTAATGCCTTCAATAACAATGGTGTGGTCGTCTGTAATGGCTATTTGAATCATTTTGCTTTATTTAAATCAATAGAAATAGTGTAAGAAGTACCAGCAGAAGAACTTTCGACATCTAATTGTGCGTTGAGAAAATCAATTCTGGTTTTAATATTTTTACAACCAATTCCAGTTGAAACAGCATTTTTGTCAAAGCCGATTCCATTATCTTCAACGGTTATAAATAGCTCGTCTTCTCTGTAATTGAATTGAATCAGTGCTTCAGTTGCTTTTGAATGTTTTAAAATGTTGGTAACCAATTCTTGAATGATTCTGTAAATAACCGTTTCCGTTTTCTTTGAAAGCGCAAAATAATTACCAAAAAATTGAAAATCAATTTTGAATGTATCCGAAGTGTTTATTTTGATACAATATTCTCGAATTGTTTCGATTAATCCATATTCTAAGATAGAAGAAGGCATTAAATTATGCGAAATGCTTCGTACTTGGGCACATGATTCGTCAATCATATTTATGACTTTGGTTAGATTTTCGGCATCTATTTTGCTTAATCCAGCATCTTCTAAAGTTGACAATCTGTATTTTATTGCCGATAAATCTCCATTTAAACCATCGTGAAGTTCTTGAGCAATTCGACGTCGTTCCTTTTCTTCACCGTCAATCAAGGCTTCTAATTTGGCTATTTCTTGTTGTTGTTGCAATGCAATTATTTCTTTATTCTTGATTTTTTGTCTTTGTCTAAAGAAATACCAAACTCCAAACGAAAACAGAATTAAAAAAACACTGGCAATAAAATACATCTGTTTTTCTTTTTGACTTTTGATTAAATCGAGTTCTTGTTTTTTGAGTACGATTTGTTGTTCAGCAATGGATTTGTCTTTTTTTTCGGTTTCGAATCGGGTTTGAAGTAAAGACATTTGTTTCGTTTGATTTTCATTCAAAAGGATATCTTTTAAATTAGAACTTAAAAGCAAATATTTATAGGCTTTTTCAGATTGACCCATTTCGTTGTAAATAGTTGAAATTCTTTTTTGAGAACGAAATAAAAACTCTTTTGCGTTGATTTCTTTGGCTAATTCTAAAGTAAAAAAGCTGTAATAAAGAGATTTATTAAAGTTTTTAATTTCTAAATATAATTCGCTTAAAGTGTTATGCAAATCTGCTTTCTGGAAAGCATCTTTTTGGCTTTCTGACAATGCTAGGGCAGCTTCATAGTAAGAAATTGCTTTTAAATAATTTTTAGTTTTTTTGTAATATTCGCCAAAATTTCTTTTCGTAAAAAATAATAAGCGTTCACTTTTATCCATTTTGCTCAAGTTTTCGGTTTTCTTAAAATAAACAAAAGCTTCTTTAGTTTTATTTTGGTTCAAAAGTGTTAGGCCAACATCTCCATAGAGTAAGCCAAGTTGTTCTTTTTTTGTTTTATCTGAATAATGAATTGCTTTTTTTAGGTATAACAATTCTAACTTTCCATTATTGATATTGTCATAAAGGGCTGAAAGATTCTGATAACTTTGACTAATTATTGCGCTGTCCTTGGTTTTTTCAAATAGTTTAATAGAGCCTAAATAATACTTTGCTGCTTTAGAATAATCTCCCTTAAATTGATAAGCATTAGCGATATTGGCATACCCTTTTGCAATTCCAATCGAAATTTTTTCTTTACTACAATAGCGGATTGTTTGGTTATAATAATGAATTGCTGAATCGTATTTTCCATTATCACTATAAACAATTCCACTATAAAGCAAGGATTTATAAGCGCCTTCTTTATAATTAGTTTTCAAGCTTAATTGATACGTTTTTTGATATAATTGTAATGATTTTTCGGGTTGATTTTGCTCTAAAGAATAAGATTGATCCATTAATTTTTGAATAGCGATGGTAGCCTTTTGAGCTATCGCTTCGAAAGAAAGCAGAAAAATAATTATATAAAAATAAGGTTTATACATTGCAACTATTTTGTTGTGAGTAAAATAACGAAATTAATAGATTGCTTCTACTCTTTAGGTATAAAAAAGAGTAGATAACAATCATTCAAAAACCATAATTTATTGTTTTATTATCTTTTTCTGAAAAATGGCTTCTCCAGCAAATATTTTAAAAATATAAATTCCATTAGAAAATTCGCTAATATCGATTTGAGAAGTGTTTTTAGTTTTTATTGAAACTGTTTTTCCTAAAATATCTACTATTTCAATTTTATCAATAATAGTATTTTTATCTGATGAAATTGTTACAATTCCTTTTGTTGGGTTGGGGAATACTTTAATGGCATTGTTTAAACTTTCGAAATCAGCAGTTCCCAAATTAGAAATTGTGGTTATGGGCGAAGTTGAAACACAAGCTGTATAATCAGGCAAAACATACGTCACGGTATAATTTCCATTTTGAGGAATAGTTAAAGTTTGAGAATTGGCATCAGAAATTGCATTTCCATTCAAAAACCATTGTTTGGTTCCAGAAAAATCTGGTATTGCTGTTAATGTATTTCCGCTAACGGTTATAGATGGTTTTGGAGCTCTTGTATCTGGCTGTTCAGTAAATCTTCCTAAATATAATCCCGCTCGGGCGTCAGGAATAATGCAGGCAAATGTTGCAGGAGTAGCACTAGACGTTCTTCCACCCACATAAAATACCCCTTGATTGTTTGTTGTTAATGATTTTGCAAAAGATCCAGGTCCACTCCCAAAAGCAAACGAATTTTGAAAAACACCATTGTAATCTATTTTAGTGATAAAAGAATTTCCGTTTATAGGGTTTACAGTTGTACTGCCAAAAGACAAAGCTGAAAACCCAAAAATTTGACCAGCACATAAAATGCCACTACCATCAGGATTGTTCAACATAGTCCAAGGATGCGCGCTACCCGTTGTCGATTTTAACCAAATTTTATTTCCGTTAGCGTCCATTTTTAAGATACCGCCTGTTCCTAGGCCACTGGTGCTATCAGAATTTGTAACCATATCCAAACCAACTGTTAATGGATTTATTACCTGAACTCCAATATAAATCCCGTTGTCATTGCCTACTGCCGTTGGAATATGTGTTTGGTCTGGTGAGCGTAACCCATCAGTGTAATTTGCCCACACAAAATTCAAATTTTCAGTTGCTCTAATTGTTAAAACCGCACTTACAAGAAAGGGGTTGCCAATTTGCGTTAATGTTGTCGTGCCATAAGTAAGGGTTCCTCTTGACTCCGCTGAAAAAACCAAATCGCCATTAGATAAAACTCCTGAACCTTTAAAGAAAATTGAGTTCGCAGATGTCGCAGAAGCAAATGAAGTTGCTGTCAAATTCGCTACAACTTGACCATCAGTATTCATTTTGCCTACAGACAAATTACCCGATTGAAAATAAACATGATTGTTGGCAAATTGCAATAGCGGCGATTGCGAAAGTGGACCATTGTTAAAATTTTTCCACATCAATGCGCCAGTCGGATCAAACTTGATAATATAATTGCGGTCTTGAACTCCCACAAATGTTTCCGTTCCAATTATTAAAGAATTGGTTCCCAGTAACGAACCTAAGACATACAAATTATCATTTTCTCCTATTTGGATATTCAAAGGAGCAAAACTAAATCCTATAACTTTGGTGTATTGCCGCACTCCAGCAGCATTGAATTTATATAAGAAAGTTGAACTTCCAATTGCGTCTGCAGTTATACCTTGACAGATTTGTTGCTCATTAGCACTATTCAAAGTGTATATATTTCCTTGTGAATCTCGTGCAATGGCAATTGCTCCTTGAATACTGTTGGCAACGGCGGAATATCCTGCAGTAGAAACCCAATCAAACCGTTGTGCTTGTGTAAAAGCACTCATAAATAAAAGTAGTAGTGTAAATTTCTTCATAATAAATGGAGTTTTTCAGTTTTTAAATGATTATTATCGCAAGTTACTCACACATAATTATTTAATTATCAGGGTATTTATTGATTTTTGAAACTAAGGGTTTTCCCCGATAAATATGATACGCTGTTGTGGCTAATTCTATTTTGTGTAAATTTGATATTATTTCACAAAAAATGAAAGTAGCATTAATCCAATCTCCATTAGTTTGGGAAAACCCAACTGCCAATCGAAACTATTTTGAAAAAAAAATCAATGCTATTACTGAACAAGTAGATTTGATTGTTCTTCCTGAAATGTTTACAACGGGTTTTACTATGAATCCTTATAAAGTTGCTGAAAAAATGCATGGAGAGACGGTAATTTGGCTTCAGAATTTGGCAAAAACTAAGGTAGCTGCAATTACAGGAAGTGTAATTATAACCGAAAACAATAATTTCTATAATCGGTTGCTTTTTGTTTTTCCATCTGGAGAAATTCAATTTTATGATAAACGGCATTTGTTTACTTTAGCCGGAGAAGAAAAAGTATATTCTCCAGGCAAAAAAAAATTAATTATCGATTATTTAGGTTGGAAAATTTGTCCTTTAATCTGTTATGATTTGCGATTTCCTGTTTTTTCAAGAAACGTAGAAAATTATGATTTATTAGTTTATGTTGCCAATTGGCCAAAAACAAGAATTAACGCTTGGGATGCATTATTAAAAGCACGTGCAATAGAAAATATGTCTTATACAATAGGTATGAATAGAATTGGCAGTGATACTAATAATTTGGAATACAACGGACATTCGCAAATAATTGATTTTTCAGGAAATCATCTTATTGATATTCAGGAAAATGAGGATGCATATATTACAACATTACACAAAAAAAATTTACTTGTATTTAGAAATAAATTTGGATTTTTACACGATAAGGATTTTTTTACTGTTTCAGATTAAAGGTTTGTTCTACATCCCAATTGGCTCTAACATCTATTTCTTTTGGAAAATAAATAACTTCCTCTGATTGTTTTTTTTCTAAAAAATTACCTGCATCCCTTACTTTATTTTTATTTTCATCGTAAATAACACGAAGAGTAAATAAGTTAGGGTCAATTAAGTTAAATTCAATGTTTGTGCTGGATTCTGAATATTCTGATGCTATAATTTCGCCTTTTGCATTCGTAAGTTCAATTATGATAGGAAATTGCTTTACGTTTTCTAATTTTAATCGAAGGTTTCCATAATCGGAAACGTTTTTAGTTTCAAAATTTACTGTTAATGTATCATTTTCTTGGTCTAACATATCGATTAATGCACCAGGAAGAAGCATTATTTTATACTTTTCTAATGGTTCTTTCTTAAAATCGAATTCTAATTCTTGATTCCATTCATCATACTTAGTTTTAAAAGCAATTGCTGTTGAGTCTTTATTTAGCAATTTCATTTTAGTAATGTCAAATTTTACTAAAGGAATCGAGCTTTTAATTTTAAAATTTTCTTTTAAAGAAAGGGTATTATTTTGTCTTGGGCTTATAACTAAGGTGTCATTTTTTTGATTTTTGATTTTAAACACAAAATCCTTTAAGTATTTATCTTTATTTATAGTGATGTTTAAAGAATCTGCTTTAATGTTTTTACACCAAATTTGTATGGAATCTTTTTCTTGAAATTTTGTGATAATGGTTGGGATAATTTCCTCTTTATTTTTCAACACTACTTTTATATCTTTTGCATTCCCTTCATAGCCCATAAGAATTCTATTCCCTGAAGCCTGAGTAGGTTTATAAGCTTTAAATGCTGGTTGTTCTTTAAACAAAGCCAATTCAAATAAAGTATCATTAGGTAGTGTAATTATTTCTTTTCTAAAAGCAATCTTTTCAGTTTTTGAATTGTATTTATTGTTGTTGTTTTCGTCTTTCAAAGCAACCAAAAGGTATTTTCCAGCTTTTAAATTCTCAAGTTTAAAAGTTGAAGCACTATCAAGCGTATTGGTTATATATCTTGGGTTTTCTTTATAAACAGTAGAATCGGTGTATTTAGAATTCATTTCGTAAAGCATTACCGAAACAAACGAATCTGTTTTCTTTTCGTAAGAATCCTTTATTGAGCCGCTGAGTGACAATGAATCAATATAAGTGCCTGTCGAGAAAACGTATTTAAATTGTTGATACGGATTGCCTTCGTTGTAATCCTCAATGCTTTTACCAAAATTAAGACTGTAGGTAGTATTAGCTTGCAACGAATCATTAAATGTAACCGTAATCGACTTACTGGCTGATTGCGGAGAAATTTGCGGAGCTTTTTCAACAGGTGGTGAAATGATTAATTGTTTATTGACATCTTTAACCACCACATATTCATCAAAACTAAGTCTAATAGTCTTTCCTTTAAATGCGGTAGAGTAATTTTTCGGGAAACTCATTTTCAATATAGGCGCAATTGTGTCTTTTAAACCACCGTCTATCGAGCCTCTTTTTGCACAACTAATTATGAAAACGAGCAATAGAATTAGAATATATTTAAATTTGTTTTTCAACATAATGAATCAAATATTTTAGGTCACAAAATAACAATTATATTTTATGGAAATGAAATGTTTTGGTAATCAATTTAAAGGTTTTATTTTAAAATAATTTTTTTAAGTTAAATAAATTATACTTTATTTTTTTATGCTAAAAGTTTAAAAATCAGCATTTTAATATATAATTAGTAGTTATTTACACTAATTTAAGAATGTGACATAGCCATACATACAATACTAATTTTCGAACCAGGAATTTTTAACAAAGCTCTACTACAAGCTTCAAGAGTCGATCCAGTAGTAATAACATCATCAATTAATAGAAAGTGTTTGTTATGTTCTTTCTCGGTAAAATCTGCTTCAAATATACTATCAATTATTTCAGTACGGTTCAATAAATTCTTTTTTACTTGCGTTTTTGAATACACAGTTCTTTTTAAGATAGTTGGATTATAATCGATTTTTAAATTTTCTGATAAAGCTTGCCCAAAGCGAGTTACTTGATTGTAACCTCTCTCTCTAAACCTTTTTTTGTGAAGTGGCACAGGAATAATTGTGTCGAATGTACTAGTAATGGGTATTTTTTTTAAATCTTCCGCATGCCATTGTCCTAAAACAGTTCCAATTTCTTCATGACCACGATATTTAAGACTGTGAATCATTTCCTGAACGATTCCTTTTTTATGATAATAAACCAATGTTGAAGCAAATTCAATAGCAACTTTACCGTAAAATTTCTTAAAAGCTTCGTTTTCGGGATTCAAATAATGATTTGTCAGCGGAATTTCATGCCGGCAAACCGTACAAATGACATTTTCATTGGATAATAAAAAGGCATTGCAACCTGCGCAAACCTTTGGAAAAAGCACATTTATCAAGTTTTTTAATAGTTGCATTACTTTTTTATGGATAAAAATAAGAAAATCAGTCTTTACAATGTTAATTTAATCACACTTTTTATATTTTTGCACCACTATGGCAAAACAAGAAGATTTATTTAAGAATGTAGTTTCGCATGCAAAGGAGTACGGATATATATTTCCGTCAAGCGAAATTTACGATGGTTTGAGTGCTGTTTATGATTATGCACAAAACGGAGTAGAGTTAAAGAAAAATATAAGAGAATATTGGTGGAAAGCCATGGTTCAGATGCATGAAAATATTGTTGGCTTAGATGCTGCAATTTTGATGCATCCGACTACTTGGAAGGCTTCGGGTCACGTTGACGCTTTTAACGATCCATTAATCGATAACAAAGATTCTAAAAAAAGATACAGAGCCGACGTCTTGATTGAAGATTATGCAGAGAAATTGAATCAAAAAGCCGAAAAGGAAATCGAAAAAGCGAGTGTTCGTTTTGGGGATGCTTTCAATAGAGAAGAATTCGTCTCTACAAATGTTCGCGTAGTTGAATACTTATCTAAAAAGAATGAAATTCTAGCTCGTATGGCTAAATCACTTGGTGATGAAAACCTTGGTGATGTAAAAGCCTTAATTGAAGAATTAGAAATTACGGATCCTGAAACAGGTTCTAAAAATTGGACTGAAGTGCGTCAATTTAATTTGATGTTCGGAACAAAATTAGGAGCCTCTGCCGATTCAGCAATGGATTTGTATTTACGACCTGAAACAGCTCAAGGAATTTTTGTAAATTTCTTAAACGTTCAAAAATCGGGACGTATGAAAATTCCTTTCGGAATCGCTCAAACTGGTAAAGCCTTTAGAAATGAGATTGTTGCAAGACAATTTATTTTCCGTATGCGTGAGTTTGAACAAATGGAAATGCAATTTTTTGTAAAGCCTGGAGAAGAAATGAAATGGTACGAATACTGGAAAAGCACCCGTTTAAACTGGCATTTATCGTTAGGATTGGGAAAAGAAAATTACCGTTTTCACGATCACGAAAAATTAGCACATTATGCTAATGCTGCTGCCGATATCGAGTTTAATTTTCCTTTTGGTTTCAAAGAATTAGAAGGAATTCACTCTAGAACGGACTTTGATTTAAAAGCACATGAACAATTTTCAGGTAAAAAAATGCAATATTTTGATACAGAGACGAATGCAAACTATACGCCTTATGTAGTTGAAACTTCTGTAGGATTGGATAGAATGTTTTTAGCTGTTTTTTCTAATTCATTAAAAGAAGAAACGTTGGAAGATGGATCATCCAGAACGGTTTTAAAATTGCCTAGTGTTTTAGCACCAACAAAAGCTGCTGTTTTACCTTTGGTTAAAAAAGATGGTTTGCCAGAAGTTGCCAAAACCATTATTGAAGATCTTAAATGGGATTTTAACGTAACTTATGACGAAAAAGATGCAGTAGGTAGACGTTACAGAAGACAAGACGCATTGGGTACACCGTTTTGTATTACAGTCGATCATCAAACTTTAGAAGACAGTACAGTAACAATTCGCCATAGAGACACAATGAAACAAGATCGAGTTGCAACAGCTGATTTGAAATCGATTATAGAAAATGAAGTTTCTATGAAAAATTGGTTGATGAAGGCTAAAGTTTAAATCTGAAACGATATGTTAAATAAATGCTTCCTCAACAATTGGGAGCATTTATTTAAAATCGGTATCCAATATTTAAATCGCCTCTAAAAACTGCATCTGGAGCATTATTAGAACTCCCAAGTGTTCGTCCTAAACCTACAAGTATTTCAAAGACAAAACCCGAATTATTTACCCATTTCTTCCCTAAAGACAAACCTAAAGCAGCGGCACTAAATTTTTTCTTATTTTCTTCTTCATAAATATAAATTGCACCATATTTTCCCGAAAAATATTTTGCAAAACCTTCTACAAAAAATCCATATGCACCATATTCTTTCGATTCTTGAAAATAGAAACGAGCAAACGGGGTTAATGAAAAATCTTCTGAATAATCATTGCCAGTATTTAGATTTAATAATGCAGAGCCTCCAAACGTAAAATCCTTTGAATAAATATATTCATAAGTACCTTCAAATATTGGCCCGGCTAACAGTTTAATGCCTCCAATTTTTACTTCGTTTTTTCTATTTAAAAGCGATTTCTTGTTTGCAGTATCTTGTCCATAACAGAAACAGTTTAGAATCAAAATATAAAATAGGAATGTTTTCTTCATTTTTATTTCAAATTTAAGAATAAAAGATTAATTGGCTCTTCAGTTTTGTGTTTTTTTATTGTTACCAAAACTCTTTATAGTGCTACTTTTTATTAATGTCTCATTAAAAACAGATAATATATTTTTTGTTGTGACTTTTTCTATATTAAAATTTAGTGTAATTCTATTTTTTTGTACAGGAAATGCCTTATTTAATAATTGTAAAAAAATACTCCAGTTGTTTTCAGACGCCATTAGAAGCGATTCTAATACAATAATGTATTTTTTTAGTTCAATATGTTCGTTATCTTGTTTTTTATTGTTTTTTCTTTTATAAACACGTTTAGGGTTTAATTTTCTTAAATCGTCTAAAATTTCGATACTAATTCTTGAAAAAATGATTTCATTTATGATTTCAGCTAATGAATAAGGGTTGTGAAATATGGTTTTCCAATCTAAATGATGCAAATCGAGAATTCTTTCTATAAAATCTATTGAAATTGTTCGTATCCAATTATAGGCATTGTCATTTTGCTGGTTTAAAAAAGTTTGAATTACTTTTTCAATTGATTTTTCTCTATGCCGAATTAATCCCGTCGCTTCATCAATTAAATTTTCTATAGTGGTATTTTGAATTTTCTCTAGTACTATGGATGCTGATTTTGCAAATTTTAATTGATTTACATTTAAAAACCCTTCTTCTTTTGCTTTTAAAATTGCTAAGCATGATTGTACTAAAATTGGAGCTTCTAACAAGTCATAAACCACTTTTTCGCTGTCACTAACTATCATTCTTGCAGATAAAGGAGTTTTAAGCTCAAATAACAACTCAGAATGTATTGGAGTAAACTGGTTTATTGTAGTTAATAATTCGAGGAGCCAGTTTTCAGATTTCCCTTCATATCCTAAGACTTTTTGGACAGAGTCTCTTGTAATAACTTTTTGTTTGTTTTCTAGGATATAACAATACAAATGAATATTTGTAATTTTTAAAGGCTTACTTCTAGAACCAAATTCTATTGACAACATAAAATGATTATTTTTTTAATTGTTGTAGCCATCCTGTTAATGCAAGTTTTTTTTCTTCGACAACGACTTCAAAAGCATTAATTTTTAATAACTTTTCTTTTTTAGTGATTTGTTCAACGTTTTTTATTTTTTTGTTTGGACGATCTAATTCAAGAGACTCTTTTATTTTTTTAATCATATACCAAGCTGATTTTTGAGTAATAGCTAAGGTTTTTCCTAGTTCTATTGAGGAAATTGATTTTTTCTTAACAGAGATGAGCCAAATTGCAATGAACCATTTTTGTAATTCAATTTTAGAATTGTAAAAAATAGTATCATTTTTTGCATTAAAGTATTTGCCTGTAGTTCTGCAGCGGTATCGGTTTTTTTTACAAACATATACTTTTGAATTTTCATCAAATGGGCTAACAACAATACCATTCCATTTTAATGTTTCTAAATGATTTAGGCACACTTTCTCATTGGGGAATGCATATATAATTTCTGAAATACTTTTAAAATCGGCATTAATCATTCTGAAAATTGTTATTTAATATATGTACACAAAAATAATAAAAATTGTGTATTAAAATATATAATAATTAAATTCCTTCAACAAAACTTATCTTCTAATCAATAGAAAATGCAGTTTAACGAATTTTTTTGCCGTTCATATTATATTATTAACAATCGATGCAATTCTATTAACAATAATTTTCAGCAATTAACAAATGCTGTAAATTAGCCATCTGATTTATATGTTTTCCTGATTTGTTTCACTTTAATTGTTAAATCAGAAACCCCAAACCTACATTTATAAATACTTTACCGCTTTGTGCTTTGCCAGACATTATTTAGGAAAAGCAATTAATGAAGCATTCATACATCATTTTAGACGATGATCATGACAGTATTCTGAAAACCCGCGCTGCGGTTGCGGGTTTTCAGAATCTGCATTTTGTTGCGTCTGCTTCAAATTATGACGATGGGATTAATTTAATCTTAGAGCATAATCCTACCATTGTTTTTCTAGAAATAAATCCTACAGACACAACAAGTAATTTGTCCTTGAGATTAATTGATGAATTGCATCGTTATTTAAAGGTTATTCCTAAAATTATTGTAACAACAAGTTCAACTTCACAAGCATTCGAGGCTATTAAATATGAGGTTTTAGACTATTTAATTAAGCCTATAGCAAAAAATGAAGTAAGGAAAACCATTTTAAAGTTTGAAAAAACGATTATAGATTCTCCTCAAATTTTTAGTTCATCAGCGGTTCGCACGGAGTCTGAATTTCCAATTGTACAAACAGAAAATATAGAAAATCCAGTTGTTGAAGCTGTTATCAATAATCTTGATAATGAAGAAGAAAAAGCTTTAATCGAAAGAGTTGATCAGAATTCAGAGATTGAAAACAAACCCGACGAATCGTTATCTATTGTTACACAAGAGTCACCTTCAATTCCTAATTTTGAACAATTTCGTAAAGAAAACAAGCCATTAATTATTTGTGTTAAATCATATGGGGATTACCGTTTTATAGAAGCCAAAGACATTTGTTACCTCCAGGCAGACAACAATTCGACAGACATTCATTTGTATAATGGCGAAATGATTACTGCTTTTAAAACCTTAAAACATTTTGAAGGCGTGCTTTCCTCTCCTTTTGTTCGTATACACAATAGCTATATTGTAAACATTGATTATGTTTCTAGAATACATACTGGCAATGCCGTTTGTTATATTAAGAACACGACAACCAAGCTTCCATTTTCTAAATCCTATAAAGAAAATGTCGATTCTATTATTAATAGCATCACAAATGGCAATTATTTAGAAATTTAAAAAAACCATCCACATAGATTTGATATTCATCCACTATCAAACGGATGCATTCTACCAAAAACACCTGAAAACACGGTGCTTAACAAAGACTTCCTGTGTAGTTTTACATCGTGAATCAGAAAGATTTATACACTAATTACGTAAAAACATATTAACTTATAAAGTCTCAAATTATGAAAAAGTCAATCTTAACAATCGGTTTATTCTCTTTAATGATGATCTTAACATCATTTACTTCTCCTGAAATTGGAAACCAAGGTGCACCAAGAAATGCATTTGAAATAGGTAATCAAGGAGCGCCAAGAAATGCTTATGAAATTGGAAACCAAGGCGCACCAAGAAATGCTTTCGAAATAGGTAATCAAGGGGCACCAAGAAATTATTCAGCAATAGGTAATCAAGGTGCACCGAGAAACAAGTAAAATATTAAAATAAAATTTTTATTTATTTTAGGGCTATCATTAATATGATAGCCTTTTTTTGTTATTTTTGAAAAATTCAATTAAAAATCGTTGAAAAAAAAACATTTATTATTTAGTTGTGTTCTTTTGTTTTTTTTGAGTTGTTCAAAAAGCAATAAAAATAATAAATCCGAAAAATCTTCGGATAGTATTTCTATTTATTTTTCTTTAATAGATGAGGAAAAATTAAGTACAAAAGAAAAATTAAAATATAATAATAATGCATATAGTATTATTTCGAAAGAATCAAATACTGTTTTAAACAGAGAAGACTTGTTTAATGTTGGTATTAATTTTGACAAATTAAAAGACAATCTAAAATTTAGAAACACTTCACTGTTACTGCTAAAAAATGCTGTTGATGCAAAAGACAGTCTTAATATTGAAAGAGCCTATAAAAATTTAGGGAAGTATCATATCGACATGTATCAAAATGATAGTTCATACTATTATTATTTAAAGGCTGAAAAATTCGCCTCATATCTTAAAGACACCTTAAGTTTAGGTGAAATTTATATAGATAAAGCTTTTATTCAGATGTATGAGGACGATTTTTATGGGAGCCAATCGTCAGCACTAAAAGCTTTGAAGTTTTTAAATCTTTCCAAAAATAGGTTTAAAATTTATGATGCATACAATATAGTTGGGATTAATTCAAATCAGTTAAAAAATTACGAAAAATCTTTAGAATACCATAACAAGGCGCTTAATTACTTAAGAGATAATAATTTAAATAACAAGTATCATTTAGATGCTAATTCATTAAATAACATTGGATATGTCTATCAAAATTTAGACAAGCATAAAGAAGCAATTAAAAATTTTAATCTTGCACTACAAAGCAAGTCACTCAGTATTGACAACCCTAGTCTTTATGCCATGCTATTAGATAATTTGGCTTACTCAAAGTTTAAATTAAGAGATTTTAGCCAATTACCAGATTTATTTTATAAATCTTTAAAAATTAGAGACAGTCTTAACATCGATGAATCAGGTCGTAACTGGACAAAAATTCATTTATCAGAATTATATGCTGCTAAAAAAGATTCTATAAAAGCACAATTGTATGCGAAAGAAGCGCTAGATAACTCAAGAAAAATAAAATTACCTTCGGATATTTTAGCCTCTTTAAAACAATTATCTATTGTTGAACATAAAAATTCTTCGAAATATTCTAAAGAGTACATCAAAATTAACGATAGTATTCAGCAAGAAGAGCGAAAAACAAAAGAACGTTTTGCTAGAATTGCTTATGAAACCGATGAAATCATTGGTCAAAATGACAAACTTGAAGAAAAAAACAGAACTTTATTATACTTTTTTATAGGCACATTTGCTGTAGGATTGTTATTATTTGTCATTAGAACCCAAAGAGCGAAAAATCGTGAACTTTTATTGAAACAACAACAACAAAAAGTAAATGAAGAAATATACAACTTAATGATTTCGCAACAAGCTACTATAGAAGAAAATCGTGTTAAGGAAAAAAAGAGAATTGCACAGGAATTGCATGACGGAGTTCTAGGAAGAATGTTTGGAGCTAGGTTAACACTAGATAGTTTGAATTCGTTTACTGATGAAGAATCTATTAAATCCAGATTTAATTATTTGAATGAGCTCAAAAACATTGAGCAGGATATTAGAGAAATATCACATGATTTGAGTAGAGAAAAAAGCGTTTTAGTTAATAATTTTGTAGCCATTGTAAACAATTTAATTGAAGAACAAAAGACTTCCTATCAACCTAATATTAAATTTTCACTAGATGATTCAATTAAATGGGAATTGATAGACAATACTACAAAAATAAATTTATATAGAATCGTTCAGGAATCGCTTCAAAATGTAAATAAATATGCTCAAGCTAAAAATATTAAAGTAACATTTAAAAAAGATATTGACAATATCGTATTGAAAATTGTTGATGATGGAATAGGATTTGATACAATTGGAAGAAAAAAAGGCATAGGTTTGCAAAACATGGAAGCACGAGCAAAAGAATGTGAAGGCATTTTTGAAGTACTATCTAAAAAAGGAAAAGGAGCAACAATTTCGATTTCAGTTCCAATGATTAAGAATAAAGTAACAATTTAAAAATATGGCAATTAAGATAAATATTCTTATAGTAGACGACCACCCTTTTATTATAGAAGCCTATAAAAATGCGATTAAAGCATACAATTCTAAAGGAATTTATGAATTTGTAATTACACAAGCAAAAGATTGTAAAACAGGATATGAAGCCATAATGGAACAAGGAATTGGTTCATATGGTGTCGCTTTTTTTGATTTGAGCATGCCTGTTTATGAGGAAAAAGGAATTTTTTCTGGCGAAGATTTAGCGTTTCTAATTAAAAACGAAATGCCAGAATGTAAAATTATTCTGTTAACAATGCATACTGAGCTATTGAAAATTAATCAAATTATCAAAAACATTAATCCAAATGGATTGGTGATTAAAAACGATTTAACTTTTGATGAATTGCTTTTGGCTTTTGACAAAATATTGAAAGACGAAAATTATTACAGCCAAACAGTAGTTCAAATAGTGAGTCAAATGCAATTCGATAATTTAGAAATAGATTCTTTTGACAAACAAATTTTATTCCATTTATCGAAAGGAACTAAAACCAAAGATATTCCTCAATATGTTCCATTATCGTTAAGCGCAATTGAAAAAAGAAAATTGAGTCTTAAAGAAATGTTAGAAATTGTTGAAGGAACAGATTTAGATCTTGTCAGAGAATCAAAAAATAAAGGATTGATATAATTTATTAAGTCATCTTTAACCAAATAGAAACAAAAAAAGCGACTATATTTAGTCGCTTTTTTAGTGTTATTATTCGCTGATAGCGTTCCAACCTCGAGCTTTCAAAGGAATTTTAGTATCAGCTCGAGTAATTAAATGAATTCCTTCGCTTTCTTTTGTCATGTGACCAATAATCGTAAAATTCGGATTCCCTTTTATTTTATCAAAATCGTCAATGGCAATTGTAAAAAGCAATTCATAATCTTCGCCACCATTAATAGCAACAGTTGTAGAATCAATATTAAATTCTTCACAAACATTTATTAATTGCGGATCTAGAGGTAATTTGTCTTCATATAAGTTACAACCCACACCCGATTGTTTACACAAATGCATAATTTCTGATGATAATCCGTCAGAAATATCAATCATTGATGTTGGTTTTATTTCTAAAGCATGCAGTAAAGTGCGAACGTCTTTTCGGGCTTCTGGTTTTAGTTGGCGCTCTATGATATAAGTATAAGCATCTAAATCAGGTTGAGAATTCGGGTTTACCTGAAAAACTTGTTTCTCCCGTTCTAAAACTTGTAATCCCATATAAGCTGAACCAATATCACCTGATACTACTAATAAATCAGTTTGTTTTGCACCATTTCGATATACGATTTCGTTTTCATCGGCTTCACCAATAGCAGTAATGCTAATAATTAATCCTTTTTGAGACGAAGTTGTGTCGCCACCTATAACATCTACTTTATATTCATTAGCAGCAAGCGAAATTCCTGCAAACAATTCGTCTAAAGCTTCTAAAGGAAAACGATTGGAAACTGCTATAGAAACCGTAATTTGCGTTGCCTTTGCATTCATGGCACAAATGTCCGAAATATTAACAACCACGGCTTTATATCCTAAGTGTTTCAAAGGCATATAAGCCAAATCAAAATGCACACCTTCAATCAATAAATCAGTAGAAATCACTACTTTTTTATCTTTGAAATCTAAAACAGCTGCATCATCTCCTATTCCTTTTACAGTGGAAGGCTGGCTAATAGTAAAGTTGGAAGTTAAATGGTCTATAAGTCCAAATTCTCCTAGTTGTGCTATGCTGGTGCGTTGTGGGGATTTATCTTCAATCATAGTCATTGCGTGAGACGAAGCGATCTTCGTTCGTTTTTTATTAATTTTTTTTTGTAACATTTAGAGTGGCAAAGGTACAAAGAAATTTAAGCTTCAAAGTTTAAATTATTGATACTCTGGTCAACAAATTTTTTAGTATTTTTAGTAACTCAAAAAACACATTTTAAATGAAATCATTCGACATCGTAACATTGACTGTTAATCCAGCACTTGATAAAAGTACTCACTTTAAAGGATTGGTTCCTGAACAAAAAATTCGATGCGAATCGCCACGATATGATGCTGGTGGGGGCGGAATTAATGTTTCCAAAGCAATTTCACGTTTGGGAGGTGAATCATTATGTGTTTTTACCTCTGGAGGTGCTACAGGCGAAATGCTTGAAAAATTAATTGAAAAGGAATCTATTGAATATAAAACCATAGCAACCCAAAACTGGACTAGAGAAAGCTTTGTGGCTGTTGATGATAATACTAATGCGCAATATCGTTTTGGGTTTTCGGGAGATTCAATTTCCGATGCAGAAAAAGAAACAGTTTTTAAAACCATTATGGATTTAAAACCTAAATATTTAGTTTTAAGTGGCAGTCTAAACGAAGGATTGTCAACCGATTTTTATAAAATGATTATTGATACGGTAAAGTCATTTGAAACAAAAATAATAGTAGATACTTCAGGAGAAGCTTTACAAAAAGCACTAGAAACAGGTGTTTATTTAGTAAAACCTAATGTTGGAGAATTAGCCAAACTTATTGGTGTCGAAAAACTAGAAATGGAAGAAGTAGAAGCTGCTGCAAAAAAATTAATTGAAAAAGGAAGTGCGGAAATTGTTGTCGTTTCTTTAGGACCACAAGGTGCTGTTTTAGTTACAAAAGATCAAACCGAATTTGTGGCTGCTCCTAATGTAGTTAAGAGAAGTACCGTAGGCGCTGGCGATAGCATGGTCGGCGCTATGACTTGGGCATTATCACAAAACAAAAGTTTAAAAGAAGTCGTACAATGGGGTGTTGCCTGCGGGTCGGCAGCAACCATGAATGAAGGAACACAATTGTTTAAAGCGGAAGATGCGAAGCGGTTGTTTGAGTGGTTAGGGAAGAAATAACAAGAAACCCAATAACTTTCATTATCGGGCTCCTCTTTTATCTAAAAATCTAAAATCTAATCATTCAATTTCAAAACCGCCATAAATGCTTCTTGAGGAATTTCTACATTTCCTACTTGGCGCATACGTTTTTTTCCTTTTTTCTGTTTTTCGAGTAATTTTCTTTTTCTAGAAATATCACCACCATAACATTTGGCGGTAACGTCTTTTCGTAAGGCTTTTATAGTTTCACGAGAAATTACTTTAACTCCAATAGCCGCTTGAATCGGAATATCAAATTGCTGACGCGGAATTAATTCTTTCAGTTTTTCGCACATTTTTTTACCAATATGGTAAGCGTTATCCGCGTGAATTAATGAAGATAGAGCATCTACGATGGTAGCATTTAATAAAATATCAACTTTAACCAAGTTAGAAGTTCGCATTCCTATTGGCGAATAATCAAATGAAGCATATCCTTTTGAAACTGTTTTTAAGCGATCATAAAAATCAAACACAATTTCGGCTAGTGGCATATCAAAAGTCAACTCTACACGCTCCGTAGTCAAATAGGTTTGGTTCGTGATTAAGCCACGTTTTTCGATACATAAACTCATTACATTGCCCACAAAATCTGATTTTGTAATGATAGTTGCTTTTATATATGGTTCTTCAACATGATCTAATCGTGACGGTTCTGGTAAATCGGATGGGTTGTTTACTATCATTCCAACCATAGGGTCTTTCTTGGTGTATGCCAAATACGAAACGTTAGGAACCGTAGTAATCACAGTCATATTGAACTCGCGCTCCAATCGTTCCTGAATGATTTCCATATGCAACATTCCTAAAAAGCCGCATCGGAAACCAAAACCTAATGCGGCCGAACTTTCTGGTAAAAACACTAATGAAGCATCGTTCAACTGTAGTTTTTCCATCGAGTTTCTTAACTCCTCATAATCTTCAGTATCTACAGGGTAAATTCCAGCAAAAACCATAGGTTTTACATCTTCAAAACCGGTAATCATATTGGTAGTTGGATTTTTAGCATCGGTTAGTGTATCACCCACTTTTACCTCTTTAGCTTCTTTAATACCAGAAATCAAATACCCAACATCACCTGCAGAAATGACTTGTTTGGGAACTTGGTTCAGTTTCAAAGTGCCAATTTCGTCCGCAAAATATTCATTGCCAGTCGCCATGAATTTTATCTTTTGCCCTTTCTTAATCTGCCCATTTTTTACACGAAAAATAACTTCAATGCCACGAAACGGATTGTAATGGGAGTCAAAAATTAAGGCTTGTAAAGGTTCGTCAACATTGCCTTTTGGGGGAGGAATTCTTTCAATAATGGCTGCTAAAATATTTTCGACGCCAAAACCCGTTTTACCAGAAGCATGAATAATTTCTTCTAATTTGCAACCCAATAAATCAACAATATCATCACTAACTTCCTCTGGATTGGCACTCGGTAAATCGACTTTATTTAAAACTGGAATAATTTCTAAATCATTTTCTAAAGCCAAATACAAATTAGAAATTGTCTGTGCTTGAATGCTTTGTGCTGCATCCACAATCAAAAGTGCGCCTTCGCATGCGGCAATAGAACGAGAAACTTCGTACGAAAAATCCACATGTCCAGGAGTGTCAATCAAATTCAGTATATAATCTTCTCCTTTATATTTATACACCATTTGAATGGCGTGGCTTTTTATGGTTATGCCACGTTCGCGCTCCAAATCCATATTATCAAGCAATTGCGCTTTTTCTTCACGTGCCGTAACGGTTTGAGTCGCACCCAATAATCGGTCAGCAAGCGTACTTTTACCGTGATCAATGTGTGCAATAATGCAAAAATTTCGTATGTTTTTCATGTTCCTAATCTATCATTTTTTTCGAAATGCTTCCGCATTTAATCCGCAAATATAAGCTAAAACTTTTGAAAGTGGTTCTTTTTAAACCATTAAGGAATTAAGAAAATCTAACACTTAATACGCTTAATTTCTTATTAGTTTAAATTTCGCACTCTAATTTTCTATCTTTGCAAAAAAATTAACATTGATAAAAATTGGCAACATAGAACTTCCTGATTTTCCGTTACTTCTTGCACCTATGGAAGACGTGAGTGATCCGCCATTTCGTAGATTGTGCAAACAACACGGAGCCGATTTAATGTATTCCGAATTTATTTCTTCTGAAGGATTAATTCGTGACGCGATAAAAAGCCGAATGAAATTGGATATTTTCGATTACGAAAGACCAGTTGGAATTCAGATTTTTGGAGGAGATGAAGAAGCAATGTCACTTTCCTCTAAAATTGTTTCTACAGTAAATCCGGATATAATCGATATTAATTTTGGCTGTCCTGTCAAGAAAGTCGTTTGTAAAGGCGCAGGCGCTGGAGTTTTGAAAGATGTCGATTTAATGATACGGTTAACCCAAGCCGTTATCGATAGTACGCATTTGCCAGTTACAGTAAAAACGCGTTTGGGCTGGGATGATAATTCTATCAATATTGATGAGGTTGCAGAGCGTTTGCAGGATATTGGAGTAGCAGCATTGAGTATACACGCCAGAACTCGTGCACAAATGTATAAAGGTCATTCTGATTGGTCACATATTGCTAGGGTAAAAAACAACCCTAGAATCACAATGCCCATTTTTGGAAATGGCGATATCGATTCTCCCGAAAAAGCATTAGAATATAAAAATAAATACGGCATAGATGGCATAATGATAGGTCGCGCTGCCATTGGTTATCCTTGGATTTTTGATGAAATTAAACATTTTTTCAAAACAGGAGAACATTTGCCGAAACCAACTGTTGTAAATAGAGTAGAGGCAGTACGCAATCATCTTACTTGGGCCATGCAATGGAAAGGAGAACGATTGGGGATTGTAGAAACACGACCGCATTATACCAATTATTTCAAAGGCATTCATTCTTTTAAACCGTTTAAACAACAATTGGTTACACTGGATCATCCAGAAGAATTATTCGCTGTTTTGAATGAGATAGAAGAGACTTATATTGGGTATGAGGTAGCGTAAATTACTAAGTAAAAGAAGAGTCCAAAAGTCAAACCCTACTATTTTTAGACGCATGCACTTTTTAAGAAAAAGTCATTGATAAAAAAACAAATGCAAAGCTAATTTTTATAATAGTTGCTTTTTTGTTTTCGTTTTATAGTAAACTTTGGTTATTCTTTTATAAATTTATTTGTTTCAGTTTTAATCTTAATCCAACAATTTCTTGCTTACTCTACTACTTGCAATCCAAGAAGCAATAAGGCCTAAACTGAAAATAGTTGCTAAAACCACAACTACATTCTGAAGATTAAAAATTACAGGATAGGCAAGTGTTGGGGTTATCATTATCAATTGATACTGTTGTTGAATTACCACAATGATAACTCCTATGAAAAGTCCAATTAGTCCTCCAAAAGTCGTTAAAAGTGTTCCCTGAAGCAAGAAAATTTTCTGTAAATCTTTCACTTCTGTTCCAAGATTGTATAGTGTTTTTAGATTTTCTTTTTTGTCTAGAATCATCATGATTATAGCACCAGCAAGTGTAAATAAGGTTAAAATAATAACGAGTGTAAAAATTAAATATACCGCAGCATTCTCGGTATTGAGCATTTTATACAAACTATCATTAAGTTGCGCTCTGTTTTTTACAAAGACTTTATTATTAAAAATGGCTTCGAGTTGTGTTTTTAACGTAGCCTCATCTGCATTAGGTTTTAGTTTGAGTTCAATTCCTGAAACTTGATTGGGTTTGTATTCTAACAATTCTTGTGCTAAACCAATATCAGCAAAAACATATTTAGAGTCCAAATCCTCATTAATAGCATAAATCCCAACTGGAAAGATAGTCGATTTATTAAATGCTTCAGCAGGATTTTCTATCGTGCCTTTTCCAGATTTAGGCACAAAAACTTCCAATTGGCTGTTAAAATCGAATAATCCTAATGATAATTTTTCAGAAATCCCGTAACCAACTACGACCTGATAGGTTTCTGGTTTGAGCCATTGCCCGTTAAAAAGTGTTTTTTTTACATCATTTACTTGACTGTAAACGCTATCAACACCTTTAAGAACAGCAACTTCTTCTTTGCCATTGAACATAAATAGCACACGCTCTTCAATAACTTTGCTTTGAGAGGCAATCCCTTCTAATTTCAATATTTTTAGTTCTTGTTCTTTAGAAATCACAAAAGATTTGCCTTTGGTAGCCAAAATTTTCAAATCTGGATCAAAATTATTGCTAAAGGATAAACTAAAATCTTTCAAGCCACTAAAAACCGATAAAACCACAAACAACGCCATAGCACCAATTACAATTCCAGCAGACGCAATTCTGTTAATAATGTTAATTGCATTATTCTTGCTTTTGCTAAAAATGTAACGCTTAGCGATGTATAACGAAAAATTCAAGTTAGATTTTTTTTCGTTTTTCTAAAAGTTCACGATTTTCTATAGGGTTCTCTCTGTTGCTCAAAGCGTTATTGATTTTTTCGATATAGTCTAACGAGTCGTCAATAAAAAAAGTTAAGTTGGGCACTTTTCGCAATTGCAACCGAACACGTTGCGATAAATCGTGTTTTATTAAAATAGCATTCGACTTGATGGCAGCTAATGTTTCTTTTGCTTTTTCTTGAGGAAATATACTTAAATGTACTGTTGCAACCGATAAATCTGTCGTAACACTAACTTTGGATACTGAAATTATCAAATTTGAAATTCCGTTTTTTCTCACTTCACCTTGCAGAATATCTACTAAATCTTTTTGAATAACTCCGCCTATTTTTTTCTGTCTATTTGTTTCCATCTTGCAAAAGTACAATTTTTTTATAGCCACAATGCTACAAAGGCCCAAAGTTTGAATTTAGGATATTATTGTAGCTTAATTTAATGCGCTTTTCAATTTAAAGAGCTTTAAAATTTGTATTTTTACAAATGCCTTATTAGATTTATTTCAAATTAGTTAAAAGATGAAAAAAATAGAACATATAGGAATTGCCGTAAAAGATTTAGAAGTTTCGAATTTGCTTTTCGAAAAACTTTTTGGAGTATCTGCTTATAAACAAGAAGAAGTGGCTAGTGAAGGCGTAAGAACCTCTTTTTTCAGGAACGGACCTAATAAAATTGAATTGTTAGAAGCAATAAATCCAGAAAGTACGATAGCTAAATTCATTGAAAAGAAAGGGGAAGGAATTCATCATATTGCTTTTGATGTAGAAGATATTTTTTCAGAAATAGAAAGATTAAAAAAAGAGGGATTTGTTGTGCTTAATGAAACTCCAAAAAAAGGAGCCGATAATAAATTAGTTGCTTTCTTGCACCCAAAAACTACAAATGGAGTTTTGATAGAGTTGTGTCAAGAGATTATTTAATTCATTTTAAGTAGGCTAAAATATCCCAAAACCATAAAAATCAATGATTTTGAGAATCTAATAATCAAATAATTTAGAAATCTAAAAATCCAGCCAAGAAATAGTTGCAGAAAAATAAAAATAGTAGTAATATTGCAACCTCAAATAAAGCTGTAGCTTTATTCACTGAACACCAATATAAAATAAAAATCAGTGAAGTATAATTGGTCCTATAGCTCATTCGGTTAGAGCAACTGACTCATAATCAGTAGGTGCTTGGTTCGATTCCAAGTGGGACCACATAGAAAATCCTTAAATGTACTGTTAATCAGTAGTTTAAGGATTTATTATTTTAATATTTGTACGATTTTTGTATTGTTGACTAAAAATATGCTTATTATTACTCTATTGCAGTAAAAAAAACTTTGTTTTTTCAGGTGCATTATTTACACTTTTTGCACTTCGATAAAGTATTAATCATTTTAAAATAATTTTATATTTCGTCAAGTGGATTTTTGCCAAAAAAGATAATTGGTTTAGGTTCGTAATCGGGGTTTGCTATTATGTTTTCGAGTTCTTTTATCATTTCGCTTTTTTCGATTAAAACTTCTTTTGTTATAGCATCGGTAAAAACAATACAAATCACTTTTAATGCTTTTTCAAATATAGTTAACGCATCGTGTTTGTTTATGTCATCTCTTTTGATAAACTCCAGCAATTCAATATGATTATTTATTTTAATAGTCATTAATATTTTGCTTCAAGTTCTGCATCTATTCTCTTTATCTCATCGGGCGAAAGTCCACTACCTAAATTTATAACAATAGGATTAAATCCGTTTTCTGTTCCTGTGGTGGTTAATTCAGTAGCCTTTAATGTAGGAACAACAAACTTTGATAATTCAATTATCATTTTTAATCGTTGTAAAGGTTCTAAACCTTTGAGGTCATTGTCTAACTGCTCCAAATTATTTGAAACTAAATTTTGATAGTGTTCTCTTATTTCAGCGGTGGTTTTGTTTACTGCTCCAGCGGTTCGACCTCCTGTTTTTATGCCTGTTGCCATTTGTCTAAATTTGTCTATTATAGATAAAACAAATATAATAAATTATTTTAATAGTTATTTATTATAGTTATATTTGTTGAGGTTTTACGCATTGCCTGTGTGATACTATTTGAACAAAAAAAAGGCGTTCCTTTATTGGTTCGCCTTTGTTTATTATAGTAATACTATGATTACCATTATTTAATTTTTCGTATGGTAATCAAATTTAATATATCTGTACAGTCCCAATTAACTTGATACCCATTAGTTGCCCTCCAAACCATTTTAATTTGTGACCATTCAATTAATAAAGAGTCACTCATATTTTTAAAATCGTTTAAACTTTCAACAGATTTGTCAATTAATGACTTATCAATTTCAGCTTCCGTTATATCCAAATTATAAAAACTCAAAATTTGTTTTAATTCATCATAACTTGCTTTATAACCAACTGGATTTTGTTTTGTACAATAAGTTTCTATACCCTTATTCAAATACCACTCTCCTAATTCAATAGAGTTTTTTGTAAGTCCTTTATTGTAACTACTGACTTGACTATTTGCTATTAGACTAAAAAGACAAAACACTATTAGTAATTTTTTCATCTCTAATATTTTTAAATTAATAATAACCAAATCTAATAAATCCAAATGAATTAAAATTACGGTTTGTTGCAAACTATTGTTTTTTTTATAAACTCAAATAATAGTCTGCTAAATCAAAACCGTTTTCAAAATCGGTCTGCTCCAGTATCTCACTAACTGAAATCTTAAACCCTATTGCGTTTAACTCGGTGGCTTTGTTTAACCAGTTGTTGTACTCGCCTTTGTCAGGAAATGAAACAATATTTCTTTTTTTGATAGGTTTCAGCATCTCAAATTTAAAGTTTCCTTTGCTCCCTGTGGCAATCCAAATGTAATGCGGTAATATAATACTCATAACTATTGCGGTTTTTTCGCTTTCAACTATTGCAATCGTTTTTTGATAGTCTTCATTAACTCGGTGCAATCCAAACAAACATTGATTAAGAATAAAATCAGGCTCTTTAATGGCTTTATGTAACCAGTTAATGTGATTGTAAGGTTCTTTTACTCTTTTACCTGTAAACCTATCGTATTGCATTATTTTACCAGCGTGTATTTTTTCTTTGTCATTTATTTGCCAAAATACAGTTGAGTTAAACCAACAAATGTTTGTACCAGTAATCAAATAATTTTGGGTTGCTTTGAAAACCTCATCTTTTGAAAATAGCGTTTTAAGAAACTCGGTTAAATGGTCTATTTGCTTTTCGTTATACATTTTGTCCAATAGTTCTAAACTGTGGTAACTCGGTGCTATTGGTAGCGGTTGTATTATTTGTTTGACTTCATTTATAAAACCCGATACATTTGAATAATTGTATTTAAACTCATTCGTTAAATATTGAATAGTGCTATTTTTTAAAAACCATTCCGAAATCCAACACTCATTTTTTGACTGCTCCAATATCTGTGATTTTGGCACTATCGTAATAATGCCGTTTACATCAGTTGTTTTAATTGCTTTATCTGTTATTTCCTTTAAAGACAAAACCTTTATTAAATAGTACTTATTTCCTTTTGGTGGTGGTTTATGATAGTTACAATTTTGCTCCCTGTCGCATTTACCAAACTCATCAGGCAAATAGTTTTCTGTATAAGTATCAATGTATTTTACAAATGTTTTTTGGGTGCAATTAGGACAAAGAAACTTCTTACTTCCTTTGTCCAAAGTGTATTTGTAAACTTCCATTATACAAAACCTTTATCATTAATAATATAAGCTACATTACCAACGTTTAAGCGTGTTACATAAATTTTGTATGCCGTTAATCGCTTCATAAAATTTGACTTATTTACGGGGCGAAATCCGTCTTCAATACAAAACCATTTATATTGTGGGTACAATTCCGAAATCAAAGTATATTCAGTTGTTGAGGTCTTAAAATCCAACTCATTAATAAATATTTGTACACTATCGCTTTGCTTTTCGTAATCGCTTCGGGCGTTTTCTATTGCTACACATTTACTGAAATTCTTTTGTTCCAAAATTCTGTCAAGTCCTTGCAAAATCCAGTTGAACACTCCCGATAATTCGTTTTGAATTATTTTTTGTGGCAATTGTTTGTCCTGTTTGTCTTCAGGAATAGTTACATCAAAACCAACAATTAAAAACCGTCTGAAATATGCCGTTGTATGTTCAACGTCTTTTGGCAATTCATTACAATTGAAAATTAGCTTTGCATACTCTTTTAATATCATTGGATTACCATACGGCAAACGTGCTTCTATTGGTTCGCCTGAAGCCATTTGTTTAAATACATCGGTTTCTAATTTGCCGTTTATCTCACTTGCATAATTAACTAGCTTATTTGCAATTTTTGCCCTGTAATAACCATTTGCATCAGTCAAACTTTGTAAGGAATAATTACTTACATTTTCGCTCCCTAAAAGGGCGTTTAAGACTTCAAAACATACACTTTTACCATTTGCACCAGTACCGTAAAGAATAAGCATTTTTTCTAGTTTCAATACACTTGGTTTTATAAAAATGTAACCAAAAAATTCTGCAAATACTTTCTGTTTGTCTTTATCAGGCAATACCTCATCTAAAAACTTTTGCCATTGTGGGGCGGTTGCTTCAGGGTCGTACTCAAACGGCAATTGGTGGGTAATAAAATCTTTACTATCAAAGTTCCTTAAACCTCTTTTTGTTGGTGTTATCTCAAACGTGCCATTTTGTAAATTAATCAAAACACAATTAGGTTTTGGCTCGGGTTTTGGCAAATAAGCTTCAGCCATAAACTGCTTAAACAACTCATCTTGAAACGAAAATATTTTTGCTTTGAATTTTTCAACTCCCATTTTTAAGGCGGTTTTACCTAAAAAGGATTGAAGTAACTCTTTGCTTATTTCATTCCAGTAAAAGCCATTGTACAAAAATATAAAGGCTTCATTTTTGCATAAATCCCATTTATTAGCGTTTGCAATCTCTAAAAGCTTTTCGATACAAAGGATTAAATAATGGTTCTTTGTTAATTTACATTTATCTAATTCTTTACCAACTTTTTGCCATTTTTTAAAAGCTTCTTTGTACTCATTGCTTTGCTTATCTGTGTAGATTGGTTCTATTTGAATATCGCTATTTGCACTACTCCCAAATAATTCATTTTGCAATTTAAAATACTCATTTTGTAGGTCTTTAATATCGGGAAATGCTAAAAGCATAAAATCAATTTGCCCTATACTTTTTGTGAGTTCCTGTAAAATATCGTTTGGTGTTTTCTGTGGTACAATTTCGTTCAATTTTACTTTGCTTTCAATATCATTTGAAATCAGGTTTTTAAGTTGGTCTTTTTTTATTGGTTGTAAAGGTACTTTACTATTAATACAGTTAAACAACTCAATTTCGTTTTGACAATTTTCAATTTCAATTATACTGTCTTCAGGTCTGTTTTTACATAATGGCTTTTTACATTCTTTTAATAGTTCTTTTATGTAAGCATTAAACCATTTATCAGCATTAACGAGGTTTTGACTTTCACTTGCAACGGCAAACCATTTTGAAAATTTGCTTATATTTTCGTTTGTGGTTGTATTTGGTAAAATTTCATTTGCACCATTAACAACTGCTGTTTTTTTATCATAAAATGATAATTCAAAAGTGTATTTATTTGCTTCCATAGTCTAAAACATTTTAAATTGGTTAGTTTTTGACTTTAAAAGCCTTTCAAATTCAAGTGGGTTTGTACTCAAAAAATGTACATACTCTTTTGTATAAGGGCATTGGAATTTATCAATAGAAGTAACCAAATTTTGATTTTCTTCAAGTTTAGCTTTGTACCTTGTTCCAGCTTCAGGTGTAATATTTAAGGTTTCGCAAATTGTTTTATTTGAAGTAGTAATGTATTTTAATCCAAAATAATAACGGTTAATCTCGGTTTCTTTTAAAATAGTTTGAAAATCGGTTTTTGACTTTTTTACTATTTCCTTTCTCATCAATTTTAAAACTTCCTTTCTGCGTTGGTTTTCGTTGTTATTGCCTGTATAATTCATAGCTTATTTTTTTAATAAGGTTAAACTATTCAGTAAGTCCGATTTTTTAAAAAACCGTCTGTTTGCAATACCATAACAATGCACTTTACCAGCCTTTACCCAATGGTATAAAGTAGTTTGCTCGATTTTAAGAAACTCACACGCTTCAGCTCGAGTAAATAAAATGTCAGGGTCGTTGGTGTTGAGGTTTTTTTTGAAGTCTTCTAATTGACTTTTTACGCCCTCATTGATTAGTTGTACTAATGCTTCGAGGGTTGTTCCTTGTAAGATAATTTGTTCGTTCATTATTTAAAGTATTATTGTTATACTTTGCAAATAAACAAGCGGTGTTTGTGGTCAAAAAAGAGTTGTATTTTGTGTTATTTGTGTTTGTTTTGTGTTTTACTATTTATTTCAAACTGTCTTCAAATTTTATGCGGTGTTCGTGTAAAGTGTTTAATACTTTACTATCATAATTATCAGGTTTATCTGTGTTTGTTATTGCTATTTCGTAGTTTTCTTTAATAAATATTTTGTAATTATCTTTTGTGATTTTTAAATTATACTTTTCAGTGTTGTACTCACTTAAATAAAACCAAATACAAATTAATTTAGTTTTTGTTCTTTTTTTATCATTGTAATAGTTGTCAATCAAATATTTAAACAACTCAAAACAATCAGTATTCCAGTCGTTTGGATTGTGCTTTGGGTGTAAATTTTTAACCTCATCAGGTTTATTGGTTTCAAGTTTTTGATGTGCTTCGGGTGTAACGCTTTTTATTGTTTCGTTATACCATTCTATAACCATACTAACGGTTGGTTTATCTATAAATCCTGATAATTCATTTACGTTAATAATGTAATGATAAGTATGTTTTAACCAATTTTCTTTTGTTTCATTATTTGCATTATTATAAGCACAAAATAACTTAAATTCATTTTGAATAGATTTTATAAAGTCTTCATTTTTTAAAGTTATTGCATATCTAAAAAAAATACGTGTATTTTCTGAATATAGAATTTTTACAAACTCTTTTTTAGTTTCATATTCTTTATTAAAAACGCCTTTTAAATTATCTTTATTAAAATGAGTTGAAGTATAAAAAAAGGCTGTATTTTTAAAAAGTTCGGATTTTTCAAAGTCAGTCAACTTAATAATTTGATTTTGCTTTGCTAATAATTCATTTAAATACTCTTTATATCGTTCCTTTAATATTTTATAATCAGTATTATTTAGTGTTAAATTTTCAATGGTTTCTATTTCAAGTATAATTTTTTCTTTTTGGGTATAACTCAATTTATAATTATTCATTCTTTGCTTAAAGAATACATCTTTTAAATTATTCCAATTTTCAGGTGTTATAAAACTGTCATTATTAAACTCTTTTTTATTGTTGGTTTCAAAATAAATCTGAAAAAAGTTTATATCACTCAAAGATTTTGAAAGTCTTTGTTTAGTATTGCTATCGGGTGTTGGAATTATGAATTTAGTATGTCCTTTTTGTATTAATTCAACGGCTTCGCTTATATCATTAACCTTTATTTTTTTTATTTCAAAGGCTTCAAATTCGTTTTCGTTTTCGGTGCTTTCTTTAAAAAAATCAAACAACACTTTTAATATTTGGTCTAAATCAACAAAGAAAAATTGACTAAAATAATAACAATTTGTTTTTGTCCTATACTCAATATATTTATTTTTATGTTCTAATATTTCAGCTATATCGTTTGCACTAAAATTTTCTTTTAGTTCGCTTATTTCTAATATATTACGATTCCAAAGGGTGTTTGTTTCATTCCAGTCACAAATATTTAATTCGTTTGATTTGTCTTTGATAAGTAGAATTATGTTTTCGTTTATTACCTCGAATTTATCTTTAATTTCTGCCTGTATTTCATCATATTTAAGTTTGTCTTTAAAATTATTACTTCGATTCAATTTGTTTCTTTCAATATCCAAAGAGTTTAACTCATTAATTAAAATGTCATACTGTTTAAAATTTTCAATGTTAGAATGTAGAAATTCAATGAAGTTAAATAATGCTTTTATTTTGTCTGTAATCATTAGTTTGCCTGTGTTGAGTGTAAAAGGTGTAAAATATGCACCTAAAATAAAACATTTATTTTTTAGTTTTCTAAAAATAGTTAGTTATTTCCATTGCTAAATCTTTATTGCTTTTACCCAAATAATTTAAAAACATTGCTTCGGTGCTATGTCCTGTAACATTGATTAAATAAGTAGTTGGAATAGTTCCGTAAAAGTTAGTAGCAAATGAACGTCTTCCAATATGCGAAGTAACCAACTCACATTTTTTAAACATTCCTACTTCTTTGCGAAATTGCTTAACCTCATCTTTATTTTTGGCTTTCTTTTCGGTTTCGTCTTCTTTGTTTATATCGGTTAACTTACTACCTTTTATTTTATCAGTTAATCCAGCAATACGGCAAACCTCTTTTATGTAAAGATTGTATTTAGGGTCTGAAATTGGTTTTGGAAACTCATCGTTTCTTTTTTCTAAAATTTCCATTACTTTAGGGTGTAATGCTACTATCATAACCTTATTAGTTTTAACCTGTGTAAACTCGATAAAAGGCTTTGAAATACCTTGTTTGTTTTTTTCGTATCTAATCATAGACTTATCAAAACGCATAAAATCTGAAATTCTTTGTCCTGTATAACAACTAATAATTAACCAGTCTTTTGCATTATCATAATTATCGTTTAAACGTCTTTTGTCTATGTTTTCAATCTTTGTAAGTTCCTCAAAGGTTAAATAAATTTTTTCGGTTTTGTGTTGAGGTGTTTTAATCCTGTCTAATTGGTGGCTTGTTTTAATTCCGTTATGCTTTGCGTGGTTGCATACTGTTTTAATGGTTTTTAAATCCTTTGAAATAGTACTTAAAGCATAGTTATTTTTTAAACAATAATTTTCAAAATCGTTTTTGAATTTATCATTAACATCAATAATTTTAATTTGATTGTCTTTTGTTTTTTGGTAACGCTCCAGTAAATGTTTAGTAACATTATACTTTTTATAAGTTCCGTTTGATATTTCATTTTTTTTGACTTCAATAAAATAATCAAAGTATTTTAATAATTCCGTTGGTAATGCTTCAGCTTCCTTTGGTGGGTTGTAGTAATTATTAATTTGAGTTTGTAACCAGTCTTTGTTTACCTCATCAGGATTAACAATATTGAAAGCATTTAAGATATGATTTTCAATATTATTGAGTTCTTTATCAGTATCATTTTGTATTTCTTTAATGCCTTGAATTTTATTTAACTCATCAGTATTATTAGTTTTTTTAAATACTCTTTGTTTGTGTTGGTTGTTCCAGTAGTCTTTTGAAACTTGAAACTCGGTATTTGCTCCAATGACAAAATCAATATCATTGAAACGATACAATAAACGTAAATGTAAATTTGCTTTGTCTTTAGTAGAACGGTACAAAAAATTGATAGTTGCCATAGTGTTTGATATTTGAACACTACAAATATAATTAATTTGTACGATAGTTGTACGGTAAAAGTGTGTTTATTACAATTTACTGCAATTTACAATACATTTTAAATTATCTGTAAAGTATTGTAATTATTGAATTTATACTTACTTTTGTAATGAAATCAAATGTTTGTAAAATTGTAGTTTACGTTTATAGTAGTTCAAGTGGGACCACAAAAGACTCCTTCATAGGAGTCTTTTTTTTGCAAAATAATAAAACCGCTACATATTAATTGTCTTTTTAAAATCCGCTGCTGCCTTGTGTTTCGTTTTTATCTCTTTCTTTGCGCTGTAATGCTTTGTTCTTTCCAGCACCAAATCGATAATTAAATCCAATATAAACGGTTTGGCTTTCCCAATTAAACTGTCCGTTTTGTCTTTTAGGTTTAGTGCCTTCAAAAGCAAAATTCATTGTATTAAAAATATCGCTAAATCTAGCTGTAATGGTTCCACTTCCTTTTAGAACAGTATAACTAGACCCAAAATCTATTTTCCACATGGGTTTTCTTAAAAATTGTAGCCCTAAATCTTTGCCTCTGTACATTCCGAAAAGCTGAAAACGCAATTTTTTTGATACTTTAAAAGTGTTGTTGATTCTTGCATTAAATATCGTTACATCAACCTCTACAAACTCGTTTTCAACTATGCCTTTAGCTTTTTTAGAATAAGCATCAAAACTTATGTTGGAGCTAAACCATTTTGTAAAATCTAAATTTCCAGAAACTTCAACTCCATAAGCGTTATTGTCATTTAAATTGGAATAAGAGAGAATTAATTTTTCTGGATTATTTGGGTTTTCAAATAAAGTTCGAGTAATTTCATCATTTATTCTTCTGTAAAAGACTCCTGACGTTATAGACCCTATTTTAGTCTTTCTTGTATAGTTTATTTCAAACGAGTTGGTAAATTGAGGGAAAAGCTCTGGGTTTCCCTCTGAGTCAACCTGTGGAGTACTCCATTCTCTTATTGGGTTTACCTGACCTATGCTTGGCCGATCTACTCGTCTTGAAACACTAAAATTAAATGAATTCGTCTCGCTTGGTGAATAGCTAATATATCCTGAAGGATATAGTGTAAACAAGTCATCACTAAAATTTGCATTGTTTTCGCCTATTTTTTTAAAATCGGCATTAGCAAAATATTTTTCAAATCTAGTTCCAACTTGCGCACTCCATTTCCCCCATTGCTCAGAAAAAGTAGCGTAAGCAGAATAAATATTTCTTTCATATGTAAAGTCAGAATTGTAAAATCCGTCTTTAACAAAATTGTTTTGGGTGTTTTCTATTCGACTCTCCAATCCTAATTCTAATTTACTAGTTTCTGATAGTGGATTCACATAATCTAAATTTATAAGTGAATTGTTTCCTTTATTGTTAATATAATTTGTAGCGTTTGGTGAAACAAAAACGGCGTCTTCTATATTATCATTATTATTGTAATTGACCTCAAACTCTATAAAACTCCCTTCTTTTTTAAATTCTTTTTTATAATCTAAATTATAGGTTTGCGTATAATTATCATTTTTATTATTGAACAATTGCAAAATGTCAAGTTCTAATGGGTTTAAATAATCTACTGCTGTACTTGACTTTCCCTTTCCGTTAAAAAAATTTTGTATGGTGTAAAATGATAGTGTGTTTTTCTCATTCAAATAAAAATCGAATCCTACTTTTGCTAGATGAGAAGTGTTCGTATTTTCAAATCTAAAATCTTGATAGTTTTCCTCTCCAAATTCAGTCGATTTAACAAATCCAAAATTTGAATTTTTACCTGTATTCAAACCGTAATTTCCATACATATTCAATTTTCCAGTCTTATAATTCATATCAAATGAAGAATTTAACTTTGGCGTTTTTCCAAATGTAACTCCGTTATTAACACTGCCATTAAAGCCTATTTTACTGTTTTTATTCAATACAATGTTAATTATTCCGCTCATTCCTTCGGGATTGTACTTTGCTGAAGGATTTGTAATTAATTCAATTTGCTTTATGGAACTCGATGGTATTTGCTGTAATAACTGCGATGCTTCTATTGTAGTTGGCTTCCCATCAATTAATATTCGTACATTAGAATTACCTCTAAGACTAATGGAGTTTGTTTGAGGATCAACACTTACTGATGGAATATTATTCATTATTTCTACCGCTGTTGCTCCAGCACTTAATAAATCTTTTCCAATATTGATGATTTTTCTATCTATTTTCTGTTCAATAATAGAACGTTCGTTAATAACATCAACTCCTTTTAATTCCGTTGCTTCTTCATCTAAAATTATTTTTAAGGAAATAGTTTTCTTAGCATCGTTAAATTCTAAATTTGAAATATACTTTTTGTAGCCAATGAACTGTACTTCTAAAGTGTAATTATTTAAAGGAATGTTTTTTATTAAGAAATCACCTTGTTCATTTGTAACTCCTCCGTTAATAATTTTTTTGCCTTCTTTTATTTCGATTGATGCGTAGGATATTGGAGTATTTGTAACTTTATCAAGAACTTTTCCTGAAACATTCCCACTGTTTTGCGCATACCCTAGTTTTACAACACATAAAAATAAAAAGACAAGTACTTTGATATTCATAAACAGGTGATTTAAATAATTGAAAAGTTAATGGTATAAGACTAAAGTATAGCATATATGTTACACAATAATTCAACAAATTAAATTCTATTGATTAATAAAATTCAAATAAGCAGAAATCACTACTTATTATGTTGGAACTCATACAAAAAAACCCGCTTCTCACGAAACGGGTTTTAAAATAAATCGAGTAAATCAACTATGCTTCTACTTCAAAAGGAAGTATAGAAACATACGATTTATTATCTCTTTTCTTTTGGAAGAAAACAACTCCGTCTACTCTTGCGTGTAGAGTGTGATCTTTACTGATGTAAACGTTTTCACCTGGATTATGTTTTGAACCTCTTTGTCTTACGATGATGTTCCCTGCAATAGCAGCTTGTCCACCAAAAATCTTAACACCTAAACGTTTTGATTCTGATTCTCTACCATTCTTGGAACTACCGACACCTTTCTTGTGAGCCATGACGTATTAGTTTTATATTGTTATTATTCTACTGAATCTTCTTTTTTAGCTTTTGGAGCTTTTTTTACTTTTGGAGCTTCAACTTCTTCAGTTGCAACTTCAGCAGTTTCTTTTTTAATAGCTGCTTTCTTTGCCCCTGTTGTAGTAATACCTTCAATTACAATTTGAGTAAGATATTGGCGATGACCATTTCTCTTTTTGTATCCTTTTCTTCTTTTCTTTTTGAAAACGATAACTTTATCTCCTTTTAAGTGTTGTAACACTTTGGCTTCTACTGAAGCACCTTCTATAGCTGGGGCGCCTATTGTGATTGTACCGTTATCATCTAACAAATAAACTTTATCGAAAGAAACTTTAGTTCCTTCTTCATTTGTCAAACGGTGAACGTAAACCTTTAGGTCTTTGCTAACTTTGAATTGTTGCCCTGCTATCTCTACGATTGCATACATAACAAATTGTTTTATTAATTTTTAAGGTTGCAAATATACAACTTAAAATCATTTCCACAACTAGTTACTAAAAAATGTTTTAAAATCATTAAACCATTGTAAATCATAGACTTTCTAAAAAAGAAGACCTTTGTTATATTGTCAAATTGCAATTATTTGTTAATTTTTTTATTCTTTGTTGTCTTGAAAGAAAAAAAAGTATTTTTGGTGTGACAAAATCCTCCACAGGAGCACCAATCAGATAAGAAAAAAAGTATTAACCTATGAAAAACGCATTAATGACATTAAGTGCATCACTTATGCTTGGAGGTATAGCTACTGCTCAAAAAGTGACTTTTGAAGAATACACTTTAGACAACGGTTTACATGTTATTTTACATAACGATCCAACAGCTCCAACAATAATAACCTCTGTAATGTATCATGTAGGGACTAAAGATGAAGACCCTGAGAAGACTGGCTTTGCTCATTTTTTTGAACATCTATTGTTTGAAGGAACAGAAAATATTCAACGTGGAGAATGGTTTAAGATTGTTTCTGGAAATGGAGGGATAAACAATGCAAATACCTCTGATGACAGAACTTATTATTTTGAAATTTTTCCTTCTAATAATCTAGAACTTGGATTATGGATGGAAGCGGAACGGATGATGCACCCCATTATCAATCAAATTGGAGTAGACACCCAAAATGAAGTCATTAAGGAGGAGAAAAAAAATGTAATAGACAATGTACCTTATGGTAATTTTATCAGTCAGGTTAAAAAAAATCTTTTTTTTACACATCCTTATAGATGGGAAACTATTGGTTCTACTGAACATTTAGATGCTGCTAAATTACAGGATTTTCAAGCATTTCATAAAAAATTCTATATTCCAAACAATGCGGTTTTAGTTGTTGCAGGCAACTTTGAGACAAATCAAGCTAAAAAATGGATACGTCAATATTTTGATCCTATCAAAAAAGGAACCCCAATTGTGAAAAGTACATTTCTGGAAGTTCCAATAAATGAAACCGTTCACGCTACATACGAAGACACAAACATTCAAATTCCAGCAATTGTTGCTGCCTATAGAACGCCTTCTATGAAAACAAGAGATGCCAGGATATTAGAAATGATTTCTTCACTATTAAGTGGTGGGAAAAGTTCAAAATTGTATAAAAAAATAGTAGACGACAAAAAAATGGCTTTGCAAGTTGGCGCATTCGATTTAAGTCAAGAAGATTATGGGATGTATATTCTTTATGCGCTTCCATTAGGCGAAATTTCACCTGAAAGTATCTTAAAAGAAATTGATGACGAAATTATCACACTTCAAACAAATTTGATTTCTGAAAATGATTTACAAAAAATCCAAAACAAAATTGAAAATGAATTCGTCAATAAAAATGCTTCTCTTGAGGGCGTTGCTACAAGTTTAGCTACCTACTATTTATTGTTTGGCAATACACAATTAATAAATACTGATATTGAGACTTATAGAACTATTACCCGAGAAGAAATTAGAGATGTTGCAAAAAAATATCTGAATCCAAACCAACGATTATTATTAAACTACATTCCATCGAAAGACAAAGCTCAAAATTAAAATAATATACTCATGAAAAAATCAATATATATTTTAGTAAGCTTGTTCTTAACTATAACTATGCAAACACAAATTATACCTCAGCCCAAACCAGGACCATTACCAAGTATAAAAATTGGTAAACCACAAACATTTGAATTAAAAAATGGTTTAAAAGTTTTAGTTGTGGAAAACCATAAACTTCCTAGAGTTTCATTTAGTCTAAGTATTGACAACACCCCTTACACCGAAGGATCTAAAAAAGGGGTCTCTGAGTTAACGAGCGCATTGATAGGAAGCGGGACTACAAAAATATCTAAAGATGCTTTTAATGAAGAAGTAGATTTTTTAGGGGCGAATATTAATTTTGAAAATAGTGGTGCTTATGCAAGTGGTCTTTCTAAATATGCTAATAGAATTTTAGAATTAATGGCAGACGGTGCTTTGAATCCTGTTTTTACCCAAGAAGAATTTGATAAAAATAAGTCTAAACTTATTGAAGGTCTAAAAGCAGATGAAAAAAATGTTCAATCAGTAGCTAGAAGGGTTCAAAATGTTTTAACTTTTGGAGGAAATCATCATTTGGGCGAATATTTGAGTGAAGCCACCATTAACAATGTAACTTTAGAGGATGTAATTTCAAATTACAACACTTTTTTTGTTCCTGAAAATGCCTATTTAGTTATTATAGGTGATGTGAAATTTGATATTGTAAAAAAGCAAGTGGAAATCCTATTTGATCCTTGGTTAAAGGCTACAGCTCCAAATCTAACTATTTTTGACCCAAAGAATGTTCAATACTCTCAAATCAATTTTATTGATATGCCAAATGCTGTTCAATCTGAAATAGCCGTGATGAACGTTAGTAATTTAAAAATGACCGACAAAGATTATTTCGCCACGATACTCGCTAATGAGGTATTAGGAGGTAGCTTTAACAGCTATTTAAACATGAATTTAAGAGAAAAACATGCATGGGCCTATGGGGCTTGGTCTGGTATTGGTGGCAGTAAATATGTGTCTTCTTTTGGAGCCTATTCTCAAGTAAGAAATGCAGTTACTGATAGTGCTGTAGTCGAATTTTTGAAAGAAATAAAAAGAATTAGAACTGAAAAAGTTTCGGATGAAGATTTAAGAAATGTAAAAGCCAGTTATATTGGTAATTTTGTAATGCAAATCGAAAAGCCTCAAACTATAGCGGGCTATGCGTTAAGAACTAAAACACAGGGACTTCCTGAAGATTTTTACGAAAACTACATCAAAAATATTAATGCTGTAACTCCTGAAGATGTTTTAAGAGCGGCTAATAAATATTTCCTTGCAGATAACGCTCGAATTGTAATTGTAGGGAAAGGATCAGAAGTACTGCCTGGATTAGAAAAACTTAAAATTCCAATATTTTATTTTGATAAATACGGAGCTCCAGTAGAAAAGAAAGTCTTAAACAAGACGATTCCTGCAGGGGTTACAGCTAAATCAGTTATTGATAATTACATCAAAACAATAGGCGGATTAAAAGCATTAAGTGATGTAAAATCTATACTAACCATTTCGTATGGAACTATTCAAGGAGCTCAATTAGAGCTAACCTCAAAAACGACTTCAAGTAATAAAATGCTCAGAGAAATTAAAGCTATGGGAATGTCTATGATGAAGCAAGTGGTAAATGAAAAAGGAGCTTATTTAGTGCAACAAGGAGAAAGAAAAGATTTAACTGGCAACGAATTAACAGAGATGAAAGCTAGCGCCAATACTTTTGATGAATTACTATTGTCTAAAAAAGAAGGAGTTATACTTAGCGGTATTGAAGAAATAAATGGTGCTGAAGCCTATGTGATTAAAGACAAAGAATCTATTTATTACTATGATGTAACATCAGGTTTGAAAGTTGCTGAGTCTAAAATTTTAGAACAAGAAGGGCAAAAAATAACCCAAACCACAAACTATAGCGATTATAAAGAAGTAAAAGGAATTAAATTCCCATTTAAAACTATTTTAAATATTGGAATGGAAATTGAATTGACAACAACAACAATTAAAATTAACGAAGGGGTTTCAGACGCTGATTTTAAATAATTAAAAATTATTTTTTACTTGAAAGGCTCTCGTATTGGGAGCCTTTTTATTTTTTACTCGAAAGATAAATTCCAATTAAAATTACAAAAGCACCAAAAAACTGAATTGGAGTTAGCATCTCATTGTCTATTAAGCCCCAAAAAAAAGCAACAACTGGAATTAAATAAGTAACCGAAGAAGCAAACACTGGCGAAGACAATTTTATTAGTTTAAAGAAAAGAATATTGGCAATTCCGGTTCCTAAAACGCCTAATATCATTACAAATAATAAAGAATGTTGCACTTTTTCGAGTTGAACAATATCAAAAAAATTAGAAAAACTAAGTATCCCTAATGCAGGAAGTAATAAAACGGTAAAGTTTCCTGTTGAAATTGTTAACGGACTCAAATCAGACAGGTATTTATTAATCAAATTCACATTAATTGCATAACAAATAGAGGCTATTAAAATCAATATGGCATAGTAGTAATTTTGTTCTGGATGATTGGCAGCACCATTAAATACTAAAAGCACACTGCCTAGCAAGCCAATTCCAACTCCAATAATTTGACTTCTTTTAAAATTCAATCCAAACACTGTAATTCCTAAAATTAAAGCATTTAAAGGCGTTAGTGAATTAAGAATTGCGCTAATCGAACTATCAATCTCGGTTTGAGCAATAGAGAAAAGATAAGCAGGAATAAAAGTACCGAATAAGGATGTAATCGCTATAAATTTCCATTGTCCAAGTGGTATATTTGGCAAAGTTCTAAAACCAATAAGTAATAAAAAAATCGCAGCAAACACAATTCGCAATGAACCCAATTGAAAAGGATTGAGTCCTACTAATCCTCGCTTTATCAATATAAATGAGCTTCCCCAAATAAGAGCAAGAACAAGTAAGAAAAACCATTTTGTTTGTCTAGAATTCATTGTTAAATTTTTACATCAAATTTGTAATAATTTTATGAATTACCACTTCTTTTTTTAGTTATTTTTGTAAATAATTGAAAATATGAACTTGAATTTTTAAATCTAAAATGTGTTATTATGAATTTTACCAAATCAATATTCGCTTTATGCTTATCGATAGTGCTTTTTACAAGCTGTAAACAAACCAATAGTGAACCTAAAGAAGAAGCTACTGAAAAGAACGCTACTCCTGTTGCAAAATTAGAAACCGCTAGTTTCAATATTGAAGGCATGACCTGTGCGATAGGTTGTGCAAAAACCATTGAAAAAGAATTGTCAGAAACTGAAGGTGTTCAAAAAGCGACTGTAGATTTTGATAACAAGTTAGCTACCGTATCATTTGATGCCACAAAACAAACCGCTGAAACGTTAGTTAAAGTTGTTGAAGCTACTGCCGATGGGAAAACCTATAAAGTATCGAATGTAAAATCTTCAGGCAATAAAGCAATGCTTTTAGTACAAGAACCAGAAAAGAAAGAAGATCAAAAGAAATCGTGCTCTGCAGATAGTAAAAAAGCTATAAAAGGGAAAGGCTGTTGTGCTAAGAAAAAACATTGTGAAAAAGAAGAGAAAAAAGCAACTACAATGTAATTTCTTATAAATTTATTCTAAAGAGAACCAATTGGTTCTCTTTTTTATTTCCAGCGTAAGCTTTCCATGATTCGTTGCATGTCATTTTTAACATAACTTGCTGCTGGCATTATAGAATCGAAGTTTGGCTTTGCATAAAAATAAACCGAACAATCTAAAAAATGTTTAACACTATCTGTAACATAAAACTGTGCATTTGTAGCCGCATTACCGTTAACTTGATAAAACATACCGTAAACTTTGTTTGTAGGGTTTAAAAAAGGCTGTTCTGTAATTCCGTCCGCTTTTATTACGTGTTCATAGGTGAGTTTTTGAGCGTCTTTTAAAAGAAGATTAATATTTTTATTTATGGGTTTGTAGCTCAAATAAATAGTTGCTTTCATCTTTGGGTAATTTATCGTAAAATTACAATCGGGTTTTCCTTTTATTATGGCTTCTGAATTCATATCAAAAGTAAAAGGACATTCGTTTTCAAAATGCGCATATTCCGCAACTGGATAATCCAATCGCAACTGGCTTGCAGGCTTTGGCAGTACATCATTTTTACAACTAAAAACTAAAAATAACACTATTGAGAGAATAGAAAAAGTAATTATTTTTTTATGCATCTTTATTCTAAATTTATTTAATTTTCTTAAATTTTAAATAACCTATTCATTATCACTTCCCCTCCTTTGAAGGGGTTAAGGAAGGATTATTCAATGGTTACTTTTATTTGTTTGATGCGTTTTTTATCGACTGACTCAATAGTAAAACGAATTTTTTCAAAATTTATTTTCTGTCCTTTTCTAGGGAAGTTTCCTAGAATCTCAAGAATAAATCCAGCTAAAGTTTCTGCTTCCCCTTTTCTAATTTCAAAAAGCTCTTCATCTACGGCTATAATTCTGTAAAAGTCTTTAAGATTTATTTTTCCTTCAAAAATAAAATTTTTATCATCTATTTGAGAATAATTCAAGTTTTCAACATCAAATTCATCGCTAATATCTCCAACAATTTCTTCTATAATATCTTCTAAAGAAACCAATCCTGAAGTTCCACCGTATTCATCGACTACAATCGCCAAATGGCTTTTCATGTTCTGAAAATCTTTCAGCAAATTGTCGAGTTTCTTGTTTTCTGGAACAAAAAAAGGTTCTCTTAACAATGTTTTCCAATCGAATATTTTTTTGTTAATATGTGGAATTAAATCTTTTACAAACAAAACGCCTTCTATTTGGTCGATATTGTCTCTGTAAACAGGAATTCTAGAAAACCCTTTTTCTGTAATTTTTGGAATAATTTCTTCAAATGTTTCTTCAATTTCTATGGCAAAAATATCAATTCTAGGACTCATCACCTGCTTGGTATCGGTATTTCCAAACGATACAATTCCTTCTAATATTTTTTGTTCTTCATTAGTTGTATCTGATGAAGATGTTAGTTCTAGTGCTTGGGATAATTGATCGACTGAGAAACTTGATTTTTGTTTACCGGCTAATTTTTCATGAAGATAAATAGTAAGTGATCGCATCGGAATGCTTATTGGCGAAAGCAATTTATCTAATATTGACAATGGATAAGCAAAGAATGTAGCGAATTTAATATTATTTCTACTGGCATATACTTTGGGCAAAACTTCTCCAAACAATAAGATTAAAAAAGTAACAACAATGACTTCAACAGTAAATTTCAGCACGGGTGAAGCAATTGATTCAAATATGTTTTTACCAATAAATGAAAATAATATGACAACGCCTATATTGATAAAATTGTTTGCAACCAGTAATGTGGCTAATAATTTTTTGGGTTTCTCTAAAAGTGTTGTGATTATAATAGCTTCTGACGGATGTTCTCTAGTACATTCGTCGATATCCTTTGGAGTCAAGGAAAAATAGGCGACTTCGGCGGCAGAAACTAATGCTGAACAAAAAAGCAATATAAATATTGCAATAAAACCAAAGAGTAAGTTGGTATCTATGGTTGATAAAAATGAAATACTGGGCTCTGGGTCCAAATTAAAAATGATTAATTAAACAATTAAAACGGCAAATCGTTTTCTGGCAAAGGATTTGTTGGCGCTTCAAAATTAGGGCTTTTAGGTTCAGAAGTCGGTATTGACCTTTGATTTTCAGTATCTTTTTTTGTGGTTAGAAACGTAAATTCGGTTACTTGAATTTCTGTTGTATATTTTGTAGTACCATCTTCTGCTTGCCATTGACGGGATTTTATTCGGCCTTCAACAAAAATCTTATCGCCTTTTGATAAATATTTCTCGCAAATTTCGGCCGCTTTATTTCGAACCACTAGATTATGCCATTCAGTAGAGGTAATTTTCTCGTTGGTTGTCTTGTTGATATACGTTTCATTTGTGGCCAAGGGAAAACGACCAATACAATTTCCTCCATCAAAATAATGCATTTTTATTTCGTCGCCTAAATAGCCTATCAACATTACTTTATTTAATGTACCGCTCATTTTATTTAAATACTTTATTATTCAAATGTACTAATTTTTGAAACTATTTTTACTTTTTTCTACAAAATTATATATCACAATAGGAAAAGGAAATTGCAAAAGTGCTTCATAATCTATTCCAATATCAATATTTCCTTTTACAGTAACTTTCCAAAACTTTATATGTAAATGTTGGTGCGACAATTTATGAATTTGAGGTATAACATTTAATTCTGACATAGAAATAATATCATTTTCTATAAATAATTGCTCTTGAATTTGTTTAGAAATAAATTCGAAATCCTCTACTCTTTCAGTTTCAATTAATGGAAATTCATACAAATTATGCCAAATGCCTTTTTCAGAACGTTTTTGAATAATTGTATTCTCCTGCTCATCTAAGAAAACAAAATAATTAAAATACCGATTTCTTACTTTCAATTTCTTTGATTTTACTGGTAACAAATTGACTTTCTTTTTTTGTAAAGCCAAGCAACCTGAATTTAAAACACAACTTAAGCAGTTTGGGCTTTTAGGAACACATTGCAAAGCACCAAATTCCATTATGGCTTGATTGAATAATCCTGGATTATTTTTGTCCATTAATTCAAAAGCCAATTCAGAAAACTCTTTTTTTGTAGATGCGATTGCAATATCGGTTTCAATGTCAAAATAACGAGACAAAACCCGAAACACATTTCCGTCAACAACTGGGACCGCTTCATTATAGGAAAAAGAAGCGATAGCCGCAGCGGTATATTCGCCAATTCCTTTTAGTTTTAATAATTCGACATACGATTTTGGAAAAACACCATTCATTTCAAAAGCTACTTTTTGAGCCGTTTTGTGCAGATTTCGAGCGCGAGAATAATACCCTAAACCTTGCCATAATTTTAAAACCTGCTCTTCAGACGCATTTGCCAAATCGAAAACAGTAGGAAAAGTTGTGGTGAAAGCAAAAAAATAGGGCATTCCTTGCGCTACTCGAGTCTGTTGTAACATGATTTCTGACAGCCAAATGAAGTACGGATTTTGAGTATTTCGCCAAGGCAAATCACGCTTGTTTTGTAAATACCATTTGGCTAAGGAGTTAGTAAAATTCATCAGTTATTTATTGGTTAACAAAAGTATATGTTTATGTAATTAAATTTTAATGAATTAGGTTGATTAATTGTTTTTTAAATTCATATATTTGCAACCTCAAAAAAAATATCACTCAATATAAAATACGAAAGAAAATGACGAAAGCAGATATCGTAGCAAAAATTTCAGAAAAATTAGGTCTTGAAAAAGGAGATGTTCAAGCAACAGTTGAAACATTTATGGAAGAAGTAAAAAACTCTCTTGAAACTGGAGATAATGTTTACTTAAGAGGTTTTGGTAGTTTTATCATCAAAACAAGAGCAGAAAAAACAGGTAGAAATATTTCTAAAAATACAACTATCAAAATTCCAGCACACAACATCCCAGCATTTAAACCTGCAAAAGTGTTTGTAGAAGGTGTAAAAACGAATAACGAAGCAAAATAAAAATATTTATTAATCACAAAATCACCAACTATGCCAAGTGGTAAAAAAAGAAAAAGACATAAGGTAGCGACGCACAAACGTAAAAAAAGAGCAAGAGCTAACCGTCACAAAAAGAAAAAGTAGTCTAAAAACTACTTTTTTTCTTTTTAAACGTTCATTGAAATTGAGATTGCAGATATAAAAATCTAAAATTAATTCCGATAATTATCGGAACAAAAATCTAAAATCTCCCCGGGTACAATACCTGTAAAATTATTGTTTAATCCATCCTTACTGAAAAGTTGAAGATTGGTGGTTGAAAGTTGATAGGTTTTATCCGACAACCAACAACCAGCGGTCAACAACCCATTTGTTTGGATAAAAATGTACAGCATGAATAAAGAATTAATCATCCGATCTAGTTCTGAAGCCGTAGATTTTGCCTTATTAAAAGATGGAAAACTAATTGAATTACACAAAGAACAAGAAACAAGCAAGTTCCAAGTTGGCGATATTTTTATCGCTAAAATCAGGAAACCTGTTGCTGGCTTAAATGCTGCTTTTGTAAATGTAGGCTTCGAAAAAGACGCTTTTTTACATTATCACGATTTGGGTCCTAATCTTGCTTCTCAACTGAAATTCATAAAACTTGTAAGCGCAGGTAAATTAAAAGATTTCTCCCTAAAAACCTTTCAGTTTGAAAAAGAGATTGATAAAGATGGCACAGTAGCAAATGTTTTAAATGCCAATCAATCTATTTTAGTACAAGTTGTAAAAGAACCAATATCGACCAAAGGACCAAGAATTAGCTCTGAGCTATCTCTTGCAGGAAGATTTATTGTTCTTGTTCCATTCTCTGACCGAGTTTCTATTTCTCAAAAAATAGAAGAAAAAGGAGAAAAAGACCGACTTAAAAAATTAGTACAATCAATCAAACCAAAAGGATTTGGTGTTATTGTTCGCACAGTAGCCGAAGGCAAAAGCACAGTAGAATTAGAAAAAGATTTGCAGAACCTGTTAGACAGATGGACTGCAATGTGTAAAAAATTACCAACTGCTCATCATCCGTCAAAAGTTTTAGGAGAACTCAATAGAGCTTCTTCGATACTAAGAGACGTTTTTAACGATACCTTTAGTGGTATTTATATAGATGACGAAGAGTTGTACAACGAAACCAAGGACTATGTTCAAGAAATAGCGCCTTCAAAACAATCAATTGTTAAGTTTTATCAATCTAATGACACTCCTATTTTTGAGAAGTTCAACATAGAGAGACAAATCAAGACTTCTTTTGGAAAAACGGTTTCCATGAGTAAAGGGGCTTATCTTATTATAGAACATACTGAAGCGCTGCACGTTATAGATGTAAACAGCGGCAACCGTTCTAATAAAGCCACCAATCAGGAAGACACTGCCATGGAAGTAAATATGATTGCCGCAGCAGAAATCGCCAGACAATTGCGTTTGCGAGATATGGGCGGAATTATAGTTATTGATTTTATCGATATGTCGAATCCTGAAAACAGAAAAGTATTATTCGACTTCCTTAGAGAAGAAATGAATGATGATAAAGCCAAGCATAAAATCTTACCTCCGAGTAAATTTGGATTAGTTCAAATAACAAGACAAAGAGTAAGACCAGAAGTAAACATTAAAACTAGAGAAGAAGATCCAAACAATATTGAAGGCGAAATTGAAGCGCCAATTTTAATTATTGATAAAATTACTTCCGATTTAGAACGAATTTTAAAAACCCACAACAAAGTTGTCCTTAATGTACATCCGTTTGTGGCTGCATACCTCAGTAAAGGTTTTCCATCATTACGTTCAAAATGGTTTTTTGAACATAAAAAATGGGTGAAAATCATACCACGTGACGCTTACACGTATTTAGAGTATCATTTCTACGATAAAAAAGGAAATGTTATTACAGAATAAAATAAAACCGCCTTTCGTGAGATTGGCGGTTTTTTTATGGCTTAAGTTTATGAGATTTACTCTGGATCATCCATTTTAAAAGTATCCATAAATGCTGTGGTATAGTCGCCTTCAACATATTTTGGGTCGTCCATTAATTGTCTATGAAAAGGAATGGTAGTTTTAATGCCTTCAATAACAAATTCATCTAAGGCTCTTTTCATTTTATTTATAGCTTCTTGACGCGTTTGTGCTGTGGTAATGAGCTTTGCAATCATAGAATCATAGTTTGGTGGAATAGAATATCCTGAATAAACGTGAGTATCTAGTCGAACGCCGTGACCCCCTGGAGTGTGTAATGTGGTAATTTTTCCCGGTGAAGGGCGGAAATCATTATAAGGATCTTCGGCATTAATTCGGCATTCTATAGCATGTAATTGAGGTAAATAATTTTTACCCGAAATTGGCACTCCCGCAGCCACAAGTATTTGCTCTCTTATTAAATCATAGTCTATTACTTGCTCCGTTATAGGGTGTTCGACCTGAATACGTGTATTCATTTCCATGAAGTAAAAGTTTCTATGTTTGTCTACTAAAAACTCTACAGTTCCTGCACCTTCATATTTTATATATTCAGCTGCTTTTACGGCTGCTAATCCCATTCTATCTCTTAATTCATCCGTCATGAAAGGAGAAGGTGTTTCTTCTGTCAATTTTTGATGACGACGTTGAACCGAACAATCTCTTTCAGATAAATGACAGGCTTTTCCATAAGCATCACCAACAACCTGAATTTCTATATGTCTAGGCTCTTCTATTAATTTCTCTAAATACATTCCGTCATTTCCAAAAGCGGCTGCCGATTCTTGGCGAGCACTTTCCCATGCTTTTAGCAAATCTTCTTTTTTCCAAACGGCACGCATTCCTTTTCCTCCACCTCCAGCGGTTGCTTTTAACATTACTGGATAACCGAACTCGTCTGCAATGCTTTCTGCTTGTTCATATGATTCTAAAATTCCCTCCGATCCAGGAACACAAGGTACACCCGCAGCTTTCATTGTAGCTTTAGCAGATGCTTTATCTCCCATTCGGTCAATCATTTCTGGAGAAGCTCCAATAAACTTTATACCGTGTTCTTGACAAATTTTAGAAAATTTAGCATTTTCTGAAAGAAAACCATACCCCGGATGGATGGCATCTGCATTTGTAATTTCTGCAGCAGCAATAATATTAGACATCTTTAAGTAGGACAAATTACTTGGTGGTGGGCCAATACAAACCGCTTCATCAGCAAATTTAACATGCAAACTTTCGGCATCGGCAGTAGAGTAAACGGCAACAGTTTTAATTCCCATTTCTCTACAAGTACGAATAATACGAAGTGCAATTTCTCCTCTATTGGCAATCAATATTTTTTTAAACATCTTTTTATTAGATTATTAGATTAATTAGATTACTATATAGATTTTTGGATGTCAAAGAAATCCTAAATCTAAATTCCTAAATCTTAAATTAAGACGGATCTACTAAAAATAACGGTTGATCAAATTCAACTGGAGACATATCATCTACAAGAATTTTAACGATTTTACCTGAAACTTCAGATTCTATTTCGTTAAAAAGTTTCATAGCTTCTATTACACAAAGCACATCGCCTTTTGCAATTGTATTACCTACTTCTGTAAACATTGGTTTGTCTGGCGAAGGTTTTCTATAAAATGTTCCAATGATAGGCGATTTTATAGTAATATATTTTGAATTGTCATCTGCAGCAACTGGAACTGCCGCCACGGGAGCAACTGGAGCTATTTGTTGAGGAACTGCTTGTTGCAAAACATTTTGAGCTGGCATTTGTTGTACATAAGTAACATCTGATGAATTACCTTCTAACGTTGTTCTAATGGTAATTTTTACATCTCCTGTTTCTAATTTAACTTCAGCAACTCCTGAATTTGCTACAAACTTGATTAGATTTTGAATTTCTTTTATGTCCATAATAATTTAGTTTTTATTTTATTATTTGTTATATGCCCATTTTAAATATATAGAACCCCAAGTAAACCCTCCTCCAAAAGCAGCAAAAATAAGATTGTCGCCCTTTTTGAATTTATCTTCGAAATCGCTCAATAATAATGGCAAAGTGGCTGAAGTGGTATTTCCGTATCTTTGAATATTAATCAAAACTTTTTCTTCTTCGAGTTCCATTCTTCCTGACGTTGCATCAATAATTCGTTTATTGGCTTGGTGTGCAATTAACCAATTTACATCGTCTTTGGTGAGATTATTTCGTTTCATTATTTGTTCGCTAACATCAGCCATTCCCATAACTGCGTATTTAAAAACGGTTTTCCCGTCTTGATAGATAAAATGCTGTCTGTTCTCAACTGTCTCTTTAGACGGAGGAAGTATTGAACCTCCTGCGTCAATCTTTAAATACTCACGACCTATTCCATCACTTTTCAAAATCTCGTCTTGTAATCCTAATCCTTCGTGATTAGGCTCAAACAATGCTGCTCCAGCTCCGTCACCAAAAATAATACACGTTGCTCTATCAGTATAATCTAAAATTGATGACATTTTATCTGCTCCAATTAATAATACTTTTTTATATTTTCCTGATTGCACGTATGCAGAAGCTGCAGACATTCCGTATAGAAATCCCGAACAAGCTGCTTGAATATCGTATCCAAAAGCATTTAAAGCCCCTATTTGAGTGGCAACAAAAACAGCAGTAGCAGCAACAGGTAAATCAGGTGTGGTAGTTGCAACAAGGACTAAATCTATATCTAAAGGATTCACGTTACCTCTTTGTAATAAATCTTTTGCAGCTTTAATACACAGATAGGAAGTGCCTAATCCGTCACCTTTTAATACTCGTCTTTCTTTAATTCCAGTACGAGAAGTGATCCATTCATCATTGGTTTCTACCATCTTTTCTAGTTCAGAATTGGTAAGAACGAAATCAGGGACATAACCTCCAACAGCGGTTATAGCGGCAGTAATTGTACTCATAAGTATAAAATTTTCTAACGAAAAGTAACACATTCATTAGAGGTGGAAATTACAAAAAAAATTTAAATCAATTCGTATTATCAACGCTTATTTAGCTAAAATTAGAAACAACAAAAAAACTCCCACAATGGTGAGAGTTTCCGTATATTCTATAGAAAAATATTAAGCAAGTGCAACAGTTGATTTATCAACTACTACTTGACCTCTGTAGTACATTTTACCTTCGTGCCAATATGCCCTGTGGTATAAATGCGCTTCTCCAGTTATTGGACAAGTTGCTATTTGCGCTACCGTAGCTTTGTAATGAGTTCTTCTCTTATCTCTTCTTGTTTTCGAGATTTTTCTTTTAGGATGTGCCATTTTACTATATTATTTATCCGTTAATAGTTTTTTTAATTTGTCCCAACGTGGGTCGGTATTCTCTTCTTGTAATATTTCTTCTTTTTTATTTTTCCCTGATAATTCGTTAAACTTATCAAGAACTGGAGTTTTTAAACTACCATCTTTTATCCCGGGATGAACTCGTTTTAGAGGGACAGAAAGCACAATCATTTCATAAACATATTGTGAAATATCTATTTGGTGTTCTCCGTGTGGCACTATTAACAACTCTTCGTTATCGTTGTTAAATTCTTCTCCAAAATTAACAATCAAGTTGATTTTCCCTTTAATGGGCAAATCAAACATCTCATTTGTTAAATCGCAAGACACATGAATAGTTCCTTTATGCTTAAAAGTTAGCTCCATTAAGGTGCTTTTCTTTTCTAAAACTACATTTACTTTGATATTAGAACTTTCAAATTCATTATAATCAAAGTTTGCAAAGAACGTATTATCTACTTGATATTCAAACTGATGTTTTCCAAATTTTAAACCTATAAAAGGAATCAAATATTCATTTAACTGCTTCATCTCAACAACAATTTTCCGAATGATTCGGGAGCGCAAAGATATAAAATTATTAGATATTCAAAAGTGTTGAATGTATTTTTTTATCTATTATTTTTTTCTTCTTGCTTTTCCCTTATTTTCATGGGGCTTACACTGATTTCCTTATATCTAACTCTGGAACTGTAAATATCTAACGCTAAATAAACAGCTTCTTTAAACGAATTAAAATCGGCCTTGTTTTTTCCAGCAATTTCGTAGGCTGTTCCGTGATCTGGAGAGGTTCTAATTTTGCTTAATCCCGCTGTATAATTGACTCCTTTACCAAAAGATAACGTTTTAAAAGGAATCAATCCTTGATCGTGATAGGCTGCAATTACCGCATCGTACTTCTCGTATTGGTTGTTTCCGAAAAAGCCATCGGCGGCAAAAGGTCCGAAAACTAAAGTCCCTTTGTCGAATATTTTTTTTATTGTAGGCTTTATTATTTCTTCATCTTCCTTACCAATTACTCCACCATCACCTGCATGTGGATTTAGTCCTAAAACAGCAATTTTAGGTTTATTGATACTAAAATCTTGAATCAAGGCTTTTTTTACTGTTTCAATTTTTTGAATAATTAATGCTTCCGTAAGATGTTTGGCTACTTCATTTACTGGGATGTGATCGGTTAATAAACCCACTCTCAAATTATCCTGAACCATTAGCATCAGCGCATTTCCTTCTAACTCTTGATCTAAATAATCAGTATGACCAGGAAACTTAAAATCTTCAGACTGAATATTGTATTTATTTATGGGCGCTGTAACTAAAACATCTATCAAGCCTTCTTTTAAAGCTTTTGTAGCAGCAACAAATGATTTAATAGCTTGTTTTCCAACAGTTTCATCATTCACACCAAAATTCAAATCAATTCCATCTCTCCAAACGTTTAAAACATTTATTTTGCCTAAAACGATTTGATCTAATCGATCTATACCGTGTAAAATTGAAGTCAATTCGAAAGTTTTCTTTATAAAAGACAAGATTTTTACATTTGCAAAAATAACCGGCGTACACAATTCTAACATTCGTGGATCTTCGAAAGTCTTTAGTACCACTTCGCTTCCAATACCGTTTAAATCTCCAATTGAAATTCCAACAATTATATTTTCTGCATTTTTTATCATGACATCAAGTTATTTATCCCTAATTTTGAGGTGCAAATTTAGTAAAATAAAACTACAATGTTCACAGGAATTATAGAAACACTTGGTACCATTCAAGAAATTAAAAAAGACAACACGAATTTACATATTACAATTCGCTCCTCACTTGCTGACGAGCTAAAAATAGACCAAAGCGTTGCTCATAACGGTGTTTGTCTTACAGTTGTCGCTATTACAGAAAATCATTACACTGTAACTGCAATTCAAGAAACAATAGAAAAAACAAATTTATTAGATTGGGAAGCTGGCGATACCGTAAATCTGGAAAGAGCTATGAAACTTGGCGATCGTCTAGACGGGCATATCGTTCAAGGACATGTGGATCAAACGGGAACATGTAAATCAATTACAGAAGTGAATGGCAGTTGGTATTATTCATTTGAGTTCGATGAAAAACTTAATAATATGACAATTGAAAAGGGTTCTATTACTGTTAACGGTGTGAGTTTAACGGTTGTAAATTCAAAGGAAAATGAATTTAGCGTCGCTATTATTCCGTACACCTACGAACACACTAATTTTAAAAAATTTAAAATTGGCACAAAAATAAACCTTGAATTTGATGTTATAGGAAAATACGTAAGTCGTCTTTATTCAAGAAAACTTTAGATTAAAAAAAACTCCAATTTACAAAGGAGTTTTCTTATTTATTTTTAAATTATTTATTTTATAAAGCCCAAAAAAAACAGCAATAAAAAGCAACACCACAACACTGCCATCAATGGGTAAACCTGGCGGTGGCGGGATTCCGGGAGGCGGCGGTCCTTTAGGCCCAGCAAAAGCTGATGCACAGACAAGGCCCAAAACACCTAAAATGCTATTTGGGGGTAATCTCATGGATGTAAAAGTAATTAAAAAAAGTTTTTGTCAAAATTATTTTTAAATAATTTATTATTAACGGAATACAAATACTAAATTAAAAACTTTTATAAAAAAATGATTAATTGTTTGTATGCTAATAAGACAGAAATCTATAAGCTTTTTGGCAGAAAAAATTTAAATATAAAAAAGCCTCGCTTTTTTGCGAGGCTTAAATATGAATGAATAAATCACTATTCTAATCAGCAATCTAGTATCTGTAATACTCTGGTTTAAAAGGTCCTTCAACAGGAACTCCAATATAATCTGCTTGATCTTTTCGCAACGTTTCTAATTCAACTCCTAATTTAGCCAAGTGCAAAGCCGCCACTTTTTCATCTAAGTGTTTTGGCAACATATATACTTCATTATTGTATGCTGCGCTGTTTTTCCATAACTCAATTTGAGCTAGAGTTTGGTTGGTAAATGAATTACTCATTACAAAACTAGGGTGACCTGTAGCACAACCAAGGTTCACCAAACGACCTTCAGCAAGAACTAAAATATCAACACCATCAATAGTGTATTTATCCACTTGTGGTTTAATTTCGACTTTAGTATTACCGTAGTTTTTGTTCAACCAAGCCATATCGATTTCATTGTCAAAATGTCCAATGTTACACACAATCGTTTTGTCTTTCATAGCACGGAAATCACTTTCTAAAACGATATCTTTATTTCCAGTTGTAGTAATAACAATATCGGCAGTTGAGATAACAGTAGCTAATTTTTTAACTTCAAAGCCGTCCATTGCAGCTTGTAAAGCACAAATAGGATCAATTTCAGTAACGGTAACAATAGAGCCGGCACCTTTAAATGAAGCTGCAGTTCCTTTTCCAACATCACCGTAACCACAAACGATTATTCTTTTTCCAGCCAACATAATATCAGTTGCTCTACGAACTGCGTCAACAGCACTTTCTTTACAACCATATTTATTATCGAACTTCGATTTTGTAACTGAATCATTTACATTAATAGCTGGCATTGGCAACGTTCCCGCTTTTACTCTTTCGTATAATCTGTGTACACCAGTTGTAGTTTCTTCAGACAATCCTTTGATTCCGGCAACTAATTCCGGGAAACGGTCAATCACCATATTGGTCAAATCACCACCATCATCCAAAATCATATTCAATGGTTTTCTGTCTTCGCCAAAGAATAATGTTTGCTCGATACACCAGTCAAAAGATTCTTCGTCAAGACCTTTCCAAGCATAAACTTGAATTCCAGCAGCAGCAATTGCAGCAGCAGCCTGATCTTGAGTAGAGAAAATGTTACAAGAACTCCAAGTCACTTCAGCACCAAGAGCAATTAAAGTCTCAATCAAAACGGCAGTTTGTATCGTCATGTGCAAACATCCCGCAATACGAGCACCAGCAAGAGGTTGTTCGTTTTTATATTCTGCACGAAGTGCCATTAAACCTGGCATTTCAGCTTCTGCTAATTCAATTTCTTTTCTTCCCCAAGCCGCTAGAGAAATGTCTTTTACTTTGAAAGCCACATAAGGCATAGTCGATGTACTCATTTATAGTATATTTGTAATTATAAAATTTTTGCAAATTTAGGTAATAACTTATAATTTAAAAAGGATTTTGTACTATTTGTGAATTGTTTAATTTCGTAATCTTTTAAATATCAATAAAATAATTTTTATTTACTTCGTCCGTTCGCTAGCTCGGGTGAAGCTATTTCCCGCTTTCGCCTTTATCTTTGTCCTCTCGAATTTTAGGGACTACAAAGGATACCGGCTCAATCGGGGCTAAAAAAACTTTACACTAAGATGCCTGTTTATAAAACCATAAATTTTAACACTGCTACTCAAATTTTGGTTTGGAAAATAACCGAGTCTTTCGAGCAATTATTTAATGAAGTCCAACTGAACGAAAAAAGCAAACTTCGTTTAAACGGAATGAAATCGGTTTTACACCAACGTGCTTTTTTGAGTGTTCGAAAACTACTTCAAGAAATTGGCTATACTGATTATGATTTGTTTTATGACGAGTTTGGCAAACCACATTTAAACGATGGGAACCACATTTCAATTACCCATTCACATGAGTTTTCAGCATTAATTATAAGTAATCAAAAAGTTGGAATTGATATAGAAATGCAAAGAGAAAAAATAAAAAACATAGCCGATAAATTTATTGATTATGAGTTTAATTATTTAAACAAAGAGGATACTCAGGATTATTTAAGCAAACTAACAGTTATTTGGGGTGTCAAAGAATCCATTTTTAAAATCAGAAATGAACCTGGAATTAGCTTTAAAAAGAATATAAAAGTAAATAGTTTTCAACTTGCAAATAAGCAAGCATTAGCATGGCTTAAAATGGATATGATTAAGGAACCATTTTCAGTGTTTTTTGAAGAGATAGAAAATTTTACCTTAGTTTATGCTTTCGAAAAATAGTATTCAGTATATCAAAAAATGACAAATATTTATTCCGATATTTTAAAATCGAAAATCGAAAATCGAAAATTATTAGCCATTCTACTCGATCCTGACAAAGTCGATTTAGATAATTCCGCAATTTTAATTGAAAAAATTAATCAATCCCCAGCAACTCATATTTTTGTAGGGGGTAGCTTGGTTTTATCAAACAAAATAGATGATTTAATTTTGAAATTACAACAAGATTGTGAGTTGCCTATCATTCTTTTTCCAGGCAATCCATCACAGATTTCAAGTTTTGCAGATGGAATTTTATTTCTCTCGCTAATTTCTGGTCGAAATCCAGATTATTTAATAGAACATCATGTAAACGCTATTCCAATTTTAAAACAGACTAATCTAGAGGTTATATCTACTGGGTACATCCTCATAGAAAGTGGCAATGAAACTGCAGTTTCTAGAGTGAGTCAAACTAAACCATTAGCGAGAAATAATGCAGAATATATTCTTCAAACAGCACAAGCTGGTGAAGTGTTGGGCAATAAATTGATTTATTTAGAGGCAGGAAGCGGAGCTGATTATACGGTTCCTCAAAAAGTGGTGACACTAGTTTCTAAAAATATTGGAGTGCCCGTTATTGTTGGTGGTGGAATTACAGATTTGAGAATAATTCAAAAAATGTATGATGCTGGAGCAGATTTGGTAGTTATTGGTACTGCTTTCGAAAACAACTTGAACTTTTTTAATACCTATATATGATAGAGTTTTTTCTGGACGCCTATAAAAATGCAACAGTATTTCAAATAGTTATTGAGTTTTTAGCATTTGTACTTGGTATTTTAAGTGTTTGGTTTGCTAAAAAAGAAAACATCTGGGTCTATCCAACAGGATTGTTAGCAACAATTCTCACATCCTATTTGCTATACATTGCAGGATACTTGGGAGATATGATGATTAATGTTTATTTCACTATAATGAGCCTTTACGGTTGGTATTATTGGTCAAAAAAAGACAATAACGACACTAATCTTGCAATCACAAGAATTAATGATAAAGAAAAAATAATTGGAATTGTATTGTTTTTTATAACAATTTTTGTAGTTTTCGGAATCTATAATTACTTTGATTATGAAATAAAAATTGAGAATTATTTTGATATTTTTACTTCGGGCATTTTCTTTACCGCAATGTGGTATATGGCTAAGAAGAAGATTGAAAACTGGACACTTTGGATTTTTGGCGACATTATTGTTGTTCCATTATATGCCTATAGAGGTTTAGGGATGTTAGCGTTGCAATATTTAATTTTTACAATTTTAGCTATAGCGGCTTATTTAGAATGGAAGAAAATCTTAAACAACAACATACAACAATAGTAAAATTTGCGCTTTTTGGTCCTGAAAGCACCGGAAAAACAACTTTGGCTACACAATTAGCAGATTATTTTGATACGGTTTGGGCTCCTGAATACGCTCGAGAATATCTTGAAAATAAATTAGATAAAACAGGACAAATTTGTGAGCCAGAAGATTTATTGCCAATAGCAATAGGACAAACAAAAGCAGAAAACGATGCGCTACTTACAGCTAACAAATATCTTTTTTGCGACACCTCTTTATTGGTTACAAAAGTTTTTTCGGAAATAGCGTATAATTTTTGCGATCCAGTTCTAAATAAAGCGGCAAGAAAACACAAATACGATTTGTTCTTTTTGACAGATATTGATGTGCCTTGGCAACAAGATGGTTTAAGAGATCAACCTAACGATAGAGAAAACACATTTGCTATCTTTAAAAACGCATTAATTGAAAATAACAAGCCGTTTATAACACTCTCAGGTGATGCTGATTCGAGATTTGAGCAAGCAAAAAGTATCATCTACAACTTAGAGAAGGCCAAAGAGTTGGGGTTTTCTTCCTATGATTACGTTCAAATTTATGAAAAAGGAATCCCACTAGATACGATTAAACAGCATTTAAATATTTTTAAATTTGGTATTTCTAAAGCAATTTTAATAAGACCAGCTGCTAAAAATGATGGAATTGTAAAATTAAGCAAAGAAGATTTTCAATCATTTTCAAATATACTAGACGAAAAGAGCAAAACTCTTAAGCTTAAAAAATTTGTCCCAGCTTCTGGAGCTGCAAGCAGAATGTTTAAGTTTTTGAGCGAGTTTATAAATGATTTTGATCCTGAGAACGAAACCATAAATGCTTATGTAAACAGAAAAAATGCAACGAGTCTTACCGTGTTTTTAACTGGTTTAGAAAAATTTCCATTTTTTGAAAAAATTGATAAGAAATTAAAAGAATTGCATGATGATTTCAAATTTTGGGAAAGCGACAAAAAGAATTATCATTTTATAAAATTACTTTTAGAATCGGAACATTTTGATTTTGCTAATAAACCTAAAGCCGTACTTCCTTTTCATAAGTATGCTACACATATAGCAACACCTATAGAAGAACATTTAAACGAAGCAGTATTATATGCTAACACGAATGAAGTTTCAAACCTTCACTTTACAATATCCGAAAAACACAGACCACAATTTAACGCAATAATTGAGCAAGTAAAACACAAAGTCGAATCAAAATACAACGGTAAAATTAACATTAATTTTACGGTTCAAAAATCGGCAACAGATACTATCGCTGTCGATTTTAACAACGAACCCTTTAGAGATGAAAACGGTCATCTTGTTTTTAGACCCGCCGGACACGGTGCGTTGATTGACAATTTAAATGATCTTGATGCCGATATTGTTTTTGTAAAAAATATAGATAATGTTATTCAGAATCATCTAGAAACCATTGCTTTATACAAAAAAGGATTGGCGGGAATTCTTGTAGAATTACAAGAGCAAGTTTTTAATTTCTTGAATAAAATTGAGAACGAAGAAATTCAAGAAGAAGATTTTGAAATTATTTTTTTATTTATTCAAAACAGATTATTCATTTCAATTGCTGAAGACTTCTTAAAATATACTCATGAAAATAAGGTAGTTTATATTAAAAATATTCTAAACAGACCCATACGTGTTTGCGGAATGGTGAAAAACGAAGGAGAAGCTGGAGGAGGCCCGTTTTGGGTTCAAGATCAAAAAGGAAATGTTTCATTACAAATTATAGAAACCTCACAGATAGATTTACAAAACTTAAATCAGAAGAAAATTTTAGAGAGTTCAACCTATTTTAATCCAGTAGATTTAGTTTGCGGAATTAAAGATTACAAAGGCAATAAATTTAATTTATTAGATTATATAGATTCATCGGCGGGTTTTATAGTAGAAAAAAACAAAAACGGAAGAGACCTAAAAGCGTATGAATTACCCGGATTATGGAACGGTGCCATGGCAAAATGGATGACTATTTTTGTAGAAGTGCCTATTGTAACATTTAATCCTGTAAAAACCGTAAATGATTTGCTAAAAGCAGCACATCAACCGCAATAATTTTGGAAAAAGAAAAAATCATAACGGAGTTACAATTTAAAGCAGTACGCAGTTCAGGAGCGGGAGGTCAAAACGTGAATAAAGTTTCCTCAAAAGTAGTTTTGAGCTTTGATTTGAATTCCTCTAAAGCCTTATCTGAAGAGGAAAAATTGCAATTGGAAAACAAATTAGCGACAAGATTAACTTCTGATAATATGCTTATTTTAAATTGCGATGAAGATCGAAGCCAACTCAAGAACAAAGAAATTGTTACTAAACGATTTCTAAATATAATAGCTGCTGGATTAGTAGTTCCAAAAATTAGAAAAGCAACTAAAATCCCTAAATCGGTTATCAAAAAAAGAATTAAAGACAAGAAAAATTTGTCGGAAATTAAACAATTAAGAAAAAGACCCGACTTAAACTAATTAATATTTAGCGTTTTAACAATAAATAAAAATCAATAAGCTAAATTAACGAATAAATCAAAAAACTTTTTTAGATTTGCAACGTCTCAAAGGGGTGCTCTAAATAACGAGCTGAGATTATACCCAACGAACCTGAACAGGTAATGCTGTTAAGGGAAAAAATGACAAAAACGGTAGAGTGCACGCTATTTATTTGTCATAGGAAACAATCATTTATTAATTTAACAAAAGAATAATTCCCCCTTTTATTCGTAATTTTTTTTACGGATGAATACTATTTTATTTACAAAGCTAAAATCCCAAAACTTAGGGTGTAAAGTTGCATATTCGCAGATTTTATTAACAATTTTCTTTCTTCTATTCTCTCTTTTCGCTTTTTCGCAGGAAAAGCAAAAAGATTCAACAAAAGTTATCTCACTTGATGAGGTGTTGGTTTCAGCAATTCGGGTTACTACAAAAACGCCTGTAAGTTTCAGTAATTTAGATAAAAAAGAAATTGCTTTTCGAAATCTAGGACAGGATATTCCCATTTTAATGAATTATTTACCATCAGTGGTAACAACTACCGATGCTGGAAACGGAATAGGATATACAGGAATACGAGTTCGTGGTAGCGATGCCACAAGAGTGAACGTAACTGTAAACGGAATTCCGTATAACGATTCTGAAAGTCAAGGCACTTTTTGGGTAAACATGCCTGATTTTGCTTCGTCTGTAGAGAGCATTCAGTTGCAACGAGGTGTAGGAACTTCAACTAATGGCTCTGGTGCTTTTGGAGCTAGTCTTAATGTGCTTACCGACAATTATTCTAAACAAAATTCAGGAATGATTGCGAATTCATTCGGAAGTTTTAATACTAAAAAACACACCGTTAAATTTAGCTCTGGTTTATTGAATGAACACTTTGAGATTGCCGGAAGATTGTCTAAAATTAGCTCAGACGGATTTATTGATAGAGCATCCTCTGATTTAAAATCCTATTTTCTGCAAGGAACTTATGTTGGAAAAACCACTTTAATCAAAGCTTTAGCTTTTGGAGGTACAGAAAAAACTTACCAATCTTGGTATGGCTTAGAAGATTTAAGTAAGTTAAAAAATGATAGAACCTTTAATGTAGCTGGACAAAAATTCGATCAAAATGGCGTTTTTGAAGGATTTTATGATAATGAAACCGATAATTACCAACAAGATCATTACCAATTGCATTGGAATGAAAAATGGAGTAACCACTGGAATAGTAATTTAGCGTTTCATTATACAAAAGGGAAAGGATATTTCGAGCAGTATATTGACGATTGGTATTACACCAATGTACTTTTTAAAAAAGATTCTGAATTTGCGTTTTTAGGATTAAATCCGATAGAAGTTAACGGAAATACTGTCAATACTATGGATTATATTAGAAGGCGTTGGTTAGATAATGATTTTTACGGCACTACCTTTTCGGTAAATTATAAAAAGAAGAAAATAGATTTTATTTTTGGTGGAGGAGCAAACAAGTATGAAGGCAATCATTATGGTGAAGTAATTTGGTCTCAATATGCTTCTCAAAGTCAAATTAGAGATAGGTATTATGAAGATTTTTCATCTAAAAGCGACATCAATTTATTTTCAAAAATGAATTATGATATTTCTAATAAATGGATGATTTATGGAGATTTACAATACAGAGTAGTAGATTATAAAGCAAATGGAGTTGACACAGGATTGGTGAATGATGCTTTTCATTTTTTTAATCCAAAAGCGGGATTAACTTTTTCTGCAAATCCAAAAAATCAGTTTTATTTTTCTTATGCAAAAGCAAACAGAGAACCTAACAGAAGTGATTATGAAAACGGTAATCCAAGACCCGAAAAGCTAGACGATTATGAATTGGGTTGGAGATGGAACACTGAAAAAGTTAAACTAAATGTTAATGGATATTATATGAAATACAAAGATCAATTGGTGTTAACAGGACAATTGAATGATGTTGGAGCTCCAATCAGAGCCAATAGCGGTGATAGTTATCGTATTGGTCTTGAAGTTGATGCTACAATCTCATTATCTAAAAAATGGTTTTTACAACCAAATTTTACTTTAAGTCAAAATAAAAATCGAGATTTTGTTTTTCAACGGGATGGTATTATTGAAAATTTAGGAAATACCAACATTGCTTTTTCTCCAAATGCAATTGCCGCCAACAGGTTAGTTTTTATTCCTATTCCAGAATTTAATATTTCATTACTGTCAAAATTTGTAGGGAAACAATTTATGGGAAATATAGATTCAGATAAGTCTGTCCTAGAAAGTTATTTTATAAATGATATTAATATTTCTTACGAATGGAATCCGAAGTCTGTTTTTAAATCTATTTTATTATCGGGGCTTATCAATAATTTTCTTGATTTAAAATATGAAAATAACGGCTATTTCTACACTTTTGATGATGATTATACAACTCCTGGAGTAATTTCTACAATAGAAGGAGCAGGATATTATCCGCAAGCAGGAATTAATTTTTTAGTAGGATTAACTTTAAATTTTTAATTTAAAAACAGTAGTGACAAAAAAGCCTGAAAATCTAAATTTTCAGGCTTTCGGTTTTTTAATTAAAAACTCGAATCGAATTATTTCCTAATACTTCTACTTGATAAGGAATCATAGTGTATTTCGCTGTGCCAACACCTGTAAATAAGCTGTATTCGTAATTTTCGCAAGTGCATTTAGCGTTTACTTTGTCCTCTTTTATGATTAATTTTGAGCAAGAACTAAGCGCATGATTAGGGCAATTGGCATTCCACGCCCGATAATCATTATCTGTAATTTTCATAACTATCATACTAATTCCCGAAGGCTCTGTTAAAACAACAGGGTTTATAGGAATAGTCAACGGAGTATTTAAATTCAGGTTTATTATATATGAAAAATTATAACTTGGAATATAAGGATTGTTGTTTCGAACCGAATCTCTTGAGCATCCAATTAGTACAACTAGACTTAATATGTAAAATAAATAGTTTTTCATTTATAGAATATAAGTAATAACACAAACAAATTTAAATTATTTCACTTTGGTTTGAATAGGATTAACATATAATTTTAAAATTATAAAAAAATAATGTATATTTGTAACTACGAATCCCGTCCCGATGGGATTTTTTCTATTTATATAAACGAGGAAATTATGAGCGCAGTATCTTATTACACAGCAGAAGGATTAAAAAAATTAAGAGAAGAATTAGACTATTTAAAGAGCGTGATGCGGCCTAAAGCATCTCAAGATATAGCAGAAGCAAGAGACAAAGGCGATTTATCGGAAAATGCAGAATACGATGCCGCAAAAGAAGCACAAGGAATGCTAGAGATGCGAATTGCTAAATTAGAAGAAGTACATTCTAATGCAAGGCTTATTGATGAAACACATCTTGATGTTTCAAAAGTATTAGTTTTGTCTAATGTTAAAATTAAAAATCAGGCAAACGGAATGGAAATGAAATATTCGTTGGTAGCAGAAAGCGAAGCCGATTTAAAAGCAGGAAAAATTTCGGTAACATCACCAATTGGTAGAGGCTTACTAGGAAAATCAGTTGGCGATATTGCAGAAATAACAGTGCCAAATGGCGTTTTAAAATTTGAAGTTTTAGAAATTTCTAGAGATTAATACAATGTCAAGTATTTTTACAAAAATAGTAAACGGAGAAATTCCTTGTTATAAAATCACCGAAGACGACAACTTTTTAGCTTTTTTAGATGTAAATCCAAACGCAAAAGGACACACCCTATGCATTCCTAAAACCGAAATTGATAAGATTTTTGATATAGAAGATGAAAAGTATTTGGCTTTGATGCAATTTTCTAAGAAAGTGGCAATTGCACTAGAAAAAGCAGTCCCTTGCAAAAGAGTAGGAATGGCAGTAATAGGACTTGAAGTGCCCCATGCTCATGTACATCTAATTCCGCTTAACGAAATGGACGAAATGCGTTTTCAGAACAAAGTAAAATTAAAAAAAGAAGAATTTGAAGCTTTAGCAAAGAAAATTCAAGATTACTTATAAAAAAAACGCAACACTTTAATTGTTGCGTTTTTTTGTGGAGAATATCGGATTCGAACCGACCACCTCTTGCCTGCCAGGCAAGCGCTCTAGCCAAATGAGCTAATCCCCCATTGCGAGGCAAATATACATTTTTTTCGTTTTAAAAAAGCAAATTATAAAATTCAAAATAGAATCATTTCTATTCACTAAATTTGCACCAAAATCATTACAATGAGCAACATTAGAATCACCAAACAATTTAGTTTCGAGACTGGACACGCTTTATATGGATATGATGGAAAATGCAAAAATGTTCATGGTCATAGTTATAAATTGTCCGTTACCGTAATTGGAAAGCCTATTATAGACAGGGCCAATGTAAAGTTTGGTATGGTAATAGATTTCTCAGATTTAAAAAAAATTGTAAAAGAAGAAATTGTCGATCAGTTTGATCATGCTACCGTTTTCAACGAAACAACTCCTCATATTGAGCTAGCTAACGAATTAAAATCTCGTGGGCATCATGTAATATTAGTAGATTATCAGCCAACAAGCGAGAATATGGTTATTGATTTTGCTAAAAAAATTATAAGTCGATTGCCAGAGGTTATTAAACTTCATTCTCTAAAATTACAAGAGACTGATACCTCATTCGCTGAATGGTATGCCTCTGATAATTTATAATCTAAAAGCACTACATTATCCTTATGCAATTAGCTAACAACAAAAAAATATACTTCGCTTCCGACCAGCATTTTGGAGCTCCAACACCCGAATTGAGTTTTCCTAGAGAACAAAAATTCGTAGCTTGGCTTGACGAAATAAAAGCTGATGCTGAGGCTGTTTTTTTATTAGGAGATTTATTCGATTTTTGGTTCGAATACAAAACCGTTGTTCCAAAAGGATTCGTGCGTGTTTTAGGTAAACTTGCAGAAATTCGTGACAGCGGTATTCTTATTTATTTTTTTGTAGGAAACCATGATTTGTGGATGTCCGATTACTTTGAAAAAGAACTCAATATTCCCGTATACCACGATAACAAAGAATTTACTTTTAACGGAAAAACCTTCCTAATAGGTCATGGAGACGGAAAAGGACCAGCCGACAAAGGCTATAAGCGCATGAAAAAAGTGTTTACCAATCCGTTCTCCAAAACGTTGTTCCGATGGCTTCATCCAGATATTGGTGTAAAACTAGCTCAATATCTATCTGTAAAAAACAAACTTATTTCAGGAGCCGATGACGTAAAATTTCTTGGAGAAGAAAACGAATGGCTCGTGCTCTACTCTAAACGCAAACTCGCAACCAAACATTACAATTACTTTATTTTCGGACACCGTCATTTACCTATGAAACTCGCAGTTGGGAAAAACTCCGAATATGTTAATCTTGGTGACTGGATAGGTTATTTCACTTATGGTGTTTTCGATGGAAAGACTTTTGAGTTGAAAAAGCATCTGTAATAGATTTTTTTAGCTGAAAGATTAAAATTACTACCCATTCTCCTCCACATCTTTCTGTAAATCCAAATTTCTAAACGATGGAGAAAAGAATCCAGTAGCCAGCAAAATCAAAAGCGTCATACTTCCACCAAAAACAACTGCCGTTACGGTCCCCATCAATTTAGCCGTCAAGCCACTTTCAAAAGCTCCCAACTCGTTAGACGAACCTACAAATATGGAATTTACCGCAGCTACACGACCTCGCATAGAATCTGGTGTTTTGAGTTGCAAAATTGTTTGACGAATCACCACCGAAATCCCATCAACAACTCCACTCATAAATAATGCAAAAACTGACAGCCAAAAAATAGTGGATAAACCAAACACAATTATACAAACGCCAAATAAGAAAATGGAGATTAATAATTTCATTCCGGCATTCTTATTCAAAGGAACATAAGCAGTGATAAACATAGTGATAAAAGCGCCTACCGCTGGCGCTGCTCTTAAAATACCAAATCCTTCAGGGCCCACTTTCAAAATATCTTGAGCGAAAATCGGCAACAACGCCACAGCCCCACCAAAAAGCACTGCCACCATATCAAGAGACAAAGCTCCTAAAATGGTTTTATTATGATATACGAATTTTACACCTTCTTTAAGACTATCCATAATGGGTTCTCCAATTTTTGGATTCAAAATTGGTTTTATTCCGATTTGTGACAAAAAAATTAAAGACAAAACAGAACATCCGAAAACGAAACTCATCGAGCCATGTACCCCAATCCAATTAATAGAAAACCCAGCCAAAGCGGGTCCTAAAACAGCACCCATTTGCCAAACCGAACTGCTCCATGTTGCCGCATTCGAATATTCTTTTTTAGGAACAATTAAGGATAAAAGTGAAAATATCGTAGGTCCTAAAAAAGCTCTTACTAATCCTCCAAGGAAAACTAAAGTATAAATGCTATACAAAATTAATTCTGTTGAATGCTTAGCTGTAATAGAAGGCAGGGTTAAAAAATACAAGCCTAAGCTTATTATCGAAAAAGCCAAAATACATTTCAGAAGCATTCCTTTCTTTTCATTTTGATCTACAAAATGTCCAGCGAATAAAGCCATACCTATAGCTGGAATGACTTCCATTAATCCAATAATTCCCAGAGAAAGAGGGTTTTTAGTTAAACTATACACCACCCATTCTATGACTATAAATTGCATCGACCAAGCAAAAACCATAGTAAAACGCAACAATAAAAACACATTAAATTCTCTGTAACGTAAGGCAGAATACGGATCGTTTTTTTTCATTTAATTAGTTTTTTATCGATACAACAAAGATAATTTTAAAAAGTAATCTTTTTAATTTTTGTGCTTTGATAGTTATAATAAAAAGAGAGGGACGTAAATAATCCATTTATTTCGTCCCTCTTTTAGATGTGTTTTATAATTTAATTCTTCACTAAAATAATTTTAGATAAAGCATTTACTTTTAATAGATACATTCCGGTTGCGGTATTTTTTGATAAATTAACGTGTGAAGTACTTGTTTGCACATCAAAAGATTTACTTTCGATTTGTATTACTCTTCCTTGCATGTCAAAGACTTTTATTTCATCTGTTTTCGAAGTGTTAGCAATATAAATTTCACTTTGAGTTACAGGATTAGGATACAATAAAATCTCTTTATCCTTTTGGAATCTTGTATTAGACAAGGCTGAATCAAAATAGGGAATAGCAAAATTATAAGCTTCAATTCCAATTTCTTTACCAATTAATCGTCCTGGAATATCATCTGCTGGGGGATGAATTCCACCCCAAATTCTAGAAAGACTGCATTGATCTGAAGCATCCTGATAAGTTGCCCATTGTAAAAAGATGTCTTGACTTGGACCTTTTTCAAAAACCAAAAAGTCATTTTTAGGGGCCTTAAATTCGGACATACCCCCAGGGAAATATTTATCACCTGTTATAAGTGTCATTACTTCGGCAGCTGCTCTTGAAAAAGTAGAATGACCAGAAATAAATCCGGCAAAAGGAGGAGTAACAAATGAAGGTCTTTGGTATGGCCACCAGTTTTCACCTAATATCCAACCTACACCTGCTACATCGGTTGCCGCATTTTTGATGGCGTCGTGTCCTATCCAGGCTTTTAATTTTATTTTTCCAACATTAATATTATTTAAACCACTTAAAGGGTCACCTTCTTTAACTAACTCTACAAAACCTGGATCTAGTTGAATCCCTCCTATATGGTAGTTTGGTAAACTTGGATCAGTACTTTGTCCTAATTCACACATATAACGAATAGCCGAAATGGGTCTGATATAATCAGCCCAACCTTTAATACCCCATGCAGTAACAGCTGCATCATGAACAGCTCCGCCTAATATAAAATAGGCTTTAACATCCCATTCTAATGGAGATAAAACGTCACCTTTACCATTGAATTTTTTTACAAATTGGGGATGATCACTTGCATAATTTAAAATAGAAAACCAATGTCCTGGTGGTGTTTCAGAATCAGGGCCATCGGCCCAAAATTCTGCTAATACTCTAGCATAATCTCCTCTTGGAACCATTTGCGTTTGGTAGGGCTGTCCTGTTGCAGGATTTATACTATACCCCTTTCCAATATCTCCTCCTTCATTTTCATCATAAAAATTAGGGTAATCAGCTGGGGATTTTGGTAAAGATTCAAAATCGATGTTTCCAAGAGATTTTGGTGAAATATCTATTGATACACCATCTGAAGCATCTAAGTGAGAACTCCATTTGGAGACAAGTCTAAAATTCCATTTGTATTGATTGCCGGACTCTGTTTGTGTATTTATATCTAATTGGGGTGGCAAATTGGGTTGATGGTAAACGGTATAATTATAACCGTCACGTTGCACTATTTTTTTATCTTTCAAAGCAAATGGAAATACTTTCCCCCATTCAGCACTTAAAAAAGAGGGAGTCGTGCCTGGTATAATATTTCCGCTTTGGTCTATAAAGGTATTAAAACTTAATGGCTGCCAACGATTACAATTTAATATACCTGTTCCTTGTCCTACTAAATCTAAATCAAGTGGCGGATTAATTGGTTTATAAAATATATTTTTATAACTATTTACTTCATTTGAACCATCGAGTAAACCATAATTGATTAATGTTTGTCCGATGTAATTTCCTAAAGCTGCTGCATCTCCTGTTTCGTAATCTTCTGATGTGTTGTTAATGTCATATCCTAGTTGATTCATAATCATATCGAATCGAGCTCTACTTTTTACAGCTCCAGGAGAATTCAAAAAACGAAAGTTTAATAATCGGTATGCGGCATAACTCATGGTTTTATTTACGGCATCTGCTTTATTTTCGTTTGCAGTAAATTCGTTTAAAGTACTTTGAAATCCGTTTAAGGTATTGCCCATTAAATAAGGACTTGCTTTAGTATCATAAATGGCCCAACTATCATATAATGCAATAGCAGTGTGAAATAAGTTTCGAGCATGTACTGTAGGTCGTGCAAAATCTTTTCTTATGGCCGCGAGTAAAGCTTCATTCCATATTCTAGCCACCGAAATGTTTTCTGGAGCGTTTTTGACATTCAGATTAACATTTAATTCTGTAGTAGAAACGACACAATTATTGATCTTTTCTTGTACTTTTATTTTTCCATTAGACTCAATTTTCCATTTTACAGTAATTGAACCTGTACCTTGTCCACTTAGTATTTTTCCTCCTTCAACAGTCCAAATAGCCTCTGCATTATTTTCTATTGGATAGTTGTAGGATTCAATGGAATTAAATCCAGAATCTATAGAGCCTGATATTACATTTGAAGATTCAAGATAACAACTATTATCATTTGCAGTAGCCAGAGGATTATATTTACAAGAACTCGGGTCGGTACAACCATATATTTTAGCACTTGGAGAAGAATTCAATGTTTCATATCCTTGCTGCGCTTCGGTGAATCTTAAGGCTTTATTAATGGGTAAATTGGTAAAAACATCTACAATACCTGAAGGCCAAGTAATTTTTAATTCGTTAATTGTTGTTGCTTTATTTAAACCAAAATGTACGGGTTTTAAGCTTTGCGATAACATACCAACGCCATTATAATACCTAATAATGGTTCCTTCGTTAGTAGTAACTGAAAGTTTTGTGCCAATTGCATCTTTATTAGAAATAGTGCCTAGTAATGAAACTTTTAACCATGCTAAATCACTGGTTTGATTAGCAGTCAAAGTTTTATTTTCATAGAAAAATGACTTGCTATCTGTATTGGTTACATAAATATCTAAATCTCCATCATTATCATAATCAAAATCAAGGACTTCGGTACTCCTTGTGAACTCATTTAGTCCAAGGTCAGAACTTATGTTTATAAGTGATTTTTGACCTTCTTTGTGTAGGTTTTTGAAATATGCATTCTTTTGACTTTGTGGTAAAACTTTAAAGCCATTTACAACAAATAAATCTTCATCGCCATCTAAATCAAAATCAGAAAAACGGCAACCCCAACCCCAACCAGAAAACTCAACATTTAATTCTTTGGCAGCATTTTTAAAAGTAGTATCGCCGTTATTATTATATAAAGCATTTGGATAGTATGAAGCAGTACTTGTTGCGGTTATAAAAAAATCAAAATTTCCATCTAAATCATAATCTCCTATGGTAATTCCCATATCGGTACTTTTATGGTCTATGCCATAATCACTAGCTTTTTCGATAAAAGTGTTCCCATTTTCATTTAGTAATAAGGAGTTTGATTCTCCAAAGTCATTAGTGGTGTAGAAATCTATCCATCCATCATTATTGAAGTCAAAGGGAAACATAGTATAACTATGTAAGCTTGGATATTGATCTATTTTTGTACTAGTAGTAACATTTTGAAAAGTACCATCTCCATTGTTCTTGTATAAAGTATTTCCTCCACAACCTTTCCAATCACAAATAAAAAGATCTAGAAAGCTGTCGTTATTATAATCGACCCACGTTGCCCCAGTATTGATACAGGTAGTAGTTTTGTTAATTCCCGCAAGAAGGGTAACATCTGAAAACGTTCCGTTTTTTTTATTATGAAAAAGTTGAACATCATTGAAATTTGTAAAAAACAAATCGGGATACCCATCGTTATCATAGTCTCCCCAATAAACACCAAATTTATATCCATCTAAGGCCTCACAATTAGGAATGTCATCAAGTTTTGGTAAAAGATTAACTAAACCAGAAATGTTTGTTACATCGGTAAAAGAACCATCATTGTTATTGCGAAATAAACGACTATGAGATTTTTCATCATTATTATCATCTCTATCTTTAGCCACAACAAAAATATCTAAATCACCATCTAAATCATAATCAGCAGCTGCAACACCATTATTATTTTCTAATTTTGATAATCCTGAAATTGTTTCAATTCGTTCTAAAGTTTGAGCAAATACATTAGTATCAAAAAGCAATAAACTAAGAACTAAACAATAAAAACTAAAGGCAAAATATTTTTTCATTCACATAAATTTTAAAAAATAAAAACAAATATATTAATTTAATTATTACTGTGATTATTTTAAAATTTTGTGATAAAATTAATTTATGTCTTTTGCTTTCAACTGAACTGAAATTTTGTCATTATACTCATTTTCATCAATACAATATATAATGTCAAATGAATTTTGATTTTTCACTCTGTCGAATTTCATTCCTAATCCAAAACCAATTGCAGCAATTCCCTCGGAATTATTTTGCTTTACAAATAGTTTTAAATGTTCATTATCTTGTCCTAATGGTTTTCCGTAACCAGTATCTTTTACATTTTTTGTCAAAAAAACTGGAGTCATGTTTTGTGGGCCAAAAGGCTCAAATTGTTTTAAAATCCTAAAAAGTTTAGGGGTGATATCAATAAAATCAATCTCAGCATCAATCGAAATTTCTGGAGTTAATAAATCGGGATGAATGGTTTCTTGTACCACCTTTTCAAAAGAGGCTTTGAAATCTTCATACTTTTCTGCTGCCAATGTCATTCCTGCCGCATACATGTGTCCTCCAAATTGTTCTAAATGTTCCGAACAAGCCTCCAAGGCATTATATATATCAAATCCTTTTACAGATCGTGCCGAAGCGGCATATTTATCGCCACTTTTAGTAAAAACCAATGTTGGTCTATAATACGTTTCTATCAATCGAGAAGCTACAATGCCAATAACGCCTTTGTGCCAATCTTCTTGAAAAACCACTGTTGTGAATCGCTCTTTCTCTTGATTTTCCTCAATTTGTTGTAGTGCTTCTTTGGTAATTTGTTTGTCTAAATCTTTTCTATCCGAATTGTATTTCTCAATTTCACTTGCAAATTGTTGTGCTTGTTCAAAATCAAATTCGGTTAACAATTCAACCGCATGATTCCCGTGTTTGATTCTTCCTGCGGCATTTATTCGTGGAGCAATGATAAAAACCACATCGGTTATATCTAAAATCTTTTTCTTTATCTGAAAGATTAACGCTTTGATTCCTGGTCTAGGTTCGGCATTAATTACTTGTAATCCAAAATAGGCTAGAATCCTATTTTCACCTGACATTGGTACAATATCGGCAGCAATAGCCGTCGCAACCAAATCTAAATACGCAACTAAATCATCAATGGTTTGTCCTCTATTTTCACCTAAAGCCTGAATCAATTTAAAACCAACACCACAACCACATAATTCGTCATACGGATAATTGCAATCATCTCTTTTTGGATCCAAAACAGCAATAGCATCTGGCAAAACTGCTCCTGGTCGGTGATGATCGCAGATGATAAAATCAATATTTCGTTCTTTAGCGTAGGCCACATGATTTATTGATTTTATACCACAATCTAAGGCAATAATCAGCGAAAAATCATTATCATCGGCAAAGTCAATTCCTTTAAAAGAAATCCCATAACCCTCATCATAGCGGTCGGGAATATAAGTGGCAACGTTAGGGTAATAGGTTTTTAAATACGAAGAAACTAATGATACAGCTGTCGTTCCGTCGACATCATAATCGCCAAAAACGAGAATGTTTTCTTGATTTGCAATCGCTTTTTCAATTCGTTGTACTGCTTTATCCATATCTTTCATTAAGTATGGATGGTGTAAATCAGTTAATTTAGGGCGAAAAAATTGTCGGGCTTCTTCATAGGTTTCAATGCCTCGTTGCAAAAGCAATTGCGCAATTAAGTGATCCACTTGTAATGCTTCAGACAGCGTTTTTATTTTTTCGAATTCGGGAGTGGGTTTGATAGTCCAGCGCATAAATTAAAATTTTGTATGGTGTATAAAATGAAATTCAAATTTACTATTATTTTTTAAAATGGAGTTCATTACTAATAAATTATGAACATTGAATTTATAAATCCAGAAATAATTCGTTTCTTGTACCTCCAAATTCTTTTTTATTAGAAACATAAAATCAATTCACAATGCAAATTCAAGGACAAATTGTAGATATTATAAACCGTCGCATTTATTCAGGGGAAATCGCTGTCGAAAACGGAAAAATCATTGCCATAGTTGAGAAAAATCATGAAGTGAAAAATTATATACTTCCTGGATTTATCGATGCGCATATTCATATTGAAAGTTCTATGTTGGTTCCTTCTGAATTTGCAAAATTGGCGGTACTTCACGGAACCGTAGCTACTATTTCTGACCCGCACGAAATTGCAAATGTTTTGGGTAAAGACGGAGTATATTATATGATTGAAAACAGTAAAAAAGTGCCGCTGAAATTTCATTTTGGTGCGCCTTCATGTGTTCCTGCTACTTCATTTGAAACAGCGGGAGCAATTATCGATTCTGAAGGAATTAAAGAGTTAATGGCTTCACCAGATATTTATTATTTGGCCGAAATGATGAATTATCCTGGTGTTTTGTTTGACGATGAAGAGGTTCTGAAGAAAATACAATGGGCAAAACATTTTGGCAAACCAATAGATGGACATGCACCAGGATTGCGTGGTGAAAATGTAAAAAAATATATTTCTGCTGGAATTACAACAGATCATGAATGTTTCACTTTTGATGAAGCTCAGGAAAAATTAAGTCTCGGAATGAAAGTAATTATTCGCGAAGGAAGCGCAGCAAAAAACTTCAATGCTCTGATTGATTTGCTTCCGGAACATTATGAAAACATGATGTTTTGTTCAGACGACAAACATCCTGACGATTTAATTGTGGGACACATTAATTTACTTTGTGCTCGCGCTGTGGCTATAGGGATGGATGTTTTTAAAGTATTGCAAGCCGCTTGTGTCAATCCAGTTCATCATTATAAAATGAATGTAGGCTTATTAAAAGAAAATGATGCTGCCGATTTTATTGTGGTGGAAGATTTAACCAACTTTAATATTATTCAGACCTATATTGACGGAGAATTAGTTGCTGAAAATGGGCAGTCATTTGTAAAACATGTCCCGTTTGAAACACCAAATAATTTTAATATTACATCTAAAACAATAACTGATTTTGAAATCCCCAGTAATGCCAAAACAATTCGAGTTATTGAAGCTTTAGAAGGACAATTGATTACTAACGAAATTCATCATGAATCCTTACTCGAAAACGGCAAAATCATTTCTGATGTAAAAAATGACATTCTAAAAATGGCGGTTGTCAATCGCTATCAAAATACAAAACCAGCTGTTGCCTTCATCAAAAACTTCGGATTAAAAAAAGGAGCTATTGCCAGTTCTGTGGCACACGATTGTCATAATATTGTGGTTGTAGGAACTTCTGACGAAGAAATTTGCAATGCTGTGAATCTTATCATTAAAAACACGGGCGGAATTTGCGCAGTAAATGGTGCTGAAAACAAATCCTTAGCGCTTCCCGTTGCCGGAATTATCAGCGACAAAGATGGTTGGGAAACTGGAAAATTATACGAGGAAATTGATGCGATGGCAAAAGCATTGGGAAGCAATTTAAGAGCGCCTTTTATGACACTTTCCTTCATGGCACTTTTGGTTATTCCCGATTTGAAATTATCAGATAAAGGATTATTTAGTGGAAATACCTTTTCTTTTGTAGATTTGGAAGTTATTTAATCACGCAGTTCAAGAAGAATGCGCAAAGTATAAAGAAAATTAGTAAAAATTCTTTTAATCTGTGGTTGAATTTTTTTATTTCAAAGTCAAAGCCTCTCCTTCAAATTGAATTCCATTCCATCCAGTTTTCATAAAATTTCGAATGTTTTGGTGGTTTGTCCCTTCTGTGTTTCCTAATACTTCATCATAGTAAAGGGCTCCAAAACAAGATAAAGTTTCTTCTTGAGATAAATTTTGTAATTTAGCAAAAGCAAATAGTTTACAAGAGCCTGAGTTTTCACCAACACTATTATGTTGTAAACCATTCTGGAATGCTGTTGGGGTAAAATCGTAATGTTCTTCAATTACAGCAATGGTTTCAGAGAATTGTATCTCCTTGGGAGTTTGTTTTACTTTTTGTAAAAAGGAATGAATACTCATTAGTTTGAATTATAATTCAGATTGTTTTTTGTTTTCTTTTGTTACTGCTTTCCCGCCAATCACAACCACAATTTCTCCTTTTGGAGGTTTATTTTCAAAATGAGTCAGCACTTCTATTGCAGTTCCTCTCACATTTTCTTCATGTAGTTTAGATAATTCACGAGAAACACAAATTTGTCGATCCTCGCCAAAATAAGTAATGAATTCTGCTAAAGTTTTAACCAATTTATGAGGAGAAACATATAAAATTATGGTCCGAGTTTCTTCGGCTAAAGCTAAATATCGGGTTTGTCTTCCCTTTTTTTCAGGCAAAAAACCTTCAAATACAAACCTATCATTTGGCAAACCGCTATTGACCAATGCAGGGACAAATGCCGTTGCTCCTGGTAAACATTCTACTTCAATTTTGTTTTCGACACAAGCTCTAGTTAATAAAAATCCAGGGTCGGAAATAGCTGGGGTTCCCGCATCCGAAATCAGAGCTATTGTTTCTCCTGCTTTTAATCTAGAAATTAAATTTTCAATGGTTTTATGCTCATTATGCATGTGATGACTGTGCATGTGCGTGCCAATCTCGAAATGCTTTAAAAGTTTTCCGCTGGTTCGGGTATCTTCCGCCAAAATCAAATCGACTTCTTTGAGAATGCGAATCGCTCGAAAAGTCATATCTTCGAGATTGCCTATAGGCGTAGGAACAATAAATAATTTTGACATAGCCCTAAAATTGAAACACGAATTTTACTCCTTTTTGCAAATAGGTAAAATTCGTGTTTGTTAAATTGTTGTTGTGTTTAGGAGAATTTTTTCTCTAAAATTTCCATAAATCGTTCAGCATATTCGTCTTTGCCTTCCCAGTTGTTATAATCTGGTTTCACCATATTGTCAATAAAGGATTGGGCTTCCTGAAAAGTATCGAATGTAATTAACTGATTCAAAACTCTATTGTATTCTTCACTACTGTTTGCGAAAAGATGTTTCATAAAAGCAATTCTATCGTTTAATCCGATAGTAATTCCTTTAGAAAGTCTGTCATTTAAAGAAATAGTTTTATAATCTTCTATTTTATTAAGAGCAATTACGGGTGAGTTTTCAGAATAACTCCTACTTATGGGAATAACATTTTCAGGTTGTAATTTTGCTTCTTTTTGTAATTCTTCTGGTTTTACAAAAACGGGATCTACATAATCGGCACCTAATAAATCGTCAAAAGAAATCTGAGAATCTTTACTTTTAATTTCTTTTATTTCTTCTGTTTTAGAATCAAAAGCCAATTCAAAAGCGGGTTTAAATGCCGGCTCTTCTGTTGCAATAGGTTCAGATATTTCTTGTTTTTCTTCTTCTAATTCTGTAATAGTTTCCTCTTGTATTTCTTCTATATCAATGGCTTCATGAATAACAACAATTGGTTCTTCCTTGATTTCTTCTTCAATTTTAGATTCTATTTCATTTTCTAAAGTTTCAACTTCTTCAATGGTTTCAGTAACAGGCTCAATTATAGAATTTACTTCTTCTTTAATGGTTTCAATAGGAGATTCAAAAGCAACTTCTAATTTTTCCTCAATTTCTGTGTAACCAATAGTTGGTTTTACATCACCAAAATTTTCTTCTACAAAAAGTAAAACAGATAATTTCTCATATAATTTTTGAGTTTCTTGATGCAATTGAACCAACTCTGATTTGTTTTTTAACTTTAAAATTCTGTGAGCAATGCTTATTAAATCAGCTTCTAGCTTTTTTTTCATGACGTATTGAATTATAGTATGTGCAATTTGTTTTTTTGTGTAATTTCTAGTTTATTTCCTAAAGTAAAAAGAAACCTTTATTCGCAACAATATCATTTTATAAATAAGTGTTCTTGAATCTTCGATTTGATAAAAATTTTCTACTTTTGAGACGATGTAAAAGTATAAAATTTTTGTATCTGTTGTTTGCGTCACAAAGTAATAAAAACTATTCAATTTTAAAGTAAAAAAACAAAATGTTTCTCGAAAATACAGTAAATCATAAAGAACAATTTGGTTGGATTGAGGTCATTTGCGGTTCGATGTTTTCGGGAAAGACGGAAGAATTGATTCGGAGACTAAAAAGAGCTCAATTTGCCAAACAAAAAGTAGAAATTTTCAAACCCACAATTGACACTCGTTATCATGACGAAATGGTGGTGTCGCATGATGCAACACAAATACGCTCTACTCCAGTGCCAGCCGCCGCAAATATTGCACTTTTAGCTCAAGGCTGCGATGTAGTTGGCATTGATGAAGCACAATTTTTTGACGATGAGATTGTTAAAATTTGTAACGATTTAGCCAATCAAGGCATACGAGTTATTGTAGCTGGATTAGATATGGATTTTAAAGGCAATCCTTTTGGCCCAATGCCTGCACTTATGGCAACCGCTGAATATGTAACCAAGGTTCACGCTGTTTGTACTCGCACAGGAAATTTAGCCAATTACAGTTTTAGAAAAACAGCAAATGATAATTTAGTGCTTCTGGGCGAAACCGAAGAATATGAGCCTTTAAGTAGAGCCGCTTATTTTTATGCGATGAAAGAGAATCAGGAAAAGGAAAAAGAAATCGAATCTAAAGCCAAAAACAAGAAATAGTTTTGAGTTTAGATCTTAAAAATATAGTCACCGTTATACAAGCCAAATGGTTAGGAAATCGTACGGATACTAATATTGAGAATATTTCTATTGATAGCCGTTCCTTACAAAACGGACCTAAAACTTTATTTTTTGCATTAGTCGGGCCTAACAATGACGGACATGATTATATATCAACTTTAATTACTCAAGGAGTTCATAACTTTGTTGTAACCCATATTCCTCATGAGCTAGCCGATAAAGCAAGCTTTTTTGTAGTTGACGACACCTTAAAAAGCCTACAAATATTTGCGGCTTATTACAGAAGTATGTTTCACTTTCCAATTATTGGAATCACAGGAAGCAATGGAAAGACTATAGTAAAAGAATGGTTGAACTTTTTGTTAAGTCCAGATTATAATATCATTCGAAGTCCGAAGAGCTACAATTCGCAAGTTGGAGTTCCATTGTCGGTTTTAGCAATAAATGAAAAACATAATTTCGGAATTTTTGAAGCGGGTATTTCTACTCGTAATGAAATGGAAAAACTAGAGTTTATTATCAAACCCACAATTGGAATACTTACCAACATAGGTTCTGCACATGATGAAGGTTTTTCAAACATAGGTGAAAAAATAAAAGAAAAATTAAAACTTTTTAAGAATGTTTCTGTTTTAATTTATAATAAAAACAAAACCATTGATTCGTTTTTAAATCCTACAATAGATACATTTTCTTGGAGTTGCACTGATCATCATGCCGATGTTTTTATCACAACAAAATCAATTTTAGATAAGACAATTCTAAAAGTAAAGATTCAAAACAACCATTTTGAAATTAAAATTCCTTTTCGAGACGATGCTTCTATAGAAAATGCGATTCATTGCATGATGGTTATGCTTTATTTAGAGTATGATTATCAAACTATTGAAACACGAATGGAATTATTGTTTCCGGTAGAAATGCGTTTAAAACTTAAAAACGGAATAAACAATACCACTTTAATAGACGACAGTTACAGTTCCGATTTTCAATCCTTAAAAATAGCTTTGGATTTTCTGGAAAGTCAAAAGCAATATAAAAAGAAAACACTGATTTTATCGGATATTTTTCAAAGCGGTTTGTCTAATGAAGACCTATATTCAGGAGTTTCACAATTGATTATTTCTAATAAAATAAACAGAGTAATCGGAATAGGCGAAACGATTTCGAAATATAAAAGTAAATTTTTAAACTGTACTACTTTTCAGAATACTGATGATTTTATTGCTAATTTGAATCAGTTAAATTTAAGTAATGAAACTATCTTAATAAAAGGAGCAAGAACATTTCACTTCGAAAAAATTGTAGCGGCTTTAGAAGAGAAAACGCATGAAACAGTTCTAGAAATTAATCTAAATGCGATAAGTCATAATTTGAATTTTTATAAAGCCAAATTAAACCCAGAAACCAAAATCATGGTAATGGTAAAAGCTTTTGGTTATGGAAATGGAGGATTTGAAATTGCGAAACTATTAGAACATCATAAAGTAGATTATTTGGGTGTAGCATTTGCAGATGAAGGAATTTCGTTGAAAAATTCAGGAATTAACTTGCCGATAATGGTTCTAAATCCTGAGAATTCTAGTTTTGAAGCCATTATTCAGCATCAATTGGAACCTGAAATTTACAGTATAAAAGGCTTAAAAGCATTTTTAAAAATTGCTGAACAAAAAAAATTGTATCATTTCCCTATTCATATCAAACTCGATACTGGAATGCATCGTTTGGGTTTTGAAGAAGAAAACATAGAGGAATTAATTTTAATTTTAAAAGCAAGTAAAGCAGTTGTTGTAAAAAGTATTTTATCGCATATGGCCACTAGCGATGACGTAAAGCACCAAGCCTTTTCGCTTTCACAAATAGATTTGTTCGAAAAACTATCTTTACAATTAATCACAGCATTACAAATAAATCCTATTCGTCATATTTTAAATACTTCAGGAATAAGTAATTTTTCTCAGGCGCAATACAATATGGTGCGTTTAGGCATTGGACTTTATGGTATTTCTAATGATGCCGAAGAACAAAAACAGTTAGAAAATGTAGGGACTTTAAAATCGATTATTTCGCAAATTAGAACCATTGATGCTGGAGAAAGTGTGGGATACGGAAGACGATTTGTCGCCGAAAAACCAACTAAAATTGCCACAATTCCTATTGGTTATGCTGATGGAATTTCAAGACATTGGGGTAACGGAGTTGGTTTTGTTACTATAAATAATCAAAAAGCAACTATTGTTGGTAGTATTTGTATGGATATGTTGATGGTTGATGTGACCAATATAAATTGTTTTGAAGGAGATTCTGTTATTATTTTCGGAGAAAGCCCAACGGTTATTTATATGGCTGAAAAACTAAAAACGATTCCTTATGAAATTCTTACCAGTATTTCGCAACGTGTAAAACGTGTTTTTTATAGAGAGTAAATTTTTATTTTAAAAATACAATATGTTAAAAATTTAACTAAATTTGATTTCTTTAAAACTAAATATTAATCTAAAACAAAAAATATGGGAATGATTTCAGAATTTAAAGAGTTTATTGCTAAAGGTAATGCAATGGATTTGGCAGTTGGAGTTATTATTGGTGCCGCTTTTGGTGCCATCGTAAATTCATTAGTAGCAGATGTTATTACACCGGCCTTACTTAATCCAGCACTAAAAGCTGCACAAGTAGAAAATTTAGCAGAATTAAAAACAGACGGCGGAATTTTGTATGGTAAATTTCTTGCTGCTGTAATTAGTTTTCTAGTAATTGCTTTTGTTATTTTTATTATGGTAAAAGCAATTAACAGCATGAAGAAAAAAGAAGAAGCTGCACCTGCTGCACCTGCTGGACCTTCTCAAGAGGAATTATTAACTCAAATTAGAGATTTACTAAAAAAATAATCCGCTACATACATATTCTAACTAAACCACGTATAAAGCGTGGTTTTCCTATTTTGTTAAATTTATAACATTTTGTTATTTTTTGTGAATCCGATTGTTTTTATTTGAATTGTACTTACTTTTGCCATTCAAAATTAATTATAAAAATAAAAATATATAGTATGAGAATTGCAGTAGTTGGCGCAACCGGAATGGTTGGTGAAGTTATGCTTCAAGTTTTAGCGGAAAGAAATTTTCCTATAAGTGAATTGATTTTGGTTGCTTCGGAAAGATCTGTTGGGAAAGAAATTGAGTTTAACGGGAAAAAATATAAAGTCGTAGGTTTACAAACCGCTGTAGACATGAAAGCTGACATTGCTTTGTTTTCTGCTGGAGGGCAAACATCATTAGATTGGGCTCCAAAATTTGCAGCCGCAGGAACAACAGTTATCGATAATTCATCGGCTTGGAGAATGGATCCTACTAAAAAATTAGTGGTTCCAGAAATAAATGCTTCTGAATTAACAAAAGAAGATAAAATAATAGCAAATCCAAACTGTTCTACAATACAAATGGTACTAGCTTTAGCACCATTACACAGAAAATATAACATTAAACGTATCATTGTTTCGACATACCAATCCATTACTGGAACAGGTGTAAAAGCTGTTCAGCAATTTGAAAACGAATGTGTTGGTATTGAAGGAGACATGGTTTATAAATATAAAATCAATAGAAACTGTATTCCTCAATGTGATAGTTTTGAAGATAATGGTTACACCAAAGAAGAAATGAAATTGGTTAAAGAAACTAAAAAAATATTAAGCGATGATTCTATCAAAGTAACGGCTACAGCGGTTCGTGTACCAGTTGTAGGAGGTCACAGTGAGGCAGTAAATGTAGAATTCAGTAATGATTTTGACGTGAATGAAGTTCGCAATATTTTACACCATACAGACGGCGTTGTAGTACAAGATAATTTAGACACTTTTACTTACCCTATGCCTAGATATGCCGAAGGTAAGGACGAAGTTTTTGTAGGAAGAATTCGTCGAGATGAAAGTCAGCCGAACACACTTAATATGTGGATTGTTGCAGATAACTTAAGAAAAGGAGCCGCAACAAATACCATTCAAATTGCAGAATATTTAGTTGAGAATGGTTTAGTTTAAATCTTAACCAACTTATATTTCAAATCCGTTAGTTTTAGCAAATCACAATTTTTGTTAAAACTAACGGATTTATTTTTTGGTTTAGTATTTTTGTAACAAATGAAAAAGAGATTTGTAATAGTAAATTTAATGTTAATATTTGTAGTGTTGTTTTCAATGCTATTACAGTCCTTGCATTCTTACGAACACTTAATTAAGCTTTTATCAGAAAAAGAGTGTCATCATCATTATTCACAAAAAACGGAAATTAATCATCAACATCATCCTTTTGATCATTGTTTCGTTTGTGAATTTACTTTTGGAAGTTATATTTCAACTGCTTTTTTTTCTTTAAGAAATAGAATTACTCTTACTATATCTCAACAATATTCGTTTTTATACAAACCAACTTCTCAATTCTTCAAAGGGAGTTTATTTGCATTACGAGCACCTCCAGGATTCAAATTATTTTAAAAACAAGTTCATTTTCAATTATCTGAAAATGAGCACTGTGTTTCTATTTATTTTGAACAGAAAAAATGCTAAAAAAAAAGTATCTCATTTTCTGCTTATTGTTATTTAATGTGTATTTATTTTCACAAAATACAATAAGCGGAAAAATTAACAATCAAGAGAATATTCCTCTTGAGGGAAGTCATATTCATATCGGAAAAAAAACAGCAACTTCTGATGCCCTTGGGAATTACATAATAAAAAATGTGACAAACGGAAAAGTAAAAGTTCACGTTTCGTATATTGGGTATCAATCTATTGACACTCTAGTTGGTTTATATAATGACCTTGTGCTTAATTTTAAACTAAAGGAATTGACTTTAAGATTAAATGAGATTAATATAATACAGTCTAGAAACACAATTAACAAGTCTGTTCTTGAGCAAAAAATTAAAACAGAAACTATTGAAAAGTATAGCAGTCAATCTCTTGGTGATGTTTTAAAGGAAATAGCTGGTGTGACTGCTTTAAAAACGGGGAGTACCATTGTTAAACCAGTGATTAATGGATTATATGGCAATAGGGTTCCTGTCATAAATAACAATATAAGGATGGAAGACCAGCAATGGGGCTCAGAACATTCGCCTAGTTTCGACATCAATGCAGCTGCAAAAATAACAGTGATAAAAGGTGCTTCTGGTTTGCAATTTGGAGGCGATGCCGTTGGCGGTTTGGTTATTATTGAACCCATTACTGTAAAAAAAGACACTTTATTTGGTAAAACAATATTGAATTTTGATTCTAACGGACGAGCCGGATCTTTAAGTTCTAGTATACACAAAGGAAAACTTTTGGGTTGGAGTTGGAACGCTCTAGGCACTTTTAAATACCTAGGTGATCGAGAGACTCCAAACTATGTATTGTCTAATTCAGGAAATCGGGAAGTCAATTTTTCAGGAGATATGAAATATTCTAATAAGAAGTATGATTTTACGGGTTACTACAGTTATTACAACGCTCAAATTGGAATTCTACGTGCCTCACATACTGGAAATGCTAATGATTTGTATAATTCAATCAATAATATGATTCCTTCTGTAGTAAAAGATTTTACGTACAATATTGAAAATCCCAAACAAGAAGTGAAGCATCATATCCTAAAAGCAAATTATAATTACTATTTTGATGAAACCGCTTCACTTGCCATTCAATATGCTTTTCAGTTCAATAAGCGATTAGAGTTTGATGTAAGAAGAGGAAAAAACAACGATAGACCTGCGCTAGATTTAGACTTAAAAACCCATGCGGTAAATATAGATTATAAAAAAAATGTTCATGATTGGTCTATTAAATCTGGAGCAAATACTGTCTTGCAAGATAATTTTGCAAATCCAAGCACTGGTATTCGTCCTTTAATTCCTAGTTATTCTAAAATTGATGTTGGACTTTACAGCATTGTAAGTCATAATTTTTCAGATAGTTTTACTTTAGAAACGGGTTTGAGATATGATTTTTCTAAAATTGACGCGACCAAGTTTTATTTTAAATCACTATGGGACGAAAAAGGTTATAACTCTAATTTTGCTGACTTTGTTGCTGGAGATTACGCTAATCAATGGCTAACCAAACCAACATTTACTTTTCATAATATTTCGAGTAGTATTGGCTTTCACAAAGTTTTTGAAAACGATTTGAATTGGTATACTAACCTAAGTTATGCCGCCAGAAATCCAAATCCATCAGAGTTATTTAGCGATGGATTGCATCATTCTTTGGCAGTTATTGAGCTAGGTGATTTGGCTTTGGATAAAGAAACTTCCTTAAAAATATCGACAACTATCCAAAAAAAGTGGAATTCCTTTTCAGTTGAGATTAATCCGTATGTAAATGCTATTCAAAACTATATGTTTTTAAGACCAATTGGATTTGAAACTACTATCCGTGGGGCCTTTCCAGTATGGCAATACGAACAAACTAATGCTAGATTAGCAGGAATCGACACACAAACCAATTGGAAGATCAATTCGCATTGGAATCATTCTCTTGCTTTTGCTTATGTAAATGGTAAAGATTTGACTCAAAACATTCCTTTAATTGACATTTCCCCTTTTACCGCTAATACAAAAATTCAATATTCAAATGTTAAGTGGAATCATTTCTTAATTGAAGTTAAAGGAGAGCTTGTGGGTCAGCAAAAACAGTTTCCCAATAATAATTATACGACTAATATTATTGTAAATAATGTACTTACTCCTATTGAAGTAGATATAAGTACTCCTCCTGCTAGCTATGAATTGTTACATATGTATTCAGAAGTAAAATTTAAAACCTTTCATAAAGCAATTACAACATTAGCATTTTCTGTTCAAAATATTTTAAACACAACCTATAGAGACTACCTAAATCGTCAACGCTTTTTTGCAGATGAAATGGGTAGAAACTTTCAAATTCAATTAAAAATTAATTATTAAAAATCTAAAATCTAAGAAATGAAAAATTCAAAAATACTTTTAATCACATTATTAATATTACTAACTTTATCTTCATGTAGTTCGCCTTATGATACTGAACCTATTGTTGAAAATGAAGTAATCACTACCATTAGTTTAGTTTATACTCCAGAAGGCGGAGGTACAACAATAACTTTAGAGTCTAAAGATTTAGACGGAGATGGCCCTAAAGCTCCAATTGTAAACGTCTCTGGAAAATTTGCTCAAGGAAAAACCTATACGGGTGTTTTGACTTTCTTGAACGAAACGGTTAATCCTCCTGTAGATATAACTAAGGAAATTAAAGAACTTGCCCTAGAGCATCAAATATTTTATCAAAGAGCAGGAACGATCAATAGTATTTCCTATGCTGACACTGCAAGTAACTTTGATTCAAGTGGAAAACCAATTGGTTTAGAATCGGTTTTTACAACTACTAGAGCAGCAAGCGGTTCAATTAAAATAATATTAAAACACGAACCAAACAAGTCGGGTGCTAATGTTGCATTTGGAGACATCACTAATGCAGGAGGAAGCACAGATGCAGAGGTGGTTTTTAATATTGTTGTAGAGTAATATTTTAAAAGGTTTTTTTAAATTGAAGCTATTCCGATTGGAGTAGCTTTTTTTATAAATCAAATTGCCAAAATATTACATTGTTTTTATATTATTAATTCTTTATAAACAATACAAACTTTATTTTTCTTAATTATTTATGTATTTTATATAGAATAATTTACTAATTTAGAATAATTTTAAAATTAACTAACCAATTAATCTAAATTATATGAATTCACAATTTACGTTACTAGTCAGAATTACTTTAGGAATTACACTTGTTGTTTTTGGGAGCAATAAGTTTTTGCATTTTATACCACTTCCAGAACCAACTGGAGCAGCCGCAGATTTTATGAATTCGCTAGGGGCAACAGGATATGTTTTTCCGCTAGTAGGAATTCTTGAAGTTGGAATTGGAGCTCTGTTGTTATTAAAGAAATGGGTTGCTTTTGCTTTGATTTTGCTTGCACCTATTTCAATAAACATAGTGCTTTTTCATTTGTTTTTAGACATTCCTGGGGTAAGTGCAGCTTTATTGGTTGCTGTTTTAAACGGAATCTTAATTTTTAAACATTGGAAACAATATACACCCTTGTTTTTATAGTCAGTTTTTGAATATTAATAGAAAAGGTTTTTTTATAAAAGCCTTTTCTATTAATAATCTAATTTGCCTACATATTTCATGCGCCTAACAATTCGGTCTTTTCGACGATTGGTATATGAAGAAGAATTCGTTGCTTTAAATTTTCTAGGATTAGGTAAAATGGCTGCTATTCCGGCTGCTTCATAATTGGTTAAATTGGAAGCATCCTTTCTATACCAATACCGACATGCGGCTTCTGCTCCGTATACACCATCTCCCATTTCAATACTATTGAGATACACTTCCATTATACGTTCTTTTCCCCATATCAATTCAATTAAAACAGTAAAATAAGCTTCAAGTCCTTTGCGTAAATAACTTCTGCCTTGCCATAAAAAAACATTTTTAGCCGTTTGCTGAGAAATGGTACTTCCGCCTTTTAATTTTTTACCCTTCTCATTACTTTTCATTGCTTTTTGAATAGCATCAAAATCAAAACCATTATGAATTAAAAAAGTCCCGTCTTCACTAGCAATAACCGCTTTTTGTAAATTTGTTGAAATATTTTCTAATGGTTCCCAATCGTGGCTGCAAATCATTTCTTTTCCGTCAATCTTTTGTTCAATGGCTCGAATAACCATTAATGGGGTTAATGGAACGGGAACAAATTTAAACACAATAACTCCAATAATTGAAATTGCAAAAAACCAAAGCATAACTTTAAATAAAAAACGAATGATTCTTCTAAACATAAAATTAAATTAAATCGGCCAACTCAGTACCTATTAAACTTCCAATAGCAACTCCCATTCCACCTAGTCGCACGCCACAATATACATGTTCAGATAATTGGCTAACAATAGGGTTTTTACTTGAACCCAATCCCATGATTCCACTCCAACGATGTTCAACTTTGAAATCCTGATTGGGTAAAATTACATTTTTTAAAAGAAATTCTAACCGATTTTGAATTATTGCGGTCTCTCCAAATTCAGAAGTTGTTTCTCTTTCAAAATCAAGATTTCTTCCACCTCCAATTAATATTCTGTCATTAATATTTCTAAAATAATAATACCCTTTATCTAAATGAAAAGTCCCTTTTACATCTAAATTTGGGATAGGTTCAGTAATTAAAACCTGTGCTCTAGCGGGTTTTACAGCACCATTAGTTATTGAACTTGCAAAACCATTGGTTGCAAACACAATTTTTTTTGTTTTAAAACTAAAATCACCAATAGCGACTTGTACACCATTTATGCTTTCTTGATATTCAGTTACTGTTTGTTGATTTAAGATTAGAATATTATCAGAAATGGCTTTTTTTAATAATGCCTGCATCATATTTCCTGTATCGATTTGGGCTTCAAAAGGATTAAAAATTAGATATTCTTTTGTTCCATTGAATCCGAAACGCTCTATTTCCTTGGTAAAAACAGCTGTTTTAAAAATAGGTTTTAAAATTTCATTGATAAAGGCCATCTTATTTAATGACAAATCGTAATTAGTATCGTCATTTTCTAAAAACAATTCATAACCACCAAAAGGCTTAAAATCTATTGCTTCATCTCCAAGATTTTTACGCAGTAATTGTAAGCCTTCCCATCTTTTTTGAATGAGTTGAATAACTTCTTCTTCGGTATGTGATTTTAAATCGTTTATGATTTCAGATAGGCTTCCGAAACAAGCAAAGCCAGCATTTTTAGTGCTTGCGCCTTGAGGTAACATTCCTTTTTCTAAAACTAAGATTTTACTCTCTGGAAAACGTTCTCGCAGTCGTAAAGCTGCATGCAATCCGACGATTCCGCTACCTACGATGGTGTAATCAATGTTTGTGAACCAGTTTTTTAATTCCCAATAACTCAAATTCATGAAAAATTTTTTTATAAAAATAGCATTTTTTCATTAAATGGTAATGATTAATTCAAGTATTCTAAATGAATTTATCCTATTTATTTATGGAAATTATTGTGTTAATTTCATGGCCAACAAACATTTGTTGTAAAGTTGTTAATAAGTATGGGTGTTCTTAACATTATCAATTAAATAATAAATATATATTTGATAGTTATTTTAAACAAAATCTAAAAATTTTAAAACTATGAAAAACAAATTATTTTTATTTATATTCCTTATAATTAGTAGTATTTCATTTGCACAGTCGGGAAAATCATTATGGAATGCAACTTCTGGGAATATATTGAATGCTGAAATTTTTGAGAATAAAAACCAAATAAAAAGTCCAAAGTTATTTGATCTCGATATAATCAATCTAAAGCAAAGGTTATTAAACTCTCCTAAAAGATTTGAGGTTATAGGAGAATCGAATGTTATAGTTTCTTTTCCTAATTCAGATGGTCAGTTAGAGGATTTTAGAATTCTAGAGTCTTCTAATATGAATGTCGAATTGGCTAGAAAATATCCGGAAATAAAATCCTATGTAGGACAAGGTATAGATAATCCTACATCTACTATTTACTTTAGTATATCTCCGCTGGGGTTTCAAAGTATGATAATCAAGGCTGATCAATCAGCTATTTTTATTGAACCTTACACAAAGGATTTAAAAACATATAGTGTTTATAGAAAAACAGATAAAATTGCTTCTTTAAACAAGTTTGAATGTAAAGTAATTAACACGATAAGCCCAAGTTCATTAAATAATCTTACCGCAAGACCAAATGCTGACGATGGTAATTTAAGAAATTTTCGTTTGGCATTATCGGTAACTGGAGAGTATACCGCTTATTTTGGAGGTACAAAAGCGTTGGCTTTAGCCGCAATCAATAATTCTATGACTCGAGTAAATGGTGTCTTCGAAAAAGATTTTGGAGTCCACATGAATTTGATTGCCAATAATGATTTAATAATATATACAAACGCTTCTACAGATCCTTATTCTGTTTCAACTAGTATGTCCAAATGGAATGCTGAATTACAATCCACCTTAACATCAGTTATTGGAGAAGCAAATTATGATATTGGACATTTATTTGGTGCTACAGGAGGAGGCGGTAATGCAGGTTGTATTGGTTGTGTTTGTGTCGATGGAAAAAAAGGAAGCGGTATCACTTCTCCAGCAGATGGCATTCCTCAAGGAGATAATTTCGACATTGATTATGTAGCGCATGAAATTGGACACCAATTTGGTGGTAATCATACCTTTACATTTAGTAATGAAGGAACAATTGCACAGTGCGAACCAGGAAGCGGATCTACCATTATGGGATATGCTGGTATAACAGGAGCAACAGATCTTCAAGCCCATAGCGATCCGTTATTTCATGCTGTGAGCATTCAACAAATTACAAATTATGTAAAATCGACTACTTGTCAAACTACATCTGTTACGGGTAATGCAGTTCCAACAGCAAATGCTGGATTAGATTATACGATACCTAAAGGAACCCCTTTTGTTTTAACAGGTTCTGGATCTGATGCAAATGGTGACGCGCTAACCTACATTTGGGAACAAATGGATAAAGGAACATCAACGACAACAAATCCGAAAACGACGGCAACTTCTGGGCCAGCTTTTCGTTCTTTTACCGCATCTACTAATGCTACAAGATATTTCCCTAGACTTTCTACAATACAAGCAGGCTTAACTTCTTGGACTTGGGAGGCGATTCCAAATGTAGCAAGAACTTTAAACTTTAGATTAACCGTTAGAGATAACAAAGCAAGTGGACCAGCAAATAATAGTGACGATGTTATTGTAACAGTTAATGCAACAGCAGGGCCATTTACAGTTAGTGCTCCTAATACTGCTGTTTCTTTTGTTGGAGGATCTTCACAAACTGTAACTTGGGCAGTTGCAGGAACAACGGCTAACGGAGTTAATGCTGCCAATGTAGATATATTATTATCTACAGATGGAGGAAATACGTATCCGATTATACTTTTGGCTGGAACACCCAATGATGGAACTCAAGCAGTAACGATACCAAATACTGCTGGAACACAAAATAGAATTATGGTTAAAGGAAGTGGGCATATTTTCTTTGATATTTCTAATGTTAACTTTACTATAACAGCTGGCTCTACTGATATTGTTGTGCCAACTGCTCCAGTTTTAATTGCTTCGGGTACTACACAAACAACAACTAATTTGTCTTGGTCTGGAGCAACCGATAACATAGCAGTAACTGGTTATGATGTGTATCAAGGTTCAGCTTTGTTGGGTTCAACATCAAGTACAACCTATTCAGTTATTGGTTTAACGGCTTCAACAATATATTCTTTTTCGGTAAAAGCTAAGGATGCAGCTGGAAATATTTCGGTAGCGAGTAATACAATTAGCGTTACAACTCTTGCTCCAGTTGTTGATACAACAGTGCCTACTGCACCTACATTAACAGCTTCTGGAACAACTCAAACAACGACAAATTTATCATGGACTGGAGCAACCGATAATGTTGCTGTAACAGGTTATGATGTCTATCAAGGAGCATCCTTAATTGCTAGTGTTGCGACAACTTCTTACGCAGTTTCGGGATTAACAGCTTCAACAGCTTATACATTTTCTATACGATCAAAAGATGCTGCTGGAAATATTTCTTTAACAAGCAATGTAGTTAATGTAACAACTTTGGACGTTGTTGTTTCTTCATATTGTACTTCACAAGGCAATAGTACTGCTGATGAAAAAATAGGGAAAGTAGTTTTTGGAACAATAAATAATACTTCAACAGGAACTAGTGGTTATGAAAATTTTACTTCTTTATCTACAAATGCAACTCTTGGAAGCGCTTATACAATAACAATAACACCATCATGGACAAGTACCATATACAACGAAGGGTATGGGGTGTGGATAGATTTTAATGGCGATGGCGATTTTGCAGATGCTGGTGAAACAGTTTTGTCAAGAGCGAGATCAAAAACGACTCCAATTTCTGGAACTATTACTATTCCTGCAACTGCCAAACAAGGTTTAACCCGAATGAGAGTCTCTATGAAGTATAATGCAACTCCAACTTCATGTGAAATATTCTCTTTTGGACAAGTTGAAGATTATTCAATAAATATTGTTGCATCAGTTGCAAAAAATGCTTTGGTAACTTCTCAAGCATTAACTTTTAAATTGTATCCAAATCCAGTAAAATCTAATACTCTAAATATTTCTTCAATTGAAAACGGAACTTACAGAATTATAAATGTTGTTGGTCAAGAAGTGTCAAAAGGAAAAATTGAAGGTAATGTTATTCCAGTTCACATGATTAAATCTGGAGCATATTTGTTAGAAGTTACTTCAAATAGTGAAATTGCATTAAAACGTTTTATAAAAGAATAAACATAAAAAATGAAGTAAAAAAGCGGTTGGATTAATTAATCTAACCGCTTTTTTTTTTATGGATTAGACTTTTAAATCTCACTTTCTTCTTTGAATAAAAAACTGTCTCATCAAACTAGAAGCCTCATTTGCCATAACTCCACGAACAACAATGGTTTTTGGGTGTAATTGTGTTCCCATTTTTTCAAAACCGCGATTTTCATCGCTTGCTCCAAAAACAATTTTAGAAATTTGACTCCAATATAAAGCGCCAGCGCACATCTGACAAGGTTCTAAAGTAACATAAAGTGTGCAGCCCGTTAAATATTTTCCACCCAAAAAATTAGCCGCAGCGGTTATAGACTGCATTTCAGCATGAGCGGTAACATCGTTCAATAGTTCGGTTAAGTTATGACTCCTTGCAATTACTTTGTTATCGATGACTATAATAGCTCCCACAGGAATTTCGCCTTTTTCAAAAGCCACTTCGGCTTCCTGTAAGGCTTTCTTCATAAAATATTCATCAGTGAAAATGTTTTCCATGGAGCAAAAATAGGAATTCAATTTGTACATTTGCTTCATGTCGAATAATTTACTTGCACATATCTTCAATCCATCCGATTTGCGTCAACTCGATGAAGTACAACTTCCTCAAGTCGCACAAGAATTGCGTGACTTTATTATTGGAATTGTAGCTGTTAAAGAAGGACATTTGGGTGCAAGTTTAGGGGTTGTAGAACTAACAATTGCTTTACACTACATCTTTAATACTCCAGAAGATTTGTTGGTTTGGGATGTAGGTCATCAAGCCTACGGACATAAAATATTAACTGAAAGAAGAGCGCAATTTCATACCAATAGAAAACTAAACGGTATTTCTGGTTTTCCCAAAAGAAGCGAAAGTGTATATGATACTTTTGGAGTAGGGCATTCATCAACATCTATTTCAGCCGCTTTAGGTATGGCAATTGCTTCTAATTTAAAAGGAGATTTTAACAAACAGCATATTGCAGTTATTGGTGATGCTTCTATTGCATCAGGAATGGCTTTTGAAGGTTTGAATCATGCAGGAGTTACAGATGCTAATTTATTAGTAATCCTTAATGATAATGCAATTGGTATTGATCCGAGTGTTGGTGCTTTAAAAAAGTATTTCACCGCCGTGAAAGAAGGAAAAAATCCGAAGCAGAACAACATGATTAAGTCCTTAAACTTTGATTATTCAGGGCCTATAGACGGTAATGATATTTTTGCGGTTCTACAAGAATTAAAACGATTAAAAAATATAAAAGGACCCAAGTTTCTTCATATTATTACAACAAAAGGAAAAGGATTACAACAGGCAGAGGACAACCAAGTACAATATCATGCCCCTGGAAAATTTGACGCCGCTACAGGAGAAATTTATCCAAAATTAGAAGCAAATCTTCCCCCTAAATACCAAGATGTATTTGGACTAACACTTTTGGATTTAGCTAAATCAAACGAAAAGATTATAGGAATAACACCAGCTATGCCAACAGGAAGTTCCCTAAAATTCATGATGGATGAATTCCCAAAACGTGCTTTTGATGTAGGAATTGCTGAGCAGCATGCTGTAACCCTATCTGCTGGCATGGCCACTCAAGGAATGGTTGTTTTTTGTAACATCTATTCCACTTTTTTGCAACGCGCTTATGACCAAGTGATTCATGATGTGGCTTTGCAGAATTTACCAGTCATTTTTTGTTTAGACCGTGCAGGTTTGGTAGGTGAGGACGGAGCAACACATCATGGCGTTTTCGATTTGGCATATTTGCGATGCATCCCAAATATGATTATTTATTCTCCGTTGAATGAAATAGCACTTCGAAACATTTTATATACAGCACAATTAGGTTTGCCACATCCTATAGCCATTCGCTATCCTCGTGGTCGAGGCCAGATTATAAATTGGCAACAAGCGTATCAAAAAGTGGAAATACGAAAAGCTACTTGCATCAAGAAAGGAACAAAAATCGCGATTTTATCTAATGGAACTATTGGCAATAATGTAACTCTTGCTTTATCTAAATTAAATAATTTAGAGCATTTTGCTCATTATGATTTTGCTTTCGTGAAGCCTTTAGATGAAGCATTATTACATACTATTTTCAAAACATTTGAAAACATAATTACTATTGAAGATGGTGTAATAAAAGGAGGTTTTGGCTCTGGGATTGTAGAATTTGCTAATGAAAACAATTATTGTAAGCGAATTAAAACTCTTGGCATTCCAGATGAATTTATTGAACACGGCACAGTGGAAGAACTTCAAAAATTTTGTAAAATTGATGTTAAAAGCTTGATTCTGTTATTTGGTGAAATTTAGTGCCACATAAAACTAGGTTTTCATTCTTCCGTTAATCGTTTCATATAATTCTAACGCATTGCCATCTGTTAAAAGGGAGACATAATGACAAATATGTAAAAGCCTTTTATACAAATCTTCTTTCTCCGCTAGGAATTTTTCGGGCAACATTTTTAGAATCAATTTGTCATAATTAGACGCTTTTCCTTCAAATTTATTGTTGAAAGCGGTGATGAATTTATCTAATAATGTTTGAATAATTTGATAACCCACCAACTCTTTTTCAATTACTTCACGACTTTGATAGATGTTTTTGACGCTCAATTTAATAATGTCATCCATTTGGGCTTTGTACTTGCTTTTATCGGTCAATGCAAATGGAAATTTTCCTTGTAATATAGTCTCTTCATTTTCTAAAAATACTCTAACAGCATCGTTTATTAAACTTCCAATGGCTAAAGCTCGTAAATAGCTGATTCTGTCTTCTTTTGTAGTTAAGGTTTTGTATTTCTCGGTGTCAATGCTGTCTTTTACTAGTTTTATTAAATATTCTAAAGCAAAATCTTCTGAAACTAAGCCTAGATTTATTCCGTCTTCAAAGTCAATAATGGTATAGCAGATATCATCGGCAGCTTCTACTAAATAAGCCAACGGATGTCTCTCGAAGCCGATATTGCTTCCTTCTTTATTTGGAATCATACCCAATTCTGAAGCAACATCTTGAAAAAAAACACTATCAGTTTGAAAAAAACCATATTTTTTATCGGCAATTCCTGAAGTTGGTTTTTTAGGTAGACTCTCTTTGGGATATTTCATAAAAGCGCCAAGGGTTGCATACGAAATTCGCAATCCGCCTTCAATGCCTGGCCTATTGGCTGTTAAAACGGAGAATCCGTTAGCATTTCCTTCAAAATCTATTAAATCCTGCCATTCTTTTGGCGTTAACTTATCTTTGAATTGCTGTCCTTTACCTATAGAAAAATATTCGCCAATAGCTTTCTCGCCCGAATGTCCAAACGGAGGGTTTCCTATATCATGTGCTAAGGAAGCCGCAGCAACTATGGCTCCAAAATCATTCATGTGAAAACCGTGAATTTCTTTCAAATACGGATATTTTTCAATTATTTTTTTTCCAACCAAGCGTCCTAAAGAACGCCCTACAACCGAAACTTCTAGACTGTGTGTTAATCGAGTATGCACAAAATCGGTTTTAGAAAGCGGAATTACCTGTGTTTTATCTTGTAAACTACGAAAGGCTGATGAAAATATGATTCGATCATAATCTACCTCAAAACCCAAACGGGTATCGTCTTGTTCTATTCTTAATCGTTTGCTAGTGTCTCCTTGACGTTTTAGTGATAATAGTTGTTCCCAGTTCATTGAATTGAAGATTGTTGATTATCGATTTTTGATTTCAGAAGTTAAAGATAACTTTATTTTAAGATTTTCATCATACAAACACTACTTTCCACACCAATATATTTACCGTAATTTTCTGTGATTTTATAGCCTGATTTTTTGTATAATGAAATAGCCTCAGGTTGGTTGATTCCCGTTTCCAGAATCAATTGAAAATAATTTAGTTCTGATGTCCAATGTTCAAGTTCAAACAAAATTTTAGAAGCAATTCCTTTTCCTCGATAATCAGGATTCACGAACATTCGTTTTATTTCTAGAGTTTTAGCATCGATTTCCCTGAAAGCTCCACAGCCAATAGCAATGTCGTTTTGATAACAAACAATTACGTTGTTTAAGATTGCCGTTTTGTTTATTTGAGCATAAAATTCGTGATCTTTCCCATCACGAATTTTTAAATCGGCATCTAATAATTTCACAAGGTTTATGAAATCTTGGTTTTCAGAAGTTGTTCGGGTTAGATTTAACATAGATTAATAATTTAAATAAAAAAACAGCTATCTTATCGACAGCTGTTTCTGTTTTTTTTTAATTATTGTTACGACCCACACATTTCGCATTCGTCAGGACCGGCATTTTTTGCCAATTCAATCATGGCTCTGTATTCTTCTGCTGATATTTCTGCGGGTTCGTCTAAAACGGCGATAGGCTGTAACACTTGCTCTACAGGTTGCTCTTTTACTTCTATAGGCTCTGCTTTTTTATCATTATTCAATGTAAATTTAATAGCATCAACCGCAGCTTTTGTTCTTAAATAATACATTCCAGTTTTTAATCCTGATTGCCAAGCATAGAAGTGCATCGATGTTAATTTAGAATAATTAGCGTCTTGCATGAATAAATTTAGCGATTGCGATTGGTCTATAAAATAGCCTCTATGACGCGACATATCGATAATATCTTTCATAGACATTTCCCAAACGGTTTTGTACAAGTCTTTTAAATCCTGAGGGATACGTTCTATGTTTTGAACAGAACCGTTGTTTCTCATGATTTCTTGTTTCAAATCTTCAGTCCACAATCCTTGTTTTACCAGGTCTTCTAATAAGTGTTTGTTTACTACGATGAACTCTCCAGATAACACACGACGCGTGTAGATATTTGAAGTATACGGCTCAAAAGCTTCGTTATTCCCTAAAATTTGAGAGGTAGAAGCTGTTGGCATTGGTGCTACTAAAAGTGAATTTCTCACCCCGTGCTCCATCACTTCTTTTCGTAATGATGCCCAGTCCCAACGGCCTGATAGCTCTTCATCTTTTAATCCCCAAAGATTGTATTGAAATTCTCCGTTTGACATAGGAGACCCTTTAAAGCTTGAATATGGGCCCTCTTCTTTTGCCATTTCCATAGATGCGGTAACTGCTGCAAAGTATAAAGTTTCGAATATTTCTTGATTTAATTTCTTTGCTTCATCACTTGTAAATGGCATGCGCAATAAAATAAAAGCATCTGCTAAACCTTGAACACCCAAACCTACTGGGCGATGACGCAAGTTAGAATTTTCGGCTTCTTTTACAGGATAGTAATTTCTGTCGATTACTTTATTCAGGTTGCGAGTAACGCGTTTGGTAACAGTATATAATAAATCATGGTTGAATTTGCCCTTTTCAACAAACATAGGTAGTGAAATGGAAGCCAAGTTGCAAACTGCAATTTCATCTTTTGATGTAAACTCCATAATCTCTGTACACAAATTCGACGAACGAATGGTTCCGAGGTTTTTTTGGTTTGATTTTCTATTCGCAGCATCTTTATAGAGCATGTATGGAGTCCCAGTTTCGATTTGAGATTCTAGAATTTTTTCCCACAATTCACGTGCTTTGATGGTTTTTCTACCTTTACCACGAGTCTCATAATCAATATACATGGCTTCAAATTCATCTCCATACACATCATACAAACCAGGACATTCGTTAGGACACATTAAAGTCCAATAGCTGTCTTCTTGTACTCTTTTCATGAATAAATCAGATGTCCACATGGCAAAGAATAAATCTCTAGCACGCATTTCTTCTTTTCCTGTATTCTTTTTCAAATCTAAAAATTCAAAAATATCGGCATGCCAAGTTTCGATATAGATTGCAAAACTTCCTTTACGTTTTCCGCCACCTTGATCTACATAACGAGCAGTATCATTAAAAACACGCAACATTGGTACAATTCCGTTTGATGTTCCGTTGGTGCCACGAATATAAGAACCCGTTGCGCGAACGTTATGAATAGACAAGCCAATTCCTCCAGCTGATTGTGAGATTTTAGCCGTTTGCTTTAAGGTGTCGTAAATGCCGTCAATACTATCATCTTGCATGGCCAATAGGAAACAAGAAGACATTTGAGGTTTTGGAGTTCCTGCATTAAACAATGTTGGAGTAGCGTGGGTAAAGAATTTTTTAGACATTAAGTCGTAGGTTTCAATAACCGATTTTAAATCATTTAAGTGAATTCCGACAGCTACACGCATTAACATGTGTTGCGGACGCTCTACGATTTTCCCGTTTATCTTTAGCAAATAGGAACGTTCTAAAGTTTTGAATCCAAAGTAATCGTAGTTAAAATCTCTGTTATAAATGACATGCGAATCTAAAAATTCAGCATTTTCCATAATTACTTTATGCACTTCTTCTGAAAGTAAAGGCGCTTTTTGCCCATTTCGTGGGTTCACGTAAAAATACATTTCGTTCATCGTTTCAGAGAACGATTTTTTAGTATTAGAATGCAAATTCGAAATCGCAATTCTAGCCGCTAATTGTGCATAATCTGGATGTGCAATTGTCATTGAAGCTGCAGTTTCAGCAGCAAGATTATCTAATTCTGAGGTAGAAACGCCATCATATAACCCTTCTATTACCCGCATTGCTACTTTTACAGCATCTACTAAATCGTTTAAACCATAACATAGTTTTTTAATTCTATCGGTGATTTTGTCGAACATTACAGGCTCTTTATGGCCATCTCTTTTTACTACATACATAAGCATTGAGGTTTTAAAAAACAAGAAATCCCTTTCCTGCTTTTGGGTTATTTGTATTAATTGTTTGTTTTATTTTCTTTTTTAATCTGGAAAATTACAGATGGTATCGTTTTTAAAAATCAGCATCAAAGCTAATTTTTTGAGCGTCAGAATCGGTATTCATTACACCTGATTTTTGATATTCGGCTACTTTCTTTTCAAAGAAATTGGTTTTTCCTTGCAAAGATATCATATCCATAAAATCGAAAGGGTTAGTGGTATTGTATTCTCTATCACATCCCAATTCAACTAACAATCTATCAGTAACAAATTCTAGGTATTGTGTCATTAGTCCAGCATTCATACCTATTAAACTCACTGGCAACGACTCTGTAATAAATTCTCTTTCGATGTTTAGTGCATCAACAATAATTTCTCTTATTCTGCTTTTAGGAACTTTTTTTAATAAATGATGATTGTGTAAATGCACTGCAAAATCACAATGCACTCCTTCGTCACGAGAAATTAATTCGTTTGAAAAAGTGAGACCAGGCATTAACCCACGCTTTTTTAACCAAAAAATCGAACAAAAACTTCCTGAGAAGAAAATTCCTTCTACTGCAGCAAAAGCAATAAGCCTTTCAGCAAAAGAATCAGACTCAATCCATTTTAATGCCCAATCGGCTTTTTTCTTAATGGCAGGAAAAACATCAATTGCTGTAAACAACTCGTTTTTTTCTGCTTCGTCTTTTACGTAGGTATCAATCAATAACGAATAGGTTTCGCTGTGAATGTTTTCCATCATGATTTGAAAACCATAGAAAAACTTCGCTTCGGCATATTGTACTTCATTTACAAAATTTTCGGCTAGATTCTCATTTACAATTCCGTCAGATGCCGCGAAAAAAGCTAAAATATGTTTGATGAAGTATTTTTCTTCATTATTTAATTTGTTGTTCCAATCGTTTAAATCTTGCGATAAATCGATCTCTTCTGCAGTCCAAAAACTGGCTTCCATTTTTTTATACCATTCCCATATATCATGATGTTTGATAGGAAAAATTACAAAACGATTTTTGTTTTCTTGTAAAATAGGTTCAATCTGAGGCATCTCTTAGGTTTGTTTTTTTGAAATTTTAACGAAAAATTATGTTTTCTGTCGAGTACAAAGATTGTCATTTGTAATCAAAAAAGAAAGTCAAACTTATTCACAATCGGCTTTAGTTTTTAACAAACGGGAGTATTCTCAATATTTTTATTAAAATTTTTACAATATTGAAAATCAGCTATTTAAAAATAGTAAAAAGTTAAAAACTACCGTAAAATATAGGATTTTAGATGTGCAAAACAAGAAAAAACAAACTTCTTTTGAAATTATCTTTTCAGTTCTTCAGCCACTTTTTCGAGCTCTAAATACCAATCTTCGCCAAACCTTCTGATAAGGGCTTCTTTAACAAATTTATAAACTGGAACTTCTAATTCCTTGCCTAAAGAGCAGGCATCGTCACAAATATCCCAACGGTCATAATTTACGGCGGCAAATTCAGTAAAATCCTTCACTCTAATAGGATACAAATGACAAGAAACGGGTTTTTTCCAATCGATTGCACCTTGATTATACGCTTGCTCGATACCGCAAAGTGCCGTTTTACCGTCAAAAATTACGTAAGCGCAGTCTTTATTTTCTATTAAAGGAGTTTCAAGATCGCCATCGGTTCCTTTTGTCCAAGTGCCTTGTGCTTCGATGGCGGAGATGCCTTCTTTGCGAAGAAAGGGTTTTACTTTGGTATAAATTTCTTCTAAAATTTTAGTTTCTTCTAAGCTTAAAGGTGCTCCCGCATCGCCATCGACGCAACAAGCGCCTTTGCAGGCAGATAAATTACACACGAAATCTTTTTGTAAAATGTCTTCGGAGACAATGGTTTTTCCTAGTTGAAACATATTGCAAAGATACTTTGCAATTTTGAATTTTAAATGTTAAATTTTGACTTTGACTTTTTTAAAAAAGGCTATTGATAAAAGTATTGTTTTAACAACATAAATTATCAAACATAAAATAAATTAACGTCAATTTAGCGTTTAACCTACATAAAATCAATACTTTTGCACTTCAAAAAAACAAGAACATGGGACTGGATTTTAAAGAAATAATTACCGTAGGAATGGTGCTTTTTGCAGTAATAGACATTGTAGGAACGGTGCCTATTATTGTTGATTTGAGAAAAAAACACGGTCACATAGAATCTGAAAAAGCATCGCTAGTTGCTGGAATTATTATGATTGTTTTTCTGTTTATTGGAGAAGAATTCCTGAGTTTAATAGGCATTGATGTTCACTCTTTTGCCGTGGCGGGATCATTTGTATTGTTTTTTTTAGCTTTAGAAATGATTTTGGGTATTCGCATTTATAGGGATGAAGAAGCTAGCTCAGCATCGATCGTTCCTATTGCTTTTCCTTTAATTGCAGGTGCGGGAACTATGACTACTTTACTTTCTTTGCGTTCTCAGTATCATGCCGAGAATATTGTTATTGCTATTGTCTTGAATATTATTTTGGTATATGTAGTTTTAAAATCGTCTTCTAAAATCGAAAAAATGTTAGGAAAAACAGGATTAGGCGTGGTAAGAAAAGCTTTTGGAGTGGTTCTTTTAGCTATAGCTGTTAAATTATTTGCCGCTAATGTTAAAGGTTTATTTGTGTAAATAAAAATGTATTAATTTCACACCCTACAAAATTTTACGAATGAAAATTTTTACTTCTATATTAGTTGTTTTGGCATTGGCTTTAATAGGATTTAATGTTACGCTTCTTGATTTTGATCATTTATTAGAAGGCAATAGTGTTATTGCTTTAATAGGAATAGTGGCATCGTTATGCGCTGTTTTTATTCTTCTTATTTTCAGAATGTCAAAAATTATTCAAGAAAGAACAAAAAATCAATAGTTGATGTTTGATGTGTTAATCTTAGGTGGTGGCGTTTCTGGAATGTCATGTGCGTTGGTTTTGGGTTCTGCTAAAAACAAATCTTTTGTTACAGATAAAAAAATAGGTATCATTACCCATCAAAAAGCTTCCTCTCTACAAGATGCTTTGTTTAATAATGCTTACGGAATCGCTCCCGGAAAATTGGGCTCTGAATTGCTAACGGAAAGCATCGATCATTTGGCACAATTATATCCTCATATTTTACAAATCCTGAATGAAAAAGTGCTTAAAATTGAGGGTAGCTTTCCAGATTTTAGGGTTGTCACCAACAAAAGTTCGTATGCAACAAAATGTATTTTAATAGGCATTGGCTCAACAAATACATTTGCTATTGAAGGATTGTTGCAGTATGTAGAACCTCACCAAAAATCACTTCCTGAAAAACTAAGAATCCAACTTAAAAATAATGATCATAAAGTGGCTGATGGAATTTATGTAACAGGAACATTAGCTGGTCACAGAAGCCAACTTGCTATTGCAGCGGGAAGTGGAGCTGCCGTTGCAACCGATATTTTGACTTTATGGAACAACGGTATTGAAACTCACGTTCACGATAGTATAAGATAATATTTCGGCGATTATTTTAATTTTAGAACAGCCTGAATCATTTTGTCCTCCTTTAAAATAATTTCATAGAATTTTTGTTCATTAAAAAGTTGTTTGGCAAATTCAGCAGCCAAGTATCTTTTTACTAATGGTTTACTTTTTGTTAAATTAACTATTGCGCCATTCTTTGATAAATAGTGCTGAAAAGCATTAAAATACAAATCGGTTTTATTCATTTTATCTAGAAATTGTTCAAACAACATTCCCTTAAAAATATTTCTGTTTTTATCTAGCGTTTCAAAAGCAAACCGACCTACAATTCCTGATTGCTGCATGATATAAACGGTACTTTCATTGCCATTATTCCCTTCGAGTGGAACAAATAAATCAGGTACAATTCCACCACCCCCGTAAACAATTTTACCTTTTAGGGTTTTAAATTTTAAGGTGTCGGCAATTTTTATACTGTCTTTATCATACAATTCGCCATTTTCAAATCGTTTGCCAAATTCATTAAAATAATCTTCATTGCCTTTTTGATAAGGTTTTTGTATAGAGCGACCCGAAGGAGTGTAATACCTCGCAATAGTTAATCGAACTGCAGAGCCATCTTCAAAATCCATTTCGCGTTGTACTAATCCTTTTCCGAAAGAGCGACGTCCTACAATAATTCCTCTATCATTATCTTGAATGGCACCAGCTAAAATTTCGCTAGCCGAAGCTGAATTTTCATCTATTAATACAAATACTTTTCCAGTTTCAAAACTTCCTTTTTCGGTTGCAAATGTCTTGTCAGCTCTTCCTTTTCTGTTTTTTAGAAAAACGATTACTTGTTTGTCTTTCAAAAATTCATCGGCAATTTCTGCAGCCATTTCCATGTATCCGCCACCGTTTTCTCGAACGTCGATAATTACTGATTTTGCTCCTTTTTTTTGTAAAGTTTGTAAGCCTGATTTAAACTCTTTGTAGGTAGTTTCGGCAAATCGATTTATTTTAATGTAGCCCATTGTAGCGTTTACCATTGTCGCAACGTCAACACTTTTTATTGGAACGACATCTCTTTTTACTTTGATTTTGTATTTTTTATTTTCGCTTTTTCTAAAAATAGTTAATTCGACTGCTGTGCCTTCTTTTCCTTTTAGTTTTGAAAATAAACTATCTGTAGGTAATTTTCGTCCAAATAATTTACAGGAGTTGGCATATAAAATTCGATCACCTGCTTTGATTCCCGCTTTTTCAGAAGGTCCATTTTCTATAGGTTTTATTACTGCAACCGTATCATTTAGCATATAAAAATTAACTCCAATTCCCACAAAATCACCTTTCATACTTTCAGCAACTCCTGTTTGTTCAGTTGGCGGAATATAAACGGAGTGCGGGTCTAGCTTTGCTAAAATATCATTTACCGTTAAATCTATAATAGAATCAGTATTTACTTTATCTACGTATTCGTTATCTATAAAATCAATAATTTTATAGAGTTTGTTTTTATAATTATTTTTTGATGCCAACGGTTTTTCAACTGGAAAATTTAAATAGCCTCCAAGTAAAACACCAACAGCAAGCGTAAAAAATAAAAGAATTGGAAAAAAGATGCGACTTTTTTTCATTTGTAAGATTTGAAATAATTTAGTTAGATGGGACGCCTCCTATAGAGAATTCCCATTGATTTTTTGGATGCCTATTAGATATTAAAGCAATTAATGGTAAGGTAAAACCTGAGGAAATTAAACCCAACCCTACAATTGCTTCAGAACCTCCTGTTGCTGCAACCGCAGTTCCTCCTAGAATGAAAATAATCCCTAGTGAACATATTACTGGAGTAGTGATAGTTGAAGTCAGCGATTTTCTTTTAATTTTTTCTATTGAATCTATGGGGATTAATGTGTTATTTATTGAAAAGGTTTTATCGTCAATAATTGAAAATCTTCCAAAAAAGCTTCTGCCATCGGTTGTGACTACTTTTATTCTTTTGTGTTCTACTAAAAAATCAGTTCTTTCAGAATCCTTTTTTTGAAGTAGAATTCCTTTTTCTTGAGCAATTATAGAAAATTGTGGCAATACTAAAAATAGAACAAATAAGATAATTTTCATGATAGCTTTTTTTAATCTAATTCTTCTATTTGTTCAACAATAACTCCTGCTTTGGTTAAAAAATCAATCCCAGATGTGTCTTTGTATCCATTTTGATATACCACTCTTTTAATTCCTGCTTGGTGTATGAGTTTGCTACATTCTTTACAAGGAGAAAGCGTGATATATAGAGTTGCTCCTTCGCAAGTTTGAGTAGATCGAGCCACTTTTAGAATGGCATTTGCCTCTGCATGAAGCACATACCAGTTGGTTAGTCCGTCTTCGTCTTCGCAGCAATTCTCAAAACCTGACGGTGTTCCGTTATATCCATCAGAAATAATCATCCTATCACGAACAATTATTGCCCCTACTTGTTTGCGTTTGCAATAAGACAGAAGACCCCATTCCTTAGCGATTCGGAGATAGGCTTTGTCGTATTTGTTTAATTTTTTTAATTCCATGTATTGATTTATAAAAATGCAGCTATGAATGGTGTGTTTTTAAATAGTTGATTTGTTAAATTATACTTTTAATAATTTGAGGCAAAACAACTCCAATTATAAAAGAAGACGAAGCTAATATAAAATCGCGTTTCGAAAATCTAAAAAAGTTTTGAACGATATAGGATAAAATCAAAACAAGAACAATAACTAAGATTTGAGCCGCTTGAACTCCTAAAGTGTACTCAAATAGCGGTACTATTTTGTCCGAAAGATTACCTGTTGTAACCGATTTAAAATGACGCGAAAATCCTAACCCGTGAATAATACCAAAAAAGAGCACAAAAAACCCAATCCAATTGATACCGTTTCCTTTTTGTGATTTCCCCATTATAAATAGGTTAAACAAAGCAGTTATTAAAATAGTTATAGGAATTAAGGATTCTTTCAAATTCAATTTAATAATTACAATTCCAAAAAGAGAAAGCAACAATGCTACTAGTTCTCCAATTGCAAAAAATGCCAGCAGTAATAAAAGCTTTTTCCACTCTCTAAAGCTGTAGGGAATTGCTAAAGCTGCCAAAAATAAAATAAAATTATAGCTTTTAATATCTAGAACATGTCTCCAAGCAAGCTGAAAGTAAATCCAAAAGTCTGACATAGCACCTATTTTTATACAGATTAGGGAATGTAAATTTACAATTAAATTTGAAAATAGGATGCGGTATTTAACTTATTAGAAAATAGGATTAAAAAACAGAAAATTCTGAGCAAAATATTTTTATAAAAAACGAAATAGGATTATATTTGTGTATACCTAAATAATAGAAATCATGTCTATAGCAGATTTATTTGACAGCGAATTTAAAAATAGAAATAAAGGTCATTTTTCAGCAATTGTTCGAGTGGCGTTAGCAGACGGATTAAGTACTGCTGAAGAAAAAGCTTTTTTAGATAAACTAGCTTTACATCTTGAAATTTCTCCTAAGGAGTATGAAGAAATTTTAGAAAACCCATTAAAATACCCTATCAATCCGCCTTATTTATACGTAGAGCGATTAGAGCGTTTGTACGATTTAGCCAGAATGGTAAATAGCGATCATCAACTAGGAGACAAACAAGAGCTATTGTTAAGAAAATTTGGAATTGCTTTAGGATTTACACCTGGAAACATAAATTATATAATCAATAAGGCTCTTTTGTTGGTGGATAAAAAAGTAGATTTAGATACTTTTATATTTGAAATGAAAAATATGAATAAATAGATAAAAAGGCTCTTAAGACAACAACTTTTGTTTCTAATATTTACTCAATTTTGCTTTCATCATAAAGTCTTCTGCTTTTTCTACCATATTGTAACTGCCACAAAAAAACGGCACTCTTTGATGTAATTCTGTTGCTTGAATTTCCATAATTCTTTCAAAACCATCAGAAGCTTTTCCGCCAGCTTGTTCAGCGATAAAAGCCATTGGATTGCATTCGTACAACAAGCGTAATTTACCTTTTGGTGATTTAGAACTTGAAGGATAAATAAATACGCCTCCTTTTATCATATTTCTATGAATATCAGAAACTAAACTTCCTATATATCGGGAAGTATAAGGCCTGTCTTCTTCTTCAAGTTGGCAATATTTGATGTAATCTTTTACTCCTTGAGGAAAATGAACATAATTCCCTTCATTAATAGAATATATCGTCCCGTCTTTCAGGAATTGCATATTGGGATGTGACAAATAAAAAGTACCAATAGCTGGATTTAAGGTAAAACCATTCACGCCATGTCCCGTAGTATAAACCAACATTGTAGAAGTACCATAAATCACATAACCTGCAGCCACTTGATTGATACCAGGTTGTAAAAAATCTTCTAAAGTTACTGGAGTACCAATTGGGGTAATTCTTCTGAAAACTGAAAAAATAGTTCCGACAGGCACATTCACATCAATATTTGAAGAGCCATCTAACGGGTCCATTAATACTACGTATTTGTTATTATGGCTTTTGTCTGACCCTTCAACGGTTATAAAATCATCATTTTCTTCGGATGCTATTCCACAAACAATCTCACGATTAATAAGCGTTTGAATAAAAATCTCATTGGCGTAAACATCTAGCTTTTGTTGATCCTCGCCTTGAATGTTTTGTTCGCCTGCAGCCCCAACAATATCTACTAAACCAGCCTTGTTTACCTTATAGTTTACTACCTTGGCCGCCAATCGAATAGAGTTGATGATTCTTGATAATTCTCCTGAAGAATATTGAAATTCACTTTGGTTCTCAATGATAAATTCCCCTAATGTTTTGTTGTGTTCCTCCAATGCGAAATCGTTGTAGTTAATAGCGCACAAATATCGTATTTTTTGTGAAATAGAAATGATTTTTATTAAAAAATTCATTCGATTTGTATATTTGCCATTCAAAAAGAAAAAACCAACACAAAACACAGTAATTCAATAAGATATTGAATTATTTTTAATAACAGCACTAAATGAAAATCAGAAAAGGTAGAAAACGAGACATGGCTGCGGTTTTAGAACTCATTAAAGAACTTGCTACTTTTGAAAAAGAACCAGATGCCGTTGTTGTTACCGTTGAAGATTTGGAGCGTGATGGTTTTGGTGAGAACCCATTATTTTATACTTTTATAGCAATAATTGAGGAGCAAATTGTAGGTGTAGCTTTGTACTATTACCGTTATTCTACTTGGAAAGGAAGAACTATTCATTTGGAAGATTTGATTGTTAAAGAAAAAACGAGAGGATCAGGTGTAGGCTTTGCACTCTTTAAAGAAGTAATAGCTCAAGGGAAAAAAGATGGTGTTCGAAGAATTGAATGGAACGTTTTAGATTGGAACACTTCAGCAATTGATTTTTACAAAAAATCGGGAGCAATAGTTTTAGACGATTGGAGAGTGGCACAAATGAACGAAATAGGAATTGATAATTTTTTAAGAAATTTATAATGAGAGTATTTAAATTTGGTGGTGCATCGGTTAAAGATGCTGATGGAATTAAAAATGTATACGATGTTTTACAAAAAGTAGGCTATGAAGATGTTTTACTAGTAGTTTCGGCTATGGGAAAAACAACAAATGCTTTAGAAACAGTAGTTTCAGCATATTTTGATAAATCAGCTTCTTTACAATCGACTGTTCAAGAAGTAAAAAAATACCACAATCAAATTTTATTGGATTTGTTTGAAGACGATAAAAGCGAAGTGTTTACTGCTGTAAACAATTTGTTTTTTGATTTAGAATATTTTTTAAGTCACAACAAATCACCTAATTATAATTTTGTTTACGATCAAATCGTGAGTTTTGGAGAATTAATTTCAACTACAATCCTTTCTCATTTTATGTCTTTTATGGGAATAAAAACCACCTGGATTGATGTTCGAAATTTTATAAAAACAGATTCTACTTACCGTGATGCAGAAGTAGATTGGGAGGTTACTCAAAAAAACATTTCTAAAAACGTTAAGCGTAAAGTACTAAACATAACTCAAGGATTTATAGGTTATGATGACAATGGCTTTACAACAACTTTGGGTCGTGAAGGATCTGATTATACAGCGGCAATTTTTGCTTATTGCCTTAATGCTGAAAGCGTAACTATTTGGAAAGATGTTCCTGGGGTTATGAATGCCGACCCTAGATATTTTGAAAATGCCAGTTTACTGAATCAAATTTCCTATCGCGAGGCTATCGAATTAGCGTTTTACGGTGCTAGTGTTATTCATCCAAAAACGCTACAGCCGTTACAGAAAAAGGAAATACCACTATTTGTAAAATCATTTATAAACCCATTATTACCTGGCACTAGTGTTTCTAAAGGTGAAGATTTAGTACCTTTTCTACCTTGTTTCATTGTAAAGAAAAATCAATTACTAGTCTCACTTTCTTCTATCGATTTTTCATTTATCATGGAAGAGAACATTAGTGAAATATTCGGATTGTTGCATCAATACAAAATGAAAGTAAGTTTAATACAAAACTCAGCTATTAGTTTTTCTATTTGTGTGGAAGACAAATTTGGAAACTTTAATGAGTTGAAAAACATCCTTGCCAAAAAATTTAAAGTTTCTTATAACGAAAACGTTTCTCTCTATACTATCAGACATTTTAATGAAAAAGCTTCGCAAATGGTCGAAGAAAATAAAGAAGTTTTATTAAAACAAGTCAGTAGAGAAACCATGCAAATTGTAACTAAAGACGCAAGCTAATTTGAAAGCATATTAAAGCTAGAGATTTCAACTCCTTGAATTATCAAAAAAACACACTACTTTTGATATGTTGGCGTTATATCTTTATGGTAAAAAAACTATTTTTTTTTGGTTTTATAAGCGTTTTTTCGGGACTTCATGCCCAAGAAATTAATACGTTATATAAAACCAGAAAAATTCCAGTTTCTTACGACACAATTCATATTGAAAAAACTAGCATCAATTCGAGCTTTTTTAAACTACTTGATAATCAATCTAAAGTTATTGACACCTCGTTTTACAAAATAAATTTTCAAAAAGGAGACATACTTTTAAAAGAAAATTTCAAGTCTAATAAAGATTCAATCACGGTTCAGTATTTAAAGTTTCCGGATTATTTAACCAAGCAATACAGTATTTACGATGACAGTCGTGTAGTTGATAATGATACTAACGAAAAAAACTTGTATCGTGTTTCTAATGATGCTGTACAAAAATTCATTCCTTTCGATGGTTTAAATACATCAGGAAGCATCACTCGAGGAATCACTATTGGCAACAACCAAAATGCAGTTGTAAATTCGAATCTCGATTTACAAATCACAGGTAAAATTTCCGATAATGTAAGTTTGAGAGCTTCCATTCAAGACAGTAATATTCCCCTGCAAAATGGCGGATATTCGCAAAAATTAGACGAGTTCGACCAAATTTTCATTGAACTTTTTAGTGAGAAATGGCTGGTTAGAGCAGGCGATTTGTTTATGGAAAATAGGAAATCTAGTTTTCTGAATTTTAATAAAAAAGTGCAGGGGTTGTCTTCTAATTTTTCTTTTGGAACTCCTGAAAACAAAACCAATATTTTTGCATCGGCAGCATTAGTACGTGGGCAATATACTAAAAGCAACTTTGTAGGTCAGGAAGGGAATCAAGGTCCGTATAAGTTGCGTGGTGCTAATGGCGAGTTGTTTGTATTGGTGATTTCAGGATCAGAACGTGTTTTTGTTAATGGGATTTTGTTAAAACGAGGAGAAAATAATGATTATACCATAGATTATAATGCAGGCGAAGTTACGTTTACATCGCTTTTTCCTATAACTTCCGAGATGCGAATTGCTATAGAATATCAATATTCTGACAGAAACTACACTCGTTTTGTGACTTATTTTGGTGCTACTCATGAAAAAGAAAATTGGAATATTGGTGCTTATGTCTATTCTGAAAATGATATAAAAAACCAACCTTTACAACAAGAATTATCAGCAGAGCAGGCTCAAATTTTAGGAACTGCTGGTGACAATCCTGATTTAATGACAGCTCCATCGGCAGTAAATGAATCCTATTCTGAAAATAGAATTTTATATGAAAAAGTAACACAAAACGGACAAGAAATTTTCGAATATTCTGACAATCCTTCTGCTGTTTCATACAATGTTCGATTTAGTTTTGTTGGAAATGGCTTGGGAAATTATACGATATCAAATGCAGCTGCGGTGGGTAAAATTTATTCTTATGTAGCGTCAATCAATAATGTAAAACAAGGAAGTTACGAGCCTATTACACGATTGGTTGCCCCAACAAAAATTCAAATTGCAACCATCATGGGTGCTTACAGCCCATCTGAAAAAAGCGCAATTGATTTTGAATTGGGTGTGAGCAACAACGACTTGAATTTATTTTCTTCTGAAGACGATAGCAATAATAAAGGTTTGGCTGGAAAAATAAATGCAAAAAAACGGCTCTTTACTGGAAAGTGGGAAGTGGATGCCTTTGCTAATTTTCAGTTTGTGCAACAGGATTTCAGAACAATTGAGCGTTTGTTTACCATAGAGTTTAATAGAGATTGGAATTTGACAACTGTTGCAGGAAATCAAAGTTTGCTGATATCCGGATTGAATTTTAATTTGCCAAAAAAAGGATTATTTACCTATCAAATAGAAAAACTCGATTTTACCAAATCCTTTTCAGGTAGCCGCCATAATAGTAATGCGTTATTTAAGTTTAAAAATTGGAACATTCAAAATCAAGGCAGTTTCTTAAACAGCAGTAGCACTTTATCAGACTCTAAATTTATCAGAAATCAAGCGCAAACACGGTATCATTTTAAGAAAAACTGGGTTGGTGCCAGTCTTAGATTAGAAGATAACAAAGAACAAATAAAAGCTACGAACCAATTCTCTGCTTTAAGTCAAAAATTTATAGAATATGGTGCTTTTCTCGGAAGAGGTGATAGTACTAAAGTTTATACTGAGATTGGCTATCTCCACCGTCAGAATGATAGTTTGCAAAGCGGATTTTTAAAACGAGTTAATACGTCGCAATCCTATTATTTGAAATCAAAATTAATTCAAAATGAGAGAAGTGATTTGGCTGTTTTTGTCAATTATAGAAACTTGAAATATGTTGATGCTCTTCGTGACAATGAACCCTCATTAAATTCTAGAATTTTGTACAGTTCTCGATTTTTTAAACAACTTGTTCAAACAACAACTGCTTTCGAAACCGCTTCTGGAACCATTCCGCAACAAGAATTTACCTATTTAGAAGTTGAACCTGGTCAAGGTGTTTATACTTGGAATGACTATAATGCCAACGGAATTCAAGAATTACAAGAGTTTGAAGTGGCTCCTTTTCCAGATCAAGCCAAGTATGTTCGGGTGTTTTTACCCAATCAAGTTTTTAGAAAGACACATCAAAACAAATTCTCAGCTACGGTAACTTTCAATCCCAATCAATGGCAAAATGAAAAGGGTTTCAGAAAGATTATTTCTTATTTTTACAACCAAACATCCTATTTAGTTGATCGAAAAATAGAACGCAACGGAAGCAATTTCGATTTAAATCCGTTTAACACTTCTGAAGAAAATTTATTTGGGTTGAATGTAAGTTTCAGAAACAGTTTGTTTTTTAACAGAGGAAAGCAGGACCACTCCATTACCTATACGTATTTAGACAGTCAATCGAAGAATTTATTATCAGTTGGTTCACTTGAAAACAACAATAGCTCGCACCAATTGCAGTACCAGCATTTGTATAAAAAAAGCTGGTTGTTTGGACTGAATTCAAAAACGATTAGAACCCAATCCTTAGTTGAAAATTTTGCGTTTAGAAACTACACCATTTCAGGGTATCAAGTTGCTCCAAAAATTTCCTATTTGTTTTCTAGAAACGCGAGTTGGGATTTGTTTTGCGAATTTCAGAATAAATTAAATAAAATTGGCGAATTAGAAACGTTACAACAAACCCGAATAGGCACCTCTTTTAATTATGCTAGCGAAAAGCGCCTGACACTGAACGGTGAATTTTCTCTTTATGAAAATAAATTTAATGGTAGTGAATTGTCAGCGGCTGGGTTTCAAATGTTAGAAGGCTTGCAACCGGGACAAAACACTACGTGGCGCTTGCTCATTCAAAAAAGCATAACTCAATTTCTAGATATTAATCTCAATTACCAAGGACGAAAAAGCGAAACCAGCCCAACTATTCATACTGGAAATGTGCAATTGAGAGCTTATTTTTAAAGTTTTATTAATTGGCCTTATAATAAATTATTTACCTTTATAATTTTGAAAGGTAATGTAATTTAGTGATATTGATTATGTAGGTCAAAAAAGATTAATTGAAGATGTAGTAGTTTTAATATGTTTGATCTTTAATTTAGAGTACCACACGAAAGGATTCGTGCGGTAGCAGTATTTGTCAAATCCCAACAACATAAATTTGACTACAATTATCTCAAATGGGAGACTTTAATATTATAAATATTGTGATGAAAAAGAGTAAAACGATAGTATTATCAGGACTTATATTTGCGGTTTTAATTATTGGATATATATTTTTCGCCGCACATTGGAGTGTTGATGCAAAAAAAGGAAAGGCGAATATTTTAAATTCGAGAAGGATAAAATCTCAAATGAGTCAAGAAGACATTTTATCTATTATTGGAAAACCAGACACTATTATTAAAAAGCGATTTTGCTACATTACGAATAATGATAGTTATCCTTATATTGAATTTCATTTTGATAGTTTGAGAAGAGTAAAAGTAATCTATTCCCCGAAGTCTTAAAGTAAAACCCCGCTCCCGCATGAATCCATTCGTTTGGCAGTGAGATTATTAAATTAAAAAGGATGATTATGAATTGTCTTATACAGAAAAAAGATTGAAATAATGTTCATAATTTATAAACCATATAAAATAATTCGTGCGGCAACTTAAAAAATAGGTATAAAAAAGAGCAAGAGTTCGTAAAAATCAATTCAAATTAGTAACTTTAATCTCTATTAAAAACTTAAAAATCAAACTATCATGAAAAAAGTATTGTTATTGTGTTTTCTAGTTGTTTTTTCAAGCACATTTTATGCTCAAGAAACCGAAGCTAAAAAAGCTAAAACAGAGAAAGCTGCAAAATTAAAAAAAGAAAAAGCTGACGCTAAAAAAGAAGCCGCAGCTGCAGCAAAAAAAGAAGCGAAAAAAGCTGAAGCTAAAGCAAAAAAAGAAACTGAAAAAACAGCCAAAACAGTTAAAGAGAAAAAAGGAAAAGCAGCTGCTAAAAAAGCAGACGCCGATGCTAAAAAAGAAAAAGCTACTGCTAAATCCAAAAAAGAAACAAAAGAATCAGCCGATAAGGTTGTTAAAAAAGCAAAAAAGGAAACCAAAAAGGTTGACGATAAGGTAGCGTCTAAAACCAAAAAAGCAGCAACTAAAATTAAAGAAACAACCGAAAAAGCGCCTAAAATTGCTGATAAAGTTACCGGAGAATACAACGGAAAAAAAGTATACACAGGTCCTAGAGGTGGAAAATATTACATCAATTCAAACGGAAATAAAACCTACATTTCTGACGATAAGTAATATTTTTAGTCACTATCCTAAATGGGTTTTACAATAGAAAAAAGGGATGTCTTTAAAGTTGACATCCTTTTTTTACGCTTCAATTTTAAAACTTACTTGCATGACTGTGCCTTTATTCACTTCTGAACTCAACACTTTTATTTTACCTTTATGGTATTCTTCAACAATTCGTTTTGTTAGCGACAGCCCTAAACCCCAACCGCGTTTTTTAGTTGTAAATCCGGGTTCGAAAACAGTTTTAAATTGATTTTTAGGAATTCCTTTCCCTGAATCAGATACTTTTATTTTCACAAATCTCCCTTCTTCTTCAATAATTACCGCTAGTTGTCCTTTTCCTTTCATGGCATCGATGGCATTTTTTACTAAGTTTTCTATTGCCCAACTATGTAAAGCAGGATTTATAGAAACCAAAATCGATTTTGTGGGCGCTTTAAATGAAAAAACAACTTGTTTGGAAAAACGCGATTGCAAATAGTCATAGGACTCTTTTGTTTCTTTTACAATGTCTCGAAGTTCAAGCACAGGTTCTGAACCAATTTTCGAGAACCTATCGGTTATGGTTTGTAACCTAGTAATGTCTTTTTCAATTTCAGAAACTGTGGTTTCATCAACATTATCGGCTTTCATTATTTCTAACCAACCAATTAATGAAGATAAAGGAGTTCCTATTTGATGAGCAGTTTCTTTTGCCATTCCGGCCCAAAGTTTATTTTGAGTGGCCATTTTTGTACTCCTGTAAAAATTGTAAACTAATGCGCCAAATAATACAATAATGACAACTAAAGCAATTGGATAATACTTTAGTTTGTTTAACAAATCAGAATCTCCATAGTATAAATAAATAAATTTACCGGGGACGTATTCAATGCTAATTGGCTCATTCTGATCCTTAAGTTTTACTAATAGCTTTGAAGATTCTGATTTATTCTTTAATATTTCCTCGTCAATATTCTTGCTATTAATTATGGTGTCATTCTCCATTAAAAGAATTGGAATGCTTGCATTTTGAAATATTTTTAATGGAAGTTCGATGTCGGTATTTTCATCTACATTTTTTAATGTTTTTTGAGCTTCTGCCCAAATCTCCATTTTTACGCGTTCTTCGTTTTTAAAAATTTGAAAAAAAGTATAAGTATTCCATAGAATTAAAGTGATAATAACAAAAGAAGCTGCAATTAAGATCCAGCGAGTAGTATTTTTTCTATTAGAAAACTGCATATATATTATTTTACGGAATAAATATAACGAAATAAATGTGTTTAGATTATAAAATAAACTTCGGGAAATATATTTTCAAAAAAAAGGCTCAAACAAATTAAATGTTTAAGCCTTGATTCAAATGTATGCAATTGTTTATTTTTTTATAACCCTTTGTATTTGTTCTTCTCCATTTTCAAGTTTCATTTGTAAAAAATAAAGACCAGAACTTAAATTACTTACATCAATTGCGTTTTCAATTGGTTTTCCTTGTTGTAAAACTGCTCCTTGGATATTCGTAATTTTAAAATTCCGAATAGCCGATGGGGAACTAATTTGGAGAATATCAGATACTGGATTAGGATACACAACCAATTTGGTTTTAGAGTTTTCAGGGTTTGACATTCTTGCAGCCGCCCCCCATGTGTAAGAATAGCCGTCAGTTTTGTTTAATAAATCAGGGGTTTGATTCGCTGATCCGGTTTTGCCATTATTGAAAACAATATTTACCGACGTTGGCCCTACTATAGTGTATTTATAAAATCCATTTACATCGGCAACCATTCTGATTCCAGGCCAAGTAGTATTGGCTACACTACCTGTAGGTAATGCGTTCCAATAATGAATTCTAGGAATAACTGTGCCCCAGGTGGTTGGCGGTTTAAAATATACAGTTAGAGTTGTTGAACATCTATTTGTTGGTGCAGTAGCCAGCCAGCCATTGTCATAATATCTGATGCCGGCGGTTGCACTTAAGTCAGCAGTTTGTAGGGTTCCGTCATTAAAAATTATATTTGAAGCACTTACAGTTGATGGGAACGTAAATCTATACCAACTTCCACAATCTAAAGTCATTGCTACACCGGGCCAAGTAACAGCAGGAGCTGTTCCGGTAACACCCCAGTAAAAGATTTTGACAGCCGTACTCCAATTAGATGGTTTTTTGAAATAAACTGTAAAAGTAGTTGGAGCAGAAAAAGTATATACTTGAGTTGCTACAGCAGAACTAGTTCCAGCTGTGTTTCTTACAAATGCTTTTAAAGTGGTTGTACTTGTTATAGCTAATGATTTTGTTCCTACAGCAGATAAAGAAGCAGTAGTTGGAGTTGTACCATTTAATGTATAAAAAATGGTTGAGGTTGAATTGTTTGCAGTTAAAACAACATTAACTGTTGACCCAGTAAAGAATGTACCTCCAACGGGAGCGATAGTCAAAGCAGGAACATCTACTACTGGAGTAGAAAACGAATAAACTTGAGTTGACACAGCAGAACTTACATTTGCTGTATTTGTTACCAATGCTTTTAAAGTGGTTGTACTTGTTATAGCTAATGATTTTGTTCCTACAGCAGATAAAGAAGCAGTAGTTGGTGTTGAACCATCTAAGGTGTAAAATATTGTTGAAGTTGAATTATTAGCAGTTAGAACAACATTAACAGTCGATCCAGTAACAAAAGTACCGCCAATTGGAGCGATTGTCAAACTAGGAACATCTACTACTACCGTTGTTTTATCCCAAACAGCATAGTCTACACCTGATGTTTTTAAAGTCCAGCCAGTGCCAGGATTCCATAAACCAGGACCAATTTTCACAACTACTTTATTATCGATAGTAGCGGAGTAAAATCCAATTGTATTTGAAACTACAACAGAACTATAAGCATTGATTCCATTTGATTTTCGAATCGCCATTAGGTTATCAATAGCGGTTTTATTAGCAGTATAAACTACAGTAACACCGTCTTTCTGATAAGTCCCTCCGTAGTAGTGAGGAAAAAAAACACAAGGCATTCCAGGATGAGTAAGAATATAGGCATACCCTTTCATGATGTTGTCACTAGTTACAAAACTACCAGGCTTAACAAATGTATCATGATTATCTATAAAAGTCACAGCTTTGTCAGCATAGCCAAATTGTCCAGCCAAGCCAGGATAACCAGCCAAAGCACCATAATTACCATTATTAATGGCGGGTTGTAGGGCATTATAATATAAACTGAAATCAAATGCAGCAGATTTTCCTCCAGTTCCATCTATCCAAGATTTTAATGTAGCCGTATTCCCATCCCAATATTCACCCACCGAAGCATATGGAGTAGACGAATTAACATAATCACCAAAAAAGCCAGCAGAAAAACCTTTAGCAACATCCCATCTCCAACTATCAAAGCCTAAACCTTTTAATCGAGTAAGGTATTCTTTAACCCCGTTTTGAACTTGTAAATTGGTGTGATCTAAATCTCTTCCGCCATTAAAATCTTCCCCAGTATCCGGAGTTCCACAAGGCCTAGCTCCTGATATTGTTCCAAAATTTGCTTCGTCAGTACTTGTTATAGAACTGCAATCCCATGTTGGATTGGTAAAATCGGTCCAATTGGTTGTTCCTCCTCTATGATTTACAACAATATCAGCCATTGGATGAATTCTAGGGGTACTAGTATTCATAGCGGTTAATAAAGCTCTTAATTGAGTTTCTGTTCCATACGAAGTTTGAGAAAAGTTAAATAATTCGGTGGGGATATATCCAACACCACCTGTAGACTTACTTGGTGGCGGTAACCAAATTACATTGAAACCAGAAGCAGCATAACCGCTAGTTCGGTTTTTCAAGAAATTATAGAGTCCGCCTTCTGATGAAACAGAAGCTTGTGTATGAACATCCCAGCCAAAAGCCTGAAACATAATATCATTTACGTTTGCAGCTGATTGCGCTATAACTTTTGAGTTAAAAGAAGTGCTAAAAAATAGCAACAATATTAGTAGACTTTTAATAAATAATTTTAATTTTTCTGATTTCATAAATAAGTTTAATTTAGGTTAAGGTTTATTTAATTTTTTATGAAATTAATATTTTTTTTCAATTTTTTATACAATAAATTTTTATTTAAGGCATTTTAATGTGTAAAATTTAAACTATAACGTTATAGCTCCGTGTATTGTTGATAAATAAATAATTATAAATTCATAATATAAATGCTCAGACAATCAGCATTTTAATAATTAGGAAATAAAAGTAATCTAGTGCTTAAATAAAGTGCCTTGTTTTTCGTTATTTTTGTATAAACAGTAATTGTATGATAAGTGTAGAGCCAAAAGATTTATCACTAGCCAAACTTCAAGATTATTTACAGGGCGCAGTGGCTCCAAGGCCAATAGCTTTTGCTAGTACGATTAGCAAAAAGGGAAAACCTAACTTATCTCCATTTAGTTTTTTTAATGTCTTTAGTTCGAACCCGCCAATACTGATTTTTTCCCCAGCAAGGCGTGTTAGAGACAATACTGTAAAACATACTTTAATAAATGCCGAAGCTACTCGTGAAGTGGTCATAAATGTTGTAAATTTTGATATTGTTCAGCAAATGTCATTGGCAAGTACAGAATATCCTGAGGGGGTAAACGAATTTTTGAAATCTGGTTTAACCCAAATCCCTTCAGATATTGTAAAACCATATAGGGTTAAAGAATCTCCTATACAGTTTGAATGTAAAGTCAATGACATCATAAGCCTTGGGAATCAAGGTGGAGCCGGAAATTTAGTTATTTGTGAAGTTTTGAAAATACATATCGATGAAACTATTTTAGATGACAATGGAATAATTGACCCATATAAAATAGATTTAGTTTCTAGAATGGGAGGCAATTGGTATTCACGTTCCAATAAAGGCTTGTTTGAAGTCCCAAAACCCTTAGCTACTTTTGGGATTGGTGTTGATGCTATTCCAGATTTTATTAAAGAAAGTGCTGTTTTTGATGGAAATGATTTAGGATTATTAGGAAATATAGAATCCTTGCCTACAAACAAAGAAGTTGCTATATTTGTAAAACAAAATTTTGAACTGAAAGGTGTTTTAAGTGCTGATGATGAAGTAAAAAAACACCAATTAGCCAAAAAATATTTAGATAAAAATGAAGTGCTTACCGCTTGGAAGGTGCTTTTGTCAAAACAATAAAATTTATATTATGGAAATTTCAGGAAAAGTAAAAGTAGTTGGAGCAGAACAACAAGTAAGCCCAACATTTAAGAAAAGAGAATTAGTTGTAACTACAGATGAGCAGTATCCTCAAAGTATTATGATTGAATTCGTTCAAGATAAAGCTGATTTATTAAATGCGATTTCAGTTGGTGAAAATGTAAAAGTTTCTATCAATTTAGGTGGAAGAGAATGGGTTAATCCTCAAGGGGAAACTAAGTATTTTAATTCGATTAAAGGTTGGAGAATCGAAAAATTAGCCTCTGAAGCACCGCAAACTCAAGTACCTCCAATGCCTGCAGCAGCAGCATTTGAGCCAGCTGCGAATTTTACTGAGGAAGAACATGATGATTTGCCTTTTTAAGCTTTAGGAAAAGAAACTAATAAACTTTTTAGTTCCGAATTAATAAACCTATGCCATATTGATTTCCAATTTGCGGAAAAAGTATTGCATGGGTTTTCTTTTTGCCAAAAGACATCGATTGAAAGGGATTCCAATATGAAACAGCCAATCCTACACCAAGACCAATTCCTGCTCCAGTAAGCACGTCTGAAGTATAATGTTTGTTATTGGCAATTCTTAATATTCCGGTTGCTGAAGCAAATAGAAAACCACTGTTAGCATACCAAACATTAGAGTCTTTATATTCATAGAACAATAATGAAGCATTTGTAAAAGCTAAAGCAGTATGACCAGAAGGAAAACTTCCGTTATCAGATAAATCGGGTCTTTCTTCTTTAAAAGTTCTTTTCATTGAAAACACAATTCCATACGTAATTACGTTTGAAATAGTAATATTCAATGTTTGATTTTTAAACTCGGTTTTAGATTTAAAACCTAAATAATTTCCACCATAAATTTGAGCAATAGGAGTAAACAATAAAAAATCATCAACATTACTTTTAAAATTAGTTCCAGTTGTATTTCTAATATCTTTTTGTAAATTTATATTTAAGGGAGTGTCTTTCAGTAAAAAACCACTAGTAATTAAAGCCGCTGGTGCAATAAATTGTTTATAGGATAGCTTATTGTGAGTTTTTATTGATGAAAGAGTATCGTTTCGTTGTGCATTTCCATTAAAAAAAAGGAGTAATAATATTGATAAAAAGTTCATTTTCATTTTTATATATGCATTTAAACATAATAAAATCAATCTAAAGAAGTTTTCCATGAAAACAATTATAGTTTAAATTTGCAACTAATGTAAAGTTTTTATTCACTCAATATGCCATTGTATTGTATTTTTTAACCAAAGAATTGTATTTCCCGCCAGTAGAAGAGGCGTCTTTCGAAGGGATCTTAGCTGTAGGAGGCGATTTGTCTACAGAACGATTGTTGCTGGCTTATAGAAGTGGAGTTTTTCCATGGTTTTCTGATGATGAGCCCATTCTTTGGTGGTCGCCTTCGGAAAGAATGGTAGTTAATCCTCACAATTATAAAGTGTCTAAAAGTATCAGGAACATTCTTAACAGAGACCTCTTTAAGATAACGATGAATAAAGATTTCGAAGCCGTAATTTATAATTGTCAAAAAATAGAAAGGAAAGGTCAAGTTGATACTTGGATTACAGATGACATTATTGAATCCTACACAAAACTACACCAGTTAGGAAAAGCGATATCTTTTGAAGTTTGGCAAAATGACGAATTAGTAGGGGGGTTATATGGTGTAGATTTAGGTCATGTTTTTTGTGGTGAAAGTATGTTTTCAAAAGTTTCGAATGCAAGTAAAGTTGCTTTTGTAATGCTAGTCGAATATTTAAAAGAAAACAACTATGTTTTATTAGATTGTCAATTGCACAATGATTATTTAGAGCAATTAGGGGCTTTTGAAATTTCTAGAAATGCGTTTATGCGGATATTAAATGCCAAGAAAACAAATTAGGTTCTTTTCCAACAATCTAACACATGGTCGTTTACCATACCTGTAGCTTGCATTTGCGCATAAACAACAGTAGAACCTACAAACTTGAATCCTCTTTTTTTTAAATCTCTGCTAATTGTATCTGAAAGTGATGTTGTAGCTGGAACTTCCGAAAGGGTTTTTATATTGTTAATTAAAGGTTTGCCATCAACAAATCCCCAAATATAGTTTGAAAAGGTGCTAAATTCTTCTTGTACATTTATAAAAGCGATAGCATTTGAAACAGCTGAGCGAATTTTGAGTTTATTTCTGATAATTCCTGAATCTAGGACTAATTCCTGAATTTTATCTTCGTTATAAAGGGCTATTTTTTTATAATCAAAACCGTCAAAAGCTTTTCTAAAATTCTCTCTTTTGTTTAGAATAGTAATCCAACTCAATCCAGCTTGAAAGGTTTCGAGAATTAAAAATTCAAATAAAGTTCTATCGTCATAAACGGGTACTCCCCATTCCTGATCGTGGTATTTTTTATACAGCTCATTGGATAAACACCATTTGCATCTTACTTTTTCTGTCATTTATTCTTTTGCTAAATATTTTTTAATAACATGATGTCCAAAATAAATTAATGGAGTTAAGACTACTGCAATAACCAACTTAAAAGTGTAACCCGTTAGTGCGGAGGTCATAAAAGTATTAAAATTGATTTTCCCGGGCAGCCAAAACGCTATGCCTAAAACAATAAATGAATCGAAAAGCTGGGATATTATTGTTGAACCAGTAGTTCTTAACCAGATTTTTTGATCACCAGTTTTATTTTTAAAGAACCAAAATACAGTTACATCTATCAATTGTGAAACCAAAAACGCAATAATACTGCCCACAATAATCCACATACTTTGTCCAAAAACGGCGTGAAATTGTTCGTCATTTACTGGGCTTATTCCTTTAGCTGCGGGTATTCCTATTGCTACTAATAAAATTAGAAATGCATAAGCAATTAAACAAGCAGTAATAATAGAGAGATTACGCACACCTTTTTCGCCAAAATATTCGTTTATTAAGTCCGTGGTTAAAAAAACAATGGGCCAAGGTAAAATACCAATACTCATTACAAAAGGACCAATTTGTATTAATTTGCCGCCTATTAATTCTGCAGTTATGGCATTGGTGATAAAAATCCCAGCTAGAATTACAAAAACAAAGTCTTTACGGGTTTTAAACATATTTTTTTGTTTTATTTAATTTTGGTTAAAACCATTAATTAGATTTCAAAAAATTGATACAGAACATTTTAAAAGTAGAAAATAAAATGTCTTTATATCAAAAAAGCTCTCCACAAAAGTGGACAGCTTTTCATTGGTCTAACTACTAAACCGTGCTAAGGGTTACAAAGCCTTAGCGAAAACAACACAACTATCTTAAATACTTTTTTTGGGCAAAAAAGGTTTCCATTTCTGAAAACCTTTCCCAATTTTAGCGGTCTGGACGGGACTCGAACCCGCGACCCCGTGCGTGACAGGCACGTATTCTAACCAACTGAACTACCAAACCTCTGCTTAATTGCGGTTGCAAATATACTATAGATTTTTATATTTGCAAACCTTTCTGAGAAAAATATTTTTTTAATTTATTAGTTATTAACCAAAGCTTTGTTTCTCAATCAAGTATGTTGTTAGTATTTTTTCAAAATTAGCTCCAACATTTACAGAAACATACTTTATTTTGTTTTGTGCACAAGTTTGAGAAATTTTCTTAAAATAATCCTTCGCTTGTTTTTCGTAGGCTTCTTTTATTGTGTCGGCAAATATATTTACTTCATCACCTGTTTCTACATCAATAAATTTTCTTGGGCCATTGTCAAAATCAAAGTTCAATTCGGTTTTGTTATCAATGATGTGAAACAACACTACTTTATGTTTGTTGTGTTTTAAATGCTGCAGGGCATTAAACAGGGCTTCCTCTTTTTCCGATTGAAACATATCTGTAAAAAGCACAATCAAAGAGCGGCGATGCATTTTCTCTGCAATTTGATGTAAAAAAGTGATGGTATCGGTATTTTTTGTTGTTATTGGACTCTCAATAATACTTTCTAACTTGTTAAGTAACATTCTATGATGACGGTCACTTCCTTTTTCTGGCGCATAATATTCATAACTGTTAGAATATACGCTTAGCCCAACAGCATCGCGTTGTTTTTTTAGTAGATTCATTAGTACTGCCGAAGCCAAAACAGAAAATCCAATCTTACTTTCATAAAAAGGCTGTTCTTTTTTTAGTTTTGGATAATGCATTGAAGAGGAATTATCAATGATTAAGTGACATCGCAAATTGGTTTCTTCTTCATATCGTTTAGTATAAAGTCTATCGGTTTTAGCAAATAATTTCCAATCCATGTGTTTGGTGCTTTCGCCTGAATTGTATACTTTATGCTCGGCAAATTCAGCTGAAAAACCATGAAAAGGACTTTTGTGCATGCCAGAAATGAAACCTTCAACGACTTGATTAGCAAGCAATTCTAGGTGCTCAAAGCTGGAAATTTTTTCCTGTTGCGATTCGATGTTCATTCTGTTTCTTTTTTAATTTTTTGAGCTCTGTATAATCCATCAGTAGCTTGCATTAATTTTCTTTTTAAAATAGGACTAAAATTAGGATTTTCCTTCAAAAAAGTTTCAACAACTTCAAAAGCATATATAGAAGAATACCTGCCAATGCTATTGCTTAACCAAGCTTTTGGAAAAAAAATATCGCCAGTACGTTGAATATCATCTGTTAAATAGAGTGCTGATTTCAGATGTTTTTTAGCGCTTTCTTGACGCAATGGATGATAAATATTTTTTAAAGAACTCAATACCCAAGATTCGTTTTCTCTATTTTTCTCTTCCTTTAAGGATTCCACAAAAGTATCTCTAACGGCCTCTTCATTAGACAAACTAGGTAATAAATAATCAAATCGTTTTTGTTTGTCGGGATTACTTATGCTTTGTTTGGTTTTTGTAATAATTTCAGCGCTTTTTGGATGGTTAAAAATAACTAAATCCATGGCAATATTGGTATAATCGTCTTCATTTAATTTCAAATTATTAATCACGATTTCTTTATTCCAAATTTGATACAAACGTTCTTTATCTGTTTCTGAATATGCAATTGCACTTAACAAACCAAATAAAGTCTTTTTTATATTCGACGGCAAATTTTCTTGCAATCGGTTATAAATTATATCAGATATTATTTTTTGATTGACTTGCTGTTGTTTTTCGGTTAGATATTTCCAAAATAAGGTGTTGATTTGACTTGACAATACATTGATAATTAATTCATTTTGCTCGATAGTTATACTTTTTAGATTTGCATTAAATGCGTCTAAAGGGCTAATTGTTCCCAGTAATGTGTTTTCATAAAGATTAATAAAACTTGAGGCTCTTGCCACTTCACTCTGAATTGAAGCTATAGAATCTAAACAGGTTTTATCGACAGGAAAAACGCCATACCCATAACCGTTGTAATTATAAATAATACTTATAGGTTTGGGTAAATCCATTGCGTCCAGAAGGGTTGTTGTTTTACCTTTGATAGTTACAGGTAAAATTTTTGTGCTATCATTATATACAAAACCAATTTCAAAAAGTTGTGGCCAAATATTATTAGATGCATCTTCAGCATTTTGAATAATTTCAAATTTTTTTATACGGTTGTCATTATCATATTCTATAGTCTCAGAAAAAATTGGTCTTCCAGATTGTTCTACCCAAACATCGCTCCACTTATTTAGATTTAATGAAGTTTGATAATCTAAAATGGCAATTAAATCATTCCAATCGGCATTTTTATTTGCAAATTTTTGAATGTATTTTTGGATGCCTTTTCTGAATGCCTTTTCGCCCATGGCCATTTCGAGCTGACGCATCATTATGGGTGCTTTGTCGTAAATAATATTTCCGTAAAGTGATCCAGCATTTTTTAAATTTTCTAAATTTTGTTTAATCGGATTTGTGCCTGCAGTTCGATCTTCAGCATAAGCACTAGGATAATGTGAGGTTAGAAATTGTAAGTCATGGTTTACTTCTGGAAAAAGAGGATTTACAATTTTGTCGGCCATAAAATTGGCAAAAACTTCTTTCATCCAAACATCGTCAAACCATTTCATGGTAACTAAATCTCCAAACCACATATGAGCTGTTTCGTGTGCAATTAATTTGGCACGTTCCAATTTTTCACTTTCGGTAGCTTTAGTATCTAAAAACAAGTCAGACTCGCTGTATTGTATGGCTCCAACATGTTCCATGCCACCATATTGAAAGGAAGGAATAGCAACAAAATCAAGCTTTTTGAACGGAAATTTTTGTAAAGTATAGTCTTCTAAAAATGTTACTGCTTGCTCATGCTGTTTAAAAATAACATCTGTACTTTCCTTAATTTTTTCGGCATCATTTTCTCGATATAGAAAAGTGCTACTGGATGAATGACTTTTTTTAGCAACACTTTTAAACTCTCCAGCTACAAAAGAAAATAAATAGGTACTCATTTTATCAGATTCGTCAAATGAATAGGTAATAAAATCTCCTTTGGCAATTTTATTGTTTAAAGGAGAAGCACATAAAACTTTCCACTCTTTAGGTGCAGTAATAGTAAGAGTATAGACTGCTTTTAGGTCTGGCTGATCAAAGCAAGGAAATAGCGTGCTTGCCCTGTCAGGAACCAATAAAGTATATAAAAAGGCATCGTTTCTATTTAATGAAGAGTTGCCAGCAACAAATGAAATGGCTATTGTATTTCGACCTAGTTTTAAATTTTCGGACGCAATTAGTAGGTGTTCTTTTTGATGATTTATTGCTATTGGAGTTCCGTTTGCTTGAATTGATTTTATATTTTCGGTTTTTTCATTAAAATCTAAATATAAAGGTTGGGACAAATCAGTTAAAGTGAGATTCAAAATTAAATTTGATAGAATCGATTCTGATTTTTCTAGAGGAATAGAAAATGACAATTCATAAGAAACATCATTAATTTGATGTTTACGAAAACATGCTAACTCTTTTGAAACTCCTTTTTCTAATAAAACGGTTTGTTTTTTATTAGATTGAGAGAGACAGCCGTTAATTGTAAATACTAAACTTATGAAGCAATAGAAAAATTTCATTTATTCATTATTAAGTTCGCTAAAAATAAGAAAAGGTTTGACTTTCGCCAAACCTTTCCGTTTAATATATTCAGGTTGCTAGTTACAACAATGCATCTAAGCTATCTGCATACGTTTGTTTTGGAGCAACTCCTACTTGGCGACCCACCACTTCTCCATTTTGGAAAACCAAAACCGTTGGAATATTTCTAACACCATATTTTGCTGCAAACTCTTGGTTAGCATCTACATCTACCTTACCAATGACTGCTTTTCCTGCATATTCCTCACTAATTTCATCTATTATTGGACCCACCATTCTACAAGGACCACACCATGCTGCCCAAAAGTCAACCATTACTGGTTTATCTGATTTTAATACTACTTCATCAAAAGTAGCATCTGTTATTGCTAATGCCATATTTTCTATTTTTTATTTAAACTTAATACAAATTTACAGCATTATTTGTAATGAAATTCATTTCCAAAATTAATTTTAATTATGAATGTATTATAAATACTTATTTTAAAATATATACTTATGTAAGAGTTACGTATTCATCCAAAATAAAAAAAATTATTCTCAAAATAACACATTTAAACCTGATAAAAAAAGTAATATTATACTGCTTTAAATGTTAAATCTGTAAAATTTTTGATAAAATCTTATAAATAATAAATATTTAGCTGTACTTTTAATTTTCGAAAATTCAAATATTTAAATGCTGCTATCATGTCAATTAAAAAAATCCTAATTTCATTAACATTTGTTACCTTATTATTTTCTTGTTCTGATGAAATTAATACAACTGCAAACGAACAAAACAGTAAAGCCATTAAACGTTTGGCCATATCAACAACTCCAAAAAAATTCCTTTTTGACGCTATAAAAGCTGAAACTGCTGGAAATGCAGATTGGGTCATTTCTGAAAACAGTAGCGGAACACCTTTACGTTATCCAAATCCAGACCAACTCACTGTAACAGCAACTACACTTGAAACGTATTGGCAGGGTGGACTGTCTTCTTGGGGAATTGCACTGGTAAAAGAAGGGCACTATGTAGAATCTATTGTTTCTGGGGGTTCAATAACTTATGGTAATACTAGTAATACTCAAGATTTATCTAAATTTGATGTTTTTGTTGTTGATGAACCAAACATATTATTTACATCTGCAGAAAAAACAGCTATTGTAAATTTTGTAAAAAACGGAGGCGGACTATTTATGATTGCTGATCATACTGTTTCTGACCGAAATAATGATGGGAAAGATTCTCCTGCCATTTGGAATGATTTGATGACTAACAATACAGTTCAGACAAATCCTTTTGGTTTAGCTGTTGAATTAACAAATATTTCTCAAACTTCAACAAACATTTTGATTGACCCAACAAATACAATCCTAAACGGAGCTCAAGGTGCTGTGACAAAATTAAAATTTAGCAATGGAGCTACTATCAAACTAACCCCAACTGCAAATTCCACTGCTAAAGGGATGATTTGGAAAACTGGGTTAGCAAAAACTAGTACTACAGGTGTGATGTGTGCGTCATCAACTTTTTTCAACGGAAGAGTAGTTTTAATAACAGATAGTTCACCAGCTGATGACGGAACAGGAAATCCGAATGATATATTGTATAATGGTTGGTCTGACGCGACTGTTGCCAATAGTCACTCCAGATTGCATTTAAACGCTTCCTATTGGTTGGCTAAACTGCAATAAATTATTTTTTTCATAATGTGAGTTCCTATCTAAATTTAACATTAATTCAACTTAAAATTAATTTGCATCTTTTCTAAATCCTGTAATAATTCATTAGAAATAGCAACTTTTATTTTTCGGCTTGTCATTACTATCGATGTGATTATTCTAAATTGTTCCTGAATATTAGTTGTTTCAATTATTTCTGCTTCTTCTAATTCGGTTTCAATATCTAAGTTATCAATATCTATTTCAGTATCGTTATCGATAAACGAAATTTCTTTAGGAGTTTTAATTGCTGATGAAACTTCGATTATCTTTTTCATTTTCTCTACTTCTAAAACTTCAAAGGTTACTTGGTGATCTCCTTTGTTTGCTTGAAAGATGTCCTTTAAATTATCAATTAAATTTAGTTTCAAATCATTTATATTCAATTGAATCGCAATTTTTTTAGCAAAAGTGGGTAAAACATCGGCTAATAATTTGGCGTCTTGAAACGTAATTCTTGGATCTGATTTTTTACCAGTTTCTCTATTGACCCATCCGTCTTTTACATTTATTTTAAAATAGATAAACTGATTGTTTACTAAAAAATGACGGAATTTTAAATACTCTTCATCAAAAATTCTAAAATCGTGACTTTCGTCATAGCCTTCTAAAGTAAACATAGCCCAGTCTTTTCCGTTTTTTCCAGTTCGATATTGTACATTGGTAACAATTCCTGCAAAAGTTAGGTTTTTACCCACCAGTGTTTCTAAACTTTTTAAATTCGACAATCTCACATTGCAAAAATATTTCATCTCAAATTTATAATCATCTAGTGGATGACCAGAAATGTAAATCCCAACTACTTCTTTTTCTTTGGCTAATTTCTCCATGGTATTCCAATCTTCGCATGGAGGAACGATAGGTTCAGCAATTTGAACATCGCTGCTTTCGCCGAACAAACTTACTTGCGAGGAGTTTTCGTTTTCTTGAAACTTGGCACCATACCGTATGGCTTTTTCATAAAATGTAATTCCGTCACCATCGTCATGAAAATATTGAGCACGCGTAGTTCCTACAAAAGAGTCAAATCCGCCAGCTAAAGCTAAATTCTCTAAAGCTTTTTTATTGGCAGCACGCAAATCAATACGTTTAGTTAAATCAAAAATCGATTTGTATTTGCTTTCTTTTCTATTTTCAACAATGGTTTCAACAGCGCCCATTCCGACACCTTTTACAGCTCCAATCCCGAAACGAACGGCATAATCATCATTTACGGTAAATTTATAGAAGCTTTCATTTACATCAGGCCCTAAAACTTTTAATCCCATTCGCTTGCATTCTTCCATAAAGAAGGACACTTGCTTAATATCGCTCATATTATTTGACAAAACAGCTGCCATGTATTCTGCTGGATAATTCGCTTTTAGATAAGCCGTTTGATAAGCAATCCAAGCATAGCAAGTTGAATGTGATTTGTTAAAAGCATATTCGGCAAAGGCTTCCCAGTCTTTCCAAATTTTTTCTAATTTTTCTTCAGAATGTCCTTTTGATGCCGCTTGCGAAATGAATTTGGGCTTCATTTTATCCAAAACATCACGTTGTTTTTTTCCCATAGCTTTTCGCAAAACATCGGCATCGCCTTTAGAAAAATCGGCTAACTTTTGCGACAAAAGCATTACTTGCTCCTGATAAACGGTAATTCCGTAGGTGTCTTTAAGTAATTCTTCGCAAGCTTCTAAATCATATTCTATAGGTTCTTCTCCATTTTTTCTTTTAATAAAACTCGGTATATAAGCAATTGGACCGGGACGATACAAAGCATTCATGGCAATTAAATCATTGAAAACCGTTGGCTTCAATTCTTTCATGTATTTTTGCATTCCTGCACTTTCGTACTGAAAAATACCAACTGTTTCACCACGTTGAAAAAGCTCATAAGTCTTTACATCATCAATAGGAAATTCATCAGGATTTAGATCTATATTGCTTCTGTATTTTACCAGTTTAACAGTGTCTTTTATTAAGGTTAACGTTTTTAAACCCAAGAAATCCATTTTTAATAGTCCTGCACTTTCAACGACAGAGTTGTCAAATTGAGTTACATATAAATCAGAATCCTTTGCTGTTGCTACAGGAACAAAATTCGTAATATCGCTAGGGGTAATAATTACGCCACAGGCATGAATCCCAGTATTTCTTAAATTTCCTTCTAGGATTTGTGCTTGTTGTATGGTTTCGCTTCCCAAGTCATCTTCTTTCGATAATGCTATTAATTCTTTTATTTTTTCGAAATCTTCTGGACGAAGAATTTTCTTAATTTCACCCTCTGCTTCTCTTAAAAATCGTGATAAACTCCATTTGGATGGAATTAAATTCGGAATTAATTTTGCAATTTTATCGGCTTCAAACAGCGGTAAATCTAAAACTCTTGCGGTGTCTCGAATAGCAGATTTAGCTGCCATAGTACCGTAAGTAATAATTTGTGCGACTTGTTTGGAACCGTACTTTTGAATTACATAATCCATAACTTTACTTCGACCTTCATCATCAAAATCGATATCAATATCAGGAAGAGAAACTCTATCTGGATTTAAAAATCTTTCAAAAAGTAAATTATATAATAATGGGTCAATATTTGTAATTCCTAAACAATAAGCTACAACTGAACCGGCTGCAGAACCACGGCCTGGACCAACAGAAACGCCCATTTTACGTGCTTCAGCTATGAAATCCTGAACAATTAAGAAATACCCAGGATAACCCGAATTTTGAATAGTGAGTAATTCAAAATCTATTCGCTCTTTAATTTCTTCCGTAATTTCTTTGTAGCGTTTGTTGGCACCTAAATAGGTAAGATGTTTTAAATAGTTATTTTCTCCGCGAACACCACCGTCTGTTTTGTCTTGTTCAATTTCAAATGCAGCAGGAATTTCAAACTTGGGAAGTAAAACTTCACGTGCCAAGTTGTAAATTTCTATTTTATCAACAATCTCTGAAATATTCGAAATTGCTTCGGGTAAATTGTTGAAAAGTTGTTTCATTTCATCGCCACTCTTGAAATAGTATTCCTGATTAGGCAATCCATACCGATAGCCTCGACCACGTCCTATTGGGGTGGTTTGTTTTTCGCCATCACGAACACATAGCAAAATATCGTGAGCATTGGCATTGTCTTTTTCGATGTAAAACGTATTATTAGTGGCTACAATCTTAACATCGTGTTTTTTTGCTAATGAAATCAAACCTTCATTAACACGGTTTTCGTCTTCTTGATTGTGACGCATGACTTCAATATAAAAATCATCGCCAAATTGTTGTTTCCACCAAAGGAGTGCTTCTTCAGCTTGATTTTCTCCTAAATTTAAAATTTTACTTGGAATTTCTCCGTAAAGATTTCCCGATAAAACAATAATATCTTCTTTGTATTCCTCTATTAATTTTTTATCAATACGAGGAACGTAATAAAACCCATCAGTATGCGCTAGCGATGACATTTTAGCTAAATTATGATACCCTTTTTTGGTTTTCGCTAAAAACACAATTTGATAGCCGTTGTCTTTTCGGGATTTATCTTTATGGTCTTCGCAAACAAAAAATTCACAACCAACTATTGGTTTTATTATAATTTCTGTTGGAAGTTCGCCATTATCTATAGCTGATTTGTTTTTTGATTCGGCAGTTTTATTATGATTGATAATGTCGCGAACAAAATGAAAAGCACCCATTAAATTAGCATGGTCGGTAATGGCAACAGCAGGCATTTTTTGTTGAGCAGTAGCTTTTACAAGTGATGCTACACTTATTGTTGATTGCAAAACAGAGAATTGAGTATGATTGTGTAAATGCACAAAATCAGTATCAATGAGTATTTGTTTGTTTTCTGAAAGTTCTTTTTTAGAAATAGGAGCTACAATCTTATCTCCTAATTGCTGACGAATTTTTTCGGATGCTTCTTTTAGATTAATGTGTTTTAATCCTATAAGCTGAATTTGTTTTGGGTTCTTTAATTGAAAATCTTCGAAATATTCCTGTTCAACTTCAAGATCTTTTTTGGTAAAAACTTCTGTACGAATTAATTCGAAAAAGCATCGTGTGGTAGCCTCCACATCGGCAGTGGCGTTGTGGGCTTCCGCAAATGGTTTGTTAAAAAGGTATTGATGTAATTCTGTTAAAGTTGGTAATTTGAATTTTCCACCACGACCTCCAGGTAATTTCAAAAGAGATGCAGTTGTTTCTGTACAGGTATCTAAAATGGGCATTTCACTCATTGGACTTTCAATACCCAATCGATAAAATTCGCAACCCATGATATTGATGTCAAAACCTAAATTTTGACCAACAATAAATTTAGTTTTTGATAGTGCATTATTGAATTTTTCTAAAACATCAGCCAGTGTGATTCCTTCAGCATCAGCTAATTCTGTTGATATTCCGTGTATCCGTTCGGCATCATAAGGAATATTAAAACCTTCGGGTTTTATCAAATAATCCTGATGTTCTATGAGCTTCCCCATTTCGTCATGCAGTTGCCAAGCAATTTGTATGCAACGTGGCCAATTGTTTATATCTGTAATTGGAGCGTCCCATCGCTTTGGTAAACCCGTAGTTTCGGTATCGAATATTAAATACATAATTGAAAATGAAGTATTTGCAAGTTAAATTTTTTGCAAATGTTGAAAATCAAATTTAGATTTTTTTACGTGAAAATGACGTAGAAGTTATTAACAAAAAACGACAAATTACTATAAACTAACCTTAACTTTTAAGTTTGCTATTTTATAAAATAATACAAATTTTATTATTTTGGATGTCGTAGTATTTCATTCAAATAAATCAGACTAAATCGCATTTTATTTTATAAATAAATGTCCTCTAAAATTCTTTTTTTGAAATTTAGTAACGAATATCAATTGTTAAATTTTAGGCTATTTTAGTTCTTTTATAAATTATTTTTTATTATATATAAATATTGTTGAAAAATAAATACCAAATTAACAACTATTTCAAATCCTTTTAATTACTCAATAATACGATTTAAAAACCTAAAAAAACCAAAATAAAAAGAATATAAAATCTACAAAATAAGAAAAAGAAGCTGTTGTATAGGGTAGAAAGATTTTGGTTATCGTATAAATTTAAATATTAAAAATTGAATACTCTATTTCTTTTTTTAAATTTGTCGCTATTGTTATACGTATAGAAAATTAAATTCTATTTAAAATAGACACTTAAAAATTATTAAAATGAGTACTACATTATTCGACAAGGTATGGGATTCTCACGTCGTGCGCAAAATAGCAGATGGGCCAGATGTGTTTTTTATTGACCGTCATTTCATTCACGAAGTTACAAGTCCTGTTGCTTTCTTAGGGTTAAAAGAAAGAGGAATTTCTGTTTTGTATCCAGAACGCACTTTTGCAACTGCTGATCACAATACACCAACTATAAATCAACACTTGCCAGTTCAAGATGCTTTATCGGCAAATCAGTTAAAAGCTTTAGAAGAAAATTCTAACGAATATGGAATTAGTCACTGGGGTTTAGGAAATAAGAAAAATGGAATCGTACACGTTGTAGGGCCAGAGAACGGGATTACATTGCCTGGAGCTACTATTGTTTGTGGTGATTCACATACTTCTACACATGGTGCTTTCGGAGCAATCGCTTTCGGAATAGGTACTTCTGAGGTAGAAATGGTGCTTTCTACTCAATGTATTATGCAGCCAAAACCAAAAAAAATGCGAATTAACGTAGTTGGTAAGCTTCAATTTGGAGTAACACCAAAAGACGTAGCTTTATATATTATATCTAAATTATCTACTTCAGGAGCTACGGGTTATTTTGTAGAGTATGCGGGTGATGTTTTTGAAACCATGACTATGGAAGGCCGTATGACTGTCTGTAATTTAAGTATCGAAATGGGTGCTCGTGGAGGAATGATAGCTCCGGACCAAACTACTTTCGATTACTTAGAAGGGCGTTTGTATGCTCCGAAAGGGGAAGCGTGGGATACAGCAGTTGCCTATTGGAAAACACTGAAAACCGATGCTGATGCAACATTTGATCAAGAAATCACTTTTGATGCTGCTGATATTGAACCAATGATAACTTACGGAACTAACCCTGGTATGGGATTAGGAATTTCTAAAAGTATTCCAGAAGCAAAAGATGTGGCAGAAGGCGAAGAAACCTATGTTAAATCATTAGCTTACATGGGGTACAATCAAGGAGAAGCCATGATAGGAAAACAAATAGATTATGTTTTCTTAGGAAGTTGTACAAACGGTCGTATTGAAGATTTTAGAGCTTTTGCATCTATTGTAAAAGGCAGAAAAAAAGCAGATAATGTTACTGCTTGGTTGGTTCCAGGTTCACATGTGGTTGAAGCTCAAATTAAAGAAGAAGGAATTCTTGAAATATTGACTGATGCTGGTTTTGTATTGCGTCAGCCAGGATGTTCGGCTTGTTTGGCTATGAATGACGACAAAGTTCCTGCTGGTAAATATGCGGTAAGTACGTCAAATAGAAATTTTGAAGGACGTCAAGGACCAGGTTCTAGAACATTGTTAGCAAGTCCTTTTATGGCAGCAGCAGCAGCAGTTACTGGAGTTTTAACCGATCCTAGAGAGTTAATATAAGTATTTCAATTGCTATAAAAATATAAAATAATAAAACCGATTTCGTTTTTAAGATTTGATTTTCTTTACAGAAATCTAGAAATCTAAAAAATCTAAAATCTAAAATCTAAAATAAAATGGCTTACGATAAATTTAATATACTTACAAGTACTGCAGTACCTCTTTCTATTGAAAATGTAGATACGGATCAAATTATTCCTGCTCGTTTCCTTAAAGCAACCGAACGTGTTGGTTTTGGAGACAATCTTTTTCGTGACTGGAGATACAACAATGATGGTTCTCCAAAATCAGATTTCGTATTAAACAATCCTACCTATAGTGGCAAAATACTTGTAGGAGGTAAAAACTTTGGTTCAGGATCTTCTAGAGAACACGCTGCATGGGCAGTTTACGACTATGGGTTTAGAGCAGTAGTTTCGAGCTTTTTTGCTGATATTTTTAGAAACAATTGCTTGAATATTGGTGTTTTGCCAGTTCAGGTTAGTGCTGAATTTGCGGACAAAATTTTTAAAGCTATCGAAGCTGATCCAAATACGGAACTAGAAATCAATTTGCCAGAACAAACCATAACTCTTTTGAAAACTGGAGAAAATGAATCTTTTGATATTTCTGGATATAAAAAAGACAATATGATTAATGGGTTTGATGACATTGATTATTTGCAAAACATTAAAGAAGAAATTGTAACATTTGCAGATAAACTATTGATATAAGTTTTTAGCATTCGTTTTAGTATTCAAAACAACAATCCTATATTATTAATAAAATAGTATAGGATTATTTTAATTAAAAAATAGGGTTTCAGGTAATCCGAAAACTATTCAGCATGGAAAAAAGAAAAATTGAAATAATGGATACTACACTTCGCGATGGTGAACAAACATCGGGTGTGTCATTTTCTGCTGTAGAAAAATTAACCATTGCGCAATTATTGCTAGAAGAATTAAATATTGATCGTATCGAAATTGCATCTGCTCGTGTAAGCGAAGGTGAGTTTCAAGCCGTAAAAGGAATTACTTCATGGGCTGAAGAAAAAGGATATGGTAACCGAATAGAAGTACTGTCTTTTGTAGACGGTGGCGTTTCTATTGAATGGATGAAAAATGCAGGTGCTAAAGTTCAAAATTTATTGACTAAAGGTTCATTAAACCATTTGACGCACCAATTGAAGAAAACTCCTGAGCAACATTTTGCCGAAATTGCCCAAACGATTCAACTAGCACAAGATAATAATATTGAAACCAATGTTTATTTAGAAGATTGGAGTAATGGCATGAAAAACTCTCCTGATTATGTTTTTCAATATTTAGATTTTTTGGTAACACAGCCTATAAAAAGGATATTATTGCCTGATACTTTAGGCGTTCTAATTCCGTCACAAACATTTGAATTTATTTCTAAAATCACAAAAAAATATCCGGAAATTCATTTTGATTTTCATGCGCACAACGATTACGATTTAAGTGTTGCCAATGTTTTAGAAGCAATAAAAGCTGGTATTAAAGGACTTCATGTTACGGTAAACGGAATGGGAGAACGCGCCGGAAATGCCCCTTTAGAAAGTACAGTTGCTGTTATTAATGACTTTTTGCCTGAAATTAAAATCGATATTAAAGAATCTTCATTGTATTCTGTAAGTAAATTGGTTGAAACTTTTACAGGATACAGAATACCAGCTAATAAACCTATTGTTGGTGATAATGTATTTACTCAAACTGCTGGCATTCATGCTGATGGAGACAACAAAAACAATTTATATTTTAATGATTTACTTCCAGAACGTTTTGGGAGAAAGAGAAAATATGCTTTAGGAAAAACTTCGGGCAAGGCCAATATCGAAAAAAATCTCCAAGAACTGGGGCTAAAACTTAACCCGGAAGACTTAAAATTGGTAACTCAAAGAATTATTGAGCTTGGTGATAAAAAGGAAACGGTCACAAAAGAAGATTTGCCGTATATAATTTCTGATGTTTTGGACAGTCACGCTTATGAGGAAAAAATTACAGTTGAATCTTATGTTTTGGTTCATGCTAAAGGTTTAAGGCCTTCAACAACATTGTGTTTGAAAATTGATGGTGAAATATTTGAAGAAAATGCTCAAGGCGATGGCCAATTTGATGCTTTCATGAATGCGCTTTCTAAAATTTACAAAACTAAGAAAATGAATTTACCTAAGTTGATTGATTACGCAGTTCGTATTCCTCCTGGTAGTAGTTCAGACGCTTTATGTGAAACTATAATCACTTGGACAAATAACGGTAAAGAATTTAAAACTCGCGGATTAGATTCAGACCAAACAGTAGCCGCAATTATTGCTACTCAAAAAATGCTAAATGTTATCATAAATTAAAAATCAATATAAAAAAACTAACAAAATTTATAAGTAATGAAATTAAACATTGCCCTTTTAGCCGGAGACGGAATCGGACCAGAAGTAATCAATGAAGCGGTAAAAGTTTCTGACGCAATTGCAAAAAAATTCAATCACGAAATAGTTTGGACACCCGCACTTACAGGTGCTTGTGCTATAGACGCTGTTGGAGTTCCATACCCAGATGAAACACATGAAATTTGTATGAAAGCAGATGCGGTTCTTTTTGGTGCTATCGGACACCCGAAATATGATAATAATCCTTCTGCAGCTGTAAGACCAGAGCAAGGTTTATTATTGATGCGTAAAAAATTAGGTTTATTTGCTAATGTTCGTCCAACATTTACTTTTCCATCTTTGATTGATAATTCTCCTTTAAAAAGAGAACGAATCGAAGGAACCGATTTGGTTTTCTTGAGAGAATTAACTGGTGGAATCTATTTTGGAGAAAAAGGCAGAAAAGACCATGGAGAAACAGCTTTCGATACATGTACTTACACAAGAGCAGAAGTACAAAGATTAGCTAAAAAAGGTTTCGAACTAGCAATGACTCGTACTAAAAAATTATGTTGTGTAGATAAAGCAAATGTGCTAGAAACTTCTCGTTTGTGGAGAGAAACCGTTCAAGCTATGGAAAAAGACTATCCAGAAGTTACTGTAAGCTACGAATTTGTAGATGCTGTAGCCATGCGATTAGTACAATGGCCCAACTCTTACGATGTTTTAATTACCGAAAATTTATTTGGCGATATCTTAACCGATGAAGCCTCTGTGATTTCAGGTTCTATGGGGTTAATGCCATCCGCCTCTGTTGGGGAGCACACTTCATTGTATGAGCCAATTCACGGGTCATACCCTCAAGCCACAGGATTAAATATTGCTAATCCACTTGCGACTGTATTATCAGCAGCTATGATGTTTGAAGATGCTTTCAAGTTAACTGCAGAAGCGGAAGCTATTAGAGACGTGGTTAACAAATCACTAGAACAAGGAATTGTTACTGAAGATTTGGCTATAAAAGGAGCAAAAACATATTCTACAAGCGAAGTTGGAGATTGGTTAGTTGCAAATCTATAAAATGAATCCATTCTACGGCACCCTATATCCAATGGATAGGGCAGGGGTAAGGAAAAACAAAAAAGGTGTCAATAAAATTGACACCTTTTTTAATATATGATTGAAAAAAATATTAATATCTTCCTCCTCTGTCTCCACCGCCACGGTTATCACCACCACGACTGTTTCCTCCACCATAACCACCGCGTGAATCTCCACCACGACTGTTATTGTTAAAACTTCTTCTTTCGCCTTCTGGTTTTGGTTCAGATTTGTTTACAACAATGGCACGTCCTTGAACAGTAGCACCATTTAATTCATTAATTGCTTTCTGAGCTTCTTCATCATTTGACATTTCAATAAAACCAAATCCTTTACTTCTTCCAGTAAATTTATCAGTAATAATTTTTACAGAATCAACTGCACCGTAAGCCTCAAAAGACTCTCTTAAATCTGCTTCCTCAATACTGAACGGAAGGCTTCCAACAAAAATATTCATAATTATTATTTTAAAATAGTATACAAATATACTCATATTTTATTCTAAACTACTATGTATTAGATTATTTATGACAAGTTTAATTAAAACAAACAAACCATTTGTTTTTACAAATGGTTTGTGTAAAATATTTCTTAATACAATAGTTATGGTGTTACTGGAACTTTATAAAAATTACCATATTGAAAATTTACTATTTTTGCTTCTTCAGAAGAGTCATCAGTATTTTTTAAATTAAATCTAAAGGTTCCCGAAATAGTTTGGCCATCATATTCTGTTATAGCAATTACTCCAGGGTTGTCAATATCTAAATCTGACTCATAATCTGTTGTAACACCATCAATAGAGAAAGAATAAGTAACATCTCCATTGTTGATTTTGCTTAAATCATACGGGTCAATTTTGTTACTTGGACTTACAAATCTAGACGGTAAAGGAATGTTTAATGTCAAAGTTTCATTTATGGTAACCGCTTCAATACTTATTGTATTTGCCGATTCAACGGTAGCTCTTGCATCAGTAGCTCTCCAAGCTACATTATCCTTTACGCCTTGCATTACACCAGTGTTATTTATAGATATATCTTGATTACAAGAAGTTAATCCTATCAAAAACAATAAAAAATAGATACATTTATTCATTTGTAATTTTATTTATCCAACAAAAATAACTTTTTAAAGTAAAAAGCGGTAAAAAAAACATAAAAATTATAATTATTTAACGCAGCTCAATTATTTGATTAGAATTATAGTTTGTATTCTTTAAAAAAAAACTACCTTTGCACCCTTAATTAATAGAGGTCGAGTACCTCAAAATTTAATCAAACGATTATGTCAGTAAAAATTAGATTACAAAGACACGGAAAAAAAGGAAAACCTTTTTACTGGGTTGTAGCGGCAGATGCTCGCTCAAAAAGAGATGGTAAATACCTAGAAAAAATAGGTACTTACAATCCAAATACCAATCCTGCAACTATCGATTTAGATTTAGATAGCGCAGTAAAATGGTTGCACAATGGTGCTCAGCCTACTGATACGGCAAAAGCAATCCTTTCTTATAAAGGAGCATTATTGAAACATCATCTTGATGGTGGTATTCGTAAAGGGGCGTTAACTCAAGAACAAGCTGATGCAAAATTAGCTGCTTGGTTAGAAGCTAAAACTGGAAAAGTTGACAACAAAAAAGAAGGATTAACAAAAGCACAAGCTGATGTTAAAGCTAAAGCATTAAAAGCTGAAAAAGAAGTAAACGCTAAACGTTTAGCTACTGCTGCTCAAGCTGAAGCTGACGCAATAGCTGCTGCTACTCCTGCTGTTGAAGAAGAAGTTGCCGAAGCTGAAGTTGTAACTGCCGAAGCTGAAGTTGCTACAGAAGAGGTTGTTGCAGATGTAGTAGTAGAGGAAATTCCTGCTGCAGATACAGCTAGCGAAACAACTGAGGCATAATTTTAGCGGCGACGATGCGTAAAGAAGAATGTTTCTATTTAGGTAAAATCGCAAAAAAATTTAGTTTCAAAGGGGAAGTCTTAGTGTATTTAGATACAGACGAACCAGATTTATATGAGAATATGGAATCAGTTTTTGTTGAATTCAACAATAATCTGGTTCCATTTTTTATTGAAAACAGTTCCCTACACAAAAACGATTTTCTTCGAGTTCGTTTTGAAGATGTAAATAATGAAGAAGAAGCCGACCGATTATTGGGTTGCGCTATTTATTTACCATTAAAATTGTTGCCAAAACTTACGGGTAACAAATTCTATTTTCACGAAGTGATTGGTTTTGAAATTGAAGATAAACGATTAGGTGTATTCGGAATCATTCAATCTGTAAATGATAGTTCAGCTCAACCTTTGTTTGAAGTTTTAAACGGTGAAGTAGAACTCTTAATACCTATGATTGATGCTTTTTTAGTAAAAATTGATAGACCTAATAAAAAAGTCATCATGGATTTGCCAGAAGGTTTGGTTGAAATGTATTTATAGATTTTTAGATTCGCTCCGCTTTTAGATAATTAGAAACGTCTGCGACTTTATAAGAAATCTAAATTGTCTAATATTCTAAAAAATCTAAGTTGTCTAAATTCCAATTCAAACAATTTTCTATTGAACAAGACCGATGCGCCATGAAAATTGGAACTGATGGTGTTTTACTTGGTGCTTGGACTCCTATAGAAAATAATCCTTTTAGTATTTTAGATATTGGAACTGGTACTGGAATTATTGCTTTGATGTTGGCCCAAAGAAGCCTTGCTGAGCAAATAGATGCTTTAGAAATTGACGAAGGCGCCTATGAACAATCTGTTAATAATTTTGAAAATTCACCATGGGGCGACAGATTATTTTGCTATCATGCTGGTTTGGATGAATTTGTTGAAGACCCGGAAGATGAGTATGATTTAATTATTTCGAATCCCCCTTTTTATTCCGATGATTATAAAACTGAAAATGCTCAAAGAGATATAGCTCGTTTTCAAGATGCCATGCCTTTTGAGGATTTAATTGAAGCTGCAGATTTACTTTTATCTGAGAACGGTATTTTTTCAGTAATCATTCCTTTTAAAGAAGAAGGACGATTCATCGATTTATGTGCTGAATTTGAACTTTTTCCAATAAAAATTACTAGAGTTAAAGGATCACATAAAACCCAAATTATTAGGAGTTTACTCGCTTTTAAACGATTTGAATTGCCTGTTTTAGATGCTAACGAATTAGTTATTGAAATTAGTAGGCATGAATATACAAATGATTATGTCGAGTTGGTTAAAGAATTTTATTTGAAAATGTAATATCATTTTTGAAAAGAGATGGAAATTCATTTTGCTTGAAGATAATTATAACAATTGTTAATCGTTTTGTTAAAATTCTTTGTGTAAATTTGCAAATCTATTACTAACAAGTTGGCTTCGCTTTCCTGCGATTCTTTCCTAATGATTAAACTATGAGACCAGATCTTTTTCAAGCTCCAGATTATTACTTATTGGATGATTTACTAACAGAAGAGCATAAATTAGTTCGTGAAGCAGCACGTGAATGGGTAAAACGAGAAGTATCTCCTATCATAGAAGACTATGCACAACGTGCTGAATTTCCTAAACAAATAATTAGTGGTTTAGCAGAAATAGGTGCTTTTGGTCCATACATCCCAGAGCAATACGGCGGAGCTGGCTTAGACCAAATTTCATATGGCTTAATCATGCAAGAAATCGAGAGAGGGGATTCTGGTGTTCGATCTACTGCTTCAGTACAATCTTCATTAGTTATGTATCCTATTTGGAAATACGGAAACGAAGAACAAAGGATAAAATATTTACCAAAACTAGCCTCAGGAGAATTTTTGGGTTGTTTTGGTTTGACCGAACCTAATTATGGTTCTGATCCAGGAAGTATGATTACGAATTTTAAAGACATGGGTGACCATTATCTTTTGAATGGAGCAAAAATGTGGATTTCTAATGCTCCATTTGCAGATATTGCAGTGGTTTGGGCGAAAGATGAAGAAGGTAGAATTCACGGATTGATAGTAGAACGTGGCATGGAAGGTTTTACTACTCCAGAAACTCATAATAAATGGTCGCTTCGTGCTTCTGCAACTGGTGAACTGATTTTTGATAATGTAAAAGTTCCTAAAGAAAATTTGTTACCCAATAAATCTGGACTTGGCGCTCCACTCGGCTGTTTAGATTCTGCTCGTTATGGCATTGCTTGGGGAGCTATAGGAGCTGCAATGGATTGTTATGATACCGCTTTGAGATATGCAAAAGAAAGAATCCAATTTGACAAACCTATTGCTGGAACTCAATTACAACAGAAAAAATTGGCCGAAATGATTACCGAAATCACGAAAGCTCAACTTTTAACTTGGCGTTTAGGAGTTTTGAGAAACGAAGGAAAAGCAACCACGGCCCAAATTTCTATGGCAAAAAGGAATAATGTAGATATGGCTATACATATTGCTCGTGAAGCGCGTCAAATATTAGGCGGAATGGGAATTACTGGCGAATATTCTATTATGAGACACATGATGAATTTAGAATCGGTAATTACTTATGAAGGAACTCATGATATTCATTTATTGATTACGGGAATGGACATCACAGGAATACCTGCTTTTAAATGATTAAACAATAAATAAAATTGATATAAAATGCTTCTCTTTCTGGAGAAGCATTTTTATTTTTGTGGTATATTTAACAAAATCTACTTAGCATATAAACTCGTATATAATTAAAAAACCGCCATGAATATTCAAAAAATAAACCAATCAATAGCACATCAAAAAGAGCAATTACTCCATCATTCACTTTATGATAAAGTAAAAACGATTGACGATTTACATTCTTTTCTAGAAAATCATGTATTTGCTGTTTGGGATTTTATGTCTTTGTTAAAAGCGTTGCAATCAAAATTAACTTGTACTACAACGCCATGGTTTGCTACTGAAAATACCGAAACTCGATATTTGATTAATGAAATTGTTTTAGCTGAAGAATCTGATTTGACTATAGATGGAAAAAGGCAAAGTCATTTTGAAATGTACCTTGATGCAATGAAATACTGTGGTGCAGACACTAACGGAATTCATTCATTTTTATCAGAAGTAAGTTCATTGCAAAATATATTCGTAGCTATTAAACAAAGTAATTTACATCCTAATATTAAAGCTTTTTTGGATTTTACTTTTAGAGTTATTGAAGAAGGAAAAACCCATGAAATTGCGGCGGCATTTACCTTTGGAAGAGAAGATTTGATTCCGAGTATGTTCACGGAAATATTGAAAAACTTTCAAGCAAATTTTCCAGAAACCGATTTAAGTAAACTGATTTATTATTTTGAAAGACATATTGAATTAGATGCTGATGAACATGGGCCAATGGCAATGAAAATGATTACGGAACTTTGCGGAAATGACTCGAAAAAGTGGGGTGAGGTAGCTGAAATTTCAATCCATGCCCTAGAAAAACGCATCGGATTATGGAATGCCATTGAAGAAGTGATTTTGGAGAAAGAGGCTGTGGTTTAATACTATAAATCAATTCTTTTCAGTTCATTTATAGATTAAATAAAAAAAGTTAACGCTAATTACAGAAACTATGAAGACAATATTTAAAGTTGTTTTGGGCTGTTTTTTATTAATTACAGGCTTAAGTTGCAGTACTGATATAGATGATGTTGCTCCCATTGTTTTTGTTTCAATTCCTGAACCTGATTCAATTCCTGATCCAGAGCCGATTCCTGAACCCAAAGCCTATAACTATTTAGCACTTGGCGATAGTTATACAATTGGAGAAAGTGTATGCGAAACCTGTCGGTTTCCAGAACAATTAAAATTAGGTTTGCAAAGTGCATTTCCAAAAGACAGTTTTTCTCTAGAAGTAATTGCCACAACAGGGTGGACTACAACGAATCTAATTAATGCAATTGACAATAAAACTCTTAAACCAAATTATGATTTGGTTACATTGTTAATAGGAGTAAACAATCAATATCAAGGCAAACCGTTTTCACTTTATGAACAAGAATTTCTTGAGTTAGTAAATACCGCCATTTCGTTAGCAAAAGGAGATAAAACTAATGTAATTGTGGTTTCTATTCCAGATTATGCTTACACTCGATTTGGAAACGGAAACACTTCTATTTCAACACAAATAGACAGGTACAATACATTCGCAAAAGAATATTGTTTAGCAAATACTATCGCTTTTGTAAACATTACCGATATTACTCGATTAGGATTAATCGAAACTAATTTGGTTGCTAATGATGGTTTGCATCCTTCAGCAGTTGCTTATTCAAAGTTTGTTGAAAGAATTTTGCCTATAGCAAAAACAGTTTTATTGCAATAAATTTTAGACTCAAAACAAAAATTCCCGCTATAAAGCAGGAATTTAATTTTTATTTTCGAAAAAGATTACACATTCTTCAAATTAATAATTTCTTGTTCGGTTAATAAACGCCAGTTTCCACGAGGCAAATTTTTCTTGGTTAAACCTGCAAATGCGACTCTGTCTATTCTTAAAACATCATAACTGAAATGTTCAAAAATAGCTCGAACCACTTTTACATTCGAAGATCTTAGTTTAAGCCCCACCTCGCTTTTAGGTTGATCGTCTATATAACTTACTTCTTCAACGAAAACGCGATGTCCGTCAAGAACTAAACCTTTGCTTATTTTTTCTAAATCTTCGTATTTCAAATTTTTATCTAACGAAACCTGATAAATTTTTGATGATTTCTGATTCGGTAAAGTAAATTTACGAATCATATCCGTATCATTTGTAAACAATAACAAACCAGTCGTATTTTTATCCATTCTACCAACAGCTCCTATTTTTGCAGTGGTAGAACCTTTAACGAGCTCTAAAACATTACGAAATTCCTGACCTTCGTCTAAAGCAGTTGTGAAGTTTTTAGGCTTGTTCAGCAAAATATATTCTTTCTTTTCGGGAGTTAAAACCGCTCCGTCAAAATTTACAACATCACCAGGCTTTACCATATAACCCATTTCAACTATTGGGTTTCCATTCACTTTAACATTTCCCGATTGAATGTAAATATCGGCATCACGACGAGAACATACGCCAGAATTAGCGATATATTTGTTCAAACGAATTTCATCAGCTACTTTTGGTCTCTTTGGCGCTTGATTTGGTTTTTTTTCAATTTTATCGGTTGCAACAGGAACTATTTTAGTAGTCGTTTTTACTTTCTTTGGCCCTTGAGCACGCTTCTGCATTGCCGGTTTTGGCTTATTAGAACTGGGTCTAGAACTATTGGGTCTAGCGCCATTTCCTTTTTTATTGCCCTCCTTATTATTCATATATTCTGTAATTTATGCAAAGATAGGCAATTAGATTCAGTTTTTCAGGAGCTATTCCTGCTATCCGTTACAATCTACGCCCAAAAGCGTAGGATTTTCACTGCTATCAGGGCTAACCTAGTCGAAATGATTGGAATTAATAAGAAAAGTTGTTGAAATATCAAATAGTCATCAATAATTTTTTGCCATTCCACAACACACTAGGGTCTATGAGAACTATGCAAAAAACACCTGCAACAATAAGGAATTTTAAGGTATTATGAAGTTGTAAAAATTCCCCTTTTGTGGTTGATTTCCACAAACGTAATCCAAAAAAAATTAGAATAATAAAACAGACATAAAAATAAATATCCATATACCCCACATCAAAAATATTGATTAAAAAGTAAACAGGAATAATAGAAAGCAATAACAAAAATGTAATAATTCTTTTCGAGATTACTTCACCACGAACAATAGGAATAGTCTGATAATTATTAGCCAAATCGCCTTTGATGTTTTCTAAATCCTTTATCATTTCTCTAACTAGTAATAGTATAAACAAAAAAGTAGCATGAAAAAAAATGACTTCATAAAAATTTTTATAATACAAGAGAATCCCAAAAAATGGCAATACAGCCAGAAATGCGGCCATAAGATTACCAATCAAAGGGTATTTTTTTATCTTATGCGAATAAAACCAAATCAAGAAAATGTAAACAGAAAAGAAGATAAAAGCCCGACCAGAAACAAATAAAGCAATCAACGCCACAAAAAAATTAATGCCAAAATAAACCTGAAGCTTTGTTTTTTGGCTCACTAATCGATCCAAATGAGATTTATTTGGGCGATTAATTAAATCTTTTTTGCTATCATAAAAACTATTAATAATATAACCGGAAGCAATAGTTAAACTCGACGCAACAACTAATATAAAAAGATTAAAATCTAAAAGTACAGATAAAGCCCTTTTTTCAGGAGCCAGAATAAAAATAGCGGAAAGATATTGAGCCAAAGCAATAATAGGAATATTATATCCTCTAACTACCGAGAACAAACTGACAATTTTTAATACTAAAAGTTTGTTCTTTCTGTTTAACATGGAAGAAAAAAAGAATTAAAGTTTAAAAATAAAAACTTTTTTAGAATTGATAGACTACTTCCAATTTATACTCTTTTAGTGAAGCTTTTGCTTTTTCTAAATCTTCTGTAAAACCTAGAATATAACCACCACCGCCAGAGCCACATAATTTTAGGTAATAATCATTGGTGTCAATGCCTCGTTGCCAAATACCATGAAATTGTTCTGGAATCATGGGTTTAAAATTATTCAGAACTACTTTTGATAATTTTTTAGTGTTTTCAAACAAAGATTTCATGTCACCACCAAGAAAATTTTCTACGCAAGCATCAGTATGTTTAACGAATTGGTTTTTTAGCATGGCACGAAAACCTTTGTCTTTAAGATTTTCCATGAAAATATTTACCATTGGGGCCGTTTCGCCAACAATTCCAGAATCTAACAAAAATACGGCGCCTTTTCCATCTAAACTTTGTGTTGGGATTCCGGTTGCTTCAATATTGTCATTAGAATTAATTAAAATTGGAATGCTCAAATAGCTGTTTAAAGGATCTAAACCTGAACTTTTTCCGTGGAAAAAACTCTCCATTTGAGAAAATATATTTTTTAATTGTAGAAGTTTCTCACGAGTTAAATTCTCTAAAACCGTAATTTTATTTTGCGCATATTTATCGTAAATAGCGGCTACAAGTGCACCACTACTTCCTACACCATAGCCCTGTGGAATGCTAGAATCAAAATACATTCCAGTTTCAACATCGTTTTTTAAAGTATTGATATCGAAAGTAACTAATTGAGGTTGCTCGTTTTGCAAAGTCTCTAAATAGGAGACAAAACGTTTCAAACTTGCGTTCGATGCAATTGCTTCTGCTGAAGGATTTTCCTTTTTTTTCAGCGCACCATTATAAAAATTATAAGGAATTGATAAGCCCTTTGAGTCACGTATAATTCCGTATTCGCCAAAGAGTAATATTTTAGAGTAAAATAATGGTCCTTTCATATTTTTTAATTATCAATTATCAATTGAGCTCCAAAACCAATTTCATCACAAATGTAATGACCATTTTGACAATAGCCAACTAATTCGTCCTTAATAAATTGTAAAACTTTTTTGCAATCGTTTTTTGGGTACAATACATGCACATTAGCTCCGGCGTCAAGTGTAAAACAAACTGGTATTTTTGTTTCATTTCTAAACTTCCAAATCGCATTTATAATTTCCAATGTGTTAGGTTTCATCAAAATAAAATAAGGCATCGAAGTCATCATCATGGCATGTAATGTCAAAGCTTCACTTTCTACAATTTTGATGAATTCGTCAAGATTTCCGTTTTGAAGTATTATAGAAAGTTTATCTAAATTGTCATGCGCTTGAGCAAATCGCCTTTCGGCAAAAGGATGGTTGTGCATTAAATCATGTCCAACAGTACTCGAAACTTGCTTTTCGCCTTTATCCACAAGTAAAATAGTGTTTTGATAATTCCTGAAATTGTCATGAATGGTGTTCGGAAATTCGACTCCAAACAAATCAGAACTTCCTTTTGTATTGTTATGATTACCCCAAACCACAACACTACCTTTTACGCTTCTGCAAGCGCTTCCTGAGCCTAAACGCGCCAAGAAAGACGCTTTTTGATAGCAATAATCATCTGTCATTTCTGATTGCAATACTTTCTCTAAACTCATAAAATTCATTGCCAATGCCGCCATTCCTGATGCTGACGAAGCAATTCCGGAACTGTGCGGAAATGTGTTTTGGGTATCAATCGTAAAATGATAGTCTTTCAAAAATGGCAAATAGAGTTCTATTCGTTCCAGAAATTTTTCGATTTTTGGTTTGAAATCTTCTTTAGGTTTTCCTTCAAAAAGCAAATCAAAAGAGAAATTTCCGTTGTTTTCTTTTTTGTAAAAACCCATTTTAGTAATTGTTTTACAATGATTCAAAGTAAAACTTATTGATGGATTCGCTGGAATCTGATGCTCTTTTTTTCCCCAATATTTCACCAAAGCAATATTACTGGGTGCGCTCCATGTGAAGCTTCCTTGGTCTATAGAAGCAGAATAAGTTTCTGGAATAAAATCGTTTGCTGAAAACATGAATTGTAAAATTTATGCAAAGATACTTTTTTTGATTTATACGTTCTTTATTGTTCTCAAATTAAGTTTAAAACTATCTACATTAATCCATCTTTTTTTAAGCATATAAATATATTTACCGCAAATTCGCAAATTATTTTTGTAATGGCATTTTTTAATTTGCGAATTTGCGGTTTAATTTTTCGTTTTTGTCCAAACAGAATTTCAGTCTGCATAAATATAGTTCATTTGTAGAATCGCAATAAATTTGACTAAATTTGATAAAAATTGCATTATGAACAAATACGTAAAAATTCTAATTTTTGTCTTGACTTGTGTGGCTATAGGGTATATATCAGGAATGGTAACCCGTTCCAGCGTGTTAACTTGGTTTCCTACTTTAATAAAACCGAGTTTTAATCCTCCAAGTTGGGTATTTGCACCTGTTTGGAGTACCTTATACATCATGATGGGAATCGCGGCAGGTTTGGTTTGGAATCGCATTGATTTTGAACGAGAAGCCGTTAGAAAAGCTTTGAATTTTTTTGTAATTCAACTGGGATTGAATGCCTTGTGGTCGCTTTTGTTTTTTGGATTGCGAAACCCCATGTTGGCAGGTATCGAAATTATCTTGCTTTGGTTGATGATTTATGAAACCTACATTAAATTTGGAAAAATTGACAAAATTGCGGGCTATTTGTTTATTCCGTACTTGCTTTGGGTAAGTTTTGCCAGTGTTTTAAATATTAGTATTTGGTGGTTGAATAGGTAGTTTTTTAATCGAATTTGCCACAAAAGTTGAGACAATTTTTTCAAAATGAAAATTTTAACACAACTTTTCTGATTTTTTTTCAGTTTGAAAATTTTGTCACGGGTTTTGAAAGTTTATTAATATATTTGGGAAACATAGGTATTGATGTATATCAGACATATCTACCCAAAATAAGGGTGATAGGTCTGAAGATGTCAGTAATATATACAAGTTAGGCAACATTTTAAAAAAAAATACGGAAATGACAGGATTTATATTATTCATCATAATTATAACCTTAATTGTTTATTTCATTGGAAATAACAAATCGAAAAAGACTGTAAAAACGACGAGTATAAGCGTTCAACTAAAAAAATCAATTGAAAAGCCAACTGCAATCGATTTAAAAGAGGAAAAGTTGCTTTACAAAAATAGAGGAAATAAAACATTTGAAATAAAAGGTATGTTTTATCAGAACCTAAACCCGACAATTCATAATGGAGATTTTATAGGTTATGCAAAAACTGACAATAATTCCCACGATATGTATGCTGTAGAAATTTACAACAATGAAAACAAACTACTTGGCTATTTACCAAAAGGGAATAAAAGGCTTAACAATACATTGAATGAATGGCATAACGGAAAAGTAATAGTTTGGGGAGGACTTTCGTACGATGATTATGATGACAAATGGTATGGCGATGTTAATATCCCTATTGGACTTTCTGAAGATCAGTTAGAAAAAGTAGAACGGATTTTAAATCTGAAATCAGAAAACCAAAATCAGATAAACAAAAAAGAAAAATCAACCGAAAAATATTTTGAAATTTTAAATAGACATAGAGAAATAAGCAACCTACTGAGCGATTTAAAAAATCCAAAGGAATTTTATTATTCATTTCCTAAAAATCTTATGCCTTCAATTTCAAGTTATTTAGAAAAAGAAAAGAATTGGCTGAAACTTTTAGAATTAGAAAATCATCAAGATTTGATTTCTGAATTAAGTGAAAAGTATAAAGAAACGACTCTTAAAAGAATAGAAACGGCGAAAAAAAACGTTGCCTAACAACCGTTTTGAGCTAGCTGGAATTTAGTGGAATTACCATTTCGCATCAAGTTTTCGTTAAGCCGAAAATTGAGCGGTTACGAATTTCCAGCCATCTCAAAGCGGCAGAACGTTGAGCAAAATTCGCCAACGAATTTCACTCAACAGGCGAACTTCGCTCAACTCACGCTTTGAGCAAGCTCTAAAGCCTGCGCAAAGCTCGCCTGTTAATTCATTTTGTAAATCCACAAACTATTTCAATCCTAAGCAATTCTCCAACCTAACCCACTTCCAACTTATATCCCACACCATGACTATTCACAATGCGCACGGAGGAATCTTTATCTAATTTCTTGCGCAGTTTGGAGATAAACATGTCTAGACTTCGGGTTACGATGACCCCCTCATTTTCCCAGACTTCTTTTTGAAGTTCGTTGCGATCGATAATTACATTAGGAGAAGTAAAGAAAATATATAGCAATTTTGATTCTTTCACCGTTAACGGAATTTTTAAGCCGTCGTAGTACACAACGTGTTGTTTGTAGTGAAAATCGTATTTCCCTATATGAAGGGTTTCCCCCGTTGCACTCTTAGGGATTGGTTTCGTTTTCTTTTTATACCCAATTCTGAAAAGTAAAACCAGAAGCACCAGTATAATACTCCCAATAATTATTGTTTTATTCCTTGAGAAAATAGTTTTTTGCGGGATAAATTGCACGGCAATAGTATAACAACCTATAGGCAATTTGCGCCCCAAACACGAAATTATAGTTTCTTTAGCATGAGCATAATGTACAAAACCATAGACTACTTTCTTGGTCGAACAGGCTAAAACCTGCACCGCATAGTCCTTTGAGAAACTGCTTTGGTTGAGGTTGCGTTGCACAATGGCAACTAAAGAATCCGGTGTAATGGGCAACTGATTTTCAAACGTAATATGAAACTCCTTTGCAGCTATTTTTTGTATTGGCAAGACCTTAGAAGTCGAATCCTTGGAACTTCTGAGTAGTTCATCCCCAATTTTTCGCAATAGTATTTGGTTTTTTGGATTCTCATGAGCCGATTGTTGCTGAAAATCCACGTACAACAAAGCGACAAACAAAACCAATAATAAGGCGAGTAAAAGGAAAAGGTATTTTTGTTTCATTCTTCAAAAGTATTTTTTTATTAAACATCAAGCAGCGATTTACTAAAAATTTATACTTTTTTTACATTTCTTTTACACTAAAACATATTGTTGCAAGAACCAATGAAAGTATGTTTGTACTAATAATTTGAAAGTGACCAAAAACATATTATTAATTAAACATACAAGAAACATGAAAAAAATCATTTATGCGCTAATCTTACCGCTGGTTGTGTTAAGCGGACTGGTATTTATCTTCGCTCCATTCGCCTATGGCTCGGGTGATAATCGTGATATTAAAAATGAAACTTCAAAAAAGTCAATCCAAAAGTCTCTTTCTGCTGCGGAAAAGGAAGCTGAATTGAAAAAATGGGAGGCTAGCCCTGATGGTATACAATACAAAAAATGGGAAGCGTCTCCTACAGGTAAAAACGTGTATGCCAGTGCTACTAAAATAAGTAAGTCCATTAGGGATTATACCAATATGGAGGGAGTTGTAACCTCTCTTTCTCTTCCGTTGGGTTCAAGATTAGGTTTCGGACTGATGGTAAGGATTAATAGCGACGATTATATTCTTGCTTTTGGACCAGAAAAGTATAATGAATTTCAGCAATTGCATCGCCTGAAAGTGAACGACAAAATAATTATAAAAAGCCATAGCGTTTTGCAAGCGCCCAAGTATTCCTATCCAATAGTAGCGGGCGACTATGCAGAACGAGATAGTAAAATAATTTATAAACGGGCACCTCGCAAAGACGGTTGTTAAATAAATGCAGCATTTTTTTCATTTTGAAAATTTTGCCACAAAAGTTGAAAGAGCAATTAACTTATCAGTTGGTTATAGCACTAGCCACAATAAACCCACTCGTCCAAGCATTCTGAAAATTAAATCCGCCAGTAATGGCATCAATATTTACGATTTCTCCAGCGAAATAAAGATTTTGGTGTAGCTTGCTTTCCATGGTTTTAAAGTTAATTTCTTTTAAATCGATTCCGCCAGCGGTAACAAATTCTTCTTTAAATGTGCTTTTTCCGTTTACTTGAAAACTAGCATTGGTCAATTGATGAGCAATATTTTGCAATTGTATTTTCGATACATCTGCCCATTTTGTTTCTGTTTCAATGCCAGAGGCAAGTACTAAACTTTCCCACAAACGATTAGGAAGTTCAAAAGGAGATTTCTTTGAAACCGCTTTCTTCGCGTGTTCTTGTTTTATTTCTTTGAGAATTTTTTCAGTATCTTCGGCATCAACATCATTGAGCCAATTGACATAAATGGTAAACTGATAGTTTTTATCATTTAAAATTCGTGCACCCCAAGCAGAGAGTTTTAAAATCGCAGGTCCACTCATGCCCCAATGCGTAATTAATAAAGGTCCTGAGGAAACAAGTTTACTATCTTTTACTTTTACGGAGACATTTGCAGCAACTCCAGGTAATTCCTTTATTCTTGAATCTTTGATATTAAAAGTAAATAGGGAAGGGACTGGCGAAACGATGGCGTGACCAAAATTTTGTAGCATTTCCCATATTTTCGGGTTACTTCCTGTGGCTAGAATTAATGTTTCGGTGATATAGTTTTCGCTTTGGGTTTCAATTTTCCAAAAGCTATCTTTTTTGAATATCGATTGCACACTTTGTCCTGTCAGCACTTTAATTCCTAATTTTTGTGTGGCTTGTATAAAGCAATCAATAATAGTTTGCGATGAATTAGAAACGGGAAACATGCGTCCGTCGTCTTCAATTTTGAGCTCTACGCCATGTTTTTCGAACCATTCAATAGTATCGCCAGAACAAAACTGATGAAAAGGACCCCGCAATTCTTTTTCGCCGCGCGGATAAAACTTGACCAATTCATTAGGTTCAAAACAAGCATGAGTTACATTGCATCTTCCTCCACCAGAAATGCGAACTTTCTGTAACACTTCTGAACCACGTTCCAAAATAGCAACTTTGAGCTTAGGATTTTTCTCAACACTATTAATTGCTGTAAAAAAACCCGCTGCACCGCCACCAACAATAATAATATCGAAATTTTGATTCATTTTTTAAACCATTAAGAGAGTTAAGATTTATTAAGTTTAGCTTTATGTGAGTCTTGAGATATTTATATATGTAGGTTTAAAATCAAATCCTATCCGGAAAATCAGAAATGATTCCGTTTACATGGAATGATTTTATTTTTTCAATGTCTTCTATTTCATTAACGGTCCAGGAAAATACTTCAAAACCTTCATTTTGTATTTTTTTTGTATTTTCTTTGGTTAACAAATGAAAATACGGATGAATAGTTTCGGCTTTGATAAATTTGGCGAAAGCCACAGCTAAATCTAAATTAGTTTGGGTTAAAACGCCTATTGGAATTTTAGGATTCCACTTACGTAGTTCTTGCAATGCAGTCCAATCGAAACTTGAAACTATAAAATGACTGTAATCCCAATTTTTTTCTAAAACATATTCTTCAATTAAAGCAAGAACAGGTTTTGCTGTTCCTTTTCCTTTTAACTCAATATTTATAAGACATTGTTGGTTTACCAAATCAAAAACTTCTTGAAGTGAAGGGATTTTTTGTTCCTTTTCTATTTCAAAGCCATTCAATTTTAGCAAAGATAGTTCATTTACAAATCCTTTGCCGTTAGTGGTTCTATCAATAGTTTCATCGTGTATGACCATAATTGCTCCATCGGAACTCAGATGAACGTCTAGCTCAATGCCATCAACTCCTATGTCAATTGCTTTTTGAAAAGAAAGCAAAGTGTTTTCAGGCTCATACCCTTTTGCGCCACGATGTCCTAGGTTTAGCATTCTTTATTAAATTATGAAAGTGTAAACATAAAAAAACGCCTTCATTTCTAAGGGCGTTTGTGTCAATTTTATTTTTATTATTTTTTTAATTCTAATAGGACAAAGCCAAATTCGGAATCGATAATTACTTTTCCATTGGTAACAGTTGCTGATTTTCCGGAATAGGTGTCTTTTACATTAGCTCCATTTCTAAAAATGGTTCCTACAGTAATTTCTTTTATTCCTACAGGTAAATCTAAACCAATAACTACAGAATCATAATAGTTATTTTTTGTAAAAGTTCTACTGAATACATAAGGATTTGAAGAAATTTGAGAATGGATACCAGCTCCTACCGAAGGATGATTTCTTCTGAATTGACCCAATTTTTGCCAATGTAACAGTGTTTTTTGAGTCTCAGGATTAGATTGTAGGTCTTCCCAATTCATAAATGAGCGTAAAGTAGCATCTCCTTGAGTTCCTTCGATTGCCAAAGAGCGACCCGTTTCATCTCCGTAATACACCTGAGAAATCCCTGGAGAAAGCAATAATTTTGTGCCACTTTCTATGCTTTTTGTCCGTTTGGCATCGAAAGGACTTCCGTCGTCATGTGAAGACAAATAGTTTAAAACACTATAGCCTTTTAATTCATTATTAAGTTTGTTTGAATATTTTGAAAAGATGAATTCGTAATCTTTTTGTGCATCCCATTTGAATTCAAAATTTATCATGTTATTGAATCCGTTTTGATAATAGTTTATTTTTTTATCTCCAAAATCAAAAATTTGTCCACCGCTTATGCCGTAATTGTATACTTCGGCAATGGTATAAAAAGGATTATTGTCTAAAACTTTTGTCGGGTTGTTTTTTTTCCAATCAGCAAAAGCATAATCACATTGGGTTTTGAAATCGGCCCAAACCCCTTCTTCTGTATGTTTTACAGTATCTGCACGATAGCCGTCAATTCCAAATTCGGTAATATAATCAGTTAGCCATTTAATGATATAGTTTTTTGGCGTTCTTGGATATCCAGTTCTTTTAAAAAATTCATCTAATGAGGCCACTTCTTTGTCATATCTTCCTTCTTTTTTCCATTTTTCGATTAAGAAAGGCGGTAGTGATACTTCTTGTGTGCTTTCTGTTTTTACGTCTGGTAAATTAGCAACTAAAGTACAAGCGGTTGTATTTTGAAAACTTTTATAATCGCATTGTGGACCCGTTCGAACCCAATCATTTGGCCAAACAGGATCTATTGCTGTTACAGGTCCTGTATGATTGATGACACCATCTAAAACAATACGGATGTCTTTTGCATGTGCTTTTTGAACTAGTAAAGCTAAATCTTCTTTAGTACCAAAATTTGGGTCTAATGCTGTCCAATCTTTTGCCCAATACCCGTGAAAACCATAACTTAATCCGGTTCCTTCATCTACACCATCATAAATTTGTTCTACAATTGGGGTGAGCCAAATGGCACTTATTCCTAGTTTATCGAAATAACCTTCGTCAATTTTTTGTATAATACCTTTGATGTTTCCACCTTCAAAACCTCTTAATTTTCCAGCAGTTTTTGTACGGTTTAAATAAATTTCTTTTTTTGGATTCCCGTCTTTAAAACGATCAGTCATTAAAAAATATAAATTGGCTCCCTCCCAAACAAAAGTAGTTTTTGTTGTTTCTTTTATAGCACATTTTTTTGTTGATGAACAATTTGACAAAAAGAATACTAAAAACACAATGCTTATTTGAACTGCTTTTTTCATTGATTATATTTTTATTGAATTTGTAACGATACAATTGTTGTTTTATTTCTTACTATTTGAATAGGAACAACTATTTTAGAATCTTGAATAACATAGTTACTTTCTGCACCATTTATAGTAACACTTTTAATTTTATCATTCATATTATGCAGAATTAGAGAAACGCTTTTGTCAGCAGATAGATATGATTTTCCAGTTTCCGCATTTAAAGTAAGGGTAACCGTTTTTTCTTTGATGGATGATGCAAAATTTAAAATTTCGAATTCTCCTTTTTCAAAAGCATTAGCTGTTGTTCCATCATCATTGTATAACTTTCCGTTACTTGTAACTGTTTTTTCATCAAAATAATAGTGTAAGTCAAAAGCATTTAGTGAATATTTCGATGTGTTTTGTATTGTTTTAATCATTGGAATAAAGGCGCCACCACGAACAAAAACGGGAATATTATCAGCCGAAACTTGAATAGATGCAGTAGTTCCCCCTTCATGTTTCGTATCTGAATAAAAATCAAACCAATTGTTGTTTTCCGGAAAATATACTGAAGTACTTGTTACTGACGCTTTAGTTATAGGAGTAACTAAAAAATCATTGCCCCATAAATAAGAATCACAAGTGGTAACTAATTTTTGATTTTTAGGCTCTTCAAAAAATAAAGGGCGCATTAACGGCAGTCCTTTATTATTGTTTTCGAAAGCTAAAGTGTAATTGTATGGCAACATTTGATAACGCAATTCGATTTGTTTTTTAGCTTTAGCTTTAGTTACAATATCTTTGTAGACTGGTTCTGAAGCTACATCTTCTTGAGCGTGCGGACGATAAATGGGTTGAAAAACGCCATATTGCAACCATCGAATATACAATTCATTATCAAAATAATCTCCTGCAAAGCCTCCTAAATCTGAGTGCATATAGGACATGCCTTGCATTCCCATTTGTAAAGCAATTTCGGGTTGTGATTGCAAACCACCCCAAGTGCGACTCACATCGCCAGACCAAGGAATCATTCCATAATGCTGAGAACCAGAATAACCGGCACGCATTAAAATAAAAGGGCGAGTTTTAGGAAAATCAGTTTTATAGCCATCACTAATCATTTTTGCCCATGAATGCCCATATATATTGTGTACTTCATCAGCTGTTCCCTTAGCGGTAAGTGCTGCTGATGGAAAAACTTCGGGCTCTCCTAAATCGCCCCACCATCCTCCAATTCCTTGATTGATTAAGTCTTTATAAATATTCCAAAACCAAGTCTTCCCTTCGGGTTTAAATAGGTCTACAATTCCAGTATTCCCAAAATAGAAATCATAGGTAAAAGGATTGCCTACTTTGTCTGTTGCCAACACCTTTTTATCAACAGCCTCTTTCCATTTGTTAGAGGTGGTCAAAATAAAGGGTTCTGTAATAAGAACTGTTTTTACTCCTTTTGTATTTAAATCAGCAATCATTTTCTTTGGATTGGAAAAATTATCTTTGTCCCAATCTAAATTCCCCATGGTGCCTTGAACCGTTTTTCCGAACCAATATAAGTCTAAAATAATGGCATCAACAGGAATTTCATCTTTTATAAACTTATCAATTGTTTTTGTTACTTCATCTTGGTTGTGATATCCAAAACGACTTGATAAATTCCCTAAAGCCCAACGAGGCACTAATGGTTGTCTACCTGAAAGGGAAGTATAATTTGAAATTAAATTACCCCAAGATTCACCAGCAATTACTTGGTATGTTTTTCTGCCAGAAATGGTTTCGTAGATTAAAGTATTGTCTTTTTTACTATCTAAATCCAAGTAGCCAATAGGAGCATTGTCAAAATGAATAGCATAAATTTTTGAGGAGAGTACTAACGGAATTGAGAAGTTCATTTTTTTTGAGTACGTTTCATAACCATAATCGGCTTGATTGTACAATTGCAAACGATTGCCACGACGGTTCATGCCTAAAGCTCGAGCTCCAGCACCAAAAAGGGCTTCGGTGTTGTCTAAATTGAATTCTAAAGTTTCTATTGCTGATGTGTCTTTTGTGTCTGTATTTGTTTTTTTAACAAACCCATTTTTTTCGGATATTAATAAATTGTTTTTATAGAAATAAGAAATTTGAAAAGGACTTTTTTGAATAGAAACAATTATACCTGATGTTGAACAAACTATAGCGTTTTTGGTTTGTTTTATTTTTAAGCTAACTTTTTCTGGAGTTAAAACTACAGCATGTGAATTTGGATTGAATACTTCTCCAGTTGGAATAAAACTAGTTTCTATAATTTGATTGGAATACGGTTTTATATGGTACTTCCCGTCAGAGGTATTAATTTCAAGTAGATTTTTTTTAAAAGTACAATTTACAAACTTCCGATTTGCATTTTGCGCAAACGAAAGAACGGAAATCAGAAGTAGAACAACTATTTTTTTCATGTTTTGTTATTATTTAGTTCTACTTGAAATTTTTTTAAGTGCATACCACAAGAAAGAAACATAAAATTACTTATTATAAATTCTATGTTTCTCTGTAGTATCAATTAATTTCAAGTTCACTTTTATTAGATGACTCGAGATTAAGTTTAAAATTGAAAATTAAACGGTTACCAAGTTATTTGGTTCGACAAGAACAGCTATTCCGTTTACAAAAACAGTCAATTCTTTAGCCCCTTCAAGTGAAAATTGAGTATCGTTATGATTAATAGAAACTTTTAATATTTGGTTTCTAAAATTAATTTTGAAAGAATAACCATTCCATTCTTTTGGTATTTTTGGAGAAAAATGAAGTGCATCATTTTTTACTCTCATACCTCCAAATCCTTCTACAATACTCATCCAAGTTCCAGCCATTGAGGTAATGTGACAGCCTTCTTCTACCTCTTTGTTATAGTCATCAAGATCTAAACGAGAAGTTCTTAAATAGAACGTATAAGCCATTTCCATTTTATCTAAAACTGCTGCTTGAATAGAGTGTACACAAGGCGAAAGTGAACTTTCGTGAACAGTAAACGATTCGTAGAATTCGAAATTGCGATTTAACTCCTCTTTTGTAAAATGATCTTCAAAGAAATAAAAGCATTGTAAAACATCGGCTTGTTTTATGTATGGCGAACGCAAAATTCTATCCCAAGACCATTTTTGATTAATTGGTCTTTGAGTTTTATCCAAATCGGCAACTCTAACCAATTCTTTATCTAAGAAGCCGTCTTGTTGTAAGTAAACATTAAGTTCTTCAGAAAATGGGAAGTACATGTTATCAGCTACTTTTTTCCAAGATTGTAATTCGGCATCCGTAATCTTTACTTTTTCGGTAATTCTTTTATGATCTGAAGGGTATTCTATAGAAACTTTCTGAATTTGTTCGAAAGTATAATTTAAACACCATTTTGCGATATAATTCGTATAAAAATTATTGTTTACGTTGTTTTCGTATTCGTTTGGTCCCGTAACACCAAGAATCATATACTTGTTTTTATGGGTAGAGAAATTGGCTCTTTGATGCCAAAAACGTGCAATTCCTATTAAAACTTCTAGTCCTTTTTCGGGAATATAGGAATAATCACCAGTAAAACGGTAGTAATTAAAAATGGCAAAAGCTATGGCTCCGTTTCTGTGAATTTCTTCAAAAGTAATTTCCCATTCGTTATGACATTCTTCACCATTCATCGTTACCATTGGATACAAAGCCGCTCCGTTTGAAAACCCTAATTTTGCTGCATTTTCGATTGCTTTATCTAATTGATTGTAACGATAAGCTAACAAATTCCGAGCTACTTGTTGGTCTTTAGTCGCCATATAAAACGGGATACAATAGGCTTCAGTGTCCCAATAAGTCGAGCCACCATATTTTTCTCCAGTAAATCCTTTTGGACCAATATTCAATCGAGAATCTTTACCTAAATAAGTTTGGTTCAATTGAAAAATATTGAAACGAATTCCCTGTTGAGCTTTTACGTCTCCATCTATAGTGATGTCTGACATTTCCCATATTTTTGCCCAAGACACTATTTGATCTTGCAACAATTGATCATATCCTTTTGTTGATGCGGCTTGGATTGCATTTTCAGCACCAAGTTGCGTATTTTCATGATTTAAAGAAACAGTATAACCACCAATTTTTTCTATTGCTGATGTTTCTCCTTTAGCTACCGCAACTGTATAGATGAATTGTATTTTTTCTTTATTGGACTCAATATTCTCTGTTGTAATTTTTAAATCTGTTCCGTTAGATAAAATACTGTTTTGCATGAACGTAGTTGCTATAAAATGCGTTTTAAACGTTCTTGCAGTTACAAATGCTTTGTTTTCAGAATGTTTAACATCTAATGGTTCCCAAAATTTTTCTTCCCAATTGGCATCTTCATTGGTTACACCTGCATCAATATAAGGTTTGTAGACTATTTTTGAGTCTCTATTTAATGGAGTAATTTCATATTTAATAACTCCAACTTCATCTAAATTTAGTGAAAGGAAACGACGAACATTAACGCTAATCTCAGTTCCGTTTTTTAATGTAGCTTCAAAAGAGCGATTGTACCAACCTTCTTTCATGTTAAGTTCTCTACGATAGTTTTTAACCGATGAACAAGCATTCAAATCTAAATTTTCACCGTTAATCTCTATATCAATACCAATCCAGTTGGGTGCATTTAACACTTTCGCAAAATATTCTGGATAGCCATTTTTCCACCAGCCAACTTTAGTTTTGTCTGGATAATATATTCCTGCAATATAGCTTCCCTGAAAAGTTTCCCCACTATAATGTTCTTCAAAATTTGCTCGTTGTCCCATAGCACCGTTCCCAATGCTGAAAAGACTCTCAGACGATTTTATGCTCTCTACATCAAATCCCTCCTCAATGATGGACCAATTGTCAGCTTTAATATAATCTTGGTTCATTTCTTTTTTTTTATGCGTTATTAAATGTTGTGATTTAGTTGTTTATTAATTGATCGATAAAACTAGTTTCTATTGATGTAAAATCATGGAAAATATGATTTGCTTCATGCAAAACGCTTTTTTCGCCTATACCAATACTCTTCATATGAGCTATATTAGCAGCTTGAACACCAGCCACAGAATCTTCAAAAACTATTGAATCTTCATTTGAAGCACCCAGCAATTGTGCTGCTCTAATAAAAACCTCAGGATCAGGTTTTGCATTAGAAACATCATTTCCGTCTACAATAGCATCGAAATAATCAAGTATTCCCGTTTTTTCAAGAATGGGCCTTGCATTTTTACTGGCAGAACCTAAAGCAATTTTTTGATGGTTGGCTTTTAAATATTTTAAAACAGGCATTACACCTGGTAATATTTCACTTTCGTCCATATCTACTAGATAGGACAAGTAATCTTCATTTTTTTGAATGAGCCAATTGTTTTTATCCTGTTGTGAGGCTTCAATTTTTCCTAATTCTAAAATAATATCAAGAGAGCGCACTCGGCTTACTCCTTTTAATAATTCGTTATGCTCATGAGTAAAATCGATGTCCAATTGATTGGCAATTTTTTTCCATGCTAAATAATGATACTTAGCAGTGTCAACAATTACGCCATCTAAATCGAAAATAAATGCTTTAACCTTTTTCATTTTATTTATATAATATTTTTCAGATTCAAAATTAGTTTAAAACTCTTTATTTGTTTTCATGATTTAAAGCTATCTATAAAGTTTTACTATTACAGTAGAATTAATAATAAATTACTTAGTTGTTAATAAAATATTAAGTGTGTGATTGCTAATAATTCAATTCTCGTAAAGAAATTTTTAAAATATTTTATTTCTTTTTTTATTCAGATGTTTTTTCTTTTACTAAAAACACCGCTAGTCCAGCTATTAGCATTGATACTCCAGCAATAACAATAATTACCATTGGGTTTCCTCCAAAAGCGGCAATTAAAGTGCTTCCTAAGATTCCTGCGGCAATTTGGGGTAAAGTAATCGTGGCATTAAATAATCCCATATATACACCCATTTTATCTGCTGGAAGTGAGCCCGAAAGCATGGCATAAGGCATAGCTAATATTGCAGCCCAAGCCAAGCCAACACCAGATATGGACAATAATAAAATGTTTTTGTCATGAACTAAAAACATTGACATTAAACCTAGTCCGCCAAGAAATAAAGAAAAGCTATAGGTCTTTTTTCTTCCAATAGATTTTGCTATTTTCGGAATTAACAATGAATATAATGCCGCTACAGCACTATAAAAAGCAAATAAAACGCCAGTCCAATCTCCAGCTTCGTTAAAGCCTATCGATTTTGCATCTATAGCTTCAGGACCCCACACTTGATTAGCGATTGCTCTTGTGGTATATACCCACATTAAAAACAAAGCAAACCAAGAGAAAAACTGTACAAATCCTAGTTGCCAAAATATTTTAGGAGCATTTCCAATTAACTTAAAAACACTTGTTTTTTCTGTAGTTTCTTTAGCTTCTAATTCAATATTGTTATATAATGCGTGCTCTTTAGGAGCATATTCTTTAGTTCTAAAAACCGTCCAGAGTACACTAACCAGTAAAATTGCACCTCCTATGTAGAATGACCAAATTACTGAAGCAGCCACTTTTTCTCCTTCAGCCGGAACGTTTGCAACTCCAATATTTGTTAATATCCAAGGGAGTAACGAGCCAAACACGGCACCAAAATTTATTAAAGCACTTTGAAGAGAATAGCCTAAGTTGCGCTGATCGTCATTTACCATGTCGCCTACAAGAGCTCTAAAAGGTTGCATGGTTACATTAAAGGATGTATCCATTAATAATAACATGGTGGCGCCAAAAGCTAAAGGAGGTAATAGGTAGGTAAAATATTCGGCATTTGGCATAAAAAACATTGCCAAAGCCGAAACGATTGCGCCGCCAAAAATAAAAGGAATTCTTCGGCCAAGCCGTGTCCAAGTTTTATCGCTAGAGAGTCCTATTATAGGCTGAACTATTAATCCAGCTAAAGGGGCTGCAAGCCAAAAATAGCCTATACTATGTACATCAGCACCTAAAGCTTCTAATATTCTACTGGTATTTCCATTTTGTAGAGAATACCCGATTTGAACTCCTAAGAATCCAAAACTTAGATTCCAAATTTGCCAGAAATTTAATTTTGGTTTTTCCATTATCGTATTGTAATTGATTAGATACGATAAGCACCATGCTTATCAAAACTTATTTTTATTTTCGAAGTAAAATATGAGCTTTGATATGCGGTAAAAGTAATAATTTATTTTAATTGATGAATTTTAATTTTAAAATTATTGTTAAAAAGTTGTTTTATTTTAAAAAATTAAATTGTTGATTCTCTCTCCACAAGATTCGTTTCAATAACTTCTGTCTTGTAATGCTCCTCATCTTCATCCTCGTTTTCTAGTCTATCTATGAGCATAGTTGCGGCTTTTTCGCCCATTTTTATTTCATTTTGACTCACCGTTGTAATGCTTGGCGAGGAGTACTTAGAAATCATGCCGTCTGTGAACCCTATGATTGATATATCTTCAGGAACTTTCAAATTTAATTTTTTAGCTAATTTAATGGCGGTTACTGCAAATAATTCGTTTACAGCGAATATAGCATCAAAAGAATTTTTAAGCAGTAATGCTTCTATTTGACCCGAACAATTGTCCATATCTTCAACTTTAAGAATAAATTCCTCATCGATTGGAATGTTGTTGCTCCTTAAGGCTTTAAGATATCCGTCAGTTCTCAATTTACCAACACTTACATAGTCAACTGTAGAGATTAGCGCAATTTTTTTAAAGCCTTTGTTAATTAAAAACTGAACCGCTTCAAAAGCAGCTAAATTGTCATCAATAATCACTTTATCACATAAAATATCATTGGCAACTCTGTCAAACATCACCACTGGCATCCCTTGACTGATTACTTCACTAATGTGGTGAAAATCTTTTTTTAATTGCGTTTCTTTAGACAAAGACATGATAAATCCATCAATACTTCCGTTAGCTAACATTTCCATATTTATGACTTCTTTATCAAAAGATTCGTCTGATAAACATACGATAACATTATAGCCTTTTTCATTAGCAACGCGCTCTATACCACTAATTACAGTTGCAAAAAAATGATGAATAATCTCCGGAATAATAACACAAATCGTTTTTGTTTTTCTATTCTTTAAGCTTAAAGCAATTAAATTGGGCTTGTAGTTGTATAATTTTGCAAAAGCACGAACTTTTTGCCTTGTGTCTTCGCTTATCTCTGGACTGTCTTTAAGTGATTTTGAAACAGTAGAAATAGAAACGTCTAATTCTTTTGCAATTTGTTTTAAAGTAACTTTTCTTTTCATTTGGTAGGGATAAATTTTTACGAAGTGCTTATAATATGATAAATAGTAATATGCGAAGATAGTTAAATTATAATTTCATAAAATTCAATTTTAGCCTTAAAAATATATAAAATTCAGAAAGTTTTCAACACTATTACGTTTTCGTACTTTTTTTAGCAGCAGTTTTTTTTTGTGAAGTGAATTTTATATTAAATTTAACGATTCGAAGTAAAATATAAGCACAAAACTAATTCCTAACCTAAACAAAATGTATGAAAACAATTTACAAAAAGTTGTTATTTTTATTCGTATTCCTTCCTTTTAGCATTCTGGCTCAAAGTAGTTTGGAGGGTACGGTTGTAGATTCTAAATCGAAACAGCCTATACCTGGCGTAAATGTCATTATTAAAGGTACTCCAAATGGTACTTCAACTGATTTCGATGGCAAATTTAAATTGCCAAAAATAAATAAAGGTGATGTTGTTGTATTCTCTTACATTGGTTATGTGAATCAAACTATAACTTTTACTTCTCAAAAAGCGGTAACTATTGGCTTAGACGAAGAGTCAAACCAATTGAATGAAGTGGTTATTCAAGTAGGATACGGTTCTGCAAAGAAAAAAGATGCTACTGGATCTGTTGCATTGGTAACTTCTAAAGACTTTAATAAAGGAGCAATTGTGTCAACCGATCAATTGTTGGCAGGTAAGGCTGCTGGTGTTAGAATTACAAACGGCGGCGGTGCACCCGATCAAAAACCGCAAATTTTAATACGTGGAGGTGCTTCATTGGTGGCTTCAAACGACCCATTGATTATTATTGACGGAGTTCCGATTAGTGATACAGGTACCAATCCATGGAATTTAATTAATCCAAATGATGTAGAAAGTTTTTCGATTTTGAAAGATGCCTCTGCAACTGCAATATATGGTGTAAGAGCTTCAAATGGGGTGATTCTTATTACAACAAAAAAAGGAACAGCTGGAGCTCCCCAATTTAATTATTCAGCCAATATTTCTGTGGGAAAAATAACTAAAGCATTAGATGTTATGAATGCTGCTGATTTCGTTAAGTTTATTCAACAATATCATCCTGACAGAACAAATAGCCTTGGTATTGATGACCCAAATGTAAATGACAATCCTGCAACAACTGATATCAATGAAGGGTTAGACAATCCATCAACCCCAGAAATTGAAGGTAGAATATTGAGTGATACCAATTGGCAAAACCAAGTTTTTAGAACTTCAATAAATACTGACCACACTTTTAGTGCTAGAGCCAATTTATATAAGAAAATACCATTCAGAGCTTCGGTTGGATATACTAGTGCACAAGGGCTTATAAAAAATAACGATTACGAAAGATTGTCTTATTCATTTAAAATGACCCCAAAATTTTTGAATGATAATTTGAAAGTTGATATTAATGCTAAAGGAAACTCTACTTATAAAAATGGTGGAAATGAAGGAGCTATTGGCGCTGCTTTGTCAATGGATCCAACAAAACCGGTTTATGGTCCTTCCTTTAATAATAAGTTTGGAGGATATTATCAACAGACAGAGATAACAGGCGCATTTAACAGAGATCAAAAAATTGGAGCGGATAATCCATTAGCTATTTTAGAACAGAGAAATGGAATTGATAGAGCTTTGCGATTTCTAGGGAATATAGAGTTTGATTACAAGATTCCTTTTTTAAGAGATTTAAGAGCTGTAGCAAATTTCGGATTAGATGCTACACAATCTAGATATAGAGAAACTTTTGCCGAAAATGCAATTGCTACCTATACTTTCAATCAAGGAACCGATCCAAATACTAATTACCTTTTTAATCCAGGTCTATCAAGTTTTAATAGGAATACTGAAACCAATACAACAATGGATACCTATTTAGTTTATTCTAAATCACTAACTGGTTTTATTAGAAAGGTTGATGGCCAGGCAGGATATTCGTATCAAAATTTTAAATTTGATGGGAATTCACTTTCATTTCGAAATGATCCTAATACAGGAATTAGAGAAACTTTTATATCAAATGCAAATAACCCAGACAACAGGTATTACTCTCCGTTAAATCTTCAAGCCTTTTTCGCTAGAGGTAATGTGGATGTTTTAGGCAAATATTTGTTTACGGCTACTTTCAGAGCCGATGCCTCTTCCTTGTTTACAGAAGAAAATAGATGGGGTTATTTCCCTGCTGTTGGTGCAGCTTGGAAAATAAAAGAAGAAAAATTTCTTGTAAATTCTAACGTGATTCAGGATTTGAAATTGAGAGTTGGTTGGGGTAAAACAGGTCAGGCGAATTTTGCTAATAATGCTGGATATTTTCCTTCAAGACTCTATTACCAGCTAGCGGGTGCTAGTGATCAATATTTAGAAGGAATAGATATTTATACCACTAAACCTTATAATGCTGATTTAACTTGGGAGAAAACAGGCACCTACAACCTTGGATTGGATTTTGAATTTTTCAAGAACAGTATAGTGTCAGGGAGCTTTGATGTATATACCCGTAAAACTACAGATTTATTAGCAGTAATAACTACTGTAGCAGGTCAAGGGACTGGTGCAACTGTAAATATTACAAATAGTGGATCAATAGATAGTAAGGGGTTTGAGTCTACATTAAATGTTAAAGTCATAAACACTGATAATTTTTCTTTGAGTGTAGGAGGTAATATTGCTTATGCCATTAATAAAGTTGTTGATTTAGCAGGAAGAACTGAAATTGGCGGATCTGGTATAGGTAGCAATACCTATAGTACGTACGATGTGGTGGGACGTCAAAGACAGGAGGCTTATGTATACAAACAAATTTATGATGCAAGTGGGAAGCCAATTGTAGGAGCTTATGAGGACCTCAATAATGATGGTACAATTACGCTTGCGGACAGGTATTTGAAGCCCGTTGTGCCTAATTGGACCTACGGATTTAATACTAATATAGTATATAAAAACTGGGATTTAGCTGCCAACTTTAGAGGTCAAATAGGGGGTCAGATTTACAATCAAAATTCTATAGATCGAGGTTTTATAGATGCAGCCGCTCCTCCTTCACAACAATCAGTTTTAAATAACGTTTTAAATTTTTACAACGGAAGCGCCAATCCAGACTTTAAAAATTTCACCGCATCTGAAACTTCTCTCTCTGATTATTTTTTAGAAGATGCTACATTTTTGCGTTGTGATAACATTTCTTTAGGATACAAGTTTCTTAAATTTGTAGGAAAATCATCTTTAAGAGTAAGTGGTGCCATAAATAATGCTTTTTTAATTACTAGTTATTCAGGTCAAGATCCTGAAAGTAATTCAGGTAGAGATGGTAGTTTATATCCAAGACCTAGAACCTATACCTTTGGTGTAAGTCTTGATTTTTAATTTTATAAAATGATATTATGAAAAATATTAAGTTAAATAGTTTAGGACTTTTATTAAGTTTAGTACTAATAAGCAGTTGTACAGATGATTTGAATACAGAAAATAAAATAGATTTATCACCTGATCAAGTAAAAGGTGGTGGTAGTGCATTTATTATTGGATCTATGTCTAAAGTTTACAGTACGTTTGCTTTATCGGGATCTAATGGACCCGGAAGTACTGATACTCCTGGTGATGATGCGGGGGAATCTCCATTCTTGAGAGGGATTATCAACTTAGAAGATTTTACCGCTGATGGTATGAAAAACCGTTGGGGTGATAATGGATTAGACCAATTAACCACTACAGCAAACTGGGATGAAAACAACAAGTTTTTTAGATATGTGTACAATCGTGTATATTATACCGTACCACAAGCTAACAGATTGATAGACATAATAAAAAAAGAACCTGACTTACCTAATAAAGAACGGTTGATAAGTGAAATGCGATTTTTGCGCTCACTCGCTTATTTTTATTTAATTGATTGTTTTGGAAAGGGTACCTTATTAACCGAAGCCGATTTGGGAGTCACAGAGCCTAAAAGCGAATCAACCAGAAGAGAGTTATTTAAATTTGTCACCGATGAACTTACTGATATTTGCGATGCAGAATTGACTTCAAGTGCAGATAAACTATTGCCGTTTACAAATACGTATGGACGGGCAAACAGAAGTGTAGCCAGAATGTTATTAGCTAAATTGTATTTGAATGCAGAGGTCTATATAGGAGAAAACAAATATGCTCAGGCTTATAAGTACTCAAAATTAGTAATTGATGAAGGAGGGTATAAATTGGCAGATAGTTTTAGAAGTTTATTTTGCAGAGATAATAATGTTACGGATGCCAAAAATGAAATCATTTATCCTTTAATCGCAGATCCAATAACAAGCCAGAGTTATGGTAATACTACTTATTTAATCAACGGAAGCCTTAGTTCTGCTACAATGGACCCTACAGTTTTTGGAAATCCAGGGGGTGATAGTAATGCTTGGGGAGGACATCGAGCTACAAAAGCATGGTATGGATTGTTTGCAAATAGCGCACAAGGATTGGCAGAATCTTCTGACGATAGAGCAAGACTTTTTTATACAAATTATAACTCTACAGATCTTTCAAAAATACATAATTATGAGATGAATGATTATAAAAAGTGGGTTGATGGTTTTCCTTCTATAAAATTTGTAAACACTAATTTTTCAGGAATCCCAGTGAGTCCAGTACTTTTTGCAGGAACCGATTTTCCTTTGTATCGATTAGGAGATGCCTATTTGATGGTAGCAGAAAGTATTTTAAGAGGTGGTGGTGGAACAGCTGAGGATGCATTATTTTATGTAAATGCAATAAGAACTCGATCTAACGCTTCACCTATAACTTCAGGGGAGTTAACTCTTGATTTCATTCTTGACGAAAGAGCTAGAGAACTCAATTTTGAAGGTCACAGACGAACTGATTTAATTCGTTATGGCAAATTTACTGGAGGAAGTTACCTATGGCCTTGGAAGGGTGGAGTTAAAGATGGTAATTCTATACCATCTCACTATGATTTGTTTCCAATTCCTTTGAAAGCCATTCAAGCAAATCCAAAGTTAACTCAAAACTCAGGTTATAATTAATATTTAATTTTTGAATAAATGAAAAATATTTTAAAAACAACAATTTTTGTATTTTTACTTATATCCTTTGTCTCTTGTACAAATGATAAAGAGCCCGTGGCTGTATTGAATGGGTTTGAATTGCGTGATGTTTCTGAATCTACACCACCAAGTGTTTTGTTGCAGGACAATGAGAGTCAAACTTTTATTGATTTAGAATGGGACAGGGCTGATTATGGCGTTCCAACTGGAAACACAGGAACAACAGGTCTTGTCTACAATATAATTGTTAAAGATAGAGATAATACTGACCCTACCAAAGGTATAGTGAAGTCTGTAATATCAAGAACGGTTACAGATAGTACGTTAACAGTAAAACAATTTAATTCGTTATTAAGCGGACTATCAACATTTAGATGTAGTCCTATGAATGTTGAAATAACGATAGAGTCGGTACTTGGAAACGTACCAGGTAATCAACTCATTCAAAAGTCATCCCCAATTATGCTTACTGTAACAGGTTATTCTTTACAACCAAAGACATTAGCTTTTGTAAAAGAGGGAAGTTTACCAGCAACAGCTCCAAAAATTATTTCTTCTAGTTCCCAAATAATTAATGATTTCCAAGGTTATATGTATTTAGAAGCAGGAGATTATAAGTTTTATCAGCCTGATTCCTGCAGGGATTATTCAGGAGCGGCAGTTTATGGCGCAGATCCAGGCGGAGTACTTGTTCTAGGAGGTGGAACTAACATTAGCATAGCTACAGCAGGATATTATTTTGTTACTGCCGATTTAACTCCTGGTGGGTTGAAATATGCGGTGCAGTTTTACAAGGCCTTTGGTATTTTTGGTTTAGCAGTAAGAAACAATCCGGGATCTCTTAATATGATTCCTATGACTGCTGATGGTAATAGTAACATTTGGACAATAACAATAGATTTATTTAAAGGAAGAGTTGTTAAATTCAAATCGAATGATTGGACAGCTCCTTTAGATAATTTGGGTGGTGTTCGTTCAACAGATGCAAACACTAAACTCATTTCTACATTAGGAGGTGTAGGAACTACTATCACTAATGTTGAAATACCTTTAGCTGATTTTGGCACTGGATTACCAGGTGCAGATATAAAAATACCTGGAACTAGTGATGGTACTAAACAGAAATACAAAATCACCATTGATGTAAGTAAACCTAGAAACTATACTTATAAATTAGAATTGGTAGAATAAGGATTACCTAAAATTTTAAAAAAAGGGCTATTTTTTAATAGCCTTTTTTTATCTTACAAACATACAAGTTATGAAAAAAACAATATTAGTTATTGCTATAGTATTCTTTGGATTTAAAGGTTTTGCTCAAGTGACTTCTGCAATAGCTACTGTTAGTCCTGTACTATTTGAAGAAGATCAATCTATAACCATTACATTTAAACTTACCAATCCTATAACCACCGATTTGTATTTGTGGGCATGGGCTAAAGATGCAAATAATATTGATATAGGGACTCCTAATAATGGTGCTTGGTCTTCTTCGTCTCCCACTAGTAAGTTGACACAAACTGGAAGTAGTACGTATACGTATACTTTAACCCCATCTTTGTATTACAATACAACAGGAATTTCTCGAATTGCGTTTTTAGCCAAAACTGTAAATGGTGCGGCAAAATCAGCTGATTCTAAATTTTTTGAAGTTGGTGCATTTCAAGTAACTTTAGTTACTCCAACAGTTGCAAATACAAATCAAATTATTGATAGTGGAACAGGCTTTACAGTTGAAGCCTCTAATACCGGAGGAAATGCCAATTATGTTTTAAATGCCAATGGAACTGAAATTAATATAAGTACTGATGTTGCAAGTTATTCTTTTCCTTTAACTAATATAATAGAGAATACTTTTTATTCCCTTACCATTTCTCAAGGTACAAAAGTAGTTGTAAAGAAATTTAGTGTTATCATCAATGCAATACCAATAAACGAAAACCAACCTCCAAATACTGAAGACGGTGTCAATTATTCAAGTTCAGATCCTACTAAAGTTACTTTAGTTTTAAATGCGCCTTTTAAAGATTTTGTTTATGTAGCAGGTAGTTTTAATAATTGGAACCCAACGGCTAACTATTTAATGAAAAAAGATCCAACTACCGGAAAATTTTGGATTGTCATAGAAGACTTAACGCCTGAGCAAGTATATACGTTTCAATATTGGGTGGTAGACAATACCGATCGTCCCGCCAATTCACCAGCATTGGTAAAAACTGCTGATCCTTTTTCTACACTGGTCTTAAATAATTATGACGATCCTGAAATTAAAATATTAGGAGTTTATCCTAATTTACCAGACTATCCTGCAGGACAAGATCGCGACGTAACAGTTGTGCAGACAGGAACCAATACTTTTAGAAGTTACAATTGGTTGAATACATTTGCGCCATTTGTAAAGCCAGCTAAGGAAAAACTAATTGTGTATGAAGCTTTAGTCCGTGACTTTGATGTTAATAAAACGTATCAAGATTTAATTGACAGAATGGATTATTTCAAAGGTTTGAATATAAACGCAATTGAGTTAATGCCAGTTATGGAGTTTGAAGGGAACGAAAGTTGGGGATACAATACTACTTATCATTTGGCTTTAGATAAAAGATACGGGCCACCAGCAAAACTGAAAGAGTTAGTCGATCTGTGCCATCAAAATGGAATAGCAGTAATTCTTGACGTGGCTTTAAATCATGTCTATGGCAGATCTCCTATTGAAAGAATGTGGATGGTTGATACCGATAACGATGGATGGTCTAACGGCGGAGTTACTGCTGAAAACCCATATGCCAATCAAACGGCAAGACATTCTTATAGCGTTGGAACTGACCTAAACCACCAAAGCGTATTAACCCAATACTATGTAAACAGAACCCAAAAACAGTGGATAGAAGAGTACAGAATTGATGGATTCCGTTGGGATTTAACAAAAGGATTTACGCAAAACTGCCCCTATATCAATACAGGAAATCCAACTACTGATGGGAATAACCAACAAAGTTGTACGAATTCAACCCAAGCTGATAGAGTAAAAGTACTTAAAGAGTATGTCGATTATTCTTGGAGTTTAGACCCCAATCATTACGCTATTTTTGAGCATTTGGGAGGTAGTAACGAAGAGCAACAATGGGCAAATTATAGAATTGCTGAAGGCAAAGGAGTAATGATGTGGAGTGAACAATTTAGTCCATATACACAATTAATAGAAGGCAATGGTGGGAATAAAAATATTTCAGGAATGTTAAATACTAATAAGGGTTTTACAGGAAGACGTGTAATAGGCTATCCTGAAAGCCATGATAAAGACCGACTCATGTTTCAGGCACGGCAATACGGAGCCTCAGCAGAAATAAAGTCACTAGCTGGAGCCTTAAAAAGAATGGCATCCATTGCGGCTATTTCTACACCTATTCCTGGGCCTAAAATGCTTTGGCAATTTGCAGAATTGGGTTGGGATTCATCCATATATACTTGTCCTGACGGCTCGGTTAACGATGAATCGAATACAAAACCAGGAGATTGTAAATTGGCTACAAAACATATTAAACAATGGACTGAAAATTGGATGGAAGTTCCTGAAAGAAAAGCGTTATATGATACTTATGCTAGAATTAATGCTTTGAAAATTAACGAACCTGTTTTTAACGGTAGTGTCACTGTAAATTCTGGTAATTTCACTCCTTCAATTTATATTTTTGATACTTCAATTACAGATGTAAATGCTATTAAGAATATAGTGATTTTGTCAAATTTTAGTACAGCATCACAAGATATTACAGGCAATTTCCCATATGCGGGAACTTGGTACAATTTAATGGATGATTCTCCTTTTGAAGTTTTAGTAACCACTGATAAAGTGTCTATTGAATCTGGTGGTTTTAGAATGTTTGGCAACAAACCATCTACATTGTCAACAACAAATTTTGATTCATTAGGTCAAGTACAGTTGCATCCAAATCCTTCATCAAATTATTTTACTTTAAATGTAAATACGAATAAAGTCCAAGTTTTTTCGGTTACAGGTCAGTTAGTAAAAGCATTTTCAAAAAAATCTAAAGAAAATCAATTTGAGATTAGTGATTTAAAAAACGGAGTTTATTTAGTAAAAGTTACTGATGAAAATAACCGTATTAAAACCATGAGATTTATCAAGCAATAAAAAATTTAAACGTATTAATGATCACAATAATAAGCCTTTTTTATGAAGGGCTTATTTGTTTTAATGACGGCTTAATTTGCCTAATAGTTGCCTGTAAAGGCAAAGAATGTTAGATTTGTTGTTTGTGAAATGTCTTTTGAAATAAACAGCAATAAAATCCGAATTTTTTTATGGAGTCATAATTGGTTTACTAGTGCTATTAATGATAGTTTTACCGATAGCTTTTCCTGAAAAAATTGAAAACGAGATTAAAAAATTGAAAACGCTTTAAATTTTAAAGAAGCCAAAGTTTCTTTTTTAATCATTTTCCTTCATTAACATTTACTTTAAAACAGTTTTCCCTAAATGTTTCAGCACCATACAAGAATGAAAATTTAACGGATAGAATTCCCCTAGGATTTGCCCGTGTGTAAAATAGGAAAGTTTGAAAAACTAAGGTTGTCATAATACTAAAAGTTCACTTTCTTCCGATTGATACCTCTTGGGGTATGCCTAGAGGTAGTTCATTTAAAGTACATCATTAATATAGAGCGTTTTAAATTTAAAGTGGTAGGTCTCCGACCACGAATTGAAGGAACAACAAGTTTTGATGGCAAGTTGAATATAAAAATGCGTTTAGGATTATCCTCTTTAGTGCTTTAGGAATACCTCTAGCAACAACAGAATAAAATTCTAAAGTAAAATTAGCTAAACAAACAGAAGATTTACAAGAAATCGAATATAGAACCTCAAAAAACAGAAATATTACTCCCTGAAATTCCTGTTAAAGAAATAATGAAGTAATTTTGAACTCCTTTATTTTAAACAATCGCTCATGAAAGAAACAAATTTTTAGCAAATACAAGTTATTATAACTGATGCGATACGATTTATTGTTCATTTATATGTATAATTCTATTTCAATATAGCAGGGAATATATGAAAACTTTGTAAAACTATCTCATTAAAAATTTCCTTTTTACATCTAGACTTTTACCTTTGTAGGTCGAAACATAAAATTATTCTAATGGATAAGAACAGTAAAAGATCAGAAGCTTTATTATATCACGCCAAACCTACACCAGGAAAGATACAAGTTGTACCTACCAAAAAATATGCAACTCAAAGAGATTTGTCATTAGCCTATTCGCCAGGAGTGGCCGAACCCTGTTTAGAAATTGCAAAAGATGTAAACAATGTGTATAAATATACTGCCAAGGGTAATTTAGTTGCAGTAATAACAAATGGCACGGCAGTACTGGGATTAGGCGACATAGGACCCGAAGCTTCAAAACCAGTAATGGAAGGAAAAGCATTACTATTCAAGATTTTTTCTGACATAGATGTATTTGATATAGAAATTGGGACTAAAGACATCGAAGAATTTATACAGACCGTAAAAAACATAGCGCCAACTTTTGGAGGAATTAATTTAGAAGATATAAAAGCACCAGAGTCTTTTGAGATTGAAAGACGTTTGGTAGAAGAATTAGATATTCCAGTCATGCACGATGACCAACACGGAACGGCAATTATATCTTCGGCAGCATTAATAAATGCTTTAGAATTGGCCAATAAAAAAGCTGTAGACGTTAAGATGGTGGTTTCAGGAGCAGGTTCTGCAGCGTTGGCTTGTGCCGATTTATATGTCCTGCTAGGCGTAAAAGTCGAGAATATCTTCATGTTCAATAGCAAGGGACTGTTAACAAAGAGCAATCCTTCTTTATCTGATTTACAACAAAAATATGCTCAAGATATCGATTCAATTGACCTTGAAGAAGCCTTGAAAGGAGCCGATATTTTCTTGGGATTATCCTCAGGAGATATCATGACTCCACAAATGTTACAAGGGATGGCTAATAATCCTATTGTTTTTGCTATGGCGAATCCTGATCCTGAGATAGCTTATGATTTGGCAATTGCTACTCGAAAAGATATTATTATGGCAACGGGACGTTCAGACCATCCTAATCAGGTAAATAACGTTCTAGGATTTCCTTATATTTTTCGTGGTGCTTTAGATGTTCGTGCAACAAAAATTAACGAAGCGATGAAAATGGCTGCGGTTCGAGCGCTTGCTGCATTAGCTAAAGAAAGTGTTCCTGAACAAGTAAATATTGCCTATGGGGAAACTAAACTTGTTTTTGGTCGCGACTATATTATTCCTAAACCATTTGATCCAAGATTAATAACCACCGTTGCGCCAGCAGTTGCTAAGGCAGCAATGGAGTCGGGGGTGGCTTTACAGCCCATTGAAGATTGGAATTTATATGAAGAACAATTGTTAGACCGTTTAGGCTCTGACAATAAAATGGTGCGTCTTTTAACTAATAGAGCTAAGAATGATCCAAAACGCATTATTTTTGCAGAAGCCGATCATCTTGACGTACTTAAAGCGGCACAGATTGTTTTAGAAGAAAGAATAGGGTTCCCGATTTTGTTAGGAAACAAAGAAATCATATTAGAACTAAAAAAAGAATTGGGTTTTGATGTTGAGGTTCCTATATACGATCCCAAAAATAAAGAGGAAGATAAAAGAAGGTTACATTTTGCTGAAATTTTTTGGAAATCCAGACAACGAAGAGGCATTTCATTATTAGATGCTCAAAAATGGATGCGGGAACGGAATTATTTTGGAGCAATGATGGTTAATGAAGGAGAAGCGGATGCATTAGTCACTGGATATTCTAGAAGTTATCCTTCGGTAGTAAAACCAATGATGCAATTAATAAGTAAAGCACCAGGAATAACCATTTTTGCTACTGCGAATATGATGATGACCAATCGAGGACCAATGTTCTTGTCTGACACAGCCATCAATCCTAATCCTTCAGCAGATGACTTGGCAAAAATTGCTTTGATGACTGCAAACACTGTAAGAATGTTTGGAATGGAACCCGTAATTGGAATGGTTTCGTATTCTAATTTTGGATCGTCTGATAATGAGAGCACTTCAAAAGTGAGAGAAGCAGTTGCCTACTTGCATAAATTTTTTCCAGACCTAGTGGTTGACGGAGAGATTCAAGCTGATTTTGCCTTGAATTCAGATATGTTAAAGGCAAAATTTCCGTTTTCTAAATTAGCAGATAAAAAAGTTAATACCCTAATTTTTCCTAATTTAGAATCAGCAAATATTACGTACAAATTATTAAAAGAGTTGTACAAAGTTGATTCTATTGGGCCAATAATGTTAGGAATGGAAAAGCCAGTTCATATTTTTCAATTAGGTGCAAGTGTAGAGGAAATGGTAAATATGGCTGCGGTAGCTGTTGTAGACGCACAAGAAAAGATGAGCCGACTTAAAGATTTTGAAATAAAATTCTAATCCATAATTTCATAAATAATAGAAATTTAAGTTTTTTGTTATATTTGATTTCACAAACATACAATGATAGCACACATTCAAGGAAAACTGATAGAAAAAACGCCAACTGAAGTTATTATAGACTGCGGAGGCGTTGGCTATCATGTTAATATTTCTCTGCATACCTATTCCTTATTGCCTCAAGTAGATACTATTAAATTATTTACCTATTTACAAATAAAGGAAGATTCCTATACTTTATTTGGCTTTGTTGAAAAGTCGGAACGAGAAATCTTCAAGATGTTACTATCTGTATCTGGAATTGGAGCCAGTATTGCTAGGACTATGTTATCTTCACTTGATCCCAAACAAATTATTCAAGCTTTGGCAATAGGAGATTTAGCAACTATTCAATCTGTAAAAGGAATTGGAACTAAAACTGCACAAAGAGCCATCCTTGACCTAAAAGATAAAGTGTTAAAAATATATGATTTAGACGAAGTATCAATGTTTCAAAACAATACAAACAAAGAAGAAGCGTTATCAGCATTAGAAGTTTTAGGGTTTAACAAAAAATTAGCAGAAAAAGTAGTCGATAAAATTGTGAATGTTGATTCTGATGCCACCGTCGAATCAATAATAAAGCAAGCTTTAAAAAATTTATAATACTTGAAAACATATTATTTAAAGAAAATTTTTTTTATTTCAAGAATTAGTGTTTGTGCACTTTTTTTGGCTATTGGTATTGATGCAAACGCCCAAGAAACCGAGCCTGTTCAAGACACTATAAAAGGATATACTAAAGGAGGATTAGAACTTAAAAACCCTCCTAGTATTATTGAAGCCTACACTTATGATCCTGTTACTGATAGATACATTTATACTAATAGTGTAGATGGCTTTAATATTAATTACCCCATAATCCTAACTCCAAAAGAATACGAGCAACTGGTTTTGAGAGAATCGATGCGAAATTATTTCAAAAAGAAATCTGATGCAATTGATGGTAAGAAAGAAGGTAGCGAAGAAGCGAAAAAGGATTTGTTGCCAAGATATTACGTTAATTCAAGCTTTTTTGAATCTATCTTCGGAAGCAATACTATCGATGTAAAACCTACTGGTTCCGTTGAAGTCGATTTAGGATTTCGCCATTCCAAACAAGACAATCCTGCTTTTTCTCCTCGAAATAGATCGACAACCAATTTCGATTTTGCCCAAAGAATCAGTATGAGTTTAACAGGAAAAGTAGGAACGCGTTTGAGTGTAAACGCCAATTATGACACCCAATCTACTTTTGCTTTTCAGAATTTAATTAAGTTAGAGTATAGCCCAACCGAAGACGATATCATACAAAAAATAGAAGTCGGGAATGTGAGTTTGCCTTTAAACAGTTCTTTAATTCGTGGTGCCCAAAGTTTGTTTGGGGTGAAAGCACAACTACAATTTGGTAAAACCACAGTTACAGGGATATTTTCTGAACAAAAATCGCAAACCAAAACAGTTACTGCTCAAGGTGGAGGAACTATACAAGAATTTGACTTGTTTGGTTTAGATTATGATGCTGATCGACACTTTTTTTTATCACAATATTTTAGAAATAAGTACGATTCGTCATTAAAGAATTATCCATTTATAGATAGTAGAGTACAAATTACCAGAATGGAAGTTTGGATTACCAATCGTCAAAACCGTGTTAGTACAAATAATAATAATTTAAGAAATATTATTGCTTTACAGGATTTAGGTGAGGCAGAATTAACGGGTACAAGCAAAGAAAATGTTGTGGCTATAGATTTAACTGACCCAATTTTTATTCCTAAATCTTTTTTTATAAAATCAATAGATTCGCCAGTCGATAACGGTAACAATCAATATGATCCTGGACTCATAGCCAATGGAGAAGGATTGTTAAATCCTAATATTCGAGATATTGCTACTTCAAATGCAGGGTTTAAAAACATACCAATCGAGGGTCAGGATTATTCAAAATTAGAAAATGCAAGAAAACTTACATCTAATGAGTATACTTTTAATAGCCAATTAGGATATATATCGCTTCAACAACGTTTAGCGAATGACGAAGTTTTAGCTGTTGCCTATCAATATACAATTGGGCAAGATGTTTTTCAAGTAGGAGAATTTGGTAACGATGGAGTAGACGCAACCCAAGCTGGAGCAATTGACCCAACTACAGGAGAGCCAGCAACTATTACCTCTCAGACATTAGTACTTAAAATGTTGAAAAGTAATTTGACGAATGTTGAAAAGCCGATTTGGAATATCATGATGAAAAATATTTATCAAATTCCAGGAGCTTATCAATTAGAACAGCAGGATTTTAAATTTAATATTCTGTACTCAGATCCTTCACCAATAAATTACATTACTCCAGTACCAGGGACAAATTTTCCAGTTCCTGAACCTTCAAAACCAGAAGATAAAGTTGCTGAAACTCCATTACTCAAAGTTTTTAATCTCGATAAATTAAACTTCAATAATGACCCGCAAGCAGGCGGTGACGGATTTTTTGATTTTATTCAAGGGCTTACCGTCGATAGAGAAAACGGTAGGATAATATTTACTACTGTAGAGCCTTTTGGTAAATTACTATTTGATAAATTAAGAACAAGTCCAACCGAGGATTACAATGAACCCAAAGATTTAACTACCACTTTTAATGCCAATCAGAAAAAGTATGTCTATAGAAATTTATATCGAAAAACGCAGTCTTTAGCTTTAGAAGATGGCGATAAGAATAAATTTCAATTAAGGGGACGATTTAAATCTAGTGGAGGAGATGGGATTCCGATAGGTGCTTTTAATGTTCCTCAAGGTTCAGTAGTTGTTACTGCAGGCGGAAGAGTTTTACAAGAAGGCATAGATTATAGTGTAAATTATCAGGCAGGAAGAGTACAAATATTAGATCCAGCACTTAAAGCATCAAATACCCCAATTCAGGTTTCTGTTGAAAATAACTCCGTTTTCGGACAGCAAACCAGACGTTTTTTTGGAGTAAATGTGGAACATAAATTTACTCAAAATTTTACATTAGGAGCTTCCTTTTTAAAGATGACTGAAAGACCGTTGACTCAAAAATCAAGTTTTGGTCAGGAATCTGTAAACAATACTATTTTTGGAGCAAACACCAATTTTTCTACGGAGGTTCCTTTTTTCACAAGAATGATTAATAAATTACCTAATATAGATACCGATGTTCCATCTAATTTATCGGTTAGGAGTGAAGTTGCTTTCTTAAAACCAGATTCCCCAAAGGGAGATAGATTTGAAGGAGAATCTACCATTTATGTAGATGATTTTGAAGGGTCGCAAACAACAATTGACTTGCGTTCACCGCAGTCATGGAGCTTGTCTTCAGTACCTGTAAAAGATGCTGAAAGTACGTATAAGGATTTTGGAGCCGATTTAAACGATATAAAGTATGGCGATAAACGAGCAAAACTGAATTGGTATAGTATTGACCCTATTTTCTACCAACAAAGGCCTACAGGTGTTTCGATAGACGATTTGTCGTTAAACAAAACGAGAAGAATATTTAGCAGAGAATTATTACCGGTAACCGATATTGCTTTAGGTGAGACACAGGTAATAAGTACGCTCGATTTGACCTATTATCCTAAAGAAAGAGGGTCTTATAATAATAATGAATTAGCAAAAGGAACCAATCTTTTACCCAATCCGAGTGAAAATTTTGGTGGAATAATGAGAGCCTTAAATTCTACCAATTTCGAACTAGGAAATGTAGAGTACATTCAGTTTTGGATTATGGACCCTTACGGGGATGAAAAAGAATCAAATGGGAATTTACCTAATAACAGCACTAATAGAGGTAGAATTTATTTTAATTTAGGTTCTATTTCTGAAGATATATTAAAAGACGGTAGGAAACAATTTGAAAACGGTTTGCCCGAGTTAGGAACCAATCAATTAACCTATAATACAGTTTGGGGTAAAGTTCCGGCAACACAATCTTTGGTATATGCTTTCGATACTAACGAAGCAAATAGAGCAGTGCAAGACATAGGTTTAGATGGGTTATCAGATACTGATGAAGGAAATATATATACTAATTTTGCTAGCTTACCCGATCCAGCCGCCGATAATTATGAGTTTTTCTTAAGTGCTCAAGGAAGTGTTTTAGAGCGCTACAAGAGTTATAATGGCACTCAAAGTAATTCACCAGTAAATATTTCAGACAATAATAGAGGAAGCAATACACTCCCTGATATAGAGGACATAAATAGAGACAATACCATGGATGGGTATAACGCCTATTATGAATATAGTATTGAAATTAAACCAGGGATTACCGTTGAAAACACGAAATTCGTTACTAATATTTTACCTGTTGAAGCTCCAATTCCGGGTTCGTCTTTTGGAGAGACTACTAAAGCAAGGTGGATTCAGTTTAAAATTCCAGTTACTCAATTTGAAAATAAAATAGGTCCTATAGCCGATTTTAGATCTATTCGTTTTATGAGAATTTTCATGACCGGATTTGAAGATGATATTACGGTTCGTTTTGGAGCACTTGACCTAGTTAGAGGAGAATGGAGAAGGTATTTAAACACATTAGATCCATTAGAAGTTAAAGAAGAAAATGATAAAGATAAAACCGATTTTGATGTTCAATCGGTAAACATTCAAGAAAACGGAGCACGTGAACCCGTAAAATATGTTTCCCCTCCAGGAGTAGTTCGAGAACAATTATATAATAACAATACGGTCATCAATCAAAATGAGCAATCTCTAGCTTTAAGAGCCTCAGGTACAGGTTTAGAACCTGGCGATTCTAGAGCGGTTTTTAAAAACGTAAGTGTAGACATGCGTCAATTTAAGAAACTTAAAATGTTCTTGCATGCCGAAGCGCTTCTAGGCGATACCACTCCGCTTCAAGATAACGAGATGATTGGTTTTATTCGTTTTGGCAACGATTTTACTGATAATTTCTATCAGATTGAAGTTCCTTTACAAGTAACTGAACCTGGATCTTCTGCTCCAGAGTCAATTTGGCCTGAAGGAAATGAAATCGATTTGCCTTTAGATTTACTGACAGAATTAAAAATTCAATTAAGGGAATTACCCCCACTGGGACCAAATGAGATTTTCTTTAAAGACGGCCCCAATAAATTAAAAATTGGGGTAAAAGGAAACCCTAATTTTGGATTAATTCGAACCTTAATGGTTGGTGTTAAAAACAATACTAGAGGCGGTAAAAATCCAGAAGGAATAGATTTGATAGAAAGAGAAATAAAAGGAGAAGTATGGTTTAACGAACTGCGCTTGGCCGAAATGGATAACAAAGGAGGAATGGCAGCACTATTAAATATAGATACCAATATTGCCGATTTTGCCACCATTTCTGCTACAGGTAAATTAAGTACTATTGGTTTTGGAGCATTAGAACAAGGACCAAACGAGAGAAGTAGGGAAGCCATTCAACAATACAATATTGTAACTAATTTTAGTTTAGGTAAATTATTGCCTAAAAAATGGGGAATTAATCTTCCGTTTAATTATGCTATTGGAGAACAAACCATTACACCGCAATATGATCCTTTTAATCAAGATATTAAACTGAAACAATTGTTGGATGTAACTACAGATCAAGCCGAAAAAGACAATATTGAAAACAGAGCGATAGATTATACAAAACTTAAAAGCATCAATTTTATTGGAGTAAGAAAAGAAAGAGGGCCGGAACAAAAACAACATATTTACGACCCTGAAAACCTTACGTTATCACATTCTTATAATGAAACTGTTCGTCATAATTTTGAGATAGAGAGTTTTATAGATCAACAAGTAAATAGTACCGTAGATTATACTTTTGCTTTTCAATCTAAACCAGTAGAGCCTTTTAAGAAAACCAAATTCATGAAAAAAAGTGAGTATTGGAAATTGTTGAGTGATTTTAATTTTAATTATTTGCCAACAAATATTTCTTTTAGTAGCAATATCATACGTCAGTACAACAAACAACAGTTTAGGCAAGTTGAAGTAGAAGGTATCGCATTAGATCCTTTATACAGAAGAAACTTTTTATTTAATTATCAATACGGATTCAATTATAATTTAGCAAAATCGTTGCGATTAAATTATACCGCTTCATCAAGTAATATTGTAAGAAATTATTTAGATGAGAATAACAATCCCATAAATACAGTGAATCTTTGGACCGATTATTGGAATACGGGAGATCCTAATTTGCATACACAACAATTAGTAGTAAATTATGATTTGCCAATCAATAAAATTCCAGCATTGAGTTTTATAAAATCAACTTATTCTTATACGGGTGATTATAGTTGGCAACGTGCTTCAATAGCACTTTCTGAATTAGAAATAGAAAATGAATTCGGAGTTGTTACCAAATACAATTTAGGAAACACCATACAAAATGCAGGTTCGCATCGATTGAATACAGCTTTTAATATGGATTCCTTTTATAAATATATCGGATTAACCAAAAAGACTAAAAAAGCTACACCAAGAGCAGCTGCTCCTCCTAAACCGGGTGAAAAAATTGTAAGCAAACCACCTGTTCAAATTAGTTCTAAAGGAAATGTGTTTTTAGATGGACTAATTGGTATTTTAACAAGTGTAAAAAATGTTCAGGTAAATTATACCGAAAACAGAGGCACAACTTTACCAGGATTTATTCCAGGTTTAGGCTTTTTCGGTTCTACAAAACCTTCTCTTGGATTTGTTTTTGGAGGTCAAGATGACATCTTAGATTTAAACGGTATTCGTTATGAAGCCGCAAGAAATGGTTGGTTGACCAACTATCCCGATTTCAACCAGAATTTCACTCAAATTACCAGTAAAACATTAAACTTTACTGCCAATGTTGATTTGTTTCCCGACTTAAAAATTGATTTATTAGCTGATAGAACTTATGTAGATAATTTTTCTGAACAATACGATGTAACTAGCGGGCAATACAATTCGAGATCACCCTATAGTTTTGGTAATTTCTCAATCTCTACGGTATTAATAAAAACCGCTTTTAGCAAAAGTGATGAAAATTTTTCAGCAGCTTTTGAAGATTTAAAAACAAATCGATTGGTTGTTGCCGATCGATTGGCTCAAAATTTTTATGGAGAAAACATAGAGCGTTACGACCCTAGTTTACTTCCGCCTGAAGATATTTTAGCTCCGCCAGATGATTTGAGAAATCCAAATAATCCAGAAAGAAAAGTAATTATTTCAAACAACGGTTTCCCAAAAGGATTCGGAAAAAACAATCAAGCCGTTTTATTGCCTTCGTTTTTAGCAGCCTATTCGGGGAAAGATGCATCAGGAGTTTCTTTAGATGCCTTTAGAAATATTCCTATTCCTAACTGGAATATAAAATATAGTGGTTTGATGCGTTATAAATTTTTTAAAGATAAATTCAAGCGTTTTTCTATACAAAACAGTTACAAAGCTTCCTATACTGTTAATGCGTTTCGTTCTAATTTCGAATACGACAAAGCACCATCGGGCTTCAAAACTGACGGAACTTTAAATACCGATTCTGGAGGAAATTTATTTAATAAAACATTGATAGCAAACATCAACTTAGTAGAGCAATTTAATCCGCTAGTTCGATTGGATTTTGAAATGAAAAACTCTGTAAAAATTCTTGCTGAGGTGAAAAAGGATCGAGCCTTATCGATGAGTTTCGATAACAACCTGCTTACTGAAACAAAAGGTCTTGAATACATTATAGGATTAGGATATCGAATTAAAGATGTGATTTTTTCTTCTCGATTGGCAGATAACCCTACAGGAATAATAAAAAGCGATATTAACATCAAAACTGATATTTCCTATAGAAACAGTCAAACGATTGTTCGATATTTAGATTTTAATAACAATTTACTTTCGGGAGGACAAAACATTTGGTCAGCACGACTAACGGCTGATTATTCATTTAGTAAAAACTTAACAGCAATCTTTTATTATGATCATTCATTCTCTAAAGCTGTAATATCTACTTCGTTCCCAATTACAAACATTAGAGGAGGGTTTACAATAAGATATAATTTTGGGAATTAAAAAAGAATAGAGCTGTAATTTTTGTGGACTAATAATTACATTTGCCAAAATAAACAAGACCAACTAAAAATAATAATACAATGAATATACCACTAAATTTAAAGTACACTAAAGACCACGAATGGGTAATTCTTGACGGAGAAATTGCAACAATCGGAATTACAGATTTTGCGCAAAAGGAATTAGGCGATATTGTTTATGTTGAAGTTGAAACACTCGATCAAACATTACAAAAAGACGAGGTTTTCGGAACGGTTGAAGCAGTTAAAACCGTATCTGATTTGTTTTTACCACTAGCTGGAGAAATTATTGCTTTTAACGATTCATTAGAAAGTAGCCCAGAAGACGTAAATTCTGACCCTTATGGTAAAGGATGGATGATTAAAGTGAAAGTGGCAAACGTTTCAGATTATGACCAATTACTTTCAAGTGAAGAGTATGCAAAACTTATTGGTGCGTAAGTATTTTTATTTGTGGTTGGCTGAATTTTGGACGGTTCTTATTGCTTTTCTTTGTTTAACCAGTTTTAAAAAACTACCAAGTATTGGAGTTAAATCGGCAGATAAATATGTGCATTTTACCTTTTATTTTGTTTTTACCATACTTTGGTTTTTGTATTTTAATAATAAGAAATTAAATAGTAACGATTCGTCAAAAGCATTAGTTACAAAAGTATTTTTTGTTGCTGTTCTTTATGGGATTGGAATTGAAATTGCCCAAAGTCTGTTTACAACCACTAGAAAAGGCGATGTGTTAGACGTAATTGCAAACACTTCAGGAGGATTAATTGCTGTTTTTTTGGTAGTAGTATGGAGTCGTTTTTATAAAAAGAAGGACAATCAAATTAAATAAACATAAAATATTTCCCGCTTAGGTGGGATTTTTTTATTTTTATACCATTAACATAGCATTCAATCTCGATTTGGCTAATAGAAAACAAATTTAATGCCTTTGATTGATAAGGGATTATCTAAATAATTATCTTAGTATTGCAATATGAAATCGTAATTATAAAGCCGTTTGCGTAAGCTAACACAATAAAAAAAGTGATGCCATATTTGACCCCTAAAATCAATTTTTAAATATATGAATAAATATTTTTCAATTTTTCTTTTTCTGGGGTATTCGACTTTTTCGAATGCTCAAGTAACTACTAAAAACGCAGAGCAGTTCCCTGTTTTTTCAAGTTGCGAAAACCAATACAATAAAGACTTAGAAACGTGTTTTTATACTCAAGTTCAGGACTTTATTTTTAATAATTTCAAAGTTCCTGAGAATTTATCTAAAAGTAATTTTAAAGGAAATGTTATTGTTCTTTTTGAAGTAGATGAGAACGGTAAATTTAATGTGCAATATGTAGATGCTGTTGATAATGAGTTGGTTAAAGAATCTAAAAGAGTTTTCAAACAGTTTCCTCAAATTGGCCCACCCACTTTTAACGGAACCCCTACGTATTCTAAATATTCAATAAAAATTGCCATTCCGCCAAGAAGCCAAGCAGAGATTGCCGCTGAAGCTGATTCCTTGAAAATACTAAATTCTAAAAATTTTTACAAAAACAGAGACAAAGAGTTAATAGAGTATGATAGTATAGTGTATCATAAGTTTAAGAATCCGAAGTTCGAAAGTCATTTAAACATTCCTTTTTCACACAGTTATTATGCCCAGTTTGATGCGGCATTAAATCAGTTGGGAGCCAATAATCATACAAGTTCTAAACCATTTACCTATGCTGAGGTTTCTAAATATTACAATCTAAAAGAAGTTAATGCCAAGTTGTTAAAAAAGAAATCAGGATGGTGGGGCAGAAAAATATGGAACGAAAACACAGTCGAAATTCAAGGAGAAGGGTATTGGTTTACAATGAATCCTATTTTCGATTTACAAACAGGAATTAGCAACCCAAGTATTTCCAAAAGCACGTATGTAAATACCAGAGGATTGCAAATACAAGGCGGTTTAGGAGAACAATTGAACTTTACGACTACGATTTATGAGAGTCAAGGGCGTTTCGCCGATTATTTTAATGACTATGCTAGGTCAATAAAGCCTAGCGGAGGAAATCCTGCCGTTATTCCTGGAATAGGTATCGCAAAATCATTTAAAGCAGATTCTTTCGATATGCCTTTGGCAGAAGCCAATTTAATCTATACGCCAAACAAATTTATTAATTTGCAATTGGGCTATGGTAGGAATTTTATTGGCGATGGCTATCGTTCCTTAATTACAACTGACGGAGTAAGTCCTCTACCTTTTTTTAAAATCAACACGACTTTCTGGAAAATAAAATACACCAATACTTATATGTTCCTTAAAGATATACGAACAGAAGCAACGGTAGATAAGACCTATACCTCAAAATATATGGCCAATCATTATTTGAGTTGGAATGCTACTAAAAGATGGAATATTGGTTTTTTTGAATCGGTTGTTTGGGCAAATGTCAACAATAGAGGTTTTGATGCAAGCTTTATAAATCCAATTATTTTTTATCGCTCAGTCGAATTTGCTTCGTCTAATAGAACAGGAAATGCCCTTTTAGGATTAACGTCTAAATACAAGTTTAACAATCAAATAAATGGTTACGTACAATTTTTAGTTGATGAATTTTCGTTGAGTGATATTAAAGCTAGAAATCAAAGTTGGAAAAACAAGTTTGGTTACCAACTAGGAGTTAAATATTTCAATGCTTTTAATGTCGAAAATTTATTGCTGCAATTAGAATGGAATCATGTGAGGCCCTATGTTTACTCGCATAGTGACCCATTAACAAATTATGCCCACAGCAATCAAAGCTTGGGGCATCAATGGGGAGGAAATTTTAAAGAATTTATTTTTGTTGCCCGTTATCACAAAGGACGGTATTTCGCTGATGCAAAAATTACTTCTGGAACGCGTGGTTTGGATTTTAATACTACTGAGGATTCTTATAATTATGGGGGAGACATTTATAAAGACTATGAGGAAAATAGATTTAGTGATACTAATGTAAAAGTGGGTCAAGGAAATAAAACGGATATCTTTATTGCCGATATTCAAGGCGGTTATTTAATAAATCCTCAAACCAACTTAAAGCTTTTCGGAAGTTTTATATTCAGGAATTTTAATCCTAATCAAGAAACCGCAACTGCATTTAAAAACGATACCACTTGGTTTTCGCTAGGTTTACGAAGTGATATCTTTAATTGGTATTTTGATTATTAAATTTTATTTCTAGCTTACAAATGATAATTCATCTTGCTCAAAAATTTAATTTTTAACATGGTTGATTTAGTATTAATCTACTCAAAGATAAATTTTCTATTAGAAATTTTTTATGAATTGTTTTTTTGCTAAATCATTAACTATAAATTACCTTTGCGCCACCCGAAGCAACGGGATTGAAAACTGAAAATGAAAACCGCATTGATTGTAAGTACCGACTCCTTTTCTTTTAAATCTATTTACACTGATTTCAAAGCCATCACAAAAGCAGGTTTAGCTGTAAGTGTAGTTTTTTCATCGTTGGCAGGATACATACTTGGGGTTTACAACATTCATACCATCGATTGGTTTGTTTTATTGAAATTAGCTGTTGGCGGGTACTGTATGGTAGGCGCTTCAAATGCCTTCAATCAGGTTATAGAAAAAGATCTTGACTCATTAATGGACAGAACCAAAAACCGTCCAGTTGCCTCAGGAAGAATGACTCCTAATACGGCATTGATAATTGCCAGTTTGTTAACTGTTTTAGGAATTGTATTGTTGTATACCATCAATGCCAAGTCGGCCATGTTTGGTGCCATATCTATATTTATATACACAAGTGTTTACACACCGTTAAAAACGGTTACGCCTTTAGCTGTTTTTGTTGGAGCCATTCCAGGAGCCATACCCTTTATGTTGGGTTGGGTTGCAGCTACAGGGAATTTTGGAATAGAAGCAGGAACTTTATTTCTTATTCAGTTTTTTTGGCAATTTCCTCACTTTTGGGCTATAGGGTGGTTTTTGTTTGACGATTATGAAAAAGCTGGTTTTTTTTTGTTGCCATCGGGTAAAAAAGACAAATCGACCGCTTTACAAACCATCTTATATACTGTTTGGTTGCTAATTGCATCGCTTTTGCCAATGTTGGGTTTTACAGGAAGTTTATACATTTCTACTTACGCTGCTATTGCCTTACTTTTTTTAGGATTATGGATGTTGTTTTATGCCGTACGATTGTATCAATTAAGAACAACTAAAGCAGCAAGAACCTTAATGTTAGTAAGTGTTTCTTATATTACATTGCTACAAATAGTTTACATTTTAGATAAATTTTTACGATAATGATAGATACGATGATGACACCTGAAGAACACAAATTAAGAACAGAACGATCTTACAAACTACTTTTATTAGTAGCGATGGTAAGTATGACCATGATGTTTGCCGGATTAACAAGTGCTTTTGTGGTAAGCAAATCTAGACTCGATTGGTTGAAAAATTTTCAAATGCCACCCGCATTTTTCTTTAGTACAGCAGTAATTATTGGTTGTAGTATTACCTTTCATTTGGCTAAAAAAGCAATACAAAAAGACAATCGAAATGCAACAACTTCATTTCTTTTACTTACTTTAGCACTCGGAATTTTGTTCGTACTGTTACAGTTTATGGGCTTTGGACAAATTGTGGCACAAGGCTATTATTTTACAGGGACAGCAAGTAACATTACAACAACTTTTCTTTATGTGGTTACGGTAGTGCATTTAGCGCACCTTGCTGGAGGATTAATTTCGCTTTTAATTATAATTTATAATCATTTTAAACAAAAATACAATTCAACTCAAACCCTTGGAATAGAACTAGGTACAATGTATTGGCATTTCTTAGATTTACTGTGGGTTTATTTGTTTTTATTTTTATATTTCTTTAAATAAGAAAAAAATGTAAATTTGGGAACTTTTTAACGAATAACTTTTATGGGAGCGACAGTTACAACTGCAAACAGTGAAGAAAAAACTTGGGGTGGCGGAAATCAACCTTTAGGAGCCGATTACGGTAAATTAATGATGTGGTTTTTTATCGTGTCAGATGCATTAACCTTTTCAGGATTTTTAGCAGCTTATGGATTTTCCAGATTCAAATTTATAGAGACTTGGCCTTTAGCCGAAGAAGTGTTTACTCACTTTCCATTTATGCACGGAGTACCAGCTCCAATGTATTATGTGGCTTTAATGACTTTTATTTTGATTTTTTCTTCCGTAACAATGGTGTTAGCTGTTGATGCTGGACATCAAATGAAAAAAAGTAAAGTGGCATTTTATATGTTTCTTACCATTATTGGAGGTTTAATATTTGTTGGGTCACAGGCTTGGGAATGGAAAAACTTTATTCATGGCGAATATGGTGCTATTGAAACAAAAGGGGGAAGTTTGTTACAGTTTGTTGACAATACAGGCAAAAGAGTAAAGTTAGAGGATTTTGCGGCTACTTTACCTGAAGAACGTGAGCGCTTAGAAAAAAATAAAGGAAGATGGTTTATGTCTGAACCAGCTTTGCCAACTTATTCAGTTGCTGAGGTTCAAGCAGGTTTTAAAGCACATCCAGAATTGTTAGTAAGAACAGAAGTATTGTATAAAGATGATGCAGCTGCAAAAAGTGATACTAAAGTGAATCATGAATTAACAAAACACAAACATAAAACTATTTTAACTAGGGCAGAATCCGAAACTAGGTTAGCAAACGCCTCTTTAGTTGTTGAAGGTGCTAATCTTACCAGAAATGAATATGGAAGCAAACTATTTGCTGATTTCTTTTTCTTTATTACTGGATTTCACGGATTTCACGTTTTTTCTGGTGTAGTTATTAACGTTATTATTTTCTTTAATGTGCTTTTAGGTACTTATGAAAAAAGAAAAAGTTACGAAATGGTAGAAAAAGTTGGATTGTATTGGCACTTTGTAGATTTAGTTTGGGTATTTGTTTTTACCTTCTTCTACTTAGTTTAATTTTTAAAATTTATAATTATGTCTCACGCACACGAATCAAATCTTGGAAGAATTTGGAAAGTTTTCGGAATTCTTTCTGTTATAACTATAGTTGAAGTTATATTTGGAATTTTAAAACCTGATGTTTTACACATGAATAATTTTTTAAGTATGAACTTGCTTAACTGGTTGTTTATAATCCTTACACTTGTAAAAGCTTATTTTATTGTATGGGCATTTATGCATATGGAAGGGGAGAAAAGCAGTTTAAGATGGATTGTTGTTAGTCCAATTATTTTTTTAGTATCCTACTTGCTTTTTATACTTTTAGTAGAAGCAGATTATATATTTGAGATTTTTAAAAATTCAACTATTAAATGGAATTTTTAACATCATTTTAATTCAAAAAAGAGGTACGCATTGCGTGCCTTTTTTTATTTTTGTACTAAATAATTTATCCGTTACCGTGAAAAAAAATATAGTTCTTTTTGTCCTTTTTATTTTCCCCATTTTTGCTTATCTTTTTTTTGCAACAGGAGTCAATAGTTTTATGACTTTACCAACAGTAACGAAGTCTATTCCAGATGTTGGGCATTGGAAATCCTTAAGCGGAGATCCAGTTACCTTAAACAATAGGATTACTGTTTTAGGATTTACGGGTAAAGATATATTACGAAATAAAGGCAATTGTTTTAATCTCAATCAAAAGATATACAATAAGAATAGAGAATTTAAAGATTTTCAATTTGTTATGATTGCTCCCGAAGGAACTCAAGATGATGCTAAGCAAATTCTTAAAGGACTTAGTGAATTGACTGATGTGTCTAAATGGATTTTTGTTTTTGCTCCAACAAATGAAATTCAAGAGTATTATAGTAAACTAAAGTTAAAAGGAAAATTAAATGCTGATTTTGGCACCTCATACGTATATATTGTAGACAAAAAAAGAAATTTAAGAGGTAGAAAAGACAAAGACGAATACAAAGAAGGATACGATACTTTTTCTCCATCTGATTTGTATAATGAAATGACAGATGATGTAAAGGTAATACTTGCAGAATATCGTTTGGCTCTTAAAAGAAACAACGCCAACAGACAAATATAAAAGAAATGCTTAAAAATAAATCCTACATTGGAATTTCATTTATTATTTTGGTTTTTGGAATCTATGCTATTCCTAAAATAGTTGCTAGAATTCAGTCGGACACTATTGTAAAAGGAGATCGACTAGACAAAGTAGACAATAATGGCACTTCTGATAAGAGTTTAGTTAAAATTGGGCCAGCACCTCATTTTAAGTTAACCAATCAAGACAATAAGACAATTACCGATGCTAATTACAATGGAAAAGTATATGTGCTTGAATTCTTTTTTTCAAAATGTCCTTCCATTTGTCCTAAAATGAATAAAAATTTGGTTGCAATACAAAATCAATTTTTTGGTAATCCAAATTTCGGGATAGCCTCCATTACTATCGATCCGCAAAATGATACACCTGAAGCTTTAAAGGAACATGCAGATTTATTAGGTGCAAAATCCTCCAATTGGCATTTTTTAACTGGTGATAAAAAGTATATTTATGAACTTGCCAATAAAGGATTTAATTTATATGCAGGAGAAAATAGTAAAGTAAGTGGAGGGTTCGAGCATTCTGGTTTTTTTGCTTTGATAGACAAACAAGGAAATATTAGATGCAGGAAAGACGAATACGGAAATCCTACTTTATATTATGAGGGATTAGAAGCAAAAGGAGTTCAAACCTTACAACAAGATATAGCCATTTTATTAAGAGAATAATGAAAACACAATCCATAGAAAAAAAATACAATACATTTATAGTAATAGTTTCAATAGTAATACCAGTTGTAGTAGCTATTTTATTTGGAGTAAAGTTGAAAGATTTCGGTTATAAAGTTGAGCCATTATCTTTTTTACCGCCTATTTATGCTCTAACAAACGGAATAACTGCTGTTGTATTGGTTATAGCTGTATTGGCTATAAAAAACGGTAAAAGAAAGTTGCATGAAACATTAATGAAAATTGCCATAGGATTGTCTGTGCTGTTTTTAGTGATGTATGTAGCCTATCACATGACAGCAGATTCAACTGCTTTTGGAGGAGAAGGAGTTATTCGATATGTTTATTTCTTTTTATTAATTTCTCATATTATTTTATCGATAATCATTATTCCTTTGGTCTTAATTACTTATGTAAGAGCATTGGCACAACGTTTCGATGCACATAAAAAAATCGCTAAAATTACTTTCCCTATATGGCTTTATGTAGCCGTTACAGGAGTAATAGTGTATCTAATGATTTCACCTTATTATGTGTATTAAAGTTAGAAGTGAGAAGTTAGGAGTTAGAAGCAAAAAAGGGAAACTATTTTCTGCTTTCTTTTTTCTATACTTTATTTTCTTTTCAATGTCATTAAACGCGCAGTGCGCCATGTGTCGTGCAGCCATAGAAAGTGAAGGAAATAACGCTAAAGCACAAGCAGTAAATGACGGAATTGTGTACTTAATGATTATTCCTTATTTACTTGTAGCAGCAATTGGTTATGCAGTATATAGACTTTATGCAAAGAAAAAAATTTAAAGTAGTGTCACTAAATCCCATCAATGGTGATTGTTACATCGCCATTTACTTTTATAAAAGCAATTATCGCTTTATTAGTTAGTTGAATTTTTTGAAACTGAATATCATCAACAGTTCCGTTTACAAAAACGCCTGGCATTGGTGAATGATTTTTTAAATATTTAAGAATATTTTGTTTGCCTTCCTCTAAATTTGGCTTTATAGAATAACGACACGTTTCACGAATTTTCCCCAAAATATAACCTTGAGCGAGCCAATTGGCAGTTCTTAATAATTTGTTTTTGGTATCTATAGCATAATCCAATTGGTCAAAATAAATTTCTTTCGATTTTTCGTTGTATTGAGGAAATCCTGCGAGATATATTTTTCCGTTTAAACTCCCTAGCACATCTAATGCAATAATCATTTTGCCTGATTTATGCCAAATAGACACATTTTGGACAGTTATTTTTTTGTTTCCAGTTCCAAAAACTTGACCAGAAAAATTTTTAGTCATTATTTTTGAAGCATCTTCATAATTAGAAACAGCAACAATATTTGCAGAAACACGCTGAGGCATTTTTAAAACGGGTTTTAAAATAATTTTATCACGATCAAATTTTGATATAGGTTTTGGGCCAATTAAAGTTTCCATATTGCATTTCAAACCCATTTCAAACGAAATCACTTCTTTTTGAAGCTTTGCTTCGGTAGTGTATAATTCTAAAGGCACTACACGAAGCCAGCTTTGGTAAGCTTCACTCATTTCGAAAGGGCTACAAACTTTTTCTAAAGCATCAAGAACATTCGGTTTAAAATCAACCGATTTTTCTATAGCTTCATCAATGCTTTTTTCAATTTTCGATCTAAATAATCTAACAGCGGGATTTATTAAATAGGTAATGGGAATTGCTTTTCCTAAAACAGAAACGGTTGGGCTTTCATTCCAATCTAACGATTTTAGTTCGGTATTTGTTTTTAATTTCCAATTCGTTAAATCTACATCGCTTAATAAAGTTACGTTCCCGTTAAAGCTAAATTCTTTAGTGTTGTATAGTGAAATGCCTAATGTATTGGTTCCAATTCTATATTTTACAAATGCTTTTAAAGGTAAAATGGTCTTAATTTTTCCGTTTTCATTCTCAAGGGTAATAGGAGCTAATTTCCAAATTTTTACTTCATAATCATCATCTTCAATGGTATTATCCTCATAAATTAAACCAGTAAGGATTTTATTGGTTTGATTAGCTACATCTTGAAGCTTAAGTTTTATAGGTAAATTAAGAAAGGAACTAACATTGTCGTAAAGTAACGGTGAAGCATCATCAGGTTCTGGCTTTAAAGCTGCAATTTTTTGAGTAGAAGAACAACTTAGAATAGAAAATAGCAGAAATAGTGAAATGATACAAGAAACATTTTTAATCATTTTTTTAAATTTAGTGCTGTAAAATTAGCCAATTTGTTTATATTTTTTTGTAAAACAGTGTAACTATTTAAAAGGAATTTAGACTTACTTTTATCGGGCTATTGATTTTAAAAACTTGTTCTGTTTTCAGTAAATATTAAATATCTATAGTACCTTTGTTACCCTTTCATTTCTTAAATATGAAGAAGATTATTTATTTTGCTCTCGTTTTTATAGCTGTTTTTAGTCAAGAAATGCAATCGCAGACTAAAAAGTGGACTATCGAGGATTGTGTAAATTATGCTTTAGAAAACAACATCACAATAAAACAATCACAATTAGACAGTCAATTAGCAACGATAGACAAGACAGCAGCTATTGGAAGTTTTTTGCCATCTATAAATGCCGATGGTTCGCACTCTTGGAATATTGGTTTGAACCAAAATATAACGACAGGTCTTCTTGAAAATCAAACGACACAATTTACATCTTTAGGGCTTACTGCCGGTGTTGATATTTATAAAGGATTGCAAAACCAAAATCGACTCCGAAGATCAAATCTAGCTATTTTGGCTGCTCAATATAATTTGAGTAAAATGAAAGATGATGTTTCATTATATGTAGCTAACGCCTTTTTGCAAATTCTTTTTGCTAAAGAAAATATTAAAGTACAAAACCAACAACTCCTAAACAGCGAAGGACAATACAAACGAACAGAAGAATTAGTACATGCTGGCTCAGTACCTCGAGGGGACTTACTTGATATAAAAGCGACTGTAGCTTTAAATAAGCAAAGAGTAATAGCTGCTGAAAATACGTTCTTGATTTCTAAATTGAGTTTAGCCCAACTCTTGCAAATAGATGATTTTAAAAATTTTGATATTGCCGATTCTAATTATCCTATTTCGGAAAGTGCCACAATGTTACTAACACCAGAAGCTATTTTCAATAAAGCGAAAGAAAGTAGAGTTGAAGTTAAAATTGCACGAACTAATTTAGAACTTGCCGAAAGAGATCTCAAAATTGCTAAAGGAGCATACCAACCAAGTCTTCAAGGATTTTATAGGTTTAATACTAGGATAGGGTATGCCGATAGAATTACAGGATTTGAACCCAATATTGCTAATCCTACTTCAATAATTGGTTTTGTAGAAGGTTCTAATCAAAATGTATTACAGCCTAATCGTTCTCTGATTTTAGGAAAACCATTGCCTTTTTTCGATCAATTTTCAGAAAACAAAGGGCATAATTTTGGTTTTCAACTTAATGTTCCAGTGCTAAATGGTTTTTCGGTAAAAAACAGTGTAGCACGTTCTAAAATTAATTTAGAGAAAAGTAAAATTGCTTTAAGTCAATCGGAATTAGATTTAGAAAGAAATGTTTATACCGCTTTTACAGATGCAAAAGGAGCTTTAAACTCTTATGAATCGGCTATTTCGGCACTAGAAGCTAGGCAAGAATCTTTTAATTATGCCAAAGAGCGCTATGCAGTAGGATTAATGAATGTATTCGATTTAGAACAAGCGCAGACCTTATTTTCCAACTCACAATCAGAAATTATAAGAACCAAATACGATTATATCTTTAAAGTAAAAGTATTAGAATTTTATTTCGGAATTCCAATTATTCAAAAACAGTAACCATGTCAAAAAAATCAATTTATATCATAATAAGTTTAGCGGTAGTTGTGGTCGCAGTTTTATTAGTGCTTTCTAAAAAAGGAATTATTGGTAATAAAGAAAAAGAGCTTGATATTGAAGTAGCTAAAGTAAATGAAATTACCATTGTTGAAACCGTTTCGGCAACGGGTAAAATTCAACCTGAAATTGAAGTAAAAATTTCGTCGGAAGTATCAGGTGAAATCATTGCTTTGCCCGTAAAAGAAGGTCAAGTAGTTAAAAAAGGTGATTTATTGGTTAAAATTAATCCTGATTTATATACTTCAGGATACAACAGAACTGTTGCAGGTTTGTCTCAAACAAAAGCGGGTTTAAGCCAAGCCGACGCTACTTTTAAAGAAGCAAAAGCGAATTACGACCGAAATAAAATTTTATTCGACAAAGGAATTATTTCAAAATCAGATTGGGATAGGGCCATTGCCACTTTTGAAGGAGCCAAAGCCGCAAAAGAATCGGCTTATTTTAATGTGAAAAGTGCTTCGGCAACAGTAAATGAAGCTAAAGACAATCTTGGGCGAACCACTATTTATGCTCCAGCCGATGGAACTATTTCGATGTTGAATGTTGAATTAGGAGAGCGAGTATTAGGAACACAGCAAATGACAGGAACTGAAATTCTAAGAGTGGCCAACCTCAATAATATGGAAGTTGAAGTGGATGTGAATGAAAATGATATTGTAAAAATAAACGTGGGAGATTCTGCAAGAGTTCAGGTTGATGCGTATTTAAAAAAACATTTTACAGGAATTGTAACGAGTATTTCTAATTCGGCGAGTTCAGAATTAACTGCCAATCAAGTAACCAATTTTAAAGTAAAAGTTAGAATAGAAAAAGAATCCTATAAAGATTTATTAGTTGGAAAACCATTATCCTATTCTCCCTTTAGACCGGGAATGACTGCGACTGTTGATATTATTACAGAAAGAAAAGAAAAAATTGTGGGGATACCAATAAGTGCTATTGTTGTAAAAACAGACACTGCTGCGGTTAAGAAATTTTCTGTAGACGACCCTGCTGCTCAAGAAAGTGAAGTGAAGCAAAAAAACACCAAAAAACTAGAATGTGTTTTTCTTAAAGTTGGTGAGAAGGCTAAAATTAGAATTATTAAAACTGGGATTCAAGACGATACCAATATTGAAGTAATGGAGGGTTTGAAACCCGGTGATGTTGTAATAGTTGGACCATACAATACCGTATCGAAGGAGTTGAATTCTGGCGATAAAGTAAAGATTGCATCTAACGATAAAAAAGCAAATAAAGAATAATGCCTTACATACTCAATATAGAAACCGCTACCAAAAATTGTTCTATTGCAATTGCAAAAAACGGAGAAACAATTCTTTGTAAAGAAATGGCTGAGGAAGGCTACTCACATGCAGAAAAGTTGCATGTTTTTATAAAAGAAGCAATAGACAATCTTCAAATGTCCTTTAAAGATTTATCAGCAATAGCAGTTAGTCAAGGTCCAGGATCTTATACAGGGTTGCGAATAGGCGTTTCTGCAGCAAAAGGACTTTGTTTTGCACTCGATATTCCTTTAATTGCAGTTGATACGCTTGAAGTTTTAGCTTCGCAAGTTAAAGTTGCTAATGGAATTATAATTCCTATGATAGATGCACGAAGAATGGAAGTGTATAGTGCAGTTTTCGATTCAAATCTAAATAAAATAAGAGAAGTTCAAGCAGAAATAATTGATGAAAAATCCTTTTCAGAAATAGATTCTACTATTTATTTTATTGGTGATTGTGCTTCCAAATGCAAAACCGTTTTAACGAAAGAAAATTTTATTTTTTTAGAAGATAAAATTTATCCGTCTGCTAATGAAATGAGTGCTTTGAGTTTTGAAAAGTTTAAAAATGGCGACACTGTTGATGTTGCTTATTTTGAGCCGTATTATTTGAAGGATTTTATGATTACAACTTCAAAGAAATAGTTTTATTTTGGAGGAGCTAGCTGAAAATTTATATTCTCGTTATCAAGGGCGGTTTTTGAATCTTCTAATATTTCAGAACTAACATCAGCAAAATCTTGATTTTTTGTCCACACTCGAATGGCAATTTTAATTCCAGTATCTGTTATTTCTTTTACAGAAACTGAAGGTTTGGGAGTTATTAAAATTTTTGAATTTTTATTTAATGTATTATAAATAATGTCTTTCGCTTTTTTTATATCAGTATCATAAGAAATTCCAATTGTTAAATCAGTTCGTCGGTTTTCTTTTTTAGAATAGTTGATGATATTTCCGTTAGATAATGTGCCGTTTGGAACAAATACTACTTGATTGTTTACAGTTAATAATTGTGTTACAAAAATTTGAATATCAATTACAGAACCAGAAACGCCTTGTGCTTCAATAAAATCCCCTAATTTAAAAGGTTTAAAAAGAATAATAAGCATTCCGCCAGCAAAGTTAGATAACGAACCTTGTAGTGATAAACCAACTGCTAAACCGGCTGCACCTAGAATGGCCACAAATGAAGAAGATTCTATCCCTAATTTTGATATTACAGCAATAAAAAGAACAACTCGTAACCCCCAAAATATAATATCAGATAAGAACTCAATTAGAGTAGGTTCAATTTCTCTTTTTACCATTATCTTTCGAGAAACGGTATTGATAATTTTTATAACCCAAATCCCAATAACGAATAGTAAGATGGCGGCAATTACTTTTGGAGAGTAATCAATTAAAGCTTTTACAAATGATGAAGTATATTGATCGATGTAATTAATGTCTACTAGTAATTTCATTTTCTAATTTAAAAAAAACCTTCTCAAATAGGAGAAGGTTGGTTGTTTTGAGTTGCAAAAATAGTATTTTTTACTATTTATTCAGCGTCTTTTTTTGATTCCTTAGTTGAATTATTTACTAACTCATCAATCTTTACTTTAGCGGCAGCAATGCCTTCTTCTACAATTACTTTTGCTTCATTGGCAAAAACTTCTGCTTTTTCAATTATTGGTGTAGCATTTTCTTTTACTGAATTAACAACATCTTCTAAAACTACACCTGTTTTTTCAGAATATTCAGTTGCTTTTACTTTCGCAACTTCGGCAAATGCTTCTGCTTTTTCTATAATAGGAGCAGCATTTTCCTTTACTGATTCAACAACTTCTTCTAAAACAACATTTGCTTTCTCTGAATATTCGCTCACTTTTTGTTTTGCCTCTTCTGCAAATGCCTCTGCTTTTGCCATAAATGCCTCTGCATTTTCAGCACTTTCTTTAGTAGAACCAAATAAATTCTTTATAAATGTTCCTATTCTCATGATTGATAAATTGTCAAATTTACGATAAAAATTAATTGTTTAATGACTGAATTTCAATTCATTACTAACTTCTTCAAAATTATTTTTTGGTACATCACACGTTTTATTCTGACAAACATAAAAAAGGGTTTCATCGTTTTTAAATCGGTTTTTTAGAAACGGAAGATTGGATTCGGTTTCAGAACCCGCTAAAATTATATGAGGCAAGTATTTCTCGTTTGATAATGAACTGAATTTTAAAGCATCCTCACCACAAATTGCCAACTCTTTGTTTTGCTCTCCAAAATTTAAAAAAGTTAATAGCCAATTCGAATAAGCCGACGGATAATCGATTTTTGGAATAATATTTTGTAGCATTTGGAGGGCTACTTTTTCATAATAAGAATTGTGAAAATAAATACTTAATAGCAATAAATTGTTAGCCATTACTGAGTTTGATGCTGGAATTACATTGTCTTCAGTTTCATAATGTTCAGCAATTAGAGCTTCATCTAAATTAGAACTGAAGGTAAAGAAACCGCTATTTTCATCAAAAAAGTGCTCTAAACAATAATCTGTTAATTGATTGGCATTGTGCAACCATTTTTCATCAAAAGTAACCTCATACAAACCTATAAAGCCATCTATAACAAAACAATAATCTTCTAAATATCCATTAATGGAACTTTTGCCGTTTTTGTAATTGTGCAATAAATTTCCATCGGATGACCAAAGATTTTTTATAATAAAATCGGCATTATTTAAAGCAATTGTCAAATAGCTTTTGTCTTTTAATGCTTTAAAAGCGTCAACAAACCCTTTTAGCATAATTCCGTTCCAAGAAGTCAAACATTTGTCGTCTAATCTGGGCTTGCTTCTTTTTTCTCTTTCTAGGAATAAAATAGTTTCCCAAGCTTTCTTTTTAGATTCTAATTCTGAAATGGTAATTTTGTTTAGAACAGCAATTTCTTCTAAAGATTTATTTTGAATCAGAACATAGTTGCCATGTTCCCAAAACCCGAAATCATTAATATTAAAAACTTCCGAAAATAATTCGAAATCTTCTTTAAGTAGTTCTTGCAAAGTAGCTTTTTGCCAAACATAAAAAGCACCTTCTTCTAGATGTTGTTTTTCATTCAAGCTATCTGCATCAAGCGCACAATAAAATCCATTACTTTCGTCAGTTAGTTCTCGAGATATAAATGACAAGGTTTTTTCGATAACTTCTTTAAACAATGGATTTTTAGTTAGTTTATAGGCATCTGCATACAGTGAAACCAATTGCCCATTGTCATATAGCATTTTTTCAAAGTGCGGGATATGCCATTTCATGTCAACAGAATATCGAGAAAAGCCTCCGTCAATGGTGTCGAAAAGTCCTCCGTAAGCCATTTTTGTTAGCGTAAGATTTACAAAATCTAACAATTCAGAATCATTGGTTTGAAATCCGTATCGCAACAAAAATTGATAATTGTTGGGCATCATAAACTTAGGAGCGCGAGCCATACCACCAAATTCTAAATCAAAACTTTTTTTCCATTTTAGGATTAAAGGTTCTAGTGCCTTTTGTTCTAAAACAGTATTGGTTTTTTGTTTTTTAATGATGCTAATAGCCGCTATACCTTTGTGTAATTTTTCGGCATACTCTATCATTTTTTCAGGATTTGTTTTGTACAATTCTTGCAGTTGTTCCAAAACATTTATCCATTCTTCTTTTCTAAAATAAGTGCCGCCATAAACGGGTCTACCATCAGGTAAGGCTATAATGTTTAATGGCCAACCTCCATGACCCGTCATAATTTGAACAGCTTTCATATAAACAGCATCTACATTTTGATGTTCTTCACGATCTACTTTTATGTTTATGAAATGGGCGTTCATGGTTTGTGCCACAGCTTCATCTTCAAAACTTTCGTGTTCCATGACATGACACCAATGACAAGCCGAATACCCAATACTAATAATGACTAGTTGGTTTTTTTCTTTGGCTTCAGATAACGAATTCGTGTTCCATGCTTTCCAGTTTACAGGATTATTAGCATGTTGTAATAAATAAGGACTTGTTTCTTGCGCCAATTCATTCATAAAACATTCAGTTTTTAAATTTTGAGGATAGTATTAGAAGAATATTATCCGTTTGAGGCTTCGACAATAATGTCTTTATCATTAAGCATGTCTTTCAGCATGTTTTCAATGCCACTTTTCAATGTAAATGTAGAAGAAGGGCAGCCGTTACAAGCACCTTGAAGCACTACTTTTACTCGTTTTTCTTTTTCGTCATACGAGTCAAATAAAATATTTCCGCCATCGGCAGCTACAGCGGGTTTTACATATTCTTCTAATATGTTAATGATTTGTTGCGATGTAGTATCGAGGGTATCGAAATTTTCAATTTTTTGTTTTTCAATTTTTGGACTTAAATTTACAAGGCTTTCATCAAGAACAGTTCCTCCATTTTCTATAAACTCTTTTATAAATGATCGCAACTCTAAAGTAATTTCCTGCCATTCGTTTACGGCATATTTGGTTACCGAAACATAGTTTTCGTCTATAAAAACTTCTTTTACGTAAGGAAACTTAAATAATTCTTTAGCTAAAGGTGATGCAGAAGTTTCATCAATATTTTTAAACTCGACGGCTGTCTTTGTTAACATTCTACTAACTACAAATTTCAAAACTGCAGGGTTAGGAGTCGATTCTCCGTAAACAGAAGCGGGTTGTTTTTTAGATTTATTTTCATCAATCGTAACAATAATGCCACCGCTATTCACAAAACTTGTTATTTGCTCTGCTACAGCTTCTTGAACATCTTCCCATTCTACAATACTAAACTTTTCAATAGCAATAAAGTTACCTGATATGTAAACTGTTTTAACAAATGGCAGATAAAATAACTTTTGAGCCAAAGGGGAATTCTTCGCTTCATCGATGTTTTTAAACTCAAAACTCTCATTTTGAGTAATGAAATCAGGGAATTCAAATTTTAGTATGGATGGATTTTGAGTCTCTTTTATTACTAGCTGTATCATGATTTTATTTTTTACAAATTTAACAAAGTTATTTTGAGTGATTAATTATATTTGGACAATTAAACATTAAATTAACGTTTGTTTTTTTATGATTTTTCAAGTTTTTTTAATCTCCTAATATAATTAACATTAAAAATCGGTGTTTTAAGCTAATAAAAATTGATTATTGATTTAGAAATCATCAAAAATTTATATATTTGGGCACAACTAATAAAGGTGATTTTTCGTACTGTCTTACAATTAGTAAATTACAAGGAATTGTATATAATTAAAAAAATAAAAAAATGAGTTTTAAGAAATTAGGATTATTAGTTGTGTTTTTAGCATCACAATTTTCATTTTCTCAAGAAGGTATAGCGGTTTATTCTGATTATTTATCAGATAATTATTATTTACTACACCCTTCAATGGCTGGAGCTGCAAGTTGTTCTAAATTAAGAGCAACTGGAAGGCAACAGTGGTTTGGTCAAACCGATGCTCCAGCATTACAAACGTTAAGTTTTAATGGGAGAATTGGAGAGCAGTCAGGAGCTGGAGCTATTTTTTATAATGATAAAAACGGTTACCACTCACAAACGGGAATAAAATTGACCTATGCGCATCATATTATGTTTTCTAGAGATAATGTCGATTTGAACCAACTGTCATTTGGAGTTAATGTAGGTTTAACACAAAGTAATTTAGATGAAACCGCATTTTTAAGACCTGGTGATTTTGATCCAAATGTTCTTGGAACTAATGTTCAGAAAGATTCCTATTTCAATGTTGATATAGGAGCATCTTACAACTACTTGGATTTTTATGCCCATGCAACAGTAAAAAATGCTATTGAAACTAGAAGAGAGCTTTATAGTGATTTTGAAAGCGATAATTTGAGAAAGTTAATTTTGAATTTGGGCTACACTTTTGGTGAAGAAGATGGGTTGTTGTGGGAACCATCTATTATGTTTCAAAGCATCAGCCAAACCAAGGAAAGTTCTTTTGACTTAAACATGAAAGTTTATAAGCAATTAGAAATAGGCAGATTGTGGGGAGCTTTATCTTATAGAAGAAGTTTAGACGGTGCTCAATATAAGGATGATAGCGGATCGCTTAAAACACAAAAATTACAGTATATCACTCCAATCGTGGGTATAAATTACAATAAATTTATGTTTTCATATACTTACTCTTATTTAGCTGGTGGAGCTAAATTTGATAACGGAGGTTTTCATCAAATTACTTTAGGAATGGATTTATTTTGTAGTCCTGAGAAATACCACTGTAATTGTCCAGCGATTAATTAAATATTTTATAAAATGTCCCGATTTATTCGGGACTATTTTTTTACCATTATGTTGATAAAATCAGTAAACGGCAAAACTCCCTTAATTCCTGATGATTGTTATGTTGCAGAAAATGCCACTATTGTTGGCGAGGTTTGTTTTGGTCATTCTTGTAGCGTTTGGTTTAACGCAGTTGTAAGAGGAGATGTAAATAGTATAACTATTGGTAATAAAGTAAATATTCAAGATGGTGCCATTATTCATTGTACTTATCAAAAACATCCAACCGTAATAGGAAACAATGTTTCTATAGGACATAACGCAATCGTTCACGGTTGTACAATAAAAGACAATGTTTTAATAGGAATGGGTGCCATTGTTATGGATAATTGTGTGGTAGAAAGCAATTCAATAATTGGCGCAGGAGCTGTTGTTACTCAAAATACAATTGTAGAATCTGGAACTATTTGGGCAGGTGTTCCCGCAAAAAAGGTTAAGGATATTGACCAATCTGATTTTGCAGGTGAAATTGAAAGAATCTCAAATAATTATGTAATGTATTCTAGTTGGTTTAAAGAGTAATTAAATTGCATTAGAAATCCTTTTTTAAAACATCATATTTGTTGTTTAATATTTCAGAAAGTACTTTTGGATTGCTATTAGTATAAAAAATTGCATTACTTTTTCCAATGTCATGTTTTCCCACTTTTTCTTCAATTATTTTTTGAGTTTGTCTCGCGACAGCTTCACCCGAATCGATTATTTGAATGGTATTAGGGATAATCTTTTTAATTAAAGGAATTAAATATGGATAATGACTGCACCCTAAAACGAGATAATCAATATTCGCTTCAATCATTGGTTGTAAGTAGGAGTGAAGTAGTTTTGACATTTCAGGCGAATTTAACTCGCCGTTCTCAATAAGCTCTACTAATCCGTAACCAATTTGTTCTACTATTTTTGTTTCTTGATATTTTTCGACAGTTTTATTAAAAAGCTCACTACTCAAGGTGCCTTTAGTTGCTAATATCCCAATAGTTTGTGTTTTTGAATGTATTGCTGCGGGTTTTATTGCGGGTTCAATACCTATAAAAGGCACTTCATATAAATCTCTTAATTCTTTTATGGCATTGGTAGTGGCGGTGTTGCATGCAACTACTATAAGTTTTACGTTTCTTTCGAGAAGAAATTCAGTGTTTTTAATACATAATGCAATTATTTCTTCTTTAGCTTTTTTTCCATAAGGAGCATTTTTGCTATCGGCAAGATAAATTGTATCTTCATTGGGTAATAATTCGTGTATGGCTGACCATATTGAGGTTCCACCAATTCCTGAATCGAAAAGACCAATAGGTTGATTGTTTATCATAAATCAAATGTAAAAAAAAAACTGCTCCATCTCGAAATTTCGATAGAGCAGTTTTTATATTTTATTTAAATAGATTTTTAGACTAAAAACCTAAATCTTTTTTTACATCAGCAGTCAAATTAGGACCATCTGCTAAAAGCAATCCTTCTGAATTTAAAACATATTGGAAACCTTTAGCTTTACCAACTTTTTGAATAGAAACTTTTACTTTCTCCATGATAGGTTTTACGATATCGGCTTCTTTTTGTTGCAATTCTTTTTGAGCATTGTCTCTATAATCAACGATTCTTTTTTGCATGTCTTGAACCTCTTTTGATCTAGTTTCGTTTACAGCCTCAGCAACTGTTGTTGCTTCTTGTTCGTATTTTTTTAATTTATTTTGGTATTCTTCAACCATTCCTTTGTACTCTACATCATAGGTGCCACTGAGTTTTTCTAATTGTTTTTGTGCCTCAAGCATTGCAGGCATTTTTGCCATTATTTCACTTACCTCTACATGAGCTGTTTTTGCTTGAGCTTTAATTGTTTGATTACCAGCAATGAATATAGCTGTAGCTATTAATAAAGTTTTTATTTGTTTCATCATTTTTAAATATTAATTAATTGTTTTTTAGTTTTTAATGTTCTCAGTTTGTTTATTTGCTTCTTTCTCTTTTTTTGCTGCTTCTCTATCAGCTAATATTTTTTTCTTTTTTTCTTCTAATGCTTTTTTTCTCTCTTCAAGATCTCTTGCTTTTATTTCAGCTAATTTTTGCTTGGCAGTAATAGCTGATGCATTATCTGCAGGTGCTGCAGCTTTTAAAGCTGAATTATTAGTATCAGGAACTTCGTTCGCAGTACTGTCAATTTCATTTTTTTCGGTAACAACTGTGCCTTTCTTTTTTGCTTCTTTTTCTGCTAAAAGTTGTTTTCTGTTTTCTTCAACTGCTTTTTTATTTTCTTCGATGGCTGCTTTTTTTTCTGCAATTAATTGTTCTCTTGCCGCTTTTTTATCATCGAGTATTTTCTTTCTATCTGCTACAGCTGGATTCTCTTCTTCTAAATTTTCTTTTGCTTCTTTCTCTTCTTCAAGCTTAAGTTGTTTTTTACTTAATTGATTTCTCTTAGTTGCTCTAGTAATTACTCGTACTACTTGATCACTAATATCATATCTTTTTGCGGCGAACAACATTGTCAGGTCGGATGATTTGTCAAATATAAAATCATATTTTTTAGCTTCTGCAATATCTTGAGTGGCTGTAAAAACTTGATCTTGAATTGGTTGAGAAAGCACTGCTTTTTGTAGGATTAAATCGCCGTTAGGGCCAAATCTTTTTTGCTGATAATCAAATAATTCTGTTTCTTGAAATACAATTTCTTCTTCTCGTTCTTCTATTAATTCTTTTGTAAGTAAAACTTTTTCGGATTTTAATGACTCTTTAAGTTTCGCTACTTCATTTTTTTTGGCTTCTATTTCTAGTTTCCATTTTTGGGCTTTCTGCTCTAATTGGCTTTTAGCTTCCATATAATCAGGAACATTTTGCAAAATATATTCCATGTCTATATAGCCTATTTTTACACCTCTAGACTGACCAAAAACTGTTATTGAAACAGTCATTATAAAAATAAGTAATACAACATGTTTTCTCATAACTTACATTTTATTAGAAAATATCGTGCCAAATATAGTTAATTTTAAAATTGTTGACCAATAATAAAATGGGTTTCCATTCCGTTTGCCTTACCTTGTCCTGTTAAGGAATCAAAGCCATACCCAAAATCAATTCCTAACAAACCAAATGCAGGCATGAAAATTCGTAATCCAGCTCCTGCAGAGCGTTTCAAAGCAAATGGGTTGTACGTTCTAAAGGTATCATATGCTGCTCCTGCTTCAAGAAAAGAAAGCACATAAATTGATGCTGCAGCTTTTAATGTAATAGGATATCTCATCTCTAACGAAAATTTATTATAAATAGTGCCTCCATTTTGAGAAGAAAGCGAATTATTTGGATATCCTCTTAATTGGATTACTTCTCTACCATCTTGTGCAAAGTTTGCCAGCCCGTCTCCGCCTAAGAAGAATCGCTCAAAAGGAACAACACCTCTTTCTTTATTATAGGCTCCTAAATAACCAAATTCTCCTAATGAACGCAATACTAACTTACCATAAATTTTAGTAAACCAATCAGCCTTGAATTTAATTTTGTAGTATTCTAACCATTTGAATTTTTCTTGATCAATTTTTCCTTGATCTGGAGCTGCTTTTTCAAAACTGTCTACTTTGTTGCCAGAGGTGTCAATAAAGTCTCCAGGTTGAATGATTTCGCCGTCTGATCCCAATCTTTCAGAAGACGTACTGTTTTTTAATTTGTAGGCTTCTTGATTTTGTAAATCTCCATAATCAATGCCGTTCATTAGAGAATAGGGTAGTGTAAATTTCCCCATTATACTAAATTCAGAGCCATAGGTTGGAAAAATTGGGTTTACTCCTTTATTGTTTCTCGTTAGTCCTAAAGTATAGGATAAGTTTCGTGCTGATCCGTTACTAAACGTTCTAAAAAGCCCTGTATTAAAGTTATTTAAGTCGTAATATTGAAATGCGACGGATTGAGACAATACAAAAAAGTCATCTGGAACACTCAATCGTTTTGCTAAACCAACTGATAAAGAGATAATATTAAAGTTTTGGCTTCTATCAATATTTCCTCCAAATTGTCCTCCAGCAAATTGCTTACTATAGGCAAATGAACTGCTAAATTGTACGGGTCTTTTTCTTCCAAACCAAGGTTCTGAAAACGATAAGCTATAGGTTTGAAAAAAAGGACTTGCTTGCAAGCGAAGTGCTACTTTTTGACCGTCTCCCATAGGAAGAGGTTTGTAAGCTTCTTTATTGAAAAGATTTCTAACCGAAAAGTTATTAAAAGACAATCCTAAAGTTCCTATGAAACCACCACCTCCGTAACCTCCTTGCAATTCGATTTGACTTGATCCCTTTTCAACAAGATTATATTCTATATCTACCGTTCCTGCGCCAGCATCAACATTTTTAAATTTTGGGTCTATAGCTTCAGGGTCAAAAAAACCAAGTTGACCAATTTCTCTAATGGTTCGAACTAATTCTTCCTTACTGTATTTTTGACCGGGTTTAGTTCGTAACTCTCTGTAAATAACTTCGTCGTTGGTCTTGTCGTTGCCTACAACTGTAATCTTGTTAAAATAGGCTAATGGTCCTTCTACGATTCTAATTTCAAAATCGATGGTATCATTAGCTGTTTTTACTTCAACGGCATTAATATTAGAAAATAAGTACCCATTGTTTTGGTATAGATTGGTAATGTCTTCTCCGTCAGGTTTAGATTTGTCAGCAATTCTTTTTTCTAGTAAAACACCATTATAAACATCTCCTTTTTGTATTCCTAACATTCTCGAAAGTCCTTGATCAGTATATATAGTGTTTCCTAAAAACTTAATATTTCCAAAATAATATTTATGACCTTCTTCTACGTTTATTTTGATATTTAATTTTTTTTGTTGCTTATCAAAAGTAACGCTATCGGTTACTACACGAGCATCTCTATATCCTTTTTCTTTGTATTTTTCTACAATTGACACTAAGTCTTCTTTGTATTTTGCATCTATAAATTTGGAAGCCTTAAGAACTCTAAAACGGTTAATTTGTTTGGTGTTCTTCATCGCTCCTCGAAGCGTTGTTTCTTTAAATTTATCGTTTCCTAAGAATGCAATTCTTTTAATTTTAATTTTTTCATCTTTATCAATGTTAATAAGCATTTTGACATTGTTTCCAGATGTGGTGTCAGGTATTGTATTTATTACTACTTTAGTGTTGTAAAAACCATCTTTTTTGTATTTGTTTTCGATGTAGTTTTTGGTAGTGGTAACTAAATTTTCATTTACAATTTTCCCTTTTGTAAGTCCGTTGTCTTTAATTAGTCCTTCGGTTTTACTTTTCTTAATGCCAACAAATTTTACTTCGCTTAATTTTGGAAGTTCATTGATGTCTAGATCTAAAAAAATACTGTCACCTTTTATTTTATTTATATAGAAATCGATATCACTAAAGAGTCCAAGTTTTCCAAGTTTTTTTATAGCATTAGTAATTTCTTCTCCAGGAACGGTAACTTCTTGTCCTTTTTGAAGTCCTGAAAAAGTAACGATTGTTTGTTCGTTATAACTAACTTTTCCAATAACTTTTACATCGCCTAAGAAATATTTTTTACCTTGATCAAACGGAACTCTGTCTTGAGCTTTAACTTGAGATAATAATCCAAAAAACAATAGGGTTAGGACTAGTTTTATGTTTTTATGTAACACTAAAAAATTATTTAATTTGTTCACTTGTTTTTCCAAATCTGCGTTCTCTTTTTTGATAACTAATGATAGCCTCATACAAATCATCTTCTTTAAAGTCTGGCCATAATACATCAGTAAAATATAATTCAGAGTAGGCTATTTGCCATAACAAAAAATTACTAATTCTGTGTTCACCACTTGTTCTTATTAATAAATCTACATCGGGTAAATTTTGCGTGTAAAGATGCTCATTAATAATTGATTCGTCAATACTGTCTATTGAAATTATATTATTTTTAACTTTATCACTAATGATTTTTACGGCATTCAAAATTTCTTCTCTTGATCCGTAGCTTAATGCTAATGTCAGAACCATTCTAGTGTTATTTTTAGTTTTTTCTATAACATCTAGTAGTTCTTTTTGTGCAGATTTTGGTAACAAATCAAAATTGCCTATGGTATTCAATTTAATATTATTATCTACAAGTGTTTGTAGTTCGTTTTTTAAGGAGTTAATCAACAATTTCATTAGTGTATCGACCTCTAGTTTTGGTCTGTTCCAATTTTCGGTAGAAAAAGCGTAAAGAGTAAGGTTTTCTATTCCTAATTTGGCAGAGGTCTCTACTGTTAATCGTACTGATTTCGTTCCGTTTTCATGTCCAAAGGCTCTTAAAAAACCTTTTTGCTTCGCCCAACGCCCATTGCCATCCATTATGATAGCTAGGTGTTTGGGTAAATTATCGGTATTTATTTTGTCTTTTAAATTCATGTTTATTGTGCACAAAAGCAAGGTTTATTCCCAAATGTATAGGTCAAAGTAAATCCTGTAAATACATACCAGTCATTACTATTTGTGTTTCCAAATTGTAAATTCTCAAATTTTTCGTTAGTCGGATTGCTCCCGTCCAAATCATCTTTAAAACTATATCTTGCTCCAGCTTCAAACCCTAAAATCAAATGATTTATTAGCCTCGTTTTTATTCCTACAGTCATCGGAATTGCTATTGTTCCGTATGCTTTGTCAGTCCTTACATCTCCGTTTAGGAAATACAATCCGTCGTAACGTGTATAACTCAATCCAGAATAAACATAAGGTGTAAATTTTGGTTCAGAATCATGCAAATCAAAATCAAAAAAATCAAATTCAAGCCCTAAAGATAATTCTTTTATACTGTTTTCGAAACGGTACCCTCTTTGTTTTCTTGCAGGTTCCGATGCGTTTTTATCGTTACCACTTATTTTAGAATAGGTATAAGATGCTCTCCAAGAATGCCTTGGGCTTTTATTCCATTTGTACAAAATACCAAAAGCTGGTTCGTCGGGAGCAATATAGCTCGTTTTTCCAATTTCGCCTATATAATTGCTTCCTCCCAAAAACAAACCAATTTCGTGAATTTGAGCTTTAGTTACCAGACTGTAAAATAAAAATAAAAATAAATAAATTCTATTCATTGTGATAAAAATAGCGTGCAAATATAATAATTATGAATACGATACAGTCATGAAATCAGTATTTCTAATAAATTATATCATTACGATTAATAAAGTCCTTGTTTTCTTCTGGGGATTACTTAGCAAAACGCAGAATGAATAGATTGTAGTATAATGATGGTTTTAAAAAAAAATTAATTTCTTTTGTCTTCTCCCCAAAGCAATTTATTTCGAAGTGTTTTCAGGAACGTTTCTTCGTGAATTTCAACCATATTGATTTTAAAAGACGTCTTTTTTATAATTAGTACAGATTCGTTTTTTATAGAGGCAATTCTAGAATCTAATGAAACCAAACAGTGTTCCTCTCGTCCAGATACTTTTAATTGAATTTCAGTTTTATCAGGAATAACTAGAGGTCTGGCATTTAAATTATGAGGCGCAATTGGGGTAATCACTAAACTTTTTACTTCGGGAGTTAAAATTGGTCCGCCGCAACTCATAGAATACCCTGTAGATCCAGTTGGAGTGGCCACAATTAATCCATCAGCCCAATACGAATTTAAATATTCGCCATTCAAATGAGTTTCAATAGTAATCATTGAGGTAGTATCTTTTCTGCTGACTGTAATTTCATTCATAGCAAAATTAATATCTTTTAAGCCTTCAATTTTTGATTTGCTACTTAGTGATAATAAAGTTCTAGGAGAAATGGTGTATTTCTTTTCAATAATAAATTGAAGAAAAGCTGCTATATTGTCTTTTTGTACTGATGCTAAAAATCCAAGTCTGCCAGCATTTATTCCGAGAATAGGGATTCCAGATTTCCGAACTAAAGTAGCCGCTCTTAATATGGTTCCGTCGCCACCAATGCTTATAAACATATCAAAACTACTATCTAATTCACTATGAGAACTGAAGGTTTTATACTCTTTTTGAATGATTCCTTTTTCATACAATGTTTTCAAGAAAGACAAATCAATGACCATCTCAACATTGTTTTTATTAAAAAAAATGAAAATATCTTTAATGATAGGTTCAGTACTATTTTGGTAATATTGTCCGTAAATGGCTACTTTCATTCTTTTGCTGATTTCTTGTTTGTAGATTTTATTATCTAAATTACTAAATAATCTTAATCTACAAATCTACCTATATATTAAGGTATTTATCTAAATAATCCGAACGTTCTTTAAGATTGTTGATATAGTTGTCTTCTTGATGTTCGGAGATAATTTCATAATTGTATCTTCTAAAGGTTTGTATGATATTATTCATTGCTCCTAAACTAATTTTTACAGTAATTTGAACACTTTGAACATCAGATTCAGAAATAAATAACCCCAAAAGCTTGCCATTATTGCTTTCTACAATTTGAGTAATTTGACTCATTGAATAATCTAAAATCCCTTTTTTTACAACAATAATACCGCCTGGTTCTTTTAAAAACGGTGTTTCATGAAAAAACTTAATAATATCTTCTAATTCATAATAGCCCAAATAGCTATTGCTTTCGTTTAAAACCGGAACAACATTGGTGTGGTTTTTAGCAAATACTTCTAATACATCAAGCCAAATCATTGAGCTTCTTGCAAAAAATCCCTCTAAAGTAAATTTATAGTCGCTTACTTTTTTGTCACTGTCAAAAGTTTCAATATCGTCTAAGGTAATACTGCCTATGTAAATATTATCTTCTAAAACAGGAAAATGAGAAAAAGGTAATTCATGAAAAATATCATGAACATCAGCAATTGTTTCTTCACTGTTAATTGCTTTAAAATCATTTGTAATATAATCTTTAATTTCTGTCATATCGCTATCACTAAATTGTTCATGCAAATTAATCAAATTTATACAATAACACCTAGTTTAACTTTGTATTTTTGTTGTTTTAATAATATAATTCACATATAATTTTATTTGTAATGACAAAACTAAGTGTAAACATTAATAAAATAGCCACTTTGCGAAATGCGCGTGGCGGAAATGTACCTGATTTATTGCAAGTCGCTAAACACATTCAGGAATATGGTGCCAAAGGGATCACGATTCATCCACGCCCAGACGAGCGACACATTAGGTATCAAGACGCACGAGATTTAAAATCGATTGTTTACACCGAATACAATATCGAAGGTAATCCTGAAAAATCATTCATCGATTTAGTGTTAGAAATTAAACCTACTCAAGTCACTTTAGTGCCTGATGCTATCGATACGATTACTTCAAATGCTGGTTGGAATACTATAAAGCATCAATCCTTTCTCAAGGAAATCACTCAGGAATTTCAACGCAATAACATCCGGACATCTATATTTGTAGATCCTGTTCTAGAAATGATAGAAGGTGCAAAAGCCACAGGAGCCGAAAGGATTGAGTTGTATACGGAAGCTTTTGCAGATCAATTCAGCCTTGGCAATAAAAACGGAATTCAGCCTTATGTTGCTGCTGCCAATTTAGCCAATGAATTGGGATTAGGAATTAATGCAGGACACGATTTAAGTCTTGAAAACATCGAGTATTTCAAACAAAATATTCCCAATTTATTAGAAGTTTCTATTGGTCATGCCTTGATTTCAGAAGCTCTTTATCTAGGATTGGATAATGTGATTAATATGTATTTGCATAAATTGAAATAATATTTATTTGCATAAACCATCAATTTAAAATCATAAATCGTCATGCTCTACTCAAAAATAGAAGGACAAGGTAAACCATTATTAATTCTACACGGATTTTTAGGAATGTCCGATAATTGGAAAACACTAGGAACGCAATATGCAACCGAGGGTTTTCAAGTTCATATGCTTGATTTGCGCAATCACGGCAGAAGTTTTCATTCGAATGTATTCAGTTATGAAGTCATGGTGGAAGATATATTAGCCTATTGCATGGCGCATAATTTGCAAAAAATTGAGATTATTGGACACTCTATGGGCGGAAAAGTGGCCATGCTTTTTGCTACTACCTATCCAGAAATAGTTAATAAATTAATAGTTGCCGATATAGGTCCTAAATATTACAAACCACATCATCAAGACATTTTAGCAGGATTAAATGCAGTCGATTTTTCACTAAAACCAGATCGTACAAGAGTAGATGAAATTTTAAAAGAGCATATTCCAGATTTTAGCACCCGACAATTTTTAATGAAAAGTTTGTATTGGCAAGAGTCTGGGCAATTGGCATTTCGTTTCAATTTACCTATTTTCAATAAGGAAATTGAGCAAATAGGTGTAGCGCTTCCATCGAATGCTATTTTTAAGAATCCTACTTTTTTTCTTCGCGGAGGAAATTCGAATTATATTAAAGATGAAGATTTTGAAAACATCAAAAATCATTTTCCAAACGCAATAATCGAAACTGTACCTAATGTTGGGCATTGGCTTCATGCTGAAAATCCAGTTGCTTTTTATGACAAGACAATCGCTTTTTTAAGAGAAAATTAATTTTTTAAGAAATTAAAAAATAGTATATTTATTCAAAAATAAAAACATACACACATGAAATTACTCATTAGAATTCTACTTACTGCCCTATTAGTATTAATTATTGCTCACTTTATGCCAGGTGTTGTTGTCGATAGTTTTACAACATCAATTATAGTAGCGGTAGTTTTAAGTTTGCTTAATATTTTTATAAAACCCATTTTAATTTTGTTGACATTGCCAGTAACACTAATCACATTTGGATTGTTTTTATTGGTAATCAATGCGGTAATTATTCTTTTGTGTACCAATATAGTGGGAGGATTTCATGTAGATACATTCTTTACAGCGCTGTTTTTCAGTATAATTTTATCCATTTCTCAATCAATTATTTTTAAAGTTACAGGTGGCGATAAATAATTAAACAACAATACATTAAAAACTTGGTTGGGTTGCAAAAATGTTCTAATTTTGCGACCCAATTTTATTACGTAAATTAAAGAAGGAAAATGGATATTAAAAGAGTAGCAATTGATAATGTAACCGAAGTAATTGTAATGACAGTTACAAAAATGGAATACCAAGGTCAAGTTAAGAAAAGAATAAACGAAAAAATGCCTTTAGCAACTGTTAAAGGATTTAGAAAAGGAGCAGTTCCTAGAGATCTTGTCGAAAAACAATACGGTCGTGCCATAAAAATTGAAGAGGTTAACAAAGTTGTTGAATTGGCTTTAACTCGTTATATTCAATCAGAAAGATTAAACTTATTAGGAACACCACTTCCTAAAGTTAATGAGAATTTTTCTTGGGATGAAGAAGATTTGGTTTTTGAATACGAAATAGGTTTAGCTCCAGAATTTGATTTGAATTTAGAAGCAGAAAACAACATAATAAAATATGTAATCTCAGCAGACGATAAATTAATTGAAGATCAGGTAATTCGAATTCAAAAACAATTTGGAACACCAATTCCTCAAACTGTTGTCGAAGAATCGCATGATATTTCTGGGATTTTCACTAATGCAGAAAAAGAAATCAATACACCAGCTACATTTTCATTATCTATTTTTAAAGACAAAGTAACTGCAGATAAATTTCTAGGTAAAAAAGTAGGCGACATTGTTACGGTAAATACTAAAGGGTTGTTTGAAGACGATCATCAATTGATGGATGTGCTAAAAGTAAGTCATGATGAAGTTCACGATTTAGCAGTTGATGTCGATTTTATGATCGAAACAATTAACGGAACTGAATTAGCCGAATTGAATCAAGAATTATTCGACAAACTTTTTGGAGAAGGACAAGTGGCTTCATCAGAAGAATTGAAAAATAAAATTAAAGAAGATGCCGAAAAACAGTTTGCTCAACAAGCAGATCAAAAATTAATGGCTGACGTAACTGATTTTTTAATTGAAAACACAAAATTCGATTTGCCAGCTGAATTTTTAAAGAAATGGTTGCAAACTGTTGGAGAAAAAAAATTATCGCCAGCTGAAGCTGAGGTAGAATATGCTAGATCTGAAAAAGGATTGCGTTTTCAGTTAATAGAAGGAAAAGCATTGGCGCAGAGTAATATTCAAATAACTTTCGAAGATTTGAAAGCATTTACTTTTAAAGCTATAAAACAACAAATGGCTCAATATGGTCAAACTAATCCTACCGATCAAGAGGTAGAAAGTATTGTTGCGAGAGTTTTGTCGAAACAAGAAGAAGTAAAAAGATTATCAGATCAGGTTGTTGCTGAGAAAATGTTACAACTTTTTAAAGAGAAAGCGAACGCAAAAACTAAAGAAGTTTCTTACCAAGAATTCATTGCAGCCTCTTACGGAGAGTAGATTTAAAAAAAATTAGTATATTTGAGGGTTGAATACCACATTTTGACAATCGATTTGTTTTTAAAAAAGATAAAAGAATAAAATACTATGAATTACGCTAAAGACCCGAGAGCTGCGCTCGAACAGGCAAAGCAATTTAAAAAATTTGCTACAAAGCACCATGGTGTAAATAACTTGTATTATGATAAATTAGTACATGCAATGACACCAACAGGGATGACTCCCTACATTATTGAGGAACGCCAATTGAATATTTCTCAATTAGATGTTTTTTCGCGATTAATGATGGATAGAATCATTTTTTTAGGAACAGGAATAGACGATCAAATCGCAAATATTGTTCAAGCACAGCTATTGTTTTTAGAAAGTGCTGATGCCACAAAAGACATTCAAATTTATCTTAATTCTCCAGGCGGTAGCGTTTATGCTGGCTTAGGGATTTATGATACCATGCAATACATTAAGCCAGACGTTGCAACAATTTGTACCGGAATGGCAGCTTCTATGGGAGCCGTTTTATTGTGTGCTGGTGCAGCGGGAAAACGTTCGGCATTACCACATTCAAGAGTAATGATTCATCAGCCTTCTGGCGGAGCTCAAGGAGTTGCTACTGATATGGAAATTAATCTTCGTGAAATGTTGAAATTAAAAGATGAATTGTATCAGATAATTTCTCAACATACAGGACAAACTTTTGATAAAGTACATAAAGACAGTGAACGCGATTATTGGATGATTGCTGATGAAGCAAAAGAGTACGGAATGATTGACGAAGTTTTAAGACGATAAATTAAAGTTAGAGGTTAGAAATTAGAGGTACGATTGCGGACTTCTATCTTCCAACTTCCAACTTCTAACAAAAAATAGAATGGCAAAAGAAGTATTAGATTGTTCATTTTGTGGCCGTAAAAAGCCAGAAACCAATCTTTTAATAGCAGGTATAAATGCACATATTTGCGACAAATGTATCGAGCAAGCTCACGGAATTGTTCTTGAGGAATTAAAAACAAACGGTAAATCAAAATTGGTTGCTGATTTGATTTTAAAAAAACCGCAAGAAATCAGAGCTTTCTTAGATCAATATGTTATTGGTCAGGATCAGACTAAAAAAGTTATGGCAGTTGCGGTTTACAATCATTACAAACGTTTAATGCAACAACAATTAAACGACGATGTTGATATTGAAAAAAGCAACATAATCATGGTAGGCCAAACAGGAACAGGCAAAACTTTGGTGGCAAAAACTATTGCAAGAATGTTAGATGTTCCATTAGCAATTGTAGATGCTACTGTATTAACTGAAGCGGGTTATGTAGGAGAAGATGTTGAAAGTATTTTAACTCGTTTGTTACAAGCTGCCGATTATGATGTGCATAAAGCTGAAAGAGGAATTGTATTTATTGACGAAATAGATAAAATTGCTCGTAAAAGCGACAATCCATCTATAACTCGTGATGTTTCAGGAGAAGGAGTACAACAAGCTTTACTTAAATTATTAGAAGGAACTGTTGTAAATGTTCCGCCTAAAGGTGGAAGAAAACATCCAGATCAAAAGTTTGTAGAAGTAAATACTAAAGACATTTTATTTATAGCGGGTGGTGCCTTTGATGGTATAGAACGAATTATTTCTAAACGTTTAAACCGTCAGGCAGTAGGGTACAGTACTTCAAAAAATGTAGATAATATAGATAAGGACAATTTATTGCAATATATTATTCCAAAAGATATTAAAGATTTTGGTTTAATACCTGAAATAATCGGTCGTTTACCAGTATTGACTCATATGGATCCTTTAGATAGAGAAACACTAAGAGCTATTTTAACCGAGCCTAAAAATGCTTTAATCAAACAATACCAAAAGTTATTTGCCATGGATGATGTTGATTTTACCATTACCGATGATGCATTAGATTTTATTGTTGATAAAGCATTAGAATATAAACTTGGAGCTCGAGGACTGCGTTCATTATGTGAAGCAATTTTAACAGATGCGATGTATGAACTTCCTAGTTCTGACGAAAAAATGTTACTAATTGATAAAAATTATACAGAAGACACATTAAATAAAAGCTTATTAAAACGATTGGAAATAGCCTCTTAATTTATAATAACTACATAAAAAAATCCCCTTCGTCAGTATTGTACTGAAGGGGATTTTTTGTTCATTAATGATTTTAATGTGATAAATGATTCGTTAGTTTCCTAAAAACATCCTTTTTTTAGGAGACATTTTCTAAAATTAAAGTTTGTTTTTTATTACTTTGATGATATTTGAAGTATTATTTGATTTCAATTCGACAAAATAAATTCCATCCTTAAAGTTTGACATATCGATTTTGAACGAAAAGTCATTTAAATTTTTAAAATATACTTCTTGTCCAATAGTGTTAAATATTTTTATGCTTGTTAATTTAAGACCATAAGATAAATTCAAATTATCCTGAACTGGATTAGGATAGTAATGGTAAGTACTAGAATCAAAACTATCAATACCTAATGTAACAGTAATCGTAACAGCTAAACTGTTCATGCTAGAACAACCTTCCAATGTTTGAGTGGCATAATATGTTGTTGCATTTATTAATTGAGTTGTTGTTTCTAATGGGTTTACACCTGAAATGGCATCAGATGATGAAGCATACCAAAGTATATTTGTTCCAACAATTACTATATCTGCTATAGTTTTTCCAATTTCAAAGGTTTGTGCAACTGATCCTGATGGCGCAGCCGTTGTTTTGATTGTTGCATTAACAGCTAATCGTGAAACGCTTTCACAAGAATTTAAAGTTTGACTTGCATAATATGTTGTGCCGTCAACTAAAGCTGTATTGGTGGTAACAGCAGTGCCAGAAGTTGCAGAATCATACCATTTTATAGTAGTTCCTGTGGCAACTAAATCAGCTATTTTCCCTGAGTTGCAGAATGTTTGTGTTGCAGTTCCTGTAGGTGCAGCAGTTATGTTAATCACTGCTTTTACAGCTAATCGTGAAACACTCTCACAAGAATTTAAAGTTTGGCTTGCATAGTACGTCGTATTATCAGTTAAATTTGTTGTCGTTGCTAAAGCGGTTCCTAAAGTTGGAGTAGCATACCATTTTACGGCAGTTCCTGAGGCAACTAAATCAGATACTTTCCCTGAATTACAAAATGCTTGTGTAGCTGTTCCTGTAGGTACAGACGTTACATTAATTAGCGTTTTTACAGCTAAACGGGAGGCACTTTCACAAGAATTTAAAGTTTGGCTTACATAATATGTCGTATTATTCACTAAATCTGTAGTGTTGGCCAAAGCAGTACCTAAAGTTGCAGTAGCATACCATTTTACGGCAGTTCCTGTGACAAATAAATCAGCTATTTTTCCAGTATTGCAAAATGCTTGTGTTGTAGTTCCAGTAGGTATTGGAGTTGTATTAACAATCACTTTTACTGCTAAACGTTGGCTTTCACAAGAATTTAAAGTTTGACTTGCGTAATAAGTCGAGTTGTCAACTAAATCTGTTGTAGAGACAAGAGCAGTTCCTAAAGTTGCGCTAGCATACCATTTTACGGCAGTTCCTGTTACAACTAAATTAGATATTTTTGCAGTATTACAGAATGTTTGTGTTGCAGTTCCAGTTGGAATAGCAGTTACGATGACAGTTGCTTTTACCGCTAAACGTGAGGTGCCTTCACAAGAATTTAAAGTTTGACTAGCATAGTACGTTGTTCCATCGACTAAATCTGTAGTGGCAGCTAGAGGAGTACCTAAAGTAGCACTTGCATACCATTTTATAGCAGCACCAGTGGCGACAAGATTAGATACTTTTGCAGCAGAATTGCATAATGTCTGAGTAGCAGAACCAGTTGGAGCTGGAGAAAATGCAGGGATAATACTATTATCCCAACTTCCAGATATTACGTCTCCCGAATCTTTACAAATACTTGATAACGAAGTATTATCAGTTGCATAAAGAGTTACTGAATTGGTTAAACTATTTCTTAAATCGATTCCTGTAATAGAATTGAAATTACAAACAATATATGTAAGTTTAGAATTAGTTGTAAAATCTAATTGTGTTAATTTATTATCCGTACAACTTATATTTTCTAATGCCGTTAATCCCGTAACATTTATCGAGGTTAATAAGTTAAAATTACAGGTTAATGTGTTTAATTTTGTTAAACCAGTTGCATCAAAAGTGACTAGTTTATTATTTGAGAAATCTAATGTTGTTAAAAGTGTTAACCCTGTCGTTTTTAATGTAGTCAGCGCATTATTATTACAAGTTAAGCTAGTTAACTTTGTTAATTCTGATACGTCTAAGGACGTAATGAGCGGATTATGAGTTACACTTAATGAGGATAATTGAATGCAACCTATAAGGTCTAATGTGGTTAATAAATCGTTGTTATTTAAAGTTGCAGAAGTTAACCCTGTACAATTTGACAAATCCAAAGAAGTAAGAGTAGTTTTTATCTGGCTGGAGTCATAATAAGTTATTGCTTTACAGCCTGATATATTTAAATTTTTTATAGGATCGCTATTGTTGTAACTATATGGGTCATAGTAATAAAGAGTTGTTATGCTAAGGCATCCAGAAGCATTAATGTCGGAAAGTGTAGGGTTGTTATAACAATACAAATAAACTAATTTGGTTAATCCCGAAACATTAAGAGAAGTTAGCTGGTTATCCACACAATTCAAACTGCTTAATAAACTTAGACCTGTTATATTTAAAGAGGTCAATTTATTTGAATTACAAGTTAACGTAGTTAATTTAGTAAATGTAGTTGCATCAAAAGTAGTCAGTTTATTATTTGAAAAATCCAAAGTTGTTAAATTAATCAAACCAGTCATTTTTAAGGAAGCTGTAGTTAAAGCATTATTGTTACAAGCTAAACTGGTTATTTTTGCCAATCCCGTCAAATCTAAGGAGGTAAGAAGGGGATTATTAGTCACACTAAAAGTATTTAATAAAGAACAACCGCTTACGTTCAAAGTGGTTAACAAGTCATTGCTGTTTAAAGTCAGATAGGTTAGCGCGGTACAATTAGACAAATCCAAAGAAATAAGTGTAGTTTTTATCTGGCTGGAATCATAGGAAGTCAAGGCTTTACATCCAGATAAATTTAAATTTTTTATAGGATTGCTAATGTTGTAGGAGTAGGGGTTGTAATAGTAAAGAGTTGTCAAAGCAAGACAGCCTGAAGCATTTATGTCGGTTAGGCTATCATTGTTGTAACAATACAAATAAACTAATTTGGTTAAGCCCGAAACATTTATTGAAGTCAGTAGGTTGTCATCACAATTAATATTGCTTAATAAAGTCAACCCCGATACATTTAAAGAGGTTAATTTATTTAAATTACAGATTAAAGAGGTTAATTTAGTAAAAGTTGATGCGTCAAAAGTGCTCAGTAGATTATTAGAAAAATCCAAAGTTGACAAAAGCGTTAAACCTGTCATTTTTAAGGTAGTTGTGGTTAACGCATTATCATTACAGGCAAGACTAGTTAACTTGGATAATCCAGACACATCTAAGGACGTAAGAAGCGGATTATGAGTCACACTTAATGTAGTTAATAATGAGCAACCACTTACACTTAATGTGTTTAATAGGTCATTGTTATTTAAAACTATTGAGATTAGTCCTGTACAATTAGATAAATCTAAAGTAGTAAGCGTAGTTTTTATAATACTGGAATCATAATAAGTTATTGCTTTACAGCCTGATAAATTTAATTTTTTTATAGGATCACTAATGTTGTAGGCGTAAGGGTTGTAGTAGTAAAGAGTTGTTAAGGCAATACATCCAGAAGCATTTATGTCGCTTAGGCTGTCGTTATTATAACAATACAGATAAACTAATTTAGTTAAGCCAGAAACATTAATTGAACTCAGCAGGTTATCATTACAATTCAAACTGCTCAATGAATTTAAGCCAGAAACATTGATTGAAGTCAGTAAGTTATTGCTACAATCTAAACTGCTCAATAAAGTTAAGCCTGTTACATTTAAAGAGGTCAATTTATTAAAATTACAGGTTAATGTGGTTAATTTTGTTAAGCCTGTTGCATCAAAAGAGGCTAGTTGATTATTTGAAAAATTTAAAGTGGTTAAATTTATTAAACCTGTGGTATCAAATGTAGCTGTGGTTAAAGCATTGTTGTTACAGGATAAACTGTTTAATTTCGTCAAACCTGAGACATCGAGGGAAGTAAGAAGCGGATTGTTGGCCACACTTAATGAATTTAATAGGGTACAACCACTTACATCTAATGTGGTCAATAGGTCATTGGCATTAATAATAGCAGAGGTTAACCCTGTGCAATTTGATAAATTCAAAGAGACAAGTGTGGTTTTTATCTGGCTAGAGTCATAATAACTTATTGCTTTACAGCCTGATAAATTTAAATTTTTTATAGGATCACTATTGTTATAATTGTAGGGGTCGTAGTCGTAAAGAGTTGTTAATGCTATACAGCCTGAAGCGTCTATGTCGTTTAGACCATAGTTGTTGTAACAATATAAATAAACTAATTTAGTTAAGCCGGAAACATCAAGAGAAGTCAGCAGGTTATCGTTACAATTCAAAGTACTTAATAAAGTTAAACCAGTTATGTTTAAAGAGGGCAATTTGTTAAAATTACAAGTTAATGTTGATAATTTCGTTAACCCTGTTGCATCAAAAGAGGTAAGTTGATTATTTGAAAAATCTAAAGAGGTTAAATTTAATAATCCAGTTAATGTTAGTGTTGTAAGTGAATTGTTATTACATGATAATGTAGTTAATTTTGTTAATCCTGAAACATCAAGGCTTGCTAGTTGGTTAGTATCAACGTACAATGTTGTTAGGTTAGAAAAGCTTTTAATTCCTGTTAAATTCACTATCGATTTAGATTTTAAATTTAAATAGGTAGGAACTAATGCTTCACCAGCCTGTATTTGTCCGTCAGTATTAGTGTCCACGCCTAGGGTAATCAAAGCTGCCTTAAAATTGGCATCTGGAATGGTGACTACTTGCGCTATTATAGTGCCAGAAAATAAAATAAATAAAGCACTAAAAAACGATAATTTAGAATACTTCATGATTTCTAATATTTTAATTTCCTACTCGTAAGGCTTTTCGGTTCCGCCCCGTTTATTAAAGTGGTTTCTGGTTTCCACTTGTGGAATATTTAAAAAATTTTTAAAATATTTATATTTTTCTTCTTTCATAAACTAATAGTTGTTAAAATTATTAAAATCGATTACTTAAAGTTAGTTAAAATTTATCTAGAAAACAAAAAACAGCAGAGTTAATTTGCTGTTAAATAGGTTATTATATTAATTAAATATTGAACAAGCTCGAGGATTAAATTCTTTATAATACTATTTATATAAATAAGGGACGTCAAGAAAAATCTATTGAAACGTTTAGAAATCGCTTCATAAATTTTTTTTTTAAAAAATAAAAACCTGTTTAAAGATTTGATCAGGTTTTTTTGGTTAAAAGAAATCTAATCTAGATCTTCGGATGAGAAAGTAAGGTTTCATTTTCTCTTTATGAAAAAACACAAGATATTCTTTTTTATAAGCAATAGATTGTCGATTTTTGCCCATCACAAATCAATTTATATAGAAATGGCAATAGAAGATAAAGAAATTATTTTATTAAAAGTTTCTGGTCAGGACAAGCCAGGTGTAACTGCTGGTTTAACATCCATATTGGCGACTTATGATGCTATTATTTTAGACATTGGTCAAGCCGATATTCACGACACACTATCTTTGGGTATTTTATTTGAAGTAAAAGCAGGATCTAGTTCAGCTGCTGTTTTAAAAGATTTACTTTTCAAAGCTTATGAATTAGGCATCAAGGTTAATTTTATCCCTATCACAATTCCTGATTACGAAATTTGGGTAAAAGGACAACGGAAACAACGTTATATTATCAATATTTTAGGAGAAAAGCTGACTGCAGTTCAATTAGCTGCGGTGACAAAAATTATGTCTGACCAAAATTTGAATATTGATTCTATCATACGATTAACAGGAAGAACTTCTGTAGTTGACATTGAAGAGTATCCACGTTGCTGCATTCAATTATCCGTAACGGGTAATGTAATTGATAAAACAGCTATAAATGCAAGTTTTATGCAAATTTCGGGAGATTTGGATGTCGACATTGCCTTTCAAGAGGACAATATGTATAGAAGAAACAGACGATTAGTTTGTTTTGATATGGATTCAACATTAATCCAAACTGAAGTAATAGACGAACTTGCTGAATTAGCAGGAGTAGGGGAGCAAGTACGTGCAATTACTGAATCGGCGATGAACGGCGAAATAGATTTTAGCGAAAGCTTTAAGAAAAGAATGGCTTTGCTAGAAGGATTGAGCGAAGATGTATTGCAAAATGTTGCTAAAAACTTGCCTATAACTAAAGGAGCACATCGCTTAATGAAAGCCTTAAAATATTACGGATACAAAACCGCCATTTTATCAGGAGGATTTACCTATTTTGGAGAGTTTTTACAAAAAGAGTTGGGAATAGATTACGTGTATGCCAATCAATTGGAAATTGTTGATGGTAAACTGACCGGAAAGTATTTAGGAGAAATCGTTGATGGTCAGAAAAAAGCCGAATATCTAAAAGCCATTGCAGAACGAGAAGGAATACACATCAATCAAACTATTGCAGTTGGTGACGGAGCAAATGATTTACCCATGTTAAATTTGGCAGGATTAGGAATTGCTTTTCATGCTAAACCAAAGGTAAAAGAAAATGCATCTACATCAATTTCTAGTTTAGGGCTTGACGGTATTTTATATTTACTAGGGTATCATGACCGACATATTGATATGATGCAAGAAGACTAAATTTAAGAACTGTAATAAAAGAAGAAGGCTGGTTTTTAAGAAATTGTTTTTGAGTGCGATTTAATTGTAATTTCTACACATCTTTTGCCCCCACTTCCACCACATACTTTTCTTGGCGCACAAGAAGTCACAAGAATTAGAGTAATAATTAAATGAAGCATTTTCATTTTTAACGATTTAAGATTAATTGCATCTGTTTCAATTGTTCTAAATAATCTCTTTGGTTGGACAGCCTCGGGATTTTATGTTGGCCGCCTAATTTGTCTTGTTGTTTGAGCCAGTCATAAAATAAGTTGGGTCTTGCGATGTTCAAAACCAATGGGTTTAAAGTCATGTTATTATACCTTTTTGCTTCGTAATCGGAATTTAAAGATTGCAAATTTTCATCTAGAATTTTTTGAAAAGCAACAGGATTATCAGGGTTTTTCTTAAATTCAATCATCCATTCATGGCTACCTTTGTTTTTGTCTTTCATAAAGATAGGAGCAACGGTATAATCCACTATTTCGGTTTGTGTCATCTGACAGGTTTTTGCAATGGCTCTGTCGGTATTTTCGACCATCAACTCTTCTCCAAAAACATTGATATGATGTTTTGTTCGCCCTGTTACACGAATTTTATACGGATTTAATGAGGTAAATCGAACGGTGTCTCCCACCAAATATCTCCATAGTCCACCGTTTGTAGTAATAACTATAGCATAATTTTTATGTAATTCTACATCAGATAATCGGATGGCTTTTTTATTTGGAGTATCAAAAACATCCATTGGAATAAATTCATAAAATATGCCGTAATCTAACATTAACAGTAAGTCACTAGAGTTATTCAAGTCCTGAATGGCGAAAAATCCTTCAGAAGCATTGTATATTTCGTAATATTTAAAATCTGAATTGGGTAATATTTTTTTGTATTGATCACGATAGGGATCAAAACTTACGCCTCCATGAAAATACACTTCTAAGTTAGGCCAAATTTCAAATAAATCTTCGTCGCCTGTTTCTTCTAAAATCTTATTCATTAATACTAACATCCAGGAGGGAACTCCAGCAAAACTGGTTACATTCTCGTTTTTTGTCTCGTTAATAATGGCTGCAATTTTACTCTCCCATTCGCTCATTAATGAAACTCTATTGCTTGGAGTGCTACTAAACTCTGCCCAAATTGGCATATTCTCTATTAAAATTGCAGATAAATCTCCAAAAAAAGAATTGTTATTTTCATAAATCTGTGAGCTTCCTCCTAATCGTAAACTTTTACCAAGAAACAATTCGGAATTTTCATTATTATTCAAATACATACACAATAAATCCTTACTTCCTTTGTAATGGCAATCTTCTAAAGCCTCATTGCTTACAGGAATAAATTTGCTTTTTGCATTGGTAGTTCCGCTCGATTTGGCAAACCATTTTATTGGAGTGCTCCAAAGTATGTTTTGCTCGCCTTTTCGGGTTTGCTCAATTAAAGGTTCTAAATCTTCATAGGTTGAAATAGGAACTCGATCCGTAAATGTTTGATATGATTTTATAGAATCAAAATCATAATTTTTACCAATAACAGTATTTTCTGAAGAGCGAATGAGGTTCATCAGCAATTCCTCTTGCACTTCATTAGGATATTTTAAAAACAACTCAATTTGATGAATCCGTTGTTTTAAAACCCACGAAGCAATAGAATTGATTATTGGTAATGGCATTATTAGTAGGGATTTTAGATTTACGATTTAGGATTTGAAAAATTCAATTGCAAATCCATAACTTTACAACATATTCAAAAATAGCAAAATTTTACAATATTCTAACGATTTAGTTCTAAAATCCTAAATCTAAAATCCTAAATTGATAATGACTTACGAAGGCGTACTCACTAAAATGCAAACGGAATTTGGTAATCCAATTCAATATTATTTGGTTTTTGAGAATAGTTTTCTGAATATGAATCAATTATTAAATAAAGAAATCACCATTAAATTTGAAGGGTTTCAATGTTTGAATTGTGGCAAAAAGAAGAAAATTTTCCGACAAGGATTTTGTTACGATTGTTTTTATTCTAGCCCAGCAGTAGGCGATTGGATTATGAAACCCGAATTAAGCACAGCTCATTTGGGAATTGCCGATAGAGATTTAGTTTATGAATCGAAAGTGCAATTACAGCCACATATTGTTTATTTGGCTTTGTCTAGCGAGGTGAAAGTTGGCGTAACGAGAAAAACACAAGTTCCTACTCGCTGGATAGATCAAGGAGCCGAAAAAGCATTGTCGATTGTAGAAGTTCCTAATCGCTATTTAGCAGGAATAACAGAGGTTGCGTTAAAAAATCATTTTGCAGATAAAACCAATTGGCGAAAGATGCTTACTAACGATATTGCTTCAACTGATTTGATTGAAGAAAAATTAAAATTGCAAAAGTTGCTTCCTAAAGAAGTGCACGATTTTTTCTATTCAGATAAAAATGATTTGTATGAAATGCATTATCCTGTTTTAGAATATCCAAAAAAAATAAATAGTTTAAGTTTAGATAAAACCCCAATTTTTAAAGGAGTTTTGATTGGAATAAAAGGGCAGTATCTTATTTTTAATGATGGAACAGTATTCAATATTAGAAGCTCTGAAGGGTATATTGTTAGTTTGAGTTTATAAAAAACAAAACCCTTTTGCATTTATAATGCAAAAGGGTTTCATAAACAAAAAGTATCTTACTCTTTTTTCTTTTTTCCAAACAAACCATTCAATAATTCGCCAGCTTTAGCTTTTACATCTTTTTTGATATCAGTTTTAGTGGTGTCGCTTTTAGGTTTTGTAGCATTGGTAATGATGCTGCTTATGGTTTCTTTACCTTTAGCAACCGCTTTTTCTTTTTGTTGTTTTACCAATTGATTGGTCAAATTGGTTATAGCGCTTTTCATATCAGTAGTAACTTTTGGGTTTTTAAAATTACCGGTAATCAAAGCATTTATAGGAACGTTTTCTATTTTTTTTGCATCTGCAGGAGTTAATCTAGCAATAAGATTATTGGCTTCAGTTCCTAAATATTTTGCTGGAACATCAAACTTTAAGTTGTAATTCATGATTTGGTCAAAACCGTGTTGCCCACCTACATTTACCTTTATATCTTGGTATTTTATATCAAAAGGTTTTACATTCACTTTTCCGTCTTTAAAGGTTAGAGCCGCTTTGACATCTTTTAAATTCAGGTTTTTTAAATCAAAAAATTTTAAATTTTCATTTAGTTTAGTTAAAAGTTCAGAATTATTAGGATTGACAGTTGTAGATAATAATTGCCCTAACAAATCCCCTGAAATTGAATTTAAATTTGGTGTCATTTCTTTATCATCTAAATTTCCTGAAAGTTTTATAGTCGAATTCAGTTTTCCGCTAATAACTCCTGCAATGGGAGCAATCTTTTTTAGCATTTCAAGTTGTGTGAATGTTTGTTGAATGTCCACTGCATTCATTCCTAACTTCATATTAAAAAACGGCACTTTTTCTTTTGTAGAAACATCACCATTAAAAGCAATTTGTCCTCCAAAAACGGAAGTTTTCACGTTGTCTAATGTTACTTTTTGGTCTTTTATAATCAATTTTCCTGAAACGTCTTTTAAGGTTAGATTGTCATACAGAACAGTATTTGCTTTTGCCGTTAAGGAACAATTTAGGAACGCTGGGATTTTTACTGCTTCTTTAGGTTTTTCATTTACTTTAGGAACTTCTGTTGTGATAAAATCGCCAACAGCAAATTGGTTGGATTGCAAATTGAAGTTTCCTTTTAACTCTTGTTTTTTAAACATAAATCCGTAAAAATTTTCAAGAATTCCGTTTACTTTCATGTCGGTTTTTCCAGTGGTTAAATCCAATTCCTGCAAATTGATTTTGGTGTTGGTAAACTGAACTACAGCTTTATTAATATTCATGGCCTTATTAGCTTCATCCACATATTTAAATCCTGTTAAGGTCATGTTTCCAGAATTTTGCATTTTTTCATATTGATTGGTTTCAACAGATTTCATGTCAAATTTTGTTACGACATCAGCCTTTAAAATCCCAGAAAGCGGAACAGTTAGTTTAACGGGATAGGCTTTAGAAACATTAGATAAGTTAATTGTTCCTTTTAATTCGGCATTCACTAAAGGATTTTCGGAGATGTTTCTAATATTTGCTTTAGCGTTAAAAACGTCTTGATCTATTTTAAAGGAAAGTTTGTCTAAATTAACATAAGTATCATTTAATAATCCTGTCTCATTGATGATTTTGGTGTCAATTACAATGTTTTGAACTGATTTTGGTAAGTTAGGATAATGAAATGAAGCATTGTTTGAAGTAATGGCTAGATTGAATTTTGGAACCGTTTTATCCGAATACAAACCTTTAGCAAAACCAGCAATCGCGAAATCCCCAGTAGTTTTCACGTCTTTTAAACTGCCAGAAAAAGCGGATGGAATTAGGCCCAAAAAGTTCTGAAAACTAGAAGTAGGCGTTTTGAATTTTAAATCATATTCCTGACCGTTTTCTACCATTTGAATAAACCCGTCAAACTCTAATGGCAATTGATTGATAAGCGCTTTGTTTTCTTTAAAAGTGTATTTACTCTTATCTAAATCAATACCTAAAACAGCATCTAAAGTTACTGGGACACGATTCATATAATTGATTTTGTCCATAAATAAGGAAACACTTGCAGTTGATTTTGTAACCAAATCGAGTTTTGAAGCTGCAAAATCCCCCGATCCAGAATGGTTTAAACTGTCTATTGTCATTTTTATTTTAGAGCTTTCATCAAAATATTTAAATCTTAAATTTTCTACTTTATATTCTTTAATTTTTAATGCTAATGGACTGCTTTCGCCTCCTTCTTTTTTATTTTTATCTTTTAAAGCAATGTCAAAATTTCCAACTCCATCTTTGTTGAAAATAATATTTATTAAACCATTTTCAGTTGAAATGGCTTCAATATTCATTGATTCTTCCTTGCCTTTAAACAATTCTTTTATAGACATTTTTAAATTCAGTTCGCCTAAAGAAATTAAGGTGTCTCCCTCAAAAGGAGCTTTGTTGATAATTAATAATTTGTCAATAGAAACATTTGCTTGCGGAAAACTCTTGAACAAACTCAAATCAGCATCTGCAAAAGATACTTTAGCGTCTACTTTCTCATTTATAGCTTCTGTTATTTTTGCTTTGATTTGGTCTTTAAAAAAATAAGGAATTGCAAATAAAGAAGCGACTAGTAAAAGAATAATAATTCCAGTAATTTTTAATATTTTCTTAATCATGATGATGTTTGATTTAGTTCATAATTTGTATTACAAAAATAGCATTTACTAGGTTAGCTCATTGTAATGTTTTCTTAAAATAACAAATCCGTTTAAGAAATTACTTAAACGGATTTATTGTAAGTTGAGACTATTTTATTTTATCGAATGGTCATTTCAAAAGGCATCGAAGCTTGAACGCCTCTTTTAGCTTGAACTTTTCTGATTTGTTCAATGACTTTATAGTTTTCTTCACCAACTTCTTCTTTGATAAAACTTTCTTTGGTTTTCATAAAAGGAACTCCAAGTTTACCTAATAAGTCTTCGAAGCTTTTGTTGTATTCTGGAAAATTTTGTGTTTTGTATTCCTTTGTTTTTACTAAATCGGCTGCAAACTTTATAGCATCATCCATACCTCCAATTTTATCAACCAAACCAATTTTTAGCGCGTCTGCTCCAGTCCAAACTCTGCCTTGAGCAATGCTATCTACTTGAGCAAAAGTCATTTTTCGACCTTTAGCAACACGATTTACAAAAGTGCTGTATATTGTTTCAACACTTTCTTGAACAAAAGCACGGTAGTTATCGTCTAGTGGTTTAAAAATGCTATAGCCAGCAGCGTTTTCATTTGTACTAACTTGCTCTACATTTATTCCTAAGTTTGATGTTACTTTAGTCAAATTTGGCAATATCCCAAAAACACCAATAGAACCTGTGATAGTATTTTTTTCGGCAAAAATGGTATTAGCATTACAAGCAATATAATACCCACCTGAAGCTGCTAAATTACCCATTGAGACTACAACGGGTTTTACTTTTTTAGTTAATTCTAGTTCTCGCCAAATCAAATCAGAAGTTAAGGCACTACCTCCCGGAGAATCAATACGCAAAACAATAGCCTTAATGTTTTTGTCTTTTCTGGCGTCTTGTAAAGCTCTTCTCATCGAACCTTCTCCCACTAGGTTTACATCACCTTCTCCACTTCCAATTTCGCCTTGAGCATAAATGATGGCAATTTTATCTTTTGCAGAATTGTCTTTTGTTGTAGTTGCTACATTTTTAGCATACTCCAAAATAGAAACGGTATTGTAATCTTCCTCTTTTTCTACTTTCAATACTTTTCTAATAGCATCATGATACACATCTTCATAAGCAATAACATCTACCATCTTTGTTGATTTTGCCATAGCTGGAGTTCTCGCTAAAAGCCCATCTGCAATCTGGTTTAGCTTGGTAACAGGGATATTTCTACTTTTAGAAATGTCTAAAAGCGTACTGTTCCAAAGCGAATTCAATAGCGTTGACATTTGTTCTCTATTAGCATCGCTCATTTTGTTTTCTAAGAAAGGCTCTACTGCACTTTTGAATTTTCCGTGTCGGATAACCTCCATTTTAATGCCATATTTTTCTTGAAAATCTTTAAAAAACATGATTTCAGATGACAACCCCTTAAATTCCATTTCTCCAACAGGATTCAAATAAATGGTATTGGCAACAGAGTTTAAATAATATTCTTTTTGGCTATAGTTATTAGCATAGGCCATAACGAACTTTCCTGATTTTTTAAAGTCATTTAGTGCTTTTCGTACCGCTTTAATTTGAGCCATTCCTAGACTTGAATTATCATTTAAAATAGAAATACCTTTAATGTTTTCGTCTGTTTTTGCAGCATTAATAGCATTAATAACATCCGATAATCCATCGTGTTTGGTTTCGTAATAATCAAATTCTTCAAAATTAAATTTTCCAGCATAATCAGTTTTAACTTCTGATAAATCCAATTCGATTACAGAATTCTTTTTAACATCGCTAGTTTCACCATCACCACCAAATATGGTGGCTACAAATAGCATCCCGAAGAAAAGAATCATAAAAAAGACAAATAAACCAACTACTGTGGCCAATACATTTCCTAAAAATTTCATAATCTTATTTTTTTTCTTTATTAGTTTTAAAAAGTTTAAAATTGTTACAAATTGTGTATTAAATAAATTTATTAACACTTGGTACAAATATACTTTATTCTAAAATTCTTTTAGTTAATTTGTGTTTTATATGGATAATCAAAATCAAGTAGTTTTAGCATTAGGCAGTAATCAAGGGAATCGATTAGAAACGATTCAGTCAGCTATAGAATCTATTCATAATGAAGTAGGTACAGTTATTAAAGTTTCTAAGTTATACGAAACTCCTGCTTGGGGTTTTGATAGCGCGCCATTTTATAACTGTGCTCTAGTAGTGCATTCGCCCCTTTCAGCCGAGGCACTATTAGCAAAAGTTTTAGCATTAGAATTAAAATTAGGAAGAATACGGGCATCAGATGACGGATATCAAGCAAGGGTTATAGATATTGATGTTATTGCTTTTAATGAAGATGTTATTGCTTCAGAAAAACTTAAAGTGCCGCATCCCTTAATGCAAGAGCGTATGTTTGTATTGTTACCCATGCGAGATTTAAATTTAGATTGGCGACACCCAATACTGCAAAAATATTTACCAGAATTGTTAAAAGCTTCCGAAGATAAAAGCAATTGCAAGGTCGTTCAAACTTTAGGGTTCCCTTTACAAAAAATTCCTTTGCAAAAATTCAATTACATCGCTATAGAAGGAAATATTGGTGCTGGAAAAACGACATTAGTATCAAAAATTGCTCAGGATTTTAATGCAAAAACAGTTTTGGAGCGCTTTGCAGATAACCCTTTTTTGCCGAAATTTTATGAAGATCAAAATCGATATGCATTTCCTCTTGAGATGTCATTTTTGGCCGATCGGTTCCAGCAAATTTCTGATGATTTAGCACAGTTTGATTTGTTCAAGGACTTTATAATTGCTGACTATCATATTTTTAAATCCTTGATTTTTGCAAAAGTTACACTTTCAGATGATGAATATAGATTGTATAGAAAACTCTTTGAGATTATTTATAAAGAAATGCCAAAGCCCGATTTGTATATTTATTTGTATCAAAACACCGAACGGTTGTTAGAAAATATCAAGCAAAGAGGCAGAAGTTACGAGCAAGAAATTCCTGCAGAGTACCTGGATAAAATAAATTGGGGTTATCTAGATTATATTAAATCTCAAAGCGATTTAAACATCTTAATTATAGATGTTTCCGATAGGGATTTTATTAAAAACCAACAAGATTATGCATTTATATTAGAGGAAATTAGAAAGAAAACAATTTGATTTTTATCTTTTTAAAGAAAAATGTCCTTTCTTAATCGGAATACTTTCATCAATTTTTGCAACATACCAATAATCGTCTGATGGTAAAGTCTTTCCATTCAATGTGCCGTCCCATTGTTTATTTGTTATATTTAGTTGAGTAATCAGTTTTCCGTATCTGTTGAATATGTCAATTTTAAATGTATGATACACTTCAATGTTTTTAACAGTCCAAAAATCATTAAAGCCATCATTATTTGGCGTGAAAAATTTAGGTATTGAAATGATTACAAAACGTTGTGAGTCCTTGCCACATTTGTTTTTATCTCTAACATATGCTGTGTAAAGGCCTCCTTTTTCAAAATTAAAAATAGGCGAGTCTTGATAGTTTTTTCCATCAATTGAATATTCAAAATCTCCAATGCCATTTGTAACTATTAGTGCATTAAATTCTGTTACAATTATCTCAGTTATTTTTGGTACAGTATTCTCAACAATAGTAATGTTCTTAGTTTTAGAGCAGTTTTCGGGAGAAGGGGAAGTCACAATTACAGAATAGTTTTTTGATCCATTTGTAAATATAGTTTGTGTTTTTTCTCCAGTTGACCAAAGATAGTTCATGTTGGCAACTCCAGCAGTTATAGGAATCGATTTGCCTTGACAGATAATAATTTCTTCATCTGAAACATTAGGCAATGGATGAATAGTTATGTCTATAGGAGTTCTTTTTAAACTACTACAGCCTCTGTCTACAGCTTCTGCATAATAAGTACCGCTTTGTTTGATAGTAGGAATCGTAACTTTTGCTCCAGTTGCTTCAATCTTAGTGCTAGTCATACTGCTGTACCAATTTACAGTTCCTGCACTTGCATCAGCTTCCAGATTAACATCGCTTGCGCCACACAAAGTAATAGGATTGTTTAAAGATGTAATAGTGGGAATAGCTATTACATCTATTGAAAAAGGTATTCTTTCAGGACAACCAAAGTCATAATAATAGGTAGTTTTTTGAGTGAGTATTGGAGTTGTAAAAGTATTTCCTGTAGCAATCTTTACAATTCCAGTTGCATCTGTATACCAATCTAAAACTCCTTCTGGAAAGTTAAATGTTGTTGTTAGGGCTGTTTGAGAGCAAATAACCTCATCTGCTTTCAGTGATGGTTTAGCTTGCATGGTAATAGAAGTAGTTGTCGAAATTTCTATAATTGGATCACCAGGCATACCTCCATATTCAACTATATATCCTTTAGGTTGATAAGAACCGCTTGTTTCTCCTGCCTCAGGCAAATCATTCCATGAGCCTTGAATTCCAACTCCGGGTGCTGTAATATGAGCAAAATTTTCGGGTATTCCTCCATATTGATTGGGTTCATTAGTGTTCCAAAAAGCAAAATTTGGGGTTGATCCATTAACTAAACCATTCCAAAATACAGTGCCTTTCTCTGGACCTGTTACCCATTTCCATACGCTTTCATTTCCTTCATCTGAACCTCCAATCCAGCCAGTTCCTGCAGCTTGTTTTCCTACAAATATTGCTTCATCAGTACTAGTAATTGTCGTTAAATACCCTTTAAGACCATAATAGGTACTTGCTTCTGCTGCTACTTTAGCATCATTCCATCGAATTCCTAGATTTGAAATAAATAGATAGTAATGATCTGTAGATGGAAGATAGTTTGCATCACCAATATTTATTGAAAAAGTCCTGCTTCCTGTTTGAGATGAAGAGGAAGTATAAAATTCAACTTCTTTTATTGCTGTAATAAAATCTATATAAGGAATTATAATACCAGTCGGGCTATATAGTTTTAGTTTACCTGTTGAAGTATTCCAATCGGAGGTAATTGTTGTGTGAGATCCAGAAAGTTTTAATTCATCTTCTCCAAAAATGTAGCCAGAAGATATTTGTATGTAGAATGCATCAGTTCCAGTATCATCAGGATCAACTATGGTAATGTCTGTTACAATTTTTTGATTTGCTTTTGGACAATATTTTTGATTGCCTGTTGCCCTAACAATTGGCGCAACATTGGCATTGCTATCATTAGTAATGAAAAAAACTATTGCAAAAAGTATAACTGAAATACATTTTTTCATTTTATAAAGGATATTTATTTTTAATGATTTTTTGAAATAAATCCCAAATTACAATTCCAGTACTCACAGATATATTTAATGAATGTTTAGTTCCTAATTGAGGAATTTCAATGCAACCATCGCAAATTTCAATTGCTTTTTGAGCAACCCCAAAAACTTCATTACCAAAAATCAGTGCATACTTTTTAGCAGTATCAATTTCAAAATCATTCAAATAGATAGAACTTTCTACCTGCTCTATGGCTAAAACGGTAATACTTTCTTTTTTTAATTTTTCAATTACTGACAAAACATTTTCGTGGTATTCCCAGTCTACAGTTTCGGTGGCTCCCAAAGCTGTTTTATGAATTTCTTTATTAGGTGGCGTTGCAGTTATACCACATAAATATATTTTTTCAATCAAAAAAGCGTCAGCAGTTCTAAAAACAGAACCAATATTATTTAAACTCCTCACATCGTCTAAAACTATTATTAGAGGAGTTTTTGTGGCTATTTTAAAATCGTCAATAGATTTTCTTTTTAGTTCACTATTTTCAAGCTTTCGCATAATGATTAATTGGGAATTTTACAAAAAAGGCTTCCTAACAGGAAGCCTTTTTTGTTATATATATTAAATTAATTAGCTTTTTGTTGTAGGAGTTGCAGCAGGAACTTCATCAGCTAAAACAGTACCTTTGATAGTTAATGTTTTAGTAGCTTGTCCTTCAGCATTTGACGTAACGGTAACTGTTTTTGTAAAAGCACCAACTCTGTCTGTAGCGTATTTAACACCAATTTTACCTTTTGCACCTGGAGCAATTGGTTCTTTAGGAGTTGTTGGCACAGTACATCCACAAGACCCTTGGGTATTAGTAATAATTAATGGTTTAGAGCCATTGTTAGTAAAAACAAATTCGCGATTACCATCAGCATTGTGTGCAATAGTACCATAGTCTATGGTTTCGTTTTCAAAAAGCATCCCAGCTCCTTCTACTTTAGCACCAATAACTTTAGAAGCAATAACTTTTGGAGTTTCAGCAATTGCTGTTTTCTTCGCTAGCGTTTTTTTAGTTTTTTTTACTTGTTGAGCGTTAGAGTTTGCAATGCCAAAAATGGTTAACATTGCTAATAAGAATATTTTTTTCATTTGTATTTTATAATTAAATTATTTAAACAAATCTAAATATTTTTTTTAAAACAAATTATAAAATTTTCTTAAAAGATATTTTTTTTTAAGTATCAATATTTATTCCTTTTAAATTTTTAAATTCGCTGATGCATTTTTAGACAATCTAAATAAATAAAATTGGTAGCCAAAGAAAAAGAAGTTAAAGAAACTCCGTTAATGAAACAGTATAACGAAATCAAAAGGAAATATCCAGATGCTTGTTTGTTGTTTAGAGTCGGAGATTTTTATGAAACCTTTGGAGAAGATGCTGTTCGTGCTTCTAAGATTCTGGGAATAGTGTTAACAAAAAGAGGAGCAGGCTCATCAACCGAGACCGCTTTGGCGGGTTTTCCGCATCATTCTTTAAATACGTATTTGCCAAAATTAGTAAAAGCAGGACTTAGAGTAGCTATTTGCGATCAGCTTGAAGATCCAAAAATGACCAAAACCATTGTTAAGAGAGGAGTTACGGAGTTGGTTACTCCAGGAGTTTCAATGAATGATGAGGTTTTACAATCGAAGTCGAATAATTTTTTAGCCTCTATTTATTTTGGAAAAAAAACTATTGGAATTTCTTTTCTAGATGTTTCAACTGGTGAGTTTCTTACTGCACAAGGTAATAATGAATACATAGATAAATTATTGCAAAACTTTCAGCCTAGCGAAGTGCTTATTCCAAAACAAAATAAAGGTGATTTTAAGCAAAATTTTGGTGAAGATTTTCATAATTTTTATCTTGAAGATTGGGTTTATAAAGAAGATTACGCTTTAGAAACGTTAATGAATCATTTTCAAACCAATTCGCTAAAAGGTTTTGGAGTTGAGGAGCTTACCGAAGGGATAATTGCTTCGGGAGCTATTTTATACTATTTGTCCGAAACTCAACACAATAAAAGACAACACATTACCGCCATACAGCGTATTGCTGAAGATGCTTATGTGTGGATGGATCGATTTACGATACGCAATTTAGAATTGTATCACAGTTACAACCCGAATGCCGTAACCTTATTAGATGTAATTGATAAAACGCTTTCACCAATGGGAGCAAGATTGTTAAAACGATGGTTGGCTTTGCCATTAAAGGATATCAACAAAATTAGAAGCCGTCATGAAGTTGTAACGTATTTAAATGAAAATCAAGAAGTTTTAAAAAGCATTCAACATCAAATCAAACAAATTTCCGATTTAGAACGATTAATATCTAAAATTGCTACGGGTAAAGTGTCGCCTCGAGAGGTTGTTTATTTGTCAGCTTCTTTAGATGCTATAATTCCCATTAAAAATTTAGCACTTAGAAGTACACAAGAAGCAGTAAAAATTATAGGAGACAGTTTGCATAGTTGTGATTTGCTTCGAGAAAAAATTAAAAAAACTTTAAATCAAGAAGCGCCGGTTGCAATTCAAAAAGGGAATGCTATTGCAAAAGGGGTTCATGCTGAGTTGGATGATTTAAGAGCAATATCAAATTCAGGAAAAGAATATTTAGATGGGATTGAAAAACGCGAATCCGAAAAAACAGGTATAACGTCTTTAAAAATTTCTTTTAATAATGTTTTTGGTTATTACATAGAAGTGAGAAATACCCACAAAGATAAAGTTCCAACAGATTGGATTCGTAAGCAAACATTGGTAAATGCTGAAAGGTATATTACCGAAGAATTAAAAGAATACGAAACGAAAATTTTAGGTGCAGAAGAAAAAATTCACAAATTAGAGTCTGAAATTTTCGACCAATTAGTCTCTTGGATTGCGACGTATATAAAACCCGTTCAATTAAACGCTAATTTAATTGCGCAGTTAGATTGTCTTACTTCTTTTGCTCAATTAGCTATCGAAAATAAATATGTTTGCCCAATACTTGATGAATCATATGAATTAACAATAAAAAACGGTCGACATCCCGTAATTGAAAAACAGCTGCCAGTTGGCACGCCATATATTTCTAATGATGTTTTTTTAGATCGAGAAGCCCAACAATTAATAATGATAACTGGACCTAATATGTCTGGTAAGTCAGCTATTTTAAGACAAACGGCTCTTATAGTTTTGCTTGCGCAAATGGGTAGCTTTGTTCCTGCTGATAGTTTGCAAATGGGGGTTGTTGATAAAATTTTTACTAGAGTAGGGGCAAGCGATAATATTTCGATGGGAGAATCTACTTTTATGGTCGAAATGAACGAAACAGCTTCTATTTTGAATAATATTTCGGATAGGAGTTTGGTGTTGTTAGATGAAATAGGACGTGGTACAAGTACTTATGATGGAATTTCAATAGCTTGGGCAATAGCTGAATATTTGCACGAACATCCATCCAAACCTAAAACTCTTTTTGCTACGCATTATCATGAATTAAATGAAATGTCGGATTCATTAGATGGAATTCAGAATTATAATGTTTCTGTAAAAGAATTGAAAAACACCGTTTTGTTTGTTAGAAAATTAGTAAAAGGCGGAAGTGCTCATAGTTTTGGTATTCATGTTGCAAAAATGGCTGGAATGCCACAAACAGTTATTTTGAAAGCCCAAAAATTATTAAAAAAATTAGAAAAAGACCATTCAAGCGAAGCCCTAAATGGTTTGAAATCAACTAAGGAAGGCTCGAGCCTGAAAGCCGAACAGGCGCAGCAAATTCAAATGAGTTTTTTTAATTTAGACGATCCTTTATTGGAAGAAATTAAAGAGGAGATTTTAAATCTTGATATTAATACATTAACTCCAATTGAAGCGATGATGAAGTTGAATGAAATAAAGAGAATGCTTTTAAAAAAGTAATTATTTTACGTAAACAAAAGGGAATCAAAGAGTTAATAAACGACTATTTTTTTTATATAAAAACACTTGTAGAATTGAATTAAAGTATTAAATTTGCCCTCGCAATACACAATAAGTATTTGTAGTTCTTTATAAAAATTGAAATGCGAAAATAGCTCAGTTGGTAGAGCGCGACCTTGCCAAGGTCGAGGTCGCGGGTTCGAGCCCCGTTTTTCGCTCAAACCATATTAATCGAAAGCTATATAGTTAATTTTTATTTGCTAAGAATACTAAAAAGTAAAACGCTCGGATGGTGAAATTGGTAGACACGCTGGACTTAAAATCCAGTGAACAGCAATGTTCGTGCGGGTTCAAGTCCCGCTCTGAGTACAAGAAAGCTTCAAACATAGTTTGAAGCTTTTTTTATTTTAAACACAATTTAATTTATGGGTGCTTTTGTAATCAGTAAAAGATTTGACGATTATTATAAATTTGTTTTCACTTCAAGAAAAGGGAAGGCAATTTTTACAAGTTTTCGCTATGAGTTAAAATTTGAATGTGAAGAAGGAATAGAATATTTTAAAAATGAAATTGAAACAATAACATTTGTAAAAGCAAAAACCGCAGGGGGAAAATTTTATTTTAAAATAATGTTAGAAGAAGTCCATTTTGCAACTAGTAGAAAGTATACCACCGAGTTGTTGCTTCAAAAAGGAATTACAGAAATACAGAAGTATGCTCAAAAATCAGAAGTTTTAGATTTTTCCTCAAATGATTTGGTTTTTCCCGAGATAGATTCTTTTTAAACTAAATTTGAAGTATAAAAAAACCCCGTAAAGCGGGGTTTTAAAATCTTTAGAAAAGTTTCTAATTATTTTTTTGCTTCAACAGCAGCAGCAGCAGAATCAACTACAACAGCAGCAGAATCAACAACAGCAGCAGCAGAATCAACTACAACAGCAGCAGAATCAACTACTTCAGCTGGAGCTTCAGCTGGAACTTCAGCTTGTTTACAAGATACTACAGTTAATGCAGCAATAACGGCTAAACTTAAAAATACTTTTTTCATCTTACTTAATTATAAAAGGTTAATTATTAATTCGATGCAAAGATATAAATTTTTTTATAGGGAAAAATATTTTTCAATTTTTTTTTCAAATTTATCATTTGCAACTTCCATATTCTTAGCAATTACTGTGCCATAGTTAATAAAAGGTTAAAATAATTTTTTTTTTGTGTTTTTTACCAAATTTTAAGATTTAAATATTTGATTTATAAATATTTAAGTTTAATTTATTTTTTTTGCCCAACTATAAATAGCTCATTTATTAAGTTTTTTGCATTTGCATATTTATCAATAATAAATAAAACATAACGAATGTCTACCATTATATTTCTACAAATCTTAGGGTCATAATAAATATCACTCATGGTTCCTTCCCAAACTCTATCAAAATTTAATCCTATTAGATTTCCTTTTGCATCTAAAGCAGGGCTTCCTGAATTGCCGCCAGTAGTATGGTTTGTTGCAATAAAACATACTGGCATTGTTCCTTTTACTCCATAGGAGCCGTAATCTTTTGTAGTGTATAAATCTATTAATTTTTTAGGAACATCAAATTCATAATCTCCAGGAATGTATTTCTCCATTACACCATCAAGCGTAGTAAAAGGTTCATAATAAACTGCATCGTTAGGTTTGTATCCTTTTATTTTTCCATACGTTACTCGTAATGTACTATTGGCATCTGGAAAAACACGGTCTGCTTTTGAACTTAATTCCAAAATAGCTTTCATGTAGGTTCTTTGTAAAGCACTATTTTTCAAATTCAATTCGTCATATTTTGGAGCTACATCAGTAGTATAAATGTCTGATAATGATTTTATTAATTGATATCCAATATCGCTATTTATTTTATTAATCACCGTTTTAGAATCGCCGTCTAGTAATTCCTTATAACCAGATAGCGAAGTTAATTTAGAATTTAAAAAAATATCATTTGTTAGTTTCGTTGCGTCTAAATTATTTAATAAAGAGGGTAAAAACTGTTTTGGAGATTTTTTTGCATATAAATCAATTAACTGTTCAAAAACATTTTTGTCTACTTCTGCATTGTAATCTTTGTAAAAATCTCCAATGCCTTCAATCAGATTCTTTTTCCTATCGGTAAATGCTTGTTCGCCTTTGTTTTTTAAAATTTGTTCTAATTGATACAATTTATAGCCAACAAGGAGTGTTTCTGTATTTCGTAAAACCACTTCAATAAAATAATCTCTTGCCAATGCAAAGTCTTTAATTTCAGTATAATTTTTTTCGAAATCAGCGAGTAAATTCCCATATTCAGTTTGTTTTCCCGCATTTATAACTTTTTCTTGAAATGCTTTTTCAAATTTTTGCTTGGCAGCTACTGCATTGGCTTTTTTTAAACCCTTACTTTCTCCCATCCATTTTTTCCAATAATTGGCGACACTTGCATATTTTGATGCATATTGAATTTTGATGGCTTGATTTTTTCTCATAAATCGATCTTGTACTTTTAAAGCAGCATCACGAATTTCAATTTTGGCGGGGTTCAATGTTTCAATTATTTGATTGACAGCTACCGCGGGTAAATATTCTTGTGTACGACCTGGATACCCTAAAACCATGGTAAAATCATTTTCTTTTAATCCTGAAATAGATATTGGGAAGAAATGTTTTGGTTTATAAGGAACATTACTTGTTGAAAATACAGCGGGTTTGTTGTCTTTATCGGCATAAATTCGAAATAATGAAAAATCTCCAGTGTGTCGAGGCCAAACCCAGTTATCAGTATCATTTCCGAATTTGCCAATCGCACTCGGTGGTGCTCCAACAAGTCGAATGTCTTTATAGGTTTCAGTAACGAATAAAAGATATTGATTTCCGTCAAAAAAAGTTCTTATTTTATTTTCCTGCCAGGGTTCTTTTGGAGATGAGTTGTTTAGCGCAGAGATGTTTTCTTGAATTTTCTTTTGTTTTTCGGTTTCGGTAGCAAGGTTTAAAACCCCATCTAAAACTTTAGCTGTTACGTCTTCAATTCGAACTACAAACATTACTTCCATGTCTTTGTTTGGCAATTCGTCTTCCATTTTATAAGCCCAAAAACCATCTTGTAAATAATCGTGTTCTACTGTAGAGTGAGTTTGAATGGCGTCAAATCCGCAATGATGATTGGTTAAAAGCAATCCTTTATCTGATATCATTTCTGCGGTGCAACCACCATCAAATTGTGGAACAGCATCTTTTAAACTCGAATGATTGACAGAATAGATATCTTCGGCAGAAATTTTCATCCCTAAGCTTTTCATTTCTTTTTCGTTCATCCCTTTTAGAAGTGAAGGAATCCACATGCCACCTTGCTGTGCCTGCGTTTGAATAACAAATAATAGTAGAAGTAGTTTTATGATTCTCATAAGTAATATTATATAAAATGTAAAGTTGGGTTTAATTTTTTTTACTGCAAGTTCTTTAGGCTTTCATTAAGAATGAATTTAACAATACTCTTTGTCGCCCCTTTATTCATTTTTACAAAAGTGGAACAAATATGTCCTTTTTCATGCCTGATGTCTTCATTCTGAATTAAATTTTCAAAAGCTTCGTTCAGTTCTTTTTGATTAGAAACGGTTATACAACCTTTCATATTAACTAAAGCTGTAGCTTCAGCAAAATGGGAGAAGTTAGGCCCAATAACAATAGGAACGCCAAATGTGGCGGGTTCTAAAATATTATGAACACCAGGATTTCCGAAACCGCCACCAACATAAGCAATATCGGCTTCGCTATAAATTTTGGTTAATATTCCAATTGTATCAGTAATAAAAACATTGTATTCGGATAGGTTTTTGTTTTCTTTTTCGGAATACAAAACTGTTTTTTTGCAAATTATTTTTTTTAAATCTTGGATTTGTTCGGGTTTAATGTTGTGTGGAGCAATAATAAATTTTAAATTATGCCTAGAAGAATTAATAAAATTTACTAATAAACTCTCGTCTTTAGGCCAAGAACTCCCTATTACAATTGTCAATGTGTTATTTTTGAATTCTGAAATAAAATCCAAAGTATTATTTTTTTCTAAAATTGAAACTACTCGGTCAAATCGAGTATCTCCAGAAACAGTAACATTTGTTTTTCCTAATCGCGCTAACAATTCTTTTGAACCGGAGTTTTGCACAAAAAAATGATTAAATGCATCTAAAGCTTTTCTGTAAAACCCACCATACCATTTAAAAAACAATTGGTTTTCTCTAAAAATTCCAGAAATTAAATAAGTAGGTATTTGAAGTTTTTTTAATTCATTTAAGTAATTGGGCCAATATTCATATTTTATGAAAAACACATAGTCAGGATGCACTAATTGTATAAACTTTTTTGCATTTACTTTGGTGTCTAAAGGCAGATAAACGGTTACATCGGCAACGGTATTGTTTTTACGCACTTCAAACCCAGATGGAGAGAAAAAAGTCAATACTAATTTATGATTCGGAAATTCTAATTTTAATTTTTCCATTACTGGTAGTCCTTGTTCATATTCGCCAAGTGAAGCAGCGTGAAACCAAATTGTTCGGTCTGAAGGGCCTATTTGTAGTGTTAAAGTTTCAAAAACAGTTTGTCGTCCAGTAACAAACAGTTTTATTTTTGGGCTAAATAAGGCAATGATTTTTATGACAAATCCAGCAAAAATCATCAATAAGTTGTACAGAAAAAGCATAGTTCGTGAATTGTGTCGCTAAAATACATCTCTTTATAGAATTTCTATTGTTGACAGTCATAAAATTAGTAATTTTGCTTGTTTTTAATTTATAAGCAGATGAAAAAAATCCAAATGGTTGACCTGAAAAGTCAATATGATTCCATAAAAGAAGCCGTTAATAGCTCAATTCAGGAGGTTTTAGAAACCAATGCCTACATTAATGGTCCTCAAGTTCATCTCTTTCAAAAGAATTTAGAAGAATATCTTGATGTAAAACATGTTATTCCTTGCGCAAATGGTACTGATGCTTTACAAATTGCCATGATGGGATTAGATTTAAAACCCGGTGACGAAGTCATTACTGCCGATTTTACTTTTGCTGCAACAGTAGAAGTTATTGCGCTTCTGCAATTGACACCCGTTTTAGTCGATGTTGATATTGTAAATATGAATATTTCTATAGAAGCAATAAAAAAAGCGATTACACCCAAAACAAAAGCAATTGTACCGGTACATTTGTTTGGGCGTGCTGCGAATATGGAAGCTATCATGCGAATCGCTAAAGAACATAATTTGTATGTTATTGAAGATAATGCTCAAGCTATCGGAGCCAATTGTAAATTTTCGGATGGTACAAAAATGAAAGCTGGAACCATTGGTCATGTTGGTGCAACATCTTTCTTTCCTTCTAAAAATTTAGGAGCTTATGGAGACGGTGGAGCCATTTTTACCAATGACGATACCTTAGCTCATAAATTGAGAGGGATTGTAAATCACGGTATGTATGTTCGTTACCATCATGATGTTGTTGGAGTGAATTCACGTTTAGATAGTATTCAGGCTGCGGTATTAAATGCAAAATTACCCCTGTTAGATCAATACAATCTAGCACGACAAAATGCGGCAAGAAAATATACTGCAGCACTAGATGGACATAAAAACATAATTGCACCAAGCATTTGTGCTATTTGTGATTGTCATGTTTTTCATCAATATACACTTAGAATTATAGATGCCGATAGAGATGGTTTAATGCAACATTTATTAGATAAAGGAATACCTTGTGCTATATATTATCCAATTCCTTTGCATGCTCAAAAAGCCTATTTAGATGTTCGTTATAGAGAAGAAGATTTTCCAATAACCAATCAATTGGTAAAAGAAGTAATTTCTTTGCCTATGCATACAGAGCTTGATGACGAACAAATTCAATTTATTACAAACAGCATTTTAGAGTTTTTAAATTAACATAAAATATACTGACGAATTTAAGTTCGTCAATAAAGATAACTACAGATGAAAATTTTAGTAACAGGAGGTTTAGGCTTTATTGGTTCGCACACTGTTGTAGAACTTCAAAATGAGGGTTTTGAAGTAGTAATAATCGATAATCTTTCTAATTCTTCAGAAGAAGTATTAAAAGGTATTGTCGCTATTTCTGGAAAGACACCCATTTTCGAAAAAATGGATTTAAGGATTAAAAATGAAGTTGAAGCGTTTTTTAAAAAACACAACGATGTTGCTGGAGTAATACATTTTGCAGCTTCTAAAGCGGTAGGAGAAAGTGTAGAAAATCCGTTGTTGTATTATGAAAACAATATCAATACGTTGGTGTATATTTTACAAGAATTACAACAAAAAGCCGAAGCTCATTTTATTTTTAGCTCATCTTGTACCGTTTATGGGGAAGCAGAAAAAATGCCAATTACAGAAGATGCTTCAATTCAGGTAGCCATGTCTCCTTATGGGAATACAAAACAAATAGGGGAAGAAATAATCACCGATGTTGCTAAAGTAACTAATGTAAATGCTATTCTGTTACGCTATTTTAATCCAATGGGAGCGCATCCTACGGCAGAAATAGGTGAATTACCAATAGGGGTTCCTCAAAATCTAATTCCGTTTATTACCCAAACAGGAATAGGAATGAGAAAAGAATTATCAGTTTATGGTAATGATTATTCTACTCCTGATGGTACTTGTATTCGTGATTATATTCATGTGGTAGATTTAGCAAAAGCTCATGTAGTAGCTTTACAAAGATTATTAAACAAAAAGAATTTATCTAAAGTTGAAACGTTTAATCTAGGAACAGGAACAGGTAGTTCGGTTTTAGAAGTAATTACTGCTTTTGAAAAAGTGAGTGGGCAAAAACTACCCTATAAAATTGTTGGTAGAAGAGATGGAGATATTATTTCGGCTTACGCCAATACGGATAAAGCCAATACAGTTTTAGGATGGAAAGCTCAATCTACTCTTGAAGAGGCTTTGGCAAGCGCATGGAAATGGGAACAGAAAATAAGAAGTTAATACAAAGTACTTAATATTTTAGTTTAAAAAGTAAGACCTCAAATTTTGAGGTCTTACTTTTATTTTTTAATCACTTCTTTTATTTCTTTAATTTTTTGAGTGGCTTCATCTACTTTTAAATTGCTTTTAGTAATAACACTATCTAGATCAGATTTTGCTTTTGTTTTAACTGAATCGAGCGCAGTCTCAGCTTTAGTTTTTACAGAGTCAACAGCGTTTTTCATCTCTAATGAAAGTGCTTCTTTGGCTTCTTTAAGTTTGTCTTTAGTTTCTTCTTTGCAAGAAACAAGTAGTAAAGCAACCGAGATACTTAAAATGATATTTTTCATATTGAATTTATTTACGCATTAATCGTTTCTACTTCTTTATTAATCTTATTAACTAAACCTGTTAAAACCTTCCCTGGTCCAACTTCTGTAAAACTAGTCGCTCCATCTTGTATCATCTGATTTACAGATTGAGTCCATCGTACAGGAGCAGTTAGTTGAATAATTAGATTTTTCTTTATTTCATTTGGGTCAGAAACTGCACTTGCAGTAACATTTTGGTATACCGGACAAATAGGCGTGGAAAAAGCAATTGCCTCTATAGCCGCTGCTAGTTCTTCTCTTGCGGGTTCCATCATAGGAGAGTGAAATGCACCACCCACTGGTAAAATCAAGGCTCGTTTTGCTCCAGCTTCTTTCATTTTTTCGCATGCTAATTCAACGGCTTTATACTCGCCAGAAATAACCAATTGTCCAGGACAATTGTAATTTGCTGCAACAACAACTCCGTCTATTGAATCGCAAACTTGTTCAACAACTTCATCTGCTAAGTTTAATACCGCTGCCATAGTTGAAGGAGTAATCTCGCACGCTTTTTGCATGGCTAAAGCACGCTTAGAAACTAATTTTAATCCGTCTTTAAATGACAAAGCTCCACTAGCAACTAAAGCTGAAAATTCTCCTAATGAGTGTCCGGCAACCATTTCTGGTTTAAAATCATCTAAAGTTTTAGCTAAGATTACGGAATGTAAAAAAACGGCGGGCTGTGTTACTTTAGTTTCTTTCAATTCTTCAGCGGTGCCGCTAAACATGATATCAGTGATTCTAAATCCTAATATTTCATTAGCCTTTTCGAACAATTCTTTTGCTAAAGAAGAGTTTTCGTACAATTCTTTGCCCATTCCTGAAAATTGTGCGCCTTGCCCCGGAAAAATATATGCTTTCATTAATTTGATTTTAGAAATTTAAAAACGTTAATAACAGTTTACAAAAGTAGTAAATGTAACAATTAATTAAAATTAAAAACTGTTATAGTATGCCTTAATTTATTTTAGAATTCAATAGCATTTATTATTTCATCCAATTGATTTTTATATTCTTCATTAATGATTCCTTTTTCAGCCTCAAAGTTTTGATGAAAACTTGGTAAAGAGAAACTTCCCTTCACCAATGCACCTTGAAAAGGGAATCTGTTTTTTACAATTTCCAATACAGAGCTCCCACCTCTTGGACCTGGCGAAGTAGACAGCAACAGTGTTGGTTTTTCTTGAAATGTTTTAGCATTAATTCTAGAACTCCAATCGAAAATATTTTTAAATGCTGCAGAATAAGCTCCATTATGTTCAGCAAACGAAATGACAAGTAAATCGGCACTTCCTATTTTTGAGAAAAAATCATGAGCCAATTGTGGAATACCACTTTCTTTTTCTTTGTCTACCGAGAAGATTGGCATTTCATAATCATTTAAATCTAAAACTTCAATCGCAATATTTTTAAACTGATTTGCAGTGTAAATGGCTAATTGTTTGTTTATAGAAGTTTTACTTGATGAAGCTCCAAAGGCTATAATTTTTTTCATTTATTTGTTTTTGTAATAGGTTAGTGCTCCTGAAGGACATTTATTTACCGTTTCTATAATCTTTTCAGTGGAAGAATTTTCCATTTTTACCCAAGGATTATTTTTAGGCTGAAAGACTTCAGGATTATTTCGAACACAATTTCCTGAATGGGTACATTTTCCTGATTGCCATACTACGGTTATCTCGCCGTTGGTATATTCTTTTTTGATGTCTTTTGGATCCATTTTATTTTAATTTAGTTATAATACATCTTTAAAATCTAGAGTTTTATCAAATACGCTTTTTGCAAAAGGACAAAGCGGAATAATTTTGACGTTATGTTCTCTAGCATATTCAACGGCTTTCGTCACCATTTTTTTACCAAATCCTTTACCTTCATTTCCTGGTTTTACTTCGGTATGGTCAATAATAATTTTATCGCTTCCGGCAAAAACAAAGCTCATCAGGGCTTCGTGGGTTCCGTTTATATCAATATAGAAAAATCCGTTTTTTTCATTGATTTTAAGTTGTACCTCAGTGTTCATTAGCAGCCTTTTTAAAATTTATTAGTATACTACCGTAAAGATTTATAATTAATGCACCATAGGGATTTCCATTAATAAAAACTTCGCATCAGTTAAAGCTTTTATTTCCAAAGTTTGAAAATCTGTAATTCCTAAACCATCGCGAGTTTCTAATTCCTGACCATCTACAGTTATATTTCCTGAAATTACAAAAACATACATTCCGTTTCCAGCTTTTTTTAATTCGTATGTTTTAGAAAATCCTTTGTCAAAATCAGCTAAATGAAACCAAGCATCTTGATGAATCCAAACACCATCATCTTCAGGATTTGGAGAAAGAATTTGAGCAAAATTATTTTTTTGTTCCGTTACATCTAAAGTTATTTGTTGGTAACGTGGCTCAACATTTCTAATTTTAGGGAACAACCAAATTTGAAACAATTTAGTTTGTTTATTTTCATTAGGATTAAACTCACTATGCTGAATTCCTGTTCCTGCACTCATTACTTGCACATCTCCAGTTCTTATAATAGCTTCATTTCCCATGCTGTCTTTATGTGCTAAATCGCCTTCAAGTGGAATGGTAATAATTTCCATATTGTCGTGAGGATGTGTTCCAAAGCCCATGCCTGCTGCAACAGTATCGTCGTTTAAAACTCGTAAAGTTCCAAACTGAACTCTTTCTGGATTGTACCATCTGGCAAAACTAAAACTATGGTAAGCATTTAACCATCCATGATCTGCATGTCCTCTGGTATTTGCTTTGTGTAAAACTGTATTTTTCATGATATATAAATGTATTAATTATTGTGATACAAATTTACAGGTGATGTTTTTAAAAGCAACTTAATGTAGATTAAGAAATTTTATTTTGGTTTCAAAGCTACAAAGGATTATAGCTACAAAGGGGTGAAGTCTTATTTTTTCTGCTTGGAAAATCAGTCACTTTGCTGCTTTGAAACTACTTTCTAAGCATTTTACTTTTCATAGTACTAAAAAATTCGGGGGTTACGCCAATATAGGAAGCAATCTGCTTTTGAGGAACTTTTTGAATTAGGGTTGGGTATTTTTTACAAAATTTTTCGAAGCGTTCTTCTGCAGATAAACTTAAATTATCCATCAATCGTTCTTGATTGGAAACCAACGACTTTTCGGTTAATATTCTAAAAAAGCGTTCTAATTTTGGAATTTCTTGATAAAGTATTTCTTGATTTTCTTTTGATAATAAGACCACTTCGGCATCTTCTAATACTTCAATAAATAGATTGCCAGGTTTTTGCGATATCAAACTATACATGTCACCAATCCACCAACCTTCGCATGCAAAATGCAAAACATGTTCGACAATATTATCATTAATATTAAAACTTCGTAATAATCCGTGGTTGACAAAATAAGAATGTTTGCAAATCTCTCCAGAATGAAGTACAATGGTTTTTGCTTTGTAGTTTAGAATTTGGGTTTTAGACAGAAATAAGCACTCTTCTTCTTGGGTTAAAGAAATGTGTTTTGAAATGTTTTGAATAATCAAGCTCATATTTCAAAAATACAATAAAAGTTTGTAAAATTTGAGCATAAAAAAAAACGGTCTTGACATTTATTTCAAGACCGTAAATTTTTTAATGATTGTGACCTTTGTGGTCATCGTGATCTTCTACAGGAAGCAATTTGAATGATGTTACAACAAAACGGTCATTTTTTACTTCACCTACAACTTCGGCTTTTCTAATAGTAGAACAAAAACCATCTTTTGCATGTGCATCTCCATGATTGTCTAAGGTTGTTCCGTCAACAAAATAGGATTTGCCATCAATTCGAGCAGCTAAATCACATCCTTTTTTACCTTTCATCCCAAATTGGCATTGACCGCAAGAAACTTCAACAATTTGAGTTTCTACTGGTTGCTTTACATCTTGAGCATTCATAAAATGAAATGACAAAACAAATAGTATTGCAGTTATTTTTTTCATAATTAATAAGATTTAAAAAGCCTCAAGATTTCTTGAGGCCTTGTGTTTATACTAATACTTCTGAGTTTGTTACCGCTTCTTTTATTCTTCGCAAAGCTTCTCTTAATAAATCATCGCTAGTGGCGTAAGAAAAACGGATACAATCTGGATTTCCAAATGCATCACCAGTTACAGTTGCTACATTGGCTTCTGACAACAAGTACATTGAAAAATCATTAGCATCTTTTATAAAAGTTCCTTTAAGCGTTTTTCCAAAGAAAGAAGAAACGTCAGGAAAAACATAGAAAGCACCTTCAGGAACGTTTATCTTAATTCCAGGAATATCTTTTAATAATCCTACTACTAAATCTCTACGGCTATGAAACGCATCAACCATATGTTTCAATACTGATGGGTCAGCATCTACTGCTGTAATGGTAGCGCGTTGGGCAATACTATTGGCGCCACTCGTTACTTGACCTTGAATTTTTGTGCATGCTTTTGCAATAAATTCTGGAGCTCCTATGTATCCAATTCTCCATCCTGTCATGGCAAATGCTTTCGCTACTCCGTTTACGGTAATGGTTCTTTCAAGCATGCCTGGAACTGATCCGATGCTACAAAAAGTCCCAGAAAAATTAATATGCTCGTAGATTTCATCAGCAACAACGTAAATGTTTGGATATTTCTCCAATACTTTTACCAAAGCCGTTAATTCTTCTCTATTATAAACAGAACCACTTGGATTACAAGGCGAACTGAACCACATCATTTTTGTTTTAGGAGTAATCGCTGCTTCTAATTGCTCTGGAGTAATTTTAAAATCAGTATCTACAGAAGTTGGAACCTCTACAGGAACTCCACCAGATAATTTTACTATTTCAAAATAACTTACCCAGTACGGTGCTGGCAATATTACTTCATCACCGTCATTTAACATGACTTGAGCAATGTTGTATAAAGACTGTTTTGCTCCTGTTGAAACTACAATTTGTGATGGTTTATAATCTAAATCATTGTCTCTTTTGAATTTTCTGCAAATAGCATCTTTCAATTCTGCATATCCTTCTACTGGAGAATAAGTGCTATAATTTTCGTCTATTGCTTTTTTTGCAGCTTCTTTAATGAAATCAGGCGTATTGAAATCGGGTTCGCCCAAACTTAAACTAATTATATCTTTTCCTTGTGCTTTTAATTCTCTGGCTAAAGCAGCCATGGCTAATGTTTGTGATGTAGCTAGATTGTTAATTCTATCGGATAATGGATTCATTTTTTTAAATATATTTATGTACTTAATTATTAGATTAATTCTGGTTTTAATCCTAAATCTTTTAAATGTTTAAAATGTGCAATAACAGCACTTCTCATTGTTTGGTATTCATGATAAGGCAAATTACAATCTTTTGCAGTTTCCTTAACTATCTTGGCTATTTTTCCGTAATGGATATGGCTAATATTTGGAAAAAGATGATGCTCAATTTGGTGATTTAAACCTCCAGTATACCAATTAACAATCCAGTTTTTTGGAGCAAAATTAACAGTAGTAAACAATTGATGTATGGCCCAAGTATTCTCCATTTCTCCAGAATCATTGGGTTGTGGATTATCAGTTTCATCTACAATATGAGCCAATTGAAAAACAACACTTAAAATTAAACCAGCGGTGTAATGCATTACAAAAAAACCAATAACTACTTTCCACCAAATAACTCCTAAAATCATGGGTATTATTATCCAAACTAAGAAATAGATAATCTTTGTAATAACTAACGTTGTCCAAAGCATTTTTACATTTTTAGGCTCGCCATAGGATAATTTTCTTTTTAAATAAGCTCTCATTTGCTTAAAATCGGTAGTTAACGACCAATTGAAGGTCAATAAACCATATAGAAATATGGAGTAATAGTGCTGAAATCTATGGAAACTATACCATTTTGCTTGCTTTGTAAATCGAATAACACGTCCAGCATCTAAATCTTCATCATGACCTGGAATATTGGTGTATGTATGATGTAAAACATTGTGTTGAACTTGCCAGTTATAAACATTTCCAGCTAAAATATAAATGGTTCCCCCCATGAATTTATTGATCCAATTCTTGTTGGAATATGAACCATGGTTTCCGTCGTGCATAACATTCATTCCAATTCCTGCCATTCCTACGCCCATAATTAAAGAAAGCAATAAAAGCAACCAAAAAGACATGTCTGTTAATGTTATTATTAAAAAATATGGAGAAACAAAAATTGTGAAAAGAATAACGGTTTTTAAATACAATTTCCAATTTCCAGTCTTCTGAATATTATTTTCTTTAAAATAATTATTCACTTTTGAATTAAGTGTTCTAAAAAACTTAAGGTTATCTTGCTTTGCAAAAGTTGGAGTGGTAATATTCATATTATTTTTTTAAATAAAAAAGACAAAGGTAATTATTATAAATTTTTGTTTGCCAAAATTGGTGTAAATATTTCAACTGTAAAGTATTACTTTTGTTAAAAAATAAAGAATGGAAGAAATTCTTAAGTGTTTTCCCGAAATAACGGATGTTCAGAAAGAACAGTTTCAAAAATTATCCGATTTATACCAAGATTGGAACGCGAAAATAAATGTAATTTCACGTAAAGATATCGATGAATTGTATACGAAACATGTTCTTCATTCGCTAGCAATAGCTAAAATTCAAAAATTCGAACCTGGGACTTATGTTTTAGATGTTGGTACCGGAGGAGGCTTTCCAGGCATTCCGTTAGCGATTTTATTTCCAGAAACCAGATTTTATTTGATAGATGTAATTCTAAAAAAAATAAATGTGGTAAAAGCTGTTGTCGAAGCTTTAGAATTGAAAAACGTAAAAGCAGAACAAATTCGTGCCGAAAATGTGAAAGGTGATTTTGACTTTATTGTTAGTCGCGCCGTCACGAATATGCCTGATTTTGTTTCTTGGATAAAAGATAAAATCAAAAAACAACAAAAACACGAGTTGAAAAATGGGATACTTTACTTAAAAGGTGGCGATTTAACTGAAGAGTTGAAGCTATTCCCTAATGCAACCGAATACAATATTTCCGAATTTTTTGATGCCGAATTTTTTGAAACGAAAAAAGTAGTGCATTTGCCTTTGAGGTTTAAACCTTAAAAAATGAAAGATTTATTTTTTGATTATTTTTCGAACTTGAGAACCTTTATCAGTATTGAAAGTAACAAAATAGACGCCTCTTTGTAAATGGGCTAGATTTATAACGTTTTTTATAACATTACTTTCTAATATTACTCTTCCATGTATATCAGATATGTTTATAGAGTTTATTTTAAGATTGGTGGTAAAATTCAAAACATCTTCAATTGGATTCGGAATTATTTGTAAGGAACTTGATTGTAATGTGTTGTCATTAGTTCCTAAAAGCATCGTATTAAATCGCTCGATTTGGTTTATAGTTTGATTAATTCCCAGTAAAGGAACACTTACAGTTAAAGTAGTGTTTCTGAATACAAGACTATTGGACCCATTAGTAGCATCATAATAATTATAAGTGGTTTGTATTGCTGTTCCTACGTTGGTTAAGATGCCATAATTTAAAGAAATGTTTTGCACTGTTTTTAGCCGAGATGCATCTTTTTCAGAAGTTCCGTTATTAAGAATTCCGTACGAATCGAAAGATGTTGTAATTGTGCCTGTAAAAGTTCCTAAATACATACCGTAAATGAAGGTTCCAGCAGTTGTATCAGTATTAGAATAGCCATAATTTAACGGGAAATTACCTATCGTTGCATTGTTACTTATATAATTTAATTCTAAATCGTTGTTTTTTAAAGCCGTAATTGATAATGCATTAGCTGCTTTTGAGTAATAAATTTGGGATGTGGCATTAGCTACTATTGTTGTGCTTTTAGGATAAGTAGTTATTTCAGAAGCTGTAGGTGATGAAATGTAATCAATAGATTCTCCCACTTTAGTAAGTTGATTAAAATCCCAAACTAAATTTGCGCCTGAAGTAGTTTGGTCAAGTGGAACGCTTGAGGTTACTATATCATATACAGACGGATCTGTACTTGTCGTAAAATAAGAATTAATAGGAACTTGTGCAGAACTTAAAGTTGAAAAAAAAACGAGTAAAAGTAGTAATTTTAGATTCATAATTTAGGCTATTAGAAGGAAACCAAATATACAAAAGAAAGAGTGTGTTTTATAAATTAAAAAAGCCCAATTTTTAAGTTGGACTTTTTGTGATTTTTTTTACTCTCCTAAAAACGGATATCTATAATCTTCCGGAGTTATAAACGTTTCCTTAATGGTTCTAGGTGAAACCCAACGCAATAAGTTTAGTGCCGAACCTGCTTTGTCATTAGTGCCTGAAGCTCTTGCGCCTCCAAAAGGTTGCATTCCAACCACAGCTCCTGTTGGTTTATCATTAACATAGAAATTTCCAGCTGCATTTTGCAATGCAATTGTTGCTTCCTCGATAGCATATCTGTCTTGGCTAAAAACAGCTCCAGTTAGAGCATAGTCGGAGGTTTCGTCTACTAATATTAAAGTATCGGCCCATTTAGTATCTTCATACACATAAATTGTAATTACTGGTCCAAACAACTCCGTTTCCATAGTAGTGTATTTTGGATTTGTTGTTACTATTACCGTTGGCTCAACAAAATATCCGACAGATTTATCATAATTACCACCAACAATAATTTCAGCGTCAGAATCTGCTTTTGCTTGGTCAATATATTTTGCTAATTTATCAAACGACCCTTCATGAATAACAGCAGTAATAAAATTGCCAAAATCTTCTGGAGAACCCATTTTTAATGATTTCACATCAAAAATTAATTGTGATTTCACCTCACTCCATAAACTTTGAGGAATGTAAGCTCTAGAAGCAGCGGAGCATTTTTGACCTTGAAATTCAAATGCGCCACGAACAATACCTGTAGCCACTTGTTTTACATTCGCACTTGGATGCGCAACAATAAAATCTTTTCCTCCAGTTTCTCCAACAATTCTTGGATAGGTTTTATAATGGTGAATATTACTTCCCACTTTTGCCCAAATGTCTTTAAAAACATGTGTAGAACCCGTAAAATGGACACCTGCAAAATCACGACTTGAAAAAATGGTATCGCTTATCATTTGTGCGTCTCCAAAAACAACGTTTATAACGCCATCTGGAACACCAGCTTCTTTGAAAACATCTATAATAATTTTTGCCGAAAAAACTTGACTGTCACTAGGTTTCCAAATCACAACATTGCCCATCATGGCTGCGCTTGCTGGTAAATTTGCTGCTATAGCCGTAAAATTAAAAGGGGTAATCGCATATACAAAACCTTCTAATGGACGATATTCTAAACGATTCCAAACCAAAGAATCTGATTTTGGTTGGTCGTTATAGATTTGCGTCATGAATTCGACATTATACCGTAAAAAGTCAATCAATTCGCATGAAGCGTCTATTTCTGCTTGGTATATGTTCTTAGATTGCGCAATCATTGTTGCAGCATTTATTTTAGCTCTGTAAGGACCGGCTATTAATTCGGCAGCTTTCAAGAAAATGGCCGCACGCTGTTCCCAAGCCAGATTTGCCCATTTTGTTTTTGCTTCAAGAGCATTTGCAATTGCTTTTTCAATATGTGTTTTTTCAGCAAGATGGTAGGTTCCCACGATGTGTTTGTGATCGTGTGGCGCAGTCATATTTCGAGTGTTTCCAGTTCTGATTTCTTCGCTGCCAATATATAACGGAACATCAATTTTAGAATTCCACATTTCTTTGTACGCAGCTTGCACGTTTGCTTTTTCTGCAGAATTTGGCGCATACGATTTTACAGGTTCGTTAACTGCTTTTGGCACATGAAAAAATCCTTTTAGCATATTCTTTAATTAAAATAGTTGTTGAGGTTGTGCTTTGAAATAATATTTATCTAAAAAGACTAGACAAAAGTACAAAGGATATTTTGATAATTTGAAAATGAAATCGCGTTTTTACGAAACATTTTCTTTTTAAATTAAAATTTTGTGGCTCTTTAATGAAATTAATTCAATGCGAAAGGAGCACTCAATTTAAAAGAAGGAACGATTACTTTAAAATTTTTAGTTGTAGTAAAGTTAATCATATTAAAATGACCCTTCATAGAACCAAACGGCGAGGAAAGTAAACATCCGGAGCTATAAGTATGCGATTCGCCTGATTTTAGAACGGGTTTTTTGCCTATTACACCTTCGCCATCAACAATTTCAATGTCATTCAGTGAATCGAAAATTTCCCAATGACGAGAAACGAGTTGTACAGAGTCTTTTCCTTGATTTTCGATGATAATCTGGTAACTAAAGGCAAAATGAATCTTATGATTTTTGAAGTACGTACCTTCAAAAGTCGTTAAAACTGAAATTTTTATCCCTCTTGTTATTTGCGATACCATTGTAAAATGCTATTTATCAGCACAAATTTACGAAAATTACTTTTCAAAATGTAAATTCTAGATTAAATTTATGAATTAGATTAATTTATAATGTTTGTAGATGATGCAACCCCTTTTCCAATTACTCTATCATAGCGTTGATTGTTTTCTCGATAGTAAACAATGGCAAAATAATTACTTTCTGTTTGATAGTAATTACCATCTATTGCATTCTCAGCATCTACTTTACCAGTTTTATCAGCTATTACATATTTATAATTGGTAAAACCCTGTTTAATCATAATTGCTTTTTCGTAGATTCCCTTTGTAGTATTATAGTCCATCTTGTATTCTGGTGAAAGAGCAAAATTGTTGAACATTCCGCTGACATAAATACCATCTTTGCCATAATAAGAAGGTGCAGATAGACTAAAGAATATCCAAGCATAATCAGCTTCTACCTCATTATTTTCTGCATTTATGTTTTTCACAATAAAATTACCATTAGCATCAGGAAAAAAAGTATATGGGTTTTTCCCTCTTGCATTATTTGTATAAAGATAAGCATTGTAGGTTCCGCCTCCAGATTCAATTCGACCTATACTGTTATTAGCGCTTCTAATATCTTTATTTTCAAAAAAAAGATACTCATTTTCAGCCCAAAATTGGGTTTCAGCATCGTATTTGTAAATCAAATCATTTCCTATAGTATACATTGGTTTGACATCTGTAATTCCAGTGCTTATTTGTCCGTTTTGAAGCAATAAAACTTTTACATTCTTTAAGGGACTTTGGAATATAATATTTGTTGATTTTACAGCAAAATCGAGGTTGTGTTTTGAATTTACATCTTTTACATTTCTAGCCACTTTTATTTGCATGGGTACAGAAACTAAGTCTTCATACAAGATAAATTTTCTAGAAAACACTACTTCTCTATCTTCATTTAAAATTTTTATCATATAATTCCCACTCACTAATAAACTTGTGTTTTTATTTGGGAATTGTATTTTATAATGGGAGTAGAGCTGGAGTGTGTTGAATGAGTTTGCATAATCTTGAATTCGAATGTCATCAAAACCTCTTAAATATTCATTTATAGAAAGTTGAGAAGGTTTCCAATCATAATCGCAATGCACAAATTTGTAGTAATAATTGGCTTCATTACCATACAAATCATCAAATTGCAATTGAAAGGAATCACCTAATTTAAAAATAGGAATGGTGTTTTGTGCGTTTTGAACAAATGATATTGTTTTTATATTATAAGGAGCAACAACTTCTTTTTCAATTTGTCCAAAAGTTACATGGAAAGAAAATACTACAATTATAAATATTTTTAAATAATTCATCATGCATAAATGATATTTTGAAATGTAAATATAGCAATAAATGTGCCTAAAAAAAAGATTGCATTTTTTAAAATAGTATTAGATTTAAAATTATTTTTTATAACAAACTGGTATAATTTCTCCTTTTGCTAAACAATATTTATCAACCAATTCAGGGTTTATTTTTTTTGTATAATCTTCTTCTACAACTCTAAATCCTATTGTTCTTAATTTGTCAAAATAATCTAAACCATAAATTCGAACATGATCATATTGGCCAAAAATTTCAGAACGTTCTTTCTGATCTGTAATTGTATCATCTGAAAAAGTGGTAGCTCTTGATAGTTCTTGCGGGATTTGAAAAACACCCATTCCACCAGGTTTTAAAACTCTGAACAATTCTTTCATTGCTTTAGTATCATCTGGAATGTGTTCTAAAACATGGTTGCAAAGAATAATATCGTATGAATTGTCTTCAAAAGGCAAATTACAAATGTCAGCCTTTACGTCAGCTAAAGGCGATAATAAATCGGTTGTGGTGTAGTCTAAGTTTTTCTGATTTCTGAAAAGTTTATAGAAAGCTTGCTCAGGAGCAAAATGCAACACTTTCTTTTTAGTTTTTGAAGTAAAAAAATCGGTTTCATTCATTAAATACAGCCAAAGCAAACGATGTCTTTCAAGTGATAAGGTGCTTGGAGAAAGCACATTGTTTCTCTGAGTACCATAGCCATAAGGTAAAAACTGGCTGAAACTTTTCCCGTCTATAGGGTCGGTATATTTGTTTCCTTTAAGTATAAATGCAAGAATTGGGTGCGCAACATAACTCAATCGAATTAATAGTGGTCGAGGAATGGTGTTAAGAATAAATTTGAAGATGTTTTTCACTGTATTGAAATAGGGATTAAATGACTAATGGCACTTTTCTAAACTCGTCTTCTTCAGGGCTTTCAATTCCTAGCGCTTTATAGATGTAAGCAAAAGTCGATAAAATTTCTGGCTTTCCATCAATTAGTGCAACGTCATGCTCAAAATGGGCACTTGGTTTTCCGTCAGCTGTAAGTATAGTCCAGCCGTCTTTTAGTTGTTTAATATTTCGAGTCCCCATGTTTATCATTGGTTCTATTGCCACAACCATTCCCTCAACAAAAAGTTTTCCTCGTCCTCTTTTTCCATAATTTGGCATTTCAGGATCTTCATGCATTTTTTGACCCAATCCATGACCTACTAATTCTCTAACTACGCCATAACCATGACTTTCAGTATATTTTTGAATCGCATTGCCAACATCTTCTACACGATTTCCTGCTTTAAACTCCCGTATTCCAACATACAAACTTTCTTTAGTAATTTGCAAAAGTCTTTTGGTTTCTTCTGCAACTTCTCCTATTTCAAATGAATAGGCATGATCGCCATGAAAACCATTTTTAAAAGCACCACAATCTACAGATATTACATCTCCACTTTCTAAGGGTTTGTCATTAGGAATTCCATGTACCACTTGAGCATTTGGGCTCATGCAAAGAGTATTCGGGAAACCATACAAACCCAAAAAGCTTGGTACTGCTCCATGATCACGAATAAATTCTTCGGCTAGTTTGTCAAGATATAAAGTGGTAACGCCAGGTTTAATTTCGCTGGCAATCATTCCTAATGTTTTAGAAACAATTAAAGCGCTTTCACGCATTAATTCTATTTGCTCCCGTGTTTTTTGAATAATCATAGTTCAATTTTACAATCTGTAAAAGTAACAATTTTATATTATTTAATCTGGATTTGCCATGATTTTAAACAACTCTGAATTGGAAACATAAAATCGATTTTCTATAGCAATTTCAGATAATTTTGAAGAAACTAAATTATTCTCTCTAGTGTTAATCAAAAAAAGAGAGCTTTCCCCAAAATTAAAAAGGCGTTCTTCAGAGTTTAACATAACTGAATTATCATTAACCAATTGTTTTACAAAATTTCTTTGTTTTACAAGAGATTGTATTTCGAATTTTTGAGCATTTATTTTATTGTTGAGTTGTACTCTTTCTAAATCTAAAGTGAATTGGGTTTCTTGTACTTTAAATTTAGCTATTTTTAAGCTTCCTCGTTCTTTTCTTAAAAACAAAGGAAAATAAAAATTCATACCAATTTTATAATTTTCAAATTGATAATTATCAAAATAACTGGGTTCTGATAAATAGGAATATCCGACATCAATTTTAGGCAAAAGCATATTGGCTTTAAGTTTTCTGTCTACATTCAAAATATCAATTTTACTTTGCAATGCGTTAATTTTTGGATGATTTTCTATAGAAAAATCATTAGTTGACAAATCATAAGTTCGCAATGTTTCTTGTATGGTTTTATCTAATTGTTCTTCTGGAATAATCCCCTCAGAAAGTTCTAGTGGAATATTGTTTTCGAGCCAAAGAAAATTAGATAATTCTAACTTAGCTTTGGTTAATTTTAAATTAGAATCCTCTAAACTTAATAGTCGGGTTTTTACAATAATTCCAGCTTCAACACTATCAATCGCGGGTTTATCGCCTTCTCTAATTAACGATTGAATTCCTGTGAAACGTATTTGAGCATTTTTTGTAAAGGTTTCGTATAATTTGAGTTCATTGTACGTTCGTTTCCAATTAAAATAAGCAATTGAAGCATCATACAAAACAGTAATGGCTTGAAGCTTTCTTTCGGCATTGCTTAAACGAATTTGCATTTTGGCTTTTCGTATATCGGCCATTCTTTGATTAATCCATAAGCCTTGTCCTAACGGAATGGCAATTCCTAATGATGTTAATCCTTGATTGGGAACAGTGTTTTCAGGATTCAAGTAAATACCTTCATTATTGTCGAATCCTGCTTTAATTTCTACTCCGTACCAAGTTGGAATCTTAAAACTACTGTTTAATATAGAAAAATATTCGCTGTTTTTAAATTGCTTTTCACTAAAATCGACTTCAATTTTTGGGTCAAAACCACCTCGAGCCATCATTAAGTTTGCCTGAGCTTTATTTACTTCTAAATTGGCATTTTTTACCAAAGGATGGTATTTTTTTACAAATCCTAAATATTCATTATAGCTCAATTGTTTTAGTTTTTGATCAATATCTTGACTAAAAACCGAAACGCTAAATATTAGAAATAGTACAACAAACTGCCTCATTACTTTTTCTCTTTAGAAATTTTTGTAGTAGGATTGTAATAGTTAGGAGGAAAACCATTTAAAGTTCTCCATAACTCAAACCAAATTGGAACATCGTTTAGCAAGGCTATAGTTTGCGCACCAGCACCTATACTTAATTGTTTTGGCCATTTATCTTCATCTTCATCAGGAGCAATTAAAACTCTAAACTTACCGTTATCACTGATAAAGTTTTCTACGGCCACTATTTTTCCTCCAAAAGTTCCATAGGAAATATCTGGCCAACCTGAGAATACTATTGTAGGCCAGCCATCAAACCAAACACGAACTTTCTCTCCTCTTTTAACTAATGGCAAATCAATTGGCGTAATAAAAGTCTCTACAGCAATATCATAATTAGATGGCATAATACTTACTATTGAGGTTCCTTCTTTAATATTCTCGCCAATTCCAGATTGTAAGGCACGGTTTACATATCCATTTTGAGGAGCTTTTATATAATACATACCGTTTCGTATACTATAATTGACATATTGATTTTCTAGTTTGTTTACTTGAGCCTTAGTATCGAATTGATTACTAAGTGCTGTAAACTGGTCACTTCGTGCTTTTGCAACTTTCTCATTATACTCAGCAGTAATTCTGTTAATTTCTACTTTAGAATTTATTAGTTCGTTTTTGCTGGTTAAAAGTTTGTTTTCTTGTGTGATGATTTTGGCATCAACATCTTGTAATTTCAATCTTTTTTCTTCTACGTCCGTTAAGGGTTTTAGTCCTTCTTTATTTAACTGTACTGCTCGGTTAAACTGCGTATTTGCAATTTTCACTTGAGTTTTAACAGCAACTAAATCGATACTGTCACTAGTCACTTTAAGAATAGATTGCCGAATTTTATTACGAGCTTGTTCTAATTTTAATTTTTTTTCATTTTCGATAAATTGTATTTGGGATGACAAAGTGGTGACTTTTCCCAAGTAGGACTCAACCGACATTTTTTTCGCATCCATTTGGTCTTTTGTATTTTGTACCAAATTAGGGTCTAAATAATCTTCTTTTATCTCAGATATAAATAAAATGGTATCGCCTTTTTTAACGAAATCACCTTCTTGTACATACCATTTTTCTATTCTTCCAGATATTAATGACTGAATAGTCTGTGGTCGTTGATTGGGCTTTAATGTTGTTACTGCTCCAGAGCCTGAAATATTTTGTGTCCAAGGAACAAATAAAAAAAGCACAGCAAAAATAGAAAAGGTAACAATTATTCGATTTAAAATTTTGTAATGAGGTCTGTTTGCTAAATTTTTAATTGTAGAATAACGACCTAATAATTTCTGATCTGTTTTGTTTATTTGTGATAAATTAAGCATAACTAATTAATTTTTTGGTCCTTTATAATTTCTCCATCATTCATAACAATCTCTCTTGTGCAATTTTTTTGCCATTGCTTGTTTTTAGAAGATACTATTACAGTCCATTTATTTTTGCTCGACAAAATATAATCAATAATTTCGTTTGCCGCTTTTTCATCCATTTTATCTGTTGGGTCCTCTAAAAACAATATTCTTGGCTTGTTAATAATACTTCTCGCTAATAACAGCTTTTGAGCATTAGAAGAGGATAATTGTTTCCCTTCTGGAAACATAAGAGTATCTAAACCATTAGTTAACGTTTTGATGTAAGAGGTTAGTTGTACAGCATCTAAAGCCCACTTTAAATCTTCTTGGGTTATTCCGGGATCATTAAAGGTTATGTTCTCTAAAATGGTTCCTTCAAAAGGAGTTTCGCCTTGAATTATAGCGCCAATATGTGAACGATATTGTTTTAAATCGATTTTATTAAAGGTGTCATCATTAATTGTAAACGAACCAGATGTGGGCTGAATGAGTCCAGAAAGGAGTCTAATTAGAGTGGTCTTACCCGATCCGTTTTCTCCATTTATAATAATTTTTTCTCCTTGATTAACAGATAAAGTAATGTTGTTTAATACATTGTCTGTAGCATTTGGGAATTTAAATTTTATGTTTTCTGTTTCTAATGAAATATTAACAAAACAATCTGTAATTTTTTTGTTGGATTCTTTTTCTACATTCATATCGGTTACTTGACCAATTTTTTCGATAGAAGTTAAAACATCGTAGAAAGTTTCTAATCCTAAAATGATTTTTTCAACAGAATTAATTACTAACAAAATAATGATTTCCGCAGCAACAAATTGGCCAATATTCATTTGTTGGCTAATTACTAAAAACCCACCAATTAATAATAAACTTGCTGTTATTATCGATTTAAATATGATAAGTTGTGTGAACTGTTTCTTAATTACATTGAAATGTTTTTCACGATAAGAAAGATAATCACTAACTAAATTATCATTTTTTTGAAGCGCAAAATCAAAATTAAGTTGCTTTCTAAAACTAAAGTTGTTTCGAGCAATTTCTTGTAACCAGCTTGCCGCTTTATATTTGTATTTTGATTCGTTTAAACTAGTTTCAAGACCTAGACGATAGGAGAATTTAAATATAGAATATAATAGAATAATCAAAAATAATCCAAAAACAATAAAAAAAGGATGATACAATGACAGTAAGATGATCCCGAAGAGGATTTGCAATAGTGCAGCAGAAAAATCAATTAATAGTTTTGATGTTCCCTTTTGTATTGAAATGGTATCAAAAAAGCGGTTCGCTAATTCAGGTGGATAAACATCGTAAAAGTCTTCAAATTTAATTTTTGGTAATCGGTATGCAAAATCAAATGATGAGCGTACAAATATTTTTTGTTGTAAATTCTCAGTAATTCTCAGTTGCATTAAGGATAAAATGCCTACAAAGATAACCCCTAAAACTACTAAAAACACTAATACAATCCAAGAAGTGCTAATGCGTCCCGATTGAATAAAGTTTATAATTGACTGAATACCAAGCGGGAGAGATAAGCTTACTAATCCTGAAAAAATAGCATAAAAAAAGATTTGAGATACATCTTTTTTATCTAAACTTAACAAGTTATAAAATCGTTTTAATGGTGTCATTCTATTTATTTTTTTAACATTGTTTCAACTAAGTTAATGTAAAAATCCGTTGGACTTACTAATTCATTGCAATCTGTAATTGATTTTAAATGGTTTTTCAAAAAATGTTGATGCAATGCTCCTTCTATAATATTTGATGCTAAACTTTTAGCAAATATATAATTTGGATTGACTTCCTGAATCATCATCACCATTCTATTTATTACTCTTTTATAAATAAGGAAAAATCCTTCTTTATTTTCATTATCAACTTCTTTATTATAAAGAGTTTTAGTAAACTCAGTTATTATTATTTTGTTTAAAACAGATTCGTTTATGTGTTCTGTTTTAAAATCGTCATCTATGGTTTCTGTAACAATTGTGATTGCTTTTTTTAGTTTTTCAAAAGAATCAAATATGTTATTTGTAGCAAAAACCAATCGATACTCCATCCAACTCCAATACCATGAAGAAAGATAGACTAATAATTTATGTTTATTTTCGAAATAACGATAAATAGAACTTTCGTTGGAGCCTATCAAGTCCCCTAGTTTTTTAAAGGTAAATTCCTCAAATCCAATTTCATCAATAAGTAATATGCTATGTTGAATGATTTTTTTTCCTAGAACAGAAGTTTCAGGGTCTTTAACATAAATTTTACTGTTAACTTGAATTTTAATATTTGCTAATAAATGATCCATGAAAATAGAATGATTTTATAAAATTATTTTTTACCTAAATCAAAATTAAATGCAGTATTTACTATAATGCCGTTATTGTTTTGAAATACATTTCTGCCCTTTTCTTCTCGTCCTAATTGTAAAATTTGATTTAAATATCCAGCTTCAATTCGCAAAGCTTTATTAAATCTATATCCAAAAATTAATCCCAAACGGTTTTGATCAAAAACATTTTCGTTTACATTTTTACCAAAACCAATGAATATCTCATCATAAATAGCAAAATAAGGGGTTTTGTCACTCATAGCTTTTCCCCTTAAAGGAACTTGTACCCTAAACATATATCGAAACCTATTCATATAAAGATAATCATCTTCAGTATTTAAACTGGTATTAGTATATCTTCCTACCCATCTTTGTTCTAACATGAATCGATGTGAAAGTTCTACAATAGAAATTTTGTCCGTTATTGCAGCCATCTGAAAACTTCTATGCTCAGTAAAATCCTTACCAAAAACATTTATAGGAATGTCTCCATAGGGAAAAGTTTCTATCCAAGCATAACCTAAGCGAAGTTGAATTTTTGGATTGAGTTGATAATTTATACCTAATCGCAAAAGGCTTTGTTGCCAATTTGTAGTTAATTTATCTCGACGCCATTGGTATTCAGAATGTATTCCGAATTTTTGATTCAGTTTAAATGTCCCGTTAAATGTATACCAACCAATAGAATTATTATCAGTAATTCTTGTATTTTGAGCGCATACTCCTAAAAACGAGAAAAAGGCAAAAATAATTATCAAAGTCTTCATTTGTTTTCCAATAAATATTAATATACTTTATAATTGTAAATTTAGTCGCAAATATAACAGTAATACTATTAAAAATGAAATTTTAACTTTTATTTATAATTATTTTATTTTAGAGTGCTCGATAAATTATGGTTATAACATGAGTTTTGTCATATTTTGTAAGCTATTTATAGAGTACTTTTGATTAAAATTAAATAGATCATGGGAAAATATGTAACTGCAGAAGAGGCTGTAAAAGTTGTCCAATCAAATGATAGAGTATATGTTCAAGCTGCTGCAGCTTGTCCAACAATATTAACAGAAGCACTATCTGAAAGAGCTTCGGAATTAAAAAACGTAGAGGTTTGTCATTTGCATACCGAAGGTCCTGCTCCATATGCCAATCCTAAATTTTCTGAAAGTTTTCATGTTAATTCATTTTTTATTGGAAAAAATGTTAGGCATACTTTGGCGGCAGGAAATGGTTCTTATACTCCCGTTTTTTTAAGCGAATTACCTTATTTGTTTCGTAAAAAAGTATTGCTTTTAGATGTTGTTTTTATTCATGTCTCACCACCTGATAGTCATGGCTATTGCTCATTAGGAGTTTCGGTTGAAGCTACTCTTGCTGCTATTGAAAATGCGAAAACTGTAATTGCTCAGGTAAATCCTCAAATGCCAAGAACTTTTGGCGATGGCATTTTGCATATTTCAGAGATTGATTATTTAGTTGATGTTAACTTGCCAATATTTGGTCACGAAATGGATGCTATTTCTCCTCTAGAAGATAAAATCGGAACCTATATTGCTTCATTAATTGAGGATAAAAGCACTTTACAAATGGGTATTGGTTCTATACCTAATGCGGCATTAACTAAATTAACAAATCATAAAAACTTAGGTTTACACACTGAGATGTTTTCTGATGGTGTGATAGATTTGATTAAAAATGGCGTTATCAATTGTAATTACAAAGGAACTTCAAGAGGCCGGGCTTTAGCAACTTTTTTAATTGGTTCTAAACGATTGTATGATTTTGTAAATGACAATCCATTTATTGAAATGAAAGAATCATCGATAGTAAATGATACAGCCAGAATTAGAAAAAACCCTAAAATGGTAGCTATCAATTCAGCTATAGAAGTTGATATTACGGGTCAAGTTTGTGCTGATTCTATAGGCTGCCAAATGTATTCTGGAGTAGGTGGTCAAATGGATTTTATTAGGGGAGCATCCTTAAGTCCAGGAGGTAAAGCCATAATTGCACTACCTTCTATTACAAGCAGAGGAGAAAGCAGAATAGTTCCTTTTCTTAAAAAAGGTGCTGGAGTTGTTTCTACTCGTGCTCACGTACAATACATTATTACCGAATATGGCATAGCCGATTTGTATGGAAAAACGCTCAAACAGCGTGCTGTGGAAATGGTAAAAATTGCGCACCCTAATCATCAGGAATGGATTGAAAAAGAGTATTTTAATTTGGTAAATGGAAATTAAAAATTTAAAAGCTCCATTTTGGAGCTTTTAAATTTAAAGTAAAGAATGTCTCGTCATCACTTCTGGTTTCTCAATTCCCATCAATTCCAAAATGGTAGGAGCTAAATCACCCAAAACGCCATCGTGAATTTGTTTCAATTCTTTGTCCACGAGAATAATTGGTACTGGGTTCGTAGTGTGAGCTGTATTTGGACTTCCGTCAGGGTTAATCATGGTTTCACAATTTCCGTGATCGGCAATGATTAATGTAGTATAGTTGTTTGCTAGGGCTGCGGTTATTACTTTTTCGACACATTTATCAACAGCTTCGCATGCTTTTATTGCTGCACTCATAATGCCTGTATGTCCTACCATATCACCGTTTGCAAAATTTAGACAAACAAAATCTGTTTCGCCTTTGTTCAATTCAGGAACTAATGCGTCGGCAAGTTCAAAAGCGCTCATTTCGGGTTGTAAATCATAAGTAGCCACTTTTGGAGAGTTTTTTAAAATCCTACTTTCTCCCTCAAAAGGCAGCTCTCTACCGCCAGAAAAAAAGAATGTTACGTGTGGATATTTTTCTGTTTCGGCAATTCTAATTTGTTTTTTGCCTGCTTTTTCCAAAACTTCTCCAAGAGTTTCGGTAATATTATCCTTGTTGTAAACTACTTTTACATTTTTATACGTTTCATCATAATTTGTTAACGTTACATAATATAAATTGAGTTTATGCATGTTTTGTTCGTGAAAATCTTTTTGCGATAGCACCTCGGTAAGTTCCCTTCCTCTGTCAGTTCTAAAGTTAAAGAAGATTACAACATCATTTTCTTTGATAGTTGCTAATGGTTTTTCGTTTTCATCAACAACAATAATCGGATTGATAAACTCATCGGTTACATTATTTTTATAACTTTCTTTAATGCTTTCTACTGCGTTTTTAGAATGAATTCCAACTCCGTTTACTAGTAAATCATAGGCTAACTTAACTCTTTCCCAACGCTTATCTCTGTCCATAGCATAATAACGACCTACTACCGAAGCTAATTTTACAGAAGTATTAGTGATATAATTTTCTAAATCTTGTATGTATTTTTTACCTGATTTTGGATCTACGTCACGACCGTCAGTGAATGCATGTACAAATACTTTTTGTAAGCCAAAATCTTGTGTAGCATCAATTAATCCTCTAAGATGCGAAGTGTGTGAATGGACCCCGCCATCTGAAACCAAACCTAAAAAATGAATATTTACATTCTTGTCCTTAGCATATTGAAAAGCTTCTACAAGAACAGGTTCTTGATTTAAAGATTTGTGCTCAACAGCCAGATTTATTTTGGCCAAATCTTGATATACAATTCTTCCTGCGCCAAGATTCATATGACCAACTTCACTATTTCCCATTTGACCTTCGGGTAAACCAACATTCAAACCATCAGTTCTTAGTTGTGCACTTGGATATTTAGTATAAAGTGAATTTATAAAAGGCACATTCGCATTGTCAATAGCTGAAACTTTTGGGTCTGGCGATTTCCCCCATCCGTCAAGAATCATCAAAATTACTTTTTTGTTCATTGTTTTTTATATTTATTTCATAGAGTTCGGCCTGTCAGTCTCGAATAAACAAAGATAAAGTATTTTAATTTTTTGAAACGAAAATTAGTAATGATAATTTAATAATTATTTTGAGGAAAGACAATTAATTTTTTAAAGAATTGTAATCAATAAAATACCGAATACTAATAGAAAATATGTGATCTAAATTATTGTTTTTTATAGCATCACTAAAATTTCTGCTAAGTTCTTTACTAAAATCAGTTCCTTGAGTAAAAGTAGAAAGGTTAAAATTTCTATATAATACAGAAATTTGACTTCCTGGAGCAAACCACCACGAATAGGACAAATCGAGATTCCAAGTATTGAAATTAGAGTCTATATTTTTATTGTAAATTAAATTGTCAACGACTGAACCATCGTCTAACAAGGTTAAAAACTGTTTGTTTTTAGCGTATGCCCAATAATGTCTAACGGATAAATTAAATGTCATAGTATGGTTTAAGGCATATTTTCCTTGTAGTGTATTATTGTATGAAGTTATATTTCGTTTTGTAAATACACTTAAATCATCATAATCTTGAGCAGATCCTATATTGTTCTTTTGTTTAAAAAATTCAAACTCATAACTCAATGAAAAATGGTCATTAAAACGATATCTAGGATTAATATAGACGCCAGTATTTATTCTATCTTTTTCGTTTAAAAATGTAACTTGAGGATTAAACTCAACAGCGAGTTTACTATTTGCATTTGTTGAATAAGTAGAAGAAAGACGAATGCTTTCTGGGATTAGTAAAAATTTAGAATCGTCGAAACTTCTAGGCTCATAGAAGTCGAAGGTTTTTACCGGAGAAACAGTAAAGTTATAACCCAAATAATTGTTTTTGTGATTAGTTGTGTCAAAACTTAACTTAATTGTACCAGTTTGAAGTCTTCCCGTCTTATTTTCAAATTCACTGTAAAGATTTAGTTTTGCAGTAAATGTGTTGAAAGTCTTGTTTGGATTTAAAATTTGATAAGTAGCATTTCCGAAAAGGGAATGAAAATGAGTTTGAAATAGAATCCCTAAATCATTGCTATCAAAATCTTTAGAAATGAATTTTCCTCCAATTCCATAACGATAATTACCTGAAGTTTCAGCTATATTTATAGAAGAATTTATACCTGCTTTATCATCGGTTTTACCAAAATTATTAATGGAACTATATTTAAAATCCCCACTTAAGTTATAAGTGTTTTTTTTTGTATTTAAATCCCAAACTAAAGCAGAAACGTTTGCATCCCGAAATTGACCGTTACGAGTTACATTAGTGTTTACAAATGAAACTGATGAGTTTTGTTTAAAACGTTGATCTAAAACCAAAACATTATAATTTGCTAAAGGCTCTAAAAGTACCCTTTTTGTTTGATCTGTATCTATGTCTTTTATTGAAACAGTTGTCCTTTCAGTTATAGCATTTAATACTCCTATACCAAGACCACCTTTGGTTCTGCCAGAAATTTTTATAGCATTTAATAAATTTATTGATTTTGGATATTCATTTAGTTGTTCATTAGTATTCAATGTCGATTCATATTCAAAATCTTCTAGGAAGGTTTCTCCAATTCGTCTGGAATAAAATAAATTTCCTTTTTGAAATAAATCGGTGCTTTCAGTAAAAAAAGGACGATTTTCAGTAAATTGTTGTTCAAAAGGACTCAGATTAAGAATAACGTTATCAAATTTTGTTTGTCCAAAATCAGGTACTAAAATCGCGTCTAAGGTAAAGGCATCACTAATGCCATATTTAATGTCTAATCCTCCTTTGTATTCTCCTTGTGTTTTTTGAGAAGTATTTGAATTAAGATAAAAAGAAGAATAAGGAATAAAAAATAATCGAGTAGGAGTTTCTATGTCATCGATGCCTTCAAGAAGTCCTGACTGAGCACTCTCATTATTAATTGAAGAGTCAATAAAATTCCAAGTATAGGATTGTCTGTCTCTTCGAATTTCACGATAAAAATTCACCCCCCAAGTTTGTTTTTTTTTGGTAGAAAAACGTAATGCAGCATATGGAATTTTCATTTCAACAACCCAACCATAATCGGTTATTCTAACGGTACTCTCCCAAATGGCATCCCAAGTATAGTCTTCTCCGTTTTGATTTGTAAAAACACAATCAGCTTGAACTCCAGCTGCACTTACAAAAAATCTAAAATCTTGCTGACTATCATTAAAGCCATTTAGGAAAATAGCAAAGTTTTCTGAAGTTCCAAAATTATCTCTTTGAGTAATTTCTTTAAGAATTTTATTGGGTTCATCATCAAACATTTTTGCTGCAATAAAAATTCCGTCGTCGTTGTAAACAATTTGAACTTCAGTTTTCTTCTCTTTTGAAATTGGTTTTCCGTTATCTGGAGAAAACATAACAAAATCTGTAGCAATTGGAGCAAATTCCCAAATAGGTTCGTTAAATTTCGCGTCTATTGTTATATCTCCAGATGTTATTGCACGTAAAACTTTCTTTTGACCGAAAAAATTTAAATGTAACAAAACCATTAAAAATACTATAAACAGTCGAAAGTTTAACATAAAAATATACTATATCTTACAAAAATAAATATTATATCGACAAACACAATTATAATAAAATATATTTTCTTTTTTTTCGTTGTTTATATTATTTTTTAATAAAATTATTGTAATTCAAGATCATAATAAGAACTAAAAACTAAAATACGATTTTTGTTAATATTTTTTTTTGATATTTAATTTGCCTGTTGGCATGATATTTGTCTAAAATAAAAATTAATATTGTCTCATAACTAATACAAAGCCAATGATTTATAAATTAATTCCTCTTTTAATGTTTTTATTGATGTCTTTTACTTCAAATGAGAATAGTCATTTAAGCATCAAGTTAGTAGAAAAGACAATTATTTCTAACATTGATTCTAATGTGGAAAGTTTTTATTGTGGTTTGAATTCTAATAATTTAGAATTGCCCAAAATAGAAAGTTTCTCTGAGGCTTTAAAAGGGTTTTATTTGTTAAAAGAAAAAGGAGTTGTTAAAAAAGATGTTTTAACTTTAATAGATTTTAGTTTGTCGTCAAATACAAAAAGGCTTTGGGTTATTGATTTAGTTTCAAAGAAAATTTTATTTAATTCTCTCGTGGCTCACGGAAGAAATACAGGAGAAGAGTTTGCAACATCGTTCTCAAACAAAGCATCTTCCTTTAAAAGTAGTCTAGGCTTTTATGTTACGGGAGAGATTTATCAAGGAAAACACGGAAACTCATTAAAATTAGATGGACTTGAAAAAGGGATAAATGATAAAGCTAGAGAACGAGGAGTAGTGATGCATGCGGCTAATTATGTTTCAAATCTTTTTATTAAAAACAATAATAGGTTAGGAAGAAGTCAGGGCTGCCCAGCAATACCTATTGAGTTTTCAAATCAAATTATAAATGTTATAAAAAATAAATCATGCTTATTTATTTACCATCCAACTATAAATAGCTATAAATCACTGAAACTTATCTCTTAAAAATAAGAATCATTATTTACTAATGAATTAATAATAAATGTCTTAGTACTTTTAATTTTTTTATTTAGGAGTCTTGTAAAAAAAGAAACTATTTTTTTTATAAAAAACTTGCAACAAACTAAACTTATTAATTATATTTGCACCGTTGTAATGCGAAAGTAGCTCAGTTGGTAGAGCTCCAGCCTTCCAAGCTGGTTGTCGCGAGTTCGAGCCTCGTCTTTCGCTCCATAATTTAAAGTCTAAACGAAAGTTTAGACTTTTTTTATTAATTAAGATTCTACAATTTAAATATTTCTATTCATTTTTTAACTATTAAATACACTTATACTTACTTTTGTTGGAAATAAACTCATAATGAAATTTTTATTATTTAAAACAGTAACATTTTTTTCAAAATTAATTTTAGTGTTATTGTTATCAACTTTTTATTCTGGATTCTCACAAATCTTAACAAGTAGCAATTTGCCTATAGTTATAATCACGACAAATCTTGATCCGAATACTAATGAAAATCGAGAAATTACTGATGACTATAGAATATTTGCTAACTTGAAAATAATTAAGCATCCAGACGGAACTACTAATTATTTTTCAGATATCAATACTCCTCAATATTTAAATTATGATGGCAAAATAAATATCGAAATTAGAGGTTCGTTTTCTCAGTTATTGCCTAAGAAGCAATATGGTTTTAGTACATTGCTTGAGGACAATAGCAACAATAATATTAGCCTACTTGATATGCCAAAAGAGAATGATTGGATTTTAAATTCGTTAGCTTTTGACCCTTCATTGATAAGGGATTATTTATCTTATAATTTATCTAGACAAATGGGTAATTACGCAACTCGAGCGGCCTACTGTGAGGTAATAATCAATAATGAATACAAAGGATTATATCTTTTGCAGGAAAAAATTAAAGCTGATTCTAATAGAGTAGATATACTTAAAATGACTATAACCGACAATGTAATGCCCAATATTACAGGAGGTTATATTATTAAAGCTGATAAAACGACAGGGGGTGATCCTGTAGCGTGGAATATGCCTTCGTATTCTGGGCAAACAGATTTTATATATGATTCGCCTAAGCCTGAAGAAATTACGACTCAACAAAAAGTTTATATCAAAGGGCAGTTCTTTAGTTTGGCTTCATCTTCAAATTCTAATAACAGTAGTTTTAGTGATGGTTATCCATCTTTTATTGATGTGCCTTCTTTTATAGATTTTATGATTTCTAATGAATTAGCTTCAAATGTAGATGGTTATAAATTTAGCACCTATTTTCATAAAGACAGAAATGGGAAATTACGGGCAGGTCCAATTTGGGATTTTAATTTAACCTATGGGAATGACTTATTTGACTGGGGTTATGATAGGAGTAAAACAGATGTATGGCAGTTTTCGAATGGAGATAACGAGGGTTCAAAATTCTGGACAGATTTGTTTAACAATCCTACTTATAAATGCTATTTATCTAAAAGATGGAACCAACTCTTGCAAGCTGGTCAGCCATTAAATGATTCTAGTTTAGTACAGTTTATAGATTCAGCGGTTAGCCAAATTAAAGATGTTATTGTCAGAGAAAATCAAAAATGGGAAACAATTCCTAATCATGCACTCGAAATACAGCAGTTAAAAACTTTTCTTGAATTAAGAATTTCTTGGATAACAAAAAATCTAGGTTCATTTTCTTCGTGTAATTCTTTTAATGCTCCTGCATTAGTTATTAATAAAATCAATTATCATCCTCTTGAGTCTAATGATTTTCCAGAATCTAATGATTTAGAATTTATCGAAATAAAAAACACAGGATTAACGACAATAAATCTTACAGGTTATTATTTTAAAGAATTAGGATTAACTTATGTTTTTCCCGCAAACTCAACTATTTTGGCAAATCAGAGTGCTTTTTTAGCTAGTAATTCTTCCGTTTTCAAAGCTAAATATGGAATTACTGCTTTCGGACAATTTACGCGTAATTTATCTAACAGTACCCAAAAATTAGTTTTAGTTGATGCTTTTGGAAATGCAATAGATTCAGTAGAGTATTCGGATATATTACCTTGGCCAGATGCAGACGGAAACGGAAGTTATTTGCAATTGATTAATACTAATTTAGATAATAGTTTGCCTACTAGTTGGGTTGCGTCAAACGACGAAACTCTAACAAACTTTGATTTTTTAAAAAAAGATGAAGTTTCTATTTATCCAAACCCAACATCTCAAATAGTGAATATTCATTCTAAAAAAGGAATAGAAAAAGTTGAAGTTTTTGATGTTTTAGGATCATTAATTTTTAGTTCTAATAAGAAATCTGATTCTATTTCTATAGATTTTAGTTCCTATTCAAAAGGAATTTACTTTGTTACAGTTTTTAACGAATTGGGTATAACTACTGAGAAAATAGTTAAATTCTAAGTAATAATGGATATGGCTCTTTTAAAAAAATTAAATATAAAAGCAAAATCAGAGATCAATTCAGGTTTTGGTTCCAATGCAAGTAATTACGGTGGACGCTTTTTGAATAAAGATGGCTCGGCGAATATTCAAAAACGAGGTATGAATTTCATTAGTCGTATTAGTTGGTATCATACCATGATTGAATTGCAAAATTGGAAATTCATGAGTATTTTACTTATTTTTTACATAGGAATAAATTTTATTTTTGCTACTATTTATTACTCTATTGGTATTGAATATCTTGATGGTATTGATTTGTCAGGTTCAGAATGGGAAAAATTTGCAAAGGCCTATTTTTTTAGTGCGCAAACTTTTACAACTGTAGGCTATGGCCATATTAGTCCAAATGGGTTTTTAACAAGTTCTTTGGCTGCTGCTGAGGCCCTTATCGGATTGTTGAGTTTTGCAATAGCAACAGGGTTGTTTTTTGGAAGATTTAGTAAACCTACTGCTTTTTTAAAATTTTCACACAATGCTCTTATCTCTCCTTATGGAGAAATTTCGGCATTAATGATTCGAATGACACCGTTTAAGAATACTAGATTTACTGATGCAGAGGCTAAAATAACTTTAGGAATGCGCATTGATGAGGATGGAAAGATGACTAATAAATTCTACACTTTAGATTTGGAAATGAGTAAAGTTAATTCTTTAACGTTAAGTTGGACACTTGTTCATCCTATAACAGAGAACAGTCCGCTTTTCAAATTTACTAAGAAAGATTTTGAGGATATTGAAGGAGAAGTTATGGTCTTTGTAAAGATTTTTGACGATATGTTTAGCACGACAGTAGCCACATCAACTTCATATACTTTTAAAGAAGTATTTTATGGAGCAAAATTTGAATTAATGTATTCTGAAAATAAGTATAATACAATTTTGCATTTAGATAAATTAAATTCATTTTATGAAGTTGACTTAAATCCTACTTTAAACTAAATTCACTTTTCAAGTGGATTGTTTTTGCAACTTTATAACTTACTATTGATGGAATACTGATGTTATAATCATCTAAATTTATATCAAAATCTGAAAATAGAAGCAATTGATTGTTCCTTTTTATTAGCGTAACTATTGTGTTTATTTTTTTTGATTTTCCGTGAATTTTTAATTTGCCAATAAGTGTGAATTTTTTAGGAGTGTCTCCAATTATATTGCTATTAAATCCATTAATTATCCCTTTAAATCTTGCTGTTGGGTAAATATTACTTTGTAAATAATTTTTATTAAAATGTTCCTCCATTAAGGAAAGTTTAAATTGAAATTTTTTAACTATTGCAATACAATCAATTTCACCAGTTTTTGTTCCTAAAGAGCAAGAAACACTATCGTTTAGTGCAGTAATTTCCTCAAAAGACGGTACCGAAGCTTCAAAAATAATTTTGCCTGATTTCTCAACCATTTTATCTTGAGCAAAAATAAACAGTGATAGGAGTTGAATACAAAATATCAGTAATAGTTTCATTTTGATTAACTTTAAAAGTCCCAAAAACTATATTAAAGTTAATAAAAAAAATCAATAATGTTGCTAAAATTGTCTAATATTAAGTAGTGTAAATAGGGGTGTTATTTCATTTCTACATTATATTTTTTAAGCTCTTCTAAAACTTCTTTTGAAGAGTAATCGAAGGTTTCTTCATGTTTGTCTCTTTCTTTTCTTGTAGCGATTCTTTTTATACAACTAAAAAAACGTCTTCTTTCTTCTAAACTTGATAATGCTAATCTAGGGACTAGTACTGAATTTCCCTGTTTGTCTTTGGCAACCATAGTAAAGTATGACGAATTGCAATGATTAACTGTTCCTGTTTGTATGTTTTCAGAATCTACCCGAATGCCAATAACCATAGATGTTTTTCCTACATAGTTCACAGAAGCTTTTAGTGTAACCAATTCGCCAATTTCAATCGGACTTAAAAAATCGACAGTATCTACCGAAGCGGTAACACAATAGGTTCCTGAATATTTTGAAGCACAGGCAAATGCAATTTGGTCCATTAGTGATAAAATATAACCACCATGAATTTTTCCGTTAAAATTAGAATGAGATGGCAACATCAATTGCGAAATGGTAATTTTGGATTCTTTTACGGATTTAAAACCTGTATTCATTATTTAATATTAAAAGGTGAATTTTCTTTTTCGACTTTAACAACAAAATGCTTGCTTTCTCCCCACCAAGGAAAGGTTTTATATCTTTCTTTATAAGTAACTTTTACATATTGACCTTGCAACTCATTTAAATCGTCAATGACTTTTTGATCACTATCTAAAACTGAAAAAGTAAAAATATGAGAACCTGTAATTCCGCGACTTATCTCGCCTTCCCAAGTTTTGAAAATTATGCCTTTGTGACTTAGTTTTATTAATTCGCCAGCACGAACACCTTCACTATAGGTTGCATAATAAGCAAAAGAAATGTAAGCAGCAATTCCTAAAAAAATAGATAGTATTACATATATTATAAATTTTCTCATATAGATTAATTTAAAGTTCATTTTCTTCAACACCTGAACGCTTCAAAATACTATCGGGTAATGATTTTTTGGCTTTGGCGCCCATTTTTTTTAATTTTTCGACACTTGTAATTAGGTTTCCTTTTCCTTCTACTAATTTATTCATTGCGCCTTGATATTCTAGTTTACTTTCTTCAATTTTTTTACCTACTCGGATTAAATCAGCAACAAAACCTTCGAATTTATCATACAAAGCACCAGCCTGACGTGCAATTTCAAAAGCGTTCTCTTGTTGCTTTTGGTTGGCCCACATGCTGTCAATAGTTCGTAAAGTAGCTAGTAAAGTTGAAGGAGTAACAATGACAATATTTTTTTCGAATGCTTTGTTGTATAAAGATACATCTTCGTTTAAAGCAATGGCAAAAGCTGGCTCTATTGGAATAAAAAGCAATACAAAGTCGGGACTTTCTATTTGATATAAATCCTGATAATTTTTTTCGCCCAATTGCTCAACATGGCGTTTTATAGAATTGACATGTTCTTTCAAATAGCCGTTTTTTATAACGTCCTCTTCTTCATTGATGTATTTTTCATAAGCGGTTAATGATACTTTCGAGTCAACAATCATCTTTTTCCCATCAGGTAAATTAATAACGACATCAGGATAAACTCGTTGTCCATCATCATTTGTATGCGATTGTTGTACATAATATTCTCGATCTTTTTCTAAACCTGATTTCTCTAAAACCCGTTCTAAAACTAATTCGCCCCAATTGCCTTGCATTTTGCTATCGCCTTTAAGCGCTTTTGTTAGGTTAATGGTTTCTTTGCTCATCTGTTCATTCATTTCTCGTAAACCTAAAATTTGCTGACGTAAAGCGGCATGGTAATCGATACTTTCTTTATGGGTGTCTTCGACTTTTTTCTCAAATAATTGAATTTTATCTTGCAAAGGCGACAAGATGTTTTTCATATTTTCTTTATTCTGTTCGGTAAATTTATTCGATTTTTCTTCTAGAATTTTATTGGCTAAATTCTCAAATTCTTTGGTAAATTTTTCTTGCAGTTTTTCTACTTCCTCTTTTTGTTCTTTGTTACGTTCCCATAAATTGTCAAAATCGACTTCTTTTTTAGAAAGTTGAATAGCCAAACTGTCTTTTTCGTTTCTAATACTTTCTTTGTCTTTATTAGTTTCTGAAAGCTGTTTTTCAAAATTAGATTTGTCTATTTGAATTTGTTCTTTTAAAGAGTCAAACAGATTGTTTAAAGCGAGTAATTTTTCTTCTAAACTAATTTTGTCGGTTTGAAATCGTGCCGAAAAAATGATTTTTCCAATAAAAACACCGATTCCGAGTGCAATTATAAAAACAAATAAAAAGGGAAACAAGTTCGACATAAAAAGCAATTTTTGTAAAAAAGTAAAAGTAAGGAATATTATCAATTTTAGAATTTTAAATTACAGAATTTAAAAATGTATTTTTGTTCCAAATTATAGATTTTAATATGCATCGTCATTTTATTCTTCATAAACCCTATGGTTATTTGAGTCAATTCGTTTATCAACTCAAACGAAATAAGAAATTATTAGGTGAATTGCATGATTTTCCATCTGGAACTATGGCAATTGGCAGACTAGACGAAGATTCTGAAGGACTACTTTTATTAACAACTGACGGAAAAGTGAGCGAGCAAATATGTAGTAAAAAAGTGGATAAAGAATACTATGTTCAAGTAGATGGAATCATTACTGAGGAAGCTATTAAACAATTAATGATTGGAGTTGAAATAGGTTTTGAGGGTACAAAATACATGACCAAGCCTTGTAAAGCTTTTATTGTAAATGTAATTCCTGATTTTGGAGCAAGAGCAAAGCAGATTCGCGATGACCGTCATGGGCCAACTTCTTGGGCGGCTTTAATAGTAAATGAAGGTAAGTTTCGGCAAATTAGAAAAATGACTGCTGCCGTAGGATTTCCAACATTGCGCTTGGTTCGTGTTCGTATTGGGAATGTTAGACTAAATGATTTACAAGCTGGTGAAGTTTTAGAAGTTGATGATTTTAAAATAATTGATTAAAAATAATTATAAATGTTAAACATTGTTTTAGTTGAGCCTGAAATTCCTAACAACACTGGAAATATTGGTCGGTTGTGTGTAGGAACCGAAAGTCGTTTGCACTTAATTCATCCTTTTGGATTTGTGATTAATGATAAGAATTTGAAACGTTCAGGATTGGATTACTGGGTACATCTTGATGTTACCGAATATCAGAATGTAGCTGAGTGGAAAGCCAAAATTACTAATGAATCGAGAGTTTTTCTAATGAGTTCTCATGCAACAACTTCTATATATGATATTGAATATCAAGATGGTGACTGGTTGGTTTTTGGAAAAGAGAGTGTAGGTTTGAGTCAGGAGGTTTTGGATCAATTTGAAAATCATTTAAAAATTCCGATGGCAAACTTAATTCGGAGTTTTAATATTGCCAATTCTGTGGCTTTTGTGGTTGGGGAAGCGAAGCGACAGATTTCAATTATTTAAATATTTCATCAAAAAAATCTTTCATAGCTTGCCAAGATCTTTTTGCAGCTTTTTCATTGTATGCAGTCCCTTTACTATTATCATTTCCAGCATCTTTATGGGTAAAAGCGTGAACTGAATTTGCATAATAGTTCATTTGCCAATCTGCTTTTGCAGTTCTCATTTCATTTTGAAAAGCTTTAACTTCAGCTTCAGGAACATAAAAATCGTCTGCACCATGAAGCACTAAAATTTTTACTGAAATTGGATCAATAGTTCTCGTTGCATCCCTTCCTAATCCGCCATGAAATGAAACAATTCCTTTTACTTTCATATTGGTTCTTGCAGCTTCAATAGCTCCAGTTCCTCCAAAACAATATCCAATTACTGCAATTTTATCGGGATTTGCACCTTGTTTGATTAACTCGTCTAAAGCTAATTGAATTCGTTTTTGATATTCTTTTATGTTCGATTTAAAATATCCAGCAATTTTCCCTGCTTCACTGGGATTTGATGGTCTTTTATCAATTCCATAAATATCTGCTACAAAAGTCAAATATCCTAGTTTAGCTAATTCAGAAGCATTTTCTTTAGCATTATTGTCAATTCCCATCCAAGCAGGAAGTAATAAAACTGCATTTCCGTTAGCAACTTTCTTTTTAGGAACTTCAACAATTCCCTCCAGTTTTTGATTACCATCTGAATAAGAAACCATTATTTGTGCTTGCGATGAAACCATTGTTAAAGTAAAGATAAGGATAAAGATATTTTTCATGATTTAATTTTTTTTAAAATTACTATTTTTAAAATGAAATGCTACTGAAACAAATCATAATTATTGTATAATAAACTTCCCTTTTTTATCATCAAAAATAATATTTTCATCGTGAAATAAAGTATTAAAAATACCTTTACTAATCAAATTACAGGGTTGATCTTGAACAACGGTTTCGGGTGTCATTATAATCATTTCATCACTCAACTGAATTGCCAAATCAATATCATGAGTTGAAAATAAAATACATTTATTGGTTTCCTGAGATAGTTTTTTTAATAGTTTAAAAACTGAAACTTTGTGAAGCAAATCTAAATGGGTTGTAGGTTCATCAAGAATAATTAAAGGCGTATCTTGAGTCAATGCTCTTGCAATCAATACTTTTTGTAATTGTCCGTCACTAATTTCGTAATGCTTCTTGTTCGCCAAATGAATAATTTGGGTCAAGTTGATTGCTTCACTAACTTTTATAACATCCTCGTTACTTAGTTCACCAACCCAATTAGTGTAAGGCTGTCTTCCAAGTGCAACGAGTTCAAAAACCGTCAAATTGCTTGGCGGTAATTTTTCGGTAAGCACCAAGCTTAATTGCTTTGCTAGTGCTAAAGGTTTGTAGGATTTAATATCTTTTTCATTCAAAAAAACAGTTCCAGAAAGTGGTTTTTGAATTCCAGTTAATGTGCGTAAGAGAGTCGATTTTCCTATTCCGTTAGCTCCAATCAAGGAGATTAGTTTTCCAGATTCTAAATTTAAATTGACATTTTGAGCAATACAATTCTTTTCCCTCTTAGTTGTATAACCAATGGATAAATTTGAAGTAGAAAGAATGTTTTTAGTATTCATGGGATATTAAGAAAAAGGGTTATACCAGAAATGTTTTGATCATTCACTTTTTAAAACCATTGCGATAATTAAGAAAAAGCAAAGCTTAATTTTATTAATGGTTTAAAATGTTTGTAAATTTATTTTAAATGTTTTTACTATTCGCACAAAATATATTCGTTTTAATCAAACTAAACTTCTCTTTCTAACAATCAACCAAATTACAATTGGCGCACCAATAATTGAAGTTATTGCATTAATAGGTAATGTAAATTCTAATCCTGGCATTTGTGAAATCATATCGCAAAAAAGCATCAGTATTGCTCCAATTAAAATCGTACTCCAAAACAAGATTTTATGATTACTCGTTTGAAAAATTAATTTTGCTAAATGAGGAACAGCCAATCCAATAAAAGCAATTGGTCCCGCAAATGCAGTAATGCTTCCCGCTAATAAACTAGTCGCAATAATGATTATATATCTCGATTTTTTGATATTTAAACCCATGCTTTTTGCATAGTTTTCTCCCAGTAATAATGCGTCTAAAGATTTTACAGAAACTAAACTCAAAAGCAATCCTAAGACAACAACAATGGTTAAAATAAGTATGTTTTGCCAAGATAAGTTTCCTAAATTTCCCATATTCCAAAAAGTAAATTTTTGTAGTTGTTCAGCTGAACTGAAATAGGTTAAAACTGAAACAATCGAGCCTGTAAAGCTACTAAACATTAATCCTACAATTAAAATAGTTGCGGTATCTCTTATTTTTACCGAAACAATTAAAATTAAAAGCAATACTAAAAAACTTCCTAAGCAAGATGCTAGTATAATCCCATAGGATGAAAGCACAATAGAAGATAGGAAATCAGGTAAAAATCCTGCGCCTAAAATTGCCAAGGCAACCCCTAAACTTGAACCAGAACTTAGACCCAGCACATAAGGACCGGCAAGCGGATTTCGAAAAAGCGTTTGCATCAATAAACCGCTAATTGACAATCCGATTCCAACTAAAATTGCTGTAATAGCTTTAGGCAATCTAAAATTCACAATGATATATTCCCAAGTTTCTTTACTTGAGGATAATCCAGTAAGGCTTTTGAAGACTTCTTTTAATGGGATGTTCACTTGACCTAGAGAAATATTCAATGCCAATGTCAATAGCAATAGCAATAGCAATGCTGAGAATAGAAATGTATTTCTGTTTTTGGATTTCAAATCAGTTCAATTTTTTAAAAAAGAAAGGCTCATAGCCTATTAATAATTCAGGGTGTAAAATTTTCACCAAGTCTTTCAAAACAATGTCAGGTCGGTTCGGACCCAATTCATAATATAAAACGCCACCAGTTTTTCCTTTTTTACCACAAAACGAATATACTTTTTTATTTTGAAAAGCCTTAAATTGATTGTAATGCGGATTGGCACCGGACATAGCTTTTAAAGTTGAGAATTGCCCCGAAGTTATCCAAAAATCAGCATTTTTTGCTTTTTCAAATACCGTTTCAAAAGATAAGGATAGGCTACCTGTGCCAGTAGTTTCTTGCCATATATAATTGGCATTTGCCTCTTTAAAAAGGAAGCTTCCCCAGCTCGTGCCACTTGGTAAATACCATTTGCCTTCAAAAATATCTCCAGCTAAAAGAGATGGTTTGTATTTTGCTTTTTTTGCTATAAAAGTTGCTGCTAAATACTCTTTTTCGATAGAAGCGAAGATTTTGTTTGACTCAGCTTGTTTGCAATACAAGGCGCCAAATAGTTTAATCCATTCTGCTTTTCCTAACGGAGTTGTTTCGTTCCAATCGCCGTTTAAGATTACTTTTAATCCGCTTTTTTGCAAGTTATCTAACGTAGGATTATTGTTGTCTAAGCCGTAACCTACAATTATATTGGGCTGTAAATCAATCAGCTTTTCTGTATTTAATGAGGAATTATTGCCTAATTCTTTAATTTTTCCTTTTTCAATTTGAGTTCTAACTTTATCAGAAGAAATATAGTTGAGGTTGGGAAAACCAATTAGCGAATTTTCAACACCTAGCATTTCTAAAGAGGGAATATGCGTGGTTGAGGTTACTACAATTGATTGAATAGGAACTTGAATAGTGGTAAATTGTTGCAAACTATCAGGGACAATTCCGTTTTTTTCTTTTAGAATGTAAGTGAATTTTTTGGTTGCTTTAGGCCAAGGATTTGAAACAATTACAATTGAAAATCCTTTGTGATTTATAATAGAAAGCCCCGTTGCATACTGAATGGTATTCTCTGATTTAGACTTTTTATGAGTTGAAACAAATTCGCTATTTTGTTTGCATCCAATGAATAAAATTGAAAATAGGAAAAGTGTAATTTTTAAAAAATATAATTTCATTGGATTAATTTCAAAAACACAAAGGTATATCTAATCGCATTTAAAATTCAAATTTTATTTTTATTCAAAGGATAAAACTATATTTGCACTTGAATTAAGGTTGTGGTTTTCGTTTATATGAAAATCACATTAAAAGGGAATTAGGTTCAAAACCTAGGCTGTTCCCGCAACTGTAAGCTATTAAGCTTGTTGTTATCTACAAAACCATTGTTCAAATTAGGAATTACTGATTTGGGAATTAGGATTTAAAAATCCTTAATCCAAAAAATCTTTAATCCTTAATTCGGAATGAGAAGGTCAACAACAAGACGCAAGCCAGGAGACCTGCCTTTTTTTTTAACGAATATCGAATCTTCGGGAAAAAAGATTCTGAAATTATGACTTTAAGAAAACAGTTGATGTTGCTCTTGTTATTTATGTGCCAATTTATTTTGGGGCAAACTGATTCTATTGTTTTAAAAGAAGTAAATGTTACCGATAGCCAATTAAAAAAGTTTTCGAACTCTAAATCGATTTTAAAAATCAATGATTCTGTTATTTTCAAAAACAGGTCTTCATTGACCTCACTTTTAAACTTTAATTCTACCATTTACTTCAAAGAAAACGGCTTAGGAATGGTTTCTTCTCCTTCTTTTAGAGGAACAACTGCCCAACAAACAGCTGTTGTTTGGAACGGAATTAATATCAATTCACAACTTAACGGACTAACTGATTTTAATACTATAAACAGTTCAAATTACAATTCTATAACCATTCGTGCTGGAGGCGGAAGCTCGATTTATGGCTCTAGTGCCATTGGCGGAAGCATTCATTTGAATAACGATTTGAATTTCGAAAATGAATTTTCAAATAATTTACTGTTACGATACGGTAGTTTCAATACACAAAATCTAGATTATTTATTTAAAGCTTCTACAAAAAAGTTAAGTTCACAATTTTCAGTTTCTAGAAATAGCTCTGACAATGATTTTGATTATTTAGGCACGAATAAGAAAAATGAGAATGGTCAATTTTACAACACAAGTACTAATTTTAATTTTGGATATAAATTAAATGCTACCAATTTTATAAAATTCTATAATCAGATTTTTGATGGTGAAAGACATTTTTCCGGCACTCTTGCTGCAGGTTCTAAAAGCAAGTATCAGGATTTTAATACTAGAAGTTTAATAGAGTTTTCTAATTTTTATAAAAACACGATTTCGAATGTTCGATTGGCATATTTAACCGAGGAGTACAACTATTTTGAAGACAAAGATTTAAACAATTTTAGTTACGGAAAATCGGAAACAGCTATTGCTAAATATGACTTTTCATACCAATTAAACAAAAAAATTAATTTTAATACACTTATAGATTATACCCGAACTATTGGTTTTGGATCAGATTTGAAAGAAAATAAGCGCCAAATTGTATCTGGAATCTTTCTGATGAAACATCAATTAACAGATGCTTTTTTATACGAATTGAATTTTAGAAATGAAATTACATCCAATTATAAAAGTCCAGTTTTATATGCTTTTGGTGCAAATTATAAAGTTTCGAAAATATATACTTCAAAGTTTAATTTTTCAAAAAATTTCAGAATTCCAACTTTTAATGATTTGTATTATCAAGCCGGTGGAAATGAAAACTTAAAACCCGAAAGCGCCTATCAATTAGATTTAATTCAAGAGATTACAGTTAATAATCTTGTTTTTTCAATTTCAGGTTTCTTCAATAAAATTACCGATATGATAAGTTGGAAACCAAATGATTCTGGTCTTTGGCAACCTATAAATACCAATAAAGTAAAAACGTACGGTGTAGAAACACATCTAAGGTATGACAAGCAAATTAGTAAAAATCAAGCCATACAATTTGTTGCCAATTATGGATATACCATTTCAGAAAATGAAATGACCAAAAAGCAATTGATTTATGTTCCTTATCACAAATTGACTTCTAATGCCGCTTATTCGTATAGAAAAATAACTTTTTATTTTAATTATTTATTTAATGGTCAGGTTTTTACCTCGTTTGATAACAAATACAAACTAAAAGAATATACAGTTGTGAATTCAGGAATTGAATATCAATTTTTGAAGTCATGCAAACTAGGATTTCAGGTGCAAAATATTTTTAATGAGAAATATCAAAATGTGGAGCAGCGCCCTTTGCCAGGAAGGAATTATACTGTGAATTTTAACTTTAATCTATAATAATCATGAATCTTAAAAAATTAGTTTTTGGTGCTCTATTTAGTGTTGTTTTTTTTACATCGTGTAGTGACGATGATGATACAATTGTTGAAACACCAATTGGGGCTTATGATAATGGCGTTTTGATTTTAAATCAAGGAGGATTTGGCAAGGGAAATGCTTCACTATCCTACCTCTCAGTTGATTCAAACACATTTCAAAATAATATTTTTGCATTGGTAAATCCTACAATTATATTAGGTGATACGGGTCAAGATGTTGGTTTTTATAATGAATTTGCGTATATTGTTATGAATGGTTCCAATAAAATTGAAATTGTAAATAGATATACGATGGCACATGTTGCAACAATTTCAACAGGTTTGTCAAATCCAAGATATATTGTGTTTTATAATGGCAAAGGGTATGTTTCAAATTGGGGAAATGGGAGTAGTACTAGCGATGACTATATTGCTGTAATAAACTTATCAAACAACACATTATCAGCTCCAATTCCTGTTATGGAGGGACCTGAGCAAATGGCAATTGCTAACGGTAAATTGTACGTGGCGCATCTTGGTGGTTTAGGAGTTGGATCAACGGTTTCCATTATTAATTTATCTACTAATGGTATTTCATCTCTAAGTGTTGGTGATGCACCAAATTCTTTAGAGATTTCAGGAGAAACTTTATACGTTTTAAGCGGAGGGAAGCCGAGTTGGACAGGTAGCGAAACTGCGGGTAAATTATCAAAAATCAATTTATCAAATGATACTGTTTCAGGCACAATAGATTTTGCTTTAACATCCCATCCATCTAATTTAGAAATTTCAAACAGTGATTTGTTTTATACAGTTGATTCTGATGTTTTTAAAACATTAGTAAATACTTCAACTTTGCCAACTACTGCTTTGTTTTCAACTACTGCACAAGGGGTTTATGGTGTGTATAGTTTTGAAGTTCAAAATGAAAAAATTTATATTGGAGATGCTGTAGATTATAGTTCAGATGGAAAAATTTATGTGTATTCTTCAACTGGAAATTTAGAAATTTCTAAAACAGTTGGAGTAGTTCCTGCTGGATTCTATTTTAACTAGTATTTAAATAAAAATGGCTTTCGTTTTGTGAAAGCCATTTTTTTATTAAACACTATTTTTCAAACTTGTTTTTAAGGCAAATCAACATACATTTCACTTTTCATTCTATTCAAAGGATAGCTGTCAATAACATTTTCAAAAATCATTTTCGGATTTTGCGGAGTTCCTCTTCCTGAACCTTTAATTTGTGAAATAGCGACATTTAATAGGGGATCGCTAGCATCTCCTAAAACACCCAATTTAGTAAAATCTTCTTTTAATTCAGTATTTGGTTTTAAGCCATCTTTATTATAATCACCAAAACCAACTTTATTTACAATTTTTAAAACTAAGGGTTGCATGGCATAACGATGTGAAGTATTTACATCTTTTTTTGCAAACGTTGGAGAATCGTATAAAGTAATAGAACCTACATTTTTTCCAGTAGTATAATCCCCAATTTGAATCACATTTATATATGGTTTTAATCCATTAATGACCAATTCACTAGCTGATGCTGTGTTTTTAGAAGTTAAAATATAAATTTTAGTCAGATTTAAACTATTTATAGTAGCCCCATTATTAATTTTATCCGTAAAAAGGTTTAATAAATTGGAAGAGTTGTTATTGGCAAAATAGGCTTCTGCTTTAGCATTCCATTGTTGTTTAGCAAAAATCTGTCCTGTAAATTGTCCCGTAATCATACTAGCCAATCGTGTAGCAGTTGCAATTGAACCACCCGAATTGTAACGTAAGTCTAGAACAAAATCAGTTATTCCTTGAGACTTTAGTTCTCCAAAAGCGTTGTTCAATTGAGACTCGTAAGCTGGATAAAAACCATTATACATTAAATAGCCAATCTTATTACTACCGCTTTCAATTACTTTATTAATATAAACAGGATTTTCAGATAAAACGGTTTTTGTTAATGTGACGGAGCGGTTGTTTGGCGTAAAATTTCCGTTATCAAAATCAGCAAGATTTAAAGTATAGGTTTCTGAATTATTTAAAAGTGATAAATTACCATTTTTTGTGTTAATTCGGTCTCTAAAAAGCGGAACTCCATCAATGGCATAAAAAATATCACCACGGCGAATGTCTTTGCTTGCAGCATCTGAATTGGGCAATACATATTCAACAAAGCCTATAACAGCATTTTCTGTGTTGTTTTTATACTTCAAACTATATGAAACACCGTTGTTTTTAGTGGTTCCAGAAAGCACTCCTTCTAATAACGAATAATCAGAAGTAATAATGCTAAATCGATCTATTGCCTCTCCTTCGGGAAATTTACTTTTTGGTTTGTTTAATAAGTCTTGAAATAAATCTTCGGGACTAGAATAGCCATAAAGAAATGAATTCAAATCTTTTTGATTTTTAAATTTTGAATCGGATAAATTAGGAACATCGGCTTGCCACAAATAGTATAAATTCAATCCTTTCCAAATAAAATCATTTACTTTTATATTGCTTGGAGTAGAAACATCATCAAAATCTTCACAACTCTGAAAAATTGAAAATAGTAGTACTAATAGAATTGAAAATTTTGAAAGTGTTTTCATAAAAAAAGGTTGATACATAATCAACGTAAAAATACTAACTTTAGTTTTATTTTCAATACTTTGTAACAAATAGTATTAATGCTCGTCTTGATTGTATAACTAGTTATTATTTTTTTTATGAACCAAAACGAGTTTGTGTTGCTAATTGCTCCATTCAAAGACAAAGTTTTTAGGCTAGCGAAGCGATTGCTCATAAGTACTGAAGAAGCAGAAGATGCCACTCAGGAAGTTTTGGTTAAATTATGGAGTAAAGACGAAAGTTTAAACAAGTATACGAGTGTTGAAGCTTTTGCAATGACCATCACTAAAAATTATTGTTTAGATCAGTTAAAATCAAAAAGGGCAGGGAATCTTAAAATTGTTCATACTAATTTTGCAGACAGTGAACCTAGATTAGATAAAAAAGTAGAGGATAGGGATAGTTTAAATTGGGTGGAAAAAATAATTGACCAATTGCCTGAACAACAACGATTAATTATTCAACTGAGAGACATTGAGCAATATGAATTTGAGGAAATTGCCAAAATTTTAGTAATGAATGAAACTGCTATTCGAGTAGCACTTTCAAGAGCACGAAAAACAATACGAGAATTTATGATAAAAACACACAGTTATGGAGTTCAGTAAAATAGAAACACTTTTAGAAAAATACTTTCAAGGCGATACGAGTATTGCTGAAGAGAATGAGTTAAAAAAATACTTTTCTTCACCAAATGTTTTGCCCCATTTAGAACAATACAAATCTTTGTTCGGTTACTTTACTCAAGCCAAACAACAAGAATTTAATCATCTAATACCATTAAAATCTAAAAAACAGAATCTAAATTGGTTGTCAATTGCAGCTTCGGTTGTTGTTATGCTAGGAATAGGAATGTATGTATATCTGAATACTAATACCAGTCAGAATCAAGATTTAGGCACTTATGATAATCCTGAAATTGCTTTTAAGGAAACCCAAAAAGCATTAGCCTTATTGTCAAATCATGTAAACGTTGGCATAGAAAGTGTACACTATGTTGAAGAATATCAGAATTCCAAAAATTTAATTTTTAAACCATAATAAATAAAAAAAAATGAAAAAATTTATAATTACAGTTGTAGTAGTATTAGTTTCTAATACTTTTTTCGGACAGTCGGCTTTCGATAAATTTGATGGTCAAGATGATGTAACATCAATTATAGTGAACAAAAAAATGTTTGAATTGATGAGCAAAGTAAAAATGGATGCCACCGACAAACAAGCGCAGCAATATCTCAACTTGATAAAAAAATTAGACAATTTAAAAGTGTTTACTACAAAAAGCACAAGAGTAGAAAACGAAATGAAAGTTGCTACCGACAAATACATAAAATCATCAGGTTTAGAAGAATTGATGCGTGTAAATGAAAACGGAAGAAATATTAAGATTCTTGTGAAGTCAGGTACAAATGATTCCCAAGTTAAAGAATTACTCATGTTTATTGAAGGTGCTAAGAATGATGATACGGTCTTAATGTCATTGACTGGTGATTTCGATTTGAATGAAATTTCAGTTCTTACGGATAAAATGAGAATTCCTGGCGGCGACGATTTGAAGAAAGCAACAAAAGGCAAAAAGTAGCATGCGACTGATTTATAATTTTCTAGCGCTTAGCAGTTTGTTTTTTATAAGCTGCAATTCGGAACCTAGTTTACAGAAATACTTTGTAGAAAACACAGAAAACAAAAATTTTATTGCACTAGATGTATCGCCAAGTATTTTGAATATTGATAAAACAAAATTATCAGCAGAGCAAAACCAAGCCTTGCAATCGTTTGATAAAATGAATATTCTAGCATTTAAATTAAATGACACTAACAAAGCACAATTTGAAATAGAACGAGCTAAAGTAGACACTATTTTAAAAGACAAAAAGTACCAACAATTAATGAAATTTGATTCAGGCAAAGAAGGTGCTTCTGTAAATTTTGTGGGTTCAGACAATCATATTGAAGAGTTTGTCCTATTTGCCAATAAAAAAGAAAACGGATTTGCTGTGATCCGAATTTTAGGAAAAGACATGAATCCAACAAGTATCATGACCATGATGTCGGTTTTGCAAAGTGCTAATATTGATTTAGAACAACTAAAACCCTTGCAGGAAATGTTAAAAAAATAGTTTTAAGAGGTTAATTCTACTAAAAAAGCGTCCTGATTTAGTAAATCGGAACGCTTTTTTTATATAATAGCTTTTACAACCGTTAGTTCGAATGTTTTAGTGCAGTAAAACGGAACAAAAAATGTATCGAGAACCGATTAATATAAAGTAAATTATGCCAAAGGCTTTAAAATGAAATTACTTCTTAAAATATTTAAAAGGAACAAATAACATCCCAAAACATTCTCCATCTTCTTTGCCAACGTGTTTGTGATGCATTTTGTGAGCTCTTCTGACGGCTTTACCATAAGCGCTATTAGCATTTCGGAACAATTTAAAACGTTGATGAATAAAGATATCATGAACGATAAAATAAGCCAATCCGTAAGCAAAAATTCCTAGTCCTAAAGCCAATCCTATTTTTAAAATGTTGTTCTGCCACAGCAAGAAACATCCAATACTAACCATAGCATAAAAAATAAAAAAAGCGTCATTTCTTTCAAACCAAGAATCATGATCTTTTTTATGATGATCCGCGTGTAATGACCATAAAAAACCATGCATAATGTATTTATGACTGAACCAAGCCATAAACTCCATGAAGATAAAAGTCACAAAAAAAACAAAAATATTCAACCACATGATGTATTAAATTTAAATTATATTTAATTTATAAGATAAATAACATTTGGCAAAAAGCCCGTATTTTTGATAATCAGAAACCCTAATTCGAGAGTTTTTTATTTCAGATGAAGGCGTTTTTTTTAATTTGGAAAGCAATTTTTTATAATAGCAATAGGCGGTGTAAACACCAAATTTAGCTTCTAATGGTAAATCTACAATTCCTTCATAACCCGCTTTAAAATCGGCTTCAATTTCTTCTACAATTTTTAATTTAGAAACTTCGTCTAATTTATTCAAATCAGTATTTGGAAAATAGGTTCTATTCAAACCTTCAAAATCGGCTTTCAAATCCCTAAGAAAATTGACTTTCTGAAAAGCGGATCCCAGTCGCATGGCAGAGTTTTTTAATTCTTCATATTTGGCTTCATCGCCCTTTACAAAAACTTTCAAACACATTAAACCTACTACATCTGCTGATCCAAAAATGTATTCGTTATATTCTTCTTGACTATTATATTCGGTTTTTGTTAAATCGAGTTTCATGCTTTTCATGAAAGCATCAATCAATTCATTTGGAATATTATATTTAGAGACAGTATGCTGAAAAGAGTTCAAAATAGGATTTAAACTAATTTTGTGCTTTAAGGCCAGTTCTAAATTTGTCTCAAAAAGCGCAAACAATTCTTCTTTGTTATACTCATGAAAACTATCAACTATTTCATCTGCAAAACGAACAAAACCATAAATATTATAAATATCTTGTCGAATACTTGGTGCCAACATTTTTACCGCAGAAGAAAAAGAAGTGCTATAGGATTGAGTTACATTCCTACTACATTCAAATGAAATTTTATCAAATAGCGATTTCATAGTATTAAATGTTTTTTTCTATTAATTCGGCTACTAATTTTCCAGAGATTAATGCTGGAGGAACCCCGGGTCCAGGAACCGTAAGCTGTCCGGTAAAATATAAATTTTCTACTTTTTTGCTTTTCAATTTAGGTCTTAAAAAAGCCGTTTGCAACAATGTATTCGCCATTCCGTAAGCATTTCCTTTATAGGAGTTGTATTCAGAAACAAAATCATTTTTACAAAAAGACTGCTTAAAGATAATATTATTTTTTACTTTTTGTTGTGTTAATTTTTCAAAACGGTCAATAATTTTTTCAAAATAAGCTTCACGCAATTCTTCAGAGTCTTCTATTCCTGGTGCTAATGGTATTAGGAAAAAACCCGTTTCCATTCCTTTTGGCGCTGCTGTTTCATCAGTAATGGATGGGAAATTAGCATAGAACAAAGGTTCGTTAGGCCATTTAGGTTTATCGTAAATATCTATGGCATGTTGATTAAAGTCGACATCAAAAAACAAGGCATGATGCGAGATGTTTTCTATTTTTTTGTCGAAACCTACATAGAATAATAAAGAGGAAGGAGCAAAAACTCGACTTTCCCAATATTTTTCAGAATACGCACGATGTTCTTGGTCTAATAAAGTTTCGGTGTGATGGTAATCGGCGCCGCTCAAAATGACATCTGCTTTCAGCGTTTCTCCATTAACCACCAATGCTACTGCTTTTTTATTTTCAACAAATATTTTTTCAATATTTGCATTTACATGAAAAGTTACGCCTAGTTCTTTAGCTAATTTTTCCATGGCTAAAACTACATCATACATGCCTGTTTTTGGATGCCAAGTTCCCAGTCCAAAATCAGCAAAATTCATAAAACTATAAAAGGAAGGCGTATCTGAAGGTTTAGCTCCAAGAAATAATACCGGAAATTCTAAAATTTGAATTAATCGAATGTTTTTGAATTTTTTACGAATATCTCTGCTAATGTTGCTAAAAAACTGATTTACTTTCTTGGCAGTTTCTAGAGTAATCAATTCTAACGGAGAAACACCAGGTCTGTAAACCAAATCTTTTATGGCAATATCATAATTGCTTTTGGCTTCGTTCATGAATTCTTGTAGAATTTTTCCACTACCTTTTTCGATGGCTTCGAAAGTGGTTATAATTTCTGGTAAATTATCGGCGATGGCTATAAAGTCATTTATTCCATAATAAACTCTGTAGGCAGGTGACAGTTTTATGAGTTGGTAATAATCGGAAGTTTTTTTGTCAAAATCCCCAAAAAAGCGTTCGAATACATCGGGCATCCAATACCAGCTAGGCCCCATATCAAAAGTAAAACCATCTCGTTTAAGTTGGCGTGCTCTACCGCCAATAGAATCGTTTTTTTCATAAACCGTTACTCGATGCCCTTTTTTTGCAAGGTAACAAGCAGCAGAAAGTGCCGAAAAACCAGAACCAATTATTTTTATATCTTTTTTCATATTGTCTAACAAAGGTAATAAAAAGCTAAACAATAATAATTATTTGTAGTCAATTTTATAAATTATTTACCAATTCAGAAATGGAATGATGAATTTTATTGTTGGGTTTTAAATTATTCGTGTCAATAAATTCAACCATTCTGCCAATTATCCATAATTCTGAATTTTCGTCGATTATTTCTGAATTTATTTTTTTGACATAATCATTTACTTCGTCTTTATTTGGTTCAACAGTTAAATACGAAATGTATACAATTTTGTCAAAGTAGTTTTTAAGGTCTTTCAGGCTATCAATAGGCACACTTTCGCCAAGATAAATAGATTTATAGCCATGAAAATTAACTTCATAATTCAGATACATCAATCCCAATTCGTGAATTTCATTCGATGGGAGGTACAAAACAAAAACTTTATCAGTATTTACCGGCTCAGAAGTTTGTAATTTCTCTGTGTTTATTAGTACTTTTTGTTTAATTAAATACGTGATGAAATGCTCATGTGCTGGAGTTATAGTATCAGACTGCCACAACAATCCAATTTCACTCATAAGCGGAATAAACACTTCGTAAAACACTTCGCGGAATGATTTTTTAGAAAGCAAAGTATTGTAAGTATTAAAAAATAATGCCTGATCAAAATTCATCATTGCCATTTTAAATGCATTTATAGCATGATTCTTTGCACTTTTTTCAGAAACAATTTCCCTTACTAAAGCAGGTATAGTTTCCGGTGGGTATTTTGATATTTTTGATATTTTGTAGCCATGATTGTGCAACAAGACTATGTTTAACAGCTTTTGCAAACCCGCTAAATCATAGTATCTAATATTGGTATCGGTACGCATGGGTTCCAGAACGTTGTATCTCTTTTCCCAGATTCGAATGGTATGTGCTTTAATACCAGAAAGGTTTTCTAAATCCTTAATGCTAAAAACATTTTTAACGTTGTTCATGTTTTTTAAATATTTATTAAACAAAAGTAGCAATATTTTTTTGTTTAACGATAGAATAAGTAAAATAATTTAAAAACAACTAGGAGCAGTATCTTTTGTTAGATTCTAAACGTAATTTTTTACACAAGGCGAATAAACAATTACTAAACAAGAAAACCCATTGGGTGCAATTATTGAATTTTTTGGGTGTTATAAATAAGGAAGTTTCTTTTTTGCATAAGTCAAAAGCAATATAATTTATTTAAAAGCAAATTAATTAACTCGTATACGGAAAGCCGTAAAGTAATTGATTTTTATAGGATTTAATTTGATCATTCTTAATTAAAACCTAAAAAAAATGAAAAAATTACTCTTTATTTTAGTATCAATTTCAACTTTTGCACAAAATGATTTTTCTTCTTTAAAAGGGAAGCGGATTTGGTATTTTGGCGACAGCATAACAATGGGACAAGACATAGGAGGGCTTTCTTATCCGGCTTATGTAAGCTATCATTATGGAGCTATTACAATGAATAAGGCAGTTTCAGGAACTACAATGATGAAACAAGAGCCTATAAATAAATTAGCGGCTAATAATATGGAATATTGGGCAACATTTCCAAACACTCCAATTTACGACTCTAAAAAAGACGGGTTACTATTTATATCCTTTTTGACAAATGATGTTGGGTTATTTTATCCTGATTATACTATAGAAAACTATGGAAAAGCTGTAGATTATGTTGTTCAGGGAATTATTAATGCTGGTTGGCCAAAAGACAGAATTAAATTTAATGTTAGATATTTTATAACATCTAAAGGAATTGACTACACAACTATTAATCGATTATATGTGCCTAATAAAGCAACTTTAGAACGATACAATGCCTTTGCTGATTTATTAAAATTAAAATTAGACGGTTACGGAATTCAGTATTTTGACCATTGGGATTCCTTATCTTCTATACCAGATGCCGTATCTTATCTAGACGCTATTGAAATTCATCCTAATACATTTATGCATAAAATAATTGCCGACAATATCATTAAAGATTTATACATTGAACCTAAATTATCCACTTCTGAATTTGAAATAAACGAAACTTTTACAGACATTCTATATTATAACATATTAGGACAAATAATGTCAGAACCAAAAGGAATCACAATAGTCAAAGGAAGAAAAAACGGATTGCTATTTACTAAAAAGGTATACGTAAACGAATAAATGCATCACTTTAAACGGAATAGAAATTTACAGCGATATCATAAAAAAAATTGCTCACCGCTAGAGAAACACTTACAAAAATTGAAAAGGAAATAGTTGCACAACCACTAATGGGTCTAATAAAATAAAGGAGTTTCTTTTTTACATAAATCAAAAGCAATAAAATTTTATATTTACGAGAAGCCGTAATTTTAATTCATTTGGATTGGTTAGATTTGGGTATTATTAATTTAAAAATAAAATCATGATAGGAGTTATACCAAATCCCAAAAAAACTATTACAGTAGATTTCCCAATTGAAAAGGTAAAAATTGGAGTTGATAGAATAAGTAAACTTTCCAAAACTTACAAGTTTACTAAAAGTAATGAGGTTTTTAATCAATCAACTTTTGAGGCAACAGAATTTTTAAGTTTTGGTGTTTATATTGATATTAATTTATCATCTGTAAACGAAAATAGAACAGAAATTACAGTAGAAATAAGAAGAAAAATTGGTTCTTTTGATAAATCACATGAGGTAACTAATGCAAACGAACATATTGGTAAAATTTTAGAAATTCTCTCAAAAGGAATAACTTATTCTGAAGAGGATTTTATTGATATTAAAGAAACTGAATCAAATAAAATAATTGAAAAAAAGAAGTCAACTAAAAAAAGAAGGATTATTATTTGGGGCATTATTTTAATAATCATATTTTTAATGAGTAAATGGGGTCCATTTTACAATTAATCCAAATTTCTTAAACAATTAAAAGGCGTAACAATTAAGTAACGCCTTTTTTTGTTCAAATTGTCAAAAGCAATAAATTTTTAACATTTACGGGAAACACTAATTTTAATTCATTTGGATTGGTTAGATTTGGTAATTGTTAATTTAATATTTTAAATATTTTTATGGAAGTCAATATACCAAAACAAGCTATAAGTCAATTAAAAAAAGCACTTGATAATTTTAAAATTAATGATGCAATAGAATTATGTACGAATGAAGCACAAACTAGAAAGTTTTTAATTGAACCATTTTTCTTAATGCTTAATTATGTTTCAAACGATTTAATTCCTGAGTATAATGCAGATTTTGGAGATAGAATAAGCCAAAAAATTGATTATGCAATCTTGTTAAATAAAAAAGATACTATTCTTGTTGAAGCCAAAAAATACAGTAGTAAACTTACTGATAAAGAGGCCGGACAATTAAACGGATATTTTAATAATACAAAAAATTCTAAAATCGCAATTCTAACAAACGGTATTGAATATAGATTTTATTCAGATGTTGTTGAGCCTAACATAATTGATAATAAACCATTTTACACATTTAACATTATCAATTATAGTGAAAATGATATTGAATCATTGATTAAATTTGATAAAAGGTATATTAAAGTAATTGACATAGTTAAAACTGCTCAAGAAGTAGTTTTTGTTGAAAGTTTCGAAAATGCTTTTTTTAAAGAATTAGTTGCTCCCTCAAAAGATTTACTAAAAATAATTCATAGAAATATGACTTTTGCAACAAAATTTAATGAGGAAAACATCGGCAAAATGATTAATCTTGTCAATTCGTCTTTTTTAAAATGCTTGTATGATAAAAAAGTTCAACTAGAATCGTTATCAAATTCTCAGGGAGTTATTACAACAGAATTAGAAATTCAGGCATATCATACAATAAGAACATTGCTTATTCAAAACAAAAAAATTCCAAAAGAAAGGGTAAGTTACAGAGATTTTAAAGGTTTTTTTAATATCAGTATTGATGATAATTCAAAAAAAGTCATTTGTAAATTAGTTTTTAATGGTGCTAAAATGAAAATTTTTATTGGAGACAATGAGTATAATTTAGAACATATTGATGATTTACTTAAATATAAAACGGAGTTGACAAATAGAACATTATTGTTAATTGAATAAAATTGATATTATTAATTAAAAAAGATGGTTCATTCAGAAATTCTAATTTAACCGAACAACTGAATCCACACTTAGTTGAATTATTCAAAATCAAGAAAAAAACAAAATCAGATTGGTAAATTAAAACAACAAAGGCGAACCACAACGGAACGCCTTTTTTTAATTAGTTTAGTAATGGAACTAAAAACCTTGCAAAGCCTTATAAATGGCTTTATTCTGTGACCACGGCGGGATTTGAACCCGCACGCCCTTGCGAGCACCAGCCCCTCAAGCTGGCAAGTCTACCGTTTCTCCACGTGGCCTAAAACAAAAAAAGCCATTCGCTTAAACGAACGACTTTAGTGACCCGACTGGGGCTCGAACCCAGGACCCCATCATTAAAAGTGATGTGCTCTACCAACTGAGCTATCGAGTCGTAGCATGAAGATTATGTGAAAATTTGTGACCCGACTGGGGCTCGAACCCAGGACCCCATCATTAAAAGTGATGTGCTCTACCAACTGAGCTATCGAGTCATTAACATTTCTTCAATGCGGGTGCAAATATAAGGCGTTATTATTTATTTTTCAAAGCTATTTTATTTTAAATTTGCCTTTTTTTACTATTTATTGTTAATGTCTTTGTTTATAAGGTTTTATTGCTATGAAGAAAATAATTTTGATTGGTTATATGGGTTCTGGGAAGTCTACAATTGCAAAATTATTGTCAAAAAGTATCGGTTTTGAGTATCTAGATCTGGATGAATTGATTGAAAAAGAGCTAGATTCATCGGTTTCTTCTATTTTTGAGCAAAAGGGAGAAGTCTATTTTAGGAAAAAGGAACACGAGATTTTAAAGAAAACACTCCAATTAAATCAAAATTTGATTATAAGTCTAGGAGGTGGCACGCCTTGTTTTGCTAATAATCTAGAATTGCTGCAAGCAGACACGATTACGACCATTTATTTGAAAGCTTCTATTGAAAATTTATACAGAAGATTGCAGTTTCAAAAAGCCAATAGACCTTTAATAGCCTCAAAAAATGAAGAAGAAATGAAAGAGTTTATTGCAAAGCATCTTTTTGAACGCAGTTTTTATTACAATCAAGCAAAATATATTTTTACTACAGATAATAAATCGCCTGCGGAAACAGTTTCGGAAATAAGAGCTGTCTTAATTTAAATACGCATAACTGTTGTCCTTTTCAAAAACAACCTGAACATGTTCCTGTAACGACGTGCTCAATGAAATTCCTTTAAAATCGGCCTTAACTGGATATTTTTTGTGATTTCTATCTACTAAAACGGCTGTTTTAAATTTCTTAAGTGGCACTTCTAAAAAGTGTTTTACGCCATAAACGAGTGTTGTTCCCGAACTTAAAACATCATCTACAAGAACAAGCCCTTTATTTTGATAATCTTCTTTTGGTATAGAGGTTGTAATAGGAGCAGTAGGATTTAGTTTATCGATATAAACTTCGCACAATATTACTTTTAGTGTTGAGATGGATTCTAAAGCCTGTGCAATCTTTTCGGCAAAAACATATCCATTTCTTGTAATTCCAGCTATCACAATGGTATCTTCATCAACAAAAGTTTCGTAGATTTGATAGGCGATCCGCTTTATTTTATGATCTATTTCAAGGTTGTTTAGGATGATATTTTGACTCATTTTTTTTATTTTACAGGTCACAAAAATAGTTAAAACTATGCACTTTAGTGCATTTAGCTATAGCTTCTAAAAATGTTTTTTTTACCACAGATTCACAGATTTTCAAATCATTTTTAAAATTTGTGAATCTGCGGTGAAATTTCACGAATTAAATTATATGCTTTAGCTTAACAGACTTTCAGTCTGCAAAACCAAATCTATGGACTTTTAGTCCATAGTAGTTTAGTTTAATTTCAGAATGGTTTTTAAAGCTCATTTCCAAAATCGTCAAGATCTCTTCGGTCTTTTTTAGTAGGTCTCCCGTCTCCCGTTTTTCTGTAATGTTCTTTTGACAATTTTAATAATTCTAAATGTTGGTATACTTCGGCAGGAGTTTCGTTTTTTCTGTAAATGTCAACTAATTTTGCGCCAACACGACTTTCAGGAATGTCGAGCACTGTTATAATTTGAGTGATTTGGTCTTTTCTAAAGGTAATAGTATCAGATGGAAAGACTTCTTTTGAAGGTTTTGCCAGTTGTCCGTTTACTGTAATATGGTTTTTTTTACAGGCTTCGGTAACCATATTTCTAGTTTTATAATACCGTACGCACCATAAAAATTTATCTACTCTCATATTTTTCTAAAATCGGCGTTAAATTATTCACAAAAGTAAATCAAAATTGTATCTTGCGCCCACAAAAATCATCTAATAAATGAACAAATTTAAGTTTTATTTTGTTGTAATTTCTTTCGCTGCATTGCTTTTTTCTTGCAACAAAAACGACGATACTCCAGAACCTGTTCCAGTAAGAGCTTTTAATGTGCAATACGATACTGACCTAGCTACAATTGAAGGATATCTGAAATCGTATTACATTGTAAATGATATTAGCAATCCAGATTTTGCGGATGAAGATATAACTTTCGCGAAAATTCCTGATGTTGGGGAACAAAAATCTATTTTTGACTTTTTGAATAGTGATAGTTATCCAAAGCTATTGACGAAAGAGGTACTACTTCATGACATTACTTATAAAATTTATTATTTAAAATTAAGAGCAGATAACGAATCAGGCAAACAACCTATAAGGGTTGATGAGGTTTTAACAGCTTACAGTGGATTTTACTTGAGTAGTAAAAGTGAAGAATCAGTAACGACTATAACGGCAACATTTTTTGAAACTGTTGTATTTCCGCAATCAATGTTAGGTTTAGACCGAACCATTCGAGGTTGGGGAGAGATTTTTCCAAAATTTAAGACTGGAATATATGATGCAACTCCAAGTCCAAATCCTGCTTCGTTTACGAACTTTGGCGCAGGAGTTATGTTTCTTCCTTCGGGATTAGCGTATTTCAATAGTCCTCCATTGGGTTCTAGAATCCCTTCTTACGCTCCTTTAGTATTTACTTTTAAGTTGTATGATTTAAAACGAGGCGATCAAGACCAAGACGGAGTCCTTTCGATAGATGAAAATGTTGTAGATGAAAATGGTAATTTTACCAATCTTGATACTGACGGCGACGGGAGGTCAAACTATTTAGATATTGATGACGATGGAGATGGGTATTTAACGAAAAATGAAATTAAAGACCCGATAACTGGTTTAGCTTATTCTTTTGATTTGATTCCTACTTGTGGAAATTCAGGAAATGGAAAGAAAAAACATTTAGATTCTTCTTGCCATTAACAATACATTGATAGTATTAATAAAATAAAAAAATCCCATCTTGTTATCGAGATGGGATTTCTTATACAATGCAAAGAAGATTACTTTCTTTTTATCACTCTTTCTACTGCCGCAACAATAGCTTGATTGTTTAGTTTGTATTTTTCCATTAATTGTTCGGGTGTTCCGCTTTCGCCAAAACTATCCTGAACGGCAACAAACTCTTGTGGCGCTGGATTATTCAAGGCTAATACTCTAGAAATGCTTTCTCCCAATCCGCCAAGGATATTGTGTTCTTCGGCAGTAACGATACATTTTGTTTTGGCTAATGATTTTAAAATGGCAGCTTCGTCCAAAGGCTTAATAGTGTGAATATTGATCACTTCTGCTGAAATTCCTTTAGCTTCTAATGCTTCTGCAGCAATTAATGCTTCCCAAACTAAATGTCCTGTTGCAACAATGGTTACATCTGAACCTTCGTTTAAAAGAATGGCTTTCCCTATTTCGAAAGGCTCATCTGCTGGTGTAAAGTTAGCAACAACCGGACGTCCAAAACGCAAGTAAACTGGACCGTGATGGTCAGCAATTGCTAGTGTAGCTGCTTTAGTTTGATTGTAATCGCAAGTGTTAATTACGGTCATTCCTGGCAGCATTTTCATTAATCCAATATCTTCTAATATTTGATGTGTTGCACCGTCTTCTCCTAAAGTTAAACCTGCATGTGAAGCACAGATTTTTACGTTTTTATCGGAATAAGCAACTGATTGACGAATTTGATCGTAAACTCTTCCTGTAGAAAAGTTAGCAAATGTTCCAGTAAAAGGAATTTTTCCGCCAATGGTTAAACCAGCTGCAATTCCAATCATGTTGGCCTCGGCTATTCCTATTTGAAAAAAACGTTCAGGATGATTTTTCTTGAATTCATCAAATTTTAAGGAACCTATTAAGTCAGCACAAAGTGCTACTACATTTTCATTTTTTTGACCCAACTCGGTCATTCCAGCTCCAAAACCAGAACGGGTATCTTTACTTCCTGTATTTGTATATTTTTTCATTACTTAATTTAAAATTGAATGATTTAAAAATGGAAAGATTAAAAATCCTCCTTTGAGAAAATGGTAACCTACAATATTAATTCTAGTAGTCTCTATTTCCTCCAGTATTATAATTTTGGCCTAAAGCATTTTCTAATTGTGCATCATTTGGTGCTTTACCATGCCAAGCATGACTATACATCATATAGTCTACACCATTACCCATTTCAGTATGCAATAAAACACAAACTGGTTTTCCTTTTCCAGTTCTGGATTTTGCATCGGTCATCCCAGCAATAATAGCTTCTAGATTGTTTCCTTCTTTTATTTCCAAAACATCCCAATCAAAAGCCTCAAATTTAGCACGGATACTTCCCATTGCCAATACTTCATCAGTAGTTCCGTCTATTTGTTTTCCATTAAGATCAACTGTGGCAATAAGATTGTCTACCTTTTTTGCTGAAGCATACATAATGGCTTCCCAGTTTTGACCTTCTTGCAATTCGCCATCGCCGTGAAGGGTATAGATGATGTGATTGTCTTCATTTAATTTTTTTGCTTGAGCAGCTCCAATTGCTACGGAGAGTCCTTGTCCTAATGAACCTGAAGCTATTCTCACTCCTGGTAAACCATCATGAGTTGTTGGATGCCCTTGGAGTCTTGTATTAATAAGTCGAAAAGTAGCCAATTCCTCAATTGGAAAATAACCACTTCTTGCTAAGACACTATAGAAAACAGGCGAAATATGACCGTTTGAAAGGAAGAATAGATCCTCCCCAATTCCGTCCATATCAAAACCTTCTTTTCTATCCATTAGATTTTGGTATAAGGCTATTAAAAACTCGGTACAACCAAGAGAGCCTCCAGGATGTCCAGAATTTACCGCGTGAACCATTCTAAGAATGTCTCTTCTTACTTGAATCGTTAAATCGTTTAATTGTTGTATGTTAGGCTTCATTTTGTATGTTAAAGTTAAACTGTCGCAAAAGTAATTTTTATTTTGCCGTAAGACAAATGATTTTTGCAATAGTTATCATAAGAGTAACTATTGTCTATTAAATAAAATCCTAAATCTTAAATCCTAAGTTCTAAATCTTTTATCTTTGCCGACTGAAAATAATTATATGAAGTTTGATTTATTACAAAAAGACCCGCAAACAAAAGCTAGAGCTGGAAGTATTACTACTGAGCACGGTGTAATTGAAACTCCAATTTTTATGCCTGTAGGGACAGTTGCTTCTGTAAAAGGGGTGCATCAACGAGAATTAAAAGATGAGATAAACCCAGATATTATTCTCGGAAACACCTATCATTTGTATTTAAGACCCCAAACACAAATTTTGGAAAAAGCAGGAGGCTTGCATAAATTCATGAATTGGGATAGAAATATTCTGACTGATTCTGGTGGTTATCAAGTATATTCACTTTCGGCAAATAGAAAAATTAAAGAAGAGGGCGTAAAGTTTAAATCACACATAGACGGTTCATATCATTTTTTCACACCTGAAAATGTAATGGAAATTCAGCGTACGATCGGTGCCGATATCATCATGGCTTTTGATGAGTGCACCCCGTATCCTTGCGATTATAGATATGCGCAACGCTCGATGAAGATGACGCACCGTTGGTTAGACCGTTGTATCAATCATTTAGAGAAAGTGCCTACAAAGTATGGTTTCGACCAAACTTTTTTCCCAATTGTACAAGGGAGTACCTATAAAGATTTAAGAATGCAATCGGCTGAATACATTGCAAATTCGGGTCAACAGGGAAATGCTATTGGTGGATTATCCGTAGGGGAGCCTGCTGAAGAAATGTATGCCATGACCGAAATTGTTTGTGATATTTTACCTGAAGACAAACCGAGATATCTTATGGGTGTTGGAACGCCAATAAATATTTTAGAAAATATTGCTCTAGGTATAGATATGTTCGATTGTGTAATGCCAACCCGTAACGCAAGAAACGGAATGCTATTTACTGCAAACGGAACCATAAATATTAAAAATAAAAAATGGGAAGATGACTTTTCTCCGTTAGATGAAATGGGAATGACTTTCGTTGATACCGAGTATACAAAAGCCTATTTAAGGCATTTATTTGCTGCCAATGAATATTTGGGAAAACAAATTGCTACCATTCACAATCTTGGGTTTTATATGTGGTTGGTTCGTGAAGCTAGAAAGCATATATTAGCAGGAGATTTCAGAGTTTGGAAAGAAATGATGGTTAAAAATATGAGCCAAAGATTGTAAAGAGCACGGGGATTAATGTTTTTATCAACACCCAACAAAAATTTAAAAAAAATGCTTACAATAATAGATAAATATATTCTTAAAAGATACTTAGCTACTTTTTCGGTTATGTTATTGTTATTTATTCCTATAGGAATTATTATTGATGTTTCTGAAAAGATCAATAAAATGATAGAGCACAAAGTGCCTTTAAAAGAAGTTGTTAGTTATTATATAGATTTTATAGTTTATTTTGCCAATATTCTTTTTCCTATTTTTTTGTTTTTATCAATAATTTGGTTTACCTCAAAATTAGCAAACAATACTGAGATTATTGCAATTCTAAGTTCAGGGATTTCATTTACACGTTTTCTAAGGCCTTATATCATTGGAGCTACTTTTGTTTCATTAGTTTCGTTATTAATGGGCTTTTTTTTAGTCCCAAAAGCTAGTGAAGGGTTTAAAAATTTTAGGTACACCTATCTTATAGGTAACGGACAAGCTGAAATGAGGCAACTGTCAGATGTGTTTAGACAAATTAGCGACGATGAATTTATATATGTAAGTAATTTTAATTCGATATCAAAAACTGCTTTCAATTTCTCTCTCGAAAAATTCAAAGGAGATAAATTAGATTATAAAATTACTGCCAATAGAATAAAATGGAACCCTAAAGATAAAACGTATACTCTTTTTGGTTATACCAAAAGAACAGTCGGAAAACTCGATGATTTTATTGAGCAAGCCGATCAAAAAGTAAAGAAGTTTAATTTTGAACTTGACGATTTAACACCTACCGTTTATGTAGCTGAAACGTTAAGCCTTTTTGATTTAATTAAGTTTATTGATAGAGAAAAAAGTAGAGGCAATGCAAACATTAATGTTTATCTAACCGTTTTATACAAAAAGTACAGCGTACCCGTTTCAGCCTTTATTTTAACAATAATTGCTGTAGCAGTTTCTTCAATGAAGCGACGAGGCGGTATGGGATTGAATTTGGCAATAGGCATTCTTTTATCTTTTTCTTTTGTGTTTTTTGAGAAAATTTTTGGAGTTATGGCAGAATCATCTACGATGCCTCCAATTGTAGCCGTTTGGATTCCAAATATTGTTTTTGGATCTTTAGCAATATATCTTTTGCGAAATGCAAAGCGATAATCTAAAAAGTTATCTTCATCTCCATTTAATTGTATTTATTTGGGGGTTCACCGCTGTTTTAGGGGCTTTAATTTCGCTTGATGCCATACCGCTAGTTTGGTATAGAATGTTAATTGCATCTGTTTTTATAGTACTTTATATTTCTTTTAAAAAATTTTCATACAAAGTTCCTTTAAAAGCGCTTGCGGGATTTCTGTTTCTAGGATTAATAATCGCTTTACATTGGTTAACTTTTTTTAAAGCAATCAAAGTTTCCAATGTATCTGTGACTCTAGCTTGTCTTTCAGCAGGTGCCTTTTTCACCTCTTTTTTAGACCCCTTATTACATGGAAGAAAAATCATTAAATATGAAGTTCTCTTCGGATTAATCGTTATTTTCGGATTAGGAATCATATTTAGAGTGGAAGGAAATTATATAGATGGAATTCTTTATGCCTTAAGCTCTGCATTTTTATCCGCTCTTTTTTCTGTTGCAAATAGTAAGTATGCCAAAATTTATAATCCCTCAATAATTTCTTTTTATGAAATTTTTGCAGGTGTTTTATTTATTTCAATTTATTTATTGGTAACCAATAGTTTTGATAAGGCTTTTTTTACTATAAAAGCTTCCGATTGGATGTACTTAATTTTGTTAAGTTCAATTTGCACCGCTTATGCTTTTATTGCATCCGTAAAGGTCATGAAGTTTTTAAGTCCATACACGGTAATGCTAACTATAAATTTAGAGCCTATTTACGGGGTTATACTAGCAGTTCTTATTTTTAATGAAAAAGAAAGAATGAGTTTAGCGTTTTATATTGGTGCGGGAGTTATCCTTTCGATGGTGATATTGAATGGAATTGTGAAATATTATAAAAAATAATTCCTAATAGTGTTTTGAATTTTTCTTTTTTTAGGCCTTTAAAAATTAGGTTTCTGTAAAATAATCACAACTAATTTTAGAAAAATTCTTTCGTTCACAATATTAAATTTTATCTTTGTTTTCCTAATTACAATTAAACCGATTAAATCCTATGGAATATTTAGATTTTGAGCTTCCCATAAAAGAATTAGAAGACCAACTAGAAAAATGTCAAGCAATTGGTCAGGAATCTAATATCGATGTTACCAATACGTGCAAACAAATAGAAAAAAAACTAGAAGATACTAAGAAAAAAATATACAAAAATCTTACGGCATGGCAACGCGTTCAGTTGTCACGTCATCCTAATAGACCTTATACGTTAGAACACATTACTAATTTAACAAAAGGAACTTTTTTAGAGCTTTTTGGCGATAGAAGTTTTAAAGACGATAAGGCTATGGTTGGTGGCTTAGGAAAAATTGATGGGCAATCGTTTATGATTGTCGGTCAACAAAAAGGGATTAATATGAAAATGCGTCAGTTGCGTAATTTCGGAATGGCAAATCCTGAAGGTTATAGAAAAGCGTTGCGATTGATGAAAATGGCTGAAAAATTCAATATCCCTGTTCTTACCTTAATCGATACACCAGGAGCATATCCTGGACTTGAAGCTGAGGAGAGAGGTCAAGGAGAGGCTATTGCCAGAAACATTTTTGAAATGTGCCGACTTAAAACTCCAATTATCTCAGTGATTGTAGGAGAAGGCGCTTCGGGGGGTGCTTTAGGAATTGGCGTTGGGGATAGAGTTTTAATGATGGAAAACACTTGGTATTCAGTAATTTCGCCTGAATCATGTTCCTCTATTCTTTGGAAAAGTTGGGAATATAAAGAACAAGCTGCAGAAGCTTTAAAACTGACCTCTGCCGATATGAAAAAACAAAAATTAGTTGACGATATTATTCCAGAACCATTAGGAGGAGCGCATTATGATAAAGAAACTACTTTTAAAACGGTGCAACAATATATCATGAAATCATATAATGAATTAAAAGATTTATCAACAACAGAATTAGTGGCCCAGAGGATGGATAAATACTGTAAAATGGGCGAATTCAAAGAGTAAAATCTTACAAAAGAGTGTTAAATCCGAAGCCTTATCGCTTCGGATTTTTTTTGAGTTATAAACAAAAAATAGTGATTTATCAACATCTATTTCTAATAACTCTAATTCCTAATTTTTTATTTTTTAGCTACATTCGCAACATGGAAAATTTCAGAAACATAAGCCCAATAAAAGTAGATAAAACTACCATTATCAATTTAGAGAAAGGCAAATTACCTCCACAAGTACTAGATCTTGAGGAAGCAGTTCTTGGCGCTATGATGATTGATAAAAAGGGAGTAGATGAAGTTATCGATATTCTTCAATCGGACGCATTTTATAAAGACGCACATAAACATATTTTTGAAGCGATTGTTCAGTTATTCACAGATACACAGCCTATTGACTTATTAACAGTATCGGCTCAACTTAAAAAGAATGCAAAATTAGAATTGGCAGGAGGCGATTTTTATCTCATTCAGCTTACTCAAAAAATATCATCCTCTGCACATATTGAGTTTCATTCCCGAATTATTTTACAAAAATACATTCAACGCAGTTTAATTCGAATATCCTCAGAAATTATCGAAGAGTCTTATGATGAAACTACAGATGTTTTCGATTTATTAGACAAAGCCGAATCTAAATTGTACGAAGTAACACAAGGAAATATTAAACGAAGCTCAGAGACAGCTCAAAGTTTAGTTATCCAAGCCAAAAAACGTATCGAAGAAATTGCTGGAAAAGAGGGTTTAAGCGGAATTGCAACTGGTTTTGAAAAATTAGATAAAATTACATCGGGTTGGCAACCAAGCGATTTAATAATCATTGCAGCGCGACCTGGTATGGGTAAAACTGCTTTTGTGCTTTCAATGGCAAGAAATATTGCTATAGATTTTGGACATCCTGTAGCTTTATTTTCATTAGAGATGTCTTCTGTTCAATTAATTACCCGATTAATTTCCTCTGAAACGGGTTTGTCTTCTGAAAAATTAAGAACAGGTAAATTAGAAAAACACGAATGGGAACAGTTGAGTATAAAAGTAAAAAATTTAGAAAAAGCACCCCTTTTTATTGATGATACTCCTTCATTATCAATATTCGATTTAAGAGCAAAATCAAGACGATTAGCTTCTCAACATGGAATAAAATTAATAATCGTCGACTATTTACAATTAATGACCGCTGGCGGAAACGGAAAAGGAGGCGGAAATAGAGAACAAGAAATTTCTACCATTTCAAGAAATTTAAAAGCCTTAGCTAAAGAATTAGGTGTTCCTGTAATAGCTTTGTCGCAATTATCTCGTGCAGTAGAAACACGTGGTTCTAGCAAAAGACCCTTACTTTCTGATCTTCGTGAATCTGGAGCGATTGAGCAAGATGCCGATATTGTATCATTTATATACAGACCAGAATATTACAAAATTGATGAATGGGATGACGACGAACAATCGCCAACTCAAGGTCAAGCTGAATTTATTATTGCCAAACATAGAAACGGTTCCTTAGAAAATATCCGATTGAAGTTTATTGGAAATCTTGGTAAATTTGACAATCTTGACGATTATGGAGGAAGTTATGATGACCTTCCTTCAAAAATGAATCATGAAGACAATCCATTTACTACAAAAAATCTTCCTTCGCCAAACGAAGCTTTTGGGAGTAATATAAATTCTCAAGATGATGAGAGCGATGTCCCTTTTTAAGCAATAAATAATTAAATTCCACCAATTGAGTGGATTTTTTTATGATTTCATTTACATATAAATCAATTATCTTTGAATAATAAAAACTTAAGAATGCACATCAAAAAAATATTTTATTTGATATTATTTCTTGTTTCGTTTTCAGTAAAAGCCTCTTTTATTCTTTTGCCAATGGATGAAACAACTCAAAAAAATCATCTTAAAGCTTATGGTATTACCTATTGGTGTTTAGATAAACAATACAAAGCCAGTTGGTTATTAAATTACCGTGGAGGTTCTTTTTTATTACCCGATGCTCCTGAAATTAGAAAGGAATGTCAAATTCGTGGTGTTAGTTTTGAAATCATTTCTGATAGCGAACAAGAATCTATTTTACAAGAAATTTCAAGTCCTTCCCAAAACATGGATGCAGTAGTTTTAGAAAAAGCACCTAAAATAGCAGTTTATACGCCAAAAGGAAAGCAACCTTGGGATGATGCAGTGACTATGGTTTTAACATATGCAGAAATTCCTTTTACGCCCATATATGATGAAGAAGTTTTAACGGATCAATTGCTGTTGTATGATTGGTTGCACTTGCATCATGAAGATTTTACAGGTCAATATGGAAAATTTTTTGCGATTTATAGAAATGCGCCATGGTATATTGAACAGAAAAAACAAGCTGAAGTATTGGCGACAAAATTGGGCTATAAAAAAGTTTCTGAAGAAAAATTAGCCGTGGCCAAAAAAATAAGAGACTTTGTTATTGGTGGAGGCTTCATGTTTGCCATGTGTTCAGCTACTGATAGTTTTGATATTGCTTTATCTGCGGAAGGTGTTGACATTTGTGAATCTATGTTTGACGGAGATGAAAGTGAAGCCAATTATCAAACTAAAATAGATTATACAAAAACATTTGCTTTCAAAAACTTTACACTGGATAGAAAGCCCGAACACTATGAGTTTTCTGATATTGACATGACTGAAAAACGCCGAATTCCCTTTGAAAAAGATTATTTTACTCTTATGGATTTTTCGGCAAAATGGGATCCAATTCCAAGTATGTTGTGCCAAAATCATACTCAGCTTATTAAAGGCTTTATGGGACAAACTACAGCGTACGAGTTAGAGTTAATTAAATCTAATATCCTAGTAATGGGGACTTGCGAACTAAATGGTGAAGCTCGATATATTCACGGACAAAAAGGAAAAGGAATGTTTACTTATTATGGTGGTCATGATCCAGAGGATTATCAGCATCGAGTAGGAGATGAACCCACTGTACTAGATTTGCACCCTAACTCCCCTGGTTTCCGATTGATTTTAAATAACGTTTTATTTCCAGCTGCTAGAAAGAAGAAATTAAAAACATAGGAAAAAATGTCTATAAACGATTATTATTATCCTTTTGTCCAAAATTTTAAACAATTATTTTATATTTTGTTTTTTTAATTAACTTTGCAAAATAAATTAAATCACTTATTTTTATTTACTTAAGTAAATGAAAACGAGATAGCTGATAAGCCCAACCAGTTTGTATTTAATAATAAAACGATGAAAAAAAGAAACCCAAATCTATTGTTATTATTTTTTTTGTTTGTGTCATTTATTACAAATGCACAAGTAGGGATAAATACAACTACACCAAATGCACAACTTGAAATTACATCAAGTAATCAGGCAACGCCTAATAATACTGATGGTATTCTGATTCCAAAAATAGATGCTTTTCCTGTTACAAATCCAACAGCTGCTCAGCAAGGGATGATGGTTTATTTGACTACTACAATTGGATTAAATCCACCTGGATTTTATTATTGGGATAATACTGGAACACCGAGTTGGAAATCTGTTGGGGGCTCTGGATCAGGTTCAAGCTCGTCTGGCCACTATATAGGTGAATTATTTGAGGGAGGAATTATTGTTGCTGTTTGGAAAGAATCTGGAGTAGAACATGGACTAATTGCTTCTTTAACAGATATTGGAAAAGCAGCAGTAGGGCCATTTCAATTTAATGTTCCTTGGACATCAGCTGCGTTTACTTCTACAGTAGTACCAGCCCCTTTTGCTACGAATACTGTAGATGGACAGACAAATACAAGCGCTATAATTGCACAAAATAGTAATGCAGCAGATACAGCGGCCACATTGTGTGATCAATATTCTAATTCTGGATACAATGATTGGTACTTGCCTTCTTATTATGAATTAGACCTTTGCTATAATGCAGCATTTTTGGTAAATAAGGTTTTAGGAGTTAATGGGTTTAGATTGGGTGGATATTGGAGTTCTACGGAATTAAGTTCAACTAATGTCCTTTTAACCTATTTTCAACAAGGATATGCTACACCTGGCGCAACTAAAGGTAATGGTTTTTTTGTTCGTGCAGTAAGAAGATTTTAGGTTATACTAATTATCTATATCAAAATATCGCTTTCTAAATCTGATTTTTCTATTTCAAAATCAAAACCAAGACGTTTAACGAGTTCAATCACTAAATTTTTATACCAGTTTTCTGATTTGGGATGAATATAGATTTTTTCAATAAGTTTCTTGATATCCACATCTATTTTCAATCCGTTATCTATTGTCAAATTGTGTGAAGTTACATCAGAAATGATTCGAATTTCCCGTTCATATTGAAAACTTTTCCGCTTAAACAAAAACGGAAAAAAAGTATTGTTAAAAGGAATGTATTCTTTTTTATAATCAATATAATTCACTTCGCCTATGTGCTGGTCATAGTTAATTTCAGGAGCCAGTGCTTCTTGTAAGCGACCTAAAGTAGACTGAATGGCCAAACCTTCACTTTTTTGGGTAAAAATTTGCCACATTGCAAAGGATTCATATTCGTTAATGTGCCAACTACTAATAACTACATTTTTTCTGTGGGTTTTGTAATAATCTAAAAAGTCAGGATTGTTGACTGAAAGTTTTTTGATTTCTTCAAAAGTAGGCTCGCTGAAAGTGCCTTCGTATTGATCTTCAAATTTATCAGAACGCGACATAAATAGTTTTCTGTACAACAACAAATCGACAAATTTTGACAAGTCCAAATACTTCCAAACAATGGTATTTGGGTCTTTAGGTTGCTTGATTTTTTTATCACTAATGTACATTTCAAATCATTTAGGATTCAAACGACTGCATCGAAACTAATTTATGGTAGGTTCCGTTTAAAGCAATTAATTGTTCGTGACTACCTTGTTCCACTATTTTTCCTTTTTGCATCACTACAATCACATCTGCTTTTTGAATCGTCGAAAGCCGGTGTGCAATTACAATTGAAGTTCTGTTTTGCATCATATTTTCTAGCGCTAGTTGAACTAGTTTTTCACTTTCAGTATCCAATGCCGATGTTGCTTCATCCAAAATCATAATCGGAGGATTTTTTAAAACCGCTCGGGCAATACTCAATCGTTGCTTTTGTCCACCTGATAATTTGTTGCCACTGTCTCCAATATTGGTGTAAATTCCGTTTGGTAAATCTTTGACAAATTCGAAGGCATTAGCAATTTTTAAAGCTTCAATAATTTCTTCATCAGACGCGTCTAATTTCCCAAGAGAAATATTTGCTTTTATGGTATCGTTAAATAAAATACTATCTTGTGTAACCAATCCCATTAATCCCCGAAGAGATTGCAGATTTAAGTTTTTGATATCTATACCGTCAATAGATATTTGACCTTCGTTTACATCATAAAATCGAGTCAACAAATTGGCAATAGTGCTTTTGCCACTACCTGATTGTCCAACTAGCGCAACTGTTTGTCCTTTATTTACATTTAAAGAAAAGTCTTTTAAAACGGTTTCATCTTCGTATTTAAAATTGATGTTTTTAATACTGATTGTGTCATTAAAGGTGTCTTTTTCCAGAGCATCAATTTTGCTAATAATAGGATTTTCTTGTTCTAAAATTTCTAAAACGCGTTCGGCAGCAGCATTTCCTCTTTTAATACTATATGAAGCTTTAGATATTGATTTTGCAGGAGTTAAAATATTATAAGCCAATCCCATATAGGCTATAAATGAAGCGCCATTCAATGTTTTTTCTATTAAAACCATGTGTCCGCCATACCAAAGCAAAATAGCAATTACCATAATTCCCATAAACTCACTTATAGGTGAGGCTAGATTTTGACGGTTGCTAATACTGTTTGATAAATTAAAAAAACGACTGGTTGATTCTTGAAATACGGTATTAAAATAATTTTCGGAGTTGTATCCTTTTACTACTTTTAATCCCCCCAAAGTTTCTTCAATAGTAGATAAAAAAGTACCTTGTTCCTGTTGGGCTCTTGTAGATTGCTTCTTTAGTCGTTTTCCAATTACCGATATCACATAGCCTGAAAGAGGAATAAAAACAAATACAAATAGAGTCAATTTTATACTTATTGTAAACATCATAACTATTGTAAAAATGATAGTCAAGGGTTCTTTTACTATAAGTTCAAGTATAGAAAGGAAAGAAGTTTGTACTTCGTTTACATCACCAGCTATCCTAGATATGGTATCTCCTTTTCTTTTTTCCGAAAAAAAGGCAAGAGGCAATTCTAGTGTTTTTTTGTACATGGCATTTCGCATGTCTCTTAAAATTCCGTTTCTTAAAAAAGTAATAAAAAACATGGCGAGGTAATCGCATAAATTTTTCAATAAAAAAATCGAAATAATAACAAAAACCATTATTGATAAAGTATATCCAATTCCGAAATTATCAGTAGAATTGGTAATAAAATAACTCAAATAGTTTTCTAGATAGTCTTTAATTGAAAGTATTCCTTCCCAAACTGGCGCAGATGTATTTCTTTTTGTCTGGTCAAACAATACCTGCATCATAGGTATTAAAGCCATAAAAGAAAGCGTACTGAATAAGGCGTACAGTATATTGAAAAAAATGTTTAAATATGCGTATTTTTTATAAGGTAATATATAAGGAAATAACTTTTTAAAATTGTTCATTAAATGATTTTTAAATCTAGCAGGATATTTTTTATTTTTTCATCTAGATAAGACTCGACTTCTGGAACATGATTTACGGAATCTAATTTGGCATTTACACTTACGTAGAACTTTATTTTTGGTTCAGTGCCGCTTGGTCTTGCCGCGATTTTAGATCCATCCTCTGTGTAATATATCAAAACGTCCGATTTTGGCACATTCATAGTTTCTACTTCGCCTGATAAAAGATTTTTTGCTGTCGAATTTTTATAATCTTCAAGCATCACTACTCTTTGTCCGTTGATTTCTTTTACAGGATTTTCACGCATATCTACCATCATCTGATTGATTTGGGTTAAACCCTCAATTCCTTTTTTAGTCAACGAAACTAGGTGTTCTTTGTAAAATCCAAAGTCAACATACAATTGTAATAATGACGCATATACTGAGCTTCCATTAGCTTTAGCTTGCGCTGCAATTTCGCAAACTAATAAAGTTGCAGCAACCGCATCTTTATCTCGAACAGCATCACCTACCATAAAACCAAAACTTTCCTCGCCGCCACCAATAAACTTAAGTTCAGGAAAATCTTTAATCATTTTAGCAATCCATTTAAAACCAGTCAAGCCAATTTTACATTCTACATTATAAGCAGTCGCTAATTCCATCATCATTGGAGTAGAAACTATTGTAGAACCTATAAATTGTTTTCCATCTATTTTCCCTGCTTTTTTCCATTGCTCTAATAAGAATGCAGTCATCAAAACCATGGTTTGATTTCCGTTAAGCAAAATCATTTTGCCTTGAGTGTTTCTTACCGCAACTCCAAGTCTGTCGCAATCTGGGTCGGTTCCTATAACAATATCTGCATTCAATTTATCTGCTAATGCCAAAGCCATCGTTAACGCTTCTGGTTCTTCTGGGTTTGGAGATACCACTGTTGGGAAATCGCCATTCGGGACAGCTTGTTCTGGAACAATATTCACATTAGTGTAACCCGCTTTTGATAATGTTTCAGGAATAGCTTTTATAGATGTGCCATGTAAAGAAGTGAAAACAATATTTAAATTTTCCTTAGCAGTCTTTGATGTATTAAAACTGGCATTTTCAATAGTTGATTGTATAAAAGCTTGGTCAATAGCAAGGTCTATATATTCAATTAAATCCTCATTTGCCTGAAATTTAATTTCATTGTATTTTAGACTTTCAATAACGTTAACAATAGCCGCATCTTGAGGGGGAACAATTTGTCCACCGTCTTCCCAATACACTTTATAACCATTATATTCTGGCGGATTATGCGAAGCCGTCAATACTATTCCGGCTTGACAACCCAAATATTTTAGAGCAAAACTCAACTCTGGAGTTGGTCGCATATCTGAAAATAAATACACTTTTATTCCATTTGCCGAAAAAACATCTGCTACTACTTTTGCTAATGTTTGGCTATTATGTCGGCAGTCAAAAGCTATAGCTACTTTTAATGCTTTTCCTGGAAAAAAATTGAGCATATAATTAGAAAGACCTTGTGTGTTTTTTCCTAAAGTATATTTGTTAATACGGTTTGTTCCAACGCCCATTATGCCTCGCATTCCACCAGTTCCAAATTCTAGATTTTTATAGAAACTTTCTTCTAAATTTTTTGGAGAAGAAGTCATCATCTCTTTGATTTCGTCTTGTGTTTGTTTGTCAAAAGTTGGTGTTAACCATTCGTTTACTGCGTTTAAAATGTTTTGTTTGATTTCCATGATGTATGTTTTAATAAATCTAAAATTATTTCTATATGTTTAATTTACTTTGTAGTTTCACTTATTTTATACCTTTCCTCATTGTTTTTGGTTCTTAGAATAATCTCTCCTAAAAAACCAGCTAAAAATAATTGGGTTCCAATAATCATTGTAGTTAGCGAAATATAAAACCAAGGATTGTTAGTTACCAGCCCATAAGGCAAATCGTGATACAATTTATAAAGTTTCATAATACCAATAAATCCTGCTGAAAGAAATCCTATTATAAACATTAAAGAACCTAAAGCGCCAAACAAATGCATGGGTCTTTTTCCGAAACGAGAAAGAAACCAAATGGTAATTAAATCTAGAAAACCATTTATAAATCGATCCATACCAAATTTAGTTTCACCATATTTTCTAGGCTGATGAAGCACCACTTTTTCGCCAATTTTACCGAAACCAGCATTTTTAGCTAGAACTGGAATATAGCGATGCATTTCTCCAGAAACTTCAATATTTTTTACAACTATATTTTTGTAGGCTTTTAATCCACAATTAAAATCATTTAGTTGAACACCAGAAGTTTTTCGGGCTGCCCAATTAAATAATTTAGAAGGGATATTTTTAGCAAAAACCGAATCGTAGCGTTTCTTTTTCCAACCTGAAACCAAATCAAATTTTTGATTGATAATCATATCATATAATTCCGGAATCTCGTTAGGACTGTCTTGCAAGTCAGCATCCATAGTAATAATAACGTCGCCTTGAGCTTTTGCAAACCCTGCGTGTAAGGCTTGCGATTTTCCGAAATTTTTCAAGAAACGAATTCCTTTTACATTTGAATTTTCTATTGACAACTGTTCAATTATTGACCACGATTTATCGGTACTTCCATCATCAATAAAGATAATTTCATATGAATAATTGTTGGCTTTCATTACAGTAAGAATCCAGTTTTGAAGTTCCTGTAACGACTCTTCTTCATTAAGAAGCGGAATTATGATAGATAAATTCATTAATTATAAGCTTTGAGGTCTGTCTCGTTTAATGATTAAAGCGGTTACAAGTCCAATGATACTGTATACAATCAAATTAAAAGCAAAACCTTTCATTTGACCCAATGCGCCAAATGAGTCTGATTTTTCCATTTCCGCAATCATTTTATTAATATCGGCTGCTTTAGTGCCAAATTTCTGCATCATTTCTACAGAATATTTTATAATATTATCTGTAATAATAGCTTTAGCTTCAGTATCTATAACATTAAACAATAAAATGCTATATAAAGTAGAAATAAAAAAACCTAGAGCCACAGTAATAAAAAAACTACTAAACACTTCTTTAAAAGTGATAAAACCACCAATATTTTTCTTGTATTTTATGGCAGCCAAAACTCCGAATCCAGTAATAATCATAACATTTACAATACCAATCCAAGAACTAGTAAATAAACTAATGTCAATAGAATAGATAAGTGTAGTCATGACCACTAAAAAAATCCCTAGAAAAATCCCTAAATTCAATGAATTTTTTCTCAAAGCCTCCATAAAGTATAAATTGGTTAAAAATTAATTTACAAATATAACAATTCCCAATTTAATGAGTGAACTATTTCCGTTTGGATAATCAATTAAAAAAAATCAGCATAAGGTTTGATTATTGAAAAATAAGTGTAAATTTGCACTCTCAAAAATAATTATAAAAAAGTTATAGTGAGTTGATACCTTTCCGTAACGAAAGCATCAAGACAAATTATAATTGAAACAAATAAAAAGATTCACAAGATGAAAAAAGGAGTTCACCCAGAAAATTACAGATTAGTAGCATTTAAAGACATGTCAAATGAAGATGTTTTTATCACTAAATCTACTGCTGATACAAGAGAAACAATTATACACGACGGTGTAGAATATCCAGTAGTGAAAATGGAGATTTCAAGAACTTCTCATCCTTTTTACACTGGTAAATCTAAACTTATTGATACAGCAGGTCGTATCGATAAATTTAAAACTAAATACGCTAAACACGTAAAATAATATTTTTTTCGTTGTTTTCAATCATACAAAGTCTTCCAGCTCGGGAGACTTTTTTATTTTATGCTGATTCCTAATCGTATGCCTAAACTTTGTAACTTTGAATCATTGTAACCTTGACCCGAGCCGAAAGGCGAACGGAGTGAAATTAAACTTCTAAAAATGAACTATATTCTTTTTGACGGAACTGTAAGAAACGCATTATTACCATTCACTTTTACACGACCTGTTGCCGATATCCGCATCGGCATTTTAACCATCCGTGAAAAATGGGAGAAATATTTGGGAACTACCACTACTACTTTAACTGAGGAGTATTTGTCAGAAAAATATCCAATGGTAGAAATGGAAGAAAACATTATGATAAACGCTTCTTTTTTGCCAAATGGCGTTTTATCTGAAATGGTGTCAAATCTTGAAGCCAACCAAGCTATTTTTAAAGGAGAAGAAGTCATTGCTTTTTTTACGCAAGACACACAGGAAGAAGTTGATTTTGATGCATATGAAATTATAGAATACAATGAAGATTGCCTTTTTATAGCTAATACTTGGGATATTTTCGCCAAAAATGATGCTGCAATTCGAGAGGATTTCGAACTTTTAACAGAAGATAGAAAATCACAACCCATCCCTAAAAGTGTTAATGTAATATCTCCCGAAAATATCTTTATTGAAGAGGGTGCAAAACTCGAATTTGTAACGTTAAACGCTTCGACGGGGCCAATTTATATAGGTAAAAATTCTGAAATCATGGAGGGTTCCGTAATTCGTGGGCCATTTGCTTTGTGCGAAGAAGCTCAAGTAAAACTGGCTACAAAAGTATATGGCGCTACGACTGTTGGGCCTCATTGTAGAATAGGTGGTGAAGTAAATAATTCCGTGCTCTTTGGGTATTCAAATAAAGGTCATGATGGGTTCTTAGGAAATTCAGTTCTTGGCGAATGGTGTAATATAGGAGCCGACAGTAACAATTCGAACTTAAAAAATAATTATGAAGAAGTGAAATTGTGGAGTTATGAAACAGAAAATTTTGCTAAAACGGGGCTTCAATTTTGCGGCTTAATGATGGGCGATCACAGTAAATGTGGTATCAATACGATGTTTAATACGGGGACTGTTGTTGGTGTGAGTACAAATATTTTTGGTTCAGGCTTTCCTCGCAATTTTGTGCCAAGTTTTTCTTGGGGAGGTGCTTCAGGTTTTACGACTTATATTACCAAAAAAGCTTTTGAAACTGCTAGAATTGTTATGTCTCGACGTCATATTGAGTTTACAGATGAAGATGCTAAAATCTTAGAATACGTTTTTGAAGAGACTAAAAAATGGAGGAAAGAGGAATTAATTTATAAAAACACACCATAGACAATACTTGAGACAAATGGGGAAAGTTTTAAAACGAAGCTTTAATTCAAATAGAAAAAGTAGAACTCAGTAATTCCACATAAAACATTTAAGTTCATTTAGCTCTTGCTTAAAGTTCTTAAATGAATTAAATCGTGTAGTTTTTTTGATTTTGTTCGAGCTAATGTCATAAAAAATAAAGACATAAAGTCAACTTCTTTGATGTCCTTTTTAATTTTCTTAAATTCAATTACCGTTTTACTAATAGTATCAAATGCAATAATATGCAGGTTTGTTCTTGATTTTATCTCATCATATTCTTCTAATTCAAAGCCTATTAATAATACAATAACCATTGTTATTTTATCGTTAGAGACTTCAATTGAGTGTCTTCTGGGAACTACAGTGAGTTTTTTGTGTTCTTTAAAATCAACCATATAGGCTAAAGATTGATTGATGTCTTTATTTTTTAGGAGATCAAGTAAAATAGAATGATTGATTCTTCGGTATATAAATTCTAAATTTCCCATAATTAAAACATGCCTCCTCCTATTGCTAATCTAATTACGCCTACAATTACAACAATGGTGCAAATTTTCTTCCCGCTTTCGGCATTAGATACGCTACTAATGATTAGGCCAACAACAGCCATTGGAACAACAATCCAATTTAGCCAACCCAATAAGGGTATAAATGCCACTAGCATGGCCAACAAACATATGATACCTAGAAGTAAAGACACAGTTTTCATCAATTTTATAATATAATTTTGCCTACTCTAGTTGGTTTTCAGCTTCCCCATTTGATACGAAAGTAAATTCCGAAAATGCCAAAGTGCGACGGACTAAAATAAAATAACCAACATTTTTTGGGTGTTGGTTTGGTTCTAATGAAAACCTTTTAATTTTTCTCATTTGGGTTTAACATTTAAATCCTTTCTAGTACTTGTTTGTAATCCGAAATTGTACTCTTTTCTAATTCTAATATTTTTTATCATTTTTAACTAATTTTAAATTAATGTTTTATTTTACTTTTTTTAATAAGTGCAACATGTATTTAAAACCCTATCCTACTTCCTTTATTTTTAGGACCCCAAGATTCGTTTTCGCAAAAAGCCATGATTTTTTCAAAATTTATTTTTTTACCCAAAACCACCTCTTCCATCACACATTTTCGGGCTATGTTTTCCATTTCTCCTCCCGAAAATGGGAAACGTTGTGCTAACAATAAGGCTTCTTCAGGAGTGATTTTACGAAGTTTCGTTTTCCATATTTTTGATGCATTTTCCAAGTTAGGCTTTTCAAATCCTATTTTAAACAAAAAGCGGCGTTCAAAAGCAGCATCTAAATTTTGAATCAAATTAGTGGTGGCAAACAAAATTCCTTCAAAATGTTCCATTTCTTCTAAAAAAATGTTTTGTATGGCATTTTCGGTATCGGCCACCGAAGATGATCCTGCGTCTTTGCGCTTCCCAATGATTGCGTCGGCTTCGTTGAGTAATAGTATCGGACAAACCTCCGATTCGTCTTTGAAATCTTGATAATCGGTGAATATTTTTTTGACCAATTTTTGACTCTCTCCAAACCACATCGATTTATTATCGGAAATGTCAACTTTATAAATCGGACGGTTGTATTTTTTTGCCAATTGATATACTGTTTCTGTTTTTCCAGTTCCTGGTTTGCCATGCAAGAGTATCGTTATTCCCGATGTCATGTTGTTGATTTTTAATTTTTTTTGCAATTTTATGAAAGCAACTTCCGACATGCTTCTTGAAACCGATTCCAATTGTTGTTGCTCGGCAGGGTTGTAAAATAATTGGCGTTTTTGGATTTTTTCAGTATCAATTAGTTTGTCGTTTTTGTTGACTTTGTATCCAATTTTAATGCCTTCAAAATTGTATATCAAATCCAATGCTTTTTTGGTCAATTGTATTTTGTGTGAACCTGCAAACAACGCATTGCCCTTTTCGATTAAGTTCAATTCATTGAGTTTGGTTTTGCCTTCTAAAAACTGTGAAATGTATCGAGATGTATCTCTTTTATAAAAGGTAAAATCATCAACGGTACTTTGCAAACTCGATTGAAAATTGTTTTCACCTCTGCTCATTCCATCGATGATGACATCAAAAAAGACGAAACAATCAAGAAGTTCTAATTTACTCTTTAATGCAAAATTGACCAATTTAAAGTGTTTATTTTCTTGCAATAAATTTTTGAACTGATAAATGAAATAAGAATATTCAATTTCCTTATTGTCTTTTTGTTCGCTAAGTTTATCAAATTCACTTAGAAATCCTTCGAACGTATTTTCTCTTTCTTTAACTAATAATAATTCATCTGGAATGGTTTTGTTATCCGAAATGAATCTGATAATATGCTTAGGTACAATATATTCTACTGTATCTCGTAATTTGACTTCAATTAATAGTTCCTTCTTTACTAAAAGTTCTAAATGCGACATATATTTAATAAATTCATAGTACTCTAGATTTAAATGTCTCATCAAAAAGTACAATTTGGTCGATTCTATACAACCTAATACAATAAAAGAGGCCGCTAATACCGACTCTATTTCATTGGTTTTAAAGTATTCAGAAATCATTACAATTTCTTTTTGTAAATTTTCGTAGTGTTTCATTTTTAATTTTGAGTCTTTTGAAGCTTGATGAACTTGTTCAATTGCTTCCAAAATTGTGCAGGTGGTAGTTTCCATAAGACGTTAATTTTAATATTGAAACAAAATTATCGTCTCACTCCGTCAAATTGCGACGGACTAAAATAAAAAAACCAACACTTTTTGGGTGTTGGTTGAGTGAAAAAATAGATATTAAATTAAACCACATTATTTTTATAAGAATGCTTTTTCTGAATGTTTTTAGTAAAATGAATTTCCTTTTTTCGATTAAGTAGCATACTATTTTTTTTATAAAAGTAATGGCAAGAAATGTCAAAGGGTGTCGTTGTAAAATATTATATAAAACAAAGGAGGCTTGAAAAAGCCTCCTTTAACATATTCATTATCCAATACTTCGACAGACATTCTTTTTCCAAGCGAATACCATTGGTGTTATTTTATAGCCTCTATTTTTTTATTATCGGCTTTTCTATTTAGTTTAAATTTATTTTAAAAAGGTATTATAGATTAAAGTAAAGAAGTTAACTTAGTTGATTTTTCTTCCATTTCTCAATTGTAGTAATGATATCATCTACATATAAATCCCTTTTTATTGAAGTTTGTGCAGGATGATAAGCAGAAATATAAAGCTTTTCATTGTCGATAATATAACCTACTGAGCCTTGAATTTTAATTTCAAATTTTTCTAAATTGAGTAGACTAGAGTATAAATGAAAAGTATTACCAAAAATATATACATTTGGATTTAGTAAGTCTATTTGTCTTATTAATAAATCTGAGTGTTTCTCTATAGATTCGTATAAATCAGAAAAATCAGTTCTAGTGACATTTTTTGAAGGCAATTTTTGCGAATTGATAAATGCAACATTTCTAACAACATCACACATTTCGTGAGCATCTCTAATAAAATTCATTTCTTTCCATTTTACAAAATTATTATGAACGCTATAAGAAATGTAAATCATTGGATGCCAAGTTGGTTTATGACTTCTGTTAAATTGCTCTAAGTATAAATCATTTCCCTTAAACATATCAAAATATGACCATCCTCCTCCTGTACCATCTTCTTCATCGTAAGGTTCTTTTAACATCCAAGCTAGTCGTATGTCTTTTTTGAAATAAATGTCTGGTATCATAACACCGTCTGGAATAACATATCTATTTTCCTCTGGTTTATTCATTCTAATAATCATTTCATCAATTAATTTTTTATACTCAAAATCAAAGTTTTCTGGTTTCATATTTTATAATTTCTGTAAATTTAATCTTTTTTTTAAACCATTAGTACTGTTTTTCTATTTGCTTAAATAACAAATAAACGCAAGTCTTAATATCAGCCAGCGCATTTAAATACATTCAGTTTTTCATTGATATAAACCTTGTATTTCTTTAATGCTTTCCTTCATGGTTTCTACCAAAATTTTGGGTGCTAGTACTTTAACATGACTACCATATTTTAGGAGTTCCATTACAATGTCATCAGTAAGATGAATGTAAATTTCCGCTACTATGGTTTCCTCGTTTTCTTCAACTATTTGTTGGGAGTCGTGTAATGGAAATGTTTTGATATAGTTTCCTTGTTGTTTAGAAAATTGCAAAATTACTTTCTCAGCAGGGGCATAAGTTTCAACCCCAAAAGCATGTTGAAACGCTTTGACTACATTATAAGCAATGGGTTTAAATTTGGTATCAGTAATTTTTAAGTGAGAGATGCGGTCCAAACCAAAAGTCTTTACAGTATTGGTGCTTATTTCGAAAGCTACCAAATACCATCTTTGTTGCGATTCTTTTACAGCAATGGGTTTAACCAAGCGTTGCGTACTAAAATTGTCCCAATGTTTTTGATGGGTAAATTGTATAATAGTAAGATTTTGTATGGCATGAATAATACCATGAATGTGTTCCGTTCCTAACGATTTTCTTTTTTCAAGAAACACACTTGGAGATAATTTATTCCCTTCTTGTAGCGCATGATGTATCGAAAAAGCATCTATCATTCGAGTTACCGATTGGTTTTCTATCTCCGCTTCATCAATAGCGTAGGTTTTGTCTTTTCGGTCATAGTGTATCACAATTCCAAAAAGGGTAATGATGTCTTTCTTGTCACGCTCAAAGGTGCGTATAGCATATTCAAAAGACGTTTCAATATCATCTTGTTCCAGTTTGCTCATCACATGTTTTTGCAGTTCGTTAAAACTAGAAGGTCTGCTTCTTAAACGTTCTATGACGTACAAATACCTTTTAAAATAAATTAATTTTGACATAATTTCGAAATATTTTTCAAAGATAATTTATTTGTCTGCCATTTTGTGACGGAGTAAAATAAATAAAATAGTTATTATATAAAACCGTATTGCTTATAATAAATTATCAAAAAAAACCTTTGGTTCTTTCAAATTTTACTCTAGCACTGCCAAGACTTCCTAAATTATTTTTGGCAACAATAATCTCAGCTTCTCCCGCTGTTGGCAATCCCTCATCGTCATCCCACTCGTCAATTTTATAATATTCAGGTCTGTATAAAAGTAAAATCAAATCAGCAAAAGTGTCTATAGGTGCTTGCCTTCTAACTTCTGATAAACAGGGTCTTCTTTTGTAATGTTTACGATAATTTTCTTGTGTTTCAAAAAAGACTAGTATAGCAATATTAAATTTTGTGGCTAATTCTTTTAGTCGGTAAGTTATTTTTGCTAGTTCTTTTTTGTTTAATACTGTACCAACCTTGTCGTTTTTGTTTTTGGCAATCAGTTGCAATGAATCAATCATAATGATTTCTGCAAAATTAGAGGGATTACATTCAAGTGCTTCTTCAATTTCAGATATGGTACGAAATGGATAGTCAGCAATGTATAAAGGTGATTGTTTTAACTCTTCTATTTTTTTTGACACAAGTTCTATTTCATTTTCATTGAGCATATCCAATTGTAATTTTTCATTAGAAATATTAGTTTGTTGTTTAATCATCCGAACCATAAACTGTTGGTTTGTCATTTCTAAACAGAAAAAAGCAGTTGGACATTGATTTTCAATTGTCATTTTGCGAATCAATGATACTGCAAATTCAGTTTTTCCTATCCCTTTAACACCACCAATTAATATTAAATTAGAAGGGTGAAAACCTTTAGTTATAACATCAAGTTTATCAAATCCCGAGGAAATTCCTGTAATTTGTTTTTCATTTTTAGTGAGGCTATTTAGTCTTTCTTTAAAATCGTAAGCTAGCTCACTCAAAGCTTTAAATTCTATAAAATCCATACTTTTTTTGCAAAGAAACTGGGGTAATATGCCAAAATAAGGCGTGGCAAAAATTATATTACTAGACTTTAATGTTAAAAGTATTTCTATAAATTAAGAAAAAACAGTTGTGATAAACCTAATATAAGAACTCAAGTGTATGGGTAGATGTTAAACAATAATTAATCCATCATTATTATATTGTTGATTTTTGTATGTAAATTTGCAAACTCAATTTTTTGACAACGATTTCATTAATTGAGTTATTTTATGGAAAATAGAAAAAAAGTAGCATTCTACACTTTAGGATGTAAATTAAACTTCTCAGAAACATCTACTATTGCACGTAATTTTCAAGATGAGGGTTTTGACCGTGTCGATTTTGAAGAAGTGGCAGATATTTATGTAATCAACACCTGTTCGGTTACTGAAAATGCCGATAAACAGTTCAAACAAGTGGTAAAAAAAGCCATGAAACTCAACGAGAAGGCTTTTGTAGCTGCTGTAGGCTGTTATGCCCAATTAAAACCTGAAGAATTAGCCGCAGTTGATGGAGTAGATTTAGTTCTTGGCGCTACCGAAAAATTTAAAATAACCGATTATATTAATGATTTGTCCAAGAATGATTTTGGAGAAGTGCATTCTTGCGAAATATCGGAAGCCGATTTTTATGTAGGCAGTTATTCCATTGGTGATAGAACTCGAGCTTTTTTAAAAGTCCAAGACGGTTGCGATTATAAATGTACCTATTGTACGATTCCTTTAGCAAGAGGAATTTCTAGAAGCGATGCGCTTGAAAATGTTTTGAAAAACGCTTACGAAATCTCCCAACAAGGCATTAAAGAAATTGTTTTAACAGGTGTGAATATTGGTGATTACGGAAAAGGAGAGTTTGGAAATAAAAAACACGAACACACTTTTCTTGATTTAGTAAAAGCTTTGGATGAGGTTGAAGGAATTGAACGTTTGCGAATATCGTCAATAGAACCCAATTTATTAAAGAATGAAACTATCGAATTTGTGTCTAATAGCCGAACGTTTGTGCCGCATTTTCATATTCCATTGCAATCCGGAAGTAACGATATTTTAAAGTTGATGAAACGTCGGTATCAACGTGAAGTATATACGGAAAGAGTCAATACAATTCGGAAAGTAATGCCAAATGCTTGTATAGGCGTTGATGTGATTGTTGGATTTCCTGGCGAAACCGACGAACATTTTTTAGAAACCTATCATTTTCTGAATGAATTGAATATTTCGTATTTGCACGTATTCACCTATTCAGAACGCGATAATACCGAAGCCGCAACAATGGAAGGAGTAGTTCCTTCGAATGTACGGGCTAAAAGAAGTAAAATGTTACGAGGATTATCTGTTAAAAAACGCAGAGCTTTTTATGAAAGTCAGATAGGAACCAATAGGACGGTGCTTTTTGAAAGTGAAAATAAAGAAGGTTATATTCAAGGTTTTACCGAAAATTATGTAAAAGTAAAAACCCCTTGGAATCCAGAATTAGTAAATACGTTACAAGAAATAAATCTTACACGAATAGATGAAGATGGAAGCGTGAGAATGGAGTTTTTGAATGTAACAATTTAAATTTAAAACACAAATTCCATAAATTGGCACTAATTTGATTTCGTGTTCATTTATGGAATTTGTGTTTTTAGAAAGGAAAAATAATAAAATTAAATTTTAATTCCTGGAGGCAATAAATCTCTGTAAATAGTATTTTTTCTAAAGAATAAAGCAATTTTAGGAAGAATAGGAACTACTTTTAATTTGCGTTCATATGCAATATTCATAATGTTTTTTAACAACTCATTGATAAATTCCTCATCCAAAAAAGTATCGGGAACATTTATTTTTGTTAAAAATATTTTTTTTTCTTGAAAAGAATATTCCACAGAAATCAATCCTTCATCCACTATCGTTTCAAATTGTCGAGCAAAAGTATTGTCTTTAATCTCCATCATCATTGCTGCTTCCATAATTAATTGTTTCTTTGGTAGTTAAAAAAATATTTTAAATTTTAAGGTGTTTACTTTTTGCTATAAATTGGTAAAAAATTTATATTTAAAAAGTAGCTACAAATTTAATCAATTAACAGCTACTATTCAATATTTAAAAGTCTTATTTTTTGAACTCATAAAATAGTGATAATTTTACATGTCTTTAAAACAGTTGTAAATATAAAAAGGTAGTTTTATCAATAAATATAGAATAGCATAATGAGTAAAATCCCTGTTTATTTTATGCCAGGATTAGCTGCAAGTTCATGTATTTTCGAAAGAATTTCGCTTCCTTCATCTGTATTTGAAACAGTACTTTTAGAATGGGAAATACCTTTAGATCATGAGTCTTTAACTGATTATGCCAGACGCATTACCGAAAAGATAAAGCATAAAAACCCAGTGTTGATAGGTGTTTCTTTTGGAGGAATTTTAGTTCAAGAAATGAGCAGGTTTATTAATGTAAGAAAAGTAATTATTATTTCGAGTGTTAAAACCAATTTGGAGTTTCCATTACGAATGAAAATTGCTAAAACGACAAAGGCGTATAAACTTATACCAATGAATTTATTTTTAAGCATAGAAAATTTAGCAAAATTTTCTTTTGGGGATAAAGTCAGTCATAGGCTTAAATTGTATGAAAAATTTTTGTCGGTGAGAGACAAACGCTACTTGGATTGGGCTATTGAGCAGCTAATTTTATGGAACAGAACTGAGGCAGATTCAAACGTTATACATATTCATGGAGATGCGGATGATATTTTTCCAATAAAATACATTAAAGATTGTATCATTGTAAAAGGAGGTACGCATATTATGATTTTAAATAAATATAGGTGGTTAAACGAAAATTTACCCAAAATAATTCTGGAAGAAAAGAATTAAGATGGTTCGATTTTTGTATGTTTACAATACCAAAAATAAAATAAAATGAACGGGATAAAAAAAGCAAGTTTAATAACTGCAGTAGTTTTTGCTAGTGGATTACTCATTTATGCATCGTCAACAGAAACTAAAAATAAAATAACCAAAGAAGGGACACCTCAATATTTTCCCACAAGTATAGATTTTGCGGGAGAGCAAACTCCTTTGCAAATAACAGATGTTAGAGAGCGACTCGATAGAGAGTTATTAATAAATGCAAATCTTGATGCTACAACCTTATTGATTTTAAAAAGAGCCAATAGAGCTTTTCCTGTTATTGAACCTGTTTTAGCTAAATACAATGTGCCTGACGATTTTAAATATTTAGCAGTTATAGAAAGTGCTTTGGTAAATGCGGTTTCTCCAGCTGGAGCTAGAGGTGTTTGGCAATTCATGCCACAAACCGCTAAGGAAATTGGAATGGAAGTAAACGAGTCTGTTGACGAAAGGTATCATTTAGAGAAATCTACTGAAGCTGCTTGTAAATATTTATTGGATGCCAAAGCAAAGTTTGGTTCTTGGACATTGGCAGCCGCATCTTATAACGGCGGTATGACAGGTGTAAACAAACAAATCGAATTGCAAAAAGTATCCAGTTACTACGATTTATTACTTAACGATGAAACTTCTCGCTATTTGTTTAGAATTTTAGCTTTAAAAGAAATTATGAAAGCACCAGCTAAATATGGTTTTACTGTAAATACGGAGCAGCTGTATGTAAATCTCCCAACTAAAAAATTAGAAATTGATAGTTCAATAAATGATTTAGCCACATTTGCAAAATCACAGGGAATAAACTATAAGATTTTGAAAATTCACAATCCGTGGCTAAGAGATAAAAAATTAGTAAACGTTTCAAGAAAAAAATACGAAATACAAATTCCGTTAAGTGGCTATTAACATGAAATCATAAAAAAACCATCGCAAATAAGTGATGGTTTTCAGTTTTATAAATAGATTAGATTAATTACATTTTCTTCATTTGCCCTTTCATCATAGTGATTTGCTCTTTCAGCATGCCTTGTTTGTCTAATTTTTTAGCTTCATTTAGTAAATTTGTTGCTTCCAATTTTCGTCTTCTAGTCATGGCAACTCCAGCAAGATTCAATTTGCAAACTGCTAAATCCATATCCATCGTTAAACCTAATTCAATAGCTTTCTTAAAAAACTTCTCTGCCTGAATCAAATTAGTTTGCGAAAGCATGATTCCGTGTAAATAATTAAAGTAGCCTTGTTGTTTTCTAACTAATGCACTTTCTGGTTTTTTGATGTAAGCTAACCACTTTTGTGCTCCGGGAAAGTCTTGTTTTCTTAATTTTAAGAATGCTAATAGGATAAATTCATTTTTAAAATAGAGAAAAATTGGGATTGCAGACAATAATATTAGGAAAATTCCATTGCCTATATTATTATCAATCATTTGCCAAATACCAGTAACTATAATAAGTCCGCCGAGTAGTAATTTAATATTTTTATGAAACATGATATGTGTATTTATAAGTTTGCAAATATAGTAAAAGGATTTTAAAATATTTTTATAAAACTACTTGCCAGAAAAAAAAGACTTCGTATATTTGCACTCGGTTTTAGAAGAACGGTTTCTAAAAACAATTACCGCAAATAATCAAAGATTTTAAAGATACAAAGCAATGAGCAAAAGAACGTTTCAACCATCGAAAAGAAAAAGAAGAAATAAGCACGGATTTATGGACAGAATGGCTTCTGCAAATGGAAGAAAAGTGCTTGCTCGTAGAAGAGCTAAAGGAAGACACAAATTAACTGTTTCTAGCGAACCTAGACATAAAAAATAATGTTTATCTAAAATTTAAATAAAGGCGTTACTGTTACTAGTATCGCCTTTTTTTATATCTTTTCGGGAATAAAAAGGTTAAAATCTAAACAACATACAAATCTAACTACACAATGCCAAAAGACAATTCTATAAAATCGGTTTTAATAATAGGCTCAGGACCAATAGTAATAGGACAAGCCTGCGAATTTGATTATGCGGGGTCGCAATCAGCTCGTTCGATTAGAGAAGAAGGAATTGAAGTAATTTTAATCAATTCTAACCCAGCAACTATCATGACCGACCCAAGTATGGCAGATCATATTTATTTGTTGCCTTTAACCACAAAATCAATTATAAAAATATTAAAAGAGCATCCGCAAATTGATGCCGTATTGCCTACAATGGGAGGGCAAACTGCCTTAAACCTTTGTTTAGAAGCGGATGAGAAAGGAATTTGGGCAGATTTTGGGGTTAAATTAATAGGTGTTGATGTAAATGCTATAAATATTACCGAAGACAGAGAACAATTCAAACAATTACTCAAGAAAATAGGAGTTCCTTCTGCCCCTGCAGAAATTTGTACTTCCTATCTTCGAGGGAAAGAAATTGCTCAGGAATTTGGTTTCCCCCTTGTAATTCGTCCTTCATTTACTTTAGGAGGAACTGGAGCAGCAATTGTTTATAAAAAAGAAGATTTTGACGAACTTTTAACTCGAGGTCTTGAAGCTTCTCCAATTCACGAAGTTTTGATAGATAAGGCTTTAATGGGTTGGAAAGAATACGAGCTAGAACTGCTTAGAGACAAGAATGATAATGTAGTTATTATTTGTTCTATAGAAAATATGGATCCAATGGGAATTCATACTGGGGATTCTATCACTGTGGCACCAGCAATGACTTTATCAGATACAACATTTCAGAGAATGCGTGATTATGCCATTTTGATGATGCGTAGTATAGGAAATTTTGCAGGAGGTTGTAACGTACAGTTTGCGGTTTCGCCTGATGAAAAAGAGGATATTGTTGCTATTGAAATCAATCCTCGTGTGTCACGCTCGTCCGCTTTGGCTTCAAAAGCTACGGGTTATCCCATTGCCAAGATAGCCTCTAAATTAGCTTTAGGATATAATTTAGATGAATTGCAAAATCAAATTACCAAGTCTACTTCGGCGTTATTTGAACCTACTTTGGATTATGTAATCGTAAAAATACCTCGTTGGAACTTCGATAAATTTGAGGGAGCCGATAGAACTTTAGGATTGCAAATGAAGTCTGTTGGTGAAGTAATGGGAATTGGGCGTTCCTTTCAAGAAGCTTTACACAAAGCCACACAATCTTTAGAAATTAAAAGAAATGGGCTAGGGGCTGACGGTAAAGGATATAAAAATTACGAACAAATTATAGAGAAACTAACATATGCAAGTTGGGATAGAGTTTTTGTGATTTATGATGCTATAGTAATGGGAATTCCTTTAAGTAGAATACACGAAATCACAAAAATTGATATGTGGTTTCTAAAACAATATGAAGAATTGTATTTGCTTGAAAAAGAAATTTCTAACTATTCTATAGACGATTTACCTAAAGATTTGCTTCTTGAAGCCAAGCAAAAAGGCTTTGCCGATAGACAAATTGCTCACATGATGAATTGCTTAGAAAGTCAAGTGCATAAACTTCGTGAAGACAAAAATATCAATCGTGTTTATAAATTAGTAGATACATGTGCGGCAGAGTTTAAAGCTCAAACTCCATATTATTACTCTACTTTCGAAGCTGAAATTGAAACTCCAGCAGGTGAAATTTACGTTCACAACGAAAGTGTTGTTACTCCAGATAAAGAAAAAGTTATTGTTTTAGGGTCTGGCCCTAATCGTATAGGTCAAGGAATCGAATTTGATTATTCCTGTGTTCATGGAGTTTTAGCAGCCAAAGAATGTGGATATGAAACCATCATGATCAACTGTAATCCAGAAACCGTTTCAACTGATTTTGATACTGCTGATAAGTTGTATTTTGAACCCGTTTTTTGGGAACATATTTACGACATCATTCGTCATGAAAAGCCAATTGGAGTAATTGTTCAATTAGGGGGTCAAACTGCTTTAAAAATATCTGAAAAACTATCCAAATACGGAATTAAGATTATCGGTACGAGCTTTGATGCTTTAGATTTAGCTGAAGACAGAGGTCGCTTTTCGGAACTGTTGACCGAATTAAAAATTCCTTTTCCACAATTCGGAATTGCAGAAACTGCCGACGAAGCCTCAGCATTGGCAGATACTTTAGATTTTCCTTTATTGATTCGTCCTTCTTATGTTTTGGGCGGCCAAGGAATGAAAATTGTAATCAACAAACAAGAATTAGAAGAGCACGTTATTAATTTATTAAAATCAATTCCAGGTAATAAATTGCTTTTAGATCATTACCTAGATGGAGCAATTGAGGCGGAAGCAGATGCGATTTGTGATGGTGAAAATGTTTATATCATTGGTATTATGGAGCATATCGAACCTTGTGGTGTGCACTCAGGTGATAGTAATGCCACTTTACCGCCCTTTAATTTGGGAGAATTTGTAATGCAACAAATAAAAGATCACACCAAAAAAATAGCTTTGGCACTAAAAACCGTTGGACTAATCAACATTCAGTTTGCTATAAAAGATGACATCGTTTATATTATTGAAGCCAATCCTAGGGCTTCTAGAACGGTTCCATTTATTGCGAAAGCCTATGGCGAGCCGTATGTGAACTATGCTACTAAAGTAATGTTAGGTCATAATAAAGTAACCGATTTTGCATTTAACCCGCAATTAAAAGGATTTGCCATCAAGCAACCAGTATTTTCATTTAGTAAATTTCATAATGTAAATAAAGCTTTGGGACCAGAGATGAAATCAACTGGAGAAAGTATTTTGTTTATTGATGATTTAAAAGACGATCAGTTTTATGAATTGTACTCGAGACGTAAAATGTATTTGAGTAAATAGATTAAAATCCCGAATTGCATCGGGATTTTTTTTTGAGTATTTTTAAATATGCTATTAATGACTTTTATCATAAATGCTAGTTTAACTTATATATACCTTTGTAAAGATAAAAATACATTTCATTTTTTATGCTTAAACATTTCTTTAAAGTAATATTCGTTTTAGTTCCATTCTTAGTTTTAAGCCAAAAACAAACAAGTAAGGATGTCAATAATCAGACTCAAACATGGTTTAGTTTGAACAACAATATAAAGATTAATGAACATTGGTCTTTATTAGCCGATTTTCATATTAGGAAGAATGATTTTTTAGATAACGAAAGTTTTTATTTTGTTCGATCTGGAATAGGGTACTCACCAAACTCTAAGGTTTTCTTTGTAGCTGGTTATGCTCACATGTGGCTGGCGCCCACTAAACCTGAATGGAATATTTTTTCTAACGAAAACCGTTTCTATCAACAAGCGCAATTGAGTTCTAAAATTGGTAATGTTAGCGTTTTGCAAAGAGTCCGTAATGAACAACGCTGGCAAGAAATGATAGTAAATGATGAAAAAACAGGAGCCAATAGGTTTACAAATAGGGTGAGGTATTTGCTAAGTTTTAATATTCCTATATTCAGGAAAAGTACAATGCCATCGTTGATAGTTTCTGATGAAGTTTTAATTCATTTCGGAAAGGAAGTCATTTATAATACATTTGATCAAAATCGAATTTTCATTGGAATGAAGCAATGTATAAATCCCAAACTTAGTTTTGATTTTGGTTATATGAATGTTTATCAACAAAAATATTCAGGATTTCAATACGATTCCAATCATACTTTAAGGTTGTTTTTCTACTACAATACTAGCATAAATGCATTAACACATTTCAAACTTCATGAATCTGGAGATGAGTAATAAATTTTAACGTGTATATATTAATCAAAAAAGCCCATCAGTTTAAACTGACGGGCTTTTTTATAAGTAAGTAATCTTAAATTGAGTTGATAAAACGTTTATTTTACTTTATTAAGTACAGCTTTGAAAGCTTCAGGGTGGTTCATCGCTAAATCAGCAAGAACTTTTCTGTTCAATTCGATTCCGTTAGCTTTTACTTTCCCCATGAATTGTGAATAAGACATCCCTTCTAAACGAGCTCCAGCGTTAATACGTTGAATCCATAAAGCACGGAAATTTCTTTTGTTCACTTTTCTATCTCGGTAAGCATAGCACATAGCTTTCTCAACCGCATTTTTCGCAACTGTCCAAACGTTTTTACGTCTACCAAAGAAACCTTTGGCTTGCTTCATTATCTTTTTTCTTCTTGCTCTTTTAGCAACTGAATTTACTGATCTTGGCATAATTTTTCTGTTTTTTTGTAGCAGGCGTCCCGAATTGAATCAAGGGAACTTAAGGCCATACCCCAAGGTTATTAAATAATTTTTAACCTAAAGAATTCATTTTAATTAGCAATTGTTAATTATCAATTGTAAATTAATTAGATGATTCTTAATTGTTGTTTGATGCTTTTCATATCTGTTTTGTGAACTAGTGCTGAGTGTGTCAATGCTAATTTACGTTTTTTAGATTTTTTAGTCAAGATGTGACTTTTAAAAGCGTGCTTTCTTTTAATCTTTCCAGAACCAGTAACTTTAAATCGTTTCTTGGCGCTAGATTTGGTTTTCATTTTAGGCATTTTTTCCTAGTGTTTTTTAATTTATTCTTACTTACTATCTTTGCGAGATTGCGAAGCACCCGAGCTAAGCTAACGGAGCTTCTGCTAATCTCAATATATTTTATTCCTTTTTTGTCCCCCTCCTTTGGAGGGGTTGGGGGAGGATTATTTTTTCTTCTTCGGAGCAATAAACATAATCATTCTCTTTCCTTCAAGAACAGGCATTGCTTCTACTTTTCCAAACTCTTCAAGATCAGTAGCCAATCTCAATAATAAGATTTGTCCTTGATCTTTGTATATAATAGAACGTCCTTTAAAGAAAACAAACGCTTTCAATTTCGACCCGTCTTTTAGGAATTTCTCCGCATTTTTTCTTTTAAATTCGTAATCATGCTCATCTGTTTGTGGGCCAAAACGAATTTCCTTCACTACAATTTGAGTAGATTTTGCTTTCAGTTCCTTTTCACGCTTTTTTTGCATGTAAACAAACTTTTTATAGTCCATTATTTTACAAACAGGCGGTTCTGCATTAGGCGAAATTTCAACTAAATCCAATTCAAATTGGTCAGCTAATCGTAATGCTTCGGAAAGTTTAAAAACTCCGGGCTCAATATTTTCACCTACAAGTCTTACTTCTTGCACTCCACGAATAAGATTATTTATTCTATGGGCATCTTTTTTTTCTACTCGAGGTTGGTAACCTCTATTACTTCTTATTGCTATGGCTTTATAATTTAAGTTAAACTGTAAATACTTTTAATGTTTTTTTAATTTCTTCATCTACAATTGAAGCAAATTCTTCTATTGTAACGCTGATATTTCCTTTTCCTTCTTGTCCGTGACGACGTATAGAAATAGTTCCGTTTTTCTCCTCTTCCTCGCCTACAATAAGCATGAACGGGATTTTTTGCATTTCTGCATCTCTAATTTTTCTTCCAATCGACTCATTTCTGTTGTCAATTAGGGCGCGAATTTCGTGATTTTCTAGCAGATTTAAAACTTTTTTAGCATAATTTTCATATTTCTCGCTCAAACACAATATTATAGCTTGTTCTGGCATTAGCCAAAGAGGGAAATTTCCTGCAGTATGTTCTAATAAAATAGCAATAAATCGTTCCATTGATCCAAAAGGAGCACGGTGTATCATTACAGGTCTGTGCAATTCATTGTCAGAACCTTTATAAGTCAATTCAAAACGTTCAGGTAAATTGTAATCTACCTGTATAGTCCCTAGTTGCCATTGTCTTCCCAAGGCATCTTTTACCATGAAATCTAATTTAGGGCCGTAAAATGCCGCTTCACCATATTCAACAACAGTATTCAAACCTTTATCTGCGGCAGCATTTATAATTGCGTTTTCTGCTTTTTCCCAATTTTCATCGCTGCCTATATACTTATCTCTATTCTCTTTATCACGTAATGATATTTGCGCGGTAAAATTTTCAAATCCTAAAGAACCAAATACATAAAGAACTAAATCAATTACTTTCTTGAATTCCTCATCTAATTGTTCAGGAGTACAAAAAATATGAGCATCGTCTTGAGTAAATCCACGAACACGTGTCAAACCATGCAATTCACCGCTTTGTTCGTATCGGTATACCGTTCCAAATTCAGCATATCGCTTTGGTAAATCTTTATACGACCAAGGCCTTACGTTATATATTTCGCAATGATGAGGACAATTCATTGGCTTCAATAAAAATTCTTCACCTTCGGCCGGAGTATTTATGGGCTGAAAACTATCAGCGCCATATTTAGCATAATGGCCAGAAGTTACATACAATTCCTTTTGTCCAATGTGTGGCGTAACCACTTGCTCGTAACCCGCTTTCTTTTGAGCTTTTTTTAAAAATTGCTCTAATCTATCTCTTAAAGCAGCTCCTTTTGGTAGCCATAATGGTAAACCAGCTCCTACTTTTTGTGAAAACGCAAACAACTCCAATTCTTTGCCTAATTTTCTATGGTCTCTTCGTTTGGCTTCTTCTAATAATTCTAGATAGTCAGTTAAATCTTTTTGTTTAGGAAACGAAACTCCATAAACACGAGTAAGTTGTTTGTTTTTTTCATCGCCACGCCAGTAAGCACCAGCAACGCTCATGATTTTCATTGCCTTGATGATTCCAGTATTCGGAATATGACCACCACGACACAAATCAGTAAAAGTAGAATGGTCACAAAAAGTTATCGTACCGTCTTCTAAATTGGTGATTAATTCTGTTTTATATACATTGTCTTTATAAATCTCAAGAGCTTCGGCTTTAGAAACAGGGCGCAATTTAAATTCATGTTTTTCTCTTGATATTTCAAGAACCCGATCCTCAATTTTTTTAAAATCAGCATCCGAAATTTTATGGTTTACAAAATCAACATCGTAATAAAACCCATTGGCAATTGCAGGCCCAAGCGTTAATTTAATTCCAGGAAACGTTTCCTCCAAAGCTTGTGCCATAACGTGCGAAGTCGAATGCCAAAAGGCCTTTTTGCCATTTTCGTCATTCCAAGTATATAATATAAGAGAACCATCCGTCGTCAATGGAGTTGAGGTTTCAATAGTAGTACTATTAAAAGAAGCAGAAATCACATTTCTAGCCAAACCTTCACTAATGCTTTTTGCAACATCCATAGGAGTTACGCCAATCGCAAACTCTTTAACTGACCCGTCGGGTAAAGTAATCTTAATCATTTATTCTATTTTTAATGAACCGCAAATATAGAGGTTTACAAAAACACATACAATATATATTAGTTAGGAATTAAAATTTTATTTCATCAGGAGCCATTTCCTGCTGTTCACTGTATCTTTTATGACGAACTCCGTCATAAAAGGATGCCGTTTCCATCAGGGCTATATCAAAATAAGTTGCAAATCTATGTTTGTTAAAAAAACTTTTCTCTTCAAAAAGCGCCAAATCAGTCAATTAAAAAAAAGCTTCAAAATACTTTACCAAAAGGTTTGCGAAAGTGAATTAGTTGTTTACTTTTGCACCCGCATTGAGAGTGACGTTCTTTAAAAATACTGAAAAGCAAAGCTACAAAAGTTGTCAACAACTCATTAAAAAGATTTGCTCTAAGATAAAAAACTAGTTACCTTTGCATCCCGCAAGAGTATAAAAGTTTGTAAAAATATTGAGGATAAGCGATTTAGAAATAAAATCAAAAAAATTATTTAAAAAAGCTTGTTAGATAGAAAAGAATGTTTACTTTTGCACCCGCTTTGAGAATGAAAGCGCAATAAAAGAAGAAGAACACGTTCCTAGACA
>NZ_WAEM01000040.1 GCF_008806775.1 Flavobacterium luteum
ACTACGACGAACTGGCCGAACTGGCCGCGGCCGCGGAACCGGGTGCCGGCGGCATCACGCTGGTGCCGCACTTCGACGGCGAGCGCACCCCGAACCGTCCGGACGCCACGGCGGCGCTGTACGGCATGACGTTGGCGAACACCAGGCGAGAGAACATCGCCCGCGCGTTCGTGGAGGGTCTGCTGTGCTCGCAGCGCGACTGCCTTGAACTGGTCAAGGGTCTGGGCGTGGACGTCAAGCGCATCCTGCTGATCGGCGGCGGAACCAAGTTCGCGGCCGTGCGCGCGCTGGCCCCCGCGATCCTCGGCATGGACGTCGAACTGCCAGAAACCGACGAGTACGTGGCGATCGGCGCGGCCCGTCAGGCCGCCTGGGTGCTGTCCGGCGAGACCGAACCGCCGACGTGGCCGGTCAAAGTCGAGACCACACTGACCGGCGAACCAACCCCGCAGGTGTACGAGCAGTACGTGCGCTGGCGCGGTTGATGAAGTCACACGATGAGGTTGTCGGAACGACGAGGGCCAGCAGCCTCATCGCCTATCACCATCAGGAAAGGAACATTGATGACTTTTCATTTCACAGTCCGTGATGATAAGCAGATTCGTGTCATCATCGACACCGACGCCGATTGCGAGGCCGACGACCCGTTCGCTATCGCTCAGGCGTTGCTGACACCGAAGTTCATGGTCAAGGCGATTTGCGCCGAGCATTTCAACGAAGCGGGCAGTATGGAACGCAGCTTCCGCACCGCGTCCACGGTTGTTCAACTGCTGAACTCCGATGTACCGGTACTCGAAGGCGCCCGCACGCCGCTGGCGGGGCTGCACCTCGCCTCTGATGAGGACCTCTCCCCCGCTTCGCGTGCGATTCTCGACGAAGCTCTGAGCGCTGATACCCATCCGCTGTTCGTACTGTGCCTCGGCGCCATCACCAACGTGGCCGCCGCCATCAAGCTGCACCCGGAAATCGTCAGCCGGATGACCATCATCTGGATCGGCACGCAG
>NZ_WAEM01000041.1 GCF_008806775.1 Flavobacterium luteum
ATAACGAAAGGTGTGAGATGCTGAAGCAGTACGTCACGGTGTTGCAGGGAACGCTGGCACCGGCTTTGCTGATTATGGCGCTGAACGTGATGCTCACGGTCGGTGAGGGGCGTGACAAGCCGTTGAGCGCGTACTGGCGTCTTGCGGGCTTCATTATTGGATTCGCGGGTGCCATTGTGTTCGCCGCGTTGCGTGCATCCGCGATGATCAATCAGCGTACGTTCGTCAATTACCCCACGTTGTGGTGTTGTGCGATTTTCGATATCGCAGTGTTCGTTGTTGTGCTGTTCGCACGTCGCATCACTACGAATTGGCATGATCATCGCGCGTTGCTCGATATTGCTAATGCGATTGGCGCTCTTGCGATTGCCGCCACCACCTTCCGTGCGTTGCCTGATGTGATTTTGCGTTTGACGATTTTCGTGGAGCCGGGAGATCCGATTTTCACTTCGGATATGCTGCTTCGTGCGCTTGGTTTCGCATTGGGTGCGGCCACTGCGATTGTTGCGGCGTTGATTTTCCGTACGATGCGTTCCACTGCGATTCGTTGGTCGTTCACCACGGCCGTGCTGCTGCTGATTGCGCTGCTGTTTGTCTCGCATTTCACTGATCTTGCGCACATTCTGCAGTCCAAGCGCATCGTTCATTTCCCTACGGAAGCGTTCCTGGCGTTGGTGTGGTGCATCAATCATCAGCGTCATATGGTCATTGCCATGGTGTTGGTGTTCATCATTCCGGTGGTCGCCAGCATTGTGATGGGCTTCAAAATCAAGCCGGAAGGCGCAAACGAGGCCATTGTGCGATCGCATATCGCGTTCCGTCGCCGTGCGAAGGCGGCCGGCGCATGGAGTCTTGTTGCGATGATCGGCATCACGTTCGCGCTCACGTATGGTGTGGCGCAAACGAAGAAGGTCATTACGCTGTCTCCGCCTGAGGATTATTTGCTGAGCGACGGCGTGGCCACCATCAAATTCAGCCAAATCAACGACGGTCACCTGCATC
>NZ_WAEM01000004.1 GCF_008806775.1 Flavobacterium luteum
CGAACAGAGTAGTTAAGCCCGCCTGCGCAGATGGTACTGCAGTTATGTGGGAGAGTATGTCGTCGCCTTTCTTTTTAAAAACCTCGTTCTAAAAAACGAGGTTTTTTGTTTTATTGGATACTGTACTAAAAAAGTGTGTAAAGTTAAAAATTTGTAATTTTAAATTACTAACGATAAACTCACAGACTAATGAACTTTACACAAGAACAAATTTCTGAATTAATGTTGAATATAGCAAATTCAGAAAATGGCACCAATTTACTAATGCAAATGATTTTGAACACTTTTATGAAAAGTGATCGTCATCTTCATCAACAAGAAAACCCTGATACCTATGCCAATGGTTATCGAGAGAGATAAGCACGCGGTTTTGGTAAGGAAATGGTTTTAAAAGTTCCTAGAACCCGCGATGGTGGATTTTATCCTGTATTACTAAATGTACTTAGAGATGGAGATGAAGAACATGGCAAACTTATTTTTAGTTTGTATAAAAAAGGTTTAACTACCGAGCAAGTCAGCGATGTTTATCAAGAAATTTACGGAAATGATTATAGTAAACAGCAGATTAGTTACTTGATGAAAGATAGCCGAGAAGAAGTTTCAGTTTGGTTAAATCGTAGATTAGATACACATTATTTAGTTCTTTATATCGATACAACTTTTGTACATACACGACGAGATAAAACTGTAAGCAAAGAGGGGTATTATACTATTTTAGGTATAAAAGAAGATGGTTCAAGGGAAGTTTTGAGTATTGTAAATCATCCAACAGAAGGTGCTACTTTGTGGCAATTAGAGCTAAATTCATTACAAAAAAGAGGTGTTCAAAGTGTTGGTTTGATAGTCTCGGATGGTCTGGCCTCTATTGAAAATGCAATTGCAAAATCCTTTCCAAATGCACAACATCAACTCTGTGTAGTACATATTAAACGCACGATTTTATAAGTTTTTCCAAGAACAAAAAGATTAGAAATAGGAAAAGAATTGTTGGAAATATTTGCTATTGAAACAAAAAAAGTTGCTCCACTAGTAGCATTTGAAAATTTATGTAAATTTACAGAGAAATATAAAAAGAGTTACCCGAGCTTAAAAACACTTTCAAGTGATAGAAATGTAGCTTACTTTTCTTATTTAGAGTACCCAGCTACAATACAACGAATGAATTATTCTACTAATTGGATTGAGCGTTTAAATCGAGATTATAAAAGGGTCTTAAAAATGAGAGGTGCAATGCCAAGCCCAGAGGCAGTTTTATTTTTAATGGGATCGGTTGCTATGGAAAAAGAATACAAATCGTATAATTATCCCGTGTCCGTATTTAGATATGTCGACGAATTAAAAAGAAAAGTAATAATAAATAAATAAGAAGTTTAGTGAAGCGTAGCGGAACTAAACTTCTTATTTATTTGATGAAAATGATAATAGTAACAAACAATTTTACACACTTTTTTATACACTACCCCTTTGCTTCGCCTATTCGGATAACATCTCGGGTTTTTTGTTTACAGAGGTATGTCTTTAACAAATTCATCATATTCTAAATAAAACAACTCTAAAGTATTCATTTTCTCATTAAAAAAATTGAAAATGTCATTCCAATAGGAACGATTACTTACGGTAACATCTGTTTTTTCAACCCAAATGCGGCTGATGGTTTTGCCGTTTTCTAGCGTGTAGTTTTTTTCGAAAATCAAATCGGGAATGAATTCATCTTCTAAAATATTTTTTAAGGCTACAATTTTTTCAAAATAGGCTAGGCGTATTTCTTCATTGCGATGTTCGATATCAATACTTACTTGTGCTTTTTTATTGTCTACAAAAAATTTAAAAGAGAAATCTTTAATTTTGGTGTCGTAAAGAATCCATTTGCGTGGATATTTTTCTGCAAAAGTAATCCAGAATTCTTGTTTTAACTTTTGATTTTCTTGCTTGGAATACATATCTAAATACAAAATTTATTAAGTAAGTAATTGAATTTATGTAAATTCGTTGTCTTGAGTAGTTCTCGATACATTTTTTTTTGGTTGCACTACACAAAAACACCCAAACTGACGTTTAGGTGATTACAAAAATAAGCGTTGATTATGGATTTTCAAGATTTTCTTACTAGTATTCCTAAAATGGAAAAAGAGCCACTTCTTGCTAATTTGGCTCATCAAATTATGGTTCCGCCAGAACGTGCAGAATTGATGAGAAATTTGAATGTTGAAGAAGAAAATCCAAGAGCTGCAGCAGTTATGATGTTATTTTATCCTAAGAATAAGAAGACGCATTTGGTTTTAATTATTAGAAATTCTTATTTTGGAGTTCATTCGTCTCAAATTGCATTTCCTGGAGGTAAAGTAGAACACAACGATAAGTCAATTGAATATACTGCTTTGCGGGAAACAGAGGAGGAAATAGGCGTAGCAATTGATAAAATAACTGTCATTAAAGCTTTTACAGAAGTATATATTCCTCCAAGTAATTTTATGGTTTTTCCTTTTTTGGGTTATTGTAAAGAGGAGCTTGTTTTTAAACCTGATCCGAAAGAAGTGGCAGGAATTCTCGAACTCTCATTGGCCGATTTCTTAGATGAAAACGTTATTGTAAACAAATCGATGTCGACTTCCTATTCTGAAGACATTGTTGTTCCTGCTTTTAAAGTTCAAGAGCATTATGTATGGGGAGCAACAGCAATGATGATGAGTGAATTGAAAGAAATGCTCAAAAAAGTACTATAAATTATAAGATTTTGTATGTTTGTAGCTAATGATTTTTTAATATAAATTTATTATGGGATTCTTAAGACGAAATCCTTTTGGTCATATTCTAATTATAAAAAAATGGTTAATCCGAATTTTTGCGGTTCTAACCCATAGACGCTATAGAGGGTTTAATGAATTGCAAATAGAAGGTTCTGAAATTATTAAATCTTTACCAGATACCAATGTACTCTTTATATCCAATCATCAAACGTATTTTGCTGATGTTGTCGCTATGTTTCATGTTTTTAATGCCAGTTTAAGTGGTCGTCAAGACAGCATTAAAAACTTGGGGTACATTTGGCAACCTAAAATGAATATATATTATGTGGCCGCAAAAGAAACCATGGAAGCAGGTTTACTCCCTAGAATTCTTTCCTATGTTGGGGCCATCACAGTAGAACGTACTTGGCGCGCCAAAGGAAAAGATGTTACAGAGAAACGCGAAGTCAACCCAAACGATACAGAGAATATAAAAATAGCTTTGGCTGATGGTTGGGTGATTACTTTTCCGCAAGGCACAACCAAATCGTTTAAACCTGTTCGAAAAGGAACGGCACACATCATAAAACAACACCGTCCAATTGTTGTACCTATTGTAATTGATGGTTTTCGACGTTCGTTTGATAAAAAAGGACTCCGAATGAAGAAGAAAGGTATCTTACAATCGTTTATTATCAAAGAACCTTTAGTTATTGACTATGAAAATGAAACCATCGAAGAAATTGTTGAAAAAGTAGAATTTGCAATAGAGCAACATCAATCTTTCTTAAAAGTACTTTCTGCAGAAGAAATTGCCGAACAAGAAAAGTTAGACAAATTAAGAGAATGGGAATATTAACTATTTTTTATTACAAATCTATTTTCTTTAATTCATGGTAATTTTTATATAACTTCTTAAGTAAAATGCCATAAATTAGTCTATAAAACAGCCAAAACAAACCTACAAAAAGCAGTAAAAATGCACCGCACAACAAAATTGTCAATGTAAATACTTTAGTATTTAAGGTAAGTTCATGCACCTTTGGATTTAACGAAAAAGCTAAAATAAAGCCCATTATCATACTAAAAACTATCATTCCTAAATTATACCAAACGTAGTATTGAACCGTTTTTCTGGTCTTTAAAATATCCTTCATTAATTGTTTGGTAGAAGTAATAGTAGAAATGTTTTTATAATTTTTATAAAAAATCAGAATAAAAACCGCTACAACAGCATAATTAAAAACTGTTAGAAATTTTAAATACTCGATATACGCTTCTCCATGCACCTCTTTTAAATAATCGTCAGTGTTAAAAAGCAAACTAATTCCTGTCCATAACAAAACCTCTAAAATGCTAATAATCAATATCCACTTCACTATCGAAGACGATTTTTTATGCAACATCTTATAGATTTCCATTTCCGAAACTTGTTCAAAAGAATTTTCATTCTTTTGCCAGTCTTTTTTCAATAAATCCAACTCCTCCATAATCCTTAAGGATTTAATATTTTTTTCAATTTCCCTTTTATTCTATTCATTTTCACTCTAGCATTCACTTCGCTAATTCCTAAAGTTTCCGAAATTTCAGTGTAATCCTTATCTTCTAAATACATAAAAACTAATGCTTTCTCAATGTCATTCAACTGATAAACCGCTTGATACATCAATTTAATTCGCTCCTCTTCTTCGTAATTGTAATCTTCTTGGCTAATAAAAAATTGATGTTTTTCATAATCAACTGTTTGTACTGATTTGGTGCTTTTTCTGTACAAAGTAATTGCTGTATTCAAAGCCACACGATACGCCCATGTCGAAAATTTACTGTCGCCACGAAACTTCGGGAACGCTTTCCACAATTGTATCGTAATTTCCTGAAACAAATCCTTGTGTGCATCATCACCAGCAGTATACAACCTACAAATTTTGTGGATTATATTCTGATTTTCTCGCAACTGCTTTACAAAAGATTGTTCTAAACCCTCACTCATATCTTATTAGTAATCCTGTACTTCATTTTGTTACAAAGTACAATAAATTATTTAGGAGCACAAATTTTAGGCATTTCTTGGCAAGTTTGGTCCCGCTGTATATTACAATCTGACATTGCAAGGTACAAAGCAATCTTTAACTGGATTGCTTCGTGCCCTGCCATGTCAGGATTTCCATTGCCATCGGGGCTAGGAAGTAATGTTTGGGATTCTTTATAAATTTCAATGTAAGCAAACCTTGAAACTTTGTATCTTTGAATCTATACAAATTTGAAATATTTTAAAAATGAATATTCCTAATACTACAAAACCAAGAATCGTAATTATAGGCGGAGGTTTCGCAGGCATTGCAATTGCCAAAAAACTGAGAAATAAAAAGGTTCAAGTGGTATTAATCGACAAACATAATTACCATACTTTTCAACCATTGTTATATCAAGTAGCCACTGGCGGACTCGAAGCGGGTTCAATAGCCTATCCCATTAGGAAAGTAATTCAAGAATACAAAGATTTTTATTTTAGGTTAACATCAGTTGCCGAAATTGATACTAAAAACCAAAAAGTTATTTCAGAAATTGGAGAACTTCACTACGATTACTTGGTCATTGCAACGGGGTCTAAAACCAATTTTTTTGGCAATAAAGAAATAGAACGCAATGCTATGGGAATGAAAACCATTCCGCAATCGCTCAATATTCGTAGTTTGATATTAGAGAATTTTGAACAAGCTGTTCTTACTAATGATATTTTAGAAAAAAACAGCCTTATTAATTTTGTTCTCGTTGGCGGAGGACCAACAGGAGTTGAACTTGCCGGAGCATTAGCCGAAATGAAAAAAGCCATTCTCCAAAAGGATTATCCAGATTTAGATATCAATAAAATGCAAATCAATCTTATTCAAAGTGGTGACAGAATACTCAATACCATGAGCGAAATATCATCCCAAGAAGCAGAAGAATTTCTAAAAAATTTAGGGGTTAAAATCTGGAAAAATGTCCGTGTCACTAATTATGATGGAAAGACTATATCCACTAATTCTGATTTAACTTTTGAAACCGCAACTGTAATTTGGACCGCAGGTGTAAAGGGCGCTCTAGTTTCTGGACTTGATGCACAATCATTAGTAGAAAATGTAAAGCGCATTCGAGTAAATCAATTCAATCAAGTTAAAGGGTATGATACTATTTTTGCAGTAGGTGATATCGCAATGATGGAATTGGAAAATTATCCCGAAGGACATCCCATGATGGCACAACCAGCAATACAACAAGGAAAATCACTTGGGGAAAACATTATAAAATTAATCAACAAACAGCAAATGTCTCCTTTTGAATACAATGATAAAGGAGCAATGGCGACTATTGGTCGCAATAAAGCCGTTGTCGACTTACCCAAATTTCATTTTAGTGGCGTTTTTGCTTGGTTTGTTTGGATGTTTGTACATTTATTTTCATTAATTGGCTTTAAAAATAAAGCGGTCGTTTTCCTAAATTGGGTGTATAATTACATTCGTCTCGATCGAGAAGGGCGACTGATTATTAGACCTTTCAAGCGAAAAAGTTTTGTAACCTTTACCAGTGATGAAGTATAGTTTATTGTATTTACAATTGTTTGTTCTTATAATAATTAATCAACAAATCCACAAACTTGCTATAACTGTCCATACCGTCTTCTTGTTGGTTGAACTTTAAGAATTGATCGTAAAAAGCATGAAATCCTTTGTCAATGAAAGTATCGTATTGTTCCCAAAAAACATCACTCTCTTTGTAATTGGCTATAATTCCGGGGTTGATTTTTGATTTTAAAATTTTGAATTTCGTTTCGTCTTTCATACCAATATTAGCCATACAATACCGTAAAGCATTGCTGTAAGCCGAATATTGAAAGTATAAATCCTCATTTTTGATGCTGGCTAAAAACCCAATAAAATTGCACTCACTTTCACTTGCAAAACCTATTTGATGTGCCATTTCGTGACAAACCACGTTAGGAAATCCATACGTTGGTAATTTGTCATTGACTTGCGCTTCATTGGTAAACGGATTCAAATAACCTCCAAATCCCATATAAGTCAATGGCAAACTGAACAACGATTTCTTTATACTTGGTGATTGATAGGTGAAAAATGGATATTGTTGAGCTAAATTATCATAGCCATTTTGTGATATTTTAAAAACAGTGTCTTGAGAATGAGGATTGATTACTTTCAGGTTTTTATTTTTTGCAATTTCAAATTGAATCGCATTTGTTTTCACAATTAATTTTTCGGTGAAAGCAAACAAATCTTCATAAGTATATTCTCTTTGAATGTTCATTTTTTCAAAAAGGGGCACACGATAATAATTTAATGCCCAAAGAAAATGAAATAGAAAATACCCGACAGAAACAAAACTTGTAACCTTTAGTAATTTATCTTTCCAAGTTGTTTTTCTTGATTTTTGAATTCTCCGAATTGAAATCAATAGGTAAATAATCACAAAACCATAAAGTAAATCTCCAACTGAAAAAGGAATCCACCCCAATGAAATTCGAATTGTTTTAGATAACAAAATATACAAATCATTGCTATAAAATCGCTCTACAACTTCTGGAAAAAAAGCAATCACTTTAAGGAAAATAATTTGGAAGATTAGAAATATTGGAAGGATATATTTACGTTTCACTTAATTGATTTTAAAACGTAAATATAATCACAATAACAATTCCTAAAGAAATTAAACTTTGTAACTTTGATGCTCTTAAACATTGAAATTTATATAAAAGAATGAGCCAAGAAATTAGAAACCTAGAACCAAAAGACCTTTGGAATAAATTTGCCGATTTAAACGCAGTGCCAAGACCTTCTAAAAAAGAAGACAGAGTAATTAAATTTATCAAAGACTTCGGAAATAGTTTAGGATTGGAAACGTTTGAAGACGAAATTCGTAACGTAATTGTCCGCAAACCGGCAACTTCCGGAATGGAAAATCGTAAAGCCATAGTGTTACAAGGTCATTTAGATATGGTGCATCAAAAAAATAATGATACAGTTTTTGATTTTGATAATCAAGGCATCGACATGTATGTAGATGGCGACTGGGTTCGTGCTCGCGGAACCACTCTTGGCGCTGATAACGGTTTAGGAGTTGCAATGATTATGGCAATTCTTGAATCAAAAGAAATAAAACATCCAGCTATTGAAGCATTGTTTACTGTTGATGAAGAAACTGGAATGACAGGAGCTTTAAACTTAAAAGGAGGGGTGCTTCGTGGTGACATTTTATTAAATATGGACACTGAAGAGGATGACGAAATTGATATTGGTTGCGCAGGTGGTATTGATGTTACTGCCAATCGTTCGTACAATGAAGAAGAAACCCCAGAGGGTTCTGTAGGGTATGGCATTACCGTAAAAGGATTAATAGGCGGACATTCAGGAATGGACATTCACAAAGGTTTGGGGAATGCCAATAAAATTATGAATCGATTGTTGTTTGACGGATTTGAAAATTTTGGTTTACAAATAGCTGAAATATCTGGAGGAAGTTTACGCAATGCTATTCCTAGAGAAAGTGTAGCCAAAGTAATTGTTGCAGGAATGTATGACGAGGCTTTTGTTTTTGATATGCAAGAAATTATTGGGGATATTAAAACCGAATTCAAAACAATGGAGCCTAATTTGGCTATCGAAATTGAGAAGACAGATGTGCCAAGCAAAGTAATGGATTTAGGTGTTCAAGAAGGTTTGCTTCGTTCTATTTATGCAGCTCACAATGGAGTTTATCGAATGAGTGCAGACATGGAAGATTTAGTAGAAACTTCTAATAATATTGCAAGAGTAATTGTAAAAGATGGGGAAATCTCTATTCAAAATTTAACACGTACCTCAGTTGAAACTTCTAAAATAGATTTGGCGAATAGTTTGCGTTCGGCATACGAATTATTTGGTTGCGAAGTTACTTTTGGAGGAAGCTACCCCGGTTGGACTCCTAATGTAAAATCGGAAATATTAGATGTTTTAACTTCAATTTACGAAAAGCAAAATGGTAAGAAAGCCAAAGTTGTTGCTTGTCATGCGGGATTAGAATGTGGTATTTTAGGAACTAATTACCCAGATATGGATATGATTTCATTTGGGCCTACGATTCACGGCGCGCACTCGCCAGACGAAAGAGCTTCGATAAAATCTTCTCAGAAATTTTATAAATTTGTGTTAGAGATTTTAGAAAATATTCCAGTAAAAAAATAGAAAATTAATTTAAAGAGCCACTTTGTCAAATTACGTAGTGGCTCTTTTTATTAATTGAATGTACCTGAAAACCCAAAATACAAACTTCTGCCCACAGCAGGAATTATTCCTGGTCCAGGATATTCGTCAGTTCTTCGGGTAAAATAGGAAGTATCCGTAAGATTGTTTACTCCAAATTTAAAGGAATAATTATTTATTCTGTAGGTTCCGCTCCAATCAAGAACTGTGTACGATGGAATATAACCAGCAATCGGGTCTTCACTTACCATTTGATTAGAAGCATCTCCAAAAGCGTCTCCAGTATAGTTAACTTGAAAAGTGGTAGATAATTTTGAGGTGCTAAAAATCAATCCAACTCGGTTTATGTTTCTTGCTGCAGCTTCTACTCGTTTTCCTTTAAAATCTCCTGTTGTATATTTAGCATCAATAAAAGCATAAGAGTTAAAAATACTCAAGCCATATTTTGATTGAGAATTTAAATATTTTAAAATATTAAACTCTACATAACTTTCAATTCCTTTATGCACACTATTAGCAATGTTTTTTCTAATCGAAAATAAATCGCCAGTAATAGGATCTATTTCTAATGTAAGTCCAATGCGTTTGTTGTAAGCGAGATAGAAACCTCCAATATCAAAATTTAAATAGTTCTTAATGGTGCCTCTATATCCCAAATCACTGTTATAGCCTTTGCTGTCTTTTAGATTGGGGTCAATTTTTGAAGCAATACCAAAAGGTTCTAATTGGCTGTAATCTATAGGTCGAAAAGCCTGACTGATATTAGCATAAAAATTGGTGTTTTTTGATGGTTTTAATTCGAAACCAATTCCGCCTAAAGCAAATGTTCGATTTCTAATTTCATTTGAAATCAGAATATCACCATCCACTTCTTTTACTCCTTTTGAAGTACTTCTTAAATATTCAAAACGCATCCCAGGAGTTATAGTAAAGTTTTTTGTAATCTTGAAAATGTTTTCTACAAAAGGGGCAATATTTGTTGTAGTAAAATCTAAGTCATATCCCCAATTTCCATTTATTGATATATTGAAATCACTGCCAGTTGTGCCCTCTCCTCCGCCTTGTCGTTTAAACCAAGCATAACTTTGACGAATGCCGCCTGCAAAAGTCGACTTCCCTTTTCCTAAAGTATAGTTTTGAGAAAATCGAATTTCAGTTGTTGAATTGTTCATTTTTTCGATACCTACTTCTCTAGGTACAAAATCGTTGGTTGCGGGATCTATTGCGTCTATAGCCTCAGCTCCACCGTCTTCATTTCTCCATACTAAGGAACGGCCACTAAATAAAAAACTCGATTTTATACTTAATGTGCTATTTGTAGAAGGCGAATAATTTAAATAAGCAGTTACAATATTCCAAGGACTTTTTAGCCAGTTTCGGGCTCTTGTAGATTGCTGTGGGTCGTTTTTAAACTGGGTATCTGTTAACCCTCCTGGCATTTTTATTTTGTTTCGTAATAACGAATATTCTAGCCCAAAATTCAATTTTTCAGATTGGTTGTACTGCAATTTACCAAATCCCGAAACTTGAGTTTGTTCACTGTTTGGTCTATATCCGTCAGCATTTCGGTATTGTAAAAAGCTATAATAACTCCATTTTTTATAATTGCCTCCAGCTGAGTTAAACGAGTTAAATAATCCATAACTTCCAACGGTTTGTGACGATACAAATTCAAAGGGTTTGTCAATTGGAGCCTCTTTGGTAACATAATTTACTAAGCCGCCAAATTGAGAGCCAAATTGTAGAGAAGCGGCACCGCGAACCATTTCTATTCTAGAAACTCCTTCCATTGGGGGTAAATAGTAGGCTTCGTTATAACCATAAATATCGGCACTAACATTATAGCCATTTTGACGTGTATTCATTTCAATGCTTTGAGAAGGATTTAGACCTCGAGTGGCGATTCCGTTGGCTGTAAAACCGCTACTTTCAGTTTCTACTATATTTAATCCTGGAATTCTGCCTAATATTTGTCTAGTATTATTTACGGCTTTATTAGCATCTAGACTGTCAATTAAAATGATTTCATTTTTCTTTCCGGCATAAATAATTCCGTTTTTTGTTTCCTGTAAGTGTCCCAACCCATTTACGGTTTTAAATCCTTTTAATGTTATTTCTTTTAATTTGGTGGTGTCTTTTGTTTGAGCATTTGAATTTTGAAAATAGAATAATAAAAATGCTAAAATGAGTATGATTTTTCGAAAGTTCATAGAAAGTGTTTTATTTATTTTCGGTAATGGTCAGTTAATGTTTCTAGAAATTTTTCCAATTGCAATTCCTCTTTAGGAGTTAGTTTTAAATCGCCAAGCTCATCATTATTAACGTTTTGATTCAATTCTGGTCCTGCAAATTCTCCAGTTTTCAAATCTCTAACATTGTAAAAATGAATGACTTCTTTCAATGTTTTAAATGAACCGTTATGAAAATAGGGGCTGGTAATGGCAATATTTCTTAATGTAGGTACTTTGAATTTGCCATTATGTTGCGGTTGTTTTGTTATTGCGCCAATTCCTAAATCAACAAAGTTTGTTCCAAGAGGATTTACTGATGTTGGCTGCGAATAAAATGGATTTGTAGCGTTTCTAGGAACACCAATGTTGTCGTAGCTAAAATCGGTAAATAATACTTTTCCAGTATTTTCATCGCCATCAAGAATATGACATTGTGCACATTTCCCCTTTTCTTTAAAAATAGTTAAACCGTTTTTTTCGTCATCAGTATATTGCAATAAACCTCTAGAAACATAATCAAATTTTGAAGTGAATGAATTTACTTCACTCGATTTTTGAAATTTAGACAGCGCATCAGCAACATAACTTAAAAGTATTTCATCAGAATTGGGCTGACCATATACACCAGTTAATGTGCTATAATAACTGGCATTTCTAATCTTACTTGCTACTTCGCTTGCGCTAGAATTATTCATTTCTAATGGATTTAGCATTGGATGAATAAACTGTTCTTGTAAACTTTCTGATCTTCCGTCAAGAAAAATCCCGCCAATAAAGGTTTCGTCAACAGTATTATAATATCTTTTAGGAGAAAAAACATTGTATGATAAACTTGGCGCATTTCTGCTCCCAAATGAAGTCCCGTTTGCACCAACAGTTATACTATTGTTGTTAGGATCACTAAATGCTTTTTCTGGAGAATGACACGAAGCACAAGCTTGACCAATTGGATTAGATAAATCCGAGTCAAAAAAGATGGACTTACCTATTGCAATTTTTTCCGAAGGAATTGATACATAAGAAGTTTGATCGTCTGTACAACTTATCGATATAATTGAAAGAATAAAAAGTAGAAATAACAGAAGGTTTTTCATTTATTTAGAATAATTAAAAATAACTTTGCAAAGATAAAATCTCTTTTTAAATGCGCAAACTTATTTAGACTAATTATCGATAAAGAAAATATTTTTGTTTATTTTAACAAAAACGAATAGGAAAGAGGTAGGCGATTTAGATTTTTTTTTTAAGATTTAAAAGTGGTAATTAATTTGAATTGGCTATTTTTTCTTCATCGAAAAGCTTTCTTTACTTGCCTTTCCTTGCTGAATTCCAGAAATAATTACTACTAAACTGTCTTTTGTAATGTACTTATAAATGATTTTTTTAGGATAATCATTTTTAGGATTTTCAAAAACCAATTGGTTATTATTTTCCGATACTAATTTAAAATCTAATGCTAAGTCATTGTTTTGCCCTTTTACGTTAGAACAATAAATAACAGTGTCGCCAATTTGTTTCATTTGAATGGTTTCAAAATGTAAAGTGTCTTTTGATTTAATAAAATATGATTGTCCAGTATAAACAGTATCATTTTCTTTTTTCCAAATTTCAACTAAATTGCCTTTGTCAGAATTGTTTTCCCAAGTTCCAATAAGCTTGTTTGCTTGATTTAATTTATTGGCTTTGTCAGCTTTTTTACAAGATAAAACAGTTAAAAGAAACAGTAAAATTAAGGTTGCTTTTTTCATAAAGTTTCAAATAAAGATTCAATTCATTTTTTGCAATAGTATGAAAAAAGATTGTAATCTACAGTCAGAAATGCACTTAAAAAAAATCTAAAAACTGAAATCTACAATTTGCAATCTTTTTTGTAAATTTGCAATCCAATAAAGGAAAAGAGAAAATGTTAGACAGACTTCAAATAGTAAAACAACGCTTCGATGAAATTTCGGATTTAATCATTCAACCAGATGTAATTGCCGACCAAAAGCGTTATGTACAATTGAATAAAGAGTATAAAGATTTAAAAGCTTTAGCCGAAAAACGTGACGAATATGTGCTTTTGATGGCTAATATTGATGAAGCCAACGAAATAATTGCTGACGGTAGTGATGCTGACATGACTGAAATGGCCAAGATGCAACTAGATGAAGCTAAAGAAAGATTGCCTGAACTTGAAGAAGAAATTAAGTTTATGTTGATTCCTAAAGACGCTGAAGATGCTAAAAACGTAATGGTAGAAATTCGAGCTGGAACCGGAGGAGATGAAGCGTCTATTTTTGCAGGTGATTTATTTAGAATGTATACTAAATATTGTGAAAATCGTGGTTGGAGAACTTCAGTAGTAGATATGAATGAAGGAACTTCAGGTGGATTTAAAGAAGTCATTTTTGAAGTTACAGGCGAAGATGTTTACGGAACTTTAAAATTTGAAGCCGGTGTCCATCGTGTACAGCGAGTTCCACAGACTGAAACACAAGGTAGAGTTCATACTTCTGCTGCTACGGTTATGGTATTGCCTGAGGCGGAAGAATTTGATGTTCAAATTGATATGAATGATGTCCGTGTCGACTTTTTCTGTTCATCAGGTCCAGGAGGTCAATCGGTGAACACCACAAAATCGGCAGTTCGTTTAACACATATTCCTTCAGGATTAGTGGCGCAATGTCAAGATCAAAAATCACAACATAAAAATAAAGATAAAGCATTAACGGTTCTGCGTTCTCGTTTATACGAACAAGAATTAGCTAAAAAAGAAGCTGAAGATGCTACCAAGCGTACTTCGCAAGTAAGTTCTGGAGACCGTTCGGCGAAAATACGAACCTATAATTATGCACAAGGTCGTGTTACAGATCATAGAATAGGTATGGATATTTTTGATATGGATGGCGTTATGAATGGTAAAATCCAAAAACTTATTGATGAACTTCAATTAGTGAACAATATGGAAAAATTAAAAGAAGCTAGCGAAGTTTTTTAAAACAAGATATACTAAAACTATTAAATGCCATACTGAATTAGTTTGGCATTTTTTTTAACACTTTGTGAAAACTTTGCGAACTTTGCGGTTAAATACTTAACAATGACTACACAACAATTAATTAAACAAATCAAACTCAAAAAATCTTTTCTTTGTATAGGACTTGATGTCGATTTAACTAAAATCCCTCATCATTTACTTGAATTAGAAGACCCAATTTTCGAATTTAATAAAGCAATTATAGATGCTACTCACGATTTATGTGTTTCCTATAAGCCCAACACTGCTTTCTATGAGGCCTATGGTTTAAAAGGTTGGCAATCTTTACAAAAAACAATCAATTATATTAATGAAAAGTATCCTGAAATTTTTACTATTGCCGATGCAAAAAGAGGAGATATAGGTAATACTTCGACTATGTACGCTAAAGCTTTTTTTGAAGATTTAAATTTTGATAGTGTGACTGTTGCTCCCTATATGGGAAAAGATTCAGTTGAACCTTTTTTAGCTTTTAAAGACAAGCATACTATATTATTAGCTTTAACATCTAACGAAGGTGCATTCGATTTTCAAACTAAAATAAGCAAAGGAACCCAAGGAGAATCTGAACTGAACGGAGGTAAAGAATTGTATAAAGTAGTTCTAGAAACTTCTAAAACTTGGGAAAATTCAGAAAACTTAATGTATGTTGTTGGCGCAACCAAAGCTGAATATTTTAGAGAAATTCGCAAAATTGTGCCAAATAGTTTTCTTCTGGTCCCAGGTGTTGGCGCACAGGGAGGAAGTCTATCTGAAGTTTGTAAATTTGGAATGAATGAAAATGTTGGTTTGCTAATAAATTCTTCTCGCGGAATAATTTATGCTTCTAATGATGTCGATTTTGCTGATGAAGCAAGGGAAGAAGCTTTAAAAATGCAGTTGGAAATGGCAACAATTTTAAAGAATACTAATTTTTTATAAATTTATAGGTTTTAGTTCCTTTTTTACTTTCTATACCAATCAGATAAATTCCTTTTTGATAATTCGAAACATCGATTATATTTTGCTGGTTGCTTAATTGCAACGATTGAAGCTCTTGACCTAAAAGCGAATAAATTTTTGCAGAAGCTCCTAAAAGTTCTTCATTTACAGTTATTATTAATTCATCAGTAGCTGGATTCGGAGACAATACAACATTGTTTAATTTTCCTATTTTAGAAGTTGCTAATTGACTTTCTTGATACACTCTAACATAGTCTATCTCCATAGTGCTTTGGCTAAAGTTTGGAGTCACACTTGGCAACATCGCAACATTTAGTAGGATGTATTGCTCTCCTAAAAAAGGCCAAGTTTCAGTATTTTTTACCGTTGGATTATAGATATAGTGCACAACACCATCAACACTAAAGATCATCTTTTCTGTTGTCCATTCTAGTGCATAAACATGAAACTCGTTAGATACAGTACTTATAGTTTGACCTCCTTTATTTACTGTAGCACCAAAACTAGATGGAGTGTGCATAGCACTTTGTACAAAATTCTGATTAGTTCCCCAATGCTCTATAATATCTATTTCTCCGCAGGCTGGCCAACCCACTTTGCCATATGTACTCGTCCAATAAGAACCTGGTTCAATAATGTTTTTACCTAACATCCAAATAGCAGGAAATGTTCCTGGTCCGGTTGGCATTTTTGCTCGGACTTCTACTCGGCCATTTTTAAAAGCAAATTTAGAGTTTAGTCGAGCCGATGTAAATTGTTTTGTTTGTCCTTGATTGGTAAAAGCTTCTCTCTTAGCAACAATTTTTAAGGAACCATTACTTACAAAGGAGTTTGTCTGACGATTGGTATAATGTTGTATTTCTCCATTAAACCAAGTTCCTCCATCTGGAAGCTGTGTTTGCTGAAACCAATTATTTGCATTAAATGCCCCATTTGCTTCAAATTCATCTGACCAAACTAATGTATTAAATTTTGGACCGTTGTCAGTGTAGGTATAAAGAAAATCATCTATGTAAGCTACAACTTTATCAGTATTATTTTCTCCATTGATTTGAATTAAAACTCTATTAAAATCATTTCGAAACAAAGGATTCGGTGAGTTTGAATCTAAATTTAAATAAGGATCAGATGCAAAATTGAAAGTGACAACCTGCCATTGGTTTAAAATGAGAGGTTTAATAATCTCGCATTGAGAGGACCAAGGCTCAGATAATGTATTGTTTTGTAGTTTTAAAGAGATTTTATTAGTTTGATTACCAGTAATTCCCGATGACGGAACATATATTTTTATTGAAAAAGTATGGTTTGATATTAAGTTAAAGTTGGAACTTGTATTAAATCTTATGTTAGCATATAAACCTCCTACATCTGAATATTTGAATACTGTTGCCGAATTATTTATTCCAATTTTGAAAGGATTTACAAATGCTTTATCTAAACCGCAATCATCTTCAACCCAGCTAGAAATATTTCCGTTACCCTCAAAAGTATCCGATAAAGTTTGAACTTGAGAATAAGTCCAATTAGAAATAAATAGAAATAAAAATGAAAAGAAAACAAAATTTCTCATGAGTTTTGATTTAATTACAAATCTATAACATATTTACACCATATATAGTAAAAGTGACCTATACATTAACTATACAAATAAAAACATATTTGAATTAATTAATAACTTTTAGATGCTTTTACTTAAACTAAATGATATTAATTAGTAAAATTAAACATTTCCAATAATCACTTCTAGAAATATAAATGACAAATTTATTGTCATTTATTAATCATCTTTTATCTTTACTCAAAATTAATATAAAAAAAGAGTGATCAATTACACCATATACGAAAACGAAACGAGTACCCAATGGGTAACTTTTGTGCATGGTGCAGGAGGCAGTTCGTCTATTTGGTTCAAACAAATCAGAGATTTTAAAAAACAGTACAATGTTCTATTATTGGATTTAAGAGGCCATGGTAATTCAAATACTCAAATAAAAAATGCATTAAAAGGAAAATATACGTTCCAGTCAATTGCAAATGACGTTTTGGAAGTTATTGATTACCTTAAAATTGAAAAATCACATTTTGTAGGAATTTCACTCGGGACTATTCTTATTCGACAATTGGCTGAGACACATCCCGAGCGTGTTCAAAGTATGATTCTTGGCGGAGCTATTCTTAAAATGAATTTCCGTTCACAAATACTAATGAAATTGGGGAACATGTTTAAATATGTTTTGCCTTATTTAGTATTGTACAAGTTTTTTGCTTTTGTAATTATGCCAAATAAAAATCATAAACAGTCTAGAATATTGTTTATAAACGAAGCTAAAAAGTTATATCAAAAAGAATTCATACGATGGTTTAAACTCACTGCAGAAATTAATCCAATTCTAAAATGGTTTCGTCAAGTTGAATTAGGAATTCCAACTCTGTATGTTATGGGTGAAGAAGATTATATGTTTTTACCATCAGTAAGGCAAGTTGTTGAAAAACATTATAAATCTTCCCAATTATTTGTAATTAAACAATGTGGCCATGTTGTAAATGTTGAGCAGCCCGAAATTTTCAATAAAAACGTAATTTTATTCCTTAAAATGATTCAATAAAAAAGCCAACACCCTAAGATATTGGCTTCTTTTTTACTAATTCTGAACAAATAATAAAAAACCTTATTACCATACAAATATGGTGATTATTAATGAGTTGTAATGTTAATGCTTTGTTATTTATATGTTTGAGTTTTGTTAAGTTTTAAAATTTTATTTCTTGTCTTGCAATGCAAAAACACTTTTCAATAAATCAGAATTTCTTGAAGTTAGTTTTTCTCTGATATTTTTTTCTTCAACTGCAATCATTTTAAAAACGCCGTCCATAGCTTTTTTTGTTACATAATCTGTTATGTCTGGGTTTACTTTCGAAATAAACGGTATTGTATTATATTTATTAATTATAGATGGCCAAAGCACATCTGCACCAACTTTCCCTACTGATTCCTGAACTACGGGATTGAATTTAGCATACAAATCTTTATTAGTAGCTGTTTGTAAATAAGTTGTTGCAGCATTTTCTTTTCCTAGTAGTATGCTTTTAGCATCTGTAATGTTAATATCTTTAATAGCAATAACAAAAATTGGAGTTGCTTCTTTTACAGCATCTTCGGCAGCACGATTTAAGGATTTTATTCCGTCGTCAACCAAGTTGCCCATGCCTAATTTTCTTAAGGTAGCATCTACTCTTTGTAATTCTTCTGGCATAGTGATTTTAACCAAATCATTTTTATAAAAACCATCTATAGCGGTTAATTTAGAAACTTGTTCGCTAACCCCTTTGTTTAAGGCTTCTTTTAATCCGCTACTAATATCTAAAGCAGTAGTTGGAGTGAGAGCCTTGTTTACTGCTTCAATTTTTGGGACTTTGATTTTGCTTTTTTTAGCTTTGGTTTTAGCTTGTCCAATACATAAAAGCGGTGTTAGAACTAAAAGCAAGAATAATTTTTTCATAAATATTTTTTAATTTTTAAGACAAAGATTGTGCCGTTTTAAGAAAAGATAACGGTTTTGTTACTGTAGACCATAGTTTTTCTTTCCGCATGCAATCTAATCGCTCTTGATAAAACAATACGTTCTAGATCCTTACCTTTCATTATAAAGTCTTCAATAGAATGACTGTGTAAAACACGAGTAATATCTTGCTCAATAATTGGCCCTTCATCTAATTCTTCGGTTACATAATGGCTAGTGGCTCCAATGATTTTCACACCTCTTTTGAATGCTGAATGATAAGGTTTTGCGCCAGGGAAAGCGGGCAAAAAAGAATGATGAATGTTAATGATTTTGTTTTTATAAAGCGAAATTAATTGAGGAGTTATAATTTGCATGTATCGAGCCAAAACTATAAAATCGACATCGTATTGTTGCAATAGTGCAATGTGTTGTTTTTCACCTTCTATTTTATTTTCCTTATTAAAAGGTACATGATGAAACGGAATATTAAATCGGTCTGCTATTGGTTTTAAATCTTCATGATTACTAATAATTAAAGGGATTTCTAACGGTAATTCTCCAGCACTATAACGGCCTAATATGTCAAATAAACAATGCTCATATTTGGAAACAAAAAGAGCCATTTTTGGTTTTTGGTCTTTGTTATACAATTGCCATGACATTTTAAAATCGTTGGCAATTGATTCTTGGAAATCTACTTTTATAGATTCTACATTCCACCTTTCATTCATCAACTCGCATTCCAAACGCATAAAAAACACATTTTGGTCTACATCTACATGCTGATCAATGTAAGTAATATTTCCTTCTACTTTTAAAATAAAATTGGTCACTGCCGCAATAATTCCTTTTTGGTCTTCACAGTGAATAAGTATTGTAATGTTTCGCATCTTATTTTATTAAATCAATCCCTTTTTTATATGAAATTAAGTAATTTGTAATCAATTTTTTTCAAAACTAATCTTATTTTTTGTAAAAAAAAGCTCGGAATTGATATTTTGCGTTTTATCTGATTTTATACGATGAATTTTTTTTAATTTGCCTAAATTGCACGAACAAATTCTTAGCTACTCACATGGAGCCTCAAACGCCTTATATTCCTAAAAATAAAGTCCGAATTGTAACAGCTGCCTCTCTTTTTGATGGTCATGATGCTGCCATAAATATTATGCGTAGAATAATACAATCTACAGGTGTAGAAGTTATTCACCTTGGTCATGACCGAAGTGTTGAAGAAGTGGTAAATACAGCCATTCAAGAAGACGCAAATGCTATTGCCATGACATCCTATCAAGGTGGTCACAACGAATATTTTAAGTATATGTATGATTTGCTAAAGGAAAAAGGAGCAGCTCATATCAAGATATTTGGTGGCGGTGGCGGTGTGATTTTGCCAACTGAAATTTTAGAATTACACAAATACGGAATCGAACGAATATATTCTCCGGATGATGGTCGAGCCATGGGATTACAGGGAATGATAAATGATTTGGTAAAACGGTCGGATTATCCAATAGGGGATAAATTAAACGACGAATTGAATAATATTGAGGATAAAAATCCAAAAGCTATTGCACGATTAATTTCTGCGGCTGAGAATTTTCCTGAAATTGCCAAAGCTACTTTTGATGCGATTCATGCAACTAACGAAACTTCAAAAATTCCTATTTTAGGAATTACAGGTACTGGTGGATCAGGAAAATCATCTTTAGTAGATGAGTTAGTACGCCGATTTTTAATCGATTTCCCAACAAAAACTATTGGATTAATATCTGTCGATCCTTCAAAAAGAAAAACAGGAGGGGCGTTATTAGGCGATAGAATTCGTATGAATGCCATTAATAATCCTAGAGTTTATATGCGTTCCCTAGCAACACGTCAATCAAATTTGGCATTGTCAAAATATGTAAATGAGGCAATTGAAGTGTTAAAAGCTGCTAAATTCGATATTATTATATTAGAAACTTCGGGAATTGGGCAAAGTGATACTGAAATAATTGAACATTCTGATGTTTCTCTTTATGTCATGACACCTGAATTTGGCGCTGCAACTCAATTAGAGAAAATTGATATGTTAGATTTTGCCGATTTGGTTGCATTGAATAAGTTCGATAAACGTGGTGCTTTAGATGCGATTCGGGATGTTAAAAAACAATACCAACGTAATCATAATCTTTGGGATATAAATCCTGATAAAATGCCAGTTTTCGGAACTATAGCTTCTCAGTTTAACGATCCAGGAATGAATACACTCTACAAATCTATTATGGATAAAATTGTAGAGAAAACAGGAGCTGATTTAAAATCAACTTTCGAAATTACTCGTGAAATGAGCGAGAAAATTTATGTTATTCCGCCACATAGAACCCGTTATTTATCTGAAATTGCTGAGAGTAATAGAAAATACGATGAAACTGCTTTAACTCAAGTTGAAGTAGCTCAAAAATTATATGGAATTTACAAAACCATAGAAACCGTTTTTGGAAGTAAACCCAATCTAACTAAAGCAGGAATCGAAGAAATTGTCATTCCAACAAAGGAGGATAAGAGCAAAAGTGAACTAGCTCAGCAATCTCACCTATTTTTAGTATTACTTCTAAAAGAGTTCGACCGTGTAAAAATGAATCTCGATCCATACAATTGGGAAGTCATTTTAACTTGGGACGAAAAAGTAAATAAATACAAAAACCCTTTTTATAGTTTTAAAGTCCGTGATAAGGAAATAAAAATAACCACTCATACCGAAAGTTTATCGCATTCTCAAATTCCTAAAATATCATTACCAAAATATCAAGCTTGGGGTGATATTTTAAAATGGAACTTGCAAGAAAATGTTCCTGGCGAATTCCCTTTTACCTCTGGATTGTATCCTTTTAAACGCGAAGGTGAAGATCCGTCACGTATGTTCGCAGGCGAAGGTGGGCCAGAACGTACTAACAAGCGTTTTCATTATGTGTCAGCGGGATTACCAGCAAAGCGCTTATCGACGGCTTTTGATAGTGTAACGTTATACGGAAATGACCCACACATTCGTCCGGATATTTACGGAAAAATTGGAAATGCGGGAGTTTCTATTTGTTGTTTGGATGATGCCAAAAAATTGTATTCTGGTTTCGATTTGAGCCATCCAATGACTTCGGTTTCTATGACAATTAACGGTCCAGCTCCAATGTTACTTGGGTTTTTTATGAATGCGGCTATTGATCAAAATTGTGAAAAATACATTAAAGAGAATAATTTAGTTGATGAAGTTTCAGCTAAAATCAACGAAATCTATAAGAAAAAGGGAACAGTGGTCCCAAAATACCAAGGCGAATTGCCTGAAGGGAATAATGGTTTGGGCTTGATGCTTTTAGGAGTTACTGGTGATCAAGTATTGCCTTTAGGTAATTATAATGATATTAAAATAAAGACCTTAGCACAAGTTCGTGGAACGGTTCAAGCTGATATTTTAAAAGAAGATCAAGCGCAAAACACCTGTATTTTTTCAACGGAGTTTGCATTGCGATTGATGGGCGATGTACAAGAATATTTCATAAAAGAAAACGTTCGTAATTTCTATTCGGTTTCTATTTCAGGTTATCATATTGCTGAGGCAGGAGCGAATCCAATAACGCAATTGGCATTCACTTTATCAAACGGTTTCACTTATGTGGAATATTATTTGAGTCGTGGCATGAATATTAACGATTTCGGACCCAACTTATCGTTCTTTTTCTCTAATGGAATTGATCCAGAATACGCGGTAATTGGTCGTGTAGCACGTAAAATTTGGGCAAAAGCCTTGAAAAATAAATACGGAGCCAACGAAAGAGCGCAAATGTTAAAATACCATATTCAAACATCAGGTCGCTCATTACATGCTCAAGAAATTGACTTTAACGATATTCGTACCACTTTGCAAGCCTTATATGCTATTTATGATAATTGTAATTCATTACACACCAATGCTTACGACGAAGCCATTACTACGCCAACAGAAGAATCAGTGCGTCGTGCCATGGCGATTCAGTTGATTATTAATAAAGAATTAGGTTTGGCTAAAAACGAAAATCCAATTCAAGGTTCGTTTATTATTGAAGAATTAACCGATTTAGTTGAAAATGCTGTTTTACAAGAATTTGACCGAATTACTGAGCGTGGAGGTGTTTTAGGCGCAATGGAAACGATGTACCAACGCTCTAAAATTCAGGAAGAAAGCTTGTATTATGAAACCTTAAAACATACGGGAGAATTTCCAATTATTGGTGTAAATACGTTTTTGAGTTCTAAAGGTTCTCCAACGGTTATTCCAGCTGAGGTTATTCGCGCTACTGAACAAGAGAAACAATATCAAATCGATATGTTAACCAACTTGCACAAAACAAGTGCTGAAAAAGTTATCGAACATATTGAAATTTTACAAGAAGCAGCCATTTCCAACAAAAATATTTTTGAGAAATTAATGGAAGCAACAAAGGTTTGTTCTTTAGGACAAATTACGAATGCATTATTTGAAGTTGGTGGTCAATATAGACGGAATATGTAATTTTGATTTAAAATTGATTCACTGAAGTAAAGAAATGACCAAAAAAATAGTTGTAGTTTTTATTTTAAGTTTCACTTCCTGTTTTCTAAATGGCCAAGTTGCTGGCTGTACAGATGTATTGGCTAAAAATTATAATCCATTAGCCACTTTAAACGATGGAAGTTGCAGGTACAAACACAAGGCTATAAAACCTAATTTCTCACTTATTTTAGATAATTCACTTCATGAAACTTCTGGTTTAACCTTTTGGAACGGTTTGCTGTGGACGCATAATGATGATACAGATGTAAATTTGTATGCCTTAGACACCTTATCGGGAGCTGTTGTAAAGAAAATTCAATTAAGTCATGTTGCAAATAGGGATTGGGAGGAAATAGCTCAAGATAGTTCGTATTTGTATATAGGAGATTTCGGGAATAATTATAGAGGGAATCGAAAGGACTTGCATGTTTTAAGAATAGAAAAGGCTTCTTTGCTTTTGAACAAACAGGAAATAGATACTATATCTTTACGTTATTCAGATCAATTTGATTTTGAACTCAAAAAATCGAATCGAACCAATTTTGATTGTGAATCAATGATTGCTACCCGAGATAGTTTGTATTTGTTTACCAAACAATGGAAATCAAATAAAACTAGTATTTATTCTTTACCTAAAATACCTGGAAACTATGTTGCTCAATATAAAACATCCTATCCAATTAAGGGATTAATTACTGGTTCCGCTTATGTTGAAGAAAAGAAAATAGTTGCTTTATGTGGTTATAACAAGAAGTTAAAACCTTTTATTTATTTGTTGTATGATTATAAAAACAACGATTTTTTTTCAGGAAACAAAAGAAAAATTAAGTTAAAACTTCCTTTTCATCAAATTGAAGGAATAACAACTAGTGATGGTTTGCATTATTATTTAACTAATGAAAATTTTATTAATAAACCAATTGTTTCAAATCCTCAAAAGCTGCATTGGTTTGATTTAACTGCATTTTTAGAACAGTACCTAGAAGGCTTAATCTTAAAGTAATAGAGTATTGTATTTTAAACTATTTAAAAACAAAATTAAAGTTTAATATCTGCGAGTATTACTCTCAAAGTATTTTATATATTATTATAATTATGTTTTCTTTCTAAAAATTTCACTTCCATTTTTCACATTAAAAATAGTCTATCTAATACCACATGAAAAATAGACTTTCAATTCTCTATTTTAAACTTTATTCATAAATACCTCAGGAAAAAAATGACTATTTAAAAGTTTACTTTATATGCAATTTTTTTAAATAATTTTTAGCAATCAATGAATAATTTAATTATTTATAATAAAATAATATAAGAATTTTATTATAAAAATATCTATATTAAGTATTTAATCGATGATTTTATCACTTTTGTCGATATTTTATTTGTTTTTAGTTTTTTAAATATATAGATTTGAAATGTGAAAAATAATTAAGCAAAATAATTAAATCGCATTATTTCACTTTTTTAATATTTCCAAAAACATTTTAATATTTTTTAGTAATCACAAATTACAGTACCATGAATGAGGCCAAAAAAATTGTACTAGCAGAAGATAATTCAGTTCTTTCGTTGCTACTTAAATTCAGATTAGAAAAAGAAGGGTATAAACTACTTATTGCTAAAGATGGAAAAGAAGCATTAGAATTAATAGAACAATTTGACCCCGAATTAATTTTAACTGATATCATGATGCCTTTTGTAAGTGGACTTGAAGTCATTAGTCATGTAAGAAATAAATTGATTTCACAAACACCTATAATCGTATTTTCTTCTGCTGGACAAGAAGAAATAGTTCTCAAAGCATTCGATTTAGGAGCAACTGATTTTATGAGTAAACCTTTTAGTCCTCACGAATTGGTTATTAGAGTAAAAAGATTACTTCAGTAAAGCATTTAAAAATTATAAATTATGAATGAGTATAATTTTATCTTACAATATTTTAATCAGTTTCCATTAATAATTAAAGTTGTTTGGATTACAAGCGTTATTTTAATGACAAATGTTTTTATTCTGATAATTTATTTGAGATATCTAAGAAACAAATTAAGAGTTAAATCTAGTTTAGAATCAAAATGTCAAATGTATTTTGAATCAAGTCTAATTACTTATTTATATTCTGGAAATGAAGAGGAGGATTTTAGTATTGAACAAAAGAAAATCATAAAAGAATTGAAAGGCGTTACTTCAGAAGCTTTTAAAAGAAAAGTACTAATTGCAACATTATTGAAATTAAGAAATGAAATAACAGGTGAAATAGCTGACTCAATAGATAAGCTCTATATTGAACTGGGTCTTTTGCAATACCCATTAAGTAAATTAAGGCATAAGAAATGGGATGTTATAGCAAATGCAATTAGAGAACTTACTCTATTTCAAGTAAAAGGAATTCAGAGTGTGGTTATGAAAAATATAAATCATCCAAAGAAAGAAGTTCGAAAGGAAATGCAATTGTACCTAGTTCAATTATTTACTTTCAAAGGGTTAGAGTTTTTAAATTTATTACAGACTCCATTATCAGAATGGGATCAGATACAATTACTAGAAATTCTTCAAAAATCAGATGATCAGGATATTACGGATATTAAACCTTGGTTAAAATCAACAAATGAATCAGTAGTAAGTTTTGCTTTAAAATTAGCTAGACTTTATAATCAATATGAAGTAAAGGATGAAATCATAGCACTTTTAAATCATAAAAACGAACTGATAAGAGTGAATGCTATTGAATCATTAAATCATTTGAACGTTCTTGAAGCTAAAGTGGTTTTGAAAAGTAATTTTATAGAAACAAGTCTTGATGAACAAATAGCATTTGTCAAAATGCTAGAAAACACGTATGAAAGCAGTGACAAATTCTTTTTGTTAGATTACAGAAATCATGAAAATCAAGAAATTAAATTAATAATAATGGAAATCATGAAAAACCTAAACTTTGAAGAATACTATTTGTACGATACCGAATTATTTGAAGACATAACAAACAAAAAAACAACTGCTTAAAACTAAACAAATATGAATGCAAATACTTGGCAAATTATACTGACAATAATTCAATATTTTTTTCTTATATTTTCTATTTCGGCTATAACTTCTTATATTTTATTAGGTATAATTTCAGCAATAGAAACAAGAAGCTATATGAAAAAAAACAGCTTTGTAAACTACAAGGAAATACTATCTTCTCCTTTTTCTCCTTCTATTTCAATAATAGCACCTGCTTATAATGAAAGCTTAAATATTGTTGAAAATGTTCGCTCATTGTTATCAAGCCATTATGTAAATTATGATGTGATAATAGTAAATGATGGAAGTAAAGATGACAGTTTAGAAAAACTCATAAAAGCTTATGACTTGATACAAATTGATATTCCTATTAATGAACAAATAAAAACAAAGCCATTAAGAGGTGGTGTATATAAATCTACAAACCCAGCTTTTGATAAATTAATTGTTGTTGATAAAGAAAATGGAGGAAAAGCAGATGCTTTAAATATGGGATTAAACATTAGTAAAAATAAGTATGTTGCCTCAATTGATGTCGATTGTTTGTTACTAGAAGATGCACTGCAAAAATTAATTAAACCATTTTTAGAAATAACAGATCAAAAAGTAATTGCAGCTGGAGGGGTAATTAGAATTGCAAACTCATGTACTATTAAAGATGGTAAATTACTAGAAATAAATTTCCCTAATAAATGGTTAGAACAAGGACAAATTTTAGAATATCTAAGAGCGTTTTTGTTAGGAAGAATGGCTTGGAGTAGGCTAAATGGTTTATTAGTTATTTCAGGTGCTTTTGGTTTGTTTGACAAGAAAATTGCAATCGAAGTTGGTGGTTATGATACCAATACAGTTGGAGAAGACATGGAGATAATTGTCCGAATGAGAAGACATATGCAGGAAATAAATCAGAAATACAAAGTAGCTTACATTCCTGATCCGTTATGTTGGACTGAAGCACCGGATAATTATAAAACTTTTATTTCGCAAAGAAACAGATGGACAAGGGGTACAATAGAAACTCTAAAAAAGCATAAAAAAATTGGATTTAATAAAAAATACTTTTCACTAGGTTTATTGAGTTATCCATATTGGTTTATTTTTGAAAGAATGGCTCCTATTGTAGAAGTTGCAGGTCTAATTTACTTTGGAATTCTAATCTTTTTTGATTATGTGAGATGGGATTACTCGCTTTCATTTATACTTCTAGCTTACTCATTCTCGGTTCTATTCTCTATCGTAGCAATAATTTCTGAAGAATTAACGTATAATCAATACAAGAAGAAAAAAATTGGTATAAAATTAATCATAATATCTTTTTTAGAACCAATAGTGAATCACCCATTTATACTTTATGCGGCAATTAAAGGAAATATTGAATATTACTTTTATAAAAAAATTGAATGGGGGACCATGACAAGAAAAGGAATGGGAAACACCTAATTAAAACTAAATGAAAGAACAATTTAAATACCAAAACAATTTAGAATATATTTATTCAACAGTTTCATTAATCATAATTTTTTGTTTTTTGAGCTTTATTGATGTATTCAAAAATTTTGATGTACAATCTTTTGGACTTAAAATACTAAATGATTTTTTTACTGGTTTAATAATCGGATTGTTGTTTTTCCCTCTATATTTAGTAGTAAAATACTTTAAAATCAAATTAGGAATTGTAGTAATTAAAATCCTATTTATTATTGTCATAGTCATCCAGCTTGGATTGACAGGATACAGCCTCACCACTCATATTAATCTGGGTGCTGATATTTTAGGGTATTCTTGGAGCGACATGTACACGACAGTTACCGCTTCTATAAAACTATCCTTTCTAATGATATTGCCATTTATGATTTTACCTTTTGCTTATCTAGGTTTAATAAGGCTTTTTCATTTTTTTGAGCATAAAATTAACAGTAAAATTTTACTTGTATTTCTATTCTTTTTTAGCGGTTTACATTTTCTAGTTGCCAGTAGTAATAAGTTTGAAACTCAAAACAAATTAAATTTCTTAATGAGCGATATTATGAGGTCAAGAAATGATAAAGCTTTAGCTTCTGAAGGAACTTTTTCATCTAAAAAAGAATATCCTTTAGAAATAGCATCTAAAGATACCAAAGATGTATTAGCGCCATTTTTCAACATTCATATAGAAAAACCAAATGTGGTATTCATTATTGTGGAAGGACTTGGTAGTGATTTTACAGATGACGGCGAGTATAAAGGCTTTACACCATTTCTTGACTCATTGACTTCAAAATCGCTTTATTGGGAGAATTTTGTGAGTAATGCTGGCAGAACATTTGGCGCCCTACCTTCATTAATGGGTTCTCTGCCTTTTGGAGAAGACGGGTTCATGGAACTCAATCCATTGCCGAAACACAATTCGTTAATTAGTATTTTAAAATCAAACGGATATGAAACCAATTATTATTGTGGGGATGAATCAACATTTGACAGAAAAAGTAATTTCTTAGAATATAATGGTATTGATAAAATCATAGATATCAATAAATTTGGACCAGGATATGTCAAGACAAAAGAAAATTCAGGTGGTTTTTCTTGGGGTTATCCTGATGCTGAGATATACCGTAAAACTTTGACAGAGCTCAAAGATAAGAAGAAGCCTCGATTAGATATCATCATGACTCTTACCAATCATGAACCCTTTGATTTCCCTTCAAAAAATGCTTATTTAGGAAGAGTAGACCGAATATTAAATACAAAACCTACTTTCGAAAAAAATAGGATGAGTGAATACAAAGACATATTTGCTTGCCTACTTTATACAGATAATTCTATAGAGAGTTTCATAAAAGCCTATTCAAAAAGACCAGATTATCAAAACACCATTTTTGTAATTACAGGCGATCACAGGTTAATTCCAATTCCTCAAAAAGATAATTTATCCCGTTTTCATGTTCCTCTTTATATCTATAGTCCCATGTTAAAGAAAACTGCAAAATTCAAATCTATTTCTTCTCATAGTGATGTAACGCCAAGCTTAGTCTCATTTTTAATGAATAATTATAAGTTTAACAAATTAGAAAAAACGACTTGGTTAGGAAAAGGATTAGATACTGCAAGACAATTTAGAAACATTCACAGCATTCCATTGATGAGATATAAGGGGAGCATTAATGATTATATCTATAAAGATTATTATTATTCAGATGGGAACCTTTTTAAAATTGATGAAAATTTCAACATTAGTGAAACTGACAATAATATGATGGAAACCATAAGCGGTTCTTTTAATGATTTTAAAAAATTGAATGTTTATTTAACTAAAAAAAATAAAATTTCTAATGTTACTAGCAGCTTTGTAAAACCTACATATGAATTTACAACAAAGCAACTTGCAATGATAAAAAAATTAACAAAAGGATTGGATCGAGATCATATTTTTTTTCTTGCCAGAGATTTAGCCTTTAAAAAAGAACGCGAAAAAGCACGATTATTATGCAATTTTGTTTTAAATGACTTGCCTAATTATGGTGATGTAAGAACTTTAAAAGCCAGAACACTTGCTTGGGATGGCGACTATAAAAATGCGGAAATAGAATTACTAGAAGTCATCAACAGAACTCCATTTTATAGCGATGCTTATCTCGCAATAATGGATGTATATTGGTGGTCAGATCAAAATAAAAAAGCAGTTGCAATAGGTGAAAAAGCAATAAGCAACCAGCTAAATGATCCGGAATTGACTTATAAATTGGCTCAAGCTTATATGAGAATGAAAAATTTAAAAGACGCTAATAAAACTATTGATATTCTTTTGAAAATACAACCAGAGAATAATTCCTATTTAACTTTTAAAAAATCCTTGAAATGATGATTTCAAAAACAGTTACTTCAATCACAATACTATTTGCTTTTTTTTGCTTCTTTCAAGGTAATTCCCAAGAAATAAAATTTAAAGGAGATCCTGATGTTTCTTTTGAAACGGCTCGTAATTTAGCATTTAACAAGCAACGCAAACAAGCACAAGATACATTAATGTTTATTTTGACAAAATATCCTAATTATCATGATGTTCGTGCTTTTTTGGCAACAACATATTCATGGGATGGAGATTATAAAAAAGCACGCTCTGAGTTTAAATATATTTTAGAGAGAGATTCAAATACTAAAAGTACTTGGGTTGCAGCCATAAATAATGAATTATGGTCAAATTCTCCTTTTGTTGCTTTAGAACTGTCGAATGAAGTTTTAAAAAAATTTCCAAATGATGCTGAAATACTGTATTTAAAGGCTAACGCTGAAGAAAATGCTAATCATCCACAAGAAGCACTAAATATTATTGAATTGTTATTAGCAAAAAATCCAGAGTTTAAGAAAGCAATTGACTATAAAGAAACACTTTTGCAAAAACTCAGAAAAAACATAATTGGATTTAGATCTGAAGTAGATGTGTTTTCTGATGTTTTTGATCCATTTGAATATTATACATTAAAATATGGTCGTCAAACCAAATATGGTAGCATGATTGCAAAGATAAATTATGACAGACGATTTAATGATAGCGGAATCCAATATGAAATTGACTTATATCCTAGAATATCAAACGGATTTTACACCTATTTAAATTTTGGATTTGCAAGTAGTGATTTATTTCCAAACATAAGATATGGAGCCGAGCTCTATAAATCATTACCCAAAAGTTTTGAGGCTTCACTTGGATTTCGAACTTTAAAATTTTCAACCGTAACAAATATTTACACGGGCTCTATTGGTTGGTATACAGGAAATGACTATTGGACATTAAGAACCTATTTAACTCCAGGGGATGCTGGCTTAAGTTCCTCAGGTACTTTGGCATATAGAAAGTACAGAAAAGATGCAAATAATTTTATAGGCTGTTCACTTGGGCTTGGTATTTCCCCAGAAAACAATCAATTTTTTATTTTAAATGAGACAAATTCAACTATTATATTAAAATCTCAAAAATTTAGAGTAGAATATGATTTTTCTAGTAAAAGTAATAAACATATATGGGGTACCCAATTTGGTATTATTCATCAAGAAAAGAGTTTTAAACCTGGCGAGTACTTCTTTATGTATACATTTACGTTAGCATGGGAGTTAAACTTTAAATAGAGCTCTTCAAAAAACTTTAGTATTTAGAATATCTTAATTTAAGTTTTTGTTAATCTTAATGTCAATAAGAAACACATAAGAAAACAGAAAAGAGACTATTACTGATAATAGCCTCTTCATTTTAATTATTGATGTTGGTCTAATTTATTATTATAAAATTTCTTTTGCAGTCACATTTGAAATTTCTTGGCCATTTATAATTATTTCATGCTTTACTTTTTTCAAACAAGTTTCTACAACAAAATAGTAAGTTCCTTCAGGAAATTCCTCTAGATTGTATATTTTTGATACCCCTTCTTTACCAGTAGCTATTTCTGAGTAGATTAAGTTGTCTTCTTCATCATAAATAGAAACTTTTGCCTTATTTATTCCGTTCAAAGAAACTTTTATTTCTTTTTCATTCCCTTTTCTAACGCTTAAGAAAGAGTTCTCTTCTGATGCATAAGTACCTATTGTTGTTAATACAAATGCAAATACTATACTTAATTTTATGATTTTTTTCATGATTTTGTTTTAAAAATTAATTTATTTTAAACTTGTTTTTTAGCTTTTGATTGTAATTATAAGGTTGCTAAAACTCCTTTTTTGTTTTCAATAGTTACTTTATAAACTTCAGAAATTACTTTTTTTGATAAAGAAGCAATAAAGTCAGAAACAACAATCTCGTATTTCACTTTTTTTACATCATTTTCAGCAATTAAGAAATACTTTCCGGCTGGAAGCTCGTCTAATTTGTAGGTTCTTAAAATACCTGTTTTGCCTGAAGCATTTTCTGAATAAATCAAATTATTATCTTCGTCATACAATGCCAAATTAATTTTTTTGATTCCGTTTAAAGAAAATCTAATTTCTTTTTCGTTCCCTTTTTTTACATAAAGTAAAAAATCGCCTTCTTGTGCATATGTCTGCATAGTAGTCAAAGCTACTAATAGTACCAAACTTAATTTTAAAATCTTTTTCATAATCGAATGCTTTAAATTAATACTCAATATTAACAGTACAAAATTAGGACAACAATATTGACCTTAATAGGTCTGTGTTTTCCAATATGTTTGCTATTTTAACATGGCTAAAACGATATAGGTTAATTATTGGTAATTAAACACACTTATGTGATAATTTTGCATATATTAAAATATAGCACTATGATAACATTAGCCCCTCCTTCATTAGAAATTATAGCACCATCTTATGGTAGCTCTTTTTATTTTTCTAAATACGACGAAAATGCGAATATAAAATCGCATCTATGGCATTATCATCCTGAAATTGAGTTGGTTTATGTAAACGGCGGTAGTGGTAAACGGCAAATAGGAAGTCATATTTCGTATTATACCAATGGCGACCTAATACTTATAGGTAGTAATTTACCGCATTGCGGTTTTACAAATGATCAAACAGGGAACAAAAACGAAACAGTAATTCAGATGAAACCTAATTTTTTAGGCAATGATTTTTTTGAAATACCAGAAATGAAGAATATTCAAAATCTTTTTATTCAAGCCAAAGCGGGAATCGCTTTTCATGGGGATACTAAAAAAATAATTGGAGAAAGGATAGAGGCAATGGAAATTCAAAGCCCTATTGATCGATTGTTAACAATGATATCTATTTTAAATACTTTAGAGCGTTCTAAAGAATATACTATTTTAAATGCTGATGGATTCTCTATCGAAATGCAAGTTCAGGATAATGATAGGATTAGCAGCGTTTTTAATTATGTAAAAGATCATTTTCAAGAACCTATTGCTTTAGAGGAAGTGGCTAATTTAGTGAGTATGACCAATCCTTCTTTTTGTAGGTATTTCAAGAAAATCACTAATATGACGTTTACAAGTTTTGTAAATGATTATCGATTGGTTCACGCTTCTAAATTATTAGCTGAGAAACCTATAAGTATTTCTGAAATTTGTTATGAAAGTGGCTTTAATAATTTTAGCCATTTCAATAAATCATTTAAAGCCTATACGGGAAGGAGTGCTTCGCAGTATCGGCAAGAATTAAAAACTATTATTAAATAGAATTACTGTTTTAAGTTGCGCTGATTACCAAAGAAATTCGCTAAATTATGAATAGGGTTAAGTCTGGAATTTATGGTTTCGTCTTTAAAAAAGGCAACATTAGTAACAAAATCTATAACAGATTCTGGATTTGAAACCTTTTGAGTATTGTTTATTACAACTTTTGTTTTATCTCCTATTTTAATAAATGATACACTTTGTTCTTTTGTTAGTTCTTGAAGGTAAGGCGCTAAGTCCATTTTACATTCTTGTAATTTTCGCATTACACCATCAATAACCGCTTGGGGAATTTCGATTTTGATATTGTTTTCGGTTTTCATCTTGAATTCTTTAAATTATTTTTGCAAAATTGGACATTTTAATTGGAATAATAATGATGTTTTGTTTTATTTTAACATTAAAGTTGTGTAATCTTAAAGATTCTTGATTTCGATGAATTAATAAATTTTCTTTAAAGAACACGTTAATTTAATAAAAGAAGACCCTTCAATTAAGAATGGTCTTTGCTGATTTGATATTTTTATTTATTCTATTTTGATTTTTTTAACTTTTTTTGTTCCTTTTTTATGTTAGTATTGAATACAAGAATTAATTTTGATAGCTGAATAGTTGGTTTAATTATTTTAGCGAATCTAATTTTAAATAGCCAATATGTAAAATGTCTTCTAAAATAGGGAATTCGCTTTTTGTAATTTTTAATTCGTATTTTTCTTTTAATGCTGTCGGCAGAATATCTTTTACTTTATAAACATCATCAACATCTAAACCATATTTATCATCTATATGTGAAGTTGCACCTTTAAAACCAAAATGTTTAAAGAAAGAAGTGGATTTAGCCGTTTTTATTGCTTGAGCTAATGTGTCGCTTGCAACGAGTATTTTATAATGATATTCTTCAAATTCTTGTTCTTTATAGCCACCAAGATTAATAAAGAAGAGTTGTGAGATAGATTTTATTTCACTTTTTTTCGGAACAACTTCGATTGTATGATTGTTTACAACAGTTACTTCTCGCCAAGCATCAATATGTATCTTGCCTTTAGCCTCAGGCCAAAAGGTTTTCATATTAGGTATTAATTCGGCTACTGAATTTCCAATTCCGAAAAAAATATCGTGCTGTTCTGTCAATCGACCTTTTGGCCTACAGCCTATCATTATCATGTATAATTTCATGTCAGTAAAAATAAGAAAATATATTTTTCATTAAAATTTACTTAATTAGTTTTTTTGGTTTGATTTTTGGAATACTTTTATAAATAGTTAAAAAATAAACGTTATGAAAAAAATAGTTGTTTTAATCGCAATAATTGGTTCAATTATTTTCTCAAGTTGTGAAGGACCTCAAGGCATACCTGGGCAAAATGGAGTTGATGGGCAAAATGGATTATTAAGTGAAGTTTTCGAACTTAAAAATATAAATTTTAGTTTTATAGATAATGAATATAAAATTTACCAAACTTTAAATCCTCCAATTTTTGCTGCTGATGCTCTATTAATTTATAGACTATCAGGAACAATAAACGAGACTACACCAATATGGCAACCAATTCCTAGAACTTTGTTTTTAAACATAAATGGTTCAGATGTAGAACTAGATTATGACTTTGATTTTAGCAAACAAGATTTCACTATATATGCTGGAGGAAATTTTGATTTGGCAAATGCGCCAAGTTACATTCAAAATCAAACCTTTAGAATCGTTATTTTACCAGGCTATTTCTCTGGAAAAAGCCAAAAAACAGTCGATTTAAATGATTATTACGCTGTAATTAAAGCCTTTAAAATTGATGATAGTAAAGTGAAAATATTGAAATAAAAAAAAGTTTAAGTAAATCGTTCAAATTTGGACGATTTTTTTATCCTTTTAAATACGCTTCTCTGACTTTTTTGAATAAGTTAGACGAATAAACAAATTCAACAATTGCTTCATTATCAGTTCTGAAAATTTCTTCTTTCGTTCCTTGCCAAGCTTTTAATCCATTTTTCAGGAACAGTATATTCTCTCCAATTTCCATTACAGAGTTCATATCGTGAGAGTTAATTACTGTGGTAATGTTGTATTCTTCTGTAATTTCTTTAATTAAATTATCAATTAAAATAGAAGTGTTAGGGTCTAAACCGGAGTTGGGTTCATCGCAAAATAAATATTTTGGATTGTTTACAATAGCTCTTGCAATGGCAACCCGTTTTTGCATACCGCCAGAAATTTCAGAAGGGAGTTTGTGATGGGCATCAATCAGATTCACTCTTTTTAGCACAAAATCGACTCTGTCTTTAGTTTCAGATTTTGAATTGTTGGTAAACATTTTTAGCGGAAAACCCACATTTTCAGCAACTGTCATGCTATCAAATAAGGCACTTCCTTGAAAAACCATTCCAATTTCAGTTCGTAACTCTCTTTTTTCATCGGGAGTCAAATCAGAATAGATTCTTCCGTCAAAAGAAATTGTTCCAACTTCTGGTGTGTGAATGCCTAGTAAACTTTTTAGTAGTACTGTTTTTCCAGAACCACTTTGTCCAATAATTAAATTGGTTTTGCCTGTCTCAAAAACAGTTGAAACACCTTTCAATACTTTGGTTCCGCCAAATGATTTTTCTACATTTTTTACTTCTATCATTATGTTAAAAGCAATTGAGTTAATATATAATTCATCAAAATGATAGTAACAGATGTCCAAACAAATGAAACAGTACTGGCTTTACCCACTTCGAGTGCGCCTCCTTTCATGAAATACCCATGAAAAGAAGGGATAGTTGCTAAAAGTAAAGCGAAAATTAATGTTTTTATAAAGGCATAAGTGATATGAAAAGGAATAAAATCTATCTGAAGTCCATCAATAAAGTCCGAACTATTACCAAAACCACCATAAACACTTGCGATAAAACCTCCAAAAATGCCTAAAAACATAGAAATTCCTATTACAAATGGATATAAAAGTAAAGCAATTAGTTTTGGGAAAACCAAATAATTTAGAGAGTTTACTCCCATTACTTCAAGTGCATCAATCTGTTCGGTAACACGCATTGTTCCTATACTAGATGTTATAAATGAACCCACTTTACCCGCCATAATTATGGAAATAAAGGTAGGCGCAAACTCCAAAATAATAGATTGTCGTGTTGCATAACCAATTAAGTATTTCGGAATTAATGGATTGGTTAAATTTAAAGCGGTTTGAATAGCAACAACTCCGCCAACAAAGAAGGAGATAAAGGCAACAATTCCTAAAGAGCCAATTATTAAATCGTCAATTTCTTTGAATATGAGTCCTTTCATTACAGACCATTTTGTTGGTTTGTTGAAAATTTCTTTCCACATCAAAAAATATTTTCCAATTTGCGATAAGTAGCGGATGAGCATCATTATTATTGAAATATTGTCAAAAATAGTTATAAGTTATGAGTTTTAAGTTATGAGTTAATTTTATTTATTCAAAACAATTTCTCTTTCATCTTTTGTAAGCGATAGGTTCTAATAAACTTGGCTTGCTCCTTAGTTACAAGTAATGGTTTATTTGCCATTGTGGCTTTCCAAAATCCTTTTATATAGTCAAAGAAAAGCAGAGGTTTCTTTTTCATCAAGGCTAATTTTGCAGATGCAATAGTTGTAATAATAAATCCATAACCTAGAGTATAAAATGCTTCTCCCTGTTTGTAACGAGCTGTTTTATTATAATTAGCTCCAGTTGGTTTTAGATGTTTTACTTTTAAACTTTCATCAGTAACGACTTTCCATCCATAAAACTTACATAATAATTCATCAACCGTATCCCAACCCATAGCAGGTTTTAAATTTCCTATTTCTATAAAACATTCTTTTCTGTACGCTTTAAAAGCACCACGAATGTGATCTTTATCGGTTAAGTTTTCTAAAATCCATTCTCCGTTTTTTTCGATATAGGCGAATCCTCCAACCATACCAATTCTCTGGTCTTTCTTGAAATGAGAAATTATGGTTTCAAAATAATTGTTTGGTAAAATTAAATCAGCATCTAATTTTACTATAATGTCATAATTTGAATCCAGAGTTTCAAATCCTTTATGAAAAGCTTGAATAACTTTACTGCCTGGCAAATGAATGGCTGTTGAAATGGTATTTATTAAGGAAATTGAAGTATTTTTTTCTGAATATTCTTTTACAATAGCTTCTGTATTATCAGTTGAATTGTCATTTACGACCACAATTTTTTGTGGTTTTGTAGTTTGATTCAGTATAGATTGTAAAGTTAATGCAATAAATTTTTCTTCGTTATGAGCTGGAATGATAATATATAAATTCATTTTATTTACAACTTTAAATGAAGTGGTAAAATTATAACTTTAGGAAATAAAAAAAGGGGATTTCAGTTAAGAAATCCCCTTTTTATTTTATTTGTATTTAGTCAGCATTTGCAATTACTGTTTTTTTCTTAGTAAATGCTTCTATATTGTCATATACAACAGGAATAATTTCTTTTCCAGTTTTGTCAATAAATCCTAATTTGTCTTTTCTGTCTCTAACAAGTGACCAGTTTTTTCTAACATTGTCAAATTTCTCAATGTCAACATATTTTACAGGAACTATAATGTTTCCTTCTTTGTCAACAAATCCTTTTAGGCCGTCTAGCTCTACTAGCATCCAATCTTTTGAATATTCTCCAAAAGCACTCACTTTATCATAAATAGGAGGGATGATTTCCTTTCCTGAATTGTCAATGAAGCCAAATTTACCTTCTTTTTGAACTAAAGCCCAGCCTTCTGTGTAAGCATTATAGTTGCTAATTGCTTCATATTTTGGTTCAACAATAATTTTTCCGCTTTTGTCTACAAAGCCATAAAGATTATTTAATCCTACCTTGCTCCAGTTTGGATGCAGTTTGTCAAAGTCTTCAATTGAAGTGTATTTTGCTGGAATAATCTCAACTCCGTTCTCGTTTATTACACCATATTTCTCGTCAGAACTAACTATAAATAGTTTTTGACCAAATGAAAATGTAAACAACATTAATGCGACTGATGTGTAAATGACTTTCATAATTAATTTTTAATTTTGTTTTGATTTTTATTGATTTTTATTTTCTCATTATTATGGTACAATGATAATATTTAAATCCGTTTAAATGCAAAAAAAATCGTTGAAATACACAAAACATATAAATATATAAATAAAAATCTTACAAATTAATACGTATAAATCTTGAATGATTAGGTTAATTTGTAAAAATTTTTATATAATTTTTTCAGCATACACAATATAGTATCTTGGAGTAAAGAATCTTAACAAAGGTCTAAAACCTATCTTTTTTACAGGATGTGTAAATTTTTCTCGGGAAATTACTTTCCAACCTGTTTTTTCTAACAGCCAATCTAATTGCCAATCTTCAAATTCGTGATAATGTCTGTCCCACATATCGGTCTTACTTTTGTAAGCTGAAGAAAACCATAAACGGAGTGGAATTGATATTAATAATTTATCACATTTTATATTTTGTAAAACGGTATAGGGATTTAATAAATGTTCAAAAATTTCAAATGCAGTAAATACAGAATACTTTTCTATTTGTAGGGCAGTTTGGTCGTTGTCTAAATCTTCCCCACTTGTATTTTTTACGTTATAACCGTTTTCTTGCATTATTTTAGAAAATGGATTAGGAACACCTAAATCAAAAATGGTTTCAGAAGTAGTGATATGTTTTTGTAAAAAATCTAATGTGTGTTTGAATCGTTTGTTTGGAAAAGTTTTTTCGTACATAGTAATTGCGAGGAACGAAGCGATCTCTCGTTATTTAGATTAATAAGGATGCAAAGTTAAAAGTTTAAGATTAAAAGTATGCAAACCAGCAACTTTATACCTTAAACTTTCAATATTTTATTTTTTAGTATCTGTAAACAAAGGCGTTAACATTCATTCCTGCACCTACTGAGGCAAAGATAAGAACATCGCCTTGATGAATTTGTTGTTTTTCGATTTTTCCATTAACAAGAAGATCGAGTAGTGTTGGAATTGTTGCCACACTACTATTTCCTAAATTTGTTATGATCATTGGCATTATACCTTCAGGCATTTCTTTATCGTATAATTTATAAAAACGGGAAACAATTGCTTCGTCCATCTTTTCATTAGCTTGATGGATTAGAATTTTTTTAACGTCTCCAATCGCTACACCACTTTTGTCTAAACACTCTTTCATGGCCTGCGGAACTTTGCTTAAAGCAAATTCGTATATTTTACGACCATGCATTTTTATGTAACGTGTATTTGGATCTAAATCTTTGTTAAAAGAGCATCCATAATATAAATAATGTGCTTCTTCAAAGGAATAGGTCGCACTCTCGTAGGATAATAATCCGGAATCATCATTTGCACTTTCAATTATTGTGGCACCAGCACCATCAGCATAAATCATACTATCTCTATCATGAGGGTCTACCACTCTAGACAGCGCTTCGGCACCAATTACTAAGCATCGTTTTGCCATTCCCGACTTAATAAATGCATTGGCTTGAAGAACACCTTCTATCCAACCAGGACAACCAAAAAGAATATCATAAGCAACACATTTTGGGTTTTGTATTTGTAATTTATGTTTAACGCGTGTTGCCAAACTAGGCACTGTATCAGATTGAAAAGTATTTGGTATAACATCCCCGAAATTATGCGCTACAATTATATAATCTATAGTTTCTGGATTTATAGCTGCATTTTCAATGGCTTTTTGAGCGGCAAAAAAAGCTAAGTCAGAAGTATTTAAATGAGGTGGAGCATATCTTCTTTCTTCAATTCCAGTTATCGATTTAAATTTGCCAATCACAATTGCATTAGAATGAGCAAAAGGAGAACCATCTTCGTTTAGAAAAACATGTTTCTCAAAGTCAGTATTTGCTACTTTTACTTCAGGAATGTAACTTCCTATTCCAGTTATTTTTATGTTCATCGGAATAATAATGATAAATTAAATGTAAATTTAATATAATAAATCAATAAACAGTGTAAAAAAATAGTATGCATGCATATAATTATTGATTTAATACTGTTTCCTTATTTTTTTTGAAATAAAATTAATGTTTTTGATTTTGTTGAAAAACTTTAATTTGCATTATAGTTGCAAGACTCAGTGCCTGAGTTTTTATCTTTTCAGCTTTTTCTCCAATAAAAATTTCATCAACAGTGGTATAAAAATGGTTGAGCCAAATATCGAAAAGCTCTTTGGTGAGATGTTCTTTTTTATCAATATCCATATGAATTTGGGTCAAATTATTGGTATAACCGCCAGTTCCTAAAATGGCTTGTGACCAAAAAGTAACTAAAATAGGTAAATGTTCTTCGATTTTTATTTTAACGACATCAGTAAAAATGTAACTAATCGAATCATCAGATAGTAATTTTTTATAAAATTCGTCAACTAGTAGGTATAAATCGTCTTGATTTTCAATGTCTTTCATTAGCTAGTCAAAATGTCTTAAAGTCAAAAGTCGAATTTCAAAATAATTTAGGGTATTAAGAAACTCGACTTTACAAACTTTATTATGGTTATTAATTTTCCATGTAGGCTTCAATTGGAGCACAACTGCACACTAAATTTCGATCTCCATATGCTTCATCTGCACGACGAACGGTTGGCCAAAATTTATTATCTGCAATATAATCTAATGGAAAAGCGGCTTGTTCACGAGTATAAGGATACATCCAATTATCAGTTGTAATCATTGCTAAAGTATGTGGAGAATTTTTAAGCACATTATTAGAATCATCTGCATTAGCAGCTTCTATTTCTTTTCGAATCGAAATCATGGCATCACAAAAACGATCTAATTCGGCTAAGTCTTCGCTTTCTGTTGGTTCGATCATCAACGTGCCAGCAACTGGGAACGAAACGGTTGGCGCATGAAAACCATAATCCATTAATCGTTTGGCAATATCGGTTACTTCAATTCCTTTTTCTTTAAACGGGCGACATTCCAAAATCATTTCGTGAGCAGCTCTACCCATTTCTCCAGAATATAAAGTGTCATAATAACCATTTAATCTTTCTTTGATGTAATTAGCATTTAATATGGCGTGTTCTGTTGAACTTTTTAATCCTTCTGCGCCCAACATACAAATGTATCCGTAAGATATTAAGCAAACCAAAGCAGAACCCCAAGGCGCAGCAGAAATTGCAGTAATAGCGTGTTCTCCACCTGTTGCAATAACAGGATTTGTTGGTAAAAAGGGCACTAATTGTGGGGCAACGCAAATTGGTCCAACACCAGGCCCGCCACCGCCATGAGGGATAGCAAATGTTTTATGTAAATTTAAATGGCAAACATCAGCACCAATAGTAGCAGGATTTGTTAATCCTACTTGAGCATTCATATTAGCGCCATCCATATAGACTTGTCCTCCGTTGTCGTGAATAAGTTGTGTAATTTCTTTAATTGCACTTTCAAAAACGCCGTGGGTAGATGGGTAAGTTACCATCAAACAGGATAAATTATCTTTGTGTAAAATTGCTTTTTCACGCAAATCATCCACATCAATATTTCCGTTTTCTAAAGTTTTTGTAACTACAACTTTCATTCCAGCCATAGCTGCTGAAGCTGGATTGGTTCCGTGTGCAGATGATGGAATTAAAGCAATATTTCTATGATGGTCTCCACGTGATTGATGATAAGCACGGATAACCATTAGACCGGCATACTCTCCTTGTGCACCAGAATTAGGTTGTAAAGTAGTTCCCGCAAAACCGGTAATTTCATTTAATTGTTGTTCTAATTTGGCTAACATTTCCTGATACCCTTGCACTTGATTTAAGGGAGCAAATGGATGAATGTTGTTCCATTGTGGCATGCTTAAAGGCAACATTTCTGATGCGGCATTTAATTTCATGGTACAGGAACCAAGTGAAATCATAGAATGATTCAAAGCCAAATCTTTGCGTTCTAACATTTTGATGTAACGCATTAAAGCACTTTCTGAATGGTATTTATTAAAAACATCGTGTTGCAAAAAGGGAGACGTTCTTTCTAAACTAGATGGCAATTGACTGTTTTCTGATAATTTTATAATGGTTGAAGCCTGTTTGTCATTTGCTTGAGCGAAAACCGAAACAATCAAATTCAAATCGGCTATCGATGTAGTTTCATTTAATGAAATTGAAACCGTATTTTCATCGATATAATAAAAATTGACTTCATTTTGTTCAGCAATGATAAGTACTTTTTTGGCATCGACTTTAATGGCAATAGTGTCAAAATACGCTGTATTGATTTGGTGTAAACCTAATTTTTCTAATTCGTTTGCTAAAGTTATCGCCGAAGCATGTACTTTATTGGCGATATATTGTAATCCTTTTGGGCCATGATACACGGCATACATTCCAGCCATAACTGACAATAAAACTTGTGCTGTACAAATATTAGAAGTGGCTTTATCACGTTTGATGTGTTGCTCTCGAGTTTGCAATGCCATGCGTAAAGCACGATTTCCATTAGTGTCAACTGTTACGCCAATAATTCTACCCGGCATCGAACGCTTGTATTCCTCTTTGGTAGCAAAATAAGCAGCATGTGGACCCCCATAGCCTAACGGAATTCCGAAACGTTGAGTAGTTCCAAGTACAACATCGGCTCCCATTTCACCTGGGGAAGTTAATAGTGCCAAACTTAAAATATCCGCTGCAACAGCTACTTTTATTTCGTTTGTTTTTGCTTTTGAAATAAACCCAGAATAATCGTTTACTTGACCATGTTTTCCAGGATATTGAAGTATGGCTCCATAAAAATCAGTTGAAAAATCAAATGTTTCATGGTTTCCAATCACTAATTCCACTCCAATAGGAGTAGAACGTGTTTGTAAAACGGATAAGGTTTGAGGTAAAATTTCTTCAGAAACAAAGAACTTACAAATGTTATTTTTCTTTTGGTCACGGGTTCTAACATCAAATAATAATGCCATGGCTTCAGCTGCTGCTGTACCTTCATCTAATAAAGAAGCATTGGCTATTTCCATTCCTGAAAGCTCAATAACCATGGTTTGAAAATTCAAAATAGCTTCCAATCTTCCTTGAGCAATTTCTGCTTGATATGGAGTATAAGCAGTATACCACCCTGGATTTTCAAAAATATTTCTTTGAATAACTGCAGGAATAATAGATTGATTATAACCTAAACCAATGTATGATTGGAACACTTTATTTTTATTTCCTAAGGTAAAAATGTGTTTTGCAAACTCATATTCGGTCATGGCTGGTTCCAAATTCAAGTCGGATTTTAAACGAATATCGTCAGGAAGAGTTTCATAAATAAGCTGTTCCATACTCGAAACACCAATAGTCTTGAACATATGTTGAAGATCAGTTTCTCTTGGACCAATGTGTCTTAAAGCAAAAGTGTCTGTTTTCATATAGGGAAATATAAGTAGTAATTTGCGTTGTTTTTAACGCTAACAAAAGTAATTATTAATGTTCTAATTTTGTCTTAAACATTGGCTAATGTTTAGATAGTTTTTCAACTAAAAAGGGTTCTTATTAACAGTTTGATTATTTTTGTGAAATGATAATTTTAAGAAAGTTATTCGATTTTTATATTCAATCTTCATTGCATGTTGGTATAGCTGTTTTTTGTTTGGTAAAAATCACAGATTGTTATTTACTGACAAAACATATTGATAACTATTCAATGCTGGTTTTTTTTGGAACTGTTATCGGATATAATTTTTTAAAATATTATGATGTTTTTAGAAACGGAAATTTCCATTCCAATAAACATTATGGAATTCTAGTCTTTAGCCTATTGAGTTCTATAGGTTTTTTGTTTTTCTTTTTGTGGTTAAAAAAGGGAATTCAAATTTCAATATTGATTTCAGGAATTTTCGTATTACTATATCCTTTTCTCAGGAAATACGGTTGGTTGAAATTGCTTTTTGTGAGTATTGTGGTAACTTATGTTACCGTTTATATTCCGTTTCAAACTGTTAAATGGATGCCTTTTGATTTTTATGTGAGCTTGACACAACGTTTTTTTATTCTTACCAGTTTACTCATTCCTTTTGAAATTATGGATACTAAAACCGACCCGAAAAGCCTAAATACCTTACCGCAATTATTTGGTATTCGAAAAGCCAAGCAGTTGGGTTATGGTTTTATAGTAATTTTTTTGTCTTTAGATTTTTTGAATTATAGAATTCACAATTTTATAATTGATGCTTTAATTGCTATTATAACTGCAATTTTTATTCGTTTTACTTCTTTAGAGAAGAATGAATATTATACTTCGTTTTGGGTAGAAAGCGTGCCGATATTTTGGCTAGGATTATTGATTTTATTTCAATAAAAAAACCGAAACGTTAACTTCGGTTTCTAAATATCTAAAATTCTAAACATCTAAATCAATCCCGCTCTTTTCAACAAAGCATCTGCTTTCGGTTCCTGACCTCTAAAACGTTTGTACAATTCCATTGGCAATTCGGTACCGCCTTTTGAAAGTACATTCTCCTTAAATTTGGTCGCCACTTCTGTATTAAAAATGCCGCACTCTTGAAAATAAGCAAATGCATCTGCATCTAAAACCTCGGCCCATTTGTAACTGTAATATCCAGAAGAATACCCACCGTTAAAAATATGAGAAAACGATACACTCATGCAGTTTTCAGCTACATCTGGATATAATGTAGTGCCTTCAAATGCATTTTTTTCGAAAGCTTTTACATCTGTAATCTCAGTTGGATTGTTGCTGTGAAAAGCCATGTCAAGCAATCCAAAACTGATTTGTCGCAAGGTTGCCATGCCTTCTTGAAAGCTAGCACTTTCTTTTATTTTTTCTACAAATTCTTGTGGAATAACTTCTCCAGTTTGATAATGCTTGGCAAATAACGCTAAAGCTTCGGGTTCGTAGCACCAATTTTCCATCACCTGACTTGGTAATTCTACAAAGTCCCAATATACCGATGTTCCTGAAAGACTCGGGTAAACCGTATTGGCTAGCATGCCATGTAATCCGTGACCAAACTCGTGAAACAAAGTGGTTACTTCGTTAAAAGTTAGTAACGACGGTTTTGTCTCGGTTGGTTTTGTAAAATTACAAACGTTGGAAATATGCGGTCTTTCGTTGGTATTTCCTTTTATGTATTGTGATTTAAAGCTGGTCATCCAAGCACCATTTCTTTTGCCTTTTCTTGGGAAAAAATCGGCATAGAAAATGGCGACTAGTTCTCCAAATTCGTCTTTTACTTCGTAAGTTGTAACTTCTTCATGGTATTTGTCAATATCGTAGACTTCGGTAAATGTTAAACCAAATAATTTTCCGGCAATTGTAAAAGCACCATTCAACACATTTTCCAATTGAAAATAAGGCTTTAGTTTTTCATCATCCAAATTGAATAATTGTTGTTTCAATTTTTCAGAATAATAGGCACCATCCCATTTTTCTAGCTTTTCAATTCCATCTAATTCTTTTGCAAAAGCGGAAAGTTGGGCAAATTCTCTTTCGGCCGCAGGTTTCGCTTTGGCTAATAAATCATTTAAAAATGATTTTACTTTATCGGGATTTTGAGCCATTCGTTCTTCTAAAACAAAATGGGAATGGGTTTCATAACCTAATAAATTGGCTCTTTCGTAACGTAGTTTAGCAATTTTTAAAGTGATTTCTTGATTGTCGAATTCGTTATTCTGAAATGCTTTTTTTCCAGCTGCAATGGCCATTTCTTTTCGCAATTCGCGATTGTCGGCATAGGTCACAAACGGAATATAGCTTGGATAATCTAATGTAAAAATCCAACCTTCTAAATCTTTAGATTTTGCTAGTGCTTTAGCTGCTTCAATGGTTCCTTCGGGCAACCCTTTTAAATCAATTTCATTAGTAATATGCAATTGATAATTATTGGTTTCGGCCAAAATGTTTTCACCATATGTTAACTTTAACTTGGCTAATTCGGTGTCGATTTCTCGTAATTTTGATTTTTTTTCTTCTGATAAAAGTGCCCCATTTCTTGAAAAGCCTTTGAATTTTTTATCCAATAAAGTGGCTTGTTCTATAGTGAGATTTAAACTTTCTCGTTGTTCGTAAACCGTTTTTATTCTTTTGAATAAATCTTCGTTTAGCGTAATATCATTACTGAATTCAGTTAATAAAGGAGAAACTTCTTGAGCGATTTTTTGCATTTCATCACTGGTTTCTGCTGAATTTAGATTGAAGAAAATAGAAGACAATCGGTCCAAAGCATCACCTGAAAAATCCAAAGCTTCGATGGTATTTTGGAACGTTGGAGCTTCTGCATTGTTGGTTATTGCATCAATTTCGGCTCTTGCAGCAGCAATAGTTGAAATAAAGGCAGGTTTATAATCTTCAATGTTGATTTGAGAAAAAGGGGCAGTATTGTGTTTGGTTTGGAATTTTTGAGTAAGTAATTTCATTGTAACAATTTGTATTTTTTTAAACAATTAAGGAGTTGTGTTTTATTAAGAATTCTGTTGATTAAAAACTCCTAACTTTCTTAATGGATTAACATTTTTTTTTTTAAATTTTCAGAAGATTTATTCACTGCATCCTTCAAACTTTCTTTGTAAAAAACAATTTTGTCAAGAACACATTTATCGTGACTGCCAATAATTTGAGCTGCTAAAATACCAGCATTTTTTGCTCCATTTAAGGCTACAGTTGCCACTGGAACGCCTCCCGGCATTTGCAGAATAGACAAAACACTATCCCATCCATCAATAGAATTACTCGATTTTACAGGTACACCAATTACAGGCAATGGCGACATAGATGCTACCATTCCCGGTAAATGCGCAGCACCACCAGCACCAGCAATAATTACTGAAATTCCTCGAGTGTGGGCATTTTTGCTAAAATCAAATAGTTTTTCGGGAGTTCGGTGTGCTGAAACGATATCCACTTCGGTTTCAATATCAAAACCTTTTAGAATATCGATGGCTTCTTGCATGATGGGCATATCAGAGATGCTTCCCATTATTATGGCTACTTTGCTCATTTTTTATAGTTTAAATGGGTTTAATTTGGGCTTACTACTAATTACTCGTATGGTGTTTTTTACTTTTTCGGCTAGAATTCTAGCTTCATTTAAATCCTTGTGCACTATGGTTACATGGCCCATTTTTCGAAAAGGACGAGTTTCTTTTTTTCCGTAAATATGAGGAGTAACTCCACTCCAGCTTAAAATTTGTTCTAAGTTTTCGTACACTACATTTCCTGTAAATCCTTCTTCTCCTGATAGATTGACCATAATTCCGGCAAGTTTACTTTGCGTGTCACCCAAAGGTAGATTTAAAATGGCTCTTAAATGATTTTCGAATTGCGAAGTGTAACTAGCTTCAATTGAATAATGGCCTGAATTATGTGGTCTAGGCGCTACTTCGTTAACAATGATTTGATCGTCTTGGGTTTGAAACATCTCAACTGCTAATAGTCCAACATGATCAAATTTTATAGAAACATTCAAAGCAATTGCTCTCGCTTTTTCTGCAACTTTTTCGTCAATTCTGGCAGGACAAATGACATATTCCACTTGGTTGGCTTCAGGATGAAATTCCATTTCCACCACAGGATAGGTTCTTATTTCTCCAGATGCGTTCCGACAAACAATAACAGCAATTTCATTTTTGAACGGAATCATCTCTTCAGCAATACATTCTACATTTGGTAGACTTTCTAAATCAGCATAGTTCCGAATGATTTTAACACCATTTCCATCATAGCCAAATTCAGTGCATTTCCATACAAAAGGAAGTTGAATTTGATTGTTTTCTACTTTTTCTTTTAAAGCGGTTAAAGCAGAAAATTTTTCATATTCAGCAGTAGGGATTTTATTGTTTATATAAAATTCTTTCTGTATTCCTTTGTTTTGAATTCCTCGGAGTGTTTTTGGTGATGGAAAAACTTTTATGCCTTCACGTTCTAATTTTTCAAGGGCATCAATATTGACTAATTCAATTTCGAAAGTTAAAACATTGACTTGTTTGCCAAAATTATAAACAGTGTCGAAATCTGTAATGTCGCCTTTAAAAAATTTATTGCAAGCAATTTTACAAGGAGCATCGTCACTGGGGTCAAGGACATAGGTTTGAATGTCAAATTTTCTAGTTTCAGACAAAAGCATTTTGCCTAATTGACCGCCACCTAATATTCCTAGTTTAAAATCGGATGAGAAATAATTCATCGTATAGTTGTTATGTTGCCTGTATGTCGACAATTAGATTTGAGCAAAGATACTCAGGAATTGATAATTGTTATCCCAATTTTAATAAAAAAATGGTATCAATATAAATTTTAGAACATAGCCTTTTCTATTTAAATTTAGTTTTTTAAGAGATTTATACTATTTAATTTTAGCTACATTGTAGAAATTAGAAAGCTTTAGGTTTAAATTTTTTAAAGGCAATGTTTTATTTCTAGTCTACACCTGCTATTGCTTGCATTTTATTTGTTATAAGTATTTCCATAACTGCGACTCATATTATTGATTACATCTTTTAACTTTTGTTAAATGTCTTTAGCCATTAAAAAGATATAATTTTGGTGTGTTATTTTATTTTAGAACATGAAACAAAATGTTGGGATTATTGGTGCTGGAATTGGAGGTCTTGCGCTTGCCATTCGTTTAGCAAAAAAAGGTTTTAATGTAACCGTTTTTGAAAAGAATAGCTACCCTGGAGGAAAGTTAAGTGAGCTAAAAATCAACGGGTTTCGTTTCGACAAAGGCCCATCTTTACTGACTATGCCTAATTTAATAGAGGAGTTATCCAATAGCAACGATTCACAGCGAAAATTTGAATATAAAAAACTAGATACCATAACTCATTATTTTTATTCAGATGGGACACAACTAAAGGCATCCTCAAATGTGGATGATTTTGCAGAAGAAGTACATCTAAAGTTAAATGAAAAAAAAGAATCCGTTTTGAAGCATATCAAACGAAATGCTTTTTATTTTAAAACTACTGAAGATTTATTTCTTAAACAATCTTTGCACCAAATAAGAAATTTTATCAACTTTAAAACTATAAAAGGTATTTTATGTGCCCCTTTTTTGGGATTATTCAGCACAATGCATAATAAAAACAACAAAATATTTGTTAATCCTAAAACAGTACAGCTATTTAATAGATACGCTACCTATAATGGTTCTAATCCATATAAAGCTCCTGCTTTGATGAATATGATTTCGCATTTAGAAATTAATTTAGGGGCATATTTGCCAGTTAAAGGAATGCACCAAATTACAACTCATTTAGTCAATTTAGCAAAAGATTCTGGAGTAACTATTAACTATAATTCCTTAGTTGAGACATTACTAGTTGAATCCAATAATACTATAAGTTCCATAAAAACTAATGGGCTTAGTTATTCATTTGATATTGTGGCAAGTGATGTAGATATTCATGTACTGTACAACCATTTATTACCCAAAAAATTCACTCCTAAGAAGTTAATGGCGCAACAAAAATCGAGTAGTGCTTTTGTTTTTTATTGGGGAATAAATAAGGAATTTCCTTCGCTGGGATTGCATAACATTTTGTTTAGCGAGGATTATAAAAAGGAATTTGATTATTTATTTTCTAAACAATATCCCACAGAAGATCCTACGGTTTACATTAACATTACCTCAAAATATTGTAAAGAAGATGCCCCAAACGGCTGTGAGAATTGGTTTGTGATGGTAAATGTACCCCATAATAGTAGCGCCAGTATTGGCTATGCTAGCGACCTTAGAAAAAATGTTATTGCAAAAATCAATAGTATGCTAAAAACGGATATCGAACAACATATTATTGCTGAAAGTAGTTTAAGCCCTCTTGATATCGAAAATCAAACTTCATCACTTGGAGGGTCGCTTTATGGTAATGCAAGTAACAATAAATTTGCTGCTTTTTTAAGACATTCTAATTATTCATCCAGTATCAAAAATCTATATCTAGTGGGCGGAAGTGTTCATCCTGGTGGCGGTATTCCGCTTTGCTTGTTGAGTGCCAAAATAACAAGTAACCTAATAACAAAACGAGCTAACTAATGACAAAGGACTATAAAAGGTATTTTTTGTATTTTCTTATACTTGTCTATGTGTCAGGCTCTATAGGTTTTGTTCTCAACCCTTCTTTTTTTAGTCCTTTTACGCCATATACACTTTTGCTTACTTGTTTTGTGTTTTTGATCCATCAACCATTACTTGAAAAGAAATTTATACTGTCCTTTCTTTCCATAGCTGTCATGGGATTTATAATAGAAGTAACAGGAGTAAAAACAGGATTAATATTTGGACAATACAGCTATGGCGATGGATTGGGCTATAAATTGGTCGATGTTCCGCTCATCATCTCCATCAATTGGGCCATATTAATTTGTGCAGGAGTTATTACCGTAAGCAGTATTTTTACTAATAAATTAATAGTTTTGGGAGTTTCAGCTTTACTTGTTACAGGGATTGATTTATTAATTGAACAAGTTGCTTACAAACTCGATTTTTGGCAATTTAAAGGAGGCTTGCCAGATTTACACAATTATATTGGTTGGATTTTAGTTGCCTTTTTCACACCGTATTTATTTTATTCCACTATAATCAAAGGGCATCGAAAGGTGTCTTTAATTGTATTAATTTTACAAATTATATTTTTTACTTATTTATTTTTATTTTATTAATCATGGAAATTCTACTTAACACAAGTATTGTATTAACCACATTCGTCCTAACTGAATTTTCAGCTTGGGCAAACCACAAATATATTATGCACGGATTTATGTGGTTCTTTCATGCCGATCATCACAAAAAAGATCATAAAAGTTGGTTTGAAAGAAACGATTTATTTTTTATTATTTATGCCGTTCCTAGTTGGCTTCTTATTATGTTTGGGATGATGAATAATGCATGGTATACTTGGGTTGGTTTTGGTATTCTACTGTATGGATTAGCTTATTTTTTTGTCCACGATCTTATTATTCATCAACGTTTTAAAGTATTTACAAAATCGAATAATGTATATGTTTTAGCATTGCGTCGAGCACACAAAATGCATCATAAGAACATTGGGAAAGAAGGTGGCGAAAGTTTTGGAATGTTAATCATTAAAAAGAAATATCTACAAGCGGCCATGAAACAAGTTAAAGTCTAATTTTTATAGATTTATAAACAAAGAGCTATTCAATGGAGAAAACAAGTGTAATGTGTTGTCCTGTTTGTGAAAAAACGGAAAACAATTTTTATATAGCAACAAGTGCATTAATGCACAAGCCAAATACAGATCTTTATGTTTTTAATAAGTGTGAAAATTGTGAAACCGTATTTTTAACTAATAGAGTAAATCAAGAGAAATTAGAACATTATTACACAGAAAATTATTTGCCCTACAAAGGTTCGGCTGCATGGGGAAAGTATCACTTTTTTGTTGAAAACAGCCAAAAAAATCTTGATTTAAAACGGGTCAATTTGGTGAAAAAAAATATAAATAAAAATAATGGAATTGTTTCTGTCTTAGATGTTGGTTGTGGTAATCCAACTTTTTTAGAACTTTTACAACAAAAATCAAATGTTAGTTGTACTGGAATTGATTTTTCTGACTCAGGTTGGGTCGGAAAAAACTACACTAATATTGAGTTGATTAAAGTTGCTACGGAGGATTTTAAATCTACTAAACTTTTTGATGTAATTACACTTTGGCATTATTTAGAACATGATTACAACCCAAATCAAACTATTCAAACACTCTATAATTGTTTAAAACCAGGAGGTAAAATGATTATTGAAGTCCCAGACTACCATAGTATTAGCGCAAAAAAACAAAAGTCATATTGGCAAGGATGGCACAGTCCAAGGCATATTTCATTATTTTCTAAAAAAAGTTTTTCGCTTTTATTTGACAAATATAAATATAATATTAATTTTCATTTACGTTATGGAACTTTAGATGCCTTTACTTTGTGGTGGCTCGGTAAAATGGAAAAAAGAGGTATTAATTGGTCTGGGAATATGGAGTCAAATTTTTGGATGCTTGTTTTTCTTAAAGTTGTTACTTATCCTTTTTTTATGTTTGAAAAATTAGTCCCTCTTGGGGTTCAAATTTTAATAGTGGAAAAAAATAAATCAAATACTTTTCATGTACAATTTTAATTTCAAAACGATTATATGACCCAAATTACAACCTGTTCCTTTTTTAAACTGAAAGGATTTTCAAATAAATTTTGGGCTTTTTCTCAAATGCAATTTGGGCATCAATATTTAAAAAATAGTAAAGGATTAGTATTTTACAAACTTTTGGGTTCAGGAGCCGAAAACGGTTTTAGTGCCAAGCCAAATTTAGGCACTTATGCGCTTCTTTGTGTTTGGGATTCCGAGGATTATGCTACGGATTTCTTTAAAAACAATTTTTTTTTTAAAAAGTATCAGTCAAAAAGTACTGAATTGTTTACCGTTTTTGCACATTCTGCAGAAGCTCACGGAAAATGGGATGGTAAACAACCTTTTGTTAAAAATGCAACACTATTTATTGACAAACCCATTATGGTTTTGACACGGGCTAGTATTAGGTTTTCCAAGTTGTTTTCTTTTTGGCGTCGCGTAGGTAATGTAAGTAAAAGTTTAGAGGAATACAAAGGATTGTCGTTGTCTATTGGAGTTGGTGAATGGCCATTAATACAACAAGCCACGATTAGTATTTGGAAAACACAAGCAGAAATGATGGATTATGCCTATAAAAATCAAAAGCACAAAGAAGTTGTACTGCTTACTAGGAAATTAAATTGGTATAAAGAAGAACTGTTTGCACGTTTCGTTCCCTATAAATTCAAAGGAAAATGGAATGGTAAAATTTTGGAATTATAAATAGTCATAATGCTTTAAGTGTAATTATTTACAATAAAATAAATGGATTTGATAATAGTCAAGATCCTGAAATTAAGAAACTTGAATCTGACAAATAACCAATATCTACGATAAATATAGTAAAAAATTATCTTAGAGTTTTAGAAGTAGTAACAACAAAATTAGCATCTCGGTTTTTAAAAGATTTAGATTATTTCATCGTGGATAGTTTGCCGTTGGAGATTTGCAAATTTGCACCTCATAAGAGAATTAAAATCTATAAAAATGAGTTTGAAACGGCTTCTTCAAAAATGGGTTTATGCTTCACAAAACAAATGGTTTTAAGGATATAGATCGCATGTATTTTATTCTATAAAATGCAATTTCCCATTTATTAGATATTAAAAAGGCAGAAGTTCATGTTGCTTATTTTTCGAAAAACATAAAACAACAAATGTCTTATTATATTTTTCTTGACGATAGAGGGTATTTGTTTCAAACTGTAAATATCAAATTGGAAACATCAAAAAAGCGAATCAAAAAGAGTAGAGTCCATATCCCAATATTTTAGAAAATCAAGAAAATGAATTGAAATATTGTTTTCACAACTAAGCGACTAGTCCATGATTAGAATCTATTGTGCTAAGACTTTTGAATCTTTTAAAGCAAGAATTTTAGCAAAAGTAAGAACAATAACATTTGTGCATTATATCAATAGATTCTTTTTGATAGACCAATAAACAATGTTAAAAACCAAACATTTTATTACACCCAACCAGTTAAATATAGTGTTTTTCAAAAAAGGTTAAATTAAGTACTACTTACTACTGAATACTTTACTAAATTTGCACCTTATAAAAAATAAAAAATGATACAACTACACGATAAACATTTTGTTCCTTTTATCTCAGCTAAAGAAATAGCATTCGCTATAGAGAATATGGCAAAAAAAATGGATGATGATTTTTTTGATGAAGTCCCTGTCTTTATAGGTGTTTTAAACGGTTCATTTATGGTCTTGTCGGATTTAATGAAACAATACCGAGGAATGTGTGAAGTTTCTTTTGTAAAAATGGCTTCATACGAAGGAACAGAATCCACAAACTCAGTAAAAGAACTTATCGGCATTAACCAAAATCTTGAAGGGAGAACAGTAGTAATTGTGGAAGATATTGTTGATACGGGAAATACTATTGAAGAACTAAAATCTATTTTTAAAGCTCAAAAAGTAAAACACTTAAAAATAGCGACCTTGTTTTTAAAGCCAGACGTTTATAAAAAAGATATAAAATTAGATTATGTAGGAATACGAATTCCAAACAAATTTATAGTTGGATATGGTCTTGATTATAACGGATTAGGCAGGAATCTAAGAGACATTTACGAATTAAAATAAAAAACAACATCTACAAAATAACTACTCAACTCACTCATGATTAATATTGTTTTATTTGGAAAACCAGGAGCTGGAAAAGGAACTCAAGCAGAATTTTTAAAAGGAAAATACAATTTAACACACATTTCAACTGGAGATGTTTTTAGATACCATTTAAAAAACAATACTGAACTAGGAAAGTTAGCAAGAATATTCATGGATGCTGGCGATTTAGTTCCAGATGAATTGACCATAAAGATGTTACAAGATGAAGTAGAAAGGCATACAGATACCAAAGGCTTTTTGTTTGATGGTTTTCCCAGAACGATAGCCCAAGCTCAAGCTTTAGATGTTTTTTTAGCAACAAAATCATGGGAAGTTACTGCAACAATAGCTTTAGAAGCAAATGATGAAGTTTTAATTCAACGATTGTTGGAAAGAGGGAAAACAAGCGGAAGAATTGATGATCAAGATGAAGAAAAAATCAGAAATCGATACGTAGAATATAACGAAAAAACAGCTCCTTTAATAGAGTATTACTCAAAACAAAACAAATTTTATCCAGTAAATGGGATTGGTTCTATAGCAGAAATTACGGAGCGCTTAAGTACTGTAATCGATAAGCTGTAGAGCATACGTTTTCTAATCTAAATTATGGAAATTTTAATAATTTTATTTTTAATCATCTTAAATGGAGTTTTTTCGATGTCAGAAATCGCTTTGATATCAGCAAGAAAAAACAGATTAGAAAATGCTGCCAAAAAAGGCAATGCAAGTGCACAAGCAGCTTTAGATTTGGCAAATGCACCCAATAAATTTTTATCGACTGTACAAATAGGAATTACTTTGATAGGAATTTTAACAGGAATTTTTAGTGGTGATAAAATCACTACCGATGTTCGGGTCTTTGTAGAAGGTTTTGCCATACTTAGGCCCTATGCAGATACTATTGCTGTTGGAATTGTAGTAATGGTTTTAACTTTTTTTTCATTGGTTTTAGGAGAATTATTACCTAAAAGAATTGGACTAAACCATCCGGAGAGTATTGCTAAAGCAGTTGCGATTCCCATGAAAATGATTTCAATAATTACAGCTCCTTTTATTTGGTTGTTGACAATTTCGACTGAATTTTTGCTTAAAATACTGAGTATAAAACCTTCAGCTGACGGAAAAATTACAGAAGAAGAAATCAAAGCCATTATAAAAGAAGGTACCGAAGGTGGCGAAGTGCAAGAAATAGAGCAAGATATTCTAGAACGTGTTTTTCATATCGGAGACCGGAAAGTAAATTCATTAATGACGCACAGAAAATCAGTGGTATTTCTTCCCTTAAATTCAGACAAGGACCAAGTAAAAGAGTTGATGTTGAAAGAGTTGCATTCTATTTATCCAGTTTATGATAAAAATTATGATGATATTATAGGAGTCGTTAATTTGAAAAACATCTTTGCTCATTTTGAAAATGAGAATTTTAATTTAGCAGATATTATTACTGAAGCTCCTTTTATAATGGAGCAAACCTCGGCTTATCAAGCTTTAGAAAATTTCAAAACCAGTGGAATTCATTATGGTTTTGTGTCTGATGAATATGGTATTTTTCAAGGAATAATCACGCTTAATGATATTCTTGAAGCTTTGGTAGGAGATGCATCCGAATTTTATAAAGATGATTTTCAATTGGTTGAACGTGAAGATGGTTCCTGGCTTGTAGATGGTCATTATTCATTGCACGATTTCTTAACTTATTTTGAGTTGGATGACTTGATAAATGATTATGAAGTCACCACGGTAAGCGGACTAATTATGACTGAACTTTCTCGTATTCCTAAGCAAGGAGAGAAATTAATTTGGCAAAAATTTGAATTAGAAGTCATCGATATGGATGGTGTGAAGATAGATAAAGTGATGGTGAAGGCCATAAAAAAATAAAAACAGATAGTAGTTTTTAGGTTTCAGTCGCAGTTTTGCATTAAAATCTAAAATCTAAAATCTAAAATTTAAAATTAGAATGACAGAAGGCAATTTTGTAGATTACGTAAAAATATATGTTTCATCTGGAAAAGGAGGAAAAGGTTCTACGCATTTACATCGAGAAAAATTTATAGAAAAAGGAGGCCCAGACGGTGGAGATGGTGGGCGTGGAGGACACGTGTATTTAGTTGGCAATAAAAGTCTTTGGACATTGTTTCATCTAAAATTTGCTCGACATGTAAAAGCAGGCCATGGCGGCGATGGTGGTGGTGATAGAAGTACAGGAGCCGATGGAGAGGATAAGTTTATTGAAGTGCCGTTAGGAACAGTGGTAAGAGACAAGGAAAGCAATGAAATTTTGTTCGAAATCACGGCGCATGGAGAAAAGCGAATTGTTGCACAAGGCGGAAAAGGAGGGTTAGGGAACTGGCATTTTAGAAGTTCTACCAACCAAACACCACGATATTCTCAACCTGGCTTACCATCCGAGGAAATCGATATGATTTTAGAACTAAAGGTTTTAGCTGATGTAGGCTTAGTAGGATTTCCAAATGCAGGAAAATCGACTTTACTTTCCGTTTTAACGTCTGCCAAACCTAAAATTGCTGATTATCCTTTTACAACTTTAAAACCCAATTTAGGAATTGTAGCTTATAGAGATTTTCAATCGTTTGTAATTGCTGATATTCCTGGAATTATAGAAGGAGCTGCTGAAGGAAAAGGCTTAGGACATTATTTTCTTCGACATATAGAAAGAAACTCCACCTTGTTATTTTTAGTTCCAGTTGACACACCAGATATCAAAGCGGAATATGATATTTTAGTAAATGAATTAAAGAAATACAACCCAGAAATGCTCGACAAAGAACGAATGTTAGTTATTTCTAAATGTGATATGCTTGATGATGAATTAAAATTAGAATTAAAAATACAACTGGATAAAGATTTCAAAAATATTCCATATTTGTTTATTTCTTCTGTTGCTCAGCAGGGTTTAACAGAGTTAAAAGATAAATTATGGAATATGTTAAATACAGAAAATTAGATAACTTCTGAAATATTTTAAGCGTCCCTTTGGGACGTTTTTTTTGTAAAAACATCAAAATAAAGTTAAAATTCACTATTGTGTTATAGTTTTATTACTATTTAGTGCTCTTTATTGCTGAAATAATTTATTTTTACACTTCTAACAATTAGTGTTATTATTTTAAATAAATGTAACAATTTGCACTTTATTTACACTAGTAAACTAAATCTATTAACTTTTATAACTTTTCAAATGAAGAAAATTATTTTATCTCTTATTACAGGAATCATGCTTTTACCTATGAGTATGAAAGCCGACGAGGGAATGTGGTTTCTAATGTTTTTAGAACGCTTGAATCACAGAGACATGCAAAAAATGGGGTTGCAACTAACAGCCCAAGAAATTTACAGCATTAACAATCACAGTTTGAAAGACGCTATTGTACAATTCAATGGGGGTTGTACTGCTGAATTAATTTCTAAAGATGGTTTGGTTTTAACGAATCATCATTGTGGTTATGACGCAGTTGCTGAGTTATCTACTGCAGACAAGAACTATTTGAAAGATGGCTATTGGGCAGAAAATCGTAAAGCAGAAAAAAAACCATCAAGTTTATATGTTCGTTTCTTTGTCAGAATGGACGATGTTTCTAAACGAATTTTATCAAAATTAAATGATAAAATGACTGAGTTAGAGCGAGAAAAAGCAGTAAATCAAGAAATTGCATTGATTGAAAAAGAAAATAACGAGGGCGGAAAATATACCGTTTCTGTTCGTTCCTTTTTTCAAGGAAATGAGTATTACTATTTTGTATATCAAGATTATAAAGATGTTCGTTTAGTAGGAGTGCCGCCAGAGAGTTTAGGAAAGTTTGGTGGCGATACAGACAACTGGGAATGGCCTCGCCACACCGCAGATTTTTCAATGTTTAGAATTTATGCCGACAAGGACGGTAATCCCGCTGAGTATTCTGAAAACAATGTGCCTTTAATCCCAAAACATTATTTGCCAGTAAATTTGGGCGGAGTAAAAGAAGGCGATTTTGCCATGATTTTAGGCTATCCGGGAAGAACTAACAGATGGATGCCAGCAGGTGGAATAGAGCAAAATGTAAAATTTTCTTATCCTGCTTGGGTTGAAGGTGCTAAAACAGGAATGGACAATATGAAGAAATATATGGATCAAAGTGATGCTTTGAGATTGGTATATGCTTCTAAATATGCTTCAGTGGCCAACTATTGGAAAAACCGTCAAGGTATGATTGATGCGTTAACTAAGTTTGGAACTTCAAAATCGAAAGCAGCTCAAGAAGCAAAGTTTAACAAATGGGCCAATAAACCTGAAAACAAAGCAAAATATGGTAATGTAATAAATAACATAAATACTTTTTATAGCATTACCAACGAGAAAGCCCGTCACGATAATTATTTGCAACAATTGTTTAGAACCACTGCTTTTGGAACAATTGGTAGAACAATAGGAAAACAATTAGATACTTATGCTAAAGCTGATAATGCGAAGCGAAAAGATATGGCTCCCGATATTCTTGCAGGTGCTGAAGAAATTTTTAAAGAACTCTATATTCCTGCAGAGAAAGATTTATTGGCAGCACAATTAAAATTATATACAACAAAAGCTACAGGATATGCATTAGCACCAATGGTAGATAAATTAGCAAAAGAAAACAACAACGATTTTACAAAATATGCAAGTGCTGCTATCGATATGAGTATTTTGACATCTATTGATAAAATAAAAGCGTTTCTAGACTATCCAATGCAGTCGGTTTTAGATAACGACCCTATTTACACCTTGTCAAATGATATGATTACCCATATAAATTCTAAATCAGATGCAATTGCTAAAGCGCAAAATGATTATGGTGCTGGGTTTCGTTTATTGGTAGAAGGATTAAGAGAATCAAAAATTGGAACAATTAAATATCCAGATGCAAATTCAACCTTGCGATTAACGTATGGAAAAGTACGTGCTTTGCCAGCTGATAAGAGAAATGACGCCAAAATTAACAACTATACTACAATGGATGGGATGGTTAAAAAATACAAAAAAGGCGATGAGGAATTTGATATGCCTATTCGAGTAATTGAAATGAATAAAAATAGAGACTACGGAAGATTTGCTGACAAAGACGGCTCGATGCATGTGAATTTTTTAACAGACAATGATATTACAGGAGGAAATTCAGGGTCGCCAGTATTAAATGGTAAAGGGGAATTGATAGGTTTAGCTTTTGATGGAAATATTGAAGCCATGGCAGGTGATGTCATTTTTGATGATAAACTACAAAGAACTATTAATGTTGATATTCGTTATGTGTTATGGGTAATTGAGAATTTCTCAGGTGCAAAACATATTGTCGATGAAATGACTTTGGTAAAATAGTTAACTAATATTTCTTCAAATTAAAAAATCCGTTTCAAAAATTTATTGAAACGGATTTTTTTGTTTTATTTTCAATTAATCAATTTTTTAGTAACTATTGAATTATTATCTAATTTAATCTTTGCTAAATAAATTCCTTCAGCAAAAAGAAAATCATCCTCAAATTGTTTAAGAGATTCTTTAGGAGTTTTCGTTTTAATTAATTTTCCGGTTAAATCAAAAATCGAAATGCTTATAATATTTGAAGTTGCTTGGATGGTAATTTTTTTATTTTTTATAAATGCATTTATACCTGTTTTTATATTTTGATTTGCAACTCCTAATGTTGGGTTAGTATAACGTAATATAAAACGATTATTAAATGTTCCAATCCCAGAAGTAAATTCATATGGATTATTTTTCAGATTATGTATAGTATTCAAAACTTTATCTTCTAGATATACTCCTTGGTTTCTAGTAAAAATTCCATCAACATGATCTATAGCTATAGTTTGATTTCCGGCAGAGCCAGTTTTATACCCTAGATTTATACTATCATTTTCGTCAAATGGTAAAGCTCTCCCCTGAATATTTAATAATTTTTCATCAAGTATAGAATATAAATCAGTTTTAGAATTTGAAATAGTCATTCCATCAAAACTTCTATCTTCTTCATTAGTTGCTCCATCTATATACCCTACTAAAGTTTGACGGAAAGCATTGCTGTTTGAAATATTCAACCAAATTCTGTGACTTTCCTCTTTTTCTGAAACAGTATTGTTTTTAGAAAGCCGATAAAAAGCATTATTAAAATTGGCTGTACGCATATAATTTTTAAAAACAATTGGTCCATCAGCTATCATTTGTACCATAAAACCCTGTCCAGAAGCTATTGTTCCATTAAAACTCAATCCAGGAGGAGGTAGTCCTAATGTACCTCCCGTTTTATTCCAAGTCACATAATCGCCTACATTATAAGAGCCAGTACCTGAATATACCGTTGTTGATGTCCATAAATAAATAGTGCCGCCTACATAAAGTTTATTAGCTGGATCGTCTAAAAATAATGTAGCATCAACGGCACATGGGTAAGGATTTGCAAGTAATTTAGAATTGCCAAATGCGGTAGTAATTCCGCCGTCATAAGTTGTGCCAGAAGTAGATATAATCCCATTATTAGGAACTCCAGTATAGGTAAAATCAATTGTTGTTGGAGTAACATTATATGGGGCTATGTTTTTAACTCTTGTTATAAATCCTTCACCTGCAGTAGTTGTCGTTAATGGAGTCCAAACACCAGTAATGGTTTTATTAGTTACATATTTATATTTTAAATCATACTGAATAGGTATCTGACTAATAATATTTCCCGCTATTGGAGAACCATGATATACATAATCCCATCTGAACATAGGTCTAGAAGTTCGTTTTACTATTACATCTCCCGAATTAATAGCGTTATCGTTTATTTGTACTAGACTAGCGCTATTTTTAAGGTCAAATATCCCCCCAGTTTTAACTACAACTTCGTCGGTTATTGAAATATTGTTATCTGTATTAATTGTCAAAACAGCTCCGCTTTTAATAGTAATATTCTTTCCGAAAGCATTATAACTTGTTCCTGAAATAATTGGGTCGATTGCTGTATCTGGAATAATAATACAGTTGCTAGAAGTTGGTTTTCCAATTGGTTTCCAATTATTATTATCATCCCAAACAGAACTTCCTCCTTGCCAAACTTTAGAATTATTAGTTACAGTAATCACTTGCGATTTTGTACAACCATTATCTAATAGTGCATTAACAGTGAAATTAAAACTTCCAAGTTCTAATTGTGCAAATGTTGGTTTTACATATATTGTCGATGCTGTATTATTAGAATCATAAGCAATAGTACAAGGAGCATCAGTAAATGCTGGAATAGTAGTTGTCCAGTTAAAATCGACATTTGGTCGATTACCAAATAGTTTAATATCATCTAGAGCAATTCCGTCACACCAATTATTATTGAAATATTTCACTCGAACTTTAAATTGACTAACACCGACATAAGAGGATAAATCATAAGAAAGAGTTTCAAATCGGGTTCCAATACCAATATCTTCTGTAAATCGTTTTATTTCTATCCAGTTTGCTCCATTGTTAGTAGAAACATCAATAGTAATGTATTCTTCTGCGGGGTAATCACCGTCTTTAAAATATCTTGAATAATACAACCGTATACTTAAACTTAAATTGATAAAGTTTAATGTGCTTACAGTTGATGAAGCTATTTGGTTGTGAACGAAAGGTATGGCATTTGCAAAATCAGATGTTGCCATTGCAAATTTATTGCCGTTTATTCCTGAAGAAATGGCTGGATACCATGTGTTTACACCAGAAATAGCAGTAGGAATGTATGTGCTCGTTCTGTTTTGCCAAGCAGTATCAGCATCACGAACACTAGTAGTTATGTTAGTGTTTGTAAACGATCCTAATCCGCTATTGAACTTTTCATTAATCAAATAAGCTTCTTCCAAATCCCCAGTTGCAGATAATTGAACTCCAACATCTTCTCCACATGAAATTGGGTTTGAAGGAGCAAAAGAAACATTGGGTACAGGGTTAACAATTGCATTAATTGGGGTTCGAACTAAAGACTCGCAACCATTAAAAGCTGTTACATAATAGGTAGTTGTAGAATTTACAGATGGTGTTGTCCAAGTTCCATTTGGCGTTGTGCCTACAAGTGTTGATCCGGTTGGAGAAGAATACCATCTAAATTCTGAAACTGCTGGTACAACTACTGAGCTTGTTGCATTTAGAACTACTATACCACTACCACAAGTTTTACCATCAGTAATACTTGATATCTGAGAATTACAACTAGGTACTACAGTAAATAAATAATCTTCTGTTTCTCCTCCATTATTAATATTTCCACAAGCTAAAAAAGTTGGGGATCCTCCAGCACTTGCATCTACTCGAATGCGAATTCTATAACTTCCTAAAGCTTGTCCCAGAGGGATAACGAAACCAAATGTAGTCGAACCCGTTGATATTGTTCCTGAATCATAAACTAACTCTTTTGTTGGCAACGTGTCGTCAAAATCACCATCTTTATTCCAGTCTACCCAGGCTTTTGTATAAGAAGAGAAAAGTGCCTGAATAGAAACATTAACTCCTTCACCTTGAGATTGTCTAGATATATTTGTTAAACCTGTAAAATCTTGATAACCCAAGGGACTGCCAGAGAATGTTGAAAAATTAGAAATGTCATTTAATGTTCCAATAAAATTAACTTCTGATAAATAGTTGTCATCTTCTCTACCATTAGTAACCGAAGCGGTACAATAATTGGATGCAATAGTAGCAACATTGCCAGTTAATGGACTGAGGAGATTGTATTTTGTTCCACCAGTACAAATGGAGTTGTATGAGAAAATAAAGAAATAATATGTGGTAGAAATGGTCAATGAAGATGCAATGAAAGTAGTGTTTGAATCATTATCAACAACTGTGCCGCCAGTTAATGCACTTCCAATGGTATAATTGGTTCCATTTGAAGGTGAAGGAGTAGTTCCACTTGTATTGATAACTACTAAATAATTATTTGGTGCTGGTGACATAGGAGTAAAGCTTCCAGAAATCGTTGTTCCCGTTGAACTTAAAATTAGAGAGGTTGGCTGAGCAGTTGGAGCAACACATGCTATTGGATCAGCTATTGTGATTGTATAATCCTCTGTTTCCCCAAAAGATCCTGACATAGTACAGGGCATACTTGAAGTCACAGTTATTTTTTGACCATAACGAACTCTCATTCTTGTTGCGCCTAATGTTGCTCCCACTGGAATTGTTATAGCAATGGTATTGGTGGAGCTCGCAATAATATTATTTCCTATTAAAAAATATTCTCCAGCATCAATAAAATCTCCATCTTTGTTAAAATCAAACCAAACAGCTGCACCGTGTTTTTTATTTCCCGGACCTGTTCCAATATTTAAATTAAAAGTATTTCCTCTAATTAATGTTGTTGTTTGACTTAAAGTTGCTGAATAATTAATATAGCCTCCTGGAGAGCAGGTACTACTGTTATTTAGAGTATTTATGGTTACATTACCAATATAATCACCATTAGTTGTACAATCTAAATTTCCTGTTGGAATGCAATAGCTCGTTGATAATGTTGTAGTTGTGCTATTTAATGGACTTGTATTAAGGTATAAAGGAACGCCGGTACATAAAGAATTAAATGAAAAAACAAAAATGTAATACGCAGTAGAAACTGTCAATCCGTTTGCTACAAAACTAGTGTCAGAATCAACGTCAACTACAGTACCACCAGTTATTGCACTACCTATTGTATATGTAGCTCCATTTGTAGGAGTGGGAGTTGTTCCTGTAGTATTAATAACTACTAAATAATTGTTCGGGGCAGGGGATGCAGCCGTAAAACTTCCTGCTAACGATGTTCCGCTAGGAGACAAAACCAATGCAGTTGCTTGTGCAGTAGGAGTTGTGCATGATGGTGGTGCAATAATATTCAGTGTGTAATCTTCTATTTGACCATAAGTTATTGTTCCACACGCAGGAGCATATCCTGTCAATATTCTATTAATGACTCTCATTCTTGTAGCTCCAATAAATGCAGTTATTGGAACATTAATTGTTGTTGTAAAAGCATTAGTAGCCGTGTTATTAGTTCCTAATTGCGTTTCTTCGGATATATCAAATATTCCATTGTTATTCCAATCGAACCAAACACTTGTATAATGTGTATTCAAGTTGACTCCAACTATAGAAACAGTGATTGTATAACTATAGCCAGCTGTTAAATTTGTTGAAATTGAAGTGAAGTTTTCATATCCCGTTGTGCCTACAACTGCATTGTTTATCGAGTTAAGACTTACTGAAGATATGGCGTAAACATTTGTTGCTGTTGCAGCACAATAAGTCCAACAACCAGCACCTATAGGAGAAGTAATGACAACATCATCAAAAGTACTTCCACATCTTCCATTATCTATAGTCCAACGTAATATCGCAGAACTTCCAATTGTCAGTCCTGTTATTGTTGATGTTGGTGAATTTGGAGAATTTATAGTCGCAGTTCCTGAAACTAGTGTCCAAGTTCCAGTTCCATAAGTTGGGGTATTGCCCGCTAAGGTTGATGTTGTTGAACAACCAATCAAAGTTTGATCTGATCCAGCTGCCGCTATTGTATTTATGGGACAAGTAAAGGTTATTTTAACATATCCACTAGCTCCTGCTCCACCAATTTTATTTTTATTTCCCCCACCACCAGCACCACCGTAATTGGCACCAGGACATCCCTCTCCACCAGCACCGCCTCCGCAGGCGCCTCCATTACCTCCCGTTCCTGTACCTCCAGTCCCAGATACTCCTCCAGTAGCATTTATGGCACTATTTCCATTAGTCGAAGTTCCTGCACTACCGCCGCCGCCGCCGCCAGTGGATGTAGTTCCAATAAAACCATTTCCACCGATAAAGGTTCCTGTTCCACCAACTCCAGCAATAGGAATAGTAGAAGAGGTCTGTGTTTGTCCACCACCACCACCATTTGCCGTTAATAATGTGGAAGCTCCAAGCATAAATGTTGAATTTCCTCCAGCACCTCCATTAGCAGTTATTGTTCCAGCGATTCCCCCACTGCCTATTGTAACGGTATAGGATTGTCCAGCTAATACGGGTAATGATGTTAATTTTTGGTAAGCACCACCACCACCACCAGCTCCTCTGTAATTAGTTGTGTTTGAAGCACCGCCACCACCGCCACCGCCGCCCCAAGCTTCAACTTGAATTGAAGTAACCCCTTGTGGACAAATCCAAGTTCCAGAAGTAACAAATGTAGATTGTGAATAAGAATAATTGGTATACAAAAAAGGCACTAAAATAATAATACATAAAACTAAACTGTGTGAAATAGTCTTTGTGGAGGTGGTATTGAAGGTTAATTTTTTTAATTTATATTTTGTTAATAAATTAAAAAAATGTGTGAAATAGTATTTTTCAACCATAACTAAAATCTTAATAATTAAAAATTTAAGTGTAAATATTCAAATATTTTTTAAAAAAGATGTTTAACTTATACATGTATTTCTTAACAATTAGATTAAAAACCAAAATAATCGATAAAAGCACTCATTTTTATTTTATTTTAATTTAAAAGAGGGGTTTGTGTTTTTTCTTTAAGAATAATTCAACAAATTAGACAGGAAAGCGAATTTTCTTAAATGCTTTAAAAATAGGATATGAAAAATCAGACTCTTGTTTTTAACGAATCAATTTTTTAGTCACTATGGAATCATCTTCTAATTGAATTTTAGCTAAATAAATGCCTTCAGCAAAAAGAAAATCATCTTCAAAATGTTTAAGAGATTCTTTAGGAGTATTCGTTTTAATTAATTTCCCTGTTAAATCAAAAATCGAAATACTTATAATATTTAAAGGTGCTTGAATGGCAATTTTTTTATTTTTTATAAATGCATTTATACCTATTTTTATATTTTGATTTGTAACTCCCAATGTTGGGTTGGTATAACGTATTATAAAACGATTATTAAATGTACCTACCTCAGATGTAAACTCATATGGACTTTGTTTCAGGTTATGAATACTATTCAAAACTTTATCTTCAAGATAGATTTCTTGATTTTCTGAGAATAAACCATCAACATGGCCTATAGCAATAGTTAATTTACCTAAGGTAGCCGATTTATAACCTAAATTTACGATGTCATTTTCATTAAAAGGTAAAGCTCTTCCTTGAATGTTTAGTGCTTTTTCGTCTACTATAGAATAGAGATCAATTTTTGAGTTCGTAATCGTCAAACCATCATAACTTCTATCATCACTATTTGTAGCGCCATCAACATATCCTATTAAAGTTTGTCGGAACGATGTTTCATTTGTCATGTTCAACCAAATTCTATGGCTTTCAGATACTTCAGCTATTGAATGATTAGAAACCCGTAAAAAATTCGAATTAAAATCTTTTATTCTCATATAATTTTTGAAATTGATAGGGCCATCAGCAATCATTTGCACCATAAAACCTTGTCCAGAAGCAATTTTTCCATCGAATGAAATTCCTGGCGGAGGAATCCCAATTGTGCTACCAGTTTTATTCCAAGGAATATAATCAGAAACATTATAGGCCCCTGTACCTGAATATACTGTCGTCGAAGTCCATAAATAAATTGTACCACCTACATAGAGTTTATTATTTGGGTCGTCTAAAAATAATTTAGCATCTAAAGCACAAGGGTAAGGATTTGCAAGTACTTTAGAATTACCATAAGCGGTTGTAGCTCCTCCATTAAATGTTGTGCCAGATGTAGATATAAGTCCGTTATTGGGAACGCCAGTATAGATGAAATCAATTGGAGTAGGATTAACGTTAAATGGCGTTATATTTCTTACTCTTGTAATAAAACCTTCACCTTCAACAGTAGCAGTTAACGGAGTCCAAATTCCAGTAAAGGTTTTGTTGGTAACATATTTATATTTTAAATCATACTGAATGGGTATTTGACTGAAAATATTACCAGCAACTGGCGAACCATGATACACATAATCCCAACGATACATCGGTCTAGAAGTGCGTTTTACGTTAATGTCTCCTGAATTTATGACATTATCATTTATTTGGATTAAACTGGCATTATTTTCTAAAGTTAATGTTCCATATACAGTTATTTCATTAGTTAATGTTAAGTTGTGACCAGAATTTATTGTTACAGATGTGCCAGAATTAACTTGGCAAGAACAACCTTTTAAATCTACAGTCGAACTAAATGAAGGTGCTTCAAAAATAATTCTTTCTGTATCACTAGAAGGTGGAAATCCTCTGGACCAACCTGAAGTTTTCCAAATATTATCTATTAAAGTAACAGGGTTTATCAGAACATCTGCCGAAGTTGGAGAGGTACAAGAACCACTTGTTATGGTGTAATTATATATACTAGGGGTTAATCCTGAAATGGTACAACTCGTTCCTAAATAAGAAATGTTTCCAGGATTTATAATTCCACCTGCTGGTAAATTAATTAAAAGTACACTACCAGTAGCTAAAGAACAACTCATGGGTTGTGTAATTGTACTAATTGTTGGTGCAGCAATTGCAGGAGTTACTGCAATACTATAAGTATCCGTTTCTATTTGTGGGGCACAGGTATTGTTGCTGGTTACCGTCATGGTCAAGGTTACTATATTTCCGATATCACCAGCCGCTGGAGTATAGGTGGGCGTAAGTGTTGTAGCTCCTGATGTAATTAAACCCGCTCCATTTTCTGTCCATAATATAGTACCGTTTGTTGCTGTAGCGCCACTAATAATTGCAACACCATTAGAACATATGGTCTGACTTCCTCCAGCAGTAGCGGTTGGCAAACCTTGTAAGGCTACTGTCGCTGGTAACGATGGAGCACTTTGACAACCTCCTGTATTAATAACTTGTACGGTATAATTTCCAAGAGTACTTACAAATAGGAATTGAAGAGTTTCTCCACTAATAGCATTACCATTCAAATACCATTGATAACTGTTTCCTATAACTGTAGAGCCTAAAGTAACACTATCTGTTTGACAAAAAGTTAATGGTCCTGAAGCAGAAATTGTTGGAGTTGAGGGTAAAGTTGCTAAAGTTGTTACAAACGATGGAACTGCTGGCACATTAATACTGGAACTACAACTGACTGCTCTAACTCGATAATAGTAAACAGTTCCTGAACTCAATCCTGTAAAAATATAAGGTGATGATAAAACTCCTGTTACAGTAACTAAACCAGCAGTAAAACCGCTGTCTAAAGCACGTTCTACTGTATAGCTTATGGCACCTGCAGAAGTCCCCCAAGACATGGTAAATTGACTACATAAAATTGAAGATGTTGTTACGCCTGTTGGAGCAAGGGGTGAAGCAGTTAAAGTTGTAATATTAGGTGAACCCGTGCCATTACGAACGACTCCAAATCCACAACCATTTTCAGCAAATACTCTAAAATAATATCCAGTTGAAGCTGTCAATCCTGTAATTGTATATGTTAATCCTGTTATGCCGGTTACTGAGCTAAAACCAGTTGTAAATGTTGAATTTGTAGCCCATTCTACTTTATAGCTAATAGCTTGAGAAGCTGTTCCCCAATTAATTGTAAATTGATTGCAAAAGGTTCCTGGACTAGCGGGGATAGTAATAGCACCTGGTTGTCCTGGAAGAGAATTGACAAGGGAAATATTAGCACTTGTTATATATGAACTTTGATTACATCCATTCACTGAACGAACTCTATACTTGTATGGCTGAGAAGTATTTAATCCTGTTATTGTATAGTTTAGAACAGTTATTCCAGTTGCAGTTCCTAAAATAGTTGCAAAATTATCTGTAGACCATTGAACTTCATAGTTTGTTGCTCCACTACCCGCTGTCCAACTTATCTTAAGTTCATCACACCCTCTACTAACGGTTGTTAAACCGCTCGGTACATTTGGTGTACCAGCTGTTGCATAAGTTATTGTTAAAGAATTAGCACTAATACAAAGCCCATTAAAAGCTCTAACTCTGTAAAAGTATGTTGTCCCGGGAGACAACCCAATAATGTCAGATGAAGTAATTAAACCAACATTTAAGGCATTATACCCTGTCACAAAACTGGCAAATGTACTAGAGGTAGAAACATCCAATTCATAGTAAGTAGCATCAGCCATTGGTTGCCAATTGGCGGTAATTTGTGTGCAAGTCGCTCCAGATCCTGCTGAAGCCGTAGGAGCAGCTAATGAAGCAACAACAGTAACAGTATCAATATTATTCGTATTAATAGCTGAAGAGCAAAGTCCTGAGGCTATATTAGTAATTGTTATAGTTCTAGTCCCAATACTTGTAAATCCACTATCTACAAAAGACCCAATTCCAGCAGTAGTAACTATCATAGGTGATGGAGTTTGTGGAACACCTTGTATTTCATAAGAGACTATATAAGAACCTACAGGAAGTCCTGCTGCTGTAGCGGTCAATGTAACAAGAGAAGATGAGCCCAAACAAACATTAACGCTTGATGAAGTTGTACTTAATAAACTGAAAGTGGGGCAAACATAGGTTGTTATTGTTCCGCTAGCAGATTTTTGAGCGCATCCGCCAGCAGCTATTGTGGTAACCGTATAATTATAGACCCCAACGGTTGTTGGTGTTCCACTAATTGTAACTGCACCTGATGCCCAAGTTCCAATTACTCCTAGAGGTAGCCCACTAAAAGTTGCCCCAGTTGCTCCAGTCGTAGCGAAAGTGATATTCAACATTGGGATTGTCACGGGTGTTGTTGGAGAATTAGTTCCTGCTCCAGAGGTCAATGTAATGCCATTTCCAGTATTAGTTAATCCGTATGTTATTGACAAGTTTGAATGAGTAGTTCCCCCAGAGTTTGAAATACTAGTAGGAGGAACACTAGTGCCACAAAAGTTAAAGGTAGAAGTTGGATCCACAGCAACTGTAATCATACTACTTCTAAAATTATTAATATTATAATCTACTACAATCGGCACGGCTGCTGCTAATGTTACTGTAACATTAGCTCCAACATTAAAATTACTTAAAGTTTGCCCAGCTGAAGCACTTCCAGTATGAGAAAAAATAATTGAATTTGCAGAAAGATTGCAGGGGCTATTAATATTCCAAACGGGTTGAGAAGATTTGCCACCAGGGTCATCGTTGTTAGAGGTAATATCTCCACTCACAGTCAAAGTACTTATGCTTATTGTAAGTGTGTTTTTTAAATTGTTGACAGTACTTGTAACAGTTGGGACACCTACATTTAGTGATCCACAAAGCAAGGTGCCTAAACCACTAATAGAAGCATTAGTAAACGTTGTTGATGAGTTTAATAATGCAACAGCTCCAGTAACCGTTAAAGTTGATCCTAAAGCGACTGTTATACCTGAAAGCGCAGTATCCGTATTATTGAAATACAATGAAGCAACAGCATTTATGGGTGTTGTGTTAACAGTAACTATGTCGCCTGGTCTAATGATAACCGCCTCTAGTGGGCCTGGTACTCCCGCTGGAGACCAAGTGCTTGCAACATTCCAATCAGTACTTCCAGTACTTGTTTTTTGAGCAACTATAATATTTGTAAAAAACAAAAACGTTATAAAAAATAAGACTAGGCTTAATTTTGAATATTCTAGTTCCTTTTCCATAATCTCTTTCTTATGTATATTGAAGAATTGATTTAAATTTATTCTGATTCAATCAGAGTCCTTTTAATAATTTAGCTGAACCGAATCAGAAATTATTTAACTATGTACAAAAGTATTTTTATTTGAAGATTTTAAATAATTTATTAGGTAACTAGCCATAAAACTCGACGAATTGCACCTTTTAGAAAGTATATTTAAAACTATAACGTAATAGGCTGTATATCTGATTTTTAATTCAAATTTTTAACATTCATTTCATCGATTATTTATGTATTTAATGGAGATTTTGTATTCAATTGTTATGAATTAATAAAATACAATCAAATTTCATTACTTTTGATTTTCAATTTTTTAGAATGAAATATTTTATACTTGTTTTTCTTTTATTTCCAATTTTTGTCATGGCTCAATCTGATTTTGATAAAGCTGAAAAATGCTATGAGAAAGGGCAAATTTCTCAAGCAAAATTACTTTTCGAAAATGTTGTAAAAGAAAGCCCCAATCATATAAAAGCGTTAGAATATTTAGGGGATATTCAGGGAAGTATAAAAAACTGGGATAAGACTATCTTTTATTATGAAAAAATAAAAAATCTAAAACCTTCTGTAGCGAACTATCATTATAAATATGGTGGTGCATTAGGGATGAAAGCCAAAGAAAGTAATAAATTTAAAGCATTGGGAATGATTGGAGAAGTAAAATCTTCATTCGAAAAAGCAATACAATTAAATCCAAAGCACATAGAAGCCCGATGGGCATTGATAGAATTGTATTTACAATTACCAGGCATTGTAGGGGGAAGCGAAGCAAAAGCGAAGCGGTATTCCAATGAGTTAGCAGCCATTTCTCCAGTTGATGGTTATCTTTCTAAAGGCTATATTTCTGAATATTTTGAAAGGTATCAAGAGGCTATAAAACAATATAAACTAGCCATCGAAATCGGGAAATCTAAACTTTGTTATGAAAAATTAGCCAATTTATATAAAAATAAAATGAATCAACCAGAAAAAGCAAAACAAGTTTTAGTAGAATATGAGAAAATAAAAGGTTGATTTATAACACAATAAAAAAAATAAAAATGCGTACACATTTTATAGCTATTGGCGGAGCTGCCATGCACAATTTAGCTCTTGCATTACACAACAAAGGATATCAAGTAACAGGAAGCGATGATGCTATTTTTGAACCCTCAAAATCACGATTAAATAATAAAGGGTTATTGCCAGAAGAGATGGGCTGGTTTCCGGAAAAAATTACTGAAGATATACAAGCAGTTATTCTAGGAATGCATGCCAAATCAGATAACCCAGAATTATTAAAAGCCCAAGAACTGGGGTTGAAAATTTTTTCCTATCCCGAGTTTTTATACGAACAATCCAAAAATAAAACACGAGTAGTTATAGGTGGTTCACACGGTAAAACGACAATCACGTCAATGATTTTGCATGTGATGCATTTTCATAACATCAATGTCGATTATATGGTAGGAGCTCAACTAGAAGGGTTTGATACTATGGTACATCTCACTGAAGAAAATGATTTTATTGTTTTGGAAGGCGATGAATATTTGTCTTCACCCATAGACAGACGGCCTAAATTTCATTTATACCAACCCAATATTGCTTTAATTTCTGGAATTGCTTGGGACCATATTAACGTTTTTCCGACTTATGAATTCTATGTTGAACAGTTTGAGGTTTTCATTAGTAAAATTACTAACGGAGGAATTTTAGTGTATAATGAGGATGATTCTGAGGTAAAAAGAGTAGCAGAAGCCGCAACAAATCCGATACGGAAATTACCGTATTCAACACCAAAATATAAAGTAAATGATGGAATAACCTTATTAGCAACTCCAGAAGGTGATATGCCAATAGAAGTTTTTGGAGCACATAATTTGAATAATCTAGCGGGTGCCAAATGGATTTGCCAAAATATGGGTGTTGATGAAGCTGATTTTTACGAAGCAATAGCTACTTTTAAAGGAGCTTCTAAACGTTTAGAGAAAATTGCCGAAAGCAAAACCAAAGTTGCGTATAAAGATTTTGCGCATTCGCCAAGTAAAGTTGCCGCCACTACAAAAGCGGTAAAAGAACAACATCCAAACCGAACGTTAGTGGCTTGTTTAGAATTACATACCTATAGCAGTTTAAATGCAGAATTCCTTAAAGAATACCAAGGAGCATTGGAGTATGCAGATGTTGCAGTTGTGTTTTATTCTCCTGATGCAGTCAAAATTAAACAACTAGACGAGGTGACTTATGACCAAATTGCCAAAGCATTTAATCGTGAAGATTTAATTATTTACACCAATCCAAAAGACTTTAAAGATTATCTTTTCAATATCAATTTTGAAAATTCTGCACTTTTATTGATGAGTTCAGGAAATTATGGCGGATTAAATTTTGATGAGGTAAAAGCGTTAATCACTAGTTAATAATTATTTTAAATAAGTCAGCAATGTCTGAAAGCGGATCATTTCCTATAACAAATTGGAACGAAGACGATAAGCCTCGAGAAAAGCTTATGCTCAAAGGCAAACAAGCGTTGAGCGATGCTGAATTGATTGCTATTTTAATTGGTTCAGGAAGTCGTAACGAAAGCGCGGTTCAATTAAGTAAACGAATTCTTTCAAGTATAGATAATAATTTAAATGCTTTAGGAAAATTGTCTATTCAGCAACTTATGACTTTTAAGGGAATAGGAGAGGCCAAAGCAATTTCTATTCTTGCTTCAATGGAATTAGGACGAAGACGACGAGCTGAAGAAGCTTTAGAGTTGCAAAAAATTACTTCCAGCAAATCAATATTTGAATTGATGCAGCCTATTATTGGTGAATTGTCTCATGAAGAATTTTGGATTATCTATTTAAATAATTCTAATAAAGTACTTTCAAAATCACAGTTAAGTAAAGGCGGAATTACAGGAACACTTGTAGATGTTCGTTTGGTATTCAAAATGGTTTTAGAAATGGGTGCCGTCAGTATTATTCTATGCCACAATCATCCGTCAGGAGCATTAAAACCTAGTGATGCTGACAAGCAAATTACTCGAAAATTAAAGCTAGCTGGAGAAAGCCTCGATATAAAAATCTTAGACCATTTGATAGTTACTGAAAATAATTACTTTAGTTTTGCCGATGAAGGTATTCTTTGAAAATTAACATATTTAAAATAAAATAATTCCACTTTGAAAACGATTATTACTGATGTTTTTTTTGATTTAGATCATACGCTTTGGGATTTTGAAAAAAACTCTGCATTGGCATTTGAAACTATTTTCAAAAACTACCAAATTGAGATTGATTTAGATAAATTTCTCAAACATTATATTCCAATAAATTTAAAATATTGGGAAATGTATCGTATGGAACAAATTACTCAAATCCAATTGCGATTCGGAAGATTAAAAGATACTTTCGATTTAATAGCCTACGAAATAGAAGATGAGAAAATTAATTTATTATCCGATAAGTACATCCATTATTTACCCAAATATAACCATCTTTTTGAAGGAACAATTGAAATTTTAGAGTACTTAAGACCTAAGTATAAGCTACATATTATTACAAATGGTTTTGCAGAAATTCAAAATAATAAATTAAATAATGCTAATATCAGTCATTATTTTCAAACCATTACAAATTCAGAAATGGCAGGTGTTAAGAAGCCAAATCCTATTATTTTCGAGCATGCGCTAGATAAGGCACAAGCTAAAAAAGAAAGCAGTATTATGATTGGAGATTGTTTAGAAGCCGATATTTATGGGGCTATTCATTCCGGTTTTGAAGCCATATTATTCAATGAACATAAGAAAACTATTCCTGAAAATATAAAACAGGTTCATCATTTGTTACAATTAAAAAAACACCTTTAAGCCATGAAAAGATGCATTTTTATCATTTTATTTTCTCTAGCTCTAAACCTCTCTTTTTCGCAATCGGTAAATGAGTATAAATATGCTTTAGTTCCATCAAAATTTATTTTCCTAAATGAAGTTGATCAATACAAATTGAATACGTTAACAAAATTATTAATGGGTAAATATGGCTTCGTTGCCTTTCTAGACAATGAAGTGTTACCTGATGACGTTCTTAACAATAACTGCAATAAAGTATATGTTGATGTTGTAAAATCGAGTGGTATTTTTACAACTAAACTGAGTATTGTTTTAAAGGATTGCAAAAACAATATTCTGTTTACAACTGCCGAAGGAAAGAGCAGAGAAAAAGAATTTAAAGTTGCTTATAATGAGGCACTTCGTGATGCATTTGCTTCATTCGAAACATTAAAATACAAATATTCACCTAAAGAATCGTTACCAGTACTAACAAATACAGAAAATCAAAAGAATCAATTAATACTAAAAAATGAATCATTTCAAGAAAATAAAGAGATGCTTTTTGCTCAACCTATTTCAAATGGTTTTCAGTTAATTGATGCAAGCCCCAAAGTAATTTTAAAGATTTTTAAAACTTCATTGCCAACTACTTTTTTAGCAACAAGAGAACAAATTCAAGGCGTTTTAATATATAAAGAAAATCAATGGTTTTTTGAATACTACCAAAATGCAACATTAATTTCAGAAACAATCAACGTTAAGTTTTAAACTTAATAACCATATTTGTCTTTCCAACGATTTTTTAAAAATTCACGTGTTCCGTTTTCTCGGGTGTTATTTCCTGGATTATATATTGGAGTATTGGATATTGCGTCAGGTAAAAACTCCTGTTCAGCAAAATTATTTGGATAATCGTGAGCATATTTATAGTCTTCACCATAGCCCAATTCCTTCATTAATTTTGTTGGAGCATTTCGCAAATGTATTGGAACAGGTAAATCACCAGTTTGCGCCACAATTTGTTGCGCTTTGCTAATGGCTAAATAACTAGCATTGCTTTTAGGAGACGTAGCTAAGTAAATAGCACATTGACTCAAGATAATGCGACTTTCAGGATAACCAATAGTTGCAACTGCCTGAAACGTATTATTTGCCATAATAAATGCAGTTGGATTGGCATTGCTAATATCTTCACTCGCTAAAATTAGCATCCGTCGTGCGATAAATTTTACATCTTCACCACCTTCAATCATTCTGGCTAGCCAATAAACCGCACCGTTTGGATCACTCCCTCGAATCGATTTTATAAATGCAGATACAATGTCATAATGTTGCTCGCCCGTTTTATCATAAAGAACAGTGTTTTGTTGCACTAATGCTAAAACACGATTATTGGTAATTAAAATTTCGTCTTCATTAGCTGCGTTTACGACCAATTCAAAAATATTCAATAGTTTGCGTCCGTCACCACCAGAAAGTCTCAATAGCGCTTCTGATTCTTGCAAATTTATTTTTTTGGTTTTCAAAACAACGTCAACAGTCATAGCTCGCTCTAATAACGCTTCTAAATCGGTTTTAGAAAACGGATTTAAAATATAGACCTGACATCGCGACAATAGGGCAGGAATCACTTCAAAACTAGGATTTTCTGTAGTGGCTCCAATAAGTGTAATCCAACCTTTCTCAACAGCTGCCAATAAAGAATCTTGTTGCGATTTGCTAAAGCGATGGATCTCGTCTATAAATAAAATAGGGTTCTTAGCTGTAAAAAGACCACCACTTTGTTTTGCTTTTTCTATAACATCCCTTATGTCCTTTACGCCTGAATTAATAGCACTCAAAATATAAAAAGGACGTTTCGATTCTTGAGCTATAATTTGTGCTAAGGTTGTTTTGCCTGTGCCAGGTGAACCCCAAAAAATCAAAGACGGGATAATTCCCTTTTCAATTTGTTGTGTCAACGACCCTTTTGGACCTACTAAATGCGATTGACTGATATAATCTTCTAATCGCTGTGGTCGAATTCGTTCGGCAAGAGGTGCTTCCATTTTTTTAATCTAAAATCATTACATGTTTTGGTAAAATTACTGTTTTTATTTGAAGTTGCTCTCTCAAAACATATTCAGTCTATTATCTCGTCGTGTATAATCCTTATTTCACTTTCTAATATATGACAAAATAGCATTAAAAACCTTTTTGGTTGTATTTTTGATTTGTGTTTGATGTTGATAATTCCAAATCAAAAGACAGCAAATGAGCGACAATCATTTTAAATTCACCCCATCAGTAATAGCACTTCCGTTTTTGTTTGTGTTGCTTCTTTGGGTCGTTTTTTGGGCTAATATTAAATTTAATTTAGATATGGAAGAGTTAGGCATTTATCCTAGAACTTTTTTTGGTTTACTTGGCGTTTTTTTCAGTCCGTTTATTCACGGAAATGTAGAGCATTTATACAACAATTCTATTCCTTTGCTAATTCTACTGGCTGCGTTACGATACTTTTATAGAGAACAGACATTTAGAGTATTGGGCTACGGAATTTTAATCTCTGGCTTTTTAACTTGGGTTATTGGACGAGAATCCCACCACATTGGGGCTAGCGGATTAGTTTATGTATTGGTTAGTTTTATTTTTTTTAAAGGATTACGAACAAAATATTACCGATTAGTTGCTTTGTCTTTATTGGTGATTTTGGTTTACGGAAGTTTAGTTTGGTATGTTTTTCCTAATATAGAAGAAGGAATTTCTTGGGAAGGACACTTAGCGGGATTGATTACCGGTTTTACTTTTGCAATAACTTTAAAAACGAATGATTACAAAAAAATGATTCGTTATGATTGGGAAGCCCCAAATTATAATCCAATAGAAGATAAATTCATGCAACGATTTGACGAAAACGGAAATTTTGTCAACTTACCAATACCCAAAATGGTAGAGGAATTACCTATAAGTATTGATTCTACATCTTCAGAATATTTTGTAGAGTATGATGCTCTTGAAAATAAATATACTATCAAAAAGAGGGAGTAATTTTATTTTAACTTCTTTGTCTTACTGCTTCATATAAAAAGGCTCCACAAGCAACAGATACATTTAGGGACCCAATAGTACCAAACATAGGAAGCTTTGCTTTTTCATCAACAATTTTAAGTACTGATGGATTAATACCACGTTCTTCACTTCCCATTATTAAAGCTATACCTTCTTTTAAATCAATATCATAAATGTTTTGATCTGTTTTTTCGGTAGCAGCTACTGTTTTTATTCCTGAACCTTGAAGATAAAACAGTGCGTCTTTTATATGTTCTACTTTACAAATCGGTACATTAAATACGGCTCCAGCTGAGGTTTTTACTGTGTCTCCATTTACGGGTGCTGAACCCGATTTTTGAACAATAATTCCGTTAACTCCAGTACATTCTGCAGTTCTTATAATGGCACCAAAATTTCTAGCATCAGATATCTGATCTAAAATTAAAAACAAGGGCGCTTTTCCAGATGCTAAAGTAGAATCGACCAAATGTTCTAATTCTATAAAACCAATAGGAGAAATACTGGCTACTGCACCTTGATGATTATTTGGAGTTAGCCGGTTTAATTTTTCTACAGGAACATACGAAAAATTTATGTTGGCGCGTTTCATGACTTTCATCAAATCCTTCATTAACTCACCAGATATTTCTTTTTGAATGAATACTTTATCAACTGCTGCCCCTGATTGAATGGCTTCTATTATTGCTCGAATTCCAAAAATTAAATGTTCTTTTTCCATGGTTAAAAGATATAAAAAAAACCATCCCATTTTTGGGATGGTTTTAGAAATTATTTAATGTATAATATTAATTTGTAGCTTTTATTAATGACAAAGCATTTCCATCAGAGGCACCACTAAAGTTTAATTTTAGATTTATATCGCCTGTACAAGAACCCACACTCCCATTTCCAGTTACTGTTGTAATAAATCCTCCACCATAGTCCCAATCTTCATTTGATGTTACTGTAACACTTGCATCACTTGGGTCTATATTGACAATTATATAAGATGTTTGTGAATTAATAACATATGGATTTGCTGTATTAAGTATTCTAAATTGTAATAGACCATTTGCTGAATCGTAAACTACAGGTATTTTAGTTCCAACCGAATAGTCTTGCCACGCATCAGCTGTAACTTCATATTCTCCATTAAAAAGGGAAGCATCTGCTAAAGGGCATGAAAACTGAACAGAATATTCAAAAGGAGATCTATAGTAACTTCCTGTGGTAACTCTCGGAGAATTATCGTCTACTGAAAACTTTCTTCCATCGGTTAAATTTAACTCTAGTCTCATCGTAATTTTATCTGATGAAAAATATTCTCCTGTGGAAAGACCTAAAGCACTTAATGTTTCAGCAAGCGAAGCAGTAACATCACCTCTAAGATAACCATTAAAACCTTCAACTTTAAAACTTGAAGCAGGTATTGATTTTAAGAAAACTTCTTCAGAATCCACACCATCAGAAGTATGTGTAGCATAAATCTTAATGTCAGAAAAAATCGCTCCATTGGTTCCGTCTTGCTCTTCAAGGGTTACTGACCATTTTGAAGAGGTGTCATTAAAATCAAAGGTAGCTTGATTTACTTTTATCGTTCTTAATATTGCTCCACTTTGAACATTATCAAAAACACCGTCAATTATTTTGTCGTCGTTACTACAATTAATTAAAATTAGTGCAGTAAAACAAAAAACAAATATTTTTATAATATATTTCATTTTCATTTTTTTATTAGTTAGCAATAGGTGAACTATTAGTATTCCAAAAAACAGGTACTGTTTGGTTTGGTTTCTGAGTAATGCTAGAATTATTATTAGCAGAATTTGACGGGTAGTATAATGATCTCATAAAACCACCTGGCGTAGGTTGAAGCATAGGTTGCAAACTTGTTGGATAACCAGTTCTTCTGTAAAAATTGTAAGACTCTATACCATTACCATAAACATTAAAAAAATATTGAACTGCAAAAATATTCCACTTTCCAGCATTATCTGCTGTTTCCCAACTATTGCTAATAAAATCTATATAGTCAGTTATAGCAGATGATGATGGTTCAAATGCATCTTTTGCATCTGAATAGTCTGGGTCTAATTGTCCGAAAGAGATTACTTTAGAGATAGATTTATTCATTCCATTTATCATCTCTGTTTTTGCTAATGCAGGATTGTTTTGAACTAAAGCGACTTCAGCTTTCATAAAATCTACCCAAGAGGCTAAAAGGATAGGTGTTATACCTTTTCCTTTCCCTCCAGATGTAGGAGTAATGTCTGTAAATTGATCAGCATCAAATTTTCCTCCAGCAGGATATACCCCAAAAGTTGTTTTCTTAAAACCATCAGCGGGAGAACCACTTACATCACCATGATCCCTACCCCAATAACCATTTTTAAGTCCGCAAAAAGTAAACCCTCCTGCAATATAATGTGCCGGTGCTGAATTTAAAGAACAAGGTAATATTGCTTCGTTAGGATCTATCTCTTGACCAGGTACAGCAGATTCTTGTCTATAGTAATAATATCTAATCCGAGGATCTTTTAAATTATTCATTGTGCCCATAAACCAATTAGATAAATAATCTGCTGCTCCAGTAGTAGTGTAATTTAAACCATATCTAGGATGACGATTGTCTGGATTTGAGGTGTTTGTACCAAACCAATTGTATACTAAATCATCCGCAGAGTCATTAATATAATCTCCTGAATTTACAATCGTATTAAACTTATTTATAGCATCACTATCAACAAGTCTAGTTTGAAGATACAATCTCATTTTTAAAGTGTTTGCAGCTTTTATCCATTTTTCATAATCATTGTTATAAAACAAATCTGATGGTTCTGATTTTGCTGTGCTTTTAAAATTAAGTATTGCCTTGTCTAATAAAGCTATACAAGCAGCATATACTGATGCACCAGAATCAGCAGCAGGATTTAAATTATCGGCTCCTAGAAGGGCTTCGGTGTAGGGAATATCACCATAAAAATCTACCATTGCGGTCATAGTATACGCTTCAATAAATTGAGCAATTCCTATATGATGAGTTTTATCTTGAGCTTCTGCTAATGGTGTCATGGCTCTTATGTTTAATAAGATACCACTATAAACATTTAGCCATTCATCATCTGAGTCTGACGCATTAAAAGCGGAATTATATGTAGCTGCACCGGAGTTAGTTAGTCCGTACATTCTAGTAAGTTGTCCTCCGAATAAGGATAAACCATCACCAGCAGTAGCACCACCAGATTGCCAATTATCACCAGTACTATAGTCTCCATCACCTTCTATTTGTCTAGCAAAATCCTCTTGTAGACCATTAAACAAAAATTCCACATCAGCTTGGTCTGGTGTTAAACTAAAAGGGTCTTTAGATTTGTCTAGTTCAAGTGTTTCACAAGAAGAACCAATAAATAAACTTAAAACTAGTATAAGTTTAATATATAATTTATTTTTTTTCATTTTTTTAAATTTAAGATTGTTAAAAGGAAACCTTTACAGAAAAACCATATTTTCTAGAACTTGGACCATTTAAATAATCAAATCCTACACCATTTCCTACACCAGTTCCTGATGTATTAGGGTCAAAATTAGCACCTTTAGGTGTATTTATTGCTCTGTAATATAAATTATTTCCAGAAACATTAAATGAAACAGAACTAAATGCGGTTTTCTCTAAAATTTTTGAAGGAATGGTATACCCAAATGAAACTTCTTGTAATCTAATAGTAGTTGCATCATAAATCTGTAATTCATTCGGTCCGAAAAGTACATTGCTAAAAAAGTAATCTGAATTATTAATTTGTACATTATTGGTTTGCCCTTGTTGATTTACTCCTGGTAAAATAAATGTACGTTCTCTATCAACAGTTTCTTCTATTAAACCTCTACCTAACAATGTAGATATAGTGCTCGATAAAATATCTCCTCCTTTAGTGTAATTTACGGTAATTCCTAAATTAAAATTTTTATAAGTAAAAGTATTACCCACATTCATTATCCAGTCAGGATTAGCATCTCCAATAATACCATCTACAGGGCTATCAATATAATTTCCTTCAGCATCAACAACAAACTGACCGTTTTCATCTCTAAGTATTTTACCACCAAAAATAGAAGTTAAAGGATAGCCAACTTCTGCTACATTCCCTAAATTTGAAAATCCAGAATAAATTACTCTTTCAGTATCTAATCCTAAATTAATTACTTCTGTATCATTTGTTGTAAAATTAATATTAGTGTCCCAATTAAACCCATTAGCTTCATTATTAATAATTGCCGCAGTAAGATCTAACTCTAAACCTTTTCCATCTATTTGACCAACATTTGTTTTAGTCTGAAAATAACCAGTAGCAGGATCTAAAGGCCTATTTACTATTAAGTCTTTTGTAGTTCTTTTAAATAAAGATAAATCAATACCAAATCTGTTTTTAAAAAATTTTGTTTCTAAACCTACTTCATACTCTGTTAAAAGCTCAGGTTTTAAATTTGGGTTTCCTAAAACTTGACCTATTGCATTTGTAATAATATTTGTACCCGCTTCATCTTGATTATCTCTAACATCTAGTGTCAAAGTTGGCGAAACTGGATAACCCCCAAAATCTCCAAAATTTGCTGATGTTCCAACTCCAAATCTAAGTTTTAAGAAATTAAGACCTTTATCAGAAGAAATATTTTCAAATGCGCTAGTAGGTATAAATGAAACGTTTGCACTTGGATAAAATTGAGATCTGTTTTCAGGAGAAAAATCGGATACCCAATCATTTCTACCTGAAAGTGTTAAATATAAATAATTGTCGTATTCAAATTCTGTTTGAGCATACAAACCTACCAAGTTTCTATCGGCATAGCCTTCAATTGGTAAAGAATTTCTAAAGTTATAATGTCTTAAAACTCCAAATATTACTTGACCATCACTAGCTACACCATTACTTGCATTAACTTCATTTCTAGAGGTAGCTCCTAAATTATAATTTAAATTTAATTTATCAGAAAACAAATATTTACCGTTTAAAACTAAACTATGATCCCAAATGGTGTTGGTATTATTCCAAGTCTCATAAAATCCAGACGGTGTTCTTGTTCCAAAACCATCATTTGTGTTTACACCCCCTTTGTTTTGAAAGCTAACATTGGCTTCGTTATAATTATCTAATCCAGCTCTATATAATACATTTAAATTAGAATTTATTTCATAATTCAAGGATAAATTACCATAAGCTCTATTGGTTGATTGAGTTGTCCCTGAATTGTTAAGAGTCCAATAAGGATTCTGAATTGAATTATCCTGTCTGTAATAAGCACTACCGCCATCGGGTCTTTGGTATGGAAACCCTTGTAGATTAACGCTTCTAGGTGTAAACCATAAATCACCAAAGATAGATGATCCAGTACCTGTAGCTCCATTACCTTGGCTTAATGCTACAGGGGGAGACTTAAAGTCAGTTTTTGAATAATTAAGGGTTCCATTAATAGTAAATTTATTTGAAAGTTTGGCTCTACCACCCATAGACAAAGTATTTCTTACAACACCATTACCTGGAGTAAATCCTTCATCATCATTATGACCATAATTTAAGTTATATGAAGTGTTTCCATCATCAGATGTTCCTTTAATATTTACAGATAAATTCGAAATAACTCCTTTTCTAAAAAAATCTTTAACACTACTGTAAGGCTTATATTCATATCTAACACCAGCAAGTTCAGGAAAGAGTTCTGAGATGTTTGAAGTTGAATAAGGATGAGCTACAGTTCCATCAGGAGCAAAAGCCGCACTATTTCCCCAGCCTGCAGCACCTTCTTTTTCAAAAGTGGGTCCCCAGTTACTAAAAGCCCATGAAAAGGCTTGGTCAAAACCACCTCCGTATTTGTTTTGATAATCAGGTATTGAAGCTACTTCATTAATAAACAAAGAAGAGGCTACCGATATTTCACTTTTTTTATTGGATTTTTTAGAAGAACCAGATTTAGTGGTTATTAAAATAACCCCATTTCTACCTAAACTACCATATAAATTTGCAGCTGCCAGACCTTTTAAAACACTTACGCTTTCAATGTTGTTTGGGTCTAAATCTAAAAACCGACTAGAGCCATTGTTTCCATTTACAAAATCATTTCTGTCTCCTTGTCTCCCTGATGAATTTGTATCAGAACTAAATGGCACTCCATCTACTATAAATAATGCTTGGTTACTTCCTGAAAAGCTTTTTAATCCTCTAATCACTACATTCGTTCCAGAACCCGATAAGCCGTTTTGAGAAATGATACTCACTCCCGATGCTTTTCCGTTCAAAACCCTAGCTATGTCTCCGTCTGGCCGTTGTTCTAAGTCTTTAGATTTCACTTCGCTTACCGCATAACCCAAGCTTCGCTTTTCTCTTTTAATACCTTGCGCAGTAACAACTACACCTTCTAATTGTACAGAGTCATCTTGCATCTTTACATTTAAGGTTGTAGAGGTAGCTGCGACTTCTTGTTTTTTCAAACCAAGAAAGCTAAAGACTAACACTTGTCCTTGGCTAGCAGCAATTTTAAATTTTCCGTCAAAATCGGTTTGCGTTCCGGTTTGCGTTCCTTTTACTAAGACATTTACTCCGGGAATTGGTAGCCCACTTCCGTCGGTAACAACACCAGTTACAGTCCTGTCTTGCGCAAACGTAATTTGCGCTAATAACACTAAAAGAAGTGTTAAAAATCCATTAAACTTTAGTTTCATTTTTGATTATTTTGAATTAGTTAATCAAAAGTCCTAATTATTTGTTAAGTTTCCTAATATTTTTTAGATTTTTTATCCAGTATTAACACATAAAATTAGAAATTTGTTTTAAAACTAACATGAACTATTGAGTTGGAGCTTTTTATGGTTTGCTCTTTTTTACTTCCATTGGCATAAATCAAATTGATTAATCCGTTTTTTGTAAGAATTCCTAAGCCCATTCCCAGACTTAGAAGATTTTCGTTGGTATTGCTAGTCTGATCTTTGTAGTAGCCATAATCAATTATAGAATGTATATATAGGCTTGGGCTAATTGTATATCGATATTCAGTTAAAATTGAAGTAAATAAATTTCCTTGTAAGCTGTTTTCATTAAATCCACGTATCGAATTAACTCCTCCAAATCGATACAATTCATTAATAATATATTTATTGCTTTCTAGATAATAATTTTGACTTTTAATATTGATGCTGTTTTTATTATTCAAATAAAAATTGTGTTTTAAATCTATTGCAGTAAACACTTGTTTATTGTTGTTTAAACTCGAATTTCTTGAGCCAATGCCAATTTTGATATTAATTTTTGTTTTTTCTGGAAACATAAAATAATCATTTTTAAAAGCTGAATACTCAAAGTTCCCTGTTACAAATGTGTTGCTAAAATCGCTTATGCTAGAATTATTTTGGTTTAGAATGTCACTTGATTCAGTAGATTGATACCCAATATAGGTTCGAGTATTGTAATTAAAGAAATAACCCAAATCAATGGCGGTCTTTGTGTTTTGAAAAGTACTGTCTTGTCTAAAAATATTAAGTTGAGCCTTTAGTCCAAAAGGGCTTTTAAAAATATAAGGAAGTGTTATAGAAGTGTTAAACGTTTTTTGATCATTTCCGTCACTTTTCCAAAATAAAGAAAACTGTTCTCCGGAATTTAAGGCATTGTTTAAGTTTAAATCTAAATAACCATTTAATAGGACTTTATTTGAATTGTCATTAGAAAATCCTATAAATCCATCAAATGTATTCGATTTCGCCTTTTCGAGATAGACATAAATTTTTGTAGAATCTTTTTCAAAAAGTATTTCTGGATATTTGAGTTGTTTTACAAATCTAAATTTTTCAAAATCAGTGTAAATGCTTTTTAGATTTTCTTGATTGAATGTATTATTTTTATTGGCACGTTTTATGTTTTTAAGATGCCCTTTAGGAAATGCCTCATAACCTCTAATAACAATATCATTCAATTGTCGCTGTTTTTCTAGTGCAATTTGTAAATCAGCGCTCAAATAATCGTTTGTTTTTTTAATATTAATGAGTTTTAACTTAGCAAGAGCAAATCCCTTTCGTTCTAGTGTGTTTAAGGTTTTTTTTAAAAACGTCTCGATTTCATTAAACGGAATAATTAAAGTATCTTTTTTGGAGTCAAAAAGCGAAGCCAAATTAAGCGAAATAGTTTTACCTATATATATGTGTATAAAGTCTGTCTTTTTGCCTAAACTAAAATTCCATAAAAAAGTGCTATCGTTAGGTTTTGTAGTTTCTAGGACATGATTTTCAATGTAGCCGTTTTGAGTTAGTTTTTCTGATAGTTGATTTACTTCATCAACAATCGATTTACCATTTTCGTGTTTTGACTTGTAACCCATTGAGTCAATAATTTTTTTTTCGGCTTCAATCTTTGTTGCAATTAGTAAATGCAGTTTTTGTGCAGAAGCATCAATGCTAAGGCAGAAGATTAAAAATATAAAAGCTGTTTTATTCAAAAGAAATCTAAGTTTTGATAAAAGTAACGCAAAAAAAGTTCAAATAATATAAAAATATTTTTCAAAAAATCGGAATATGAATTAAGGTTCTGGTATTTTAAATATTTTATTCTCTTCTTCATAAATGCTGCTTTGTATTGTATTAAAAGACAAATATTTAATTCGAATAAAAATTAATTAATTATGGTTTGTTTCATTAAAAATAATTACTACATTTGCAACCCCGTAAAAAGCGGGAAATTTAATATATAAGTAATTTTTAGTATTAATTATGCCAACAATTCAACAATTAGTAAGAACAGGAAGAACTCAGATAACTAAGAAGAGTAAATCGGTTGCTTTAGATTCTTGTCCTCAACGAAGAGGTGTTTGTACGCGTGTTTACACTACAACTCCAAAAAAACCAAACTCAGCCATGCGTAAAGTAGCGCGTGTACGTTTGACTAATGGAAATGAAGTAAATGCCTACATCCCTGGAGAAGGACACAATCTACAAGAGCACTCGATAGTATTAGTTAGGGGTGGAAGGGTAAAAGATTTGCCAGGAGTAAGATACCACATTGTGCGTGGTGCGCTTGATACATCAGGTGTGGCGGGAAGAACACAAAGAAGATCTAAGTACGGAGCAAAACGACCTAAAGAAGCAAAAAAGTAAATTGAAACGTTAGAAGCTAGGTGTTAGTAGTGGATGTTCGCATCACAACTTTTGACACGTAACGGATAACTTTCTAAAACAAAAAGACATGAGAAAAAGAGCGGCAAAGAAAAGACCACTTTTACCAGATCCAAGGTTTAATGACCAATTGGTGACACGTTTTGTAAACAACTTAATGTGGGACGGTAAAAAATCAACAGCTTTCACAGTGTTTTACGATGCAATGGATATCGTAGAAGCTAAGAAACAAGATGCAGAAAAATCTTCTGTAGAAATTTGGAAAGATGCACTAACTAATGTTATGCCTCACGTAGAAGTGCGTAGTCGTAGAGTAGGTGGAGCAACATTTCAAATTCCTATGCAAATTCGTCCAGATAGAAAAATTTCTATGGCGATGAAATGGATGATTCTTTATGCAAGAAGAAGAAATGAGAAATCAATGGCTCAAAAGTTAGCTTCAGAAGTTTTAGCTGCGGCTAAAGAAGAGGGAGCAGCGGTTAAGAAAAGAATGGATACTCACAAAATGGCAGAAGCTAACAAAGCATTCTCTCACTTTAGATTTTAATTCTTAAGAAATGGCTAGAGATCTTAAATACACAAGAAACATAGGAATTGCTGCTCATATTGATGCTGGTAAAACAACAACAACTGAGCGTATATTATTCTATACCGGAAAATCACACAAAATTGGTGAAGTACACGATGGTGCTGCAACAATGGACTGGATGGCACAAGAGCAAGAAAGAGGTATAACTATTACTTCTGCGGCTACAACTTGTGAATGGAATTTTCCAACAACACAAGGTAAAATTTTACCTGAAACTTTACCGTATCACTTTAATATTATCGATACTCCAGGACACGTCGACTTTACAGTTGAAGTAAACCGTTCTTTGCGTGTACTTGATGGTTTGGTTTTCTTATTTAGTGCTGTTGATGGTGTTGAGCCGCAATCAGAAACTAACTGGAGATTGGCAGATCAATACAGAGTGCCACGTATAGGTTTCGTTAATAAAATGGACAGACAAGGATCGAACTTTTTGATGGTATGTCAACAAGTACGAGATATGTTAAAGTCAAATGCAGTTGCAATCACTTTGCCAATTGGTGAAGAAAATGATTTCAAAGGTGTTGTAGATTTAGTAAGAAATCAGGCTATTGTTTGGGATGATGCGGGTATGGGAGCAACTTATGAAGTTGTACCAATTCCTGAAGATATGCTTGATGAAGTGAAAGAATACAGATCAATTCTTATTGAAGCAGTTGCTGATTATGATGAGAATTTGTTGGAGAAATTCATGGAAGACGAAAGTACTATTACTGAAGAGGAAATTAACATTGCTCTAAGAGCAGCTGTTATGGACATGGCTATTATTCCAATGATTGCCGGTTCTTCTTTTAAAAATAAAGGAGTGCAATTCATGTTAGATGCAGTTTGTAAGTATTTGCCATCTCCAATGGATAAAGCGGGTATTGAAGGAATTCATCCTGATGATGTTGATTTATTGGAAGAGGATCAAACTAAAATTTTGCGTAAGCCAGATGTTAAAGAACCATTCGCTGCTTTAGCATTCAAGATTGCTACTGATCCATTCGTGGGTCGTCTAGCTTTCTTCCGTGCCTATTCAGGACGTTTAGATGCTGGTTCTTATGTTTTGAACACTCGTTCAGGGAATAAAGAAAGAATATCTCGTATATACCAAATGCATGCTAACAAACAAAATCCTATAGATTATATCGAAGCGGGTGATATTGGTGCGGCAGTTGGATTTAAAGACATAAAGACTGGAGATACATTGTGTGATGAAAAAAACCCAATTATTTTGGAATCAATGAAATTCCCAGCACCAGTAATTGGTATCGCTATTGAGCCAAAAACTAAAGCTGACGTAGATAAAATGGGTATGGCTTTAGCCAAATTAGCTGAAGAAGATCCAACATTTACGGTAAGAACTGACGAAGCTTCAGGACAAACTATTATCTCAGGAATGGGTGAGTTGCACTTAGATATTCTTGTTGATAGAATGCGTCGTGAATTTAAAGTTGAAGTAAACCAAGGGGAGCCTCAAGTTGAATACAAGGAAGCGTTTACTAAAAAAGCACAACACAGAGAAACATACAAAAAACAATCAGGTGGTCGTGGTAAATTCGGTGATATCGTATTTATTCTTGAGCCAGCAGATGAAGTTGATGGTAAGCAAGTAGCTGGATTACAATTTGTTAATGCAGTAAAAGGCGGTAACGTTCCTAAAGAATATATCCCATCTGTAGAAAAAGGTTTTCGTGAAGCTATGAAACAAGGTCCTTTAGCAGGATACCAAGTCGATAGTTTAAAAGTAACTTTATTGGATGGATCTTTTCACCCTGTCGATTCTGACGCACTTTCATTTGAACTTGCTGCAAGAATGGGGTATAGAGAAGTAGCAAAAGCGGCTGGCGCTATTGTTTTGGAACCTATCATGAAAATGGAAGTGATTACACCTGAAGAAAACATGGGAGATATCGTTGGTGATATTAACCGTCGTAGAGGTCAGGTAAATGACATGGGAGACAGAGCAGGTGCTAAAACTATTAAAGCCGATGTGCCATTATCAGAAATGTTTGGTTATGTAACAACATTAAGAACATTGTCTTCTGGTAGAGCAACTTCAACAATGGAGTTCTCACACTATGCAGAAACACCTGCTAATATTTCAGAAGCAGTTATCAAAAAAGCAAAAGGAAACGCTTAATTCTAAAGAAAATGAGTCAAAAAATCAGAATAAAATTAAAATCTTACGATCACATGTTGGTAGATAAGTCTGCTGAAAAGATTGTAAAAACTGTAAAAAGTACAGGTGCAGTAGTAACAGGACCAATTCCTTTACCTACTCATAAAAAACTTTTCACCGTTTTACGTTCTCCGCACGTTAATAAAAAAGCAAGAGAGCAATTTGAAGTAATGTCATATAAGAGATTAATCGACATTTACTCTTCTTCTTCAAAAACTATCGATGCCCTAATGAAATTAGAGTTGCCAAGCGGTGTTGAAGTAGAAATTAAAGTATAATTTCCAGTGTTATAGAAACTTTGTATTAAGTATAAGATTAGTCTTAATACTTAATACATTAATCTTAATACAATTTTAATAATCAATAAATAATAATTATGTCTGGGTTAATTGGTAGAAAAATCGGCATGACTAGCATTTTCGACGAAAACGGGAAGAATATTCCTTGTACAGTAATCGAAGCTGGGCCATGTGTTGTTACCCAAGTCAGAACCAAAGCGGTCGACGGGTATGAAGCGTTGCAACTTGGTTTCGATGACAAAAACGAGAAACATTCCACGCAAGCGGCCGTAGGTCACTTTAAAAAAGCAGGAACTGTAGCTAAGAAAAAAGTCGTTGAATTCCAATTTGAAAACGAGTACAAATTAGGAGAGGTATTAACAGTTGATGTTTTTACTGAAGGAGAATTTGTAGATGTTCAAGGAGTTTCTAAAGGGAAAGGTTTTCAAGGAGTTGTAAAACGTCACGGTTTTGGTGGTGTTGGACAAGCAACTCATGGTCAACACAACCGTTTAAGAGCGCCGGGTTCTGTAGGAGCTTCTTCTTATCCTTCTAGAGTATTCAAAGGAATGCGTATGGCTGGAAGAATGGGAGGAGATAATGTAAAAGTACAAAATCTTAGAGTTTTAAAAGTAGTGGCTGATAAGAACCTACTTGTTATTAAAGGATGTATTCCTGGATGTAAAAACTCTTATGTAATCATTCAGAAGTAATGGAAGTAAAAGTTTTAGATAAAACCGGAAAAGATACTGGCAGAAAAGTACAACTTTCTGATGCAGTATATGGAATTGAGCCAAATAATCACGCAGTATACCTTGATGTAAAGCAATATCTTGCAAATCAAAGACAAGGAACGCACAAAGCTAAAGAAAGAGCTGAAGTAGCGGGAAGTACACGTAAGATTAAAAAACAAAAAGGGACAGGTACTGCTCGTGCGGGTAGTGCGAAAAACCCTTTGTTTAAAGGTGGTGGAACTGTTTTTGGACCACGTCCAAGAAGTTATTCATTCAAATTGAATAAAAACTTGAAACGTTTGGCTAGAAAATCAGCTTTCTCAATTAAAGCTAAAGAATCAAATATTATTGTAGTAGAAGATTTCAATTTTGAAACACCAAATACTAAGAATTTTATCTCTGTTTTGAAGGCTTTAGGATTAGAAAGTAAAAAATCTTTATTTGTGTTGGGAGAGTCAAATAAAAATGTATATTTGTCCTCACGCAATTTAAAGGGCTCTAGCGTGGTAAGTAACTTAGAATTAAGCACTTACGCTATTTTAAATGCTAATAATTTAGTTCTTTTAGAAAGCTCTTTAGAAGGAATTGAAGATAATTTAAGTAAATAATAGGAATATGAGCATTATAATCAAGCCTATAGTAACAGAAAAAGTAACCAAGCAAAGTGAAGTTTTAAATCAATTTGGTTTCGTTGTGGATAGAAAAGCAAATAAAGTACAAATTAAGAAAGCTGTTGAGGCTGCTTATGGAGTAACTATTTTGAGTGTAAACACAATGAATGTTAGACCAGATAGAACTACAAAATACACTAAAAGTGGTTTAATAAGTGGAAAGACAAATGCTTATAAAAAAGCAATTGTACAAGTACAAGAAGGAGAAACAATAGATTTTTACAACAATATCTAGAATATAAAGATGTCAGTAAGAAAATTAAAACCTATTACCCCTGGTCAGCGATTTAGAGTTGTGAATAGTTTTGACGCTATTACAACTGATAAGCCGGAACGCTCTTTGATAGCGCCGATAAAAAACTCAGGAGGTAGAAATAGTCAAGGAAAGATGACCATGCGTTATACGGGTGGTGGTCACAAGCAGAGATATCGTATCATCGATTTTAAAAGGACTAAAGATGGAATTCCGGCTTCAGTAAAATCAATCGAATACGATCCAAATCGAACTGCGTTTATCGCTTTATTAGCTTATGCTGATGGTGAGAAAACTTATGTAATTGCTCAAAACGGATTGAAAGTGGGTCAGAAATTAGTTTCTGGTGCTGACGCTCAACCAGAAATTGGTAACACGTTGCCTTTGAGTAAAATTCCATTAGGAACAGTAATTTCTTGTATCGAATTACGTCCAGGACAAGGAGCAGTTATTGCTCGTTCTGCTGGAACATTTGCGCAGTTAATGGCAAGAGATGGAAAATATGCAACAATTAAAATGCCTTCTGGTGAGACAAGATTAATTTTGTTAACTTGTTCAGCTACAATTGGAGCAGTATCAAATTCTGATCATCAATTAATTGTATCTGGTAAAGCAGGTAGAACAAGATGGTTGGGTAGAAGACCAAGAACAAGACCAGTTGCAATGAACCCTGTCGATCACCCAATGGGTGGTGGTGAAGGACGTTCTTCTGGAGGTCATCCACGTTCTAGAAACGGCATACCTGCTAAAGGGTATAGAACCCGTTCTAAAAAGAACCCGAGTAACAAGTATATCGTAGAACGTAGAAAGAAATAATAAGATATGGCACGTTCATTAAAAAAAGGACCTTTCGTTCATTATAAATTAGACAAGAAAGTTCAAGAAAACATCGAAAAAGGAAATAAAGGAGTAGTTAAGACTTGGTCTAGAGCTTCTATGATAACTCCTGACTTTGTTGGACAAACAATCGCAGTTCATAATGGTCGTCAGTTTGTACCAGTTTACGTAACTGAAAACATGGTAGGACACAAATTAGGAGAGTTTTCACCAACAAGATCTTTTAGAGGTCACGCTGGAGCAAAAAATAAAGGTAAAAAATAAGAAGCAATGGGAGTTCGTAAAAGAGAAACAGCAGATGCAAGAAAAGAGGCTAATAAGTCTCTAGCCTTCGCGAAATTGAATAACTGCCCTACTTCACCTAGAAAAATGCGCTTAGTAGCGGACTTGGTAAGAGGTCAGAAAGTGGAAAGAGCTTTGAATATTTTAAGATTCAGCTCTAAAGAAGCTTCAAGAAAATTAGAAAAATTGGTTTTATCTGTTATTGCCAACTGGCAAGCAAAAAACCCTGATGCTAATATGGAAGAAGCAGGCTTATTTGTAAAAACTATCACTGTTGATGGCGGAATGATGTTGAAAAGACTTCGTCCGGCTCCACAAGGTAGAGCACACAGAATTAGAAAACGTTCAAACCACGTAACAATCGTGTTAGGAGCTATTAACGATAACACACAAGCAAATTAATAAAGATGGGACAAAAGACAAATCCAATTGGAAATAGACTTGGTATCATCAGAGGATGGGACTCTAACTGGTATGGTGGAAATGATTACGGTGATAAAATTGCCGAAGATTATAAAATCAGAAAGTACATTCATGCTCGTTTATCAAAAGCTAGTGTATCAAAAGTAATTATCGAGAGAACTTTAAAACTTGTAACCGTTACTATCACTACTGCTAGACCTGGTATCATTATCGGAAAAGGCGGACAAGAGGTAGACAAGTTAAAAGAAGAACTTAAGAAAGTTACCGACAAAGAGGTTCAAATTAACATCTTTGAAATTAAAAGACCTGAACTTGACGCGTATCTAGTTGCTACAAGCATCTGTCGTCAAATCGAAAGCAGAATTTCTTACAGACGTGCTATTAAAATGGCCATCGCAGCCTCTATGCGTATGAATGCTGAAGGAATTAAAGTTCTGATTTCTGGTCGTTTGAACGGTGCTGAAATGGCGCGTTCAGAAGGTTTCAAAGAAGGTAGAATTCCTCTATCAACTTTCAGAGCCGACATCGACTATGCTTTGGCTGAAGCACATACTACTTATGGTAGAATGGGTATCAAAGTATGGATCATGAAAGGTGAAGTTTACGGAAAGAGAGATCTTTCTCCACTTGTTGGAATGGACAAAAAACAAGCCGGTATTGGTGGTGGTAAAGGTGGTGATGCTCCAAGAGGAGATCGTAAGCCTTTCAATAAAGACAGAAAACCTGCTGGAGACCGTAAAAGAAAGTAAATTTTTAAACTAAAGAAAAATGTTACAGCCTAAAAGAACAAAATACCGTAAGGTACAAAAAGGTAAGATGAAAGGGAACTCTCAAAGAGGGCATGAACTTTCTAATGGAATGTTTGGTATTAAATCTGTTCATGAAGATGGAATGTTCTTAACCTCTCGTCAAATCGAAGCTGCACGTATCGCTGCAACTCGTTTCATGAAAAGAGAAGGACAATTATGGATCAAAATATTTCCAGACAAACCAATTACTAAGAAACCTCTTGAGGTACGTATGGGTAAAGGAAAAGGTGCCGTTGAATATTGGGCAGCTGTTGTTAGACCCGGAAGAATCATGTTTGAAGTTGGAGGAGTACCTTTGTCAGTTGCAAAAGAGGCGTTACGTCTTGCAGCTCAAAAGCTTCCATGTAAAACAAAGTTCGTCGTTGCAAGAGATTTTGAAGCATAATTAATTAATTATTATGAAACAATCAGAGATAAAAGATCTTTCTGCAGCGGAGTTGCAAGAAAAACTTAGTCAAACTAAGAAAACTTATGCCGACCTAAAAATGGCTCATGCTATTTCTCCAATAGAGAATCCTCTTCAGATTAGAACTGTGAGAAGAACTGTTGCAAGATTAGCTACTGAGTTAACTAAAAGAGAGCTACAATAAATTGTATTCTGCAAAATGGAAGATAAAAGAAATTTAAGAAAAGAAAGAATTGGTGTAGTTACTAGTAACAAAATGGATAAATCTATTGTTGTTGCACAAGTAACTAAAGTAAAGCACCCATTATACGGTAAGTTCGTGTTGAAAACTAAAAAGTATCATGCACACGACGAAACAAACGACTGTAACATTGGAGATACTGTAAAGATTAGCGAAACGCGTCCTTTAAGTAAAACAAAATGTTGGAGACTAGTTGAAATCTTAGAAAGAGCTAAATAATTATGGTACAACAAGAATCAAGACTAAAAGTAGCAGATAACACAGGAGCTAAAGAAGTTTTAACTATCCGTGTTTTAGGAGGTACCAAAAGAAGGTATGCCTCTGTTGGTGACAAGATTGTAGTATCTATCAAAGATGCAACTCCAAACGGTAATGTTAAAAAAGGAGCTGTTTCAACTGCAGTTGTTGTACGTACCAAAAAAGAAGTGAGAAGAGCCGACGGTTCATACATTAGATTTGATGACAACGCATGTGTGTTATTGAATGCTGCTGGTGAAATGAGAGGAACTCGTGTTTTTGGTCCAGTAGCAAGAGAACTTCGTGAAAAACAATTCATGAAAATTGTATCATTAGCACCAGAGGTGCTTTAATTAGTTGCAAGATGATAAAGCTAAAAATAAAATCAGGTGATATTGTTAGAGTAATTGCTGGAGACCATAAAGGTGCTGAAGGTAAAGTTCTAAAAGTAGATCGTGAGAAGAATAAAGCGGTTGTTGAAGGTGTAAACATGGTTTCGAAACATACAAAACCAAGTGCTAAAAGCCCTCAAGGAGGAATCGTTAAGAAAGAGGCTCCAATTCAAATTTCAAACATATCTCTTATAGATCCTAAAACAAAGGAAACTACCAGAGTTGGAATAAGAGTTGAAGGAGATAAAAAAGTAAGATTTTCAAAAAAATCTAATCAAGTACTATAGTAATGGCTTATATACCTAGACTAAAAGAGGAGTATAAGAACAGAGTAATCTCTGCTCTTAAAGAAGAATTCGGATACAAAAACGTAATGCAAGTTCCTAAATTGGAAAAAATCGTTTTGAGTAAAGGAGTTGGCGCAGCAGTGTCTGATAAAAAACTAATTGACTATGCAGTTGATGAGTTAACAAAGATAACTGGACAAAAAGCTTTGGCTACAATATCAAAGAAAGACGTTGCGTCTTTTAAATTGAGAAAAGGAATGCCTATTGGAGCAAAAGTTACTTTGCGTGGAGAAAGAATGTACGAGTTTCTTGATAGATTAGTTACATCAGCTTTACCACGTGTACGTGATTTTAGCGGAATTAAAGCTACTGGTTTTGACGGAAGAGGAAACTATAACCTTGGGGTTTTAGAACAAATCATTTTCCCTGAAATTGATATCGATAAAGTAAATAAAATTTCTGGAATGGACATCACATTTGTAACTTCTGCAAAAACAGATAAGGAAGCAAAATCGTTATTGGCTGAACTAGGATTACCTTTTAAAAAGAATTAAGATATGGCTAAAGAATCAATGAAAGCCCGTGAGGTGAAGAGAGAAAAAACGGTAGCAAAATATGCTGAGAAAAGAAAAGCTTTGTTAGAAGCTGGAGATTTCGTAGGTTTGCAAAAATTACCAAAAAACGCTTCGCCAGTTCGTTTACATAACCGTTGTAAATTAACAGGTAGACCAAGAGGGTATATGCGTCAATTCGGTATTTCACGTGTTACATTTCGTGAAATGGCTAACAACGGATTAATTCCTGGAGTTAAAAAAGCGAGTTGGTAATCAAACATTTATAAATTGGTTTCAGGTTCGATAAAATAGTTTTATCGAAAACCAAAACCGCAAATCAATAAACATGTATACAGATCCTATTGCAGATTATTTGACGAGAGTTAGAAACGCTGTGGCTGCAAACCACAAAGTTGTCGAAATTCCAGCATCTAATCTAAAAAAAGAAATAACAAAGATCTTGTTTGATCAAGGTTATATCTTAAGTTACAAATTTGAAGATAATGCCGTTCAAGGTTCTATCAAAATTGCTTTAAAGTATGATAAGGATACTAAAGAGCCAGTAATAAAAGATATCCAAAGAATTAGTAAACCAGGTTTACGTAAATATGCGGGTGCTTCTAAAATACCAAGAATTCTTAACGGATTAGGTATTGCTATTGTTTCTACATCAAAAGGTTTGATGACAGGAAAACAAGCCAAACAACTTAACGTTGGTGGTGAAGTAATTTGTTACGTATACTAATTTTAAAGACCAAATAAGATGTCAAGAATAGGTAAAAATCCCGTTGTAATCCCTGCCGGAGTAACTGTTGAAGTCGCAAATGGTATTATTACAGTAAAAGGAAAAGGTGGTCAACTTACACAGGAGTTTTCGGACGTAACTGTAACTGTTGAAGACGGTCAAGTTCTAGTTGAAAGATCATCTGATCATAAAGACGAAAGAGCTAAACATGGATTATATAGATCATTAATCAATAATATGATTATCGGTGTATCTGAAGGTTTTACAAAATCTCTAGAATTAGTTGGAGTTGGTTATAGAGCTTCAAATCAAGGCCAAAAACTTGATTTAGCTTTGGGATTCTCTCATAATATTGTTTTAGAAGTTGCTTCAGAAGTAGTTGTCGAAACGATTTCAGAAAAAGGTAAAAATCCAATAGTTAAATTAACATCATTTGACAAACAACTTTTAGGTCAAGTAGCTGCGAAAATCAGAGGTTTCCGCAAGCCAGAGCCTTACAAAGGAAAAGGTGTTAAATTTGTAGGTGAAGTATTAAGAAGAAAAGCAGGTAAATCAGCTTAAAAAATAACATTATGTCATTAACAAAACCTGAAAGAAGACAGCGAATTAGATTCAGAATAAGAAAAACAATTAGTGGTACTGCTACTAATCCAAGGCTATCTGTTTTTAGAAGTAACAAAGAAATTTACGCACAACTTATTGATGACGTAAATGGAGTTACTTTATTAGCTGCCTCTTCAAGAGAAAAAGAAATAGGAAAAGGTACAAACATTGAGGTTGCTACAGCAGTTGGAAAACTAGTTGCAACTAAAGCGTTAAAAGCTGGGATAGAAGTAGTAACTTTCGATAGAGGAGGTTATTTATATCATGGTCGTATTCAATCATTAGCAGAAGGCGCGAGAGCAGCTGGACTTAAATTCTAATATAGTATGTCTAATAAATACAAAAGTATAGAGTTAGTAAAACCGAGTGGTCTTGAATTAAAAGATCGTTTGGTAAGTGTGAATCGTGTTACTAAAGTTACAAAGGGTGGTAGAGCATTTGGTTTTTCTGCTATTGTAGTTGTAGGTGATGAAAACGGAGTAGTTGGTCATGGATTAGGAAAATCTAAAGATGTTTCTGAAGCTATTGCGAAAGCAGTAGAAGATGCTAAGAAAAATCTAGTAAAAATTCCTTTGAATGGTCAATCAGTTCCTCACGAACAAAAAGGTAAATTTGGTGGTGCACGTGTATTCTTAATTCCTGCATCACATGGAACAGGAGTTATTGCTGGTGGAGCTGTTCGTTCGGTTCTTGAATCAGTAGGTATTCATGATGTATTATCTAAATCTCAAGGATCATCAAATCCGCACAACGTAGTAAAAGCAACTTTTGATGCATTATTGCAAATGAGAAGTGCTTATACTGTTGCGAAACAAAGAGGTGTTTCTTTAGAAAAAGTTTTTAAAGGTTAATTCAAGGAAATTATGGCTAAATTATTAGTAAAACAAGTTAGAAGTAAAATCAACTGTCCTCTTACTCAAAAGAGAGGATTAGAGGCTTTAGGTCTTCGTAAAATGGGACAAGTTGTTGAGCATGATTCAAATCCTGCAATCCTTGGTATGATAAATAAAGTAAAACACTTAGTTTCTGTAGTAGAAGCTAAATAACAAATTATAGTTATGAATTTAAGTAACTTACAGCCTGCTGAAGGTGCTACTCACAATCAAAATAAAAGATTAGGAAGAGGAGAGGGTTCTGGTAAAGGTGGTACTTCTGCAAGAGGTCACAAAGGAGCAAAATCTCGTTCTGGATATTCTAAAAAGATTGGTTTTGAAGGTGGTCAAATGCCATTACAAAGACGTGTGCCTAAGTTTGGTTTCACAAACATCAATCGTAAAGAATATGAAGGTGTTAATCTTGATACATTACAATTATTAGTAGATAATGGTATTGTTACTGATGCAGTTGATATGACTGTATATGTTTCAAATCGTTTGGCAACTAAAAATGAAATCGTAAAGATTTTAGGTCGTGGTGAATTGAAAGCAAAATTAAAAGTATCTGCTCACAAATTTACTGCTACAGCTAAGGCAGCTATTGAAGCTGCTGGTGGAGAAGCAGTAACACTATAACTTTCTAGTACGATGAAGAATTTTTTTGAATCATTAGCCAATATTTGGAAAATCGAAGAACTAAAAAATAGAATTCTAATAACATTAGGTATTCTTTTAGTGTATCGTTTTGGTGCTCATGTAACACTTCCAGGTATTGATGCAACTCAATTGCACAGTTTAGCTGGTCAAACAAAGAACGGTATTGGTTCAATACTAGATATGTTTACTGGTGGTGCTTTTTCAAAAGCTTCCGTTTTTGCTCTAGGGATTATGCCGTACATCTCAGCTTCTATTGTAGTTCAGTTAATGGGAATCGCTATTCCTTATTTACAAAAATTACAAAAAGATGGTGAAAGTGGTAGAAAAAAAATCAATCAGATTACTCGTTGGCTAACTATTGCAATTACTTTGGTTCAAGGTCCTGGATATATTTATAATTTATACAGAACTTTGCCTCAAAATGCTTTTTTATTAGGATTTGATTCATTTTCATTCTTGTTTTCTTCAGTTTTAATTTTAACAACAGGTACTATATTTGCTATGTGGTTAGGAGAAAAAATTACTGATAAAGGAATTGGAAACGGTATCTCCCTTTTAATAATGGTTGGTATTTTAGCAAGATTGCCACAAGCATTTATTCAAGAATTTTCATCTACAATCACAAACAATAATGGTGGTCCAATGTTATTGGTAATCGAAGTGATAGTTTGGCTTTTAGTTATTATTGCTTGTGTTTTATTGGTAATGGCAGTCAGAAAAATTCCTGTGCAATACGCTCGTAGAACAACAATTGGTGATTTTGAAGCTGATATGATGGGAGGTAATAGACAATGGATTCCTTTAAAGCTTAATGCTTCTGGAGTTATGCCTATTATTTTTGCTCAAGCTATTATGTTCATACCAGCAGCTTTAGCGGGTTTGTCTCAATCTGAAACATCTCAGTCTATTGCAGGAGCTTTTAGTAACATGTTTGGGTTTTGGTACAATTTTGTATTTGCAACTTTAATAGTTGTATTTACTTTCTTTTACACAGCAATTACGGTTCCAACAAACAAAATGGCTGATGATTTAAAAAGAAGTGGTGGTTTTATTCCTGGCGTTAAGCCTGGAGTTGATACTTCAGATTTTTTAGATCATATTATGTCTTTAATTACTTTTCCAGGTTCATTATTTCTGGCTCTAATAGCTGTGTTCCCAGCAATTGTAGTTAGTTTTGGTGTGCAACAATCTTGGGCAATGTTTTTTGGAGGAACGTCATTAATAATTATGGTTGGTGTTGCCATAGATACTATGCAACAAATTAATTCCTACTTATTAAACAAACATTATGACGGTTTGATGAAGAGTGGTAAAAATAGAAAAGCAGTAGCTTAATTTTTATGGCAAAACAATCAGCAATAGAACAAGACGGTTCGATAATTGAAGCATTATCTAATGCCATGTTCCGTGTAGAATTAGAGAATGGACATATTGTAATAGCACATATTTCTGGTAAGATGCGTATGCATTACATCAAATTATTACCTGGTGATAAAGTGAAACTAGAAATGAGTCCTTACGATTTGTCGAAAGCAAGAATTACTTATAGATATTAAAAAGCAATAAGCAGTAAGCAATAAGCGATAAGCGGTAAAACTTATAGCCTAAGCCTAGAGCCTAAAGCCTAAAGCAAATTTACAATGAAAGTTAGAGCATCAGTTAAAAAAAGAAGTGCCGAGTGCAAGATTGTACGAAGAAAAGGCAGATTATACGTAATCAACAAAAAGAATCCTAGATTTAAACAAAGACAAGGATAATTATGGCAAGAATAGCAGGGGTAGATGTCCCAAAAAACAAAAGAGGAGTTATCGCTTTAACCTACATCTTCGGAATTGGTAAAAGTAGAGCAATTGAGATTTTAGAAAAATCTCAAGTTAGCCAAGATATTAAAGTACAAGATTGGAATGACGATCAGATTGGAGCTATCCGTGATGCTGTATCATTTTTCAAAATTGAAGGTGAACTACGTTCAGAAGTTTCTTTAAACATTAAACGTTTAATGGATATTGGATGTTATAGAGGTATCCGTCATAGATCTGGTCTTCCGTTAAGAGGACAAAGAACTAAGAACAACTCTAGAACAAGAAAAGGGAAAAGAAAAACTGTTGCAAACAAGAAAAAAGCAACTAAATAATAGGTAATATGGCAAAAGCAACTGCAAAAAAACGTAAAGTTATCGTTGAATCAACGGGAGAAGCTCATATTTCTGCTACCTTCAATAATATCATTATTTCGTTAACGAATAAAAAAGGTGAAGTTATTTCATGGTCTTCAGCTGGTAAAATGGGTTTTAGAGGTTCTAAAAAGAACACTCCATATGCTGCTCAAATGGCAGCAGAAGATTGTAGCAAAGTAGCTCTAGAAGCTGGACTAAAAAAAGTAAAAGTATATGTTAAAGGACCAGGTAACGGACGTGAGTCTGCGATTCGTTCTTTGCATAATGGTGGAATTGAAGTAACTGAGATTATCGATGTTACACCAATGCCCCATAACGGATGTCGTCCTCCTAAAAGACGTAGAGTTTAATACTCAAAGTAATTATAGTATAACATAGATAGATTATAGATTATCGAAGGATAAGACCTGAATTCATAATCTCTATCTTAAAAAATTTAAAATGGCAAGATATACTGGTCCAAGTACAAGAATCGCACGTAAATTTGGTGAAGCTATTTTCGGAGACGATAAAGCTTTCGAAAAAAGAAATTACCCTCCTGGACAACACGGGATGGCAAAAAAAAGAGGAAAAAAATCTGAGTATGCTGTTCAATTAATGGAAAAGCAAAAAGCTAAATATTCTTATGGGATTTTAGAAAAACAATTCAGAAATTTATTTGAAAAAGCATCTGCTACAAAAGGTGTAACAGGTGAAGTTTTACTTCAACTTTGTGAAGCAAGATTAGATAACGTTGTTTTTAGAATGGGTATTGCTCCTTCTAGAAGAGGTGCTCGTCAAATCGTTTCTCACAGACACATCACAGTAAATGGTGAATTGGTAAACATTCCTTCTTATCACCTAAAACCAGGTGATGTAGTTGCTGTTCGTGAAAAATCTAAATCTTTAGAGGCTATCGAGCGTTCTTTATCAAATTCTTCTCATGTTTATGAATGGATAACATGGAATAATGATACTAAATCAGGAACTTTTGTTACTGTTCCTGCCAGACTTCAAATTCCAGAAAATATTAAAGAGCAGTTAATCGTCGAATTGTACAACAAATAATAATTGACTTAGTCGAAATTATGGCAATATTTAATTTTCAGAAGCCCGATAAAGTTATCATGATCGATTCAACCGATTTTGAAGGTAAATTTGAGTTTAGACCTTTAGAACCTGGTTACGGATTGACCGTTGGTAATGCACTTAGAAGAGTTATGCTTTCTGCTTTAGAAGGATACGCAATCACATCTGTTCGAATAGAAGGTGTAGATCACGAATTCTCAACTATCTCAGGAGTTGTTGAAGACGTAACTGAAATCATTTTGAACTTGAAACAAGTACGTTTCAAACGTCAAATAGAGGATATAGATAACGAAGCAGTTACTATATCAGTTTCAGGTAAAGATCAACTTACCGCTGGTGATTTTCAAAAATTTATTTCAGGTTTCCAAGTACTGAATCCAGAATTGGTTATTTGTAATTTAGATTCTAAAATCAAGTTGAGTTTAGAATTAACTATCGAAAAAGGTAGAGGTTATGTTCCTGCAGAAGAGAACAAAAAACAAAACGCAGCCATCGGAACTATTTTTACAGATTCTATTTTTACACCTGTTAAGAATGTAAAATATGCTATCGAAAACTTCCGTGTAGAGCAAAAAACAGATTATGAAAAATTAGTTTTCGAAATTAAAACTGATGGTTCAATCAATCCAAAAGATGCTTTGACCGAAGCTGCTAAAGTGTTAATTCATCACTTTATGTTGTTTTCTGACGAAAGAATTACTCTTGAAGCTGATGAAATTGCTCAAACTGAATCCTATGATGAAGAGTCATTACATATGAGACAATTGCTTAAAACTAAATTAGTCGATATGGATTTATCTGTAAGAGCCTTAAATTGTTTAAAAGCTGCAGAAGTTGATACACTTGGAGATTTAGTATCTTTCAATAAAAACGACCTAATGAAATTCCGTAATTTCGGTAAAAAATCTTTAACAGAACTAGATGAACTAGTGGCTATTAAAAATTTAAACTTCGGAATGGATTTAGCAAAATACAAATTAGATAAAGAGTAAATTACTTCATATTTTGCTCTCCAAAGCGGATTGAAGCAAGATGAAGTTTAAAAAAATACGTCATGAGACACGGAAAAAAATTCAATCACTTAAGCAGACAGACTGGACATAGAAAAGCTATGTTAGCTAATATGGCTTGTTCTCTAATCGAGCACAAACGTATTAACACAACTGTTGCTAAAGCAAAAGCACTTAAACAATTTGTTGAGCCGCTTATAACAAAATCAAAAGAAGATACAACTCACAACCGACGTATTGTTTTCGCTTACTTACGTAGCAAATATGCAGTAACTGACTTGTTCAGAGATGTAGCTTCAAAAGTAGGAGATCGTCCAGGTGGTTATACTCGTATCATCAAAGTTGGAAATCGTTTAGGAGATAATGCTGATATGGCAATGATCGAATTAGTTGATTTTAACGAACTTTATACAGGTGGTAAAAAAGAAGTTAAAAAAGCAAAAAGCCGTCGTGGTGGAAAAGCTAAAAAAGAAGATGCTGCTGTTGATGTGGCTCCTGAAGCTGCTGCTCCAGAAGCACCAACTACAGAAACTGAAGAATAATGACTATCACTATTTAATACAAATCAAGGATAAACTTTTATTAGTTTGTCCTTTTTTTTTGGTCATTGCGAGAGACGAAGTAATCAGGAGCATGATTTTTAGGTATTTTAATTTTTCATATTCCCGCTCTGCATTACAATCTCCCGATTAATATCGGGAGGATTTTCACTGCGATCGGGGCTAAAAGATAAATTTCGGCTTCTCGAGAAATTAAATTTTCATAAGCCCACAAATTAAATTAAATTTACAACCGCAACACAACAACTATACAAAGAATGAAATACACTACGAGACAAAAAGCCATATTACTGCTAAGTGACGGAACCATTTTTCATGGAAAATCCATTGGAATCAGTGGAACCACTTTCGGTGAAGTGTGCTTTAATACAGGAATGACGGGGTATCAGGAAATATTTACCGACCCATCTTATTTTGGTCAAATCATGGTGGCTACTAATCCACATATTGGTAATTATGGTGTAAACAAAAATGAAGTAGAATCTGATTCTATTAAAATATCAGGATTAGTTTGTAAAAATTTTAGTTTCAATTATTCCAGAGAAGATGCTTCTGAAAGTTTAGAAAGTTATTTCTTAAAACAAAATCTAATTTGTATTTCAGATGTAGATACCCGTGCTCTAGTAAGTTATATTAGAGATAACGGAGCAATGAATGCTGTAATTTGTACTGACGGAACAGAGGTTGAAGATTTGAAAAATCAATTAGCAAAAGTTCCCGATATGAAAGGTTTAGAATTGGCTTCTAAAGTTTCTACCAAACAGACTTATTTCTTTGGCGATGAAAATGCTACTTATAAAATAGCCGCTCTAGATCTAGGTATAAAAACCAATATACTTCGTAATCTAGCCAAAAGAGATTGCTACATTAAAGTTTTTCCGTACAACGCATCGTATTCTGATTTAGCTGCATTTAATCCTGATGGCTATTTCTTGTCTAACGGTCCTGGCGATCCAGACCCTCTTTTTAGTGCAATAGTTGTTGCAAAAGAAATTATAAAAAACGACAAACCACTATTTGGAATTTGTTTAGGACATCAAGTAATAGCTTTGGCAAACGGAGTTTCTACCTATAAAATGTTTAACGGGCATCGAGGTATCAATCATCCTGTTAAAAATATCATAACAGGCAAAGGAGAAATCACTTCTCAGAATCACGGGTTTGCTGTTAACAAAGAAGAATTAGAAAAAAATGCCGACTTAGTAATAACGCATTTGCATCTAAACGACCATACGGTTGCCGGAATGAGAATGAAAAATAAAAATTGTTTCTCAGTACAATACCATCCTGAAGCAAGTCCTGGCCCTCATGATTCCAGTTATTTGTTTGACCAATTTGTAGAGAATATAAAATCTACAGTAAACTAAATCGTTATCGTTAATAACATTCGATATTTTCACATTATCAGTATTTTAATAGAATTATATTTGTATTACAAAAATTAGTGTATAAAATTTAAAAATCAATATATTATGAGCATTATTATCAAAGTTCACGCAAGACAAATTTTTGATTCAAGAGGAAATCCTACCATTGAAGTGGATGTAATTACAGAAAGTGGTGTTCTAGGAAGAGCTGCTGTTCCCTCTGGAGCTTCTACTGGCGAACATGAAGCGGTTGAATTGCGTGACGGTGGAAAAGCATTTTTAGGAAAAGGTGTTTTGAAAGCTGTTGAAAATGTAAACACAAAAATTGCAAATGAACTAGTTGGAACTTCTGTTTTCGAACAAAATCTAATTGATCAAACGATGATTGAATTAGATGGAACTCCAAATAAATCAAACTTAGGCGCTAATGCAATACTTGGAGTTTCACTTGCAGTTGCAAAAGCCGCCGCTAATGAATTAGGATTGCCTTTATACAGATATATTGGTGGTGTTTCTGCAAACACATTACCAGTTCCTATGATGAATATTATCAACGGAGGATCACATTCTGATGCACCTATTGCATTTCAAGAATTTATGATTTTCCCAGTAAAAGCAACATCATTTTCTCATGCTATGCAAATGGGAACGGAGATTTTTCACAGTTTGAAAAAAGTATTACACGATAGAGGGCTTTCTACTGCTGTTGGTGACGAAGGTGGTTTTGCACCAAATTTAGCTGGAGGAACTGAAGATGCTTTAGACACCATCAAAAAAGCGGTTGAGAAAGCAGGTTATACTTTTGGAGACGAAATTATGATTGCTTTAGATTGTGCTTCTGCAGAATTTTATGTAAACGGAAAATACGATTACTCAAAATTTGAAGGCGAAACGGGTAAAATTAGATCTTCTGCTGAGCAAGTAGATTATTTAGCTGAATTAGTAGCGAAATATCCAATCATCTCTATTGAAGACGGAATGGACGAAAATGACTGGGACGGTTGGAAATTATTAACTGAAAGAATTGGAGATAAAGTACAATTAGTTGGTGATGATTTGTTTGTTACTAATGTAGAGCGTTTGTCAACAGGAATTGAAAAAGGAATCGCAAACTCAATCTTGGTAAAAGTAAACCAAATCGGAACTTTAACTGAAACTATTGCAGCTGTAAACATGGCTAAAAATGCTGGGTATACATCAGTTATGTCGCACCGCTCAGGAGAAACAGAAGATAACACTATTGCTGACTTAGCGGTAGCATTAAACTGTGGACAAATTAAAACAGGTTCAGCTTCACGTTCTGATCGTATGGCAAAATACAATCAATTAATACGAATTGAAGAAGAATTAGGAAATACAGCGTATTTCCCTGGTTTAAAAGCGTTTAAACAAAAATAGAATTTTATAAATTTTTATTTTCTAAACCCTTTCAGATTTTTAATTCTGAAAGGGTTTTTGATTTTTATACTATTCAAAAACTAAATAATAAATCAAAGCTCTTTAATACTAAATCAAGAGTATAGAATACTATTTATTTCTTAAAAATCACTACAGAAAAAGGAAGTAAAGTAGAGAAAGTATTTAAGAATTAATTCCGAAAAAATCACTTTTTTTATAATATAACCCCTTTTTTTAAAGGGTTTAGGGTTTTTTATGAATCAAAAAACTGTTTTTAAGGTATAATTAACGAATTCATCATTGAAATCATTTTTTAATTCGTGTTATATTCCATAGATTTGTTAAATTATTATTTAAAAAGATAAATTACAGATTTTATTATGTCAAAAACAGCAACACTAGAAATTGACGGCAAGAAGTATGAGTTCCCAATTATAAAAGGGAGCGAGAATGAAATAGCTATCGATATTAACAAATTACGTGATTTGTCAGGAGCAATCACTTTAGATAGAGGGTATAAAAATTCTGGTTCTTGTCTAAGTGAAATAACTTTTCTTGACGGAGAAGAAGGTATTTTGCGTTATAGAGGTTATTCTATAGAAGAGTTGGCAGAGAAAGCACATTTTCTTGAAGTATCGTATTTGTTAATTTTTGGCGAATTGCCTACAGCTGAGCAGTTGAAACAATACGAGACTGATATAAGAAAATATACTTTGGTAAATGAGGAAATGAAAAACATCATTGACGGTTTTCCAAAAACCGCTCATCCTATGGGAGTTTTATCGGCATTGACAAGTGCTTTAACCGCTTTTAATCCTAAAGCTGTAAACCCAGACAATCCAAAGGAGTTGTATGAATCGGTTTGTAAGATCATGGGTAAATTTTTAGTAATTGCCACTTGGACGTATAGAAAAACAATGGGTTATCCTTTAAATTATTACGACAATACAAAAGGTTATGTAGAGAATTTTATGAATTTAATGTTTCATTTACCAACAGAGCCTTACACTGCCAATCCAATTATAGTGGATGCTTTAGATAAATTATTTATACTTCATGCCGATCACGAGCAAAACTGTTCTACTTCTACAGTACGAATGGTTGGTTCTTCGCATGCGGGGCTTTTTGCTTCTATATCTGCAGGAGCCTCGGCACTTTGGGGACCATTACATGGTGGTGCAAACCAAGCGGTACTTGAGATGTTAGAAGAGATTCATGCAAATGGTGGTGATACTGACAAATATCTTGCGAAAGCAAAAGATAAAGAAGATCCCTTCCGTTTAATGGGTTTTGGACATAGAGTGTACAAAAATTTTGATCCAAGAGCCAAGATTATTAAAAAAGCAGCCGACGAAGTTTTAAATACGTTAGGTGTAGATGATCCGATTTTAGAAATTGCAAAAAAACTGGAAGCGGCGGCACTTGTTGATGAATATTTCGTATCAAGAAAGTTATATCCAAATGTCGATTTTTATTCTGGAATTATTTATAGAGCACTAGGAATTCCTACAGATATGTTTACTGTTATGTTTGCAATAGGTCGTTTGCCAGGCTGGATTGCACAATGGAAAGAGATGCGAATCAATAAAGAACCAATAGGGCGACCACGACAAATTTATACAGGACATACTCTTCGAGGATTTGTACCAGTTGATAAAAGATAATTTGTTAAAATAATTTATATATTTAAAAAGCTTCTTCTAATCGAGAAGCTTTTTTATCTTTGAATAGATACAATAATATTTAAAACTAGAGTATGCTAAAAGCGGTTCTATTTATTTCAAATAAGAAACAAATTTCTTTATCAAATAGAATTGAAAACGGAAAAAGTATTTACTTACACCCTCAATTAGAAATTAATAATAATGAATCTTTTGATTTACAATTTACATTTAATGATGAGATTGTCAAGTTTCGGAATCATGATTATACTTGGGTTGAAATTTTGAAAGATGATATAGTTGCCAATCAATTTACACCAAAAATTATTCAATTAAAAAACGGATTTTTTATTCAAGCGAATATTAACTTCGGTATTTGGGAAATAAAAAGTAATGATAATAAAACTCTCTTTTGGCGTTTTAATCCAGAAAATTCAAATTCATTTACAAGTTTTTCTAAAAATGCTGATAAATCAATCACTCAGGCACGAACAATAAATAAATTTCTAGTATTACCACAATTATTATTTACAAAGGGAAGCACAATCGAATTTAGTAGATCAAAAATTCCTTTTACCGCAATCGCTTGTTTTACTGATCATTGTGATTTTGATACGCCTGAAAATTTAGAAACTCAAAGACTTTTTTTTGCTAAACATAAAATTAAAGTAACAAAAGGATTTTTTCTCAATCATTTTTCGAAAAGAAATGATAATGCATCATTTGAAAATGAAAGTCATGAGTTCTTAAAATGGATTGACGATGGTCATGAATTGGCGTACCATTCACTTTCACAATCTTTGAAAATTAGAGAAGAAAGTATAAAAGATTTTAAAAGTTTTAAACCACCACTACCTTCAATACCAGTTTGGATTGACCATGGTTATCAACCCTATAATTTTTCAGTTTATAAAAATCATAATTTATCAGATGAAAATTATGAAAACAATTTAATGGAGAAGAAAATAAAAATCCTTTGGAATTATATTGATAGTGGTACAGCAACACTTGGAGTAATTAATCAATTAAATAGTAATGATTTTACTCTAAATAGTTTTTATAAAGGCAGTAAATCGCTCAAGTTAAAAGAACGATTAGGTACTTTAATAAAAAACATGACAATACATTACTATGCTAACCAAAAGATTATTAAGCAATATAGAAATGTAGCTATTTCTTTCAAATCTGTTTTTTTAGAAAGAAAATTAAACTATTTATTTAAGTTTATTGTGAGTTTATTTGGCATAGCTTTTCCAATATTAAAAGTTTTTTTTACATGGCATAAAAGTAAAAAAATACCTTATAAACAAGCTAAATATTCATCATTGTTTTTTAAACATAAAATAAATCAAAATGATTTTTATATTTTTCAAACTCTAAAAATGGTTGATTTTAAAGCATCGTTATGTGAAACGAACATTGAAAAACTTGTAGCTGAAAAAGGTGTTTTTATTGCACATACTTACTTTTCTTTACCTATGACTTACCACAAAGGGAAAATGTTTAAAACCATAACGACCATTGATGAGGCAGTAGATGAAAATTTTGGATTGCTAGCCCAAAAAGTTGTAAATCAAGAAATTTGGAATCCAACCCTAAGCGAATTAATCAACTATTTATCAAAATTAGAAGAAGTAGTTTTAGATATCGATGAAAATGAAAATGTATACATAAGTCAGAATTCAGGGGTGGCCTTTAGAAATGTAAATTAATGAAACTACTAATTACAAAAGATATCGATTGGTTAAAAAAATGGGATGATTATGTTTTAAATGAAAATCATGGAAGTCATTTGTTATTGTCAGATTGGAATAAATCTTTTATTGTTTATGGATTTGACTATGAAATCTGTATACTTTTAGATAATCATAAAATAGTTGGAGGTTATGCTTCTATCATTGCTAAAGTAGCTTTTTTTAAATTTTATATTGTTCCATTCGGTCCAATAGTTAGTACCAAATATGAATCTAATTTGGATAATTTAATTGATAAAGTAAAAGAACAAGCCCGTTTTCATACTTGTTCTTATGCACATGTCACATTGCCCTTTTCTGATATAAAAAATAAACACTCCTATTTTCCTAATCTTAGACTAAGAAGTTTAATTGATGCAAAAAAAGGACAATTGTTTAAACATATATATTCAACATCAGGAATAAATTGGAAATCAGTTAAAGAGTTTGAAACAGAAGAAGCATTGATTGCAAGTTTTAGAGCTTCTGTTAGACGATACATTAGAAGTTCTCAACGTAAAGGATTAGAGTTACAGTTTCTATTAAAAGAAGATGAAATAAAAAAAGGGTATGACCTATGTTTAGAAAACGCAAATAAAAATGGGTATTCGCTAAGGGAATGGAATACCTTTAAAAATACAATTATGAGTTTGGTAGAAAAAGGACATGCCAAATTTATAGTTGCTGTTTTTGATAATCAAATTAAAGGATCAGCTTTTATTATTAAATCGGGTAATTATTATACTTATATTTTAGGAGGAACAGTTAAAGAAAAACCGGATTTTTTAGCTGGACATTTTCTTCATTATGCCGCAATAAAGTTGGCTTATGATGAAAAATTGTCAGGTTATAATATTTCGCTTGGGGGTTCAACAGGAGTTGTGAGTTTAAAAAGCAGTTATGCTGATGAACAAATTTATTATAAATTAGGACATTATCATTGGGTATTAAGACCCTACTATTTTAAATTTTATTTGTTTATTGAAAAACATTTAAAATCTCATAAAAGAACAATTTCTAAACTATTATCACTAATGAAACTATGATTAAAAAGTTACTAAAATATTTCATGATTAAAAATATAGATGTTTTTATTTATTACATAAATAAAGAAATGCTTTCTGCTTTTCCAGAACCAAACTATTTAGTAACTCAAGAGGAAATAAATCAAAATAAAACAAGGTATTCTATTGTTGAAAAGGACAGAATAATTCACGAGAGTTTTTTGTTTAATAAACTTTTTCTTCTAAGATTAATAAAAAAGAGAGGGCCAACTATTGGTGATTGTAAAACTATTCAAGAATTTAGAGGAAAATCTATTTATCCCTTTGTTATAAATCATATTGCTAAGGATCAGATTCTAAATCACAATAAAAATGAAGTCTTTATTATTGTTAACACCAACAATCATAGTTCTATAATAGGAATTGAAAAAGCGGGTTTTAAATTGCATATTAAGATTAAAGCAAAAAGATTTTTCATTTTTCATTATAATGTTATAAAGACATTTTATTTTTAATGATTTCTTGAAATACTTATAAATAAAAGCTTAGTTAATCTGTTTAGCTTTTTTATCTTTATACACTTTTAAAAATGCTTTATGCTACACTTAAACATTAAAGACGAAACCTCACGATTAAGAGCTGTAGTTCTTGGTTCAGCAATTAATAATGGGCCTACACCAAGCATTGAAGAGGCCTACGACCCAAAATCTTTAGAGCATATTTTAGCAGGAACGTATCCAATAGAAGCCAATATGGTTAAAGAAATGGAAGTATTTTATCAAGTATTTAAAAAATATGATGTTACCGTTTATAGACCAGAAATGATTGAAAATTACAATCAGATTTTTGCTAGAGACATTGGTTTTGTCATAGACGATATTTTTTTTAAATCGAATATTCTTCCAGATAGGGAAAGAGAACTAGATGCTATCCAATACATTATAGCTCAAATGAATCCTGAAAAAGTGGTTCGTCCGCCAGAGGAAGTCCATATAGAAGGTGGTGATGTGATGCTTTGGAATGATTATATTTTTATTGGAACCTATAAAGGAAGCGATTATAAAGATTATATTACAGCAAGAACAAATACGGAAGGTGTAAATTTTATAAAGAATTTTTTCCCAAATAAAATAGTGAAAGAATTCGATTTGGTAAAATCTAAAATTGAAGCTCGAGATAATGCGTTGCATTTAGATTGTTGTTTTCAACCCGTTGGTGTAGATAAAGGAATTATTTACAAAAGAGGCTTTAGAGAAGAATCCGATTATCTATTTTTAGTTAAACTGTTCGGAAAAGAAAACCTTTTTCATATTACTAGAGACGAAATGTATCATATGAATTCTAATGTTTTTTCAATTGCTCCCAATGTAGTTGTTTCAGAACGAAATTTCACGAGATTAAACAATTGGCTTCGCAGTAACGGGTTTATTGTTGAGGAAATCCCGTATGCCGAAATAGCCAAACAAGAAGGGTTGTTGCGCTGTTCTACCTTGCCTTTAATTAGAGATTAAATAGATATTTAAGTTTTAATATTTCTCAAAAATATTCTTTAGACTTTTTTGCTTTAAAATATAAAAAATCATGAAACAAACTACAAACTCCATCTTAATGATTCGTCCAGTGGCGTTCAGGATGAACGAACAAACTGCTGTAAATAATTACTATCAAAAAGTAATTGATACTTTATCACCAGCTACAGTAAATGCTAAAGCACAGGAAGAATTTGATGCTTTTGTCAACAAACTTCGCATGGTAGGAGTAGATGTAACTATAGTAAATGATACCTTGCAACCAGATACACCAGATAGTATTTTTCCTAACAATTGGATTTCTTTTCATGAAGAAGGCGACGTGGCTATGTATCCAATGTTTGCAGAGAATCGACGTAAAGAGCGTCGTGAAGATATTTTAGATTTGCTTGAAGACAAAGGGTTTATAATCAACGAAATCATGGATTATACTGAAGCCGAGGAAGATGGCTATTTCTTAGAAGGTACAGGAAGTATGGTTTTAGATAGAGAAAACGATAAAGCCTATTGTGCACTTTCGCCTCGTTCTGATGAAGAATTGTTTATCGAATTCTGTGAAGATTTTGAATATACTCCAGTAATTTTCGAAGCATTTCAAACCATAAACGGAGAACGAAAATTGATTTACCATACCAATGTTATGATGAGCGTTTGTGAAACTTTTGCCATTATTTGTGCCGATTGCATCGATGATAAAAAAGAACGCAAAATGGTTTTGGATAGCTTAAGAGGAGATGAAAAAGAAGTCATACTAATCACCGAAGATCAAGTAAATTGTTTTGCAGGAAACATGCTTGAGGTAAAAGGAGCAGATGAAAGAAGATATTTAGTAATGAGCACCGCAGCACATAAAAGCCTTACCAAAAAACAAATCGCACAAATAGAGGAACACGTAACCATTTTGAGTTCGAGTTTAGATACCATCGAGGCATGCGGAGGCGGTAGCGCAAGATGTATGATGGCGGAGGTTTTCTTGCCAAAAGAATAAATAATTATATTCCCTTTTTATGAACATTTACACATATGAAAAATAAAAAAACATTAGTTCTAGGAGCTACAGCCAAACCAGAGAAATATGCTTATTTAGCAATTACGATGCTTGTAGACAAAGGACATTCGGTTTTGGCAATTGGTCAAAATGCAGGTGAGGTTGCTGGAATAAAAATTCAAACTAAAGCCATTCCCTTAAAAAATATAGATACAGTAACCTTATATTTAAATCCAGCTCGTCAACGTGATTATTACAATTATATCGTCGAGGCAAAACCCAAACGTGTCATTTTTAATCCAGGAACCGAAAATCCAGAATTTTACCAGTTGTTGCAATTGAATAATATTAAAGTTGAAGTCGCCTGTACATTGGTTTTATTAACCACAAACCAGTATTAGATTTTTCAGGAGCTTGTCCTGCTATTCACTTTATCTTTTGTGTTTTAAAGAAAAACACAAAAGTATGCCGTTACTATCAGGGCTAGGACATTCAATTAAAATCTCGTTTCATTAATTGCAGGTTTACTTATCAATAATAATCCAATAAAAGTGATTAATCCGTTTACGATTATAAGTTCATTGTCAAAAACATAATCACCAAAAAGCAGTGATGAATTTTTACTGATAAAAAAACAAATTGCTGGAGAAACCAAACAAATCATTGGAACCAATTTGTCATGAACCGTCCGGGATTTCATAAACAATCCAAAAGTATACAGTCCTAAAAGAGGCCCATAAGTATAAGATGCGATTTTAAAAATCATACTCACTACAGATGCGTCATTAATCGCATTAAAAATTACAATTACCAAAAACATCAAAAACGAAAAGCCAAGATGAACAAAATGTCGGTTTCTAACCATATTGTGTTTGTTGAGGTTTTCTACTTTATCCATTCCAAGAAAATCTACACAAAAAGAAGTGGTTAAAGCAGTTAAAGCCGAATCTGTTGTGGCAAAAGTAGCAGCTGTTAATCCTAATAAAAATACAATCGAAGGAATTAATGTTAAATGATGAAAAGCGATTTCTGGAAATAATAAATCGGTTCTAGGTTTTCCAGTAATTAAATCAGTTGGAATAGCAATTCCATTTTTTTCAGCATAAATATAAAGTAGTGCACCAACGCTAAGAAAGAAAATATTTATGATTACAAAAATACCAGTAAAGGTAAACATGTTTTTTTGAGCTTCTCCAATGGTGGCACAACTTAAATTTTTCTGCATCAAATCTTGGTCTAATCCCACCATGGCAATGGTAACAAAAATCCCGCCTAGAATTTGTTTCCAAAAATAGGTTCCTTTCATATAATCTTCAAAGAAAAACACTTTAGAATAATTGCTATTTTTTACTTCTTCAAAAGCTTCAAAAACAGATAAATTTAAACTGTTACAAATAAAAAATATCGTCAAAAAAACAGAAGAAACTAAGAAAAATGTTTGTAAAGTATCTGTAATTATAATCGTTTTTAGACCGCCACGATACGTATAAGCAAAAATTAATAGTAATGAAATTAAAACGGTAACCCCAAATGGAATGTGATAAAAGTCGAATACATACCGTTGCAAAACAATAACAACAAGATACAGTCTAAAGGATGAGCCAATAGTTCTGCTGATTAAAAAAATACTTGCTGCGGTTTTATAACTTACAGTACCCAATCGTTTTTCGATATAACTATAAATCGAAGTTAGGTTCATTCTGTAATATAACGGGAGCAATACTTTGGCAATGATTATAAATCCAATGGCATTTCCTAAAACAAACTGAAAATATTTGAATTGATTGTCAGGATTGCCGACTTCTCCAGGTACAGAAATAAAAGTAACTCCTGAAAGTGCTGTGCCAATCATTCCAAAAGCCACTAAATACCATTTTGAATTTTTATTGGCTTTAAAAAAAGCATCGTTTCCACTATTTTTATTACTAACAAAATGCGAAATTATAAATAAGATGCCGAAGTAGATTATTATTAGCGTTAGTATAGCGAATGGGGTCATGGAAGTTTCTTTAATTATCAAAAGCCAAAATACGAAAAAAAGTGAGTTGTAAATTATTTAATTTCTATAAATTAAAGAATAGGAACTTTACTGAAATTAAACAGCTAGCAATATAATTGTTAAAAAAACTTTAATTATCAGTAAACATTTTTTTGTAACTATATTTGCAAACCAAGTTAAGTCATAGGTTCTGCTCATTATTGTGAGTGAGAGTTGCGAAGCTGTGGGTTAAAATAATGAATGTTAAAAAGTTACGCTTTTTTAGTAAATATTTAATGAAGTTATATCCAGATTAATTGATTTAAAAAGGCAAGTTTAAATTATAAATAATAGAAAATACTTTTGAAGCAAATAATTCAAACAGTTTATAATAAAGTTGGTATTAAAAGTAATCGAACTAAAAACATCACTAAGCATGTACTTATTTCATTTGTATATAAAGCAGGAAGTATTTTAGCTTCTTTTTTAATGGTTCCTTTAATAATTAATTATCTTGAAGCAGAAAAATATGGAATATGGCTCACATTAAGTTCATTTGTTGCTTGGTTCTCCTTTTTTGATATTGGAATGGGAAACGGGCTAAGAAATAAATTCGCTGAAGCAAAAGCAAAAGGAGAATTGGGTTTGGCACAAGCTTATATAAGTACCGCTTATTTTACAATAGGAAGTATTAGTTTATTTTTGTCGATTTTTTTTTTTACGTTAAACAATTTTATTGATTGGACAGCAGTTTTTAATACTAGTAGTAGTTTGCAAATGGAATTGAGTATAATTATGCCAGTTGTTTTTGCTTTTTTTTGTTTACAATTAGTAGTAAAATTAATTATTACTATATATGTAGCCGATCAACATCACTCTATAAATGATAAAATTCAACTAACAACCAACGTAATCACTTTAATGTTAATTTGGTTTTTAACATTGACTTCAGGAAGTTCATTATTACTTTTTGCCATATTGTTTTCAGTATTACCAGTAATAATTTTGTTGCTTCTTAATTTTGTTGCATTTTCAAATACCTATAAAGACTTTAGACCTCTATTTTCTTTGTGGCGAAAAGTGTATTTAAAAGATATAACTGGTGTTGGATTTAAGTTTTTTATAATTCAAATAGCAACACTTATATTATTTACTACTGATAATTTTTTAATAAGTAAAATGTTTGGGCCGAAAGAAGTAGTGCCTTATAATATTGCATTTAAATACTTTTCAATAATTATATTAGGATATTCTATAGTAGTTGCTCCATTTTGGTCGTCATTTACTGAAGCATTTGCTAAAAAAGATATTACTTGGATAAAGCAATCTGTAAAAAATATATTAAAGTTATGGTTGCTAGTTCCTATTATCTTATTAGTTATGATTGTTTTTTCTAATTTCTTTTACAAAACATGGATAGGGGATAAAGTAATAGTAAATTATGGACTAACACTGTCTATGGCATTATATGCTTTATTAGTGACTTTTAGTATGGTTTTTGTGAATTTCATCAACGGAGTTGGTAAAATAAAATTACAATTGATTACAAGTATAATTTCAATATTCATTAATATTCCGCTTTCTATTTTATTGGCCAAATATTTTAATCTCGGTAGTGTTGGTGTAATTTTGGCCACCTGTTTTAGTTTGAGCTATTCAGTTATTTTGAGACCATTACAGTTTTATAAAATAATTAATAATACCGCTAATGGAATTTGGGACAAATAATGAAATTAAATTAATTCAAAAAAATCAGAATGTTCTATTATAATTATTATAAAAGTTTAGCAAAGACATATGTAAAAGCATTTTTTCAAAAGGAAAATGCAAAGCAAGCGAATATTAATTTCTTAGATATAGGTATTATCAATCCTTCTATAGGTACAGCAAATTTAGGAGATTTAATTATTTATGATGCGGTTATTAATGAATTAAGAAGTCATTATCCAAATGATCTTTTTACGAACTATCCATCTCAATTGCATACTAATTATGAAGCAAAACAAATGATGGGTAAAAAAGATTTTTTATTTGTTTCTGGTACAAATCTTTTAACTTCAAATATGAATGAACGATTTCAATGGAAAATTGATCCTAGTCATAAAATTTTCTTAAAAAATAAAGTTTTATTGATGGGAGTTGGGTGGTGGCAATATCAAATAAAGCCAAATTCCTATACTAGAAGATTATATAAATCAATATTAAAATCTGAATATTTGCATTCTGTAAGAGATAGTTATACTTATAATATGCTTCAAGATATTGGCATTACCAATGTTATAAATACATCTTGTCCAACTTTATGGGGGCTGAAACCTGATTTATGTGCTTCAATCCCAAAGAAAAAGGCCTCAAATGTAATAACAACTTTAACTTTTTATAAGTCAGATACGCAATTAGACAGGAAAATGCTTGAAATATTGATAGAAAAATATGAAACAGTATATTTATGGGTTCAGGGTATTGAAGATATTGGTTACTTGAATAAAATTTACGCTAGAGCGGACAAAATAAAGCTGGTAGCACCAACAATAGAAGCATATAATAAAATACTCGAGGAACCATCGATTGAATATTTAGGGACTAGGTTACATGCAGGTATAAGAGCTTTACAAAAAGGTGTCAGAACATTAATTGTAGCAGTAGATAATAGGGCGGTCGAAATAGGAAAAGACACAAATTTAAATGTAATTAAAAGAGAAGATATTGAACAAATGCATGACTTTATAGATTTACCGTATCAAACTAAAATTAATTTGCCACAGGAAAATATTGATAGATGGAGAGCATCATTGCCCAAAAGTATTTTAAATAAATAAACCAAAGTATAGCTATCTAAATAATTACAAAATATGAAAACCCTTTGGTTCACGAATACGCCTTCTAAATATGATCAAGGTAAGCATTCCTATCATGGAGGGGGTTGGATTGAGTCTCTTGAAGAATTGGTTTCAGAGCATAAAGACATAGAATTAGCCATATCGTTTTTTCATAAAGATGGTTTTCAAAAAGAACGAATAGGAAATACAACGTATTATCCAATTTTAAGAAAATCGGCAAAAAAAACACCTTTAAAACATATCATAAATAATTGGACTGGTAAAATTGAAAATTCAAATTATATTCTTCAAATGAAAAAAATAATTGAAGATTTTAAACCTGATTTAATTCATGTTTTTGGAACAGAAGGAATATTTACTTCGATTCAAAGTGAAACAACCATACCAGTTGTAATACATCTTCAAGGATTAATAAATCCAATCGTAAATGCTTACTTTCCTCCTTCACAATCTAAATTAAATTTCCTTTTTAATTTTAGCTATTTTAAAAACAATTTATTAGGGAAAAGCCATTTTTTTTCTATGAAACGGCTAAGAAAACAAGCAATTCTTGAAGAAAATAGTTTAAAACTTGCCATGTATGTAATGGGAAGAACAAATTGGGATAAATCTATTGTTAGGTTATACGCGCCTAATGCTCATTATTTTCATATTGATGAGGTGCTTAGAGCTCCTTTTTATTTTGAAAGTAATACTGTTAATCTTGAATCAGACTCTATTTATTTGGTTTCAACATTGTCATCTACTATATATAAGGGAATTGATGTTGTTTTAAAAGCAGCAAAATTACTTCATGAAAAAACCAATATCAAATTTAAGTGGCAATTAATAGGAATAGACAAAGACGATAAGATTTTCAAACATTTTGAAAAAAGTATTGGTGTACAGCATAAACACATTAACATAGAATGTTTAGGAAGGAAATCCCCAAAGGAATTAATATTAATTGTTAAAAAATCGCATTTGTTTATTCATCCCTCATATATAGACAATAGCCCAAATAGTGTTTGTGAAGCACAAATGTTAGGAATTCCAGTTGTTGCTTGCAATGTTGGGGGCATAACTTCGTTAATAGAACATAAAGAAACTGGAATGCTTTTCCCCTCAAATGGTATTTATGAGCTTACAGCAATTGTTCAGGATTATGTAAATAATCCTAAAAAATATTTAAATATAGCCGAAAAAGCAAGAGAGGTTGCGATGATTCGACACAATAAGAAAACAATTCTTGGCGATGTGATTAGTTGTTATAGTAAAATTGTAAAAAAATAGGATGCAGTATTTATTTATTTATTTATTAAAAATTTTAAAAAGAATTCAGGTTTACATTTTAAGACCTTTTGATTGGGTTATTAGTTTCTTTATTCTTTATGCGAATGGATGCAAGTTTAGATCTTTTAAGAGCATTGGGATTCCAAAAATTAATATTAGTTTAGGAGGAAAATGCTTCATTGGCAATAACTTTAGAATGAATAATCGTGAATCATCAAATCCTATTGGGCGTTTTTACGCCTGCAGTATTATTGTTGGCAAAAACGGAAAACTGATTATTGGTAATAATGTAGGAATGAGCTCGTCAGCAATAGTTTGTCAGGACACTATAGAAATTGGGAATGATGTTAATATTGGGGGTAATGTTGTTATATATGACACTAATTTTCATAGTTTAGATTATTTGAAGCGACAAAATCATGAAGCCGATATAATTGATGTAAAAACAAGACCAGTTAAAATTGGTAACAATGTTTTTATTGGCGCACATACAACAATACTTAAAGGTGTTACAATTGGGGATAATTCAATTGTTGGAGCATGTTCATTAGTTACTAAAGACATTTCAAGTAATGAAGTTTGGGGTGGTAATCCTGCAAAATTTATTAAAATCATATAACTAATAGAAGTGCAGAGACTAAAAAACTATATTTTTATTTCTATTTTTCTTGCAGGTATTACTTATAGCTATTATTTATCAACAAGGTTATATTTTTTCAGAACTGTATCTTTTGTTGCATTGTCTTTTTTCTATTTTTTTATTTTCTTACATATTTCTATAGGAATCAAAGAATTAAAGAAAAGATCATTTTCTATTAATCCAATTTCAATATATTTAACGACAGTATTTATAATTTTATTTTTCTCATTAACTAGAGATAAATTAGATTATATAACTCTTTTTTTTCATCCTTATGCATTTCCCGCTTTTTTTTTAGCGGTAGTAGCTTTGCTTGTAAACAAGAAAAGCGTTTCTTTTTTGTCTTTAGTTAGCAAATACATGACTAATTTAATTCCACTAATCACTATTTTAGATTTATTTATTTTTAAATTTCCTATCCTTCTTTTTACCAGTTATTCCTTTTTTTTATTTGAGTTTTTAACTACGAAAAGTGATAACAGGAAATTTTTTATCTCTATATTATTAATAGCAACAATTAATGTTTTTAGAATCTACGATAATCGTTCAGGGATAATTGTAATATCTATGTTTTTATTTACTTTTTTAGCCACAAAAGCATTTAGATTAGTTAAATCTAAATTCTTAAAGTTTATTTTTTTAGTTGCTTCCTTTACTCTTATATATTTTTTATTCTTTTATTTCGCAGAAATTTTCGAATATCTAACGTCTTCAATAAAGTCTGAAACTATAAGTAAAACCGATACTCGTTCTTTTTTATTTATAGAACTTTTTTCAGACATGAAAGGTTCAGATTATATTTTAGGAAGAGGATATTTAGGTACTTACTATAGTCCTTATTTTAAGGAATGGCTTGGTGATGGAGGTGATAGTTCAACAAGATTTTCACTCGAAATTGGTTTTTTAGAGATTATTTTAAAAGGGGGAATCACGATGCTTGTAATCACTTTATTTGTATTTATGAAGTACATTTATTTTGGGATTATAAACTTTAAACCCAATAGTTTTCATTTTTTAACTGCGGCATGGTTATTATTAGAATTTGCAATGTTATCTGTTGAAAATGTCCCAAATTTTGGTGTACATTTTTTCTTTATTTGGATATTGATCGGGATATTAAATAAACGAAAAAATAATTTTATTTTATTAAAAAATTAATAGTGTTATTTAAATCACAACTTTAGTTTTTTAACTTTAAAAATATACAGTATCATCAATTTGAATTAAATGACAAACAAAATGATAAAAATTTCTATAGTTACCCCCTCATTTAATCAAGGAAAATTTATTGAGGATGCAATTGAGTCTGTACTTATTCAAGATTATGCTAATTTTGAGCATATAATTATCGATGGATGTTCAACTGATAATACTATTGAAGTTTTAAAAAAATATCCTCATCTTATTTGGGTTTCTGAAAAAGACGAAGGACAAAGCGATGCGTTAAATAAAGGGTTTAAAAAGGCTACAGGCAATATAATCGGTTGGTTAAATTCAGATGACATGTATTTGCCCAATACATTTAAAAATGTTGTTCATGAGCTAACGGATATGCATGTTGATGCTGTTTACGGTAATTATAAGTTTATAGATTCCAACGGAAAAATCACTCGAGAATTGGTTACTCAGAACTCTAAAAAATGGATGTCTGTTTTTTATTGTTTCATACCTTCCACTACTTTCTTCTTTAAACGTAAAATTATCGATCAAGGCATATTTATTGACAAATCGTTCCATATTGCAATGGATAAAGAATTTTTTTCTCATATTTATAATTTAGGTTTTAAAATAAAGAAAGTAAATTCATTTTTTGCTCACTTTAGATGGCATGATAATAACAAATCAATTGATACAAATGAAGTAAAAGAAACTAGACTTCTAGAAGGACTAGAAATTTTTAATAGATATACTTCGTTTAAATTACCCAAAAATAAATTTGGGCTTTCTGTTTATATATTTTTTATGAATATATGTGGCGTTTATAGAACTATTTCTAGGTTTTTAAAAATTGGTTTGTATGGTAAACAGTAAATCTGAATTTATTAAAGATTTATTTAATAATTTAAATAGTAATCATGTTGATTACTTTGTACTAGGGGAGTATAATAGTTTACCATTAAAAATAGAGAATAGTGATTTAGATATTATTGTTGATCCAACAGACGTTGAAACTTTTTTAAAAGTTTTATTTAATTTAATTTCTCAATATAATGTAAAAGTGGTTTCCAATTATACAAATAGTAATGCAAAATTTTACAGGTTGTTGTGTGAGTCTGACAACTATTGGGGACTACAATTAGATTTGTTTTGTAAAGGTTTTTATTTTCAATCAAAAGAGTATTTCCCCGTTAATCAATTAAAAAAAAATGTTTTGTTGTTCAATAACATTAAAGTTCTTGATTTAAAGAAAACATATTTTGTTGGTTTCTTAAAAGAAATTATTCATAATGGTTGCTCAAAAAAAAAGTATATTAATGGATTTATTACTGAAGTGCTTTCAGATGAAATAAAATATAGAAAATTATTAACTGAACTCTATAGTGAAGAATTTACAAAAATTGTTTTTGATAATCTTTCAATAAATAGTCTTAAAAAAAAGACTAAAGAGCTTAGAAAAATTATGTTAAATAAAATATACAATGGAAAATCGATATTCTTAAAAAATACAATTGAAAGAATTAAAAATGCAAAAAGAGTATTTACTCCTCCAGGATATACAATTGTTTTTTTAGGAGAACAAAGTTCTCGAAAAAGATTAATCACTAGTATCATTCCAGTTTTAAATGAAGCTTTTTATAATAGTGTGTTTTATGAAAATAGTCGTCCCAATTATATTTATTCAAATAAAAAGAAAGCAAATAAAAACAATGATATTAAAGAGCTCGATTCTTTTTCAAAATCAAAAAAATCATTTTTTTTTATTAGTTCGCTATTTCGCTATTTCGATTATACCTTTGGATATTGGATAAAGATCTTTCCTAAAAAGGCCTTTAATTCCTGCGTGTGGATATTTGATGGTTACTATTATGATGGAATAATAAATCCCAAAAAAGGTAGATTGGCTTTGCCAAATTGGATTGTAAAAATTGGAGCACTACTAATACCTGAACCAGATTTAATAATATGTTTAGGGCAGAATACTGAATTTCAGAATAATCAAAAGACTAAATCAAATGCGGAAGATATATATAAACAGAGTTATAAATTGTCAAAATTTTGCCTTCAACATAAACAAGCAGTTTGGATTAGTGCCGAATCTTCTTTAGAACAATCAGTAGATAGTGCAATGAAGTTTATTTCAGAAGTTATGGAAAAAAGGTTTGAAGTTATAAATCAGAATTATAATTAAAACATTTTATGAAAATATTAGTCAAATAATTGTATATTGGTAAATGTAGCAAAAACAAAAAAAGTGATTCATCTAGGATGTCTTATCATTATAAATTTGCCTACTAATGCAAGATATAGGAAACTTAAGTTTAGTTTGATTTATAAATGTATTTAATTTTAGTGAATTATTTGGATTCAATCAAATAAAAATATATAAAAAATGCTTGAATATGTTTATTACAAAATCTAAATATCACTTTCTTCTGAAAAACCAATTTTTTTTTAACTTTAAATAATGACATTTTTACCTAATTTTTTTGAAACTCTCAACACAAAAAACATTCGCTATTGTGTACTTCGTAATTATCATCAATTACCTTATTCTACAGATGGAAGTGATTTAGATATATTAATTGATAAAAATGATTCATTTTTATTCTTATCAATTTTGAATGAAACTTGTCAAAGTTATCAAGGCATGATTGTTTCATTTATTCCATCTGAAATTTGTCCAAGAATATGTTTACTTGGCATTGAAAATGGTGGATGGGGGTTAATGATAGATCTTCATTACAACCAAATTCAATATCGTGGCCACACGATTGTTACAAACCAAAATATATGGAAAAACACTTTTATTTATAGAGATAATATAAACGTGTTGAATCCTAGAGTAGATGCATTAATTGGATTATTCAAAGAATTATTAAATAATAAAACGTGTAAGCAAAAGTATTATGATGATTTTAAAAAGTACTGTTTAAACGCAGAATTTTTAGATGAAATATTTGGAGTAATAAATAAGCAAAACATAAGTCAAATTTTAATGGAATATTTAGAAGTTGAATACTCAGAAAAAACAATAAAAAAACTAGCTAAACAATTAATCAAAGAGTTTCCTATTAAGAAAAATACTTTTTTCTATTATTTTGTTAAACTAAAACGAATAATAAAAAAACCTGGTTATACAATTGTCTTTTTGGGCACAGATGGTTCAGGTAAAAGTACTATAATTGAAACTTTAAAACCAGTTCTAAACGAAGCATTTCATAAAGCAGTTTATTATGAACATTTGAGACCTAACAAATTTCCGAGTATTGCGCGCCTGTTGGGTAAAAAAGAGGAATTTAATGTGCCTGTTACAGAACCTCACAGTAAGAAACCTTCAGGGTTTTTAGGTTCATTATTTCGATGGGGTTATTATTTAATTGATTACACACTTGGATATGCATTGAAAATCTATCCTAAAAAAGCAATTCGCTCTTGTGTTTGGATTTTCGATCGTTATTATTATGATTATATAATTGACCCTAAGAGAGTTAGGATTAAATTGCCGAAAGTCATATTAAAAATAGGACAAATAATTATACCCGAACCCGACATTATTTTATGTCTTGGTACAAATGCAGAAATTATTCATGAACGCAAACCTGAATTAGACTTGGGAGAAGTACATCGGCAAGTAACTGATTTGAAATTTTTTTGTAATTCTCATAAGCATGCTGTTTGGATTGATACAGGAACGAGTATTGAGGTATCTTCTGATAATGCCCTTAAAGCTATAAGGGATATTATGGGAAAAAGATTTGAGTCAATTAAATTATAAAATGGATATGAAATATCTTTATATACATTCATTTAATCTCTATTGGTTTAATTCCCCGAAGCTCTACTTCGATATAGGAAAGTTTGAAAACCTCGGTTTTCATAAAGCTAAAAATAAGTTCTTAGCCGATTAATACCTTGGTGGATCTGCCCCGAGGTAGTTTATTTCACAATTTTTTTTGGTATTGGTTAATAAACTATTTACAAAAAGCGCAAAGCATTCTAGTGATTTTTGAATATCATAAACCTTTTGGATGTAATTAGTTTTTGATGATGATTTTTCATCAACTATAGTGATTTTCGATGGTAAACCGTATAGAAAATGAAAATTTTTTTCATTAAAAACGATTCTAGATACGTTTTTTGTTTCGTTTTATCGCAAACAAACACTCGAATTGACTTTTTTAATAATTACACCCAACGAGTTGAAAGATATAGATTTTAATCTATAAAAAGCAATTAATAATTATTTAATAAATCATTTTAAATAGTGATATATAATAAGTTTGTATATTTTCCTCCTAGAAGAAAGGAATATTTTTTTTCTTTAAAATTGATGCAAAAGAATAAGCGAATTTATTTTTTTTATTCTCCATTTACTTTAATAACTAAAATATTTTGGAAGCTACTATTGAATTCCAATTTTTTCCAATCATTTTTTACTTGTTCACAAAGTAATCTACCATCTTCCATTCAAACAATACTTAGATTATTAGATTCAAATGATGCAAAATTTCAAATAAAAAGAGGAACCAAAGGTCCCGATCAAAAAATAACATTAATAATGCATGCTAATCTTGATAAAACAACCTTCTTTAAGATTGGCAATACAAATAGAGGAATTGAGTTGATAAAGAATGAATATTCTATTTTAAAAGAATTAGAAGGAAAATTTAATGCACCACACATAATAAACTACTATAAAAAGGATGAATTTCTATTTATGGAAACAGATTATATTGCTGCTCCAAAAGTAAAATCAACTGCTATAAATGAATGTATATCTAAATACATTTTGAGTATTGCGTCCTATAAATTGAATTCAAATGAAACCTATATTAAAAGTTTTAACCATGGCGATTGTTGTCCCTGGAATCTTTTATATTTAGAACATAATAAAGTTTTGTTAATAGATTGGGAACTAGCAGGTGAAAACATACTTGGATATGATTTATTTACTTTTATTTTTCAACCCCCTTTTCTTCTAAATCCTAATAAATCAAATCGAAGTATTTTAGAAGACAATGTTATTTGGATTAAAATTTTTTTTAGTCACTTTCAAGTAGATAATTGGATCGATTATTTGAGTATTTTTATAAATAGTAAAATTGAATCTGAAAACAAAAAACTTAATGATTCTCAATTAATTAAAAAATATCTTCAATTGCAGGAAGACTTGCCAAATTTAGAATTATGAGAGTACTTTTGTCTGCATATGCATGTGAACCAAATAGAGGTTCAGAGCCAGGAGTAGGATGGAATTGGCTTGTGCAAATCGCTGAACGCGGACATAAGGTTATTGTTATTACTAGAAAAAATAATAAAGAAGTTATTGAAAATTATAATTATAAGAATGAAAACATTCAATATATTTTCTTTGATTTTCCTGATAGTATAATTTTCATAAAAAAAATAATCGGTGTTCATTTATATTATTTATTATGGCAAATAGGTATATATTTTAAAGTCAAAAAGAGACTACATATATTAAAACCTGATATTATTCATCATATTACTTTTGTTGCTATTAGGAAATATAGTTTTCTATGTTTCTTAGGGATACCATTTTATTATGGACCATTAGGTGGAGGAGAATCCTGCCCTGATGTACTTCTAAAAGGGCTTCCTCTTATAGATTTATTGAAAGAAAAATTACGAAAAGTATTGAATTCTATTATAAAATGGAATCCTATTTCTTATTCAATCTTTAATCATTCTAGAAAAATTTTTACAACTACAACAGAGTCTGCGTCATATTTGCCGGATTCATTTAAAAGTAAAATTCACTCTCTTCCTGCTATTGGTGTAACTAATGAAATCAATAAATTAAAAAAAGAGGCAAAAACCGGAAAGTTAAAGATTTTATATGTTGGTAATTTCATTTATTTAAAAGGGTTGCAAATTGTTTTTGATGCTTTGTATCTTCTTAAATGTCAAGGAATTGATTTTTCATTTACTATTGTTGGGAAAGGAGGTTTTAAAAAGTTTTTAAAAAATAAAGAAAAAAAACTAAATCTTGAGGAAAATATTAAATGGATTAATTGGTTACCTCAAGAAGAACTTAAAGAATTGTATCAGAGCAATGATTTATTTTTATTTTCTAGTTTACATGACAGCGGCGGAATGGTATTACTAGAGGCAATTAGTAATGGGCTACCTGTGATGAGTTTTAATTTAGGCGGTGCGGGATTTTTTAATAATGATGAAATTGGATGGATTATAAATGTAAATAAAAAAAGTTATAATGAAGTAGTTGAGGAAATGTCGAATAGATTGTTAAATCTTACAAAGAACACTAATGAAATTGCTTTAAAGTCTCAAAAATGTTATGAAGAGAGTGTAAATTATTCGTGGAAATTAACTGTTAAACGTGTCTATAAAATTATAGAAGAGGATTATAAAGATTTAAAAAGCAAATTAAGTTTAGCAGAAGATTTGAATCCAAATAAAGTTCAAAAATACAATAGAATAATAATTGCTTATGCCTGCGAAGATAGCGGTTCTGAGCCTGGCGTGGGGTACTACTGGAGCAAGGCAATAGCTACAATTTGTAAAGACGAAAAAATTCTATTAATTACTAGAAAAAACAATAATGTTTCAACAGTTGTAAACAATACTAATCTTTTTTCATTAGGAATTGATTTACCAAGTAGAATCCTGGTCATTAAAAAATTTTTAGGTATTAGGATATATTACTTTATTTGGCAATTCTTAGTTTTTCTTCATTTACTTTTTAACATTCGTAAATATAAAGGTTGTGTAATCCATCAACTAACATTTACACCTCTTTATTACCCACCAATATTTTTTTTATTGCCTTTTAAATTTATTTGGGGACCTTTAGGAGGTGGAGAATTTTTCCCTTTAAGTTATCTATCAGCACTAAAAAAGAGAGATGCTGTTAAAGAAATATTTAGAATTATTATTCGCAACTCAATATATATCAATCCTTTGTTTTATTTAGGATGTGCAAAATCAATAAAAATTATTTGTTCCTCTCCAGATAGTGCTAGAATGATTCCAAGCTTTTATAAGCACAAAGTAGAATTAGAACTAATGGTTTTTGATAAGGATAAGAATTTTGTAAATAGTACTCCTGAAAAAAATATTATAATTGCCAATAGACTTATTGATTGGAAGATGACTCATCTTTTTGTTGAGGCTTTTAGTGAATATATTGCTAAAAACAATACTGATTATAAACTTATCATTGTAGGTGATGGACCATATTATAGTAAAATAAAACCTTTTATCGACAATGTTAATATTATCCATTTCAAGAGATTTAAACAGAGAGAAGATATGTTAAATGTTCTAAGGAATGCATCTCTTTTTGTTTCAACTTCGCTACACGATTCGGGATCAGCCTCTTTATTAGAAGCAATTAGTTATGGCTTGCCTTTTCTTGCCACTAAAACTGGGGCTCATAATGTTTATCTAGACAAAGGAATAGGTTTTGGATTTGAGTTAGAAGATTTTAACTTAGATAAAGAAAAAATTAAAAGTATATTATTTAAAATATTAAATGACAAATCAATATTGATTGAAGAATCAAAGAAGGTAGTTGAATGTTATAGAGATTATTTTAGCGAAAAAGCTAAAATAATAAGAGTAAAAAATTTAATAGATATAAAAACAAATTTATAAGTTTGAAAATCAGTAAATCTTATTAGTAACTAACATTGAAACGAATATTATTTTTATTACATCTTCCTCCACCAATTCATGGTGCTGCAATGGTTGGAAAGTATATACAAGAAAGTAAAATAATAAATAATCAATTTGATACAAATTTTATAAATTTATCTACATCAAAAACACTTAATGATATAGGTCAAAATGGAAAAGGTAAAATAGGAAGCTTATTGTATTTACTTAATAAAGTTATTAAATCAGTATCAAGTAACAAGTTTGATTTATGTTATATGACACTTTCAACAAACGGGCTTGGATTTTATAAGGATTTTTTAATCGTTATTCTTCTAAAATTATATCGTGTAAAAATAATTTATCATTTTCACAATAAGGGGTTTTTTGAAAAACAAAATAAATTTTTTAATCATATTTTGTATAAAATAACATTTCGAAAAACAATGAGTATTTTAATATCAAAATATTTGTATTACGACATTCAAAAATATGTTAATAATAACGATGTTTTTTATTGTCATAATGGTATACCTAAAATAGATTTGTCATTGCCAATATTGAAAAATGATATAGAGGTTAAGCCTTTTTCTATATTATTTTTATCTAATATGATGATAGAAAAAGGAGTCTTTGTACTTTTAGAAGCATGTAATATTTTAAAAAGCAGGAAAGTGTCATTTGAATGTAATTTTGTTGGAGCTTGGTCAGATATTACTAAAGAAATCTTCGATGAATATGTTTCAGAATTGGATTTAAATCAATATGTATTTGCCCATGGTAAGAAATACGATGAAGAAAAACTTCAATTTTTTAATGAGGCAGATGTTTTTGTTTTTCCAACTTTTTACCATAATGAAACTTTTGGTTTGGTCTTACTAGAGGCAATGCAGCATAGTTTGCCAGTTATCTCATGTTCAGAAGGCGGAATTCCTGATGTGGTTCAAGATGGTAATACAGGATTTTTAGTTCCAAAAAAAGATAGTCTAGCATTAGCAGAAAAGATAGAAGTTTTAATTAATAATCCAAAATTAATCAAAGAAATGGGGCAAGCTGGTAAAATGAGATATAGTGAATTATTTACTTTAGAGAAATTTGAAAACAATTTATGTGATATCATTAAACAGGCTATAGAAAAATGAAGAATAATGCAGTTAACTCTATCAATTTATTAGACTATTCTATTTTTAGTGGTCAACTCAATCAGATTTATTCTGAACATAAAATAAGTATAAATACAATCAATCAATATTCTCTTTGCATTGCTGAAAATGATTATGAATTTAAAAAGTCACTTACTCAATCAGATATATTACTTCCGGATGGCATGGCAATTGTTAAAGCAGTAAAGTTTATAACAGGTAATAAAATTGAGAAGATTGCTGGATCAGATGTGCATCTATTTCTGTTGTCTGAATTGAATAAGAAAAAAGGCAAATGTTTTTATTTAGGCTCTGCTGAAAATACTTTGAAAAAAATTAGGCAGCGATTAGCAAATGAGTTTCCAAATATCCAAGTTGAGACTTTTTCGCCACCATTTCAAGCCAGTTTTTCAAAATCTGAAGACAAACAAATGATTGCTGCTATAAATGCATTTCGACCAGATGTTCTATTTATTGGGATGACTGCACCTAAACAAGAAAAATGGTCTCACCTAAACAAAGAAGAATTAAATGTTAAAATAGTGTGTTCTATTGGAGCTGTTTTTGATTTCTATGCAGAAACAATTGTTCGTCCTCATCCCTTTTGGATAAAATTAAGTCTAGAATGGTTTATTCGTTTGATAAAAGAGCCAAAACGCATGTGGAAGAGGTATTTATACTTTGGACCAGTTTTTATAAAATTAATTTTGAAAGAAAAAATAAAATTAGCTAAATAAAATTATTATTTTTAATTTATAAATAATGAAATTGTACTTTTAAAAAAAAATCAAATAGATTTAATTTTATATGTCTCTATTACAAAATCTTGCTACCTATCGTTTTTATCGCTACTTTAAAATGTGCTTCCTACTTTGGGATTTAGTACTATTAAATAGCGCTATACTTTTTTCTTTTATTATAAGGAATGGGAGTATTAAAGACATAAATTTAAAGGAAGTAGAAATTATTTCATTATTATCAAATCTGCTTTGGGTATTTTTATTGTTATATAAAAATGCCTACAGAATAATTAGAATAGAAAGAATAGAATCTATTTTAATCAGAACTATTAGATTAGTTTTAATTCATGCAGTAACAATTTCAGCTTTTGTGATTGGTTTGAAATTTTATCGAATTTCGCGTTTAAGATTGTTTGTTTTTTATATAATTTTTTTCATTTTTCTATTTGTTTCTAGGGTATTATTCATGAAAATTTTAAAATATGTTCGTGCAAAAGGATATAATTTTAGAAATGTGATAATAGTAGGAGCTAATGACACAGGAGAACATATTAATAAACTATTATCAAAAGATTTATCATATGGATACCGAGTATTAGGGTTTTTTGATGATCATGTTGATCCTTTTTCATTTATTTCAACACCACTTTTAGGCGGTTTTGATGATATTCCAGAATTTATTGTGAATCATAAAATAGATGAAATGTATATTGCATTACATATCGACAATATTAAAATTATTAATAAACTTACAGCCCTTTGTGAGAGAAACATGATTCGTATTAAATTTATTCCCGATTTTCAGTTATATACTAAATCAAGAAAAGTGGAAATTAGTTTTTATGAAAATACTCCTGTTCTAATGTTACGAAAAGAACCATTAGAACTCACAATTAATCGCCTAGAAAAGAAAGTTTTTGATGTTTGTTTCTCTTTTCTGGTTATTGTATTAATTTTCCCTTGGTTATTTCCAATACTAATGTTACTCATAAAATTAGATTCTTCAGGACCCGTTTTTTTTAAACAAGTGCGTTCAGGAAGAGATAACAAAGAGTTCAACTGTATTAAATTTAGAACAATGTATACTAATAAGTTTGCAGATGAGCTACAAGCAACCCAAGGAGATATTCGAGTTACAAAAATTGGAGCTTTCATGCGTAGAACAAATTTAGACGAATTGCCACAGTTTATAAATGTTTTAACAGGAGATATGTCAGTAGTAGGGCCTAGACCACATATGTTGAAACACACAGAACAATATTCAGAGCTTATCAGCAACTATCTTGTACGTCATTATGCAAAACCTGGAATTACTGGATGGGCACAAGTAAATGGTTTTCGTGGTGAGACTAAGGAGTTGATTGAAATGAAAGACCGAGTAGATTATGATATTTGGTACATTGAAAATTGGAATTTTTTATTAGATTTAAAAATAATTTATAGAACTATATTTAATGTTTTTAGGGTTGATGATAATGCTTATTAGTAATTTAAATGACTATAAATACTTGAAAAGAATATGAAAGTCTTATCATAAAATTATGACCCCTATTATTTTAGTGTGAGAAAACGGTTTCTAAAATTTATTTCTAAAATTTTGTACATCTATATTAATTATATTTGCAGTGTTAAAAAAAACAATTATGAGTAATTCTTTACTATTAAAGAAAATAGTGCCTTTCTTTTTTACAATTTTTCTTTTATCATGTTCTTCAAGAGAGAAAATAGTTTATTATCAGAACATAGATTCATTGCCTTCTAAGCAAAACACTAACTCATTTGAAATAAAAATTCAACCAGACGATTTGTTAATGATAATTGTTTCTGCCGAAGAATCCGAATCTGCCATACCTTTTAATTTAAAAACATACAATGTTACAAACACAAAACAACTTGATCTTGTTGTCGGACAACAGTCATTACAACTTTATTTAGTAGATGCAAGTGGCACTATAGAGTTTCCAGTTTTAGGTAAACTTAAAGTTAGTGGATATACCAGAAGCGAAGTGTTAAAAATGTTTCAAGAAAAAATTTCAAAATACATCTCAAAGCCTATAATTAATCTACGTATAACTAATTTTAAATTTTCTGTTCAAGGAGAAGTAAATTTACCAGGAACTTATCAAGTAATTTCAGAACGAATCACATTAATTGAAGCCTTAACGATGGCTAAAGATTTAACTATTTATGGAAAGAGAAATAATATTTTATTGATACGTGAAATAGATGGGGTAAAATCGTACAATAGAGTAGATATTACTAAAGCAGATTTTATTAACTCTCCTTTTTATTATTTGGCTCAGAATGATGTAATTTATGTGGAGCCAAATAAAAATAAAATAAACGGAGCAGCAGTTGGTCCAAATACGGGTGTGATTATTTCTATAACATCGTTATTAATTACATTAATTACACTAATCATTACCTCTACAAAATAAAAGATTAAATGTCGAAAAATAAATCTAAATCGAATACAGAAAAAGAAGAAGAGTTTTATTTAAAAGACATTTTAAGTAAATATATAGTTCATTGGAAATGGTTTTTTGTAGGAATTATATCTTTTTTAATTGCAGCTTTTTTACATTTAAGATATGCTACTCCTGAATACCGAGCTTCTACTACAATATTGGTAAAAGATGAAAAAAAAGGAGGTATGCTATCCGAACTTTCTGCATTTGCCGACATCGGTTTAGTAGGAGGACTTAAAAGTAATGTTGATAATGAAATTGAGATTTTAAAGTCTAGAACATTAGTTGAAAGTACTGTTAAAATGTTAGATTTGAATATTAGTATGTTTATTCAAGGAAAGATAAACGACATTGAAACTTATAAAAAAGCTCCTATTAAATTAAATTTTATTAACAGAAAAAATAAGTTTTACGAGAGTAAAATGATTTTTAATTTTATTGACCTCAAAAACGGAAAGTTTCAATTAGAAAGCAATTTAGATTATAATGATACAAGCACAATATTATCTAATAAGAAAGAATTTTTATATGGCGAAATAATTCATACTGAGAATGGAGATTTGATAATAAATAGATTTATTCGAGAAAAAAATAAAAAAAACAATGATGGAGCTGCAATTACAATAGTAGTTTCACCCATTGATGATGTAGTAGATAGTTTTAAAAACCGAATAGAGGTAACATCATTAAGCAAAACTAGCAGTGTTGTTTCTGTTTCAATAACCGACCCCGTAATTGAAAGGGCAGAAATTTTTCTGAATAATTTGATACAAATTTATAATGAAAATGCTGTTTCAGATAAGAATTTAATTTCAGAAAAGACATCGGAGTTTATTGCTAATAGATTAAAATTAATTACACAAGAACTTGACGGAGTTGAACAAGATGTGGAGATTTTTAAGAAAACAAACAAGCTTACCAATATAGAAACTGATGCAAAGTTATTTTTGGAAGGGTCTAGTGAATATAATAAAAAGATTTTAGAAGCAGAGATTCAATCCAATGTAGTCTATTCATTGTTGGAATTTATGAAAAATTCAACCAATTCTGATTTACTTCCTACAAATATTGTTTCTGGTGAAAGAGATGCTTCAGAACTTATAAATTCATATAATGAATTGATTTTAAACAGAAATCGAATTTTAAAAACAGCAACTTCTTTAAACCCAGTAGTTGTTAAAATGGATCAAGATATACAATCTTTAAAATCTACAGTTACTTCTAGTTTAAAACGCTTACAAACAAATTTAGCTATACAGAAAAGAGATTTAAAAGCCAAGGAAGGCTCATTTAATTCTAAAATCGGAAAAATTCCAGTTCAGGAACGACAGTTTAGAGTCATTGCAAGGCAACAAAAAGTAAAAGAAGAACTCTATTTGTATTTATTACAAAAAAGAGAAGAGACTGCCATTTCGCTTTCGGCAACTGAACCTAATGCCCGAGTAGTAGATTTAGCAAAAGCACTCAAAGAACCAGTTTCTCCAAAAAAGAATGTGATATATTTTGCGGCATTTTTGTTAGGACTTTTTATTCCATTTGCGGTTATTTATGTTAATGATTTATTAGATAATAAGATTAAGAGTAGATTAGACCTAGAAGGAAAAACCAATATTCCTTTCATAGGAGACATACCAACTTCAGATTCGCCTTTGGAAATTATGAGGCCAGATAGCCGATCCAGCTCTGCAGAAGCTCTAAGAATTATAAGGTCTAATCTAGATTTTATGGTCAACAAAGATGCTGAAAATAGCGCTAAGACCATTTTTGTAACTTCTACTATACCGCAAGAAGGAAAGACATTTGTCTCTGCAAATTTAGCAGCAACTTTCGCTCTTTCAGGAGATAAAGTATTGTTAATAGAAATGGATATTCGTTGTCCAAGATTGGGTAAGTATTTAAACATTCAGGAAAAGGGAGTTACTAATTATTTATCCTCTAAAGATTTAAAATTAGAAGACTTAATAGCAAAACAAGAAGGCTACGATGATTTTCATGTTTTGTCTGCGGGTAATATTCCACCTAACCCTGCAGAGTTACTTATGAATAAAAAAGTAGATTCCTTTTTCGAATATCTAAAAACGAAATATGATTATATTATTGTAGATACTGCTCCCGTTAGTGTCGTTGCTGACACTATTTTAATCGCTAAACAAGCTGATTGCTTTGTTTATGTTTTTCGTGCTAACTTTTTAGGAAAAAGAATGCTTTCTATACCAAACAGATTATGTAAAGAGGGAAAATTGCCAAATATGTGCTTGCTTCTAAATGATACGAATCCTAAAGCAGGAAATGGCTTTGGGTATGGCTATGGAAATAAATCCTTAAAAAAGCATTGGTATCAAAATTTTTTAAATTTTTAAATTAAAATTTATGCTTTAGAACAGTTTGTAAGTAAGTATATCTATCTATAAAACTCTTTGATATTTATAGGTATTAATTTAAAAATTAAAAATGGAATTTTCATCTAAAGTATTAGAAAAAGCAGTTAACGAAATTTCTCAATTGCCCGGTATAGGAAAAAGAACAGCCTTGAGATTAGTTTTGCATCTTTTAAAACAACCAAAAGAGCAAACCGTTTTTTTGTCTCAAGCATTACTAACGATGCGAGAAGAAATAAAATTTTGTTTAAATTGTCATAACCTTTCTGATGTTACAATTTGCGAAATTTGTTCTAACAAAAATAGAGACCATAAAATCATATGTGTTGTTGAAGATGTTAGAGATGTTATGGCTATAGAGAATACAGGACAATACAGAGGTGTTTATCATGTTTTAGGAGGAAAAATATCGCCAATTGATGGTGTTGGACCAAATCAATTAAATATAAATTCTTTGGTTAAAAAAGTAAAATCAGGAGCAGTTTCAGAAGTAATATTTGCTTTAAGTTCCACAATGGAAGGAGACACAACTAATTTTTATATCTACAAACAGATACAAGAAAGCAGTATAATTACATCAACAATTGCTAGAGGAATAGCTGTAGGAGATGAATTAGAATATGCCGACGAAGTAACTTTGGGCAGAAGTATTTTGCAACGAATTCCATTTGAGAACGCATTCAAAAACTATTAGTTCAAATTAAACATATACCTTTTTGTATTTACAAATGAAAACCTATCTTTGTTTGGAATTTTTTTTTTAAAATGAACAGAATATTAATAAATTTACTCGTATTTTTTGCATTTTTATGTACTTCATGTGTGCCAACAAATAATTTAATATACTTACAAAAAAAAGACAACGAAAATGTTGTTGTAAATCAAATTGTTGCAAAGCCTTACAGGTTACAGGTAAATGATGTAGTGAGCATATTCATAAAAGCAATAGATCAAAAATTAGTTGCTATGTTCAATTCTTCAGAGTCAGGAATAGCAACTAAATCTGATGTAGGATTGTATTTTGACGGATATACTGTAGACGATCACGGTAACATTCGTATCCCAGTGTTAGGAGAAGTATCAGTTATTGGTAATACAATAGATGAAGTTAGGAAAACAGTAGAAAAAAAATTGTTAGAGGAATATTTTAATAAAGAAGCCAATATTTTTGTAACTATTAAATTAGCGGGTTTACGATATACTATTAACGGAGAAATAGCAATACCAGGAACTAAGATATTATATCAAGACAAAGTAAATATACTAGAAGCTATTGCAAATTCAGGAGATATTACTATTACTGGAGATAGAAAAGCGGTTACAGTTATTAGGCAATTTCCTTATGGGACTGAAATGCATGATATTGATTTGACAGATATAAATGCAATGAAATCGCCATATTTTTACGTTCAACCCAATGATTATATTTATATTAAGCCACTTAAACAAAAAACTTGGGGAACAGGAACTACTGGAATTCAATCCTTAGGGACAATAATTACTCTTCTATCATTAGCAACAACAACTTTTTTGCTGTTAAGAAACTAATTAAAGTATGATTGATACTAAAGATTTCTCTTTTTTAGAAAGCCAAAATAGCTTTGATTTTAAAGGATTTTTAATAAAAATCACAAGTTATTGGAGGTGGTTTATTATTAGTTTAATTATTACATTAACAATTGCACACCAAGTAAATATTAGAAAAGAGAAAATCTATGCAATGGAGACTTCTATTGCAATAAAAGAAGAGAATAATCCTTTTTTAACTGCTTCTACCAGTTTGGTTTTTAATTGGGGAGGAACATCAGATCAAGTTCAAATTATTTCAAATACTTTACGTTCAAGATCTCACAACGAAATTGTTGTAAATGACCTTCAGTTTTACATAGATTATTTGCAACAAGGAGAATATAACTACAAAGACGTTTATGGGGAAATCCCTTTTCATATAATGATTGAAAAAAATAAAGGACAGTTGGCATATAGTCTAATTGGCATAAAATTTTTAAGTGAATCGGAGTATGAAATTAAAATTAAGTTTGAAAATCCAAGTGTCTCTCTTATTCATTATTATGATAACAGTACAAGTACAACTTCTGTAGTTGAAGGAGAATTTATAAAAAAGTATAAAGTTGGAGAAAAAGTTTCGTTGCCTTTTATAAATTGGAAATTAGATATTAATGATAATCCAGGCTTTTATAAAGGGAATGAATATTTTGTTCGATTTAATGATTTAGATGGTGTGGTTTCCAAATATCAAGGTATAAGTGTTGATGTAGACGCTAAAGCATCTTCAATTTTGCAACTTTCATTAATAGGACCAAATAAAAATAGATTGGTTGATTATTTAAATGCAACAGTGAAAATGTTAATTAAATTGCAATTGGACAGAAAAAATCAGTTTGCAACTAATACAATAAAGTTTATTGATAGCACTTTGATTTTAATGGGCAAACAGTTAAAGGATAATAGCGAAGAACTAAAATCCTTTAATAAAAACAATAACATGTTTCAGATAGAAGATGGAGGTGCTGAAGTTTCTGCTAAATTATCTGGATATGATATAAATAAAGATGAAATACAAAGGAAAATTTCGTATTGCAATTCTTTAAAATCATATTTAAAAAGCAGTGTCGATTATTCTAGACTTCCTGCTCCAACAGTTGCAGGCATCGACGATCCAAATATTGTAACAAATGTTTCTAAACTAATAGCATTATCGACACAGAGATCCGAATTAGCTTATTCTGTTAAAAGCGATAAAATTTTTAAAGAATTTGACAATCAAATGGAAGCTTTAAAGAATGTTTTGTTAGAAAATATAGCGTCAGCGAACAGTTCACTTCTTTATGATTTAGCTTTAGTAAATAATAAAATTTCAGAATTAGAAAACAATATTAAAAAATTACCAAGTGACAAACAAGAATACCTTAAAATAGTAAGAAAGTATGATTTAAGCGACAATATTTATAATACTTTTTTACAAAAAAGAAGTGAAGCAGAAATTGCAACCGCCGCAAATTTGTCTGATATACATTTTGTAGATCCTGCAAAAGATACTGGAGGAGGTAAAATAGGGCCAAATACAAATGTAAACTATGTTCTTGCAGTATTTTTGGGACTTCTTATTCCTTTAGTAATTATTTTTGTTATTTTTTTTCTAGAAAACTCTATACTTAACACTGAAGATATTAGTAAATTAACAAGTATTCCATTAATAGGAGTAGTCGGAATTAAATATGGAAGTTCTAATTTGTCTGTTTTCGAAAAGCCTAAATCGGCATTATCAGAATCGTTTAGAGCAATTCGTTCCTCTTTGCAGTTTTTATATAAGAAACAAGAAATTGAGGGCTCAAAAACATTAATGATTACCTCTTCAGTTAGTGGTGAGGGAAAAACATTTTGCTCTTTAAATATAGCCACCGTTTTTGCATTAAGTGAAAAGAAAACAGTAATAGTAGGTTTAGATTTAAGAAAGCCAAGGATTTTTGATGATTTTAAAATCAAAAATGATATAGGAGTTGTGAACTTTCTAATTAAACAGAAATCAATAGACGAAGTAATACAGAAAACACATATTCCTAATCTCGATGTAATTACCTCAGGGCCTATACCTCCAAATCCTTCTGAGCTAATTATAGGTGACAGTATGCGAGAATTCATGGATTTATTAAAGAAAAGATACGATTACATTATATTAGATACTCCGCCAGTTGGGTTAGTGTCTGATGCTATTGAGTTAGCAGAATATTCAGATGTAATTTTGTACATTATGAGACAGAATTACACCAAGAAAGACATGATTACTTTATTAAACAATAGGCTTAAAAGAGGGGAGTTAATGAATATTAGTATCATATTTAATGGCTTTCAAAATAAAGCAAAATACGGAACAGCTTATGGCTATGGTTATGGTTATGGCTATGGTTACGGAAATTATGCTGAAGGATATCATGAAGAAGATAAAAACAAAAACATTTTTAATAAAATAAGATCAAGATTTGTTAAAAACAAATAAAAATAAAATGAATCAAAAAGTTAAAATTCTAATTACTGGAGGAGCAGGTTTTATTGGTTCTAACCTTTGTGAATATTTTTTGTCTAAAGAATATCAAGTTGTTTGTTTGGATAATTTTGCAACTGGACATCGACACAATTTAAGTTCATTCATTAATAATAAAAACTTCACTTTGATAGAAGGTGACATCAGAAATTTGTCTGATTGCCACAAAGCTGTTGGTGGAGTAGATTTTGTTTTGCATCAAGCGGCTTTAGGCTCGGTTCCTCGTTCTATTAATGATCCAATCACCACAAATGATGTAAATGTTTCAGGATTTTTAAATATGCTTGTAGCTTCTCGTGATGCAAAAGTGAAACGGTTTATATATGCCGCTAGCTCCTCAACTTATGGCGATTCTGAAAGTCTTCCAAAAGTAGAAGAAAATATCGGCAAACCATTATCTCCTTATGCCATTACTAAATATGTTAACGAGTTGTATGCTGAAATTTTCAGTAAAAGTTATGGTTTAGAAACCATAGGATTACGTTATTTTAATGTTTTTGGTAGAAAACAAGATCCTAATGGTGCTTATGCAGCAGTAATTCCAAAATTTGTAATGCAATTAATGGCACACGAAAGCCCCGTTATTAATGGAGATGGGAATTTTTCCAGAGATTTTACTTATATCGATAATGTCATTCAAATGAATGAATTAGCAATAAAAATAACAAATCCTGAGGCAATAAATACCGTATACAACACTGCTTACGGAGATAGAACAACATTAAATGATTTAGTTAAATATCTAAAAGAATCACTTTCTAAATACGATAAAGTAATTGCAAGTTTACCAATAATACATGGACCAAATAGAGCGGGAGATATCCCTCATTCTTTGGCAAGTATTGACAAAGCAAAAAAGTTGTTAAACTATAAACCATTATTTTCTATGCAAAAAGGTTTAGATGAAGCTGTAAAATGGTATTGGTCTAATTTAAAAAAATAATATTTTTAATTCTCTATAAATGAAAATAGCAGTAATTGGTTTAGGATATGTAGGATTGCCATTAGCGCGATTATTTGCAACAAAATATTCAGTTGTTGGTTTTGATATCAATAAATCTAGGGTTGACGAATTAAATTCAGGTATTGATAGTACTTTAGAAATAGATAAATCTTTATTAGAATCTGTTTTATTAAAGCAACCAACACAAAATGCCATAGGATTATTATGTTCCACAAATTTAGAAGATATAAAAGATTGTAATTACTATATTGTAACTGTTCCAACTCCAGTAGATAAAAATAACAGACCTGATTTAACTCCTTTATATAAATCTAGTGAAACAGTTGGTAAAGTACTAAAGAAAGGGGATATTGTAATATATGAATCTACAGTTTATCCAGGTGTTACAGAAGACGAGTGCGTACCAGTACTTGAGAGAGTAAGTGGTTTAGAATTTAATATTGATTTTTTTGCGGGGTATTCTCCTGAAAGAATTAATCCAGGAGACAAGCAACATACTGTCGAAAAAATATTAAAAGTAACAGCAGGTTCAACTCCTGAAATTGGTATAAAAGTAAATGATTTGTATAAATCAGTTATAACGGCAGGTACGCATTTAGCTCCAACAATCAAAGTTGCCGAGGCTGCAAAAGTTATTGAGAATTCACAAAGAGATATCAATATTGCTTTTGTAAATGAACTATCTAAAATATTTAATATTCTCGGAATAGATACACATGATGTACTTGAAGCTGCAGGAACAAAATGGAATTTTCTTCCATTCAAACCAGGATTGGTTGGTGGACATTGTATAGGCGTAGACCCTTATTATTTGGCTCAAAAGGCACAAGAAATGGGCTATCATCCTGAAATTATTTTAGCAGGAAGAAGACTCAATGATAGTATGGGAGAGTACGTTGCTTCTCAAGTAGTTAAACTAATGATAAAAAAAGGAGTCGTTGTAAACGGGGCTAGTCTATTAATGCTAGGGATAACATTTAAAGAAAATTGCCCAGATGTAAGAAACACTAAAATCGTTGATGTTATTGCAGCATTAAAAGAATATGGAATTTTTGTAGATATATACGATCCTTGGGCAAATCCTTCAGAAGTAAAGCATGAATATGGCTTGATAACGACTAATGCTTTTCCGTCAAAAAAATACGATGCTATAATTTTAGGAGTGGCTCACAATGAGTTCTCTCTTATAGATTATTCTTTAATTAAGAATGAAAGCTCTGTACTATATGACGTTAAAGGTATTTTAGGAAATCTTGCCGATGGTAAATTATAATAAATAAAATAGCTAATAAAAATAAGTTTGATATGAAATCGCCACAAGCTATAAGTTTGTTCAAAACAAACACCTAAAAGTAAAAGACGATACTATATATGACCAAAAAAAAATAAAATTAACATATATGAAAATTACTTCTATTTGTTGTATTGGTGCAGGATACGTTGGTGGACCAACGATGGCTATTATAGCTCAAAAATGCCCACACATAAAAGTTACCGTTGTAGATTTAAATGAAGAAAGAATAGCAGCTTGGAACGATGATGATGTAAATAATATTCCTATTTACGAACCAGGATTAAGTGACTTAGTGGCGGAAGCAAGAGGAAAAAACTTATTTTTTTCTACGGAAGTCGAGAAAGCAATAGATGAAGCACAAATGATATTTATATCAGTAAATACGCCTACTAAAACTTACGGTTTAGGCAAAGGAATGGCGGCTGATTTAAAATACATAGAGCTTTGTGCAAGACAAATAGCTGCTGTTGCAAAAGAGAATAAAATCGTAGTAGAAAAATCTACTTTGCCTGTTAGAACTGCCGAGGCTGTAAAAAATATTTTAGACAATACAGGAAATGGAGTGCAATTCCAAATTCTATCAAATCCAGAGTTCTTGGCCGAAGGAACAGCGGTTCAAGATTTATTAAATCCCGATAGAGTATTAATTGGGGGAGATGCTACAAATGGTCAAGAAGCAATTGATGCTTTAGTCGAAGTTTATGCAAATTGGGTTCCAAGGGAGAAAATTTTAACTACAAATCTCTGGTCTTCAGAATTGTCAAAATTAACAGCTAATGCTTTTTTAGCGCAACGTGTTTCTTCTATTAATGCTATGTCAGAGTTATGCGAGAAAACAGGTGCAGATATTAATGAATTGTCTAAAGCAATAGGAATGGATAGTAGAATTGGGCCAAAATTCCTTAAAGCATCTGTTGGTTTTGGAGGGTCTTGTTTTCAAAAAGACATTTTAAATTTGGTTTATATTGCAAAAACTTATGGTTTAAACAAAGTAGCCGATTATTGGGAACAAGTTGTTATTATGAATGATCATCAAAAGCGACGTTTTTCTAACAATATTGTACAAACATTATACAATACTGTTTCTGGGAAAAAAATTGCTTTTTTAGGTTGGGCATTCAAGAAAGACACCAATGATACTAGAGAATCTGCTGCTATTAATGTCTCTGATTTTTTACTAAACGAACAAGCAAAAATTGCAGTTTATGACCCTAGGGTAAAAGAAAAACAAATTATTAACGATTTAATTTATTTAAAGTCAAGATCTCTTGATGATATTAAAAAAGGAGTTATTGTTTATGACAATCCTTATGAAGTTTGTAGAGGAGCACATGCTATTGCTATTTTAACAGAATGGGATGAATTTAAAGAGTATGATTGGCAAAAAATATACGACAACATGCAAAAACCTGCATTTGTTTTTGACGGAAGAAATATTTTAGATGCTAAAAAAATGACTACTATTGGATTTGTATTTAATGCTATAGGTGGTGCAAATGAGTAAATTATAGTAAAAAACAAAACGCTAAATGATTTTAAAAAATTAAATTTTTGTTTTTAAAATAATAAGGTATATTAAGAAAAAGTGATTTTTTTATTGAATTAGTTTATTTTTAAAATATTGAGTACTTTTGTTACTCAATATTAAGCATGCTAGAAACTTTAATAACATCAAAAACTCGAATTCGCATACTGGTAAAGTTTTTTATAAACGTTGCTAATGATGGATATTTAAGAGGCCTCGCAGAAGAACTAAATGAATCTACAAACTCCATTAGAAAAGAATTAAATAATTTATTGCAGGCTGGTTATTTAGAAAAAGAAGCTATAAACAATAAAGTAATCTATAAAGCTAATGCCAAACATCCTTTATTTACTGTTTTACAAAAGATTGTTCATCAGCACATAGGTATAGATGCTATTGTTGAATTAATTTTGCAACGAATAGGCACTATTGAAAAAGTTGTTGTGATTGGTGATTATGCAAATGGTAAGGACAGTGGAATAATTGAAGTTGTTCTGATTGGTAAAGAATTAGATGCTAAATACATTTATAATTTAGCTTCAAAAATTGAAAGTAGGATAAAAAGGAAAATAAAGTTTTATATAAATGATTATCAATATGGTAAAGGATTGGTAATTTACGAAGCGACTTAAAAAAATAAATAAATATGCCTTGGTTTGTCATTTATACAAAGCCGCGAAATGAAAAAAAAGTAGCAGAGCGTTTAGAAAAACTTGGGATTATTGTATATTGTCCTTTGGTTACTCAAATAAAACAATGGTCTGATAGAAAAAAGAAAGTACAAAAGCCACTTTTTAATTCATACCTTTTTGTTTGTTTAGAGGATAAAGAAAGGCAAAATGTTTTTCAAGTTTCTGGAGTAGTCAGGTATTTATTTTGGTTAGGAAAGCCTGCGGAAGTTCGTAATGAAGAAATTGAAATATTAAAAGAAAGTTTAAAAGGAGTTATGTCTTCAGTTGAAGTTACTTCAATTAATGCTGGTGATATTTTAAATATTCCTAGCGGTCCTTTTAAAGGCAAAGAAGGTATAGTAAAACATATAAATAAAAATAGTTTACAGTTAATTCTTAAAGAGTTGGGTTTTTTAATTACTTTAACAAAAGAAGAAATTCAATAATATAAAGTAACGTTTATAAGTCCTAGTTAGTTATAAATGTGACTGACAGGGCGAAGCCATTTAAAAAAGTAAGATAATTTAATTAGTAAGTATTCCATACAATGAAAAAAATAATAATCACCGGGGGAGCCGGATTTATTGGGTCTCATGTTATAAGAAGATTTGTAAAAAAATATCCTCAATATCAAATATTTAATCTTGACGCTCTTACTTATGCAGGGAATTTAGAAAATATTGCAGATATTCAGAATGAACCCAATTATACTTTTATAAAAGGAGATATCGTTAATGAGGATTTCATCAACGAACTTTTTCAAAAACATCAGTTCGATGCAGTAATCCATTTAGCTGCTGAATCACATGTAGACCGTTCAATTACTGATCCTCTATCATTTGTTAAAACAAATGTAATAGGAACTATGAATTTATTAAATGCCGCAAAGCAAATATGGAATAATAATTTCGAAGGAAAACGATTTTATCATGTAAGTACCGATGAGGTTTACGGAACTTTAGGAGCAACAGGATTGTTTACAGAAACTACTCCTTATGCACCAAATTCTCCTTATTCAGCATCTAAAGCTAGTTCAGATCATTTTGTTAGGGCTTATGGAGAAACGTATGGCTTACCTTATGTTATTACAAATTGTTCCAATAATTATGGGCCTAATCATTTCCCTGAAAAATTAATTCCATTATTAATTAACAATATTATCCAAAATAAACCATTGCCTGTATATGGTGACGGAAAATACACTCGTGATTGGTTGTTTGTAAAAGATCATGCTGTTGCTATTGATTTGGTTTTTCATGAAGGAATAAATCACGAAACATATAATATTGGCGGATTTAATGAATGGCAAAACATCGATTTGGTTAAATTATTATGCCAAAAAATGGATGAAAAACTAGGAAAAGTTTCTGGGACTTCAGAAAAATTAATAACGTATGTTAAAGATAGACCTGGGCATGATTTGAGATATGCCATCGATGCCAATAAAATAAATAAGGAATTAGGATGGAGTCCATCCGTAACTTTTGAAGAAGGATTAGAGCAAACTATAGATTGGTATTTAGAAAATTCTGAATGGCTAAATAATGTAACTAGCGGAAGTTATCAAAAGTATTATGACAATCAATATGAATAGTACTATATTTAAAAAAATAACTTTATTTATAAATGAGATTAAAATCAATCAATAAATTTAAAAAATGGATTTTAAAGATGATTTTAATACCCCTAGAATTATACAATTCCCAAAAATTCAAGACCCTAAAGGGAATTTAACTTTTATTCAAAATCCTCAGCATGTGCCTTTTGAAATAAAAAGAACTTTTTGGACTTATGATATACCAGGAGGAGAGATTAGAGGCGGACATGCTTATAAATCACAGGAAGAAATCATAATTGCATTAAGCGGAAGTTTTGATGTAATTGTAACTAATTTATTAGGTAAAACAGAAAAATTTTCTTTAAATAGGTCTTATTATGGGCTTTACTTACCCAAATTGACATGGCGATATATGGAAAATTTCTCTACAAATTCATTAAGCCTACATTTATCAAGTAAGGAGTTCTTTGAAGAAGATTATGTTAGGGAGTTTGAATTGTTTAAAAAATTGTCACAATGATTCCTATACAAATAAGAGATTGTCACACGATTGTTTTACCTAAAATTGGGAATAGAAACGGGCATATTACGGCAATAAATAATAATATTGAAATTCCTTTTGCTGTTAGACGTGTTTTTTATTTATATGACATTCAAGGTGGAGATTCTCGAGGAGCTCATGCTCATAAGGAATGCCATCAATTTTTAGTTGCAGCAAGTGGTTCATTCGAAGTATTGTTAGACGATGGAATTTCAAAACACAAAGTACTTTTAAATTTGCCAGATGTAGGGTTGCATATTCCTCCAGGAATTTGGGCATCTGAAATGAATTTTTCAAGTGGGGCAATCTGTTTAGTCTTAGCCTCACATGATTTTAATGAAGAGGATTATATAAGAGATTATAATAATTATTTAGAATGGAAATCATAGTAAGAAGTTCTTTGATTTATGATTGAAATAATAAAATATGAATCATCAAGAAGTAATGAATGGGACAATTTTGTTTCCAATTCAAGAATAGATTCCTTTATTTTTTTCAGAGATTTCATGGATTATCATTCCCATAAGTTTGTTGATTTTTCTTTGATGATATACAAAAAAGGCAATTTAGATGCAGTAATACCAGGAAATATTGACAATGATATTTTTTATTCCCATCAAGGATTAACTTATGGGGGGGTAATTACATCCGTAAATTCTAAAACTGTCGATATAATTAATTACTTTAATACTATCAATATTTTTTTAAAGAATAATGGTTTAAAACGAGTTGTGTATAAATCAATTCCATACATCTATAACAAGTTACCAACTCAGGAAGATTTGTATGTATTATTTAAGTTAAAAGCACAAAAAATAGCTTGTAATATTTCATCAACTATTTATCAAAACAATAAATTGCCTTTTATAGAATTACGAAAAAGAGGATCCAAAAAAGCTAAAGTAAATAATGTAGAAATAATAAAAACTACTGATTTTAGAGACTTTTGGACCGTTTTAGAAGACAACTTAATAGCTACTCATGGAGTTAAGCCAGTACACACTATAAATGAAATAACATTTCTGCATAAAAAATTTCCTGATAATATTGTTGGTTATACTTGTTTGCTGGATTCAAAAGTAATTGCAGGTTGTGTACTTTTTGTAATGAAAAATGTTGTTCATGTCCAGTACATTTCAGCAAATGACAAAGGGAAAGAGGTTGGCGCATTAGATTTACTGTTTGAAAATCTAATAATTGAAAAATACAATCATAAAGACTTTTTCGATTTCGGGCAATCAACAGAACAAATGGGTGCTGTTTTGAATGAAAATTTAATATTTCAGAAAGAAGGCTTTGGTGCAAGAGGAGTTTGTTATGACACCTATAAATACGATATCTAATTTAGTTTTTAATTTTGATTAAATTTCTTGATCTTCAAAAAATAAATGCAACTTACTCAGACGAATTAAAATTAGCTGCTTCGGAAGTCATTGATTCTGGCTGGTTTTTGATGGGAGAAAAAGTAAAAAAATTTGAAAAAAACTTAGCTGCATACATAAGTTCATCATATGCAATTGGCGTAGGAAATGGTTTAGATGCGCTTCGATTAATTCTTAAAGGCTATATCGAATTAGGATTTTTGTCAGAAGGAGATGAGGTTATTGTTCCCGCAAATACTTATATAGCTTCAATTTTAGCCATTACTGATAATAAATTAAAACCAGTTTTAGTAGAACCCAATAATTTAACCTTTAATCTCGATATTGATTTAATCGAGAAGAAAATCACTAAAAGAACTAAAGCTATAATGATAGTGCATCTATATGGTCAAGTTTGTTGGAGTGATTCAATTAAAGATTTAGCCAAAAAACACAATTTAAAAATAATTGAAGATAATGCTCAAGCTTTTGGTGCTGAATATAATGGTGTGAAAACTGGAGCATTAGGCGATGCAGCAGGATTTAGCTTTTATCCCGGAAAAAATTTAGGCGCATTAGGCGATGCAGGAGCTGTAACCACAAATAATCATGAGCTTGCGGAAGTTATTAGAGCATTAGGTAATTACGGGAGTAAAAAAAAATATAGCAATGAATATCAAGGTTTAAATAGTAGATTAGACGAAATTCAAGCTGCTTTTTTAAATGTAAAATTGAAGTATATTGATATAGAAAATCAGCAAAGAAGAGATAGGGCTGCATCGTATTTGAAAGGAATATATAATTCTGAAATTATGTTACCATTTCCAAACAATAGTTCTTTAAAAGTTGAAGACAATAAAGAGCATGTTTGGCATTTATTTGTGATTCGGCATCCAAAAAGAAATCAACTGCAAGACTATCTTAAAAATAATGGAATTGAAACTTTAATACATTATCCAATACCTGCGAACAAGCAGTTAGCCTATAAAGAAATGAATGAATTAAATTTTCCAATAACTAATTCAATTCACAATGAAATTTTGAGTTTGCCTATAAGCCCAGTGATGACTAATACAGAAGTTGCAATAGTTATAGAAGCAATTAATAGTTTTAGATATTAAAGAACGAAAGTTTTATGAATCCTTACTTTTACATTTTTGGCACACTTTTTTTTACAGTTTACGGACAAATCGTATTGAAATGGAGGTTGTCAGGGTTGAAAGTTATTTTACCAGAAGGCTTTTCAGAAAAAATAGTCTATTTAACTAAGCTAATTTTTGATCCTTTTATATTTTCAGGTTTTGCATCTGCATTTATAGCTTCATTATTTTGGATGGCAGCCATGACCAAGTTTGAAATCACACAAGCATATCCTTTTATGAGCCTGGCTCCAGCCTTAGTTTTTGTTATTGGAATATTATTTTTAGGAGAGACCTTTAGTATTGGTAAAGTGTTAGGCTTAGGATTAATTATTATAGGAATAGTAGTTACCGTGAAATATTAATTAAATATGAAAGAAGTGCCACATATTTCAATAGTAAGTCCTGTTTACAGAGCCGAGAAAATCCTCGAAAAACTTGTAGATGAAATTCGTAGTGCCATGATGGAAATAAACACTACTTATGAAATTATATTTGTTGATGATAGAAGTCCTGATAATTCTTGGGAAGTTATGAAACAACTTTCTTCAAAATTTTCTGAAGTGAAGAGCTTCAGATTAAGTAGAAATTTCGGGCAGCATCCTACAATAATGGCTGGGCTTTCAGAAGCAAAAGGAGAATGGATTGTTGTTATGGATTGTGATCTTCAAGATCAACCGAAAGAAATTATTAGAATGTATGAAAAAACAAAAGAGGGATATGATATAGTTTTAGCCAGTAGAAGGCATAGACAAGATGGATTTATTAAGAAATTTTCATCGAAATTATTTTATATTGTTTTTAATTATTTATCAGGTATAGAAATAGATAATGAAGTAGCTAATTTTGGTATTTATAATCAAAAAGTGATTCAATCAATAACAAAAATCAACGATCATATTAAATTTTTTCCTCTATTTATTAAGTGGGTTGGTTTTAATTCCACTTCAATTATTGTTAAACACAGCGAAAGAGAAGACGGGAAATCATCGTATAGTTTTTTTAAATTACTTTCATTATCTTTTAATACAATTTTATCTTTTTCTGATAAACCATTAAAAATATTTACTTTTTTAGGGCTATCTATTTCTACAATATCTTTTGCTTTTGGATGTTATTATCTATTTCAGTCGCTAACGGGGCAAATCAAAGAACCGGGATTTAGTTCGTTAATAATTTCAATTTGGTTATTATCAGGAATTATTATTTCAATAATCGGAATAGTAGGTGTCTATTTAGGTAAAACTTTTAATCAAGTTAAAAACAGACCAATTTATATTATCGACGAAAAAAGATGAATATTAAGAAATTAGAGTGGGATAGTCATTTTTTTGGTTTTGAAATAGCCGAAGCTAATGAAGTTGAAAATGATTCAATCCTTATTGATTCAGAAAATTATAATTTAATTGTTCTTAAACAAGAACACGAACAAGTTGTAAAAATTCAAGGTTTTAAAAAAACTTTTCAAGAAACTAAAATTATTTTTAGTAAAAAATTAGATTCGAAAAGCACAAACATTATAGAACAATCAATAATTGATTTTGATGAAATTCCCACCACTAAAGATTTACTTTATCCTCTAGCCTTTGAAAGTGGTAAATACAGTAGATTTAGATTAGACCTAAATTTTAATCAAGAAAAATTCGAATTGTTATACAGCAAATGGATAGATAATAGTATAAGTAAAGAATTTGCAGACAAGATTTTTTATTTAAAAGAGTCTAATGAAGTGATTGGATTTGTAACTGTTAAAAACAATCAAAATTTTTCTACAATCGGATTAATTGCAGTATCAGAAAATTATCAGGGAAAAGGAATTGGCAGAATCTTGCTGTCAAATATGGAGAAATATTGTGTTTCACAAAACATTTTTGAATTAAGAATTCCAACCCAAAAAGAAAATATTCCAGCGTGTAATTTTTATTCGAAGATGAATTATCATGTAAATGAAGAAATAATTATAAAACATTATTGGAACAATAATAAACATTAGATAAAAACAAATATTATATTCTTTATCATTAAGTAAATAATGGCAACATCAAATCAGTCTCAAAATTTTCAATTTTTTGGAAACCATAACCATAACAAAGATCGTGTTGGTTTTGATTTTCTTAAATCTGTTTTGACAAAAGAAAGCAAGTTTCATACTATTGAAGAAGTTATAAAATGGCTTAAAGACCGAAATGAAGCTATAAAAGTTTCAGTAGAGCAAATTCCGTTTAAGGAAATGAATCATTGGCTTTTTGATAAAGATAAAGGCGTTTTACGTCATGAAACAGGTAAGTTTTTCAGTATTGAAGGGATACATGTTGAGACCAATTGGGGAAAAGTACCAGAATGGGATCAACCCATAATTAATCAACCAGAAATAGGGTATTTAGGAATTATAACAAAAGAAATTGACGGGATTCTTTACTTTTTACTTCAAGCAAAAGTAGAACCAGGAAATGTAAATAATGTGCAGTTGTCACCAACACTGCAAGCAACTAAAAGTAATTATTCTCAAGTACATAAAGGTAAAAAACCCTTATACTTAGAATATTTTCAGAATGTGCAACCCAGTCAAATTTTATTAGATCAATTGCAGTCGGAGCAAGGGGCGCGATTTCTTCGTAAAAGAAACCGTAATATTATTATTAAAATTGAGGAAGATGTTCCAGTTCACGATGATTTTATTTGGTTAACTCTCGGACAAATTAAACAGCTAATTACGTACGATAATTTGATTAATATGGACACCAGAACAGTAATTTCTGGGATTCCTTATGGAGAATTTGACAATAAAACTCTCGATCTTTTATATGCACTAAGTTACGAAGGAAAGGATAAAGACTTTCAATTTGAAATGCTCAAATCATCACTTAATCCTTCTCTTTCTTTGTTTTCATTCGATGAAATTCTGAATTGGTTATCCGCTATTAAGTGTTATTATGAAGTTCAAATTACTTCCAAGTCTATTTTTAAAACTATGGGGTGGACTGTTACGGAAAATGAAATAGTAGAAAATCAAAATCGATTTTTTAAAGTAATAGCAGCAAGAGTTGCAATAAGTAACAGAGAAGTTACAAGTTGGACACAACCATTAGTTCAACCTATGCAACATGGAATAATTGCTTTTGTAACTAAAAAAATTCATGGTGTGCATCATTTTTTAGTTCAAGCAAAACTAGAACCAGGTAATTTTGATATCATAGAAATGGCTCCTACAGTACAATGCATTACTGGAAGTTATAAAGATTCAAAAGATGTTCCGTTTTTAGATTATGTGCTGAATATTCCATTAAGTCAAATACAACACGACACCCTGCAATCTGAAGAAGGAGGTCGATTTTACCGAGAACAGAATAGAAGTATTATAATAGAAGCCACCTCTGATTTCCCAGAAGAAGTACCTTCTAATTTTAAATGGATCTCGTTAGGTCAGTTAACAATTTTTCTAAAATTCAACAACTATCTCAATATTCAGTCTAGAAGTTTGCTCTCAGCAATACATTTTACATAATTAATTTATCAACAAAATGAATATCCCTTTTAATAAAGTTTACATTACCGGAAACGAAGAAAAATACATGCTTGAAGCACTTTATTCAGGTAAGCAATGCGGAAATCATGGATTTTGTACTAAAGTAATTGATTTGATGAAGGCTAAACATGGCTTTAATGAAGTTTTTTTGGTTCCTTCGGGAACTGCGGCGCTTGAAATGGGGGCAGTTTTAGCAAATATAGCTCCTGGCGATGAAGTGATTTTACCTTCTTATACTTTTAGTTCAACAGTAAATGCTGTTGTTTTATTTGGAGCCATTCCAGTTTTTTGTGAGTCAGAACCTGAAACCATGAATATTGATGCCTCTAAAATAGAAGCCCTCATAACTCCAAGAACAAAAATGATACTGCCTATTGATTATGCAGGAGTTTCGTGCGAAATAGATTTGATTATGGAAATTGCAAACCGACATAATCTTATTGTTATGCAAGATTGTGCACAATCCTACGGAACTTATTTTAAAGGAAAAGCAGCAGGATCTCAAGCACATTTAGCGACGTTTAGTTTTCATGAAACAAAAAATTTCAGTGCCGGAGAAGGTGGTGCTCTTGTAGTAAATGTCCCTGAATGGGAAGAACGAGCTCATTTTATTCAAGAAAAAGGAACTGATAGACGTTTAGTTTTAAATGGCGTAAAAAACAAATACAGTTGGGTCGATAAAGGATCCAGTTATTTGTTGTCAGATATTTTAGCAGCTATGCTTCTTGCTCAGTTAGAACAAGAAGATAAATTGAAAAGTATAAGAAGCAACATAACAAAAGCGTACTTTGATTTGTTTGCGCCTTATGAGAAGAAAGGGTTTTTATCGTATTTTAAAATTAAAGACTATATTGATATAAATCATCATGCCTTTTGGGTAATTTTTGATACAGTGGAAAATCAACAATTCTTTATGGCTAAACTTAGAGATTATAAAGTATCTGCTTACATTGGATATCTGGCTTTGCATTCGGCTCCAAAAGGATTAGAATATGGTTACAAAGAATCTGATTTACCAATAACACAAGATTTAACAGATAGGATTGTTAGAATGCCTTTTTATACTGAACTAGGAGAACAAGGTTTAGAGTATTGCATGGAATCGATGAAAAAAGTGTTAGACGAAATGTATTCCTAATTATGAGTAAAATCAGAATTGGAGTAATGGGTTGTGCTAACATAGCAAAGAAATCGATTATTCCTGCCATTAAAAGTTTATCGGAACAATTTGAATTGGTTGTCGTTTCGAGTAGAGATGAAGATAAAGCAAATGAGTTTGCAAATCTTTTTGAATGTAAAGCAGTTGTAGGTTATGATAATTTGTTAAATGAAGCTATTGATGCAGTTTATATTCCACTTCCAACTGGACTTCATGAGGAATGGATTACAAGAGCTTTGATTTCAGGAAAACACGTATACGCAGAAAAATCTATTGCAAACTCTTTTTCATCAGCACAAAAAATGGTCAATGAAGCTAAAAATAGAAATTTGACTTTGATGGAGGGCTATATGTTTCAATATCATACTCAACATCAAAAAGTTAAACAATTAATTGCTGATGACGCGATTGGAGAAATTCGTGGTTTTAGTGGAGCTTTTGGATTTCCTCCTTTGGATAAAAATAATTTTAGATACGACGAAATAATTGGTGGAGGTGCGTTGTTTGATGCTGCGGGTTATCCACTTCGGGCCCTTCATTTTATGATGGGTTCTCCATTTAAGGTTGCAGCTTCCTCCTTATATTTGAATCCTGAAATGGGAACAAGTATCTACGGCAGTGCTTTTTTGAAAAATGACAATGGAATTGGAGCTCATATTGCTTTTGGATTCGATAATTTCTATCAATGCAATTATGAAATTTGGGGAAGTAAAGGAAAAATAACGGTAGAGAGAGCCTATACTCCGTCACCAGATTACAAGCCTATTATTATTTTAGAAAAACAAGGAATTTCTGAGACTATAATCGAGACACCATGCAATCACTTTGTTGGTGCTATGAATGAGTTTTATAATGTAGTAACAGGAAAATCTAATAAAAAAAATCATTACGAAGCTATTTTGCTGCAAAGCAAATCATTAGACGAAATAAAAACTTTTAGCACAAAATTTTAAACTAATCTGAGCTATGATTTTTTCATTGTTAATAGTCATTTTTACTCTTTTTGTTATTACATTTTTAATTTTACACGTTCAAATATTTGAATTTTCAAGCCAATTTTCAAATGCTATAATGAATATTTTAGTACTAGTTGGCGGATATGCTTTGTACATCACAACGCTTAAATCTATTTTTATTATTCCTATCATAGGGCTAATGGCTACGGGAGTAATTTTAAAAAAAATCAAGTTTAAATTTCAATTTCAGGACTGGAAAATAACAGTATTACTTACTAGTTTGTTTAGTGTTCTTTCTTTATTGTTGTTTTTTAGAAATAATGAATTATTAATTTTAGATAATGATTATTTATTCTGGATTAGAGTTGCTGTTACTAATCAAGAATACGGGGTAGAAAATATAAATGTGTTTTACAATCTTATAGATGCTTCATATCACAATTCAGATCTTTATCACTACTTAGAATTGTGGACAATGAATTTAGGCAATGCTTTAAACGGTCAAGAACCAGCATTTAATTTTTTACTTTTTGTTTATCCACTAGGATTAATTATTAGTTGTCTGGGAATAAAAGAATTGTTATTGAATATCATTCCTTCAAAAATAGATAAAAACTATTTTCTAGCGATGTCATCTTTTTTTATTATTATAGGTTTTTTGTTTTTTTCTCAACCGTGGGATTTTTTAAATTCGTATTTAAAAATTGGGCATATGCCAATTTCCGGAATGGGTTTAGCTTGGGGAAGTATAAAAATGATTTTTTTAATGAATATAGTTATTGCATTATTTTTATATCTACAAAAACCAAATTCAAATAAATTTATAACGCTATTGTTTACTACTTTTTTTTATCTTCCTGTTTTGCCTATACTAATGCTTACCCTTTTTATATGGTGGTGTTATTTGTATTTTTCAGGTTCTAAAACGGAACTAAAAGATATTATTATTTTAATTAGTTTGTCTATTGGTTTTATTTTTTACTATTTTGTTAATGGAAATCATGGAGGCACAACAGTTTCGGGTTTTTCAATTAAAGAATGGTTTTCATTAAGTAATTGGATTAAATATTGTCCGGCTATAGCCATGAAAACAATTTTTATTCCAATTTTCGGTTTCTTTCCTATTTATTTTTTAATACTAAGAAAAAGAGTTAGTATAAAATCTAAACCTTTTCTTTTTATGATATTACTGTATAGTATTTGTATTGCAGTTTGGGCAGCTTTTATTAAAAATATTGATGCTAATCAAGCATTTCTTTTATTTTTTGGAGCTATATTGCCTCTATTAATGCTACTCGGTTTATGGAATTTGATATTTGTAAAGAGAAGTCCTATTCTAGGTTTTTTGTTAGTAAATATATATCTGATACCAGGTATAATTCATGCTTCTAAATATAACAATCAAATTAAAAAAGATCAAGTATCTACAATAGATTATATTCAGAAACTGGATAATGCTCGTGTATTATATATTCCTGATAAGACTGAATTAAATAGTGTATATGATTATAATGAAAGAGTCTATACAGGTATGAACCAATTCATACTTTATAATTCTAAAGTAGATTTAATTTCGGTTGCCGCCTCTTTTGATGGTAATTATCTGAAAAATAATGCTCTTGAAATGTATACTTTTTATCGAGACATATCCTCATATTATAAGCAATGTGGATACTTTGATGTCTCATCAAAATGTTTTAAAGATTTTATAAGAAATTGTAAGATAAATGTAATTTGTACAAAAAATAAAGAAATGCATGTCGAAGGATGGGCAAAAGATTTTGAAAATTCTGATTATAGTTTTTATAAGATTCTTCCATAAGAATTCAATAGGTATTTTAACTATAATTAAAAATGTATAATAAACCCTAAGTATGATAAACGTTACTAAAACTTTTTTTCCTCCAATAGAAGACTATCAAAACCAATTAGCGAGAGTCTGGAAGAATCAATGGATGACTAATCGAGGAGCATTAGTTTTAGAGTTAGAAGAAAAACTTAAAGAATATCTTTCAGTTTCTAACATTATTATTATGACTAATGGAACTATTCCCATCCAAATAGCTTTAAAATTGTTAGGAGATGGAGGAGAAATAATCACAACGCCTTTCAGTTACGTAGCTACAACAGCGGCAATCATTTGGGAAAATTGCACACCAGTATTTGTTGATATTAATCCAGACTATTTTACAATAGATGAAACACAAATTGAAGCTGCAATTACTCCAAAAACTAAAGCAATTTTAGCCACGCATGTTTTTGGTAATCCATGTAACATAGATGCTATTGAAACTATTGCCAAAAAACACAATCTAAAAGTGATTTACGATGCAGCTCATGCTTTTGGAGTAACATATAATGGCAAGTCTATTTTTGATTATGGTGATGTAAGTACATGCAGTTTTCATGCTACAAAATTATTTCATACTGGCGAGGGTGGAGCCCTATTTTGTAACGATGTCGATTTAAGACATAAAATGTTTTACAGTCATAATTTTGGGCATAACGGGCCAATTGATTTTTTTGGATTAGGAATTAATGGTAAAATTTCTGAATTGCAAGCGGCAATGGGATTAGCGGTTTTTCCTTATATGAGTTCAATTTTAGAAGGCAGAAAAGAAGTCGTAAACTATTATGACAATAATTTGAATTTTAAAAAATTGCAAAAACTAAAAATAAGAGAAAATACGCAATGGAATTACAGCTATTACCCAGTGATTTTCGAATCTGAAGTGGTTTTGTTGCAGGTGCAAAAAGTTTTAAACGAGCAGCAAATTTTTCCAAGAAGGTATTTTTATCCCTCTTTAAATACAATTCCATTTGTAAACGAAAAGTCAATGCCTATTTCTGAAAGTGCTGCTTCAAGAGTCATGTGTTTACCATTATTTTATGATTTGGAACAAGAGAAAGTCGATTTGATTTGTAAGTTAATTAACAAATTTATTTAATAGATTAGTGTGATTTTAGGAAATATATTTATTATAAAATCACATATTTAATTATAAAAATTCAATAATATATGTACAATATTGCTATTACTGGTGTTGGAGGAGGGGTTGGTCAAAGTGTTTTGAAATCACTTGCTGATACAGATTATAATTTAATTGCCCTTGATGGAGAATTATTAGGAGCGGGACTTTATACTACAAATAAGTCATTTTTAATTCCATATGCTAAAGATCCAAACTATGTAAATAAGATGCTAGCCATTTGTGAACAAGAAAAAATAGCATTATTATTTCCAGGTTTAGATGCAGAATTAATGCCGCTTTCGTTAAATAGAGAAGCATTTCAAGCAATTGGAACAACCATAGTCGTAAGCAGACCAGAAGTAATTTTAATTTCTGATGACAAACAGCAAACCTATGACCAATTAATACAGGCAGGAGTAAGCGTTCCTTTTACGACCCTAGCAGATGGTTTTATTCCTAATACTGAGAGTTTCCCTCTTATTTTAAAACAAAAAGTGGGTGGTGCTCGTTCTAAAAATGTTTATGTTATAAAAAACAGTTCTGAATGGAAATCGACAGTTGATAAAATTGGGGATTCAATATCTGATTTTATTGTAATGGAATATATAGAAGGTGATGAATATACCTGCGGAACAATAAATCTAGACAATACTTGTAAAGGTGTAATTGTCATGAGAAGAATCCTTAGAGATGGTGATACCAATAAATGTTTTACAGAAATAAACGAGGTAATTGAAAAAGAAGTTAGATTGGTGGTAGACACTATAAAACCTTTTGGAGCTTGTAATGTTCAACTTCGTTTAAAAAATGGTAAACCATATGTTTTCGAAATAAATGCAAGATGTTCAGGAACTACTGCGGCGAGAACTTTATCAGGATTTAATGAACCAAAAATGATTGCAGATTATTTATTAAAAGGAATAGAACCTTCATATAAAATAAAAGAACAAACCATTTTACGATATTGGAAAGAACTAGTCGTTGAAAATGATTTGATAGCTGAAATGAAAAAGGCAGCACATATTAATGATAACAAAAACACGAATAAATTATAAACGGAAATAAATTTAGTGAAAATTTTAATTTATAGTGATGTACATGGAAATCTTCCAGCTTTTGAAAAAATGTTAAAAGTTGAAGGAGTTTGCGATGGGTATATTTGCTTGGGTGATTTAGTGAATTATGCTCCTTGGAGTAATGAATGTGTTGATTTAGCGGCATCGTTACCTAATTCAGTTTTGATTATGGGGAATCATGAAGAAGCTTTCATCAACGGATTTTATCCAGGTACAAATCCTTTAGTTCAAGATTTTTTTAAAATGACATTTCCAAGTTTCCAAAAAAAAGAAGTTATTACTTCCTTTGTTTCAGAATCAAAGTTAGATACATTCATATGTACACATACAATCAATAAAAGTTACATATTTCCAGACACACAAATTATTTTAGACAACAATTATATCATAGGACATTCACATCATCAGTTTCAATACAATAACAATAATTTTACATTATACAATTCGGGTAGTGTGGGTCAAAATAGAAAATATATTAATGAAATAAATTATCTAGTATATGATTCTGATTCAAAATCAATTACTATGAAATCACTTATTTATAATGTTGATATTGTTGTTAATGAAATGATACGATTATCTTATCCTGTAGAGTGTGTTAATTATTATAGGAATAAAATGCTTAAATAAAATGAATGAAAATAATTTAATTGAAAATTGTGAGATTCCTAAAAGTGTAAAGTTAGGTAATCTAATTACTTTAATAAACACTAGTCTTGATGAGGAAGTTATGATTGGAAATTTTTCTAAAATGACATATTCAAAAATGGGGGTAATGTCATATATAGGCGATTATACAGTGGTAATAAATGCAGTTATTGGTAAATTTACTTCGATTTCTTGGGGCGTTACAATTGGACCAGAAGAGCATGATTTTAATAGAGTAACTAATCATAGTTTTTTGTATTCAGTAAAATCTTTTCAATTGGTAAAAGAAAAAGTATACAGCCCTTTTATTAAAGAATGTACAATTGGTAATGATGTATGGATTGGATGCAATAGTACTATTCTAAGAGGTGTTACCATTGGGGACGGTGCGGTAATTGGTGCTAATTCATTAGTAAATAAAGATGTGCCTCCATATGCAATTGTTGTTGGATCGCCAGCAAAAATTATTAAATATAGATTTAGTGATGAAATAATTCAAGGACTATTAAAAGTAAAATGGTGGGATTACCCTTTAGCATTAATTTCAAAACACTCTGAACTTTTTGCTCTTGAACCTACATTTGAAGTTATAAGCAAAATAGAGGGGGTAGGACTTGAAAAAGATTTAATTTAATGTATAAAATAGAACCTTTTACTATTAAAACAACTCCACTTTTTCAGAGTAATAAAAAATTAGAAAATCATAAGCCACTATTATCTGTTCTAATAATAACGTATAATCATGAAAATTTTATAAAGGGATGTTTAGACGGAATTTTAATGCAAATTTGCGATTTTAAAGTTGAAGTTATAGTAGCAAATGATTGTTCTCCAGATAATACAAACGAAATTATTAATGAAATTTTAAATGAAAGTAATGAGAACCCATTTATAAAATATCTAAATCGAGAACATAATTGGGGGGCAATGCAAAATTTTATTGATGCTTATAAAAATTGTAACGGAAAATATATAGCATTTTGCGAAGGAGACGATTATTGGACGGATGAAAATAAATTGCAAAAACAAGTCGATTTTTTAGAAAAAAATACTGATTTTAATCTTGTTGGGCATTATGTTAAATCTAGTAAAGGTGATGATTTAGGAAAATTCACTAAAGACATTTTTGAATTTAAAGACATTTATCAAAAAAATCTTAGAATACCAACAGCAAGTATTGTAAGTAGAAATAATTTTGAAATACCTAATTGGTTCTCAAATGTTTATGGAGGAGATAGAGCTATCATTTTCTTAAATGCTCAAAAAGGAAAATTAAAAGTGTTGCCTTTTTTTGGTTCTTTTTATAGACTTCATGAAGGTGGCTCGGAACATAATTTAAAAAGAGATAAATTTAATTTTGCAATTAGAAATATTAAAGAAGAATTTATTTATTATAAGCTTTTAAAAAATAAATTAGATGTTTCCACAATAAAGAAACGAATTTTAAAGAATCATTATTACATGGTAGCTTTAGGGATAAAAAAAATAGAGCCTCTAAAATCTTTAAAATCAATTAAATCTTTAGTTTGTTTTTATTTTTATGATAAAATAAAGTTTTAGTAAAAACTGTATTTGGTAAATAATTTTCTACAAGCTACTAATAAATATAATTAAATATTAAACATATGAATCAAAATAATGAAAATTGGGATTTAGTCATTAAAGGAAAAACTAATTTATTTGATTTAAGACTTAAAGAAGTATGGCGTTACAGAGATCTTTTACGCATGTTTATTCGTAGAGACTTTGTGACGGTTTATAAACAAACTATTTTAGGACCTCTATGGTTTTTTATACAGCCAATAATAACAACACTTACCTTTACGATAATATTTGGTAATTTGGCCAAAATCCCAACAGATGGAGCTCCTAAACTTATTTTTTATATGTCTGGAATTACAATATGGGGTTATTTCTCCACTTGTTTAGTCGATGTTTCAAAAGTTTTTATTTCAAATTCAGCCATTTTTGGAAAAGTCTATTTTCCAAGATTAATAATGCCATTAACTATTATTATTTCAAATTTAATGAAGTTTGGAGTTCAGTTTATTATGTTTTTATGCTTTTTTGCCTATTTTTATAATCAGGGGACTATACATCCAAATCTTTGGGTATTTTTTCTTCCTTTTATTTTGTTGATAATGGCAGTCATGTCTATGGGAATAGGTTTAATTTTATCCTCGTTGACTACTAAATATAGAGATTTGACAATGTTGATTGCTTTTGGGATTCAACTTTTTATGTATGCTACACCAATAATTTATCCTTTATCAACAGTACCTGAAAAGTATAAATGGATAGTGCAACTGAACCCCTTAGTACCCATTTTTGAATATATGCGCTATGCCTATTTGGGTGTGGGTAATTTTCAAATCACATCATTAGTATATTCAGTTGTATTTTCAATTGTAATCTTAGCATTAGGAGTAGTAATCTTCAATAAAGTTCAGAAAAGTTTTATGGACACTGTATAAAACCATTTTTTAAGGAAATCGAGTTAAGAAAAACTGAGAGAAGCGTTAAATAAAATTATAAAATAGTATGTCTGTAGTCATAAAAGCTGAAAATATATCCAAACAATATCGATTAGGAATGGTAGGTACAGGAACCATCAAAGATGATTTGAAAAGATGGTATTACAACGTTAGAGGAAAAGAAGATCCATTTCTTAAAATCGGAGATGCAAATGACCGCTCTTCAAAAGGGGATAGCGATTATGTATGGAGTCTTCGTGATATCAATTTTGAGATTAATCAAGGAGATTCAGTAGGAATTATTGGCCGTAATGGAGCTGGGAAAAGTACGTTGCTAAAGATATTAAGTCAAGTTACCCAACCTACCACTGGTAAAATTTATACTAAAGGTAGAATCGCCTCTCTACTTGAAGTAGGAACTGGTTTTCATCCTGAAATGACAGGTCGTGAAAATATATTTTTAAATGGAGCAATTTTAGGTATGCGCAAGCATGAAATCATTCGCAAGTTTGATGAAATTGTCGATTTTTCAGGAGTTGAACGTTATATTGATACTCCAGTAAAACGATATTCATCAGGAATGTATGTGCGCTTAGCTTTTGCTGTTGCAGCACATTTAGAAAGTGAAATCTTAATTGTAGATGAAGTTTTAGCAGTTGGTGATGCCGAGTTCCAAAAGAAGTGTTTAGGTAAAATGAGCGATGTGAGTAAAGGAGAAGGAAGAACAGTGTTGTTTGTTAGTCATAATATAGGAGCTGTTAACACTTTGACTAATAAATGTATGTATCTTAGAAATGGGAATTTAATTGAGTATGATACTACGGATAAAATAATTCCAATATATTTAAATGATGATTTAAATAACATTAGAGGGCTTAAGGAATTTGATAATACTCCAAATTTAAATGAGAATAAACCAATTCAATTAACAAAGTGTCGATTTTCAATTGCAAATGATATTGTTGAAGTTGAAGTGGAATATGTAGTTAGAAAATCAGTAGGAAGTGTAGTGGCTTTACAAATAATCAATGCAAAGGAAGTATCAATAATAACATTAATAGATACAGATAGAGATAGTGATATTTTTAAAAGAAGCGAAGGTAGTTATATGGTTAAGTTTACATTACCATTATCAATTTTAGCTCCTGATATATTTAAGATAACACTCTCTTTTTCAGATATGAAAAGCGAAAGATTTGATTATCATAGAGATATTTTAGTATTCGAAAAAAACAATACAGATGCTAATTTAACAAGAGATGGTATAATATTTTCTGATCCAAAATTAATTGGTGAAACTAAAAAATTATATTTAGGAAATTAATATGAAAAAATTTGCGAAAAGAGTTTTTAAGGCTGTAATTGTTAGAAGTCCATTTAAAGAAAAGTATCTTAAACATCAAAATACTAAGTATTTAGATCATATTAAAGCAAAAGAACTTAATAAATACAATGCTAAAGAACCAATAATATCAGTTGTCAACCTAAATGCAAATGATATTTGTAATTCTAAATGTGTGATGTGTAACATTTGGGAGCAAAAACAGGGCTTCGAAATTACTCCAGATCAACTAAAAAACATCCTGCAAGATCCTTTGTTTAAAAATGTAAAACACATGGGTGTAACAGGGGGAGAGCCCACTTTGCGTGAAGATTTGCCACAATTATACGAGTCAATCATAAAAACACTCCCCGATATAATTGGATTAAGTATCATTACTAATTGCATTAAAGAAAAAGACGTAATAGATAGAATTGAGAAAGTAAGCGAAATCTGTTCAAAACACGACAAAGCTTTTTCAATGATGGTTTCTTTGGATGGATACGGAAAAATGCATGACCAGATACGAGGGCGTGAAGGAAATTTTGAATCCGCTATAAATGTGATCAAGCATTTCACACAAAAAGGAATACCAGTATCAACAGGTAGTACTATCTCAAAACAAAATGTTTGGGAAATGGATGATTTGCTCGATTTTATGAAGGCAAATAATATATATGGAAGATTTAGAGTTGCGGAGTTTATTAAAAGACTTTACAACGATAATAAAGCAGAGGCAATTAGGAATTTTGATGAAGACGAAAGATATAATCTGATTCTATTTTTCTATAAATTAATATTTACTTTCGAAACTCATGAAGCTTACATTAGAACTTATAAAAGTATAATTAATATACTCGATGGCGGTAAAAGAACAACGGGTTGTCCGTATCATTCTGACGGAGTTGTTCTAAATTCACGTGGAGAAATAGCTTATTGTGCTCCAAAATCAGAGATAATTGGAAGTACTTTAAAAGCTAGTGCTCTAGATTTATACAAAGACAATCAATCAGAAAAAACAAGAATTAAAGAAAATGAATGCGATAGTTGTATACATGATTATCATGCGCCAATTTCTTATAAAGAATTAGAATCAAAATTTGAAGAAGACTTTTGGAAAAAATACATTCATGTTCAGAATACCAATTTAAAATCGGTTCATAAAAAAATAGCTCCCAAAAAAGAGTACAAAAAACAAGCCTTTATTACGGGATGGTACGGAACTGAAACCGTTGGTGACAAGGCTATATTAGCAGGAATAATAAATGAATTGAAAGAAAGTAATGAGGAGATAGGATTCGTTATTACAAGCTTATATCCGCCTATTACTAAAAGAACAGTTTATGAATTGGGTTTTGAAAACGTTACTGTAATTCCTGTTTATTGCAAAGAGTTTGTAGAATATGCTAAAGGTTCCGATATGATTATTATGGGAGGTGGACCTTTAATGGATTTAGGCGAGCTGGCATTACCATTAATATCTTTTAAAATTGGAAAATATTACAAGAAAAAAAATATCGTTTACGGATGCGGAATTGGGCCACTTTATAATCCAATATACGAGCAAGCGGTAAAAGATATTCTCGATTTATCAGATGAAATAATGATTCGAGATGAAAAAAGTAGACAAACTGCTTTAAAATGGACTAATAATGCTAAAGAAGTCAAGTTGTCTGGTGATCCAGCCAAAAAATATATTAAATCTATCGCAAGTCAAACGAATGTTTCTACTAAAAGCACTATTTTGAAATGTTTTTTAAGAGAATGGACTCATGAATATTGTAAAGAGTTAACACATGAAGAGTTTATCCAAAAAAGAAAACTGGTAGAATTTTCATTGTCTAAATTTGTAAAGCAAAAAGCTATTGAGTTAGGAGCAACAGAAATTTATCTAGAACACATGCATAATTTTGTAATTGGAAACGATGATCGTGATTTCTCTAGACATTTTATTAAAACCTATTTTGAGGATTTTGAAATACCAATAAGTTATAACAAAAAATTATCAACAGTAAATTCTATTGTAGATTCTATGTTGAATTCCTGTCATAATATTTGTATGCGTTTTCATTCGGTTGTTTTTGCAGATACTCTAAACACTTCCTACACTGCTTTTGATTACACAGGAGGAGGAAAAATATTAGGATATCTAACGGACAATTCTAAAAAAGAAAACTTATTAACGATAAGTGATTTGTTAGAAAAAAACAAATAAATGAAAGTATTGCATATAAATACATTAGATTATGGAGGTGCCGCCATTGCTGCGGTTAGAATACATAATGCAATGCTAGAAACTGGTATAGACTCTTCTTTTTTGTCATTAAAAAAAACGCTTCCCAACATAGTAAATCATGTTGTTTTTCCAGATTATTTGAATAAAACAGCAACAAGTCAAACAGTAAGTTTACAAAATTATTTAAAAATAAAGTTCAATAAAGAATATGCAAAACATCTTAAGGAAGTAAATAAAAAGAGAGCACTAAAACATATTGCAAACAAATCAAACAGAGAAGTAATTTCGTTTCCCATTACAGAATATAATTTACTGCATTTACTACCTGAGATTAATCAGGCTGATGTTATTCATTTGCATTGGGTAGCAGATTTTATAGATTACCCAAGTTTTTTCATGAATATAGCAAAGCCAATTGTTTGGACATTACATGATGAAAACCCGTTTAGAGGAATTTTTCATTACACTGGAGATGAAGAGACTAATTCTGAAAAAGAATTGAAAACAATTGATAAAGAAGTTTATAAAATAAAAAAAGCAGCAATTAAAAATGCTAAGAAACTTCATCTAATTACTCCTTCATCATGGTTAGCGAATCTAGCATCAAATCAGGATGTTTTAAGTGAATGTCAAGTTACAGCAGTAGCAAATGGTTTGGATATAAATATTTTTAAAACCCATACTAAAGAGTTTGCTAGAAAAGTATTTAATCTTCCAGTAAATAAAAAAATCGCCCTTTTTGTTGCAGATTCATTATCTAATCAAAGAAAAGGTTTTGATTTGTTACTTGGGGCTCTTCAAGAATTTGAGGATAAAGATGATATTCTATTGGTAGCAATTGGCAACGTTCCAACTACAAATAAACAAGAAAATGTAATATATCTGGGCTCAATAAGTGATGAAAGGCTTATGGCACTTGCCTATTCGGCAGTAGATGTATTTATACTCCCATCACGAGAGGATAATTTACCAAACACAATGATTGAATCGTTATCTTGTGGAACTCCTGTTATTGGTTTTCCTATTGGCGGGATTAAAGAAACCATACAAAACGAATTTAATGGGTATTTGTGTACAGAATTGACTATAGATTCATTAAGAGAAACTATAAGTAAATTTTTTGAAAATATATCTTTATTTCATTCCGATAAAATTAGTGAAGATGCACATAATAGATTCGATAATAAGAAGCAAGCATCAAAATATGTTGCCATTTATAATCAGCTTCTTGCATAGAATTTAAAAGTAAAACAACGATAATGTCTCCATTTTTTTCAATAATAATTCCCTCTTTTAATGCTGAAAACACTATTATTACAGCTTTAGAGAGTATTCTTCAACAAACTTTTAAAGATTTTGAAATACGCATAGTTGACGGTCTGTCTACAGATAAAACTCTTGAAATAATTCGAGGAATAGACGACAATCGAATTATAGTTCATAGTGATAAAGACAAAGGAATCTATGATGCAATGAATAAAGGGATTCATTATGCTCAAGGCGAATGGTTGTATTTTATAGGTAGCGATGATTATTTATATAATAATGATGTTTTACAAACGCTATCTCAAACACTAAATAAAGCAAAAAACCATGTGATTTATGGCAATGTATTGATAAATGGAAATACAGGTTGGGCAACTGACAGACAGGTTTATAACGGAAAGTATTCCTTTCAAAAATTGTTGAAGTCCAATATCTGTCATCAAAGCATGTTTTATAGAAGAAGTTTTATACTAAAAAACCAACTTGAATATGATTTAAAATATCCTATTTCATCTGATTGGGATTTTAATATTGCTTGCCGTTTACAGTCTAAATTTACTTTTATAAATACTATAGTTGCCGTTTTTAATGCGGGAGGAATTTCTACTGGAAAATCAATCACAGAACCTTTTCTAGAAGAAAGAAAAGTAAAATATGCTCATTTATATGAAAAATACAAACCCAATATAATGCAAAGATTAAAGTATAAAATAAATGCTTTAATTAAAAAAGTAATTAGAAAATAGTCTCTTTTAGATAGCTCAAAATTAAATTTTCAATTCAAAAATCAACAAAATGAAAACAATAATATTTACCCTTTGCTCTAATAATTACCTGGCTCATGCCAAAACATTGGGGGATTCTGTAAAACAATATTCGCCAGAAACAGAGTTTATTATAGGCTTAGTAGATCAATTTGATGGAGCCATTGACTACAGTGGTTTTGAGGTTATTAAATACGATCAAATAGGCTACGATTGTTTTGAAGATATGTTATCAAAATACAATATAATTGAATTTAATACAGCTGTAAAACCTTATTATATACAATATCTTTTAAATAAACATGGTGAAGGAACTAAAGTATATTATATAGATCCAGATATTAAATTGTATTCAAACATCAATCATTTAAATAATTTGTTAGATGCCAACGATATTGTATTGACACCTAATTTAACCGAAATGCCCAATGAAGTTGATTTGGGGGAATTAGCTTCTCTTAGACATGGTTTATTCAATCTCGGTTTTATAGGTGTAAAGTATAGCGATGAAGGGCTTCAATTTGTAGATTGGTGGAAAAAAAGATTACGAAATCATTGTTTAATTGACAAACCAAGAGGAATATTTGTCGATCAAAAATGGGTAGATATAGCGGTACTTTATTTTAAAGGTTTGCACATAGCAAGTCATAAAGGGTTAAATATGGCGTGGTGGAATTTATCAGAAAGAAAATTAATTGAGTCTAAAGGGAAATATTTTGTCAATGATACATCAGAGGAATTGATTTTTTTCCACTTCAGCGGATTTAAGCCAGGAAGTGTAAACTTTACAGGTAGAAACAATGATGATCCTGAATATAGATTTGAAAAGAGACCTGAATTAGTGGACATTTTTAATGAATACAAAGGGTTGTTATTCAAAAACGGATTTGAAAAACTAACTGTTTGCTCACCAAAGCTCAATTTTGGTTATGGGGTACAAAAGAAACCGATGTCTTTAAAAAACAAAATAAAAAAAGCTGTAAAAAAGTTTATAAAATAAGTTTCTGAAAATACATCACCGCAATGAACGGAATCAGTATTATTATTTGTACATATAACGGCAAACAAAAACTAGAAGAGACACTTTTAGCTATTTTGAAATTAAAAGCTACATTTTTATGGGAGTTGTTGGTTGTTGACAATGCTTCGACTGATGGTACTGCGGCATTTACATCATCATTATTAAGTGATTCAACTATTGACTTTAGAATTCTTCATGAAGCAGAACCTGGACTTATTAAGGCGAGATTATGTGGGCTTAGAGCTTCTAAATATGATGTTTTGTTATACTGTGATGACGATAATACACTTGATATAAACTACATGCAAATTGGGTATGATTTGATGAAAATGAATCCAATTATTGGCGCATTAGGAGGGTGTGGCACTCCTGTTTTTGAAGATAAAAAACCAGATTGGTTTGACACCTATGGTCATAGTTTTGCCGTTGGTCCACAAGCTATAAATGATGGTCCTATGCCTGAATATCCAGCGGAACTTTATGGTGCTGGTGCTTTTTTTCGAAAAGCAGTGTTACTTCAATTTTTAGATAAAGGCTTTAAATCTGGCCTGCCTGGAAGAACAGGAAATAATTTGGTGTCTGGTGAAGATGTAGAATGGTGTTATTTAATTCAGTTAGCAGGGTACCAAATTTGGTATGATCATCGATTAATATTCACACATACCATGCCTAAAGGAAGAATGAATTGGGAATATTATCTTCGATTAAAACAAGGAATCGCCTCTGGAACGGGTCAGTTGCTACCTTATAGTTGTTTGTTTATCAACAAAAACATGAATGATTTACATTACTTAGCTCATTGGTTCAAACGTACTGCATTTTCATTTATATTGTATCTAAAAAATAAAGTACGTATAATTTTAGGTAAAAAAATAGTGATGGATGAAGATAAGCTGGGAGCGATTATTCTAAAAGCTAAAATGAAATCGTACTTCGTTAATGCAATACCTGCATATCATCATTTTCGCAAGCTTAAATCTATTATTTAACTTTTTTCAATAAAATTTGTAATAATGATAAAAAAACTAAAACTGATTTATAGATTTTTTCTAGATTTAATTAGTAAAGTAAAGTATTTTATTTTTTTGAATAAAGCATCTAAGGATCAATCCAAAAATCTTTTGGTATTAGATAATAATTCTGAAATCGATCTTGTAACTATTGCTTTTAATAATCCTTTGATGATTGAATTTCAAATACAGTTATTAAGAAAAAATATAACAGATAAGTTCAGCCATATTATAGCTGATAATTCGAATGATCCTAAAGTTAGAAAAGTTATCAGTGATTTATGCAAGTCTTCTAACGTGAGCTATGTAAGCATACCGGTTAACACTTATTTCCGAAACAAATCGCACGGTGCTGCTATGCATTGGGTTTATAAAAATGTAATAAAAAAACGGAATAACTTATATTTTGGTTTTTTAGATCATGATATTTTTCCAACAGAATCATATTCCATTTTAAATAGGGTTAAGAATAATATTTACGGAAGAGTCATCCATTCTTATATGCCCAATGGATATAATGAAATAATTACCAAAGAGTTTCCATATTGGTCGTTATGGGCGGGATTTTATTTTTTGAAATCAGACTTGATGTATCATGAAAATGTATACGGATTTAATTTTGATCCTAAATCTTTTCAAAAAGGATCCTATTTAGATACAGGTGGAGGTTTATGGGATGTATTAATGAGTAAAATAGAATATCCTGGAGAACTGGCAACTTATAGTGCTGTAAAATTTAGAGAATCAGAAGTGAGTAATATAAAAACGGATTATTATGAAAAGGTAGATGACTGGGTTCACTTTGTGAATATTTCAAATTGGTATGAGACTCCTAATGCCAAAGAAAAAAATGATTTCATTGTAAAATTATTAACAGAGCTACGAGATAAATAAATGCCATTTTTTTCAGTTATAATCCCTACTTTTAATCGCGCAACAATTCTCCCTAGAGCATTAAAATCTATTGTAGAACAAAGTTTTTCTGATTGGGAACTGATTATAGTAGATGACGGAAGTACAGATGATACTAGAACTAGTATTGAAAATTTTCTAAAAGACAACAGAGTAAAGTATATAGTACAAGAGAATCAAGGAGTTTGTACCGCAAGAAATTTAGGTTCGGAAAAGGCCATAGGAAACTTCATCACTTTTTTAGATAGTGATGATTATGTTAGCGACTCATGGTTGATGGATTTTTATAATGAAATTAAAACATCATCTGCTGATATGGTGAGATGCAAGTCTCTTGTAAACAATCTGCCAGAAGACAATGAGTATATTCTTTTAGCTGGTAATTTTACCGTTAAAAGAGACTTGTTTTTAAATGCAGGAAAATACGACGCAAATCTAACTTTTGGAGAAAACACAGAACTAAAATGGCGATTAGAAGCTAGCAAACCAAAAGTTTCAAATATTTCAAATTGTAATTTCTTTTACGAAAATGACCTTTCTAACAATAGTGACAAGAAAAAAGAAAACCAAATAGATTTTACTTATTATATCTTAAAAAAGCATAGAGACTTATTTGAAAAAAATAAAAGGTGGAAACAAATAGTTTATCAAATTGCAGGAGTAAATTGTTTACAATTGGGAAGAATAAAAGAAGGAAGAAGTTTAATGTGGAAAGGATATTTTAGCAATCTAAAACATCTAAAATCACTATTTAGAGCAATTAAATATTCTGTAAATAAAGCATAGACAATTAAAAATAGTCTCTCTAACTAATGTAATTGACATAAAATAATAACAAACAAATGGAATCACTTAAAATTACTGTAGTAATGGTAACTTATAACAGAAGTAAAGTTGTAAGTGAAGCAATTGATTGTTTGCAAAAACAAACATATCCCATAGAAAATATTATTATTATTGATAATTGTAGTACAGACGATACCTTAGAAGTATTATCCAAAAGAAAAGCAGTAGACTCTAGAATTCAGTTTCGAATGCGAGATGAGAATGGAGGATATGCAGCTGGTTTAGAAACAGGAATTTTATGGGGACTAAGTGATTTTGAAACGGATTATTTTTGGATGATGGATGATGATAGTTATCCAGTTCCAGAGGCGCTTGAGCTTTTAGTTAAGGGAATTGCTTCTTATAAATATGACATGTTGGGATTATCTGGTTTTAGGATGACAACAACTACAAAAAAAACAATTGAACCTCTAGAGGAAGTACAAACTGTTGATTATATTTTAATAGATAATGCTTTAGTAAAAAAAGGAGTTGCCGAGAAAGTTGGTGCTCCTAATCCAGATTTCTTTATGATGTGTGAAGATTATGAATATTGTCTTCGTATAAAAAAAGCAGGGTTTAAGATAGGTGTAATGAAGAATAATCATGTGAATCGTTTGCACCTAGGTTCTCAGAAATTTTCTAAAGCAACACTTTGGAGAGGGTATTATCATTCTAGAAATCACATGATAATTCTTCGTCAATATTTTTCTTGGAATATGATGATTCATTATGTTTTGATGCAATTGAAATACCTTTTCGGTTCATTTTCAGCACCCGATAGATTCACAAGAATAAAGTTCAGACTGATAGGAGTTTATCATGGTTTGATTGGTAAAAAAGGGAAAACGTTACGACCAGATACTTTAAAATTTCAATAATGCTAAAAAAAATCTTAAATTATTCACGAGAACAGCTCTATCAGAGACTGGCTAAAATTCGATTGAAAAATAAGAATTTTTCCATTATTTCTGATGATTGTTGGGGGGGTAGAGTATATACAGATGTTGGTATTTCCTATACTTCACCCACTGTAAATCTCTTTTTTTATTCGTCTTGTTTTTTGAAATTAGTACAAGATTTAAAAACTTATATTGATAAAGATTTAGAATTTGTATCTGTTTCAAAGTATGAAATTGCCAATCAATCAAGGAAAGAATCAGGAAAGAATTATCCTATAGGAAAGTTAGGCGATATAGAAGTTCATTTTTTGCATTCAAAAGACAACGAAGATGCATTAACAAAATGGAATTACAGAAAAAAGCGCATAAATTATGACAAACTGTTTTATAAATTTTCAGATGCTTACCTTATAGATCCAAACGATCTAATAGAATTTGAAAAATTACCATTAAAAAATAAAGTGATTTTTGTTTCAAAAAAGTATGAGGGTTTAGCCAATTCAATTCATTTAAAAGAGTTTGAAAAAAATGGATTTGTAGGCGATGCATTCAAATACAGATGGATTTATCGTAAGTATTTTGATTCTGTTAAATGGTTGAATAATGGTAAATAACCAATTGTCTAATACTAAGTTTGCAGGTTTTTTAATGACTTATGAACGGGCCGATATTTTAGAACAAACAATAGAAAAAATACTGTCGCAGTCTATTGCTCCTGAAAAATTACTCATTGTTGACAATAGTGAATCGAATGCGACAGAATTAATGATAAAGAGATTGGAAAACCCAATCTTGGTGTATCACAAAGTAGGAAAAAATTCAGGTCCAGCCGGTGCAGCCAAAGTAGGGTTAGAACTGTTAAGTAAAGAAGGTTTTGATTGGATATATTGGGGAGATGATGATGATGCCCCTGTTTTTCAAGATACTTTCAAGATACTTTTGCATACAGCTTTATCTAATGAAAAGTGTGGATGTGTTGGAGTTGTTGGACAATATTTTAATCGAGTTACAGGTTTTGTAAAAAGGGTTCCAAATGAATTGTTACAATCTGAGGGTGTTTTAAAAGTAGATACCATTGCAGGAGGAATGTCAAAAATTGTGAGCGGTGAAATGATTAGGAAACATCAAATTTTCCCTGATGAGAAATTGTTCTTTGGTATGGAAGAATTAGATTTTGATTTAAAAATAAAGAAAACGGGTTATCATTTATTGGTGGACAGACCATTTTATTACAAGCATCGTTTAAAGTGGGATAGAGTTGACGTTCCCAATAAAACCCTACAAGCCAAATCTGACAATGCTCTTGTTAGAGAATATTACTCGATAAGAAATGGTTTGTATATCTATAAAAAAAACGGTTTGGTTAGTGCTTGTATGATTTTTTTCGCTTATTATGCTACAAAACAAGTTTTCAGTTTTAAATTTGGAATCAAACATGGAAAAAGTAGATTTAAGTTATTTTACAAAGCAATATCGGATTTGTTTTTTTCAAAAATGGGAAGGTTTATACCTTCAAAATAGAAAATAGTAATTAGAATATAATTCATGAAAATACTTATTACTGGCGCTGCGGGATTTATAGGAATGCATGCAGTATCAAAATTTGCTTCTTTAGGACATGATGTCATTGGTTTAGACAATATAAACGCCTATTATCAAACCGATTTAAAGTATGCTCGTTTAGCCGAGTTAGGAATTAGTAGGGATGATTTAGAATACAATAAAAAAGTGAATGGAGGTAAAAATATTCAATTCGTTTTACTCGATATTCAGGATGCAGGAAATCTAAATTCATTATTTGCAAACCAAAAATTTGATATTGTCATTCATCTCGCAGCTCAAGCTGGTGTTCGATATTCAATTACAAATCCACGAGATTATATAGATAGCAATATAATCGGTTTTTATAACATATTAGAAGCTTGCAGAAATTTTCCAGTAAAACATTTGGTTTTTGCTTCAAGTTCATCCGTTTATGGCAATACCGATGCTATTCCGTTTTCTGAAAATCAAAACACCGATTTGCCAGTAAGTTTTTATGCAGCTACCAAAAAAAGCAATGAAGTCATGGCACATGCTTATGCCGATTTGTATCAATTGAAAATTACGGGCTTACGGTTTTTTACAGTTTACGGACCATGGGGTAGGCCAGACATGGCTCCAGTTTTATTTGCTAAAGCAGGTATGGAGCATAAACCCATCAAGGTTTTTAATAATGGCGAACAAAGTCGGGATTTTACTTATATTGATGATATTATACAAGGAATTGTTTTGGTATCTCAAAGCGAATTAAACGACAAAAAGTTTCAAATTTTAAACATTGGAAAAGGCAGTCCTGTTGCTCTTATGGATTTTATACATCTTTTAGAACGCGAATTAGGCACTCCTTTTCAATACGATTTTATGCCACCTCAAAAAGGTGATGTAGTAATGACCTATTCTAGTACTAAAGAAATAGAAAAGTTAGGGTACAAAGCAACAACACCATTAGAATTAGGGATTCCTAAATTTATTGAATGGTTTAAATCGTATTATAAATATTAAAGATCTATCTTTTATTTAATGAATTCACCAATTAAAGTTATAATTCTAACAGACGGTCAGCGCGTAAAAAAGTGGGTTGCCGATATTGTTGAATATGTTGCCTCATCTTCAGATTTTGTTGTTAGCGGTGTAGTTGTAAATAAAGGGAGTAAGCATTCCAATTCTTCTTTTTTATATAGAGGGTTACGCTATTTAGATAGTAAGTTCTTTAAAGCTAAAAGCAATCCGTTTCAGACAGTATCTCTAAATTTAGATACTAATTTAATTTATTCAACCACTCCAATACAAAAACAATTTAGCGATTGGCTCGATGAAGATTGCCTTTCTTTTTTAAGAGAAAAACAGCCTGATTTAATTCTTCGTTTTGGTTTCAGAATTTTGAGAGGACCAATTTTAGCGATGCCTAAATTTGGAATTTGGTCTCTACATCACGGCGATAATAAAGTTAATCGAGGTGGGCCACCAGGTTTTTGGGAAGTGGTTAGGCAAGAAGAAATTTCTGGAGTAACATTACAACAAATCACAGAAGATTTAGATGGAGGCAAAGTCATCGGTAGAGCTTTCACAAAAACAGATCTTTTATCATTTCATAGAAATCAAGTCAATTTGTTTGAAACTGGCGTTAGGCTTTTTCATGAAAAGTTAGACAAGCTAGCAATTGGTAAGCTATTGTCTGAAAGGGAACCATTTGATTTTTATAGCAATCCACTTTTTAAAAACCCCGATAATAAAAGGGCGTTAAGAATTATTTTTGATTTTGGAATTCGAATTTTGAAACGAACTTTCGAAAATCTTTTTTATGAAGAACAATGGATTATTAGTCATTCTAAAACCAACAATTCAGAAGAATCATTCTATCGATTTCAAAATTTAATTCCTCCTAAAGGGATAAGTTGGGCAGACCCATTTCCGGTTTATCACAATAATGAATTGTGGTTATTTGCCGAAGAAATTATAGGTAAAGGATTGGGCAAAATAGTCTGTTTTAAATACATAAACGAAGAAAAGCGTTTTGGAAGTCCACAAACAATAATTCAAGAATCCTTTCATTTATCGTATCCTTTTGTTTTTCAGTATGAAAATACATGGTATATGATGCCCGAAACAGGTGATTCAGGTAATGTAATCCTTTATAAATCCAAATCGTTTCCTTACAATTGGACGAAACAAAAAATAGTTGTTGAAAATAAAAAATTATACGATGCTACTCCTTTCGAACACAATGGGAAATGGTATTGTTTTGCTTCAGAACGATCCAAAGCTACATTAACGCCTAATGATTTATTGCAACTTTACATATTAGAAGATGGACCTTTAGGTTCGTGGAAAGAACACCCTGCAAGTCCAATAAAAATAGATGTTAGAGGTGGGCGATGCGCTGGTGAAATTTTTCAGAAAGAAGGAAAAACTTTTCGTCCTGCACAATTAGGAGCTCCAAAATACGGGTATGCCATTCAAATATATGAGATTTTACAACTAGATGATTTAAATTACGAGGAGCGTTTAGTAGACACCATTTTACCAAATTGGAGAAAAGAAAATTTGGCAACACATACTTATAATCAAGCAAATGGTTGGCAATTTATTGATAGTCAACAATTGGTAAGAAAAATATAAACATGCGAATACTATTAGTTATAGATTCTTTTTTTACAGGTGGAGCAGAATTTTCTACTTTGGAATTGTTCAGCTATTTAAAGGATATGGGAGAGGAAATCCTTATTTGTAAAACAAAAGAAATGCATCCTGAATACAATCCAGAATCATTTGGATTAGACAGTAAACTGATTAAAACTTTACCACAAAAAGGATTCTGGGAGAAAAGAAAGGCATTGCAACAAATTATTTTAGATTTTAACCCAGATTGTATTCATTCGGTATTGTTTAATTCCAATTTATTGGTTCGGTCTATTCGAGTTCTCGATAATTCCTTTGTGCATTTAGAAAGTTTAGTCAATCATACATATAGCGATAATCGTTTAAATGAACCTGGAGTTACAAAGTACAAATTAGAATTTTACAGATTTTTAGACATAATTACTAGTTCTTTCGGAACTAATCATTTTCATCCAAATGGGTATTCTGTGGCAGAACATTATCAAAAGAAACTTGGTATTTCTGCCAAAAAAATGACAGTGGTTCACAGGGGTAGAAAAGGAGAAAATTATGAAGTTGCTTCTTTATCTAAATCAGATTTTGGAATAGCTGAAAATCAATTGGTATTAATCAATGTGGCACGTCAAGAATATCAAAAAGGTCAAGATGTTTTGTTTGATGCCATTTCACTTCTTCAAAAAAATATAGTAGACAAAATCCATCTGTTAGTTGTTGGAAGAGAAGGTAAAGCAACTTTATCGTTACAAAAACAAGTTCAAGAAAAAGGGATAAGTTCTTATGTTTCTTTTTTAGGACACAGAACAGATATTCCTGCACTTCTAAACATGTCAGATATTTTTGTTTTTCCATCACGATTTGAAGGTTTGCCTGGAGTTTTGATTGAAGCTGAAGCTGCGAGTTTACCAATTATTTGTACGCATTTGTCTATGATGCTTGAAGTGGTAAAAGCGAATGAAAATGCTTTAACTTTTGAAATAAATAATGCAAGTCAATTAGCTTCGGCAATTGAAAAACTAGTAACGAAAGTTGATTTAAGAACTTGTTTCTCGAAAAAAAGCAAAGAAATTTTTAAAGAAAACTTTCAAATAGAGTCAGTACATCAAAAAATGTATGATTTGTATCAAAAACTAACTCATAAATGATTATTTTTCAACTGATTCAAAAGCCTCAAAAGCGAGGTGCAGAGATTTTCGCTGCTCAACTTTCGGAACAATTACAACAGCTAGGGCATAAAGTTATTTTAATCAGTTTATTTGAAGGAGTTTGCGATTTGCCTTTTTCAGGAAAAATTATTCATTTAAATAGACCTTTATCAAAACGCTGGTATGATTTTACTGCTTGGAAAAAATTAGCGCAATTAGTAAAAGAATACAAACCTGATTTAGTACAATGTAATGCTGGAGACACACTAAAATTTGCGGTTTTGTCTAAGCTAATATTTGGTTGGAAATCTTTGATAGTAGCTCGTAATGCAAGTACTGTTAGTGGTTACATAAAATCAAAGAGTACAAAGAAGATTAATGAATTTCTTTATTCTAAAACAGATGCAATTATTTCGGTTTCTGAATATTCCAAAAAAGATTTGAATCAATTATTTCCAGCTACCAAAAATAAAACAACTGTAATTCCTATAGGAGTAGAGAAGCAGGTTATTCATAAAGTTGATTGGAAAGAAGCTAATAACACTCCCTTTAATATCATTCATGTTGGTGGATTTACTTTCGAAAAAAATCATAAAGGGCTATTAGATATTTGGGAATTGTTTTTAAAAAAACAGCCTAATGCAATTCTTCATCTTTTTGGAGATGGTCTACTACGAAAAGAAATTGAGAAAATAGTAGAAGTTAAGAAGTTAGGGTCATCCATTCTTTTTTATGGTTGGGTCACTAATCCTTTAGATTATATAGCTAAAGCAGATGTACTAGTTTTACCAAGTATTATTGAAGGTTTACCGGGTGTTATTTTAGAAGCTATGTATTGTAAAACAGTAGTAGTTGCGAATAACGTAGGTGGTATTTCGGAGATTGTAAAGCCTAATGAAACTGGATTCTTAGCAGAAAAAGGGAATGAAGAAGAATTTGCATCACTAATGAAAAAAGCAATTGATTCAAATACTAATGATATTGCTAATCAAGCTTACAGTTTAGTTGAAGAAAATTTTAGTAATGAATACATAGTTCAACAATTTGAAAAGACCTATTTAAAAATAAGTAATGGAAAAAATTAAAATACTTCACATTATTAAATCACTAGGTCGCGGTGGAGCAGAAATGCTATTGCCTGAGACTTTGAAGCAGCATGATCAAGATCAATTTGAGTTTCATTATATCTATTTTTTACCTTGGAAAAATCAATTGGTTGAGTCTATTGAAAATGCAGGAGGGAAAGTAACCTGTTTTTCTGCTAAAAACAACATTCAACTCATTTTACATTTTACAAATATTATAAAATATTGCACCGAAAACCAAATACAACTTATTCATGCACACTTACCTTGGGCAGGTTTTGTTAGTAGGGCAGTTCATAAGTTAACGAATATTCCAGTCATTTATACAGAACATAATTTGCAGGAACGGTATCATTTTATAACAAAATATATCAATAAATGGACATTTAATTACCAAACCTTGGCTATTGGTGTTTCAGAAGATGTATTAAAGTCCATAATTAAAAATATTAATCCAAAAACAGCCTCTAAGACAGTATTAAATGGAGCGAATACTCAGCATTTTACAAGGTGTATGCCAGAAGAAAGAACTTCAATAAGAAACCAATTTAATATTCCTGAAAATGCAATAGTGGTAGGTACTGTGGCTGTATTTCGTTTTCAAAAACGTCTCGATAAATGGATGGAAATCATGAAAGCAGCTATCGATGTAAATCCTAATATATATGGAATAGTTATTGGAGCTGGGGTTTTAGAAGAGGAGATTAAAGCAAAGTATGTAGAATTAAATCTAGAATCAAAAGTTTTTTTTGCAGGATTACAAGCCAATGTAAAACCCTATTATGAGGTAATGGATGTTTTTATGATGTGCTCTTCTTTTGAAGGCTTGCCAATAGCACTACTTGAAGCTATGAGTATGAGTTGCGCAGTTGTCTCAACCAATGCAGGAGGAATTAAAGAAGTATTGCGGGATGAAATTGACGGACTTATAGTTGATGTAGATAATTGGCCAAAACTGTCTACACTAATTGTTGAATTAGCAGATAATCCAGCAAAAATGGCCCATTTACAATCAAAAGCTAGACTTAGAGTAGAAAGTTCTTTTAGTATTAATACTATGGTAAAACAATTAGAAACCATATATCTTTCATACAAATTATGACAATTAAAACTTCTGAAGTAAATGATATTTCTGCTATAGTTGATTTGTTGAAACTAAGTTTGGGAGAAAGCGTAGTAGAAAAAACTGCAAATATTTGGAATTTTAAACATGTTGACAACCCATTCGGACATTCTCAGGTATTAGTAGCTCTAGAAAATGAAGCATTTATTGGGGTTAGGGCTTTTATGAAATGGAATTGGCAATTAGGTAATCATGTTTGGACAGCTTATAGAGCAGTAGATACGGCTACTCATCCTGATTTTCAGGGAAAAGGAATTTTTAAGAGACTTACTTTAAAAGCTTTAGACGACGTTCAAGAAAATCAAGAAACTTTTGTTTTTAATACACCTAATGATAAAAGTCGACCTGGATATTTAAAAATGGGTTGGGTTATAGTTGATGCTTTGCCAATTACAATTGTACCAACAATAGGATATTTTTTTCAAAATATTTTCAAAAAAATGATTGTAAATACTAATAAAATTGAGGATAAAAGATTGCAAGAACTTTGTGAAATTCACAATAAAGTTTTATCAGAAAATAACGTCATCTTTACCCCAAAGTCAGCATCATATTTGAGATGGCGTTTTGAAAATAATCCAATGCAAAAATATAAAGTAGTATCTTCTAATGATTTCTATGTAGCGATGTACGTTAAAAAACGACGGCTTTTTAAGGAATTAAGAATAGTTGAAGTTATCAGTACAAATCAAAATTTAGTTGAAAATGAAATACGAAGTGTTATAGTTAATTATGCTTTCCAAAATCGATGCTGGATAATGACATTGGCAAATAAAAATTTATTTTACTTTAGATTACATGGTAAATTTGGTCCTAAATTTACTTTTAAAGCACTAACAAAAAATGACTCATTTATTAACAAAGCCTTAAACATTTACAATTGGAAGTATAGTTTAGGAGATTTAGAATTATTTTAGATGATAGACATTGATTTTGTTCTCACTTTAATTTTCTTATTTTTTGCAAACAATTTTATGCTAAATAATTTAGCAAAAAAATATTCGTTTTTTGATAAAAAATTAATGATGAAATTGTTATGGTATCATCTTTCTTTTTTCGTAATTTATTTTATTTACAGCCTTGTATATGGTACTGATGCTGGAATATATTACATAGAAGCCTCTTCAATTTGGGATGATTGGTTTATTAATTTTAGAACAGGTACTAAATTCATCAGTTTTTTTGCGGCTCCATTTATTCAGCTGGGACTTTCATATTCCTCGATGATGCTTGTTTTTGCTTGGATGGGTTATATTGGTTTTGTTTATGCTTATCTCTATTTTAAAGAAAACATTCCAATCAACGTAATTGTATTTGGACGATTTGATTTGCTTACATTACTCCTTTTCCTTCCTAATATGCATTTTTGGACAGCATCTTTAGGTAAAGGATCAATGATTTTTATGGGATTAATGCTTTTTACTTTTGCGGTAAAATATCCTCAAAAAAGAGTTATCCCTCTTATTATTGGAGGTTTTTTTATTTATATGGTTCGTCCCCACGTTATGCTTTTTGTCTTAGTTGGTGTAATGGTTGGAATATTGTTTGGTAAAGGAAAGACTAGTATTGGTATTAAACTTCTTGTAATAGTTGCTTCTTTAGGTTTTTTAGTAGCTGCAAGTAGTTCTATTTTAGCAGTAGCTAAATTAGAAAATTCTGAAAATGTAGTAGATGATTTTGAAGATTTTACTCAGGCAAGTGCTTCAAGGCTTGAAAGCTCTGCTGATTCAGGAGTATCAATGTCTAATTATGCTTTGCCCTTAAAATTGTTTACCTTCTGGTTTCGGCCATTATTTATTGATTCTCCTGGGTTAGTTGGACAATTTAGTTCGATAGAAAATTTAATTTATTTGTTGTTATTTGCTAAAATTATGAATATGCGTTTCGTTCGTTTTATTCTAAAAGCACCCTATATGGTAAAAATGTCTGCTATAGTTTTTTTATTGTCTTCATTTGCGTTAACCTTTGTTATGTCTAATTTAGGAATTATTATGAGACAAAAGTCTATGGTAATGTATTTTGGTTTTTTTGTAATTTACTATTTTTTAGGTTTAGAAAAATGGAAGTATTTGGAAAAAATGAAGCAAAAAAATATTTCCATACCAGAAGCAGTTTAAAAAAAATGTAAATGAAAAATGGAACACTAGTTATTTCTCTAGATTTTGAACTAATATGGGGTATATTTGATCATGCAGATATATTAAATAAAAAACAATATTTTGACAATACATTGAACGTAATTCCTGAAATTATAGAATGTTTTGACAAGAATGAAGTTCGTGCAACTTGGGCTACAGTGGGAATGCTTTTTAATGATAATTGGGAAGAATGGGTGGCAAATAGTCCAAACAATAAACCCACCTATCAAAACGAAAAATTAGATGCCTATGCCTACGGAGCAATGCATAGGAAATCAGGTTTAGATCGATTTTTTTTCGCCCCAAATTTAATTAAAGAGATTCAGCAGGCTAAAGGTCAAGAAGTAGGGACTCATACATATTCTCATTATTATTGTTTAGAATCAGGTCAAAATGAAGAACAATTTGCATCTGATATTGATATAGCGATTAAATTAGCTAGTAAATTCAACATTAATCTTAAGTCTCTTGTATTTCCCAGAAACCAATTTAATGAATCCTATTTAGCATGTTGTGCTCAAAAAGGATTAAGTTCTGTTCGTTCTAATCCAAATGTTTGGTATTGGAATACAATGGCTCCACAAACAATTGCAACAAAAGTTTTTCGAACCGCCGACGCTTACTTTCCACTAGGCACAAAATCATATGGAGCAGATAGTTTAATAAAAAATATTCCTTTATGTCAGCCCTCAAGTCGGTTTTTAAGACCACAACATACAATAGAGTTGATAAATTCATTACGATTGAATCGTATAAAAAATGAGATTATACAAGCTGCTCAAAAAGGTGAAGTGTATCATTTATGGTGGCATCCTCATAATTTTGGTATAGACCCTGAAGGGGCAATTAAAACATTAAAAGCAATTATAGAAGTGTACACCTATTGTAAAGATAATTTTGGAATGGAAAGTAAAACTATGCAAGAGTTACAGCTTGATGTTTCGTAATTTTATAAGAATTAATTATTTTATTTAACAAGTTTGAATAAAAAACACTTTATTTATTTGCCAACTTTATTTCAAAAACAATGGATATCAATTCTATTTATTTATCATTGTTTATTTATTTATTTTGCATACATAATTAGAATTGTTAGAGGTAAATCTGACGCTTTATTATATTGGGCTATAACTTTTGATATAGATAAATATTCATGGTTGTCATTTGCTAAATTTGGAACTCCATTTATTATTTTTATTAATTATCCTTTTATAAAATTAGGATTTCCCTTTTGGTTTGGATTTATACTTTATGGCTTAGTTGGTTTTTTGGGAGTTTTAATGTACATTAAATGGATTCATATTGTTTTGGGAACAAAATGGTTTATTCAAGGGTTTAATATGATTCCAGTTTTGTATTTTTTACCAAATTTACATTTTTGGACTTCAGGATTAGGAAAAGAACCTTTAGTTTTCTTCGGTTTAGCTTCTGTATTCTATGCATTTACAATAGAAGCATATAAATCATTTAGTTTTGTTGTAGGCGCTTTACTGATACTAATTATAAGACCACATGTGGCATTGATGTTGCTTTTATCTTGGGCTCTAGTTTATTTTTTCAAAAGAAAAATCTCGCTTAAAAAAAGGTTGTTATTTACTTTGATATATGTTTTAATTTTGTCATTTCTTTTATATATAGTTTTTAAAATGACCCATATTCGATATTGGGATTGGCAGCGGATTAATTATTTTAACGAGTATTCTATACATTCTTTTCGATTCTCAGGTTCTTATGTGCCAATGTTAGATTATAATTGGTTTTATAAGATGTTTTCTTTCTATTTCAGACCTTTATTTTATGATGCAAATTCAATTTTATCTCTTTTTTCAAGTCTAGAAAATGTTTTTGTTCTTAGTATTCATATTATTGGTTTGTACTTTATAGTAAGATTTAGAAATAAAATCATCTTTACAGAATGGTTAAAATGGATTTTAGTATTTACTCTAGTTTGTGGAATTCTTTACGTGGAGCGATACGCTAATTTAGGTATTTTTATGAGAACAAAAATGATGTTTCAGCCCTTTATCATAGTTGGTTTGCTTTTCATTATCAAACAAAGTTTTACGTTTCAGCGCTCTAAAATCATATGAAAGAAAAAATTATTCGTATCACTACGGTTCCAATTTCTTTAGAAAAATTACTCTCAGGGCAATTGCGTTTTATGAGTTCTTTTTATGATGTAATTGCTGTTTCTTCTGAGAAAGAGAATTTAGAAAAATTAGGTAAAGCTCAAGAAGTTCCTGTTTTTCATCTTGAAATGACAAGAAAAATAACGCCAATAAAAGATATAATAGCTGTTATTAAATTATTTTTATTCTTAAAAAAAACAAAACCATTAATAGTTCATTCTCATACTCCAAAAGCGGGAATTGTTGGTATGTTGGCGGCAAAATTAGCTGGAGTTCCTCACAGGTTGCATACCGTAGCAGGTTTGCCATTGTTAGAAGTTACAGGTTTAAAAAGGAAACTATTAAATGTGGTAGAAAAATTCACTTATGCTTGTGCTAACAAAGTGTACCCAAATTCTTTTGGATTAAGAGATATTATAATTGAAAATAATTTTTGTGAACCAGAAAAACTAAAAGTTTTGGCCAATGGAAGTTCCAACGGAATTGACACTTCTTATTTTAACTCTGAATTGTTTTCAGTAAATCAAAATTTGAATCTAAAAAACGAATTAGGAATTCATCCAGACGATTTTGTTTTTGTTTTTGTAGGGCGTTTAGTTCGTGATAAAGGTATTAATGAAATGGTTCTTGCTTTCGAACTGTTGCAAAAAGAAAATGCTAAAATAAAATTACTTTTAGTTGGCGATTATGAAAATGATTTAGACCCACTATCAAGCACAACAGTCAATAGCATAAATACAAATAATTCTATACTTGCTGTGGGTTTTAAAAATGATGTTAGACCTTATTTTGCAATTGCAAATACACTTGTTTTTCCTAGTTATCGGGAAGGTTTTCCTAATGTTGTGATGCAGGCTGGAGCCATGAATTTGCCATGTATAGTCTCAAATATTAACGGTTGCAATGAAATAATAATAGAAAAAGAGAATGGATTTATAATTCCAGTAAAAAATGACTTAGCCATTTTTGAAGCCATGAAAAAAATCTTGTCAAATACTTTATTAACTACAAAAATGAAAACGAATTCACGGGCAATGATTGTTTCTAGATACGAACAAAAGGTTGTTTGGGATGCCATTCTTTCAGAATATCGTACTTTTGATCCAAGAATTTAAATGCGAATTATATTTGCCAATGAAAAATAATTTACAACGAAATGTATAAATCAATAGTTAAACCATTTTTCGATTTTAGTATAGCATTTCTTGGATTTGTAATATTGTCTCCTGTTTTTTTAGCAGTAACTTTTTTATTGTTTATAGCTAATAATGGGAAACCTTTTTTCTTTCAATTGCGTCCCGGTAAAAATGGTAATATTTTTAAAATCGTTAAGTTTAAAACCATGAACGATAAAAAAGATAAAAAAGGTAATTTGCTTTCAGACGCAGAAAGACTTACAAAAGTAGGTTCATTTGTTAGAAAGACTTCTTTAGATGAAATACCTCAATTGCTGAATGTAATAAAAGGCGAAATGAGTTTAATAGGGCCACGACCTTTACTGCCAAGTTATTTAGAAATATATAGTGATTTTGAAAATAGGCGTCATGAAGTTAAACCTGGAATTACAGGTTGGGCTCAAGTTAATGGGAGAAATACCATCTCATGGGATGAAAAATTTGAATACGATGTTTGGTATGTTGATCATGTGTCAGTTGTGTTGGATTTGAAAATACTCTTTATCACTATAAAAAAAGTACTCATTAGAGAAGGAATAAGTAATAATGATGGACACATAAGTATGCCAGCATTTACAGAATATTATGAAGAAAAAAATAAAAAACCATGATTAAAAACGTTTTGGTAACAGGTGCTGGTGCTTTATTAGGGCAAGGTATTTTACGATTATTACAAATATCAGATTTTCCAAAGAAAATATTTACTGCCGATCCTGACCCAAGGTCTTCTGGACATTGGTTAGGAGATTATGCATTAACTTTGCCTAAAGTTAACGAAGACAATTATAGTAAAGTTGTAGAAGAAATTATCGTTAAATATAAGATAGATGCTGTATTGGTAGGTACAGATGTTGAATTACCCTTTTTTGCAAAACATAAAGATATTTTTTTAAAAAAATACAATTGTAAAGTTGTGGTAAGTAGTGAAGAAGTTATTACTATTGCGAATAATAAATTTTTAACTTCCTCTTTTTTGGAGGAAAATAATTTTCCATATCCATTTTCTGTAATGGCAAACAACAAAAGCAAACTGCTAGAAATTGAAGAAAAGTTGGGGTTTCCATTATTTGCAAAACCATTTGATGGTGCTCGATCATTAGGAATTATGAAGATAGAAAATCATGAAGAATTAATGGCTATTTACCATCCAGAAAGTAATTTGGTGGTTCAACAATTTTTGTCAGAATCAGAGGGTGAGTTTACCTCAGGGTGTATAGTTGTAGATGGTAAGTGTAAAGCAATTGTTACACTGAAACGTGATTTAAGAGACGGCAATACCTATAGAGCCTATATTGATGAGGAAACGTCAAAATATGATTCATTTATAATTCCAATTGCCGAAAAGTTAAATCCAGATGGACCCGTAAATTTTCAATTTCGAATTTTTAATGGCAAGCCTGTTATTTTTGAAATTAATGGACGTTTCAGCGGAACAACTCCATTAAGACATTTCTTCGGGTTTAATGAAGTAGAAGAGTTGTTGAAATACTATTTTTTTGGAACAGAAATTAACAAACCAATACTCAAAAACGGTTTAGTTTTAAGGACTTGGTCAGATGTTTTTGTAGACGAAAAAGAATTCAATACTCTTAAAAAAGAAGGAGAATATGAGAACTTAAAACCTGATTTTTATAATTTTAGTCTAAAAAATAGGTAATGAAATCGCCATTAACAAGTAGTTTACGTAAGTATACACCTTTAAATTATTAAGCGATACCATATATGACCACTAATAAATAATTTTTACATATATGAAAACAGCCGTAGTTGTTGGTGCAAATGGTTTTCTAGGAAGTGCTTTAGTGGATAAACTTTTATCTCAAAACCATAATGTTGTTGCAATTTATAATTCAAGTTTCAATAAAATAAATAAGTTAGCAACTATTTATACAAAGACTCAACTTTTTGAATCAGAAATTCTGCCTGATTATATATACTATCTGCCAGGAAATTACTCTCTAACTCATCATGAAATGTTACAACTAAATGATGATTTGTATCAATATTCATTAAAGTTTGCAAACTCAAAAATGGTGTACATATCGAGTACTAATGTTTATGGTAATTCCGATGAAATTATAACAGAGGATTCCGTTTTCAATAATCCTGGCTTATATGCGCTTTCAAAATTATCTGGAGAATTTATTGTAAGCGCCATGAAACATTTTTCGATTTTAAGATTGACTTATGTCTATGGACCTGGGATTGCTAATAAATCATTTATCCCTCAAATCATCGATGCTGCGAGAAATAATAAAAAAATAACTTTATTCGGAAAAGGAGAAAGAAAACAAGATTACATATATATTGATGATGCAGTAAGTCTATGTATTGCATGTTTACAAAGCCATGATAATAATCGATATCTTGGTGCGACAGGAATTTCAGTTTCAAATAAAGAAATTGCTGAGGAAATAAGAAAGCATACAGGAAGCTCTATAGAATTTATTGGTGATGAAACAGGGAAATCATTTTTTTTCAATCCAATAAAAACTTTTAAAGAGCTAAATTGGTCTCCTCAAACAGCAATTTCTAAGGGAATAAAACTAATGTTGTCCTAAATTCTATTAAGAAAATAAATCAATGCCAAAGCGTATTTTTGACATAGTGTTTTCTTTTGTAGCATTATTACTATTTATATTTCCTTTACTATTATTATTTATTTTTTGTAGTTTAGATACCAATTCAAATGGCATTTTCATTCAAGAAAGAGTCGGTCAATTTGGTAACTTTTTTAAAATGTTTAAATTAAAAACAATCAGATGTGATGATAGTATTTCATTATATGGGTCGTTTTTAAGAAAATTTAAAATAGATGAATTACCGCAATTTTGGAATGTATTTAAAGGAGACATGAGCATTGTAGGGCCACGTCCTGATATTTCAGGATATTACGATTTATTAGTGGGTAATGAAAGAGACATATTAAAGTTAAAACCAGGAATAACAAGTGTAGCCTCATTAAAGTATGTAAATGAAGAAGCTATTTTACAGCAACAAATTAATCCAAAAAAATATAATGATGAGGTTATTTTTAGAGATAAAGTAAAAATGAATTTAGATTATTATCATAATAATTCATTGACAATAGATTTAATGATTGTTTTTAAGACAATCAAGAAAATAATTTTCGTTAATTTGTAAAAATTGGATATTGTAAAAATGGCTTATTTTATCCGAGCTTTTTTTAAATAGCTTAATAATTTTTTTTAAACATTAAAATGAATAATTCCAAAATTTGGCTTTCATCACCTCACATGGGGGGAAATGAACAGAAATATGTAAATGAAGCATTTGAAACCAATTGGGTTGCGCCTTTAGGGCCCAACGTAACTGGTTTTGAACGAGATTTAGAACAATATATCAATGAAAACGGTCATGTAGCAGCTTTAAGTTCTGGGACTGCAGCTATTCATTTAGGATTGGTTTTATTAGGAGTAAAGTTAGGAGATGAAGTAATTTGTCAAAGCTTTACATTTTCAGCTTCAGCTAATCCAATATTGTATCAAGGTGCAATTCCAATATTTATTGATAGTGAATATGAAACATGGAATATGTGTCCAAAAGCTTTAGAAGAAGCTATAATAGACAGAATTTCAAAAGGCAAAAAACCGAAAGCTATTATTGCAGTTCATCTTTACGGAATGCCTTTTAAGGTTGATGAGATTAAAGTGGTAGCAAATAAATATGAAATACCAATTATTGAGGATAGTGCTGAGGCTTTAGGTAGTTCATACAAGGGTAGAAAATGTGGAACTTTTGGAGATATTGGTGTTTTGTCGTTTAATGGTAATAAAATAATAACAACTTCAGGGGGTGGGGCTTTAGTTGCCTCTTCAAAAGAATTAAAAGAAAAAGCCGTTTTTTTTGCAACTCAGTCACGAGACAATGCACCTCATTACCAGCATTCTGAGATAGGTTATAATTATAGATTAAGCAATATTTGTGCAGGAATAGGAAGAGGACAAATGGAAGTGTTAGACAAACATGTTTCATTAAGAAGAGAGATGCATGATTTTTATGCAAATTATTTTGCTAATAATGATGGAATTAAGGTGTTAAGCGAGCCTAATTCAGATTATTTCTCTAATCATTGGTTGAGCGCGATTTTAGTTGATCCAAATAAAAACAATGGAAAAACAAGAGAAGATTTAAGACTAGCTTTTGAAAACGCGAACATAGAATCTAGACCTTTATGGAAACCAATGCATTTGCAACCCATTTTTGAAAAGTACCCTTATTATGGAGAAAAAGTGGCACAAGAATTGTTTGAAAATGGTCTGTGCCTTCCTTCTGGATCTAATCTAGAAAATGAGGATAAAAAGAGAATTCGACAAACATTGAATGTTTTCTTTAAAATTGATTAATTAATTTGGAATAAAATGCTATTTTTAGCTAAATTTAACTCTATTGGATAATACTACTAAATCAAATTCAATTTTTGAAACAGCAAAAGAGAGCTTTTTTAAAAAGAGATTCAACAACTTTGGATATTTACCAAGATGGATAATTTATGGAATAGATGTAGCTATTGTTTTTTTTGCTATTGTTATTACCCATTTAATTATTACAAGCCTTAATGTCAAGTTTTATGATAATCGCAACTTTAGTTTAAGTTATTTGATAATCGTTTTTGTTAATGCTATGTTTTTTCTGTTTTACAGAACATATGCAGGAATAATAAGGCATTCTACTTTTATTGATGGGGTAAAATTACTAGTGTCAACTACAGCTTCTTACTTTGTTTTGTTATTCATTAATTATTCATGGTTTTTTGTTTTTGGAGATAAAATATTTTTAACTACAGGTCTATTTATTAGCTATATAATTTCTTTTATTCTTTTATTTTTATTTCGAATAGTTGTTAAACTTTTTTTTCAAAGGTTTATGAATTTTGAAGATAAAAAGAAATTGACTAATGCAATAATCTATGGTTCTGATGCAAATGCAATTTCAGTAGCAAATGCTTTAAGAACCGAAAAACCGAGACGATTTAAGTTATTAGGTTTTATTGATAAATTTAGCAACAATAAAACAGGAAAGAGAATTTTGAATCTTCCTATTCTTAATCAAAATAAAAGTATTCATGTAATATTAAGGTCGATGAAAGCAGACTCTTTGATTATTGCTGAAAAAAGTTTGACCAAAGAAGAAATTGTGGCTATTGTTGAAGAATGCCTAGAGTACAATTTTAAAGTATTCACAGTTCCTTTAATTACAGATTGGGAAGATGAAAAGCAAATTTCTAATAAAGTCAAAAGCTTTGAAATAGAGGATTTGCTAGAAAGAAAACCTATTGTCTTAGATACAAATACAATATCTTCACAATTAAATGATAAAACTATTCTAATCACTGGAGCAGCCGGCTCAATTGGAAGTGAAATTACAAGACAGATTTTAAGTTTTAAACCTGCTAAAATTATTATTTTAGATCAGGCAGAAACGCCACTACATAGTTTAAGTCTAGAAATAGATGCAATGAATGAGGACATTAAAATAAGATCGGTGTTGGCTGATGTTAGAAATAGTAGAGCTTTAGAAATGGTATTTATCAAATATAAACCAGATATAGTTTACCATGCTGCAGCTTATAAACACGTTCCACTAATGGAAGAGAATCCTTCTCAAGCTATATATACCAACGTATTAGGGACAAAAAATTTAGCCGATTTATCAGTAAAATATAAAGTCGAACGATTTGTAATGGTTTCAACGGATAAAGCCGTAAATCCTAGTAGCGTCATGGGCGCTAGCAAACGGATTGCAGAAAAATATGTTCAAACACTTCAGGATAAATTAGATAAAGAACAAGAAAGTCAAATAAGTGATACCAAATTTATAACTACTAGATTTGGGAATGTGCTAGGGTCGAATGGTTCAATTGTTCCTTTGTTTGCCAAACAAATTCAAGAGGGAGGACCATTAACCATAACCCATCCAGAAATCATACGTTATTTTATGACGATTCCAGAGGCGTGTCAATTAGTATTAGAAGCAGGAACAATGGGTAATGGAGGAGAAATTTTTATTTTTGATATGGGACAACCAGTTAAAATTATTGATTTAGCCAAAAAAATGATTCGATTAGCTGGTTTTACCCCTGATAAAGAAATTGAAATTAAAATTATAGGTTTACGACCTGGAGAAAAGCTCTTTGAAGAATTGCTAAATGATACTTCAAAAACCCTCCCAACTCATAATGAAAAAATATTAATTGCTCAAGAAGTCCATGATGATTACCAATTGATAAATGATACAGTTATGGTTTTATTAGATAAAGTTCAAATCTTTTCTGACGAAGAAATAGTTATTGAAATGAAAAAAATTGTACCTGAATTTAGAAGTATGAATTCTAGATATGTTGCTTTTGATTTAGATGTCAAATTGTAAAGCCTTAACAATATATTAAAAAAAATTGTAAATTATAAATTGTAGATTTGCAGTCTTTAAAATAATTTAAGTTTATAAATATTTATAATCCGAGTAAAAACAAATTTTTACAGCATGAATAAAGCAGTAATAAAATCAATATTTTATTTTATTTTTTTAGTAGTAACACTTCAATCTTGCAAGTCTATAATTACCACTAGAAAAGAAGTAGAGTATTTTAATGACATACAAATAGGTTCTCAGGATAAAATCAATTATTATCAAAATAAAATTCAAATAGATGATATTTTAAGCATTAAAGTTGGAGAATTAATTCCTGAAGCTGTAGAGCCTTTTAATACCCCAATTTCGCTAGAGTCGGCTCAACTTAATGGATATTTAGTTTCTTTTGAAGGAAAGGTAGTTTTTCCTAGATTAGGATCAATTTCTGTTGCTGGAAAAACCACTACTGAAGTTGAAGGAATTATTAATAAATTACTGATTGATAAAGGATTCGTTAATGATCCAACTGTAAGTGTAAGAATAATTAATGCTAGAGTTACAGTAATAGGTCCAGTCGGGAACAATTCTGCTGGAGGTACAGTATCTTTTGGAGGAAACAATAATTTAACTATATTACAAGCTATAGGCAATATATTACCATCAGGAATAAAAAACGACATCGTTTTGATAAGAGAAGAGAATGGAATAAGGACCTATAGAAAGTTAGATATAACAAAAATAGATTTGATAAATAGCCCATACTACTATTTAAAGCAAAACGACGTAATTTATGTAAAGCCTAATGGACCAGCAGTATTACAATCAGGATGGTTAACAAGTATAACTTCGATACTGGGTATTATTTCTTCTGCTTTTGTAGTATATCTTTTATTTACACGTTAATTGAATATGGAAAATTTTGAATTTGAAAGCCAAGCGAGCACAAATGATTTTGATATACTTGGAGAAATAAATAAATACTTAAAGTATTGGTATTTATTTGTGATTTCAACTCTAGTTTTTTTTATTGCAGCTAAAATTTATTTAAGATATACAACCCCTATTTATGAGTCTTATTCTGAAATTAAGATTTTAGATAATACTTCCTCAGCATTCAAATTACCAGATAATATGATATCCATATTTGGAGGAAAAAGCAGTAAACGTGGTTTAGATAACGAAATAGAGATGATTAAGTCCTATCAGTTAATGGAACGTGTAGTTAAAAATTTAGACCTAACAACACGATATTACAGAGTAGGGTATTTTACTACTAATGAATTATGGAAAACTCAACCATTTTCTGTTAAATGGTTAAATTCATCTAAACAATTAGAATCTAAATCATTACGATTTAATGTCGAGATTATTAATAATGGATTCAAAATAATTGGAGACAATAAATATGAAACTTCGAAGCCAATTAGATTCAATTCAGTTCATATTATTTCAGGAATTCCTTTTAAAATTTTACCAAATTCAGGATTGAATATAAAGGAATATATTGGTAAACAATTTGTGTTTGAACTAGCCCCATTACGTCAAACGGCACTAAGTCTTAGTGGAGGGATTAATATAAAAAGTGTTGCTAACCAAAGTGATATATTAGGTCTTACATTAACTGGAACAAATATTGATAAGGTTGAAGCAACTCTAGACGAAATTGTAAAACAATTTGACTTAGATGGGATTAGAGATAGGCAATTAGTCTCACAACGAACTATAGATTTTGTTAATAATAGATTCAATTATTTAGGAAGTCAACTCGATTCCATTGAGAACGATAAAGAGAAATACAAACGTGAGAATGGATTAACTAATGTTGATACAGATATAACATCTGCAGCAAAAAACATAGAATCCTCAAAATCACTTATCACAGAAATACAAAATCAAATAGAATTAACAAAATATATCGAGCAATCATTAAAAACACATAAAAAATTTGAATCATTTCCATTAGAGATGGGTATTTCTAATACTATTATTAATCAATTATTTGGTAATTATAATGTTTTAGTTACAGAAAGGGAAAGACTTTTATTTAGTGCAGGAGAAAATAATCCAAAAATAAAGATTATTAATGAACAATTAGATGTACTTAAAAAGGATATGTTTAAATCTATAAAAAACTATCAAGATGAATTGGCAGTTTCACTAGCAAAAAATAATCTTTTATATCAACAATATTTAGATAAATTTAATAAAATTCCATTATATGAAAAATTTATTAGGAGTATAGAAAGACAACAAAGTATAAAAGAGGCATTGTATATTCTTTTATTACAAAAAAGAGAAGAAGCAGCTATAAACGTAGCTGTTACTGGACCTTCTATAAAAGTGGTTGATTTTGCCTCGTCAAATACAAATGCGATTTCTCCTAAAAAGGATTTAATTTATTTAGGCTCTTTAATAATTGGATTATTGATACCCTTTCTATTTGTATTTGTTAAAAATTTCTTAGATAATAAAATTCATAATAAACAAGAGTTATTAAAAATAGTTCGGGACATTCCAATTGTATCTGAAGTTCCTTTTATTGGAGATGATTTAAAAGTAATGTTAGACAATGATAGATCTGTACTTGCTGAATCTTTCAGAATTTTAAGAACAAATATTGGATATTTGTTGCCACTAAGAATTGATAAAACAGCTCCGGTTCTATTTGTAACATCAACAATTAAAGGTGAGGGTAAGACTTTTACTTCAATAAATTTAGGAATGGCTTTTGCTACTTTAGGTAAAAAAGTTTTGGTTGTAGGTGCGGATTTAAGAAACCCTCAGTTTCATAATTATACTGATATGGATAAAAACCATATTGGTCTTTCTAATTATTTGTACGATACATCAATTGACTGGAGAAGCTTAAAAGTGACTGAAAAATTTGACAGTCCTGAACTTGATTTGATTTTTTCAGGAATTATACCACCTAATCCTGCTGAACTTTTGTCTAATGGACGTTTAGAGTTATTATTAAGCGAAGCTAAAAAAGAATACGACTATATAGTAATTGATACTGCACCAACATTGTTGGTTACCGACTCACTTACAATATCTCAATTTGCCGATGTTACTTTATTTGTAGTACGAGCAGATTTTACAGAAAAGAAGTTGTTGCAATATTCTCTTGAATTGAAACAGAAAGGGAAACTGAAAAACTTAGCTTATATTTTAAATAACGTTGGAGTTAATTTAAGTTATAGGTATAAGTATGGATATGGCTATGGGTATGGATACGGATATGGAGAAGATGTATTTAAAAAATCTAAAATTAAAGAATTTTTAAATAAAAAATTTAATATCTAGTTTGAGATTAATGTTTTAAATAAACATATAAACTTGTAATTATATATTTAATTAAAAATTGTCTTACATTATAATTTTGACAGTTTTTTTAATTTTAAAGGTATGAAACTTAAAATCTAAAAAATTCATTTCTTTCTATTGCTTCTTTAAGTGGTTGTGAATCTTTTAGTAAAATTTTTCTAGAAAATCCATCTATATGATTTTTATGATGAATATCAGAGCCTACAAAATCAATCATTCCTTTTTGTAGTAATTTTTCAGAAATTTTTGCAGCTTCAATACCATAATATCCAATAGTTGACAATAAATTGAGTTGAAATAAACAACCAGAATGTTTCAGTTTTTGATATTCGTTTAAATTATGATAGAAAAAGCTGTAGCGCTCTGGGTGTGCTAAAACTGGCTTGTAACCAGCAACCTGTAAATCAAAAAGTATTTCATAAAGTTGTATAGGAGCATTTAAATATGATAATTCAACCAAAACATAATTATCTTTTAAAACTAATAAAGATTCATTTTGAAATAAAGAAGCAAAATTTGAATCTATTAAATATTCTGCGGAAGCCTTTAGTGGAATATTTTTCGCTTTAATTTCTAAATCTGAAATTGTAATGTTTAAATTATTCTCAATCCCTATTTTAGTATTATCCCAAACATTTTTCATAACGTGAGGTGTTGTTATGCACTGTTCAATACCTAATTTTTTCATCTCTGAAACTAAAAATAAAGTATCTTCAATAGTTTGAGCACCATCATCAATTCCTGGTAAAAGATGAGAATGAATATCAATATAATTATCAGGAATTAAATCTTTGAGTATAATCTTAGGTCTAAATAGTGTTAACATTTCCCAAAAATAATCAAAATTCAGCATTTATTTTACATTATGTTTAGATTTTTTAAAAATCAATATTTATAAAGTATAGATATTTATAATATTAAAAGTGTTAGTATTTAAGCTAAAATGTATTTTTATCAATAGCTTCAAATAACCTTTAAATTAGTACCTTTGAAGTAATAATAATTTACAATTTATTTAGTTTAAAGATATAATGTATCATTAATAAATTGTAATCTATATAATTAAAAATATATTTTTTAATATTTAACTATGAATCATAAACAAGATTCCGATGAGGAGTGGTTATTTGAAATAAAGCCTAAAAACAAATTTTTCGAACTTAATCTAAAAGAAGTTTGGCAATATAGAGATTTATTAACGCTTTTTGTCAAAAGAGATATAGTTACAGTATACAAACAGACTGTTTTAGGGCCGCTTTGGTATTTAATTCAGCCGTTATTAACCTCATTAATCTTTACGATTATTTTTAATAGTGTAGCGGGTATTAATACAGGATCTACACCGCCTTTTTTGTTTAATTTGGCTGGAATTACAATTTGGAATTACTTTACTTCTTGTTTAAATGATACTTCAGATACATTCAAAAAAAACGCTGCAATATTCGGAAAAGTTTACTTTCCTAGAGTAATTATGCCAATTTCAATTGTAATTTCTAATTTATTAAAATTTGGAATCCAATTTACTATTTTTATAGGTTTCTATATTTATTTCTATATAAAAGGAGCAGAAATTAGTTTAAATGAATATACTCTTCTATTTCCATTATTGATTATTATAATGGGTTTTTTAGGACTAGGATTAGGAATGATTATTTCCTCATTAGTCACTAAATATAGAGATTTTAGTTATTTAGTTAGTTTTGGAGTGCAATTATTGATGTACTTGTCTGCAGTAATGTACCCTATGGCATTAATTGTTGATAAAATCCCAAAGTATGCTTGGGTAGTTAGATACAATCCATTAGCATATGTTATAGAATCTACGCGTTTTATGCTGTTAAATGTTGGAGAAATAACACTATTGGGATTGCTATACACATCAGTAGTAACTGTAATAGTTTTTTTTGTTGGACTATTAGTTTTTAATAAAACGGAAAAGAGTTTTATTGATACCGTATAAAAGATTTCTATGAGTAAAAATATAATTTTAAAAGCCGAAAATATTTCTAAACAATACCGATTAGGACAAGTTGGTACAGGTACTATAAGTCATGATTTAAATCGATGGTGGCATCAAATTCGGGGCAAAGAGAATCCGTATTTAAAAATAGGTGATACGAATGATAGAAGTATAGTTGGAAGTAGTGATTATGTATGGGCTTTAAAAGATATTAATTTTGAAGTTGAAAGAGGAGAAGTTCTTGGAATTATTGGAAAAAATGGTGCTGGAAAATCAACGTTGTTAAAAATTTTATCTAGAGTTACTGCTCCAACAACTGGAGGTGTTAAAACTAAAGGTAGGATTGCTTCTTTGTTAGAGGTAGGAACTGGTTTCCATCCTGAATTGACGGGAAGAGAAAATATCTATTTGAACGGAGCAATTCTCGGTATGAGTAAAAATGAAATTACCCGAAAATTAGATGAAATTATTGATTTTTCAGGAGTAGAACGATATATAGATACTCCTGTTAAGCGATATTCTTCGGGAATGTATGTTCGTTTGGCTTTTGCTGTCGCAGCACATTTAGAAAGTGAAGTTCTAATTGTAGATGAGGTTTTATCGGTTGGTGACGCCGAGTTTCAAAAAAAATGTCTCAGTAAAATGGGAGATATTAGTAAAGGAGAAGGTAGAACTGTACTTTTTGTTAGTCATAATATGCCAAGCGTAAAAAGTTTATGCAACAAAGGAATTTTACTAGAGCATGGAAAAATAATCAAGGATGATAAAATAGATGAAGTCATTACAAAGTACATGACTAATGATGAAATTTCTTCCTTTGAATATGAAAATAATGAATGTGGATTGAAGAGTTTTGAAATTTTAAATTCTAAAGGCGTTCAAAGTATTAACATTTCAAATGGAGAAGATTTAACAATGATTTTGACATTAGAAATAAAAAAAGCAAATCCAGATTTTGGTTTTTGTATTGCTATATATAATGAATATGAGGAGTTAATAACTGCCATCAATTCCTATCATATTAATGAAAAAATTATAAATTTAAAAAGAGGACAATACAGTTTAAATGTTGTTGTGCCAAAATATGTTTTTAATACAGGTTTATATACTGTAAATTTCCACTTTAATAGTATTAGTGGTGTAATTTATAAAAAAATGGAAAGAATAACTGCTTTTAATATTTATGACGATGGATACAGAAGAGGTAATAAATATAGCGGATTATGGCCAGGAAAAGTGAGTATTATTCCAAATATTTATATTAATGAGACTGCGTAATACAAAAAAAGACACTAAACAAATTATTGCAAAATGTTTTGGAAATAGAATCTATTTCGGGCCGTTTTCAGGATTGAAAATTCCTGAAAAGCTATTAAATGTTCTGACATTAACCGAAATTATAGGATTTTATGAATCCTGTTTGCATTTTGTTTTTTCAGATTTATTGAACAGAAAAATAAAAAACATTATTATCATTGGTGGCAATAATGGTTATTATGCAGCTGGTTTGAGTAATTTATTTAATCCAGATAGTTTATTTATCTATGAAATGGTTCAAGACTTACATCCAAAAATAGCTTCATGGTTTGAAATTAATAATTTATCGGATTACAAAATTTTAGGTGAAGCTACTACAGAAGAGTTTAAAAAATTTGAAAAAAAAATAGATTTGTTATTTATGGATTGTGAAGGATTTGAAAAAACATTGCTTAATCCTAATGAGTTTAATTGGCAAAAAAATTCAGATATAATTGTAGAATTGCATCCATTTTATAAAGATAATTTGATAAGTGATTTTACAGATAAGTTTCAATCAACACATAGTATTCAAATTATTTATGATGATTTTGATGAAGATGATAAGGTAAATAAAATTTTGGATGGATTAAAATTAAATATCAATTATGCGCAACATCCAAGTCATAGATGGATTAATGAGAATGGGAACAAAGTATATACAAGTGGATTATTTCTTTATTTAAAGAGAAAATCAGTATGATACCAAAAACCATACATTATTGTTGGTTTGGAAATAAACCTAAACCTGAATTAATAAAACATTGTATCCAATCTTGGAATAGATACTTATCGGGTTATGAAATAATCGAATGGAATGAATCTAACTTTGACTTAGATATAAATTTATATGTTAAAGATGCCTATATAAATAAAAAATGGGCATTTGTTTCAGACTATGTTAGGGCTTATGTTTTATACCATCAAGGAGGGATTTATTTAGATACTGATGTTGAAGTAAAGCAGCGTTTAGACACCTTTTTAACTCATGGAGCTTTTTCTGGTTTTGAGAGAATAGGTTTTCCTTTTACTGCACTATGGGGTTCTGAAAAAGAACATATTTGGCCAAAAAAGGTTTTAGAGTATTATGACAAAAAACAAAATTTCGAACAGGTTACCAATACATTAATTGTTGCTCAAATATTAATTGAAGAATTTAAAGTTAATCCTAACAAGGATGAACTTCAAGAATTAGACTGTAATATTGCCATATATCCATCTACACATTTTTGTATTGACTTGTCTTCAAATTTTGCATCACATCATTTTTTAGGATCTTGGGATGATGACGAGACATCTTATAAAAGCAACATTCATAAAATTTATTATTTAAAAAAATATCTTAAAGAAATTGAAGGGCAAAAAGTGTTAGAGCAATTGTTTCAAAACGAAATTTTTTCAGCAAAAGAATTGTTTGAGTTTTCTTTAAAAATTTTTAAAAAAAGAATCAATCAAAAGTATAATCGATTGTTTAGAAAAAAAAGAGAATGCATTTAGTATCCATAATAATACCTTGTTATAATCATGCTAAGTTTCTCCCAGATGCTTTGCAATCGGTCATAGAACAGGATTGTGAAAATTGGGAATGCATTGTTGTAAACGACGGAAGTACAGACAATACAGAAGAAATTGCTTGTTTGTGGAGTAATAAAGATACGAGATTTAAATATTTTTATAAAGATAATGGAGGATTAAGCAGTGCAAGAAATTTCGGTATTGCAAAATCAAAATCCGAATACATTTTGACTTTGGATTCGGATGATAAATTCGATAAAACTTTTATTAGTAAAGCATTAAAAGTAATTAATGACGATCCAAAAATTGGAATAGTAAGTTGTTGGGGAAAACGATTTGTGGGTAATACTTATTATGACATTTTTAAACCTAATGGAAAAAATATAGAAGATTTTTTATTCCAAAATGCAGCTATAGGAAATTCAATGTTTAGAAAAAAATGTTGGATTGAAGCAGGTGGATATGACGAGAATATGAAGAAAGGGTATGAAGATTGGGAATTTTATTTGCGAATTAGTAAACTCGGTTGGAATACTGTAATTATTCAAGAGCCTTTATTTTTTTATCGTCAACATAAAACTTCTTTGAGAACGGAAGCCTTAAATAAATTTGACAAAGAAATTAGGTTATATATTTTTACCAAGCATAAAGATTTATATATAAAGTATTTTGATCAAACAGTTGAAAATTTATTAACTATTATAGATTTAAATAGAAGAAACGAACTCAAAAGAATCAATTCAATTGATTTTAAACTTGGAAATTTCATATTAAGACCTTTTCGATTTATAAAAAATAGTATTAAGTGAATCCAAAAGTTTCCATAATCATGGCAACCTACAATAGAGCTCATTTTATTGTAGAAACGCTATTATCTATTCAAAATCAAGTTTTCAAAGATTGGGAATGTATAATTATAGATGACGGAGGTACAGATAATACAACTGAAATTATTAAACCCTTTTTAAAGTCAGATGCAAGATTTAGATACTTTAACAGAGAAAGTACATATAAAAAAGGATTGCCTGGATGCCGAAATTATGGATTGGATTTGTCAAAAGGAGAATATGTTATTTTTTTTGATGACGATGATATTATTCATCCGCAAAATTTGAGTATAAGCTTTAGTAGTATTGAGTCAAGTAAAGCCGATTTTTGTCATTATGGTAAATCTCCATTTATAGATACCCATCCAGAATTAAATAATCAAGTTGTTTCCTTAAACAAACCAATAACAATAAATGATATTCAAGACATTGTAACACAAAAAATAGGATTTGCTTCCTGTACAATATTATGGAAAAAAAGTTGTTTCAGTGGCAATAAATTTAATGAAGAGTTACACTATGCTGAAGAATGGGAATGCTATATTAGATTAATAACGAATGGTTTTAGCGGGATAATGATTGATAATATTTTGTATTATAATAGAAAGCATCCTAACTCTAATACGGGAGAGTATTTTAATAACAATCCTTTAAGAAAAGAATCATATACAAAAGCAATTTTACTTGTAATTCAAAATTTAAAGCAAAGACAGTTACTTTCTTATTATTTAAAACGATATTTTATATCAAAATCAATAGGTTTTAAAGAATATAATTTATTTATGAAGATATTAAAAGTACTTGATTTACCTATTTATGAAAGATTACAATGGCAAGTATTCTCCAAAGTATTACCATACAGATTAATGATATATAGGAATAAAAGATTAATTGAAAAAAAAATATAATTCATGAAAATACTACTCTGTTTTGGTACTCGTCCTGAAGCAATAAAAATGGCTCCATTGTATCATGAACTGAAGAAAACTAATTTTCAAGTAAAAGTTTGCGTTACTGCTCAACATCGGGAAATGTTAGATCAGGTTTTGGGTTTTTTTGAAATTATTCCTGAATATGATTTAGATTTGATGCAACCCAATCAAACCTTAAACGGATTAAGTGCAACCATTTTATCTAAAATTGATTTCGTTTTAAATAAAGAGAAACCTAATTTAGTTATAGTTCATGGAGACACAACAACTTCTTCAATGGTAGCTTTAGCAGCTTTTCATCAAGGGATTAAAGTGGGACATGTAGAAGCTGGTTTAAGAACCTATAATAAAAAATCACCTTTTCCTGAAGAAATAAATAGACAATTAACCAGTCGATTAGCGGATATTCATTTTACACCAACATATCTAGCTACTCAAAACTTGTTAAACGAAGGGGTCTTACAAAAAAATATAATTGAAACAGGCAATACTGTAATAGATGCTTTGTTTTGGACACTCAGTAAGATTGAAATGCCGAATTATATAAATCCTGAAATTGAAAAGTTGACAAAAAGTATTCCGTTAAACAAAAAAATAATTTTAGTGACGGGACATCGTAGAGAAAATTTTGGACATGGATTTGAGAATTTATGCAAAGCACTTTTGAAAATTTCCGAAAGAGAAGATGTTACTATCGTATACCCAGTGCATCTTAACCCTAATGTAAAAGAAATAGTTTATAATCAATTATCAAAAAAAGAAAATATTCATCTTATTACACCAGTTTCATATCCAGCTTTTGTTTGGTTAATGAAACAATCTTATTTGATTGTAACAGACTCGGGAGGAATTCAGGAAGAAGCACCATCATTAGGAAAACCTATAATTGTAACAAGAACAGTTTCTGAAAGACCTGAGGGTGTAACTTCGGGGCATTCAATTTTAGTGGGAACAGATGAGAAAAAAATAATAGAGTCTATTGTTGCTATTTTAAATAAGGATCTGATTTATGAAAATAAAAATAATCCCTACGGTAATGGTGATGCTGCTCAACAGATTCTAAAATATTTATTAGATAACGACTAACATGAAAATACTGATTGTAGTAGATTCTATTAATGTTGAGGACAGTAGTGGCTCTAAAGCAAATGTAGCATTAATTAAAAATCTTGCTGATGCTGGATTTGAAGTTATAGTTTATCATTATACCTTAAAAAACATACAACTATCTGGGGTGTCCTGCTTTGCAATTCGCGAAATAAAGTTCAGTTATTTGTATTTTTTAAGTAGATTACAAAGGGTTATTTGGAGGAATTTCAATATTAATTTAGCACCCTTTTTACAAAAGATTTTTGGTTTTTCATTTACTTTTTTTAATGATACAAATAGTATAAATAAAGCATTAAAGGAAATTAATTTTGAATCTGATTTAGTAATAACATTAAGTAAAGGCGCAAGTTTTAGACCCCATTATGCAGTTTTAAAATTACCACAGTTTCATGACAGGTGGATGGCTTATGTTCATGACCCATTTCCATTTCATTGTTATCCAAGGCCATACGATTGGGTAGAATCAAGCTACAAACAAAAAGAGGAATTCTTTAAATTGGTTTCTGAAAAAGCCAAATATTCTGCATTTCCAAGTCAATTATTAAAAGAATGGATGGGGAGTTATTTTCCTGATTTTTCAAAAACAGGCATTATTATTCCGCATCAAAATGCAGATTATAAAATTAATGATGTAGTGCTTCCAGATTATTTTGACAACACTAAATTTAATTTATTGCATGCTGGAAATTTAATGCCTCAAAGACCTCCAAAAGGATTAATAGAAGGGTATGAATTATTTTTGAAAAACAATCCCGATGCAAAAGAATTTTCAAAATTAATATTGATAGGCCCAGCATCATCCCATACAGAAATGTTAGATGAGTATCAATTAAATAATCCGGAAATATATATTTACAATGGCACTATACCATTTGATTTAGTGTATAAACTTCAAAAAAATGTTACAGTTAATATTATACTAGAATCAAAATCGGAAATTAGCCCTTTTCTTCCTGGTAAGTTCCCCCATTGTGTCGAAGCGAATAAGCCAATAATTTCTTTAGCACCATATTATAGTGAAGTAAAAAGACTTTTAGGCGAAAAATATCCGTATTGGTCTGAAGTTGATGATAGTGCCAAAATTGCAACTATAATAGAAAATCTTTATCAACTTTGGAAAGTAAATCCTGTCGATTTAGTTTTAGACAGACAAGATTTATTAAAATACCTTTCTGCTGATTATTTAAAAGGTATAATTGATGATCTATAAAAATTGAATATGATACATTTTTCAATTTTAATTTCTACAAAAAATCGATATAACGATTTATTTCTTACACTTCAAAATACAAGACACTTATTTAGTGAAAAAGTTAAGTGTGTAGTATTTGATGATGGATCAACCGATGGAACTTTTGAAAAAGTAACCGCTCATTTTCCAGAGGTTGAAATCAAACGAAATGACACTTCAAAAGGCTATATCTATTGTAGAAACAAAATGCTTAATGAAACTACTTCTGATTTTGCTATTTCATTAGATGATGATGCTCATTTTTTGACTAAAAATCCTTTAGACAAAATTCTTAATTATTTTAATGAGAATCCAAATTGTGGTTTATTAGCATTAAGAATTTTTTGGGGTTTAGAGGAGCCAAAAAACCAACTTTCTAATGAAATCCCGAGTAGGGTTCAATCCTATGTAGGTTGCGGGCATGTATGGAGAATCGCTGGATGGAGAACGATTCCTAATTATCCGGAATGGTTTCAGTTTTATGGCGAAGAAAACTTTGCTTCTTTACAATTATTCAAAAAAAACTGGGAAGTTCATTATTTACCAGAAATTTTAGTACATCATAGAGTAGATTTAAAATCTAGAACAAAAAACAACAACGAATTTAGTTTTCGATACAGACGTTCAATTTGCTCAGGATGGTTTTTAATATTATTGTTTTATCCATCTGTAAAAATCCCAAGAATAATTACATATTCACTTTATATACAAATCAAAACTAAAGTTTTCAAAGGAAATTTTAAAGTAATAATTCCTTTGTTATTAGCTATTATTGATGTGTTTTATAAAATCCCTAATTTAATAAAAAATAAAGCTACTCTAACCAAAAAAGAATATCAAAATTATTTAGAATTAAAAGAAACAAAAATATTCTGGAAACCAGAAAAATAGTTATTTTTACTTCCATATCAATAGTTTTTTCATGAATAACAAGCCTTATCTTATAGCCGAAATTGCTCAAGCTCATGACGGAAGTTTAGGAATTTTACATTCATACATTGATGCTGTATCAAAAACAGGAGTGCAAGCTATTAAGTTTCAGATGCATATAGCTGAAGCTGAAAGCAGTATTCATGAACCTTTTCGTGTCCAATTTTCCTACGAAGATAAAACTAGGTTCGACTATTGGAAAAGAATGGAGTTTACTTTAAAGCAGTGGAAGGAAATAAAAAAGCATTGCGATGAAGTTGGTTTGGATTTTATTTGTTCGCCATTTAGTAATCTAGCTGTTGATTGGCTAGAAGAAATTGGAATTTCTATCTATAAAATAGGTTCTGGAGAAGTAAATAATTTTCTGTTACTAGAAAAAATTGCCAAAACTGGTAAACCAATTATCATTTCATCAGGAATGAGTAGTTTTGAAGAGTTAGATAAAACAGTTGATTTTTTTAAAAATAAAAAAGTAAATTTCTCTATCTTACAATGTACAACAGCTTATCCTACACAATCAGAGCAATATGGCTTTAATGTTATTCAAGAATTAAAAGAAAGATATAAAGTTCCCGTTGGTTTTTCGGATCATTCTGCTAAACTAGCTACAGGAATTGCAGCAGTTGCACTCGGAGCTGAGATTTTAGAGTTTCATGTCGTTTTTAATAGAGACATGTTCGGTCCAGACGCTATTGCTTCCTTAACTGTAGAAGAAACAAAACAATTGGTTGAGGCAGTAAATACCATTTATACGGCTAAAAATCATCCTATTGATAAAAATAATAATGAAAATTTTAAAGATTTGAAATTGATATTCGAAAAATCATTAGCTGTAAATAAGGATTTGCCAAACGGACATATAATAACTTTTGATGATTTAGAAAGTAAGAAACCAAAAGGATTTGGTATATCGGCTGAAAATTTTATTGAAGTAATTGGTAAAAAATTGAAGTATAAAAAATTGAAATGGGATTTTTTGAATGAAGAAGATATAGAATGAGTAGCAAAAGAAAAATAGCAGTTGTTATTACAGCAAGACCATCTTACAGCAGAGTTAAAACCGTTTTAACAGCAATTAAGGAGCATCCTGAATTGGAACTTCAATTGATAGTTGCGGCTTCTGCTTTACTTGATCGATACGGAAGTGCCGTAAATTATATAGAAAAAGATGGTTTTGAAATTGCCGCCAAAGTGTTTAATGTTTTAGAGGGAGAAAACTTAACTGCAGCCGCTAAAACTACTGGAATCGGAATTTTAGAATTATCGACGGTTTTCGACAACTTAAAACCAGACATTGTAGTAACTGTTGCCGATAGATTTGAAACTATGGCTACAGCAATTGCAGCTTCTTATATGAATATTCCACTCGCGCACATACAAGGTGGAGAAGTGACTGGAAATATTGACGAGAAAGTAAGGCATGCTATAACAAAATTGTCAGATTATCACTTTGTTTCTTCAGAAAACGCAAAAAATAGAGTGATACAATTGGGTGAAAACCCTGAAATGGTTTTCAATACAGGTTGTCCTTCAATAGATATAGCAAAACAAGTTTCAAAAAATGATAGATTAACCTTTAATCCTTATGAGAAATATGGTGGAGTAGGTTCAAAACCAAATCTAGATAATGGTTATATTGTTGTAATGCAACATCCCGTAACTAATGAATACCAAAATTCTAGAAAACATATTGAAGCTACTTTAAGGGCGATTCAAAAAATTAACATGCCAACGCTTTGGTTTTGGCCAAATGTTGATGCTGGTGCTGACGGTACTTCAACTGGAATACGATCTTATAGAGAAAAGTATGCACTAGAAAATGTTCATTTTTTTAAAAATATGGAAGGAGATGATTTCTTAAATCTTCTAAATTGTTCCATTTGTTTAATAGGAAATTCTAGTGTTGGTATCCGCGAATGTTCCTATTTAGGTGTTCCAGCAATTAATATCGGAACCAGACAAAATAGGCGAGATAGAGGTCAAAATAGCAGTGATGTTTCCTATAATGAAGATGAAATTACTAATGCGGTTAAAAATATTTTAGTTAAAACCGAACGCCCAAAATCTGAAGTTTATGGTGGAGGAAATGCAGGAAAAAAAATCGCAGAATTACTACAAAGTTTGCCGTTACAATTTCATAAAACAATAACGTATTAACTATATGATAACTGAAAATAAAGATATTCGTTCTACAAATAGTTATGCAGATATTGTAGATTGCATTCAGTCTCAAATTTATGGAAAGACTCCTGAAAATGTTGTGAAACTTTTTAATCAACTTCCAAAAGATAAGTTCCATGATTATTTTAGAGTTCTATCAGTACCTTTTTTATTTCATAAAACAGAAAGTATTTTTAAATCTAATGATAAACCAAAGTCTTTATTTATTGAAGTCTTGAACGAATTATTAAATTCAACTGAAAATTTAGTTAAAAATAAAGATATCCATATTTTGCTCAATAACTCTTTTGAATTTTCTAAAGTTGAAGATTTTCAAGATGAAGTGAAAACTCATACAGGTCAGCATTATGGGAATTTGTTTAAAGAATTTGATCATAAAAGCTATTTTAAAGAAGCAAAAAATCTTTTAGAAACTCGATTAAATCGAAATGGAATTGAAATTCTTGATAAAGAAAAATTAATAGTACTTGATCAAGGCTGTGGAGGCGGGAGATATACATCAGCTTGGAGACTATTAGGAATTCAAAAAGCAATTGGTGTTGATTTTTCAGACATAGGATTGCAAGATGCTACCACAAGAGCCCAATTAGCAGGTATTGAAAATATAGATTTTATAAAAGCATCCGTATTAGATATGCCATTTGAAGAGGAATCATTTGATATTGTATATAGTAATGGTGTTCTTCATCATACCGAAGATTGGAGAAAAGGTATAGCTGAACAATTAAGAGTAATGAAAACAGGGGGATTGGGTTGGCAATATTTAATTGAAAATCCAGGAGGAATATTTTGGGATAGTATAGAGATTTTAAGAGCATTAATGAAAGATGTAAATAAAAAATTTGCTCAAGATGTTTTACGTTCGTTAGGTATTCCTATGAACAGAGTTTTTTATATGCTTGACCATGTTATGGTTCCAATTAATACTCGATTAACTTCTGAAGAAATAATAGTAGAGTTAGAAAAGAATGGTGCTTGCAACATAAAAAGATTGACAAGAGGTGCTGATTTCGATAGAGTAGAAGCAATTTATAATCAAATTCCGTATGCTAAAGAAAAATTTGGAGTTGGGGAAAATCGCTTTATATTTAATAAAAAATGAGAATTTTAGGATTAATACCTGCTCGAGGTGGATCTAAAGGTGTTCCTAAAAAGAATATTAAACTTTTAGGAAAAAAACCGTTGATAGAATATACTATTAATGATACCAAGAATTCAAAATTACTTACTGAAATAGTCGTTTCTACAGATGATGCCGAAATTGCCATTGAAGCCGAAATAGCGGGTTGCAAACCTCCATTTATTCGTCCAGCTGATTTAGCTCAAGATACATCATCTTCTCTTGAAGTAGTACAACATGCGCTTGCATTTTATGAAAAACAAAATATCTTTTTTGATGCAGTATGTCTATTACAACCTACAAATCCGTTTAGAGCTATTGGTTTCATTGATAAGGCTATCGAAAAGTTTATTAATTCTAAAGCAGATAGCCTAGTAAGTGTTTTACCTGTTCCTCATGAGTACAACCCGCATTGGACATTTGAAGAAGAAAACGGTTTGTTAAAAATTGCTACTGGTGAAGAACAAATTATTACAAGAAGGCAAGAATTACCAAATGCTTTTCATCGTGATGGATGTATATATATAACAAAAGCTGACGTAATTAAAAACGGAAGTTTATACGGAAAATCTATTGCATACATCGAGAGCGACCCAGAATTGTATGTAAATATTGATACAATGCAAGACTGGAAAAAGGCTGAACAAATACTTAATAAAATCAATTTATAAAATGTGCGGAATAGCTGGAATTATTGGTCAAAAAGCCAATAAAGAGAATATTTTGCAAGTATTAGAAACCCAAAAACACCGTGGTCCAGATTTTATGGATTATTATTGTGATGATAATAAAGCTGTTGTGGGTCATAATAGATTAAGTATTATTGATTTGTCTAGTAATGCAAACCAACCATTTATAAGCGAATGTAAAAATTATGTATTGGTTTTTAATGGAGAAATCTACAATTACCTTGAACTCAAGAATGAATTACAATTTAAATATACTTTCAAAACACAATCAGATACAGAAGTTTTATTAAATAGTTATATAGAATGGGGTGAAGCTTGTTTGAATAAATGCAATGGCATGTTCTCTTTTTCCATTTGGAATAAAAAAAATAATACTCTTTTTGCAGCCAGAGATCGATTTGGAGTGAAACCATTTTATTTTTTTTTTGACAATCAAAATTTTATTTTTGCTTCCGAAATTAATACTCTTTTTGCGGCAGGTGTTCCAAAAATCACTAACGATAAAGTTTGGTTAAATTATTTTTCAGAAGGAAGCTATGGTTCACCTGAAGAAACGTTTTGGAAAAACATCCATCAATTATCAGGAGGACATTTTTTAACATTAAAGAACAATTCTTTGGAAATAAAAAAATGGTATTTTTTTGAAGAAAGAATTCATAAATTACAAAATCATTTTGAATCAAACGAAGAAGAGTATATTACAAATTTACTTCTAAAAACAGTAAATTTAAGATTTAGAGCTGATGTGCCTATTGGTTTTAATTTGAGTGGAGGTTTAGATTCTAGTCTCCTTTTAGCATTAATTGATCAACAGGATATTGATAAATCATCACTAGAAGCCTTTACTTTTATTACAAATGATGGTAGATATGATGAGCTTTTTTGGGTAAAATCGATGCTTGAAAACAGACCTTACAAGTTAAACATTTGTGCTTTAAATCCTCAAGAAGTTCCAGATTTGGCATTGAAAATCGCAAAAAATCAATCAGAACCCTATGGCGGAATTCCAACGATTGCCTATGCTAAGATTTTTCAAGCCGCAAGTCAAAAAGGTGTAAAAGTTTTGCTTGATGGTCAAGGCTCTGATGAAGCTTGGGCAGGTTATGATTATTATACAAATAATTCGCAAAATATTATTCAAGGAGTAACATCGTCCCCTTTTAGAACTAATGTATTAGATATTGAATTTTATAAAAAATATACTAAAACTATTTATGAAAAGCCTTTCAAAGATGATTTGTTAAACCTTCAATATAGGGATTTGTTTCAAACTAAAATCCCAAGAGCTTTAAGGTTTAATGATAGAATTTCAATGCTTCACGGAACGGAATTAAGAGAGCCATTTTTAGATTATGAATTAGTAGAATATGTTTTTAGTAGGCCTGAAAGTTTTAAGATTAAGGAAGGTGTTCAGAAATGGATGTTGCGAAAAATAGCTAATAAATTTTTAAAAAAAGATATCATTTTAGCACCTAAACGTCCTTTGCAAACACCGCAAAGAGAATGGTTATCTCATGATTTAAAAGATTGGGTAACTGACGAAATCGAAATACTGAAAAACAATAATTGGTTTAATAAAAAGGAACTTCAAACAGAGTTAGATTTGTTTTTTAAAGGAAATAATCAAAGTAGTTTTCATATTTGGCAATGGATAAATGCCTCACAATTGCTTAAATAAAAAAATTGAATGCAAAAAATATTTCATTTATATCGTATAGATTCTTCAAGTAGATTGATAATTCTTAGATACTTATTTAAGAGGGTGTTTCAACTTGAAACTACTTTAAAAGAGCGAATATTAAATGATTATTATTTTCATCTCATTAGTTTTGATGGGTTTTTAAAAGAAGAAACAGATTATTATTTTAATTCTTATTATCCAAAATGGGAATCAATAATCAGAACAAGGAAAAGGCCTTCAAGCGATTTAGAGGTTTTTACACAAATCTTTAATTTTTTAGAGTATAAACCTGTAGTAGAAACTTTTAAAACTAATTTTCCTTATAAAAAAGAACTGAAAATTATTGATGCAGGCAGTAATATTGGGTTAACAACGCTTTATTTTTCTCGTTTTTTTGATGATGCCACATTTATTTGTATAGAACCGAATGATTCTAATTTTGAAATTTTGAGTTTTAATTTAGAAGCCAATTCGATTCAAAATGTGCAAAAAATAAAAGGTGGAATTTGGAGTAAAAATTCAAATTTAAAACTCATTAGTGATTTTAGAGATAAAAGCGATTGGTGTTTTCGAGTTGAAGAAACTCATGAGAAAACAGGTTTAGAAGCTTTTTCAATTTCTTATTTAATAAAAAAATTTAATTGGGATACCATCGATATTTTAAAAATTGATATTGAAGGTTCTGAAAAAGAGATTTTTACGAATCCTAATTCTGATATCTCATTTTTAGCTATTACTAAATGTATTGCCATAGAAATTCATGATGAGTTTAACTGTCGAGAGGCTATTTATGATGTTTTGAAGCTATTTAATTTTACATTTTTTAATTCTGGTGATTTGACCATTGGGGTGAATCAAAACTTAAATAAATAAAGTATTGAATGATTTAGTCAAGTTTTTAATATGACAAGAATATGAATGAAATTAAGAAACGATATGATTTTATAGATTTGCTTAAGGCAATAGCTATTTTTTTTGTAGTGATGTTTCATTTTAATTATTTGCAGATAGATTTTCTTATTGGGAATGACAATATTTCTTACATTAATTATTTTATCAAATCTATTTTGTGTACCTGTGTACCACTTTTCTTCTTTGTTAATGGAGCTTTGCTTTTAAATAAGTCCTCTTTAGATTTAAAAAATCATATATTTAAAATGGGTAACATCATAATCTTGACAGTTGTTTGGGGAATAATTACGTTACTTGCACTCTCTATAATTCGCAACGAAAAATTGTCATTTTTAGAAGTAATAAAAGGAGTTTATTATTTAAAGGATGGTTGGATTAATCATATATGGTTCCTTGAAGCTTTAATTTGTATTTATATTTTTTTTCCACTTATTTTTCATGTTTTTAAAAATAATGTAAATAGTTTTTATTTTTTCTTTGCTTGTGTTATGCTATTAACTTTTGGAAATTCATTTATATCAAATTGTGCTACAGTTATAAGTTTCCTCTCTCAAAAAATGTTGGATAGTCAATTAACTCAAAATCATTTTAAGGAATTTAATCCATTTAGAGGAATGCATGGTTATTCTATAGGATATTTTCTTTTAGGCGGGCTACTATTTTATCACAAAGACTTTATTAATAGAAAAAAATACCGACTAATTGCAATTATTACCATACCACTTTCAATGCTTTTATTGTTTCTATATGGCGTAATTGTATCCAAAAAACAAAATCAAATTTGGAATATTGTATGGTATGGTTATGATACTATTTTTGCATTGATTTTGGTTGCCGCTATTTTTGTTTTATCTTTAAAATATCAGCATAAAGGGATTTTTGGGAAAGGAATACATTTGATTGGGGAGAATTCACTAGGAATCTATTTTCTTCATATCATTATTGGAGATTTTCTAAAGCCTTTTTATTCAGAAATTGAATTTAATCAGACAATTGTAGTAAATATTATCTTTGCATCAATTATTTTACTGAGTTCATTATTTATAGTATTACTTTTTAAAAAGATACCAATTGTAAAACATTTATTTATAATTAATTAAATTTTCTGAGTCTGACTTAGTTGTAATTTGTCTTTTTTGTTCTTAAATAAAGATAGATATTTGAAGAATTTTAAAAATTATGCTAACAGTTAGTAACTATCATTACATTCGAGAAGATTTTTCAGCACCATATCCAAGTATATTTGGAGTAACACCTACTGAATTTGAAAACCAACTTTGTGAGTTGGCTAAAATAGGAGAATTTATAAATCAATCTCGTTTGATAAATGATATTGATGCTATACTTAGTTCTAGTATAAATTACATTTTAATTACTTTTGACGATGGTTTAAAAGAACAATATGTTTTAGGAAAGCCAATCTTAGATAAATTGAAAATACAAGCTGTTTATTTTATTAACTCAATTAATTATATTGAAAAAGTAGTTTCTCAAGTTCATAAAATTCATTTATTGCGTTTACAAATTCCAACGTTAATGTTATTAAAAATGATAGAGAATTTGTCTAGTGAGAATAGTTTTGATTTATCTCAAGAGGATTTAAAAAACGCAAAACTTTTCTACAGATATGATGATTTTGATAGTGCTTGCCTTAAATATTTATTAAATTTTAAGTTTACTAAGGATCAAACTACCAAAATCATCGATGTCATATTTGATGATTATTATAATAGATCTACTGTTGTTAATGATTTGTATATGACGAATGCACAGTTAGTAGAGTTGTCAAGTTTGAATATGTTGGGAAGTCACACTCATAGTCATTTTTCTTTGGGACTATTAAAATCTTCTGAAATAAGAAAGGAGTTGGAAACCACCAAAAATTTTATTGATTCTTTTGGACATAAAAACTTAATAACAGTAAGTTATCCATATGGAAATAATGATTCCTGTAAATCACCTGTGCCTGATATTGCTTTAGAAGTTGGTCATAAAATTGGATTTACATTTGAACGTGGAGTCAATCATTTTGGAGAAAATCATTTACTTTTGAAACGGTATGATTGTAATGATTTAATTGGAGGTAAAAATTATCAAGAAAAGTTATTATGGAAATAAAAATAGGTCAAATAGCTATCGAAATTAAAAAATTTGATAAAGAAAGGGTTCAATTATTTGCAGAATTAACTGGTGATTATAATCCTATTCATTTTGATGAAGTCTTTGCCGAAAAGACAATTTTTAAGAAACCAATAGTACATGGGCCATTAGTTTTAACACTTATTACGACACTATTTGCGAAAGAATTACCTGGGCCGGGAAGTGTATATTTAAGTCATGATATAAAATTTATTAGTCCAGTTTATTATGATGATGTCATAACGGCAATTTTAGAAGTAACTGATATATCATCAAATGGACATGTTTTTATTAACACAATTTGTAAAAATCAAAATGGAGAAATAGTAATTGAAGGCAATGCTCGGCTTAAAATAATGATATGAAATTTAGAGAAGCTACTATTGAAGATTGGGACAATTTAGAGATTTTTTATAAAAGAATTTATAGAGATAATCACCCACTTCAAAAAAAGGAATTTTGGGAATGGCAATATGGCAATGAAAAATATGGCCGTGCTTTTATTTGTTTGGATAGCAACGATAAAATTATTGGTCATGTTGGCGCCAATTTTGGTGGCGGAATTGCTTGGATGATCAACGGCTATTTAGATGAAAAATATAGAGGAAATGGAGTTATGTCCAATTTATATAGTCTTGCTAGAGAATATTATCCACTTGCTGCAACTGCAGCAAATAATTTAGGTTTAGGTATGTATAAAAGTATGAGATGGTACCGTTATTACAACTTAGTGAGGTATGTAAAAATTAATCCTTTGATTAAAGAAATTACTCTTAGAAATGTTTGTAAAAGTGTTAACGTATCTGTCGATCATTTAGTTATAAAAGACATTCATTATTTTCGGCAACCCTCTATAAAAGGATTGCAATTATCAGATGGGTCAAGAATTGTTAGTCAAGAGAATGTTGGGGGTTTACGAGTTGTTGATTTTAAAAATATTTCATTTTTAGAAGAACAAGCATGGAAATTAGGCTATCTTTGGGTTGATTACATTACATCTTGGAATGATTTATTAACTAAAGAAATAGAAAAAAGAGGTTGGGTTTTAGATCATAAAAGCAGTGTTCCTTGGCGTTTAAATCCTATTATTGATGGCTATTTTTGTGATATTACATTTCTTTCAGAAAAACCATTAGATAATAACCTTATTGTACATCGATCATACTCTGATCATGGAAGGATTGGTAGTTTATAAAAAAAATAATGACTAAAAAAAAAATATTTATACTGCTTCCAGACGGACTTGGTTTAAGAAATTTTGGTTATTCCGATTTTTATCAAAATTCTTTAACTGAAAATAATGAAATTATTTTTTGGAATATAACTTCATTTCCACTTGCAGAAATGGGTTACAAAGAATTGAAAATCGAAAATTCTAAAATTCATCCATTAACAGATATTTATAAAAATGCAAAAGTTCAAGTTGTACTTAATCTGAATATAAAAAAATCTAATGATAAAGTTTATAACGAATATAGATTCCCTTTTTCTTATAAAAACTATAAAAATTTAATAAAAAACATTTTGATTCAATTGCTGACTCTAACACATTCGTCAGAAAAAGGATTGTTCAGAATCAGAAAAAAAATTATTGAGAATGAAACAAAAACATTGTATTATTCGCAATGTTTAGAAACTCTCCAAATAGAAAAACCTTCCATTGTTTTTTGTACGAATCAAAGACATATTACTACAGTTGCACCACTTTTAGCTGCGAAAGCACTAGATATTCCAACGGCTTCTTTAATTTTTTCCTGGGATAATTTACCAAAAGCAACTATGGTTGTAGAGACCGATTATTATTTTGTTTGGAGTAATTTTATGAAAGAAGAACTGCTTTTTTACTATCCATATATTAAGCCAGTACAAATAGTAGTAACGGGAAGTCCGCAATTTGAACTACACTTTGATTCTGATAAATTATTGTCTAGAAATACTTTTTTCCAAAGGTATGGCTTGGATTTTAATAAAAAATATATTTGTTACTCTGGAGATGATTTTACGTCAAGTCCTGACGACGAAAAGTATTTAGAAGATTTAGCAATAGCTGTAGAAAAATTGAACCAGAAAAACTATAATATTGGTATCATTTTCAGACGATGTCCTGTTGATTTTTCAAGTCGTTACGATGCTGTGCTAGAAAAATATTCAGATTGTATTACTATTGTTAATCCACTATGGAAACCATTAACGTCGATTTGGAATGCTGTTTTACCTACAAAAGACGACGACACTTTATTAAGCAGTATTGCCGAGCATTCGGAAATGGTTGTAAATTTAGGCTCATCAACTGTTTTTGATTTTGTTGCACATAAAAAACCTTGTGGTTATTTTAATTATAATCAACATTTTCAATTAAATCCAAAATGGGATATTTTCAAATGCTATCAATTTGTTCACTTTAGATCTATGCCAACTAAGGATTCTGTTTTTTGGATTAATAATCCAGAAGAAATTGCAGAAACTATTGAAAAAATGTTAAGTGATGATTCTGAAAAAGTAATTAAGAATGCACAATTATGGTTTGAAAAAATCAATCAACATCCGCCAGAATTAGCCTCTGAACGCATTTGGGATGCTATTGCAAAAATAATTGACAAAGATTAATAAAATGAAAATTGCTTTTCTAACGCCAGAATATCCACATCCAAGAACAGGAAGTTCAGGCGGAATTGGAACTAGTATTATGAATCTCTCCAACGGCCTAATACTTCAAGGTCATCAAGTGATTCTCTTAATTTACGGACAGCAGAAAGATGATTTTTTTCAGGAAAACGGGATTGATTATTATTGTATAAAAAATATAAAGTTTAAAGGGTTATCTCGATTTTTAACTCAAAAAAAAATAGAGAAATTAATAAATACTTTAGTTTTAGATAGTAAGATTGACATCATTGAAGCTCCTGATTGGACAGGAATTACTTCATTTATTCAGCCCAAATGCCCCGTAGTTATTCGGTTAAATGGTTCGGACACTTATTTTTGTCATTTAGACAATCGTCCAGTAAAATGGCTCAACAAGTTTCATGAAAAGCGCGCTTTACAAAAGGCAAATGCTCTGATTTCTGTGAGTCAGTTTACTGCTAATTTGACCAATAAAGTGTTTAGATTCAATAAGTATTTCACCATTATTCCTAATGGAATTAAAATTGATTTATTTGACAATACTACTGCTAATTCAACTAGTTTTAATGCTATAGAAGAATCCCAAAATGAGAAAACGATTTTATATTTTGGAACCTTAATTAGAAAAAAAGGGTTATTAGAGTTGCCATTAATTTTTAATGAAATAGTCAAGAAAGATAGAAGTGTAAAATTAATTCTTGTAGGGAAAGATGCTTCGGATAGTATTTCAGGAAATGCATCTACATGGCAAATGATGCAAGAGCTATTCTCTCCAGAAGCTTTATTAAGAGTTAAGTATAAAGGAAGTGTCCCTTATCATGAAATTAAAACTATAATTAGTAATGTAACTGTTTGTGTTTTTCCATCATTTGCAGAGGCTTTACCCGTTTCTTGGATTGAAGCAATGGCAATGCAAAAAGCTATTATAGCCTCAAATATTGGATGGGCTAATGAAGTTATTGATGATGGATTAAATGGTTTTTTATTTAATCCCAAAAATCATTTAGAATATGCTAACAAGATTTTATATTTACTTGATAACCCAGAATTAAGAAAGCAATTTGGAATTCAAGCTAGAATGAAAGTTGAAAATCAATTTAGTAATAATGTAGTTGCAAAAAATAGCACTGACTTCTATAATAAAACTATTTTAAAATTTTGAAATAGTTTTTAGTCAGTTACATTGTCTTCGAGGTAAAATTATGCAAACCACCCCATTCTAATACCGAGAAAACTTATTGAGAGATATACGTATGCAAATAGTCAATAGTTTCTTTTTGCATCTCAATAATGCCTTTTACAACATCGCCAATTGAAATTAGTCCTAAAACAGTATTGTTTTCCACAACAGGTAAATGTCTGATTCTTTTAGAGCTCATCAATCCCATACAATAGTCAATACTGTCTGATGGCTTTACCGTTACTAAATCGTCTTCCATGATTTCATGGACGTAGGTGTCTAAAGAAGATTTTCCTTTCAAAACGACTTTTCGGGCATAATCTCTTTCAGATAAAATTCCTTTTAAATTCTCGTTTTCTATTATAAGTACAGCACCAATATTTTTTTCGCCCATTACTTTAATAGCTTCATAAACAGTGATGTTTGAAGTTACAGAAAAGACCTGCTTTCCTTTTGTGTTTAAAATTTGGTTTACAGTCATAACAATAAAATTTTGGTGAGTTATAAAATTATATAAAAAATAAATACAAAATAATTTTTTTTATTAACAATAGTGTTTAATGTGCAATTAAAATCATTTTATCCATTAAAAATCTAAGACAAATGCTTAAAAATTTGAATGTATTGCATTGATTTAAGATTTTGTATTCGAATAACAAATGGAAATATAGAAAACAATTTTTTTTTGGATTTATGAAATACAGTTTATTTTTAAGAAAAAAGCACTAATTTAAATAATTGTTTATATGATAATAAAAAGCAAAAAAAGCAGTAATTTATTAACATGCAAACGTTATAGTTTGTTAAATACCTTTTTTTATTGTTTTTTTTTATAATATTATGTACTTTAGTTTATTGTTATTTTTATTTTAATTCTGCTACTATATCGATTTAGTAATATTAAATCGATTTTATTGCAAAATAATTAATGGAAAGGCTAATTTGAACAATAAAAGAAGCTAAATAATATTTCTTATTAAGAAATTGTAATTTTAATGTTTCTCATAGATTTGTTCTGTAAGTGGTCAGCTAAATTAAATAAAAATAATAGTATTACTGTACAAAATTCCATTTTATTACAATACAAAATACCGCATATGAAAAATTTTACTTTAAACACCAAGGACACGAATACTATATTTAATACCAAAAATATAGCTTTAAACAGTTTGGAATATAAAAAGAAAACCTCGTTTTCTATTCAAAAAAAGGGATTTGAGTTGTTGAGACTAGTATTTGCTTTTTTGACTGTTATGTTTCTAGGAACTTTCTCCGTAAGAGGGCAATACACCACCCCTACAATAAATGCAGTAATTGGCGCTAGTGAATATGGAACACATACTGATGGTAGTAATCAAAATACCAATAGTGCTGTCGTATCTTACATGACATGGGACGCAACCAATTTGTATTTTGCAGTTTCAGGATCTAATGTTAGTGAAGCTATCGTACTTTATTTAGATAAAGATCCCCAAAATCCAGTAAATAGTGGTGCTAACTCTAATGGTACTAACGTTGGGTATAATAGCTACGATGGTACCAATTATGCAGAGTTGCCTTTTAGAGCTGATTTAGTGATTTATGCTAAAAGTGGGTATAGAGAATATAGAACGGCAAATGGAAGCAACGGTTGGTCGGCTCAGACTACTGCTTTTGGTTCTTATGCTGATGGTTCTGGGGTTCAGGAGTTTTTAATTCCGTGGAGTGTAATTGGTGGTATTCCTTCTTCGTTCAACTTTTTTTCTTATAAAGCATATACTAACGGTATTTATAATCAGCAGCCTACAGCTAATCCAACAGGTTCAATAGGTACATCTGCAAGAAATGAAAGATATTACACAGTAAGTTCAACAGGTAATGGTTCTTCTACTAAACCCTTTTCTCGTGAATGTGTTTACACTAACCAAACTGGAACATCAACTTTCAGTGGTACAGGTACATTTTATGATTTTACTGTTAATCAGAATTTAACTGTGAATGTTGGTTCTAGTTTCACGGTTTCCAATCAACTTTTTGTTGGTTCAGGAAGCACTTTTGCAATGCCTAGTTCAGGAGGACAAAAAACCATTACTTTTGGTTCTGTTTCAGGTAATACACCATCGCTGGTTTGTAATGGAACCATAACTCCCAACAACGGCTCAGGTAACGACCTAATTTGCACTTTTGCCCAAGGAACATCTACCTTGTCGGGTTCTGCAAGTGATGCTAACTTTCGACTTTTTGATATTAATGTAAGTAACGGTGCGACTTTACAAGCGCCAAGTTCAGGAACGGTTACACTAGGAATACAATTCGGAACGATGACTGTCAGTGGTACAGGGATTGTTAATTTTAAGAATGGTTCAGGTGTAGTAAATGCCAATGTAGTCAGTAACGGTACAAACAATTATAATTTTAGCAATACGTCAGGCACTGTTACGTTTAATAATTTGACCATATCTTCAGGTGCAACTTTTCGTCCTATAACATCCGGAACACATTTCATCAATATAGGAGGTAACTTGGTGAATACTGGAACGTATTCTACAAGTAATACAACAGGTATTTTGCATACCACTTTTAATGGAGGTGTCGCTCAAGCCATTAGTGCCTCTACAACTTTTCAGAATGTAACGGTTACTAACGCCAGTACAGCAGTTACCCTAGGAGGGAATTCTGTAATTAATGGTACTTTAACTGTAAATGCTGCTGCTTCATTAAATCTTTCCACTTTTACACTAGGTTCACCTACTGCTTTAACGATGCAAATAGGTTCTACTGGCGCATCTATTTCAGGTTCAGGTTTATTAACTCTTGGGGGTGATATAACTGTTACTGCTCCAAGTGGTAATAATGGAGCAACGATATCTTGCCCAGTAGCATTAGGAGCAACTAGAACATTTACAGTTGCAGATGAAGGTACCGCCGCGGCAGATCTTACAGTTAGCGGAATTATCAGTGGATCGACTTTTGGTATAACAAAAGCAGGAGCTGGAAAACTAACCGTTTCAGGTAACAATACTTTTACAGGTATTACTACATTAAATGCAGGAAATATAACAGTCAGCAACACAGCAGGGTTGGGTGCAGCAGCTCAGTCTGTAGTTCTTAATGCAGGTGTGTTAGACCTTGCTACTGATACAACCGTTAACGCTTATAATGTTACGGTAGGAGGAAATGCTACAATATTATCCAATAGAGCTACGTCTGGAGCAGGGATTTCACAAGTACTAGGTACTTTATCAATAGGTGCTAGTACATTAACAACTGGAAATGGTGGTAATGCGACTTCAGGTAATCCAGTGGTTCGTTTTGGAAATGTCACGCATACAGGAGCACCAACCTATACAGTATCCAATTCTTCAGCTGTATTAACTTTAGGAGCAGTTGCTAATTCTACCTTCTTAACAACGTTCAACGGAAGCGGTAGTGTAACTCAAACAGGAGTTTTTGGTGGTGGTACTGGAGGAATTACCTACAGCGGTTCGGGCACTTTAGTCTTGAATCAGGCAAACACCTACATCGGAGCGACTTCGATATCGTCGGGTACCATACGATTGGGTGCGGCTAGCAGTTTTCCAAGCTCAAGTGCATTAACAGTAAATACACCTGGAACTTTCAATCTCTTTAATTTTAGTGCAACAGCGGCTTCGCTTGCTGGTTCGGGAACGGTATCTAGCACTGGATCATCAACTACTCCTGTACTAACAGTAGGCGATACAACTTCCACCACGTTTTCAGGAGTTATTCAAAATGGTACTACTACTTCAGTAGGATTGACCAAAGTGGGCACAGGTACTTTAACAGTATCAGGTACGAATAATACCTATACTGGTGCAACAACAATAACTACAGGAACTCTATTAGTCAATGGAAGCCTTGCTTCTGGGAGTGCTGTTTCAGTTACAAGCAACGGAACTCTTGGAGGAAATGGTACTGCTGGTGGTACGGTTGCACTAACAGCAGGTACAGTTGCTCCAGGTAATGCTCCTTCAACAGTAGGGAATTTATCTACCGGCGCTTTTACATTTGATACGAATTCAAAATACACTTTCGATATTACTAACGTTGCAGGAAATGCCGGAACCAATTGGGATTTGTTAACTTCTTCCGGTGTAATAGATATTGCTGCAACTTCAGGTTCACCGATTGTAATAAATTTATCGGGTAATAATTCAACTGGATTCAGTTCTTGTACCTCTTACACATGGAAAATAGCCGGAGGTTCAAGTATAACTAATTTCGCGGCAAATAAATTCATTGTTAATACGGCCTCATTTGCGCCCTCTTTTACAGGAACCTTTTCGGTTAGCAATACCGTGAATGATATTAATTTAGTATATACAGCTGCGTCACCAACCATCACTTTGGGAAGTAATCCATCAGTTTGTTTGGGAACTACCTCAGCAAATCTATCGTATTCAGCTACTACCAACAGTCCTAATCAGTACAGTATTGATTATGATGCTACTGCAAATACAGCTCTTTTTTCAGATGTCTCCAATGTTAGTTTACCATCAACTCCAATTGTATTGACAGTTCCCGGAGGAGCCGCTGCAGCAACGTATAATGCTACTTTAACAGTAACGAATAACACCACAGGTTGCATAAGCGGAAGCTATGCAATAACGATTGCTGTTACTTCTTGTAGTAATACCATTACCACAGATACTTCTATTGCTGGTCCGTTCTGTGCGGGAGCTTCTGTTTCAGTGCCTTTTACCATTTCAGGGACGTTTGTTTCGGGTAATATTTTTACTGCGCAACTTTCTAATAGTAGTGGTTCGTTTACAAGTCCAACGGCTATAGGTACTTTAACTCAAACAACAGCAGGCACCATTAGTGCCACCATTCCCCCAGGAGCAACAACTGGTTCTTTATATAGAATTAGAGTAGTGAGCGATAACCCTTCCATAAATGGTGCTGATAATGGAACGGATTTGACTGTAAATGCAACAGTAACTATCAATGCTTTCTCCTCAACGACATCGACACGTTGTCAAGGAGCGGGAACAGTAACTACCACCACAACGGCGAACAATTCAACAGGAATCACCTATAGTTTAGATGCTACTACGGCAGCTTTTTCAGGCAATAGTATAAATTCATCCACAGGAGCTGTTACCTATGCAGCGGGCTGGAGC
>NZ_WAEM01000005.1 GCF_008806775.1 Flavobacterium luteum
AGTTAATCAAAGTTTAACGGTGTCAAAAGCCAACCAAAGCATTACTTTTAGTGCCTTGCCTTCTAAGACAGTAGGTAATGCTGACTTTAACCCAGGAGCAACAGCCAGTTCTGGTTTAACTGTTTCTTATGTTAGTAGCAACACAGCAGTAGCAACCATAGTAAATGGATTGATACGCATTGTTGGCGCTGGTACTGCTACTATTACTGCTTCTCAAGTAGGCGATACGAACTACAATGCAGCTCTTTCAGTTAATCAAAGTTTAACGGTGTCAAAAGCCAACCAAAGCATTACTTTTAGTGCCTTGCCTTCTAAGACAGTAGGTAATGCTGACTTTAACCCAGGAGCAACAGCCAGTTCTGGTTTGACTGTTTCTTATGTTAGTAGCAACACAGCAGTTGCAGCCATAGTAAATGGATTGATACGTATTGTTGGCGCTGGCACTGCTAGTATTACTGCTTCTCAAGTAGGCGATACGAACTACAATGCAGCTCTTTCAGTTAATCAAAGTTTAACGGTGTCAAAAGCCAACCAAACAATTACTTTTAGTGCCTTGCCTTCTAAGACAGTAGGTAATGCTGACTTTAACCCAGGAGCAACAGCCAGTTCTGGTTTGACTGTATCTTATGTTAGTAGCAACACAGCAGTTGCAACCATAGTAAATGGATTGATACGTATTGTTGGCGCTGGTACTTCTACTATTACTGCTTCGCAATTGGGTAATACGAACTACAATGCAGCAACAAATGTATCCCAAACACTTACCGTATTAGCGCAGGTAGTAACAACTTATGCTCCCACTTCCTTTACGGTGCTTCTCGGTACAAGTAATACGGGTACTGTTAGTAGATTAGCGTTAAATGACAATTCTGTTTTGGTTTTTAATTCGTCAACGTCCGGTACAAGAAGTTCAGATTGGTATAGTAGTACTTTTATTACTCAGGCTCCATCTAGTGTAACAAAGCTTACCATAAACTATGATGGCAAGTATTCGATAAGTAGAACACAACTACTTTACTTATACAATTGGTCCACTTTGTCTTGGACTCAGATTGATTCTCGCACGGTATCTACTACCGATGTACTGGTTACCAATATTCAAAATTCGCCTGTCAATTTTATTTCTCCTACAGGAGAAATTAGGTTAAGAGTTTTCAGCTCAGGAGGCAGTAATAATTATACTTGTTCAGCGGATTGGGTAAGTTTTACAGTGCAAAATACTAGTGGTTTAAGATTAAAACAAGATACGAGCCAAACAGTTTCTTCGAATAATACAAAAAATTTCAAAGTTTTTCCAAACCCTGCCACTGGATTCTCAAACTTTGAATATAGTATTCCTGCGGAAGGAAAAGTTCAATTAAGTATTTATAATTTAAACGGTCAAATGATAAAAACAATTGTCAATAACGAAACGCATTTATCAGGCAATTATACAAAAGAATTTAATGTTAGTGGTTTGGGTAATGGAGTTTATGTTGCTCAATTAAAAGTTGGTAACGAAGTTAAGATTATTAAAGTAATTGTTAAGAATTAATACAGAATTTATATAAAGGTTTTTATTTATTAGGACTGCAACATTTTTTGTCACAGTCCTTTTTTTTGTTACATAGCGATAAAAAGGTGTTGGTTTTTAATGTCTTGTATGAATTGGACTCGTTATATTTACGCTTTTTTTTAAATATTAGTTCCCTAAGTTAATAAACGATATTGAAACAAAATCGCCTTATATATAATACTTTTTCGCTAAGACTAATTTAGAGTTATTGTCTATTTTTACAAAAAATATAACTTTAAACTTTTTTATTATGAAAACAAAAATTACTTTTCTATTCTTATTTATTATTCCTTTTCTAACTTTTGCTCAACAATTTAACACTCCTGGAGATAATGAAGGTTTTGTTATTGTAGGAACTACTACAAACACTTTAGTTGCAAATGGTACTGATTTGGTGTTAACCATGGCAAAAAGTGGTAACCCTGTAATTGCAACAGCAACTGCTAATATTGATGCAGACACTAATAATTATCTTGAAATCAGTTTAAAAAACAACAGTACTACCGATCAATTGAGATTTTCTAATACAAACCCTGCAGTAGCTCCTTTTTCGAATATAGTTATAACAAAGGGAGATACCAGCTATCAAACGTATTATGTTGATATTACCGCTTGGACAGGGATTGTAAATGTATTGAGTATTGTTGGTAAGCCTACTACTGGGGGTTATACCTTTGTGGGTGCAGGCGAAACTATTTCAATTGATTATATTAAACCTGTTGTTTCCTTGCCAATCGTAGTAACTCCTGAAGTAAACACTTTTAGTTTTGACGGGGCTTCTAATGGTGGTTTTACAACACTTTTGAGAGCTACCGCAGTTCAAGCTACGGAATCATCAAAAGAAACTTTAAAAATAACGTGTACTGCTGCCAATACAGGTAACTCTAAAGTGAGTTTAGCTGCAGGTGTTGCTCATGTTGGTGGTCTAAACAAATATGCGCACATAATTATTAAAAACACATCCTCGAATAATGCTTTCCAAATAGCTGGTCTTGTTGGTGGTGTAGTTAAGTCTTTTAACCCAAAACCAGTTTTCACGGCTAATGATACAGACTATATGACTTATGATTTTGATTTAACCACTTGGGATGATGCTAATCAACAACCTGATTTAATCATCGGTGTTAAATCGACTTGGGCAGCGACAGGAGTTTATGCGGTAAATGATCAAGTTATTTCTTCAAATAGCACGTATAAAAACTTAACAGGTATAAATACTACAAACAATCCAAGAGCTGATATAATAGCTAATGCAGCTGCGGTACCACCTCTTCCTCAAAATTGGGAATTAGTTGGCATAGAAGGTGCCCTTTTAGATATTACAAATCCAATCTACATAGATCAAATTGTTTTTGACAACGAGAAAGGAAATTTAGGAAATAGAGATTTTGGATCAAAAAGCAATACTATTGCTATTTATCCAAATCCTGCCAGAAATGTTCTTAATGTGAAATCAGACAATACGATTTCAAAGATTGATGTATACGATATGCAAGGTAAAAAAGTGGCTTCTAAAAACAATACTTCTGATATCAATGTATCTTCATTAGGAAAAGGAATTTATATTATTTCAGTGCTACAAGATAACGGAAGTGTAGCTTCAAAACAGTTTGTAAAAGAGTAACAAATTCTCAATTTAAATTCAATACTTACTAATTTATAATAAAGCAAACATCCTAATTTTTATACAATTAGGATGTTTTGTATTAATACAATTGCTAAAATTAAATCTGAACTGCAGTGAGAAGAAAGAATTTAAATTTAGTATCGAACTAATAATTATAACTTAAAAAATGCAAATGATTAATTTAATGATGAGAAAAGGATTCTACATTGTTTTTGTAAGCATTTTTTGCTTATTTCAAACTACAGTATACGCACAACAAAAGCCAAATATTATTTATATACTCGCTGATGATTTGGGCTATGGTGATTTGTCTTGTTACGGTCAAGAAAAAATAAACACCCCAAATTTAGACAAACTTGCCAGTCAAGGCATGCAGTTTATGCAACATTATGCAGGAGCTCCTGTTTGTGCGCCATCTCGATCTTCCTTGATGAGTGGACAACATACTGGTCATACTTCCATTAGGGGCAATGCTACAGAAAAAGGGATGGAAGAAGGTCAAGTACCAATGAGTGGAAAAACCATTACTTTAGCCGAAGTTTTAAAACAGGCAGGTTACAAAACTGGGGCTTTTGGAAAATGGGGATTAGGCTATATCGGTTCCGAAGGGGATGCGAATAGTCAAGGCTTCGATGAGTTTTTTGGTTATAATTGCCAGGCAGTTGCTCATCGCTATTATCCTGATCATTTGTGGCACAATCGCGACAAAGTGATGCTTGAAGGTAACGATTGGAAACATACTGTTACTTATGCTGCAGATGTTATTCATGATAAGGCCTTGCAATTTATTTCTGACAATAAGGAGAAGCCTTTTTTTATGTATTATCCAACGACCCTTCCTCATGCCGAATTAATCGTTCCTGATGATGCTATATTTAAAGCGGAAAGAGAAAAATTTGGAAATGAAAGACCCTACGTTGGAAAAAAGAAAGGTGATGGCGCAGATTACGGCGAAAAGTTAGTGATTAAAGAATATACTAAGCAAAAATATCCACACGCTACTTTTGCTGCTATGGTTATACGATTGGATCAACATGTTGGAGAAATAATGGCTAAGTTAAAGGAATTAGGTATCGAAAAAAACACCATTATTATGTTTTCAAGCGATAATGGCCCGCATGATGAAGGTGGAGCAGATCCGGATTTTTTTAATAGTAATGGCGATTTAAAAGGCATAAAAAGAGATGTTTATGAAGGTGGGATTAGAGAGCCCATGATTGTCCAATGGCCAGCTCAAATAAAAGCCGGTTCAAAAACCAACAATGTAACGGCATTTTGGGATGTGATGCCTACATTGGCAGAGGTTGCCCAAGTAAAAACACCCAAAGAAAGTGATGGAATTTCTTTTTTACCCACTTTGATTGGAAAAAAACAGAAACAGCACGATTTTTTGTATTGGGAATTTCATGAAAAAAACTCAAGTCAGGCGGTTCGATTAGGCCAATGGAAAGGAATACGACAAAATATTACAAATTCAAAGAATGCTCCAATAGAATTGTATGATTTAAGCACTGATGTAGGTGAAGAAAAAAATATTGCCACCGTTCATCCCGATATTGTGGCTAAAATTGCAAAAATTATGAATGATTCTCATATTGAAAATGATAGATTTCAATTTGATTATGAAAATAGTAAATAAGAGCAACATTATAAGCCATTAATAAAACAAATCAATATTAATTTATAAATAAATGATTTTAAATAGCAAATCGAAAGTAGTACTATTACTAATTGTTTTTCTAAATTTATCTTTTGCATTCGGTCAAAAATCAAATAAAAGTGGAAACAATAAACCTAATATCCTCCTCATTTTATCGGATGATCACAGCTTTCCTCACGTCGGTTGTTATGGAGATGAAAATGTATTAAAGTATAATTTAACGCCTAATTTAGATTCGTTTGCTAAAGAAGGAATGCGTTTTACAAGAGCTTACACAACCGCGCCCCAATGTGCTCCATCAAGAACATCGATATTTACGAGTTGCAGCCCAGTGAGTATTGATGTGTCCCGGTTTGGAGAGCCTTCAAGAAAGGAAGTTCCTTTTTTTACGGATGTGCTAAGAGAAAATGGATATTGGGTAGGACTTGACGGCAGAAACCATCATTTAGACGGAGCAATAGAAAGCAAAAATCCAATGATAAATGAAGTCCTTACAAAAGAAGGAATGAAGAATCTAGAACAACGTTTTGACCATGTTGCTCGATTCAATACCAAAGGAGAAAATTTTTCAAAAGTACCAGAACGATTCAATACGGTTTTAAGTGAGATTCCTGAAAACAAACCCTTCTTTCTTTATTTTGGGTTTAACCAACCCCATCGTTCTTTTGATGAAGATTATGAGGAAATTAATCCAAATGATTTGGTTTTACCTCCTGATTTTCCAGATTTGCCAGAGATCCGAAAAGACTATGCTAGGTACCTTTCAGATGTGAGAGATATGGACAAATGTATGGGCTATGTATTAAAAGTTTTGGCCGATAGAAAGTTAGATAAAAACACTATTGTCATTTTTATGGGTGATAATGGAGATTCTTTATTGAGAGGAAAGGGAACACTTGCCGGAAGAGGGATTCATGTTCCATTAATTGTCAGATGGCCAGGCGTAGTGAAGGGTAATGTATCTAGTGTTGCTTTGGTCAGTGGCGAGGATATTGGACCTACCTTATTGGACGCTTTAGGATTAAATTTCAAAAAAGAAGTTTCGGGAATAAGTTTTCTAAGTGTTTTAAAAGGAACTCCAACAGGAAATGAACGAAAGTATGTTTTTGCCGAACGTGGTTTTCATGCAGGACCTTTGATAAGAACTGATGGTTTGGACCTCTCTAGATCGGTGACTTCCAGCCAATATCATTTTGTTTTCAATGCGTTGCCAAAACAAGAGTTTGCTCAAGTTGATATGGTAAAAACAAAGGCTTGGGAAGAACTGCTCAAATCTCATTCGGAAAACACTTTGGGAGAGACTTACAATAGATTGTATTTTTATAAGGAACGCCCCATTTTTGAATTGTACGACTTAAATAGAGATCCTTTTGAATTAAACAATTTAGCTGGTCAGAAAGAAAGTATTGAAATCGAAAAAACACTTAGAAATGAAATGGAAGCTAAGATGCTTAAGGATCATGATTTTCTTCCTTTGCCCTCTGATGTAATTGAATATGGAAAGAAAAAAAAGGCAAAAACTGAGGAATAATGTTCTTGTTTTTTTCTTGTAATTTTTTTTAAAATACTATGCTTGAAGCAGCTTTTTGTTATAACGCTTGAGGATGCTGGTATTTCTTAATTATTTCTTAAATTATTCATTTTTTGAAATAGTGAAACAAAATTGCATACTAATGACCAATTATTACTCATTACTCTAGGTAACAAGGTTTATTTTTGTCGCTAATTATACAATTATATGTTTATAATAAATTAAAATTGGGTTTTTAACAATTGTATTAAGCAATTAAAAAATGAAAAAAACGCTTTATAAATTCATTTCACTATTTTTTTTCCTGATACTCTTTTTGACCAAAGCACAATCGCAATCCCTACCAATTTCTTATTATGGTATCTGGGATCGAGGCGAAGGAATAGTAGATTATTCAGATCCAAAGGCAGATTTTGTTTTGGGTATTGAAACTTCAGCGAGATGGGATGATATTCAGCCTAATGGTCCAAATAGCTGGGACTTTAAGGATTTTCAAAACACGTTGGATCTTGCTGTTGCCAATAATAAGTTAATTCGGTTTAGTATAAATGTTGGGGGAGATTCCCCAGTGTGGCTTTTTAATAATGGTGTTCCAAGAGTATATGTAAATAGCAACGCTCCCAAGAATGATCAATACGCCAATCGATACCCATATTATTTAGATCCAGAGCATAAAATGTTCTATTTTAAAATGATTGAAAAATTCGCACTTTTTTTGAGAAATCAGCCCCCAGAAAAATTTAAGCACATTGCTTTTGTACAAGTAAAAACAGGAGCAACTGGTGATGAAGAACCATATAAAGGAACTGTTGTTGATAATAACTACGCCATATCTTCAAATCTATGGGAACAATTTCGTTTGGATGCTTTCAATGAATTTAAAAAATGTTTCAACGATGTTCCTGATCGAAAAGTTGTTTTGATATTCAACAATGTGGATCCTATCAAACAACCGGAAGCCTACAATTACGTCATGAACGATTTAGACCCGGTAATTGGTTTTGGCATTAAAGGCGGCGCCTATAACCGAGGGCATCATTTATCAGACGAGCAAACTTTCAAAGAGCAATGGAATCCGTTTTTAATTAATCCTAAAATAAGTCCATTAAATCCCAAAGGGGTAAAACTATTTTCGGCTTCAGAAATGGATCAGTCTTGGACAAAAGGTTTTTTTGCTTTGAACTATGAAATTGGATTTTATTGGTCATCCCTTGGAGGTATTAATACTGGGGTTTCTTGCTCAAACATTTCGGTAAGTGCTATGCGGTATGCTTTTGCTAATCCCGGGATTATTGAAACTTTTAAAATGTACAACAGATACGCTCAACAGGTTTATCCTGAAACGGCAACTACTGCTTTTTCTGTTTTTCACGAAGGACTAAATGCTGCCGATAAAGATAAATTTCCAGAGGATAAATATGGAAAAGCAACGATGAGCAACACAACCCGTTATCAAAAAATATGTGATGACCCTAAATATTATAGCAGAGGAGCCCGTATGGATGATATGGCCGCTGTAGTATTAGGACAAGTTGGTCAACGTGAAAATCAAGATTTTTACAATGATGCTGGCTGGGAGATTTGCGAAGGAAACATTGAGCGATTTTTTACCCAAATCAAACCTGATGACACATCAATAGGCCTATTTAGGGTTCGTGGAGCAATTACTGCCAATTCATCAAAATACGACCGTTTTGCTCGTTCTTTTGAGAATACAACAGGTAAAAATAAGATGTATTTTAAATTTGACAAAGAGGTGTTTACCAACTCAATCCCTAAAAGTTTACAATTCAAAATCATTTGGTTGGATAAAAATGCTGGTTCAACCTGGGCATTTAAATACCGATCGGCTCAAGGAATTAAAGTGGCAAAGCTAGTGACTGGACTAGGTGATAATACTTGGAAAGAAGTAATCTTTACTATTACCGATGCCATTGTAGATGGTAAGGGGGTAAATGGTTCTGATTTTACGCTAGAAAACACCGATATTGTTGACGATATTTTTAATGGTATCGAAGTAGGTATCGAAAGAACTGCTTTATCAGTTGGCTCGACTAAGATAATTCCATTCGATTTCATATCGTTTTTCAAACAAAATGAATTTAATGTCAAAATTAACTTGAATACCGATTCTAGAGCCAATATTAAACTTTATGCTATAAACGGAAGTTTAATTTTATCCGAAGATATTAATTTAAAAGCTGGAAACACTTTTTTCTCAAAGACGGTATCGGTTTCATCGGGAATTTATATAGCGGCAGTAAAATATGAGGATCAAACAATTTCTCATAAAATTATAAAAAAATAACGAATAAATCAATATGAAATATAAAAAAAACTGCTATCGCGTATTCCTTTTTGCACTTCTTTCTTTTGTTTATGTAGCTAAAGCTCAAAAAATAGCAATTCCTATAAGTTCCTACGGAACTTGGGATCGTGGCGAAGGGATTGACGATTATGATAATCCAAAAGCCGATTTTGTGATGGGAATAGAAGTAGGTGCACGTTGGGCGGATGTACAACCAAACGGGCCAAATAAATTTGATTTTTCTGTTTTTCAAAATACATTAGATAGAGCTGCAAAATATCATAAAATAGTTAAAATGAGTATTAATGTTGGAGGAGACGCTCCAATGTGGCTTTTTAAAAATGGTGTTCCTTTAGTGAATGTAAAAAGTAATAAACCCAAGAATGATAAATATGCAGATTCCAATCCCTATTATTTGAATGAAACCTATAAAAATTATTATTTCGAACTGATTAAGCAGTTTTCGCTATTTTTGAGAAATCAACCAAAAAATAAATTTGATTGCATCTCATTTGTACAAGTAAAAACAGGTTCGACAGGCGATGAAGAACCTTACAAAGGCAATCCTTATAATAAAACATATATAATTCCTGAAGATAAATGGGAAGCATTTCGCCTAGAATCTTTCACTCAATTTAAAAAATATTTCAATGATGTATCCGATCGTCAGATTGTTTTAACATTCAATAATGTAGATCCTGAAAAACAGCCCGAAGCTTTCAATTGGGTGATGACAAAAATAGACCCTAAAATTGGTTTTGGTTTAAAAGGAGGTGCATATAATAGGGGTCATCATTTAACTGGTGAGCAATCGTTCAAAAAGCAATGGACACCTTATTTGATTAATCCAAAAGGAATGAAGCTCTTCTCAGCTTCAGAAATGGATCAATCTTGGCAAAAGCCTATTTTTAATATAAATAAAGAACTTGGTTTTTATTGGGCAGCATTGGGTGCCATCAATACCGGACTTTCGTCAACCAATATGTCTAAAGGAGCCATCCAATTTGGTTATGAACACAAGGAGATTAGCGATATTTTTAGAATGTACAATAAATATGCCCAGCAAGTTTATCCTGCAACTGCAACGGCAGCAGTTTGTGTATTTCATGAAGGTCTTAATGTAGCAGACAAAGTCAAATTTCCCGAAAGCAAATTTGGAAATGCCAATGCAAAGAATTTAGATCGGTATGCCGCTATTTGTAATGATTCCATCTACAAAAGTCACGGTGCAAAAATGGATGATTTAGAAGCTGCGGCTATAGGGCAAGTAAACCAAAGGGAAAAACAAACAGGGTATAATGATGCTGGATGGGACATTGCTGAAGGAAATTACGAACGATTTCTAACTCAAATTAATCCAGATGAAACATCGATAGGACTATTTAGAGTACGTGGAGCCATTGATAAAAAATCCTCGAAGTACGATCGGTTTGCACGTTCGTTTGAAAATGCAACGGATAAAAACACGATGTATTTTAAATTTGATGATGAGATGTTTGCCAATTCTAAACCCAAAAAATTAAAATTCACCATTACTTGGTTGGATAAAAACGTAGGTTCTACTTGGTCCTTACAATACAACAATGGAAAACAAATGAAAACCGTTCTTGAAGTAAAAGGAAAAGGAGATAATAAATGGAAGACTCAGATTGTGGATGTAGCCGATATGTCATTAGATCATAGTGGACCGTTACAATCTGATTTTGTTTTGGTAAATACCGATAAAACAGATGATATATTTAACGGCATTGAAGTAGATATTCAAAGAAATTAAAAGATAGAACATAGCCATAAATGAGTATTAATAGGTATAATTTTTTTATTGTACCTAAAATCTTGAGTTTAAAATAAAAATTTTTAAGATGAAAAAACTAACTTTTAAATATTGCATATTCTTCGTTCTAATGGTTTCAAGTTTGAAAACAATACAAGCACAATCTTTACCGATTTCTAGTTATGGCGTTTGGGACAGAGGCGGTAAAATCACTGATTTCTCTAAAAGCAATGTCGATTTTGTTATGGGTATTGAGGCGAGTGCAAAATGGGAAGATATTGAACATGTTAAGGGAACCTTTAATTTTTCTTCTTTACAAACAGAAATAGACAAAGCCTATACTAATAATAAACCAATCAGACTAAGTGTGGAGGTAGGGCCAGATGCACCACTTTGGATGTACAAAGGAGAACCCTACTCAGGTGGTATTACTTATCCACAAGTTGAAAAGGTAACGACCAGTGGTGGAAATGATAAACCCTTCTGGCCTTTTTATCCAGAATATTTAAGCCAAACGTATCAAGATTATTTATGGATATTTTTAAGTAAATTTTCCGATTTTCTAAGAAATCAACCTCAAAGGAAATTTTCAAAAATAGCATTTGTTCAAGTAAAAACGGGTTGTACCGGCGACGAAGTTCCTTTTAAAGGGAATGTTGATAATAACCTTTATGATATATCAAACAAAGATTGGTATGATTTTCGTTTGACCGTTTTTGGAAAATACAAACAATACTTTAATGATGTACCGAATAATCCAATAGTTTTATCGTTCAATAACATTGACCCATCAGACCCTAATGAAGTATATGCTTGGGATTGGATTACTACTCAAATTGACACTAAAATCGGTTTCGGTATAAAAGGAGGGGCATTCAATAGAGGCCATCATTTGAGTGGGGAGCAAAGCTACAAGGAATCTCTGCACCAATATTTGGTCAATCCTAAATTACCAATAAAAACATTTTCGGCATCAGAAATGGACGGAACTACTCAAGATACCTATTTTCAAATCTGTGAAGATATGAGTTATTATTGGGCAGCACTTGGTGGTATCAATGTAGGCTTATCAACCAATAATTTAAACGCTGTCGCGATGGATTATGCAATAAACAATCCAATTGGTACAGATACCTTTAGAATGTTTACCAGATACGCTCAACAGGTTTATGCAGCGACCGCAACCACCGCTTTTTCTATATTTCACGATGGCTTAAATTCAGCAGATACAGCAAGATTTCCTGAAAAAGATTTTGGAAATACGAAAGCAACTATGGACAACACCGATCGCTATGTGAAGATATGTCAAGCTTATGCCAGCAGAGGAGCAAGAATGGATGATTTAGCTGCAGTTGTTCAAGGGCAAGTATATCAAAGAGCCCGCCAAACAGGGTTGAATGATGCCGGTTGGAATATTGCGGAAGGAAATATTGAACGCTTTTTTACACAAATTAATCCTAATGACACCTCCATCGGGTTGTTTAGAGTGCGGGGAACCATAACGGCAAGTTCCTCAAAATATGATCGATTTGCCCGTTCTTTCGAGAATAGTAGCGGTAAAAACACCATGTATTTTAAATTTGACCCGGAGGTATTTACCAATTCAATCCCTAAAAGTCTGCAATTCAAAATCATTTGGTTGGATAAAACAAAAGGTTCAACCTGGGCTTTTAAATACAAATCCCCACAAGGAATAAAAGAGGCAAAACAAGTTACGGGAATAGGTGACAATAATTGGAAAGAAGAAACTTTTACCATAACCGATGCCATTGTGGACCAAAGTGGTGATTATGGTTCCGATTTTACGCTTGTCAATACAGACACGGTAGACGATATTTTTAATGGCATTGAAGTAGGTATCGAAAGAACAACTTTGCCTTTGTCCGTTGGCTCGAATACAATACATCCAGCAGATTTTATTTCATTTTTCAAACAAAATGAATTCAAAGCCAACATTAATTTTAATACGAATTCAAAAGCGAACATTAAACTTTTTAACCTCAATGGAAGTCTAATGATGTCAGAAGACGTTATATTGAAAGCAGGGAATAATTTCTTCTCCAAGACTTTGTCGATTTCTTCAGGAGTTTATATTGCAGTATTAAAATTGGAGGGTAAATCCATATCTCAAAAAGTAATTAAATAATAAAAGCCAAATAAATATGAAAATGAAAAAAAACAGATTTAATTTAAGTTTACCGTTTGTTGTACTCTTTTTTTGTTTCATTATATCACAAGCACAAAAAGTTGCGGTTCCCATAAGTTCTTATGGAGTATGGGATCGTGGAGGAGGAGTTGAAGACTATTCCGATCCGAAGGCCGACTTTGTATTGGGAATAGAAGTATCGGCTACATGGGCAGAGGTTCAGCCTAATGGGCCGGGAAAATTTGACTTTTCTGAATTTCAAAAAGTGTTAGATAAGGCCGCGATGTATCATAAAATAGTCAAGGTAAGTGTTAATGTAGGGCCTAATTCACCCTTATGGCTCTATGATAATGGTGTGCCATTGGTAAAAGTAATTAGCGATAAACCTGAAAAACATGCTGTAAAATTTGCCAATTACCCCTATTACTTAAATGAAACACACAAAAAATATTATTTTGAATTGATAAAACAATTCTCACTTTTCTTAAGAAATCAGCCCAAAAATAAGTTTGATTGTATTGCCTTTGTGCAGGTAAAAACAGGTGCTACCGGTGACGAAGCACCATACAAAGGGGAACCTGAAGATGGAAAGTTTGCCATTAATAAAAAGACAGAATGGGAAAAATATCGTTTGGAGGCATTTGCACAATTTAAGAAGTATTTTAATGATGTAGCCGATAGACAGATTGTTTTAACATTTAACAATGTTGACCCGGTAAAACACCCCATTGCCTACAATTGGGTAATGAATACAATCGACCCGAAAATTGGTTTTGGCATTAAAGGCGGTGCCTATAATAGAGGACATCATTTAACGGGCGAACAATCTTTCAAGGAACAATGGAATCCTTATTTGATCAATCCGAAAGGGATGAAACTGTTCTCAGCTTCTGAAATGGATGAATCATGGAGGCAACCAATATTTAATATTAATACAGAATTAGGATTTTATTGGTCAGCTTTAAGTGGAATTAATACAGGATTATCGTCTTATAATTGCTCTAAAAAAGCCATTCAATATGCCTTGGGACATCCTGAAATTAGAGACATTTTTAAAATGTACAACAAATATGCACAACAGGTCTATCCAGCCTCTGCCACTACGGCTTTTTCCGTTTTTCATGAAGGTCTAAATGCTGCCGATACGATTAAGTTTTCTGAGAAAACATTCGGTAAAGCAAAAGAGAAAAATCTGGAACGCTATACCAATATTTGTAATGCCTATGCGTCAAGAGGAGCAAAAATGGACGATTTGGAATCAGCCACCATAGGTCAAGTCAACCAACGGGAGAGACAAAAGGGTTATAATGATGTTGGATGGGACATTGCTGAAGGGAATTACGAACGTTTCTTAACACAGATAAATCCCGACAAAACGTCTATCGGGTTATTTCGAGTTCATGGAACAATTGATAAAAAATCCACTAAATACGACCGATTTGCTCGTTCCTTTGAAAATGCAACCGGCAAAAACGCCATGTATTTTAAATTTGATGATGAGATGTTTGCCGCTTCAAAACCCAAAAGTTTAAAATTTACCATAATTTGGTTGGATAAAAATGCAGGTTCAACTTGGGCATTAAAATACAATAAAGGAATGAATACGGCTCTTGAGGTAAAAGGCAAAGGAGATGATAAATGGAAAACGGCTGTTATTGATGTCGCAGATATTGAGTTAAATCATAAAGGCGAGTTGGGTTCCGATTTTATTTTGGTTAATACAGATAATGTTGATGATATTTTTAATGGCATTGAAGTAGATATTCAAAGAAAGTAGAATAGTATTGTATCATAAATTCAAAAAAATGAAAAAAAGTTTTTATTTGTTGGCATACAGTTTGTTTTTAATGGTCTTTTTTTTGCGTTCTGCAGATGGGAAAGCTCAAAATAAGCGACCTAATATACTTGTTATAATGGGGGATGATATCTCACGAAATAGTATGGGAGTATATGGAAGCAAGTACATCAATACACCTAATTTTGATCGAATCGCAAATGAAGGAGCACTTTTTACCAATGCCTATGTTTGCAACCCAAAATGCTCTCCATCAAGAGCTTGTTTCCTAACAGGCAGGTATTCTTGGCAATTGGAAGAAGCCGCAAATCATATTCCAGTTATGCCGGCAAAATGGAAATTTTATCCTGAGTTATTAGAGAAAAGTGGTTATGCGATAGGTTTTACAGGAAAAGGTTGGGGTCCAGGAGTGTATTACGGTGAACACAATCCTGCAGGTTGGGAATTTAATGATATATCACTTACGCCTCCTTATAAGGGAATTAGTAAACAAGATTATGCGTCTAACTTCGAGGCATTTCTAACCAAAAGAGACACTGAAAAGCCCTTCTGCTTTTGGTTTGGAACTCATGAAGCGCATCGTAAATACGAAAAGGATTCTTATAAGAAAGAGAATAAAGATTTAAGTAAAGTTACTGTTCAAGCCTTTTTCCCAGACAATGAATTGGTTCGAGGCGATTTGGCCGATTATGGAGTAGAAGTGGAGTACCACGATCGTCAAATAGGATTAGCATTGGCCTCTTTAGAAAAAAGAGGTTTGTTAGACAATACGATAATTATTGCAACCTCAGATCAAGGAATGCCTTTCCCACATGTAAAAGGACAAATTTATGATGAAGATTTTCACGAAGCTTTTGTAGTACGATGGGGTGACAAAATTATTCCAGGAAGAGTCGTTACCGATTATATCAACTTCCCAGATGTTGCACCCACAATTATGGAAGCAGCTGGTCTAAAACCCGATAAGCAAATGACAGGCAAGAGTTTTCTGGATGCCTTACTTTCAGAAAAATCGGGACGAATTGATGAAAAACGTTCCTATTCATTAATTGGAAAAGAACGTCACGATAACGGAACCAGTGATGGGAATCAAATTGCTGTTAGCTATCCCGTAAGGGCAATTAGAACCGATAAATATTTATACTGCCACAATTACAAACCAGACAGATGGCCAGTTGGAGATCCTGAATTCAACTATAACAATTGTGATGATTCGCCAACAAAATCGTATTTAACTAGTTTAAAAGAAGGGGACAAAGATTATAATTATTTTTCATTATCTTTTGGAAAACGCCCAGCAGATGAGCTGTTTGATTTAGAAAAAGATCCCGATTGTGTTAATAATCTTGCATCCGACCTTCAATATGCTTTCTTAATCAAGGAATTGAAAGCGAAGATGGAAACCGATTTAAAAAAGCAAAAAGACCCTAGAATACTTGGCAAAGGTGACATTTTTGATTACTATCCACAGATTCGTGAGGAAAAAATAAAAAAACTGTATAAGGACAAATATTATAATATGTTTGACAAGTTTTTTGAAGTATTTGGTAAAAAAACAGTTCCAGTACCTGCAGGTTTTGTTGAAAAAGATGGAGAAAATTAATTAAAAATGAACATAATAATGACTACAAGAAAAATACTAGCTTTTGCAATTTTGCTGACTTCACTTTCGATAAATGCACAAGAAATAAAAAACTCTAAAAAACCTAATATTATCTTCATATTAGCCGATGATATGGGCTATAATGAGTTGGGTTGTTATGGTGGAAAAGTAATTGAAACCCCAAATATTGATCAATTGGCAAAAGAGGGAATGAAGTTTTCCAATCATTATACTGGGTCTAATATTTGTGCTCCATCGAGATGTGCTTTAATGACAGGCAAGCATACGGGGCATACCTTTATACGAGACAATAGAGCACTTCCTTACGAAGGTAACGAGCCCATACCAGCAAGTGAAATTACAGTTGCTGAACTATTAAAGACTGCGGGATATACTACTGGAGCTTTTGGGAAATGGGGGCTTGGGTATCCTGCTTCGGAAGGATCTCCAAACAATCAGGGTTTTGACCAGTTTTTTGGCTATAACGGACAGATTCATGCCCATAATTATTTTACCTCATACTTACGCAAAAATGACTTAGTAGAATTAAATTCAAATATGGACATTCCGTTTTCCGCTTATAGTGCAGATCTGATTAAAGATAGAGCCTTAGAGTTTGTTGAACTCAATAAAAACAAACCCTTTTTCATGTATTTTTGTCCTACATTACCTCATGAGCCATACCACCAGCCGGATGATAAAACTTTAGAGTATTATGGCAAAAAAACCGGATTTCCTGTTGGAGAAGCCCATTCTGAAGAATTCAGCGTTCCTAAATATGCTGCGTTGTCATCAAGATTAGATCAGCAAGTAGGCGAGATTGTGGCTAAATTAAAAGAAATGAACCTCTTGGATAATACACTCATTATTTTTGCGAGTGACAATGGTACTGCTCTCCGTCCAGAGGAAGATAGCTATTTGCATACTGCTGGAGATTTAAGAGGTCGAAAATCTGAAGTGTATGAAGGAGGTATTAAAACCCCGTTAATTGCGTATTGGAAAGGGAAAATTATTCCGGGAAGTAGTAGTGAACTTATTTCTGCATTTTGGGATTTCTTGCCCACTTGTGCCGAAATTGTAAATGTGAAAACCCCTGATAATATCGATGGTATTTCTTATTTACCAACTCTTTTAGGTATTAAAGGTAAACAACAAACACATGAATATTTGTATTGGGAGCGCAACCAGTGTCAAGCTATCAGAAAAGGGGATATGAAAGCCGATATTTTTTATGATAAAGCCACTCAAAAACAAAAAGTTGAAATTTATAATCTTGCCAAAGATCCTTACGAGAAAAAGGATTTAGCTGATGCAATGCCAGAACTTAAAGAGGAGTTTGTTAAATTAGCTCAAACCGCCAGAATAGAATCTGAAATTTTCCCATTAATTAAAAAGAATAAAAAACCAAAAAAATAAACCTTTAGTCAATGAAATTCACACCTATTTTTTTAAGCTTCTTAGCACTATCTTTTAGTTTAAATGGTATAAGTCAAAATAAAAATTCAAATGTAAAACCCAATATTGTTTTTATTTATTTGGATGATTTAGGCTACGGAGATTTAAGCTGTTATGGTACAACCTCTATAAAAACGCCAAATATTGACGCCTTAGCCAATGGAGGAGTGCGATTTACAAACGGTTATGCTACTTCAGCAACTTGTACCCCAAGCCGTTACGGTCTTCTTACAGGTGTTTATCCATGGCGAAATAAAGACGCCAAAATTCTTCCGGGTTCCGCGCCTTTATTGATTGGCAAAGATCAGCAGACAATTCCAAAAATGTTAAAAGAAAAGGGATACCAAACCGCTGTTGTGGGCAAGTGGCATTTGGGTTTAGGCACTGGAATTGTGGATTGGAATAAACAATTAGATGCAGGTCCAAATGATGTTGGTTTCGATTATTCTTATATTATGGCGGCTACTCAAGATAGAGTACCAACCATTTACATTGATAATGGAAAAGTAGTTAATTTGGATAGTAAGGATCCAATATCCGTAAATTATGATAAAAATTTCCCAGGACAACCCACAGGGAAGGAAAATCCAGAATTACTCACGATGAAATGGCACCATGGTCACAACGGTTCTATCGTAAACGGGATTCCACGTATTGGTTTTGTATCAGGTGGTGCTAGTGCAAATTGGAGCGATGTCGATTTAGCAGATCATTTCTTGGCGAAAGCACAAACCTATGTAAAAATCCACAAAGCAGAACCATTTTTCCTCTATTATGCTTTAAATCAACCTCATGTACCTCGTACTCCCAATCCAAGATTTGTAGGTAGATCGGGAATGGGACCTCGTGGAGATGCTATTTTAGAAGCGGATTATTGCGTAGGTGAAATAGTAAAAACGTTAAAAGACGAAGGAGTTTTAGACAACACCTTGATTATGTTTTCTAGTGATAACGGACCAGTTTTGAACGATGGTTATTACGATGACGCATTAGAAAAACTAGGCAATCATAAACCCAACGGTCCATTAAGAGGCGGCAAATACAGTTTGTTAGAAGCTGGCACTCGAGTTCCATTTTTTACATATTGGAAAGGTACTATTACACCCCAAGTTTCTGATGCATTGGTTTGCCAAGTCGATTTAATGGAATCTATTGCCAAGTTGGTTGTAATGGATGTAAAAAAAACAGACAGTCAAGATTTACTAAATGTATTTTTGGGTAAAAGCAATAAAGGAAGAAAAAATCTCATTATTGAAGCCAATACTAAAACTGCGTTCCGCCAAGGTGATTGGTTGATGATTCCACCTTATCCAGGTGATCCAATTTTAGCGGAAGTCAATATCGAAGTAGGCAACTCCAAAGATTTTCAATTGTATAATTTAAAAAAAGACATTGGTCAAAAACAGAATCTTGCTAAATCGCAACAAAAACTTTTAAGCGCAATGGTGAAAGATTTCGAAAAAATCAGAGGTAATGATTATAAAAATGTAGAAAAAATAGAGTTGAAATAACCATGAAAAAACAAGTCCTTTTAGCCTTGCTATTTTTAGTTTTCATTTCTTTTAAAGCTACTAGTCAGAGTTATTTGCAAAATGGGGGTTGTGCTCAATTAAACCCAATAGATTTCAATACGTTAATAAATGGAAAGAAAACAGGGTTGTTTTTTCTTAAAAAAGGAAATCTAACGGCTGCCATAACTAATTATGGTGGCCGTATTGTTAGTATATGCGCGCCTGATAAAAACGGTCAAAAAGCCGACGTAGTGCTTGGCTTTAAGAGTATTGAAGATTACCTAAAAGCAACTGGAGTGTACCACGGAGCCATTATAGGAAGGGTGATAGGAAGAATTTCTAAAGGAATCTTTGAAATGGATGGAAAAACATATTCACTTCCTATAAATAATGGGGCTAATCACCAACACGGAGGACTAATGGGATTTCATAATCAAGTCTGGGATGTAAAATCAGTTACACAAAGTTCAATAGTTTTGTCTTATAATTCTGTTGATGGAGAAATGGGTTATCCCGGCAATTTAAAAGTGGAAGCCACTTATACCTTAACTTCAAATAATGATTTGACTTTGAAGTTAAGTGCTACTACAGATAAAGCAACTCCTGTAAACTTGACCAATCATGCTTTTTTCAACCTTGCAGGAGAAGGGAAGGGAACTATTTTAGACCACATTGTAACGATTCCGTCTAATTCTTTTTGCGCTGTAAATCCCGATAAAATTAAAACAGGTGAAATACTAAATGTTGAAGGAACTCCTTTTGATTTTAGAAAATCAAAACCTATAGGAAAAGATATCATTTTAGAAAATTCAAATGAACAGTTGAAAATAGCTGGCGGATATGATCAAAGTTATGTCTTAAAGAAAAAACACAGTGCTAAAATTGTTTTAGCGGCAACGGTTGTAGATCCCAAAAGCGGACGAAAATTAGAAGTTTTTACCAATAATCTAGGAGTGCATTTTTTTAGTGCCAATTTTTTTAAAGGTACCGATATCGGAAAAATGGGAAAACCATTTAATTTTAGAGAATCGTTTGCAGTAGAAACCCAAGATTATAATTCACCAAATCAAAAATCTTTTCCAACACTTATTCTCAACCCTGGCGAAAAATATGAAAGCTATACTGTTTACCATTTTTCTAATACTAAGTAGGTCTTTTTTGTTGAATAATGACCTGTTTTGTAGTTAAAAATTAAAAAAAATCACAGAAAATGATAAAAATTTAAATGTAGAATAACGATTTGATTACTATTTTTTTATCTAATTAATGATGACTTGAATTAAGTATTAAATCATAATTTAAATAAGTATTCCGATAGGAAAAATATAAATTTTAAAAGTATAAAATGTCAATAAAAACACTTTGTTTTTTTTATTTTATTTTAATAGTTATAAATACAATAGCTGCTCAAAATGGCTCTATAAAAGGATTAGTTCAAGACAATCAAACCTTAGAACCTATAGAATATGCTAGTATTGCAATAATCAATCCGATTACACAATTGGTTGTTAATGGAGATTTGTCAAACAAAACTGGTAGTTTTTTAATCAAAAATATTAAACCAGGCAACTACAAAATTAAAGTCTATTTTGTAGGTTATGAAGAACTACTTTTAAACAACATTATAGTTGTGAATAATCAAAATGTTCAGTTAGGATTAATTAAATTAAAAATTGCAAGTCAAGCACTAGATGAAGTAGTGGTGAAAGGTAAAAAAATGAACTCTTCTAATAAAATAGATAAGCAACAATACAAAGCTAGCCAGTTTGAAACTGCCAAAGGTGGTTCCGCCATCGATGTAATTAAAAACCTACCTTCGGTCACTGTAAATGGGCAGGGCGATATTAGTCTCAGGGGTTCCAACGGATTTATGGTTTTGGTCAATGGCAAACCCGTTTTGACAGATGCAGCAACCATTTTGAGTCAATTACCCGCCAATACCATTCAAAATATAGAATTGATCACTGCACCTTCTGCAAAATATGATCCTGATGGCAAAGGCGGCATCATAAATATTGTCACTACCAAAGGCAGCACGGATGGTTTTGCACTTTCTGCCAATGCAATGGGAGGATTAGCAAGCACCGACGATTATAATAATTTGGAAAAACCAAAACGTTTTGGTGCCGATATCACAGCCAATTATAAAAAAGACAAAATAGACCTTTCTGTTACGGCCAACTATCAAAGGAATGACAATAACGGTTATCGAGAAGGCGATGCTTACACCAGGGATTTCGATGCAAATACCATCACCCGATTTCCATCTAATGGTGAAAGAAGTTTTGATAAGTACAATTATTCCGCTAAAACTGCCTTGCTTTATACAGCCAATAAAAACAATTCGTTCAATTTTGGTTTTTATCTCGGCAAGAAATTCCAAGCCCGAAGAGCCGATTTGGTTTACAACAACAGCACTTCCGACTTGACAACGGATGCCGTTTTAAGTACGTTTCCTTATTTCAATTCAAATGTGCAAACTAAGGAAGGAAAATTTACCTTGGTCAATTTTGATTATACCCACACCTTTTCCAATGCATCTACTTTGACCGCTTCGACACTCTATGAACACGCGAATTTACATGGAAATACCATCAATTTGAATATGGATTATCCAGCCAAGGAGACTGTTTTTCAAGAAGTAAACAATCCTTACACCAATCCGATTTCTGGTTTTCGCTTTAAATTAGATTACGCCATTGCTATTGGAGAAGGAAAATTAGAAAGTGGCTACCAATATCGAAATGACAAACAAGACGGAACTTTTGGTTATACCTTCAATCCAGAACCTGTTCTTCCAGTTGACAATTCCCAGTTTAGAGGAACAGCCAAAACCCAAAATCACATCAATGCTGTTTATTCCCAATATTCGGGAAAATCAGAAAAACTTAACTATATTGCTGGTTTGCGCTATGAATATGCCCAAAGGGAAGTGATTTTATCTACCGATATAAATCCTTATCTTTTGAATTTCAGCAATCTTTTTCCGTCGGCTAATTTGTTGTACACTTTCAATGATGCCTGGAATGCAAAAGTGGGTTACAGCAAAAGAGTACAGCGCAACAATAATTCCGAATTGAATCCGATACCCGAAAGAGAACACTCCGAAACCTTAGAGCAAGGAGATCCTGATTTGTTGCCACAATTCGTCGATTTGGCTGAACTGGGAATAAATCATGCGTTCAAAAAAGGAACATTTTTTACCACATTGTATTATCAAAATATCAAAAACCCAATACAAAGAGTCAACAGTGTTTACAACGACACTATTTTGAATAGGGTGTACACCAATGCTGAAAGAGCGAGACTTTTTGGCTTGGAATTGGGAACGAATCTAAAGCCCAAAAAATGGATGTCTCTGTACTTTGGAGCCAACATTTACAATTACAAGATCAATGGTGACTTGGATATATTGGGAGAAACATCAACCGTCAATAATTCGGATTGGGTGTATTCCCTGAATGCCAACGGTACTTTCAATTTAGACAAAAATTGGAGCCTGACAGCCAATGTGAATTATACTTCGGCAAAACCAACAGCACAAGGAGAAGATTCACAATTTTTATCACCTAATATGTCTGTAAAGCGAACCATAATGAATGGTAAAGCGAGTTTAGGATTGCAATGGCAAAATGTAAAATTTGGCGATATGATAACAAATCAACAAAGAATCACAACATTTGGAAATGATTTTTACACTACAACAAATTACATTTATGAGACCAATGTTTTGTTGATTAATTTTAGTTACAACTTTAATAAACTGTCTAGTAAAAATAAACTACCAACAAGTGAATTCGGAGAAAAAGAATTTTAGGTTATTTGATTTTAAAAAAAGTTTTATTTTAAAGAAAAAAGGAGTTTTCAACCAATTTAATTAATACGATATGAATAATAGATATAAATTTCGATTATTATTTTTTAAGAATTCTTTAAAATACTTTTAATGATGACATTTCAAACGCTGAAAGCAAAAGAAAAGTGGCATTTCGTTATTTGTTTTTATCAATTATAAGCATCGAAACCGTTTTTGAAACTTAAGTTTTTTTTAATTTGAATTTACCAACTATACTATTTTAACATACCACCATTAATATATCTACAAATGAGAATTACCCTTATAATGATTTGCAGTGCATTGTTTTTTCAAGCCAATTCTCAAACTATTAATAATAAAAAATTAATAGAGAATTGCTTAGAGAATTATTTTCAGTACGATAGAGAAAATATACACGTTCAATTCAATAAAAATAGGTATGTGAACAGTGAAGATATTGGTTTTAAAGGATATATTACCAGTAAAAACAATATGATATTAGCTGAAAACACCACTAATGTGCAATTGATAGTTTATGATGCCCAAAGGAAAATCATTCAAAAAAAATTACTTTTTGCAAGTAAAGGCACCTTTGCTGGAGGAATTCATCTGGAGGACAAATTCAAAGCGGGTAAATACTATTTTCATTTTTTCACCAATTGGATGCACAATTTTATAGAAGATGATTCTTTCGTGCAAACCATCGAAATTATTGATAAAAAAGAAACGTATAATTTTGATTCAGAAGAACCCAATTGGAAAACAGCCGAAATTAAATTATTTCCTGAAGGAGGGTCTATAATAAGTGACATTATCAATGCTGTTGGAGTCAAGATTACTGATTGTAATCGAAGAGGAATCCAAATAAATGATGGTATTATAGTGGATTCTAAATCAAATGAAATTTCACATTTTCACACTAACCAATCAGGAAATGGTGTTTTTTATATAAATCCAGATCTAAATGAAACTTATACTCTAAAGGTAATTTCTGAAAAATTAACTATCTCAAAACCATTACCCAGTATTCAAGAAACGGGTATTGTAGTTAGTTACAAAAATAATTTAAGTGGGGAAAATCTATTAGTTAATGTCAAAACGAATGACAAAGGTGTGGCATTATACCAAAATAAAACGTATAACCTCTTGGTGCAACAAAATAAAAATGCAATTCTAAAAGAAATCACGTTTAATAATAAACAAACGGATCAAATAGTTTATTTCGATAAAAAATACCTTTCAAATGGTGTCAATAGTATTCGAATAATAGATGAAAATCTAAATGAAATCACCGAACGGTTAATTTATAATTATGGCAGCATAAATCCTGTTACTGCTCTCGAAGCGAAAGCTGTTGCTAATGATAGCATAATATTGTCTGGGAAAATAGACCTGAATCAAGCAAATCTAAGTGTTAGCGTACTTCCTGCAGATAATAAGTGTGCTGAGCAAAAAAGATCTATTATGGGCACTTTTTATCTCAATGCCTACTTAGAGATCCCTGAAATTAATAACTATTCATACTATGATCCTGAAAACAAAAACAGAAAAGAAGAGATGGAGTTACTAATGTTGAATCAAAATAGAAGTAAATACCTTTGGAATAACATTAAATTGTATCCTCCAAAAATGAGTTATACTTTTGATAAAGGAGTAACTATTAGTGGTAAAGTGGAGAAAGTAATAAAACCAAATTCAAAATTTAAGGTCTCCCTTTTTTCTCCAAAAGACAACGTTTTTGAAGAAACAACTATTGATGAAAAAAGTAATTTTAAGTTCGAAAACTTTTATGCCAAGGATTCTACCGTTTTCATTTTGCAAATGATGGACGAAAAAAACCTATCCATAACTACTAAAATGACAACAAGAGTTTTTTCCAATACATCACCACGATATTTAGTTTTACCATTTGAAAAATTCATTTGTCCTCCCATAAATAAAACAAACGATAATTTTACTTTTAGTGCCCCAAAACTTGAAGAATCTGTTATTAAATTAAATGAAATTACAATTCAAAACAATTTCAAGAAATTGACTCTAGTAAGTAAAGCCGATATGAGTATGAATGCTCAAGGATTTAAAATTCAAGAAGGACAACACGGAAGCGTTCTAGATTTCATAGGTAGAAATGGTTACAGAACTGGTATTGATGTAGAAAATAACGAAGCCTATATTCGAAGTTCTTATTCAAGTAATTCAGATAATGCTCCCGCTGTTTATATAGATGATATTCAACAAACGGATTTTAATTTTTTATTTGATCTCGAAATCAGTGATGTAGATGAAATCTATATAGACAAATCTGGACTTTCAGATACTTCTAGTAGGAGTAATGGCACAATTAAGATTTTTCTAAAGAAAGGAGTTAAAAACAAATATTTCAAGACGAAATACACTTCAATGATTGTAACAAATGGCTTTTCGCCAAACATTGAATATAAGAGCTCTTATTTCGAAACCCAAAAAGAGTTTTATTATTTTGGGACTTTAAATTGGACTCCAACTATTACAATAAAAGACACCCCTTATTTTGTAGTTAAGTTTCCAAGAGGAAATCAAAATGAAATAAAAGTTCAAATTGAAGGTTTTACTTCCGATGGACAACTAATATCTGAGATAAAAAAAATACCGGTATTATAAACAAGGAAACAAGTGATATTTAAATTGGTTATTTTTTAAATAATAATGAGTGGAGGTACTTTTCCTGACTATCACTGGACAATAAAAAATGTTGAAAAAATAAATAATTATTTCGTAATAAAAGAATTAGAAGTTGCTTTCAAAAAGTTTGTTGACCGATACAATAATTAGCAATATCATGAATCATTAGAGAACTTAGCTCTCGGAGATGTTTATTTTGGAAGTGGGGGAATGATATAAAAAAAGACAAAAAATAAAGAAAATTGCTATAACAATAGCCCAAATTAGTGCAAACAAATAAAATTATCAACAAACAGAAAAAATATTTATCTTTGAAATATTAAATTAATAAGCTCTCCGAAAAAGGAAAATTTAGTTTGAAAACATACAACATTACCAATAAAAACAATAAATGCAAAGAATTTTAACATTACTAATCACATTATTTTTTTGTGTATATTCATATGGTATACAGCCTTATGTTGTTAATTTTAAAAATATAGACAACAAACAAGGTTTATCACTAAACGGTATTACCACAATATTTCAAGATAGAGATGGGTATATGTGGTTTGGCACCCAATATGGTCTAAACCGATATGATGGTGTAAATATTAAAAGCTATTATGCTGGAAATTCATTTAACGAACTTTCAGACAATATTATAGTTTCTATTCTACAGGATCTATCCGGCAATATTTGGATTGCTACCGAGCAAGGTGTTACGGTCCTAAACCCTGTTACAGAAAAAATTTTTAATCTCAAAAAATATAATTCAAAATACAGTGTTTTTAGTCAAAACATACTCTCTATAAAATTGATTGATGGAAAAATTATGCTCACTACCTCAAAAGGGCTTTGGAGCATAAATCCTGGAACAAACCTTTTTACAGATGAAAACATAGAATCAATTTTTAAAAATAGTGTTTATTATAAAATTAATAACAGTATAAAAACTGAATCCTTAAAAATTTGGTTAAAAGATAAAAATGAAAACTATTGGTTAACTACAAATAACCAAGTAATTATAGCTAAAATCAGTAACAATCAATTAGCAATAAAAGATAAAATTCGTATTGATCCTTCAGTTGATGTTACTATCTCCACTTTTTTTCAAGATAATTTTTTAAACACTTGGATAGGAACTCAAGATAATGGTTTATATCATGTAAAAGAAAATAAAGGAGCCTATTTAGTATCTAAAATTTACCCGAAAAATAGTTCCACTAACCGTTTTTCTAGAATTTCAAACATCATCCAAGATCGCAACAATAGTCTGATAGTGACCTCTCGAGGCGATGGAGCTATTTTAATACCAAAGGAGTTGCTTAAAACCAATAATTTTGCCAATAGTGCTATCAACCCAATTAATTTACAAACTCAAAAAATCAAAAGTATTTACCTCTCTCGAGATAAAACACTATGGGTTGGTTCGCTAGGAAATGGTATCTTTTATCAAAATAATTCTGGCTTAAAATTTAAAAACTATCAGATTAAAGATAAAAAAAACAATTCAATAGTCAATAATACCCGATCAATTAGTAAAGATTCCTTTGGTAATTTATGGATGGGAACCTTATTTGAAGGCGTTTATATTTATGACACTACGAATCAAAAACTAGTCAACAATCTATTTAATGGAAAATCTGTTTTCGCATTATCTAAAATTGACAATAACCATATTCTGGCAGGTACGTCTGATGGATTGTATGTAGTTACTTTTGATAAAAATAATTTCAGTACAAAAAAACTAAACACAGACAATAAGATTAATGCAATTATTTTTTCAATAACCCATGCCAAAAATCAGTATTGGATAGGAACAGATAATAGTCTCATAAGTTTTACTTTGACCAATAATTTTGAAATAGCAAATATAGTCAACTACAAAAACAAGATTATTAATCCTGCAAATTCCAAAAGTTTCATTCGTGTGGTTAAATATGACCCAAAACACAACACCTTATGGGTTGGATCTCAGACAATGGGACTTTTAATGGCAAGATTAAATAGTGATTTTACCATAAAGGAATTATATAACATTAATAATTATTCAAATAAACTTGAAAAAAATGAATATATAGCTGACATTAGTCTAGGTAGTAACAACAATTGTTGGATAGGAACACGAAAGGGCCTGATAGAAATTAAATTATCTAAAAATGGAGCTATTTCAGAAATAAAAAAAATTACTGTTAGTAATGGATTGCCAAGTAATCTAATTCAATCATTACAAAGTGACAAGCAGGGAAATTTATGGATAGGCACAAATAGAGGTTTAGTAAAATTAAATCATTCCTACTCAGTTAATAATTATGACAAAAACGACGGAATTCAAGACAATGAATTCTCAGAACATTCATCCTATTCTGATGCTGATGGATTACTTTATTTCGGAGGTATTAACGGTGTTTCTAAATTTGCCCCTAAGCAAATCAAATATTCAAATTATACTGAACCTGTAAATTTAAAAGATATTATTGTTAACGGAATAAATGTAAATAATAGAAGACCAATTAATGATTCTATACCCCTTGAACTCTCCCATCAAGAAAGGAATATAAAAATAAACTTTCTATCTCCCAATTATACCAATCCTAAAAATTGTAAATATTCCTATATTCTAGAAGGATTTGATAAAAAATGGAATTTTACAACTTCAAATGTTTATTCTGCAGAGTATAAAAATTTACCCACTGGTACTTATACATTTAAAATAAAAGCATCGAATGAAGACGGAACTTGGAATGCTAATTATACTTCTCTGAACATCGAAATCAGCCCTTCATTTTGGATCTCATTCACTGCAATTGTTTTGTATATAATCATACTGTATGCTTTAATACTTTTGGTTTCAACTATTACAAAAAAACGACTTGAGAAAAGAAACAAAGAGAAATTAGAAAGACAATATCATGAGCAAATGGAGAAAATTAATGAATCGAAATTGGAGTTCTTTATAAACATTTCACATGAAATTCGTACTCCCCTAACCCTTATTTTGTGTTCTATTGAAAAACTAATTTCTAATTTTACACTGAATCCTAAACAAGAAAAAGAAGCATTAACTATTGACAAAAATGTAAATACCCTTTTGGAATTGACAAACGAATTATTGGCTATTCATAAAATGGAAACAGGTAATTACCAATTAAAAGTTCAGAAAAATGATATAATTTTGTTTTTGAAAAATATTAAAATTGCTTTTAATGGATTAGCAAAATCGAAAGAAATTAAAATTTCAATAGATGCCTATCAGCCCGAAGTATTGATTTGGTTTGATAAAAATGCCCTTGGGAAAATAGTTTATAATTTAGTTTCCAACGCCATTAAACACACCAATAAAGGCGGTAAAATTATAATTAAAATTAGTCCTTCAACAAACAAACGCTTTTTAGCTATAGATGTTATTGATAATGGCACAGGAATAGACGCCAATTTTTTGTCTAAAATTTTCAATCGATTTTACCATCATGGGGGCAATATGGACCGCTATGTAAGTGGATTTGGAATTGGATTGTCACTAACTAAATCTTTGATTGAATTGCATAAAGGAAGCATTTCGGTAAGTAGCGAATTGCATAAAGGCTCTGTTTTTACTTTGAATTTACCATTGGATGAAAACGTTTATTCCAGCGAAGAAAAATCAGAAACAACCCTTTGGGATAATGACTTATCAAAAGTTATAAGTGCTACTAATTTTGATGAAAATAATGAGGTTGATAATACTAAATTAGTTGATAAAAATATTGAATTCAACGCTGAAAAACCAACAATTTTATATGTGGATGACAATATTGAATTGCTTGAAAATATAGCCGATTACTTTTCTAATTCCTACAACGTATATACTGCAGAAAATGGGGAAATTGGATTTGAAATGGCAAATAAATTACAACCTGACGTAATTATCAGTGATATAGTAATGCCCGTAATGAATGGTCTTGAGTTATGTGTTACTATTAAAAACGACATAAACACCTCACATATCCAAGTAATTCTATTAACAGCTCAGGGCGATATGGATAGCCAATTTAAAGGATTGCAATCTGGGGCAGATTACTTTGTCCCAAAACCTTTTAATATTAAAATTTTAAACCTAACCATCAAAAACCTTATAGAGTCCAGAAACAAAGTTAAAAACCTATTTTTGACTAATAAATATAAGGATGCTGGAGACTTAACCACAAATAGTAAAGACAAGGAATTTATTGAAAAACTATTAAAATATGTTAACGATAACATAGAAGTGGATAATTTGAATATAATCAATATCTCGAATGAATTTTCAATGAGTCGTTCTACCTTTTTTAGAAAAGTTAAGATGATAACAGGTACTACTGGTAAAGGGTTTATAGATTCAGTACGATTGAAAAAAGCTACCATACTTTTACTAGAATCAGATCTAAATGTATCTGAGATTGCATATGCTATAGGTCATTCTAATCCACAGTATTTTTCTAAGTGGTTTAAATCCCATTGCAAAATGTCGCCTTCAGAATACATTTTAAAATACAAATTGAAGGACTAAAGTAATTGATGTCTTTCAGGCTTAAGAAGTAAAAGGCAATAGTACTTAGCTTTTAAATTCGATAATGATTGGTGTAAAACCGTAACAAAAAGCCTTATAGATTCTGATATCCAATATTATAATCTAAAATCTTTGACATTTTAATCCCGACGAGATTGCTTCTATGTTTTTTAATAATTGGGATTCAGAATATTATACTTGTTCAATAATAACAATTATAATTATTGATTAGTCCAATCATTATGGCATAATGCAGCAGTATATTTCATTTTGTTCAATTTTTATTGGACTAATTTTAAATAACAAGCGGTATAGCCTAGTATTTCAGCATTAATCTATTTATAAAATATAATTATACATATTGAATAAGCATTTTTTTTTAAAAAGACATCTATCAATCTAAAAAGTTCCTTTTATAGTATCAATTTGTTTCAATCAAATACATTTTGGATATGCAAATAAATACTGAACATTAAGTTAAGCTACATTTTTGTAATTAATTTGATTGTTAAATTCTTCAATATTTGCATAGCTCAAACTTATCTTGACTGAAGTTTTTTACAAAGTTGATCAAACGATTCTTTACCTTCGTATTTGAAAATTTTAGAATGACGCCCTTCTAAAAGTACAGGACTTGTTTTTCCAAAAGCTTTCAAATCATATTCTTTAGGTTTATCACTCCAATTGAAAACCCCAAGGTAAATATCCTTATCTTTTCTGGCAATTATTAACTCGAACCCATCCTGTTTGCTAGTTCCATGCTCCCAAAAATCTAACGGCACGGTCTCTTCCATTGCTGGAAACTCAAAAACTTCTTTTGATAATGCTTTACGTTCTGGGCGAAGTGTCATTAAATTATCACTTTGTAAACGGGTAGTACCGTAAAGTTTATTAAAATCGGCCCACATTTGAGCTTCATTCATCGTCATACTATGTCCGTGTTTTACATCTTCTTGAGATACTGTTGAATCTTCGTCTATGGCTTCACGGAAAACGAGGTAATCAGCATCTCCATTGAAAACTTTACCACTTAAGTAAAAGTTACTTAGATTACCCAAACAACGCTCAGGAAAAGCTTGGTAGATTGGATTGATATCTCCACCCGTTCGCATACCATCTACAAATCCGATAGCTGGTCCAAAAACAGCAGAACATCCTAAGAAATAGATGTCATCCCCCATGGCTTCTCTCATGGTTTTCATTCCCAAACGAAACCTTTCTACCCCTGTAATTGTAGGGTCGTAGGCTTTAAAACTTTTAACATGTTTGTTTTTAAGTTTAATATCATTCTGAAGGCCGTAACGCATAAAATCTACCTTAAAATATCGAATCCCCCAATTATCCTTCATGTTTTTTATGCAATCTGCGATATATGACCTTGCTCCTGGATGTGAGTAATCGAAGTAAATATAATGCATCACTTTATCTGCTTTTTCATTCTCTTCGACCACCAATTTTCCATCTTGATCATGAAGGAAGTACTCAGGATGAGTTTTATAAATTTCAGATGCTTCATCCCCTCTAAAACCATCAAAATGTATTCCAGGAGTTTTTCCTTCGGACGTAATCCGGCTAACTATCTCCTTGACACCACCAGGTAAAAGTCCTGAGTTCAACGTTTTATAATCTCCTCGTTCCGTCCACCATCCGCCATCAATTTGAATCATATTTACCTCGGGAGCCAATTGATTCAATTGATCCATATTACCATAAATGTCTTTTGGAGTGAATACTCTACCGTAATAATCCCAAGTTGCCCAACCTTTGAAATCGGCGGGTTTGAGCTTGGTAATTTTATTTTCGGCAGCAATCGCCGTTCCAAATTGATCAAGTAAATCAAGCCAGTTGTTTGCACGTCTAAGAACGATTTGTTCGTATTGTATGGTCTGACCTGGTTTTAGTTGTTTGCCTTCTCCATCAGACCATACTTCGAAAACACCTTGTTTTAATGTGAAATTAGGCATAAATATTCTCCAAGAAGTTGCACCTGCAAATAAATATTGCCCATCTGATAATCGTAACATTTCATACATGTTACTCGAACTACGATTGGTTTGACTGCCTATCTTCTGTTTAAGCAAAGGCGTACGCCCCATACAACTTCCTCCATAAACCATGTCCAAGTTGTCAGACAACTGAGTCTCTAACGGAATGATAATAGAGATTCTTTCAATCGTAATTGGTTTATTTCCTTTGTTCGATAGTGTTATTGACAACTGCTGAAAGCCATTCTTAATTTCCTTTAAACTATTAGTAGTCGATACTGTACCATTAGCCTTAACATCTACCCTAATCTCTTTCCATTGCTGATTTGTTCCAGCAAAAGACATTAAAACGTTTAAAAATACTATTGAAAGCGTCGTAACCGTTTTTTTAATTTTCTTTGACATTTTATTTTATGAATATGTATTTTAGTTTGGTTTTAGCTTTTGACAAAGCGGATTGAAAAACACTTTAGTTTCATTTTACAGATTAAGACTTGATTAAAAATTCTAATCTTATTTTGTAATTTTTATTATACTGAAAATTTCTATCCTCCTTGATCTTGTATACAAATTTACTGCAAGCCCTCTTTTATATAGATGCAAATAGTCTCATTTGTAGTATATATTTGTTTCATTTAAGGATTAATGCAATTAAATAAATCAAAAAACAAAACTTTTTTTGGTTATTAAAATACAAATTATAAAATAATGATTAAAAAAATCATTTTCAAATTGATTTTTACGAACTAAAAAAGAGACTGTTCAAAATAAAATTGTAGAGCCTCTTTTTTAATTTTTGTATTGTTATGATAGGATTATTGGTTATCCCTTTTAGATATTTATAATACTCTAATTTAAGCATGAAAAATCAAAACCACATAGGTTTTTTGTTTAAATTTATTTCGGAACAAGACATCTTAGTGAAAATTAATTTTTCGGGTTGCTCTTCATAATTTCAATCATATGAAAAACGTCGTCCTCATTATCCTCATTCACCAAGGAGAAATCGCTATTTCGGAGACCTTTATTGGCAAAAGCTCCATCGGCGATGGTGATGCTTTTGCTCAACCACCTGCCAGTGTTCGCTTTGGCGATGGTTGCCGCGGTTTTGTCTGGATCGGATGTGGAATCATAACGAACAGAGAATTTCCCAATACCCTTATCCAGATAGATGATTTTCAAAGTGATTGACTCCTTAGCTTTTGTCGATAGAAAATTGTCATCCAGATCAAAATACATCCGATTTCGTCCGCTTGAATTTTCAAACGCCCGCGCATATCGACCGTAGGGCTTATCTGTGGGGCCAACTCGCCATAACCCGACACTGGTTTCATTTGCATCGATCTGGGTAATAAACCGGCTATAGTTTCTGGCTATCAGCTCGAAACCTACATCGTTCATTGTTTTGGCTTCATAAAGATAATTGGATCCTGAGAGAGAAGTGGCTGCATGCAAATCACCGACTTTCGCTCCGTATGTATTGAATTCCGACTCAATTTTATTCATCCGCTCTGCGTTGCTCTGCATAGCCTTCCCGTATTTTTCCTCAGGAAAGCGAACGGTATCGGCACTATCAAGCACATCTCGAAGGGCGATAAAGGCATACGGGCTGGTCTGCGGTTGTTTGTAATAGGAATAGCGACTGGCGAAAGCAAAACCTTCATCGTATTTGCCCGTTTTTACGGTGTTATAATCAACTTCCCATAGATCAAGCCCCCGATCTACCGTGGAAATAGCAGTCCAGTAATAATTCCAAATCGGATTTTCCTGAAATATCCCGCCCTGTGCGAATTTGGAAAACTCTCCGCGCACAAACTCCGGTTTCTTGCCTTTCAGGCCGAAAAAAGTAGGGCGAAGCTCGGTGTCCTGCTTTATTTCACCATTTGCCTGATAACCAATGGCAATAGTAAATTGCTGTTTTCTTAGCTCAATCGGGTAGTTTTTACGAAGCCAATTTGCGTAAAGTAGTTCACCTGCTTTTGCACCCTTAGCCGCCTTCAGCACTCCAGGATTGCTTTCATCGTCCACATTAAACAGGAATCGGATATGTTTGAGTTCCGGCTTATCGAAGGCTTCGTAGAACCGTTTCGTTGCTCCACTGCAAAACTCAAGATACTCCTCGGCGCTGATTTTGTATTTCGGATCTTTTGGAGTGCCCTTGTAGAGCTGCTTGTCCCCTGTCGAACCAAATGCGGGCTGTATAAATGCAAAGGCCTTTCGGTCAGCCTCAGGAAGTGAGGCTATGTGATCCGCCAGCTTGCCGATAAAACGATGGAAGTAATTGATGTAATTTTGATCGAGGTAATATGGAAAATATTCTTTACCTTTGCCTCCATTCACAGCCACTTTCGGCACCCCTTGTTCATAAATCCATTCCGGCGAGTGAGGCCCGGTCCATAAGACGAAATAGTAATAATACTTTCCTTTTACGGCATTACGGATTTGAGAATCCATTTCCGACCAGTCATATACCTCTGGTTTTTTCTCAATATCAGCCCACTTAACTCTATCAGCCTGACCTTTAATGAAAGGAAAACGCTTAGTATCAATTTTTTCATTCTTGGAATTGGTAAAGAACCCCGCCCATTCTGGGCGCTCGAAAGCTTTTTTTTCATTTCCCTTGTTTTGTGAAAATGTCAATTGAGATAGTCCTAACAAAAATAATAATAGAATAACCCCTTTTTTAGTTCTTTTAAGTTTCATAGAACTAATCATTACTTTTATCTTTTTTTCTTTTTTCCCTTTTATCTTCTTTATCCTCTTTATCCTCTCTTTTCCCTTTCTTCTCTTTATCACCCTCAACGGCGTTTTCGCCTTTGCTATATTTGGTTCCTTTAGCACTACCCTTGAAAGCACGATTCTCTTCTTGAGGTCTTAATAAAGGAAGTTCTTGTTCTCCCCGGTGAACTTCTACAAGGCTAAATATATCATCTTTATCATCCGTATTCAATAGTACAAAGTCAGCACCTTTTGTTCCTCCATTTTTGAAAACGGCATCTTTAATAGTTATCACTTCATGATGCCATTTTTGGTCCCCTTTTCCAGTTACTGTCATTGCTGTCTTCATAGTTTTGTTTCCTGCATCGTAATCTAGTTTCCATTTAGAACCTTCTATGGCATCATACCAAACCACAGTTATCGACATTATTTTAGGTTTATTATCTTGAGAAAAACCATCATGAAGTTTGAAGTACATTGCATCTTTGCCCGTAGCGTGTTCGAATCCTCTTGCAAACCTTGAATAAATAGAAGAGTAAGCTGTGATAGGTCCTCCCACCCGCCATAATGGAATTGAAGTAGCATCTGGTTCAATTTGATAGAGTAATCTGGAGTAATTATCGGGCCAAATTTCCCAACCCGCATCATTAAAACCAACTTGGTCACCACGTTGCTTCACTTGCCCCATTTTAAGTGCATTTTTATCGTCGTTAGCCGCTCCATATTTAGCATATTCGGTTGTGATTTTTTCCATACGCTCTATATTACCATGTGAGGCTTTACCGTACGTTTCCTCTGGATAAGCCTTTGTATCGGCTGCATTCAAACCTTTATGCAAAGCACAGAAAGCATCGGTTGCTATCTCAGGGTATATTTGCCCGGCATACTTATTGAAAAAATAGAAAGAATAATCAAAACCTTGTTCCTTGCTAACCTTCAAAGCGCCGTTTGTAACATCCCAAACACTTTGACCCGCATTCAAGGCATTAATTGCTCCCCAATAAAAGTTGAGTTGAACATTTAGTTGATACCAAGGACGCGTCCAGGTTTGGTCCATCTCGGAACGACGAAAAAGTGTTACCCCTTTTGGGTCAACTAGGTAAGGCAAAAACGTATTCACTGCATCAATTTCCCCACTTAAATGATGTCCTCTTGAAAGTGCTCCATTTTTTATGCCAAAACCATCTTTAAGGTTCTTTATGGCCCAATCCCATTCTTGAACAAAATTATTTTTACCATTATTACTTTGAGGTTCTAGATTGTTGAGAAGCATGCTAATATTCAATCCTGATTTTTTACCAAACAATTTATCATGCAAGGCAAAGGTTTCAAGACGGAATTCTCTCCATTTTGCACTTTTCGTAGGTAAAGAATAATTTTCATCTATAGGTTCACCTTTATAGGCACACTCATCTCCTGTACATCCTGTTTTAACTTGAATAAATGAAATAGCTCTAATTTTTTCTTTAGAAAAGCTACTAATGTGCTTAGCCACTTCTGTTAGAAAACGGTGATAATACTTTTTATATTCTGGAGATAAATAATAAGGATAATGGTCAAATGCACCTGGGTTTTTACTAGCATTTGTAATTACCTTTGGTACCCCTTTTTCATAAACCCATTCTGGTGTTTTAGGCCCTGCCTCAAACGAAATATATAACGAAATTTTTTCTTTATAGGCTCTTTCAATGGCCTTATCTAATATAGACCAGTCATATTCCCCCGATGTTTTCTCCACTTCGTTCCAAGGAAAATCGCAGGATGTTCCTTTTAAAAATGGATACTGCTTGATATCCATAGCCTCTCCACGATCCCAAACACCAAAAGAGCTAGGCTGCGGACCTACCTGACTTATAACCATATTGGAGAAAGCAATGAGGGCAATAAGGATAATTTTTTTTATATTATTAAAGCTTTCAAAACTATATTTATTCATAATTAAAATTTTATTATTTACGATTTAGACTGTTAAATTTAATAATGGTTTAAAATATAAAAACAACATTTTATATTTAATTGATATTGCTTAAGTTATATTCATTACTCGTCTTTGAATTCTTTTGAGGCTTTCCCAGTCCATCTGTTTTTGTAAAATCTTTCCACCAAGACAACCATTACATTTCCATTTTCTTAGCAATATTTAGATGTTGCTAAATTAAATCGTTGGTTTTCGTTCCATCCTTAGCTCGTCTGATGCAAAACCTTAGCTTTTATCTGTCATTTTTTTTATAGTGCAATTATTTTATCCGCTTCTCTTATACCACTTAAATATGCTCCGTGTACACTCGCTCGATAGTCTTTTTCAGTATGCTCCCCCGCAAAAAATAATTTGTTATTTATTTCTGTAGCCATTGTTTCGAAATCGGCACTTGTAGTTCCATTTGTTGCAAAAGAATAAGTCCCGAAAGTATTGATGTTTTGCCCCCATTTCGTTCGTAACATATTTGTCGGATTAGGTATGGTATTCCCATAAATGGTTTTCAGTTGCGCCATTACTTCACTAATTATTTGGGCATCGGTCATAGTTTCGGTAACAGTTGCATAATCGCCATAAGCAAATGTCATTAAGCCGTTGGTTGTTGGTAAAAACTTCATCATGTTCATTAAATAATTGAACTTACCTTTTGTTTCTGGCGTATAGCCGATGTATTGTATATTGGTGTTCCAAAAAGGGGTATCCCAAATAAATAAAAACTTGTTTACATTACCCATTTGGATGTTTTGAATAGCTGATAATTTTGATGCTGGCAAAATTGGTTGAAAGGAAATGCTATTGTTTTTCAAAACGCCCAATGGCACACTAACAATTACATAATCTGCTTCAATTGAATTTTCGTTTACTTTCACCAATGATTTTGTTGCGTTATAATTTATTTCTGTAACTCTACTGTTCAATCTAATATCCAAGCCTTGCCCTAATAAATTTGCCACTTTATCGTAGCCATTGGTAACAATTACATCTTTTCCCGGAAATGCTTCATCATCATAAAAATATTTTGAAGATAATTTTGAAATATCGCCACCCGTATCAAATTCCAAATAAGCAGAAAGCATATATTTCCATAGCCTATTGTTGGCTTGTGTAGGATATAATGAGTTATAAATAGTTTGAAAACTCTGCCGTTTTGTCCCTGCGCGTCTAACTGCTTTTAGGGCTTTTTCAAATTGGGTATATTGGCTATCTAGAAAAGCGTCGGAATAAGCCGTTCCGTTGTTGTCAAAAACCTCAAGATTATCGTCGTCTGTTAGGTAGGTATTTGCACCTGCTTGCGAAGCTAATTTTGTTATTGGGTTCCCATTTGGCCCATGAATCCAACTAGCACCTTCGTCAAAAGCAATTCCCGTACTTCTGTCTGTCCGAAGTCGTCCTCCAATTTTTTCTTGCGTTTCTATCACAATTACAGTAAATCCTTTATCTTTTAATTTTTTTGCGGCCGCAAGTCCTGATATTCCTGCCCCAATTATAAGGACTGTTTTCCCATTTGGATTTGTAATGTCATCATCTTTGCTAAAAGAAGCAAATAAATTGGGCGCGATTAAAACCAGAGGGATGGTTTTTAAAGTGTCTAAAATAAATTTTCTTCTTTCCATAAATTTTTATTTCACAAACTCAATTATTTTAACAGTATGAGCAGGTTGGTCCAATGTTAATTTATTGGACTCGATTTTAAAATTCTTTTTGGTCCATATTTCCGTCAATTTGTATTTTGAATTCTCTAACCGAAACCCATTTATCGTTGATTTCAATTTCAGGTACCAGTGCATTAATTTGTGCAAATTGTTTATTCCATTGAATACTGTATTCTGGATTGCCATTGGAGTATTTAATCAGGGGTAGGGCAATAAGTTTTGGTAATACCATCACGAGAACTAAACAGAAAACTATTTTTAATCGTTTCATTACTTTAATATTGGATTTTAAGGATGTTAAGTAAGTTGAAAGTTTTTGAAAAAAAAGAAGAAACTACATTCAAACAATTTGAAGGATCGCCAAAAAAGGGATCTGTAAAATTTTTAAACATATTTTTTATGAGTTAAGTTTATTTTACTCCCTTCTTACGTTTGTAAAAAATTGTCAATATAATATGCAAAAATGAGGTGTAATTATCTTTAACAAGTTACAAATAGTTTCAATGATAATGTGAAAATGTGTCATTTTTTGATGAATACAATTTTTACGAACCTAATTTAATAACATATTGATTTAATTGTGCTAAGAAAAAAAGTAAATTATAAAAAATAGGATGTGTAAATTTGATGATGATATAAGAGCATTACTTCAATTTCGGGTATTTTAGAATTAAAGTTTAAACTTTACAAGAATTCTTTTTTTCTCTTTTTTTGACTTCCTGCACTTATATTCTTTTTTATTATTTTATTTTTCGGTTTACTGCCATCGTTTTTTAACTTCTACTGAAGCCCAGTAATAAATCTAAGTTAGTTGGAGGAACTAGCTGGGGAAGTTCTAATTCGCCAGGATGTTCTTAGATAATACTAAAAAAAGCAACTTTGTTATTCGTATTTAATAAACTACTTGGGGTAAAGTCCCAGAGATATTAACGAAATACTGCATCTATAATTAGTACTGCCTTGTGATGCCATTTTTTATCTACTTTTACATTAAAGTCAATGCATTTTTCATTTTTTTAGCTCTAACGGATTGTCATATTAAATTCGTTTATTATCATTTTAAAAAGCCTATCAACTAGAAATACCACTATGAAAGAGCAGGACCTGCATTTAACCCAAATTTCTTTATACAAAAGCACTCATACTCCTAATAAACAGTATTTTAACCTATCTTGATTTCTTAAGTACTAAGAATTGACACAAAAGCACCTCTACATTGAAACTTTATTACATATTAAAAGTATAGGTTTTTATTAATTTTGGTGTGCATTTAGAATTTTTATTGAACTAAACATGTAAAGTATTAAAAATAAGGATTTTGAAATAAAGTCACTCAGTAATAAACTTTCCTAAATTTACGATTTTTTATAATTTCATATCACCATGAAAAAATATGTACTTTTTCTTTTTCTTTTACCGATACTGACTTTTGGGCAAACCACCCAAACAATTACTACTGTAGGAAGTGGCTCTTTTGTCGTTCCTAACGGAGTTACATCTCTAGATGTTCAGGCTTGGGGCGGCGGCGGCTGTAGCGGGAATAATACTTCAGCAACTAGCGGGTCGTGTGGTGGTGGAGCAGGCGGCGCCTATACGGGTGGCACAATAAGTGTAAGCTCTGGGGCGTCTATTTCCTACACCGTAGGAGCAGGAGGAATTTATGCAACTAGCGGTACGACTACACCTGCTGCTGGAGGTCCTTCTACTTTTTCATCGGGAACAACACAGATTAATGCTAATGGTGGCGCTCGGGGAGGCACTAGTACCGCAAGTAATGGTGGTGCTATGACAGCTGCTTCAACTAATCCTGGTAGTGTAAGCTCGTTTGTCTCTTTTGCAGGTGGTAAAGGAGGTAATGGCGGTAACAATGCTGGTTACAGCGGTGGCGGTGGTGGTGGCGCGGGAGGTACTATAGCGACTGGAACTGGGGGAGCAAATGCCGCCTCAAATACTGGAGGTGCTGGAGGTGTTGGAGGTGCAACAGGTGGCGGTGCTGGTGGTAGCGCTAGTAATTTTAGTCCATCAAGCAATGGTGTCAATGGGACTGCACCTGGAGGTGGCGGTGGCGGTCGCGCCTATAATAACACCGGTAGTAATACAAACGGAGGTGATGGTCAGTTAAAAATCACTTATACTTGCACAACCTATGCATTAACGGCTGCAGCTTCTGCCTCTACATTTTCATCAGGAGCGCCTTCTACTGTTACCCTTAACTCAACAAGTTTACCTGCAGGATCCTATACCATAACGTATAGCACTACAAACCCGGTAACAAGCGGCAATACCGCTAGTATGAGTTTTAGCGGCACTTCTGGAACATTTTCTACAATGAATTTGACCGCTAACTCAGATATTACGGTAAACACCCTGCAAAGTGGTTCAGGAGTGGGATGTTTTAGCACCATTATAACTAATAATACTGCGACAGCTCTTTTAGACTCCACTGTTGTAACAGCTGGAGTTATAGCAGCAGATCAGACTATTTGCAATGGTAGTACGCCAGCAGCTTTAACATCTACCATAGCTGGTACTACGTCATCGGGAACGCTTTCTTACGAATGGCAGACCAATGCCAGTGGCAGTTATGTTACCATTCCAAGTGAAACGGCGGCTACATTCGCTCCACCAGCCTTAACTGCCACTGCCAGTTATCAACGAAGAACCTTGGCGGTAAATGGTGGGAACACTACCTATTCCGCTTATACCACTCCAATTGTAATCACTGTAAGTGCTGTGGTTAGCGTTGGAACTATAGGAATTACTACCAGTACTATTTGTAGTGGTTCTACTGCTAATATCAGCATATCAACAGCAGGAACAGGCTCAGGCACCATTACTTATGAATGGCAAACCAATGCAAGTGGTTCTTATGTTACTATTTCGGGCGCTATTGCTGCAACTTATATCACACCAACGTTAACGACCACTACCAGTTATCAAAGAAGAACCGTTTCTACATTAAATGGAATACCTTGTTACTCAGCCTACACTGCGGCAGTTACTATTATAGTCAATGATTTAAACACAGGAACAATAGGAATAGACCAGGCTATTTGTACAGGTACTGCTCCAGCAACTTTGACTTCAGTTGCGGATGGTACTGGATTAGGTACCATAACATACCAATGGCAAACCCGAACCTTACCGGGTAGTTATGCAGATATTTCAGGAGCAACTGGGGCTACGTATACACCGCCAACTATAACAGCAACTACAAATTATCGTAGAAGAGCCATTTCTGATTTAAGTGGAGTAGCTTGCCCTTCAGTACAGTCAAATGTTATAACTATAACCGTAAACGCAAATTTATCAGCAGTTGCAATAACACCTAATACAGCTCAAGCTATTTGCCCCTCAGGCTCTGGTACTGCATTAACCGTAACTGAAACAGTCGGTGGGGCAATCACAAGACAATGGGGCAAGCGTTCGGTAACTGGTGGTGCTATTACGGCCATAGCAGGTCAAACGGCTACCACTTATACCCCGACAGGTGCTAGTTTAGGAGCTGGAACTTGGCTCGTGGTTTGTACCTCAACCCCTACTTGCGGAAGTCCTATCGTTTCTAACGAAGTATCGGTTGCGGTGAGTGCACCGCATACACTAACAGGGGCATCACAAGCTGCATCTGTTTGTTCCGGGTCTGCAGCTATCATTAATTTAACAGGTTTGGTACCGAATAGTACCTCAACTATTACCTATCGAATTAATGCAGGTTCACTACAAACAATTACCGGAGTGGTTGCAGATGCCTCTGGAGCCGAAAGTTTTACAACTATTACCACATTATCAGGAACTAATAATGGACAAACCCTACAAATTACGGGTATTACGATACCAAGTGCTAGTCCGGTTTGTACCACTGTATTTACACAAGACGTGACACTTTCTGTTATTGCCCCAACAATAGGCTCTTACTCCCAATCGGCAGCGGTTTGTGCGGGATCGTCAGCCACTATTCTTTTAACAGGAATGTTACCCATTACTACATCAACCTTAGCATATCAACTTACGGGAACTCCTCAGCCAGATATAACGGGGGTTGTTTCTGATGCTTCTGGAAATGCCAGTTTTAGCATAGTAGCCACTAACGCACAAAATTTTAGAATATTATCCATCACCTCAACCAGCACGACTCCGAATTGTACAACAGCCATAGGGAGTTCTGGAGCTTTTAATCTGTCCGTACCAACGATAACTGCTGGGTCAATTGGGACCGCACAAACTGTTTGTAGCGGAACAGTACCTTCTACTTTATCCTCTACCATAGATGGCTCAGGGACAGGAACAATTACGTATGAATGGCAAGCTGATGATGGTGCAGGCTATGTTGACATTTCAGGTGCTGCGTCTTCCACTTATGCACCACCGGCTTTAACCACAACTACTAGTTATAAACGAAGAACCCTTTCCACTTTCGGTGGAATAACTTGTTATTCAGGATATAGCACCCCAATAACTATTACAGTTAATACTTTAACTGCAGGTGTCACAGGCGGTGCAGCAACTATATGCTCTGGAAACGATCGGATTATATCCCAATTAGTCCCAGGAACTGCATCAATAGGCTCGGCTGTAAAAAGTTATGAATGGCAAACCAATGCGAGTGGATCGTATGTTATCATACCTGGAGAAGTAGGAACTAGTTATCTAAGTCCTGTTTTAACCACAACCACTAGTTACAGAAGAAGAACGGTAGCAGTAAGCGGAAGCACCACTTGTTACTCTAATTATGCTACCCCAGTGACTATTACAGTAAATAGTGTAGATAAGGGGAAAATAGGAACAAAACAATCTATTTGTTCTGGAGACACGCCGGCGCCATTAACATCAATAACAGCAGGAATAGGTGCAGGCGCTATTACCTATGAATGGCAATCCAGAGTCTTACCCGCTATTTTTACAGATATACTGGGAGCCACTGGGCCTACATATTCTCCCGGAGTCACAACAGTACAGACGAGTTATCGCAGAAGAGCGATTTCTACATTAAATGGCTTAACTTGTGTTTCTGAATTTGACGCTTTAACCATTAAAGTAAATGAACCCGATGAGGGAATTATAGGAACAGACCAGACTATTTGCTCAGGGACTACCCCAGCTACTTTAACCTCAATAGAAGCAGGACAAGCCCCAGGGACTATTAGCTATGAATGGCAAGCTGATAATGGTACTGGCTATGTTACCATTCCGAGCGCTATACTGGCAAGCTACACTCCACCAGCACTAACAGTAACTACGAGTTATCAGAGAAGAACAACCGGTCAGTGCGCAGGATTACCTACTTATTCTGTCTGGACTACTGCAGTAACTATTACAGTAAATGCTGTAACAGCAGGGACAATAGGAACAAACCAAACGTATTGCACCGCGGCTACCCCAGCAACCATAACCTCAACATTAGCAGGAACAGGTTCAGGCACCATTACTTACGAATGGCAAACCAATGCCAGTGGTTCTTATGTTACCATTCCGGTAGCAACAGCGCCAACCTACTCACCTCCATTACTAACGGCAACTACGAGTTATCAAAGAAGAACGATTTCTACACTAAATGGAGTATCTTGTAATTCTGTATATACCACGCCAATAACAATTACAATCGATAGCAATCCAGTTGCTCCAACGATAACTGCTATTACAAATGCTACTTGTGTACCATTTACAGGAACGGTAACCTTATCAGGGTTACCTGCAAGTGGAACTTGGACTATTAACCCTGGAGGAATTACAGGAACAGGAACCAGTAACACCGTGACAGGTTTGTCATCAGGCACCTATACCTTTACCGTTACCAATTCTAATGGTTGTATCTCTATTGCTAGTAGTACAGCTGCAGTCGCATCGGCTGTTACTAATACTTGGAATGGAACTACTTGGTCTAATGGTACTCCTAATAATCAACAGTCGCTGATTTTTAATGGTAATTATCCGCCAACAATGGACCCTAACGTTGATTTATACGGTTGTAGTTGTACTGTTACTACTGGCAATAATGTTACTATAAAAGTAGGTCGTAGCCTATTCATAACAGATCAAGTAACGGTTTTAGGAACAGGAACTTTAACCTTTGAAAACACAGCAAGTTTAGTACAAGTTAATAACGCCACCAATTTTGGGAATATAAACTATATTCGGAACACTACCCCAATCAATAAATTTGATTATACCTATTGGTCAACGCCAGTGTTACCATTTGAACTAGGAGGAATCTCTCCAAATACCCTTGGCGACAAGTATTATTCCTTTGATTCTAGTATAAACAATTGGAAACAAGAATCAATTGCAACATCAATGGTGCCTGGTAAGGGATATATTGTTCGTGGGCCTCAAAGCTTTAATGACACTGCTCGTTCTACCTATGTAGCAGTTTTTAATGGTGTACCCAATAATGGTACTGTTAGTATTTCAGGAATTGTCTCGAATGCTCCCTGCCTTTTAGGGAATCCCTATCCTTCTGCTTTAGATGCCGATTCGTTCTTAAATACAAACCAAAACGTCCTTGATGGTACACTCTATTTCTGGACGCATAATACTCCTATTGCTGTAGGTACTCCGAATCCCGGTACCGGATATTTTGCTTATTCGGGTGATGATTATGCTACTTATAATCAAACTGGTGGCACAGCGGCTGCTCTAAGCAGCACGACAGGAGGATTTAACACCAATATTCCTTCCGGAAAAATAGCTTCATGCCAAGGTTTCTTTGGACGTACTAAAACAGTTGCTGCTGGTTTTACATCATCGACTCCTATAGTGTATACTAATGCAATGCGTGTAGGTGTTGGAGGAATTTCAGGAGATAATACACAGTTTTTCAGAACTAAAGGCCTAGCCACTAAATCTGCAACTCTCGTTGAGAAACACCGTGTTTGGCTTAACCTTACCAATGAGCAAGGTGCGTTTAAACAAACTTTAGTTGGCTATATCACTGGTGCTACCAATGCGTATGAAAGTCGTTTTGATGGAAAAAGTATTGACGGAAACAAATTTCTTGATTTTTATAGCATCAACCAAGATAACAATTTAACTATTCAGGGGCGTGCTTTGCCATTTGATGAAAATGATGAAGTTATATTGGGGTATCGTTGTGCTATCAATGGTGATTTTACAATAAACATAGACCAAGTTGATGGATTATTGACTAATCAGTCAGTGTTTATTGAAGATAAATTGACTAATTCCATTACCGATTTAAAAGCCAGCAACTATTCATTTAAAACCACAAAAGGAACTTTTAATGATCGGTTTGTGTTGCGTTATAAGGATAAAACATTAGGCACAAATGATTTATTAGCTGAATCAAATGTAGTGTTGGTTTCTGTTAAAAATAAACAAATCAAAATAAATTCCTTTGCTGAAACTATCGATAAAGTGACAATTTACGACTTGCTTGGTAGAAAAATCTATCAAAAAGATAAAGTAGGTAGCGATGAATTATTAGTAATGAATTTTGTTTTCAGTTATCAAACACTGATTGTGAAAACAACTTTACAAAATGGCACAACAGTTACCAATAAAATTTTTATAAGGTAGATTAAAACCATTAAAAAAATCCGCGTCGTTCGTTTCCACTGTAGTGAGCAGGTGGAAACGAAACAGACGGATTTTAAATCTTGTCTTGTCCTGCAATAGCGACACAAAAAATTCATCGTTATGGGGAAAATAAAAAATCCAGTCAAATGACTGGATTTCTACTTTTGCTCCCTCTCTTGGAGAAAGTTACAAATTTGATGAGTTAAAATATCTATTAATTATCTTTAAATCAGAAAAGTAAAAATTTATTTCTTAATGAACTTATAAGTGTTTTTCTTATTTCTGCTTACTATTTGAATAAAGTACATACCATGAGGAAAAGCTGAAACATCTATAATTGTTTGCTTATTATTTAAAATTTTAGAATTGAGTTCTTGACCCAAAATAGAGTAAATTGTTGCTCGATTTCCGATTTGATTTTCTGAAATTATTAGATTTAGTTGGTCAGTAACTAGATTTGGAAATACAACGAAATCAGTTTCATTAGTTGTATTGATATTTCCTAAACTGGTTTGCTGATACACCCTAACATAATCAATTTCTATAGTAGATTGAATAAAGTTTGCAGGTGCATTTGATAGAATTGCTATATTTAATAAAATATATTGTTCAGTGTCAAAAGGCCAAGTAAATTGGTTTTTAATTAATGGTTCATAGTTGAGATCATTAATCCCATCTAAGCTTAATGTTATTCTTTCATTAATTCCATTCAAGCTCATAAATATGGAAATTACTAGTTTCATCATCTTTACATTGATAATTAGCCATGTATTCATCTATCGACAAATTGCCATCTATTGGATCGTGAACTGTGCTTGATATTACATTGCCCCAGTATTCCATAATGTCTATTTGCCACAGGCAGGCCATGTAACAGCACCATATCCATTTAACTGCCAATTGGTGCAACCGAATATACATTTGAAGTAACTAGAACTGACAATAATGTTGCTGATACTGTAGTAATGCAAGATTATTACTTTTTCCCGGCTATTAAAATAACAAATGGTTTAGTTTGGGGCAAATCGTATTCAGTAAAAGTTAAAGCTAAAATTGTGGGTACTTATACTCCTTATGGAATACTTGTATTATTACAGCACCAGCTTAACCTCTAGTTACAATTACTAAAATTAGACCAATGGCAGTATGGAAAAACAGTGAATTTCATCACTGATGCTATTCAGGCAAGTCCTGTATACTTGGCAGTTCGATATGAGTTTGAAGTTACTGATGGTGTTACCACTATTGTTATACCTTCTAACACATCTTGTTTTAGACTAAGTCAATTTCCAGGAGGAGGTGTTGTAAACACAGCTTATACAATAAGAGTAAGATCATCTAATGGAGCTGCACCTGCAGCATTTACAGCTTGGGGAGATCCTTGTATAGTTTCAACTCCAATCGCTAGATTATGAGAAGAGGCTAATGATATGTTTGAAGTAAAATCATTCCCGAATCCGTTTGCCTCATACTTTAGTTTAGACATCGAGAGTTCAAGCGACGCTCAAGTAGAATTGAAAGTGTATGATATGATAGGAAGACAACTGGAAGCTCGTAAAGCTACCGTGTCTGAATTGAGTGTTCTAGAAGTAGACGCAATTATCAGACAGGTATTTACAATTTAGTTGTATCTCAAGGTAAAAAATGTGAAATCATTTCGAATGGTTAAAAGATAAGTTAAAGTTGTTTTTAAGTTAATTAAAGCCTCTTCGGAAACGGAGAGGCTTTTTTGTGGTGGGAGTGAGAATAGGACAGTTGTAAGTTTTCATAGTCAGTTTTTTAATTTTGAGCTTCGCTCTATTCATTGTATTGCTTCTTAAAACTTCGAATCAATTTGTTGACTTCAAATGGCCGCTCAACTCGAAGATAAATACAGTGAGAAGTTAGAAAATAGAAGCTTGAGGTGAATAATTAATAACTACTAACTTTAATATTGATTACTCCTTCAACTTCATGGTATACTAAATGTCTTAGCTTTACTAATAAATTAGAATGGAATGGATTTTTAGAAGCAGAAATAGAAAATAGAATTAGGTTACGAATATAAATACCTTTACATCAAATAAGGCGCATTTTTGCTATCAAATCAATATACTTGAAAAAAATACTCGGAACAGCATTCTTGTTGTTCCCAGTTTATTATTTCTTTAGTATTACGTCATCAATTACTTATTATTTAGTAATTAATTTTTATTGTTTTATAGTAGTAACAGGATAAACTACCTTTATTGCTTAGGAAGCGATTTATTATTGTTACCCTGAGACGACATTACCTAGAAACACCAAGATTGACACCATAATTGTTTTAAATTTTTAAAGAAAACATCAAATTTTTTCCCAAAAAACCCTTATAAAAACATATAAAAGCTTGCATATTAATTATCCGAAACCAGAAGATGTGAATTATGCGAAAATTCACTTTTAAAAACCAAGTGGTGATATTTGTATTCATGGTATAAAAAATGGCTTTGGTTTCCTACATAAATTTCACAGATTTTATAATTGGACAGATAGATGCATAGCTATTAATGATAAAGAAATGGATGATATTTATAATTCGGTTAATTCAAAAATTATTGTTATTATTAATCCCTGATTTGTTAAACTTTTTAAATAAATAATTCTGTTATAAGTATCAAAATAAAATATGAATTACCGATGAATTATCGAAGTTTTCATTGGTAAATATTATCGCTTAAAATAAGTAATCATCAGTAATTGCTGATAAAAACCACTTATTACTACTTATAACTAGATTAAATCAGTGATTAGCGATTATTAGCTATTATCACTGATTTTTTTTATTAGACCTAATTTAGTTTTTTGCTTTTGTTTTCTTGGTGAATTTGGTAGACGCGATAGGAAATTAATCCTAATGTAATTGTTACCAATACACCAATTAAAATGTAGGTTGCTATTTTGGTGTTTTCTATTTTTTCTGGTCTTGGAAATAGACCAAATTCATACGCGAAAATATCGGGTGGTAGCATTTGTTGTCTAAAGGTAAGGATTATTTCTTTCATTTTTTTTCTGTTTTTTTTATAGATGATTATTTTAGTTTGGTCTTCTGGGTCTAATCCAAATCAATGTGTTTAAATTGATAATATTTTGTAATTACGCCACTAATCTTGGCGAAGAATTTAGGCTCCGGTAGATATTTTGTGTTAAAACCTAATTTTTCATATTTGTTTAAGTTTTCAATAAGAATATTTTTATTACGGTGTAACTTTAATAGTTTAAAATTTTCTAAAATGCCTTTTTTGAAATTATTGAATTCTAAATTTTCCTCAGACCGCCTTTTATGACCGTGATGGTTTCTGCAATAATCATTGCAGTATTCACTTTTTGAAGATTTGTAATCAAGAATTTCATCTTGGCAGTCCGGGTTTTTAAAAATTTTATTGGTTTTTTCATATAATTTGTTTATTTTGAGTAATATATAAAATAAATTTAAAGTTACAATTGTGTAATCAAATCAAATTAAAATACATTTTAGATATCAAAAACATTACAATGAACATATACGATTTTTATCCGAAAATTTTTGAAAAGAAAATTCCCCCTTAACTTGTTGGATATACCTTCGAGGAATGACCTCCACTGGAAAAAAGAGAATTTATTAAATATACTTAAAGAAAATAAATCAGATAGTATTGAAAAAAGAGAGAAGGTATTGTTAAATGTATTTGGTGCTCTTTGGTTATTAATCATCAAAGAACTTAGAGAGTTTAATATTGATTTTCCAACCATCAGAGCTGTAAAAGATGTTTTGTATTCTAATATTCAATTAGATCAAGAAAAATTAAACTCAACATCAAAAGATAAATTTACAAATACAATACTTAAAAACATTCCCGATGAATATCAAGAAATGATTAAACCACTTCTGCTTGACGGTAGTTTTTTAAAATTTATTGATAAAAAAAATATAATCTTATTTCAAAATATTGGCGGAATTTTATTTGATATATTAATTAGAGAAATTGCTGTGTCTTTAATTATAAAAAAAATAGCGATGCTATAGAAGTGGAATTTTTGAAAAACAATAGTGGTAATTCTTCTCTTCGCATAGCGGAATCAATATCTAATAGTATAATTAAAGATACCTTTATAAACGTTTCGATGCTACCTTTAGTAGCTAAAATGTTTGAAAACTCCAACTTCCAATTTGATTTGTTCAATCAAAACGAAAAAAAAATTATTGACGCCCTAAATGATGATCTGAGCAAAGAAATAAAAGTTACCAAACATCATAGCGGTGACATTACTCTGAATTTGACTTTTGAAGCAGATGTTAAAAATGAACACGCTAAAGAAGTAAGGAGGATATTGGGTTTAAAACAATATGAAAAAATTGAGTTAGTTTATAGAAATGAGAAACATTTAATTATTAACAATACAAGAAAAGAAATTTTAAAAAAAGAATAATGTCCTAAGTGTCCCTTAGCACCAAACCGCCTAAAAGCACAAACAAGTATGTTCTACTTCTTTTGGCTCATAAAGGTAAAAAATGGAATTTGAAAAAGTAAAACAAATTTTAAACACAGAAGCAGATAAAAAGTACACAGACCAAGAAATAACAGAAATAATGCAAATGCTTGAAGTATTTGCTGATGTTTGGGTGAATAATCTTTTAAAGTCAACAAAAAATGAAAAACGTAATTCTTCATGTTAGGGTCTCTACAGATGAACAAGCGGGTAGGGTATATTCACTGCGGGATCAAGAACAAAAATTATTGACCTATTGTCAAAATTATAATTTTAATGTTTTGCATATATTTAAGGAAGATTTTTCAGCAAAAACTTTCAAGCGTCCAGAATTTAGGAAGTTATTAGAATACTGTAAGAAAAACAAAAAGGATATTCACCAAATGATATTTATCAAATGGGATAGGTTTTCTAGAAATACGGCAGAATCCTATCAGATGATTGGGGTTTTCAATCAACTTGCAATCCAAGTTAATGCTATTGAACAACCCTTGGACTTGACTGTTCCTGAACAAGGATTAATGTTAGCTGTTTATATTTCCATCCCTGAGGTGGAGAACCAACGTCGTTCTTCAGGAATGCGAAGAGCATTTAAAGAAGGAAGGTATGTTGGAAATGCTCCAAAAGGATACTCTAATGGAATGGATTCAAGTAAGAAACCCTTGTTGGTTCCGAATGGTGATGCTAAATTTATTCAAGAAGGGTTTGAGTTAATCGCTACTGGAATTTACAATCAAAAAGAAGTTTTCAATAAATTAAAAGCAAAAGGTTTTAAAAGTAGTATGACAGCAATTGCATCTATTTTTAGAAACCACTTGTATTATGGAGGTGTTTTTATAAAAGGTTATAAAGAAGAAGAAGAAACTGTTGTTGATGGAATACACGAACCAATAATTACTAAAAAACTTTTTCTAAAAGTACAAGACATATTGAATAACAGATGTAAAAAGTACCATACTGCACATAAAAAAATAAATGAAAAATTTCCCCTTAAAGGATTTTTAACTTGTCCGGCATGTTCAACGCCTTTAACTGCAAGTTCTTCAAAAGGCAGGTCTAAACATTACACCTATTACCATTGTATTAGACCTTGTAATGAGAGATACCGACTTGAAGACATAAATCTTTGGTTTGCGGATTTCCTCCAATCAATTAGAATAGAAAAACCATTTTAGAAAATATTAGTTGAAATGATAAAAGACCAATTAGTAAAGCAATCTGGAAATGAAGCATCGGGACCTAAACATTATGAAAAAATTAAAAGTATAGAAGATAAATTAGTTAGATTACAAGACTTATACATTAAAGGAAATATTGACAAATCAGAATATAAAATTGCAAAAGAACGTTACGATAAAATTCATCAAGAATTAAAATCAAACGAAGTTGAACTAGAAGACAAAAAGAGGGTTATTAAAATCTATGAAAATGTTTTGATGAAGCTCAAATCTATTGAATGTCAATATAATGAATCAGATATAGAGGGCAAACGAAGAATAATTGGTTCGATATTTCCGAAAAAAGTTTCAATTCGAAAATAAAAAAGTTCGAACCGCCGATTTAAACCCCTTATTTTTGAGAATTACTAGTATTAAAAGCCTTTCACAGAGGACAAAAAAAAAGGACAAATTCAAAAAAATTGAATTTGTCCGAGATGGTGGGCGATGAGGGGTTCGAACCCCCGACCCCCTCGGTGTAAACGAGGTGCTCTGAACCAGCTGAGCTAATCGCCCGATATAAAGAATATGTTCTCTTTATTTCGTGTGCAAATATAAGGCACTTTTTTGGATATGCAAATAAAAATTGATAAAATTTATAAAATTTCTGCAACAACAAAAGTACTGCCTCCTACATATATAAAGTCAGATTTTTTAGCGGTTTTTAAGGCTTTTTTATAAGCTTCTGAAACAGAATTATATACTTCGCCTATCAAACCAAATTCTATTGACTTTTGTTGTAAAAAGGACGCGTCTAATCCTCTAGGGATATCAGGTTTACAAAAATAATAAATGGCTTTTTTTGGAAATAAAGGTAAAATATCATCTAAATCTTTATCGTTTACAACTCCTAATACAATGTGTAGGGTGTCAAAAAATTCTTTTTGAATTTGATGTAAAACAATAGTTAAGCCGTGTTTGTTGTGTGCCGTATCACAAATTACTTTTGGGAATTCATTTATTTGCTGCCACCTTCCAAAAAGGCCAGTATTTTTTATAACATTTAGTAATCCGTTTTTTATTTGCTCTTCTGTAATAATAAATTCATTTTGTGAATTCAATATTTGTATCGTTTGTAAAACAGTTTTTTTATTATGTTCTTGATAATCACCCATCAATGTTGAAGGAAAAGTTTCTTCAATGATATCTGAAGCAAAAAATAATTCTGAACTAGAAGCTTTAGCTTTATTTAGAAAAACGGTTCGAGTTTCATTTGTATATTCGCCAATCACGACAGGAATTTTGGGTTTAATGATTCCTGCTTTCTCAAAAGCAATACGCTCTAATGTAGTGCCTAGGAACTGAGTGTGATCTAGACCAATATTTGTAATTACAGAAATTAGCGGTGTAATGATATTAGTAGAATCTAATCTACCACCCATTCCTACTTCTATAACAGCGATGTCAACTTTTTTAGTTTTGAAATAATCAAAAGCTAAACCCACTGTCATTTCAAAAAAACTTAATTCATTATTTTCAAAAAAACTTTTGTGTTCATTTATAAAATTGCAAACAAAATCTTCATCAATTTCTTCACCGTTAATTTTAATTCGTTCTCTGAAATCTTTTAAATGAGGAGAAGTATACAAGCCTACTTTGTAACCTGCTTCTTGTAGAATGGAAGCCAGCAAGTGTGATGTTGAACCTTTGCCATTAGTACCAGCAACATGAATGCACTTTATTTTTGCTTCTGGATTTCCAAGATGATTGGCTAAAAGAATTGTATTGGTTAAATCTTTTTTATAAGCAATTGCGCCTTGTAGTTGATATACAGGAAGTTGATTAAACATCCATTGCACCGTTTCTTGATAATCCATTAAATATATAATGTATGAGGAATAGAGTAATTACCTAATCGGTTAATTTAAAATTATAAATAATTTTTCCTACTTGTTTTTCGGGAGCTGCATCGTCTGATTGCCATTTGGTATTTAATGCAGCAATTTTCGCTTGGTCTAATAAACATTTAGCAGCATTTGTAGTTCCTCTAATACCTGGATTTGCAGTAATAACTTTACCCGATTTATCTACAGCTATTTGAACTACAACTATTCCCTGTTCATCACATATGTAATTCGGTTGAGGTTTATTTAATGCTTTTCTATTTCCTAATTGATAATTGCCGTTGCCATTTCCTGTTCCGCTCCCTGATCCTGAACCATAACCACTTCCAGTCCCTATACCCTGTCCAGAGCCGTTTCCTCCGCCGCTTCCTGTTCCGCTTCCTCCACCGCCATTATAACCGCTGGCATTTTTATCACCATTTGATTTTCCTTTATTTCCAGCTTCTTTATCATCACCATCTCCAGCTTTATTTGATCCGTTTAATAAATTAGATAAGGCATCAGAAGTTGATTTTGAAGGTTTTGGAACTTCTTTTACAATAGGCTTTACGACTTCGACTTTTTTAGGTTTTTCATTTAGTTTTTTTACTTCGGCAATTGCGGGAGCATCATCATTTTCGCTTACCACAATTTCTTTTTCATTAGAGGAAGTTGGTTGTGTTTGTTTTGGAGTGGCTACTACTTTTTCAACAGATTGAAAATTATCGCCCGAGCCTACATCACTATCTCCAAAATTTACCGCTACTTCACCGCCACCACCACCGCCCTCAAGACTAGGACGTTCAATTTGATTGGAGAATTTTAAATAAAAAAAGATTAAAAACAAAAGTGCAAATAATGCAGTTGTCATGAGTAATGACTTTTTTTTGTTTTCTAAATCTGTCAATTCCATATTTTTTTAATTGATTGTCTTGTTTTTCATAACGAATATATAAAAAATAAATTGTTTATTTTATTAGTTTAATTCAATTTTAAATCTAAATCCTCATCTGTATTATAAACAAAGCCTGAACAATGGTCTTTATTAGAGCCTGTTACACTATTTAAAACATTTATTTCATTACGCAATTTTAAAACACCTAATAATGCAAAAATTAAGGCTTCTTTGTATTCAAGTAATTTAGAATCGGGAATTACTATTGCTATTTTTGGTAAGTAATATTGTGTTCTTTCAATTAAAAAAGCATTGTATGCACCACCACCAGTAATTAATAATTTTCCGTTTTTGTCTTTGCGAGATTCGAAGCTATCTAAAGCCAATGCTATTTGCTGGGCAATATGTTCGGTAAAAGTTCGCATTTTATCTTCAGTTGAAATACCATATTTTTCAATTAATGGCAAAACGATTTCTTTTACAAATTCAAATCCGAGTGATTTTGGGAAAGACTTTGTGTAAAATTCTAAACTATTTAATTCATTCAAAAGGGTTTCATTGATTTTTCCTGAGCGAGATATTTGCCCTTTATCATCATACTCTAAGCCCAATATATTGGCGTAGTAATTTAAAACTGTATTTACAGGAGAAATATCAAAAGCAATACGTTTTTTATTTGATTCAAAAGAAATATTTGAAAACCCTCCTAGATTCAAGCAATACTCATATTCAGAAAACAGTATCCGATCTCCTATTGGAACTAATGGAGCACCCTGCCCGCCCAAATGCACATCTTGTATTCTGAAATCACAAACTACAGTTTGTTTACAAATCGAAGCAATTTTAGGTAAATTCCCAATTTGTAAAGTAATTCCTTTTTTGGGTTGATGTAAAACAGTATGTCCGTGTGAACACACTGCATCGAGATTTAAAATTTTATATTTTTTAATAAAATCGGAAATAACAGTGCCTAATAGTTCTGTATACTTATTGTCTAAGATTTTTAACTCATTTGTGGAAAAATCTATTGCTTTTTTTAATTTAATAATCCAATCGTCGCTATAGCCTACAGTTTCATATTCAAGAATTTCGAAAGTCCAAATTTTATCAATAATTGTAAAATGAATGTGAGCTAAATCGATACCATCAAGCGAGGTTCCAGACATGACTCCGATAACATTGTATTTTTGTTGTAACATCAGTCAAAAATACAAATCAAAATTGAAAATCTAGCAATAAAAAATTACCTTTGATTGTATTTCAAATAAATCACAATTTTTATCTTAATTAACTATGGATTTTAATCTTACTGAAGAACATTTAATGATTCAACAATCGGCTAAAGATTTTGCTCGAACAGAGTTATTACCTGGTGTAATTGAAAGAGATGAGCACTCAAAATTTCCGACAGAGCAAGTCAAAATGATGGCCGAATTGGGTTTTTTAGGTATGATGGTAGATCCAAAATACGGAGGTTCAGGTTTAGATAGTATCTCTTATACTCTAGCCATTACTGAAATTGCAAAAGTAGATGCTTCAGCGGCGGTGATAATGTCGGTTAATAATTCCTTAGTTTGTGCGGGATTAGAAAAATATGCCAACGAAGAACAAAAAATGAAATATCTAGTTCCTCTTGCTAAAGGAGAAGTACTAGGCGCTTTTTGTCTTTCTGAACCTGAAGCAGGTAGTGACGCCACTTCTCAAAAAACAACTGCTATTGATAAAGGAGATTATTATTTGTTAAACGGAACTAAAAATTGGATTACTAATGGCTCAACAGCTTCTACCTATTTAGTAATTGCGCAAACAGATGTAGAAAAAGGGCATAAAGGTATCAATGCTTTTATTGTTGAAAAAGGTTGGTCAGGTTTCGAAATTGGCCCCAAAGAAAAGAAAATGGGAATTCGTGGTTCTGATACACATTCGTTACTATTTAATGATGTAAAAGTACCAAAAGAAAACCGAATTGGCGCTGATGGATTTGGTTTTGCATTTGCCATGAATGTATTAAATGCTGGACGAATTGGTATTGCATCACAAGCATTAGGAATAGCAACTGGTGCCTACGAATTGGCATTATTATATTCACAACAACGCAAAGCATTCGGAAAAGAAATTTTTAAACATCAAGCCATTGCATTCAAGTTAGCTGATATGTATGTGAAAATTACTGCAGCCAAGTTATTAATATTGAAAGCAGCTTTTGAAAAAGATGAAGGTAAAGACATTGCCCATTCTGGTGCTATGGCAAAATTATACGCTTCAGAAATTGCTTTGGAAGTTGCTAATGAAGCCGTTCAAATTCATGGTGGTAATGGTTATGTAGCCGAATATCATGTAGAACGAATGATGCGCGACTCTAAAATTACACAAATTTATGAAGGAACCTCGGAGATTCAGCGAATTGTAATTTCTAGAGGATTGGTTTAATAATACGTTCAAAAAAATATTTTAAATCATTAAGGAGTTAAGGAAATTAAACATTGTTTGGTTTATTGAAACTTAATTCCTTGATGGTTTTTAAATTTATAAATAAGCTATTTTTACATAAAGAATCGAAATGTCAGAAGAACTAAAATATTGGTATTTACGAGATCACAAGTTATTTTGGACACTGAGTATGTCTCAAATCAAGCAATTGTGCATTATTACAGGTTTTAAAAAAGCCAAAAAAAACGATGTTATTTATTTTTCATCTTCTGATGTGCCTCGTATATTCTTATTAAAAAAAGGCAATATCAAAATTGTCGAAATGGATGAAGATGGTAACGAAACCATCAAAGATATCATTCAAAAAGGGGATCTGTTTGGAGAATTAACTTTAGAAAACGATAGAAACTCTAACGAATATGCCAAAGCACTAACCGATGAAGTAGCCATTTGTAGTTTCTTGATGTCGGATTTTGAAAACTTAATGCTTCAAAATCCAAACTTAGCGTTGACATATACTAAGTTCGTTGGATTAAAAATGAAACGCATTAAAAACAATTATTCCAATTTGATCTCTAAAGATGCCAAAACTCGTTTGTTTACTTTTATAAAAGATTGGGCTGAACGAGAAGGAAAATTTAACGGAAATAAAGTCACAATAGAAAACTATTTAACACAAGCCGATATTGCCCAAATCATAGGAACTTCTCGCCAAACCGCTACTCAATTGCTCAACGAAATGGAAGAAAAACAATTGATTTATTATTCTAGAAAAGAAATATTCATTGATGATATTACTAAGTTTTAGATATATTTTCTACTTAATGTAAACTACACGACAAATCGCTGTTCTCATCTGTTGTAGTTTTGTCATAGTAAAAAACAATTGCTATGAAAAAATTACTTTTATTAACAGTAATTATTCTTTTTGCCTCCTGTCAAGAAGAAGGGATATTAACCAAAGAAAGAGAAAAAGTTGTAGTAAATCCGGCTACAGAATTAAAGTACTACGGTAGTTTTAGACCTACTTCAGGCATTTCCGTTACTGGTGAAGCCAAAATTTATTTAGAAAACGGACAATACAAAGTTGTTTTAGACAACTTCAGTATTTCAAGTGGTCCAGATTTAAAAGTCTATTTGTCAAAAGCCGAAACTCCAACTGATTTTGTCAATTTGGGAAATTTGACTTCACAAACCGTTTATCAGGTTCCGACTACTGTTAGCGTTTCTGATTATTCTCATGTACTAATTCATTGTCAACAATACAATCATCTATTTGCTATTGCGGCATTAACTTCAAATTAATCTATCATGAAAAATATACTTTTAGTGATTGCCATTTTACTTCTAGCAAACAAAATGAATGCGCAAGGTTGTAGTGATGCCGGAATTTGTTCTATCAATCATGGCTTCCAAACGGATGAGAAACACCATAAAAACAAACTAGAGTTTGCTGCTATTTATAGTTTAGGCGAAGCCGATGTAGCCTATTTTTCTCCATATATCTCTTATTCAAAGAGGTTTAATGATAGATTTTCATTCACCTCTAAAATTACTTTTTCAACTGCCACTGGAAGTTTTGGCACCAGAAGTCAGTTTGGCGATGCTTTTTTAATTGGGAATTATACTTTCAAAGAAAAAAGCAAGAAACAATGGAGTGTTTTGACAGGTTTTAAATTTCCATTTACAGCATCCAACTTAAAGATTAATGGGTATTCATTGCCTTTGGATTACCAGTCGAGTTTGGGGACTATCGATTTGTTTTTAGGTACAAATTTGAATTACAAAAAATGGGATTTCAATGCAGCTTTGCAGCTTCCAGTAATTAATTTGAACAAGAACTCTTATTTCAAAGAATATGGCGGCACCGATGATTTCCCATCAACCAATTTGTTCGAGAGAAAACCAGATGCTTTAGTAAGAGCCACGTATTCGATAAAAACACCTAATAAAAAATTCACGTTTAAACCCAATGTTTTGCTCATCTATCATTTGGGAGAAGACAGTTTTGAAAATATTTTTGGACAAAGAGAAAGCATCAACGGTTCAGATGGTTTAACCATCAACGGAAATTTGATTAGCTCTTATTCGGTATCAAAACAAAGTAGTTTAGAACTTTCGCTGGCAACACCATTTGTAGTTCGGGATATTCGCCCTGATGGTTTAACCAGAAGTTTTGTTCTCGGATTGCAATATCAATATTCATTTTAATAACTTTTAATAAATAAATCATAATGAAGAAATCAATTTTAATCCTATTCGTTTTATTTTTATCTTTAGTAACCTTTGCGCAATCAGCGGCAAAAAGAGTAAAGGAATTTAATTTAGAAAATAAAGTAGCCATTCAAGGATATGATCCAGTAGCTTATTTTACACAAAAGAAAGCTGTAAAAGGAAAATCAAGCTTAATTTTTACTCATGAAGGAGTAACTTATTATTTTTCTTCTCAAGCCAACAAAGAAGCTTTTGCCAAAAGTCCTGGTGCTTACGAACCACAATATGGCGGGTGGTGTTCTTACGCTATGGGAGCAACTGGTGAAAAAGTTGAAGTCGACCCTGAAACCTTTAAAATAGTCGATGGAAAATTGAACTTATACTATAATGCTTATTTCAATAACACCTTAAAAAATTGGAATAAAGACGAAATAAACTTGAAGAAAAAGGCGGATATTAATTGGAAAAAAATTATTAACTAATAAATAAATCTAAAATATGAAAAACTACGTATTTATTTGGGTAACCAAACTTATAGCAGTGATTATTTTAGTGCAAACATTGTATTTTAAATTTACGGGTGCTGAGGAAAGCGTATATATTTTCTCAACTCTAGGCGCAGAACCTTTTGGCAGAATAGGTTCAGGAATTGTCGAATTAATCGCTTCAATATTAATTCTAATTCCAAGAACAACTTTGCTAGGCGCTTTAATGGGATTAGGAACAATGGCTGGAGCATTACTCTCTCATTTACTATTTTTAGGAATTGAAGTAAAAAACGATGGAGGAACTCTTTTTGTTTTGGCTATTATTACTTTTCTTTGTTGTTCATTTTTAGTATATTGCAGTAGAAAAAGCATTCCAAGTTTATTAAAATTTAAATTATAAAATATGTTAATATCATCCATACATAGTAGTTTAGAGGAATTAAATGAATTGCTGCAACAAATTTCTGATGAAGATTATGCTTCTCCTTGTGCCGAATTAAGTGCTTCCAGCATTGGAGAACATACACGACACATTATTGAAATGTTTCAATGTCTAGAGAATCAATACGAATCAGGAATTGTAAATTATGACAATAGACAACGCAATATCCTAATACAAACCAATACTGAATTCGCTTTAACTCAAATTAAAATCATTCAAGATTCAATTACTAGGCCAAATAAGAAAATAGAGTTGCAACAAATTATTGATGGCGAAGAAATTAGAATAGAGAGTAATTATCACAGAGAATTGCTTTATAATTTAGAACATTGCATTCATCATCAAGCACTTATAAAAGTTGCGATTTTAATGCATGGAAAAATACAGGTTCACGAAAACTTTGGTGTTGCTCGTTCTACTATCGAATACAGGAAACAATGTGTACAGTAAGTTTTGTAAATTCACAAGGTAAAATTATCATCACTTCCAATAGAGATGAGCAGGTTTTACGTCCTGCTACAGCACCAAAAAATTATCTTGTTAATCAGAAAAACATATTTTTTCCTAAAGATCCAAAAGCGGGTGGAACTTGGTATGCTGTAGATGAGCAAGCTAATGTTTTGGTATTGCTTAATGGTGCCGATGAAAAGCATCATTGGAGCCCACCTTACCGAAAAAGTCGTGGATTAATTCTATTAGATATTTTCAGTTCAGAATCGGCTATTGCTGCATGGGAATCAATAGATTTATTAAATATTGAGCCGTTTACACTAGTCTTATTTCAGGATCAACAATTGTATCAATTGCGATGGAATGGAAGTATAAAAGAAAGTATTCCATTAGATAAAAATAAAAATCATATCTGGTCATCGGCTACTTTGTATACGAAAGAAATTAGAACGGAAAGAGCGGAATGGTTTTATCAATTTTTAGACACGAAGCCAGAGGTCAATGAAGAGGAGATGATTCTATTTCATAAATACTCAAACAATGAAAATAAAGAAAATGGATTGGTAATAAATAGAAATGACAAACTCAAAACCTTAAGTATTACACAAACGGTAATCGAACAGAATAAGGTTAATGTATTGCACTATGATTTAATAAATGAGGATGAGTTTACTAATTCTTTTCTAATCTTATAAAAAATATCACTTTTGAAATTATTTTTTCACAAATTGACGCACTGGGAATACTGGCCTATGCAGGTGGTTTATTTACCAATCTATTTTTTATGGGCATATTACGCTTTACGAGCCAAAACTATTTTCTTTTTTAATGCTTCCAATCCCAGTATCAAAAACGGTGGATTTATAATGGAAAGCAAAAAAGCCATTTATGATTTAATTCCAAATAAATATTATCCAAAAACTACATTGATTAAAGAAGGGGCTTCTATAGCTATTATTTTGAATAGTATCCAAAATGAGCAAATACAATTTCCTTTAATTGCCAAACCAGATATTGGATTGCGAGGGTCAGCAGTAAAAAAAATTGCAACTACAGCAGAATTAGAAAGCTACAATCAAAAAGCGAATTTTGATTATTTACTGCAAGATTTAATTCCATATCCTAATGAAATTGGCGTTTTTTATGTGCGCTATCCCAATGAAAAAGAAGGTAGAATTACAGGAATAGTAGCTAAAGAATTTCTAATTGTTACTGGTGATGGTTTTGCTACCATAGAACAATTGATTAAAAGGAATCCGAGACATGAAATGCAACTAAAAGTACTGCAAAAAGAATACGGAAATCAATTACAAGAGGTTTTACCTAAAAACGAACAACGTAATTTAGTGCCTTATGGCAATCATATTCGTGGAGCAAAATTTATAAATGGTAGCCACTGGATTACCCCACAATTAAACAAAACCATAAATGAAGTGTGCCTTCAAATTCCTGGATTTTATTTCGGAAGGTTGGATGTAATGTATAATACTTTAGAAGAATTAGAACGGGGAGAAAATTTTTCAATAGTTGAATTAAATGGAGCCGCCAGCGAACCCACACATATTTACGATCCTAAACATTCTATTTTGTTTGCATGGAAAGAGCTTGCAAAGCACATTACCTACATGTATGAAATAAGTGTTTTAAATAACAAAAATGGGATTCCTTATTTATCTCATAAAGAAGGAATGAATGAATATCGTATGCATGTTGAGCAAAACAAGAAAATTTTAAATTTTTAAAATCTAACAATTACTTTTTTGTCATTCCGAGGTACGAGGAATCTCATGATAAAAATGATTTGATGAGATTTCTCCTTTGTCGAAATGACAAATTTTATAGTTAATTATAGTACATGATAAATATCAAAAACATACTCGTTGGTTTTTTAATTAGCTTTATTGGTTCAATTCCTTTAGGATATTTGAATGTAATTGGTTTCGAAATTTATAAACAACAAGGTTTAACAACTACAATTTTTTATTTATTAGGAGTAATTTGTATTGAGTTTTTTGTCATTTTATTCACATTAATTTTCGCCAAAACATTAGCTTCAAATCAAAAGCTGACGAAATACATTCAGGGGTTTTCGGTAATTTTCATGTTTGTTTTAGCCTATTATTTTTATACAAATGCAACAAAATCCGAAACTCAAAGTAATGCGTTTTCAAATTTTGGCTATTGGGAAACATTTACTACCGGAATTATTCTTAGTTGTTTAAATTTTATTCAAATTCCGTTTTGGACCAGTTGGAATTTGTATGTGTTAAATGAAAAGTACATCGAAATATCAGGAAATAGAAAATACGTCTATGTTTTAGGAACCGTAACAGGAACTTTTTTTGGCATGATGGTTCTAATTGTATCTTTAAATTATTTTTCTAATCAAACTGATTTTCTAGCAAAGTATTTAATGAGAGCAATCATTCCATTAGTTTTTCTCGGGTTGGGAATTTATCAAGGTATAAAGTTTTATCGAAACTATATTATATCTAAAAGGAATAATTAGCATTAAGAGTAGGACCAGAACTTTCTGGAACAAAACGACAAACTCCGCAAATACAAACTAATCCGACGTTCTAGATATTTATAATCCCATTGTTTTTAGAATTATTTTTTGTAAGTATCAATTGAAGTAGGTAAAATAGATTAAAAATCGGAATATGTTAGTTAGTTGCTTTTTAATCTATTTCACTACAAATACAGTTTTGAATGTTCGCCAAGCTAATTTGGGACAAAATCAAGAATTAGAAATGTTAAAATAAATTAAGTTGTTACTATTTGTTTGTTTAAATCCCATTTCGACGGGATTTTTTTTATTTTAGCATAAATTAAATGATTGCATGAAAAAAATCATCATAACGGGAACATCCAGAGGAATTGGTCTGGAGTTGGCTTTGCAATTTGCAAATGCAGGACACCAAGTTTTAGCATTATCGAGAACTATTCCGAAAAGGTTGCTAGGAAACGAAAACATATCCTGCCTTTCAGTCGATTTATCTATAGAAGAAGATTTAGTTCAAGTAAAAGATTTTATTTCTTCTTCATGGGCAACTGTAGATATACTTATTCATAATGCAGGCAGTTTGTTATTAAAGCCTTTTGCCGAAACAACAGCTCAAGAATTTGAAAACATCTATAAAGTAAATGTTTTCGGTGTGGCTAATCTAACAAGAATTGCTTTGCCTTATTTGCAAAAAGGAAGCCATGTGGTTACCATAAGCTCCATGGGTGGCATACAAGGCAGTATGAAATTTGCGGGGCTATCGGCATATAGTTCTAGCAAAGGTGCAGTTATTACTTTGTCAGAATTATTGGCTGAAGAATATAAAGAAAAAGGATTTGCTTTTAATGTTTTAGCCCTTGGTGCTGTAAATACTGAGATGTTACAAGAAGCTTTCCCTGGATATGAAGCGCCACTTTCTGCAGCAGCAATGGCCGATTATATTTATAATTTTGCTTTAACGGGAAATAAATATTACAACGGAAAAGTGTTGCAAGTTTCATCATCAACTCCATAAGATTTGAGCGAAGTATTATCAAAATATTTACCAGAACATTCAGTTGAAATTTGCTTTGAATTAATTAAGGGCAATAACGTTCATCTCAAAATTGTTAATGAACGACAAACTCGTCATGGCGATTATAGAAAATCAATTGGCGGTAAACATGAAATTACAGTAAACGCCAATTTAAATAAGTATCGGTTTCTTATTACTTTAGTCCACGAAATTTCACATTTAGTAGCTTTTGAAAAATTTGGCAGGAACATCAAGCCTCATGGTAATGAATGGAAAATTACATTTCAACGAATGATGATTCCGTTTATACGACCAGAGATTTTCCCGCATTCAGTATTGCCTTTAGTAGCCAATCATTTTAGAAATCCTACCGCGAGTAGTGATACTGATGCACGATTGGCATTTGCATTAAAACAATTTGACGAACGAAAAGTAGATATCCATTTTATTCATGAAGTGCCTAGTGGTAGTTTGTTTAGAATTAAAAATGGTAGAATTTTTCAGAAAAAAGGACTTCGTGTAAAACGATACGAATGTTTAGAAATAAAAACAGGAAAATTATTTCTATTTAATGCCAATGCTGAGGTAGAAATAATTCCAGGATAATGAGCAAATGAATATGCAACTTTGTAACTTTGTTGCTTTAAAATTAAAAAATGAATAAAAATTATTACGCAATAATAATGGCAGGTGGAGTAGGATCTCGATTTTGGCCAGTAAGTACCACTGAGTTTCCCAAACAGTTCCACGATATGTTGGGTTCTGGCGATACACTAATTCAGAAAACCTTTAATAGATTGTCTCAATTAATTCCAGTTGAGAACATATTGATTTTAACAAACGAAAAATACAATTCACTTGTTTTAGAGCAATTGCCATTGGTAAAACAAGAGCAAGTTTTGTTAGAACCAGCCATGCGTAATACCGCTCCATGTATTTTATATGCTTCTTTAAAAATAAAAAAGCAAAATCCTGATGCACTTATGGTGGTTGCGCCAAGTGATCATTGGATTGAGGATGAGAAAACATTTGCAGAAAACTTACAAAATTGTTTTGATTTTTGTGCCAAAGAGAATGCTTTGATGACTTTAGGAATTCAACCTACGTTTCCAAATACAGGTTTTGGATATATTGAATTTGATAAAACAGATACAAATCCAATAAAAAAAGTAAATCAATTTAGAGAGAAACCAGATTTTGAAACAGCAAAATCGTTTTTAGCTAGTGGTAATTTTTTATGGAACGGAGGAATTTTTATTTGGAGCGTGAAATCAATTTTAGAAGCGTTCGAAAAATTTCAACCACAAATGAATAATTTATTTTTAAAAGGTTGGAGTAATTATAACACTGAAAAAGAACAGACTTTTATTGACCAAAATTATGGTTTGTCTGAGGATGTTTCTATTGATTATGCTATAATGGAAAACGCAAAAAATGTTTACGTTTTACCGGCCACTTTCGATTGGAATGATTTGGGAACTTGGGGTTCATTACACGAGAAATTAGATAAAGATGAAAATAATAATGCTGTAGTTAATGCTACAGTTTTACTGAATAATGCTTCAAGTAATATTATTAGTACATCTAAAGATAAATTGGTAATAATAGATGGTTTAGAAGACTTTATAATTGTAGATAAAGATAACGTTTTACTCATTTATCCAAAAAGTAAGGAACAAGAAATAAAAGGAATTGTCAGTAAGTTAAAAAAATAAATTAGTTTCTAAGTATAAATTTTTAAGTTGATTTACTCATTTTTAATGAAACTAGTACACCGATAGATAATGCTGCTGCTATAAATCCTAACGAAAACCATTCTGGTATTTCTATATAATCATGGAATAACATTTTTAAACCTACAAAACTTAAAATTGCAATTAGACTATATCCTAAATGACTGAATTTTTCTAACATATTAGCCAAAAAGAAATACATCGAACGTAGGCCTAATATAGCAAAAATATTAGAGCTAAACACCAAAAAAGGATCAGAAGTGATTGCTAAAATAGCAGGAACACTATCCACAGCAAAAATAACATCCATTACTTCTATAACTACTAAGGAAACAAATAAAGGAGTTGCAAAAGTTTTATTTTCAATTTTTATAAAAAAATGTTCTTTTTCTGTTGTGCTAGTAATTGGGATGATTTTTCCTAAAGCTTTGTAAACAAAAGATTTCTTAGGTTCAAACTCACTCTCGTCTCCTGTAAAAAGCATTTTTATAGCCGTAAAGAGTAAAAAAGCGCCAAAAAGATAAGTAGTCCATGTAAATTTGTTAATCAATAGGACGCCAAAGAAAATCATTAAACCTCTAAATAGAATCGCTCCAATAATTCCCCAAAACAAAACGCGGTGTTGGTATTTCTGTGGTATTTTGAAAGCAGCAAAAATGAGAGCGATGACAAAAATGTTATCGATACTTAATGAGAGCTCAATTAAATAGCCGGTAATAAATTTCATTGCCGCAACCTCAGAAGTATAATGGTTGGCATTAGTTGTATAATCAGTAGAATACAACCAATAGACAACTCCAGAAAACAGCATGGAACACGCAAACCAAATAGCAGTCCATTTACTAGCTTCTCTACTATTTATAATATGCGGAGTTTTATTAAAAACACCTAAATCAAGCGCAAGAATTACTAGAATTAACGTTAGAAAGGATATCCAAATGATCATAGATTTATTATTTTAGCAAAGATACTTTTTGAATTTGATTATATTTTAAAAATATTTCAAAAAAAAGTGCCTTCATTTTGAAGGCACTTTGTAATTATAAAAGAATAAGATTTACAATGCTGACTTTACAGTTTTGATAATTCTTGCTGCAATTTTATATGGATCACCGTTAGATGCTGGTCTTCTATCTTCTAGATACCCTTTCCAACCTTTTTGTACAGTATAAAGTGGAATTCTAATTGAAGCACCTCTATCTGAAACTCCATAAGAGAAATCGTGAATAGAAGCAGTTTCGTGTTTACCAGTTAAACGTTGTTCGTTATAAGCACCATAAACAGCTATATGTTCTTCGACAACAGGGCGGAACGCCTCACATATTTTGTCATAAATAGCTTTGTCTCCACAAGTTCTTAAAACTTCATTTGAGAAATTAGCATGCATTCCGGAACCATTCCAGTCAGTATCTCCAAGAGGTTTTGGATGGTATTCTATATAATATCCGTATTTTTCAGTCAAACGATCTAGTAAATATCGAGCAACCCAAATCTCATCACCTGCTTTTTTAGCTCCTTTTGCAAACAATTGAAATTCCCATTGTCCACAAGCAACTTCTTGATTTATACCTTCAAAGTTAAGACCAGCAGCGATACATAAATCGGCATGCTCTTCAACTAATTTTCTTCCATGTGTATTTTTTCCACCTACTGAACAGTAGTACATTCCTTGAGGAGCAGGGTAGCCACCAACAGGAAATCCTAAAGGCAATAAAGTTTTAGTATCCATTATAAAATATTCTTGTTCAAAACCAAACCAGAAATCGCCATCATCATCAATAGTAGCTCTACCGTTTGATGGGTGAGGTTTACCATCAGCATACATAACTTCAGTCATTACTAAATATCCATTAATACGAGTTGGATCAGGATAAATAGCTATAGGCACAAGTAGACAATCAGACGATCCGCCCTCAGCTTGTCTTGTTGAAGATCCATCAAATGACCAATTTCCGATTTCTGCTAAAGTACCTTGAAAATTTTCGTGCTCTTCTACTTTAGTTTTACTTCTAAGATTTTGAGTTGGTTCGTAACCATCTAACCAAAGGTACTCTAATTTTATTTTAGCCATAATAGTATAAATTAATTGTGTAATTATATTTCTATGCAAATATAAATTAAATTCCTTATGAGTAAAAATTAAGGGTTAAATATGTCTTTTAATCAATGATTTTTATGAATACCCTATTTTTGATAGGGTAAAATTTTAAAATTGATATTTTTTGTATGTGATAAATAATAATTATATTTGATAAAAAAATTAATTATGGCAACTTTACGATTTCAAGCTTTGAAAGATGCTTCAAGAAGAAAACCAATTCATTTTGAAGAAACGGATAGAAAATCAATACTTTTTGGTTCTAATGTATTTAATGAAAAGGCAATGAAGCAATATTTGACTTCCGATGCCTTAAAGGGAGTGAAAGGCGCAATCCAATTTGGAACAAAAATTGAAAGAAAATTAGCCGATTATATTGCAATGGGGATGAAAGAATGGGCACTGTCTAAAGGAGTTACTCATTATACTCATTGGTTTCAACCATTAACAGGAGCTACTGCTGAGAAACATGATGCTTTCTTTGAGACCTCTTATGATGGAAGTGATCCTGTTGAGAAATTCGGTGGTGGTCAATTAGTGCAGCAAGAACCAGACGCTTCTAGTTTTCCTAATGGAGGAATACGGAATACTTTTGAGGCTAGAGGATATACCGCTTGGGATCCAACTTCTCCAGCTTTTATTTACGGTACGACTTTGTGTATTCCAACCGTTTTTATCTCTTATACAGGTGAAGCTTTAGATAATAAAATTCCTCTTTTAAGAGCATTATCCGCTATGGATGATGCTGCCACAGAGGTCTGCAAATATTTCGATAAAAATGTTAAAAAAGTAACAGCCACTTTAGGGTGGGAACAAGAGTATTTTCTCATCGACCGTTCATTAGCCAATTCTCGACCAGATATTGTAATGACGGGAAGAACTTTGTTAGGACATACTTCAGCTAAAGGACAACAATTAGACGATCACTATTTTGGTTCAATTCCCAGTCGTGCCTTAATGTATATGAGAGATTTAGAGCAAGAGTGCATGTTGCTTGGCATTCCAGTAAAAACAAGACATAACGAAGTAGCACCAAATCAATTTGAATTAGCTCCTATTTTTGAAGAAACCAATTTGGCTGTAGATCACAATTGTTTGTTGATGGACATAATGGAAAAAGTTGCTGAACGCCATCATTTTAAGGTTCTTTTACACGAAAAGCCATTTAAAGGAGTAAATGGTTCCGGTAAACACAATAATTGGTCATTGGCTACTGATACTGGAGTAAACTTGTTAAGTCCAAGTAAAACACCAATGAGCAATTTGCAATTTTTAACTTTTTTTATTAATACCATTAAAGCCGTTAATGATTACGAATCATTGATGAGGGCAGCAATTGCAACAGCCAGTAACGACCATAGATTAGGAGCTAATGAAGCACCTCCAGCTATAATTTCTGTTTTTATTGGTGAACAATTGACTAAAGTTTTAGCCGAATTAGAAGGAGTGACTTCAGGAAAATTGTCACCTGAGGAAAAAACCGATTTAAAATTAAATGTGGTAGGGAAAATTCCAGACGTACTTTTAGATAATACGGATAGAAATAGGACTTCGCCATTTGCATTTACGGGTAATAAATTTGAGTTTAGAGCTGTAGGTTCGTCAGCAAATTGTTCGAATGCTATGACTACCTTAAATACAATTGTAGCCAAACAATTAAAAGATTTTAAAATAGAAGTTGATGCTTTAATAGACCAAAAAGGGCTAAAAAAAGATGAAGCGATATTTAATGTTTTAAGAGAATATATCAAATTGTCTAAGAAAATTCTTTTTGAAGGTGACGGATACAGTGAAGCATGGGAAATTGAGGCTGCAAAACGAGGGTTGAGTAATTTTAAAACTACTCCTGAGGCATTAAAAGCAAGAGCATCAAAACAGGCATTAGATTTGTTTTCTGAAATGGGTGTTATGAATCATGTCGAAGTCGAAGCTCGTTATGAAATTGAACTTGAAGAATACGTTAAAAAAATTCAAATAGAAGGCAGAGTTTTAGGAGATATATCTAAGAATCACGTAATTCCCACTGCGATTCGGTATCAAAATACTTTAATCGAAAATGTTAGGGGATTAAAAGAGATTTTTGGAACAGAATTTGAAACCATTGCCAAAGAGCAAATCTTACTTATTAAAGAAATTTCATTACACATTGAAGGTATTAATTCTAAAGTAGAAGAAATGACTAATGAAAGAAAAAAAGCCAATAATTTGACAAATGCTCAGTCAATGGCTGAGGCCTATTGTAATAATGTGAAGCCTTATTTCGAAGTAATTAGAAATCATTGTGATAGATTAGAGTTGCTTGTTGATGACCAGATTTGGACTTTAACAAAATATAGAGAATTACTATTAACAAAATAAATTTTTGTAACTTTCGGTATTCATAAACTAACGAATGAAACTCTTTTTTTTACTTCTATTTTTTTTGTTTTCTATGACTTCAGTTATAGCACAAGAACAATTTTCGATATATTTTGAAAGTAATAAATATGAGGTTAATCCTAGCGAAAGTCAAAGATTGAATCTATGGATTAATCAAAATCCAATGATAAAAGTTCTAGGAATACATGGTTTTTGTGATGAGGACGGTACTTTTGGGTTTAATGATACTTTAGCTAAAAAAAGAATCAATTTTGTTTATAATGTCATTAAAGATAAGGTAAAAATCAGAGAAGATTTTAAAACCAGAAGTTTTGGAGAGTTACATTCTAATTCTAAAATTAAGGCCGAAAACAGAAAAGTAACTCTTTTTTATATTGAGTCTAAAGATTTAAACCGTGAAAATGAAATACTTGGAATCAAAGCAGACCCAATTGAATTGCCTAAAGTAGCCATGCAATATCCTGAAAAATTAGTTTTTGATAATCCTGACGGAACGCAATCAGAATATAAACTAGATATTGATTTCATGCAGAAGATGAATGAAGCTGCTGTAGGTCAAAAATTAAAAGTCGAAAATTTGAATTTTCAAATTAATACTTTTATTGTTGTTCCAAATTCAAAAGGAAAATTGTATGAATTGTTAGTAGTGATGCAAAAAAAGCCAAGTCTTAAAATTGAAATCCAAGGACATTTGTGTTGTATGCCTATAGATAGATTGGATTTGTCGACACAAAGAGCTAAAGCCATCAATAACTTTTTAGTAGCAAATGGAATTAACGAAAACAGATTAACTTTTAAGGGATTTGGAAGTTCACAACCCATTTATGCACTACCTGAAAAAGATGAAACACAACGTGCAGCAAACAGAAGGGTAGAAATTATGATTACTGCAAATACTAATAGATAAATCAATTCCATATATGAAGACTAAATAATAAACTAACATATATGAAACAAAAAATCATACAAATCATATTGTTTTTTCTTACTATAAATGGTTTTGCACAAGTACTGACCATAAATGGCTATGTGCAAGAACAATTTGATGTTTATTTTGATTTTAACCAACCAAAAATTAATAAAAGTGAGAAGGATAAAATATTAAACTGGTATTCTAAAGATCCCAATATTGAGGTTTCAAAAATATATGGTTATTGCGATTGGGTTGGTTCTAATAGATACAACGATACGCTTTCTATTAATAGAGTCAAAGAAGTATATAATTTTCTAATTAAAAACAATGTAGTTGTTTATGATAATTATGAAGCAATAGGTTTTGGTGAAGATTTTCAACAATCTAAAACACAATCCGAAAACAGAAAAGTAACTATTTTTTATAACAAAGAAGCCGATACAAATAAGCAATCAAATAAAGCATCTAAAGAGGAACCAATTATTGTTGAAGCGGTAGATGCTATTGCAAAGACTAAGGAAGAAATTCAGAATGAAACGTTTACTGAGAAAATTAGTGATGCTAAAGTTGGAGATGTAGTAACACTTAAAAATATTTATTTTAAAAATCGTTCGGCAAAAATTGTTTCAGAATCACAAAACAGTTTATACGAATTATTATGTGTTATGCAAAACAATCCAAATCTTAAAATTCAAATACAAGGTCATATTTGTTGTCAATTAGTTACTGATTTCGAAGATATTTCTACATTAAGAGCTAAAGCGATTTTTATTTATTTAGTTCAAAATAAAATAAATAGACAACGAATTTTATATAAAGGATTTGGTATTACTCGGCCAATACATCCAATACCTGAAAAAAATCCACAGGAAGAAGAAGAAAATCGTAGAGTTGAGATTCTGGTTTTAGAAAACTAGTTCGATAAATCTGAATTTCAATATCTAGAATCCTAATTCAAATTCTTATCTTTGCCCCACAACAACACAACTTAAAAATGAGTTCAGATACTTCAAAACGATATGCACTTCGTGGCGTTTCGGCTTCAAAAGAAGATGTTCATAATGCTATAAAAAATATTGACAAAGGATTATTCCCAAAAGCTTTTTGTAAAATAGTTCCAGATTATCTTACACAAGACAATAAATATTGCATGGTCATGCACGCAGACGGAGCAGGAACAAAATCATCTTTGGCTTATATGTATTGGAAAGAAACGGGTGATATTTCTGTTTGGAAAGGTATTGCCCAAGATGCATTAATCATGAACATTGATGATTTGTTATGTATTGGTGCTACTGATAATATTATGCTGTCATCAACTATTGGCAGAAACAAAAATCTGATTCCAGCCGAAGTAATTTCAGCAATAATTAATGGAACAGAAGAACTCATTGCTGAACTAAAAAATTATGGTGTAACGATATTTTCAACTGGTGGAGAAACGGCTGATGTAGGCGATGTAGTTCGAACGATAATAGTCGACTCTACCGTTACCGCTAGAATGAAGCGAAGCGAAGTGATTGACAATGCAAATATAAAAGCTGGAGACGTTATAGTTGGTTTGGCTTCATTTGGTCAAGCCAAATATGAAACTTCTTATAACGGTGGTATGGGTAGCAACGGATTAACATCGGCACGTCATGATGTTTTCGATAACTATTTGGCTCAAAAGTATCCGGAGAGTTATGACTTGCAAATGCCAAGCGATTTAGTCTATTCAGGAAAAGTAAAACTAACAGATGAAGTTCAAAATTCCCCAATAGATGCAGGTAAGTTGGTTCTTTCACCAACAAGAACATACGCACCCATTATTAAAGAAATTTTATCTCAACATACACCAAAAGAAATTCACGGAATGGTGCATTGCAGTGGTGGAGCCCAAACTAAGATTTTACATTTTATAGAAAATCTGCACATTATTAAAGACAATTTATTTCCGATACCACCTTTGTTTCAACTAATACAGGAACAATCTAAAACCGATTGGAAAGAAATGTACCAAGTGTTTAATTGTGGACATCGAATGGAATTGTATGTTCCAGAAAATATAGCTAGTGCAATTATTGCTATTTCAGAATCTTTTGGAGTAGCGGCTCAAATTGTTGGTAGAGTAGAGGAATCCACTACAAAAAAACTAACTATTACTAGTGAATACGGAGTTTTTGAGTATTAATTTTCATATTGAAAATAAACTAATTAATGTTTTAAGCGTTTGAAAATAACTGATTTAATTTGATAAAAGAGAATCTGACCGTTTAAGCCTTGTTATTCCAATTTATTAAATTTTTCAGTAACAATAGTATCTTTTTTAGAATAAGGAAAACAATTCAATTTTTGTAGTGCTATAAAACCATTGCAGTCATAACACTTTTTGTAAACCAATCTATTTTTTGTTTTGAACAGAGCTGGCTTCCAACCTAACAAATGGATTGTTCCAGTTGTTCCTATTTGGATAGAGAAACATTTTTCAACTATTCTTTTCTTTGTTTTGAATTTGACGCCGATAATCGTCCAGCTTGGATAAATAGCTATTTTGTTTTCACATTTGTCCCAATAGGCATCTTCAACACAAGTTTGATTTTTAAACCAGTTCGTTATAGAATTGAAACTTGAAGTGAAATTGGTTTGATACCCACTACCAGCTCCATTATAATAATGTTGCCCATTTTTATGACGCTTAACTTGTTTTATTACCAATCGCTCTATTTTATTGAAATTTTCGTTTGCAACGGCCTTGCAAAACGTACTATTGCTTTGGGCAAATGAAAATTGGAATGTAAGTCCTAAAAGTACCGAGGCTATTATTTTTCTATATGAGATTTCCATTTTAATACAGCTTGTTCAAATTGTAAATCATTTTTATACCAATCACGAAATTGCTGTTTATTAACTAAGTATTCATGAGTCAATAGGTCTAAATTCCAAAGGATTAACGAAATATAAATAATAAAATTTCAAATTGAAGATTTAAAAAATTGGAAAGCCATTTTTTTTAACTTCTTTATAGAATATTAAAAACTTATTAAAATGATTTTCAATAAGTTTTTGTAAAATTTATACTTTTTTGGTACTTTATATTTATTCACCAACTATTTTAATTACTAAATTCATACAATTCAATTTTTGTTTAGTTAGGATATTTTTTTCTTAACCATATTATTTAAAGGTTCTGAAATAGAAAGCTTTAAAATCTCATTGTTTATAAATTCTTGCTTATTATTTTTATTTAATAAGTTTAAATCTAATAGTTTATTGAAGAAATTGGAAAATACTCTTGCTCCTTTATAATTAAGATGATCTAAGTCTCCAAATTCATAATTTTGTAATTTGAAATCTTTAAAATCAAGAAATTCAGAATTTAATAATTGGGATTTAATTAATTCTCTTAGTTTAGGCTCATTTTCTATATCAGTAAATTTGGAATGTAAGGGGCTTCGAATTAGAAATACTTTCACATTATTTAATTTACAAAAAGCTATAGTTTTAGCAAGATATTTGATATTAATTTCAGAAATTTCATTTTTAGTTTTTTCTTTAATACTAATGATAGGTGGATTATTAATTAAAGAATCTGTTTTGTCTCTCACCAAGTATAAGTATCCGCCAAAACGCGCCTCTTTATTAAAGCCTATTTGATTACTCAAAATATATTTAAAATTTCGACCAATATTTTTCATTATAGATTTTGGAAAGCAATTCAATAAACCTTTGTTATTTTTTGTCCAAATTAATTTGAAATCAGAATAATCCATTAAAGGAAAGTATGTTGGAATTCGGATAGGTAAATAAGTATCATCATATATCCATCCATCTTTTGACTTTTCAAGAATATTATTCGTATACTCAATAAATACAGTTCTTATTTGCCTATTTCTTGATAGAATTTTTTTTGTTTTCAAATAGGTGTAAAAATAGGATTCCCCAGAGTTACTTAGATTTGTAAAATTTCTAATTAGAGAATCATTAAATGCACATTCACTATGCGAGTTACCAAAAATGACAAATTTAGTTCTATCAGATAGTTTATAATAGTTCGCTTTATTAACTAATTTATTGCCGAGAAAGGTAATAATACCTATTGCTATTAAAAATAGTACTAGAAACGACATAAGTTTAATTGTAAACTGTTTCATTTTTTCTTAGAATTGAAAATAAATAAATTCTTGTTCTTTGCCCATAAAGTAGAAAATAGATAAAATAATACTATAATACATAACCCATCTTAAAGGAGGATACCATTTTATTCCTAAACTCGCTATTGCATATTGTTGTTCACGACCAATCCATTCAACTAGTATGAAAAGTGCAGTAAGGAAAATAATTGTTACTGCTTTTGCCATACCTGGGAAATTAGGTTTTATAAATAATGAACTGGAAAATATTTCATTAATATAGCTTATGGCATGAGTTAAATTGTTAGCACGAAAGAAAATCCAAGCAAATACTGTTAAGGAAAAAGTAATTACAATAGAAAAAAGTTCTTTTAGAGTTGGAAGGTATTTTCCTTTTGCCACAATGTCAAGGTTGTTTCTGTTTGTATTAAATATTATTGAAGGCATTATATATAAGGCATTAAGAAAGCCCCAGACCACAAAAGTCCAATTCGCACCATGCCAAAAACCACTTACTAAAAAAATAATAAAGGTATTTCGAATTTTCATCCATATCCCTCCTTTACTACCGCCTAGTGGAATATAGAGGTAATCCTTGAACCAAGAGGATAGCGAAATGTGCCAACGTCTCCAAAATTCGGCAATATCACGCGAAAAATAAGGAAAAGCAAAGTTCCTTAATAAGTCTATTCCAAATAGGCGAGCTGTACCCAATGCAATATCAGAGTATCCTGAAAAGTCGCAATAGATTTGGAAACTAAAAAACAAAGCTCCTAAAACAAGCGTACTACCTGAATAGTGATCGGAATTGTTAAATATTGTATTTGCAAATTCAGCACAGTTATCAGCTATTACAATTTTCTTGAATAAGCCCCATAATATTTGCCGCAGACCATCAACCGCTTTTGAATAGTTAAACTCTCTTTTTTTAAGTATTTGAGGCAAAAGGTGTGTAGCTCTTTCTATTGGTCCAGCAACTAGTAAAGGGAAAAAGCTGACAAAAACCGAATAGTCAACAAAATTTTTTTCAGGTTTTATCCTATTTTTATAGATGTCAATAACATAGGATAAACCATGAAAAGTATAAAATGAAATACCTACGGGTAAAATTATTTGTAAAGACCCTAAATTTGATTTAAATCCTAAAAGAGATAATCCATCAGCAAATGAGGCAGCAAAAAAATTATAGTATTTAAAAACTCCAAGGAAGCCTAAATTTATACCAACACTAAGCCACAACCAAAATAATTTTGTTCTTTGGTTTTTAGCTTCATATATTTTAATACCTGTATAATAGTCTAACAAGGTAGAGAAGATTAATAAAAGCATAAATCGCCAGTCCCAACAAGCATAAAAAAAGTAACTTGAGGCGAGTAGCAGAATATTCTGAAGTCTTAAATTTCCTTTAGTTGCAAACCAGTAAAGTATAAAGACAACAGGTAAGAATATAGCAAAGTTTAATGAGTTAAATAGCATATTATTTGGTTTTATATAACCTTATAGTGGCTAGGTTATTTTTTTTAATTTTTTATTATTCAAAGATTTTTTTTATAATTTCATAATTTCTTTTAGTCAATAACTCATTTATAAAGGTCAAAAAATGTTGCTTATTATTTAATCCTAAAAATATAAAAAAAACACTATAAATGATTGAAAAGGTTTTTAATTTAGAAAACAGATTTAATTACAAAGTAATCTATAAATTTGTGTTGAAATTAAAGTTCAAAAATAAATACTACTTATTTAAATAAATACTATGAATGTTAATCTAAAATTCGGAATTGATAAGATCCTTTTCGGGATGAAACAAAACGATGTAATTGCCATTTGTGGTAAACCCGATAGAAATTATAAAGATGAAGATGACAATATTATTTTAGCGTATAATTCTTTAAAAATGCGTTTGACTTTCTATAAAGATGAAGCATTTAAATTAGGTTATATTGTTGCTTCAAGTTCTGAAATGAAGTTGTTAGGAACTACAGTAATTGGAAAAAAAATCAGCGATATTAAAAAGGAATTGGCTGAGAAAGGACTTGTGAAATTTACCCAAGAAGAATTTGACACTTTCGAAAACTACTTTAATGAAGACCATTGGCTAATCTTGCAGACAGAATTTGATGAGGTTGTAAAAGTAGAACTTGGAGCAATTATTAATAGTAAAGATGAGTTTGATTGGAAGTTTACCAGTAAGTAGTTGTGTAATCAAAAATAAAAAATGGGATTTACAGCAAAGTAAATCCCATTTTTTATTAATTATATTAATTATTTTTTTGTTTCAGCTGTTGGTATGGTTTCAAATAATTCTACTTCAAAAATGATATTCGAATTTGGTGGAATAACATTTCCTGCTCCACGTTCTCCATATCCTAAATTAGATGGTATAAATAATAAGGCTTTGTCTCCAAAGGATAAATTACTAATTCCCTCAAGAAATCCTGGAATTAAACCGTCTTTTTTTCCTGCTTCAAAAGGAAATGGTTGGTAGCCATTTTGCGAAGCTCTATTTGCGTCAAATTTACCATAAAGTTTGTTAACCTCTTCATAGCTGCTATCAAAAAGACTTCCGTCTTCTAAATATCCAGCATAGTGAATGTATATTGTTGATCCTTCTGTTGGCTTTTTACCAGATCCTTTTTGAAGAATTTTAGTCTCTAATCCAGTTGCTGATTTACTAGCTGTAGCTTTTGCTCCTGCTAAATATTTTACTTTTTCAGCTTTTATAGGAGCATATTTTTCGTCATATACCTTTTTAGCTTCGGCCTCAATTGCAACTTGCTTTGCTCGGGCTTCAGCCTGAATAGCCGCTTGTTTTTTATCATCTTCACCTTTGTTTGCAAAATAATCAGAAAATATTTTTACGGCATCAAATTTTTTAGCTTCTTCACCTTTTCTAACAATTGTTAACTTTTTTATTTCGTCATTTTGCTCAATTGCATTTACTACATCTTGGCCTGAAGTTAGATAACCGAAAATAGTATGCTTTTGATTTAACCATGGAGTATCTTTGTGAGTAATAAAAAATTGACTACTATTTGTTGCTGGACCCGAATTGGCCATAGCAAGAATACCAGCTTTGTCAAAATTCATATCTGGCACAAACTCATCTTTAAAACTATAACCACTTCCTCCAGAACCGTTTCCTGCTGGGTCTCCTCCTTGAATCATAAAATCTTTTATTACTCTATGAAATTTCAATCCATCATAATACGGTTTTCCTTTTAGTTTTTCATCAGTAACAAAAGTATTTTTTCCCTCAGCTAAAGTTATAAAATTAGCAACTGTAATGGGTGTTTTTTTATATTCTAATTGAACTACTATTTTACCTTTAGAGGTTTCAAATTCAGCAAAAACACCTTCACTAGAAGCCGAAGAAGTTATTTTCTTTAGAGGCGTTTTAGAAACTGACTTTTTAGATGCAGTTGTAATTACTTTTTTTGGTCCAGTTGGTTTTTTTGTATTTTGAGCAAACCCGCTCATCATTCCTAAAAATAATAAAACGATAACTTTAAATTTCATTGTTGTTTGTTTAATTCTCCTTACTTATTTCGCAATTGCAGGGATGTTCAGGTTTATTCCCTTTTATTTTTTTTTGTTAATGAAATTGCCATTTTCATTACTATTGCCATTTCAATTTCTTCTTATTTTTTTATTGTTTTGGCATATTTTCTAATAATTCCAATTCAAAAATAATGGTAGCATTTGGCGGAATAACTCCTCCTGCACCTTGAGCTCCATACGCTAAAGTAGGAGGGATAAATAGTACTGCTTTATCTCCAAAAGCCATTTTTTCTATACCTTCAATAAACCCAGGTATCATTCCGTCTTTTCTTCCTGCTTGAAATGGAATAGGTACATATTGCTTAGCATTTGCTCTTTGTTGATCAAATTTTCCAAATGCAGTTGCAACTTCAGCAACGCTGCTATCAAATAATTCGCCATTTTCTAAAAATCCAGAATAATGTATATATACATTTGCTCCATTTGCAGGTTTTTTACCGGTTCCTTTTGAAATGATTTTGTAGCGTAACCCAGAACCTGATTTTGTAGCTGTTTCTTTAATAGTTTCAAGATAAGCCACTTTTTGTTCTTTTATTTCCTTGTATTTAGCATCATAATTTTTTTTGTTTTCGGCATCAATAATGGCTTGCTTTTTTTGATTTTCGGCTTCTTTACTAAAGAAATCAGTAAAGATTTTTACAGCATCAAACTTTTTTGCTCTCTCTCCTTTTTGAATAATAGTAACTTTTTTTATAAAATCATCTTGCTCAATTTTATTTACAACTTCCATTCCGTTTTCAACAACATGACCAAAAATGGTATGCTTACCGTCAAGCCAAGGTGTTTCGATATGGGTAATAAAAAATTGACAGCTGTTCGTTCCTGGACCTGAATTAGCCATTGCTAGAATTCCTCCTTTGTCAAATCGTAAATCAGTGATTTCATCTTTAAATTTATAGCCTGTATCTCCAGAACCATTTCCTAATGGATCTCCTCCTTGAATCATAAAATCTTTAATCACTCTATGAAATTTTAATCCATTATACAACGGTTTTCCCTTGAGTTGCTCGCTAACAAAAGTGTTTTTGCCTTCAGCTAGACTTACAAAATTTGCAACAGTAATGGGAGCTTTTTCAAAATCAAGTTCAAGTATGATGTTGCCTTTATTGGTTTCAATATTAGCATATAAACCGTCTGGCAACTTACTATATTCGTCTTTACAAGAGCTGAATAAAATGCTTATAGATAGTAATAGGAAAAGCTGCTTTTTCATTTTTTAAATTTAATTGTTATTCTGTTATTGTTTTTAATGGTTCTTTTGGCTCAACATTTTGTTTTGTTTCTGATGCAAAATCGGTCAAAGTAACAGTGTACATTAACGGTTGATTGTGGCTAATTCTTCTGTTATCGCCATGATATCCGTAACCCATATGTGAAGGGAAAAGGAAAGTTACCGTTTCGTTTTTATGCATCAATTTTAAACCGTGTCGCAAACCAATAATCATTTTTTGTTCTTTGTCTACATAATAGGTTTGAGGTCGTAATTCCAATTCTGAATAAATAATATTACCGTCTAAATCCTTTATTTCATAATTAAAATGAGCAATATCTCCTTTTCTTGGTCGCAAAGTATCTTGAGTGTTTTTAGTATCATAGCGATACCAATATCCTTTATTGGATGCAATGTATTTTATATTTGGATTACTCTTAATGATAGAATCTATTTTAGCTTCTTCACCTGAAATCAATTTTTTATTTCGTTCAACCGATTCTTTAAGGAAAGTTCCTGAGGATTGCGATATGGGTCTGCGTGCTTGTTGATGTTGGGAACAACTTATAAAAAGAAAGCTTCCAAGAATTAAAATAACAATTTGTTTATAGTTCATAATTGGTTATATTTTTATTTGGGTAATCAATTGTTCAAATTTTGCAATTGTAGCTTTTAAAGACAGACTTGATTTTCCCCCAGCAGCATTTATGTGTCCGCCGCCATTAAAATGGTCACGTGCAAATTGATTTACATCAAAATCACCCTGAGAACGAAAAGAAATCTTAATAATATTTTCATCACGATGCTCAATAAAAATGGTTGCAAAATTAATGCCTTTTATTGTCAAACCATAATTTACAATGCCTTCGGTATCGCCTTTTACATAATGAAAAGTGTCGAGTTCTTTTTGAGAAAGAGAAGTATAGGTGGTTTTAAATTCTGGAAAAACTTTCATGTTATGTAATGCTCTTCCTAGTAATTGCAATCTATCATAAGAACTATTATCGAAAAGCAAGGTTGGGATTTCAGTGTTTTCTGCTCCTAAATCAATTAAATCGGCTATAATTCGATGTGTTGTTCCTGTTGTTTTTGGAAAACGAAAAGAGCCAGAATCGGTTAGAATTCCGGTATAAATGCAAGTGGCAATCGTTTTGTCTATGAATTGCTTTTTATCAAGTTGTACAATAAAATTATAAATCATTTCACAAGTAGAACCAAAACTAGTGTCAGAATAGGTAAACTGGGCAAAACCATCTGGGCTTTGATGATGGTCAATCATTATGAACGTAGTTTGCAGTTTGTTTAAAACGTGCTCCATTTCCCCTGTACGATGTAAAGCATTAAAATCTAATAAAAATATAAGCTCTGACTCTTGTAGAATTTTAATTGTATTTTCTTTATCTTTTTCAAAAATTATTACTTTCTCAGAACCGGGTAGCCAAGCTAAAAAATCAGGAAACTCATTTGGCGCAATGACGATTGGTTCATGATTTAATTTCAGTAAAAAATGATATAACGCCAACGTCGAACCCATGGCATCTCCATCTGGACTTCGGTGCGGAATTATAGCTATTTTTTTGGGTACTGAAAGCAATAATGCCAGTTCTTGAATATCTTCCTTTTTCATAGGCAGCGAATTTACATTTTTTTACACTAATCCTGAAAACATTTAAGAATAATCTAAGATTTTCATTGCTATAAATCTTCCAAATTAGAACTATTCAATTTTCTGTACAGCTTATATTTTGGTCCTCTTACAACTTGTGAACTGTAAATGCCTATAGAACCTGAAAAAAAGTAAGCAACACCACAAGCAATTGCAATATAAATGCCGCTTTCTACTCCAAATAATTCCATTCCCATAATTGTACAAGCTATAGGAGTATGTGTAGCTCCAGAAAAAACCGCTACGAATCCCAATCCTGCTAAAAGGGCAATTGGCAAAGGAATAAATAATGAAAGTGTACTTCCTAAAGTGGCTCCAATAAAGAAAAGCGGAGTTACTTCTCCGCCTTTAAAACCTGCACCGAGGGTAAAGCCTGTAAAGAGAATTTTAAGAAAAAAATCATAATTGTCACTGGCATGGTTAAAGGAATCCACTATTGAAGGAATTCCTAAACCAATATATTTTGTAGTTCCAATGAAGTAAAAGCTTACAGCCAAAATTACTCCTCCAACAAATGGACGAATCGGTGGATATGAAATATATTTTGAAAATAATTCATGCCAAAAATGGGAGGTTTTTGAAAATAATAGCGCTGTTAATCCAAATAAAACTCCTGAAATACTAACCCAAAATAGATTTGGGAAAGAAAAATGCGGAACACTTGGAATAGAGTATAGGGTGTGTTTTACTTTCCAAAATTCGACCACATAATAGGATATATAGGCAACTAAAAATGAAGTAAAAACACTTTTGAAATTAATTTTGCTGAAAAAGACAACTTCTAAAGCAAATATTGCCCCTGCTAAGGGTGTTCCGAAAACAGAAGCAAAACCGGCACTGATTCCTAAAATTAAAATGGTTTTCCTCTCAGAATTGTCTAATTTGAATACCCTTGTTAGTTGATCTGAAATTGCCGTACTCATTTGTACTGCAGTTCCTTCACGTCCAGCCGAGCCGCCAAAAAGATGAGTAATTAATGTTCCAATTAAAACCAAAGGTGCCATTAATAATGGAATGGGTTTTTGAGGGTTCTCGTATTCTTCTAAAATCAGATTGTTGCCTTTTACAGCCGTTTTTCCATAGTAATGATACATCAAACCAATGAATAATCCTCCAATTGGCAGCAACCATATTATCCATGAATTATTTTCCCGGTATTCAGTAACCCTATTTAAACAAACTAAAAAAAACGATGATGTAGAACCTGAAAGTATTCCTATAATCAAACAGATTAAAGTCCATTTGAAAAGAATTTTAATAGAAAATTTTTCAGAATAAGAATTCAAATTAAATAGTTTTTAAAAAATAAAAGTAATCAAAATACATCATAAAAAAACCTATCAAAATGACAGGTTCTTAAATACTTATTTCTTGGTTTATTTTGAAGTTGCGATTACAAAATTCAGCTTCAATTTTACCCCCATCTGCATTAGGTCGACTAAATCTTGTACTTTATTATCAGCGGGAACTCTTACCACAACTACTTTATCATTGGCTGCAGTAGTTGCATCATATAATGCTTGCTCTAATTGATCGAAAGACACTTCTGTTTTATTGATATAATATATTTTATCTTCTGTAACAGATAACGATACATGATCTTTATTGGTTGTTTCGTTTGATTTTGCTTTAGGCAATGTCAATTTTATCACATTTGGATTTGCCAATGTTGAAATGATTAGAAAAAACAAAAACAAAAAGAACATAATATCGCTCAAAGACGAAGTCGGGATTTCTGGATGAAATCGTTTGTTTCTTTTAATTGCCATTTTGAGGTTCTTGAATTATATTAATTATTTCTAGCGTTTGTCTTTGTACTTTTAAGGTAAAGTTGTCAATCATCATATTAAATAAATGATAGGCACAATAAGCAACAACGCCTACAACTAATCCAGCACCGCTACTAATCATTTTTTCATACAATCCACCTGAAATGGTTTGAATATTCAAATTCCCAGTATTAGAAATGGTATGAAAAATTTTAATAACTCCCGAAATGGTCCCAATAAATCCGAGAATTGGAGCAATACCAGAAATTAATCCTAAATGCCCAAGACCTTTTTCCATTTGAGCAATCTCAATGTTTGCTGTTTTTTCCATTACCGATTCAATTTCGCTTATGGGTCTACCAATAATAGAAATTCCACTTCTTAAAATATTTCCTGATGCCGTATTTTCTCTACTACACAACATTATTGCGTTGTCTAATTTTCCCGTTTTTAATTGCATTTTAATATCATTTACCAAATTAGCATCTTGTTTAGAGGCATTTTTAATCGATAAATATCGTTCGATAATGACATAAATACAGAAAAAAAGTAATACAATAAGCGGATAAATCATAATACCGCCTTTCAATAAAAAATCTAAATACGAAATATTTTCTGTAACGCTAACTTCAGTAGTTGCTGGATTTGCAATAGCATTTGCAATTGTGTCAGTAACGGGATTTGCTTGTAATAGAAAATTTAAAATGACCATAAATTGTAGTTGTTTTTATTTTGTTTACAAAAGTGCATAAATTTTTAAAAAGCTGGTCTATATTAGAATTTATTTATGAACAGACTTTTTATTATAATGTGAATAACGAAATACTTTTAAAATAAGTATTTTTTTTAAAAATAAAAAGAGTTTTTTAAGGTGCCAGATTTTAAATTTCGAATTTAAAAAGTATTTTTGCACATGCAACACAACGTACTTATTTTAGATTTCGGATCGCAATATACACAACTTATTGCCCGACGCGTTCGCGAATTAAATATATTCTGCGAAATTTTTCCATTCAATCATTTTCCAACAGACTTGTCTAGTTACAAAGCGGTAATTTTATCAGGAAGCCCATTCTCGGTTCGATCTGACGATGCGTTACATCCTGATTTATCACAAATACGGGGAAAATTACCTTTGCTGGCAGTTTGTTATGGAGCCCAATATTTGGCTCATTTTAGCGGAGGCGAAGTAGCACCATCCAATACTAGAGAATATGGTAGAGCTAATTTATCTAACATTAAAAGTGAAGAACCTTTTTTTGAAGGAATTTCTGAAAATTCTCAAGTTTGGATGTCTCATAGTGATACCATTAAAAAATTACCAACGAACGGTATTCACCTTGCCAGTACAAATGATGTCGAGAATGCTGCTTATAGAATAGAAGGGGAAACTACGTATGCCATTCAGTTTCATCCCGAAGTTTATCATTCTTCAGAAGGCAAACAATTGTTAGAGAATTTTTTAGTAAAAATAGCACATGTTCCTCAAAATTTTACTCCAAATGCTTTTGTTGAAGAAATTATAACTGAAATGAAAGAAAAAATCGGAAACGATAAAGTGGTTTTAGGGCTTTCTGGTGGGGTCGATTCGACAGTAGCAGCCGTTTTATTGAACAAAGCAATAGGTAAAAACCTCTACTGCATTTTTGTTAACAATGGTTTGCTTCGTAAAAATGAATTTCAAAACGTCTTAAATCAATACGAAGGGATGGGCTTGAATGTAAAAGGAGTAGACGCTTCCCAACGTTTTTATGATGCTTTAGCAGGAATTACTGATCCAGAGTTGAAAAGAAAAGCTATTGGAAATGCTTTTATCGAAGTTTTTGATGATGAATCACATCGCATTGAAGATGTAAAATGGTTGGCTCAAGGTACCATATATCCCGATGTTATCGAGTCGGTTTCAGTTAAAGGACCATCGGCAACTATCAAATCGCATCATAACGTAGGTGGATTACCTGATTTTATGAAGTTAAAAATAGTTGAACCTTTGCGAATGCTTTTCAAGGATGAGGTACGTAGAGTAGGAGCCACTTTAGGAATTGACCCTGAATTATTGGGGAGACACCCTTTTCCGGGACCAGGACTCTCCATTAGAATTTTAGGTGATATAACTTTAGAAAAAGTTCGTATCTTGCAAGAAGTTGATGCTGTGTTTATAGATGGATTAAAATCGTGGGGATTGTATGATAAAGTTTGGCAAGCCGGGGCAATATTACTTCCTGTAAATAGCGTAGGGGTAATGGGGGACGAGCGAACCTATGAAAAAGTAGTTGCTCTAAGAGCCGTAGAATCTACTGATGGAATGACTGCTGACTGGGTACGTTTACCATATGACTTTTTGATGAAAGTATCTAACGATATTATAAATAAAGTTAAAGGTGTAAATAGAGTGGTGTATGATATTAGTTCTAAACCACCAGCAACAATAGAGTGGGAATAATTTTAAATTAAAAATTTGAGAAAGCTTATTTTAATTTTTTTCGTAATTCGTGTGTCTTTAAATAGTTTTGGTCAAGATCCAGTAAATGATCAACAATTTGATTTGATAAGTCATGAAGTGCAACTTGATGAATCTGTTCGCACGTTGTCAAAAAAGTATTTGGTAGATTCTGCTGAAATATATAGGTTGAATAGGTTTGCTATAAATGGTATAAGCCAAGGAATGGTGCTGCAAATTCCAGTTCTTAGAAAAAATATTTCTATTCCTGTAGCGACAACTATAGATAAAGCATCTTCAGAAGTTGCTCATGTTATTTCTGAAAATAAGATAGAAGAAAAACCATTAGTAAAATCGCTTGACATTACCGTTGAAAAAGCAACTGTTGCAGTTAATGATTCATCTCAAATCAATCACATTGTTGAACCAAAAGAGACACTGTATGGTTTATCTAAGAAATACAATGTTTCAGTAGAGGAGATAAAATTAAATAATAAGGAACTATTAATTGAAGGTTTAAAAATAGGTCAAGTCATTAGAATTTATTCAAAAAAGGTTTTGCAAAGTACTGAATCTAAATCGCTAAATAAGCAAAAAAAAGCTGAAATTGAGTTTAGACATAAAGTAGAGCCTAAAGAAACGTTATACGCCATATCTAAGAAATACAATATAAGTATTGACGAAATAAAGCAACATAACGAGTTTTTATTGCAAAATGGTTTGCAAATAGGTCAAACATTGATTATTAAAAGTAACAATTAAAATAAGATTTACATTGAACTACTTCATTTTGAAAACAGAAAAAATTATAAGAAAGATAAATTTTATACTTTCTTTATTTGTAACATTTTCCATTTCTTGTTCACTCTTTGCACAAGACAATAATTTTATAAAGCATACTGTTTCGAAAGGCGAAACGATTAATGAAATAGCTACTAAATATAAAGTTACACCTTATGATATTTATAAATTAAACCCAGACTCTCAAACTGGATTGAAGGAAAGCGATGTGTTGTTGATACCGACAGTAGAAGAAAAAGAAACCGTTTTAAAACAAGAAAGCAAGCCTGTTTCTAAAATTGCACCTAAGCCTAAAGTTTCAAATTCGAACCCAAAAACCCATATAACAAAACCAAAAGAAAATCTTTATAGTATTTCTAGAGATTATAATGTTAGTGTTGAAGAATTAAAAAGTTTGAATGAAGCGGCGCTTAAAGATGGTTTAAAAATAGGTCAAGTTATAAAAATTCCGAGTGGCGAAGCAACTAGTATTACAGAATCAAAACCTGTAATAGCAGAAATACCAGTTGTTAAAAAGGTAACTAAAGAACCAACAGTTTCTAAATCAGGAAAAGGAATTTACCATATCGTAGAGCCTAAAGAAACCAAATTCGGAATTGCTAAAAAGTATGGAATCACGGTTCAAGAATTAGAAGAAAGAAACCCAGATATTGTATCCAATTTGACTATAGGTTTTAAATTACTTATTAGTGGAGATGAAGCAAAAAAGGCAGTTGTTATTCCAGAAGTTCAAAAACCAAAACCCGTAATTAAAGAAATTATTCAGCAAGAAACCGTGGTAACGGAAGTTATTAGAACACAAAAATTTAACGGTTTTGCAAATTATGAAGTGAAGCCAAAAGAAACACTTTATAGTTTATCGCAGTCTTTTAATATCTCTCAAGAGGAATTGATGACTTTAAATCCAACTTTAAAAGACGGAGTTAGAATTGGTATGATTCTAAAAGTACCAGGTAAAGGTAAGATTGTAAATCTTTCCAATTCAAATGCAAAATTTTCTGATTTAACTAAAACCATCAACGCTAAAGACAAAAAGCAATTGGTATTATTACTTCCTTTTAATGCTTCAAAAATACAAGGCGATACCTTAAAAACCATTGGGGTTCGATTAAAAAAAGATGCTTTTTTAAACATGACACTCGATTTTTATTCCGGTGCTTTAATGGCGATTGATTCAGCTAAAACTCTAGGTATAAATGTTGAGGTTAAGATATTCGATTCTGAGGAAAGTAAGTTAACTTCTAACGTTGTTAATGTGGTTAAAAACAACAATCTTCAAGAAGCTAATGCAATTATTGGTCCGTTTTACCAACAATATGTAGAGAAAGTGGCTGAACTTTTAAATGATGCCAACGTTCCAGTTATTTCCCCATTATCTAAAGAAATAGGAAAATCCTATAGCAATTTATACCAAGCCATGCCACCAAGTGACTTCACTAAAACGGCTATGTTCGATTTTATGATTGCAAAAGGAGGGAATATTATCGTTGTTAGTGATCCTAAAAAAATAGCAAATAAAGAATTTATTACTAAAAAATACCCATCGGCCAAGTTTGTTCCTTTTACTGAAACTGGTGCTTTAGATATTATAACCTTTAAAACGTTGTTGGTTAAAGACAAAATGAATTATGTGGTTATGGATTCAGAACGAACAGGAATGATTTTAAGCACTACCAATGTTTTACTAAACGAATTGGTTAATTTTCAAATTCAATTGGTAATTATCGAACCAAATGGGACTCTAGATTTTGAAGAAATTTCGATGAAAAGACTCACTATTTTAAAAATGCTTTATCCGTCACTCACAAGAGAAAATGATTCGCCAGAAGCAGTTATTTTTGAAAACCAGTATAAAGAAAAAAATAAAGTATTTCCGAGTCAATTTGCCACTCGAGGTTTCGACATTACATTTGATACTTTATTGCGATTGTCACAAGGAAAATCTTTTGAAGTGTCAGCAAATGAAGATAAAACCGAACAAGTAGAAAGCAAGTTTGAATATTCAAAAAAGAACTCCGAAGGTTATACAAACAAAGGAGTTTATATCATGGAGTTTCAAGAAGATTTATCAGTAAAACAAGTAAACTAATGACTTCAAAAGTAACCTATTTAGGCGATTTACGAACTACATCCATACATTTACAATCAGGAACCGAAATCCTTTCGGATGCGCCAATTGACAATAATGGTAAAGGTGAAGCATTCTCTCCAACCGATTTAGTTGCCAATGCTCTAGGCAGTTGTATGTTTACCATTATGGGAATTAAAGCTCGCGAAATGAATGTTGCTATCGAAGGTTCAACTGCTTCAGTAACTAAAATCATGCAAGCTGAACCAAGAAGAATCAGCGCCATCGAAATTGTATTCGACATGAATTATGCTCCAGATGAAAAAACAAAAATCATCTTAGAAAGAGCTGCTATGACGTGTCCCGTTTTTTTGAGTTTACATCCCGAAATTGATAAGAGAATTATGTTTCATTGGAAGTAAATCCTTAAAATATTTGCCAAAAACTTTGAGTTCTTTATAGTAAAACATCAACTTTGAATCCAGACCAAAAACAGCTCATTCAACTGGCTCATACGAAAATGCCTTTCGGCAAATACGAAGGCTGGCATCTTATCGATTTACCAGAATATTATGTTGTTTGGTATAGCAATAAAGGATTACCAAAAGGACAATTAGGAGAACAACTTCAACTCATTTATGAACTCAAATTAAATGGTTTGGAAGAATTAATTCGCAACATTAAAAAGCAATATCCTAAGCCATAAATTAGATTTTAGACTTCATAGATAAATTTGATTATTGGACCAAACAATAACAAATTAATTTTTCTAAAAATCCAACAATCTAAAAATCTAAAAATCGAATTATAATTGTATTTTTGCCTCGTTTTTTAAACAACAACACAACTACAAACAACAACAAGTAATGAATCAAACGAAATATATTTTTGTTACAGGCGGTGTGACTTCTTCCTTAGGGAAAGGAATAATTGCGGCTTCCTTAGCAAAATTATTACAAGCACGAGGCTATAGAACTACGATTCAAAAATTTGATCCGTATATTAATGTTGATCCAGGAACATTAAATCCCTACGAACATGGCGAATGTTACGTGACGGATGATGGTGCTGAAACCGACTTGGATTTGGGTCATTATGAGCGTTTTTTAAACGTTCCCACTTCACAGGCTAATAACGTAACCACAGGAAGAGTCTATCTTTCAGTTATAGAAAAGGAGCGAAGAGGTGAATTTCTTGGCAAAACCGTTCAAGTCGTTCCTCATATTACCAACGAAATTAAAGATAGAATGCAATTGCTTGGAAATTCAGGCGACTTCGACATTGTAATTACTGAAATTGGAGGAACTGTAGGAGATATCGAATCTTTACCGTACATAGAATCTGTTAGGCAGTTGGTTTGGGAACTAGGCGAAAACAATGGAATCGTAATTCATTTAACCTTAGTGCCGTATCTAGCAGCAGCAGGCGAATTAAAAACAAAACCAACCCAACATTCCGTTAAAACGTTAATGGAAAGCGGTATAAAAGCCGATATTTTAGTTTGTAGAACAGAGCATGAAATATCAGATGAATTGCGTCACAAATTAGCCTTGTTTTGCAATGTAAAACGTGAGGCGGTGATTCAATCTATCGATGCATCGACCATTTATGAAGTGCCGAATTTAATGTTGGAAGAAGGACTTGATATAGTAGCTCTAAAGAAATTGAATTTACCTAAAAAAGCAGCTCCCGATTTAAAAAACTGGAACACTTTTTTACACCGATTAAAAAATCCAAAGCATACTATAAATATCGGATTAATTGGAAAATATGTTGAATTGCAAGATTCATACAAATCTATTTTAGAAGCCTTTATTCATGCTGGCGCAACAAATGAAACGAAAGTAAATGTAGTTTCTGTTCACTCTGAATATTTAGATGCTAAAAATATCTCAGAGAAATTGCAAGGATTAGACGGAATTCTCGTGGCTCCAGGTTTTGGAGAGCGAGGGATAGAAGGAAAAATAGAAGCCGTTCGTTTTGCTAGAGAAAATAATTTGCCATTTTTCGGAATTTGTCTCGGTATGCAAATGGCAGTTATAGAATATGCAAGAAATGTTTTAGGCTTAAAAGATGCCAATTCTACCGAAATGAATCAAGGGACAGCACACCCTGTTATTGATTTAATGGAAGAGCAAAAAGACATCACTGACAAAGGCGGAACGATGCGTTTAGGAGCTTGGAAATGCGATATTTTACCTAACACTTTAGCTCACAAAATATACGAAAAAACAACTATTTTAGAGCGTCATCGCCATCGATATGAATTTAATGGAAATTATTTAGCACAATTAGAAAATGCAGGATTAAAGGCTTCAGGTGTCAATCCTGATACGGGTTTGGTAGAAATCATCGAGTTAGAAAACCATCCTTTTTTCATAGGCGTGCAATACCATCCGGAATATAAAAGTACGGTTGCAAATCCGCACCCATTATTTGTTAACTTTGTCGCCGCAATGGTAAAAAATAAAAAATCAGGAGCCAAATAGTAGTTGTGTTAAGAAATGCAATTCCTGCTTTCCGTTTCAATCTTGTCTTTGTGAGCTTGCGCGGCAAGCTCACAATAACAAGGATTTTCACTGTAATCAGGGCTAAGGAAGAAATTAGTTGTGTATTTATAAATTTTTTAAAGAATAAAAACAATGCTTATCGCTTAAAGTCATAATACTTAAAGCAAAAAACAAAAAAAATGGAACAAAAAAAATTAGATTTTAATTCAATAATTGGTTTTATATTAATTTTCGGAATTTTGATATGGATTATGTATCAAAACCAACCAACTCCAAAAGAAATTGCTGCTGAAAAAGCAAAAAAGGAACAAGTTGAAAAAGCCAAAGCAGCTAAAGCTCAGGAAGTGAAGGTAGCCCAAGTGACAAAAAACCCTGTAATTGGGGATTCTTTGCAAATAGCACAATTAAAATCGACATTAGGAAATTTTGCTTATTCAGCGACGCTTCCCTCTGCACAGGAATCATTTACAACTTTAGAGAACAATCTTGTAAAAATAAAAATTGCAAATAAAGGCGGATATATTGTAGAGGCCGTTCTTAAAAATTTTGAAAGTTTTAAAAAAGGTTCTGGGCAATTGGTTACGCTTATAAAAAACAATAACTCCGATTTGAATATTAGTTTGCTTACGCAAGATAATCGTACACTTCAAACTAAGAATTTATTTTTTGAGCCTACACTATCTAAAGTGGGAGAAAATCAAATTTTATCTATGCGCTTAAAAGCTGGTGAAAATGAATTTTTAGAATACAAATATGTATTAAAGCCAAACGATTATATGCTTGATTTCGATATTCGTTCTCAAGGATTAAACAAAGTACTAAATACAAGTAAAGATTTAGATTTAGAGTGGAATCTTAAAAGTATTAGAAACGAAAAAGGAATTGCTTACGAGAACCGTTATGCCGAAGTGTATTTTGAATACGAAGACGAAAAAATAAATTATGTTGGGCAAGGTCAAGATAAAGAAGAAAATGCAGAAAAAGTAAGTTTTATTGCTTTCAAACAACACTTTTTCTCATCAATTTTATTAACATCAAAACCTTTTGATAAAGCCAAAATGGTATCTAATAATTTGGTTCATGACGAAACAGTCGATACGGTTTACACCAAACAGTTTAAAGCAAATGTTCCTCTAACTTTTAATAATGGCGAGATCGATTATAAAATGAATTGGTATTTTGGACCAACAGATTACAATACTTTAAATAGTTATGATAAAAATATCGAAAAAATCATTTCGTTGGGTTGGGGTATTTTTGGCTGGATCAATAAATTTATTTTCATTCCATTATTTGGATTTTTAAGCTCTTACATTGCCTACGGAATTGCTATAATTGTTTTTACGATTATCATTAAAATTGCGATGTCACCTATTACTTATAAGTCATTTTTGTCTCAAGCTAAAATGAAAGTATTGCGACCTGAAATTGCTGAATTAGGAGAAAAATTCAAAAAAGATGCAATGAAAAAACAACAGGAAACGATGAAGTTGTATAATAAAGCCGGTGTGAATCCTATGGCGGGTTGTATTCCAGCATTGATTCAGCTTCCTTTTATGTATGCTTCTTTTCAGTTTTTTCCGTCAGCATTCGAGTTAAGACAAAAGAGTTTCCTATGGGCAGATGATTTGTCTTCATTTGATGAAATAGTAAAATTACCATTGCATATTCCGCTATACGGCAATCATATTAGTTTGTTTCCAATATTAGCCGCTATAGCTATTTTCTTTTATATGAAAATGACTTCTGGCGATCAGCAAATGGCAGCGCCGCAGCAAGAAGGAATGCCTGATATGGGTAAAATTATGAAAATCATGATTTATGTTTCTCCAATTATGATGTTGTTTTTCTTTAATAGTTATGGCGCAGGATTAAGTTTATATAACTTTATTTCTAATCTTATTACCATTGGTATCATGGTTGTAATTAAAAAGTATGTGGTAGACGAAAATAAAATTCACTTGCAAATACAAGAAAATAAATTAAAAGAGCCTAAAGCAGAAGGAAAGTTCCAAAGAAAAATGAGAGAGATGATGGAACAAGCTGAAGAGCAGAAAAAAATACAAAAGAAAAAGTAATAAAAAAAGCTTCCAAATTTTGGAAGCTTTTTTTATTTTTATTTTATTTTAATTTGGTAAAGTTTGTAATAATGCATTGTCAATTGCATGAATTACACCATTTGAACATTGTACATCGGTAACAATTATGTTTGAAATTCTATTATTATTGTCTTTAATTTTCGCGCCACCAGTTAACTGTACTTCAAATGTTTGTCCTAATAAAGTTGTAAGATTTCCATTAGTCAAACTAGCAGCTAAATTGTTACCAGAAACTACGTGATATTTTAAAACATCAGTAATTGTTGCTTGAGAAACACCACCAATTCCTGCTGTTATACCCAAGTTTTTCAAATCAGTATCTAATTTACCAAAACCGCCATTAGTTGGAGCAAAAACAGTCAATGCGCCTGGACTGGAAAGGGCTGTTAATATATCTGACTGAGCTGGATTGGTTACCACACTAACTAATGTTGAGAAAGTTGAAGCATTTGCAACAGCATGCGTAACAATTGTAGGTACATCAATAACCGCATCAACAATGTGAACTACTCCATTGCTAGCTTCAACATTTGGAGTAACTACATTTGCAACACCATTAAATAATTTAGCTCCAGATGCTGTATTAATATACATACTTATATTACTAGTTGTTGTACCATAGGTTGCTAAAGTTTTTACATATCCTGTTTCTAATTGTGTAGACAAAATTTTACCACTTACTACATGGTTCAGTAATATTTGCTTTAATTTATCTGTAGGAATCGCATCAAGTGATGCAATATCATTATCATCCAAATATTTTTCAAAAGCAGCATTTGTTGGGGCAAAAACGGTAAATGGTCCTTCACCTTGCAAAGTTCCAGCAAGTTTTGCTTTTGTTAATGCTTGCACAAGGGTTGACAAACTTGGTGTTGCAATGGCTTTACCTGTTATGGTATTGTCTACAGCAACTTGAGTTGGATTATCGTCGTCGTTACACGAGATACTTAAAATTGCAACAATTGCAATTAATGCTAATTTTTTAATTCTAAATAAATTTTTCATAATGTTTATTGTTTAATGTTAATGTTTAAACAAATTTATAAAATTGAATTATTCAAAACGTTTAATTTTTTGTTAAAAATAATAAACAAAATTAAACTTTATGATTTATTTAATAAATGTTTTATATTAGATAAATGACTTGTAAATAGTTATTTATGTATATTTTTAGATGAAATACTTACTTAATCTGTTATTTTATAAATTTTATATTCTTACATTTTAGTTTATAATTATTACACTAAAATTAAACAAAAAACTCCTAGATTGTCAGGAATATTTTTTCTTTTTAAAAAATATTTACTTTATTGAATTATAATTTTGATAGCTTTATGATTTAAAATCGGATAAGATTTTAAATTATAAAATCCTTTAGTTATAAGGTATTGGGTAGTTTATAGATCCCATTAAAATAGTTTAAAGACATAATCTTTTTTCCTGAAATAGAAACAATAGTAATTAAAGTATTAAAATGTATTTTTGTTAAAATAATATCACTTAAAAATAGTTATATAGAATATCAAAAAAATTAAATCTCAATGAAAATAAATAAGTTTTTGTATTTTTTAGTTGCTCTAGTTTCTTTAGTATTCCAAACGATTACTGCACAATCTGATTTTAATAAGTTAGATGATAAAGGAAGAAAACATGGTCTTTGGAAAGGATTCCACCCAGAATCTAAAAGACCAAAATATGAAGGGACATTTTTGCATGGTAAAGAGACTGGCGTTTTTTATTTTTTTGATGATACCAATGCAAAATCTATAATTGCTACTAGAGAATTCAATCCAAAAGACAATTCCGTTTTTACTATTTTTTATGATCAAGCTAAAAATAAAGTAAGCGAAGGGAAACAAGTAAATAGGCTTTATGTCGGGCAATGGAAATATTACCATCAAGCTTCTAAAGAAATTATGACTATTGAAAATTATAAAAATGGAAAACTGGACGGATTGAGAAGTGTGTATTACCCAAGTACAAAAATTGCTGAAGAGACTAATTATTTGAAAGGGGTAAAGCATGGAAAATACAGAAAATATTCTGAAAAAGATGGAGTAATCCTTGAAGATTCCAATTACAATAACGGCGAGTTTGACGGACCAGCAGTTTATAAAGATCCATTGGGTAACATTGTTGCTCAAGGCAAATATGTAAATGGCAAGAAAAAAGGAATTTGGCAGTTTTTTGAAAACGGAAAATTAGTTAGCGAAGAAAATATGTCAAAGGTTAAGAAAGTTGTAAAACCTAAAACCAAATAAATTTTAAATTGTACTTTTGTAGTTAAATTTTTTCATAATGAAACGTGTAGTTATTGGTCTTTCCGGGGGTGTAGATTCTAGTGTTGCTGCTTATTTGTTGCAACAACAAGGCTATGAAGTAATAGGGCTTTTTATGAAAAACTGGCATGATGATTCAGTGACTATTTCAGATGAATGTCCATGGTTAGAAGATAGTAATGATGCATTGTTAGTTGCTGAGAAATTAGGAATTCCTTTTCAAACTGTCGATTTAAGCAAACACTACCAAGAGAAAATTGTTGACTATATGTTCAGCGAATACGAAAAAGGACGGACACCAAATCCTGACGTATTGTGTAATAGAGAGATTAAGTTTGATGTTTTTATGAAAATTGCTTTAAGTCTAGGAGCCGATTATGTTGCTACAGGACATTATTGCAGAAAAGGTGAAATTGAAGTTAACGGGCAGCCCGTTTATCAATTGTTATCAGGTAAAGATGACAACAAGGATCAATCGTATTTTTTATGTCAATTATCGCAAGAACAATTAGCAAAATCCCTTTTTCCAATAGGGGAATTAACTAAGCCTCAAGTTCGTGAGATAGCTGCAGAAATGCAACTCGTAACTGCCGATAAAAAAGACTCTCAAGGTTTGTGTTTTATAGGAAAAGTTCGTTTGCCCGATTTTTTGCAACAAAAATTACAGCCAAAAGCGGGTTTAATTTTTGAAATCGATGCCAATCAAGAAATATATACTTTAAATAAATCAGAAAATAAATCAATCGAAGAATTATTAATTTCAGAGTCGACTTCAATTGATTATACTCCAGAAATGGGCAAGGTAGTTGGGAAACATCAAGGAGCGCATTATTTTACAACGGGTCAAAGAAAAGGATTGAATGTAGGAGGAACTCACGAAGCATTATTTGTTATAGCTACAAATGTAAAAACCAACACTATATATACGGGTCAAGGAAGTCAACATCCCGGATTATTCAAAAAAGCACTTTTTATTTCGCCATCAGAAGTACATTGGATAAGAAAAGATTTGAGAATTCCGAATACTGAAACTATGAAAGTTATGGCTAGGATAAGATACCGTCAGCCTTTGCAAAGCGCCACATTGCATCAATATGAAAAAGGAATGTATGTTGCTTTTGATGAACCACAATCTGCAATTACCCAAGGTCAGTTTGTGGCTTGGTATCTTGAAGATGAATTAGTTGGTTCAGGAGTAATTTCGTAAGTTTACTTTCGTAGAAATATTTTTATGAAAAAGATTGCCTTGTTTATTTTATTGTTTTTGAATTCATCAGTGTTTTCACAAGAAGATGCTTGGGTATATTTTAATTCAAAACCAGATTCACAAGCCTATTTCGAAAATCCATTAACAATGCTTACACAACGAGCATTAGATAGGAGGAAGCTTCAAAATATTCCTATAGATTTCATAGATGTTCCTATTTATCAATCTTTTATTAATCAAGTAGCAGCAACTCAAGGAATAAAAGTTATGGCAAAATCCAAGTGGTTTAATGCTATTCATGTTCAAGGATTGCAATCCGACATTCAAGCGCTTAAAACTCTAAACTTTGTTGAACGGATAGATTTTGCTAACAAAAATTTAAATGCTACGGGAAAAGTTACAGCTCCAAAACGTATTAAGAAAATTAGTAAAACTTATGAAACGGAGTCCTTTTTTAATTATGCAAGTTCAGCAAATCAAATTCAAATGTTAAATGGAATTTTATTGCATAAACAAAACTATACGGGTTCAGGAAAAATAATTGCAGTTATGGATGCAGGGTTTCCAGGTGTAAATTCAGCAGAAACTTTTGAAAGACTAAGAAATAATAATCAACTTTTAGGAGGTTATGATTATGTAAAAAGAAATATAGATTTTTATTCTGGTGATTCTCACGGGACATTGGTTCTTTCGACAATGGGCGGCTTTCTAGAAAATCAATTGGTAGGAACCGCACCTGATGCTTCTTATTATTTGTTTGTTACTGAAGATGATAAAAATGAAAGTCCACTTGAATTATCGCTTTGGGTTGAAGCGGCTGAAGAGGCAGATAGACTTGGAGTCGATATTATTACAACTTCATTAGGTTATACCCAATTTGATAATCCTAATTATGATTTTACTTATAATGATATGAATGGTTCTTCAACTTTTATTTCAAAAGGGGTCGAGTTCGCATTTAGTAGAGGAATCGTTTGTGTAGTTTCTGCAGGAAATCAAGGCTCAAAAGCATGGCGTTATATATCAGCTCCTGCTGATGCGTTTCATGCTCTTACTGTAGGAGCAGTAGATGCAGCGGGAAATTATGCTTCTTTTAGCTCCAAAGGCCCTTCTTATGACGGAAGAGTAAAGCCAGATATTGTTGCTCAAGGACAGCAATCGGTTTTATCTAATACCGCTGGGGCTATTACAACGGCAAACGGAACTTCTTTTTCGGGGCCAATAATAGCTGGGATGGTAGCAAGTCTTTGGCAAGCACTACCTAATAAAACGAATACAGAAATTCTTGATTTAATTAAACAATCGTCAAGTTTATTTACTAGTCCAAATGAAAAGTTGGGACACGGAATCCCCGATTTTAATTTAGCCTTAAATAATGCTTTAGGCCAAAAACAATTTTCGCAAAAGGAGTTTATTCTTTATCCAAATCCTGCGCAAGATAATATCTTAATTTCGTTTCCAAATGGATTCGAAAATGCTACTATTACATTATATAATAGTTTAGGTCAAAAGATTTTCGATAAAGTGATTTCAAAAGAAAATAAAAGTATTTTTTTAGAAAATTTAAATTCAGGAATCTATTTTTATAATCTAACCTCTAAAACGTATTTGCAATCAGGTAAAATAGTGAAACAATAATGAATAAAATCACCCAACTTTTTAATATAAAATACCCAATAATTCAAGGAGGAATGATTTGGAATAGTGGCTACAAATTAGCAAGTGCAGTGAGCAATTCAGGGGGGTTAGGGTTAATTGGAGCAGGATCAATGTATCCAGATGTGTTGAGAGAGCATATCCAAAAATGTAAGAAAGCAACAGATAAACCTTTTGGAGTAAATGTGCCAATGTTGTATCCAAATATCGAAGAGATTTTAAAAATTATTATTGAAGAAGGAGTAAAAATTGTATTTACTTCAGCAGGAAATCCCAAAACGTGGACCTCTTATTTAAAAGAGAAAAGGATTACAGTTGTACATGTGGTGAGCAGTTCTAAATTTGCTCTAAAAGCCCAGGAAGCGGGAGTAGATGCGGTTGTAGTAGAGGGTTTTGAAGCTGGCGGGCATAATGGAAGAGAAGAGACCACAACACTTACTTTAATTCCGATGGTAAAAGAACAGATTTCGATTCCATTAATTGCTGCTGGAGGTATAGCCACTGGAAAAGCAATGTTAGCTGTTATGATTTTAGGAGCAGATGGTGTTCAGATAGGGAGTCGTTTCGCAGCTTCGATAGAATCATCTTCCCATGAAAACTTCAAAAATAAAATTTTAGAAACTAAAGAAGGGGATACACAATTGACATTGAAAGAGCTTGCGCCTGTTCGATTAATTAAGAACAAATTTTTTGAAGACATTCAACAATTATATGCAAAATGTGCCACAAAAGAGGAATTAAAAGAGTTATTGGGTAGAGCAAGAGCAAAACGAGGGATGTTTGAGGGCGATATGATTGAAGGTGAGTTAGAGATTGGTCAGGTTGCAGGATTAATTCATGAAATAAAATCGGTAAACGAAATTATAAATGATTTAATTTCTGAATTTGAGATTTCGAAAAATGATTTAAAAAGAATTAGCTTTTAATTTACTATTTTTGGCCTCTTAACTTATATAATGAAATCGATTAAAAATTTATTACTATTCTTCTTTTATGCAACCTGCATTCAACAATCTTATTGTCAAGTCTATAAATTTAAAACTACTGGATTTAGTGTTTTAGAACGAAACGATAAAGGGAATTGGGGAAAATGGTCCGATTTACAAGATGCTTCAATAGTTATAACTTTAGATACTACTAAAAATAGAATTGTCATCTATTCTCAAGAAATTCAGCTTTATGAAATTATGAATTATGAGAAAGTTCAGGAAAATGAAAATGATGAAATTTACTCTTTTCAATGCCGAAATGATGATGGTGAGCCTTTTGTAATCTCAATAATCAAAAGGAAAAATCAAGAAAATAGAAAACAACTTTATATCAATCAAAAAAATGTTATTGTTGTTTATAATATTGTTAATTTAATTGGTAATAATGAGAGGTGATTTTAATTGTTTTTTTTAATCTATTTTTCTTGGATAATCTTCATCTTTTTTTAAATCAAAAGTATTAGAATTTAAATTCAACTTTTTTGTTTTAATTCTAACATAATTTTAATTTAATAAATCAAATAAAAAGATATTTTTTATAGGTTTTTTTTAGATTTCTTTTTTGAATTTATTCACTAAGTTTTGTTTCATATCATTGATTTTTAATTTTTTAAATTGCTTTTACAATCAATCAGCCATCAATATTAAATTGTTAATCAATTTGTTCATAATATTAAAGTAATTAGAAAATTTACTCTTGTTATTTAATTAATATCGTAAGGAAATATAGTCCTTTTTTTTTAGTTAATTTTTTTTATAAATTAATCTTAGATGCTAAACAAAGACAATAGATTTTATTGTAAAATGCATTTAATTTATTATTCTATATTTCTTTAATGTGTCAATTATATTTGCTTATGAGAATTATTACTCTTAGTACAAAAAAAACCTTATTTTTCTTAACTTTTTTAGCTTTTTTTATAAGCTTAAATAATTCCTTGGCTCAACAATGTCCTATAATTGTTAATTCTAGTCAATCTTTTTGCGACTCTCGTCCTTCCCCTGCTAAAGTTAGTGATCTTGTTGCAATAGATAATGGAGGAGGTATTAAATGGTATACAGTGCCTACTAGCGGTACCGCTTTAAATCCTTCAACAATTTTAAATTCAGGGTCTTATTATGCTGATAATAATACTGGTACTTGTGCTACTCGCCCTAGAGTGGATGTGGTTTTTTATATAAAACCATCACCAGTAGATTTGCCTTCTCCAACTTTTTGCGTTGCGTCCACTGTGGCAAACCTGCAGCAAAAAATTGCTGGAAATGATTTAAGATGGTATCTTAGTCCAACTGGTGGTTCTCAATTAGCTAGTTCATTGCCTTTGATTAATAATACAGATTATTATGCGAGTCAATTTATTTCAAGTTCTGGCTGTGAAACTTTAAGAAGCAGAATTAGGGTTAAGATAGTAATTCTAGATCCGCCAACTGGTAATCCTCTTCAAAGTATTTGTTCAAATCCATCTCCAAAAATTTCAGACTTTATTGTAAATATTGATTCTAATAATAGTATCTCTTGGTATTATCCTTCTGGTGTTGAAATTTTAGATCCATCAAACACATTAATACAAGAAGGAGATGTCTATAAAGTAACCCAATCAGATAGCAATTGTGAAAGTCTTGGTTTGTCTGTTTCATCAATTTTTGAAGACCCAAATAATGCAGGTACTAATGGTGCAAAAAGTTATTGTGTTTCTGATTTGCCAACAACTCTTCCTTTTAATTTATATGATTTACTTGGAGGAAATCCAGATAAAACTGGCGTTTGGACTGGTGATTTACCCACAATTGACGGATATTTAGGGAAAGTTGATATTTCTTCATTATCGCCAGGTGATTATTATTTTAATTATGAGGTTTCTACTTCTACAAAATGTGCGAATTCCTCTTCAAAAGTGACTATTACTGTTTTACCATTACCAACAGTTTCTATTTCAACTAAAAGGCCAACTGTTTGTTCAGGAACGCCATCTAGAATAGATTTTGAAGGAACTCCTTTAGCAACAGTAATATACAAGGTAAATGGAGTGATTAACACTATTGTTCTAGACTCATTCGGTGAGGCATCTATAAATACTTCTCAAAATCATACCTATGAATTAGTTAGTGTAGCTTATAGTGGAACACCAAGTTGTAGTCAAAATATAACGGGTATTGTTACAATAACAGTTTTACCCTTACCAACAGTATCTATTTCTACTAATACGCCAAATGTTTGTTCGGGAACGGTATCTAAAGTTGAATTTAAAGGAACCCCATTAGCAACAGTAACCTACACGGAGAATGGAGTAATTAAAACGATTTCATTGAATGCAGCAGGTGAAGCTTCATTAGATGCTACTCAAAGTGGCACTTATGCTTTAGTAAGTGTAGCTTCAAATGGCACACCAAGTTGTAGTCAAAACCAGACTGGAAGTGTAACCGTAACAGTTTTACCTTTACCAACAGTATCTATTTCTACTAATACTCCAAATATTTGTTCGGGAACGGCATCTAAAGTTGAATTTAAAGGAACCCCATTAGCAACAGTAACCTACACGGAGAATGGAGTAATTAAAACGATTTCATTGAATGCAGCAGGTGAAGCTTCATTAGATGCTACTCAAAGTGGCACTTATACTTTAGTAAGTGTAGCTTCTAATGGCACACTAAGTTGTAGTCAAAATCAGACTGGAAGTGTAACCGTAACAGTTTTACCTTTACCAACAGTATCTATTTCTACTAATACTCCAAATATTTGTTCGGGAACGGCATCTAAAGTTGAATTTAAAGGAACCCCATTAGCAACAGTAACCTACACGGAGAATGGAGTAATTAAAACGATTTCATTGAATGCAGCAGGTGAAGCTTCATTAGATGCTACTCAAAATGGCACTTATACTTTAGTAAGTGTAGCTTCAAATGGAACACCAAGTTGCAGTCAAAATCTAACAGGTAGCGTTACAATAAAGGTTTTACCAATACCAACAGCATCATTTTCTACAAAGTCTCCTATAGTTTGTTCAGGAAACCTAGCTAGATTAGATTTTGAAGGAACGCCATTAGCAACAGTAACCTATACGGAAAATGGAGTTGTTAAAACAATTCAATTAAATATAGATGGAGAAGCTGAAGTTCCTGTAAATCAAAATTCTGTTTATAATTTGATTAGTGTGTCTTATGATGATATACCAAGTTGCAGCCAAAATCTAACGGGTAGCTTAACTATAACAGTTTTACCATTACCTACTGCAATAATCTCTACAAAAACACCAACCATTTGTTCTGGTGACTCCGCTCGTATTGATTTTGAAGGAACCCCATTAGCATTAGTAACCTATACTCTTGATGGTGTAACGAATACGATTCTATTAGACTCTGATGGAGAAGCTTCATTAATAGCTACTCAAAATAGTATATATACTCTAGTAAGTGTGGCTTACAGCACTACTCCAAGTTGTATTCAAAATCTAACAGGAAGTGTTACAGTAACAGTTTTACCCATACCTACAGCATCATTTTCTACAAAGTCTCCTATAGTTTGTTCAGGAAACCCAGCTAGATTAGATTTTGAAGGAACGCCATTAGCAACAGTAACCTATACGGAAAATGGAGTTGTTAAAACAATTCAATTAAATACAGATGGAGAAGCTGAAGTTCCTGTAAATCAAAATTCTGTTTATAATTTGATTAGTGTGTCTTATGAAGATTTGCCAAGTTGCAGTCAAAATCTAACGGGTAGCGTTACTATAACAGTTTTGCCGTTGCCTACAGTGATAATCTCAACCAAAACACCAACCATTTGTTCTGAATCTTCTGCTCGGATAGATTTCGAAGGAACTCCATTAGCATCAGTAATCTATACTGTTGATGGAGTAAGCAATACGATTCTATTAGATTCAGATGGTGAAGCCTCATTTGATGCTACTCAAAACAGTACCTATACTTTAGTAAGTGTAGCTTCAAGTGGCACACCAAGTTGCAATCAAAATCAGGCGGGTAGTGTTACAATAACTGTTTTACCCTTGCCAACAGTTTCTATCTCTACCAAAACACCAACCATTTGTTCTCAATCTTCCGCTCGGATAGATTTCGAAGGAACTCCATTAGCATCAGTAAACTATACTGTTGATGGAGTTAGTAATATGATTTTATTAGATTCAGATGGTGAATCTTCATTAAATACAAATCAAAATTCTGTTTATGAGTTGGTTAGTGTATCTTATGTTGCTTTGCCAAGTTGCAGTCAAAATCAGACGGGTAGTGTTACAATAACTGTTTTGCCATTGCCTACAGTGACAATCTCAACCAAAACACCAACCATTTGTTCTGAATCTTCTGCTCGGATAGATTTCGAAGGAACTCCATTAGCATCAGTAATCTATACTGTTGATGGAGTAAGCAATACGATTCTATTAGATTCAGATGGTGAAGCCTCATTTGATGCTACTCAAAACAGTACCTATACTTTAGTAAGTATAGCTTCAAGTGGCACACCAAGTTGCAATCAAAATCAGGCGGGTAGTGTTACAATAACTGTTTTACCCTTGCCAACAGTTTCTATCTCTACCAAAACACCAATCATTTGTTCTCAATCTTCTGCTCGGATAGATTTCGAAGGAACTCCATTAGCATCAGTAATCTATACTGTTGATGGAGTAAGTAATACGATTCTATTAGATTCAGATGGTGAAGCCTCATTAGATGCCACTCAAAACAGTACCTATACTTTAGTAAGTGTAGCTTCTAGTGGCACACCAAGTTGCAGACAAAATCAGACTGGTAGTGTTACAATAACAGTTTTACCCTTACCGACAGCATCAATTTCTACAAAATCTCCAATTGTTTGTTCTGGACTCACAGCTCGGCTAGATTTTGAGGGAACCCCATTGACGATTGTAAGCTTTACAGTTAATGGTATACCTGATACTATTCAATTAGATTCTGATGGAGAAGCTTCATTAAATGCAAATCAAAATTCTGTTTATGAGTTGGTTAGCGTATCTTATGTTGATTTGCTAAGTTGCAGTCAAAATCTAACAGGTAACATTACAATAACTGTTTTACCCTTGCCAACAGTTTCTATCTCTACCAAAACACCAACCATTTGTTCTCAATCTTCCGCTCGGATAGATTTCGAAGGAACTCCATTAGCATCAGTAATCTATACTGTTGATGGTGTAAGTAATACGATTCAATTAGATTCTGATGGAGAAGCCTCATTAGATGCTTCTCAAAACAGTACCTATACATTAGTAAGTGTAGCTTCTATTGGCACACCAAGTTGCAGTCAAAATCAGACTGGTAGTGTTACAATAAAAGTTTTACCTTTACCTACAGCATCAATTTCTACAAAATCTCCAATTGTTTGTTCTGGACTCCCAGCTCGAGTAGATTTTGAGGGAACTCCATTGACAATTGTAAGCTTTACGGTTAATGGTATACCTGATACTATTCAATTAGATTCTGATGGCGAAGCTTCATTAAATGCAAATCAAAATTCTGTTTATGAGTTGGTTAGTGTATCTTATATTGATTTGCTAAGTTGCAGTCAAAATCTAACTGGTAACATTACAATAACTGTTTTGCCATTGCCTACAGTTTCTATCTCTACCAAAACACCAACCATTTGTTCTGAATCTTCCGCTCGTATAGATTTCGAAGGAACTCCATTAGCATCAGTAATCTATACTGTTGATGGAGTAAGCAATACGATTCAATTAGATTCTGATGGAGAAGCCTCATTAGATTCCACACAAAACAGTATCTATACTTTAGTAAGTGTTTCTTCAAGTGGTTCGCCTAGCTGTACAAAATTATTAACAGATTCAGTTACGATATCCATTAATCCTAAACCAACAGTAAGTATATCATCTAGCGGAACTTCTTGTTCCGGTAATGCTATAGATGTAACATTTACTGGAACTCCTAATGCAAATGTGACCTATAGAATAAATGGAGGTGTTGTACAGAACATAAATATTGGGTCGTCTGGAGTAGCAGTATTAAATATTATTTTATCAGCTACTTCTACATTTAAATTAGAAAGTATTACTTTAATAAATCCTCCAAATTGTTCCCAATTATTATCAGAGGAAACTATCATAAATGTGACACAACCTCCTGTAGCGGGTAGTAATGCAAATTTATCTATATGTAGTGATGCAATTCCTCAAGATTTATATTTATTATTGGGTTCAAGTGCGCAATCCGGTGGTACTTGGTTCCCAACTCTCATTAGCGGAACTGGTTTTTTTGATCCAAAAGTTGATTTAGAGGGATCTTATATTTATACTGTTGCAGGAACACCTCCATGTGTGAATGATACTGCTCTAGTAACCGTTACGATTGTTCCTGCTGCAAATTCAGGAAGTGATGGAGTTGCTAATTTATGTTCAAATTCTGATACGGTAGATTTAAAAACTTTCCTTGTTGGTTCGCCACAAACAGGTGGGACTTGGTCGCCTACGTTAACGAGTGGTACAGGAATTTTTGATCCATCTGTTGATTTAGCAGAAAAATACACCTACACAGTTAAAGGTGTTGGGTCATGTACTGATGCTAAAGCTTCTGTAGTTGTATCAATAGTACAAGGTCCAAATGCAGGAATTTCTGGCAGCACAACATTTTGCGAAGGGAGTTCGGCGAAAGATTTGTTTTTAAGTTTAGGAGGCAAACCTCAAACAGGTGGAACTTGGTTTCCTACCCTGACAAGTGGTTCAGGAATTTTCGATCCTACTCTAGATAAAGCAGGAGATTATTCCTATTCATTTTCTGGAAGTCAACCTTGTGATAACGATACGGCAACCGTTACAGTAATTCTAAACCCTTCGCCAAATGCAGGAGAAGACAATACAGCATCAATTTGTTCAAATGTAAATGGAAGTGATCTTTTTACTTTCCTTAGAGGAAATCCACAGTTAGGAGGAACTTGGACGCCTCCTTTAGTAAGCGGTACAGGTTTCTTTGATCCAAAAAAAGATGCGGCTGGAGAGTATACCTACACAGTTGGAAATCCTTTTTGTACTCCAGATGAAGCGAAAATTTCAGTTACAATTATTCCTGGTCCTGATGCAGGATTGCCAGGAGATATAACTTTTTGTGCTACTAGTTTACCTCAAAGTTTATTTTCAAGTTTAAAAGGAACTCCACAAGTAGGCGGAACATGGACTTCTCCAAATGGAGCTATTAGTACAGGGGTTTTTGATCCTAAAGTAGATTTGCCTGGAGTTTATACCTATACATTTGAAGGGAGTCAGCCTTGTGATGATGATACGGCTACAGTAACTGTAACAGTTGATCCAATTGTAAATGCAGGAACTTTTGTTGGTATACAAAATGTTTGTACATCAATTGGTTCATTTGATTTATATTCACTGTTAAAAGATAGCATAGCAGGTGGAACTTGGACTGATAGTAACAATCAAACTGTTACAAGTCCTGTTGAAGTTTCAAAACTTACTCCTAATACCTATAGTTATACTTACACAGTAACCAATGCTTGTGGAACAGACAATGAAGTGGTTCAATTTGTTATATTACTTAATCCAGTTTTGGCATCTAAAAACATAGCAATTTCTTCCCCTAATTGTAAAGGGAATAATGTAACAGTTACATTATCAAATATGGAAAATGGTGTTTATACTATTAATTACAATTTATCTATAAGTAATGTTTTAACAAATCAAAATGCAAATGTAACTATCGTTAATGGTAAAGGGACTTTTGACATCAGTGCTGCTGACATACCAAATTTAGGAACGACAAGAGTTACATTTTTAACCATTACAAATGCTTTAACGAATTGTGTTACGGCTATTAATCCAAATGTAAGTGCCGATTTTATTTTGCGACAAAGTTCAAATTTAGAGAATAAAAATATAGTAATTGCTGATGTATGTGAAGGAAGTGATGTTACCGTTACTATTTCTGGAGCTTCTAACGGATTAGCGGATGGAAATTATCAATTTATTTATACTATTCCTGATGCTGTACCAAGTTCGGGAACAACTGGAACTATAGCCATAGCAAATGGAACAGGTCAATTCATAATACCAGCTTCTAATTTTGTAAATGCGGCAAGTTATACTCTAACAATTTCATCAATTACAAATCTATCCTCCGGATGTAATAATTTAACTGAAGATGCTAATACTTCTTTTCAAGTATTTCCATTGCCAAATGCTACTGGTGCAATACTCAGTTCGGCTTCAGCTTGCTTAAATTTCTCTAATGAAGTTTCTCTATCAAGAGCCAATGCTATAAGTGACGGATTTTACGATATCACTTATGAATTATCTGGAGTTAGTTCGTCTTCTATAACAGTAAATGTAGAGTTTGTAGGAGGTGAAACTAAATTTGTTATACCTGCTTCAGTATTAAATACTGCAGGGAATGTTACTGTTACAATAGATAAAATTATTTCAAGTGTAAGTCAATGTGATACTTCTGGAAGTGCAGTTTTACCAATATCTTTTGAAGTTTTTCAGTTAGATACTCCAATAATTAAAGATAAAGGAAACGAATTTTGTAAAAATGACAATCCAACTATTGCCAATTTATCTGATAACGTTTCTGGATCAGAACCTTTAGTTTGGTATGATGATGCAACTGGTACCAATGTTTTAAATAGCACAGATTTATTAGAAGATGGTAATTCCTATTTTGCTACATTAAAATCTGCATCAGGTTGCGAAAGTGTTGTACGATTAGAAGTAGTTGTAGATTTAACAAAATGCAAAGACATCTTAATTCCTGACGGATTTTCTCCAAATGGAGATACAGTAAATGATGAATTTGTGATTAAAAATATAGAAAGTGCTTTTCCAAATTTTACATTAGAGATTTATAATAGATACGGAAACATTCTTTATAAAGGAAATAAAAATACACCAAATTGGGATGGAACAACTACTCAAGGTGGAATAAAAATAGGAGATGCAATACTTCCTGTTGGGGTCTATTTTTATATACTAGAATACAATGACGGAAAGACTTCACCAAAACAAGGCAGACTCTATTTAAGTAGATAAAAGAAATACAAGATGAAAAAAAGAAGTTTTACATTTTTAGTTCTTATAAGCGTTTTTCTAGTTTCTACTCTAGCAAATGCGCAGCAAGACCCTCAGTTTACCCATTATATGTATAATATGAATGTGATAAATCCTGCTTATGCTACCGCTAATGAAGGAGTAATAAATTTAGGAGGATTGTATAGAACTCAATGGGTAGGTGCTGTTGGAGCTCCCAAAACAGCTACTTTGTTTGCACATTCACCAATAGCAAAAAAAGTTGAGATGGGAATATCATTTGTTAACGATGCCATAGGAGATGTGGTTAATGAAAATAATATATTTGTTGATTTTGCTTATGTATTGCCCGTTTCTGATAAAAGCAAATTATCATTTGGTTTAAAGGGAGGAATGACACTTTTTGATACTAATTTTAATGGATTTAAATTTACAGATGTAAATCCAGACAAGGCCTTTCAGGACAATATCAGTAGGGTTTTTCCAAATGTTGGTTTAGGTACTTTCTATTTTACGGATAAGTACTATTTAGGATTTTCAGTTCCTAATTTGTTGACAACAAAACACATAGAAAGCAAAGATGGAATTAGGTATTCTGGAGTAGAAGACATTCATTATTTTCTTACTGGTGGTTATGTGTTTAATTTGAATCCCAATTTAAAATTCAAACCAGCCTTTATGGCTAAAGGAGTTTCAGGAGCACCATTATCTTTAGATATGACAGCTAATTTTTTAATGAATAATAAAATTGAATTAGGTGCAGGATATCGTTTTGATGATTCAGTTAGTGGATTAGTGAATTTTTATATTACACCACAATTGAGAATTGGATATTCGTATGATTATACATTGTCTAATCTTGGTCAATTTAATTCAGGAAGTCACGAAATATTTTTATTATTTGATTTAGATACATCAAGTTTAGCTTCAAAAGGATATGAAAAATCACCACGATTCTTCTAATAACGAAAAAAATGAAAAAATACTTTTATATACTTTTTATATTTTGTTTTAGCATCACTCTTTTGGGACAAAAAGTTAGTGAAAAGAAAGCAAATAAACTATTCGAAAAGAAATCTTATGTCAAAGCAGCAGAGCTATATGAGCAAGTAGAAGAGAATCAAAATGTATTGCAAAACTTAGGAGATTGCTACTATAACAATTCTCAAGTAAGTGATGCTGTAAGAGTTTATGGGAAACTTTTTTTAAATTACAAAGAAACCATTCAACCTGAATACTATTTTAAATATGCACAATCCTTGCTTGGAATTGCCGATTATGAAAAAGCAGACAAGATTATGGGTGAGTATTTAAAATTCGAAGTAAGTACTCCTAAGTTTATAACTAATTTACTTACCAATGTACCTTTCAACTATGTTATTCAGCCAATGTCAAAAAATGGATCTAATGGCGATTTCGGAATTTCATTTTATGGAGATAAAGTAGCATTTGCCTCTGCAAGAAATACAACTTCTAAATCTTTTGGTTGGAACGAAAAAGCCTATCTAGACTTGTTTAGCGCTGACGTAAATGACAAAGGGTTGCTTTTAAATGTTGAACCATTTCCAAAAGAAATTAATACAGACACTCATGAAAGTTCAGCCACTTTTAGTAAAGATGGACGCATCATGTATTTTAATAGAACCAATGGCAATAAAGTAAAAATTGGAGACGAAAAAGTAGCTGTCATTAAAATTTTTAAAGCCGAATTTATTGATGGAAAATGGACCAATATAAAAGAGTTACTTTTCACAAGCGACACCTATTCTACTGAGCACCCATTTTTAAGTAAAGATGGAAAAAAATTATACTTCTCAAGTGATATGCCAGGAACTTTAGGCTCGTTCGATATTTTTGTTGTTGATGTAAATGAAGATGGGACTTTTGGCACACCTCAAAATTTAGGTAAAGCAATAAATACCATTCACAGGGAACAGTTTCCATCAATATCTGACAATGGAACTATTTTATATTTTTCTTCCGATGGGCATCAAGGGATGGGAGGCTTAGATATATTTATGAGTACTAATTTTCAAGGTGTTTTTGCAAAACCTTTAAATTTAGGTCAAACAATCAATAGTAATCTGGATGATTTTGGATATGTTGTAGATGAGAAAAAAAATACGGGCTATCTTTCGTCAAATAGAAAAGGAGGTGATAATTTATACAGTTTTACAAGAATAGAAAATCAAGAACGCTATGTTGTAGAAGGAGAAGTAAAAGATAAAAATACACAAAATCCATTACCAGGGACTTTGGTTTCGCTATATGATGAAAATAATATTTTAATTGGGCAAATGGTCGTTGGTGCAGAAGCCGATTATATTTTTAATACAGAACCCAACAAGAAATATAGAATTGAAGCTGTAAGAGATTTTTATATTCCTCATAGTGAAGATTTTACCACAAATGCTGATGGAAAATTGCGTTATACCATAGAACTATTTGTTGAATGTTATGATGATGCCGAGGAGATTATTACCAAACGTCAAGACGGAAAAGTGCAAATCGTACTCGAGAATATTTATTTTGATTTAAATAAATGGGACATTAAATCGGATGCAGCCCGGATCTTAAATGTATTGGTAGATTTATTAAACAAATATCCAGAAATGGAAATAGAGATTGACGCCCACACTGATTCTCGGGCATCAGAGATGTATAATTTAATATTATCTAATAGAAGAGCTGCTTCTAGTTTAGAATATTTAGTGCAATCTGGAATTAAAAGAAAACGCCTTCGCTCTAGAGGTTTTGGAGAATCTGTTCCTTTAATTCAATGTGGTACAACTAGAGTCTGTACTGAACAAGAACATTCTATAAACAGACGATGCGAGTTCATCATCCTGAAATAATAAAGAGCCACTTTTTGAGTGGCTCTTTTAATAATAGTAGCTTTTACATGTTTGAAAAATTATTCAAATTCATTCTTTATGATTAACCAGTAAATTACTTCACATTAAAATCTTATTTTTGTTTAAATTTAATAGGCTATGAAAAAGTGTTTTTTATTTATTATTGGATTAGCATTTATAAATATGCAATCGCAAAAGCGTCCAAAACTAGTAGTAGGCATTGTAGTAGATCAAATGAAAATGGAATACCTCTATCGATTTTCAGATGATTTTACAGAAAAGGGTTTTAAACGCCTTATGAACAATGGCTATACTTTTCATAACATGCAATACAATTATATGCCAACCTACACTGGTCCAGGTCACGCTTCTATTTATACAGGAACAACACCCAGCATGCATGGAATTGTAGGTAATGAATGGTTTAGTAGAACTTTAGGAACCGAAATGTATTGTACTGAGGATAATTCGGTGACGACTATTGGAGAAGGCAATGATAAAGAAGGGGAAATGTCTCCCAAAAATCTTCAAACAACTACTATAACTGACGAATTACGTTTGGCTACCAACTTCAAAGGAAAAGTAATAGGAATTAGTTTTAAAGACCGTGGCGCTATTTTACCTGCTGGACATTTTGCGAATTGGGCTTTTTGGTACAGTAAAACTGGAGCTTTTATTTCAAGCACTTTTTATGGTAAGGCATTGCCAGATTGGGTAACTCAATTCAATCAAGAAAAAAGATATATGTCATACATTACTAAAGGTTGGGATTTGTTAAAACCATTGTCAACCTATAATGAAAGTCTTCCTGATGATAATCCCTATGAAGGAAAACTCAATGGTGCTAATCCAATTTTTCCTTATAATTTAAAGGAAATGTATGATAAAAAAGACGCTGGGATTTTAAGAGCAACACCTTTTGGAAATAGTTTTCTGTTAGATTTTGCTATGAAAGCCGTCGAAAAAGAAGAATTGGGCAAAGATGACATTACTGATTTTTTGGCACTAAGTTTTTCATCAACCGATTATATTGGTCATGACATAGGTCCACGATCTATAGAATTGCAAGATACCTATTTGCGATTGGATCAAACCATTGCAGAGTTTCTGGAGTATTTAGATAAAACAGTTGGAAAAGACAATTATTTGTTGTTTTTAACTGCCGATCATGCTGGTGCCGAAAATGCAAAATTCCTAAATGATAATAAATATAAAGTAACTAATGTTGAGCCAAAAGAAATTGTAAAAGCACTAAAGAAATTTTCAACAGACACTTATGGAGTAGATTTGATTTTGAATTATTCTAGTTTCAATGTCTTTTTTAATAAAGAAACAATAAAAAATAAAGAATTGGATTTAGTGAAAGTAAAGCAAAGTTTTGTAACCTTTTTAATGACCCAAAAACAAGTAAAAAGAGTATATACAGAAGAAGAAATCCTCGCTAATTCAGGGAATGATTATTATCTCAGTTTCATTGCAAAAGGGTATGATGTGACCCAAAACGGAGATTTGGTTGTGCTAGATAAACCAGGTTTTATAGAATATAAAGAAACCGGAACTTCACACGGAACGCCTTATAGTTATGATACCCACGTACCACTTATTTTTTATGGGTGGAATATCAAAAATGGAGAATCTCACGATAAAAAGGAGATCACAGAAATTGCACCAACGCTCTCGCAATTACTTAAAATACCTTTTACAAACGGAACCGAAACCAATGTTTTGTTTGAAATTTTTGATTAATAAAAAGAATAGGATAGTAAAGTTTCTTCAAGTTTTAAAAACGGAATCAAATTTTATAAAATGCAAAATCCCGAAGTTTTTTAGGCTTCGGGATTTTTTTTGTTTGTGTTGTTTGTTGTGGGTTATGCAGTTGCTACTTCTAAAGGTAGCATAATCTGATTCTTTAATAAATCTTCAAAGGTTTCTCGTGCTCTAATTAAAATGCCTTCACCGTCTTTCCATAAAACTTCTGCGGGTTTGTATCTCGAATTGTAGTTTGATGACATCGAGAAGCAGTAAGCTCCTGCATTTCTAAAACATAATAGATCTCCTTCATTAATTTCGGAAATTCTGCGGTTATTGGCAAACGTATCTGTTTCGCAAATGTAACCTACTACGGTATAAAAACGCTCTTTCCCTTTTGGATTTGAAATGTTATCGATGTGATGTTGCGAACCGTATAACATCGGTCGTATTAAATGATTAAAACCACTATCAATTCCAGCAAAAACAGTAGAAGTGGTTTGTTTTACCACATTTACCTTGGCTAAAAAATAACCTGCTTCACTCACTAAAAATTTACCAGGTTCGAAAGCCAATGTCAATTCACGACCGTATTCTTTTTCAAAAGCGATGAATCGTTTAGACAATTTTTTTCCTAATTCTTCAATATCAGTTTCGATATCTCCTTTTTTGTATGGGACTTTAAATCCGCTTCCAAAATCAAGAAAATCTAGCGTTTTGAAATTTCTGGCAGCATCAAAAAGAATTTCGGCTGCGTAAAGAAAAACCTCGATATCTAAAATATCAGAACCCGTGTGCATGTGAATTCCGTTGATGTGCATTTTAGTATTCTCAACGATACGAAGAATATGCGGCATTTGGTGAATAGAAATTCCAAATTTACTATCAATATGACCCACAGAAATATTCGAATTTCCTCCCGCCATAACATGCGGGTTGATACGAATACAAACCGGAACCGTTGGGTGTTTCGTTCCAAAATGTTCCAATACAGAAAGGTTATCTATATTGATTTGAACACCCAATTGCGCTACTTCTTCTATTTCTTCAAAAGAAACACCGTTTGGCGTATAAATGATTTGTTGTGGATCAAAACCAGCGTGTAAACCCAGTTGCACTTCTTGCAATGAAACCGTATCTAAATTAGAACCTACTTGTTTAAGCAATTGCAAAACGGCCAAATTGGATAAAGCTTTTACGGCATAATTAATGCGTAAACGCTCTACTTTAGAGAACGCAGAAGTTAATCGATGATATTGCGATTGAATTTTCTCTGCATCATATACATATAATGGACCTCCGAATTGTTCTGCGAGTTGTACTAAATCTTTTGCTTGCATGGCATTATTTTTTTGACAAATTTATTACTCTAAAGCCATACATCAAAGTAAAAACTAAAAATTAACAAATTATAACATTGTGTTACAAATATAACAATTATTTTATAAATTTAGTGCTGATAAATAATAGAAAGAATTAGGTGTTTGATGTGTAGTATGAAATAATAGTATAAATTAGCCATACAATACTATTTATATAGAAATGACTTTAAACGTTTGTAAGTGATTATAGGTTTACATTCGTAAATAAATGTTTAGCACCAATAATCATCACGTAATCTCAAAAATTGGCACTTGGAAATAAACGCATCGAACTTATTTCAGCAATTAGCAGAACAATCCCAAAAAATATTATCTGTGATAGGAAAGCTAAACCTTCCTAACTATACTTTTGAAGAAACTGATAGGATTTTTTCAAAGTACGGCTGGTACATTCCAAGATTTATTGAAGTAAGAATCGTTTTTAACCTTCAAAGATTGTTTGAAGAAGGAAAAAGTGAAGAAGCAAATAAAATCCTCATCAAGTATTTTAAACAAAATTTAAAAGAAATCCAAGAAGATCTTATCATGCTTCATCCCGATAGAGCAAACATTATTAGAGAAGCATTCTTAGCCCATAAAAAAAAAGCTTTACTTCTCTTCAACTATATTATTCTTGTCACAAGCTGACGGAATTTGTGACTCAATAATATTTACAGAAAGCAAATTGAAGAAGATAAAAAACAAAAAGGAAAGTCATCATATTGTAAAAGTTCTATCAGAAAGTAACTCTTTAACTAGCTATTATAATCCAATTACAAAAAACTCAAATTTCTTTAGTGACTTGAATCGACATGGCGTAATGCATGGTGTTTCTAATGATTATGGAATTGAATTAAATAGTTTGAAAGCATTATCGTTACTGTCTTGTGTTGATAATTTTAGTAGATACCAATCTAAAAAATAAATTACTGGTGCTAATAACCAGATATCACGAATTTACTTCGTCTGTTCACTATCGCTCGGGTGTAATTCGTGCCCATAAAGTGGAGTAAGCAAAGACAACGTAAAATAAAAAGGTTTGTTATTTATTGTAGGCACGGAAGCTATCTGGACTGCTGGTAGCTACTATCTCAAAATCTGTGCTGTTTGTTCTTAACAATAAAAAAGCCTCTAAAATCACTTTTAGAGGCTTTTATGAAATATAATTTTATTTATAAACTCGGTAAATCTCCGTTTCCTTTTGTTGGTAAATTGGTAAAGCCCATTAAAAACAAATCGACTTCTCTTGCCGCTTCACGACCTTCAGAAATAGCCCAAACAATTAAGGATTGCCCTCTACGCATATCACCTGCAGTGAAAATATTAGGAACATTTGTTTTATAATTGTTCGCTTTATAGTTGTTGCGCATGTCAATTTCAATACCTAATTGTGAACTTAATGTTTTTTCAGGACCTGTAAACCCTAGTGCTAACAAGGCTAATTCGCAAGGCCATATTTTTTCAGAACCTTCTTTTTCAATTAATTCTGGTCGTTGACCAGGAGTCATTTTCCATTGTACTTCTACGGTTTTCAAACCTGTAAGTTCTCCCTTATCGTTTGCAATAAATTCTTTGGTATTAATTAACCAATTTCTATCACAACCTTCCTCGTGCGAAGAAGACGTCTTTAATTGCAGTGGCCAAAAAGGCCAAGGCGTTGTTTCACTTCTACCAACAGGTGGTTTAGGCATGATTTCAAAGTTGGTCACTGATGCAGCGCCGTGTCTATTAGAAGTACCCACGCAGTCAGAACCAGTATCACCACCACCAATAACGATAACGTTTTTCCCAGTTGCTTTGACTTGGTTTTCTATTTTTTCACCGTATAAAACTTTTGTTTGCTGCGTTAAGAACGTCATTGCTTGAACTACTCCTTTGCTTTCAATTCCTTTGGTAGGCAAACTTCTGCTTTCGGTTGCTCCACCGCACAATACGATAGAGTCAAAAGCTTTTAATTCATCAACACTATAATTTACTCCAACATTTACATTGGTTTTGAATGTAATTCCTTCGGCTTCTAAAATAGCAACACGTCTGTCTATAATTGCTTTTTCTAATTTAAAATTCGGAATTCCGTAACGCAACAATCCACCTATAGCATTGTCTCTTTCAAAAACAGTTACCGTATGACCCGCACGATTCAATTGTTGAGCGGCTGCTAATCCCGCAGGACCAGAACCTACTACAGCAACCGTTTTTCCTGTTCTGGTTTCCGGTGGTTGTGGTTTAATCCAACCTTCAGCAAAACCTCTTTCAATGATGCTTTTTTCGATATTTTCAATAGCTACAGGTTCTGCAATAATACCAAGAACACATGATTTTTCGCATGGAGCTGGACATAAACGACCTGTAAATTCTGGAAAGTTGTTGGTTGACTGCAAAATTTCTAAAGCACCTTGCCATTCTTCTTGATGTACCATGTCGTTAAAATCAGGAATTAAATTTCCCAATGGACAAGAACTATGACAAAAAGGAATGCCACAGTCCATACATCGTGATCCTTGTTCTTTAATTTTATCTTTTGCTAACGGAATCGTAAATTCGTTGTAATTGGATACTCTTTCTTGAACAGCTAAATTACTTTCGTCAGTTCTAATATATTCTTTAAATCCACCTATTTTACCCATGACTATTGTGCTATTAGTTCTTCTATTTGCTTTTCTTCTGCTAATCGTTTCAATGCTTTTTTGTAATCAATCGGCATCACTTTAATAAAATGTTTGCTTTGGTTTTCCCAATCACTCAAAATTCGTTTCGCTAATGGACTATTGGTATACATAGAGTGGTTTCGTATCAAACGTCTTAGTTTTACAAAATCTTCTTCTTCCATAGGGTCAAAAGCAACCATTTCCATGTTACATAAAGTAGCATCAAATTTTTTCTCTGTATCATATACATAAGCAATACCACCACTCATACCAGCTGCAAAGTTTCTACCAGTTTTACCTAGAACCACTACTGTACCACCAGTCATGTATTCGCAACCGTGATCTCCAATTCCCTCTACAACTGCTGTTGCTCCTGAATTTCTTACACAAAAACGTTCCCCAGCCATTCCATTTATATAAGCTTCACCTGTAATGGCTCCGTACAATGCTACGTTGCCAATAATGATGTTTTCCTCTGGTTTAAAAGTTGCAGTAGGAGGAACCTTGATAATTAATTTTCCGCCAGAAAGTCCTTTTCCTAGGTAATCATTACAGTTTCCGTGAATTTTGAAAGACAATCCATTTGTGGCAAATGCTCCGAAACTTTGTCCTGCTGAACCTGTAAAGTCTACTAATATAGTATCTTCAGGCAAACCTTGGGCACCGTATATTTTTGAAATTTCATTACTCAAAATCGCACCTACAGAACGGTCAGTATTTTTTATATTAAAAGTAACTCTGGTTTTTTCTTTTCTATAAATAGAAGGAATAGCCGCTTTTATTATATCAAAATCAAGTACATTCTCTAGCGCGTGGTCTTGAGTTGTAGTGTTGTAATTTGGAACTTCTTTTGCTTTCTCTGGTTTGTATAAAATAGTAGACAAATCCAATCCGCTTGCTTTATAATGTTTGATAGCTTTATTGACGTTTAATTTTTGAGATTGTCCCACCATTTCCTTAAGTGTTCTGAATCCTAATTGCGCCATAATTCCTCTCAATTCTTCAGCAATAAAATACATGAAGTTGATGATATGCTCTGGAGTTCCTTTGAAATTTTTTCTTAATTCAGGATCTTGTGTTGCAATACCTACAGGGCACGTATTTAAGTGACAAGCTCTCATCATTATACAGCCTGATGCTACTAATGGTGCTGTAGCAAAACCAAACTCTTCCGCTCCTAATAATGCTGCTATAGCCACATCACGACCTGTTTTTAATTGACCGTCACATTCTAAAACAATACGGCTTCTTAAATCATTTAAGATTAAGGTTTGTTGTGCTTCGGCTAATCCAAGTTCCCAAGGAATTCCTGTATGTTGTAAGGATGTTAGTGGTGCAGCACCTGTTCCTCCGTCGTAACCAGAAATTAAAATAACATCAGCTTTTGCTTTTGCAACACCGGCAGCAATGGTTCCAACTCCTACTTCTGCAACCAACTTAACATTTATACGTGCTTCACGATTGGCATTTTTTAAATCAAATATCAATTGTGATAAATCTTCAATAGAATAAATATCGTGATGTGGTGGTGGTGAAATCAATCCTACATAAGGGGTCGAATTTCTAGTTTCAGCAATCCAAGGCACTACTTTTTCACCAGGTAATTGCCCACCTTCTCCAGGTTTTGCACCTTGAGCCATTTTAATTTGAATTTCTTTGGCATTGGTCAAGTAATTGATTGACACGCCAAATCGACCAGAAGCTACTTGTTTGATGGCACTATTTCTAGAATCACCATTTAATTCTTTTTGGAAACGTTTTGAATCTTCTCCACCTTCTCCAGAATTACTTTTACCTCCAATTCGGTTCATAGCGATTGCTAAATTCTCATGAGCCTCTTGACTGATAGAACCGTATGACATAGCTCCTGTTTTGAATTTTTTCACAATTTCGGTCCAAGGTTCTACTTCATCAATAGGAATTGGATCTAAATTATTAAATTCAAATAATCCACGAATGGTCATTAAATTTTTACTCTGATTATTCACCATATCCGAGTATTCTTTATAGCTTTCTGGGCTATTCAATCGAACGGCTTGTTGTAATTTAGATATAGTTGTTGGATTGAACATGTGTTTCTCTCCAGTTCTTCTCCATCTATAAATTCCACCAATTTCTAAAGGCAATAAATTTGCAATTTCCGATTTTGGAAAAGCATTTTGATATCTTTTTTTAACTTCGCTTTCAATTTCCTTCAAACCAATTCCTTCAATTCGTGAAGGTGTGTAAGGAAAATATTTAGATGTGAACGTTTTGTTTAATCCTAAAATTTCAAAAATTTGTGCAGCTCTGTAAGAGTGTAATGTAGAGATACCAATTTTATTCATGATTTTCAATATCCCTTTTGCTATAGCTTTATTGAAATTTGCAATCGCATAATCTGCTTTTATTCCAGTGATATGTCCTTGATTAACTTGCTCTTGAATGATTTCATTAACCATGTAAGGATTAATTGCACTTGCTCCATAGCCAAATAACAATGCAAAATGATGCGGTTCACGTGGCTCAGCCGATTCGATGATGATACCGAATTTTGAACGGACTTTGAGAATATTTAAAGAATGATGTATGTAAGAACAAGCTAATAACATAGGAATTGGAGCCATTTTTTCGCTTACACCTCTATCCGAAAGAATCACAATATTGCATCCTTCTGATACGGCTTTGAAGGTGGCTTGAACACATTTTTCTAAAGCACGCTCTAATCCGTTAACACCTCTTTCAATTTTATATAAAGTAGAAATAGTTACCGATTTGAAATCGTCATGTTTAATGTTTCTTATTTTATCTAAATCTTCATTTGATATAACTGGATTTTGGATTTTTATTTTTTTGCAATGTTCAGGAACAATGTCAAATATGTTAAAATCACCACCAATTGCCAAGCTAGTATCAGTAATTATTTCTTCACGAATTCCGTCCAAAGGAGGATTGGTTACTTGAGCAAATAATTGCTTGAAATAGTTGTATAAAAGCTGTGGCTGATCGGATAAAACAGCTAATGGAGTATCATTACCCATAGAACTCAATGCTTCATTCCCTTTAGCTCCCATAGGATTAATGATTGTTTTTAAATCTTCAATCGTATAACCAAAAAGTCTTTGTCTCGTTTCAAAATCGATACTTTCCGTTGGAATTGCATTATCAGTATATGGAATTTTGGCTAATTGTAATAAATTATCATTCAGCCATTTTCTATAGGGTCTTTTGGTAACTACATTATTTTTAACCTCGTCGTCTTCAATAATTCGACCTTCATTCATGTCAACCAAGAACATTTTTCCTGGTTCAAGTCTTCCGTGTTGTACTACATCTTCCGGTTTAATATCTAAAACACCAATTTCTGATGACATGATAACAAAACCACTTTTAGTTAAAGTATAACGAGAAGGACGTAAACCATTTCTATCTAATAAAGCACCAATTACATTACCATCTGTAAACGGAATAGAGGCTGGACCATCCCAAGGCTCCATAATACAAGCATTATATTCATAAAATGCTTTTTTATCGTCTGACATATTTTGGTGTTTTTCCCAGGCTTCTGGAACCACCATCATCATTGCTTCAGGTAATGAACGGCCAGTCATCAATAATAATTCGACAACCATATCCATAGAAGCAGAATCTGATTTTCCTTCTAATATAATTGGAAATAATTTTTTAATGTCTTCGCCAAAAACATCACTTTTCATCAATTCTTCTCGAGCACGCATTCTGCTGATATTACCACGAAGTGTATTGATTTCTCCGTTATGACACATGTATCGGAATGGTTGAGCCAATTCCCAAGCAGGAAAAGTATTCGTAGAAAATCGTTGGTGTACTAATGCCAATCGAGTTACTAAATCAGTGTCTAATAAATCGGTATAATAGCGACTAATATCTTCGGGCATTAACAACCCTTTATAAATTATTGTTGTAGTCGAAAAACTTGAAAAATAGAATCTGTGGCTTTCAGAAATTCTTGAATTTATAACAATATGTTCAGCTATTTTTCGAGCGGCAAACATTTTAGCATTAAATTGCTGTTCTGTTATATCTAGACCATTTTTACCTACAAACACTTGTTTTATTGCTGGTTCTTTCTCAGCTGCGATTTGCCCTAAATTTGAAATGTCAACCGGGACATCTCTCCATCCTAAAATTTCTAAATTTTGGTCTTTGATTGCTGCTTCAAAAGTTTCTTTACAAAAGATAGTTTGATTTTTACTTTTTGGTAAAAATACCATTCCTACTGCATACTCTCTTGGCTCAGGAATTGCAAAATCACATACTTTTTTAAAAAAATCATGTGGAATATCAAATAAAATTCCTGCTCCATCTCCTGTTCTTCCATCCGAACTAACGGCGCCTCTATGTTCAAGCTTTATTAATATGTCAAGTGCTTTGTGAATAATATCATTTGACTTGATTCCATTCAAATTACAAATAAATCCTGCACCGCAATTGTCATGTTCAAATTCAGGTGAATAAAGGCCTTGTTCTTGTATTTTCATGCTAAATAATTTTTTACAAAATTAAAGATTTCATAGCAAATAATGAATTGAAATGCTTCAAAGAGGATATTTTTATAATAATAATAATAAAACGACTTATTAATAGCAATAATGATAAATAAATACCTTTGAAATGCATAATCGACAATAATTAAAGACTAAAAATAAATTGAAATTGATATTTATTGAAGAAATAATTTACTTTAAATTTTTATCGAGATTTATAACAAATTTGATGTTATAATTTATATTTAAATTCATAATGATATGCTATCAAAAATTTTGCAGAATAAATGGAAAAAAAAAATAGTTGAATCTAATTTTTCTTATTTTTGTGGCACTTTAAAAAAAGTTAAAACTTCAATCATGGATATACACGAATATCCAAGGAAAAGAAATATTAGCCAGTTATGGTGTAAAAGTACAGCGAGGTTATATTGCAAATAACCCAATAGAAGCTATTGCTGCAGCTAAACAATTGACTGCTGAAACAGGAACTGGATGGCATGTCATAAAAGCACAAGTTCATGCTGGTGGTCGTGGTAAAGGAGGGGGAGTAAAGCTCGCCAAAAATTTGCAACAAGTTGAAGAAATTGCAGAACAAATCATAGGAATGCAATTGATTACTCCACAAACTTCGGCAGAAGGAAAAAAAGTGCATAAAGTTTTAGTTGCTGAGGATGTATATTACCCAGGTGAAAGTGAAACTTCTGAATTTTATATGTCTGTTGTGTTGAATAGAGGTACTGGTCGTAATATGATTGTTTATTCTACTGAAGGCGGAATGGATATTGAAGAAGTTGCGGAACATACTCCACATTTAATTTTTTCGGAAGAAATAGATCCAACTACAGGCTTGTTAGGTTTTCAAGCACGAAGAATTGCTTTTAATTTGGGACTTTCGGGAAATGCTTTCAAAGAAATGACACAATTTGTAAACTCATTATACAATGCCTATATTGGTTCTGATGCATCGATGTTTGAAATCAATCCAGTATTAAAAACTTCGGATAATAAAATTATTGCTGTAGATGCTAAAGTAAATTTGGATGACAATGCATTGTACAGACATCCTAAATTAGCAGAAATGCGTGATGTTCGCGAGGAAAACGCCATAGAAGTTGAAGCAAAAGAAGCGGGGTTAAATTATGTTGATCTTGATGGAACTGTAGGTTGTATGGTTAATGGTGCTGGACTTGCAATGGCAACAATGGATTTGATAAAATATGCTGGTTTTGAACCTGCAAATTTCTTAGACGTTGGTGGAACCGCAGATGCAAAACGTGTTGAATTAGCATTCCGTATTATTTTGAAAGATCCAAACGTAAAAGCTATTTTGATTAACATTTTTGGAGGAATCGTTCGTTGTGACCGTGTTGCACAAGGTGTTGTAGATGCCTACAAAAACATGGGAGATGCTATTAAAGTGCCAATTATTGTTCGTTTGCAAGGAACAAATGCAGAAATTGCAAAAGAGTTAATAGACAATTCAGGAATGCCAATCTTATCTGCTGTAGAGTTTCAAGAAGCTGCAGACCAAGTAAAAGCAGCATTGAATAAATAATATAGGACTATGTTTGTACTAAAATCCTGAACGAGAGTTCAGGATTTTTTTTAAATTACTACTAAAGTGGTATTTTATTATAAATTGAAATAGTTCAATTTTGATTATAACTTTAAATCAAACAAAATGAAAACTATTTACATTGGAATTTTACTATTCATTGTGGGATTCGCTTCGGCACAAGAAATTAAAGAAAGTGTAGCACCTTTAAGTAAGAAAGCACAAAAAGGGTACCTTGATGACGTTTCTACAGAGGATCATGGTGCTGTTAATGTTATTTTTCAGATGAAAATAGATAAAAAAAGTGATGCTGTTTCATTCGAAAATTACAGTTTTAACAATGATCTAAAATATATTGGCACCTCAGATATACAAAACAAAAAAGCTACGATTGCTGATTATGAAACTACTTCACTTTATGCTTATGTTGGAGGATCAAATTCTTTTGATGTGTTGAGTATGAAATTGAAAATCAATAAAGTAGTCGCAGTTAAAACTTGGAATTATAAAAAGCAGGAATTTAAAACAAAAAAAATAATTTCAGATGAAACGGTAAAATTTAAAAATGATAATGGGAAAACATATAAAGGGTATGCTACTTATGATTCATTTAAAGATAATAAACAAACAGTATTTTGTTTAACAAAAATTGATACAAAAGACAAAAACACTGCAGATCAATTCAAAATTTTATTGATAAATGAGAAGTTAGAATTTCAAGAAAAAACTTTGGGTTTAAATGGTTCGTACTCTCTGGTCTATTGCGAACAATTGAAAAATGAAAACATCGCCATGATTTTCGCACCAAACAAAGGCAACGGCGACATTTCTAAGTATGTTTATTTTCAATTTGATATCAATGGCAATCAAGTTAATAAATGCGAATTTAAAAGTCCTGCTTCAGCAATGGTTATAACAGCCTTTTATGAAAAAGACAATAGTGTTTACTTTTTTGGTTCTTCAACCGATGGAAAAGATGCTTATGATAAAGTATTTAATGATTATGCCCCCATTAATAATCCTGGTGCTCCATCTAGTTATTTAGCCATGAAATGGGAGAAATCTGTTGCCGAAAAAATGGATAACTTTCATATTTTAAGATTTACTGGAAATGAAAACGATTTTGCCACAAACACGCCAGTTTCGGAATTTAAATCTAAATTTAAAACTGCACCAGGCGACAAGGATGCAAGTGTTTATAAAGGTAAAAAGTTTTTAATTGAAAACTTTTTAGTAACTAATTCAAATGAATTTTTAGTAGCAGGGCAAATCTGTTCCACCGTTATGATGGGATTAGAAAATAAAGAGACTTCCTATGAAGACATTGTTTGTTTTCATTTTGATAAAAGTGGTAACCTCAAAGCACAATATGGAATAGGAAAATTAAATGACGATAAAAAAAGTATGATTTTTCAAATGTATCAGAACTTTTATCCTTCTTCTGATGGTAAAAGTATCTATTTAGAACTTATGGAAGTTAAAGGAATGAAAGGATATGCCTCATTTATTGATGCTTATGAGGGAACTGCAACCTATTCAGCTCATTATTTTCCTAGGATTACAAAAATTGATTTAGAAAATACTTCTTTAAGCCCAATCAAGGTTTTAGGAAATGGTAAATATTTTATCAATGATATTTATTCCAGTCAATATGACGGAAAAGAAAATAGTATTTTGTATGTGGGTATGGACAAAGATTATGAAAACTTGTGGTTGGGTAAAGTAGTTTTGAAGTAAAATAATATTTAGAGGAACCAAAAAAACCTTTCATTTCGAGAGGTTTTTTGTATATACTATTTTCACTTTCTTTTTGTAGTAAAACACTGAAAATCATTATTATTTTGTAACTTCCACGTGAATTTTATTATAGTAATATGAAAAAAAACTATATTTTTTTACTCTTAATACTCAACACTTTTTTTGTTTTTTCACAAATTAAAACGGCTGCAGAAAACTTCTTGAATCAAGGTGAAACTCTATATTCAAAGGGCAACTACCAAGAAGCGATTTTAAAATTTAATAAATGTGTACCCATTTTTATAAAATCGGGAAATAATCAATTATTGGGAAAAGCCTACAATAATATTGGGAGAACTTTATCCCAAATGGGTAATTCAGAAGAAGCACTTAAAAACTATTTCTTGTCAATGGCCATTTCAAAGCAAAGAAAAGATACTTTGAGTACGGCTAAAACATATAAAAACATAGGGACTTTATATGAAGAGCAAAATGATTTTTTGAATGCAATGCAGTATTATGACACCTCTTTTGAACTTGCAAAAAAAAGCAAAAATTTTTTGCTTATGGCTGATTGTCAAAATAATATGGGTGTAGTTTATGAGCAAGAAGCAAAATATCAAAAAGCTCTGAAAATGTATTCCAATGCTTTAGAAATTTATAAATCTAAAGGCGATGAACAGAAAATTTCGATGGTGCTGAATAATTTAGCAATCGTTCAAAAATACCTTAAAAATTACCCCGAAGCGATTAAAAATTATGAAGCAGCATTAATTCTATCTGAAAAATTGGGCGATAAATTTATGGTTGCGGCTAATCAAAACAATCTTGGAAATGTGTATGCCTTGACTGGAAATTATACAAAATCATTGGAATTATGCAAGTTGGCAAATGAAAATGCCAAAGCAATTGATGCCAAAGAAGTGATTATAGAATCCTATGATGGTATTTCTACAGCTTTTGAAAAACTAAACCAGTTTAATGATGCTATCAAATATAGAAAGTTATATGAACTTGAAAAAGACAACTTCATAAATATAGAGCGTTCAGGTCAACTTGCCGAAATGCAGGTTAAATATGAAACTCAGAAAAAAGTAGATGAAATAAAATTATTGAGTCAAGAAAGTAAAATCAGATTGCTTAAAATTAGAGATCAAGAGTTTCAAATAGAAAGAAATAATTATCTTATTCTTGCTTTTTTAGTTTTGTTAACCAGTATTTTTATTGTTTGGTATTTTTGGAAAAGCAAACAAAAATTAAGAATAAAATTGATAGAGGAGCGAATAATCCAGAAAACAGAAGAACATGAAAGACTTCGAATTGCTAAAGATATTCACGATGATTTAGGCTCAGGATTAACCAAAATTAATTTTTTGAGTGAAATCATACTTCAAAAGACAGAACATTTACCAGAAATTCGAATTAATAGCGAAGCTGTAAAAGAAACTGCCAAAAAAATGATTGAAAATATGCGTGATTTAATCTGGGCTTTAAATCCCGATAACACTACAATAGCCAATTTATTAGCTCGAATGAGGGAATATTCTACAGATTACCTAGAAGATTATCCTATAGAAATACAAAATTATTTTCAAGAGAGTCTTCCCAAAACAGCTATTACTAAAGAAGCACATCGTGAATTATTTATGGTTGTAAAAGAATCTTTTAACAATGTTGCAAAACACTCCAAAGCCACAAAAGTTTCTTTTTCGGCAAAAATCGAATTAGATTATTTAAAACTCTCGATTAAAGACAACGGTGTAGGTTTTAATGTTGAAACCGATAAAAAAGGTAATGGGCTGAGAAATATGCAAAGCAGATTGGAATCAATTGGCGGGATTTTTACAATTATATCTAACCATGCAAATGGTACAGAAATTAATGTTGCCGTACCGCTTCAAAAAATAATTAAAAAATAAATACCACTTTCGTAGTAGTAATTTTAAGAAATGAAAAGCTAATTTAGCATAGATGATGATAAATGTAGGAATCGTAGAAGACGAAAAACAAATTAGAGAAAGCCTCACTATTCTAATAAATGGTAGTGAAGGATTTGCCTGTGCCAATGCTTTTGAAACTGCAGAAGAGGCAATAATAGCTATTCCAACATTAAATTTAGATGTGGTATTAATGGATATTCACCTTCCCGGAAAAGATGGTATTGAATGCATATTTGAGTTAAAACCAAAATGCCAATCTGTCCAGTTTTTGATGTGTACCTCATTTGAAGATACCGATTCTGTTTTCAAAGCGCTAAAATCTGGAGCATCAGGCTATATTACAAAAACAACGCAACCATCAAAAATTCTTGATGCCATCGTTGAAGTTTATAACGGTGGATCACCAATGAGCAGTAACATTGCCCGAAAAGTGGTAGATTCTTTCCGAAATTCGAATACAGGAAACACAGAAATGTTAAAACTATCCGAACGGGAAAAAGAAATTCTCAACTTACTTTCTCAAGGATTGCGATATAAAGAAATCGCAGATAAATTGTTCTTAAGCACAGAAACTGTAAGGACCCACATCCGAAATATCTACGAAAAATTACAAGTCAATTCTCGCACGGATGCACTAAATAAAGTGTTTCCAAAATAATTTTATATTATTTTAATTCATAAAATTACTACTATTTGGTTATTGTCAGGTCTTGTTTTCCTATCTATATTTGGTAAAATATAAATGCTGTAATAGCGAACACCTTAATAACTAAATAAAAAACCAAAATTATGAAAACTTTAAAAAACCGAATTGCATTACTAATTTTACCTGTTTTTTTTATTGGCATTTTAATTACTTCTTGTTCAAAAGATAATGAAACACCAGTTGCAAGTTATGCTTGTTTAACTTGTAAAACTACACCTGATGCTTTAGCTGCTAATGATGCTAGTATAAAAGGAATTTATAAAGGAATTATTATAGGTTCTACTGGAACAATTTCTATCAATATACAAAATGGCAGTAATACCATTACCGCAACTATGGTTCTAGACGGAGTGAGTGTTGCATTAACTTCAAATGTAAGTTTGGTTGATGGTCAATCCTATGTGGCGCCTTTTACAGGAACATATAATGGAAACCCAATAACAATGACATTTTCCGTAGGGTTAGGAGGAGCTTCGCCTACTATGGTTTCTTCAAGTATTCCTGGTCATCCTAATGCTGTTTTTGAATTATCTAAAGAAACATCAACTTCATTAATTGAGGGTTTTGAGGGAATTTATTCAGTTACAGGTGGTGAAAAAGGTGTATTTAATATAGTACTTTCAAGATCATTGGAAAAATTCGGATATAAAGTTAGGGAGGATGGTCAAGTTGATACCGATTCTGGTTCAGGGACTATTAATTCAAGTAGCCAATTAATCCTTGAAGGTAGAGTGATTGGAACAATTACCGGTGATGCATTGAACGGATCATTTAAGGATGACGAAAATAGAACTATTACTATAACTGGAAAACGAACACTTTAAAAACTAATTTTTTATTTAATGAAAATCCTGAACGAGAGTTCAGGATTTTTTTCTTATGAGTCATTTAGAAACTAGTCTAATGACTTTAATTTTTACTATTTTTAGCCAATATTAAACCACTTATAAATTCTTAATGCATAAAATGGATTTTTCGACTAAAAGAATTACTATAGCAATTGTGCTCATTTCATTTTTAATGATGCTCATTGTTTCGAATCTTCCATTTAAGGCAAAGCCTTTTGGTGACATTACTTTTCATGAAGAGTCAAAAAATATGGCTTTATTTATTAAGGGAGATATTCCTTTTGATAAAGTTGTTATTACTAAAGCTCCGGGTCCTATACTTTTTTATACCCCAGCTTATTTATTAGCGCCTTCTGATGCTAATGATGATGAACTTTGGGTTTACGGAGTAGTATTTACTTCTATTATTATAACGATTAGTTTACTTCTTATTTTTAGGATTGCTACTTCTTTTTTTTCTAAAGAGGTTGGACTTTTAAGTCTTTTGCTTTTTTTTATTTTTCCAATACATTGTTATTATTCTTTAGGGATAATAGGTGAAGCACCTGCCTTTTTTTCTTTGGCGTTAGCCATTTATGGATGGGCTATAGCCTTTCATGAACCAAATAGAAAGTTAGGTTGGATAGTCATGACACTAGGCTTGTGGTTTTTGATTTTAAATAGACCAAATGCAATGTTGATTTTAGGGATAGGCTTTTTGGTTATTTTTTATTCTTTTTTTAAAAACAAAATATTTTTCAATACGTATGGTAAAAAAATAGCAGTTACTTTTTTTAGTATTGGAGTCTTGGGTATCGGAGTTTTACAATTAGCAAAGTATATAACTGGGAACAAATCGGGAATGAATCAAAGTTCTTATTTTTATTATGTAGCTCATCAAGGAAGATTTGAGTTTAGAGAAGAACCAACTGATTTTCGCTTTTGGGACAATGATTTTAGGTCAGATAGTAAAGATTATCAAAATTGGTCTAAAAGTGGTGAGTATTTAACTAAAGTGATGGAGAAAACAAATCGTTCTTATGAAGAGGTTTATAAAGAGTTCTTGATTAATGATGCCATTGAACATCCTTTTTGGTTCACGAGACAGTTTTTTGTAAAATGCATTTATGGGCATCTGTATTTTATAAACAGTATTTCCCCAGAAAAATTTGTAATGGGTCCATTTAAAGGGTCAATGGGATATTGGATTTTTATTTTGATTATTAATTCTATTAATTTACTAATTATTGCAGGGGCATTTCTTTTCTTAATTAAACAAAGAAATTTAATTGATTATTGGATTTTTTGGAGCATCATCATAGCTTTGCTTATTTTTCATGGGTTAATTTATATGGAGCCACGATATTTATTTCCTTCAAGAGTTGCATTGTATATAATGAGTGCCGCTGGATTGTATCGTTTGAGATGGGTTAAAAATATAATAAATAGAATGGCTGTTTATCTATTTCCTATTTCTAAAAATGATAAATTTTAAACTATTGTATTTGTAACAAATATAATTGTAAGTTGTATTAAAATTGTTGATCCAATATAATTATGACTCTTACAAGTTAGAAATGGGAATTAATTAATTTGAGTTATGTTTGTATCTTAAGTTCTCTAATTCCTGAACTATTTAGAAACTTTATTTTCTTAAAAATTTATAAATCACAATTAATGAATATTAATTACGAAAAAAAATACCATCAGGTAGAGACTGAAAATTGGTGGTTCATTTCTCGCCGAAAGTACTTACTCGACTTATTAAAAAATGCACCTAAAGATTCTAAAATTCTAGATATTGGATGTTCCTCTGGAATTTTTTTAAAAGATTTGGAACATTTAGGGTATAAAACCGAGCATCTTTTTGGAGTTGATATTAGTGAAAAAGCAATTGCAAATTGTAAAAAAAACGGTATTCAAAATGCCTATGTTATGGATGGTCAAAATATTACAATACCTGAAAAATTTGATATTATAGTTGCTTCTGATTGTTTGGAACATTTGCAAGATGACCGTAAAGCCATTAAGAATTGGAAAAATTTATTAGAAACAGGGGGGAAGATGTATGTTTTTGTACCTGCTTTTCAATCGCTGTGGAGCTATCACGATGTGGTAAATATGCATTTTAGAAGGTATACCAAACAAGAATTGAAAGACAAGTTAACTACTGAAAAATTGGAGGTGTTGAAATCGAGCTATTGGAATTTCTCTTTATTTCTACCGGTGTATGTTTATAGAAAAGCGACTGTTTTTTTTAGTAAAAACCAACCTCAAGAAGGTCAAATAGTAGAAAATAAAATAGCAAATTTCTTTCTGTTTCGATTAATTTTAATTGAAAATAAATTACTAAAATTCATCAATTTTCCTTTTGGAATAAGTACTTTTTGTATTGTTAAAAAAACAGATTAGATGCTAAAAAGCTCAGGATTTATTATTTGCTATTTCTTGTATGCTGTCCGACTCTATAACATGAAATCCTTTTTTGTTTTGTTGAGCTATTTTAAATAGTGCCTTGGCGACTGTTTTACTTTCTATTGGTTTGTATTTTTCTAAATTGCCAATAAGTAAAAATGAAAAAAGTTTCATAAAAAAGGCGCCTATTTTTTCCCCTAATCTAAATTCTGTTCGATTTCCTAAAAGAAGGGAAGGCTGAAATACAAAAACGCTTTCGAAATTGCAATCTTTTAGGAAATTTTGAATTTCTCCTTTAGTCTTCAAATAAAAATTTGATGAAGTTGCATTGGCACCAAGAGAGGAAACAATCATAAATTGGTTGACTTTATTTTGCGAAGCTATAGTTGCAAACTGTTTTGGGTACTCAAAATCTACTTTTCTAAACGCCTCTTGGCTTCCAGCTTTTTTTATGGTTGTCCCTATGGTACAAAAGAAATCGTTGCCAATGACTAGGTTTTGATAGGTTTCTGGTTTATCAAAATCAATAATGTGTTGCTTTAATTTGCGATTTTGAATGCCAGAATCTCTTTTGACAAAAGTGATTACTTTTTCATATTCCTTACTTTCCAAAAGAAGTTCTAAAAGTTGGGAACCTATTAACCCCGTGCTGCCAATCATCAAAGCGGTTTTCACAATTACGATTTTTTATTCTTTCCGTTATTGAATTTTACTTTCTCTACCACTTGAATTTTTGGAGCCTGCTTTTTTTCCCTTGATTTGGGATTAGTAGAAGGTTTCTTTTTAAAATCGGTTTTTGGTTTAAACTCGCTTTTAGGTTTCTCTGAAGCGGCAGTTTTTTTGAATTCCTTTGGCTGCGCTTCACCCTTATGAATGGAAATCACATCAATTGGATTTTTAGGATTTTCTTTAGTTCCTCTTAAATGTATTACTAAACCGTTCAAAAAATTACGCAAGACTTGGTCTCCGCACTCCATAAAATTGGGGTGATCTTCATTGCGAAAAAAGTTGCCTATTTCCCCTTTTGACATTCTAAAATCAACTAATTCCAGAATTTCTATTATTTGGTCGTCGCGCAACATTAAGGCTACACGTAGTTTTTTGAAAATATCGTTGTTGTTCATTTTTAAAAAGGTTAGAAAGGTTATTTGTATAGAAGGTTTAGTTTCTAAACTGTTTTACAAAAGCCAAAGGTACGCTTTTACAAAACCATCTCGCCATAATTTTTCGTTATGTTGGCCTCCTTTTACCACTCTTTTTTTATTGAGTTGCAGGCAGTCACACCTTTTTGAATTTACCAAATATTCTATTTTGTTGAGGTCGGGAATCATATCAGCATCGCCTTCGTTGTCGCCACATAGAAAATAAATTTTGGTTTTTAGTTTTTTTGTATGCTCCGTTAACTCAAAAATTTCTTTTCTGTTAAACCAAAACGCAGGCGAAAAAACACCAACTTTTCCAAAAACTTCTGGATATTTTAAAATGGCATAAAATGAAGTTAGTCCAGCTAATGAACTTCCCATGATAACTGTGTTTTTAGCATTGGTTTTAGTTCTATAATTTTTATCTATTTCAGGTTTTACTTTTTTAACAATAAAATTGAGATAATTATTGGCTTTACCGCCACCGTATTTATCATTTTTATATGGAGTCAGTTCTTCTAATCGTTTTTCGTTTCCGTTTTCTATTCCCACAACAATTACCTGTGCATTTAAACTGTCTAATTTTTCATCAATATTCCATTCTCCGGCATAAGATGTTTTGGCATCAAATAAATTTTGCGCATCATGCATATATATAACAGGATATTTTTTTGTTGAACCTAAATAATCTTTTGGTAAATACAACCAAATCTTCTTTGTGTTTTGCAATTGAGGTGCTTCAATCGTGAAAGTTGTTACTTGTTTTGAAGCGGTACTTTCTTGAGCAACCAATAGTAAAGTTGAAGAAATAAATAGAAGAATCAGCAAAGTCTTTGCATTCATGATTAGAATTTTGTGTATTAATTATAAATTGATAAATTAGCTAAAAATAACAATTTGATGAACACTCATGTAGAAAAAATAAGTTTATTAACAGAAATGATTTCATTCTCTATTGTTGACGGTCGTTTGCACCAAAGAGAATACGATTTTTTATCAATTGTGGCTTCTGAATTAAAAATTACCAAGTCCGATTTTGATGATTTGTTTCATCAGGAATTGCCAAAAGAAGTTATTAAGTCTGAATTTGAACGCATTCAACAATTTTATCGTTTGGCTTTGCTCATGCATTGTGATGGTGTTTTGCACGAAAAAGAAGAAAACGCCATTAGACAAATTGCCATTATGATGGCTCTAAATCCACATGCGACTAAACGCATTCTTGAAATGATGAAGGCTTCTCCAAATTCCATGATTTCAGCCGAACTATTGTTAGAAGTTTTTCAAGAGCAGTACAATTAAGGTAATTGTCCTTGTAGTGATTTTATTTCATCTCTTAATTTCGCAGCTTGTATAAAATCTAAACCCTTTGCTGCTTTTTCCATGGCTTTTCGTTTTTCACGAATGCGTTTTTCAATTTCAGGTTTGCTTAAATATTCCGTTTCGGGTTCTGCGGCTAAATTTCCAGAAGTGTATCCCAATTCAAAATCAACTAATTTATTTTTAGTAAAAGCACTTTCAATTTTTTTATTCAATGCCATTGGAATGACATTATTTGCAGTATTGAAGTTAATTTGTTTGGTTCTTCTATAATTCGTTTCATCAATCGTTTTTTGCATACTCGCCGTAATTTTGTCGGCATACATAATGGCTTTACCGTTCAGGTTTCTTGCAGCACGACCGATAGTTTGGGTTAGCGAACGATGACTTCGTAAAAAACCTTCCTTATCCGCATCTAAAATAGCAACTAGTGAAACTTCAGGCAAGTCTAATCCTTCACGCAGTAAATTAACACCAATCAAAACATCAAACAATCCTTTTCGTAAATCCTGCATGATTTCAATTCGTTCTAAGGTGTCCACTTCTGAGTGAATGTAGCGACAACGAACACCAACCTTCGCCAAATATTTCGTCAGTTCTTCCGCCATTCTTTTAGTTAATGTGGTCACTAAAACACGTTCATCTATTTCAGCACGAACTTGAATTTCTTCAATCAAATCATCAATTTGATTCAAACTCGGACGAATTTCTATGATAGGATCTAATAATCCTGTTGGTCGAATGACTTGCTCAATTACAACACCATCTGTTTTTTGCAATTCATAATCAGCTGGTGTAGCCGAAACATAAATCACTTGATTTTGCATGGATTCAAATTCTTCAAATTTTAGGGGACGATTGTCCATTGCAGCGGGTAATCGGAAACCGTATTCTACTAAATTCTCTTTTCTGCTTCTATCACCACCATACATAGCATGCACTTGCGAAAGGGTTACGTGACTTTCATCAACAACCATTAAATAATCTTTCGGAAAATAATCAATCAAACAAAAAGGGCGAGTTCCAGCCAATCTACCATCCAAATAACGAGAATAATTTTCTATTCCAGAGCAATAACCCAATTCGCGAATCATTTCTAAATCGAAATTCGTACGTTCTTCTAATCGTTTGGCTTCAAGATGCTTTCCTATTTCTTTAAAATAATCGACTTGTTTTACCAAATCCTGTTGAATTTCCCAAATCGCATTTTGCAACACATCGGGCGAAGTCACAAACATATTGGCGGGATAAATGGTCAGCTTCTCAAAGGTTTCAATAACAGTAGTATTCTTAACATCAAAACGTTCTATTTCCTCAATTTCATCTCCAAAAAAGTGAATGCGATAGGCATCATCGGCATAGCTTGGATACACATCAACAGTATCGCCTTTTATTCTAAAACTTCCTGGAGTAAAGTCGGCTTCAGTTCTAGAATACAAACTTTGCACCAATTGATGCAATAATTTGGTTCGAGAAATGATTTGTCCTTTCTCGATTGGAATTACATTTTTCTGAAATTCAATAGGATTTCCTATTCCGTATAAACAAGAAACAGAAGAGATTACAATAATATCGCGTCGTCCCGAAAGTAAGGAGGATACGGTAGACATTCGCATCTTCTCTAATTCCTCATTAATAGATAAATCCTTTTCGATGAAAACGCCAGTTACGGGCATAAATGCTTCGGGTTGGTAATAATCGTAATAGGAAACGAAATATTCTACGGCATTATTCGGGAAAAACTGTTTGAACTCTGAATACAATTGGGCTGCCAACGTTTTGTTATGCGCTAAAACCAATGTTGGTCGTTGCACTTCCTCAATGACATTGGCAACAGTAAATGTTTTTCCTGAGCCCGTAACGCCCAATAAAGTTTGGAATTTTTCATCGTCAAGAATTCCTTTAGCTAATTTTTCAATAGCCTGAGGTTGATCGCCTTTTGGTTTGTAATCGGATACGACTTGGAAGTTCATTTATTAGGGACAAAGATTCAGAAGTACAAAGGTACAAAGGAATTTAATAAAATGAAGTTGTAGCTTTTTTTATTAAATCGAAATTTTTGGCATAGGCGTTAAGACCTTTTTAGTATTAAAAAGCCCAGATTAAAAAAATATCACTCAAATTTCCACGCTTTCTGTTGGGCCTCGCTTAAAAAAGTCCAAGCCACAATTCGGCTTTTCTTTTGACCTTGAGCCATTTCAAAGGTTTTTATGGCAACTACATCTACTTTATTTAAGGTTTTATAAATGCTTTTTAGGTTGTCTTTTTTAGAAACTAATGTGGTGAACCAGAGCACTTGCAAGGGATATTTGGCACTTTCGTAAATCATTTGGGTAATGAAACCAATTTCACCACCTTCGCACCATAATTCGGCATTTTGACCGCCAAAATTCAAAATAGGTTTATCGATTCTAGTGTTTTGAAGATTACTTATTTTCCTGATGTTGCTTATTGTAGCTTCTTCTTTCGAGGAGTGAAAAGGAGGATTGCACATTGTAAAGGCAAATCTATCTTCTGGTAAAATGATATTTTTAAAAATATGTCGCGAGTTTATTTGCAATTGCAAACTAATTGCATCTATTAATTTTGAATTTCCCTCAATTATTTTTTTGCAGTTTTGAATGGCTTTTTCATCACTATCCGTCCCAACAAATGACCATCCAAATACAGCATTTCCGATTATTGGATAAACGCAATTGGCTCCAATTCCAATATCTAAACCTTGTACATTTTCACCTTCAGGAACAATTCCAGCATTGCTTAAAGCTAATAAATCGCCTATATTATAAATGTAATCAGCTCTTCCCGGAATAGGAGGGCATAAATTATTTTCAGGAATGTCCCAATATTCAATTTCATAATAAGCAATTAACAAAGACTTGTTAAGCAGCTTAATAGCATTTGGATTGCTAAAATCAAAGACTTGAACATTGTACTCATTGAAAGAAAAAAAGTCTTTTAGTTCAGGTGAAATTTTTATTAACTGTTCAAAGTTATATCCAAAACGGTTTGGGTTTTTTGGATGTAATTTGATTTTTTCGACAACAATTTCTGGCTTTTCATTTTCCATAGTGTAACAAAGATAAGAAAACGTTTAGAAAAAAATTACGTTAGCAATGTGTTGATTTTGGCATATTGTAAAAGCATGATGGTTTTTGCATCTTTTATTTCGCCATTTGCTACCATTTGCATTGCTTTTTCGAATGGCATTTCTAAAACTTCTATATTTTCTTGCTCTTCGTCTAGTCCGCCACCTTCATTCACTTTCATTTCTTTTGAATATTCTCCCACAAAAAAATGAATAATTTCGGTTACTGAACCTGGCGACATATAGACTTCAAAAATTTTACAAACTTCGTTTATTTGATAACCCGTTTCTTCTTCGGTCTCCCGTTTGATGCAATCTTCGGCATTATCCGTATCTAGAAGTCCGGCACAAGCTTCAATCATCATTCCCGTTTCATTTCCGTTTAAATAAGTTGGAATTCGCAATTGTCGGGTCAAGATTACTGTTTGATTGGGTTTGTTGTACAGTAAAATAGTAGCGCCGTTGCCTCTATCATAGGCTTCTCGATAGTGTGTTTCCCAATCGCCTTCTTTTTTTTGATACTCGTAGGTAATTTTTCTTAGCGTATACCAATTATCAGAAAGGATTTCGTTTTTTGTAATTTTTATTTTTGGATTTGTCATTAATGAGTAATTAATTTTAGTGCTAATATAACGAATAGTAATTGTGAATAGTACTTCCTTTTATTATCTCATATTATAAAAAAATGATAAAATTGGTTGGTTAATATTTAAAAGCATTAATTTTATAAATTATTATTTTATAAATATTTTCATGAAGCAAATTGCTGTCATTGCATTTATATTTTTATTTTCGTTGCATTGTTTGTCTCAATCTGAGTTTCAAAACAAGTCTAATTCTTTTAAGCCAGTTGGGCCTAATACTGTTAATCCATCTCCAATTCCAGTTGCTCCATCTGTTTTTAAATTACATACTAAGCCAGAACCTTATACTTCTAAATTCATAGAAGAAAAAAATAAAATTCAGTTTACAAATACTAATGATTTTAAAAATCCTGGGGATATTTATAAAGAAAAACTCAATAAAAAAAGTGGAGAAGATGAATCTAAAATGTTTAGAAGCAATCAGTTTTTAGGTGATTTTAAAAGTCAGTCCCAGTTTGTGAATATTAGCTATCGTGATTTTGGAGAAGTAGATGGTGACCTTATTCGAGTTTTAGTAAATGGTAAAGAAATTCAATCTCGGGTCTATCTCGAAGGAAATTTTAAAGGGTTTAAACTGGACCTTCAAAATGGTTTTAATAAAATAGATTTTGAAGCGTTGAATCAAGGATATTCAGGACCAAATACAGCCGAATTGGTTGTATATGATGATAAAGGTGCATTGGTTTCTTCTAATCAATGGAATTTAGCAACAGGTTTTAAAGCTACTATAATCGTAGTGAAGGAATAATTTTTTAAGCTAATCCATACACTCCATTAATAATAAATCGCCCTCTTCATGCAAAATAGTTACTATACCATCTTTAGTGACATGATTGCTACTTCCAGTTTTATAACCAATGGTGAGATTATCGTTTTTTAAGGGATAGAATAAATTTTCAGAATGAATTCCAGAAACTTTCCCCACAGGAATTAAAGAAATTGGAGTATTTGCTGTATACCATTTTTCGAATTTTTTGGGTAATAAAAACACTTTTGAATGGTCATCAAGAATAACTATTTTCAATGAATCTCGGTATTGAATAATGGTTGTTAAATTGGTAATTGTATGGTCAGCCCTTTTTCCGGTTGCCCAAACTACATTTACTGCTGGGATTTTTCTTTCTATCAAATAATCAAAGGCTTTTTCTAAATCGGTTTTGTTTTGATCAGGTGTATGAATAATTTCTATAGGATATTGTGATTGTAACAACTCATGAGGATTAAAACCTCTGTCAAAATCTCCTAATACAACATCTACCTTAATGTTTAAATTAATTACTCTTTCTATGGCTGAATCTAAAACAATAACCAATGGCGACCACTCTAATAATTGTCCTAATAATTCTTCGTTGCAGGATGCTCCGTTAGCAATTATCAGTGCTGGCTCTTGATCGTCACGAACAATATGGTGAGAAGACATAATGAATTTTTGAATTGAGAATTACGGTACAAATATAAGCATTCATATCTTTAACATTAACTAGGAATTACTGAACCGTATACTTTTTAAAATCAGTTTCCGATACATTAAAATAACCATAGGCAAAGTTTTTGGCATCGGTAGTATTTATGATATTGCCACGAACAGAAGCTGGAGCGGTTGCAAATGGACCTCCGCTAGCACTACCTGCAACCGCAGTTAGTTTTCTCATGTATTCAAAATAGCGTTTTGAAATTCCATACAGTGTCATGTCTAAAACATCTCCTTTTTTCAGATCTTCATTGATATACAACCCGAAATTTTCATTTCCTTGTGTAAAGGCATCATCAAAAACATCAAAGGAAGGGATGGCTAAAATACTTGATTTGAATTTAAACATATAATAATTATCTGCATTATCTGGGTCATTAAAAAACGATTTTATTTCAATCTCTTTACCAGTAAAACCACCTTCATTATTTTGTGATATACTGGTAATTGAAGAGACTCCTTTTAGGGTTTCAGTAGCTGTATAGGTTTGACCATTTAAAATTATTGTCAAAACATATGCCTCATCAAGTACTGGAATAAATGTATCGCAGGTATAGTCACCTGTATTGGGTATTTCTATAAAATTAAAAATCACATTATTCGAATTGGTTATAAAAACTGTAGCACCAGAAACCGTTGGAATTGTGGTGTTAAAATAACCAGTTGTTGTAGTTAGTTTTATCATTTGTTCATTCCCTAAAGTTCCTTTTCTCCATTGAATAGAAGCCGTAACCACCAGTTGTGGAGGTGCGGTTTCTAAATCAACATCTACAACATCCTCGCAACTTATAGTAAATAAGCTAATTAATAGAATTATTACAATTTTATATAGTTTCATTGGATTTAAAATTTAAAGTTATATGTAATTCCAGGAACTATTCCAAAAATGGACAAACGAATAGCCTCGTTTAAACCTGAAGTTTCATTTTGTCTAAAAGATAGAGAAGCCGTATTTTTACGTCCGTAAAGATTATAAATACTAAAAACCCATTCGCCTTGCCATTTTTTAAGTTTATTCGATTTCGGAATATAAGTAGCTGAAACATCTAAATGATGATAGGCTGGAAGCGAACTCTCATTTCGCAAACCATAACTAGGTATAGTTATCCCTGGCACTCCTTGCTCAGCTGCATATTCATATTGTCCATTCGGAAGCGTAACAGGTTGTCCAGTTTGATATACAAAATTAGCGCCAAAAATCCATTTTTTGCTGTATTCATAAGTGCTGGTGAGTGAAAAATTATGTAGCTTGTCATAGCCAGAGCGGTACCAATTTCCGTTATTTATTCCTGTTTCTGTGGCGTTTCTCCCCGGAGTTTGTTGTTCGGATCTTGATAATGTATAGGCAATCCAACCATTAAATTTTCCCGTGTTTTTTCGTAATAACACTTCTAATCCATAGGCTCGCATTTGGCCATTTAAAATAATTTGTTCTATCGCTTCGTTTGCAATTAAATCGGCACCATCAATATAATCAATGCGGTTTTTGGTTTTTTTGTAATAGGATTCAACTTCTAAGGAATAATTATCATTATTAAAATTTTTAAAGAAACCTAATGCTACTTGGTCTAAAATTTGTGGCTTGATATATTGATCACTTGGAGTCCAAACGTCTAATGGAGTGGGAGATGCCGTATTAGTAATAAGCTGTAAATATTGAGTCATTCGATTGTAACTCGCTTTGATAGATTGATTTTCGTTCAATTGGTAAGAAGCAGCAAATCTAGGTTCTAAATTATTATAACTTTCAATGACCTTATTGCTTCCGTAATATTTAGTATCTATAGGTTTTCCTTTTTCATAAACTTGGGTGTTAATATCAAAAACAACAGCTTGATTGTTTTCATATAAATTAACAGTGGAGCTTCCTAATCGATAAAACATACTGTAACGCAAACCATAGGTTAGGGATAAATTCTTGGATATTTTTTGCTCAGCATCAATATATATAGAGGGTTCAAAAGCAAATTTTTTATCTAACTCTCTGTAATTTATTCCTGATGTAGTATTTGAGGGTTCAATGATTCCTGGATTAAAATCATAATAAATGCTATTAATTCCATAATTTAATTTCAGTTTATCGTTGACATAATTTTTAAAATCGTATTTTAAATTATAATTTTTAATTCCTGAATTCCATATAAAACCAATTAAATCTAAATCCAAACCATAATAATAATCACTGTAAATTAGGGATAGATTGGAAAATAATTTTTCTGAATAAAGGTGATTCCAACGCAGGTTTAAGGTTGAATTTCCATAAGTATTAACAAAACTATCGTTCAAACTAAATACATCTCGACCAAAATATCCTGAAAGAAATATATTATTATTATCGTTAATTCTGTAATTCATTTTGGTATTCAAATCATAAAAATAGGCCGAATTAGGATTGTCAGCTAATTTTAAAAATAAATGAGCGTAAGAACTGCGACCCGCTAAAACGAAAGAGCTTTTGTCTTTTATGATAGGGCCTTCTACTAATAATCTGCTAGATATTAAACCAATTCCGCCGCTTACACCAAATTTATTACTGTTTCCATCTTTTTGATAAATGTCTAAAACAGATGAAGCTCTTCCTCCAAAACGTGCTGGAATTCCTCCTTTATAAAGCTTTAAATCCTTGACTACATCGGGGTTGAAAACAGAGAAAAAACCAAACACATGAGAGGAATTAAAAATTGTTGCTTCGTCAAGAAGAATTAAATTTTGATCGGCACCTCCACCTCGAACATTAAATCCTGACTGCCCTTCTCCAGCATTGGTAACACCAGGCAAAGTGAGTAGTGCTTTCAAAACATCTACTTCGCCTAAAACAACAGGTATTTTTTTTATTGCATTTCCTGAAAGTTTATTAACGCTCATTTCTGCTTTACGAATATTGGTAGCTTTTCTGCTATCAGTTACTATTACTTCTTGTAGTTGCTCCTCATTAGCGGAAAGTTTAAAATTGAGTTTTGAGTTTTTTTCTAAACTGATTGTTTGTTCAAGCGTTTGAAAACCAATATAACTAATTTGTATTGTATAACTTCCTTTAGGAATTGTTATAGAATAAAATCCATATTCATTAGTAGTTACTCCTGTTTTTAATATGGGAATATAGACATTTACCCCAATTAGGGATTCATTGTTATTTGTATCAGAAATATTTCCAGAAAGGGTAAATTTTTGTTTATTCTGCTCTGTTTCTTTTTTTTCTTGGGAAAGAGAAATATTACAAAGAAATAATAATAGTATCGAAGCAAGAAATTTTAATGTCAAATTCATATCTTTTTTTATGTGGTACTAAGTAGACGAATTTTGAATTGTTTTGTTACAAAACAAATGTTAATTAATCTAAAATTCTTATTTAAATAAAAAAGACAACTGTTTAAAGTTGTCTTTGTATAAATATAAATAAAATTTGATTAAGCAATTTTTGCTAATATGGCATTAAATGTTTCACTAGGACGCATCGCTTTTTCTGTCAATGAAGGATTGGGTTGATAATGACCTCCAATATCTTGAGGTTTTCCTTGAGCTCCTATTAATTCTGAGTTTATTTTAGCGACGTTTTGAGATAATTCTATAGCAATAGGAGTAAAGATTGCTTTCAAATCAGCATCTTTTGTTTGTGCCGCCAGAGCTTCAGCCCAATACATAGCCAAGTAAAAGTGAGAACCTCGATTGTCAATTTCTCCAATTTTACGTGCTGGAGATTTGTCATTTGCCAAGAATTTTTCTGTTGCCACATCAAGTGTCTCAGCTAAAACAAGTGCTTTTGAATTCTTTAATGTTTGTCCTAAATGTTCTAATGAAGCACCCAAAGCTAAAAATTCACCTAAAGAATCCCAACGTAAATATCCTTCTGCCGAAAATTGTTCAACGTGTTTTGGAGCTGACCCCCCAGCACCAGTTTCAAACAATCCTCCTCCATTCATTAATGGAACGATAGACAGCATTTTAGCCGATGTTCCAACTTCTAAAATTGGGAATAAATCAGTTAAATAATCACGTAAAACGTTACCCGTAACCGATATAGTATCTAATCCATTGATAATTCTTTCTAATGTAAAGTTAGTAGCTTCAATCGGTGAAAGAATTCGAATGTCTAAAGCTGATGTATCGTAATCTTTTAAATAAGTAGTTACTTTTTTAATTAATTCTCTATCGTGAGCCCTGTTGTTATCCAACCAAAAAACTGCTGGAGTATTAGACAAACGCGCTCTGTTTACGGCTAATTTTACCCAGTCTTGAATAGGAGCATCTTTAGCCTGACACATTCTAAAAATATCATTTTTTTCAACTACTTGTTCCATTAAAATGGTTCCATTGGTATCAATCACACGAACAGTTCCATTGGCTTTCATTTGGAAAGTCTTATCGTGAGAACCGTATTCTTCTGCTTTTTGAGCCATTAGCCCTACGTTTGGTACGCTTCCCATTGTTTTTGGGTCAAAAGCACCGTGTTTTTTACAGAAATCAATTGTGGCGGTATACACTCCAGCGTAACATCTGTCGGGAATAATTGCAAAAGTATCTTGTAATTTACCTTGTTTATTATACATCTGTCCAGAAGTACGAATCATAGCTGGCATGGATGCATCTACAATCACATCTGATGGAACTTGTAAATTTGTAATTCCTTTTTCGGAATTTACCATAGCTAAAGCCGGTCCGTTTTCTATTGCTTGATCGATTGCCTCAATAACTTCTTTTTCCAAAGGATGACCTGCAATTTTAGCATATACATCGCCTAAACCGTTTCTGGTATCGATGTTTAATTGGTCAAATAGAGTTGCAAATTTTTCAAAAACGGATGCAAAATAAACTTCTACAATGGCTCCAAAAATAATTGGATCAGAAACTTTCATCATTGTAGCTTTCAAATGAACTGATAGCAACACGTTTTTTTCTTTCGCTTCATTGATTGTCTTTGCAACAAAACTTTTCAAAGCAGCAATATTCATTACTGAACTGTCAATGATTTCACCCTCTTTTAAGGGAGTACTTGCTTTTAAAACTGTTGATGTTCCATCTTCACCAACGAATTCAATTTTCACATCAGTAGCATCGGTAATAGTTAATGATTTTTCACTTCCGTAAAAGTCACCACTTTCCATTGAAGCTACTTTTGTTTTTGAATCTGATGACCAAGCCCCCATAGAATGTGGGTTGGCTTTTGCGTAATTTTTTACTGCTTTTGGTGCTCTACGATCAGAGTTTCCTTCACGTAAAACAGGATTCACTGCTGAACCTAATATTTTTGAATATTTTGCTTTTATTGATTTTTCTTCTTCATTTGAAGGCTCTTCAGGAAAATTTGGAACTGCATATCCATGAGATTGTAATTCGGCTGTTGCAGCTTTTAATTGTGGGACTGATGCAGAAACATTAGGTAATTTAATAATATTTGCTTCTGGAGTAGTAGCCAATTTTCCAAGTTCTAATAATGCATCTTCCACTTTTTGTTCTTCTTTTAAATAGGAGGGGAAATTAGCTAGAATTCTTCCTGCAAGGGAAATGTCTCTAGTTTCAATTTCTATATCAGAAGTTGACGTAAAGGCTTTAACAATTGGTAAAAAAGAATAAGTGGCTAATAATGGCGCTTCATCGGTAAGCGTGTAAAAAATTTTTGCTTTTGTTGACATTTTAATAAAAATTGTTTTAATATTTATTTATGGGTCACAAATGTAAGAAAATCGTTTTCGTAAAAGTCAGTATGCCTTAATTAAGTTTGATTTTATGGAAAAAATTACGGAATTATGATTTTTTAATTTATTAAAAACGAAAAGTTAAAAATTGGGTGCTTTTTTTATCGAAATGGAAATACAGGATTTTTCTACCAAAAAGGCTGAAAAAATAATTATTAATAATAAGGATGATTTTTTCAAAAAAAAAACTCCCAAATGAGTTGGGAGTTTTATAATAAAGTGACAGTTGACTATCTTCTTTTATCTCTAATTTTTGCTTTTTTACCAGTAAGTTCTCTAAAGTAGAAAATTCTTGCTCTACGAACGTGACCTTTTTTATTGATTTCAATTTTTTGTAAAGCAGGCAAGTTTACTGGGAAGATACGTTCTACACCAACTGCACCTGACATTTTACGAATAGTAAAAGTTTCTGTATTTCCAGAACCTCTTCTTTGTATAACAACTCCTTTAAAAAACTGAGTTCTTGTTTTTTCACCCTCTTTAATTTCGTAGTACACAGTGATTGTGTCACCAGCACCGAATACAGGGAAATCTTTTCTTGTTACGAATTCGTCTTGAACGAATTTCATTAAATCTGCCATGATATTTTTTTAATTATGGTTTTAAATTAGAGCAACATTCGCGGATTTCGCCAGAGGTTGGTCAAATGTGGGTGCAAATATAAAAATTAATTAATAATTGACAATGTATAATTGATTAATTATTTTTACATGTAATAGGTTCATTATCAATTGTTAATTATTCGTTATTCATTGTTAAGTAAATCTGGCCGTCTATTCTTAGTATGTTCATAAGCCATATCTTCATTCCATTTGTCTATTTTAGCAAAATTTCCACTAGTTAAAACGTCTGGAACTTTCCAACCTTTGTAATCAGCCGGTCTAGTATAAATAGGGCCTGATAATAAATTGTCTTGAAAACTATCTGTTAAAGCCGAAGTTTCGTCGCTTAAAACTCCAGGAATTAATCGGATTATAGCATCAGATAAAACTAAAGCACCTAATTCTCCACCACTCAAAACATAATCACCAATAGAAATTTCTCTAGTTATAAAATGGTCACGAACCCGTTGATCTACTCCCTTATAATGACCACAAAGAATAATGATATTTTCATACATCGATAGGGTATTGGCCATTTTCTGATTTAAAGTTTCTCCGTCTGGAGTCATGTAGATTATTTCGTCGTAGGTTCTTTCGCTTTTTAAATGTGTAATGCATGCATCAATGGGCTGAACGGTCATCACCATTCCAGCGCCACCGCCAAAAGGATAATCGTCAACACTTTTTTGTTTGTTGGTTGTATAATCACGTAAATTATGAAAATAAACTTGAACTAAACCTTTATCTATTGAACGTTTCATTATTGAAGCCTCAAATGGGCTTCGTAATAGGTCAGGTAATATGGTTATGATGTCTATTCGCATGTTTTAGTTTTGAAAGAAGCAAAGGTACAAAGTTTAAAAGTTTTCAAATAATATAATCAGTGTTTAAGCAAATATTCATTTTGAAATTAATTTTGTAAATTTGCACTTCAATAAAAAACAATAAAAATGGAAAACGGAATATATGCTAAATTCAACACCACCAAAGGTTCGATTTTAGTAAAATTAGAACATGATTTAACGCCAGGAACAGTCGGTAACTTTGTAGCATTGGCAGAAGGAAACTTGGAAAATAAAGTAAAACCACAAGGGACGAAATTCTATGATGGATTAAAATTTCATAGAGTAATTCCTGATTTTATGATTCAAGGAGGTTGTCCACAAGGAACAGGAACTGGAGATCCAGGCTATAAATTTGACGATGAGTTTCACCCAAGTCTTAAACACGACAGACCTGGTATTTTGGCTATGGCCAATTCTGGACCTGGAAGCAATGGTTCTCAGTTTTATATTACACATGTCCCAACTTCATGGTTAGATGGTAAGCATACTGTTTTTGGTCATGTAGTTGAAGGTCAAGACGTTGTTGATGCTGTAGCTCAAGGTGATATTTTAGAAACTTTAGAAATTATTAGAGTAGGTGAGGAAGCTCAAAAATGGAATGCAGTTGAAGCCTTCAGGACTTTTGAAGGTTCTCGAGCCAAACGTGAAGCTGCTGAAAGAGAAGCAGCTGATGCAAAAATGGAAAAATTAGCAGCTGGTTTCGAAAAAACAGAAAGTGGTTTGCGTTACCAGTTCATTCAAAGAGGAAACGGTAAAAAAGCAGAAAACGGAAAAACGGTTTCAGTACATTATACAGGACAACTTGAAGACGGAAAAGTATTTGACAGTTCCTATCCAAGAAAAAAACCAATCGAATTTCCATTAGGTAGAGGAAACGTAATAGAAGGTTGGGATGAAGGAATTGCCTTATTACAAGTTGGTGATAAAGCTCGCTTTGTTATTCCTTCTCATTTAGGTTATGGCTCTCGTGGTGCAGGAGGAGCAATTCCGCCAAACGCAACTCTGATTTTTGATGTTGAATTAATGGATGTTAAATAGGTTATAATAAAAACCTTAAGAATTTAATCAATAAGTTAAATCTTTAAAACAGTAAAAATATAAATCCAATTTTATGAAATTTAAAAATATAGTTGCCCCAATTTTACTGTTTATGATTTATTCTTGTGCGTCAAAATCAACTTTCCCAGTGCCAGTAGTCGCTGGAGTCAAAAAAGAAGTAGTAATAAGTAGTATTGCGGAAGGCAAAAATTTGTATGAAAATAATTGTGCTAATTGTCACAAACTTTATGTTGCAAAAGAATTTTCTGCTGAAGAGTGGAAGCCAATTTTGCATAGTATGCAAAAAAAAGCACATTTAAATGATGCAGAAATAAGTAGTATTTCTAGTTATATCAATTCCCAGTTGTAATTATAAATATTGGTAATATATAAAACACATCTCTTAAAAAGGAGATGTGTTTTTTTATATGTTTACGAATTCGTATTAAATGGTGAATCCATCAGGAATAGTAACTCCTTTTTTAACAACAATAATTCCATCTTTAATAGTGTAAAGATTAGTGTTTGTGTTTTCTAAATGTTTTCCTCCATTTAATGTTACATCATTTCCTATTCTACAGTTTTTATCGACAATAGTATTGTTTATCACACAACGATCACCAATTCCGATATTTATGATTCCTTTCTCAATATTTGTTCTAATTTCATCAATATTTTGGTAGAAATCATTTCCCATTAAATAAGAATTTGATATTGAAGAACCAAAACCAATTCTACTTCTAATTCCAATTACAGAATGCTTAATAGTGGTACCATTAATGATACAACCTTCTGTAACAATAGATTTATCAAAGGTAGAAGCTCCAGTTATTTTTGATGGGGGTAAAACCCTTGCTCGAGTATAAATTTTACTTGAATTATCAAATAAGTTAAATTTAGGGATGTCATCGGTTAAACCCAAATTAGCCTCAAAGAAAGAGTCAATATTTCCGATATCTGTCCAATAGCCTTCATATTGATAGCTTAATATTTTATGTTTTCCAATAGCTTGAGGAATTATTTCTTTTCCAAAATCTTTCGTATCTGGATTAGACATCAACTCTACTAATAATTCGCGGTTAAAAATATAAATACCCATAGAAGCCAAATAAATTTTTCCTTCTTGCTTCATTTCGTCACTTACTTCAGATGTCCAATCAGGTAATAGTTCCGCAGCTGGTTTTTCTATAAATGACGATATAAAACTATCGGAATCAGTTTTCAGAATACCAAACTCTGAGGCTTCTTTTGCATTTACTGGCAATGTTGCAATAGAAATGGCTGCACCACTTTTTTCGTGAGCGTTTATCATTTCATTAAAGTTCATCTGATACAGTTGATCTCCTGATAAAATAAGAGCATAGTCGAATTCATGATTCATAAAATGTTGCATACACTGTCTAACGGCATCTGCTGTTCCTTGAAACCAAGTAGGGTTATCTGGAGTTTGTTCAGCTGCTAAAATATCAACAAAAGCAGTACTAAAGTGACTAAAATGATAAGTGTTTTTGATATGCTGATTTAAAGAAGCGGAGTTAAATTGTGTTAAAACAAACATTCGTTTGATATCAGAATTGATACAATTTGAAATAGGAATATCTACTAGTCTGTATTTCCCTGCAATTGGAACTGCTGGTTTGGAGCGACTTTCAGTTAGCGGCGCTAATCTGGATCCTTGTCCGCCTCCTAAAATAATGGCGAGGGTGCTTTTTTTCATAATTATGTGGTTAAAGATTCGTAAATTTTTATATATTTTTTAGTTACATTTTCCCAAGAATGATCTTTTTTCATTCCAATTTTTCTAATGGTATCCAATTCTGGAGCGTCATGATATAGTTTAATGGCCCTTTTTATCGAATGATTTACATCAAAGATACTCGTTTGGTCATGACATATTCCAAAACCACCATCCCCCACGTCTAAAACGGAGTCTTTTAATCCTCCAGTTCTCCTCACTATAGGAATTGTTCCATAAAGCAAAGCTATCATTTGGTTTGTTCCACAAGGTTCAATTCTTGATGGCATCAACAAAAAATCGGCTGCAGCAAATACTAGATGCTCTAATTCTTCATTATAGCCCATAGTTGAATTATAGTATCCCGTATAGAAATTTTTTAAACTTTGCAAACTTTTTTCAAGAACCGCATTTCCTTTTCCTAGAATTAAAATGTTTATTTCTTTGGAATGTTCATTTAATAAAACACTGCAAATTTCGGGTAATATGTCGGCACCTTTTTCAGGAGTTAAGTCTCCAATAAATACAAATAAAGGTTTAGAAACGTCTAAATTAAACTGCTCACAAATGTATTCTTTATTAATTTGTTTGCCTTCTTTAAAATTCTCTGATGAATAATTCTCAACAAGTAATGAATCAATTTTTGGATTCCAAATATTAGTATCTATTCCGTTTAGAATTCCTGTAGCTTTTTGCTTTTCATAATGCAATAAATTTTCTAAACCGCTTATATTACTACAAATATCATCCAAATAACTCGGTGAGATTGTGGTAATTTTCCATACACATCGTATGGCTGAAGCTAATGGATTTATCATTCCATTCCATTCTAAAAGACCAATTTTAGATTGGTCGAAAGTAGGTAGATAATTCAGTTTATCAGAACTAAAAGCTCCTTGATGTTTTGTATTATAAATGCTTAATACTGTGGGAGTATCTTTTAAATCAAAAAAGCTAAAACAATGTTTTACCATAAAAGGGATTAAACCTGTATGGTGTTCGTGGCAATGAATAATATCAGGCTTTTGATAGGTTTTTGAAATCCAATCCAGAAAAGCAATCTGAAAAGACACAAAACGTTCGGTGTCATCTTCGTAGGAATAAATATTTGGTCGATCAAACAATTCAGGAATGGCAATTTGAAACAACTCGAATCCCAGTGTGTTTGTTTTTGCTTTTAGGATAGTGTATGTAAAGTGGAACCAACCGAGATGAAGCTCACCTGAATAAATTTCTTCATAAATATTTTCTTTTGCAAATTCATTGTCATAAAAAGGAATGATGACTTTTATTTGATGTCCTAAAAGTCTTTGATTTTTACAAAGTGAACCAATACCATCCGCTAAATCTCCTAGTTTAGCAACGGGATAACATTCGGCACTTATGTGAAAAATTTCCATAAAAAACAATTTCGAAACTTAGATAATTTAATTTACATTTTTAGAATGGTAAGATACTCATTTTGTATTAATTTTTCATTTAAAAAGCATAAATAAATCAATAAAGTAATTTAATGCATAAATAATTTGAAAGGAAGTATTTTTATTAGCATTTGTTTTAAAAACAACCTTAAAAATATTTTTTTATTGCCATATTCGTTCATGTCAAAGTTTTATTATATAATGTTTTTTTAAAGAAAATTAAGATAATTTTTTCTTGTATGATTTTAGTTTTACTTACGATCAATAATTTTATTTTATACGTGTAATACTAGAATTGGAATCTCACTTTTATAAGACATTTTTTTCGTTAAACTTGAGTTGAATAACGATTCAAAGAAATTTCGTTTGTATGTAATCATCGTTAAAACATCTATTTCTTGGCTCGTAATAAAATCAATAATTGTTTCTTTTACATTGTCACCTGGAATGATGTAAAAGCGAACAGGGTCGTTTTTGAATTGATTTTTCCAATCTTTAATTGTGACATTGATATTGTCATTTTCTTGCGTTTTTACATACAGGCATTTTATTTTGGCATTGGTTTTTTTGGCTATATCAATTGCTTGTTCTAAAGCGACTTTATCTTTTTCTCTAAATCTAGTAGTAAAACCAATTGTTTCAATTTTTTCAAATTTAGCTTTAACAGGAACACTTAAAACAGGAATAGGTACTGCTGAAATTACGTCACCAGTGTTTGTGCTGATAAACAGTTCTTTGCACCCTTTAGTTCCTGCAGTACCCATTACTACAAAATTTATTTTTTCGTTTTCAATACATTCCTTTATGTTAGGAATTAATAAACCTTCCATTAATCGATGCGACATGCTGATATGTCCTAAATTTCGTTCTTCTGCTATAGCTCTTAGTTTTGGCAGTTCTTCTCTAAATTGTTCAAATTTTGATAATTCTACAGTATCAAAAGTTTCTTTATAATTTATAGGATAAAAGACATTGTCTGCTAGAGGTAATTCGAAAGTATGCAATAAAATAAGCTCGCCCTTAACAATTTTTGCAAGTTCTAAAGCATATATAAAAGCATTTGTTGCTGCTTCAGAAAAGTCTGTTGGAAAAAGAATTTTTTTCATGCTATTAAAGTTTTATGATTAGTACTGTAAAGTTACTTTTCAATACACTTCAGAGCTATGATAATTATCACATTATTAACAATATAATGCCAAATAAACTTTTATAAGTGTTTAAATTAAGAAAAGAAATAAGCTACAGTTACCTAATAAAATTCGAGTCTGGCTATTGAGGGAAAACTATATTAGTGGTAGTTTTTTTTCAATTTTTTCGTTACTTGTCCAGCAAAAATTACAATTATAAAAACGGCAACTAAAACTAAACTTGCTTTTATGTTTCCTAAATTAAATCCTTCTGGTTTTGTTAAATAGTCGCCCATTGTCGCCCCAATTGGGTGTGTTAAAATTATAGCACACCAATATAAAAATTCTCTTGATATTTTTGTCCAAAAGTAAAATGCAACTACAACTACAAGAAGACCTAATAAAAGTAACGTTCCTCCATCAAAGCCTAAAGGTGTATTATGAGCAAGTAAATCTCCAAAAGCAGTTCCTAATGTACTTGAAGTTAATATGGCTATCCAATATAAAAATTCTGTTTGCTTGTTCAGTCCGTTTTCTATTGTGTCTGTGTTTGAATGATATTTCCAAATACTAAATGTCAAAGTCAAAGCAACGATTAATATAATAGTTCCGAATGTATAGCCTTGATTTTCTGTAAAACCTAATTGCAAATGAAAAAACGACCTGCTTATGAAATCTGATATTGTTGTTCCTAATATACTCGCCAAAGTAATTACTGTCCAATACAAAAGTGGTTTCTGACTTTTTGAGTAAACAGAAATTGTCAAAGCAATTAGGAAAAGGCCAAGTAAAGCAATTGATCCAACACCATAACCTAAATTAAAAGTTTGAGAAATTAAATCTCCTCCAGTTTCTCCCATTGTGTTTGCACTAATTATTAATGCCCAATAAAAGTGATTTATTCTGGGTAAGTGTTTCATTTCTGCCAATAGTTAATGATTACAAAAGCGATTATTCCAAAAATTCCAATAAGCGAAACAAAAAATAAGTAGTCTGCAATTTGTTCAAGTTTATATTTTCGATTTTCATTCTCTGTTCTAATGGATACAAAAGAGAACACGCAAGAAATTGTTAATAGCAAAGCGACAACTGAAGTAAATTCATCTATTAAAGTATTTTCTGTTTTGTTTGTCAAATGAAGTGAAGTAATTATGAAGAGGCAAAACCCCAATAAATTTGCAGAAGTTCCTAAAATGTGTTGAGAAGTTTTATTTGCCATTTTTTGTTTTCAAAGGTATCTAATTTCTGTCTGTTGATACAATCATGTCATATCCTAAAATATGTTGACCTTTTTTAGAGTTAATAATTGCATCCCACATACAAACCAACTTTCAAATAAGCCAATTGCCCAAATTCGTTTAGTAGCTGTTGGCCTTTCTTATTATATTTTTCATCATATTCGTATCTTCTCCTTTATGGGTGTAGTGAAAATTATTGTGTATCCTAATATTATTTTGTTTAATTTTACGTAAGTTAGTATGAATCTTTATTATAAATATTTGTAACGATATTGGCAGTTTCATCTATCCAATGAATTTCGTCCAATGATATTTCCTTAAATTTTTTTTTCTGAGCAGTTAAAAGTTTTATTGAGTCTTTTTTTTCTTTAAAATTGATATTTTTGGTTGCTCACAATTTCGTTCGGCTAAACTGCTACTAACTTGTATTATGCTATACAAAGCATCGCTTATCTCGCCAATTACAGCTAGACAGAGGCTACTCGCTGCGTATTATTTTCAAATATACTGTTTTTTTAGGATATGTGTTTGTGATAATTTTTAGTAAAATGGTTTTTTATCACAAAAATTATGACACTTTTTTTAAATGAAAATTTTATCACAAGTTTAAAATAATTAGAAGCTATTCCATAAAAAAAGGTCTGAAAATCATTTGATTTTCAGACCTTAGTGGTCTTAATTTTTTTGATGATTAAATGTCATCAAACTCTATGTCAGTAAAGCTTTTATCTAATTTTGGGTTTTCTTCTTCCGCCAAGTCATTGGTATATTCTTTCTTGAAATCTTTTTGGTGTCTTTCAGAAATTACTTCCTCACCTTTATGGTTTAATACATAAGCCGTCATGTCTTCCAGAATTTCAGAGAAAGCCGTGAAATCCTCTTTATACAAGTAAATTTTGTGTTTTTTGAAATGAAAGGAACCGTCTTCCTCAGTAAATTTTTTACTTTCAGTAATAGTTATGTAATAATCATCTGCTTTAGTGGCTCTAACATCAAAAAAATAGGTTCGTCTACCGGCTCTTAAAACTTTAGAAAAAATCTCTTCTTTTTCTAACATATCATTTTCTCTCATAATCCTTCTATCAATTTATTTACGTTTTGTTTACATTTAATTCCTTTTCAAAAATGATAAAAAAACATTTACAAAACAACATTTAGGTCAATTCTTTTTCTGAAAGTTGTTTTAAATACAAAGCGGCGTAGTACCCTTCTTGGTTTATTAATTGATTATGAGTACCTTGTTCGATGATTGTTCCTTCATCAAGAATAATAATTTTATCAGCATTTTTTGCTGATGATACTCGATGACTGACAATAATTGTGGTTTTGTTTTTGCAAAATTCCAGTAAATTATTTAGAATGATTTCTTCGGTTTCGGTATCTACTGCTGAAAGACAATCGTCTAACAATAAAATAGGCGCGTCCTTAATAATGGCTCTTGCAATAGAAACGCGTTGCTTTTGTCCGCCAGAAAGGGTTATGCCACGTTCGCCTAAAATGGTTTCGTATTGCAAATTAAAATTGATAATATTGTCATGAACTGCCGCTTTCTTGGCGGCATCTATAACTTCACTATCTAGAGCACTTTCTTTACCAAACTTGATGTTGTTTTTTATAGTATCCGAAAACAAAAAGGCATCCTGCGGAACTATCCCTATACTGTTTCTTAAATCGAATAAATTTACTTGATGAATTGGAATTCCATCTATTAAAATCTCCCCTTTGGTAGTATCATACAATCGACTTATTAGTGAAATAATACTCGATTTTCCGGAACCTGTTTTGCCTAAAATGGCTAAAGTATCGCCTTTATTTACAGTAAAAGTAATGTTTTTAAGTGCCTGTATTTGGGTGTCATCATACGTAAAAGATACGTTTTTAAACTCGATTGTCCCTTTAATAATCGACTTTTCAGGATGATTGTTTTGAATATCAGGTTGTATTTTTAAAAATTCATTAATACGTTTTTGGGAAGCTTCGGCCTCTTGAACTAATGACGAAACCCAACCTAATGAGGCTACTGGCCATGTAAGCATGTTTACATACAAAATAAATTCGGCAATGGTACCAATGCTTTTTATACTTCCGTTAATGTACATCATACCGCCAAAATAAATCACCACTAAGTTGCTTACGCCAATTAAAGCGAGCATTAAAGGACCAAACAATGATTGCACTTTTGCCAAATTCATACTCTTTGCTTTGCTCTCTTTTGATAATTCCTCTAAATTCTTTTGATGCTGATTTTCTAACGAATAGGCTTTTATCACACGAATTCCAGAAAAAATCTCTTGAGTAAAACTTGAAATTTTAGAAAGGTATTGCTGAAAAATAGTACTTCGAATATTTATTTCGGAGCTTAATTTAAAAATAGCATATGATAAAATGGGCAATGGCAACAACGTATATAAAGTTAATCTTGGCGAGACGTTATACATATATACAATAACAATGGCAAATCGAATAAAGGTATTTATGGTATACATAACCGCTGGACCAACATACATACGCACTTTTCCGACATCTTCACTAATGCGATTCATCAAATCGCCTGTTCGGTTTTGCTTATAGAAATTTTGGGAGAGATTTTCATACTGACGAAAAACTTCATTTTTTAAATCGAATTCAATATGACGTGACATCACAATTAAGGTTTGTCGCATCAAAAAAGTGAGAAAACCTGCAATTATTGTCGTAGCAATTATTAGAAGAATGTTATGGATCAGTTCTTTTTGAATAAGAGCCGAATCGACAACCGATTGTTTTACATGACTTTCAATGGCTTGAAACGATTTACTGATTAATTTGGGAGTAAATAGTGAAAAAATTTGAGCTGCAATTGTGGTTACAATGCCAATTAAAAAGCTGTATTTGTATTTGACAAAGTATTTATTTAAATAGTTTAATTCTTTCATGCTACGATTCCTGCCAATTTTCAATAGCAAATATAGGAGTTTAAAAGCAATAATGAGAAGGACCATATTAACTTTGGCGCATTTTTAAGACGATATTAACGCTAAAAAGAAAGGGCTAAATAATTTCGGGTTTCAATATTATTGTTATTTTTGCACTGCGAAAGTTTTTATTTCGATTTCTAATTTTTATAAAAGTTCTTACCTAGTGTTAAATAGAAGACATATCCGAGTTAAAGTGATGCAAACCATATATGCGATGCATCAAAATGGTTCTGACAGTTTAGAAAAAGAAGAAAAATTCTTGCTGTTCAGTATCGAAAATATTCAAGATTTATATTTGGTTATGCTTTCTTCTTTGATTGAAATTGCTAAAAAAGAACTTGTTTTTTTAGAAAAATCATCAGAAAAGCATCTTGCCACTGCAGAAGAACGAAATCCCAATAAAAAATTTGTAAATAACGCTATTTTCAAGATTCTTGCTGAAAATAATTCATTAAGCATTGCTTTAGAAGACCGAAAAATTAACAATTGGTCGTTGAATGACGATTATATTTTGTTGCTTTTGGCGGCTATTAAAGAAAGTGATTTGTACAAAAAATACATGTCTTCCAAAACTACATCGTTCTTAGAAGACAAGGAATTTGTTCTAGCCGTTTTTACCGATGTTATTGCCACTAACGATAAATTATATGATTATTTAGAGGACAATAAGCTAACATGGGTTGATGACATTCCGTTAGTAAATACTCAAATAATAAAACAATTGGGTGCTCTAAAATCGCCTAATGACAGTTTTAAAGTGCCTAAATTATATAAAGACACAGAAGATAAGGAGTTTGTGACTAATTTGTTTAGAAAAACCGTTTTAAACGAAGTAGCTTTAGCCAATGAATATATTGACAAAACCCCTAATTGGGATATCGAGCGTATTGCCGAAATAGATACTATTATTTTGAAAATGGCAATATGCGAGTTGTTAAAATTTCCTTCAATTCCTATTAAAGTAACCATTAACGAATATTTAGAAGTGGCTAAAGAATATTCTACTCCTAAAAGTAGTATTTTTATCAACGGAATTCTAGACAATTTAGTTAAGGAATTTCAAGCCAGTAATAAAATTCAAAAAACTGGAAGAGGTTTAATGTAGTGTAAACAAATTGCCCGATGATGAAAAAAATTGTATTTTCCTTTTTTCTATTCTTTATCCTCATAATTTTTTCTTGTAAAAAAGAAGAAGCTACACCCACTCATTTTGGAACGGCAATAGCACTTAAAGCGAAAGAAAAAGAAGCTCAGAAAGCCAAAGAAAATCAAACAGTAGAAGCAATAACTTCTAAAATTGTTCCATTAGACGGGAAATATCCAGTAATGACTTTTAAAACAAAAGAACATGATTTTGGAAATGTTGTACAAGGAGAAAAAGTAGAAACTGTTTTCGATTTTAAAAATACTGGCGAATCAAATTTGATTATTTCTAAGGCTGTTGGGTCATGTGGCTGTACGGTTCCTGAATATCCTAAGGAGGCGATACCTCCAGGAAAATCGGCTAAAATTGTAGTTTCATTTAATTCGGCTGGGAAAAACGGAAAACAAATGAAAACGGTATCGCTTACTACCAACACTTTAGAAGGAAATGAAATTTTAACAATTAAATCTTTAATTCAATCAAAACCCAGAAAATAATCTGGATTAACTTCACATTAAAAACGTATGGAACAAATTCAACAATTCGCACCCTTTATCCTGATGTTCGTAGTCATTTATTTTTTTATGATTAGACCGCAACAAAAAAAGGCAAAACAAGAAAAACAATTCGAAGCTGATTTAAAAGTAGGCGATAGAATCATTACAAAAAGTGGTTTTCATGGTAAAATTTCAGAACTAGCTGCTACAAGCGTAGTCATAGAAACGATGTCGGGAAAATTAAAAATAGAGCGTTCAGCAATTTCAATGGAAATGAGCGCAGAACTAAACAAAAAATAGTCTCTATTTTCATTTCATAAAAGATGCCTCTAAATTTAGAGGCATTTTTTATTTAGGAAATCATTATTTCTTCTTTTTTGATTTTTTATCCTTTGTATTTTCATTAGCAGAGAAATCAGTAGTTGCCGTTAACTCCGCTATTTTTATGATCACATCAATGGCTTTTTGCATGCTTTCAACAGGTACATATTCGTATTTACCATGAAAATTATGTCCGCCAGCAAAAATGTTTGGGCAAGGCAATCCCATATACGATAATCTACTACCATCAGTTCCTCCTCGAATGGGTTTTATGATAGGTTTGATGCCTAAATCTATCATTGCTTTTTCGGCTAAATCTACAATAAATAGTACTGGTTCAACTTTTTCTTTCATGTTGTAATACTGGTCTTTTATTTCAGTAATAACAATATCTTCTCCAAATTGTTTAGCAAATTTTTTGTTTATTTTTTTGGTAATATCATGAATTAAATCTTTCCTTTTTTTGAACTTTTTTGCATTATGATCTCTTATAATCAATTCTAAAATGGTTTCTTCAATGCTTCCACTCAGATGATTCACATGAAAAAAGCCTTCATAATTTTTGGTTTCTTGCGGAATTTCTTTTTTAGGAAGTTTATTAATGAAATCATTGGCAATCAGCATCGAATTAATCATTTTGCCTTTAGCATAACCAGGATGCACACTTTTTCCTTTGAACGTTATTTTGGCTCCAGCTGCATTAAAATTTTCATATTCTAATTCACCTATTTGGCTTCCATCCATAGTATACCCCCAGTCTGCTCCAAACTTTTCTACATCAAACAAATCGGCTCCTCGACCAATTTCTTCATCGGGGGTAAAACCAACTCTTATTTTGCCGTGTTTGATATCTGGATTTTTAATCAAGTATTCCATAGCAGAAACTATCTCGGTCAATCCTGCTTTATCATCGGCACCAAGAAGTGTGGTTCCATCAGTAGTGATTAAAGTTTGCCCTTTGTATTGCAATAAATCCTTGAAATAGTTAGGGGATAAAATAATGTTGTGTTCAGCATTCAAAAGGATATCGCCACCATCATAATTTGCTATGACTTGTGGTTTTACGTTCGCACCTGTAAAATCAGGTGAAGTATCATAATGCGAAACAAAGCCAATGGTAGGTACTACATGCTCAATGTTACTAGGTAAAGTCGCCATGATGTAACCATTTTTATCTTTGGTTACTTCCGCCATTCCAATTGCTTTGAGCTCTTTTACTAATAAATTGGCTAAGACTAATTGTTTTTTTGTGCTAGGTGTAGTATTAGAATTGGAATCAGATTCGGTGTCAATTATAACGTAGCTTATAAATCGGTCTATTAGGTGTTGCATCTAATTTGATATAGTTTATTTCAAGCACAAATATATAATTTGTTATTGCTATAAACAATATGTATAAAACCTGAAGAACTACAAAAAGCATATTTAAATTAGATTTCTATACTTTTTCAGAAAGCTATTTTCCATTTTTGTTAAATTAGCAATAAGCATATTAGTTTTTATAAAATTCTTTTACGTTGGCTAGAATCTCAGAAGGAGTCATTTTATTCGTAGCCTGAACTGATTTGAGTTTTCTATAATCAATAAGATGCTCATCGTATATTTTTTGGTGCAATTTTGTTTTAGTTTCAGCGGGACCAAAAATAAAAAGTTCGTCTGATTCTTTAACTTGAGATATTACATTATCTAGAAAATGGTCTAGTTGATTATTATTCTGTTTTCCATATTTATAGTGATGAGCTTCTTGACCGTACCTAGAAGAGGCTCCTTTATCAATTTCATCGTCATAGTAAATCCCAGATTTAATTTCGGTAACATTTTCGCCTCCATCAAAAAGAGTGATGATGACCGCTTCAGAGGAGTCAATCCAAACCCCTGTTTGTTTTTTCCAGTTTTTCATGTTTTCTAAAATTTAATTAAGATGCCATTTACTACTATAAATTTACATATAAATAGTGAATTGTAGAATCGAAATTCATTTTACTTATTAACTAATTGTTAAATTTATAATTCTGATAATCAGTTGTATAAAGTTGTTTTAAATTTAAGAAAATAAATGATTGCTTTAGATTTTTTTAATCACAATTGGTTGTGATTAAAACTGAAAGTAAATAAATGAACTGCCACTTTCCTGTGCCCATATTATCATCAAAACAAGTGTTGACCATACTAAACTTATCCAAAACCAAGATAGTTTATAAGCCACATTTAAAACCTTGGTATTTCGCATGAACCAATGAAATAAAACAATCAGAGGAACAATTATTGACACTTTGAGGATAGCCAAAGTAGTTAACAAAGCTTTTCCTTCTCCAACTAAACCAAACATAGATTGCAACAATTGCCATGATTTTCCAAAAGTATCTGCTCGGAAAAATACCCAAGTAATGTTAATTAGCATGAAAGTGAGTAAGGCATAGAAAAAGCTTATCCAAGGATGACGTCGAACTTCAATAGTATCTGAAGGTTCTTTGTGACTATGAGCAGCGTGACGTCTGTCTTTTAAATACCGTTCTATCCATAAATAAATTCCATGTAAACCTCCCCAAGCTACAAAGGTCCAATTGGCTCCATGCCAGAGCCCTCCCAGAAGCATGGTTGCCATTAAGGCAAAATAGGTTCTAATTTTTCCGTGACGATTCCCACCTAAAGGAATATATAGATAATCTCTTAACCATGTTGATAAGGTAATGTGCCATCTTTTCCAGAAATCAGAAAAACCTATTGCTGCATATGGATAATTGAAATTCTGTGGTAAAACGAATCCCAAACATAGTGCAACTCCAATGGCACAAGTAGAATACCCTGCAAAATCTAAGAATATTTGTCCAGAGAAAGCGAATACTCCAATCCAAGCATCTAGAGTTGGTAATAGGTCTTTTGATTCAAAAACGCTGTTTGCAGTAGCCGACAACATACTATCGGCGAGTACGACTTTCATAAACAATCCCAACGTTAATAATAGTAATCCATCGGTCATTTGTTTCAAAGAAGCTTTGCGCGGCCATTCAAACTGAGGAACTAATTGAGGTGGACGCACAATTGGACCGGCAACCAAATGGGGGAAAAAGGTAACAAAGAGAGAAAAGTCCAATAATGATTTTACAGGCTCACTTCTTTTTTGATACATATCAATAGTATAACATAAGGTTGTAAACGTGTAAAATGAAATTCCGGCGGGAAGTATGATGTTGGGTTCGGCTGGATGATAATCAAAACCAATAGCATTGCATAGTGCAACAAAATTTTCCAGTAAAAAGGTCCCATATTTAAAGAAAACTAGCATTCCAAGATTACCAATTAAGCTTACTATTAAGAGCATTTTCTTCTTATAATGATTTTCTTGTGTATAGAGTGCTCTACCTACAAAAAAATCAATTACTGTCGACAACCATAACAATAAAATAAAAGGAGGATTCCATGCAGCGTAAAATATATAACTAGCCAGTAATAAGTTGATTTTTTTTGTTTTCCATGACAACGGAAGATTATGTAAAAAAAGAATGATAAGAAAAAAGGCTATAAAGGTGTAAGAGTTGAATACCATAATTAGACTATTTTGGTGATTAATTTAATTTATTTGAGTTTGTCAATTTCCAATTTTTGTCTTTCTCCAATATATCAATAAAATGTTTTGTAAATTCTATAGCGTCGGGTCGGCTTAAATGTGAGAGTTCAGGACAAACAAAATGATCTATAGCTGGATAATCAAGAAAATGTATTCCAGGACAATTCGTATAAGTCAATAATTTATCCCAGTATTTTTCTCTAGGGAAACCTATTTTTTCACCTTGTAAATAAACACCACTTGATGGTGTTCGTACAAAAAGCACTTCTCCGCCACGCGCTTTTATTTTGTCAGTTGCTACTTTTACAGATTTAAATATGGCATCTAATTCTGCTGTTGGCATTGGTGGCGCACCTTTTCCTAAGCTTGCAAAAAAAGCCCAATTGGCTTTGACTTTGTTTTGTAAAACAGTATCAACTACAAATTCTGGAGTCATAAACATTTGTCTTTCAAAGGTGTTATGACTAAACTCAATGGGAAATAATGGCATCATAAAAACACCAGCACGTCTCGGAATTTCGAGTTCATCTAATTTTGCGTTAAGCGAAAAGTAATCTTTGTTTAGAAAAACAAATTGTGATTCTAATGGTTTATTTAAGAAGAAACTGATTTTTTGTGCTGGAGTTCTATCATGAAAGTATTTGATATTTTCGTTAAGGGTTTTATCAAGTGGTCCAGATTTCGAGAAAAATAGTCCTTCCGTGACGTCTACAATGAGTCGCCCTTTAAAATTAGGGTCATTGGCTAAATCTTCTAATGCAGGTCTTGGATTACTTCCTTCTACTGCTAATTGTACAGCATGAATATTAGTTTTGTTTTGCCAAGTTGGAATGTCTAAATCGTATTTTATTCTTGATGAACCAATAAAGACTACTGCATCGTCAAGAGGCTCATAAACCATTGCTCTATTATTTGCCCACAAAGGCGGGCCATCATCATAACTAATAGGTATTCCTTTATTTCTAAGGTATATTTCCCAGCTACCAATTACAAAAATTACAATAACCAACGTTAATAGGGCTGATTTCAAAAGCGATTTTTTTTCCATAGTATGAAATTAATAGTTTGTTCGATGGTACTATTTGAATAACTCAATTAAAAACTAGAATCAATCAATTTTGATGCGATAGCCTATCGAAAATCCTATGGGCAATAACTCGTTTTCAAATTCAATTCCTTCTTTGTTTTTTAAATCATCGATGTATTGGTTTACATCAGAACTTCTTATAGGTACCAATAAGGCTAATGACCAATACCCATTTCTATCTTTATTTTTTGGTTTGAAATCGACTCCAAATCCAAAAGTTGGGCCGTAAAATAGTTTGTTAAACTTTGAGGCATTTTTTACAGCTATTGCTGCATTATAGCCATACATTCCTATAAGGTAAGGACCTATTTTTGGAGACTCTTTTTTTGCATTTAATCTAAATTTTGCACCTACATTGAATCCAGCACCTGCAAAAGCATATCCTACACCTCCAAAAAGTCCAATTTGATCTACAGGGTAATACAAAATATTGGCTCCAATTCCACCATAATCAAGTCCCAAGCCCAGTCCTATTGTAGTGTTTAATTTGTTTTGTTTGATAGTCGTCGGTGTATCTTGAGAATAGGTATTAAATGTGAAAAAGAGACAAACTACACTTAGAGATAATTTAATTGTTTTCATGTTTTGAGCGTTTTAGGTGAATTATATTAGTAAAAATCTATTATTTGTTTCTAAGCAATAAGCTATTAATAGTAGCATTGATTTATGATAAAGTGTTTCAAAGATATTAAAAATTAACAAAAAATCAGAGATATTAATTTATTGAATTAAGCAAAAGTATTTCCTGTGTATAAAAGCATCTTAAAATTTAAATCTACTTTAAATTAGTTAGAATCATAATAAAATTAAAAGGATAATTCTATTTTTGCATTATACAACACAACTGCTATGTACAAATTATTCATTCGTCCAATTCTTTTCAAGTTTGACCCTGAAAAAGTCCACTATTTTACTTTTTCATTAATACGTTTTTTATCAAGTATTCCTGGTTTTTCTTCATTATTCAAGGCAATGTATCTTGTCAACGACAAACGATTAGAAACAGAAGTTTTCGGTTTAAAATTTAAAAACCCTGTAGGGCTTGCTGCCGGTTTTGATAAAGATGCAACCTTATACAAAGAATTATCAAATTTTGGTTTCGGATTTATAGAAATTGGAACTCTAACCCCAAAAGGGCAAGAGGGAAATCCTAAAAAAAGATTATTTCGTCTTAAAGAAGATTCCGCTATCATCAATAGAATGGGGTTTAACAACGGCGGGGTGCAAAAGGCAGTCGAACGTTTAAAACAAAATAACGGTATTTTGATAGGAGGTAATATCGGAAAAAATAAACTCACTCCAAACGAAGAAGCTACCTCCGATTATGAAATTTGTTTTGATGCCTTATACGACTATGTCGATTATTTTGTAGTGAATGTGAGTTCACCCAACACTCCCAATCTGCGTGCCTTACAGGACAAAGAACCGTTGACACAATTGCTGCAAACATTGCAAAATAAGAATGTAAAAAAACTAAAGCAAAAACCCATCCTATTAAAAATTGCTCCCGATTTGACAGACGATCAGTTGTTGGACATCATTGATATTGTAAAGCAAACCAAAATTGCAGGAGTAATTGCTACAAATACTACGATTTCTCGTGAAGGGTTGCAATCTGAAAATAGAACTGAAACAGGTGGTTTGTCAGGAAAGCCATTAGCCAAACGGTCTACTGAAGTCATCCGATTTTTATCCGAAAAAAGCAATAAAGCCTTCCCTATTATTGGAGTAGGAGGCATTCATTCTCCAGAAGATGCCATTGAAAAATTAGATGCTGGAGCGAGCCTAATTCAATTGTATACCGGTTTTATTTATGAAGGGCCTGCTTTAGTAAAAGCCATAAACAAAAAAATAGTAGAAAGAGTATAAAAACTAATTCTTTGCTATCTTTGACTTGTTATGAAACCAATAAAAATCATTGAATGTCCACGTGATGCCATGCAAGGTATAAAAGCCTTTATTCCTACTCAAAGGAAAGTAGCCTACATTCAATCATTACTAGACGTTGGTTTCGATACAATAGATTTCGGAAGCTTTGTGTCTCCTAAAGCCATTCCTCAAATGCAAGATACTAGAGAGGTTTTATCTCAATTAGATGTATCACAAACCACTAGTAAATTATTGGCAATTATAGCCAATACTCAAGGGGCAAAATTAGCTTCAGAGCATGCAGCAATTCAATATTTAGGATTTCCTTTTTCTATTTCTGAGAATTTTCAAATGCGAAATACCCATAAAACCATTGCTCAATCTACAATTGCTTTAATGGAGATTCTTGAAATTGCCTATAAAAACAATAAAGAGGTTGTAGCATATTTGTCCATGGGTTTTGGAAATCCGTATGGTGATCCTTGGAATGTTGATATAGTAGGGGAGTGGACAGAAAATTTAGCAAATATGGGCGTAAAAATACTCTCCCTTTCGGATACAGTTGGAAGTTCGACACCAGAAGTGATTACCTATTTATTTTCACATTTAATTACGAAATATCCAACTGTAGAATTTGGAGCACATTTACACACGACTCCTGATAAATGGCTCGAAAAAGTAGAAGCCGCTTATACATCGGGTTGCCGTCGATTTGATGGAGCCATACAAGGTTTTGGTGGCTGTCCTATGGCTACCAATAAATTGACAGGAAACATGCCTACCGAGAAGTTATTATCCTATTTTACTACTATTAATGAGCAAACCAATACAAGTCCAACGCATTTCGAAAAGGCATATATACAGGCAACAAAATTATTTAGTGAGTTTCATTAGGAGCAATCTCCAGCTGTCCATTCCAAATATTTTATCAAAAACTCTTTTTTTGTAAGTACTAAAAAGAGCTTCCCTTGGTCGCTTTTTTAGCCCAACAAAAAATAGGGTTTTTCAATAAAATGATTTTCATTTCCATCTGGGCTAATTAAAATAGCATCTAGTATTAAATTTTCAAAATCGAACGCCAATTACTATTTAATAACTACATTTTCACTATATTTGCACGCAATTTAACTACAACTACAAATTGCAATGATCGCACACAATACTAAAATAGTCGGAGAAGGTTTAACCTATGACGATGTACTATTAGTTCCTAATTACTCGAATGTACTTCCACGAGAAGTGAGTATCCAATCTAAATTCTCCAGAAACATCACCCTTAACGTTCCCATCGTATCCGCCGCTATGGATACCGTAACCGAAAGCTCGATGGCAATTGCTATGGCGCAAGAAGGAGGTATTGGTGTTTTGCATAAAAATATGACTATCGAGCAACAAGCTGCTAAAGTACGTAAAGTAAAACGGGCCGAATCGGGAATGATTATCGATCCTGTTACTTTACCGCTAACATCAACAGTAGCCGATGCTAAAAATGCCATGAAAGAATATGGTATTGGCGGTATTCCAATTGTCGATGAAAATCAAATATTAAAAGGAATTGTGACCAATAGAGATTTGCGTTTCGAAAAAAACAATGCTAGACCTATTGTTGAGGTAATGACCAGCGAAAACTTGGTTACCGTTGCCGAAGGTACTTCCTTAGAGCAAGCTGAAGTGGTTCTGCAAGGCAACAAAATAGAAAAACTTCCTGTCGTGAATGCCGATTATAAATTAGTAGGTCTAATTACCTTTAGAGACATTACGAAGCTTACTCAAAAACCCATTGCTAACAAAGATGTTTACGGACGTTTGAGAGTTGCTGCTGCAATTGGTGTCACTGCTGATGCGGTTGATAGAGCTGCAGCATTAGTAAAATCGGGAGTCGATGCTATTATTATTGATACAGCACATGGACATACACAAGGCGTTGTCAATGTTTTGAAAGAAGTGAAAGCAAAATTTCCTCAAATAGACGTAATAGTAGGAAATATAGCTACTCCAGAAGCAGCTAAATTCCTAGTAGAAAATGGTGCCGATGGGGTAAAGGTAGGAATCGGACCTGGTTCTATTTGTACCACTCGTATTGTTGCGGGAGTTGGTTTTCCACAATTTTCTGCGGTATTAGAAGTGGCTGCTGCCATCAAAGGCACAGGGGTTCCCGTTATTGCAGATGGTGGAATTCGTTATACTGGTGATATTCCTAAAGCTATCGCTGCCGGAGCAGATTGTGTGATGCTCGGTTCTCTTTTAGCCGGAACTATGGAATCACCTGGAGAAACTATCATTTTTGAAGGAAGAAAATTCAAATCTTATCGCGGAATGGGTTCAATTGAGGCGATGGAAGACGGATCTAAAGACCGCTATTTTCAAGATGTAGAAGACGATGTCAAGAAACTGGTTCCTGAGGGCATTGTAGGTCGTGTGCCTTATAAAGGAGAACTAAACGAAAGCATGCAGCAATTCATCGGTGGTCTTCGTGCAGGAATGGGTTATTGCGGCTCTAAAGACATTCCTACTTTACAAGAAACAGGTCGTTTTGTGCGTATTACTGCTAGTGGTATCAACGAGAGCCATCCGCATAATGTGACCATTACTAAAGAAGCGCCAAATTATTCAAGATAACTTGTTAAAACCATTCTGGTCCTAAAAAAACCTCTAAAAAAATAATACCAATAACATTTGTAAAATAATCTAAAAGTTTATGGTGTAATGCCGATATAGTATGAATATAGTCCATCTATTATTGACTATATTGACCCGATCGCTAGTGAACAGCCGAAGCAATACATAATCGGTATAAAAAATACCATAGCCAATCTGTAAACAGCCCTAAACTTCAGTTTAGGGCTGATTTTTGTATAGAAAAGGCATCCAATTGTTTTAGCGACAGAGTTCTAGAAGCAAAAATCCAAACGCTGTTACTTACAATGCGCAACCGCAATTTGAGCCGCTAACCTCGCATTGTTTTTAATTAAGGCAATATTGGTCTCTAAGCTTTCGCCTTTGGTATGATCAGCAATATATTTCAGTATAAATGGTGTTACTTCTTTGCCTTTTACCTTTTGTTGATTGGCGGCTTCCAATGCGTTTAGGATGTACTGTTCTATGGCATCTTGACCCATCTCAAACTCAGTTGGTACAGGATTCGCAATCAACACGGCGCCATCCAATTGCATCCCCCATTTGGCTTTCAATAAATCGGAAATCGCAGTTGCAGAATCCAATCTCAAAGGGGAATCAAACCCACTTTTAGACGAATAAAAACTAGGAAACTCGTCCTGACCATAGGTAACCACAGGAATACCAAGCGTTTCCATATATTCTAAGGTCAAGCCAATATCCAAAATAGATTTGACACCTGCAGCTACAATCGCTACATTGGTTTGCCCCATTTCAGTTAAATCAGCTGAGATGTCCATCGTTGCTGTAGCACCACGATGTACCCCTCCAATACCTCCGGTTGCAAATATTTTGACACCTGCGATGGCAGCAATTCGCATAGTGGCCGCAACGGTTGTTGCACCAGGGAGTTTTTGAGCAATAACATAAGGCATGTCTCTCAAACTCACTTTCCAAACGTTTTGTGCCTGAGCAAAATAATCAATAGCTTCTGACGATAATCCCACCAAGCATTTTCCCTCTTTAATGGCAATGGTAGCCGGTACAGCACCTTGTTTACGCACTTCATCCTCTACTGACTTTGCTGTGATGGCATTTTGTGGCCAAGGCATTCCGTGGGAGATAATAGTAGATTCAAGGGCCACAACGGGTAAATTGTTGTCTAAAGCATGTTGCACTTCTGGACTTAGGACTATAAAATTAGAGGTGTTCATTATAATAGGTGTTTTTAATTTGGTATAAATATTCACTGTTTAGGTGCTGCAGTACTGCTCCTTTAATTTGTAATACTTCTATCGCTAAGGCATGTGCCAATTGCAGGCAAGTTTCTTCGTTTTCGTGATTAAGAAAGCCAAAAACCCATCCCGCTAAGGCTGCATCACCAGCACCGGTGCTGTCGCTAATGCTAATTTCAGGAACTTGCAATGCCAACGATTGAGTGGCGGTGTAAATAATCGATCCTTGTTTTCCTTTTCTAATCCAGACCTGTTGCACGCCTCTAAGGAATAAGCTTTGCACAAGAGCCAACTCATCGGTCGTGTCTCCAGTAGCCATGGCTCTAAGCTCGTCTTCATTAGGTGTAATCATAAAAACGCCTTCTAAATCCAATGCCGCCAGCTTGGAGGCTTTAGCCACCGAAACAGGTTCAATAATTAGTTTTTGTCGGTGCGTTTTAGCAAAATCAATCAACCACTGTATGCTTGCTATAGGGATATTGGTGTCGAGGATCACCAAGTCAAAGGCTTTAATAAAGTGCGATTTAGACTCCAAGAAATCGGGGGTGAGGTATGTGCTACTAATGTCTTGACAAACCGCTACCACCAGATTTCCGTCAGGATTCATAATGGAAATGTATTTTCCAGTACAGTCATTAGCATAAACAGAATGGGCTAGCACAATGCCTTTTTGGTTTAAACTTTTGGTAATATACGCCGCATCAGCATCTGCCCCTAGTGCGGTTATTAGTGAAGGATGAAGTTGTAACAATCCTAAATGCTGTGCAATATTGCTAATAACACCACCTATACTCGAGGTTTTAGTCGCAGGATTAGAGGTGCTGGGAATGCAATGCTGTTCACAAAAATACAACTCATCCACTAGCGTTGCTCCAATACACAAAACCGATTTCTTCATAAAACAAATATAGAAAATTTATTCGAAATGGTTTTATTCCTGTAAACACAAAAGGCGCAAGATTCAATTCTTGCGCCTTTTTTATTGATAAAGAAAAGAGTCTAGTTTTTTTAATTTTTTGGTTGAAATCTATTGTTTACGTTATATAAAGGTTATTTATCAGAATAATGACCCATTGCCGAAACAACTTCTACTAATACTAAAGTATCACTTACCGAATAAATCATTCGGTCTTTAAGATTTATTGGTCCCAAAAATAGTTAAAACTATGCACTTTAGTGCATTTCCCTTTCAGGTTCTGAAAATGTTTTTTCACCGCAGATTCACAGATTTTTAAATCATTTTTAAAATCTGTGAATCTGCGGTGAAATTTTACGAATTTAATTATAAAGTTCAGCCTGGCAGCCTGTCAGTCTGCAAAACCAAATCTATGGAATTTTACTCCATAGAGGTTTAATTATATATTATGGATTATTAAAATACAGTGGTATTAAAACTTGGTATTTTAGCGCATCAACCTTTCAAATTTTAAAAGATGTTTATGCAGCGCAAGAAAGCATTTTATCTTTACCTCAAATACTATTTTCCTTTTCTAATAAAACGCAAATCTTTAAGCATGGCCTTAAACTTCTTGCCCGGTCTAAAAATAACCGAAGCACTACGTACATTTTTTGGAGACACGGCTTCGGGAGTTTCACTAGCGGTTCCTTTGACACTAATTTGAAAAGCACCTAATTGCCCAAGTCGTACAATTTTCCCCGCCTCTAATTCTTTAGAAACCATTGCAACCAAGCTAATAACAACCGCATAACAATCGGCTTGAGTTAAGGAAGAGCCATAGGCAATTTGTTCCGAAAGTTCTTCTAAATCTACTTCTCCCGTTTTGGTAACTTTGGGATAATACAGCATAGAAGCACTAGGATTTACGGGATTGGTTTTCCCAATAGGGGTAATAGTAATAGCCATAATTCTAGGAGGTGAAGAAGTTATTTTTTGCTCGTTCCGACAAAGATACGCATTCATACGGACCAAGCAAAAAAATTACCGCGGTAAATTGCATAAGTTACCGTGGTAAATCATTTAATTTAACGCGGTAAGTTACTTGATTAACCGTGGTAAAATAATAGTCGCGTCTTGATGAAGTGATGAACTGCTCTTGTCAAGTAAAAATAGTATTACGTATAACACAATTAAAACCGCTTCACGTACTCCTGAGTCGTTACTCCCGTAATGTTTTTAAAAGCAATACTAAAGGTATTGTAGGACGTAAACCCCACTGTGGTAGCAAGCGATTCTATTTTATGGTCGTTGAGGTAGCCGTGTTCGAGTAATTTGGTAGCATCGTGAATGCGTACAATCTTTTTATAATCGGTGAAACTCTCGTTGCAATGAAATTTTAAAATAAAGTAGATATGGCTGATAGGAATTTTTAACGCAACAGCAATGTCCTCTGGACTCAAATCGGGATTTCGAAAAGCATTTGTATGAAAAGAAAACTCTTCCATTTGATGCAAATATTCTAGGAGCAAGGGTTTTATTTTTTCATCTAGTTTTCTATCCTTCTCACTAGTAATAGGCAGCACCCTACTTTCCAAATTCCATACACTGCTGAGAGCTAACCTTTCAGTGGCTGCATCAATGGTTTTATTTAATACGTTATATCCGTAAAGGATTTCAGGGCTAAGGATGATTTTTACAAAAATAACCATCCAAACCAATGCCGTTATCCAAAGGTAATTGTCTCTGGATGTACCTTGATTATAGTTTATAATGATGATAGTCAAGCGAATTAAAAAAATTAATACAAAAGAAACATACAGAAAGATGCTCCATTTTTTTATCAACTTATTTTGTTTTTGAATAGCGTTGATATAGGTTTTTCGTCGCCATACGTGTTTATAGAGTATCATAAATCCGAAAATAGTATAGAGGCTGTAGAATAAAATGATTACAAAGAAAAACAGTTTTTTAACCCCATCGGCTTTGTTAGGATTTATATAAAGAAACGTGAGAAATAAGCTGACCAACAAAAAAGGCACTATAAAATGCAACAAATTACCAAGCTCGAACTTGCTTTCGTATATAATATTCGTAAAATAGAGATAAAAGGAGGGCATCAGCATGATAACGCCTACATCGAGCACGGTTACAAATTTACTTATATCCAGTTCTGGGTAGGCTTGTGCAATACCATGAAACAAGAATCGTATTGCATTGCTTGTGGTAATTGCAATCAGGTATTTATTGATGAGCGAATGTTCCTGATATTTATTTTTACCAAAGATTAAGGCAGTGGACAAAAATCCTAGTACGGCGGTAACAAATAATATTATGTTGCTGAGCATAAGCCGAAATATTTTAAAAAGGAAGACCTACAATTACTTCTCTTACTTAAATTAAAAAACCGACTGCAAAGTACCACAATAATTGCAACCGTTTCAGAAAAAATACATCTCAAAAGCTGGAAATCACCTCTCAAAAGCTGGAAATCCTCTATTAAACTCCAAAAAATCCGAATATAAGACTGCAATCAAAGCTTATTTTTGATGAATATGCCCTGCTAGGCATTATCTGTAAAGAGTTTCATACCTACGCTCTCCTTTTTGAGGAACTGTTTGTTTGTTTGTTTGTTTCTTTGTTTGTTTTCTATTTTTACGAGCCCATTCATTAGGAAATTTAAGAAATCATATCTCAAAAACAGGGAATCGTATCTCGAAACATGGGAAATAAAAAGACGCTATTTCAGGAGTAATTTTAAAAGTAGTATTTCGCAGAATGAATCTATTCGATATAAAAACACGCCTAGTTTTACAATGAGAGAGTGCAGCATAATAATTTACGGCATTGCTTTCTGGCGGGACTTTTGAAAACGAATTTGTCAAGTTGATATCAATTGTATATGGAAACAAAAACCACAATAAAACAAGAAAAACCGACTTTGGTAAAGTCATTAGTAGGCGATGTGCCTTTCATGGATGCTGACGGTAAATCTATTTTTTTAGGGAACATCATTGAACAAACCAACTACAACGGTGAGCAATATTTAGCACGATATAAAGTTGTACGTGACCCCGCAGATAATGAAATTTGTCTTTGTATGATTTCAGGAAACGAAAAAGCAATGAGTTATCAAGGGTATTCTTCTTTCGGAAAAATATTCAATGGCAAATTACTTAAAGGTCGGGTTGTAGGGCATAACGACTAACGATAATACTAAGAAAAGTACTGGATTTTAAGGCTATAACTTATCAAACGAGATGAATTAATTATAGTAAACCACAGCTAACGTACATTACCACTTTTTTTATAGCATAAGCTATACGTTTACAGGTTATTAAAAACTAAAATGATGATGATGTTTAATTCAAGTTCTGAAAACAAAGCAGATACTATTGAATACGTCTTAACAAATGCTTAAGAATGGTTAGAAAGTTTAATAAAAGAATACCCATAATTAAGAATGAATCTCCATGAGAATAGATTAGGCGATGGTGATTGGAATTTTAGGTTTTACGCTGGGAATTACGGGTAAACAAATTGATTTACAAATTCACGGTTTTACTAAAGAACAATCTCAAATTTTTACAAAAGGTTAAACGAAAGTATAACCTAGTCGTCCATAGATATAAAGCACTACCCAAAAGGAGCGGTTTTTTGGCAAAAACCAAATAGGACAAGACTTTTCGTTTAAGAATCGATTTTAGAATTGTTTTTAGTCCTTAACAATTTTAATCCCTTTTTAGATAACGTCTTAAATTTTGACAATTACTACCCACAGTTTATTTCATTGGTCTCAAAAATAGTTGAAACGATACACTTTTAGTGTATTTTCCTTTCAGATTCTAAAAACATGTACACTAATTCGCAAATTAGTTCTTCTGCTTTTAAGTCTTTAAATTTGCGAATTAGCGATTTGATTTTTTGTTTTCAACCTTGGTAGACTTTCAGTCTGCAAAACCAAATCTATTGACTTCGGGTAGATAGTGGTTTAGTTTAAATTTTTGTAATACTCTTGTGGAGTTGTTCCAGTGATGGATTTAAAACTGTTAAAAAAAGGCTTATAAGATGAAAAGCCTACTTCCATGGCAAGCGATTCCATGGTGCTGGATTTCAAAAAACCAGTTTCCAGCAGTTTGGTTGCATCATGGATACGAACCATTTTTTTATAGTCGACAAAGGTAATGGCGCAGTGGTATTTAAAAACATACAGCAAATGTACTTTAGGAAGGTTTAGTTTTTGGGCAAAATCTTCTACCGTTATCTCAGGATTTCTAAAAGTATTGGTATGAAAAGACAGGCTTTCTATTTGGTGGATATAGTTGTTTAGATTGGTTGTCACGCTTCTAGTAATCTTGAGGTCTTTTTGGTTGGTTATCTCTGGTTTTGTGTCTAAAATCCAGATAGCATTTAAAACGACATCCGCTTTTTTGTAGGCCTCTATTTTTATTTTCATGAAATCATATCCATACAAAAGTTCAGGTGTTGCCAGCAGTTTAATGAAAAAAGCCAACCAAAAAAGGGCTGCAATGCTTATTTGATAACTATTTCCATTGCTGTTGTAATTAAAACCATTGGTTATGAAGACTAGGATAATCATCCATCCAAGCATTACTATGGCAGCATAAAGGTATAAAGTCCAGTTCTTGATTGCTTTGGTTTGCTTGGCAAGCAAAGGAGCCTCACTTTTTTTTGACCAAATGGTATTGCGCAACAATCGGTAGCTAAGAAAATTATAAGTTGCGACACACACTATCAATAAGGCCACATAGACCATTCGGATGGTGGAAGCGTTCTCATACTGTTGTTGGACATTCAATACATGGAGCAGTACTACTACGAAAGGCACTATGAGGTAGATGGCATCTTTACTACGCCATTTTTTACTATAAACCAAATCCCTAAAGTATAAATGCGTACAAGCGCCCATCAATATCACCATAAATACATTGGTACTGGTAAGTATTTCGACTGGAATTTTATGGAGATACACCGAAAAGCCGCGAAGCAGAAATCGAACGGAAAGGACGCTAAGGAGCACAATCAGATACTTGTTGATAAGCGGGTTGGCTTTGTATCTGAATACGGCAATGGCTGTGGTGATTAAACCCAGAATACCTGTTATTAAAGTCAAAAAATTAATCAGCATGTTCTCTTGAATTAGATATTCAACTGCAAGGAGTTGCAAAAGGAGTTCTTGCTTGACAAAGAAACAACATTTCCTGATTCGTAATACCCATTCCTTGTAGTTAAAATAACGGCATGACTTGTCAAAACGGTGGCATGCCTACAATAATCTTGCGATGTGTTTTATTTTTCACTTTGAAAGCTATAACTTTTTGTCAAAAAGACGGCATTCTAATCTATTTTAATGGCATTAACTATCCTTCAAAATCCCTTATAGTTTGGTCACGTAACTTTGTTGCTGATTTTTTAAAAAAGATACAAATGATTGTAAAATTACAAATGTACACTAAAATTAATTTAATGGTAGTGTTCATGTCTTTCTCTGCTGCTCAGGCACAAGTTCCAAATGAACCCACTAATTTAGTGGTAACACCCATAAATACAGGTGGTATGATACAGTTCTCTGAACCGTCAAGCATTGGTTACTCTACAATTACCAATTATGAGTATTCAATTGATAATGGAATCAATTGGGTTACTCCCACTACGGTAATAAAGGAGAGTCCAATAATTATAAATAGTGGCATAACTAATTGTACTTCCTATCAAGTAAAAATCAGAGCAGTTAACGATTTAGGTAAAGGAACACCTTCGGCTACAGTTACTCTAAAGCCTTCGAATTCTAATCATCCAGGTATGGATTGGACATCAAGAACTAACCCAGTAGATAATTCATGGAATGGTATTATTTATGCCAATGGGCTCTTTGTGGCGGTGGGTGGCAGTTCTTCTGGAAATGGAGTAATGACTAGCTCTGATGGGAATATCTGGACGGCAAGAACTACTCCGGCGGATAACGAATGGTTTGGCATTACCTATGGTAATGGACTTTTTGTGGCTGTTGCAATTAGTGGAGTGGGTAACCGTGTAATGACAAGCACAGATGGCATCAATTGGACGGCAAGAGCCTCTGCAGCGGATAATAATTGGTTGAGCGTCACTTACGGTAATGGTCTCTTTGTGGCTGTGGCTTTCAGTGGTGTAGGTAACCGCGTTATGACAAGCCCTGATGGTATCAACTGGACGACAAGATCCTCTCCGGTGGACAACGACTGGTTTGGGATTACTTATGGCAATGGACTCTTTGTAGCAATCGGACAAACTGGTTTTGGTAATCGAGTAATGACCAGCCCAGATGGAATTAACTGGACAGTAAGAACCTCTGCGGTTGATCTTAAATGGCGAAGTATTACCTATGGTAAAGGACTCTTTGTAGCAGTGGCTTATACTCGATCGACTTCGAGTGTCATGACAAGTCCTGATGGAATTATCTGGACAGCAAGACTTTCTGCAGCAAATAATAACTGGAACAGTGTTTCTTATGGAAATGGGCTTTTTGCGGCGGTGTCTAGTAGTGGTTCAGGTAATCGTGTAATGACAAGTTTTGACGGCTTTACTTGGACAATAAGAGCCTCTGCGGAGAATAATTACTGGAATAGTATCACTTATGGCAACGGTCATTTTGTGGCGGTGGCTGCAACTGGTACAAGTAACCGTGTAATGACAAGTAGTTTTTCTCTGGTGGCCGATGCACCCCTAATTACTGAGGCATCTTTTAGTGGTACAACTACTACTATTCAATTCACGCAATCAGGATCCTTATTGGCTCCAGCAATAACCAATTATGAATATTTTACTAATGATAGTACTACTTGGACGGCTTTGTCTCCAGCAGATACTACGAGTCCTTTAACCATAAACGGTTTGGCAAATGTGCCAAGTTTAATTATGATACGAGCTGTAAATAGTGTAGGTAATTCTTGTCCTTCCACAAATTATCTCAATAATTACAATGTTACTTTCGATGCCAATGGAGGTTCAGGAAGCATGGCAGTACAAACCATTGATTATAATGTTTCGGCAAATTTAAGGACCAATGCCTTTACCCGCACCGGTTATACCTTTTCCGGCTGGGCAACTACCAGCGTTGGCACAGTAGCCTATGCTAATAGTGCCAGTTATACCATGGGTGCTACTGATGTTACCTTGTTTGCCAAGTGGACGGCGACTAGTGGCTCGAATGGAGCCATTACGCAGGTACGTCCTATACAATGTGGAAAAACATTGAGTTATTTAACATCTGCTATTCAGGCTAGCCCTCTAGTAGGAGCTACTGAATATACATTTGAAGTAACAAGAGTAGACAACAGCGTTGTTAATACAATAGTTACTTCAAACTATTACTTTTTTCCAGCAACTTTAATAACTGGAGGATTAGTTTATGGAAAATCGTATTCAGTAAAAGTGAAAGCTAAAATTGGGGGAATTTATCAAGCTTTTGGTAATGCCTGTATTGTTACAGCACCTTCTGAACCACTAGTTACAACCACTAAAATTAGACCAATGCAGTGTGGTAAAACATTGAATTATATCACAGATGCCATTCAGGCAAGTCCTGTATACTTAGCAACTCAATATGAGTTTAACGTTACTGATGGTGTTACCACTGTTGTTATACCTTCTAGCGCTTCTTGGTTTAGACTAAGTCAATTTCCAGGAGGAGGTGTTTTTAATACAGCATATACAATAACTGTAAGATCAAAAGGACTTGCTACTGCATTTACAGCTTACAGAGATTCTTGTATTGTTACCACTCCAATTTCAAGAATGTCTGATTCACTAGAAAAAGAAAGTATTTTTAACGTAAAAGCATTCCCGAATCCATTTGCCTCACACTTTAGTTTAGACATCGAGAGTTCAAGCGATGATTTGGTTCAGCTGAAAGTATATGATATGATAGGACGACAACTAGAAGTTCGTAAGGCGACAGTAACGGAATTAAGCACTAAAGAGATAGGCGCTAATTATCCATCAGGCGTATACAATGTTGTTGTATCACAAGGGGATAATGTAAAATCTTTACGAATAATAAAAAGATAAGATTTAAATTCGTTCTTTGGGAAAGAAAGGGTAAGATTTAATTCTCGCCCTTTTTTTATGTCTAATTATGAACCAATTCTGCTAGTAATTTTTTCTCTCCCACAATCCATAAAACGTCATCTTTTTCTAAAACTATATCCGATTCAGGATTCAAAATCCGATTGCCTCTTTTTTCAATACCTACCACTAGACCATGGGTTTTCTCTCTCACTTTAGACTCTCTAATGGTTTTTCCGATATAGCTTTCGTTTTTTAATTCTATTTGTCGCAATACTATTTCGGGTTCTAGAGTTGATGTTGGAACTTCAATCTCATGTTGTTCTAAATACTTTTTAAATTCGTTCACTTGAATATCGTTTCCTATGACACAAATTTCATCACTAGGAAATAATCGATCGTTTCTTTTAGGAATATTAATCATAATATCCCCTCTTTTTATTGAAGCTATATTGATTCCTAGCTGTTCTCTGATCTTTAATTCTTTTAATGTTTTTCCAATGATATTCGATTCTTTAGCGATTTCAAAATAAGCCATGTGACCATCCCAAGGCGATAAATCACTCCTGCTTCTTTTCGCTTTTGTAATTTCTCTGTCATTCAAGTTGGATAAAAAATGATTTTCTATTTTATGATATTGAGCGTTTAATTTTTTACGGAATAGAAAATAAGTTACAGCCGCTCCAATTAATGTAAAAATGGCGGCTATTGGTGAGAAAAATATGTTTAACAAAAAGCCAATAAAAAACAGTGTTAGTAGGAATCGAAATAGAATCATCATGACAATGGGCCCACGGTATTTGCGCTCTTCCATTAGGAGATTTACTTCTGCAATAGCTACTCTTCGGAGGGATAGTGCCCATAAAAAAGGGGAGAGTACCGCTAAAGTTATTAAGGCACCTATAGCATTCCCAAATTTAAAACCAGCCACAAGCGGTAATATATATTGTGAGGACAGTAAAATAATTGCAACTATAATTACGGATACAAAAATGACTTGAAAAAGAAAGGCATTTAATACTTTTTGCCAGGTACTAACCGATTTGATAGATTGGGTATTTGCACTATACCGTTCGATATTTTTGATCCATTTTCGAGGTAATTTTTTGGATAATATTTCTGAAAAAGGAGTTGCTATTTTAATCATAAACGGAGTTGTAAAGGCTGTAATTGCTGAAACAGCAACCACAATTGGATACAGATAGGAACTTGTAGCTTGTAAAGTTATTCCTAATGAAGCAATGATAAAGGAAAACTCACCAATTTGCGATAAACTCATTCCAGTTTGTACCGATTCTTTGAGGGGTTGTCCAGAAAGTAAGGCTCCAATAGTTGAACTAAAAGATTGTCCGAAAATGGTAATTACCGATAAAACAAAAATTGGAATCATGTGATTGTACACTACGCTTGGGTCTATTAACATGCCTACTGACACAAAAAAGACAGCAGCAAATAAATCTTTAACGGGTTTTACCAAATGTTCAATGTGTTCTGCTTGAGTAGTTTCGGCAATGATAGATCCCATAATAAAGGCACCCAGAGCTGGAGAAAATCCTACGTTTGAAGCGAGCATAACCATCGACAAACAAAGTGCTATAGAAATAATGAGAAGCATTTCATCGGTTAACAAATGTTTCGCTTTTTTAAGTAGCGTAGGAATAAAGAAGATACCTCCTATAAACCAGAGTATTAAGAAAAAAACCAACTTAAAAATTGATTGTAGTAATGCTCCACCCGAAAAATGTTCGCTAACCGCTATGGTAGATAATAAAACCATCATTAATATAGCCACGATATCCTGAACAATAAGTGAACCAATAACAATACCAGCAAATTTTTGAGCCTTTACCCCCAGTTCGTCAAATGATTTTAAGATAATCGTTGTAGATGATACTGACAAAATAACCCCCAAAAAAATACTATCCATTGTAGGCCAATTCATCCATCGTCCCACGGCGTAGCCTAATAGTAACATAAAAGTGATTTGAGTAATAGCGGTAATAGATGCTGTTCCGCCCACTTTCATTAGTTTTTTAAAACTAAATTCTAAACCAAGACTAAACAATAGAAAAATCACTCCAATTTCAGCCCAAACTTCAACACTTTCAATATCTTTTACCGATGGAAAAAAATCAAAATGATTCCCTGCTAAAAAACCCGCAATCAAGTAGCCTAAAACTAGCGGTTGCTTCAATCTTTTAAAGAGTAAAACCGCAATACCAGCGGTCATTAGAATTAATCCTAAATCACTAATTAGAGGTTTTAAATGATTGGATATTTCTGCAACTGCGCTCATAATTTTGTATATAGGAAAGACTAATTTTATGTTTCTCAAAGCATTAAGGCTAATATAAAACAAAAAAACGGTATTAAAACCGTTTATAATAGGATATTTATAATAGCTTAAATCCCCAAGAAATTACTCGGTGTGATTTGTAACAATTCTGCTTTAATTTTATCCGAAACTTCTAAAGTGGCAATAAAATCATGAATCGCTTTTTTATCAATTGCTTCATTGGTTCTAGTCAAACCTTTCAAAGCTTCATACGGATTTGGATAGCCTTCGCGACGTAAAATGGTTTGAATCGCTTCAGCAACTACCGCCCAGTTCTTTTCTAAATCTTCATGGAATTTAGGTTCATTTAAAAGCAGTTTGTTCAATCCTTTTAAAGTAGCTTCGAAAGCAATAATAGTATGTCCCATAGGCACACCAATATTTCTTAAAACGGTACTATCAGTCAAATCCCGTTGCAATCTCGATAAAGGCAATTTAGCCGATAAATGTTCGAAAATAGCATTGGCAATACCTAAATTCCCTTCAGAGTTTTCAAAATCAATAGGATTTACTTTGTGAGGCATGGCAGACGAACCAATTTCTCCCGCTTTTATTTTTTGTTTGAAATAGTCCATTGAAACATAGGTCCAAATGTCTCTGTCTAAATCAATAATAATAGTGTTGATTCTTTTTAGTGCGTCGAAAAAGGCAGCAAAATGATCATAATGTTCGATTTGAGTGGTAGGGAAGGAGTGATGCAAGTTAAGGGTTTCCTCAACAAAATTACTTCCAAATTTTCTCCAATCTATTTGAGGATAAGCCACATGATGTGCATTGTAATTTCCAGTAGCACCTCCAAATTTGGCTGCAAACGGAATGTTAAATAACAATCGCATTTGTTCCTCTAATCGTTCTACAAAAACCCCAATCTCTTTACCCAGACGAGTAGGAGAGGCAGGTTGACCGTGCGTTCTCGCCAGCATCGGAATATCGCACCATTCCATACTTAACTCTTTTAATTTTGAGGTTAAAGTGATAAGCGATGGCATGTATACTTTCTCAAAAGCTTCTTTGGTCGAAAGCGGAATAGCGGTATTATTAATGTCTTGCGAAGTCAAACCAAAATGAATAAATTCTTTGTGTTTTGACAAATCTAGTTTTTCAAAAGCTTCTTTGATAAAATATTCTACTGCTTTTACATCGTGGTTGGTTACTTTTTCAGTTTCTTTTATCCATAAAGCATCTTCAGTAGAGAAATTTTTGTAAATGGAACGTAAACCATCAAAAAGGTTTGGATTTACAGTGGCAAGTTGCGGTAGCGGCACTTCACATAAAGCAATGAAATATTCAATTTCAACCAATACGCGGTATCTGATTAAAGCTTCTTCAGAAAAAAAAGGAGAAAGTGCAATAGTTTTACTTCTGTATCGTCCATCAATAGGTGATACAGCATTTAATTCATTTAAGGTAGTCATTGTTGTGTTGTTGGTTCAAAAGAACAAAGATAATAGATTTCAGCCTTAAAATTGAAGTTGAAATTGACTTTTGTCATTACCCTTTTTTGAGTTCTTTTTGAACGATTTTCATTCCTTCTGATCCAGATGTAGCAATAATTTTAATGTCATTTGGAACATCGTAGATAGTTGCAGGTTTTGGATCGATGTAATAAATTGGGATTGAAGTATGAGCAAAATGTATCAAACTTGCAGCAGGATAAACTTGTAAAGAAGTACCAATTATGATAAGAATGTCCGCTTTTTCAACAATAGCAACGGCCTCTTCCAACGCAGGAACTTCTTCTCCAAACCAAACGATATGCGGGCGTAAGGTATTGCCCTTGTCATCCAAATCACTAAAGTTTAAATCGTCCTGCCAATCTAGAATGTAATTCGTGTTTGTTGCGCTACGAACTTTTAACAACTCACCATGCAAATGCAACACACGAGTGCTTCCTGCTTTTTCGTGCAAGTTATCTACGTTTTGAGTGATGATATCGACATCAAAGTGCTGTTCTAAGTCCGCTAAGATTTGATGTCCTAAATTGGGTTCAACCTCCTTAAGTTGGCTACGCCTTTGGTTATAAAAATCAAGTACAAGTGCTGGGTTTTTAAGCCAACCTTCTGGTGTTGCTACATCCATTACATTGTGACCTTCCCAAAGTCCGTCACTATCCCGAAAAGTTTTTATACCACTTTCGGCACTTATTCCCGCTCCCGTCAAAACTACAAGTTTCTTTTTCATAGCTAAAATACTTTAGGAGCTAAAGCTACTCTTTTTTAGTATTTTTACCAAAAATAATTCCGCAACATGATTGACCTCGATTACCTTCATTTCTTAGAAAACATCCTAACAGAAAACAGAAAAGAACGATTTCAGAAAGTGCTACAAAACCGAACCAAGCATTTTACAATTGTTGTTGAAGATATTTTTCAGATGCACAATACCAGTGCAGTGATGCGCAGTTGTGAGGTCTTTGGGATACAAGAGCTAAATGTGATTGAGCAACGGTATGGAAAAAGCATCGATAAGGAAATTGCCATGGGTGCCCAAAAATGGGTCGATATCAATACGTTCGACAATGTATCAAGTTGCGTGGATACGCTGAAAGCGAAAGGCTACCAAATTATTGCTGCAACACCACATGAGAACGATTGCTTACTAGATGATTTTGATATTTTGAAACCAAGTGCTATATTCTTTGGAACGGAACGTGACGGATTATCCGAAGAAATTTTGAAACGGGCGGATGGGTTTCTCAAAATTCCTATGGTAGGCTTTACAGAGAGTTTAAATATATCCGTTTCGGCTGCGATTATTATTCAGAATCTGACCAACCGATTGCGAAATTCTACAATTGATTGGCATTTATCTGAAATAGAAATTTTAGAAAAACGTTTGGATTGGGCTAGTAATTCTATTAAAGATATTAAACGAATTGAGGCAAGATATTATGAAGATAAAATCAAATAGGAATTAGAAAATCTAGTTTTTCTTCAACACTTTATATTGCTCATAACATTCACTAATGGCATCCATGATTTGTAAATCATTGGCCGCCTTTACAAAAGCTTCCGAATAATTACAACGTTCCATAATTTCTGCTATTTCGTTTTTGTCTATTCCAAGAAGTACCGCTACCATTTCTCTGTCGTATTTAGATTCTAGTAAGGTTCTTACATTGTTGTCTTTTTTCATTTCTTTAAGACGCTTGAGCTCTTTTGGTTTTTTTCCAAAAAAGTTATACAACATATCAGCAGGGTTAAAAATAGAACCCATCACTCTGTTAAAAGCATTTGGAGAATATTCGCCAGCTTCATATCCTTGTTGCAATCCTGAAATACTATATCTGAAGTTATCTCGAGATGGAATTAATTTCGAATCGACTTCTAAATAACCAGTTAAATTATAAGGCATAATAATCACTTCTTCAAGTGCGATGGCTTTTTCGGTCATCTTAATTTTTGTAGTCTTGTTTTTTATCCAATCGTTTGTAACTCTAATTTTTATAGATTGAAATCCGATATAGGAAATGTGTAGGGTGTCGTTTACTGTAGCTTCAATTTCAAAAAATCCCTTTTCGTTCGTATTGCTTCCTCTCGATTTGTTAAGGTTAATGATATTAACATTAGATATAGGAAGCAATGTTTGGTCATTTTGTATGATTCCAGAAATTTTTTGGGGAGGTGTTGCTTGAGAAAAGCAGTTTAAAGAAAGGAATGTAAAAAAGAAGACTATTAAATATCTCATGTTGTGTTTAAAAAGTTTAAAAGTAATAAAACACGATAAGATATTGAATAGTCTTCTTTATAATTATAAGAAAATTAACAAAAGGGATTAGCTTTTTCTTGGTCTTCTTTCTCTAGGGGTATCTGATGTACCTTCTGAACGTCTAGGAGCTCTATCTGAAAAACCTTCTGGTCTAGGAGCATCTGATCTTCTTGGTGTTCTGTCTGATGAAAAACCGCCTTCACGTTTTGGTGCTGATGAACCTCTAGATTCGCTTCTTCCTCCAAAACCACCTTCACGAGGTGCTCTTTCTGAAAAACCGCCTTCTTTTCTTGGTCCAAAACCACCACTTCTAGGAGCTGAATTTCTATCGCTTCTAAAACCGCCACCGCCAGAACTTCTTCCGCCACCAAAACCACCAGAGCTTCTACCATTATGGTCGCGTCTTCCGCCACCATCATTTTTAGAAATCTCAACGTTAATTCTGCGTCCTTCTAACTGAACGTTATTCAATACATCCATTACTTTATCAGTAAATTCAGGATCAGTGTTAAAGAAAGAGAACCCTTCTTTTACATCTACTTTAAATACATCATCACGACCTAAGTCTAATGTTTCTTTTAGATAATCTTTTAAAGTCATCCAGTCAAAATTGTCTCTTGAACCAATGTTTACAAAATAACGAACTGCTCCGCCATTGTTGTTTTCTCTTGGCTCACGGTCATCGCTTCTTTCGCGACGATCATTTCCTGAAGATTGAGATGACAAATCTCTTGTTTTCTTATAGTAATTGATAAAACGGTTGAATTCAACAGAAACCATTTTCTTAATTAACTCTTCTTTAGACAACCCTTCTAAAACGCTATTAATTGCTGGAAGATAGTTGTCAATTTCGTGATCTACTTCCGTATCTTTTATCTTGTTAGCTAAGTGCAACAATTGAATTTCACAGATTTCTATTCCAGAAGGAATCGTTTTTTCTTCAAACTTTTGTTTGATGATTCTTTCAATAGATGATATCTTACGAATTTCACTTTTAGTTACAATAACTATAGAAGTTCCTAATTTTCCAGCACGACCTGTTCGGCCTGAACGGTGATTATAGGTTTCTATTTCGTCTGGCAATTGATAGTTCACTACGTGAGTAATGTTATCAACGTCAATACCACGAGCAGCAACATCAGTAGCTACAAGCATTTGTATTTGTCGGCCTCTAAAAGATTTCATAACAGAATCACGTTGTGCTTGCGATAAATCACCGTGTAAAGCGGCTGCATTGTACCCGTCTTCGATTAATTTTTCAGCTACTTGTTGTGTATCTCTTTTAGTACGACAAAACACTACAGAAAAGATGTCTGGGTTTGCATCTGCTAAACGTTTCAAAGCTTCATAACGATCTCTGGCATTTACTAAGTAAAATTCGTGAGAAACGGTAGCCGAACCAGAATTCTTAGCTCCAACTGTAATTTCAATTGGATTGTGCATGAATTGTTTTGCAATTCGAGAAACTTCTGCAGGCATGGTTGCTGAAAACAACCACGTGCTTTTTTCGTCAGGTGTTGTTGAAAGGATGTTTACGATATCTTCGTAGAATCCCATATTCAACATTTCATCTGCTTCGTCAAGAATGCAGTAATTAATTTGAGAAATGTTAACCAATCCTCTGTTAATCATGTCTTGCATTCTCCCTGGAGTTGCCACAATAATTTGTGCCCCTCTCTTAATGTCTCTGGCTTGATCCGTAATACTTGCACCACCATAAACCGCCACTACGTTAATACCTTTTTCGTATTTAGAGTAGTTTTTAATCTCGTTTGTAATTTGCAAACATAGTTCGCGAGTAGGTGATAAAATTAACGCCTGTGTATTTCTATTGTCAGCATCAATCTTTTGAATCACTGGAAAACCAAAAGCTGCCGTTTTCCCTGTCCCTGTCTGAGCCAACGCAACTAAATCTGTGTCTTGTTCCAATAATAGGGGAATCGCTTTCTCCTGCACTTCGGTCGGATTCTCAAATCCTAGATCGATAATCGCACGCTGTAGCGATTCACTCAATCCTAATTGTTCAAATTTGTTCATATGTATTTTTAAAATTTGGTGCAAAAGTACACTTTAAAAACCATATAATCTAACAGAAAACCCAGATTTAATAATTTAATACTATTTGACAATCAGCAAGTTAGTTTTTTAAGTAGTCTATGAGTTGCTGAGTAGCCTTTCCGCGATGGCTGACTTTGCCTTTTTCTTCAAGAGAAAATTGCGCAAATGTCTTTTTAAAACCATCGGGTTGAAAAATAGGATCGTAGCCAAATCCTTGATTTCCAGTTTTTTCAAAAGTGATTGTGCCTTTTGCAATTCCAGTAAAAAGATGCTGCTTTCCATTAATATTTAATGCAATTACTGTTTTAAATTGGGCATTTCGGTTGGGTTTGTCTATTAAGTTTTGTAGCAATTTAGCCATGTTATCATCGTCACTTTTTTGTTCGCCAGCATAACGAGCCGAATAAACTCCGGGCCCCCCATCTAATGCTTCCACTTCTAAACCAGTATCATCAGCAAAGCAATTGTAACCGTACTTTTGAGTAACATAGTTGGCTTTTAAGATAGCATTGCCTTCAATGGTGTCTGATGTTTCAGGGATTTCTTCCAAACAACCTATATCTGGTAAACTTAAAAGTGCTATGGATTTAGGCAGCATACTCTGTACTTCAATAATTTTATTCTTATTATTCGTTGCAAATACAATTTTCATAGTTGTAAAATGTAGGGTTTAGTTAAAATAAGGTTGATTGTCTTTTTATTTTCAGCATTTTTTCAAACGGTTTGTTACTAGCACTTTTTCGTTTATAAGCTAACGTCTCAATTTTTGTTCAAATATAATTGAATTTTCTATTTATTTATTGAGGTTTTTTTACAGTGTAGCTCTAATTATTTCAATTTTTTTATATTCGTTTAAGTTTAAATCATCAACTATTTCATATTTATTTTTTAAGAAGAAACTAATGTATTTTGCAATAAAAATTTTACAAAAAAAAGAAAGAAATTTACATTTAATCGAATATTTAGGTTAGTTGTCTGATTTTTTTTTTATTCTGAAATTCAAATATTACTTTACACTCCATAATTATAAAATGCAAACATCTTAAACACAAATTTTAGGAATATTAACACTTTATAATAAAGAAAAATTATAAATTGAAATTCAATACTAACCCCAACAAAAATTATTTTATGAAAAATTTTTTACTTATCGGTTTGTTTTTTGTAAGTACTCTAAGTAGTAATGCAAACAATAACAATTATTCGGCTTTAAGCCATTCAAATGAATCTACAGAAGCGTCAACTCTTGCATGTACGACGTGTACTAAATTGATAGTTTCACAATGTGGTGCTACATTAGCATCAGTTAGTACTTCCATTTTGGCATCACCAGTAACTTCTGCTACAAATTATAGATTTGAAATTACTAAAGGCGCGAGTGTTACTGTACTTGAGTCAGGAACTAACAGATCATTTACTTTAACGCAATCAGCTGGTTTAGCAGCATACAATACAACTTACAGTGTTCGAGTAGCGGTTAAAATAAGTGGAGTTTGGGATGATTATGGAATTGCTTGTTCTGTAACTACTCCGGCGTTACCAGGTCTTACTAAAGTAGTAGCCAGTCAGTGTGGTATAACCTTAGCAAATGCAACAACTCCAGTTTTAGCCGATGAGGTATTTGGAGCAACAACCTATCGTTTTGAAGTATCTAATGGAGAGACTGTTATTGGGACTGTAAATGCTGCAACTAGAACTTTTCAAATGACTCAAGTTACAGGATTAGCTTACAGCACACAATATAGCGTGCGTGTAGCAACAAATAACAATGGATTTACCTATGGTACTCCTTGTAATATTACCATACCAGCAAGTAACACGCAAACTAAGGTTGTTTCAGGGCAATGTGGTGTGACTGTTCCTTTGGCTACTACTCAAATAAATGCAGATCAAGTTTTTCAAGCTACAGCTTACAGATTTGAAGTTACCAATGGTGCAACTGTTCGATTTGTTCAAAATGTAAATCGATTTTTCAACCTTAGCCAGTTGTCAGGAGGTGCTGCCTATGGAACAACTTATTCTATTCGTGTTGCAGTAGTATTTCAAGGAACTCTACAATTGTATGGACCTCCTTGTACCGTTACTTTGCCACCACTTACAAAGTTAATTCCTTCTCAATGTAATGCCAATTTATCAGCAGTGGCTTCGCCAATCTGGGCGTCTTTAGTGCCTTCTGCTAGTGCTTACCGTTTTCAAGTTACTAAAGGAGCTTCTGTAAGTGTTTTTGAAACTACCAACAGATACTTTCAATTAACCTTATTGCCTTCAGGAGTTGCTGCATACAACACTACTTATAGTATTAAAGCAGCTTATAAATTCAATGGAACATGGTTGCCATACGGCGATGCGTGTACATTAACAACTCCAGTAACGGTAACTGCAACTAAACTTATAGATTCTCAATGCAATAGCGCAATAGCTTCATTTAGTACACCAATCTTAGCGAATGAAGTCTTCGGAGCTAGTTCATATAGTTTTGAAGTTACACAAGGAGCTAATGTAAATGTTGGACAATCCAATACAAGATCGTTTCTATTGTCTAAATTACCAGGTTTAATATACGGTGTACCATGCAGTGTTAGAGTTGCTGTTACTTTTAATTCAGTGTTACAACCTTACGGCACTGCTTGTGTTGTAACACCGCCAAGTACTGTCGGGACTACTCAACTTATTGCTTCACAATGTGGTGCTACATTAGCAACAATAAATACACCTATTTTAGTAAATGAAGTATATTTAGCCACTGATTATCGTTTTGAAGTTACTGAAGGAGCAAACGTAAGAACCTATGAAACAACATTAAGATATTTCTTATTGTCTCAGTTAGTGGGTGGAGGTGCTCCTAGCACGACTTATGCTGTAAGAGCTGCTGTAAAATTCAACGGAGTATGGCAAGATTTCGGACCATCTTGTAACGTAACAACACCAGCGGCATCAATTAGTAGAATGAACAATAGTTTAGTAAATACAAACTTTGCTGTAAAAGCATTTCCAAATCCTTTTGCTTCACAATTTAAATTAGATATTGAAAGTGCTAGTGATAGTGTTGTAGAAGTTAAAGTTTACGATATGATTGGTCGTCAATTAGAAATTCGTAAAGGAACCGTATCTGAATTGTCTTCGCAAGAAGTTGGTGCTAATTACCCACGAGGTGTTTACAACGTATTGGTTTCTCAAGGAGAAAATGTAAAATCTATCCGAATGATTAAAAGATAATTGATTTTGAATAAAATGAATTTGATAAAAAACCTTCACTTGTTGAAGGTTTTTTTATGCCTTTTTTTGAAATAGGACGTATGATAAAAGTACTTTGGATTTATAAAGTATCTAATGTTATTAAGTGAGTCTTGTAATTTAAATGGCTTTTAAACCGAAGTGTTTTCTTATGATACGATAGCATTAAAAATGTGTGTCTACAACATTCAGGTATTTATTTTTATAAAGGGTTTCCGATACAACTCCTTCAATTGTAAAGCTGAATTAACATGAGCATTTAGAACGGAGTTAAAAAGAAGTTTATGCTGAACAGATTGATTTAAAAATAGTAGATTTTCAAAAGTATTGGAAGAAGTATCTAGAAATGCAAGACAAGTAAGACGTATATATGATGATTGTTATAACTAAAATAAACAACTCAGTTTAGTTGTGATGAATAGCATAAAAGAGCAAATAGAAAACATAAAAAAAGGAGTCTTGATAGCGCATCAAAACTCCTTTTTGGTATAAATATTTAAAATTATCTCACAATTAACTTTCTAGTGATTCCTGCTTTTGTTTTCACTACATACACACCGGATCGAAATGATTTAGTATCTATGGTGGTGGTGTTTGTGGCTTTCAAAATCAATTTTCCTAAAATATCAAAAACACTTACATCTTGCGCTACATTAAACTGTACTACTTCTTTATTTGATGGATTTGGAAACATTTTAAAGTTGTTTTTAGCACTTTCAAATTGATTAGTGCCAAGATTTAGAATGCCAGTAATGGTTACCATATCCAAACGTGCTGTACCAGTAGGCAGGTAAACGATAGGAAATTGAGAGGAAGAATTATAATCACCTATACTTGGGTCAAAAGCACTAACTACTCTAAAAGCTATATTAGGGTTGTTGTCTAAGGATGCTACAGATGAAACATCAACGGTTCTTAAATTACGCCATGTATCCCCGCCAGTTGTTCCTTTAATTCCGGGAGGAAAAGTGAATAATTGGGCATCATTCCATACAGGACTGACAGCAGTTCTATCGGCTGTGTATTGCACCATGTAGGTATTGCTTGATGATTCGCTATGTCTGTGATCGTATGTAAAAACAATACTGTGATATCCTACAGTACTTACATTAAATTGTGCTCCTCTTTTTTTATTTTCTGTTCCTGGAGTTGGAAAATTGGTTAAAGCCCATGCATAATTTGGCGGTGATGTTTTTATTGGGTCGGTACTACCAAGTCCTGTTGAAGTAGTAAAGCCAGCCGCGAAAACAGCTGTTGTACCTCCAACTAATTCAGCGGTTCCAGATCCTGTAGATACTGTAGGGGAAATTGCACCCCCCGCAACTTCGGTTGCAGAAGCGCCATTAAAGTTCCATTGGGCTATAGTGGCTTGACTCCAAGAAGTATACGAAAAAAATAAGGCTACTACTGTTGTCTTTAATAAAGTGTAATTTGTATTCATAATCAATATATTTTAAATTTTAAGCTAAAATAGTAACTTTATTTGAAATGAATATGAATTCTATTTTAAAATTACCATAAGTTCTTAACTTATATCGATTTAGTAATTAAAAACGAATTATCCCCAACGGGTTAAGTTGTTTAGTGACGTTTAAATGATTTCCTTTATCCTTATTTGTTCACTAATTGGGATTCTCTTTTAATACACTCTATATACACTCCACATACACTATCTATGCCTTTGGTATGCCTTTGCTATGCTTATGGTATTTATTAGCATCTTAGTCGACCCGTCCTAAAATAGCTATACCGGTTATTTAATGCATTACTTGTACCAACGAAAAATGGTCAACAAAAACGGTTTACTCCCTATGAAGTTCCCATAAAATTGATTTTGATTAAAATTTTTATTTTAACTGAATTCATAAGTTATTTTGTATTTATTGTTTTATATCGTAATAATATATACATTTGTTAATATAATTTACTATAAATGTTAATTATTATTGTAAAATTTACAATAAGAACCAATCAAATACCACACTACTTATGAAGATTAAACTATATTCTATAAAACAATGTATTGTTACTTGTTTATTGTTTTTTTCATTGCATACTGTTACTTCCCAAATTATAATTTCGCAGTATTATGAAGGCACGGGAACCAATAGATGGATAGAATTGACCAACATGGGAAGTACTAGCATAAACACAGCTTCCCCACAATTAAAGTTGGGAATTTGGACTAAATCAGGGACTACGGGTACTATCGCTTTTTCTGGTTCTCCCACCGCTACACTAAACTTAAACGTTGTAATACCCGCTTACAGTTCAGTACTTATTGGCAATACGACCAACGGTACAGAAGTAAGCTATCTTACTGCTGCGAGTGCCAGCCAATCGGATAATGTGGTGATGGCTTATAATGGTAATGATGGAATTGCTTTATTAAACTCAAGTAACACGGTACTTGACCGTTTTGGGAATGGGATTAATGCTACCGATATTAGTTACGTCCGCAATAACAATGTCCTTACTCCAACTGCTACTTTCAGTACTTCGCAATGGACATCGGTTTCCTTATCAGCAGTTAACTTAGCTAGTACGACAAGTCCAACACGTTTAAAATACCATATTGCTGCTCCTTGTGCCACACCAGCGAGTCAGCCTAGTGCTTTGCTCTTTGGAACACCAACCAATACAACTGCATCGGGATCTTTTAGTCCTACCGCAGCTAGTGGTTACTTAGTAGTTTACAGCACTTCAGCAGCATTGTCTGCCTTACCTGTTAATGGTACCAGCTATAGTGCTGGAGTTACTCTAGGCAATGCAAGAGTAGTAAGTAGCAGTTCAGCTACAGCATTTAGTATTACAGGCTTAACAGCGAGTACAACTTATTATGTTTCTGTATTTGCCTACAATAACACTTCTTGCAGTGGCGGACCTAATTACAGAACAAGTACACCCTTAAACGGAAGTTTTACTACTGATTTGAATCCTTGTGCCACACCAGCAAGTCAACCTAGTGCTTTACTCTTTGGAACACCAACCAATACAACTGCATCGGGATCTTTTAGTCCTACTGTAGCTAGTGGCTACTTGGTAGTTTACAGCACTTCAGCAACATTGTCTGCCTTACCTGTTAATGGTACTAGCTATAGTGCAGGAGCTACTCTAGGCAATGCAACTGTTGTCAGTAGCGGAACAACTACCGCATTTGGTTTATCAGGATTAACGGCGAGTACTAGTTATTATGTTTCTGTATTTGCCTACAATAACACTTCTTGCAGTGGCGGACCTAATTACAGAACTAGTACCCCTTTAAACGGTAGTTTTACTACTGATTTGAATCCTTGTGCCACACCAGCAAGTCAACCTAGTGCTTTACTCTTTGGAACACCAACCAATACAACTGCATCGGGATCTTTTAGTCCTACTGTAGCTAGTGGTTACTTGGTAGTTTACAGCACTTCAGCAGCATTGTCTGCCTTACCTGTTAATGGTACCAGCTATAGTGTAGGAGCTACTCTAGGCAATGCAACTGTTGTCAGTAGCGGAACAACTACCGCATTTGGTTTATCAGGATTAACGGCGAGTACTAGTTATTATGTTTCTGTATTTACCTATAATAACACTTCCTGCAGTGGCGGACCTAATTACAGAACTAGTACCCCTTTAAACGGTAGTTTTACTACTGATTTTAATGCTTGTATTGCTCCATCAAGTTTGCCCTCTAATCTAGTATTCAGTGCCGCAACTCCTTCTTCGGTTTCAGGCTCTTTTAGTTCAACGGTTGCTGACGGCTATTTGGTTGTTTACAGTGCATCACCATCATTATCAGCGATGCCTGTAAATGGCACTAGCTATTCAGTGAATACACTATTAGGAAATGCGACTGTAGTAAGTTCTGGGGCAGCAACTACTTTTAGTTTGAATGGTCTAGCGGCCAACAGCTCCTATTATGTATCGGTTTTTGCCTATAATAATGCCAACTGTATTGGAGGTCCTATTTATACCAATACATTCCTAAGTGCTTTTTTTATGACTACTACTGATAGTTGTAGTGTACCTATAGATCAGCCTACTGCTTTAACGTTTACCAATACTACCAGTACTAGTATTACTGGGTCTTTTGTTACGAGTGCTGCTGACGGGTATTTGGTTGTTTACAGTACTAGTGCCACACCAACAGAAAATCCAGTAAATGGAACTACTTATACCTCAGGAATGCCATTGGGAAATGCTACTGTAATTAAAGCTGATGCTAACACTACTTTTGCTACAGCTGGACTAACGGCTACTACGACCTATTATGTTTTTGTGTATAGCTACAACCATATAAATTGCTCAGGAGGTCCCGCCTATAATACGGTATCACCACTCTCAGCTAGTATCACCACTTCACAAGCGTCATTGTATTATTATTTTGGAAATTTCCATTCCCACAGCGAGTACAGTGATGGTACAGGCCTACCATCGGGAGATTTTGCTTTTGGTGACACCTCTAATTGTATGGACTTCTTAGGAATTAGTGAGCACAATCACGTGGGTGCGGGTATGTCCTTAAACAATTATGCTTTGGGATTGTCTCAAGCCGCAGCGGCCACAACACCGAGTTTCTTAGCTATGTATGGTATGGAGTGGGGAGTGATTTCCTCAGGAGGACATGCAGTAGTTTACGGAGTTGACAAACTTATAGGGTGGGATCCGGGTCAATACGATATCTATGTACCGCAAACGAATTATACAGGCAATTCAGGGTTGTTTAATGTGATTAATAGTTATAGCAGTAGTAATGCTTTTGCTACCTTAGCGCACCCTACTAATTCTGATTACAATGGCATTATGAGCACTTATGATAGTGGTGCTGATGACGCTATTGTAGGCTCAGCGGTTGAAAACGGTCCTTCAACTTCTGCCAATATCACTTATAGTGATCCGCCGGCTTCTATGGCGTATTTAAGTTTTTACAGAAATATGCTGGCTAGAGGGTATCATTTAGGCCCTACTATTGATCATGACAACCATAATGTTACCCACGGGCATACCGCCACCTCGCGTACGGTGGTTTTGGCTAATTCATTGACCCAAAATGATGTTTTAGGGGCTATGCGCGCCATGCGTTTTTATGCTTCACAAGATTGTAATGCGTATGTCAATTTTACGATCAACAACCAGCCGCTTGGTTCTATCATTATGAATGCAGGAGTACCAACTATTACTGTAACCACCTCGACAACAAATCCAGTAACTTCGCTTAAAATTTATTCAGGAATAGCGGGTAGTGGCACCAATGCAACTATTCTTACGAGTACTACTAGTGGTTCAATTACTTATTCACATACAGGTTTATCTAACCTCAGCTCTCGGTATTATTATATTGATATTACTGAATCTGATGGAAAAAGAATAGTAACAGCTCCTATATGGTATTCGCGAAATGATGCTGCTAGAAAAAGTAACGGCGGAAATGTGACGGAGTTTTTTACTGTAGCTGAACCAAAAAGAGTAGTTTTAAAATGGCGTACTACTAACGAAAGAGAAAGCCAATCTTTTACAGTAGAACGCTCGTATGATGCCATTCACTTTGAACTAATAGAAAGTACCTCTGGCAATGGGGTTGCTACCGCAAATTATTATACTGCTGTAGATGAATCGTCACAAAATAACGGAATTGCCTATTATCGGCTAACTCATTATGATGCGGAGCATCATGTCGTGTTTACTGATACTAAGAAAGTAATGCGAGAACTTATGCCTAAGTTCCAAGCTGTTGTTTATCCGAATCCGGTTACGGATGCCACTACTTTACATTTAGAAAATGCGAATGGCGAATTGGTTCAGCTAAAAATACATGATCTTACAGGGAAGTTGGTTTACAGTACTGAATTGCAAACTGCTGTTGGAGATCAAGAAATAAAACTGCCTGTACAAAAACTGGCTTCAGGTGTTTATTTGTTGCTGGCACAATCGAGTGGTTACTTTGTAAAGACTAAGCTTACAAAATTGTAATCCTTAATTGGTGCTTTACAATTGATAATTCACCACTCACTCTGATTTCAAAACCAAGCGAAGCGCCTTTTCTGCATGCTGGAAATCTATGTTTCTATGCGGTTAAAAACTTCTAGATCCGCTCGGGTCGATACAATTTTAAGTAATAAAGCTATCGCATTATTATTTAAAATCACTCGAAGTGACGGTTGGTTAACTATTGTGCTAAGCGAAGTAACGAGTTGGGTAATAATTGATAGTTGACAATGGACAATTCCTAATTCTTAAATCCTAAATCTTAAATTCTCACCCCAAAACCCTCAACCACCATATTTCTAAAACCAAGCGAAGCGCCTTTTTGCAAGTTGTACATCTATGTTTCTATGTGGTTAAAAACTTCTAGCTCCGCTCCGTTCGCTCCGCTCGGGTCGATACAATTTTAAGTGATAAAGCTGTCGCATTAGTATTTAAAATCACTCGAAGTGACGGTATGGTTAACTAGTGTGCTAAGCGAAGTGGCGGCGGTCTGATAATTGATAATTCTTAAATCCTAATTCTTAAATCTAAAATTCTCAATCACCACTCACTCTGATTTCAAAAACCAAGCGAAGCGCCTTTTTGCAAGTTGTACATCTATGTTTCTATGTGGTTAAAAACTTCTAGCTCCGCTCTGTTCGCTCCGCTCGGGTCGATACAATTTTAAGTAATAAAGCTGTTGCATTAGTATTTAAAAACACTCGAAGTGACGTTTTGATGAACTATTGTGCTAATCGAAGTTTACGGTAGTGTGATAATTCACCAATCATAATTCATAACTTCTCGATACATTTTTTGTTCCTCACGATAGGTATTGGGTGCAATTATTAAAACTCCTTGACGTTTTAATAATTGCACCCAATAGGTTCTTTTATTTTCATTCTTAAAAGTGTAATTTTTTTGTCTATTTATTTCATTAATATTTTTTTATACCCTAAAAAACAACAATTTATCAACACGAAAACGTTATAGTTTATCATATTAATTTTTACGATTTGGAGGTAAAGCTATTTTTAGTACTTTAGATTTTTAATACTTTACAGTATGTGTTTAAAAACAGGTATTTCACCCGATTTATTTGCGATTTATATAAAATACAGACCAATAAAGTAGCAGTAACAATTGATGTGTTTTCTAGATAATGAACACATTATTTAGAAAAAGAAATAACAAAATACCAAACCAATTTATTTACATTTTTAAACCAAAAATTATGATTAACACTTTACTTAACTGGAAGAAAACTACACCAATTTCTCTCGAAAAGATTTTGCCGTCACTGTCAATAAAATCAAAAGTCATTGATGGGTATGTAGTTATAAAACACATGAGTACAATTATTGTACTTTTAGCTCTTTTGTTTGTATCAAATGATTTGTTTTCACAAGCTAATAATATGGCAAATAATACTGATTTTAATGCTACATATGGTAATCAGCAGATGGCTTTGGCTGGTTCAAGCACAGGAACTAATAATCAGATATGGACATTTAGAGCTAAAGCAAAAGGTACAGTAGTGTCTGGAACTTATTTTTATCAATTTAATGATTTTAATTATAATTCTAATAGAGTATGGAATTTAAATACTCCGACCTATAATACGATCGCTACCGCAATATATGGTACAGGCGGCTATAATGGCGGAATAAAAATGGGAGCAACAAATGTGAATAATTATTATACTTTTAATATTAGAAAAAACTTATCTACTTATAGTAATTCTGATATGGCAATTCTGGAAACTACATTTAACCCTACAACAATCACTAGTTATACAACTCCATCTGGAATTATTGCAAGTCAAACGGCAACTGTTACAGTAACTTTACCTAGCAATCTGCAAACAAATGAATATCTTTATCTAGGATGGTCTACAGATAATTTTGCGACATCAGGAAACTCAGGGATTGTTTCGGTAGCAACTAATCCGTCAACAGGCAATTATACTTTTACAATTCCTGGCGCTGCAGCTAGTTCAATAGTAAGTTTTTATCCGTTTACATCTGTTTCATCAAGTACTCCTTCATATGCAAATGCTCCTTTACTTACTTTAAATATGCGAAGTTCAACAGGTGTAAATAATGCAGGAGTATATTCTTCTTATACAGTAGCTGGTCCTACAATTACACTAGGTACTTCTTCAGGGACATATAATGTAGCGGTAAATGGAACTTCTACAGTACAAACGTCTAGTGTATCAGGGTCAAACTTAACAACTGACATTCTCGCTACAGCTCCAACAAGTCCTGCATATTATGAAGTAAGTTCCGATGGAACAACATGGGGATCTACAGCTACATTTACTCAAGTTGGAGGAAATGTTAGTGGCACATTATCTATTAGATATAAGCCAACAGCTGTCGAAAATGCAGTTGCAAAAAATATAGTTTTAACTTCGACTGGGGCCACAACTAAAAATTACACCGCAACTGGAACTGCTCCGAATTCTATTACAGTACAGTTTCAAATACCTGGAAATTGGAGTGGAACAACAGTAAAAGTATATGCTTTTAATGGTGGTACAGTTAATACAGTTGGGTTTCCGGGTAGTGATATGACCAATGTTGGCGGAGGATGGTATTCCTATCAATTAACCTATACCAATGCTAATACCAGTCTTTTATTTGATAATGGAACGAGTAGTTATCAAACTAATGACATAACTGGAGTGTCAACTAGTACTTGTTGGAACACAACCTCTGGAAGTAGTGGGGTTAAGTATGTAGTAGCAACTACATCCTGCCCATCTTCTAGTCCTTCAGTAACAACTCCTACAGTGACTAGTATAACAAATAATTCAGCTGTTTTAGGCGCTACTATAACAAACCAAAATGCAAGTGCAGTTACTGATTATGGTACCGTTTACAACACAAGTACAGGAGTAACCACCCAGAATAAACTTTCTGCGGGTACAAATCCCGGTACGGTACCTCCTTCTTTTACTTATACACATTCTAGAAGTCTTTCTGCAGAAACTCAATATTTTTATAAAGGATATGCTACTAATGGTTCTGGTGATGGTTTAAGTTTGGAGGGGAATTTTTATACGCTTTCAAATCCAGCTTCGGGAACATCAACCGTTGCAGTAGCTAATCCATCATCATCAACATTAGATTTAAGTTGGACTACTGCTACTTTCCCTGGATCTGGCGCGGGAACTAAAGGGTATATATTATTAAGAGCTAATTCACCAACAGTTCCTTCTTTAAGTAATTCTAATGGTGCAGCTCCAGTAGCTGGTGCAGGAACTACGATTGTAAGTTCAACTATATTTAGCCCAACAACTTCTTTTACGGTTTCAAGTTTGGCACAAAGTCAAACTTATAATTTTGTATTGATTCCATTTACTGCTAATGCCACATCAACTGCGGCTACTTATAATTATTTAACTGGATTTGCGCCTACTGCATCAGGAACAACACTAGCCGGCCCAGCAATAACTAGCATATCTGGAACTATCTCTGGTGGTACTGGTATTTATACAGGAGAAACGATTACTATAAATGGTACAAATCTTTCTGGTGCTACTGCAGTTTCGTTTAACGGAGTTGCTGGTACTATTGTGGGTACTCCTGGAGCTTCATCATTTCAAGCAAAAATGCTTGATGGCACAAATGCATCTGGAAATATTTCAGTAACCATTTCAGGTGGTCCTCTAACAACAGCCTTTATTTTTTTAGGTTATAGAACGGCTGCTGCTGGAAATTGGACAACTTCAGGAACATGGACTGGAGGAATACTTCCGTCATCATCAAACAGATTGATTACTATAAACGATTTTGTTGATATTACTACTGATTTAAGTGGAACACAGACTGGAGCTTTCACTATTAATGCTACAGGAAAAATTACATTTGGAGTTTCTGGTAATCTTAAAATACAAACCGGTAATGCATTTACTAATAACGGAATCGTTGACATGACTTCGGGAGGAACATTTGAATTTGTAGGTGGAGCCACTTTCACGAATAATAATACATTTACTTCAGGTATAGGTACTGTTAATTTCAGTGGAGGAAGCACAACATTAGCAGGAACAACTGCCATAACGTTTAATAATTTATTTAATAGCTCATCGCTTTCTATATCTAAAATTCCTACAATAGCTGGAATTTTTAGGATTAACGGAGGAAGCGTTGCTACTGCAAATGCCATTATTTATAGTCCTGGTTCTACATTAACCTATGCCACAGGAGGAAATTACACTACAGGTAACGAATGGAAAGTGGGTACTACCACAGGTACGGCTGTACCTAGTAATGTAACTATTATTTCAAGTATAGTTAATCCTACTGGTAATGCTTTAACATGTCCTGGTACTTTAACAATAAATAATACGGGTATCTTTGGTATGAATAATAATTCAACACCTTTTACCGTTACTGGTGATTTAATTATTAATAGTGGCGGTCTCTTTAGATATTCATTTGCTTCAACAAATAGCCCGCTTACCGTAAATGGTTCTATAGATATTAAATCAGGAGGTGTACTCAACTTAACGAATGCCAATTCAGGTTGTGACATGACCGTTGGGGGTGGTTTTAAAAATGCAGGAACTTTTACCCATAACAATAGAAGAGTTACCTTAAACGGAAGTTCAGCTCAAGTTATAGATGGTGGTAATTGGAACAATTTTGACCTCGTAACAAACGCATTTTATGATTTAACAATAAGTAATTCAAATGGAGGCGTTTCGCTCGGTAGCGCCGTTTGTGTAACCAATTCGCTAACACTTTCTAATGGAATTGTTTCTACAAATTCAAATTTATTAAGAGTAACGTCAACTAATTCAGGAGCTGTTTCTGGATTTAGTGGTAACTCTTATATTAATGGATCATTGCAACGCGCATTACCAGGTTCATTAGCTAGTGGTAGTACCTATGTATTTCCAGTAGGTAAATTAGGAGGTACTAATCCTGGATATTATCCGATGTCATTGGTCAATCCAATAACAACTTCTCCAGTTAATCTTACCGCTGAAGCTTTCAATACAACATCAAATGGTGTTCTTGGGTCAGGTTTGTTTTCAATCAGTAACACGGAGTATTGGTCTTTAGCGTCTACTGGTGCTTTTACAAGCAGTACGTATTCACTACAAAGAGTAGCGACAAATAGTAACACTTTTGATGCTATAGCTAGAAGTGCAAATGTATCACCTGCAAGTACCTTTACTTCTATAGGAGGCACACCAAGTGGCACTTCAATAAATGGTTCGTCAAGTGCGTCAGGAGCTACGCAACAATATTTTGCTTTCGCTCGTTTGTCACCAGTAATCACTTTAGGAAGTACGCCGCTCGCAGGATTTAGTACAACACAATGTATCAATTCTACTTCTTCAGTACAAACCTTTACGGTTGCTGGTACTTCACTTAATGGAGATATCACCCTAACGCCACCAGCTAATTTTGAGATTTCTAAAACATCTAGTAGTGCTGGTTTTGTAGATAGTACAGGTTCTATAACAGTTTCTCCTACCAATAGCACCGTGGCACCAACAACAATATTTGTACGCTTTAAACCAACGGCTGCTATCGCCTATTCAGACAATATTTCAGTTGCAACTGCAAATGCTACCACACAAAATGTTGCGGTTTCAGGAACAGGGGTTGCAGAACCTATTGCAGGAACGATTTCTGCTGATACTTCTGTTTGCTTGGGTCAAGGAACTACAGTAAATGTAACAAGTAGTTTTGGTGCAATACAATGGGAACGTTCTACAAATAATGTAACTTGGCATGCTATAACAGGTGCTACAGCTACATCTTATAGTCCTACAGCTCATACTGTAACTACGTATTATAGAGCAATTGCGTCTAATGGCAGTTGTACACCAGTAACATCAGCAACAAGTACAATAACCCTTAAAGATGTGAGTACGAGCTCAGCAGCGGCTTCGCTTTATGCAACAAACTGGACAGATGGTCAAGATGATACTAGACCCGGTTTAGGTCCTTGGATTATGTCACCATCTACAAATAATGCATTTGCAGGATTCTTTATTGGTTCCTCAAACCTTAATGATGCAGGAACACCTAGTTTGCCAAATATTAATACTTCAAGTCGTGCATGGGGAATGTATTCTAATACGAGTAATACTGCTAGTGCTGTTAGAGCTATTACGAATACTCTTTACATCGGGCAAAGTATTAGTTTTTCATTAGATTCTGGTAGTATAAAAAATGGAGGTACTGTGGGAATGGGACTTCAAAATGCTTCAAGTGAAAACCTTATGGAATTGTATTTTGTAGGAGGACAATCAAATTATACCCTTAATGATGGAACCAATACAAATACCGATACAGGTGTTCCTTTTACTAGAGGAGGTATTGAAGTAGTGATAACATTAGTCTCATCAAGTTCTTATAATATTACTATTATTCGCAAAAATGACGGTAGTTCATATTCATTTACTAGTAGATCATTAAAAATCCCTACAAATGCACGAGTAGTTTCTAGAATTCGTTTCTTCAGTTTTAATTCAGGGAATAATTTAGATGGTGGTGCCGATGTAGATTATAATACTTTTGTAAACAATCTTTCTTTAAGTAATCCAAACATTACCACGCAGCCATCAGCTACTGCAAGAGAATATTGTTTGGGTGCAACAGCAGCCGGATTAAGTGTTGCTGCTTCAGGAACAAACTTATCATATGCTTGGAAAAGTAGCACTCAAAATAGTACAACTTTGGGTACAATTTCAGGCGTGTTAGGGACTAGTGCGAGCTACACTCCTGATACTACTACCGCAGGATCATTATGGTATTTTTGTGTAGTAACTAGTGATTGTGGCACGAGTACAAGCACAGTTTCAGGAGAATATAAAATTAATCCTTTGCCTACTGTAGTTTCATCTTCATCCACTTCAGTTACCTATGACGGCGGTGCTAAAACATCATCGGCTACTGCTTCTGCTGGAAGTACAATTGATTTTTATGATGCTGCAACAAATGGAACTTTGCAAGGTTCGGCTGGTACGACAACCACAACAGCTACACCAAGCAGAACAACAGCTGGAGTTTATACCTTTTATGCAGAGGCAAGAAACCTAACTTCTGGTTGTGTGAGTACTGACCGAACTACGGTGACACTTACAATAGCCAAAGCAGCGTCTACTATCAGTGTAACAGGGGCTACCAGTTTTGTTTACAATGCTGCACTACAAGGACCATCAACTGCTACTGTTACAGGTTCAACAGGTTTGGTGACCTACAGTTATGAAGGGGTAAGCCCGACCACTTATGATGCATCAAATGCAAAACCTAAAAATGTGGGAGATTACACCGTTACAGCTACTGTAGCTGCAGATGACAATTACCTAACAGCAAATTCTGGTGCAATTTCTTTCTCTATTACACCATTTGGTTTAACAGTATCAGGTACTTTGACGACTTCGGATAAAGAGTATGACACTACTGATGCAGCTACCATAAGTGGCGGTAGTATAGCTGCACAAATACTAGGTTCTGACGAGGTATTATTAGTTCAAGAAGGAACATTCCCGTCAAAAAATGCAGGTAATAATCTTGCAGTAACGGCAGCATTTCGTCTTATAGGTGGTCAGGCGTTGAATTATACTTTGACACAACCTAATGTACCTAATGCCAGTATTAACAAAAAAGAAGTAACAATAATAAATCTTGCTACTGCTGACAAAGTGTATGATAAAACGAATACGGCTATTCTATCGGTAGTACCTGCAACAGAATTGCAAGGCGAATTTCCAGTCGATACTGCTAATCTATCATTTACGCCATCAGGCTATTATGCTAGTGCTAATGTAGGAAACTGGACCATTACCTCTACCACTGAACTTACAGGTTCTGAAAAAGACAACTACATCTTGACTCAACCGGAATTTACTCAGAAAAAAGACATTACTCCAGTAGGATTAACTGTAACAGGCATTACTGCTGACAATAAAGTGTATGACGGCAATACAGATGCAGTTATAAACACAGCTGGTGCTACACTAAGTGGGGTACTACCTGGTGAAACTGCGGGAGTAGTATTAAGTACAGTAAGTGCAACCGGTGCTTTTGGTACCAAAGATTTTGGTACAGGCAAAACAGTAACCATTAGCGGCCTTAGTATTAGTGGTGCCGATTCAGGTAATTATAGCATTAACTCGACAGTAGCTACAACAGCAAACATTGATAGACGACCTATTACTATTACAGCAACCAGTCAAACTAAATGTGCTGGAGGTGCTTTTAGTGGTTCAGGTGACTTGAATGTAGGGTTTACTAAAAACTACAATGTAGCAGGTGATATCCTATCGGTAACCTTAACGGTAATAGGAAATGATGGTTCGTTAGCAGGTTCTTATCCAATTAGACCTAGTCTAGCAACACCAGGGGCTAGTAACTATATTATTAACTATGTTGATGGAACATTAACCGTAAATCAATCGCCAACAGCTACTATATCAGGTACTGTAGCCACTTGTTTTGGTTCGTCTCCACAAGTGACCTTTACCGGAGCAAACGGTGCAGGAACCACAGGATTGGGTGGTACACTACAATATGAGTTTACATATAAAGTGGGAGCAGGTGGCACACCAACAACAATAACTACTGTAGCCGGTAGTGCAACTACCTTTATAGTAGCTCCAACTACTGTAGTGGGTGCCGTAGATTATATTTTAATAAGTGTTCGTGATATTGTTTCGGGTTGTTCTAACGCTAGTACTCCAGGAACAGCAACAGTAACAACAGGTATCTGTACGCAGATTAGAGCATCACAATGTGGCCAATTTGTTCCAACAATAGGCACCGTTATACAAGCGAATCCAGTTACTGGAGCCACGCAATATCGTTTTGAGATTACCTTGACCACAGCACCTAATACAGTAACCGTATATACTTGGCCAAACTACTATTTTAATCCAACAACCGTTTTAGGTAACGGCGGATTGGCTTATGGAAAAGAGTATAGCATACGCGTTAAACCATTTATTGGTGCTACAGAGTATCCTTATGGTGGTGCGTGTATTGTAAAAGCACCGCTTGCACCACCAACACCTGCTTTAACTACAACTATTAGACCAACGCAGTGTGGTAAAACATTGCCACAACTAAGTACAGTAGTGCAAGCAAGTCCAGTGTCAACCGCTACCCGTTATGAGTTTAGAGTTACTGATGCAAATGGTACACGACCAATAGTATCATCAACCACAAACGGATTTAATATCCTAACCGGATTAGTAGGAGGAGCAGTATACGACACCGATTATTTCATAGAAGTGCAATGTTTTACAGGAGTAGGAGGGGTAACACCACTCACCACTTGGGGAGCAGGTTGTATCGTGAGAACACCAAGTCTACCGTTCTCTAAATTAGTAACCAGTCAGTGTAATAAAACAGTAACGAATTTAACGAGTACACTTTATGCATCAACGGTTTTCTTAGCCGAAGGATATCGTTTTAGAGTACGCTTACAATCCAATCCATTAAGCAGTAGAGTAGTAGAGAAAACTTCAGGAAACATGTCAGCGTTAACCGTTGCAGAATTATCAGGGGGCTACGCAGCGAGTACGGTTTATTTAGTAGATGTAGCTGTTAAATACAATGGATTGTGGCAAGAAGCTTATGGAGGAGATGTTTGTACGATTACAACACCTACTGCAAGAATGAATACCAATTCGGTTGAGAGCATTTTTAACGTAAAAGCATTTCCGAATCCTTTTGCCTCGCACTTTAGTTTAGACATCGAGAGTTCAAGCGACGCTCTTGTAGAAATGAAAGTGTACGATATGATAGGACGACAGTTGGAAGCTAAACAAGCGACCGTCTCAGAATTGAGTACGAGAGAGATAGGACGCAATTATCCATCAGGGGTATACAATGTTATTGTATCACAAGGGGATAAAGTTAAATCGATACGAATGGTTAAAAGATAAGATTTAAAGTCTTTATAAAAGAAACCGTCCCAGTTATTGGGGCGGTTTTTTGCTTTATAGTGTTTTGGTGGTTGGTTTTTGGCTTTTAGTTCTGCTCCGTTCGCTCCGATCGGGTTGATACTCCCGATAGCTATCGGGATTGCTCCGTTGCACTGCAAAATCACTCGAAGTGACGGTATGGTTAACTATTGTGCAAAGCGAAGCGCCTTTTCTGCGAGTTGTGCATCTATGTTTCTATGTGGTTAAAAACTTCTCGATACAATTTTAAGTAATAAAGCTGTCGCATTATTATTTAAAATCACTCGAAGTGACGTTTTGATGAACCTTTTTGTTTTGTTATTGCTTCTCGATACAATTTTAAGTAATAAAGCTGTCGCATTATTATTTAAAATCACTCGAAGTGACGGTATGGTTAACTATTGTGCTAATAGAAGTGACGGTTTATTAACCACTGGGAAACTTCCAACTTCTAACTTCTAACTTCTCGCTTCTCGATACATTTTTGTTCCGTTGCACTGCACAAAAACACTCGAAGTGACGGATGCGTACCTATTACGAAACTCGAAGTGACGGTATGTTTAACTATTGTGCAAAGCGAAGCGCCTTTTCTGCGAGTTGTGCAACTATGTTTGTATGTGGTTAAAAAAGAAGCAATGACAATGACAATAGCAATATTCAAATCAAAAATCTGTTTTGTCTGTGAGCAATTACTGAATCTCTGTGATGGATGAGATGCTTCTTGCGTCAGCATGACAAGATGGAGGGGAAAAATAGGAGGGTTGAAAAGTTTAAATTTTATATCTGAAAGCTGAAAATGAATCACGAAAAACTAATTTAGTTATATTTGCACTATGAAGCAAAAGAATTTATACATCATTGCAGGATGTAATGGAGCAGGAAAAACAACAGCTTCTTTCACTATTTTGCCTGAAATTTTGGATTGCAAAGAGTTTGTCAATGCAGACGAAATTGCAAAAGGACTTTCTCCATTTCAGCCTGAAAAAGTTTCATTTGAAGCGGGAAGAATAATGCTTCACAGAATTACGGAATTACTCGTGCAAAATGAAAATTTTGCATTTGAAACTACGCTTGCAACTAGAAGTTATAAAAACAGAATTCTTGAAGCTAAAGAGAAGAATTATAATGTGACACTACTTTTTTTTTGGCTCAAAAATACGGAATTAGCTAAAGAAAGAGTAAAAACTAGAGTGCTTGAAGGAGGACATAATATTCCAGAAGATATCATTGAAAGACGTTACCATAAAGGGATTAAAAACTTATTTGAAATTTATCTTTCTATTGTTGATCAAGCATTGCTATTTGATAATTCTGAGGGTAAACATGAGTTAATTGCAGAAATATCCGCAAGCGAAGAATTAAATATTCTCAACGAAACAAAATTTAACGAACTAAAAAACAACTAATGACACCAGAGGCTAAAATAGAAATTAGAAATAAAATAGTAAAAGGTCTTGAAAAAGCGTATGAAAAAATGATTCTTTTTAAAAAAGAACATAAAAGTGAACTTGTCATCATACAAGACAATAAAATTGTAAAAATCAAATTATAAGTAAACGAAGAGATTAGAAAAGATGAAAGTCAGAAGTTATTCAACATCCTACTATGATTTCAAAAACCAAGCGAAGCGCCTTTTCTGCAAGTAGTGCATCTATGTTTCTATGTGGTTAAAAACTTTTGGCTTCGCAATGCTTCTCGCTTCTCGATACATTTTTGTTCCGTTGCACTGCACAAAAACACTCGAAGTGACGTGTTGATGAACCACTGGGAAACTTCCAACTCCCAACTTCTAACTTCTAACTTCTCGCTTCTCGCTTCTCGATACAATTTTAAGTAATAAAGCTGTCGCATTATTATTTAAAATCACTCGAAGTGACGGTTTGATGAACTATTGTGCTAAGCGAAGTGACGTGTTGATGAACCACTGGGAAAGTTCCAACTTCCAACTTCTAACTTATCGCTTCTCGCTTCTCGATACATTTTTGTTCCGTTGCACTGCACAAAAACACTCGAAGTGACGGATGCGTACCCATTACGAAACTCGATGTGACGGTATGTTTAACTATTGTGCTAAGCGAAGCGCCTTTTCTGCACGTTGTGCATCTATGTTTCTATGTGGTTAAAAACTTCTCGATACAATTTTAAGTAATAAAGCTGTCGCATTATTATTTAAAATCACTCTAAGTGACGGTTTGATGAACTATTGTGCTAAGCGAAGTGACGGTTTATTAACCACTGGGAAACTTCCAACTCCCAACTTCTAACTTATCGCTTCTCGCTTCTCGATACATTTTTGTTCCGTTGCACTGCACAAAAACACTCGAAGTGACGTGTTGATGAACCACTGGGAAACTTCTAACTTCTAACTTCTCGCTTCTCGCTTCTCGCTTCTCGATACATTTTTGTTCCGTTGCACTGCACAAAAACACTCGAAGTGACGTGTTTATTAACCACTGGGAAAGTTCTAACTTCTAACTTCTAACTTCCAACTTCTAACTTATCGCTTCTCGCTTCTCGATACATTTTTGTTCCGTTGCACTGCACAAAAACACTCGAAGTGACGTGTTGATGAACCTAAAATGCTGACTTGAAAACTAGATATAAAGTGTTTCGTCACTTCGAGTGCCGCCGCTTTTGGGCGGTGGTGTATCGAGAAGCCCATAAGAATCCAGAACTTAAATTAATTTCCTACAATGATTTTAATCGCCACACCAATCCCTATTGCGTGCGTGTCACTAAAAAATAGTAGGCTCTAAAGCTTTTAATCGATGGGTTTAGTACAAAAATGGTACTAGTCTTTAATCAATTTAAAGGTATGCATGGCATTATTACTTACTACTTTAGCAAAGTAAATTCCAGAACTCAGTTTGCTAGTATCAAGGCTGAAATTATTTTTTTTAGGTTCTAGAGTTCGAATTGTTTTGCCTAAAGCATCCGTTAATTGAATATAATCTATTGCTTTATGTGTGGAATCAAAATTCCAATTGGTTTGTGTTGGGTTAGGATATACTTTGACTTGCACAAAATCAAATGGCGCAGTTCCTAATGTTTTTTGAAAGACATAATTACCAGTGATTCTGTCAAAATTAACAGCGTAGGTACCTTTACTCACCGGAATTTCCGGTCCGTCTTGAAATCCTTTACCAGTAGGAAAATCATTTGCACCCCAATTCGAGGTCCAAAGATCGTCTTTTCTGAATTTTACCGTCCCATCCACTACAACCAAATTTGAAATCGAATAGGAAAAGCCGTCTGTTGTGTTCAAATTAGCATCTTCTGCTAAATATCCGTTTAATGCGGTGCCTAAAATTCCAATACTGGGAAAGCTAAAATTATAGGTACCTGTAAGTCTATTAAAGGTTACAAAATACTCTCCACCAGGAATAAAAAGGGGAGGCCCTATTAAAACTGCAGTACCAGTAGGAAAAGCGTTAGCAACGCCCCACACTATAGCTTGATCATTGTCTTGTCTAAAATAGGCATTTCCGCTACTAAAATAAAATCCAGATAGGGTGTAGTTTATACCGTCATTAGTCGTCATTTTAATTTCGGGTCCTGCATATCCCAATTGTGAATTTACTGCGGGGCCCACTATTCCAATGGTATGAAATGCAGTACCTATAAACGTATAACTCGCATTGGTTCTGTTAAATGTCACGGTATAAACACCTCCAATTACCGGAATATTACTATCAGTATTTCGAATTCCAATTCCGTTAGGGAAATTGGTGCCGCCCCAATTCACCGTCCAATCCCGATTTTCTCTGAATTTTATTTCACCAGATCGAAAGGTGTAATTCGTTACTGTATATGTAATATTGTCTGTTGTTACCATGTCAACATCATTTACATTTTCAGTCCATCCGCCAACGGCGCTACCAATTATAGATATTCTTTGCGCAGTATGGGTTTGGGAGATTAAAAACAGAAGCATTGCAAAATAGCCTACTTTAAACTTCATATCAAATTTATTTTAAGTTTAACTGTAAAAGTAATTGATAATTTTTAATTGACAATTCCTAATTCTTAAATCCTCAATCACAATCCACTATGATTTCAAAAACCAAGCGAAGCGCCTTTTCTGCACGTTGCACGTCTATGTTTCTATGTGGTTAAAAACTCCCAACTCCTAACTTCTCGCTTCTCGATACATTTTTGTTCCGTTGCACTGCACAAAAACACTCGAAGTGACGTGTTGATGAACCTAAAATGCTAACTTGAAAACTAGATATAAAGTGTTTCGTCACTTCGAGTGCCGCCGCTTTTGGGCGGTGGTGTATCGAGAAGCAAAAAAAACAGTATCTTAGTTTGATGAAACAATCCTACGTATATATTATAAAGTGTTCTGATGAAACGTATTATACGGGTGTGACTAGTAATTTAGAACAACGTTTTTTTAAACATGAATCGGGTTTTTACAAGGAATGCTATACCTTTGACAGGAGACCATTAGAATTGGTTTTTTATTGTGAGTTTACAGATATTAATCTGGCTATAGATACAGAGAAACAAATTAAAAAGTGGTCAAAGGCAAAGAAAGAAGCTTTGATTAATGATGATTATGACTTGCTTCCGAATTTAGCTAAGAAAAAGTTTTAATACTTGTTCTGTTTGGTTCGCTTCTAGCTCTGGTTTGCTCTTTTCGCTTCTCGATACATTTTTGTTCCGTTGCACTGCACAAAAACACTCGAAGTGACGGTTTGATGAACCACTGGGAAACTTCTAACTTCTAACTCCCAACTTCTCGCTTCTCGCTTCTCGATACATTTTTGTTCCGTTGCACTGCACAAAAACACTCGAAGTGACGTATTGATGAACTATTGTGCTAAGCGAAGTGACGTGTTGATGAACCACTGGGAAACTTCCAACTTCCAACTTCCAACTCCCAACTTCTAACTCCCAACTTCTAACTCCCAACTTCTAACTCCCAACTTCTAACTCCCAACTTCTCGCTTCTCGCTTCTCGATACATTTTTGTTCCGTTGCACTGCACAAAAACACTCGAAGTGACGTATTGATGAACTATTGTGCTAAGCGAAGTGACGTGTTGATGAACCACTGGGAAAGTTCTAACTTCTAACTTCTAACTTCTCGCTTCTCGCTTCTCGATACATTTTTGTTCCGTTGCACTGCACAAAAACACTCGAAGTGACGTTTTTATGAACCTAAAATGCTAACTTGAAAACTAGATATAAAGTGTTTCGTCACTTCGAGTGCCGCCGCTTTTGGGCGGTGGTGTATCGAGAAGGTTTTTTATCGCTTTGTTTCGCTTCTAGCTTCGCTCCGCTCCCTGCGCTGGGGTCGATACTCCCGTTAGCTATCGGGATTGTTCCGTTGCACTGCACAAAAACACTCGAAGTGACGTGTTGATGAACCACTGGGAAACTTCTAACTTCTAACTTCTAACTTCTAACTTCTAACTTCTAACTTCTAACTTCTAACTTCTCGCTTCTCGATACATTTTTGTTCCGTTGCACTGCACAAAAACACTCGAAGTGACGGATGCGTACCCTTTACGAAATTCGAAGTGACGGTTTGATAAACTATTGTGCTAATTGGTTTACTGTGGGAGTTTACCTTCCCGTGCTAGAACTCCTGGCTGCTTTGCGAAAGGTTTTATAATTAGTGATGAGCGAAGTTATGAAAAAGGAAAGTACAACTTACCAAAAAACTTGCCATGGGATTTAGCAAGTGTTTCCGCTAGTTTTATTCTTTAGCTAGAAATTCGTCAATCTGTTTGTGTATATCTGGAATTTTATTTTTAATAACATCCCAAACAATGGAATAATTGACGCCAATGTAATCATGAATTAATCGATCACGCATTCCAGCCATATTTTTCCACTGAATTGTATTCCATTTGACTTTAAAATCTGCTGGAATTTGTTTAGTTGCTTCACCAATAATTTCTAAACTTCTCACAGTTGCACGTTTTAAAGTTTCGTCTTCTAAGAAATCTTCAAATAGTAAGTTTTTACTAATGGAAATTAGGTATATACATTCGTCATGAATATGTTTAAGATATTTTTCCGGATCTTTATACATATTGAACTTCGTTTAAAATTTTCGGGCCAATATATGGACTCAAACCATTTTTGGTAACAACTCCTATTTTTTCATTTTTGAATATCTTTTCAAATAAATCATAAACAGCCATGTAGTTGTCAAAATTTTCTTTTTCAGGTTCAAAATCAATCAACAAATCAATATCACTTTCACTTGATTGTTCATTGCGCAAGTAAGAACCAAACAGGCCAACGTTTCGAATGCCAAATTTCGAAAGCTTTAGCTTATTAGACTTTAGTGTTTTTAATATGTTATCTTTTGTTGTCATTTTAAACTTTTTTCAAATATACAAAAGTTTATTGTTTGAAGTTTCGTGCAGTTTAAAAATTAGGGGTACGGCTTTTGTTGGAATGATAAATAATTCATAATTCACCACTCACTATGATCTCTAATACCAAGCGAAGTTCCTTTTTGCAAGTAGTACATCTATGTTTCTATGTGGTAAAAAACTTCTCGATACAATTTTAAGTAATAAAGCTGTCGCATTATTATTTAAAATCACTCGAAGTGACGTTTTGATGAACTATTGTGCTAAGCGAAGTGACGGTTTATTAACCACTGGAAAACTTCTAACTTCTCGCTTCTAACTTCTCGCTTCTGGCTTCTCGATACATTTTTGTTCCGTTGCACTGCACAAAAACACTCGAAGTGACGGTATGGTTAACTATTGTGCTAAGTGAAGTGCCGTTTTTATGAACCTAAAATGCTAACTTGAAAACTAGATATAAAGTGTTTCGTCACTTCGAGTGCCGCCGCTTTTGGGCGGTGGTGTATCGAGAAGGTTTTTTATCGCTTTGTTTCGCTTCTAGCTTCGCTCCGCTCCCTGCGCTGGGGTCGATACTCCCGATAGCTATCGGGATTGTTCCGTTGCACTGCACAAAAACACTCGAAGTGACGTGTTGATGAACCACTGGGAAACTTCTAACTTCTCGCTTCTAACTTCTAACTTCTCGCTTCTCGCTTCTCGCTTCTCGATACATTTTTGTTCCGTTGCACTGCACAAAAACACTCGAAGTGACGGTTTGATGAACCTAAAATGCTAACTTGAAAACTAGATATAAAGTGTTTCGTCACTTCGAGTGCCACCGCTTTTGGGCGGTGGTGTATCGAGAAGGTTTTTTATCGCTTTGTCTCGCTTCTCGATACATTTTTGTTTCGTTGCACTGCACAAAAACACTCGAAGTGACGTGTTGATGAACCACTGGGAAAGTTCTAACTTCTAGCTTCTCGCTTCTAACTTCTCGCTTCTAACTTCTAACTTCTCGATACATTTTTGTTCCGTTGCACTGCACAAAAACACTCGAAGTGACGGTTTGATGAACCACTGGGAAACTTCTAACTTCTAACTTCTAACTTCTCGCTTCTCGCTTCTCGATACATTTTTGTTCCGTTGCACTGCACAAAAACACTCGAAGTGACGGTGGTGTGATAATTGACAAATGGTAATTCAAATCGCTATTCTCCACCTTTTCCTACATTCTTAAATTACCAACTGTCGACCAAAAACGCAAAATCTCGACCAACGGCAAATTTACAAAAGCACCACAAAAATTTAACATTCGTTTCATCTCAACTCTCTTGAAACTGTGTAACTTTGAATGGTAATTTTGGGGAAATTACATCATTTACAAGCCAAAAGTAGGCGTATAGCATATTGTTTTTTTTACAACAAGTGGTTTTTTTAGCCAAAACAAAAGCAACAAAACACATTAAATGCTATACTATTTTTAACGAATAAGCCTATTTATTAACAATTTTTGCATTTTTTACAAAAAACCTTTGCAGAAGTCATTATTTTATTTACGTTTGTAGTCCCCCCAAGTTTTTTGCTCGATTATAAGAAGAAGTATGCACATACTTCTCACTATATATTTATTTTTTTACATTAAAACAAAAACGTTTTTTAATTAAACCCTTTTTTTATGAACAACTTTACGCAAGCTTTTTATACCACAAAAAGCAAATTAACAAGTCTAGTTTTATTGGTGTTTTTTGCCTTGATGCTAGTTCCAGAGTTGGCAACTGCTCAACCGTGGACTTATGATTTTGGTTCAGGTACAGGTACAGCTAATAATGCTAATTCTGGTACTGGATTGACCACCTTCTTTAGCACTACAGTTTCACCAGCAACAGCAACGCCTTCGGGAGGTGGAACGTATAGAGTTCGTGTAGGTGCTGCTGGAGGTTCAATTGTAGCTGCTAATCCTGGAACAACACTTGGTACAAATACAGAGTTGCAGTTGAATGCTGCGACTTCAGCTGCTACAAATAAGTTAGGGATTTATGACTGGACCACGCCAAGTACTGTTGCTTATCTTAAAACTAAGATTCGTACAACTGGAAGTGCTACAGGTGTACTAAATATATCAATGGGTAATAGTACAATGGCTAATGATAGTCAAAGTTATACAGCTCATTATGCTAATTCATTAGTAAGTTTAACGTTAACCTACACCGCAGGTGCCCTTACTGTTGTCAGACGAAATGGAGGTTCTAATACTTCTGTTACGGGAAGTGGTTTAGCAAAAGATACTAATCAAATTGTTGAAATATACGCAAATAATGGTGCAGGTACTGCAAATTATACAATATCAGGTACAGGTTATACTTTGGCTACGAAAACCTGGGATTTGTGGGTTGATGGAACAAGAGTTGTTACTAATGCTGCAACTGCTGGAGGTGGATCTGTTACAAATTTGACTGCAGTAGGTTTTTTTGCTGAAACTAGCTCCACAAACAATGCGTTTATGTATATTGATGATATTGAATATTCAAATGCATTGCCTTCTGTTACTAACTACACCGTTACTTTTGACGGTAATACGTCAACAGGAGGTTCTACAGCCACACAAACTATCGCTCAAGGTGCTTCTGCAAACTTGACTGCTAATGGGTATACTAAAACAGGAAACGTTTTTGCAGGTTGGGCAACCACCGCAGGAGGAGCAGTAGCTTATGCTGACGGTGCCAGTTATACCATGGGTAGTGCTAATGTTACCTTATTTGCTAAATGGACACCTACTTACACAGTTACCTTTGATGGCAATACATCAACAGGAGGGTCGACCGCTACTCAAACTATTGCACAAGCTGCTTCGGCTAACCTAACATCTAATGGGTATACTAAAACAGGTTATGCATTTGCAGGTTGGGCAACCACTGCGGGTGGTGCGGTAGCTTATGCTAACAATGCCAGTTACACTATGGGTAGTGCTAATGTTACTTTATTTGCCAAATGGACTGCCAATAACAATACGTTAAGTTTTAATGGTAATACCAATACAGGTGGTTCTACAGCCAGTCAAACAATTGCCTCTGATGCGTCAGCTACATTAACTACTAATGGGTTTACCAAAACGGGATATACTTTTGCGGGTTGGGCAACCACCGCAGGTGGTGCAGTAGCGTATGCTGACGGAGCTAGTTATACTATGGGAACCGCAAATGCAACCTTGTTTGCCAAGTGGACCGCTAACAATAATACGCTTTCTTTTAACGGAAATAGCGAGGATAGCGGTAGTACTGCCAGTCAAACTATTGCTACAGCGGCTTCGGCCACTTTAAATTCAAATGGGTTTGTAAAAGCTGGTTTTTCTTTTGGTGGTTGGTCAACTACATTAGGTGGTGCCTTAGCTTATGCTGATGGTGCCTCTTATACCATGGGAACTGCTGATGCTACATTATATGCGATTTGGACCTCGGCAACTACTCACGATATTACTTTTGATGCTAATACCGGCACAGGTACTATGGCGAATCAAACCATTGCTGAAGGAAATACAGCTGCATTAACTGCTAATGCCTTTACTAAAACAGGCTATACCTTTGCAGGTTGGGCAACCACTGCAGGTGGCGCAGTAGCTTATGCTAACAGTGCTAACTATACGATGGGATTAGTAGACGTTACGCTATATGCAAAATGGACTGCAAATAACAATACACTGTCGTTTAATGGTAATACCAATACAGGTGGTTCTACTACCAGTCAGACTATTGCCACTGATGCAACGGCTACATTAAACTCTAATGGGTTTACCAAAACTGGTTATACTTTTGCAGGTTGGGCAACCACCGCAGGTGGTGTAGTAGCGTTTGCTGATGGTGCCAGTTATACTATGGGAACTGCCAATGCTACTTTGTTTGCAAAATGGACAGCCAATAACAATACGATTACTTTTGATGGGAATACATCAACAGGTGGTTCTACTACTAGTCAAGTAATTGCTACGGCAGCTTCGGCAAATTTGAATGCTAATGGCTACACTAAAGCTGGATTTACTTTTGCAGGTTGGGCAACCACTGCGGGTGGAGTAGTAGCTTTTGCTGACGGTGCCAGTTATACAATGGGAACGGCTAACGTTACCTTGTTTGCTAAATGGACTGCGATAACTTATACGATAACTTTTGACGGAAATACTAATACTGGTGGTTCTACCGCTAGTCAAAGTATTGCCTCTGGTTCTTCGGCTAATTTAACAGCAAATGGTTTTACAAAAACAGGATTTGTTTTTGCAGGTTGGTCTACCACTGCTGGTGGTGCCGTAGCTTTTGCCAATCAAGCTAGCTACACTATGGGTACTGCCGATTTAACTTTGTATGCACAGTGGAATCAAGTTGTATTTTATGAAACTATGGGTTCAAGCTCTAATGTTATAGCTGCTACTTATACAGGTTATTCTACTTTTCCTTCAGGTACATTTACCTATGCAGGTACTAATTCTGGTGTTGTTGGTACTTCAACCTCTATACAAACAACTAATCCTTCATCAGGTACTTTACCTAATGGCTTTACAGCATCTGGTACAAGTAACGTTCAATTAGCTGTAAGCACAACTAGATATGTAGAGTTTGGAGGTATCGATACGGAGACTTTTAGTAATCTTTTACTAAGTTTTAATGTTTGGAGAAGTACGACTTCTGCTGCGGGATCAACAGGATTAGTGGTAGAGGTAAGTACTGATGGTATTACTTACAGTCCTGTAACATATACTGCTTTAGGTACAACTGCAAGTACCTATTATTTTAGAACTAGTGCATCAGTTATACCTTCAACAACCAACTTGAGAATTCGTTTTAGCAATACTACAGCTGCTGCTACTGAATATAGAATTGATGACGTATTATTGTCAGGAACAAGAATTCAAGAATCAGAAATTGTAGTGAGAGGAAATAATGTGATCATCCCTGGTGATGATACGAATACTGCTGCTACAGGTGATGATACTGACTTTGGTAGTGTGGTTGCTCCGGGAACTGCTTCTCAAGCTAAAACATTTACCATACAAAATAAAGGAGCTTTAGCGTTAAACTTAACAGGTACTCCTAGAGTTAGAGTTACAGGTGCTAACGCTGCTGACTTTACGGTGACTACACAGCCATCGACTCCAGTTGCAGCAGGTACTGTTAACACTACTGCTACTTCTACAACTATTACTCCTGCGACTACTACCTTTGTAGTTACTTTTGATCCTTCAGCTGCAAGTGTTCGTACTGCTCAAATCGAGATTGATAGTAATGATAGTAGTGAGCCTACGTATACCTATAATATTCAAGGTACAGGAATCAACAGTAATACATCAGACATTGTAGCTGATAGCGGTTTCACTCCTCCAACCAATATTGCTTATGGTAGCTACCAAGGTTCTCCGGCTACTGCGGCAAATAGTTTACCGGTATTCCAGTTTATTATTGAAGATGGTGGCGGTGTTGTTGATGATGCTGATAATGTGGGTACTCGTTTAACAGATATTGCATTTAATGTGACTTCAGGATTTGCTGCTATTAGCTCAGCTGCTTTAATGAGCGGTGGCGTAAAAGTGAATACTTCTGAACCTACTATAGCGTCTAATACGATTACATTTGCAGGTTTACCTAACACGGCAGCGTTTACTACTGCTGATTTTGGAACAAAAACACTTACGTTACAATTAACATTCGCATCAACAGTAACCGATAATACGTTGATTCGTATGGCAGTTTCTTCAGCTACAGCTGCTGCTACTGGTTCAGGTTTTGCTGCTGCCGATGCGGGTGGTGCTACTTCTTCAACTGTTGCTACAAACAATAAAATTGCTGTTGTTGCAGATCGTTTAGCGTTTGTAACGAATCCAGTGGCCTATCGTGCGATTAATGTGGCGATGCCAGCGATTACTGTTTCTGCAAACGATGGTAATGGTAACAGAGATTTAGATTTTACCACTTCTGTAACGGTTACATCTAGTGGTACATTAACAGGAACTACAGTAGCTGCTAGTGGCGTTACTAATGGTTTGGCTACATTTAATGCTACATCAATTGTTCACACAGCTTTAGGAACAGGATTAAAACTGACTGCTGCTGCTAGTGGTATTTCAGGAGGTCCTTATGAGTCGTCTGCTTTTGAAATTGGAGATTATGCATATGTTACTGGCGATTTTAGAACGAATTCAACTACCATCACATGGGGTGGTGGTTCTGCAACTGGAAATTTCCAAACGTTTAACGCTACAACCAATATTTGGTCAGGAACTGCGCAACCATCAGTAAGTATTGACAACACTGTGACTGTATGGGTACGAAACGGACATACTGTTACCATAGGTACGGCTATTAGTGGAGGTGCAACTTCTTCAAATCTTAAAGTGCTTTCTGGAGGTGCTGTTATATCAGCTAATACTTACAGGATAAATTCACTTTATATCTACAGTGGTGGTACTTTTACTTATACTGCTAATCCACTTACTATCAATAACAATTTTGATATTGAAGACAATGGAACTTTTAACTATCAATATCCTTCTAATCCAGCTGATGCTGTAGCAATGTGGAATGGAGTTGAAAATTTCCGTCCTTTATCAAATTTCGTAATTAAGAGTTGTGATGCTGCTGCTGGTATTTTACCTCCTGCTGCTTCACCCAATTCTACTATTGGATCTGCTGTGATTTCCAATAACACTGTTCTTGGAGTTACCGCTTATTTTGGTAACTTAATAATAGATACTGGTTCTGGTAATACTCCTACCCGTTTAAGTACTGGAGGGAATTTGTCTTCTGCGACAAATTATTTAACACACAATGATTTGATATTCAGAACAGGAGCTAGTATGCCAATAACAAATAATGCTTCTACTTTTATTATTGGACGTAATATATTATTTGACACTGCCTTTGCTTCTACAATAACTGGAACCACTTCTGCAGTGAGCCCAACCATCACAGTAAAAGGAAGTATACTAGGAACTTCAGGTTCTACTAATGGTTTCACGTTATTAAATAGTACTACTGCAGGTTCAGGATTTACTTTGAATGTAGATGGTGATATTATTTATAATGGTTCTGGTGCTGGTTCACTTTCTACTAACCTTAACGGTGGAACAAATACAGCGGGAAGTGCTGGTACAGTAACTGTGAACTTGAAAGGAGATTTGAAGTTTACAAGTACCAATACTTTAAGAGCAAGTTCGTCTACTATACCTCCAACAACTACTAACTTTAACTTTGTGAGCGGAGGTAATGGTTCTACAGCGGCAACTACTCAAACTATTGATATTGCTTCGACTGCTGCTACTGAAAACAATGGTATTAGCTTTAGAGCAACAGGTAGTTATGTGAAACTGATTAATCAGAATTTAGACTTAGGAACTAACGCTTCTTTTGCTCTTACGAATGCTACAGCTACGTTGGATTTTGGTTTCGATGGTATTTATGATTCTCCAACGAATTTATCAGCAGGAACCACGGGCTTAAATATTGTGAATGTTTCAGGAGCAACAGGTACAACCTTTAGTTTTGCCAATGGATCTACTTTAAAGATTACTTCTAATAAGGGTCTTCTTAGTACTACTGCATTTGGTAACGTTCAAACCAATACTAGAACCTATACCAATCAAACGGCTACTAATTTTCAATATATTGGTAGAGTAAATCAAGAAACGGGAGATGTTTTAGTATCGTCTTCGAATTCAAAAAATATTTTATGTGATTTGAATACAAGCGCTTTAACTTTAACCCTAACCAACTCTGCTGCAGTTTCTGCTTCTAGTGCAAATGGTTTGTATATTAAAAATGGTATTTTTATTGAAACCGATGCAGCAAACATGACTGGTGCGGGACCATTAAAAATTGATGCAACAGGTACTTACAGATCAGCTGTAGTTACTACTACAGATAACTTCCCTCGTATTACAGGTACACGTACTTTTGCCACAGGCTCTACTATAGAGTTGAATGCTGCTGTAGGTACAGAGCAAACCTTGCGAGGTGGACTGAATTATAAAAATGTAATTTTCTCTAATGGAGGAACTAAAAAATTATCATCTGCTACAGCCAATATTGATGGTACAGCGACTATTAAAGATGCCGCTATTGTAAATGCAGAAAATAATACTTTTGGTGATTATGACACGACTATCCTAGCGATGACAGATTCCAGCCGATTGATTTTAGCAAAAGCAGCTACAGTTCCAGATATGGGACGTTATAACCTGACAGGTGGTACAATAGAGTTTGCAGGAAATAGCCCTTCTCACAGAATGAGAGGTCCTATATATAGTTTGATCACAACATCTACTCCACCAAACCCTATAAATGTATCAACTCCTTATAACAATGTAGTGATTTCGGGTGCTAACGTAAATGGAGGTTCAGGGAATTATACCTTCAGAAGTGGAGCTAGTTTTACAGTAAATGCTGCAATAGTTTCTCCAGCAACACCAGAAGCTGTTTTCAGTGTTACCAATCAAGAAATTCAAGCCGAAACAACTGGAGTTACTGTAAACATTAACGGTAAATTTGTAACAGCAGATGCTGATGGTTTCTCAGGTTCTGCAAATGCTTCGGTTAATCCAACAGGAATTACTGTTGCTTTAGGAGCTGCTTCTACAATAGAATATAATGGTTCTCTTGCTCAGACATTATCATCAAGAAGTGATTATGCTAATTTAATTGTAAACAACTCTAGCGCAACTGGTGTAACTACGAATGGTAATGTTACTTTAAGTGGTACTTTGACTTTGACAGATGGTTTGGTTAATCCAGGTACAGCTTCAGATGTTGTTGCTGTAACCAATGCTACTACACCAATAAGTGGAGGTAGTGCTACTGAATATGTAAATGGTAAACTTAGAATTACATTTGCAGGTACTGATATCTCCAGAACGTTCCCAGTAGGAAAAGATGGTGTTTATCGTCCTGTTACTTTTACTTATCCTGGTCTTGTAACTTCAAGAACCGCAACTATAGAGCAGTTTGAAAGTGCTTATCCAGGTACTATTCCTGCTAACACTACGATTACTCGTTTTGGAAATAGATATTGGAATGTTACACAATCTTCTACGGGTGCAGCGTACAAAGTACAACTAGCAGGTAGTGGTGTAACGCCAACAGGTACCGTACAAATGCTAAGAAGAGATGGTGCAAGTGATACGTCAAATCCTACTACAACACCAAATTATACCAATACGACTGCTTTTGCAGCAACTAATGCCTCTAATGATGTGGCTTTAGGGGAAACGGCTATCCCGTTAACGATTACTGGTATTACCTCTGCAAATGACAAGCAATATGACGGTAACACTACAGCTACTGTAAATGGCACTGCTGCTTTAAGTGGCATCATTTCAGGAGATACGGTTTTTTTATTAGGAACACCTGCTTATAATTTTGATACTATAAATATTGGAACTGCTAAACCAGTTGCTTTAACAGGGTATACCCTTTCAGGTGCTCAGGCTGGTGCGTATGTGCTTCCTACACCAAACCAAAGACCAGGTCTTACTGCGGATATTACGCCTATTGTATTAACGCCAAGTTTCTCAGCCACTGCAATCACCAAAGTATATGATACGGATAAAATTGTTAAGCCAGCTTTAACTACGGCTAATTTTAATTTATCTGGAATTTTACCTCTTGAAGTGGTTACTGTAATCAATACGGGGAATGCTACTTATGACAACAGAAATGTTCCAGGAAGTCCAACCAAAACCGTAACGGCTTCAGGATTAACATTAGGAGGCGCTAATGCTAGTAATTATACTTTGAGTACTACAACAATTAGTGAGGCAGTAGGAACTATTACACCATTCGGTTTAACGATTTCTGGTGCTACCTCTTTAAGTAAAGAGTATGACACGACTACAGCTGCCACAATAACAGGCGGAGATTTAGGTGCACAAGTGTTAGGTACAGATGAGGTATTGTTAATTCAGAAAGGTACTTTCCCTACAAAAAATGCGGGAGGACCTTATGTAGTAACTGCTGCAATTGAACTTGCAGGTGCTCAGAAAGATAATTATTATATTATCACGCAACCTACAGTACCTAATGCCAGTATTTCTCAAAAAGAAGTAACAATCATCAATCTTGCTACAGCTGATAAAGTGTACGATAAAACGAACACGGCTATCTTGTCGGTGGTTCCTGCAACAGAATTGCAAGGTGAATATCCATCAGATACTGCTAATCTATCGTTTACGCCATCAGGCTATTATGCTAGTGCTAATGTAGGAAACTGGACCATTACTTCTACTACTGAACTTACAGGTTCTGAAAAAGACAACTACATCTTGACTCAACCGGAATTTACTCAGAAAAAAGACATTACTCCAGTAGGATTAACTGTAACAGGCATTACTGCTGACAATAAAGTGTATGACGGCAATACAGATGCAGTTATAAACACAGCTGGTGCTACACTAAGTGGGGTACTACCTGGTGAAACTGCGGGAGTAGTATTAAGTACAGCCGGTGCAACCGGTGCTTTTGACACCAAAGATTTTGGTACAGGCAAAACAGTAACCATTAGCGGCCTTAGTATTAGTGGTGCCAATGCAGGTAATTATAACATTAATGCAACAACGACTACCGCAAACATTGCTGTAAGACCTATTACTATTACAGCCACCAATCAAATTAAATGTGCTGGAGGTGCTTTTAGTGGTTCAGGCGACTTGAATGTAGGGTTTACTAAAAACTACAACGTAGCTGGTGATATCCTATCGGTAACCTTAACGGTAATAGGAAATGATGGTTCGTTAGCAGGTTCTTATCCGTTACGACCTAGTTTAGCAACACCGGGTAGCAGTAACTACGACATTACTTATGAAGATGGAACATTAACTGTAAATCAATCGCCAACAGCTACTATATCAGGTACTGTAGCCACTTGTTTTGGTTCGTCTCCACAAGTTACCTTTACCGGAGCAAATGGTTTAGGAACAACAGGATTGGGTGGTACGCTACAATATGAGTTTACGTATAAAGTAGGAGCATTAGGTACACCAACAACAATAACCACTGTAGCCGGTAGTGCTAGTACCTTTATAGTAGCTCCAACTACTGTAGTGGGTGCCGTAGATTATATTTTAATAAGTGTTCGTGATATTGTTTCGACTTGTTCTAATGCCAGTACTCCTGGAACAGCAACAGTAACAACCGGTATCTGTACGCAAATTAGAGCAGCACAATGTGGTCAATTTGTTCCAACAATTGATACCGTTATCCAAGCGAATCCAGTTCCTGGAGCGACACAATATCGTTTCGAGATTACCTTGACCACAGCACCTAATACGGTAACGCTATATACATGGCCAAACTCTTATTTTAATCCAACTACAGTATTACCTGGAGGTGGGTTAGCTTATGGTAAAGAGTACAGCATACGTGTAAAACCATTTATTGGTGCTACAGAGTATCCTTATGGTAGTGCGTGTATTGTAAAAGCACCACTTGTTGCACCAACACCTGCTTTAACTACAACTATTAGACCAACGCAGTGTGGTAAAACATTGCCTTTTATAGATACTGTTATACAGGCAAGTCCGGTGGCTACAGCTACTCGATATGAGTTTGAAGTTACTGATGCATCAGGTGTGCGACCAATAGTTTCTACTACAAATTATTATTTTTATCCAATAACAGGATTAGTAGGAGGAGTAGCATACGACACGGATTACAGTATACGAGTAAGAACCTTTACAGGAGTAGGAGGGGTAACACCACTAACTGCATGGGGAGCTGCTTGTATGGTAAGAACACCAGGTGTTCCGTTTTCTAAGTTAGTAACCAGTCAGTGTAATAAAACGCTAACGACACTAACACCAACACTTTTTGCAGGAACGGTTTTATTAGTTGATGGATATCGCTTTAGAATACGCTTACAATCCAATCCATTAATCAGTAGAGTAGTAGAAAGATTAACAGGAAACCTATCTTCATTAACAGCAGCACAATTACCTGGCGGTTATGCCCCTGGCACTACCTATTTAGTAGATGTTGCCGTTAGATACAATGGATTGTGGCAAGAATCTTATGGAGGAGATGTTTGTACAATTACTACTCCAATAGCAAGAATGAATGCCGCTCAAGTTGAGAATATCTTTAATGTAAAAGCATTCCCTAACCCGTTTGCTTCACACTTTAGTTTAGACATCGAGAGTTCAAGCGACGCTCTTGTAGAAATGAAAGTGTACGATATGATAGGACGACAGTTGGAAGCTAAACAAGCGACCGTGTCAGAATTGAGTACAAGAGAGATTGGACGCAATTATCCATCAGGTGTATACAATGTTGTTGTATCACAAGGGGATAAAGTTAAATCGATACGAATGGTTAAAAGATAAGATTTAAAGTCTTTATAAAAGAAACCGTCCCAGTTATTGGGGCGGTTTTTTGCT
>NZ_WAEM01000006.1 GCF_008806775.1 Flavobacterium luteum
CTATGGTCAATCTGATATTTGGAAAGTTGCAATAAATGAAGACGGAAGTTTTGGTACTCCTGAAAATTTAGGAGTAACTATTAATACTGAGGGAAAAGAATCATTTCCTATAATCACAAATGAAAATGAATTGTATTTTGCCACTGATGGTCATCCTGGTCTTGGAGGATTAGATATTTTTATGTCTAGAATGAACGCCGATGGCTCTTTTAAAGCACCTATTAACATTGGTGCGCCAGCAAACTCTCCGCAAGATGATTTTGCCTATTTAATTGATACTAAAACCAGAAAAGGATTTTTAACTTCTAACAGAGATGGTGGTAAAGGATATGATGATATTTACAAATTCTTAGAAACTAGAAAGTTGGTTTGCGAGCAAGTATTGTCGGGGATAGTCACTGATTTAGAAACGGGTGAAATTCTTGCTAATACTAAAGTTACTTTATTTGATGATAAATTCAATACCATTAAAGAAGTGTTTTCTGATGATAAAGGGTTTTACACTTTTGAAGTGGAATGTGGCAAATCGTACTACATTAGAGCCGAAAAAGAGTTGTATGAAACTAAAGAACTAAAAGTTACTATTCCCACTTCAAACGGAAAAACAGACTTCCCTATTCAGTTAGAGAAAAAAGTAAAACCTGTTACTGTGGGTGATGATTTAGCAAAAGCTTTTGGTATTAAGATTATCTACTTTGATTTAGACAAATGGAATATTAGACCGGATGCTGCCCTTGAATTAGAGAAAATATTAGATGTAATGAAACAATATCCTACTATGAAAATCGATGTGCGTTCGCATACTGATAGCCGTCAAACGCATAAATACAATGAGAAATTATCTGATAGAAGAGCTAAATCTACAATGGCTTGGTTGGTTACTAACGGAGTTGATGCTAGTCGTCTAATCGGAAAAGGATATGGTGAAACTCTATTAGTGAACAAATGTGCCGATGGCGTGAAGTGCTCGGAAGAGGAACATCAAGCTAACAGAAGAAGTGAATTCATTATTACTGAATTGTAAAATTTAAATAAATTAGTAAAAAAGCATCCTATCTTGGGATGCTTTTTTGTTATAAACTTAGATACAATCAAAACTGTTAAAAATCAAAACAAAGTCTTTCTAAAATATAAAACTAAAACGGACAAATAAATAGAATAGGTAATTGCATGAGCCATAACTACTCCCTCTATTTGATAGACTCCAATTAAATAATTACTTGTAAAAAACATCACAGACAATGAAATTGACTCCGCTATGATAAAAGCTACAGTTAGTTTTTTTGCAAAAAACTGATAGCCTAATATAAGTGAGGCCCCCTTTAATGTGTCCCCTAAGAGTTGCCAAAAAAACAAAGTGGTTACAGGCAGAAATGCATGTGTAAAAAGCAATTTTACGATAAAGAATCTCAATAAATAGATGAATAGTAATCCAAAAGTAAAAATGGGCAAAATGGTTTTATAATAACTCCAAAATATATTTTTTGTAGCTTTTTTTGTTTCAGCGAAAGCCAATCGAGGAAAAAAATAAAGCGTAAGAATTGATGAGATAAACATAAGATAATAACTTGAAATCCTGTTCATAGCTTCCCAATAACCAGCTGATTCTATTCCTAATTTTTCAATAATTGAATGGCGAATGGATAGAAAAACTAAGGGACCTATAACCGATGACACGAGTGCCATTAATGAATAGGATGATAAGTTTTTCAATATCTGAAAATCGAATAGTCGAAAGGAAACAGTACTTATAAAATTCAAATCTTTATTAATGAAATAAAAAGCAACAAAAAACAATAATGCTGGAGGAATAATTATAGCAAGTAATGCTCCAAAGGTTTTATAGTGCCAAACCACAATTACTGAAAAAACTAATCCAATTGTGTTTCCAATAATATTGCTAAAAATAACATTCCTGAATTTTCCCAATCCATTTAGTATTGCTAGTAATAAAATCGTTACAATGTACCAAGGTAAAGTTAAAGCAAGAATTGAAAAAATACTAGAATATTCAAATTCACCTCCAAAAACGATATTATTCCAATACATTGAAAAAGCTGCTAAAACCAAACTCAAAACCAATGAAACCGTTAGTAAACTTAAAAAGACTGTTGAAATAACTTTCTTAAGCTCTACCTCATTGTCTTTATTATTCACTATGTACTTTACAATTCCGTTCTGAAATCCTAGAGTTGCAATACTTTCTGTAGAAGTCATAAAATTTCTTAAATTCCCTGCTAAAGCCATACCGCTAGGCCCAATAAAAATTGCAATTACTTTAGAGGAAATTAGTCCAATTGCTATTTTTAATAAAATACCTATACTATTTAAAGAAGTAACTTTAAATAAAGGAGTTCTTGAAAAGGTTTTGATAAATGTTACTTTCATAGTAATTATTTGTTCCTAATTTTCTGCTCTTTTTTGAGTTTATTATTACGCGAAATCATTCTCTTTCAAAATGCGCTTTATAATATTAAATATAAGTGTCGAAATTTAGTTCATTATTTAGTAATTCTTTAAATTTTGTTCTTCTATTATTTAGAATAGTATAAACTTAATTTGTATTTTTAGGCTACTAATAACTTGTTTTCGTGAAATTAAAACAAAATACCTTTCTCTTTATACTAATTAGTTTTATTTCTTATCCTTTTTACGGACAAGATATATCATTATTTAAACAATACAACGGAAGATATGACTTTGTTTTTATTGGAAACACTTTAAATACCATTGAAAATAATAATATTGATGGCCTACCAAGTCCGCCCTGCACTATTCTTACAAATTCTTCATCACTATTAAATCTAAATCAGGACAATAGTATAGAAAACGCCTATTTGTATTGGGCGGGTTCAGGAACTGGCGATTTTGAGGTTAAATTAAACAATCAAACCATTTCGGCTATTCGTACTTTCAGTAATGAAAATTCGAGAGGCTTTCCGTTTTTTAGCGCTTTCGCAGATGTAACTTCACTAATTCAATCTACGGGAAACGGAATTTATAATTTTTCGGATCTAGATTTAACAGCTATTATTGCAGATTATTGTCCATTTGGAGGCAATTTTGCCGGATGGGCAATAGTCATTATTTATAAAAACAAAGATCTTCCACTAAATCAACTCACCGTTTATGATGGTTTACAATCCGTTCCAAATGAAATTAACATTACACTAAACAGTTTAAATGTAATTGACAATAATGATGCTAAAATAGGATTTGTGGCTTGGGAAGGAGATAAAAACATTGCTAATAACGAATCCTTACTTATTAATGAAAATTTAATTGACAATCCGCCGCTCAATCCTGGCAACAATGCATTTAATGGAACCAATAGCTTTTTAGGAACCAGTGATTTGTACAACATGGATCTTGATGTTTACAGCATACAAAACAATATTAAGATAGGAGATACCAATGCTTCTATACGATTGACTTCAGATCAGGATTTTGTAATGATAAATGCAATAGTCACAAAACTAAACAGTCAATTGCCAGATGCAACAATTAGTTTCAATAAGATTAATAAAGCCTGTAATTCTAAAAAAATAGTGGTCGATTACACGGTATTCAACTCCAACAGTACCAATCCCCTTCCTGCAGAAACTCCAATTGCAATATATGCAAACGGAATACTGATACAACAAACTAAAACGAAAACAACTCTCCCTATTGACGGAAGCGAAACCGCTACAATCACAATCAATATTCCTGAAAATATACCTAACAATTTTGAACTAAAATTTATTGTAGATGACGACGGAACAGGACAAGGAAGAGTAAATGAGATAAACGAAACAAACAACACTTTTTCTGAAGCTGTTACTTTGTTAGTTTCGGATATTTTAGGAACTTTAGATGCTCTAATTTCTTGCAATTTAGGATTAGGAAAAGCTGTTTTTAATTTTTCAAAATATGAAGAATCAATAAAAGTAAATCCCTCAGACGTAGTCCAGTTTTATGAATCAACTACCGATTTAGAGAATGAAACCAATACGATTTCGGGAATTTCAAATTACAGTACTGCGAGTACTCCTAAAACTATTTTTGTTAAAGTTGATAACGGAACATGCTTTAGCACTACTTCATTTTCACTGACTTCAAGAAATTGTCCTCCAACAGTTTATAACTTTGTTTCTGCAAATAATGATACTAAAAACGACACTTTTTTTATTGACGGATTGCGAAATATTTTCCTGAATTTTAAACTATCAATATACAATCGTTGGGGAACTTTAGTTTGGAATGGTAACAATAATACTCCCGATTGGGACGGATACGCAAATCAAGGCTTTTTAATTAATTCTTCACAAATTGCCACAGGAACTTATTATTATGTTCTAGAACTAAATGACCCTGACTATTCAAAACCGCTCGTAGGATATCTCTTTTTAACCAGATAATGTTTAAAGGTTAAGTTTAAATAAATAATTTAGCATTGGTTTACAAAACCTTTGTAACTTTGAACTTTAGTTATTTTGCTACTCAAAAATGAAACAAATCTCTTCCGTACAAAATCCATTTATAAAATCACTGGTCTTATTGCAAGAAAAAGCCAAAGCAAGAAAACAAACTGAAACATTTTTAATCGAAGGACAACGCGAAATTACATTAGCTATTAAAGGAGGATATACAATTGAAACTATTCTATTTCTGCCCGAATTAATTTCTGAATCCCAAATTATCAAATTAACGAACAACGAAATTGAGTTAATAGAAATCTCAAAAGAAGTCTATCAAAAATTGGCTTACCGAGATACTACCGAAGGTATTTTAGCAATTGCAAAAACAAAATCGTTGCAATTATCCGATTTAAAATTATCTGAAAACCCACTAATTCTAATTGCAGAAGCACCTGAAAAACCTGGAAATATTGGCGCTTTACTTCGCACTGCCGATGCAGCCCATCTTGATGCTGTGATTATTGCCAACCCAAAAAGTGATTTATACAATCCCAATATAGTTCGCTCTAGCGTTGGGTGTTTATTTACCAATCAAATTGCAACAGGAACAACTTCTGAAATCATTGCTTTTCTAAAAGAACGAAAAATTAATATTTACTGCGCTACCTTACAAAATTCGACTTCCTATCATACTCAGGATTATACAACTCCCACAGCATTGGTCGTGGGAACAGAAGCAACTGGATTAACAGAAGAATGGCGAGATGAAGCTACTCAAAACATTATTATTCCGATGCAAGGTGAAATAGATAGCATGAATGTTTCAGTAGCAGCAGCTATATTAATTTTTGAAGCCAAAAGGCAAAGAGGCTTTTAGAATACTATTAAAAACTTATAGTTGCATATCTCAAATCTTATTTCTATTTTTAAAAATTAGAACAGTTCATTATGCTTGATATTGATATAGAAAAAGAAAACAAAGCAATTGCTAAAGAATACAAAGAATTACTTCGTATCAGTTATCAAACTTTAACTCCTGAAGATAAGAAACTCATTCGAAAAGCATTCGACGTAGCTGTTGATGCGCATCAAGATCAACGCCGCAAATCTGGTGAAGCCTATATCTTCCACCCTATTGCTGTAGCAAAAATTGTAGCATCCGAAATTGGTTTAGGAGCCACATCTATTGCAGCTGCTTTACTACATGATGTTGTAGAAGATACTCCTATTACTATTCATGACATTGAAAAACTATTTAATCCTAAAGTTGCCCAACTTGTAGAAGGATTAACAAAAATATCAATGGTTCAAAAGGATTTGAATGCTTCAGTACAGGCAGAGAACTTCCGAAAAATGATTCTAACCCTAAACGATGATGTACGTGTAATTCTTATCAAATTGGCCGACCGCTTGCACAATATGCAAACCATGGACTCCATGCAAGAAGACAAACAAACAAAAATCGCATCTGAAACCTTGTATATTTATGCGCCATTAGCACACCGATTGGGTTTATACAATATCAAAACAAAATTAGAAGATTTAGGATTAAAGTATACTGAACCCAAAGTCTATAATGATATTGTGAGTAAAATAAAAGAAACTAAAGAAGAACAAGACGAATATATTAAGACCATTTCTGAAGTACTTAAAAAATCGCTCGATGAAGAAAAAATAGATTACATCATAAAAGGTCGCCCAAAATCCATCTACTCTATACGGAGAAAAATGTTGGCTCAAAACGTAAGCTTTGATGAAGTCTATGATAAATTTGCTTTGCGTATTGTTTACAAGTCAAATGCTCATGAAGAAAAATTTCTTGCCTGGAAAATTTATTCCATAGTAACCGATCATTACAGACCCAGCCCAAGCCGATTGCGCGATTGGATTTCTTCGCCAAAATCTACTGGGTATGAAGCACTACACATTACCGTAATGGGACCTAAAGGAAGATGGGTCGAAATACAAGTAAGAAGCGAGCGAATGGATGAGATTGCAGAAAAAGGCTATGCAGCACATTACAAATATAAAAACGGAGCAACTGAAGAAAGTGGTTTAGATATTTGGCTTAATTTATTAAAAGAAGCATTAGAAAATTCTGAAACCAATGCAGTAGATTTTGTAGAAGATTTTAAAATGAATCTTTACTCCAAAGAAATCTTTGTGTTTACACCAAAAGGTGAAATCAAATCCTTACCTAAAGGAGCAACCTCACTCGATTTTGCATTTAGCATTCACTCTGAAATTGGAATTCGTACCAGAGGAACGCGAGTAAACGGAAAATTAGTTCCTTTAAACACAGAACTCAAAAGTGGCGACCAAATAGAAGTAATAACTTCTCAAAATCAGAAACCGACAAGTCATTGGCTAGATTATGTAACAACTACAAGGGCCAAAAATAAAATTAGAAACGTTCTTAACGAGGATACTAAAAAAATTGCCGAAGAAGGAAAAGAATTATTAACTAGAAAATTAAGACACCTAAAAGTTACCGTTAGCGAACAAGTAATTAATGAACTTGTAAACTTTTTTAACCTAAAAACGAGTTTAGATTTATTTTATCGAGTTGGAATTGGATCTATCGAGAATCAACAGCTAAAAGATTATGCTTCGCAAAAAAGCAACACCTTGATGAACTTCTTTAAAAATAAAATCAAGCGAACTCCTACCACTGCCGATAAAGACATTCACAAACAATTATTAAGTAAAAATTATGACTTGCTCGTTTTTGGTGTAGACCAAGACAAATTAGATTATAAACTGTCTTCCTGCTGTAATCCAATTCCTGGCGATGAAGTTTTTGGATTTGTAACTATTAATGAAGGTATAAAAGTGCATAAAAAAGATTGTCCAAATGCTATAAGTATGCAATCTAATTATGCATATCGAGTCATTTCTGCAAAATGGATAGACTCCACCCAACAAGAATTTAAAGCCATTTTAAATATTACAGGAATGGACACTATAGGCTTAACAAACAAATTGACAAAAGTAATTTCCAACAATATGAATGTAAATATTCAAAGTATCTCATTAAGTGGAGAGGCTGGCCTTTTTAAAGGAAAAGTTGCGGTAATTGTTCAAAACAATACTATTTTGAATAAGATGATTGATAACATTAAGAAAATTGATGGTGTAGATAAAGTAACCCGAGTGTACAAAAATTAAACGTTTCTGACTTTAAAGGTTTAATCTTTTAAAATAAAAATTTATCTTTGCAACATGACACTACTATCTGTTGATAACAGCAAAAACCAAGAAATTGTAAAAAATGTTTTTACACTGTATCTTGAAAATAAAGGACACCGAAAAACTCCTGAACGTTACGCTATTCTTCAAGAAATTTACGATAATGAAGAACACTTTGATATAGAAAATCTTTATATCAAAATGAAAAATAAAAACTATAGGGTCAGTAGAGCAACACTATACAATACAATTGAGTTGTTATTAGATTGCGCTCTAGTCAGAAAACACCAATTTGGGCAAAATCAAGCTCATTACGAAAAGTCCTATTTCGATAAGCAACACGACCACATTATCATGACGGATACTGGAGAAGTTATCGAGTTTTGTGACCCAAGAATACAAATGATTAAAAAAACAATCGAAGAAATTTTTGATATCGAAATTCACAATCATTCCCTCTACTTTTATGGAAATAAGAAAGTTTAATTTGCTGTTTTTTTTCGTACATACGATTAATCAAACAACCAACTTAACAAATAACCAATTTAACAACTAACTACACCTGAGGCGCAACCGAACTTATGGAGCGCAGCGGAATAAAACAACACACAGAATGACCGTAGATTTATTACTAGGATTGCAATGGGGAGACGAAGGCAAAGGAAAAATTGTTGACGTTTTAACCTCAAAATATGATATTATTGCTCGTTTTCAAGGAGGCCCAAATGCAGGACACACACTAGAATTTGACGGAATTAAACACGTATTAAGAACCATTCCCTCTGGAATCTTTCACCAAAATTCAATTAATATTATCGGAAACGGAGTAGTAATTGACCCTGTCGTTTTTAAAGGAGAAATTGATGGTCTAGCCAAATTCAATTTAGATATTAAAAACAAATTAATAGTATCAAGAAAAGCACATTTAATCTTACCTACCCATCGTTTATTAGATGCAGCTTCTGAAATCGCTAAAGGAAAAGCCAAAATTGGTTCTACTCTTAAAGGAATTGGTCCCACCTATATGGATAAAACGGGTAGAAACGGTTTGCGTGTTGGCGATATTGAATTGGAAGATTTTGCAGCACGTTATAGAGCTCTTGCCGATAAACACGAAGCGATGATTGCTTTTTACAATGTAGAAATTCAATATAATTTAATAGAATTAGAAAAAGAATTTTTTGAAGCTATTGAAGACTTAAAAAAGTTGACTTTTATAGACAGCGAAGAGTATTTAGCGCAAGCACAAAAATCAGGAAAGTCTATTTTGTGCGAAGGCGCTCAAGGCTCTTTACTAGATGTCGATTTTGGAACCTATCCTTTTGTAACTTCATCAAACACAACCGCTGCTGGTGCTTGTACTGGTTTAGGAATTGCACCAAACAAAATTAAAGAAGTGTACGGAATTTTTAAAGCCTATACTACTCGAGTAGGAAGCGGCCCATTTCCTACTGAAGATTTTGAAGATGCTGGCGATACTATGGCAAGCGTTGGTAACGAATTCGGTTCGGTTACAGGTAGAAAAAGAAGGTGTGGATGGCTTGATTTAGTAGCATTAAAATATGCCGTACAAATAAATGGTGTAACCCAATTAATGATGATGAAAGGGGATGTTTTGTCAGGATTTGAAACCTTAAAAATATGTACTGAATACAATTACAAAGGTGAAATTATCTCCCATTTGCCTTACAATATAGAACCTGAAAATGTTACACCAATTTATAAAGAATTCAAAGGATGGAAAGCCGATTTAACTGGTATGACAACTTTTGATGAGTTACCTATTGAATTGAAACAATACATCGAATATATCGAAGCCACAGTTGAAGTTCCAATAAAAATAGTTTCTGTGGGTCCAGATAGAAAGCAAACTATAACCAAATAAATAGAGAACGCTTTGAGAAATCAGAGCTTTTTTTTTAACCACAATTAAATGAAAAATACTAAACTATTTAGTAAGTTTTTTGACAGCGAAAAAGCAGGTGGAATTCTTTTAGTATTTGTTACAATCATTTCAATAGTACTAGCCAATTCCGTTTGGCAAAAGGAATATATCGAATTTTGGCATCAACCAGCGGGCTCCCATAGTATTGTAGATTGGATTAATGATGGGTTAATGGCAGTCTTTTTTTTACTCATTGGATTAGAATTAGAACGTGAAATATATATAGGTGAACTTTCGAAAATAAAAAATGCCGCTTTGCCAGCAATAGCGGCATTTGGCGGCATGATAATTCCCGCAGGAATTTATATGTTATTTAATTTTGGTACGGCAACTCAGTCGGGTTCAGGAATTCCAATGGCAACCGATATTGCTTTTGCCATTGGAATTTTATCTCTTTTAGGAAATCGTGTTCCCACTTCGTTAAAGATATTCTTGACCGCTTTAGCTGTAATAGATGATTTGGGAGCTATTTTCGTTATTGCTATTTTTTATACTAAAACCATAGCATTTACTAATTTAGGGATTGCCTTAGGGATTTGGATTCTTTTGCTAATTTTTAACCGAATAAAAGTCCGCAACCTAATTCCCTATTTAATTGGTGGAATAGTAATGTGGTATTTTATGCTAAACTCAGGAATACATGCCACTATTACTGGAGTTCTTGTGGCTTTTGCAATTCCTTTTGGAGATGGGTCAAAAAAATCGACCTCCTATCTTTTACAAGATTTTCTGCATATTCCTGTTGCCTTTTTCATTTTGCCATTATTTGCATTGGCTAACACTTGTATTCCGATAGCAACAAACTGGCAAAACGGGATAAGCCACGCAAATAGTTTAGGTATCATAACTGGATTAGTTTTAGGTAAGCCTTTAGGAATATGGCTTTTCTCCTTTATTGGTGTAGGTTTAGGACTTTGTACTTTACCTAATGATTTAAAATGGAAGAATATTATTGGTGCTGGATTTTTAGGCGGAATTGGCTTTACAATGTCTATTTTTATAACGCTATTAGCTTTTGACACTAGTGAAGTAATCAATAATTCTAAAATTGCCATTTTAATAGCTTCACTAGTTGCCGGAATTATCGGATTTGTGATATTGAAGTTAAGTTTGAAAAAATAATTTTCCAAAATTATAGTTTGTAGTGTTTTAAATAAATCTTTATTGAGTTTAATTTGTTAGTTGCAATGCCTTAGATTATAATTTTTAGACACATAAGTGATTTGCGATAGAAAATCTAGTATCCCCACTTTGGCTAATAGGATGATAGAAATTGGAATAAAAACTAATTTCACTAAATGGGATTTCAATGAATAGAATAGTACATTATACACAATCGTTGTATACTTCAGACGATGTATAACCAAAAAACCTAGTGCTGAAAGTATCAATTCGTTCCTACAAAATTTACATACAATCCGTATGAGACATCAAGATGACCGCGGTCAATTAGATTAATGACCGCGGTCAATTGTTAGTTTCACCGCGGTCAAATGAACCTATTACTAAGATAAAGTGGTATCTTTGTCCCGATGTTTATTTTCACTTACTGTGTCAACTTAAATTTTTATACTATGTCAATTCCTTTTATCGCTGTTGGTAAAACCAACCCAACTGATTCTCAGGCTTCAATGCTCTACTATCCTCGAGCAACCCAATCGGGCGAAATAGATTTGGATGCACTAGCCGAGCAAGTTTCCTTAAACTGTACCGCAACACCCGCTGATTGTTATGCAGTTATTATAAGCTTAGTTCATGTTGTTTCTAATGCTTTAAAAGACGGAAATATTGTGCGTCTTGGCGCAATGGGATCGTTTCAGGTAAGTGTCAAAGGAACGGCAAGCAGCAGTCCCGAAGCTGTAAATCAGAACAACATAAAAAGTGCTTCTATTATTTTTAGACCTGGAGTCAAATTTAAAAAGATGTTGGGCGAACTGGTATTTTATAAGAAAAAAGTTTAATACAATTTAACTTTCTATTTTATTACAATTAATACATCTGCATCATTTCGACTCATTCCTATTTTTAGCTATTGCATCGATAAACCTTTGTTAAGGATTACTACATATAACTTTGTTTGTTCGTCTCTAAATGGTATAGAACCATAACAGTTAATTGGTGCATAAGGTAGTAACTACAACATCCTGTAAAGCAAAAAACCGCCCCAATAACTGGGACGGTTTCTTTTATAAAGACTTTAAATCTTATCTTTTAACCATTCGTATCGATTTAACTTTATCCCCTTGTGATACAACAACATTGTATACCCCTGATGGATAATTGCGTCCTATCTCTCTCGTACTCAATTCTGAGACGGTCGCTTGTTTAGCTTCCAACTGTCGTCCTATCATATCGTACACTTTCATTTCTACAAGAGCGTCGCTTGAACTCACGATGTCTAAACTAAAGTGCGAGGCAAAAGGATTCGGAAATGCTTTTACGTTAAAAATGCTCTCAACCGAATTGGTATTCATTCTTGCAGTAGGTGTTGTAATCGTACAAACATCTCCTCCATAAGCTTCTTGCCACAATCCATTGTATTTAACAGCTACATCTACTAAATAAACCGTACTCGCTGCGTAGCCCCCTGATAATTCTGCAGCGGTTAACGCTGACATGTTTCCTGAAGTTTTCTCTACTACTCTACTGCTTAATGGATTGGATTGTAAGCGTACTCTAAAACGATATCCTTCGGCTAAGAAAACCGTTGATGCATAAAGTGTACTCGTTAAATTCGTTACTGTTTTATTACACTGACTGGTTACTAATTTAGAGAACGGTAGACTTGGTGTTCTCACGATACAACCTGCTCCCCAAGTGGTAAGTGGTGTTACCCCTCCTACTCCTGTAAAACATTGCACTTCTATGAAATAATCGGTGTCGTATACTGCTCCTCCTACTAATCCGGTTAGGATATTAAATCCGTTTGTGGTTGATGATACTATTGGTCGTGTACCATTTGCATCAGTAACTCTAAACTCATAACGGGTAGCGGTTGACACTGGACTTGCTTGCACTACTGTACTTAGTTGTGGCAATATTTTACCACACTGCGTTGGTCTAACGGTAGTAGTTAAAGCTGGTGTTGGTGGTGCAAGCGGTGCTTTTACAATACACGCACCACCATAAGGATACTCCGCAGCACCAATAAATGGTTTTACGCGTATGCTATACTCTTTTCCATAAGCCAATCCGCCGTTGCCTAAAACGGTTGTTGGATTGAAATAGTAGTTTGGCCAAGTATATACGGTTACTGTATTAGGTGCAGTAGTTAAGGTAATCTCGAAACGATATTGTGTCGCTCCAGGAACTGGGCTTGCTTGTATAACGGTATCTATTGTTGGAACAAATTGACCACATTGTGTTGGTCTAATTTGGGTACAGATACCAGTAGTTACAGTTGCTGTTCCTGGAGTACTAGCATTAGAACAACCCGAAACGAGATCTCTTACACTTATTAAAATATAATTTATTGATCCTATTGCTGTAGTTGGAGCTACTATAAAGGTAGTAGCACTACCAGCTACAGAAGTTATCGTTGTTGGTGTGCCACCTGCTCCTACTTTATACGTAAACTCATATTGTAGTGTACCACCCAATCCTGTGGTTCCTGAACCGTTTGCCCCAGTAAAGGTAACGACTGGCGAAGTACCAAGACATGTATTTACTGTACCTGATATAGTAGCTGTTGGCGATTGATTTACAGTTAATGTACCATCAATATAAGTAATAGTATAGTTACTAGCCCCTGGTGTTGCTAGACTAGGTCGTAAAGGATAAGAACCTGATATAGAACCATCACCTCCTATTACGGATACTGTTACTGATAGGATGTCACCAGCTACATTATAGTCCTTAGTAAAATCTACATTCAAATTACCTAGACTGCTAAAAGCACCTCCAGCACATTTAGTTTGGCTAGTTGCGGTAATAGTAACTGCTCTTTTTGTAATGTTTGCGCTAGTCGTCGTTGGGTTAATACTATAATTGGCTGCATTGGCTCCACTAATACTTAGACCACTAATGGTTACCACTTTACCATTACCAAAATCTTTAGTATCAAAAGTACCCGTTGCAATTGTCGTATTTAAAGTTACTGTTTCAAGAGCTAGTACCCCACTTAGTGTAGCACCAGCTGCGTTTATCACCGCATCTGTATTGCCATCATATGCTTTATTGTCTGCAGTAATACCCGTTACATCTAATCCTATTGGAGTAATGTCTTTTTTCTCTGTAAATATTGGCTGAGTCAAAATGTAGTTACCAGATTCACTCCCTGTAAGTACAGTGGTAGAGGTAATCGTCCAGTTTCCTACAGTAGCACTAGCATAATATCCTGATGGTGTAAAAGATACTTTAGCAGTATCTGATGGAAATTCACCTTGCAATTCAGTTGCTGGTACTATCGATACAATAGCTGTGTTGGTTTTATCATACACTTTATCTGCTGTAGCAAGATTGATGATCGTTACTTCTTTTTGAGTAATACTTGCATTAGGAACAGTAGGCTGAATTATAGAATAATTCAACGCATCATCTCCTGCAAGACGACAAACTGAAGTTACAACTAGATTTATACCAACATTTTTTGAAGGAAACGTTCCTTCTTGAATTAACAATACATCATCAGCACCTAATATCCCTACTAAACTACCGCCACTTATTGTTGCAGCTGTAGTAGTGTCATATTCTTTATTAGAAGATGTAGCACCAGTAATGGTTAAATCAAATTTATTGATTGTAAAAGGAATAGCTCCTGAATTTGCTGTAAAATAATTCACATCTGCGGCTACAGTTGCTGTAACTGTATAATCTCCAGCTTTTTTAGGTTTTATACTTGAAGCATCATAAATTGTCCCATTAACCCCTTCATAGCTATAAGTTACCGTAGGTGTTGGTGTAAGAGTACTAATAGAATCTGGACCCTGAACAAAAGTGTTATAGGTATAAGGTGTACCATTAATAACGGTAACTACTGGAGTAATTCTCTCATATCCTATAGCAAATTCACCAAAACTAGTAAGACCTGTTGCTTCTGTACTAGCCGCTGTTTTGGTACCAACTGTTGGATAAGACCAAGAAGGATTATTATATTTTCCAACAATAAAATTATTAGAGTCGGTAGCAGGATAATTAATAATATCGGAAGTTAAATAATTAAAAGTAGCATTATAAGAAGAATAAACTACTCCACTACCTGATAAAGTATAATAACGATTTACAATTTTTGTAGTATTTAACGCTGAACTACTATTTTGAGGGTGAAGACCCGCAGTTTGTGAAACACTAGCTGTCAAATCTCCTGCTGATGTAACACTAGCAAAATTTAAATTTATAGGTCTGTAATTTGTGGCATCTCCAATTTCGTAAGTTATAGCAGACGTTGAAGTAGCTATGTATTTTTGAAAATTACCAATCACCCATCCAGTACCGCCTCCAATAACATTACCTAAAGCAGCAAGTATCAGTTTTTGAGATCCAGTTTCTATTTTTCCTGAAACAAAATTTAAAGTCCCATTAATAATTATGTCTCTAGCTGGAAGTATAACATTTTCAAAATTATTAATAGTAAGATTATTTATGGATGCAATTTCAGTTAAAAAAGAAGCTCCCATTTTTGAAGAACTGTTTTCGAATCTTGTGAAATTATAATTAATACCCGACCCAAAAATACGAGTCCCAGTTAGTCTAATATTACCTGTAGTTCCATCATTAGCAATTCCATTTTTGCTTGAAATAACCAAAGTACAGCCACTTGAAGCATTAAAATTTCCCGTTCCTCTAATACTCGTTGCATTTCCATTAAATCCAAAAGAAATTTGCCCAATACTTGAAACTACTAAAGAGCCAGGAGAATTAATTATCTTATTAACAGAAAGATTAACCCCTGAAGAATTTGTTATTGTAACAATTCCCGTAACAGGTTCTGGTAAAGACGCTGTTGTTTGAGGTATTGTTCCATTGTAATAATAATTTGCTGCAGCATCAAATGTTTTTGAAGTTGTTGTAATTCCTGTAGCTATTGAAATATTGTCTCCTAATTTTAAGGTAGCCCCTGAAGATAATAAAAAGGTTCCAGTTCCTGAAATAATTTTACCTGATAAATCTATCGTTCCATTGACAGTACATATTTTACCAGAATTAATGACAAAATTATTCGATAAAGAAACCTCATGATTCACTAAAATGGTTATAGTATTATTGTTAGTTGGAGCCTGCGTGGCAGAAATCCATGCGGTTCCATCATAATAGTCCCAAGTAGAGAAATCAGAAAAAACACCATTAGCTTTAGATCTAAAATCAGCTAATGATTGGTCTATTTTAGTAGTTAAATTAATAACGTTAGAATTTACAGAAGTTGAATTTGTAGAATTTGCTCTAACTGAATAATAATATATAGAATTACTATTTAAACCAGTAACGAGTTGAGGAGAACTATTTACATTAGCAGCATTATAACCCGTTGCAAAATTTATTTTATCTCCAGAGATTATTACATTATCAATACGATTGATACCACCTGAAGTAAAAGCATTTCCATCAACTCCAGTCGCAGAATTTGGGAGCCAGCGTAAATAGACAGAAGATTGGTTATCGCAAAATGAAGGTAAAACTAAATTTGTTAAAACTCCAGTGGTATAATTATTGGCTACAGTAATTATTCCACTGGGAACATCTACATAGGTACCATCCAAACCAATCTTATATTGAATTTTAAAGTCACGCGGTCCAGAGGAAGTTGAATTTTGTGCTGATGAAACTTTAATTACATTATATCCTCTTGTATTGAATTGTATCTCCCAATATTTACCCCCCGAAGTAGTCCAGGTTGATCCACTAGCGGCTTGTGTAGAAACTCCAGTGGCATTACTAATTGATCCGCTACTCAAAGATATAGTGTTTGTTGTATTATTTGTGGAAGTAATATCAGCAGTTAAAATTGTTCCTGATGACGGAAATGTCCAGCCAACAATATTTTCAGTAATACCGCCAATTGTATATACATCTAATAAATAATTACTAGCTCCAACTACTGAACTAAAATTCGCGTTAAATTCTGAAGATTTTATAATTGTAGCAGCTGTTGCTACTGGAGTACTAATTGCCGAAGTCGTAAAATTCAACTCATTACCATAAACAACCGTACTTCCGTTTGCATCTGTTATTTTAGATCTGAAATAATAGGTAGTGTTTGGTAAAAGTCCTGAAAGATTAGCTCCAGAATTAAATGGAGAAGTACTACCTATAGCAGCCAGCGAAGTTGCAGAACCACCAGTAAAACTAGCAGTACTATATTCAAAGCCGTTAACAGTAATTGCTCCTGAACATCCTCCAGGTATGTAGATACCATTAAGTGTGGCAGATGTAGAGGTAATAGTATCTGCTGCAACAGTTGCCGTAGTAGCAATAGTATTTATTCCTACACCAGCCACAGCAAGATTTACTGTTGGAGCCAAACCACCACTTATAGGAATAGTAGTCGAATAGGATTGTACAGCAGTAGGGGTGAATCTAACTTGAATTGGAGAAAAGGAACTCAAAGAACCTGAAACTGGAGTTAAAACGATACTAGTTGTGAAAGTTGAGCTACCATTTAAAGCATAAGTATACCCAGATACTGCACCTATTGTTACATTTGAAGTTAAATTTGTCCCTGATAAAGTAAAAGTTTTAGTGGTAGAAGTATTGATACATTGATTTGCAAAATTCCCCCCTGATAAAGCACCTACAGTTAAGGTATTTACTACTACACTAAAGTTATCGTAATAAAACGAATTTGAAGTAGAGCCATTATTTGATGCATCATGGTTTGCATAGAAACCAAAGTGTGTCAACGTGGATGAACTTGATGTGTAGTTAGAATCTGAACCTGTCCCAGAAGAAGTTGTTAATGTAGAAAAATCAGGGTTTATTGTTGTTGTATCATCCCTTACTAATAATTGCCAATTATTAGTAGAAAGACTAGGATTATATATTACTTTAACACTTGCCCAACTTGTTAACGTTGATAAGTTACTAGACGATGCAATAACGACTTGCGTACCTTGTAATCCTCCAGTATAACTAATTAATTTTATTGTATTAGTTGACCCAGTGCCTCTAGTTTCTATAACGGCATAACCATTACCTGCATTTTGTAAAGTTGAACTAGTTGAAGCTAATACAACTGCAGAACCCCAACTCGAAGATGCATTTTGAAAACCATTCAATGATAAAGCTGTTGCTCTATTAGTTCTCATGTTAAATGTCCAAATTACATTTCCTGGGTTTTGGTCTAATATTTTATCAAATGGCGCTGAATATGAATTTAGAGAACCTGTTATATAGGTTTGACCAAAAGTTTGAGCGACTGGGGTAGAATTACTATTTGCAGATAGAATTTGTAAAGCATAGTCTGAACCTGAAGTTAGATTTGTTCGAGAAGTTATAGTATTAGCCATAGCAGAACCAGTCGAAGTAGTTACGGTTGTATAAGTAATACTAGGCGAACCACCAGAAGTTATGGGTATTACTAGACTACCTCTGTCAAAATTATCACTAAAGACGGTTGTTTGTGACCATATCGTATTAGAAAGTAATACCATAAAACAAAAGCTAAATAATAGTTTTGCTAAAAAGTTGATACTAGGTATTGTTGTTTTTTTCATTTTTTATTAAAATTAGAGTTCTAACCTTTTAATATTCAAGCTAAAACATCCATAAACAGGGCAATATTAAATTATTAAGTTTGTAAGTTAAAATTTTATCGTTGTTCTACTTAGTTTATCGATAAAACATATCTTTTTCGACTTTAAATTGAATTTTTTAATCGACTAGAAATGACATTACCTGCGTTTTAACTAGTAAAGACAATCATTTAATCATTTCCATTAATATACAATTTTTCTTATAATTTTTTTATATTATTGTATTTTGACGATTATATTTGACTTTAATAGATTATAATTATTATTTTCGAATTTCAATTTTGAACCTTTATTATTATAAAAAAGTACCAATTATTAAATAAATAAAATGAATTATATAAAATCTTTCTAAAAATCTTAACCTACTACCTTTATGTACTATTTATCCCAAATAGATAGTCTTCACCCATAATCTAAAAATTATACCTATGGAAAAATTACAACTTTCTTACATTCGACTATTATTCTTTTTTATGTTGTGTATAAACAGCGCTAAAGCCACAAACTATTATATCGATTCTGTTAACGGTTTAGATACTAATAATGGAACATCAATTTTAACTCCTTGGAAAAATATTTCCAAAATAAATGCATTGACCATCACACCTGGCTCAATTGTATCTTTAAAATGTGGTAGTATTTGGAACGGACAACAATTAAAATTTCTTGGTTCAGGAACAGCAACTGCTCCAATAATTGTAGATCAATACAGTACAGGGGCAAAACCAATTATTAATGGCGATGGATTAGCTACAACTGATCAAGGGGTAGTTTATTTATACAATCAGGATTATATAGAAATCAATAACCTAGAGATTACAAATTATCCTAGTTCATCTTCCATTACAAATCCAGATAGTATCTTTTTTGTTGGATTGTATGCAACAACTGGAACAAATCTGAATCCATTAGGGGCAGACAGACGTGGAGTTATGGTTGCCTTAAAAGATAAAGGGGTATCCAATCATATCTATTTAAAAAATTTAAATGTTCATCATGTTAAAGGGCAATTAGGAAATGGAAATACCGCTGTCAACGGTGCTATTCCTAAAAGAACTGGAGGAATCTATTTTGCAGTTTTGAATGAAAGTGCAACAAGCAACTCAAGATTTAATGATGTATTAATTGATGGATGTAATGTCAACTATTGTGAAAATATAGGAATTGCCTTTGATAATGAAGACAATGTATACTATCCAGGTGCTGATGAATATAATACTTGGTATGCCAGAAGATACTCAAACATTAAAGTAAGTAATAACATTATTCATCACATTGGTAAGAATGCCATGATAATAAGATGTACTGATGAAACTGGGTTGATCGAGAGAAATGTTTGTTATGAAACAGCCTTAGGAACAACTGGAAATACTATTTTTTCCGCTAGAGCAAAAGGTACGGTTTTTCAATACAATGAAGGATATTTTAATAGGGCTACCACTCAAACAGTAGATCCAGGAACTATTGATGGTAGTTTATATGATCCTGATTATGGTAGCGTTGGAATTATTTTTCAATACAGTTATAGCCATGATAATTCAGAAGGATTGTATTGGGGTTGTAATACTAGGGGATCAGCTAATAATACAACAGGAATTCCTGACCCTGAAGATGTAGGTTGTACTTTACGATACAACATTAGCCAAAACGACATGGGTGATCTTATCTTCTTCAATTATCCTTCAGCGGGTAATGAGATTTATAATAATGTATTTTATCTTAAATCAGGAATGAAGGCAAGTATTATTCATGAAAGCAGTAGTAAAAATCATACGTACAATTTTTATAATAATATTATTTATAACTTGAGTTCTAGTACAGGGTATAATTTCGGTTCCGGAACAGGTATTCAGACTAGAACAATTGAAAATAATCTATTTTATGGTAATCATCCTTCAACAGAGCCAGCAGATATAAATAAGTTAATATCAGATCCAAAGTTTATTGCCCCTGGCATGGGAGGTATTGGATTAAATACTCTTGACGGATATAAATTATTATCCGATTCACCAGCTAAATCAAATGGAAAAATAGCTCCTAACACTATTAAGTTTGACTTTTTTAATAATGTAATTAATACCTCAAAACCATTAAATAGAGGTGTTTTTGAAGGGATTAATGCTACTGCTGCTCCAATTGTAAGCAATCAAATTTTTTGTGGCACACTTATACCAACTGTTGGAAATTTAGTAGCTATAGGTACAGCTATTCAATGGTATGCAGATGCTACCGGAGGAATGGTATTGGCATCGTCGACAGTATTGTCAACAAAAACGTATTATGCTACCCAAACCGTTAACGGAATAGAAAGTGAGAGAATTGCATCTATTGTTACGGTAAATTCAACTTCAGTTCCTACCGCAAGTGCACAGGTATTTAACTCCTCTTCGAATCCTTTGGTAGCTGATTTAGTAGCAACAGGGATAGCATTGAAATGGTATTCAATAACAATTGGTGATAGCGCATTAGCCTCGACTACTGCTTTAACTTCAGGAACGTATTATGTATCGCAAACATTAAATGCTTGTGAAAGTTCTAAAGTATCCGTACAAGTAACAGTGAACACACTTTCTACTCCTTTACCAGTTGCAAATGCTCAAACCTTTTGCAATGCAGCGACAGTTGCAAATTTAGTTGCTACAGGAACAGCCATTCAATGGTATGCTGATGCAATTGGTGGAACGGCATTGATAGCAACTACGGCATTGTCAACTAAAACATATTATGCGACTCAAACAGTAAATGGCATCGAGAGTGAGAGACTACCTCTTTTGGTTACTATTAACCAGCCTATAGCAGGATTCATATCGGCATCCTCTTCATTAGTTTGCTCAGGAACTGGATTGAACTTAACATTGAATAATTTTAATGGAACAATTTCATGGCAGAAATCGACTAATTGGACTGCTGCAACACCAACATGGAGTACAATAACGGGCCAAATTTCAAAGACTTTATCAACTGGAAGTTTAACTTCATCCACTGCTTTTAGAACAATTCTTTCTATAGGTACATGCAATTCAGTTTCCTCTAATTATATTGTGAATGTAAGTAAAGCAGCTAAAGTTACTTCTATTTCAGGTGGCAACTCATCTTCTACAGCAGCTTGTATTGGAACTAAAGTGACTCTTAAATTAGCATCAGGTTATGTTGGAACCATACAATGGATGTCAGCAACATCTTCTAAAGGAACTTATACGGCGATAGCTGGAGCAAATTCAAGTACCTATGATTATTATCCACAAACAACAGCTACCATGTATTTTAAAGTGAGAATGACAAGTACGCCATGTTCAGCAACTGCTACATCATCATCCGGAATTGCTGTGTTTGCAAAAAATTGTCAATCAGTAGCACGATTAAAAAGGGAGTCAGTTGAACTTGTTGAACAATCCTTTAGTGTATTAACTTTTCCAAATCCTTTTAGTTCAACATTCAAATTAAAACTAACAACCTCAAGTGCTGAACCGGTATTAATAAAAACGTATGATATGATTGGAAAACTAATAGAAGTTTTAAAAGTGAATTCTTCGGATGTAGAATATCAAGAACTTGGTTACAATTATTCTTATGGGGTTTTCAATATAGTAATAAGTCAAGGTAAAAATATGAAATCGATTAGAGTTATAAAAAAATAAAAAATCCTAACTGCAATAAGAAAAACGTCTTCATAATTAGGACGTTTTTTTTATTAAATACCTCGGGTTATAGCCCACAAGGATTAACAAAGTTATATACAAATTCCACACAAGTAAGTTAACGAACAGACGAAGTACCTACACAAACAAAAAATCTGTACGGGACCAAGGGACGAACTGAGAAGCAAATCTCACGCAAAAAAAAATCGAAGCTGCCCTTCGAGGAATTAAACTTAATGAGATTAAATTTCATATCATAACAAAAAAGCCGTCCCAATAAGTGGGACGGCTTCCTTTATTTAAAATTTTAAGTCTTATCTTTTAGTCATTCGTAATGATTTTACTTTTTGTCCTTGAGATACAATTACATTGTAAATACCTGTTGGATAATTACGTCCTATTTCTAGAACACTCAATTCAGATACGGTAGCCTTACGAACTTCAAGTTGACGTCCAATCATATCATATACTTTCATTTCTACAAGAGCGTCGCTTGAACTCTCGATGTCTAAACTAAAGTGCGAGACAAATGGATTAGGGAACGCTTTTACGTTGAATATGTTATCAACTTGAGTTACATTCATTCTTGCAATAGGCGTTGTAATCGTACAAATGTCACCACCGTATGATTCTTGCCACTGTCCACTAACAGAGTATCTAACGGCAACATCTACTAAATAGGTAGTACCAGCGACATAACCTCCCGGCAATTCCGCAGCTGTTAATACTGTCATGTTACCTGAAGTTTTTTCAACTACTCTACTGATTAATGGATTGGATTGTAATCGTACTCTAAAGCGATATCCATCGGCTAAGAAAATTGATGCAGCATTAAGTCTTGGTGTAAGACTTGTAACTGTTTTGTTACATTGCGTAGTAACTAACTTAGAAAAAGGAAGTACAGGAGTTGTTACTGTACAAGCTGCTCCCCAAGGGGTTAGTGGAATATCTTTATTTACACCAGTAAAAGTTCTCACTCTAATACTATAAGATGTACTATATTGAACTCCTCCGATTAATCCTGTCATTGGATTAAAATAATAATTTGTACTAGTAGTGAAACGTGTACCAGAACCATCGGTTACTTCAAACTCATATAGAGTAGCTGTTACAACAGGACTTGCTTCAATAAATGTATTTATAGCAGCCAGTGTTTTCCCACATTGAAAAGGTCTAACGGTTGTTGATGCTGCAGGTGTTGGTGGTGCAAGTGGTGCTTTAACAATACAGGCACTTCCATAAGAATACTCCGTTGCACCTATAAAAACCTTAACCCGAATGCTATACTCTTTACCATAAGCTAAACCTCCTCCTAAAACTGAAGTTGGATTGAAATAGTAGTTTGGCCAAGTAAATTGAATTACCGTAAATGGTGCTGTGGTCAATGTAATCTCGAAACTATATTGTGTTGCACCTGCAACTGGACTCGCTTGAATGATGGTATCTGTTATAGGAAGGTATTGCCCACACTGTGTCGGTCTAATTTGTGTACATATACCTGCGGTTACCGTTGCAGTTCCAGCTTGTGCCTGAGAACAACCCGAATTTAAATCTTTTACACTAATCAAAATATAATTAACCGCTCCCACTAAAGCAATCGGGGCAAGCACTAAAGTAGCAGTACTACTACCTGATGTAGAGGTTATGATTGCAGGCGTACCGCTTACTCCTATTTTATAAGTAAACTCATATTGTACAACTCCTGAACCATTAGCTCCTGTAAAAGTAATAGATGGAGTAGTATTTAGACATGTGGTTACTGTACCTGATATGGTAGCCGTTGGTAATGGATTAACTGTCACCACAGCTGAACCACTATTGCCAATTCCTATAAAACCTGCTGCATCAGTAACTGATACTAAAGTATATGTAGTATTACCAGTTGGAGATACAGTAATCGCCGCATCACTAACATATCCATTCACAGTAATGTTTGAAGTACCATCGTTATAGACAACTGTATACGGAGATGTTCCGCCGGTAATAGCAATACTTATATCTGCTGAAGTACCATTACATATAGCAGTAGTACCCGATAGAATAGAGGATGTTGGAATATCTTCTAAAGGAGCATCAGTGGTACTAATAACTAAAGGGGTTGTACCACTTGTAGGACTTGCAGTATTAACTGTTGATGGCCAAGCACCATTTGCATCTGTCGCAGTAAGACCAATAGCGCTTCCTGTTGTAAAGGAGTATTCTTGTATGTTTCGTACTCCAGTAGCCAATGTATTTGGAATTAAAGTTCCCCAGGCTCCAGCAACAGCATTTACACTTGATGTGTAAAAGGAAGCATAACCAGAGGAAGTACTTCCGTCACTTTCTATATACGTTCCACTTACGGGTCTTCCTGTTCCAGCTGTATTGTCATAAAGCATTACGAAGTTTTTAGGAGAGCCATAACTTGTTCCCCTTATACCAGTAGCATCTGAAGCAGTAGTTCCTAAATTAATAGCCTTAACGCCACTTGTTGTAGTAAGTCTTGTTGCTACAGTTGTACCAGTAGAACCATTATTTAACATAATTCTCATGTTAACGGTATTTCCAGCATCGAATCTAGCATTTGATGTTGGTTCCGTAATAAACCAACCCGTATACGAACCTGCAGCATCAGTTGTAAAAGTACTATAATTACCAGCAGTTGCTAATGTTGGACCACTAGATAAAGAAAAACCACCCGAATTAGCAAAAATAACGTTACCTGCACCATTAGTAGTTGCAGCATCACTATTGATTACCACTTGATTGAAATAGCGGTAGGTAGAACTTGGTAGTAAATTATATAAGGTAGCTCTATAAGCATAAGGAAGTCTAGAACTAGAACCTTGAATGTATTGTGGCAATAAAACTTCAGTAAGAGCAGGTAAAGCAACAGGTGTTGCAGTAGCATCTGTTGTCCCTACTGACCATAAAGTACCATTTCGTGTAAATATTTTGAAGAAATATTGCGTACCATTAGTTAATCCACTAACTAATTGTGGAGAAGTAGTCCCTTTATACACTACAAATCCGTTTCCTAAACCAGTACCTGAACCATAAGTAAGGCTTGCCGTATACCCACTACCATCACTAGTTGGTGAAGCTGTGTTCGCTGCTGGAGCAGCCACAATCATGATTTCATCATAACAGGTAGTTGGTAAAGTAAATGCAACACTTACTTGTTGACTAACACCTGTTGCAGTAGCGGTGAAACCCGTTACATTTACAGGAGTTACTAGAGCAATAGTTTGCGTAGCTGTTGCCGTTCCGCTTCCTGTTGGAGTTCCTAGAGCAAAGGTTAAATCAGTAGCTGCAATGGCATCCACGCTTATCGTATTTCCTGAAGTAGTAGAACAAGGTAAATCGGTAGTTAAATAAAAATAACCTGTTGTTCCTGAGGGAATAGTTTGTGTTAAACCAGTAAATGAATGTATACCTGAACCTAAAGAAGTAGTTTTACTAACTAACGTTGTAGAAGTTCCAATCGCAAATGTTGGATTTGTAGAATACCATAACTTAAAGTTGGTTACATCTGCTGGAACATAAGTACCCGTTGTAGTAAAGGATATCGCATTTAATGTAGTTGAAGTAGCACTAACAGCAACATCGGCTCTATATAGTACATTATTGGTAGTACCATCATTGATATTAGCTACAGCAATAGTAGAACTTGATACTGCAATGGTTGGTATTACTGTACCAAAAGTAACCACTCCACCTTCAGAAATACTATTAGTAGTGATAGATGCATTGCTTGCAAAAGTAAAATTAGCATTTACTAGTGCAGGAACGACGATAGTATTTCCAGTAGTAGTAGTACCAGTAAAACCAAAATCTGCCGCTATCCAGAAATAACGATCTCCAACAGCACAGGCTTGAGCCAAACTACTAAAGGTAACGGTATCTCCATTAGCAATTGTTGCAGCTGCAACAGTACTTAAAGCAGTACCTCCTGGAAAAGACGATGATGTTGATGTATACAATTTAAAATTTGCCACATTACCAGCAACAAATGTTCCTCCTATTGTAAAAGAAATAGAATTTAAAGTGGTAGCATAGGTAGAAGTATTCACTCTAAAATTAGAGATAATATTATCATTTGTATTCAGATTCTCAGTGCTTGCAGAAGTTTGAGCAATACCAGCATGGTTAAGCACTACAGAAGAACAGTTTAATCCTGCATCAGCAGTTGCAATTACAATTGCTGTACTACCTCCAGTTGGACTTACTGTATTTATAGGACCAGTAGGCCAAGAACCATCTGCATCAGTAGCAGAACAAATGACAGAACCAGTTGTAAATGAACGCGTTTCAATTCTTCTTAAACCATTTGGTAATGCATTTGGAATAACAGCACCCCAAGCACCAGCAACTCCATTTACAGCTGATGTGATAAAAGTAGCAAAATTAGCTACACTTGCATTTCCATCATCTTCTATAAAAGTGGCAGATAAGGGTCTACCTGAACCAGCAGTATTATCATACAAACAAACAAAATCTTTAGCATTAGCAGAAGAAGTTCCTCTAATAGCCGTTGCGTTTGTTCCTCCAGCCGTAGTCGACATCGTAAGAACAGTTGAAGAACTAGTTGTAGTTGCAATTCTATCTACAAAAGTACCATTGTTACCATCATTCAAACGTATTCTAAAAAATACTTGAGCACCAGCGTTAAATCTAGCATTAGTAGTGGGCTCCGTAATAAACCATCCCGTATAATTTCCTGAAGTATCTGCTATAAATGTTCCATAAGTACTTGCAGTGTTTAATGTTGGAGCACCTGTTTCTACAAAATTAGCGGACTGCGTAGCACCAGTAAAAATAATATTTCCAGCACCAGCAGTAGTAGCACTATCAGTAGAGGATATAGCTTGATTATTGTAGCGGTATGTAGCATTTGCAGTTAAACCAGAAAGGGTCACACAATAAGCACTTGGAACTCTAGCATTAGTACCACCACTATGCATATATTGTGGTATTACTACTTCAGTTAATGCAGTACTAGTATAAGCGCTAGCTGAAACTTCAGTTCCTGCTGACCAAGTAGTATTATATCTTGTAAATATTTTTATAAAATAGTTAGTTCCGTTGGTGAAACCAGTTAAGGTTTGAGGAGCCGTAGTCCCTTTATACATGACATAACCGTTTCCAAAAGCAGTACCAGAAGTATAAGCAAGACTAGGAGTGTTATACAAACTTCCATCTCCAGTTGGAGTTCCACCTGTATTCGCAATAGGTGAAGCAACGACCATAATCTCATTATAACAACCTGATGGAGCAGTCCATACGGCATTAATTTGACCTGCAGTACCATTACCAACAGAGGTGTTAGTAGCAACATTAGACGGAGTTGTTGTTGCAGCAATTATAGTTTGTGATCCACCAGCTGTAAAGCCGCTTCCTGTTGCGCTTCCTAAGGTGAAAGTAAAGTCTCCAGTTGCAGTAGCACTTACATTTATAGTGTTAGTTATAGTTGCAAAACAAGAAACATCAGCAGTAAGAAACAAATATCCTGAACCTATTGCTATAATTTGTGACAAGGATGAAAAGGTTTGCGCACCTGCTCCTAAACCTGTTGTTTTAGTACCTATTGCTGTAGCCGTTCCTGTAGAAAAGGTTGCACTAGTAGAATACCATAATTTTAAATTACTAAGGTCACTAGCACTATACGTACCAGCCGTTGTAAAAGAAGCACTGGTTAATGTAGCATTTACAGCACCTACAGTAAAGTCGGCACGATACAACACATTGTTTGTCGTATTTTGGCTGCTATTTGCGGCAGCAATAGTTCCATTTGCTAGAGCAATAGTTGGAGGTACCACTGAAATGGTTTGACTGTTACTAGCAGCAACAGGATTTGTTCCTGTTTTTGTTCCAATAGCAAAAGTGATATTTGAAAAAGCTGTTGAAGCCAAACTAATCGTATTGGTTAATGTGGCTGCTGCATCTATAGTTGCGGTAACTAAAATATAACCAGTTGTTCCTGAATAAATAGATTGAGTTAAACCACTCACACCCACAGAAGCTCCAGTACCACCCACAGAAGTTTGAGTTGCTCCCAATTGAGTCGCTCCAGTTAAGGAGTTGGAGGTGTTATACCAAAATTTGATATTGGTTAAATCAGTTGCACCATAAGTACCAGCAGTATTTACTGTTATGGCATTTAAAGTTGCTGTAGATATTGTAACAGCGCAAGCAAATCCACCAATGATATTGTCAGCCGTTCCTTGATTTACCGTTGAAGCCGCAGGATGTGCCGAGCTTATAGCCATACTAGGATTACTAGCAGGAGCAAAAGCCACCCCTTTGATAGTCGATCCAGTTGGTGCTGTATATAAAGTAGTTGGACCAGTAATTGCAATAGTTGCATTCCAAGCAGCAGTATCAACCAATTTATTTATTTTATTTGCAGACGTAGCACCTGTTCCAGTTGTCATGTAGATATCGGCACCAGAACCATTGCTTTTAGCAGTTAATCCAAAACCACCAATAGTAGTTAAGTAAGTTCCCTTTGCAGTCCAAGTTCCAGAGATTAAGGCATATTTATAGATTGTCCCTACAGTTCCACTGGAAGCTTCAAGAACATATAAGACATCATACGTGCTACCATTTGAACCTGACGAGATAAACGAAAAATCCTGCATGTTTGCAGTTCCATTTGGAAGACCAGTAAGAGCAGTGTAAGTACCACCCGTTGCAGCAGAAATTATTCCAACTGCAGGAGTAGTTGTTAAAGAAGTTAATGCATACATGACGCCACCAAAAGCCTTAACAGCTCTCATATTTCCTGTTGGGCTGGCTGCAGAGGTAGTATTTGAATAAAATCCTCCTTGATCACCAATATACCATGTAGTGTTATTTAAACTAGATGCTCCACGGACTTGATTAGTACCAGTTCCTGTATAGGTAGTTGCTCTACTAAATGCACCATCAGGAGCATAAGTAAAAACAGCTTTTGATTGAACTGTATTTATATTTACGCTAGTTATACTGCTATTAGGAGCAGCAATAGCAAGTAAAGTACCATCATCAGTATTTGCCAAATAAGCCGTTGAAGTCGCACTTCCCGAAATTCTCACAGCATTAGTACCCGTTAGCGATCCTACATTATATAGAGTAGGAGTTTGACTAGCAGTTGTAGTATTTAATTCTACAATCGTAGCAGATGAATTATTACTACTGTTACTAGTAGCAATAAGTCCTACTATATTACCCGTTGTAAACGAAGTATTAGTGGCAGGTGCAACAGTTAATGTTCCACTAGTGGTAACACTACCTGATTTTGATCCTGCGGCGAAAGTAAAAGCTGTATTTGAAATAGCAGACATTACTACTGTTTTTCCTAAAGTAGCTCCTGAAGCAACATCAGCAGTAATCCAGAAATAATGAGTTGCTACCGTTAGCGAATAAGTTAAGCTATTAAAAGTTAAAGTTTCACCAGCACCTGTAGCCGTTGGAGTTAATGTTTTTAACAGGGTTGCTGAAGCAAAATCAGTTGATGTACCTCCATATAATTTGAAATTAGAGATATCTGACGTTGTATAAGTACCAGTTGTTACATCTACAATTTGAGTTAGTGATCCAGCACTGACCGTTTGCACAATTTGAAATTGAGAGACAATCTGGGTAGTTCCCTTCGCCAAACCACCAATATTAATTTGGGCGGCCGAAGCTATTGCACTCGTTTGAGAATGCCCTACAGTTCCTAATACCAAAAAAAACATTGGTAAAAGAAAACTTCTAATTTTTTCTAAAAACAGCTTGGGGTTTTCCCTCTTACTGTTTCTTCTGCTTGCTTGACTGTTCTCCTTTGAGGAGCATGGGGTCAAACCCTTGTTTGAAGTGAGTAAATTTAATTTCATTTGTTTTAACCTTTTTAAGTTTTGAAACGCAAAAATATTTGGATTAGTAGCAGTAGTCGATAAGTAAATATTATGGAAATATTAACAAATTGTAACTATGTATTTGGTCGGTGATTGTGTGTATTTGGTCGGTAATTTCATAAGATAAAACATCTTACTATAAAATTTTGTAGGATTAATAACCAATCCGCAAAATGGTTCGTTTTATGTTTTTTGAAGGGGAGAATTCAGAAATATATAATGTCACAAAATTGAAATCACTTGAAAGAAATTAGGACTTATTGAGTTTAATGGAGAATTGATATAATTATACTCTAATTATTTTGTTTTGAAAAAAAAATCACATTTTTTTTGATAAAAAAATATTTTTTAAAAAACGCTCACAAGATTACAAATAGCTGCAAAACTCTAAATAGTTGTTTTTAATAAAGGAGGCAACAACTATATATTCTTTAAAATAATATTTTTTTATATTTTGGTTGGAAGAATTTTAATCTAATGTAAATTAAAAGTTAACAGTAATTAAAAAAATTTACAAATTGTTAATATACAACTTTCCTTTATAAAATGAAAGCATGGTTTCTTTGTAAAAAAATAAAATAGAAATGAAAATAAGAGTACTTTATTTTAGTTTTCTTTCGATGTTCTTTTTCTCTTGCACAACTGATAGAGAAATTGCAACGGAGAACATTATAATAGATCCAAACAGTCAATTAATTTATTATTGGAATTTCAATACTTTAATAGGAACAGTTGATAAAGTTGTTCCAGATTATGCTTTACCTGCATTAAATGCTAATCTAACCTATCTAGGAGATGGCACTGGCTACATGGATAGTTTTACTACTGGTTATAGTTTAAATATTCGTAATAATGAGACAGAAGTTTCTGGTTTGCGTGTACGAAATCCAAGTGATACAAGAAGTTTAGTATTAACTGTGCCTACTGCGGGCTATAAACAAATCGTTGTAGCATTTGCTACCGCTAAAACAAGTTCAGGAGCTACCACTCAAAAATATTCATATACCCTAGATGGAATAACCTATATTAATTCAGGATTAAATTTAAATACCTATAACCCAAATGTTGATCCTTTAAGTAGTTTGGTTACATTAAATTTTTCTACCATCACAGGAGTAAATGACAACCCGAATTTTAAAATAAAAATTGATTTTGAAGGGGTGAATGCATCAGGTTTAACAGGAAACAATCGCTTTGATAATATTACTTTAGAAGGTGTGCCTATCCCTCTAGTGGATACTTCGGTATACTTATTTCAGTATTGGAATTTTAATGCTTTACCATCGGGTACTTTAACTTCAATTGCTCCGGATGCTTCTCTAATAAATAGCAATTCTGCTGCTATAACCTATATAGGAGCAGGTGCTGGCTATATGGATCAATATACTCCAGGTGCTGCACTTAATGCTCAAAATGGTGATATTGATGGGTTAGGACTTCGATTAAGAAACCCGAGTGACACAAGAAATCTTTTAATTACAGCCTCAACTGTAGGATACAAAAATGTTATTGTAAAATTTGCTACGGCAAGAAGCTCTATAGCTGGAGCTTCTATTCAAAACTACTCGTACAGTATTGATGGAATTAATTTTAGTTCAGCCCTCTTACCAGTGACCACTTTTAGTCCAAACATAGATCCAGCTTATGATATCATAACCTTAGATTTCTCATCTATAATAGGAGCTAATAATAACGCTAACTTTATTGTGAAAATAAGTTTTTCTGGGTCTGAAGCATCTGGAAGTTCTGGAAACAATCGTATTGATAATGTCACCTTTCAAGGAAATAAATTATGATTTACTTTAAAAATTATTTTCTTACAGGTCTACTACTTATCTCTTTTTCGGAAGTAGCACAAAAAATTACAACTTTAAAGCCAACTCGTTTCATAAATGTTGCCATCCCTGAACCATCTGATATTTGTTACAACTCAAAAACAAATACTTTTTATATTGTAAGTGATACAGGCATTCTTTTTGAAACAGACAGCAATGCAAAAATCATTCGCAAAATAGTACAAAAAGACACTGATTTTGAGGCTGTCTATTCAGATGACAATAAGGTATATGCCGTAGACGAAACCAATCGTAATATATACATATACGATAGTACCACATTTAAAGAAGATAAGGTTATAAATCTTCCTTATAACGGAGGCAAGAATAAAGGCTATGAAGCCTTTACGTATAACACAGATAACCAAAAATTTATACTATTGACAGAGAAAGACCCAATTATTCTTTTTGAATTGGATTTAGATTTCAAAATCACCAAACAAACAATTTTGAATAGCATTGCCAAAGACATTTCCTCAGCAAAATATTATCATGATTTTCTTTGGCTTTTAAGCGATGAAAGCATGATGCTTATGAAATTAAATCCTAATACATACGAAGTAATACAAAAATGGACGCTTCCCGTAATAAATCCAGAAGGTTTTGCATTTGATTCTAATGGAAATCTCATAGTGACTTGCGATGATATGCAACGCATGTATTATTTTAACAACCCTGAAAAAAAATAAAATGAAACACTATCTACTAACTATACTTGTATTATTTTGTATAAATAGCACCTTTGCACAACTTACGTTAACAAACGGGAATCATGTTTTAGAAATATCAGGAAGTGTTTCAGGATTTTATAATTATCGTTCGCTAAAAGCAGGCGAAATAGATCATTCAAAAGACAGGTTTAAGCTTCGTGATGCTCAAATTGGTCTTGATGGTCGTGTAGGGGATGATTTTGAATATGCTTTGAAAGTCGATTTTGCCGATATAGCAGCCAATAATGTTACTAATACTATTGATCCAGAAAACCCAGGATTAATGGATGCGTCCATAACTTACAAAGGGTTAAAATTTATGGACGTTGAAATGGGATATGGAAAACTGCATTATTCAAGAGATGTAATGGTCCCTTTTGAATATTCAGCCTATTGGCAAAGTGCTGAATTAACTAGAGGTTCTATTTTTTCTACACGAGATATTGGTGTCACCTTGATGAAAAATTTTTGGAAGCAAAGAGCCAACATTTACATAAGTGCATATACAGGTCTTGGGGAACTTTCTATTGCTGGGGACAATGACCCAAGTGGCAAATTAGAATATGTTGGACGTTTTGACTTGTCCTATCCATCTCGTTACCGTTATAGAGATATTGATGACAGACATACTCCAATACCCATGTTTTCAATAGGTATAGACGGAAGATATATGAATAAAAAATTACCTTCGGGAACTTCATTTCCTACTGATGCTGCAGGGGCTTATGGACTAAAAGTGATTGATGGAAAAAGATATATTTACGGAATAGATGCGTCTTTTCAATATATGGGATGGTCTGGCCAATTTGAAATTCAACAAATACGAATGGAACCACAAAACACTGATGATCCATTATTTCAAAATTTAACTCCGCAACAAACTAAAGGTTATGTCCTAGCGGGAGGTTATATTGCACAATTAAATTATTTTATTCAAGATTGGAAAACGATACTATCTGCTCGTTATGAAGAACTAGACTTAAATGACTTAGTTTCTGGAAATTCTCAACGCTTTTCTCCAGCAATTGCCTATCAAATACATGGTTATAATGCTATGATTAAATTGCAGTATTTTAATATCATTAAAGAAGAAAGTATCGATCCTTTTAATTGGAATGAACAATTTAGGTTGGGAATGCAATTTCAGTTTAAATAAGTGTAAGTCAGATTTTTTTTAACGTTGTTTCATAAAAACTCTATAAACTTTTATAGAGTTTTTTTTATACATTTTTTTCTTCAAGCTATCAGAAAGGATTTTGTTTATTTTTTGATTTAATTCAAAAACACTTAAGATAAAAACTTAACATTGGCGAATACTTTTATATATTATATTTGTTAACTTTAAATTTACAATTACATAACATTAATATTAAAATTATGGTAAGAAGAGCCGTTATAAAACCATTGGAAAATATGGTGGATACTATTCAGGAAAACACTGAAGAAAAAATAAATGAAACCACTCAAATAGAACAAAATAATTCTATTGAGATTTCTGAACAAATTGAACCTGAAAACTCAGAAGAAATTTCCGAATTAAATGAAGAAGTCACATTGGAAAATAGTGATGATGAAATAAAACGCGTTAAAAACAAAACAAAAAAGATGAAAAAAGACGAAAAAGAAAAAGCTAAAGAGAAAAAAGAAAAAGCTAAGAAAAAAGAAAAGGCTAAAAAAGCCAAACAAAAAGCTAAGGAAAAGGAAAAAGCAAAAGCAAAGGCAAAAAAAGAAAAAGCGAAACAGAAAGCTAAAAAAGAAAAATCTAAAAAGAAGAAGAAATAGATAAAAAAAGATTATTCTGTAGCTATCCCTAAAAATTACTAGTTTTAGGTTTTTTGAAAAATATGTATTTTGAAAAAAATAATGCAACGAAATTGAAATCGCTTTGAAAAAAGTAGGAATAATAATATTTATGGGTAATCGCTATAATTATCCTATGATAAAAAAATATTTTTGAAAAAAAAAAAAAAAAAAATCACAAGTTTGTGAGCAAAAAACTATTTTTTAAAAAACGCTCACAAGATTATAAATATTCTATTTTCTACTCTCATCAACTATTTTATTTTCATAAAAAAAGCCCCTTCGTTTCCGAAGAGGCTCTCTAAACTATATATTAAAAATCAAAATTTAGATTTTAAATCGCTTTCTATCTGTTTCTGTCAAATATATTTTTCTTAAACGAATTGATTTTGGAGTAACCTCAACGTATTCATCTTTCTGAATGTATTCTAAAGCTTCTTCTAATGAGAAAATAATTGGTGGAATAATTCTTGCCTTTTCATCATTTCCAGAAGAACGAACGTTTGATTGTTTTTTCTCTTTTGTTACATTTACACACATATCATCCCCACGTGAGTTTTCTCCAATAACTTGACCTTCATAGATTTCAGTATTTGGTTCAACAAAAAACTTACCACGATCTTGCAATTTATCGATAGAATAAGGAATCGCTTTTCCTTTTTCCATAGAAATTAACGAACCTTTATTACGTCCAGAAATTTCTCCTTTGTATGGCTCATATCCTATAAAACGATGCGCCATAATGGCCTCACCAGCAGTAGCCGTTAGCAATTGATTACGCAAACCGATAATTCCACGAGATGGAATATTAAATTTCACAACCATACGTTCGCCCTTGGTTTCCATAGAAAGCATTTCGCCTTTACGTAAAGTAACAAACTCAACAGCACGGCCAGAAAGAGATTCTGGTAAATCTATAGTCAATTCTTCAATTGGCTCACATTTTTTACCGTCAATTTCTTTGATAATAACTTGTGGCTGGCCAATTTGTAACTCATACCCTTCTCTTCTCATGGTTTCTATAAGAACTGACAAGTGAAGTACTCCACGACCAAAAACCATGAACTTATCGGCAGAATCAGTTTCACCTAATTTCATCGCTAAGTTTTTCTCCAACTCTTTTGTCAAACGGTCTCTAATATGGCGAGAAGTTACAAACTTACCTTCTTTACCAAAAAATGGGGAGTCATTAATAGTAAACAACATACTCATTGTTGGTTCGTCAATGGCAATAGTTTGCAAAGCTTCTGGGTTTTCAAAATCAGCAATAGTATCTCCAATTTCAAAACCTTCAACACCTACAATAGCGCAAATATCCCCAGCAACAACTTCCTGAACTTTCTTACGACCAAGCCCTTCGAAAGTATGCAATTCTTTGATCCTTGATTTAATAATTTTACCATCTCTTTTCACTAAAGAAATAGGCTGTCCTTCTTTAAGAACACCTCTTTCTAAACGACCAATCGCAATACGACCAGTAAAAGCAGAAAAGTCTAATGATGTAATTAACATTTGAGGCGTTCCTTCTGAAACTTTAGGAGCTGGAACGTTCTCAATTACCATATCTAACAAGGCTTCGATATTGTCAGTAATGTTGTCCCAATGGTCAGACATCCAGTTATTTTTAGCCGAACCATAAACAGTAGGAAAATCCAACTGCCATTCTTCAGCACCTAATTCAAACATTAAGTCGAAAACTTTTTCATGAACTTCTTCGGGTGTACAGTTTTCTTTATCTACTTTATTAATTACTACGCACGGTTTTAAACCAAGGTCAAGTGCTTTTTGCAAAACAAAACGTGTTTGTGGCATAGGACCTTCGAAAGCATCAACTAATAGACAAACACCGTCTGCCATATTTAACACCCGCTCTACCTCTCCACCAAAATCTGCGTGACCAGGAGTGTCAATAATATTAATTTTTGTTCCTTTATATTGTACGGATACGTTTTTAGATGTAATTGTAATACCTCTTTCACGCTCTAAGTCGTTATTATCAAGGATTAGGTCACCTGTATTTTCGTTGTCACGAAACAATTGACAGTGATACATAATTTTATCAACCAAAGTGGTTTTACCGTGATCGACATGGGCAATAATTGCAATATTTCTAATAGATTCCATCTGTTATTTTTAATGGGTGCAAAGGTACACTTTATTTTGATATAATAAACTTTTGATTTTTAATAGTTACAGTATGTTAAGTTCTTATATGATTTTATCAAAATTAAATTGGATAACTTTAAGAAATACATAATAATTTTGCAATATTTTTTTTATATTTGAGTAATGAAAAACAAAGCAACTAAAACAACCTTACTATTTGTACTTTTTTCCATATCTCTTGCTTTTGTGAGTAATTTGATTTTAAATAAATTATTCTATTTTCCCTCTAATTTCTTTATTTATAGCTACTCAAAGGATTTGGGTCTCATTTTTTTGGCAGGTATTATTTTTAAATATACACTTTCTAAAAATGATGCACGTAACAGAAAAATATTTGATTCACTTCAAAAAAGTAACGACGAAATATTAAAATCGAATGAAAGATACGATATTGTAGCAAAAGCGACTAGTGATACGATATGGGATTGGAAGATTATTGAGGATGATTTTGTTTGGAATAAAGGAATACAAGGGATATTTGGTTATAAAGCTGAAGAAATAGGAAAAACTTCAAAGTGGTGGTTTGATAGAATACATCCTGAAGATAGCATTAAGATGTCTATAAAATTATATTCATTTATAGAACAAAAAACAGAGAAATGGCAGGATGAGTACCGATTTAAATGTGCTGATGGCAGCTATAAATATGTTTTCGATAGAGGATTTCTTGTAAAAGACGAAAATGGTAATGTTATTAGAATGATTGGAGCCATACAAGATGTCACAAGACAAAAAGAAGAAGAACAAAGACTTAAACTCCTAGAAACTGTTATTACTCAAACTAAAGATGCCGTAATTATAACAGAATCTGACAAATCGAATAGAGCTGTGCCAAGAATAGTTTTTGTTAACCCTGCATTTACAAAAATGACAGGCTTTCAATCCAATGAGGTTATAGGAAAAACTCCAACTATTTTTATGGGACGAAAATCTGTAGAAAATGAAATTGGCAATTTATCAAAAGCTTTAAGAGGAAAAGAAGAGTTTAAATTTGAAACTTTAAATCATAAAAAAGACGGCGAGGAATATTGGGTAAGTTTTTCTATGATTCCAATTACTAATAAAGAAGGCGAACATTCGCATTGGATTTCTATTCAAAGAGATATTACTGAGGAGAAGAAACAAGAAAAAGAAAAGGAACATCTGATTCGAGAATTAACCAGAAATAATAAAGACTTGAAGCAATTTTCTTATATTACTTCCCACAATCTGAGAGCTCCTCTTTCTAATTTAACTGGATTGTTAAACTTAATTGAAGATATTCCTATTGACAATCCCGAATTAAAAGAAATTTTAAATGGCTTTTCTAAATCGACTCATTTATTAAATGAAACTATAAACGATCTAATGAAAGTTATCATTATAAAAGATAACCCATCTATAGAAAAAGAAGAAGTATTGATTAAAGATGTTTTTGAAAATGTTTTTAACCAATTAAGTGTTTTAATAAGCTTGCATAAACCCATTTTAAAAATAGAACTCGAAAAAGTTACTATTTTAAATGTAAATAAATCGTATCTTGAAAGTATACTTTTAAATTTATTTACCAATGCCATTAAATATAGATCTCCAAAAAGAATCCTTAGAGTTTTTGTATCTTCAAAAGAAGTTGGAAACGAAATTGTCCTGATTTTTAAAGACAACGGAATTGGTATTGATTTAGAAAGAAATAGAGATAAAATTTTCGGATTGTATCAAAGATTTCATAATTATTCCGACAGTAAAGGATTAGGACTTTATTTAGTAAAATCACAAGTAGAATCGATGGGTGGAACAATAAGTATAGAGAGTGAAGTTGATAAAGGAACTACTTTTACCATAACTTTTAAAAAATAGTAAAAACATGTATGATTTGATTTTATGCGTAGACGATGACCCAATTACCTTGATGCTCTGCAAAATGGTAATTTCGAAATCTTCTTTTTCAAAAGAAATTATTACCGCTCAAAACGGGGAAGAAGCTCTGGACTATTTCGACAATTTAAAACTCAATAATCTAGGTGTAACAATAAAAGATTACCCAAAATTAGTATTCCTAGATTTGAATATGCCAATAATGGATGGTTGGGATTTCTTAGATCATTTTTCTACCGAAGAATATACTAGTTATTTTAAAGATACTAAAGTTATAGTTCTTTCTCAACTATAGACCCTGAGGACATTAATAAATCTAAAACATATCCTATGGTTATCGATTTTATTTCTAAACCAATTACAAAAGAAGTTTTAGAAAATTTAAAGGCTTTAACATAAAATAAAACCGTTTAAAAATACTTTTAAACGGCTTTTATAACTTATGTAATAAATTCTATTTTATAAATTCTATTTTTTGTGCTTCTTCAGCATTTACACTATCAAAGAATCCTTGTTCGTTCATCCAGTCGTCACTAAACACTTTACTCATATAGCGCGAGCCGTGATCTGGAAAAATGGCGATTACATTACTATTTTCATTAAATTCTTCCTCAACAGCATATTGTCTGATGGCTTGAAGTACCGCACCTGATGTGTAACCAACAAATAAACCTTCTTTTTTAACAATTTCTCTTGTAGCATGAGCACTCTCTTCGTCGGTAACTTTCATAAAATGATCAATTATGTCGAAATCAGTAGCTGTTGGAATTAAATTTTTTCCTAAACCTTCTATTCTGTAGGGATAAATTTCATCATTGTCAAATTCTTTAGTTTCGTGATACTTTTTTAAAACAGATCCAAAAGCATCAACTCCTAAAATTCTAATATTTGGATTTTTTTCTTTTAAAAATTTTGCGGTTCCTGATATAGTTCCGCCTGTTCCGCTACATGCAATAAGATGAGTAATTTTGCCATTTGTTTGTTCCCAAATTTCAGGCCCCGTAGTTTTATAATGAGCATCAATATTTAACTGATTGAAATATTGATTGATATAAACTGACCCTTTGGTTTCTTCATGCAAACGCTTTGCTACACTATAATAAGAGCGCTCATCATCTGCAGATACATGTGCTGGACAAACATAAACTTTTGCTCCTAAACTGCGCAACATGTCTATTTTATCTTTAGAAGATTTTGAACTTACAGCTAAAATGCAATTGTATCCCTTTATAATGCTTACCATAGCTAAACTAAAACCAGTATTACCAGAGGTAGTCTCTATTATTGTATCACCAGGAGAAAGAATTCCTCTTTTCTCAGCTTCTTCAATAATAAATAAAGCAATTCTATCTTTAGTTGAATGACCTGGATTAAATGCTTCTACTTTCGCATAAAAATTACCTGCTAAATTTTCGGTAACTTTATTGAGCTTAATAAGAGGTGTGTTTCCTATTAACTCCAAGACATTATTATAGGCTTTTATTTCTTCTTTCATAAAAAAATAGTTAATCAAGGTTTCCTTTTTGAATATGGCAATGACCTTAAATCCTTGCAAATCTAATAAAAAAAAATTAATTACTCTTAATTCTTTCTAAATCTATTAAAAAACTAAACTCTTTTGCTAATTCTTTTAGTGCTTCAAATCTTCCTGAAGCCCCTCCATGACCAGCATCCATGTTTGTGTCTAAAAAAAGTAAGTTATCATTTGTTTTCAACACTCTTAATTTTGCAACCCATTTTGCTGGTTCCCAATACTGTACTTGAGAATCGTGTAATCCAGTTGAGATATACATGTTTGGGTAATCTTGCGCTTTTACATTATCATAAGGAGAATAGGAACGCATATAATCGTAATATTTTTTTATGTTAGGATTACCCCATTCGTCATATTCTCCTGTAGTTAGTGGGATAGTCTCATCAAGCATCGTAGTTATTACATCTACAAAAGGAACCTGAGCTATCACTCCATTATATAATTCGGGAGCCATATTTACTACCGCACCCATTAATAGACCTCCTGCAGAACCACCCTCAGCATATAAATGTTTTTCTGAAGTATACTTTTGATTAATCACAAATTTTGAGCAGTCTATAAAATCTGTAAATGTATTTTTCTTTTTTAATAATTTTCCATCTTCATACCATTTTCTCCCTAAATCTTCTCCCCCACGAATATGAGCTATAGCAAAAATAAAACCTCTGTCTAATAGGGATAAAGTCGTTGAAGAAAAATAAGGATCCATTGAAGCTCCATAAGAACCATAGCCATAAAGTAATAGTGGATTTGTACCATCTTTTTTTATACCTTTCCTATAAACCATTGAAATTGGGATTTTAGTTCCGTCGGTTGCAGTTGCCCAAATCCGTTCTTCGGTATAATTATTTTTATCAAATTTTCCGCCAAGAACTTGTTGTTCTTTCTTGACTTCTTTGGTTTTGGTTTTCATATTAAAATCGATTACTGAGGGTGGCGTTGTCATCGATTGATATCCGTAACGCAAAACATCAGTGTCAAAATCGACATTAGTGCCTGTATAAGCAGTATAGGTTTCAATCTCGAATGGCAAATAATATTCTCCTTTCCCACTCCATGGCATAATTCTAATTTTATTTAATCCGTTACTACGTTCTGAAACAACCAAATAGTTTTTAAATATTTCAATGTCTTCAATTAAAACATCTGAACGATGCTTAATTAAATCAGTCCAATTTTCTTTAGCAGTAGCATTTTCAGGAGTTTTCATTACCTTAAAATTGGTAGCTTTATCGGCATTCGTTACAATATAAAAACTATCACCATAATGAGAAATACTATATTCTAAACCTCTTTTTCTTTTTTGAAAAACCTTGAATTTACTCTCGGGTTTATCTGCTAATATTGTTCTGTATTCTGTGGTTATTTTGCTAGAAGAACCTATTACAATGTACTTTTTAGACTTTTCTTTGGATACAGAAACATAAAAAGTATCATCTTTTTCAAAATAAACCAACTCATCTTTTGAGCTATCTATACCTAATTTATGCTTAAAAACTTTGTCTGAACGCAAGGTTTGCTCATCTTGTTTGGTATAAAAAATAGTTTTGTTATCATTTGCCCAAGTGGATTCTCCTGAAGTGTTTTCAATATTATCCGAGAGAGTTTCTCCAGTAAGCAAGTTTTTTATTCGTAATGTATAAATTCTCCTACCTACAGTATCAAGCGCAAATGTGGCAAATTGATTGTCCATGCTAATACTTAAACCACTTAATTGAAAATATTTTTTGCCTTTTGCCATTTCATTGCAATTGAACATTATTTCTTCTTTGGCGTCAAGACTTTCTTTTTTCCTAGAATAAATGGGGTAATCTTTTCCAGTTTCAAAACGAGTAATGTAGTAATATCCGTTGTATAGATAAGGAACTGATTCATCATCTTCCTTAATACGGCTTTTCATCTCTTCAAACAATTCCACTTGAAACTGCTTAGAATCAGCAGTTACAGTATTGTAATAGTCATTTTCTTTATTGAGATAATCAATAACTTCAGGGTTTTCTCTATCATTTAACCAATAATAATTATCTACTCTAACATCTCCATGTTTTTCTAACGTTCTTGGGATTATTTTTGCTAAAGGCGCTTTAATTTTATTGATCATTTTTTGTGAATTAGTATGTATTGAAGAAAAAGCAAAAATAATGCAAAGACTTGAAATTAAAATTCTATTTTTCATTAATAATTAAATTGAATATGATGCTGCAATATAGTAATTTTACAGCTCAATTTTAAAATACTAAAAATGGATTTAATGGGAATGATGGGTAAACTAAAAGAAACCCAACAAAAAATAGAAGATACAAAAAAGCGACTAGACACTGTTTTGATAGACGAGCAAAGTAATGATGGCCTCTTAAAAGTGACTGTAACTGCTAATAGAACCGTAAAATCGATAACAATTGAAGATTCTTTATTAGAGGATAAAGACCAATTAGAAGACTATTTAATTTTGGTTTTAAATAAAGCTATAGAAAAAGCATCAAATGTAAATCAGGCAGAATTAGATGCAGTTGCAAAAATGGATATGCCAATGATTCCAGGTATGGATCAATTGTTTAAGTAGTAAACGGTAACTATTCTGGTAAATTATTAGTCGCTCAAATGTTATTTAACAACAATTCTTTCAAAGGTTTCTAAAACGTAACTGTGCATTACTTCTCGATAATCTAAATGGGTTACAATTCTTAATTTTCCGTGACCCAAAGAGCTGATATGAATGTTTCGCTCTTTTAATTTTTCAATAAATACATTTTCATTTAAGCCCTCTTTTAATGAAAATATTAAAATATTCGTTTCTATAGGTTCTACTTTAGCAATCCAAGATGATTTTTCTAGAACAGCACCTAACTCTTTTGCACGTCTGTGGTCGTCTGCCAGTCTTTGTAAATTATTATCTAAAGCATAAATACCTGCTGCTGCTAGATACCCTACTTGTCGCATGCCACCACCTAACATTTTACGAATTCGCAAAGCCCGATGAATTGTTTTTGCATCAGAAAGTAAAAGAGAACCAATTGGAGCTCCCAAACCTTTTGATAAGCACACAGAAATCGTATCGAATACTTTTCCATATTCAGCAGGATTATCATGGGTTGCTACCAAAGCATTCCAAATACGAGCACCATCCAAATGAAATTTTAAATTATTAGCATCACAAACTGATTTTATACGTTTAAATTCTTCAAAATCATAACAGCCTCCACCGCCTTTCATAGCTGTGTTTTCCACAGTAACTAAACTAGTTAACGGACTGTGATAAAACTCAGGGTCATTTATGGCCTCTGCCACTTGTTTAGCAGTAATCATTCCGCGATTACCATCTAATAAACAGCAAGAAACACCACTATTAAAGGAAACTCCGCCACCTTCATAATGATAAATGTGAGCTAATTTATCAGTGATAAGTTGTTCTCCGGGTTGGGTATGTAATTTAATCGCCGTTTGATTGGCCATTGTTCCAGAAGGAAAAAACAAAGCCGCTTCCATACCAAACATTGTAGCTGCTTTAGCTTCTAATTCAATTACAGTTGGGTCTTGTTTGTATACATCGTCTCCTACTTTAGCATGAAACATGGTTCGCAACATTTCCTCTGTAGGTTTTGTAACAGTATCGCTAACTAAATTTATTTCCATATTCTAAAAACTAAATCTTATTTTTGTGCCACAAAATTACATAATTTATGACAACTACCGAACAAATAAAAGGTATTGTAGAGCGCCTTGGTGCGTTGAGGAGGTATCTTTGACGTTGATGCCAAATTAATCGAAATTACTAACGAAGAAGAAAAAACATTAGCTCCTGATTTTTGGAACAATCCAAAAGAAGCTGAAAGCTATATTAAAACCCTTCGCTCTAAGAAAAAATGGATTGAAGACTATAATAAAGCGGTCGAAATGACTGATGAATTGCAACTCGCGTTTGAGTTTTACAGAGAAGGTGAACTTACTGCAGAAGAATTAGACGAGCAATATCTTATTACAAATGCCCATATTGAAGCCATCGAATTTAAGAATATGCTTTCGGATGAGGGCGATACTTTAAGTGCTGTTTTGCAAATAACATCGGGAGCTGGCGGAACCGAAAGTTGCGATTGGGCTGAGATGCTTATGCGAATGTATATGATGTGGGGTGAAAAATACGGGTATAAAATTAAGGAGCTAAATTTTCAAAAAGGAGAGGCCGCTGGAATAAAGACCGTAACCTTAGAGTTTGAGGGCGATTATTCTTTTGGTTATTTAAAAGGCGAAAACGGCGTACATCGTTTGGTGCGTATTTCTCCTTTTGATAGCAATGCAAAACGCCATACCTCATTTGCTTCTGTTTACGTTTACCCATTAGTTGATGATAGTATTGAAATTGATATTAATCCTGCCGATATTGAAATCACGACTTCACGCTCTAGCGGTGCAGGTGGACAAAATGTAAATAAAGTAGAAACCAAAGTGCAATTGGTACATAAACCTACTGGTATTCAAATTCAATGTTCAGAAACACGTTCACAACAAGACAATAGACAACGGGCAATGCAAATGTTACGTTCACAATTGTATGAAATTGAATTAAAAAAACAGCAAGAACAACGGGCTGACATTGAAGCTGGAAAAATGAAAATTGAATGGGGCTCCCAAATAAGAAACTATGTGATGCATCCTTATAAATTGGTAAAAGATGTTCGAACAGGTTACGAATCTAGTAATGTTGAAGGCATTATGAATGGTGAAATTGATGACTTTTTGAAAGCCTATTTAATGATGATGGGGCAAAAAAGCGAAGAGTAAATTTTAAATACTATAAAGATATTATAAAAGAAAAAACCCTTTAAAAACATATGTTTAAAGGGTTTTGTTTTGAATTATAATTATTAGCGGAGAGTAAGGGATTCGAACCCTTGGTACAGTTTCCCATACGCATGTTTAGCAAACATGTCCTTTCGGCCACTCAGGCAACTCTCCAGGCTCAAAGAACGTGTCTAAATTTAAGCGGTAGCAAATGTAGCTTTCTATTCTATATTTCACAAATAAAAATACTGTTTTTTTTTACTTTAAACTAAAAGTATTAACAATCAAATCTATAGGTTTCAAAAAGTAGAATTCGCACCTCTTTTTTCAAAATAGTAATCTAAAACAAATTGAATACAAGAGTAAATTTATCAGAAATCCAACTCAGAATTACCCCAGAAATGATTAAATTCGCAACACAAACTAACATCTAAATAACATGAACAAAAAAGTGGTTATCGTTTCAGCAGTTCGAACTCCAATTGGGAGTTTTATGGGAGCATTATCTTCTATAACGGCAACTCAATTAGGAGCTGTGGCTATAAAAGGGGCTTTAGAAAAAATAAATTTAGATGCTAGTTTAGTCGACGAAGTTTTGATGGGGAATGTGGTACAGGCCGGAGTTGGTCAAGCTCCAGCTAGACAAGCCGCTTTGTTGGCAGGACTACCAAATAGTGTCATTGCAACAACTGTAAATAAAGTTTGTGCTTCAGGCATGAAAGCGGTTATGCAAGGGGCTCAGGCTATTTTGGCTGGAGATGCCGATGTTATTGTTGCTGGAGGCATGGAAAGCATGAGTCAAATTCCACATTATGTACATTTAAGAAATGGCTATAAATTTGGTCCTGCAACAATGATTGACGGATTGCAAAAAGATGGCTTAACAGATGCTTACGATAATAATGCGATGGGAGTTCATGCCGATTTGTGTGCATCAACTTATGCTATTTCTAGAGAGGCTCAAGATGATTTTGCCATTCAGTCGTATGAACGATCAGCAAAAGCTTGGGAATCAGGAAAATTCAACAACGAAATTGTACCAGTAACTATTCCTCAACGAAGAGGAGAACCAATTCTATTTTCAAAAGATGAAGAATTCACGAATGTAAAATTGGATAAAATACCTTCACTAAATCCTGTTTTTACAAAGGACGGTACCGTAACTCCAGCAAATGCTTCAACTATTAACGACGGTGCTGCAGCAGTCGTTTTAATGAGTGAAGAAAAAGCTCTCGAATTAGGAGTAAAACCTCTAGCTTATATTTTAAGCTATGCAGATGCCTCTCAAGAACCAAAATGGTTTACCACTACTCCATCTAAAGCATTGCCTAAAGCACTTAATAAAATTGGATTAAATGTCAGCGATGTTGATTTTTTCGAATTTAATGAAGCCTTTGCTGTTGTAGGAATTGCAAATGCAAAAATTCTTGGTTTAGATAATGATAAAGTCAATGTTAATGGTGGTGCCGTTTCATTGGGTCATCCCTTGGGTTGCTCCGGAGCTCGTATCCTAGTAACATTAATTAATGTTTTAGAACAAAATAATGCTAAAATTGGTGCTGCTGCAATTTGTAACGGCGGCGGCGGAGCATCTGCAATAGTTATTGAAAGAGCGATATAAATAATTATTTATTTTTAATAATTACTGATATTTAGTATCATTGTAGAATATTTTAAAATTTTCATTCTAAAATTAAAATCCAATAGATGTTTGGTATTTGTAATTTATCCATAATTCCTCTTCGGGCTGAGCCAAATGATAAAAGCGAAATTGTTTCTCAAGTTTTGTTTGGTGAGCATTTTGAAATTTTAGAAAGTACTAAACAATGGGCAAAAATTAAATTACATTTTGACGACTATTTAGGATGGATTGACATCAAACAATACCAGTCTATTTCAGAATCAAATTTCAAACAATTATCAGAGGATGCCATTATTTTAAATGCCGATTTAATTGAATACATTATTGGTACAAATAATTTTTTGATGCCAATTTCACTTGGTGCGTCATTATCCTTTTTAAATCATTCGGAAATAAATAGTTCTAATTTTAATTTTGAAGGTTTAAAAGTTAGTGGTATTAAACCAAAATCAAACCTTATTGATACTGCATATATGTATTTAAATGCTCCTTACCTTTGGGGCGGAAAAACCCCTTTTGGGATTGACTGCTCCGGATTTACCCAAATGGTTTACAAACTTAACGGTTACCATTTGTTGCGTGATGCTTCACAGCAATCAAAACAAGGAGAGGCTTTAAGTTTTATTGAAGAAAGCGAACCTGGTGATTTGGCTTTTTTTGATAATGAGGAAGGTAACATTATTCATGTTGGAATAATAATGGAAAATAATTTCATCATTCACGCCAGTGGAAAAGTTCGTATTGATCGCTTAGATCATCTCGGAATTTATAATGCCGATTCCAATAGACATACCCATAAATTAAGAGTTATAAAAAAAATTATCTGATACTATTTTATCTTTCTTCTTTTTCTTTCTGCTTTTATAAGACTTAATTCTCTGCTGGTTTGCCCTGCAACAGAAGTGTTTTCTTCGGCTCTTCGAATTAAATAAGGCATAACATCACGAACTGGTCCAAATGGAAGGTATTTAGCCACATTGTATCCGTGAGCCGCTAGATTGAAACTGATATTATCACTCATTCCGTATAATTGTCCGAACCAAATTCTTGAATCATTTTTCGCAACCCCTTTTTCATTTATAAATTCCATTAATTTATAAGAACTCGATTCGTTGTGTGTTCCTGCAAAAATGGACATACTATCTAAATGTTCTATCATGTAGCGAATGCAAGCGTCATAATTTTTATCAGTTGCTTCTTTTGAAACACAAATTGGTGAAGTGTATTTTTTTTCTTCGGCACGACTATTCTCTTTTTCCATATAAGCACCGCGAACAATTTTCATCCCAATAAAAAAGCCGTCTCGTTTGGCTCTTTCATGAATTCCTTTTAAATAATCCAACCGATCCCAACGATACATTTGTAAAGTATTAAAAACTATTGCTTTATCTTTATTGTATTTTCGCATCATTTCTTCTGCTAAATCATCTGCAGCATCTTGCATCCAGCTTTCTTCGGCATCTATTAATAAAGCCACATCTTTATCGTGAGCCGTTTTACAAATAATTTCAAAACGTTCTTTTACTTTATTCCATTCGGCAGTTTCAGTTTCAGAAAGAGGTTGCTTCTCGCCTACTTTTGTGTATAAATCCAATCTTCCCAAACCTGTTGGTTTAAAAACCGCAAAGGGAATTGCTTTACGCTCTTTAGCAAACTCAATAGTTTTTAAAGTCATTTTTAAAGTGGCATCAAACTGATCTTCTTCTTCTTTTCCTTCTACGGAATAGTCTAAAACTGAAGAAACGCCTTTAGTATACATTTTATCAACAACCGATAAGCAATCGTTCTCGTTTATACCACCACAAAAATGGTCGAAAACAGTAGCTCTAATTAAACCATCAACTGGTAGGTGTGCTTTTAATGCAAAATTAGTAACTGCGGTTCCTATCCTGACTAAAGGTTCATTGGCTATCATTTTGAAAAGAAAATAGGCTCTGTCTAGTTCGGTATCACTTTTTAAAGCAAATGCAACTTGAGTATTGTTAAAAATTTTCTCCATTTTTTATATAAAAAAACTATCTAGTTAAAGGCATCAAAAATCTTAAAAACAACTAAAATGCATTATCCGTACAAATATAATAGGAATACTATAATTTTTATTTTGATTTAGCAATTTCTTTTATCATACCGTCAAAAATGAAAAAATGAAATGGAATCATCGCATACCAATACAATCGTCCGAAAATACCCTTTGGTCTAAAGGTCGCAACTTGATGTAAAACATCATTTTTGTCAATTCTAAATTCAAGCCAAGCCTCACCAGGAACTCGCATTTCTGCAAAAAGCAACAATCTTTTATTTTCTTTATCTGCTAGTAAAACCCGCCAAAAGTCTAATGAGTCCCCATTATCTATATGCGTCGGACTCGTTCTTCCACGGCGCAATCCAACTCCACCAAAGATTTTATCTACAAAACCGCGAAGTTGCCACATCCAGTTGCCATAATACCATCCTTTTTCACCACCAATAGACCATATATTTTCTAATACTTGCTCTGAATTGATAATTTTTATTTGTTTTGTGTCTTTTAAACATCCAAAACTTGGCACTTGAATGTAATTGGATAGACTTTTTTTAAATCGGCTACTCACTAAACTATCTTTCCAACTAGAAATTACGAGATTTTGTTCAATTTTTTCAAAGGCCAATTTTATAGCATCAACGTAAGAAATAGGCTTTATTTTTAATAATTTTTGTAGTCTATTATCTTTACAAACTACTTCTACCTTCATACTGTCTACTAAATTTACAGCCAATTTATAGGAGGTAGAAGTTACAAAGTACAACCAATAAGACGATAATTTAGGGGTCATAATTGGAATTGTAAAAATAGCCAACTTGACACCACGTGTTTTCGCATACAATTGCATCATTTGCTTGTAGGTAATAATGTTAGGGCCACCAATATCAAAAGATTGATTGTAACAAGAAGCTCTGTTTAGAACCCCCATTAAATACTGAATAACATCTCTAATGGCAATAGGTTGAGTTTTAGTCAAAACCCATTTTGGTGTAATCATGACTGGAATTTTCTCGCATAAATCTCTAATGATTTCAAAAGACGAACTTCCTGAGCCTACTATAATCCCTGCTTTTAAAACAGTCAAATTAGGCTTTCCCTCAAACAATATTTTTTCTACATTATTTCTAGAAAGCATGTGCTTAGACAACTTAGGATCATTAACTATTCCGCTTAAATATATGACTTGTTTGATATTCATAAATTCTGAATAGCAATTGAAATTTTCCGCAGTCTTTGCTTCCATTGTATCAAAAGTTCCTATTGAACTCGACATTGAGTGAATCAAAAAATAAGCAATATCAATTTCCTTTGGGCAATTGTCTAGGTTAACTTCCTCTAAAAAGTCTACTTCCCAAATAGTGATTAACGAAAGTGTATGCGCGTCTAAACCCAAACGAATTTTATCTCGGACAGCACAAATCACTTCATGACCCTGCTCTAACAATTCTGGCAATAAACGTCTGCCTACATAACCGTTTGATCCTGTTAATAAAATTTTCATATTTGTATTTATACTAATTATTCAACCACAATTTTCTAAAAGACTTATCTTTATCATATAGAGTAGCTTGCTTTTCAATATTAAAATAACGATTCTCTCGAGGATCATTTCCAACACCTGCAAGATAAGCCCAATTTCCCCAATTGCTACATTCATCGTAATCGATTAATTGTTGCTCAAAATAACTGGCACCAAAGCGCCAATCTAATTTTAAATCGTTACAAAAATAACTTGCAACATTTTGTCTCCCTCGATTGCTCATAAATCCTGTTAGTTTTAACTCAATCATATTAGCATCTATAAAATCTTCGTTCGTATTTCCATCTACCCAATTTTGAATTAGTTTTTCACTAATTGCTTTTGGAATTTCTTTTTCTGAGTTAATTCCTGATGCTTGAAACATTTTAGATTGGTGTTTCTTAAACATAAACCGAAAAAAATCTCTCCATAACAATTCGAAAATCAGCCAATATGTTGACTCATTTGCGCCATAATTTGATTCATATTTCTTCAACTCATGATAAATAAATCGAGGAGAAATACAACCTAATGCCAACCATGCTGAAAACTTTGAAGAATAATCAGACCCAACCAAACCATTTCTTGTTTCTTTATAAGAAGAAATCTTTTTAGTTTGAAAGAAATAATACTTTAATCGGTTATTCGCCTCGTCTTCACCGCCTTTAAAATGCATAGCAGCTCTAGAATCGATTGCTTCAAATTTTAAATCTAAGTCATCTAATGTAGGGTAGTCAGCTTCTGGAATATCAATTGAATTTACATGTTCAGGTCGATCGAAAATGTTTCTAATTGTAGATTCTTTTTCTATTTTCTTTCTGAAATTGGTAAAAACATCGGGGATGTCTTTAATAGAAAATGGTAAGTCTTCAGCATGATATAATGTACTTGTGCTAAAGGTTTCAAACTCACATCGTAATTTAAAAAGTTCTTTCTGAACTAGTTGCTCGGTTTGTTTTTCTTCATAGGCCACCTCACGCTTGGCAAAAACTTTAAAGGCTTTGTATTGTAGAACTATTTTCGATATTTCAACCTCTGGCTTTCCTTTTAAAATGAGCAAACCAGAACCTAAACTTCGAAGATTTTTATCTAAATCTTTTAATGATTCTATTAAAAATTGTACTCTAAAACTTCCCGTTTTTTTAAAACCATAGGATGTAATTTCAAAATGTGAATCGTCAAAACAATATACTGGAATTATTTGATCACTTTGTGAAAGTGCTTTAACTAGAGTTTCATTGTCTTGTAATCGTAAATCGGTTTTAAACCAAACAATTGCAGTTTTCATTATAATTCATTTATGTTTTTTAAGTAATAATTAGCTTGCTCTATTAATTCCACTTTAGATTCAGGTTTCATTTTTCGCCATACATTATACATCATTCCGATTCTTGGATTTTTAGCTAATTTATTTTCGTTTTTATCATAAAAATTCCAATATAAACTATTAAAGGGACATGATTTATCGCCAGTTTTTAATGCTTTATTATAAAAACAAGACCCACAATAATGGCTCATTTTATCAATATAGGAAGCGGAACTTACATAGGGTTTTGTTCCAACAATTCCACCATCGGCAAACTGGCTCATTCCACGAGTATTTGTGATTTCAACCCACTCAATGGCATCAATATAAATTCCTAGATACCAAGCATCAATTTCATCTGGATGAATTCCTGCCAACAAAGCAAAATTACCAGTAATCATTAATCGTTGAATATGATGAGCATAGGCATAGTTTAACGATTGATTAATGGCATCTTTCATACAATTCATTTTGGTTTTTCCTGTCCAAAACCAATCAGGTAATTTTTCTTGATGGTTAAAAAAATTCATTGAAGCATATTCTGGCATTTTATTCCAATAAACTCCACGCATGTATTCCCGCCATCCTATTATTTGACGAACAAAACCTTCTAATTGATTGAATTCGATTTCATCAGGTCGATTTTGCCATTCCTGAATAGCACGATCAATTACCTCTTGAGGTGAAATCATTTTTACATTCATAGAAAATGAAATTCTTGAATGATACAATGACCATTCATTTGGTGCCATTGCATCTTGATAACTTCCAAATAAATGCAAACATTCAGTAACAAAAAATTCTAATAATTGCAACGATTGATTTCTATTTATTGGCCAAACAAAATTATTTACAACAATTGAACCAATTGTATTTATTGTCGTTTTTTGAATTTCATGAACAATTTTAGCAACATTATTATTAAAAACTAAGGGCGCGGTTGGCTTGTGATTTTTGGGTAGTTTTTTTCGATTATCACTATCATAATTCCATTGCCCTGTTAAAGGTTTGTCACCCTCCATTAAAACACCATGCTTTTTTCGTAGGGCGCGATAAAAGCTTTCTAACAAAAATGTTTTTTTGCCTTCAAAGAAATTCCCTAGTTCATAACGAGTAGTAAAAAAGTGCTCGGAATCGACAAGTGCAGTTGAAATTGAAATAGATTGGCAAAGGTTTTTTAAAATAACATCTAATCGATATTCATCAGGCAATTGATATTCAAAATGGGTGAAATTAAGTTTTAAAATTAAGTTTTCTATGTTTTTATCAAACGATTGTAAATTAAATTCGTCATTGATATAAATATATATAACATTATGGTTGTTAGCTTCTAATTCAGATGCAAAAGATTGCATTGCAGCGAAAAACCCAACCACTTTTTGTATGTGATGGCTTGCGTAATCAGTTTCAGTTCTAATTTCCATCAATACATAAGTAACTGAATCATCAATGGTTTTAAACCATGAATGATTGCTGTTGAGTTGATCGCCAAGTATTAATCGTAAGGTTTTGCTCATTTTATTTATTCGTTCTACATTTGTCACTGCAATATTTAACTTCCTCCCAAACTTTTTCCCATTTTTTTCTCCATGTAAACGGTTTGTTGCAAACGACACATGTTTTTGATGGCAGATTTTGTTTCTTAACTCCTTTCACTATTAAAATTTAATTTTGTTCGTTTCCAATTTACTTTAACAGATGAACCTTCTGCAATAAAAACAGCAGTAGGTTTAGTTTGATTTAAAATTGAAAATGATTCTCCATACATGGCTTCAAAATCACAATGAATTCTGTAATCATTAATTTTATGAACATTCCAACTTGGATGTTGCAATTGGTATTCTTCGGTTTTATGTTCATCAATTTTTGTATAACCATAATAATGCTCGTAGATAAATTTTTCTAAACTGTTTTTCTTCATTGCTTCTGATTGCGTATCAGATTCAACATAAATACTATTCCACTTTTTATTTACGAGCCATTGAAATTTTATTTTCTGATTCGTAGCAGTGGTTCGGATTTTGTGTTTAGTTGGAACTACAGTGTAATGCTCTTTGTATAATTTATTTGCCATCCAAGCCACCATTTTGTAAGGAATGGTTTCATTAATAAAAACAACACCACGTTTCATTTGATTTCCATCTTTTCTTAGCACATAAAACCGTAAATTAATTTCTTCAAAAGTGCCAAAAAAAGGAATTGGAACATTGAATAATCTGGTTTTTTTAAACATGAAACCCACTAAACTGATAAAGGCTTTTCCTTCATGCAAATCAAGTTCTACGCCTTTTGGCAAAAATGGCAAAAGTATGGATTTATCAATTTCGTAATTAGCCATGATAATGTGTTCCCAGTTTGCTTTTAAAAATACTGCCATTTTAAATTTTCTTTTTTGATTTTAAATTACGATTGGGATGACTCACATGTTTTTTTAAAATCCGTTTTCCTTCTACTTTCACATCGTCATTTTTTCTAAAACTCCATACTATGTCACTAGCCATTTTTCGAGTTTCATCAATATCTACAATAGGAAACGGATAATCTTTGCCTAGTTCGCAGTTATAAAATTGTTGCTCAATTGGATTTAACTTCCATGGCTCATGAATTAATTCTGTTGGAACTTCAGACAACTCAGGAATCCATTGTTTGATAAAAATTCCTTCCGAGTCGTGTTCTTCGGAATTTTTAATGGGATTGTATATTCTTATGGTATTAATTCCTGTAGTTCCTGATTGCATTTGCAACTGTGGGTAATGAATTCCGGGTTCGTAATCTAAAAACTGACGTGCTAAAAAATGGAGTTCTCGCCAATCTTGCCACAAATTGAAGGTGAAAAATGAAACGACCATAGCGCGCATTCTAAAATTTAAATATCCAGTTGCTACAACACATCGCATGCAAGCATCCACAATTGGAACACCTGTTCTTCCTTCTTGCCAAGCTTTTATATACAGTTCGTTTTTAGGTTTTAATAATGAATCGTACGCTCTATTTACATTTTCAAATTCCATGCGACATTCGTCTTCAAATTTTTGAATAAAGTGGCAATGCCAATGCAAGCGCGATACAAAATTGAGTATGGCGCGCTTATTTTTTGAATTTTCGTAAAATTGATTGGTATACTGATACACCATTCGCATGCTGATATTTCCATAGGTTAGATAAGGAGATAATCGACTGCAACCTTTTCTACTTAAACTGGGTTTGGAAATGTGTTTACTATAATTGACATGGCGTTCTTTTACAAAGCTATCTAAATAGCGCCAGGCAAGAGTTTCGCCACCTTGTTGGAAGTTTTTATTACGGGTTATGATTTCAGGAAGTAAATTTTCTCCTTTAAGTGCATCATAAAAACTTTTATTTAAAACCTCAATTTTTAAAGTTGATAAATCAATTATTTTGGGATTGTCACGCATTACCATTTCCCAACGTTTGTCCCAATCGCTTCTTGATTTTAATTTGCGGATTATGCCATGCATTTGAGATTGTTTCCAAAAAATATTCTTTTTATCAAGAAAAGATTGTATTGCACTATCTCTGTCATAAGTGATTTTATTACCAATTTCTTGATGTGAAAAAACGGTTTTAACATCAAATATTTCTAATATTTTGCCAAAAACAAGCTGTACTTCATTATGAAAAATATAAATTTGGGCATTATAACCCTTTAATTTTGAATTCATTTCTTGCAACGATTCATAAATAAATCGCCAATGTCGTACATCTGAATCATCATATTTCATTACAGAAGGTTCAAAAAAATAAACTAAAAGTGTAGGGATATTTTCTTGTTGTGCCATAAAAAGGGGTTCGTGATCTGTAAAACGCAAATCACGTTTGAACCAAACAATATTTATAGCTTTTTTATTCAATTTACTGTATTGATGTTAATTCTTTGTTGGGCTTTGCATAACTTAATCGGTCTAATTTAGATGTTTTGTGATAACTATCTAATCCGGAGCAGGTAATTGTATTAGCAAGTTCTAAATCTACAAATCCATCATTGCTCAAAGAATTTTCTGGAATATAAATTTGAATTATTTCACCTATTAATAGTATGGTATTATTAATTGCAATGTCTATCTTTTCCTTAAATGCAACACCTAACTGAATATTACTTTCGGAAACAAAAGGAGCAAAAAAATTATTTTTGAATTCTTTGTTTAAACCAGTCTCATCAAATTCAGAAATTGTGGCATCATATCTTGCTGAAGTTTGATGAGCTTGCTTATAAATAGCTTCATTAATATGATTTACGGTATAAAAACCTGTATCTAATATATTTCGTAAAGTATCACGCTCAGGTGGACTTGGTCGAAAAATCATTCCTAAAAGAGGTGGTTGAGCACCGATATGAAAAAAAGAACTAAAAATTCCTAAATTGGTATTCCCGTTTTTATCAGACGTTCCTACTAACGAAACACTTTTAAATCCTCCTAAACTGTTTATGAGATGAACACGCTCTTGTTTATCCATTGCTATTAAAGCATCTGAAGTAATATATCTTTTCATGTAATATTATCTAATTTTAGGTAAATTTTATTTTTATCGGTTTAAAATGACCCACTTTTTGTTACTATTCAATTTAAAAGTTCCAACATGTTCCTTGTTCCATTCTTGTGGAGAAATTAATGACAGAAAATATACTCCGTCGTCACCTAAATACAAATGATATGTTTCGCCAATAACAGGTTCAAAGGAAAATCTAGCACTATAAACTAATTCATTCCATTCGTATTCCTTCATTAGATCTTGGTACTGCATTTTGAGTTCGTTAAACTTATTTTCAAACTCTTTGTTTACATTTGTAATTCCTCTACTTTTCCATGAAACAACATCATCCATCTTAATTACTGGCGCACCAACACTAGTTGAATAGCTTAAGAGACTAGCATTGTACCCGTCATCATCAGAAAATACAACATTATCAGGTTTGTCTTTTTTCATTCTTTATTAAATATTATTTTATACTCTATTTTTGCATTTTGATGATTACAATAACTACCGTTTAGAAATTTTGTTATTAGAAATTGAACGTTGTAAATTACATTTAAAACGATCAATTCCCTCAACACGCTTCGCCACATGCTTAGTTTTGCAGTTTTCTACACGTTTTCGCCACAAAACATAACTCTTAAACTTTAACTCTTTTTTCATCAATACTTTTACATCAGCCTCAGCCAAACCAAACTGAATTTTAATAGCATCAAAAGGAGTTCTGTCTTCCCAAGCCATTTCAATAATTCGATCTATTTCGACGATTGTAAAATAATTAGTACTGTAAGATGTCATTTTTTTTTGTTTAATATAATTTCAGCAAAGTTAAACAAATAAAATAGTATTTAAATAAATTATCATGTGAAAATCTTGCTAAATAATTAGAAAAAATTCCCTTATTTTGCATCTCTATTCTAAATACATCTATGACATCTATTCAAGCTAACGGATATCCAATCTATTTTAATGAAAAAGGATATGAATTTTTAAATCTTCATCTTAAAGAAAATAAATATTCTAACTTATTTATTATTGTTGATAGTAGAACAAACGAGTTGTGTTTACCTCAATTTCTTGGCTATCTAGAAACAGAACTTATTATTGAAATTATCGAATTTGATGCTGGTGAAGCCAATAAAAACATAGAAACTTGTATCCAAATTTGGAAAGTATTGACTGAGCTTGGTGCAGACAGAAAAACCCTTATTATAAATCTTGGTGGTGGTGTTGTTACTGATTTGGGCGGATTTGTAGCATCGACTTTTAAACGCGGAGTAGATTTTATAAATGTTCCAACTACACTGCTAGCTATGGTAGATGCATCAGTAGGCGGAAAAAACGGTGTTGATTTAGGAAATTTAAAAAATCAAATTGGAGTGATTAATGTGCCGAAAATGGTTCTTATAGATACAAATTATTTAGAAACGTTACCTAAAAATGAAATGCGATCAGGTCTTGCAGAAATGCTCAAACATGGCTTGATTTATGATAAAAATGAATGGGAGAAGTTTCTTGATTTGAAAGGTCTAGACTTTGCAGATTTTGATGGTTTTATTTACAGATCGGTTTCCATTAAAAACGAAATTGTTATCCAAGATCCTACCGAAAAAAACATCAGAAAAGCTCTAAACTTTGGGCATACTTTAGGTCACGCTGTTGAAAGTTATTTTCTAGAACATGAAAATAAAACTACTTTATTACATGGCGAAGCAATTGCTGCAGGTATGATTCTTGAAAGTTTTATATCTAAAGGAAAAAATCTAATTACTACAGCCGAATATCTACAGATAAAAAGTACTATAAAATCAATTTTTGAAGATATTCAATTTGAAGAAAATGATTTGAAACCTATCATAGAATTACTGATTCATGATAAGAAAAATGAATACGGCTCTATACAATTTGCTTTGCTTGACGGAATTGGGAAAATTAAAATTAATCAAGAAGTTGATAATCAATTAATTGAAAAAGCCTTTGAAGATTACAAATCTTAACGTTTATTTAATACAAAGGTCACTAACAAAATATTTTATTTTTTATATTTGTGCTAATGAATAAAAATATAAACAAAAAGAAGTTTTTTTTCTTTACTAGTAATGCTGTTTCCCCAATTGTAATAAAATTGAGGAATATATTTTTGGTTAAAGGGATTTTAAATTTTGATGTTTTTCATTATTCAAACTTTCACACAGAAAAACTGCAAATTATTTATGCTAATATTAGGGTTTGAAAAGGGATTGACATAATTATTTTAATTATTTTTAATCTTAAACTTTTATACCAAAATGAATACAAGATATTTTGACCTTATCAATCAAACCTACTATTTCCCACAAGACGAATTTACGCTAAACAAAGACACCTTACAGTTTCATAATATTGATTTGATGAAATTGGTAGAACAATATGGGACTCCTTTAAAGTTTACCTATCTGCCACAAATATCTAATAATATTAATAGAGCTAAAAATTGGTTTCGTAAAGCCATGGATAGTAATAAATATGAAGGAAAGTACTATTATTGTTATTGCACCAAGAGTTCCCATTTTGAATATGTAATGAATGAAGCTTTCAAAAACAATATTCATATAGAAACCTCCTCAGCATTTGATATAAACATAGTTGAAAACCTTTTAGAAAACGGAAAAATCAACAAAAGCACCTATATAATTTGTAATGGTTTTAAAAGGGATCAGTATATCGAAAACATTGCTCGGTTGGTAAATAACGGTCATAAAAATGCCATTCCTATAATTGATAATTATGAAGAATTAGATTTACTCCAAGCTCAAATAAAAGGGAAATTTAAAATTGGAATTCGAATTGCGGCCGAGGAAGAGCCTAAGTTTGAATTTTATACCTCTCGTTTAGGAATAGGTTACAAAAATATCGTTCAGTTTTACAAAAAACAAATTCAGGAAAATAAAAAATTGGAACTTAAAATGTTGCATTTTTTTATCAATACAGGAATTAATGACAATGCCTATTATTGGAACGAATTGGTAAAATGTATTAAAGTTTACGTAGCACTAAAAAAAGAATGTCCATCGCTTGATGGATTAAATATAGGTGGAGGGTTTCCAATAAAAAACTCGTTAGCTTTTGAGTATGATTATCAATATATGATTGACGAAATCATCAATCAAATTAAAATTGCTTGTGACGAAGCCGAAGTTGATGTTCCTAATATTTTTACCGAATTTGGATCGTTTACTGTAGGAGAAAGTGGCGGAGCAATTTACCAAATCCTATATCAAAAGCAACAGAATGATAGAGAGAAATGGAATATGATTGATTCCTCATTCATAACTACTTTGCCAGACACTTGGGCCATCAACAAACGTTTTATTATGCTAGCTGTAAACCGTTGGAACGATACGTATGAGAGAGTGCTTTTAGGCGGAATGACATGTGACAGTGACGATTATTACAACTCTGAACAAAACATGAACGCTATATATTTGCCCAAATACAATAAAGAAAAACCTTTATACATAGGATTCTTTAACACTGGAGCTTATCAAGAAACTATAGGTGGTTATGGAGGATTGCATCACTGCTTAATACCAGAACCTAAACATATTTTAATAGATAGAGATAAAAACGGAATTCTCGCAACAGAAGTGTTTTCTGAACAACAAACCTCAGAACAAGTATTAAATATTTTAGGCTACAATAAAAAATAATTTACTGTTTGCTATTTCAAAAAAAAAGATTTTCTTTGATGTGTAAATAAATCGAAAAAAAAATACCTGGAATTGTTTGGGTAGATTAAAAAAAATAGAAAATGAGTAAAGGACCTATCAGTCAATTTATAGAAAAACATTATTTGCATTTCAATTCTGCTGCACTGGTAGATGCGGCTAAAGGTTATGAACAACAACTAGCTAATGGTGCTAAAATGATGGTAACACTAGCTGGAGCAATGAGTACTGCAGAAATAGGGAAAATATTTGCCGAATTTATTCGCAAAGATAAAGTTCAAATTATTTCTTGTACTGGAGCCAATCTGGAAGAAGATATCATGAATTTAGTGGCTCATTCTCATTACGAAAGAGTACCGCATTATCGTGATTTAACTCCACAAGAAGAATGGGATTTGTTAGAGAGAGGTTTGAATAGGGTTACCGATACCTGTATTCCAGAGCACGAAGCTTTTAGACGATTACAAAAACACATCTATAAAATTTGGAAAGATGCGGATGATAATGGCGAACGCTATTTTCCGCATGAATTTATGTATAAAATGTTACTCTCAGGTGTTTTAGAAGAGTATTATGAAATAGATTTAAAAGACAGCTGGATGTATGCTGCTGCTGAGAAAAACTTACCTATTATTGTTCCTGGTTGGGAAGATAGTACCATGGGGAATATTTTCGCTTCTTATGTTATAAAAGGTGACTTAAAAGCTTCTACCATGAAATCTGGAATAGAATACATGGTTTTCTTGTCAGATTGGTATCCTAAAAACAGTGCTAACGGAGTTGGTTTTTTTCAAATTGGTGGAGGAATTGCAGGAGATTTTCCAATTTGTGTTGTTCCAATGTTATACCAAGATATGGAAATGCATGACGTTCCGTTTTGGAGTTATTTCTGTCAAATTTCAGACTCAACGACTAGTTATGGCTCTTATTCTGGGGCAGTGCCAAATGAAAAAATTACTTGGGGGAAATTAGATATTAAAACCCCAAAATTTATAATCGAATCGGATGCTACAATTGTAGCTCCACTAATTTTTGCTTACCTACTAGATTTATAATTTATGAAAAGAATTATTGTTGATTATTCAAAACTTACAAACGAAATCCTGACACTTCTCGTGGAACGTTTTCCTGACGGATATGATGACTCAAATATAGTCCGATTTAGAAATGCTCAAAACGAACTTATTGAAGCAGTAGAAGTTAAAACCGATGACACCATTTACTTAGTAAAAGTAAGCACAAAACTAGCCAGTCGATTAGAAAAATTTGACGAAGATGACGATATTGATGATATTGTAGAACCAATTGATGTAATAAAAGGTATTGATTTAGATGATGACGTCTCTGATGATGATGATGAAGAAGAGAATGATTTAACAAAAGACTCAGCCGATTCGAGTACTGATGATGATGAAGAAGACGATGACGATATGGATGGACTAGAAGATATTGTTGATGAAGACGACGATGATGAAGACTAGATAATATAGAATGAAAAATTAAAAAACAGTTGTTAGAAAATTTCTAGCAACTGTTTTTTTTTATGATAATGTGGTAAAAAATGGTTGTAAGCTTAATAGACTTAAATTTTTTAACCCTGATATTATTTCTCTTTAAATTTAATTTATATCACTAAACTATTTGGGATATAAAAAAACCGCCTCAAATTTTAATATTGAGGCAGTTTAAAATCAAATAAAATATAAAAAACTATTTCTTTAATACTTTTTTAGTAGCTATTCCTTTTTCTGTGTTAATATTCATCAAATACATTCCAGATGATAATTCTGCGATATTCATTTGTATTAATGAAGATTTACCAAATGTTTTATACTTAACTATTCTTCCGTTTAAGTCTTTAATACTAATGCTATTTATTAAATCAGCTTGCGAAGAAACTGTTATAATATCATTAGTTGGATTTGGTGATACTGAAAATGTATTAGAAGTAAAATTATTTGTTGAAAGTGATGATGTAAATTCTAAAGTATCAAAAAACAAATAAGTCTGCTCTGCTCCTATTTCCGAATTATTATGGAATCCAAAGTTATAAACCCCACTTTCTATAGCTGTCCAAGTTGCAGTTTGTTCAGTAAAAGTAGTATCGTCTGTAATAACAAAGCTACTTATAACTGTTGTTTGCTCAGTATCAACAGGAGCAATACCTACGGTTAAATCAAGTGCCATAGGTGAAACAACCGCTGGTGAAGCTGAATTATCTACCCAAAGTCTCGTTTTAAATTTTATTGTAACTGTTTCTCCCGCACTCAAACTTATAGCTCTAGAAAAACCCCATATATCTGATGCAGCTGCAGTATCATTAAAAGTATATAAAGAAGTACCGTCTCCACCATCTGCATAACTAGCTGGCGTAGAAGCAGCACTAGTTGTTAAAACTGAAAAATCACCACCAAATCCATCAGTAATTTCATTCTCAAAATCAGTTGAATAAGGTAATGTTTTGGCTAAATACCCAAAATAAGGTCCTTGGAATTCACTTTGCGAGGTAGACCCACAATTAGAACGAACATAATATCTAAAGTTTGAAGAATCTGGTAAACCTGAAATAGCACCCTCAACATAGGCTAAAGTTCCTGCAGGTACAGTAACTATAGTTCCAGTCCCTGGAGATGCTGAAGTATCTGTACTCCAATCTACATCATAATTTGCTGGAGTTCCAATAGACGGATCCCAAAATAATTTTGCAGATGTAGTAGTATAACCGCCTGCACCATAGATATCTACATAACCTGGTCTAACACAAGAAACTGCTATAAACTCAAAGGTAAAATTAAATTTTTTAGGAGACCAATTATTATCCCATTGAATATAATACGTTGTTCCGGCAGCAACAGGAACTGTAATTGTAGATAAATAATTTTGTACAGCATCACTAGGATCAACATCATCTGTATAATCTATACATGTTAGTGCAGTACAAGTACCACTTAATATAGACAATCTAGTATCACCGCTATAGGTTGCGCCACCATCATTTATTGGCAAATCAGAAGAAATAGTGATCTCTCCATTTGAAACTGGTGTATACTTGTACCAAATAGATTTTAAAGCGGTCCCAGCATCATTTAAAGTGCCGCCTAGGCAAGGATTGGAATATGTGCCAGTTATTGCAGGTGCATTTATCGTACCGTTTGCAGTAATAGCTTTAGCTGCAGCACAAGACGCTTGTGCAAAAACGTTTATGCCAATAACTAGCATAATACATGAAAGTAATAGTTTTTTCATAATTATTTTTTAAGTTTTAAATTAAATATCAGGCAAATATAACTATTCTTTTAGCTTTTTAATAAAACTTGGTGTTGAAAATTTTAAACAAATGAGTTAATTAACAAACTCGGAAAAAAATTATTTGTGCTAGTAATAACGTATTATAATGATAAAATGTATTAAAAAGTACATATTAAGGAATCAATTACAAACCCTTAAAATAGTTAAAAAAACTCTTACAATGCTAAATTGATTCAAATAAGCCTCTAAAAATTAATAGATCAACTAAAAGACAACGAGATATTATTAATATGTTAATAATTATAATAATAGCTCAAAAAATTGAATTTTTAAACTAAAATGTTATATTTGCAAATTATATGTTAAATTCAAACTTTTACAAGCTTTAATATTCAAACCAAATTATGAAAAAAAGTTTACTACTATTATCTATTTCTTTATTTGCAATAACAACTACAATTGCTCAGAATAAAGTAAAAAAAGAGACTCCTAAAAAAGAGGTAAATGATGCAGCTATCAAAAGTAACACTTTCAACAGGTGGACCATTGAAGTAAGTGCTGGTAGAAGCAAAGGAATAAAACCCTACAATGTTGGTTATTTCGCAAGTGATCCTAGAACTTATTTAGGAAAACTTAGTTTCAATTCTTACAATGCAGGAGTTAGATATATGTTTAGTCCTAAATTTGGGTTGAAATTAGATTTCTCTTCAGACTTATTTGAAAATGTTAAAGGAGCAGGCAGTAAAGAATTTAAAACACAACAATACAGAGTTGGTATTCAGGGAGTTGTAAACGCATCTCGCCTTTTTGATATTGAAAAAGAATTGGGTCGATTTAATTTTCTTGTCCATGGAGGATTACAAGTAGGTCAAATTACACCTAAGTTGAAATCTTTTTCTAATTATAACAGAACAGAAGATAATGGAGGCGTGATTTTTGGTATTTCTCCAGAGTTTAGAGTTTTTAATAATTTTTCTATAATTGCTGACTACAGTATGGTTTATAATTATAGACAACATTATGCATGGGATGGTAATTATGCCCCAGAAGAAAATAATCTATACGGGCAAATGATTTCTGCAACTATTGGTTTAACTTACTCATTTGGAGAAAATAATATGCACGGAGACTGGGCAACTATTATTAGCAAAGAAATGCTAGCAGTAGAAGCACTTGACAAGAAAGTTGGTGATATTGAAAAGTTAATGGATGATAGTGATAAAGATGGTGTGCCTGATTATTTAGATGTTGAAAACAATTCTATTGCTGGAGTAGCAGTTGATACTAAAGGTAGAATGGTTGATGTTAACAAAAACGGTGTGCCTGATGAGTTAGAAAAATATTTAGCTAATAACTATTCTGATAAAACAGAAACTAACACAATTATTGAAGGTGCTAAATCTGAATCAAAATCTGAATTAATTAAAGACTTAGTGAACAAAGGATATGTTGCAGCTTATTTTGAATTTAATGCTGTAAAACCTACAAGTATGTCATCTGATGGTATAGGGTTTATATTGAATTATTTAAGAGCAAACCCAACTTCATCTGTTGATATTATTGGTTATGCTGATGAAATTGGAAATAGTGCATATAATATTAAATTAGCAAACAATAGATCTAAGGCTGTTAAAGATATATTAATCAAATCTGGCGTTAACCCTTATAGATTAAATGTCATTCCAGGAGCTGGATCTGATAGGGGAATTGATAAATCAGTTGACCCTAAATCTCCAGAAGCTAGAAGATTAGTTAGAAAAGTTGTTTTTCAAATTAAATAAGAATTAACATAATATAACAATAAAGACTTTGTAGTAACAAAGTCTTTATTTATTAAAAAAGTAATAAAACCGTTTGAAAGTATTTTTAAACGGTTTTTTTTAATAGGAAATGTTAAATAATAATTGATTTTCCTTTAGAAATTATTGAAATATCAGAATCAAAATAAAAATCAATTCTACCTAGATTAATACCATAACATCCTACTTGATTTACTAAAACATCTTTTCCATCAGCATTTTTTAAAACCGTTGGTTTTTCTAAAAAAGTGTGTGTATGACCTCCTATAATTAAATCAATGTCTTTAGTAAGACCAGCTAATTTTATATCACAAATTTTATCAGGGTCATTTTTATATTGGTATCCAATATGTGACAAACATATAACTAAATCACATTTTTTTTCATGCTTTAAGATTCGACTCATATCTTGAGCAATTTCTAATGGATTCATATAGACTGTTTCCTTATAGTTTTTTTTATCGACCAATCCAGCTAATTCTATTCCGAGACCAAAAACCCCTATTTTTATTCCGTTTTTATGAATTATTTTAAAAGGCTTTACTTTCCCATTCAAAACGGTATTTTCGAAATCATAATTAGCCGAAATAAAATCAAAATTAGCATTATGCATTTGAGAATAAAATCCGTCAATCCCATTGTCAAAATCATGATTTCCTAATGTTCCCAAGTCATATTTCATCATACTCATGAGCTTCAATTCCAATTCCCCACCATAATAATTAAAGTAAGGAGTGCCTTGAAAAATATCACCAGCATCTAGTAATAAAACATTTGGGTTTTCTTGACGAATGCTTTCAATCAATGCTGCTCTTCTTGCAACTCCACCCATATTTGGATTTTTAGGATGTGTAGCTGGAAACGGATCAATGTAACTATGTACATCATTGGTATGAAGCACCGTGAGATGTCTAGATTTTGATGTTTCAAAACTACTTAACGATAACCCTAATCCTAAAAGTGTAGAACTAGCTGCTGTTTTCTGTATAAAATCTCTTCTTTTCATATGTCATTTTGAGGCACAAAGCAATCTCTATTCTATTTATTCAACACTAATTCTTTTATCAGTAATAACTGGAATGGTATCCACTTCTTTAAAGTAATCAATTAATATATTTCTAAGCTTGTAATCAATAGTATAAGAATTGATTCCCTTTTTAAAAAAACTCATATTATCTCCACCATTTGACAAATAGTCTGATGTTACAACATAATATATTTTTTCATTATCTAAAGGTTTTCCTTTAATTAGTATTGTATTTGCAACTTTATCTTTATCAATAATAAAAGTTAATCCTGATATCGGATGCGGTTTTTTTTCTGCAATTATATAATTTACAATTTCATTAATTTGATCACTTTTTAATGCTACAATAACTGCGCTGTTTTCAAAAGGCATAATTTCATAGGCTGTTCTAGCAGTTACATTACCTTTAGAAATTATAGAACGTATTCCGCCATGATTCAGCAAACAAATATCAATATCTTTTTTTTCTCTAGAATTAAAAATCAAATTGCTTCTTTGAAGCGTAATATCGGCAAGTAAATTCCCAATTGTTGTTTGCCATTCTCCAGTTTTATCTATTGTTTGTGGGGCATAGGCTAATATTGTATTTAAATCTTTGTCTATATTCTCTCTATAGGGTTTTATGTACTCTTCAATTAATGGAATTTCTTTATTATTATCTGTAACTCCAATTTCTTTGCCATCAATTTTGGTTACAAATATTTTTTGTTGTACACAAGATATAAAAAGGAAAGTTGTTAAGAATATAACAAAATGTTGAGATAATGCGGTATAGTTTTTTAATTTTGACATCTAAAGTGTAACTTATTTAATTAATTTTGTAACCCAAGTAAAAATAGTATGTTTTTAAATCACCTAAAGAATTTTTTTACCAAAAATATAGTTAAAAATACATTGTCAAATGTAAAGAATATTTCGTCTGCTGCAACAATAAAAACTGTTGGAATTGTATTTGATGAAACCTATTTTTACGAGAAAGAAGCTTTGGTTCAGGAATTAGTTAATAATGGAATTATTGAAAGTAGTATTCAGATACTGGTTTTTAAAGATAAAATAAAAAAGAATGAAGTTTTTGATTATCCTACATTTAGTCATAAAGACTTAAGTTGGACAGCAACTTTCGAAAAATCGGAAGTAAAGGATTTTGTGGCAAAAAAGTTCGATTTGCTAATAAACTACTACGATACCGAAAAATCTGCTTTACTTTTAGTTTCCAATCAATCAAAAGCGATTTTTAAAGTAGGGTTTGCATCAATTGATAAAAAACTGAATCATTTTATGATTCATACAAATGCCGAAAACTATAAGATATTCATCGAAGAGTTATTTAAATATCTAAAAATATTAAACAAAATATAATATGCAATCATTAATAGGTACTGGAGTTGCACTAGTTACACCATTTAAAAAAGATTTTTCTGTAGATGTTGAAGCTCTAAAAAAAATCGTTCAATATCAAATAGAAAACGGAATTGATTATTTGGTAATTTTAGGAACTACTGCCGAAAATGCTACACTTGACATACAGGAAAAAGAAGTAGTTATAAAAACTATTATTGATGCTAATAATGGTAGATTGCCATTAGTACTTGGGGTTGGAGGAAATGATACTCGTCAGGTCGTTACAGAATTACAAAACAGAGATTTATCTCCATTTATAGCTATACTTTCTGTATCGCCATATTATAATAAACCTACACAAGAAGGAATTTACCAACACTTCAAAGCTATTGCCCAAGCATCATCGATTCCTATTATTATATACAATGTTCCTGGAAGAACAGCAAGTAATATATTGCCATCTACAGTGATTCGCTTAGCAAATGATTTTAAAAATATTGTTGCTATAAAAGAAGCTGCTGGTGATATACCTCAAGCCATGAAATTAATTAAATACAAACCAAAAGATTTCTTGGTTATTTCTGGTGATGATATTGCGACCTTGCCCATTATTTTTGCAGGTGGAAGTGGAGTAATATCGGTAATAGGAGAAGGCTTTCCTAAGCAAACTTCTGATATGGTGAAATTGGCATTGAATAATAAAGTTCAGGAAGCTTACCAATTACATTATTTACTAATGGATAGCATTGATATGATTTTTGAACAAGGAAATCCTGCAGGAATTAAAGAAATATTTAAATCATTAGGTTTGTCTGAAAACACAGTACGATTACCATTGGTAAATGTTGATGAAAATTTAGCCAATAGATTGCATAAAGAAGTGAAGAAAATAAATGAGATGTAGTTTTGAAGTTATTTATACAAAACAATAAACCACCCTAACGGGTGGTTTATTGTTTTGTATTTAATAAGATATTAAAAATTTCTAAATTACATATTCATCAGCAATACTTAATGCTTCAGAAATAATAGCCAATCCTTCATCAATTTGAGCTTCATTTATAATTAAAGGTGGTGCAATAAAAATATAGCCCCAACGAACAAAAGTATAGAGTCCAAGCTCTCTTAGCTTTGCTCCTACTTTATTCATCACTTCCATTTCAGTGGCATTTGCGTTAAATGGAGCCATTAGTTGATACGGTTTTTTACTTTTTACAACATCAAGACATCCTAGTAATCCTTTATTTCTAAATTCTCCAATTGAAGGATGTTTTGCTCTCATTTCATTAATTCTTTTCTCAATATATAAAGCCATTTTATTAGCGTTTGCTATTAAATTATCACTTTCATATATGTTTATAACAGCAAGTGATGCTGCTAAAGCTACTGGATGTGAGTTGTAGGTTAATCCAAGCCATAACGGAGAATCATCATACTTAGCTGCAATTTTATCAGATACCATCAAACAGCCTAGTGGTAAATATGAGGAAGTTAGTCCTTTTGCCATACATATCATATCGGGAACTATGTCACTATGTTCAAATCCAAACCATTTTCCTGTTCTACCAAAACCACTCATTACTTCGTCAGCAATAAATAGTATATCATATTTTTCGCACAACGCTTTTATGCCTTTTAAATAGCCATTAGGATAATGCAAACATCCAGAAGAACCACTTTCTCCTTCAAATATGAAAGCAGCAATTGTGTGTCCGCCTTCGTAACGAATGATTCGTTCTACTGAATCTAAACTCCATTTTAATCTAGTTTCTTCATCTTGATCACTTAAACCATAAAAATCATACGGATCATCGAGATGAAACATATTTGGTACTTGTTGCGCATCACTATATAGTTTTCTAGGATCGCCACCAGCTGTCATACTTGCATAGGAAGCGCCATGAAATCCTCGGTATCTTCCAAAAATTTTATGCTTACCAGTATATAAACGTGCTAATTTTATAGCATTATCAACAGATGTTGCTCCGCATAAAGTAAAGAAAGCTTTGTTTAAGTCACCAGGGCAAATTTCGGCTAGTTTTTTAGATAATTTTGCTCGGATTTCGGTAGTACATACTGGAGTAACATAACTCACTTTTTGCATTTGATCTACAACGGCATCAGTTACTCTTTGATCGCCATGCCCAATATTTACAGACATTAATCCGCTAGAAAAATCTATAATTTTTTTTCCTCCAACTTCATATAAATAGACACCTTCAGCTTTTTCAATAGCAATAGGGTTAATGTTTTTTTGTGCAACCCAAGTAAACAAACTGTATTGCTTACTGTCACTTATTATTTGTTCTTTACTTAACATTTTTTTATTTATAATTTTATAATTATTTTAAAACTTAGGTCTTAACCGTATGTAAACTCGTCCCTTAAAAACCCAATTTTTTGATACAAAACTTGTGTGATAAACTTGTTTGAAATAAATGAAGAAAAACTGCTGCAAATTAAAGCGAAACCTACAAATTTATTTTTATCATCTAAAGCTAAAAAATGACAGCCAGACTATTCTCTATTCTTTTTTTAAATACGATTTGTTCATTTTAAAATTAGATGAATTTCAATAAAAACAAGATGGATATCAAATAAGTTTGTTGATTAATCAAAATCTGCTAAATGACTTTTTTAATCATTCAAATATGATTTTATTTTTCAAATTTTTTAACTCATCCAATTGACCCCAGCTTCCTGATTCCATTTGGTTGTTGTTTTCTTTTCTTTGGTAAAGAAAATTATGGAGCTTTTGCCAGTAATATCGCCTGAGCCAAATCGCGATTCGTTCCATCCTCCAAAACCGAAAGGCTCTCTAGGAACTGGAACACCTATGTTTACACCACACATTCCAGCCGAAGCATTCTCAGTAACATAATTCGCTAAGCCACCACTTTGAGTAAATACCGAACAAGCATTTCCGTATGGATTTGCATTTTCAATAGCTAGAGCTTCATCAATAGTTTTTACACGAACTATAGTTAAAACTGGACCGAAAATTTCTTCTTTTGCTACACGCATGTCTGCGGTAGCGTGGTCTATTATAGTTGGGCCAACATAAAAACCATTTTCTTTTCCAGGAACTACAGTATTTCGTCCATCTAAAATAATTTTAGCACCTTGTTCTTCAGCTTCAGTAATATAATTTTCAATTCTTTCTTTTGAAGCTTTTGAAATTACAGCACCTAATGTAGTACCACACTGAATTTTAAGCGCATCTCCAACCAATTTATCTAAAATGGCATCACAATTACCAACTGCTATTAGCGTAGCAGCTGCCATACATCTTTGTCCTGCGCAACCACTCATAGAGGCAACAATATTAGACGATGCCATGTCTGGATGCGCGTCTGGCAATAAAATAATATGGTTTTTTGCACCACCCAAAGCAAGTACTTGCTTTAAATTGTTGCTAGCTCTTTGATATACTATTTTTGCTACTTTAGTCGAGCCTACAAAAGTAACCGCTTTAATATCTGGATGATCGCATATATTTTCTACCGTAGATTGAGTGCCGTTAATGATATTGAATAATCCGTCAGGTAATCCAGCCTCTTTAAGCAATTTAGCAATATATTGACTACTGATAGGAACTAATTCTGAAGGCTTTAAAATCATTGCATTTCCTAGAGCAATTGCATTTACAAGAGTCCAATGTGGCACCATACTCGGAAAATTAAATGGTGCTATCGAAGCTACTACTCCTAATGGATGCCTTGTAGAAGAACAATAGACTCCCTTACTTACTTCCATATTTTCACCATTAACGAATTGGGGTAGTGAACATGCAAATTCAGTAAGTTCTATAGCTTTATCAATTTCTGCTTTGGCTTCGCTATGAATTTTACCGTTTTCTTGGTATATAATTTCAGTAAGTTCTACACTATTTTTTTCTAATAACTGTCTGTATCTGTATAAAACTTGAACTCTTTCTTTTAAGGTTACTTTTTGCCATGCTTTTTGAGCTTTTTGAGCAGCAATTACAATTTCATTCAAGTCATCCATAGAAGATTCTTTGAAATTTGACAATTCTCCACCATCTAAAGGTGAAATAACTGAATGAGTTTTAGTTGTGCTTCCTGATTTAAAAGCTCCGTTTATAAAGTTTTGTACTTCGTTGTATTTCATGATAAATAATTTTAAAATTCAAATATACAATATATTGTAAAATAAAAGTAATATATCGATAATAATATTAAAAAAACGAATAGATTTACAAATAATATTATGTTTTTTAAATTTATTTACAAAAAACGTATTAAAAAATTTAACTCTAAAATTAAATCTTTATAAAAGTAATTGTTTTATTTCTTATTTTTATGGCAAACAACAAACAATATGAGTGTTCTTAACGATGAATTAGACTATCAAATTTTAAAATTATTACAAAAAGACGGAAGAATGTCTTTTACTGAAATTTCTAAAGAAATAAATGTTGCTGTAAGCACGATAAGGCATCGATACATTAATTTGATTGAGGATGGAACGATAAAGATTATAGGTAGAGTAGATCCAAATAAAATAGGTTTTAATGCTTATGCCAGTATTTTAATTTCGGTAAAGCCAAAAACATATATGAACACTATTTTTGAAGAACTTACAAAGTTACCTGAAATTAGTTTTCTAGCTTTAGTTTCTGGAAGCTTTGATATAGAAGCCGATGTAATGTGTCGTGATATGGAACATTTAAATGTATTGCTAGCAGATAAAATTCATGTTTTAGAAGGGGTTTTTGACACGAAAACCAACATGTACATGAAAATATACAAAGTAGCGCAACCTGATTTAGAATTGGCTAGATTGTCTAGTATGCCAAAGCAATAGCTTATAATTGTTTAAATCAAAAAGTATTATAATTTTAAGAATGTATAAATGATTAATACCATTCATCATCCCTATAGGAGTAAAGGATTTCTAACTTTATTATTAATTTTATTTTCAATAGTTGTTTTTTCACAAAATGATTTCGCATCAAATCCACCCAGCCAAAAGATTGAGACTGTTGATACAATAAAAGGCAATTGGGATATAAATGTGGATTTAGCTTCAAGATATATCTGGAGAGGCCAATCTTGGGGCGGAGATTACCCAGTTTTACAACTCTATGGCAATTATACTATTAACGACAAGTTTTCTGTTGGTTTTTGGACAACATCAAATTTTAAAAAAGAATATTATGATAAAAATGGAGCTTCAAAAGGGTATCAAGAATTAGATTTAGTTTTTAATTATTCTCCTACAGATTATTTTACAGTATCACTACAAGATTATTACTGGCCATCAACTGATAGACAAGAGGGGGTTTCAAATGAGTTTTTTAATTTTGGTAATGATGGTTCTCAATCTTTAGATCTACAGTTTTTGTTTGATTTTTCTGAAAGAAAATTACCTTTTTGGGCTACATTAAGCACCTTGATTGCGGGTAATGATTTCAGATATAAAGATGAAAATGATGAAAAGGGCAAACAAAATTTCACTACCTATATAGAATTTGGTTATACATATGAAGCACCATTAATGATTGAAGTGGCTCCGGTAATTGGTTTTGTGGTTAATAATAAAGCGAGGTATTACACCTATGCAGATTATGATAAGCCTTCATTTGTGAATTTAGGCTGTAAACTATCCAAAGATTTTAAAATAGGTAAGCACTTTATCATACCAATTTGGTTAAATTATACTTATAATGCTACTGCTAGTACAACTAATTTAGAGCCATTTGGAAAACAATTCTTGGTTGTTGGCACAACTCTAACCTATGAATAGAATTTAGGGATAACTAAAAAGCAGCCATCAATTTAGAGATAACTGCTTTTTTGGAAATAATATGTATAGATTTACTTAATACTTATAAGCAGTTGCTTTTAATTCATTTTGATTGTTTGCTTCAATAACAATAAATGGATAACCTTTAGCTGCTGCTTTTTCTTTCAATCTTTTTTCAGCTAGTTCTTTTGCTAATTGTGCAGTTTGTCCTTTTGTTAAAGCTGGAAAAAGGTTAATAATATCTGCTTTTTCGAGTCCAAAAGTTTCAGATGGTTTCAAAACAATAATTTTTTTAGAATCTGATTTTGTTGAAATCTGAATTTTTTCAGTGATAATTTGTGAGCTTTTTTTTGATTTAGAATTCAATAGCGCTACAGCGTATTTACTAATTTTTTTCTCTTCAAAGTTTCCTGGTAATGAATAGTAAATTATGCTATTTTCGGTTTTTATAAAATTTACTTCGGTTTTTTCTCCATTGTGTTTTACGATTTCATCGGTTTGACCAAAAAATGGAGCGCTTATAGATAATAGTATTAGTACTAATGTTTTTTTCATGATTTTGTATTATTTGAATAATTGAATGCTGGGTGAAATTATTTTAAGGTATTCCTATAAACAATTCTGGTGGTGGATTAGTAACTTCCAATTCAATTTCTTTAATGCTAAAAATCAAAAGTGGCATTAATATAACAAAAATAGATGATAACATGAAAAACTGAATTGATTCTTCCCAAAATAGCTCTACTGAATTTTCAGCTTCATTACCCATAAAGTTTTCAGTTAACTCATAAGGCGGATTTTCAATAATATCTTTAATAGAGGAAAACGTATCATGTATCCAAACTAAAGAAAAAATGAAAATGATTAATAAGTACAGTATTTTCAGTGCTTTTGTCATGAAGCTAAAATACTAATAAAGAACTCCTTTTGCAACTAAGTAGTGGTTAAGAATAAGTTAATTCATACTTAATAATAGTTAATTTTTTAAAATTGGAATTTGTTTCCAGTAAAAAAATTGATTTTATAGAATATTAAATCTTGATTTTTTTAATTTTTAAAACACAATACCCTATTTTTTTTAAGGTATTTTTGTTTAAAATATAAAAATAAAGTAAATATACCCTAAAAAAACATAGGGTATTGTAAAAACATTTATGTTTGCGATGTGATTGACAAATTAAATGTTGTTTTTCACAATTAAAAAAAATATAAACTAAATTAAATTAAAAATGAAAAAAGTATTACTTATTTTAGCTTTAGCGCTAACGACTAACATGACATTTGCACAGGATACGCCAACAGCAACAACATTTGCTGGTTCTGCGGATATGTATTATAAATACGATTTCTCAGATCAACAAGGAAATGGTCTAACTAGTTTTACAAATTCTCATAATTCTTATGAATTAGGAATGGCTTCTATAGAAGCAACTCATAAAATGGGAAAAGCTTCTGTTTTTGTCGATTTAGGATTTGGACAAAGAGCAGCAGAGTTTACATACAATGATGGCGCAACTTCATTTATGATTAAACAATTGACTTTTACATATGATGTTTCAAGTAGTTTTAAAATCGTTGCTGGTAGTTTTGGAACTCACATAGGATACGAATTAGTAGACGCAGTTGACAATAAAAACTACAGTATGTCATATGCATTTACAAATGGACCGTTCTTCAATACTGGTGTTAAGGCAATATATACATCAGGAAAGTTTAGCTTTATGGCGGGAGTTTCTAACCCAACAGATTTTAAAAGAGCTATAGAAGCTGAGTCTACTCAAAAAACTTTTATTGGTCAAATTGGTTATGTAGCAGATTCAGGGAGTGCTTATTTGAATGTAACCTCAGGAAGTATGAATCCAATTTCAACTACAAACGCAACTCAAATAGACGTTGTTGCATCTAAAAAGATAAATGATAAATTTAGTTTAGGTTTCAACGGAACTTATAGAATGTTAACAGATGATGTTGATAGTAAGTTAGATGCAAATTGGTATTCATTAGTTGGTTATGCTAGTTATGCTCCAAAAGCAAATCTTAGTTTAGCTTACAGATTAGAATATTTTAACCGTGACAAAGTATTGACTGAAACTCCAGACGGGATTAGTATATTAGCTAACACTTTATCATTAAATTATAAAGTAGGTAATTTAACAATTATTCCTGAGGTTAGATTAGACAGTGCTTCTGAAAATCAGTTCAAAGATAGTGATGGTCTTGATTCAAAATCAAATGCTTATATTTTATTAGGAACTACCTATTCTTTCTAATATACTATAAATAGGCTTGTAAAAAAAAGCTCCAAATCGTTATGATTTGGAGCTTTTTTTTTCTAAAATTAGTTTAATTATCGGTTCCTTTTATCAGAAAAGGCTTCAAATCTTTTTTTTCTTTCTTTTACCAATTCGCTGTATTTTTCTTTCTGGTTTTTGTACAATAAATACATTATTTTCATATCAGTAGCTTCTGCTTCAGCCTGCATCTCATTTATCTTATCTTCTTGCGGCATTTCCTTTTTTCTTAAAACATCACTTTTTTTAACGCTTTCGGTCATGATATTTGATATCGCAATTACCTGAAGTTCATCTAAAGTTAATTCTTTTTTTAGGTTCTCTATTATTTTGCTAACGGTAACTTCAACAGTAACTTCTTTTGGAGCAGATTGATTGTTTTGATTCGGCATTCCGTTATTCATTTGTCCCATTCTGTTTTGGTTGCCCCTACCATTATTGCCAAATTGTGCAGAAATAGAACTTACTGATAATACAATACAGACAAAAGTTATTATTTTTTGAATGGTTTTCATATTTAAATTTTTAAAATAATTTCACAATAGATTTATAATTAAATAGGTTCGCCATACAAATCGAACTCGGTAGCTTCGATAATTTTTATCATTACAAATTCGCCTGTTTTTACATAATGTTTCGAAGCATCAATTAAAACCTCGTTGTCAACATCTGGGCTATCAAATTCGGTACGTCCTACAAAATGTCCGCCTTCTTTTCGATCTATAATACATTTAAATGTTTTGCCCACTTTTTCCTGATTTAAATCCCATGAAATTTGCGATTGTAATTCCATAATTTCATTAGCACGAGCCTGTTTTACTTCATCAGGAACATCATCTTCTAATAAATAAGCATGCGTATTTTCCTCGTGAGAATAGGCAAAACAACCCATTCTGTCAAATTTCATTTCTTGAACAAAATCTTTTAGAATATTAAAATCTTCTTCGGTTTCTCCAGGATATCCAACTATTAAAGTGGTACGAATGGCCATTCCCGGAACAGCTTCTCTGAAATCTTTTAATAGTTTAGTAGTCTTGGCTTGCGTAGTTCCGCGACGCATCGATTTTAAAATAGAATCTGATATGTGTTGTAACGGAATATCAATATAATTACAAATTTTAGGTTCACGCTTCATGATCTCCAAGATATCCATAGGAAAACCTGTAGGGAAAGCATAGTGCAAACGAATCCATTCGATGCCTTCTACTTTTACTAACGCTTCAAGTAATTCGCCAAGATTTCTTTTTTTATAAAGATCTAAACCATAATAGGTCAAATCTTGAGCAATCAAAATCAATTCTTTTACACCGTTTTTAGCCAATCCTTCTGCTTCTTTAACGAGCTTTTCGATTGTTTGCGAGACATTTTTTCCTCGCATTAAAGGAATGGCACAAAAACTACAAGGCCTGTCGCAACCTTCAGATATTTTTAGATAAGCATAATTTTTAGGAGTAGTTGTGAGCCTTTCTCCTAACAATTCATGTTTATAATCGGCACCTAATGCTTTTAAAAGTTGAGGCAACTCGGTTGTACCAAAATACTGGTCTATATTCGGAATTTCTTTTTCTAAATCGGGTCTGTATCTTTCAGATAAACATCCAGTTACAAAAACTTTATCTACTAAACCACGTTCTTTTTTATCGGCATATTCTAAAATCATATTTACTGATTCTGCTTTTGCATTATCAATAAAACCACAGGTATTAATCACTACAATATTGCCTTCTTCTTCGTGTACAACCTCTTTTCCACTGGCACGCAATTGTCCCATCAATACTTCGCTGTCATATACATTTTTAGAACATCCTAATGTAATTACGTTGATTTTATTTTTCTTTAACGATTTGGTTCTCATAGTCTTAAAAATTGGAGTGCAAAACTACGCATTTTATCATAAGAAGCACTAGGATTTGGGAATATTTATGAAGCTATTTCAGAATCGATTTTAAAAATAAGAAGTGTGGTTTTTATTTCAAGCAAAAAAAAGACCATTACTATCTGCAATGATCTTTCTTTAGAATTTCAAAACTGTTTTTACAGTTCGAACAAAAGTGTCATAACAATGTTATTGTTTTTTGTTCTAATGTTTGCGCTATCAATAAAACCTTGTGAGAAAAATGAATTTTGAGAATTTCTATGTGCATAAGAGTACGCCAAATCGAGTTTGGTATTTCCGAAATTGTATCCTAATCCGCTAGAAAATCCAGTTAAATCTCCAATTGTTTTACCATTTTTATACGGACTATGTTCGTTACGAAACCCACCTCTTAAGCTAACTTGTTTAATTCTATATTCGGCTCCAATTCTAAGCTCTCCTGCTGTATCCAATGCATTCGCCAAAATTTGGTTTGGAGTTTGAAATTCGTTTCTGGGAGTAAAAATAGTGTTGCTGTAATCTCGACGAGTATAATCTAAACTGATTAATCCTTTTTTACCAAAAACATACGCTAAACTGCCAGTCCATTTTCCGGGAGCTCTAAGGCTATAGGGTTGGTAAACAATTATTATATTTGAATCAGGCGTTATAGAGGATAAATTTGGATTGGGCGGGTTTCCATAATTATATCCAGTAGTAGTTAACGTTTGTTGCAATTCATCAAATAAACGATACCATGTTGGAGATTGATACGTTAATCCTGCTCTAAATTCGCTAGTAATTTTTGCAATTGCGCCCAATTGAAAAGAAAATCCTGAGCCATACGTATATAAATCATTATCAAAACGGATACTTCTGACTCCTGAATTTGTACTATTAGAGTTGTTTTCATAAAAACGACTCGATTGCCTTAAATCTGTAAAATGCGAATTCAAATTCAAACCAAAATAAAATTTGTCTTTATATTGAGTGGCTATGTTAAAATTTAATTTTCCGTTGTATCCAGTAGATTCAACGTAATTTTGTTGGTTATATGTACCCGTAGGAACATTAGAATTGTAAGTATTGTTGTTTGCATTAGAAGGATTATCAGGATTTATGATGTATCCGTTATATCCTAAAAAGGCTTGCTGTTCAATATAATTTAGGTCTTCATAAAATGAATTTTCTAAAATACCAAGATTAATACCGCTTTGTCCGATACTTGAGTTAGGATTAGCATAACTTAAAAAATACTGATCTATAGAATGATTAGTATTTCTTCCTGATGAATATAAGGAATTATCAAAATTATTTACGTTTTCGTAATTAACAGAAAGAACCAATTTTTTCCAATCATTTTTTGGATTATAATCTTTAAAAACAAAAACTACTCCAGCTTGATTTAAATCGAAATTAGAATTGTTTGAACTTGTTGAAGTTCCTAAATAATCAGAATTATTTTTAATATTAAAATTACTTAAAGTAAAACTCAATTGATTGTTCGAAAACACCGCAGCTCCTGCTGGATTTACATTTATTGCAGAAAAATCTCCTCCAAGTGCTCCAAACGCCCCACTCATAGCTTGAAATCGAGCTGTTCCGTTTAAACTTTCTTTTGAATAAAGCAATGCCTCTGTTAAACCCTGAGCATGAACAACAGTATTAGAAAACACCATTATTAATATTGTAATTAATTTTTTCATAAATAATATTTTTTATGATAGTCTAACGATTGAAATGGTTGTCTCATCATTATATAACATTTTTATTTAGATTTTTATCTTCTACCACCACCACCAGATGATCTTCCTCCTCCACTACTATTTGAGCTACTGGTATTTCCAGCGCTGCTGTATCCTCCTCCGCTACTAGATCTTCCTGACGAACTTGGGCTATATGACCGAGTTGGTGTGTTGTTTTGATTACTAGGATTACTGTATGTTCTTGTAGAATTACTTTCTGTTCTAGTTGGTGTGGTATATGTATTATTTCTTTGAGGGGTAATATTGTTGTTTGGCGTATAGGTGTTGTTTCTCGTATTAGAAGTATTATTTCTTGTAGAATTTGTTTTGTTCACTCCTCTATTATTAAAATTAGGAGTAGGAGAAGACAATCTATTAATTGAACTTCTATTTACATCATTTGAATAACGATTACTTCCGCTGTTATAATTGTATGTGCCGTTTGAACTTCTATTTGTAATATCTCTTCTTCCATTAGCATGATAATAATTGTTGTGGTTCCAACTGTTTCCATACCAGTTATTTCCATACCAATTATTTCCATAATAATCGTTCCAACCCCAACCAGCGTTCCAACCAAAACCATTATTCCAACCCCAGCCCCAATTAGGACCGTACCAAGAATTCCAGCCCCATCCTAATCCCATGCCCCAATTACCTCCAAACCAAGGATCCCACCCCCAGCCCAATCCCCAATTGGAAGTGTAAATATTTATATTAGGATTACTTACATTGCTTCCCCAACCGCCATAGCTATTATTATATCCTTGATTTTCATTTTGTTGTCCGTTTGTTATGTTTGAGTTGTAATTTTCAACATCAGTAATTACCTCAGGCTCATTAGTATCATTTTGCAATGAATTAAAATAATTCTGATACTCATTATTTTGAGGGCTAGTTTGTGTTACTTGGGCAGTATTGGGTCTTGGTTTTTCGGTGTTACCATATACACCATCACTATCATAATAAGAAGAGTTTTGATACGAAACGCAAGAAAACAGAAAAATACTAAAAAATCCGAATACTAAATATATGGAAAATTTTAGGGGAGAAAAATATTTAGTTTTCATAACAATGGGTTTTTTATTGTTGGACATTACAAAATTAGTTAGTTTTGCCAAACTATTTAGTTAAAATAAGTTAAACAATATTTGTGCCAAATTATTTATATGAGCAAGAACCTTACTACACGATCAGAAGATTATTCGAAATGGTATAACGAGCTAGTTGTAAAAGCAGATCTTGCTGAAAACTCTGGCGTAAGAGGCTGTATGGTTATTAAACCCTCTGGATATGCTATATGGGAAAAAATGCAAGCCGAATTAGACCGAATGTTTAAAGAAACTGGACATAGCAATGCCTATTTCCCTCTGTTTGTTCCAAAAAGCATGTTCGAAGCCGAAGAAAAAAATGCAGAAGGTTTTGCAAAAGAATGTGCAATTGTTACCCATTATAGATTAAAAAACGATCCAGACAAACCAGGAAAACTAATGGTAGATCCAAATGCAAAATTAGAAGAAGAACTTATAGTTCGTCCCACTAGTGAAGCCATTATTTGGTCTACTTATAAGGGATGGGTCCAATCGTATAGAGATTTACCTTTGCTTATAAATCAGTGGGCAAATGTAGTGCGTTGGGAAATGAGAACTCGTTTGTTTTTGCGTACTGCCGAATTTTTATGGCAAGAAGGCCATACTGCTCATGCTACTAAAGATGAGGCAATAGAAGAGTCTGAAAAAATGATGCATGTCTATGCTGATTTTGTTGAGAATTTTATGGCAATTCCAGTGATAAAAGGGTTGAAAACGGAGACCGAGCGATTTGCAGGAGCAGAAGAAACCTATTGCATAGAAGCATTAATGCAAGATGGGAAAGCTTTGCAAGCAGGGACCTCGCATTTTTTAGGACAGAATTTTGCCAAAGCATTTGATGTAAAATTTGCCAATGCAGAAGGAAAACAAGAATATGTTTGGGGAACCTCATGGGGAGTTTCGACTCGTTTAATGGGGGCTTTGGTTATGACACATTCAGACGATAAAGGATTGGTTTTGCCTCCAAATTTGGCTCCAATTCAAGTAGTTATTGTACCCATTTTTAAAACAGATGAAGAATTAGAAATCATTTCTAAGGTTGTAAATGAATTAGTTTCTGCATTTAAAAAGATTAAAATTGCAGTAAAATTTGATAATAGAACGACTCAAAAACCAGGTTTTAAATTTGCCGAATGGGAATTGAAAGGCGTTCCAGTTCGAATTGCCGTTGGTCCTAAAGATTTAGAAAATGGAACTTTTGAAGTGGCGAGAAGAGATACACTATCTAAAGAAATAATTTCTAAAGATAGTGTTGTATCCTATATCAATGATTTATTAGATCAAATTCAGAAAGATTTGTTCGACAAAGCATTAGATTATAGGGAAAATCATATTACAGAAGTAGATTCTTTTGAAGAGTTTAAGGAAGTTTTAGAAAATAAAGGGGGGTTTGTAGCAGCGCATTGGGATGGTACTGCAGAAACTGAAGAGAAAATTAAGGAATTAACAAAGGCAACCATTAGGTGCATTCCTTTAAATAGAGTAGAAGTGTCAGGTAAATGCATGTATACAGGGGCTGAATCTACTGGTAGAGTGCTGTTTGCGAAAGCCTATTAAAAAAAAAATAAAAAAAATTACATCTACTATTGTACGATTAGAAAATAGTTGTATTTTTGCATCCGCATTAGAGAAGTATGGCCCGTTCGTCTATCGGTTAGGACGCATGGTTTTCATCCATGTAAGAGGGGTTCGATTCCCCTACGGGCTACAAAATTTCATTTTTTTTAAATGGAATAACTAGAAGAATAATGGTTCGTTCTTCTAAATTAGAATAAAAATTTTATTCTAATTTAAATGAGTTTATTCTCATCTTGGACTAAAAAAATAATTAAGAAAAAAGAATAAAATGGCAAATCATAAGTCGGCATTAAAGAGAATTAGAAGTAACGAGAAAAGAAGAGTATTGAATCGTTATCAGCATAAAACTACTCGTAATGCAATTAAAGCGCTACGATTGGCTACTGATAAATCAGATGCTTCTAGCAAATTATCGAGTGTAATTTCTATGATTGATAAATTAGCTAAGAAAAATATTATTCATGATAATAAAGCGTCTAATCTAAAATCTAAATTAACTAAGCATGTAGCTAAATTGTAAATTCTACAATTTCAACATATAAAAAAACTCTCCAAATTATATGGAGAGTTTTTTTTTACAATTAAATGTATCTTGTTTTATAATAAATTATATTCTCAATACAAACTAATAAAAGTTTTAATAGTTTGGAATTCAAAAAGAATTTCCTGAAAAAAATTAATTAACTTATTTACTAGATTTATTATTAACGAACAGTTAGTAATTTTAGAAACCAGTATTACTATTTATTATTTTGGTTTTAAAAGCAAACAACGTTTACTTATAACTTTCACACAATAAAAAATTTTGATAAAAATAATTTTATAAAACTTTCTTTAAGCCTAATGGAATAACATTATAATTATATAGGCTATTTTTCAGTATTATGCCTAAAACTAAATAAATCTACATATTAATCCTGTTCAAGCTCATCTTTTTTAAATGCATTTAGAAATATTATATTTAATCATATCCTTAATTTTTGCTTATACTAGACCAACATTGTTTTTATTTGATGGCTTTTATATAATAAAAAAGTTTGATAAAACTACTTCGTCAAACTGTCTCTAATTCCAATAAAAAAATAATACCTATTACTGTTTAGCAACTATTTTTGCATTATGATCCTTTATTTTTACCTAAAAACACCTGATCAATTATTTCAAATAATTTTTCTCTATTAATAGGTTTAGTAATATAATTATAAAAACCTGCTTTAAATATTCTCTCTTCATCATCGCTAGATGAATAAGCTGTTTGTGCAACAACAGTTAACTCTGGTCTTATTGCTTTAATTTTTTCTAAAGCTTCAAATCCATTCATAACGGGCATTTTAATATCCATTAATACCAAATCAATATTTGAATTATTGATACAAAACTCAACTGCCTCTAGTCCGTTAACTGCTCTTATTATTTTATAATTTTTGAGTTGCATTATCTTTTGAAACAATAAGAAATTTAAATTATCATCTTCTGCAATTAATATTGTTCCATCTTCTTCCCCTTTAGAAACGCCAATAGTGTTAATTGATTGTACTACTATTTTTTGAACTTTATCATATATTAAAGGAATTGAAAATGAAAATACTGATCCTTTTTCAACTTTAGATTCTAAAGTTATTGTTCCGCCCATCATGTCTACATATGCTTTTGATATTGCTAGGCCTAGACCTAAACCACCAACTTTTATAGAAACATCACTTTCTACTCTTTTAAATCGATCAAAAATATGTTTGTGATTTTCTTTGTCAATTCCAAGACCAGTGTCTTTAATTTTAAAAATAATTTTTTCGTTTTTATCATCTACAGTATAACCAAATGCAACATATCCTTCATCGGTAAATTTAATGGCATTTGTAACCAAATTAACAATGATTTGTTTTAATTTAGTTTCATCGGTAATAATATTATAAGGAACGGGTTTGAGATTATCGAGTAATTTAAATTCAATTTTTTTAGTTTTTGGAATAGTAATCTTTATTGTCTCATACAATTCGCTAATACAGGATTCTAAATTTATATTTGTATAATTTGGAGTAATTTGATTGGAATCTATCTTAGACATTTCTATAAGATCATCAATAATTGAAACCAAATTTTTGCCGCTTTTATCAATTACTTTTAAATACTCTAATTTTTCTTTTTCATTTAATTCTGTATTAATTAATAAATCAGTAAAACCATTGATTGCATTCATTGGAGTTCTAATCTCATGCGATAAATTGGCTAAAAATGATGCTTTAAGCCTATCCCCTTCTTCAGCACGTATTTTTGATTTTATTAATTCTATTTTTTGATTGCTGTTTTCTTCAAAAAGATTTCCAATATAACTAAATTCGCCAGAAGTGTTTTTTAATTCTTTTATAGCTTTTTTATTTCCAGTTTCAAGCACTCTTGTCATTAATTCTAAAGGAAAATAAAGCCATTTTCTAGTCATTATTAGATTAACAACTAAATTTATAATAAAAGCTAAAATAATAATATATAAAATGGTAATTGTGTTGTCAAAATAAACATCGAAATTTCTTATAAACATTAACTTAGTTATGTTTTTATTCTGACAATCTTTTAATTCAATATTTGCATAAATTTTATGCCCTCCTATTTCAGACTCAACTTTTTTAGAAGTAAATTCAATTTCTGAGCTTGTTAAGGTTTCTAAATCTTCAATGAAGCTATTATCTAAAAGTCTAACTACAAAAAAATACCCAGAGGGCTTTGTTTTTGTTTTCAATGGATCGTCTGAAGGATGAACTGATGCACCAATTACTTCTGCCAAACCTTCAGGGATTTTTAAATAAAACCTATTTATTCCTCCTTTATTAAGATTTTTTATAGCTTGTTTAGGGATAAAATTAGTTGATTTTATTTTAGAGGAAGAGGCATTAATAATAAATTTATTATCTACATCATAAGCTCCTAAATAATCTGCATTATATATTTCTAATTCATTACCAATAGTTTCATTATACCATACTGAATCTTTAGTTTTAAAAAAATTTACAAACTCGTCCCAGTTTGTATCATTATTTATTGCAACTCGAATTGGCTTAGAATCTAGAACAAATAATTTATCAACTTCATTTTGAAACTGATTTTTTGAGTTCGTATAAACTTGTTGTTCTACTTGAGTAGTATAATAAAAAAGAGCAGAATAAAGAAAAATAAAAAAAATACTAGACGAAAAAATCAAAAATAAAATTTTTGGATATGTTTTTTTAATGGTCATTAGCGTTTCTAAAAAATATTTTAAACGAATATAAAAAATAAAAAATAAAAATCAGTATAAATATTCAATACTACTTTTTATCCTTTCGAAATAAATCATCCAACAGTTCAAATATCTTTTCTTTATCTAAAGGTTTTGTGATATAATCTGTAAAACCAGCTTGTAGAACTCGCTCTTTATCTTCTGATGATGAATGAGCAGTTTGAGCTATAACTGGGAGATTGGGTAAAAAAACTTTAATTTTATCAAAGGCAGTGTATCCATCCATAACTGGCATTTTAATATCCATAAATACTAAATCAATAGCTGGATTTGTTGAACATATAGTTACCGCTTCCTGACCGTTTACTGCTCTTATTGTAGTATAATTCTTTAATTCAAGAATCTTTTTTAGTAGTAAGAAATTAATATTATCATCCTCGGCAATCAATATCACTATATCACTATTTGTTTCGATATCATTTACAATTTCTTCATCTGGCTTCTTTGGTAAGTTATTCTTATCATATTTTAACGGTATTGAAAATATAAAAGTTGAACCCTCCCCAACAGTCGATTCTACTTGAATTGTACCCCCCAACATTTCTACATATGCTTTACATATAGCCAATCCAAGGCCTAAACCACTCAATTCTACTGAAAAATCGTCTTCAATTCTTCTGAAACGATCGAAAATTACACTAACATTTTTCTTGTCAATCCCAATTCCAGAATCTCTTACTGTAATTTCTAAGAATTTTTCTTTTTCATGGACTACATAGCCAAAACCTACTTTTCCATTATTAGTATATTTAATGGCATTTGTAATTAAATTAGTAATGATTTGTTTTAGCTTAACTTCATCAGAGAGTATATTTTTTGTAATAGGATTAGGATTATCAATAACATAAAAATCAATGTTTTTCTCTGCTGGAATGGTCACTTTTATGGTGTCATATAAGTCATGCAAGCATTTATTTAAATCAAAACCTACTAATTTAGGTGAAATTTGGTTGGCATCAATCTTAGACATTTCAAGGAGATCTTCTATAATAGAAACCAAATTACTCCCACTATTACGAATAATTTGTAAATATTCTGATTTATCATTTTTACTTAAAGTAGAATCATTTAATAAATCACTAAAACCAATAATAGCATTCATTGGAGTTCTAATTTCGTGAGATACATTAGCTAAAAATGACGATTTAAGTTTGTCGCTTTCTTCTGCTTTTTGCTTTGCAATTAACAATTGTCTCTTCTGATTGCTATTTTCCTCAAAGAGATTTCCTATATAACCAAACTCACCAGGTGATTTCTTTAAAACTTTTATTGCTTCCTCATTTCCTGTTTCTAAAATATTTGTAATCGTTTTTAGAGGTTCGTACATCCACTTTCTTGAATAATACAGATATATTATAATGTTTAAAATAAACGCAAGTATAATAATAGATAGTATTTTTTTTGTACTTCTAAAATCTAAATTAAATGGTCTTTTAAAAACTATTTCAGAAACTACTTTATTGCCCCAATCTTTTAGTACTAAAACTTTAGTTACGTTATCCTTATCAGTAATAGTGTCTGTATCATTGTAAACTAAACTTGCTTGAGAACTACTAATTTTTTGAAGATTATTAAAATAGTTTTTATCTAAAAGTCTAGCCATAATAAAATAGCCCGAAGGTTTGTGCTTATTCTTTTTAGGATCATCAGATGGATGTATTGTTGCTCCAAAAACCTCAATGATTCCTTCAGGAATTCTCATGTAAAACTGTGAAACTTTTTTAGAATATAAATCAGTTAAGACTTGTTTTGGAATAAAATTTTCTGTTTTAATTTTTGAAGTCGATGTCTTGACAATAAACTCATTAGATAAATTATAAACTCCTACATAATCAATTTCGTACGATTTAAATTCTTCAACAACGAATTGATTATACCAACTAATATCTTTTATTTTTGCAAAATCATACAAACCATCCCAAAACGTTACATCGTTTAGGGTTGCCAAATGAGTTTTAGAATTCAATTGAGATAAAGTGACTACTTCAGTACTAAATTGAGTGTTTGTAGTCTTATAAACCTCTTTTTCTTGTTGAATTGTATAAACGTAAAGAAAAATATAAAGTAGAAAAAAGAGACAACTTGTGGTTATAATCAAAAATAATAATTTTGAATATATTTTGAGGTTAAAACGTTTATTCATAGAATTTTGGGTAGAATTCACAATAAAATACGCTATAAATATAAATATTTTTCAATGAATTAAGATTTTATTTGTAAAATATATTTTTTATTATTTGTTTTATAAAATTAAAAGTCCAAAATTTCTTAAAGAGTTAATTGGTTTAGATTGCCAAAACAATTCAAAATCTTCTAAACTAGTTTCGAAATCTAATTTTAATTCATTAAAAGAATAAACTTTAGAATTTTTAACTGCAATTTTTTGTAGCATATCAACTAGCCATTCGCCTTCTAATTTATTTACTTGGATAGTGAAACTTTCTTTTTTGTCATGAAAAGTCAACTTCAACATTTCCCAAGAGCTTCCCTTTTTAGATTTAGTAAATTGGTCAACACTTGGCTCACCTCCTAGCCAAACTATTTTAGCATTTGGTTTGTCATTTCGAGAAACAAAGCTATCTAACTCATCTTGTAAAGCAGTTAAAATAAAGTCTTCTGGAATTTTCGTTTTTGGAATCTTAAACTCAAACCAATCTTGCAACGGATAATCAAAACAAATACCGTGCATAAAGTTGAACAATGATTTCTTTAATCCAAAACTAAATTGATCGTGATCTATTCCTGTCTTATCACTATAATTGATATCGTTATTAGCAAAGGTTCCTATGCTTTCTGTCACTTTTACAACACCAAATTGTTCTGGATACATACCAACAGGACTATGCGCTGTCATCGCAAATTGATGCCAAAATCCCGATTGTAAAACTCCAACTTCAAACAATTGACGCACCATTTCTAAGCTATCAACAGTTTCCTGGATGGTTTGTGTGGGATATCCATACATCAAATATGCATGAACCATAATTCCAGCTTCAGTGAAATTTCGAGTTACTTTTGCTACTTGTTCAACGGTTACGCCCTTATCAATTAGTTTCAATAATCTATCTGAAGCCACTTCCAATCCTCCAGAAACAGCAATGCAACCCGAAGCTTTTAATAACAAACATAAATCTTGGGTAAAACTCTTCTCAAATCGAATGTTGGTCCACCAAGTAACCGAAATTTTTCGGCGTAAAATTTCTAAAGCAACTTCTCGCATTAGGGCTGGCGGGGCTGCTTCATCTACAAAATGAAAACCGTTTTGACCCGTTTTCTCGGATAGCTCTTGAATTCGGTCTACAATTATTTTAGCAGCAACAGGCTCATATATTTTGATGTAATCTAAAGAAATATCACAAAACGTACATTTACCCCAATAGCAACCATGAGCCATAGTGAGTTTATTCCAACGTCCATCGCTCCACATGCGGTGCATTGGATTTACAATTTCAATTACTGAAATGTATTTATCCAGAAATAAATCCGAATAATCAGGAGTACCGACTTGAGATTGTTTGTAATCCTTTTTTAATGAATTATTTTTATAAACTACTTCTCCGTTTTCCAAAAGAAAAGTCCGTTTATATTCCTTATCAATTATTCCTTTTTCATTGTCAATTAGCAATTGAATTGGCAATTCTCCGTCATCTAAAGTGATAAAATCGAAAAACTCAAATACTCGTTTATCTGAAAGCGAACGTAATTCCGTATTTGGAAAACCACCACCCATAGCAATTTTGATATTTGGATAATGCTTCTTTACCCATTGCGCGCATCGAAAAGTAGCATATAGATTTCCAGGAAAGGGTACCGAAATCAAGAATAAAGTAGGCTGAATGATTTCCATTTTTGGTGCCAAAATCGAAATCAGAATTTCATCAATATAGGTTAGTTCTTTTTGTAAAGCTTCGTATAATTCATCAAACGAATTGGCACTTCTTCCCAATCGTTCGGCATATCGGCTAAAACTAAAGTTTTCATCGACACATTCTACAATAAAATCGGAGATATCTTCGAGATATAACGTGGCTAAATGTTTGGCTTTATCTTGGGTTCCCATTGTTCCGAAAGCCCAGTCTAATTCTTCTAATTGCGAGAAGCGAGAGGCCTCGGGCAAATAATCATCTTGACAAATTTGTAGCGCTAAGGTTGGATTTTTTCCTTGCAAAAATGCAATTACAGAATCAATAGTTTTTATGTATTCGTGTTGTAATGCTAATATTCTTTGGGTATTGGGCGTTAGGTTTGAGATGCTGGGCCTTAATTGAAATAAATTTTCTAATCCTTGTTTCGAAAATAACTCTAAAATTACTTCAATACCCAAATCGGCTTGAACCGAGTCAATATTTTTAGTATTCAGAAATCCTTTGATATAAGCCGTCGCTGGATATGGCGTATTCAGCTGGGTAAATGGTGGCGTTATTAGGAAGAGTTTTGTGGTCAATGAAAATCTATTTTAGGCAAAAGTAAGATTACTAATTGATTTTATACTATAAAAAAACCATCTGAATTCAGATGGTTTTATATTTAATGTGAATTTCGTTTTACAAAGGAATATTACCGTGCTTGCGATTAGGCATTGCCACCACTTTATTCTCTAACATACTGAAAGCTTTTATCAATTTTTTACGAGTATCATTAGGTAAAATAACTTCATCTATAAATCCACGTTGAGCAGCAGTATAAGGATTAGCAAATAGATCAGCATACTCTGCTTCTTTTTCTAACAGTTTGGCTTCATGATCTTCGGCTTCGCTAATTTCTTTTTTAAAGATAATTTCAGATGCTCCTTTGGCTCCCATAACTGCAATTTCAGCTGTTGGCCAAGCAAAATTCATGTCGGCACCAATGTGTTTGGAGTTCATTACATCATAAGCTCCACCATAGGCTTTACGGGTAATTACGGTAACTCTTGGCACAGTGGCTTCACTTAAAGCGTATAATAATTTTGCTCCATGAACAATGATTCCATTCCATTCTTGATCGGTTCCGGGTAAAAATCCAGGAACATCAACCAATACTAATAACGGAATATTAAAACAATCGCAAAAACGAGTAAATCGAGCCGCCTTAATAGAACTTTTTACATCCAAACATCCTGCTAGGAACATCGGATTATTAGCAATAATCCCAATACTTCTCCCAGCTATTCGTGCAAAACCAACAATGATATTTTCAGCAAAGTCTTTATGAATTTCAAAAAAAGATTCTTCATCAATAATTCCTCGAATTACTTCGTGCATATCATAAGGTTTATTCGCATTTTCAGGAACAATATTCGACAATTGGTCTCTAATCTCGTCTCCTAATTTGTATGGTAACTTTGGGGTAACTTCTTTATTATTTTGAGGAATATAACTCAACAATCGTTTTATATCTTCTAAACATGAAACTCCATTTGGAGAAGTAGTATGTGCTACTCCTGATTTTGTAGAATGAGTTATTGCACCACCCAAAGCTTCTGAAGTCACTTCTTCATTGGTCACTGTTTTTACCACATTTGGCCCTGTAACAAACATATAGCTGTTGTTTTCAACCATCATGGTAAAGTCCGTCATTGCAGGAGAATATACTGCACCCCCAGCACAAGGCCCCATGATAGCAGATATTTGCGGAATTACGCCACTTGCTTGAACATTTCTAAAAAAAATATCAGCATAGCCTCCTAAAGAACGAACGCCTTCTTGAATACGAGCACCGCCAGAATCATTTAATCCAATCATTGGGGCGCCAACTTTAAGAGCCATATCCATTACTTTACAAATTTTTTCGGCATGGGTTTCTGATAAAGCACCACCAAAAACGGTAAAGTCTTGAGCAAAAACATAAACAAACCTTCCATTAATAGTACCGTAACCTGTAATTACTCCGTCACCATAATAAATTTCTTTTTCCATGCCAAAATCGGTGGTACGGTGCGTGACCAACATTCCAATTTCTTCAAAAGAACCTTCATCCATCAAATATTCAACCCGTTCTCTGGCTGTTAATTTTTTCTTTTCGTGCTGCTTTTCAATACGTTTTTGTCCACCACCCAAATGAGCAAGAGCAATTTTATCGTTTAATACTTTTATTTTAGATTCCATAAATTTATTGAATTGGTATCCGTACTATTTTTTGATCTTCAAAATATTGTTTCAAAGCTACTAAGGCGGCAATTTCCGCTTCTTTAGCCATTTGGGTTTTTAGTATTTCTGCAGAATAATATTTTTTCACGAAATTGGTGTCAAATTTTCCTGACCTAAAGGCCTCATGCTCAAAAACAAATTTCCCGAAAGGCAAAGTGGTTTGTACTCCTTCAACCTTATAATCATCTATAGCTTTAAGCATAACTTGAATAGACTCTTCACGTGTTTTTCCGTAAGTTATTAATTTAGCTAACATTGGGTCGTAATAAATAGGAATATCCATACCTTCTTCAAAGCCATTATCTACTCTAATCCATTCTCCATAAGGTATTTGATATACATTTAAATGACCAACGCTTGGTAAAAAGTCATTCATAGAATCTTCGGCATACACTCGCAATTCCATGGCATGACCCTTAATATGTAAGTCTTCCTGTTTAAACGGCAATGCTTCGCCTCTAGCAACTCTAATTTGAAGTTCGACTAAATCTACTCCTGTAATCCATTCTGTAACAGGATGTTCTACTTGCAGACGCGTATTCATTTCAAGAAAATAAAAATTATCATTTTCGTCATACAAAAATTCAACCGTTCCGGCTCCTAAATAATCGCAAGATTTAGCTACCATCACGGCGGCTTCACCCATTTTTTTACGAATTTCGGGAGTCAATACTGAAGAAGGAGCTTCTTCAACTACTTTTTGATGACGACGCTGAATACTACATTCTCTCTCAAATAAATACAGAACATTTCCATGACTATCGGCAATAATCTGAATCTCGATATGCCTAGAAGAAGCCACATATTTTTCTATAAAAACCGAACCGTCACCAAAAGCGGCAACAGCTTCGCTAATTGCTCTGTTCATTTGAGAAACAAAATCCTGTTCCTTCTCAACAACTCGCATTCCTTTTCCTCCACCTCCTGCAGAAGCTTTTATCAAAATGGGAAAACCAATAGCTGTTGCAGTTCTTTTAGCTTCTTCAATATCTTTGATAGCATGGTCTACTCCAGGAACCATAGGAATATTGTAATGACTTACCGCTTCCTTAGCTGCAAGTTTGCTACCCATGATTTCTATGGCTTTTGATTTTGGCCCAATAAAAATAATATTATTTCTTTCAGCTTCTTCTGCAAATTCGGAGTTTTCGCTTAAAAATCCATAACCTGGGTGTATTGCATCTACGTTTAAGGCTTTAGCAACTTCGATAATTTTGCTTCCTAATAAATAAGATTCACTCGAAGGTGACTCTCCTATCCATACAGCTTCATCAGCAAACTTTACGTGAGGTGCATTTCTGTCAGCAGTAGAATACACTGCAACTGTTTTTATGCCCATTTTCTGGGCGGTTTTCATTACTCGAATTGCAATTTCGCCTCTATTGGCAACTAATATCTTCTTCATATTATTCAAATTCAATTAATAATTGCCCTTTTATAACTGCATCACTAGTTTGCACTGCAATAGATTTTATTATACCGTCACGTGGAGACAGAAAACTGTTTTCCATTTTCATAGCACCTAAAATTAATAGGCTATCGTTTTCTTTTACAGCTTGACCAATAATTACAAATATTTCTAATATTAATCCTGGCATTGGTGCTTTAATAGCGTTTACCTTTTTTGTGGCACCAACATCAAAACCCATAACAGAAATAAGTTGATCTAATTGGTTAGAAATTACAACTGAATAGCTATTATTGTTCACTTTTACCGTATAGCACTTGTGATTGAAATCAGCAAGGACAATTTCAGCCTTGTATGATTTATTTTGATTTAAAATGTGGAATTTATTTTCTTCTACAGATACCGCATCTAATTGAGATATACTTTCTTTATCAAAATCGAATTGAAATGTTTGATTAACACTTACTTTAAAGTTTTCACTCATAGGTTTTACTTTTGATTGGTATCAAATTTATCTAAAAAAAAATTAAATCGAATACTTTATTACCTATTTGTTAACCAAAAAATCATAAATTTACTTTTTGTTACTTTTACAAAAAAATAAAGCACATTATAAACATGCCTAACGACTGTATTACGTATCAAAATTCTGGATATTTTTCGGATTTAATTATTGATTATTTAAATCAAAAGCCAAGTTTGCAGTCTTTATATAATCGTTTTCCAACTCTTGAGAATTTTGAAGAGCAAATAGAAGAAAAACAAAATCAGTATAATGACTCGAATAGAACAATTTTGGTTGCTGTTTTAAAACAACAATACCAGAATGTAGTACCTTCTGAATTGTCAAAAAAAAATATAGAACTCCTATTAAATTCGAATACTTTTACGGTTACTACAGGACATCAATTGAATTTATTTACTGGTCCATTATATTTTTTGTATAAAATTATTTCTACCATAAATTTAACAAAAAAGCTCAAAGCAACGTATCCGAATTCTAATTTTGTGCCTGTTTATTGGATGGCTACTGAGGATCACGATTTTGAAGAAATTAATTATTTTACCTTTAAAGGAAAAAAATTCAGATGGAATAAAGAAAGTACTGGACCTGTTGGGCGGTTATCGACTAAAGGATTAGAAGAAGTTTTTGAAATTTTCGCTAAAGAAATTGGAAACAGTAATAACGCCAATAGCATAAAAAAATTATTTCAAGAATCGTATCTGAAACACCATACATTAGCTGACGCAACCCGCTTTTTAGCCAATGCTCTTTTTGGAGAATCTGGCTTGGTTATTATTGACGGCGACCATCATGATTTAAAAAAACTATTTATTCCTTATGTAAAAAAGGAATTACTAAATCAAAATTCAAGTACATTAGTTAGCGAAACTATTACAAAATTAAAAGACTACACGATTCAAGTAAATCCAAGACCCATTAATTTGTTTTACATTAAAGAAAATTTTCGGGAACGAATCCTACTTGAAGATGATATTTTTAAAGTCAATAATACTAAAATTCAATTTTCTGAAACCGAAATTTTATATGAATTAGAAAAGTATCCTGAAAATTTTAGTCCAAATGTAATTCTGCGTCCTTTATATCAAGAAGTGATTTTACCTAATTTATGTTATATTGGCGGAGGTGGAGAAATTGCCTATTGGCTGGAATTAAAATCGTTATTTGACACTTCAAAAATTACTTTTCCGATACTGTTGTTACGGAATTCTGCGTTATTAGTAACCGAAAAACAAGAAAAAAAAGCAGACAAACTATCCTTATCTTGGAAAGATCTATTTTCGAAACAAAGTGATTTAGTAAACGAAAAAACAAAACAAATTTCAGCATTCCCTATTGATTTTACAATTCAAAAGGAACAGTTAAAAAATCAATTTTCATATCTTCAAGCCATAGCCAGGCAGACAGACCAATCGTTTATTGGCGCAGTAAAAGCGCAAAAAGCCAAACAAATTAAAGGGTTAGAAAATCTTGAAAAGCGTTTATTGAAAGCCCAAAAACGAAAACATGCCGAAGCACTAGGACGTATTACAGATTTGCAAAACGAATTATTTCCTAATCAAAGTTTACAAGAAAGAACAGTTAATTTTTCAGAATTTTATTTGGAGAATGGAGAAAATTTAATGAATAACCTTTTTTCAGAATTGAAACCTTTAGACAAAGCGTTTAATATAATTATTTTATGATTTACTAAAGTTACTAGTAAATATTAAATAAACTCAAAAAATAATCTTATCAACACGCAAACGTTTTCGTTTCTTTTTTTACACATCCAATAAACTATTTATACTATAATTTTGATTACTTTTATGGAATATTAATTTAAACACAAAATATTATGAAAAAAAGAGTACTTTATTTAATTATGTGCGTTTTTGCATTTACTGCTGCTAGCGCTCAAATCGAAACCATGGCTATTGTTGGTGATGGTGTAGGCGGATGGCCTGGAAATGGTGATAGTCCAGATCCAAATAATGATACCCATCAAATGACAAAAGTTGATGCTGACAATTGGATTATTATCGATTTAGTTGTTAAAGGAAATGGAATAAAATTTAGAGCTAATAATACTTGGGATGCTGCAAACAAGTTTATTGTAGGAGCACCTACTAAACCAGCAATTCAATTTCCATCAGCAATTGGTGTTTCTCCCGGAGATAATATTGAGGGTGTTGTGCCAGGAACATATACTGTAAAATTAAATACTGCAACTTTAGCTTATTCTTTTGAAAGTGGAGTAGTAATTCCAGTAGTTAAATTGGTAGGAACTGCTGTTGATGGAGGCTCTGTTAATATTCCTGCTACAAGCGCAACTACCTTTGAAGCTAAACTGAACCTTCTTGCTGGCGATGCACAGTTTGATGTTGATGGTGTTTTATTGTCTGATAGTGTTTTCCCAGGATTCCCATTACCAGGTAATGCTTTTGAAGGTGGTCCAGCTATACCAGTTACTGCAGGAAAATGGATTGTAAAATTAAATGTTGAAACAGGAGATTATAGTTTTGAAGTAGCACCTAATGAAGCATGGGCAATAACTGGAAGTGCACTTAAAACTTTTGGTTATGATTGGGGTACTGATTTATTGTTAGATACTACCGATGGTGTAACGTATACTTCTTCTGCACCAATTTCTATGGAAGCTGGTGGTTTCAAATTCCGTGTTGCTGGAGATTGGGGTACTGCAAAAGGATGTGATGCACCAGACGATAATTCTTTTGGTTTTTTTCCTACGGGTTTACCAGGCGGTAAAAACATAAATGTATCTGCAGAACAAGCAGGTAGTTATAGCGTAACATTTAACGCAAATACAGGTGAATATTCATTTACTAGTTTATCTACAAAAGGTTTTAGTACTGCAAACTTCAAAGTATCTCCTAACCCAACCACTAACAACTGGAACTTTACTACAGTAAATGACAGCATAGAGTCTATTCAGATTTTAGATGTTTTAGGTAAAAACGTAATGACAGTTTCTCCTAGAAGCAATACAGCAAATGTTGATGCTTCTTCTTTAACAAGAGGAATCTATTTTGCTAAAGTGGCTACAGCTAAAGCGACTCAAACCTTAAAATTGATGAAAAACTAAAAACTAGTTTTTTCTTAACTTATAAATCCCTTACTGGAAACAGTAGGGGATTTTTTTATGGAAAATTTGGTACATGAAGTTCATAGATTTGGTTTTGAATACAGAACTTTGCTAAGTTGAAAATAAAAAATTAACCGCAGATTCGCAGATTTAACTACGGCATCGCAATCAAAAATCTGAGTCAGTTCGACTATTTTATTAAAAATGCGATAGCTTTTTTAATAAAATGTATCGATAACCCTAGTGTTCAATACTTCTCAATACATTTTCGAATAGTAAAGTTGTCGCATTACTATTCGAAAAATACTCAAAGAGACAGAATATTTTTTATTAATCAATGAATAAACACTACTTTTGCACCCAAATTAAAAAAACATACAAATGGCTACAAATAGAACATTTACAATGATTAAACCTGATGCGGTCGAAAACGGACACATCGGAGGAATATTAAATATGATTACAGAAGCTGGTTTTAAAATCATTGCTTTAAAACTAACACAACTTACTGTGGCTGATGCAAAGGCTTTTTATGAAGTGCATGCTGCTAGACCTTTTTATGGAGAATTAGTAGAATTTATGTCAAGAGGCCCAATTGTTGCAGCAATCTTAGAAAAAGAAAACGCTATTGCTGATTTCAGAACCTTAATTGGTGCTACCAATCCTGCTGATGCAGCCGAAGGAACTATCCGTAAAAAATATGCCACTTCTATGGGAGAAAATGCTGTTCACGGATCGGATAGCGATGAAAATGCAGGTATAGAAAGTGCTTTTCATTTTGCTGGGAGAGAGCAGTTTTAAGTTTAGACTTTTCTTAGACGCATTAGACTTATTAGATTTTTAGACTTTGTTGGTTAATAAAATGTAACAATCCCATTTCATAAATTTGAAGTGGGATTTTTTTTATCATCTAAAAGTCTAATTTATCTAAAAATCTGAAAATTCTAAGAAGTCTCAATTGCTATCTCAAAACAACCGCAGTAATAATATCGCGTCGCAACTCATCATTTATCATTTTAATGATTTTGTCTTTTCCGTAACTTAATTCTTCTCGCAAAACTGCAGAGGTTAATTCTACATAAAGTGTGCTCCCTTTTAGGACTACGTTTTTAGTATAGCTATTGACTCCGTTACCCATTAGAGCAACCCAAGCTTCTTTTACTGAAATTTGATCGATCCCAGGTTGCAATTTATTAACTTGAATAATCTCCTTCAAGACGTCTCCAATAGAACTTTCGTTATTTAGTCGTTTTGCCATCTTGCGTTGTTAAATTTATTGAAGTCGCTTTTTTATAATGGTATTCGTTTTTAGCGTCGTTAATCAAAACCAATTTTTCGTCGGAAATGGAATGTATTTCTTCTTTCCATTTTGAATAAAAAGTAGTGTAATTAATGATGTACTTTTCATTTTCTTGTTTAATTGTTATTTTTTCGACATCATCATTTACCAAAAAAGATCCGTCTAGTTGTGGAGTTACTTTTTTACGAAAACCTTTATTGTGTTGTACTGAAAAATAATCAAACATTTGGTTTATAGCATATTCCTTTTCTGTTCCGTCAGGAAAAACTACTTTTTCAATTTCCCAATAGCCATTAATTTTTGAAATGTTTTCGGTAGTAACTTTTTTATTACATGAAGTAAAAAGTGTTGAAACTAATACAATAAAGACAATTTTTTTCATTTTTAAGTTTTATAAAATATCAATTTGAATAGTTTTAAAATATAAGATGCCTAAATTTTACTCCAGAAAAAATAAGTTCCTTTAAAAACTAAAAGCGCTGAGAGCATTTTATTATCCTTCCACTTAATTCCGTTCTCATTTGAGAATACTATTTAAAAAAAGAATCAACAAATTCATATTTGTTAAAAACTTGTAAATCATCAAGCCCTTCTCCTACTCCGATATATTTTACTGGAATTTGAAATTGGTCCGAAATTCCTATTACAACTCCGCCTTTTGCAGTCCCATCTAATTTTGTTACAGCAAGTGATGTTACCTCTGTTGCTGCTGTAAACTGTTTGGCTTGCTCAAAAGCATTTTGTCCAGTTGACCCGTCTAATACCAATAGCACATCATGTGGAGCATCTGTGACCACTTTTTGCATTACTCGTTTTACTTTGGTCAATTCATTCATTAAATTGAGTTTGTTGTGTAAACGTCCCGCAGTATCAATAATCACAATATCAGCATTTTGCGCTACGGCAGATTGTAATGTATCAAAAGCAACAGAAGCTGGATCGCTTCCCATTTGTTGTTTTACCAGTGGAACGCCAACTCTATCTGCCCAAACTTGAAGCTGATCGATAGCGGCAGCTCGAAACGTATCAGCAGCACCTAAAACGACTGAATAGCCTTGCTTTTTAAATTGATGCGCTAACTTACCAATAGTGGTTGTTTTTCCTACTCCATTTACACCAACAAACATAAGAACATAGGGTTTTACGTTTATTGGAATTACGAATTCAGTAGCTTCGCCAAGATTGGTTTCTGATAATAATCCTGATATTTCTTCTCTTAGTATTTGATTGAGCTCGTCTGTTCCTAAATATTTATCCTCGGAAACGCGTTTCTCAATTCGAGTGATAATTTTAAGCGTAGTATTTACACCAACATCTGATGAAACAAGAATTTCCTCTAAATTATCTAAGACATCATCATCGACTTTCGATTTTCCGGCGATTGCCTTAGTAAGTTTAGAGAAAAATGAAACTTTTGATTTTTCTAGGCCTTTGTCTAAGGTTTGCTTATCCTGTTCATTAAGAACGGGTTCTTTTTTTTCTGATCCAAATATTTTTTTAAAAAAGCTCATTTTAAGTTAGAGGTTAGAGGTTAGAAGGTAGAGGTGTATACTACTAACTTCTTGAATCATGTTAAACTCATTTATAAAAAGTAAAAACAATGGTCTACTAGCCCTGATGGAAGAGAAAATCCTTCATTATTTAGGATTGCAAAGCAAAATCCTAAATAATGAAGATTGTAACGTACAGCAGGAATTGCATGAGTAAATAAAGCCCAAACCTGTTGCTTCTACTTTTTAAAGTGGTAAAGATAAAAAATAAAAAAGCTACTTCCGAATGAAAGTAGCTTTTCTATAAATTGTATTATGAATTATTTCTTTTTCAAGAATTCATCTACAGCTTCAGGAGTCATAATTGATTCTACGAATGTATATGCACCAGTTTTAGGAGATTTCACCATTTTGATAGCTTTTGATAATCTCTTTGAAGCGGTTTGTAACGATGCTACGGTTTTCTTTGCCATGATTCAAATGTTTTATTTGTATTTTAATAAAATCTCGAAATGTGAGCATTTGAGAATTTATAAAATCTCTAATTATTATTTAATTTCTTTGTGAACAGTTACACGTTTCAAAATTGGATTAAATTTTTTAATCTCTAATCTATCTGGAGTATTTTTTTTGTTCTTTGTTGTAATGTATCTTGAAGTACCAGCAACACCAGTTGTTTTGTGCTCTGTACATTCTAAAATTACTTGTATTCTATTACCTTTCTTTGCCATCTTGCTATATATTTATTTAGGAATAGATTATTTGATAAATCCTTGAGACTGTGCTTTTTTCAAAACTGCAGCGATTCCATTTTTATTGATTGTTTTTATTGTAGATGCAGCTACTCTTAGAGTAATCCATCTGTCTTCTTCAGGAAGGTAAAAACGCTTTTTTAGTAAGTTTACAGAAAACTTTCTTTTGGTTTTATTCATGGCGTGAGAAACATTATTTCCCACCATCGCTCTTTTACCTGTAAGGTCACAAACTCTTGACATTGTACTTATCTTTTATCGTTATTCAAAATCAGGGTGCAAAGAAACAAAAAATAAACCTATAATACAAAATAATTAAAGTAGATTTTTTAAAATTTCTTTTTGTAGTATTTCAAGGCATTTATTTACAGCTCTATCAATCACTTTATCACGTGGTTGACCAAAATTAAACTCATGAACTATGACTTCATTTGGTGTTGCTAATGCAATAAAAACAGTGCCAATCTCGGCTTTTGAATCCCCTTTAGTTGGCCCTGCGTTACCAGTTGTTGCAATTGCGTAATCCGTTTTCATTATTTTTTGAATATTGACCGCCATTTCTTTTGCCACTTCGGCACTTACTACTGAATAGGTATTTACTGTAGCTTCATCGATGCCTAAAACCTTTATTTTTACTTCGGTAGCATAGGAAACTATGCTGCCTTTAAAATATTTAGAAGCTCCAGAAACTGAAGTTAGAACTTTAGCAATTTGTCCTCCAGTACAACTCTCGGCGGTTGAGATTGTCTTGTTTTGTTTTGAAAGTAATCGTCCTATGATGACTTCTATGGTTTCTCCGTCGTCAAAACCAACAATAATATCACCAATTATTTTTGTTAATGAAGTTACATTATCTTCGATAGCTTTTTCTAAAATTACCTTATCCTTTCCACGTGCAGAAAGACGCAAACGTACTTTTCCTGGACTTGGCAAATAGGCTAATTTGATAAATGAAGGCAAATTGTTTTCCCAGTCTTCTATACGTTCGGCTACTTTGCTTTCGCCTTCTCCGTAGGTAAGAATGGTTTTATGAATGATATACGGGCGTTCATATTCATGAACTACCTTAGGAATCACTTCATTTTCGATTAAATATTTCATTTCATATGGAACACCGGGAAGGGAAATAAAAACAGTGTTTTCTTTCTTCATCCACATGCCTGGAGCGGTTCCCATTTGATTGTGCAAAATGATACATTTAGAAGGAACTAATGCCTGATCTTTATTGAGTTGCGTTATGGGACGTTTGTAAAAACCTTCTATCATTTGAGTTACGTGAGCAAGAACAGACTCATTGACAACCAAGGTATCATCGAAGTATTCACAAAAAGTATGCTTGGTAATATCGTCTTTTGTTGGTCCTAAACCACCAGTAATAATGACTAAATCGACATTGTTTTGAAGCGTTGCAAAGGTATTTAAAATGTGTTGTTTGTTATCTGAAATAGAAATCATTTCCTTGATTTCGACACCAATTCTATCTAATGACTTGGCTATAAAACCTGAATTAGTATCAATAATTTGACCTATAAGAATTTCGTCGCCAATGGTAACTATGGTTGCTTTCATTTTGGATTTATAATTTGAGATTTAGGAATTACTGTACAAAAATTAAAGTAACTATTTTTGAAATACCTAAAAAAAAATAAAATCCAAACTCTTTAAATTCACTATTTGTGAAAGTAAAAAATCTGGATTTTTGATACTATTACAAACTGAAATCTTTCGAAATCTCTTTTACTGCTTTTTCAATTTGAGATTCAACACTATCAAAAGTGTCTTTTATTTCTTTGCGTTTTCCCTCAGCTCTAGTCCAAGCTTCAATTTGAAGAATTTCTTCAAAGGCTACATTCATGCCTAATAAATCTAGCGATGGCTTTATTTTGTGTGCATAGCTGTATGCTAATTTATGATCTTTAGTCTTAATCCCTAACTTAATTTGGATAAGATCTAACGGAACCTCAGTCACAAAAAGTGTGAGGATTTGATTTACAAATTCAGAATCGTTGTCTGAAAGTGCATATACTTTTGCTAGGTTGTAGTTTAATGCCATTATTTTACTTGTATTCTAAATAGTTTGTTATTTTCTAAAAACCCTTCTAAAACGTCATTTGGTTTTACTGCTGCAACTCCGTCTGGCGTTCCTGTAAAAATAATGTCTCCAATTTTAAGTGTGAAAAATTGAGAAACATGTGCAATTATTTCGTCTATTTTAAACAACATTAGACTAGAATTCCCTCTTTGAACAGTTTTTCCGTTATTTGTTAGTTCAAAATTAATACTTTCTAGCGAACTAAAAATTTTTTTCGATATAAAGTCGCCTATTACCGCTGAACCGTCAAAAGCCTTGGATTTTTCCCATGGCAAACCTTCATTTTTAAGTTTTTCTTGCAAATCTCGAGCGGTAAAATCTAATCCAACACTTATCTCATCATAATACTTGTGTGCAAACTTTGATTCGATATATTTACCTACTTTATTAATACGGACAATGAGTTCAATTTCATGATGAATGTCGTTTGAAAATTCAGGAATTACAAAAGGATGTTGTTTTAACAGAACAGCTGAATCTGGTTTCAGAAAAACAATTGGTTCTTCTGGACGATCGTTTTGTAACTCTTCAATATGTTTGGTATAATTTCTACCAATGCAGATGATTTTCATGATTAGTTTTGGAGTTTATGTTTTGTGGTTTGTGATATGTGGTCAAGAAACGAACCAAGACCTTAGAACTAAAACCCAATACCTATTTCGTGTTCATCTTTCTTAATTTAATAGCCGTTAAAACTTTCTTGGTATATAAGGGGAAATCGGCATTCTGAATCCAGCCGAAATAACCTGGTTCGTCTTCTAATACTTTATCTACTTTTGCACCTTTATGTTTTCCGAAAGAAAAAACCTCATCTCCATCTTTATCATATCCTATAAAACCAGCAAAATCAGCTGATCGTTTACGAGTAGTAAATTCCGATAAGGATTTCATATCATTTTCTAATTCAGGATAACGTTCCAATTGCGCTTTCAGAATTTCGTAAGTTGCCATTGTATCGGCCTCGGCAGAATGAGCATTGTCAAGGCTTTTTCCACAATAAAATTTCAATGCAGCACTTAAAGTACGCTCTTCCATTTTATGAAAAACAGTTTGCACATCAACTGAAACACGGCTTTTCATATCAAAATCGACTCCCGCACGAAGCAATTCTTCGGCTAATAACGGAATATCAAATCGATCGGAATTAAATCCAGCCAAATCACTATCCTTTATCATATTGTAGACTTGCGAAGCCAATTCCTTAAACGTGGGTTCATTAGCTACTCTTTCATTAGTAATACCATGAACCGCTATCACTACCGGAGGAATAACCATTTCTGGATTGACTAGCCATGTCTTGCTTTCTTTGTTTCCGTTTGGAAATACTTTGAATATTGAGATTTCTACAATTCGATCTTTTGCTACTTCAATTCCAGTAGTTTCTAGGTCAAAAAAGCAGATGGGTTTCTTTAATTTGAGTTCCATTATAAATTTTTAGGATTACAAATATAAAGTTTTGAAGCTACCGTTTATCGAATTTATAAAGTTTTTCTTAAAATTAAAAACCCGACAAATTTTAAAAATTTGTCGGGTTTAATAATGAGATAATTACAGTTTATATTGTTCTATTTTCATCAAAAGCTTCCATATATTCTGCTATACGCTTAATGAAACTTCCACCCAGAGAACCGTCTACCACCCTATGATCGTAACTGTGAGAAAGGAACATTTTTTTACGAATTCCAATAAAATCACCTTCGGGAGTTTCGATAACTGATGGCACTTTTCTAATCGCACCTAAAGCTAAAATTCCTACTTGGGGTTGATTGATAATTGGGGTTCCAAATACACTGCCGAAAGTCCCTACATTCGTTACGGTATAAGTTCCGCCTTGGATATCATCTGGTTTTAACTGATTGTTTTTTGCGCGGAAAGCCAAATCATTCACAGCTTTTGCCATTCCGAGCAAATTCAATTGATCTGCATTTTTGATAACCGGAACAATTAAATTTCCGTTAGATAAAGCAGCAGCCATTCCCAAATTGATGTTTTTCTTTTTTATGATATAATCGCCGTCAACAGAAATATTCATCATTGGAAAATCTTTCAATGCTTTTGCTACAATTTCCATGAATATTGGTGTAAAAGTAAGCTTCTCGCCTTCTCTTTTCTCGAATGCATTTTTATTTTTTTCTCTCCAATCCCAAATATTTGAAACATCAACTTCTATAAAGGATTGCACATGAGCTGAAGTTTGAATAGACTGAATCATATAACCTGAAATCAGTTTGCGCATCCTGTCCATTTCAATAATCTCGTCTTGACCATTCACAGAAACTGGTGCTGCTTTTTGAGCAGTTTGTTTCACTGGTTCTTGAACAGGTGCTGCTTTTGGAGATATTTCAGTTTGAACTTTTGGCTCAGCTTCAATTTTTTGTGCTTCATGAACAACTTCTACAGGAGCGACTGTTGTTTGAGCAACTGTTTTTGTTGCATTTGTTCTATTGATAATGTAATCTAAAATATCGTTTTTTGTAACTCTACCATCACTTCCAGAACCCGAAATATGCTCTAATTCATTTATTGTAACACCTTCTTCTCTAGCAATATTTCTTACTAGCGGAGAAAAGAATTTTTCTGAATGGGAATAATCTTGAGATTTGGGGGTTGGGGCTGCAACAAAATCTTTAGCAGATTCGATAGTTTTGAGAACTTCGTCAACAGCAATTGGCGCACTAACCTGAGTGACCTTTTCTTTTACTGTTTCGGTATTTACACTTCCCTCAGTTTCAATAATAGCAATAGTTTGTCCGACTTGAACTAGATCATCTTTTTGAAAAAGTTTTTCAACTAAAACCCCTGAAACTTCGGATGGAACTTCGCTATCAACCTTATCAGTAGCAATTTCAAGAACTGCTTCGTCCATTTGGATTGTGTCGCCAACTTCTTTCAACCAGTTTGTAATGGTTGCTTCTGCAACACTTTCTCCCATTTTAGGAAGTTTTAATTCAAATCTTGCCATATTGCTAACCTAAATGGTGAGTTTTTATTTTAGTTTGCGAAATTAACTTTTTTCTTTCACTAAGCATTGCACAATTCTTACTTTACAAACTTATTTATTTTACCTCTATCGTTACTGTTGTTACTTCCAATAATATAATCCGAGTTTTTGGGCAAAATCTTGAAAGTAAATTTAGAGTTTTTAAACTCTTCCATACTTGCTATAATCGACTTAAATGACCAAAAATTATTATCAAAAATAAATTCGGTATTTTTTTCTGAACTGACTGTAAGCGAATTTATAGTATTTTTTGTTTTAGAATCAACTAGGTTCACTTTATTTCCTAACAAGTTTTCAACTGTTTTTTTTAATTTTTCATCGTCTGAAAACAAGATATATTCATCTGGCTGTCTTGAAATAGTTACAGCTTGACTCTTTTTAAATAACGTGAAAAATAATGCCCCTATTTTCATGAAAAAATCAAAAAGAAAAGACACTTTAAAATGCTTTTTATAGAAAAAATGCATCGCTTGCTGAAACCGTTTCATGTATTCTTCATCTCTTATTGTACTCTCTCCTTTATAATGAATTACCGAAGTTTCATGGAAATAATAATTACTTTTCCCTTTTTTCAAAATCATATACGACAAATCGATATCGTCTGAATACATGAAACAATTTTCATCAAAACCTCCCACTTCGTTATACAAATCCCTTTTCATCATCATAAATGCTCCAACTAGAATGTCGACTTTTCCAGTTTCACTTTCTTTTAAATGTTGCGCATAATATTTTCCGAGTACTTTCGATTTTGGAAATAGTTTATACAAACCGAATATTTTTGTTAAAGCTACAAATGGAGTTGGAATTCCGCGTTTGCTTTCTGGAAGAAAATTCCCTGCACCATCAATTAGTTTACAGCCTACAATGCCTAAATTATTTTTTGTAGCTACAAAGGCTAAAATCTTTTCAAAAGTATCTTCGGCAACAACGGTATCAGGATTTAAAATGCAAACATACTCGCCTTTTGCTTCCTTTACTCCTATATTATTCCCTTTCGGAAAGCCTGAATTTTCTTTGTTTTCAATAAGTTTAATACCTGGAAAACGTTGTTTCATCATTTCACAACTGTCATCAGTAGAATTATTATCGACCACAATTATTTCAGCATCAATGTCTTGGATAGCATTTTGAACGCTTAAAACACACAGTTCTAAGAAAAAGCGAACATTGTAATTGAGGATGATTATAGATAGTTGCATTTGAGATAATTTAAAGCAACTTAATTAAGTCGTCAGGATTTTTTAAGTTGTTCCAAAAAACATACAACTCAATTATTCTAGGATTAGTATCGAAATTGTAGTACAAGGTAGTTTGTTTTGAAATAATGACGGAGTATATTTTTAATTCGTTTTTATAAATTCCTATTTCAGGATTTTTAGACAATCGTTCTAAATTTTCTTCAACTAATAATATGAATTTCTTAACTTCAATCCTATTCCATTTCAAGAGAATAAATTCGGTTTCTTCAATATAAGTATTAAATGCAACTGAATCCCAATTAAAACTATAACTCATTTTACAAATGGTACTTCAATTTAATTTTTTTCATAGCCTCTTCATGAGAAAAAACATTACCCTCTTGGTGATTTTTTTTAGATTTTTCAATTAATTGAACTAAAATCGGATTTAATTGAGAATCATCAGATATTTTATCCTCTAAATTGTATTCAATAGAAGGCTCATCTACTTTATTAAAGTCTATCTTTTCTTGATATTTCTTTGAACTTTTATTCATAACAGTAGCTTTTAAAATCCAAATATACAAAAATCTACTCTCATTTAAAGATTAATTTAAAACATTGCTTCTTGCCTCACAATGACTTACTTTTGCAAAAAATTACACTTGTGAATTACTTATCAGTAGAAAATATATCGAAATCATTTGGAGAGCGAACACTTTTTGAAAACATTTCTTTTGGCATAAACAAAGACCAAAAAATTGCTTTTATAGCCAAAAATGGTTCAGGAAAAACCTGTATCATGAAAATCATCAATGGTGAAGATGAACCTGATACTGGTAATGTGGTTTTGCGTAAGGGAATCAATATGGCTTTTTTGTCGCAAGATGCCAATTTGCAAGACGAACTAACCATTGAAGAAAGTATTTTCGCTTCGGATAATATCGTTTTAAAAGTCATCGAAGAATATGAAAAAGCATTAGAAAACCCTGAAGATGAAGATGCTTATCAAAAGGCATTTGACAAAATGGATCAACATAATGCTTGGGATTTTGAAACGCAATTCAAACAAATTTTGTTCAAATTAAAGTTGGAAGACTTTAAGTTGAAAGTAAAAAATCTTTCTGGTGGTCAGAAAAAAAGGCTGTCACTTGCAATAATTTTAATAAATCGCCCGGACTTATTAATTTTAGATGAGCCTACCAATCACTTAGATTTAGAGATGATAGAATGGCTTGAGAGTTATTTCGCCAAAGAAAACATTACCTTATTTATGGTAACGCACGACCGTTTCTTTTTAGAACGGGTTTGCAATGAAATCATAGAACTTGACAACGGAAAATTATACCAATACAGAGGCAATTACTCCTATTACTTAGAGAAAAAAGAAGAACGCATTGCTTCAGAAAATTCGAGTGTTGATAAAGCTCAAAATTTATTTGTAAAAGAACTAGAATGGATGCGTCGCCAACCCAAAGCGAGAACAACTAAATCAAAATCGCGTCAAGATGATTTTTATCTAATTAAGGAAAAAGCACAAAGTCGAAGAAAAGAGAATGCTGTAGAGCTCGAAATTAATATGGAACGAATGGGTTCGAAAATCATCGAATTGCATAAAATTTCTAAGAAATTTAAAGACAGAGTAATTTTAGATAATTTTAGTTTCGATTTTCAGCGTGGTGAGCGTATTGGAATTATTGGGAAAAACGGAACTGGAAAATCTACTTTTCTAAATCTAATTACTGGAACAATTCCTGTTGATGGAGGAAAAGTGATAACTGGTGACACTATAAAAGTGGGTTATTATACGCAAAGCGGCATCAACCCAAAACCTGGTCAAAAAGTTATAGATATTATCAAAGAATATGGTGAATTTATTCCGCTTGCAAAAGGGAAATTAATTTCGGCTGGGCAATTGTTGGAGCGTTTTCTTTTTGATAGAAAAAAGCAGCATGATTTTGTAGAAAAATTGAGTGGTGGAGAATTAAAACGATTGTATTTATGTACCGTTTTGATTCAGAATCCAAACTTCTTGATTCTTGATGAGCCTACTAATGATTTAGATATTGTGACATTAAATGTTTTAGAAAGCTTCCTTTTAGACTATCCTGGTTGTTTACTGGTAGTTTCGCATGATCGCTATTTTATGGACAAAATTGTTGATCACCTATTTGTTTTTAGAGGCGATGGCGTAATTGAAGATTTTCCTGGAAATTATTCCGATTTTAGGGCTTATGAAGACAGTGCAGATGTTGCTCAAAAAGAAGAAAACAAAGCGGAGAAGAAAGACTGGAAACAAAATAATCCGACGGGAAATTTAACTTTTAACGAGCAAAAAGAATTTCAAAAAATTGAAAGAGAAATCAAAGATTTAGAAATCGAAAAAGCTAAAATTGAGCAACTTTTTTCTGATGGAAAAGTTTTAGATTCCGATATTGCAAATAAAGCCAACGAATTAAAAAACATCATCCAAAAAATGGAAGATAAAGAAGAACGTTGGTTTGAGTTGAGTGCTAAGATAGAAGGATAGTATATTATTTCCAGATCAGATGGTTTTTGGGACTCATAATAACAAGTAAGTTAATACTATCCAAATCTCCCGTTTGCTAACTAAAAACTTTACTTTCTTTCAGTTTACGTATTTCTTTCATTCGTTTCCAAGTAACTAAATGTCTTTGTTTGTATAACCACAAACTACCTAAATCTAAAAGAAAGTAAAACAAACTAATTCCGCTTGGTGGATTTGCACTTTTTAAAAAAGGAAAAATACCATAAGCAGTTTTTGGCCAAGCCCAACACTGGTAATGGGTTCCTATAATTTCTAAAAAAGCCACTATGATATACATACTTAAAAAGAACAATCGTTCTCTTGGTTTGTTTCTTAATAAAAAGATTACCAATAAAGACATTACAAACCCAAAAATATCATTTGCAAAAATTAAAAATAGTGTCGAGTAAATTAATACAAAAATTGTAAAGACTTTTTCGATTTGACTTCTATACATTTTTACAAATGATTCTTTGCAAAAATAGATTGCAGTAGCATATACTATTGCATGTCCTGGCGGAACATATAAAGGAATATTACCCAATCTATAGGTATACATTCCTAAAACAATTGAAAACAAATGCTCTCCAATAAAACCTATTAGAACTGCATAAACCATTAGTTCTCTAATCCTAGAAGTTGATCTATAAAATAATATAGAAAACCCAATTAACATAACTAATGTAGCCAAATGTTGTGAATCTTTATAGATTGGCACTACATACTTACTGTCTAAAAATAATCCAATAGTGATGAATGAGAATAAATAAAAAATAGTTTTGATGGAAGATAAAAAAAATGGCCATACGATTTTACTATTCATTTGGCGAAAATACAAACTATTTGAATTAAAAAAAAGTGAGAGTGTAAACTCAGCAGTTATAAAATAAAACAGTTACAAATTATACAAATTGACATAAATTTAGATAGCATATATTCCATGAATCTACTAAAGTTAAATAAAATTTGAATGAATCTGTTCTTAATTAAAAAGTCTCTAGGGGATTTCTTTTGGTTTGAATTAAGCCATAAAGAGATTTATGTAGAAGGATTTTTATGTTTTAAAACTGTGAACAAAAATTCATTTGGTAACTGATTCTTTAAGGAATAAAAATTATGATTAAAATGGTATCCCTAGTGGTTCTGTAAATATTTTGAAGTAAAATTAAATTCAGTAAATTAGAATTAATTAATCCAATTTAGCTTGTTATGTGGTTAGAGATCTTCTACCAAGCAATCGGTCTGTAATCTTTCAAAAACTTACCACACCAATGTTTTCCTGTATTAATTCCGTCAAACAATGGATCCATAACACGAGCAGCACCATCCACAATATCTAAAGGGGGCTGAAAGTCTTGTTCTTCTTGTTTCTTTTTAGCTAATTCTACAGGATCTTCATCGGTGACCCAACCAGTATCAACTGCATTCATAAATATTCCGTCTTTTGCCAAAGTTCCAGCGGCAGTATGGGTAAGCATATTTAAGGCTGCTTTTGCCATATTGGTATGCGGATGGCGATCTTCCTTAAAATCTCGGTAAAACTTCCCTTCCATTGCCGAAACATTAATGATGTGCTTTTTACCAGTATAGTCTTTTTTCATCATTTCTGAAAGACGGTTACACAATACAAATGGCGCTACAGAATTGACTAGTTGTACTTCAATCATTTCAGTTGTTTCTATTTGACCTAATTTCAAACGCCAACTGTTTGTTTTCCGTAAATCTACTTGTTGCAAATCGGCATCCAACTCCCCTTCTGGAAAAACTTCTTTGGCTACTAAGGCATTATCAAAAGAATATGGGATCTGTGATAATTTAGCAGAAGCACGTAAACCAATTCCAGGCTCTGGTCCGTGCCAAGTTACTGGCATATTTTCATTAGATAAAAAACCTGAAGTCAATACTTTTAGTTCAGCTAAACAATGAGTGTAATCCAATAATAGATCTTGAACAACTTTTGGCAAAGAAATTATAGAACGCTCTTCGTTTTCTATCAAGTGTTTGTAAAATCCAGCGGGACGTCTCACGGTTTGCGCCGCATTGTTTATTAAAATATCCAATCGACCATATTTTTGTCCAATAAAATTACAGAAAATTTCCACACTAGGAATGTGTCTTAAATCTAATCCTATAATTTTAAGGCGGTGTCCCCAATTTATAAAATCATATTCTTTAGCAAAACGCAATGCTGAGTCTACTGGGAAACGAGTTGTAGCAATTACTGTAGCCCCACCTCGCAAAAGCATCAACGTAATATGATAGCCTATTTTTAATCGAGAACCCGTTATAACTGCAATTTGTCCTTTTACATCAGCAGTTTGAAAACGTTTGGCATAATTAAAATCACCACAATCAGCACACATCGTATCATAAAAGTGATGCATCTTCGTAAATTCTGTTTTACATACATAACACTTTCTAGGCGTTTCAAATTCTAATTGTTCTTTGTATTCTAAAACGTGTGAAGCCAACAGTTTTGGAGCCACAAATACACTTGCTTCTCGAGCAGAACGAATTCCTGTTTCTTTACGAGCAGTTCGGTCTTTTTTGTCCTGTTTGCGTTTTGCTACAGCTTTTCCATCTTTCTTCCTTTTAGCCAATTCCTCCCGATTAGGGCGCGAAAATTGGCCAGCAACTTTAATCAAAGCGGTTCTTTGATCTTTAGGAATGTCAAATATTTGGGCTGTGGCTGTGTTTAATTGTGACAAAATAGCAATACATCTGTCAATTTCTTCCGAAGTTATGGTAACCTTACTGTTTATTTCTTCCTTCATAGAGTTCTAAAAATCAAGGTGGCAAATATAGCCATACTCTACTCAATTCTCGATTTAATCTTTGTATCTTCGCATTCATTTCTCAGATTTTTTATGATATTCCAAATAAAATCCTATTTAAAATTCATTTGGAACTCCAAAAATGAACACGCCGTTCACTCCCCTTTTGTGTTTGATTTGGTTACCAAATGTTTTTATGACAAGAGGTCAAAACCCGAATATTCAATTCTAAAAAAATATAGAAAATCGCTTTTTGAAAATACAGAAACGATTGAGGTTACCGATTTTGGTGCTGGTTCTAAAGTGTTTAAATCGAATATCCGTGAAGTTTCAAAAATTGCTAAAACGGCAGGAATTTCATCCAAACGAGCTAAACTATTATTCCGAATTGTAAATTATTTTGAGCCAAATGCTATTTTAGAAATTGGAACTTCATTAGGATTAGCCACTTCTGCCCTAGCCGTGAGAAATACAAAAGCAACAATTGTAACATTAGAAGGCTGCCAAAATACTATTGCAATTGCAACAAAACAATGTCAATTGCAAAATCTAAATAACATTGAATTTGTAAATACTGAGTTTTCAAGTTATCTTAAAAATCATCAATTATCAACTGTCAATTATCAATTAATTTACTTCGATGGCAATCATTCCAAAAAAGCTACATTAGATTATTTTGAACTTTTATTACCAACAATTACTAACGAAAGCATTTGGATTTTTGATGATATTCATTGGTCTACAGCCATGGAAGAAGCTTGGAAAACCATAAAAGCACACCCGAAAGTCACTGTTACTATTGATACTTTTCAGTGGGGAATTGTTTTTTTTAGAATCGAGCAAGAAAAAGAGCATTTTGTGATTCGAGTTTAATTTTAGTTTTTTACTACTTTATAAACACCCGTTCCTTTAGCTGTAGAAACCCTTACTAAATACATTCCTTTTTCTAAAGAAGATAAATTAATTTTCAAATTGGAATTTTTATTATCCTTTTTTATTAATTCTTGTCCGTTAACATTAAACAACCTGATTTCATTAATAGTTTCTGAAGCATTGACAATTATTTCACCCCGAGTCGGATTAGGAAAAAAATGGACGTCTTCATGTTTAAATTCATCAATTCTCAAGGATTTTGTTGTAAATGATAACGGGCCAATCCATTCACTATAGATATCACCATCAAAACCTCCACAATTTTTTCGAACATATACATTGTAAGTTTCATTTGGTGAAAGCCCAAAAATTGTAAATGGAGTCAACGGAATAGATTCAGTTTGCAACATAAAACCGGTACCTAAAACAAATCCATCAAATCCATATTGTATATCCCAAAATTGTATTTCGGAACTATTGTTATTCCAAGTGATAGTTGCCTGATCGAATAAAACTTCTAATAAGTTTAAATTATTCGGTGCCTCACATGACAAAGAATTGACTTTAACAGCATTCAAGCATACGCCAGCAATTTCGCTGCTTTTTCCGTCTATAACAAATCGATATCTGAAATTCTGCATTTGATTGCTGCTTAAAGAAGAAAAATCGAAATACGTAGTTACCGAAGAATAAATAGGATCGAAAGTACATGTTTTAAAATTGCCGACCAGAGCCAAAGGAGCAGATCCTTCAGGAAAAGAAAACCAGTTCCCTGTATCTTGATTCCATACTTGAATATAGAGAACGTCATTCGCATATGATTCATAAGCAATATTAAAAGTCAATTTTAAAAATTTTTCATTTCCATCAAAAGCGGGTTGCAAATTAAAAAAAGGAGAAGTAAGCCACAATAAAGTCGAAGATCCTGAAGGTGTTACCAAAGACGTATCGTAAGAAAAATTGGAATTAATTGTTGGATTAGAAAGTAAAGCTTGAGGAGTGTAGGTTCCAGTAACCGTCCAATTCGGATTTGGCCAATTTTCATTTCTTACTAAAATTTGCCCACACAATGTTTGAAAACATAAAAAGCAATTCAGAAGGATATTTGTATTTTTCATTTTTACACTATTTTAAATTAAAACTCAGTTTAAAACAACTACTTAAATTAAAAAAACTATCCCTAAGTTACAAAATAAATCCTTGAATTCAAAGTACTTATATATTTTATTCTTGTAAAAATTCTTAAGAAAAATTTTTGTAACACAATTGACTAAAAAACTACTTACTTAAAAAGCAAATAACATTTCGTATCTTTAAAACCAAAAATAGAAAAGCAAAAATGGCAAAACCATTAATAAAAATAACCAATATTAAACGTGATTTTAAACTCGGAAATGAAATCGTTTATGTACTTAAAGGAATTGATTTAGAAATAAATAAAGGAGAATATGTAGCACTAATGGGACCATCAGGTTCTGGAAAATCAACTTTGATGAATATTTTGGGATGTTTAGATACCGCAACTTCAGGAAGCTATATTTTAAATAATAAAGATGTAAGCCAAATGCATGATGATGAATTGGCAGAAATTCGGAACAAAGAAATAGGTTTCGTTTTTCAAACTTTTAATTTAATGCCTAGAACTAACGCATTAAACAATGTGGCATTACCAATGATTTATGCGGGTTACTCAAAATCAGAAAGAAATATACGAGCTAAAGAAGTTCTTGAACAAGTTAATTTAGCTGATAGAATGGATCATCAACCCAACCAGCTTTCTGGAGGACAACGCCAACGTGTAGCTATTGCCAGAGCATTAGTAAATAAACCTTCGATAATTTTGGCTGATGAACCTACCGGTAATTTAGACAGTAAAACATCAAACGAAATTATGAAATTATTTGACGATATTCACAAACTAGGAAACACCATTATTGTAGTTACACACGAAGAAGAAATTGCCGCTTATGCTAATAGAGTCATTCGTTTACGAGACGGTTTAATAGAAAGCGATACCACTAAATGATTTTGATTTTATATTACTTCAAGATAATTCCTAAATCAAAAATCTCAAATCAAAAATTAATAGAATGAAAGTATATACAAAAACAGGAGATACAGGCACCACAGCATTATTTGGTGGAACAAGAGTGCCCAAAGATCATATTCGAATCGAAAGTTACGGTACAGTAGATGAACTAAATTCGCATATAGGATTAATTCGAGATCAGGAAATGAATGCTCATTATAAAGATATTCTTATAGAAATTCAGGATCGCCTTTTTACTGTAGGTGCAATTTTGGCAACTCCACCTGAAAAAGAAGTTTTAAAAAACGGAGAATTGCGTCTTAAAAATCTTGGAATTATAGAAACCGATATCGAACTTTTAGAAAACGAAATCGATGCTATGGAAGAAGCACTTCCGCCAATGACTCATTTTGTTTTACCTGGCGGACATACAACGGTGTCATATTGTCATATTGCTCGATGTGTTTGCCGAAGAGCAGAACGCTTAGCGGTACATTTAGACCACAACGAACCCGTTGCAGGAAACGCAATTAAGTATCTTAACCGTCTTTCTGACTATCTTTTTGTACTGGCACGAAAGTTGTCTCTTGATTTGAAAGCAGATGAAGTAAAATGGATCCCGAGGAAATAGTATTTTTATAGTTTTTGTATTACAAAAATCTTAAATTAAAAACCCTAAATCCTTAATAAAAACACGTTCTTAACTTTATTATTAAAATAAATCAAATTTTACTTGACTTTTTCAGTAAAAAAATTATTTTTGCATTAAATTAAAATCAAAGCAAGATGTATTGGACATTAGAATTAGCATCCTATTTGAGCGATGCGCCTTGGCCGGCTAACAAAGATGAGCTTATTGACTACGCAATTAGAGCTGGAGCACCACTAGAAGTAGTGGAAAACCTTCAATCTATAGAAGACGAAGGCGAGATATATGAATCGATGGAAGAAATTTGGCCGGATTATCCAACAGACGAAGACTACCTTTGGAATGAGGATGAATATTAAAAAAATATTAAAACCAATAAAAGTCTCAGTTGAGGCTTTTTTTTTGTTTAAATTTGCACACCTTATCAATTAAGAAATTATACAACCATCATGAGTTTCATAAATAGTATCATAAAAGTTTTTGTAGGAGATAAATCTCAAAAAGATGTAAAAGCTTTACAAGGAAATGTCAATAAAATTAAAGCACTCGAAAGTATCTTAGGGAATTTATCTAACGATGAATTGCGAGCAAAAACAATTGAGTTTAAAGAAAAAATTAAGTTAGCTCGTACTGAAAAAGATGCTAAAATAAATGCCTTAAAAACTGAAGTTGAACTTATCGAAGATATAGATAAAAGAGAAGATATTTACGCCGCTATAGACGCACTCGAAAAAGAAGCCTATGATATTTCAGAAAAAACATTAAGCGAAATTCTTCCAGAAGCTTTTGCCGTTATTAAAGAAACAGCAAAACGATTCAAAGAAAACACGCAACTTGTTGTTACAGCAACTGCAAAAGACAGAGAACTTTCTGCAACAAAATCGTATATCAACATCGTTGGCGATACCGCTGTTTGGGCAAATTCATGGAATGCTGCTGGGAAACAAATCACGTGGGACATGGTGCATTATGACGTTCAATTAATTGGCGGTATGGTATTGCACGAAGGAAAAGTAGCTGAAATGCAAACTGGTGAAGGAAAAACTTTAGTAGCAACATTACCATTATACCTAAACGCTCTAACCGGAAACGGAGTACATTTAGTAACCGTAAACGACTATTTAGCAAAACGTGATAGTACTTGGAAAGCACCATTATTTGAATTTCACGGGATGACAGTTGACTGTATCGACAATCACCAGCCCAATTCAGATGAAAGAAGAAAAGCCTACGAAGCTGATATTACTTACGGTACCAATAACGAATTTGGCTTTGATTATTTAAGAGATAATATGGCGCACTCACCAGAAGATTTGGTGCAGAGAAAGCACAATTTTGCTATTGTTGATGAAGTCGATTCGGTTTTGATTGATGATGCGAGAACACCATTAATTATTTCTGGGCCTGTTCCTCAAGGAGATCGCCACGAATTTAATGAATTGAAACCAAAAATCGAAAATTTAGTAAGCCTTCAAAGACAATTGGCCAACGGATTTTTGACTGAAGCCAAACGTTTGGTTAAAGAAGGAAATACTAAAGATGGTGGTTTTAATTTATTGAGAGCCTACAGAGCTTTACCTAAAAACAAAGCTTTAATTAAATTTTTGAGTGAAGAAGGCATCAAACAGTTGCTTCAAAAAACAGAAAATCAATACATGCAAGACAACAATCGCGACATGCATATTGTTGACGAAGCCTTATATTTTGTGATTGAAGAGAAAAACAATCAAGTTGAATTGTCTGATAACGGAATTAAATTCCTTTCAAACGATACTGGTGGAAATTTCTTTATTTTACCAGACATTGGAACCGAAATTGCCAGAATAGAAAAATTAGCGTTGAGCAAAGATGAGGAAGCCGAAGAAAAAGAAAAATTGTTTCAAGATTTCTCTATCAAAAGCGAACGTATCCATACTTTAACGCAATTGCTTAAAGCCTACACCCTTTTTGAAAAAGATGTAGAGTATGTAATCATGGACAATAAAATTTTAATTGTCGATGAACAAACGGGGCGTATTATGGATGGTCGTCGTTATTCTGACGGATTACACCAAGCCATTGAAGCCAAAGAAAACGTAAAAATTGAAGCAGCAACACAAACTTTTGCAACCGTAACTTTACAGAATTATTTCAGGATGTATAGCAAACTAGCAGGTATGACTGGAACTGCGGTAACAGAAGCTGGTGAACTTTGGGAAATATACAAATTAGATGTGGTAGAAATCCCTACCAATCGCCCTATGGCAAGAGCCGATAAAGAAGATTTTATTTATAAAACGACTCGTGAAAAATTCAATGCAGTTATTGAAGATGTAAGCGAATTATCCAATGCTGGTCGTCCTGTTTTAATTGGAACAACTTCGGTAGAAATCTCTGAATTACTAAGCCGAATGTTAAAAATGCGTGGTGTTCAGCATAATGTATTGAATGCTAAAATGCACAAACAAGAAGCACAAATTGTAGAAGAAGCTGGAAAAGCTGGAGTCGTAACCATTGCCACCAATATGGCGGGTCGTGGAACGGATATTAAATTATCGGCAGAAGTAAAAGCAGCAGGCGGACTGGCCATTGTAGGTACTGAGCGTCATGATTCCCGTCGTGTAGACAGACAGTTGCGTGGTCGTGCTGGTCGTCAAGGTGATGTAGGAAGTTCACAATTTTATGTTTCACTAGAAGACAACCTGATGCGACTTTTTGGATCAGAAAGAGTCGCTAAAGTAATGGATAGAATGGGATTGAAAGAAGGCGAAGTGATTCAACATTCGATGATGACCAAATCGATAGAGCGTGCTCAGAAAAAAGTAGAAGAGAATAACTTCGGAACACGTAAACGTTTGTTAGAATATGATGATGTAATGAATGCACAACGTGAAGTGGTTTATAAACGCCGTCGTCATGCTTTGCACGGAGAACGTCTAAAAGTAGATATTGCCAACATGATGTATGATACCTGCGAAGTTATTGTTGAGGCAAACAAACAAGCGAAAGATTTCAAAAATTTTGAATTTGAATTGATTCGCTATTTCTCCATTACGTCACCTGTTTCAGAAAGTGAATTTGAAAAACTATCTGAAATGGAATTGACTGGTAAAGTGTACAAAGTAGCTTTAGAATTTTACACCGAAAAAACAGAGAGAAGCGCTAGAGAAGCTTTTCCAATTATAAAAAATGTTTACGAAGACAAAAGCAATCAGTTCGAACGTATTGTAGTTCCTTTTACCGACGGAATCAAATCATTGAATGTAGTAACTGACTTGAAAAAGGCTTATGAAACCAACGGAAAACAATTGATTGCCGATTTTGAAAAAAACATCACCTTAGCCATTGTAGATGAAGCTTGGAAAAAACACTTGCGTAAAATGGACGAATTGAAACAATCGGTTCAATTAGCGGTTCATGAACAAAAAGACCCTTTGCTTATTTATAAATTTGAAGCATTCAAATTATTCAGTTCTATGCTAAATGGCGTAAATAAAGAAGTAATTTCCTTTTTATTTAAGGGCGATTTACCAGCACAAAATGCGCCGGCTATTCAAGAAGCAAAACAAGTTAAGGTAAAAGAAAATTATAAAACCAGTAAAGACGAAGTGCCAAATAGCGATACGCTAGCAGAACAAAATCGTGAAGCTGGGCAAACCCAACAACGCCAGGTTACGGAAACTATCGTTAGAGAAATGCCAAAAATCAACAGAAACGACACGGTAACAATTAAACATGTTATGAGTGGTAAAACGGATACGATGAAATACAAAAAAGCAGAAAGCATGTTGCATTCTGGCGAATGGATTATTGTAAATGACTAATTCTAAATATTAAACTAAAAGACATCCTCAATTGCGAAAGCAGTTGAGGATTTTTTTATTTTTGAATAAATCAAAAATCATGAAAACAAAATTAATTTTGCTATTGCTACTTTGTAGTTTTACCTCTTTTTCTCAAACTATAGAAAAACTAAGAGTAGCTACCAAAAAAATCTACGATGCAAATTATACTATGGATTTTGACACCATCGTAAACCTAACCTATCCAAAAATTGTTGAAACCCTTGGCGGCAAAAATGCCATGCTCAACAAACTCGATTCTGATTATCAGAATGAAGAATTTAGAATGCGATTAGAATTAGTAACGCCTGTTTTTCAGTATTCAGAAATAAAAAAAATTGAAGGCAAAACATTTTGCGTCATTACCTATAAAAATCCTATCCGCTATTTTTTTGAAAACAAACTCGACAGTGATGCTGCAATAAACAAAGCAAATTGGTTAACAGAAAACAGCTCTACTAAAGAGGTTTTTTTTGAACCTAAGCGCAATAGCATTAATGTAAAACGAATCTCAAAATTGGTTGCTATTGCTGACGAAACAACAAGCAAGGAATGGAAGTTCTTTAACTTTGATGATTCATCGCAGAGAGAAATTTTTAAAACCCTTTTCATTGAAAACACAAAAAAAGAATTAGGATTTTAATAAGAACCAAAAAAATAATAATTATCTTTACTTCAATAGATTCTAAAAACTAACTTTAAAACAAATATCATGGCTAAGAGTCAAGACGCAAAGAAAACCGTAAAAAAAGAGCCCCTTAAAACGGCTAAAGAAAAGAAAGAAGAAAAAAGAGAAAAGAAAAATGCTCCTAAAAGAGATTAAAAAAAGCGCCAAGTTGGCGCTTTTTTTGGTTTGACTACGAACTTAGGTTCCTTAATTTTTGAACTATTAAGAGTAGATCTCTTTTTTAACTATCTGGAAAAATCTTCCCTGGATTTAAAATTCCATTAGGGTCAAAAATAGATTTTATTCCTTTCATCAATTGCAATTGCACTTTACTAAAAGCAATATCCATGTAATTTTTCTGAACAAAGCCAATACCGTGTTCCCCTGATAAAGTACCTTTTAAAGATACAGTCAATTCAAAAATTTCACGAATTCCTTTAGTTACTTCGGTATTCCAATTTTCATCCGTCATGTCACCTTTAATAATATTTACATGAAGGTTTCCATCACCAGCATGACCATAACAAACGGATTTAAATCCGTATTTATTTCCGATTTGTTTAATTCCTGTTAGCAATTTTGGCAATTCGTACCTTGGTACAACCGTATCTTCTTCTTTGTAAATCGAATTTGCTTTTACCGCTTCGGCAACACTACGACGCATTTTCCAAAGTGCATTCTTTTGATCTTCAGTATCTGCAAAAAGCACTTCATCAATTTGAAATTGCTCTACAACATTCATTATTTTTTCAGCTTCCTGAAATAAAATGTCAGGATAATTCCCATCGACTTCTATTAATAAATGCGCTTGAATTGCATCAGGAACTTGCACGTTCAATCCTTCTACAAATTGCAAAGTCCAATCAATGGCGTCACGCTCCATAAACTCTAAAGCACTAGGAATAATTCCTGCTCTAAAAATCGCTGAAACCGCTTCGCAAGCTTCATTAGCTTTATAAAAAGGAACTAACATGAGCACATTATTCGAATTTTTTGGCAACAATTTCATTACAATTTTTGTGATGATCCCAAGTGTTCCTTCGCTTCCCACCATTAACTGCGTAAGATTGTAACCCGTAGAATTCTTTAAAGTATTAGCACCAGTCCAAATGATTTCACCACTAGGCAGTACCACTTCTAAATTTAGCACATAATCTTTGGTAACCCCATATTTTACAGCTCGTGCACCACCAGCATTTTCTGCAACGTTACCTCCAATCCAACAACTGCCTTGACTGCTTGGGTCGGGTGGATAAAAAAGATTTTTTTCGGCAACAGCTTCTCTTAAAACTTGAGTAATTACTGCTGGCTCTGTAGTTACCTGAAGATTGCGTTCGTCTATTTCTAGAATTTTATTCAATCGTTCTGTAGATAATCCTATACCTTTATGAATACTCAAAGCACCACCACTCAAACCTGTTCGACCTCCGATTGGTGTAACTGGAATTTTATATTCGTTAGCCAATTTCATAATTTCAGAAATCTCGAAAGCATTCGCAGGTTTTACTACCACATGAGGCGGAAAAACATAATCTTCAGTTTCATCATGACCATAGTGATTTCGAGTTTCCTGATCTAAAAAGACATAAGAACTTCCTACAATTTGAACAAGTTTATTGTGAATTTCAGGAGATATTTCAATATTCATTTGTGTTGCTTTAAAATCGTAAAATTAGTGTTTTTTAGAGAGTATCCCAAATTGTAAGAAATACTAAAAAGTAGTCAAAATCCAATACCAAAATGCCAACGTAACAAATGAAAAAGGAATTCCAATACCAATCATCATCGTACTTAATTTTGGTTTTAATCCGTAATTTGCAGCTAAAATAGTTCCTGTAATCATGGGAGCCATGGCTGATTCCATAATTGAAACATCTATTACTAACCCTTTGCCATGAAGAATAATTTTATAGAAAAGATAAAAAAAAGCGGGTGTAATCATTAACTTAAAAAATAATCCCAATGCTAAAAATCCCCAATGCTTACTCCTTCTATCAATTGTCAATTGCAAGCCTACAGCAACCAAAGCAATTGGTGTAATCGTGCTTCCTAACTTTTGAAAAACAGATTGCAATTCTATTGGAAAATCAACTTTTAACAGATTCAATATACAAGCAAAAACCGTAGCAATAAATGGTGGAAAAAGTAACATTTTTGAAATAATTAATCTAAAACTTGATTTCCCCCTCGAAAAAAAAGTAGCGGTTATAATTCCGAAAGTAGTCAAAACCACAAAGGTTCCAGGCTGATCAATAATAATAGCCGTTTTCAGACCTTCATCGCCATATAAAGCCTGAATAATAGGAAAACCAACGAAAGACGTATTTCCAAGTCCAGCAATTAGTATCAAACAACCTATGAGTTTATTAGACCAACCCAATCTTTTTCCGATGAAATAAAAGAAAACAAAGGAGAGTATAAAACCTATCCAAGCAATACCAAGAGGAAATAATAAGGTCGAATTAATTTTAATTTTAGGAATATAAAATAGTACCAATGCGGGCAATGCCACGTAGATAATAAATTGATTAAGAGTTTTATAACTATTAACAGGGAAATCTTTTGCTCTTTGCAATATAATTCCAAGAAGCAAACAGAAAAAGATAAGGATGATGTTTTCCATGGTTTAAAATCGAATGACAAAAATACTCTTTAAAATGTTTGGTCAAGAACAAAATTTTATAACAATATTCTATTAAGATTTAAATAATACTGTTTTTGATTTCATTATATTTACTTTTAAAAAAAACTTTTGGCAAATAAAAAAGTACATACAAGCGCACTTCTCGAAAAAGCTGGAATTCCACCACCTGAAAGTATTAGTTCCAGTGTTGTGAATGAGATTCAGCAATTTAGAAAAGTTCAACCTACTTCAAAAGAGTTGGTTGATGGCATATTGAATGGAAATGTTACCGCTTTGAGTCGGGCGATTACTTTGATAGAAAGTACAAATGCAACTCATGTAGAGAAAGCGAATGAAGTCATAAATGCTTGTTTACCTTATGCTAACAAATCGGTACGAATAGGAATTACGGGTGTTCCTGGTGTTGGAAAAAGCACTTTTATAGAAGCTTTTGGAAAATATTTAACCGGTTTAGGTAAAAAAGTAGCCGTTCTTGCTGTAGATCCAAGTAGTACGATTAGCCACGGAAGTATTTTGGGTGATAAAACCCGAATGGAGGAATTGGTAAAAGATAAAAACGCCTATATACGACCTTCTGCTTCTGGAGAAACTCTTGGTGGAGTTGCCCGAAAAACTCGTGAAACCATTACACTTTGTGAAGCGGCAGGATTTGACACCATTATTATAGAAACTGTTGGTGTAGGTCAAAGCGAAACGGCGGTTCACAGTATGGTAGATTTCTTTTTGCTTTTGAAAATTTCTGGTGCTGGTGATGAATTGCAAGGCATCAAACGCGGGATAATGGAAATGGCTGATGCTATTGTCATCAACAAAGCAGATGGCGATAATATCAAAAAAGCAAACTTAGCCAAAACAGAATTCAACAGAGCATTACATCTTTTTCCTGCAAAAAAATCGGGTTGGATACCTACAGTTTCTACTTGTAGTGCTATTACAAAAGAAGGAATTGAAGAAGTTTGGAAGACCATTTTAAAATTCTTAGAAGTAACTAAAGAAAATAACTATTTCTTTGAAAAACGCAAGGTGCAAAACTTATTTTGGATGATGGAAACCATTAATGAGCAGTTAAAATTAAATTTTTATAATGATCCAGAAATTCAAAAACTATTAGATTCAACTAAAAAAGCAGTTACAACTGATGAAATTTCTCCTTTTGCAGCTGCTCAACTATTATTAAAAAAACATTTCAAAAAGTAATTTACTCTTCGTAACGTAAAACTTCTCTATCATAAAATTCATTAGCAAGAACAATTAATCCTTCCATTTCGGCATTTAATTCGGCTTCATCGAGATCTTCGGCTTCTTCCATAAACTCGACTTCATCATCTTTTAGATTGATAATAAATCGAGGATAATCCAAGTGAATGATAAAAATATCTTCGGGAAAATCAGTATTGTCTCCAAGTAAAAATTTAGGTAATTCCATTTATTTAGTTTTTAAGATGATAGACGGATAGATCAAAGACCAAATGATTACTTATAAGTCTATTCGTCTTTTATCTGTTCGCCTTATTTTGTTATTTATCAGAAAGAATCACTGGTGCACTTCCTTTACCCATAAAAATAATTTTAGTATTAGGAGACGTGGCAATTTCTTTCTGTGCTTTTATTTGTTCGTATTGCAATTGTTTATCGGTTAATCCTGTTGAAATAATTCTTTGATAATCAGCAATTCCTTGTGCTTCAACTCGCTTTCTTTCGGCTTCTTGCTTTTCTTTTTGCAATACAAAAGTCATTTTTTGAGCATCTTGCTCCGCATTTATTTTACTTTCGATAGTTGTTTTTACCGATGCCGGAAGATTAATGTTTCTAATTAACAATTGCTCCAAAATCAATCCTCTCCTTTTAAAATCATTTTCAATACTTTTAAAAATTCGTTGTTGAAATTCTTCTCTTTTAGTGGAATATAAAGCAACAGCGTCATAATAAACGGCGTTGTCACGAATACGAGTTCTAGTTACGGGACGAACAATTTTATCAGTATAATCCTCTCCAATTTGTTTAAAAATTTTAGGCGCATCATTTGGAGTTACTCGGTATAAAACGGTCAAATCAATAACGACTTCCAATCCGTCATTTGACAGTACACGTATCGCATCATCGCCTTCTTGAGCACCCTCTGCGTGAATGGCTGACATGGTATAATTTTGAGTTTGAATATCAAAATTAGTAATATCTAAAAGCGGGTTTATAATATGCAATCCGCTTTCAAGTATGTCAGGTTGTACGCTACCATATAGTGATTTTACGCCTACATTCCCCGCATTTATTTGTTTGAACATCGACGAAAACAAGCTCAAAACGATCATTAAAAACCCGACAACTTTAAGAGTTCCTGCAAATTTTGAAAGCGGATTGCTTACATTGCTTTTTAAGGTAAAACTCAAAATCATTAAAATAAAACCTAGAATAATAAATACTATCATTTTTTTATATTTAAATTGGTATGCTTATTATACGAGAGAAAACATTTTTAGTTACACATTATTTATTTTGATTTTGTAAAACTAATTTTTTAGTCAATCTCGCAAAGCGAATGTACAAAAATAAAGCCGCTGACGAGAGCCCTGCCAAAAGTCCAACCCATATTCCTATTGCTTGTAAATTTGTATACTTACCTAAATAAAAAGAGATAGGAAATCCTATTACCCAATAGGCTACAAAAGTAATGTACATAGGAATTTTTACATCTTGTAATCCTCTCAAGGCTCCTAAAACTACTACTTGAATTCCGTCAGAAATTTGAAAAATGGCAACAATTAACAGTAATTTTGAAGCAATAGCTATAATCTCGCCATTGTCTATAGCTTGCGAAGCATCAGACATGTTTAAAAATAAATGCGGTAAAAAATTGTGCGAAATCATAAAAAATAATGCAAATACCGTTTCTAAAATTATTGTCAATAAAAATATTGATCTAGCAATAATGATAAGACCTTTATAGTCGTGTGACCCTTTAATATAACTTACTCGAATCATAGCGGTAACACTCAAACCCATTGCTACCATAAAAGTAGTCGATGCTAAAACAAGCGCTATTTGATTTGCTGCTTGACTATTTTTACCCAGCGAACCCGATAGCCATATAGCCACGGTAAACAAAGCTACTTCAAACAACATTTGCATGGCCGAAGGCAATCCTAAATTGATGATTTTTTTAAGCATAGACTTACGAATTTCTTTGAAACTAAAATTCTTAAAATATCTTTTAAATTTTGAATTTTTTCTCAATAGAAAATGTAAAAAAACCACCATCATAATTCTTGAAATCACTGTACCTAAAGCTGCTCCCAAAATACCTAATTTTGGAAAAATCCAAATACCATAAATCAAAACATAATTAAAAAAAATATGAACCACATTTGCCATAAATATAGCATACATCGAATATTTTGTTTGAGATAAACCATCGGCAAACTGCTTGTATCCTTGAAAAATAATTACTGGAATTAATGAGAAAGCTACCCAATCGATATACGGAGCTGCTAAATCAGCAACTGCTTTGGGTTGGTGCATAAGGTACATGATTTGTTTGGATAGCACTGTGAGAATAAACAAAGAAACACCCAAAACAATGCATAGTAACAATCCGTGATGAAAAGTAGTTCGAATTTTTTTATCGTCTTTTTCAGCATCAGCCTCAGCTGTAAGCGGCGTAATGGCTGTAGAAAAACCAATTCCTATAGACATAGCAATAAAAATAAAGCTATTACCTAACGATACTGCCGCTAATTCGGTAGAACCTAAACTACCCACCATAAAATTATCGACAATTCCTATCATGGTGTGTCCCAACATTCCTAGAATTACGGGATAGGCTAACTTTAAATTATAGGAGAATTCTTTGGTGTATTGAGATAAATTCACTTTGTTTTTTTTGAGTCCGAAGTTTCGGGACGCAAAGGTAAGTAGAAAGAGTACAATTGTATCAATACTATTGTAAATATATAAGCTCACCCGTTTGAAACAAATAGTTTTTCATGAATGTTTTTTGTCAGGTTGATTAATCGCAATTCATCGGGACATTAGAATTGATGGTTGCAATAATTATACCGAAAGATTAAAACTTGGAATTCTGTAAGAAACCATATTAATTATGTAACGTTTCGGCGATTTATAAATATACATTTGCAAAGTTTAAAAAAATAATAAATCAAAATTTAAAAATTTACAATTATGAGAATTTCAAAAAAAATCAAAGCCTTATTCGTATTTGCTATATTGTTTGCAAATAATTTACAAGCACAAGATACAAAAGCAACAAACTATGATCAAGGATTCAAATTAGGTATAGGAATAAATGCAGGATATGTATTTCAAGACCCTTATGATTTCGCACTTGGTGCAGATGCAAGGTTACAATATGATTTATCAAAAAGATATTCACTTACTTTAACAACTGGCTTCTCTAATCTATTTGTTAGTGGAAAAGACAATGATTTAGGATTTATTCCAGCAAAAGCTGGTTTCAAAGCCTTCATTTGGAATGACCAATTTTATGTAATGGGAGAAATTGGAGCTGCATTTGCCGTTACCAATGATTATGATAAAACGTCTTTGATTTTAGCACCAAGTATAGGATATGCAACAAAATCTATCGACATCAGTTTACGTTACGAACATTACTCCGACTTTCCAAAATTGAATAGTAACGGAACAGTTGGTGAAGGTGTCGGACAATTAGCCGTTCGTTTAGCATACGGTTTCAAATTATAAATTTCACTTTATTGAAATTAAAAAATGCGCTGAAATTCAGCGCATTTTTTTATTCCTTTTTTAATTGTTCTTTATAGATTTCAAAATTTGCTTTAGATTTTTCGTCTAATTGAGGTTCTACAATATCGGTATGCTTTTGCATTTCTTCCCAAATAATTTTAGCCACAATATACCGTGCCATTTCTTTATCATCTGCAGGAACAATATACCAAGGAGCATTTTCATTTGAAGTCCTATTAATTGCTTCTTCATAATGCTTCATATACTCCTCCCAATGCTCACGCTCTTTTAAATCTCCTGCCGAAAATTTCCAATGATGCTCTACTTCTTCTAAACGACGCAATAAGCGTTTGCGCTGCTCCTCTTTACTCATGTGAAAGTAAAACTTCAAAACAATAGTACCGTTTTGAGCTAAATGGGTTTCAAAATTATTAATTTGTTCGAAACGATTTTCCCAGAATTCTGGTTTAATATCATCTACCGAAAGTATTCCAGGTAAGTTTTCATTCAAAATATATTCAGGATGAACACGTGTTACCAAAACATTTTCATAATGCGTTCTATTAAAAACTGCAAATTTCCCTTTCTCTGGTAAAGCCAAATAATGCCGCCATAAATAATCATGCTCTAATTCTGTCGAATTGGGCGTTTTAAAACTATGCACCACAACACCTCTAGGGTTAAACTCCTTAAAAACTTCCCGAATCAAACTATCTTTCCCAGAAGTGTCCATGCCTTGCAAACAAATTAGCACGCCGTATTTATTGTGAGCATACATCACATCTTGCAATGCACTCAATTTAAGTTGCACTTTGTCTAACTTCTCCTCTTTGTCTTCATCACTAGAACCAATATGCAAGTTGGTAGAGATTTCGGAAAGCCGAATGGAATTTACCACTTTAAAATCATCAGGATTAATAGATTTCATAAAAAATATTTTATATTTAACACTTCAAATTTAATCATTATTTGAAGCATATTCCTGCTGTTCGCTATATCTTTTTGTTGGCTTGATTGCTTCGTTCCTCGCAAAACCAAGCCAACAAAAAGGATGCCGCTGCCATCAGGGCTAGGCTTTTGGTTTTCAAAATACTTTTATGGAAAAATTTACACTTGAGTTACTGTATCAAATCATCGGAATTGGTTCGGCATCTGGACTGATCTACAAAGACAATACATTATTAGTGATAGGCGACAACAGTGGCTTTCTATACGAATACACTATAAACTCTAAAAATTTAAAACGAATTCCACTTGTTGAAAACCCTTTAGAAAATACGCCTAAAAAAGACAAAAATGACTTTGAAGCCATTACCCGTTTTCAAGACCAAATATATGTTTTTGGTTCAGGATCTACCGAAAACAGGAACAAAATGATTCAAATTGATGCTACAACTAAGCAAGTTGTAAGCACTACTAATCTGAAGGATTTATATCTAGCAATGCAAAATTTTGGCAAAATAAAATCAGAAGATTTTAATCTAGAAGGAGCAATTTATGATGGTGAACGTTGGTTTTTATTCAATCGTGGTAACGGAAGCAAAGCTAAAAATGTTGTTTTTACGATTCAGGGGAAAAACCTAACCAATGATTATACTATACTTTCAAACAATTTTAAATTACCAAAAATTAAAGGAGTTCCCACCAGTTTTACTGATGCAATTTTAGTAGATGATAAAATATATTTTTTGGCATCAGCTGAAGATACCACCTCAACCTATGACGACGGAGATGTACTTGGTAGCATCATTGGTAGCATAGACATCAACACTATGAAAATTGATTTTACCAAAAAGATTAGCAAAACTCAAAAATTTGAAGGAATTACTTTGTATCAAAAATCAAAAAACCAAATAGAATTTCTTTTATGCGAAGATATTGACACCGAGGAATTGGTTTCAAGCATCTATAAATTGAAAATTGACATTAGCGAATAATAAAAGTTTTTTATTTAGAAATAATAACTACTTCTCAATCTCTCTTAGACTTTCCATTTTTTTTTGTGCTAAGAAACCTGCTATATCTTCAAAATGCTCTTTAACACGTTTGTTCCCAAATTCGAAAACTTTAGTGGCCAGTCCGTCAAGAAAATCACGGTCGTGAGAAACTAATATTAGAGTTCCATCAAAATCACGCAAGGCATCTTTGATGATATCTTTAGTCTTCATATCCAAGTGATTCGAAGGTTCATCAAGAATTAATAAATTAACTGGTTCTAGCAATAATTTAATCATTGCTAAACGCGTTTTTTCACCACCAGAAAGCACTTTTACTTTTTTAGTTATATCATCGCCATGAAACATAAATGCTCCTAAAATGTCTTTAATTTTCGTACGCACATCACCCACAGCGATATCATCTATGGTCGAGAAAATAGTTCCGTTTTCGTCTAAAAGTGAGGCTTGATTTTGAGCAAAATAACCAATTTGTGCGTTATGGCCAATCTCAACACTTCCACCATTGATATCAATTTCTTTCATGATGGCTTTAATCATTGTCGATTTTCCTTCACCATTTTTTCCTACAAACGCTACTTTATCACCACGTTCAATTACAATATTAGCATCTTTAAAAATCAAATGATCTCCGTAAGATTTTTCCAAATCTTTTACCACAACAGGATATTGTCCTGAGCGAACAGCAGGTGGGAATTTTAATTTTAATGCCGATGTGTCTACTTCGTCTACTTCAACTAGTACCAGTTTTTCTAACATCTTAACGCGAGACTGCACGGCATCTGTCTTAGAAAAAGTACCCTTAAAACGATCAATAAAAGTTTGATTGTCAGCAATCATTCGCTGTTGCTCGTCGTATGCTTTTTGTTGGTGCATGCGACGGTCTTTTCGAAGTTCGAGATAGTGGGAGTATTTGGCTTTATAGTCGTAAATTCGACCCATTGTCACTTCAATAGTACGATTGGTAATATTATCTACAAAGGCTCTATCGTGCGAAATGACTACCACCGCTTTCGCAGCATTAATCAAGAAATCTTCTAGCCATTGAATACTTTCAATGTCCATATGATTCGTTGGCTCATCAAGCAAAATCAAATCGGGTTTTTGCAAAAGAATTTTGGCTAACTCAATTCGCATTCTCCAACCTCCAGAAAACTCAGATGTTTGACGCGCAAAATCTTCCCGAACAAAACCCAAACCAATTAGAATTTTTTCTATTTCGGCTTCATAATTTACTTCTTCAATGGCGTAGAATTTCTCACTCAAATCAGAAACGCGCTCAATTAATTTCATGTAGGCGTCACTTTCATAATCGGTACGAATGGTTAATTGTTCATTGATTTCGTCAATTTCGGCTTTCATTTTAAAGATTTCTCCAAAGGCTTTTGATGCTTCTTCAACAACCGTCGCACCGTCTTTAGTTAATAAATGTTGAGGCAAATAAGCAATAACCGCTTCTTTTGGCGCCGATATATTCCCTGTTGATGGTTTGCTTTGACCTGCAATAATTTTAAGAAGTGTCGATTTTCCTGCACCATTCTTGCCCATCAAGGCAATTTTATCATTTTCGTTGATAGCAAAAGAAACATCGCTAAATAAAGTAGTTCCGCCAAATTGAACGGAGATATCGTTAACTGTAATCATTTATAGTATTGGACTTCTTAGATTGTTAGACTGCTTAGATTTTTTAGAACGGTGCAAATATAGATTAATTTAAAATAAATCTCCTCACCACTTCAGCAACACCGTGATTATTATTTGAAGCTACAATTACATCTCCAAATTCAAGTAATTCAACTTCAGCATTATCCACCCAAACGCCTAATCCTGCATATTGTATCATTGTCAAATCATTTCCTGCATTTCCTACAGCAATGATTTCACTTTGATGAATATTTAGTTTTTTAGCCAAAATTTGAATGGCAGCTCCTTTGTCAACTCCGTTAGGAGCAGCTTCCAGAAAAAAGGGTTTCGACATGCAAACACTCAAATCGGGCATTGCAGTTTTTAGCAAAGGTTCTACACTTTTAAGAAAGCTTGGTTCTTCTAATAAAAGGCATTTTACTGCCGATGTGGTTACTGCATCTTTAAAACTTGGCACAATAACCAATTCTAACCCCGTAATTGTACTTTCGATATCAATATATTCTGAATTCCTTTCGCTGATGATTTTGCCATCTAAATAAGTGATGATGTGCGTATTGTTTTGCTGACTGAAATCGTAAATGGAATGAATTTGTTCTTTAGTTAAAGCGTGTTCAAAAAGTATTTTATCCTCTTTTAAGTCGGTAATCGTTGAACCGTTAAAAGAAATAATATAGGAATTATTGATATCACATTGCAATTCTCTAGCATATTCAATCATTGCTGATGTTGGCCTACCCGATGCTAAAACTACATAAACACCCATTTCCTGTGCTTTTAAAATCATTTCCTTATTCTCATTTGAAATATTATGGTCATCAGTCAACAAAGTGTCGTCCATATCTACCACTAGCATTTTGTATTTCATTCTGTTTACCACTTAAAATTGTATTCTAACTTATATACTCATCCTAAACTCCTCAATAACTGGGTTCGCCTTCCCAAAATCGGTTTCTTGAATAAATAATTCAACTGCTTTTGTGTTGGCTATACTAGGCAAAACATTCGATTGATTGTTGTTTCTAATCACTATTTCTAAACCTATTGATTCCAGTTTTTGTTGTAAGGCTTGCGCTAAAATTTCGCTTCCTGAAAACACTTTCATTAATCCCATTTTTATATCTTTTACAAATTAATCTTCTTCTATTTCTTCATCGTCATATTCCATGTCGAATAAAAAAGGTTCTACCAACATTTTTTCGGCCAAAACTTCTATGCGCTCCGTAAGTTGCTCCGAAAAAATAATGCGTTGCGTTTTGACAATACTATTAGAAATTCGCATGATTTTAGTTTCATGACGCTGTTTCAAAATAGGATCTGCATCATCAAGAATGAACATCTTTAATCTATTGACATTATATCCCGCGGTGGTAAACATTTCATTCAATTTGTTTGGAGTTCCAATCAAAACATCAATTCCAGTAGAAATATAATTTTTATCGTATTCCATATCGCCTTTGTCATGAACGCCATAGACACGCAAATTGGTTTCGCTTCCTAAATTTTCAAAAAGCTTTTCCATTTCTAAAACTTTAGCTTTATCTTCTACAATGATTAATGCACGAGGCGATTCTTCTCCTTCGGCAACTAATTGCTGAATAACATTGATTACAATTGTAGTTGATTTTCCGCTTCCTTTAGGAGAAATAATGATACAATCGGCTCCACTTTTTAAAGTTGAAAATGTTTCTTGTTGCAAATCATTGGCTTCTGTTAAACCCGTTTCAATAAGTGCTTTTTGAAGATTTGAATTTATTTTCTTTAGTTTCATTTTCTAATTTAGGATTTTAGATTTAGGATTTTAGATTTAAAACCAATAAAATTATATATTATCACATTCACATTTTTCATAATTCCAACTTCCACTTCTATCTAAACAATTATCTATTTGAACTAATCGAAATACTTTAAACCCAAAAAACAATATTACAATCAATAGTATAAAAAATAAAATCTTCCTCTTTATTGTCATTCTAAATTTTATAAATTAAGAATTACTTACTAGCGAAAAGTTGAACATCATTTTCTGAAATTTCGTTACCACCCAAAATGATTAATCGTTCGACTACATTTCGCAATTCTCGTATATTTCCTGTCCAATCGTATTCTTGTAACAATTTAATGGCTTGTTTAGAAAATGATTTAGGAACGATTCCTTGTTCTGTAGCAATTTTTTCGGTGAAATGTTCTATCAATAACGGAATATCGTCTCTTCTGTCATTTAATGCTGGAACTTTAATTAAAATCACAGCCAAACGATGGTACAAATCTTCACGGAATCGGCCTTCGGCTATTTCAACTTTCAAATCCTTGTTGGTTGCAGCAACTACTCGAACATCTACTTTGATATCTTTATCTGCTCCTACCCGAGTAATCATACTTTCTTGTAAAGCTCGCAACACTTTGGCCTGAGCCGATAAGCTCATATCACCAATTTCATCTAGAAAGATTGTACCTTTATCTGCCGCTTCAAATTTTCCTGCTCGATCTCTAACTGCAGATGTAAAAGCACCTTTAACATGTCCGAATAATTCGCTTTCAATTAGTTCAGATGGAATTGCTGCACAATTTACCTCTATTAACGGATGATTCGCTCTTTCACTCTTTTCATGCAATTGATGGGCAACAAGCTCTTTTCCTGTTCCGTTTGGTCCCGTAATTAAAACTCTAGCTTCGGTTTTAGCTACTTTTTCAATCATTACTTTAATGTGATTGATAGCTTCGCTTTCGCCAATCATTTCGTAATTTTTACTGACTTTTTTCTTGAGAATTTTGTTCTCTACAACCAATTGTTTTTTGTCTAAAGCATTACGAACTGTATTCAATAACCGATTCAAATCTGGCGGTTTCGAAATATAGTCAAAAGCCCCAAGACGCATCGTTTGAATAGCCGTTTCCATATCACCATGACCAGAAATCATCACCATTGGAATCTCAGGTTTGATTTTTTTTACGGCTTCGAGCAACTCTACTCCGTCCATTTTTGGCATTTTTATATCGCACAAAACGAGGTCGTAATCGTTGTTTTTAATTTTTTCTAAACCTTGAATTCCATCTTCTGCATCTTCAACAATATACGTATCGCTTTCTTCAGAAAGTATTTTAGTTAATACCCTTCGGATAGCAGCTTCGTCTTCTATGATTAATATCTTACTCATATTTTTGAGATTCTAAGTTGCAAAGGTATAAGGTACAAAGCTTTAATCTTAGCCATTTTAAACCTTTGTTACTGTAAATTAATATTTTAGCCATCTATACAATTCTTTCCATGTTGGTTTTTTGCCATACATCAATATCCCTATTCTGTATATTTTTGAGGCAAACCATACAACAAAAAAGAAGGTTGCAAAAAGCAGCAGTACAGAAATGACTATTTGCCACAAAGGTACACCAAACGGTATTCTCATCATCATAACAATTGGAGATGTTAATGGAATCATGGAAAATACTGTTGCAATAGTTCCGTGAGGATCATTCATTACGGTAAAAAATCCGATGTAAACCCCCAAGATTAAAGGCATAATGATAGGCAATAGAAATTGTTGCGAATCGGTTTCATTATCAACCGCTGCTCCAATAGAGGCGTAGAATGAACTGTATAAAAAGTAACCTCCAATGAAATAAATAATGAATGAAATTAAGATGGTAGCAATTGGAAGATTCCATAACTCTTTAACATACATTTGAATATCGCTACCCATTGCACCCTGTGCTGTTCTCAATGCCTCCTGAGTTTGAGCCCCAGAAGTTGCTCCCACCTGAATTCCAAAAACAGCAGAAATGATAAACATAGCCGACATTCCAAGAATAGCCCATATTAAAAACTGCGAAATTCCTGCTAATGAAGTGCCGATGATTTTTCCCATCATCAATTGAAATGGTTTTACAGATGAAATAATAACTTCAATGATACGAGATGTTTTTTCCTCAATAACACTTCGCATTACCATATTTCCATAAATAATAATAAACATCATGATGAGATATCCAAATGCACCACCTATGCCGATTTTGATTTCGTTTAATCCTTTGAGAGCAGTTTCGCCAGAGGATTTGTTCAGTTTTATAGTAACATCGGCTTTAGCCTGATTAATTTTCAAAGTGTCTAAACCTTCTCTTTGAAAATTTTCTGCGGTTAACTTTTTGGCTATAGTTTGCTCTATTCCTTCAATAAACATTACACTAGGGCTATCATTGGATATGTATTGAATATTTTTTTGCAAAGAAACGGTATTAGTGTCATTAGGAATGACTAAAAGACCTTCGTAGCTATCATTCAAGATGCTGTCTTTTAACATTTTAACGTCTAAAACTGACAAATCTAGATACCTATATTCTTCGTCGTTTTTAAACTCTTTCACAAATTTTCCAGTAGGATCGTGAATGGCGATGGTTTTCAAATCAGCTTTCATGGTGCTTAAATAACCCACAAAAATACCGATTGCTACAAACAGTAACGGGCTTAAAAAAGTCATTACAATAAATGACTTATTGCGAACCTTGGCAATAAATTCTCTTTTTATGATTAATAGTAATTTAGACATTTTAAATTGTTAGATTATTAGACTTCTTAAAAAGTTAGACAATTTCAGGTTTTTTAGGTTTTGAAAAAATCTAACTTTCTAAGAAGTCTATTCTGTTACTGTTTTAATAAAAATATCGTTTACGCTTGGGATTTTTTCCATAAAATGAGTGACTTGCCCACGTTGAATTAAGGTATTCAATAACTCATTTGGTGTTGCAGTTCCAAGGTTGATTTCTAATTTTAATTCGTCATTTAACGATTTGAAATTGGTTGGGGAAAGTGTAAATTTTTGTGATAAATCGTACATCAACCCTTCAATATTGTCACTTAAAATTCCAACTTCATAGCTGTTGGTTCGGAATTGTTTTTTTACATCGGTCAATTTACCTTCAATCAACTTATTCGATTTATGAATTAATGCAATATGGTCGCACATTTCTTCCACGCTTTCCATTCGATGAGTCGAAAAAATTACAGAAGTGCCTTGTTTGTTTAATTCGATGATTTCGTCTTTTATCAAATTAGCATTCACAGGATCAAATCCCGAGAAAGGCTCATCAAGAATAAGCAATTTAGGTTTGTGCAAAACAGTTACCACAAACTGAATTTTCTGTGCCATTCCTTTAGAAAGTTCTTGAATTTTTTTATTCCACCAACCTTGAATTTCTAGTCTGTCAAACCAATAATCCAATTGTGTTTTGGCATCGTGTTTTGACAATCCTTTGAGTTGTGCCAAATACAAACATTGCTCGCCTACTTTCATCGATTTATACAAACCGCGCTCTTCTGGCATGTAGCCAATGTATTGGACATCGTCAGGTTTTAGATTTTCGCCATCAAGAATTATTTCACCACTATCTGGTAAAGTAATTTGATTAATGATTCTAATTAAAGATGTTTTTCCTGCACCATTTGGACCTAAAAGCCCATAAATGCTTCCTTTGGGAATAGTAAGCGAAACTTCGTTAAGAGCAACGTAATCTCCATATTTCTTGAGGACATTGTTAACTTCAAGTATATTACTCATAAATTTAAATGGATTTCAATAACAACGACAATTTTAAATTAATTTTTTTACCTCTGATTGATTTTAATATTGTCATTGTAGGTTGTAAAAGTACTGAATTAGTAGTTATGCGAAATGATTTGTTACAAAAAACCCACCCTAATTATTACATAAGGATGGGAAAAAAATTTATTTTAAAAATTACTAGTTGACAAGTAAAACTCAAATGCAATTAAATCTTTTAACTTATGAGAACATATCTTTTACTTTCTCAAAAAAGGACTTATCAGTTTTTTCTGGATGAGGAATAAAATTTTCGTCAGAAAGATTATTCTCGAAAAATTGTTTTTGATCTTTATTTAAAATCTTAGGAGTCCAAACATTTACATGTACTAATAAATCGCCGTTTCCATAACCATTAATGTTTGGAATTCCTTTTCCTTTTAATCGTAAGATTTTACCTGATTGTATTCCTTCTTCTAATTTTATTCTCACTTTGCCGTTTACGGCTTCTATGTCTTTTGAAATTCCAAGAACAGCTTCAGAAAAACTAATGTATAAATCGTAATGTAAATTCTCGCCTTCACGTTTCAGTAAGTCGTGTTCTAATTCTTCTATAGCTACAATTAAGTCGCCAGGAATGCCATTTCCTGGAGCATCATTTCCTTTATTAGAAACTTTTAGTTGCATACCATCAACAACACCCGCTGGAATTTTTATTGAAACCGTTTCTTCTTCCAAAAGCATTCCTTGAGAGTCAGCATTTGTAGGTTTCTTATCCAATATTTGACCTGATCCACCACAAGTAGGACATGTTGATGCTGATTGCATACGACCTAAAATTGTATTCGTTACTCGCATCACTTGACCCTGACCGTTACAAGTTGAACATGTTTTATACGAAACGCCTTGTGCTTGAACTTTTCTTTTAACTTTTACTTTTTTCTCGACACCATTAGCAATTTCCTCTAAAGTCAGTTTTACTTTAATACGAAGATTACTGCCTTTCATTCGGCGTTGTCCTCCGCCTCCTCCAAATCCACCACCTCCAAAAGCACCTCCAAAAATATCTCCAAATTGACTGAAGATATCATCCATATTCATACCACCGCCACTATAACCGCCACCTCCGTCATTCTCAAAGGCTTGGTGACCGTATTGGTCGTATTTGGCTTTCTTTTGAGGATCGCTTAAAATTTCGTAAGCTTCGGCTGCTGCTTTAAAACTTTCTTCGGCTGCAGCATTTCCTGGATTTTTGTCAGGATGAAATTCAATAGCCCTTTTTCTGTAGGCTTTTTTAATTTCAGCTTCCGTTGCATTTTTAGTAATACCTAATATTTCGTAAAAATCTTTTTTCATGTTATAAATTATAAAAGAACGGTTTGAAACTTGTTCTAAAAATTGAACTATTATTGTCCGATAACCACTTTTGGGAAACGGATAATTTTGTCGCCTAACTTATATCCTTTTTCTAAAACGTCTACAATTTTTCCTTTAAAATTAGGAGATGGTGCAGGAATTTGTGTAATTGCCTCAGCAAAATCGGCATTAAATATATCCCCAGCTTTAATTTCAACCTCTTCTAACCCTTTAGAATTTAAGGTATTCTTTAGCTTTTCGTAAATTAGCTCTACTCCTTTCAATAAAACATCATCTTCCGATTTTTTGATTTCCGTTAAAGCTCTATCAAAATCGTCCATAACAGGCAACATAGCTTGCAACACCTCTTGATTGGCAGTCTTAAATAAATCTAAACGTTCTTTGGCAGTTCGTCTTTTATAATTTTCAAATTCAGCAAAAAGTCTCAAAAATTTGTCTTTTTCTTTGGCTAAATCTTGTGCTAGCTGCTCTTCTAATGGCAATTCTTCAACTATAAGTTGTTCTCCATTAGCGTTCATTTCTAACGTAGCATCGTCTATTTCCTGATCTTGTTCTGTATTTTCAGTGGTCATTTTGCTTTTATTTTTGAATATATTTTTGAATTTCATTGATTTCTGAGTAACAAAATTACTGCCATTTCTTATAAAATGTCAAATTGTCACTAATTTTTTGCTCCTTTTTAGGTTTTAGCTTTTCATACCGATAAATATTAGTTTTACATAAATGTTTAAAAAATAAATAAAAATTTAATAAAATTTTATGACTATTTCGATTTCGTTTTTGTTAAGTTTGTGATAGTAAAAGGTTATTTACTACATATTGAATCTTAAGGTTAGCGTTAAGCTTCTAAATATTATTAATTCAAATTGGTTATATAAAAAAGCTTCGTTTAAAATAAGCGGAGCTTTTTTTATGCTAAGATATTTGTAAGTGCTTTTTCTGCTGTAGGAAATTTAAATTTAAATCCTTCATTAATAGCTTTTTGAGCACTCAGATTTTTATTAGTAAACAACAATTCGTGCATTTCACCAAGTATCAATTTCATTACAAATTTTGGAATGTTTGGCATGAACAATGGCTTTTCTAAAATAGTTGCAATTGTTTTTGTTAATGCTTCATTTGTTATTGGTTGTGGAGCTACTGCATTATAAACACCTTCCCAGGAATACTTCACCGCAAAAAAATACATTTCTGCCAAATCGTGTAAATGAATCCAGGATTGCATCTGCTTGCCGTCTCCAAAAGGAGAACCCAAACCTAGTTTTATAGGCTTTAGCATTTCTAATAATGCACCCCCTTTTTTAGCCAAAACAATACCCGTTCTTAGTTTGCAAACTTTAATGCCTAAACTTTTAAATTTATCCACACTTTCTTCCCATTTCATGACAACATTTCCTAAAAAACCATCATCGATTTCAGTTGAATCTTCTGTATATATTTTAGAATAACTATTAGGATATATAGCTGTTCCTGATGCTGAAACTATTTGTTTTACTTGATTGGGATTTTCTTTTAGAGCTTTGTATAATACATTTGAAGAAAAGATTCTACTTTCAATAATTTCTTGTTTGTATGATTTTGTCCATCGTTTTGCGATAGTAGCTCCCGCTAAATGAATAATAGCATCAACACCCATGAGACAATTTTCATCAATAATTCCTTGTTCTGGATTCCAAAAAAAACCTTTATAATTGGGTTGATTTTCAATTTTATGCTTTGATGTGGTAAGATAGTGAATGGAAACTCCGTTTTGCAATAAAAGTGAAACTAATTCACTACCTATTAAACCAGTTGCGCCTGTGATTAAAATTCGCATGTTTTTATTACAAATTTAATACTCCTGTTTTAAATGCTTAATTAAATTAAGTTCGATTTAACTATTGTTCTTTTGAAAACTTAAATTATTTAATTTTTATACTCCACTCAAAATCCATTTCGGAAACTTGCTCTCCTTTTTGGTTAGTCCCTATTGATTTCATCCAAAATGTTTGCCCTTCTCGTGTTGCAATTGTTTTTTGAATAGCTTGTTCTATTAGATGTCCATCATTACAAGTAAAAGCAATTTTACCTGTAGCTTTTTTTGAAAAGTTACTTTTGTTATTTGCAACAAGCATTGAAATGTTTTTTTCGCTTTTCTTAATCTGTTTCATTACTAATGCTCCTGTTGAAAGTTCGGCTGCCATAGCTTGTACCGCAAAGTATAAAGAATTGAATGGGTTTTGATTAATCCATTGGTGTTTTACGGTAACTATACATTCCGTTTCCTTGATTTCTTTTACTCGGACTCCACAAAAAAAAGCAGATGGTAACTTGAAAAGCAAGAAAAGATTAATTTTTATAACTTCTAAATTCATAGTTTTACTATTTTTTATAAATATAATACAATTTAATTATAGAAGTGTAAAAGCATTCATCTAAACTTAAAAAACACTATTAAGTCATTTAAAATAGAAGATTTAACTATAATACATGAATTTCTAATTTTTTAAATATGTTAATATTTTGTTAATATATACTACTATGCGATACAAGATACTTTCTTTTAGACATATATTTGCATAAGAAATTACTATATACTTTTAATCATGGAAGCAACTAACAATAAAAACACAGCAACACTACTTCACTTGAGTGCATTGAGTCAATATCTATTTCCGTTTGGAAATTTTATTTTCCCAATACTCATATGGTCTGCAACAAAAGAAAAATCAGAATATCTTGATGAGCAAGGAAAACAAGTCATCAATTTTCAATTGAGTTTGTTTGTATACTCTTTAATTTTAGCACTGATTGCTATTCCCATTTTATTAATAACTGTTTTAAGAAACTTCTCAATCAAAGATTTTTCCAATCATAATGAATTTCCTTTTAAAAATATAAATATTGAAGATCTTAATGGAATGGCTGTATTTGGAATTCTAGCAGTTATAGTATTTTTTGCGCTTAAAGTTTTAGAGTTTTTCTTAATCATATTAGCATCTGTAAAAGCATCAAACGGAATGGGTTATAATTACCCTATAACTATTCCTTTTTTAAAATAAAAATCTAAGAACTATGAATAATAAATTATCATCACTCAAGCTTCAGCGAACTGGCGAAGCAATCAAAAATCGAATCGTTAAATAAATCAAATCAATCATCAATCAAAAATCGAAATCATGTTAAAAATTATCACAACACTAACTTTAATCCTAATTGGATTGGTAGCAAAAAGTCAAGAAGTAGAAAACAGAAAAGTATCTGATTTTTCTAAAGTAGAAGTGCAAAATGGAATTGAACTCATTTATACTGAAAATGATCAGTTTTCATTGCAGATAGAACTGCAAAACAATGCTTCAAAAAGCAATGTAGTAACCGAAGTAAAAGGCAAAAAGTTAAAAATTTATTTGCCTAAAGGCAATGATTGTAACAAAAGTAAAGGTTTAGTAAAAGTGTATTTGTCGAGTAAAAATGTTGCCTTTTTTAAAGCTAGTCTATACTCTAAAATTATTGTAACCAACCAAATTAGTACATTAAATAGTACAGTAGTTTTAAATTCTGAATCAGTTTTTAATGGAAACATAAAAAATGAAGGCAAAACCAAAATAGTTGGAGAAAGAGGAACCGTATTTAACGGTAAAATAGAAACTCAAATTCTTAAAGGAAATTTTAAAGACAATGCGAAAGCAAATATTACTGGAATGGCTATAAAAGCGAACTTACTAACTAACGATACCGCTTTATGTAACGCAAAAAACTTTGTTGCCCGTTCGCTATCTATAACTGCTGAAGGAAACACTATAGTTTTAGTATATTCAGACTCTAAAATTGTTGTGACCGTTGCAGATAAAGCAAAAGTTACTTATACTGGGTTGCCAGAAACCATTCAATTAAATGATGAAGCAGAATCGCTTTACAAGTTAAAAAGCAATCAAGCTTTATCTGTAAATTATTAAAATTAAGCAATAATGAAATCTAAAAAACGAATTAAAATCCCAAAATAATAAAAGAAATTATGAACATTGAAAACACAAAAGCCCAGATGCGTAAAGGTGTTCTCGAGTTTTGCATCCTTTCAGTATTAAAAGAAAAAGAAGCATACACTTCAGAAATATTAGAAACATTAAAAAACGCTAAATTGCTTGTGGTAGAGGGAACTGTTTATCCGCTATTAACAAGACTTAAAAACGACGGATTACTCAACTATCGTTGGGAAGAATCTACTTCGGGACCGCCAAGAAAATATTATGGACTAACTGAAATAGGGCAAACCTTTTTAAAAGAATTAGATAGTACTTGGACCGAATTGTCTGATGCTGTAAACATTATAACAAACCAAAAATAAAAGTCATGAACAAAACTGTAAACATAAATTTGGGAGGAATGTTCTTTCATATTGACGAAGATGCATATCAAAAACTAACACGCTATTTTGAAGCTATCAAACGTTCTTTATCGAATGCAAATGGTGAAGATGAAATCATTAAAGATATTGAACTGCGTATTGCTGAATTAATAACAGAAAAAAATTCGAACGATAAACATGTAATTAATTTAAAAGTATTAGATGAAATTATCGCTGTTATGGGGCAACCGGAAGATTATAGAATTGATTCTGATGGGGAGGAGCAACAAAAAAATGATTACACAGGAACCAACAGAGTTACCAAAAAACTATATCGTGATAAAGACAAAGGTTCTATTGCTGGGGTTTGTACTGGTTTAGGTCATTATTTTGGAATAGAAGCTGTATGGATAAAAATTTTATTCTTAATATTAGCAACGACTAGTTTTGGAATCATAGCTTACATTATACTTTGGATTGTAATGCCAGTAGCAATTACTACTTCTGAAAAACTCGAAATGACTGGTGAACCTATAACTATTTCTAACATTGAAAAAAAAGTTAGAGAAGAATATGATACAGTTTCAGATAAATTAAAAAATGCCGATTACAACAAAATGGGAAATCAAGTTAAAACTGGTTTCGGAAAATTTATATCAGAAATTGGTGATGTATTTCTAAGTATTTTTAAAATTTTTGCTAAAATTTTAGGGGTAATCATCATCATGTCAAGTTTAGCAATACTGGTAATACTTTTTATTGGAGTATTTACCATTGGCTCAACCGCTTTTATTGAATTTCCTTGGCAAGATTTCGTAAATGCAGGTAATTTTTCAGATTATCCAATTTGGTCTTTTGGATTATTAATGTTTTTAGCTGTTGGTATTCCGTTTTTCTTTTTATTACTATTAGGGTTCAAGTTGTTGTCTCCAAGTGTAAAATCTATTGGAAACATAGCGAAGTATACTTTAATTGCACTTTGGTCAATTGCTATTGGGCTATTAATTAGTCTTGGTATCAAACAAGCATCAGAATTTGCAGAAGAGGGAAGAATTGTACAAAAACAATCTATCACTATAAAACCAGCAGATACTTTGCTCATAAAATTTAAACATAATAATTACTTCGCTAAAGATGTTTTTGAGTATAACAATTTCATGATTACTGAAGATTCTACTGATAACAAAGTGATTTACTCTAATCAAGTTCGTTTAAAAATTTTAAAAACAGATGAAAAAGTACCTTACCTTCAAATCGAAAAGCAAGCAAGAGGAAAATCATTATCTGAAGCTAGAAAGACAGCCGATAAAATTAAATATGGATTTAAAATAATAGGTAACCAATTAATTTTAGACAACTATTTAATAACTGATTTTAAAAGTAAATACAGAGATCAAGAAGTACAAATCCTACTTTACTTGCCAGAAGGAACATTCTTTAAACCAGACAATAGTGTGAAAGAATATGATGATTCAGATGATTCATTCTTTAACTTGCATTTTAGTTCCGATGAATTTATTTATAAAATGGGAAGTTCACAAGTAAAATGTTTGAATTGCCCAAAAGAAGAAAACGAATGGAATGATGTTGAAAACAGTGAAAACACTATATCTAAAAAAGACAGTATCACAACTACAACAGTAAATGTAAATGGTGAAAAAGTAATAATAAAACAAATTATTGGAAAAGAAGGATTAACAACAGACGTAAATGGTGTAATAATTAAAAAACAATAGTAATGATAAAAACAATATTATTTTTGACAAAACTTATAGTTACAGCATTTATTGTATTATTATTCTCCTCCTGTAAATATGATATAAATTTAGGAAATAAAGAAACAGGAAACGGAAACATTACAACTCAAACAAGATTCGTTAATAACGACTTTCAGAAAATCGAGGTTAGCTCTGGTATTGAAGTTATAATAGAACAAACTGATAATAAATCTATTTCAGTAGAAGCTGACGAGAATTTACAGAAAATTATAAGCACAACCGTTGAAAATGGTGTTCTAATTATAAAAACTAAAAAAGGATATAATGCTACGCAAACTCCAAAAGTAATTGTAAAAATACCTTCAATTTCAGGAATAAATGCATCAAGTGGATCAAAAATTAGTAGTGCAAATACTTTAATAACAAATGATATAAAAGTTGAAGCTGATAGCGGTAGTGAAATAAAGATAAATGTCGAAGCTGATGCAATTTCTTTAACAACTGAAAGCGGAGGTACTATTATTGCTAGCGGAAAAGCTTTAAAATTAGAAACTGACTCGTCTAGCGGAAGCCAAATTAATGCTGAGCAATTAATGGCAAACGACGTCCTTTCGGAATCTAGTAGCGGGAGCACCACAACTGTTTCTCCTATTCTAACATTAACAGCAAATGCTTCAAGTGGAAGTAGCATTAACTATAACGGAACTCCTAAAAAAGTACAAAGTAAAACTAGTTCGGGAGGAAGTATAAGCAAAGAATAAAACTATATCTTTAATTTTTAAAATCATCTTCAAAAGGGATGATTTTTTTTTATATTTGATGAAAATATACAAACATGAAAAAAACGGTATTATTCTTAACTCTATTTTTATTTAGTTATTCCGTATTTAGTCAAGACAAAGAAAAAATAAAAGGTTCAAAGATTGTCACCGTAGAACAGAAAGAGATAAATGAATTCGAAAATCTTGAAGTAGAAGATAATATAGAAATATTTTTAATAAAAGGAGATAAATGTGCCTTAGAAATAGAAGCCGATGACAATCTTCATGACCTTATAGAAACCAGCTATAACGGCAATTCCTTACAAATTTCAAGTAAAAAAGAAGTTACTAGTGCAAAAAAATTTAGCGTTAGAGTAACCTATACAACTGGTTTTAAAATGTTAATTGCAAAAGACAATACAAACATAACTGCATTAGCCGAAATTAATTTAGATGATTTTACTTTTAAAAGCTTCGATGACTCTAAAATTTTTGCCTATGTAAAAACTAAGAATTTTACTTTGATGGCTAATGATAAATCAAAAATTGAGCTCAATCTAAAATCGGAACAAACTACTATTGAACTCAGTAAAAACGCCAAACTTAAAGCCTTAATATCATCTAATCAATTGGTTTTTGATATGTACCAAAAAACAAATGCAAATGTTGAAGGCGATGTTAATAATTTAAAACTACGATTAGACAACAATGCAGAATTTACAGGTAAAAATTTATCTTCAAAAAATGCTGAAATCACAACCGAAGGATATTCTAATTGCAGTATAATTGTAAGCACAAAAGCTATAATTGATGCCTCAGGAAAATCGGAGATTAATTTGTATGGCACACAAAAAATCGAAATGAAGAATTTTATTGACAATGCCACTTTGAATAAAAAAACGTTAACAAAATAAAATCATAAGATTTATTTATAAAGAAAAGAGTTCCAATATTTTTGGAACTCTTTTCTTTTATAATCTTGAATTTGATTAAAGTGCAGCCAAATATCTTTCTGCATCTAAAGCAGCCATACAACCTGTTCCCGCAGCAGTAATTGCCTGACGATACACATGATCGGCAGCATCGCCGGCTACAAAAACACCAGCTACATTTGTTTTAGATGTTCCCGGAATATTAATAATATAGCCTGTTTCATCAAGAGTAAGATAATTAGCAAAAATATCCGTATTTGGTTTATGACCAATGGCTACAAAGAAACCCGTTGCAGGAATTTCAAAAACTTCATTACTTGTTTTATTCAACGCTTTTACGGCTGTTACCACTTGCCCATCACCTAAAACTTCTACAGTATCATGATTCATTAAAATGGTAATGTTCTCTGTTTTACGAACGCGCTCTTCCATGATTTTTGAAGCTCTGAATTTTTCGCTACGCACCAACATTGTTACTTTTTTGCATAATTTTGAAAGATAATGTGCTTCCTCACAAGCCGAATCTCCAGCACCAACAATAACTACTTCTTGGTTTCTGTAGAAAAAACCATCGCAAACCGCACAGGCAGAAACGCCTCCACCCATTTTTAAATAATGCTGCTCTGATTCAAGTCCTAAATATTTAGCAGTTGCACCAGTAGAAATAATTACTGTTTCACAATGCAACTCTTTAGTATCGTTAATCCAAACTTTATGTAAATTACCTGAAAAATCAACTTTTGTAGCCCAACCATCACGTACATCGGTTCCAAAACGTTCCGCTTGTTTTTGCAATTGCACCATCATTTCTGGCCCCGTAACTCCATCAACATAACCAGGAAAATTCTCTACTTCATTAGTAGTTGTCAATTGTCCGCCTGGCTGAGTCCCTTGGTACAAAACAGGATTCATATTTGCTCTTGCTGCATAAATTGCTGCTGTATAACCCGCCGGTCCGGAACCTATAATTAAGCATTTTATTTTTTCTATTGTATCAGACATAATTGTATTTTAAAATCAATTTTGAGATTGCAAATGTAAACTATATTCTAAAAATTTCGTGCTCAAATAAATCCTAATTTACTATCTTAAAATAAATTTTATTTATTTATATAAATCTTTTGAAGAGAAAAATTAAACATTATATTTGCATTCGATTTCGGGGTGTAGCGTAGCTCGGTTATCGCGCCTGCTTTGGGAGCAGGAGGCCGCAGGTTCGAATCCTGCCACCCCGACAGAAGCGAAACAGAAATGTTTCGCTTTTTTTATGCCAGTTTCAAAAAAACATTTACAAAAACAAAATTCACTCCCAATTAAATTCCTATTTTTGTAATTAACTAATACAACACAACTAATATATGCTAATTATTGGAATTGCTGGCGGAACTGGTAGCGGAAAAACTACTGTAGTTCACCAAATTATGAATGAATTACCAGAAACTGAGGTTGGTATTATTTCACAAGATTCATATTACAAAGAAACTCAGAATCTTAATTTTGACGAACGTGCCTTAATCAATTTTGATCATCCTAGAGCTATTGATTTTGAATTACTCGTAACTCATCTCAAAGAATTAAAAGAAGGAAATACTATTAATCAACCAGTATATTCGTTTTTAAAACACAATAGAACCGATGATACTATACTCACGCATCCTCGAAAAGTTATGATTGTTGAGGGGATTCTAATCTTAGCAAATCCTGAATTAAGAGATTTATTTGATGTGAAAATTTTTGTTCATGCCGATTCTGATGAAAGATTAATTAGACGATTAAAACGTGATATTGCCGAGCGTGGTCGTGACATGGAAGAGGTTTTAAATCGATACCAAACAACTTTAAAACCGATGCACCAACAATTTATTGAACCTACTAAAGCATTTGCAGATATTATTATTCCAAACGATAAATACAATACCGTTGCCATAGATGTTGTTCGAGCAGTAATTAATCAAAGGATATTATAATTTTTTTATATATTTATAGTAATTTAAACTGAAATGGCAAACCCTTATAAAGAAACTGCTTGGTTCAAATTTTTAAGTAACAAATACGTGTGGGTATTGTTGTTTTTTTGTACTTGGATGCTGTTCCTAGACAATTATTCTTATTTTGATCATCGAATTTTAGATACTGAAATTAATGATTTAGAAAACAATAAAAAATACTATCAAGAAGAAATAAAGAAAGACCAAGAGCACATCAAATTACTCAAGAATCCAGATCAGATAGAAAAATATGCTCGAGAAAAGTACTATATGAAAAAAGATAGTGAGGATATTTATATCATTGAATTTGACGGAGATACTATTCGAAAAGAAGGAGAATTATAACAAGAAAATCGATATTCTATTTAGGAAACAGAAGCTATAAATAAACATACAATGTCAAAAAATTTATTTAAAGATTTTAACTTCGTTTCCTCCAAAAAATGGAAACAACAAATACAGTTTGAGCTTAAAGGAGCCGATTATAATGAAACTCTCATTTGGAATTCGCCTGAAGGAATTAAAGTAAAACCATTTTATCATAACGACGATACTGATGCCTATCTTTCTATAAATACGAATGCTTCAATGTTTTTAATTTGTCAAAACATATTTGTTTATGATGTAGAAAAATCAATTCAAAGAGCTAAAGAAAGTATAGAGCGTGGTGCCGAAAGTATTCTATTTACAATTGAAGAAGAGAGAACAGATATAAAAAAATTACTCGAAAGCCTTTCTTTAGATACAATTACAATTTACTTTAATCTTAAATTTCTATCAATCGATTTCATAAAAAAAATTGAATTAATAGCCAAAGAAAAAAAAGCCACTGTATTCCTAAATCTTGATCCTATTGGGCAATTAGCCAAAGATGGAAATTGGTTTGCAACCTCAGAAAAAGATAACTTCGTAACTTTAAATTTGCTTTCTAAAACTATAAGTACTTGCTCAATTTTAAGTATTAATAGTAGTTTGTATCAAAATGCAGGTGCAAATATGGTGCAACAAATTGCCTATAGTTTGGCTCAAGCCAATGAATATTTCAATAGAATTACAACAATAAACCAACCCATGGTTTTTCAAGTTTCAGTTGGAACTAATTACTTTTTCGAAATTGCTAAACTTAGAACTTTACGAACACTTTTTAACTTGATTGCAAAAGAATACAACCACCATTTTGATTGTCATATACTGGTTACGCCAACAAAAAGAAATAAAACAGTATACGATTATAACGTAAATTTATTACGAACCACAACCGAATGCATGTCGGCAATACTTGGTGGAGCTAACGCAATTGCGAACCTGCCCTATGATGCATTGTACCATAAAGACAATGAATTTGGCGATAGAATTGCTCGAAATCAATTGTTAATTCTCAAACACGAAAGTTATTTCGACAAAGTCAATAATCCGGCTGACGGAAGTTATTACATCGAAAGTTTAACCCAACAATTAGCAGAAAAATCATTAGTATTATTTAAAGATATTGAAGCTAATGGAGGTTTTCTAAAACAACTAAACGATGGAATTATTAAAAGAAAAATTCAAGAAAGTGCTGATAAGGAACAAGAATTATTCGACTCTGGTAAAGAGATTTTATTGGGAACGAATAAATATCCAAACAAGGATGACAAAATGAAACACGATTTAGAACTGTTTCCTTTTGTAAAAAACAAGCCCAGAAAAACTTTGATAACACCAATAATCGAAAAAAGATTAGCTGAGAAAATAGAACAGGAAAGATTGGAAAAAGAATAATTCATAAAATGAGAAAAAATCTTCAACATATCACTCTAAAATCAGAAGTCAAAAATCAGAAGTTAGAAGTTTCTAGAAAAGATAACTTTCTAACTGCAGAAAATATTGAGCTAAAAGCTACCTATACTAACGAAGATATCGAAAATCTCGAACATCTTGGTTTTGGTGCAGGATTTGCTCCCAACTTACGCGGTCCGTATGCAACGATGTATGTCAGAAGACCATGGACAATTAGGCAATATGCTGGATTTTCGACTGCTGAAGAAAGTAATGCTTTTTACCGACGAAATCTTGCTTCGGGACAAAAAGGATTGTCTATAGCTTTCGATTTGCCTACACATAGAGGCTATGACTCTGATCACGAACGCGTTGTGGGGGATGTAGGAAAAGCAGGAGTTGCTATCGATACTGTTGAAGATATGAAAGTGTTGTTCAATCAAATTCCGTTAGAAGAAATGTCGGTTTCCATGACGATGAACGGAGCCGTTTTACCAATTATGGCATTTTATATTGTGGCTGCCGAAGAACAAGGCGTTCCACCCGAGCAACTTTCTGGAACAATCCAAAATGATATTTTAAAGGAATTTATGGTGCGGAATACCTATATCTACCCGCCTACTCCTTCTATGAAAATCATTGCCGATATTTTTGAATATACGAGTAAAAAAATGCCGAAATTCAATTCGATTTCAATTTCAGGCTATCACATGCAAGAAGCTGGAGCAACAGCCGATATAGAAATTGCCTATACACTTGCAGATGGTTTAGAATATATAAAAACAGGGTTGTCTACAGGAATGAAAATTGATGAGTTTGCCCCTCGCCTATCTTTTTTTTGGGGAATCGGAATGAACCATTTTATGGAAATTGCAAAAATGAGAGCCGCTAGAATGATTTGGGCAAAATTGGTACAACAATTCCATCCAAAAGACGAAAAATCATTAGTCCTCAGGACACATTGCCAAACATCGGGTTGGAGCTTGACCGAGCAAGATCCTTTTAATAACGTAGCAAGAACAACAATTGAAGCCATGGCGGCTGCTTTTGGTGGGACTCAATCTTTACATACCAATGCACTAGATGAAGCAATTGCTTTACCAACAGATTTCTCGGCACGAATTGCAAGAAATACCCAGATATTTTTGCAAGAAGAAACCAAAATCACTAAAACAGTCGATCCTTGGGCGGGTAGTTATTATGTAGAAAGCCTAACTGCTGAAATTGCAGAAAAAGCTTGGGCATTAATTGTAGAAGTAGAAGAATTAGGCGGAATGACAAAAGCTATTGAAGCAGGAATTCCGAAATTGCGAATTGAAGAAGCTGCTGCACGAAAACAAGCACGAATTGACAGTAGCCAAGATGTAATTGTAGGTGTCAACAAATACCGATTAGAAAAAGAAGATCCATTACATATTCTTGATGTTGATAATCAAATGGTTCGAAAACAACAAATTGAACAATTAGAGCGTATAAAAGCAACTAGAAATAAAGAAAAAGTAGAAAACTCACTTGAAAAATTAACTCTTTGTGCACAAAATCAAGAAGGCAGTTTATTAGAATTAGCAGTCGATGCAGCAAGAAATAGAGCCACTCTAGGCGAAATTAGCGATGCGCTTGAAACCGTTTTTGGCAGATATAAAGCACAAATTAAAACCTTTAGTGGCGTGTATAGTAAAGAAATTAAAGACGATAAAAGCTTTGAAAAAGCGAAACTTTTAGCAGACAAATTTGCCAAAAAAGAGGGGCGTCGACCACGAATAATGATTGCTAAAATGGGGCAAGACGGTCACGACCGTGGCGCTAAAGTTGTCGCTACAGGCTATGCCGATGTTGGTTTTGATGTAGATATTGGTCCATTATTTCAAACACCTTTCGAAGCTGCAAAACAAGCTGTAGAAAACGACGTTCACATTCTAGGGGTTTCCTCACTAGCTGCTGGACACAAAACGCTTGTTCCTCAAGTCATTGAAGAACTTAAAAAATTTGGTCGTCAAGATATTATGGTAATTGTTGGTGGAGTTATACCTCATCAAGATTATCAATTTTTATTTGATGCTGGTGCTGCGGCTGTTTTTGGGCCTGGAACTAAGATAAGCGAAGCTGCAATACGAATTTTAGAGATCTTGATTGGAGAATAATAGTCACTAAAAAGAAACGGACTGTACTTTCATTATTTATCGTTTTATAAATTAATAATTTTTGCTTGAAATTTTTATTTTTATTTTATTAATTTAGTACGCTTTTATGTTAATTCCTTTATGATTTGCAACAATAACAAATACAAAATTTAAAAATATCTAAAAGCAATTCCAAATGAGAGTAGTTGGCTACATCAATGAAAAAAAAGAAAATACATTTGCCAACCCTGTTTATTCGAACAGAAGTGGCGAATATTTTTTACACGTTCTTGACTTAGCCTACAACATAATTAATTTTGTAAAAACCGACATTAAAGAAGATACTTTTAAAAAAATCTATCTCTCTAAAAAATTCGAAATCAATGCTAAAGGAGCACTAGTATTTATAGGAAAAGAATACTATATCAAATACGACAGTTCCGAAAATGCGATTGAAGAAGTTATCCACTACATCAATGATGTGCTTCCTGTAAACGAATCTAAACCGCTAGTAACAGAAGCCAATACATTAAAAAAGAGCATTCTGTCCGATAAATTTATTGTCAATAATTTCGAGGTGAATATCAATCCTCAAAAAGAACAATTCATTTTAACTTTCGATTTTCCTTCGCCAACTAAAGATACCAAATCTGAAATTCCTTCAAAAAATGGAGCAAATGTCCTTTCAAAACAAGTAAAACAAGATCAAACTACTGATGCTGCCTATGCTAGTATTTTAGAATATCTCACTCGGGTTAATTTGAATGTGGAACTAACTCTAAAATTAAGAGCTAATGAAAGACGAAGCAAATTAAAAACACTCAATTATCAATTCAAGTTAAGTAAAAACAGTTCTAAAAAATCCAATTCTTAATAAGTTTACTCCTTCACAAACTTCCCAACAGCGCTTCCTTTATCTGAAGTTAATTTAATAAAATAATTTCCTGTTTTTAAATTGGAAACATCCACTTGTTTTGTTTGCTGTGCATTTGGAATAACGAGAATTTGTTGTCCTAGTGTATTGTAAATACTAATTGAAGAAACCACAATGTTTTTCTTAACATCAATATTCAATACTTGTTTTGCAGGATTTGGATAAAGGTTAAAGAAAGTCGAAAACTCAAAATCATTTGTACCTAAACTCTGCAATACTGAGGTAGTTGCTGTATTTGTTATAATTGGAAAATTGTAATCAAAATAAATACTAGCGGTATTACTGAAAGAATCTCCAACGACCAAGCTTGGTTTTGTTTTGATTTTGAAAACCATATAGCCATCATTGGTTGCATCATCAAATGGCAGATTGATGTTCTCGAAGATAAACTCTACTTTGTTGGTTTCTGAAATTTTAGTTACAAAAGGATGACTTCCTTGGGTTACCACGAGTGAATTAATATCAAATTTTGAAGTATCAATAATATCTTTAACGACAACATTCTCAGCCTCAGCAGTTCCTTTATTTTCAAAACGAATAATGTAATGCACATATTTTCCCACAGCACTTGGAGCAATGGTTGCGCCCTCTAAACACGTTTTATCATTTGGGTCAAATGAATTAACTACCGTTTGATTCAATGTAAAACTATTGTCGGCTGGGGTTTCATCGGGTGAAGCACTTGTTATTCTAGCAATATATTCTAATACATCTCCGCCGTTTACAGCTGGAGTTTCAAGTGGTGAGTTGACATTAACTTTAACTTCTATTTCTCTGGTTTCAAATGGTTTTAAATCAGTAAAATTCCAAGACAAATTAGTAGTACTTTGACTAGTAGCAATTGGATTTGCTATAACAAAATCTAAAACAGCATCATCAAAAGTAAGATTTACGGAACCTGTTTGAGTTTGATTGCCTTTATTTTTGTAAACTATTTTATAAGAAGCATCAAAACCTGGTCTTGCTCTATTTATGGATAAAACGGTAACTTCTAAATCAGGATGAACACCATTTGATGTAATACAAAAATCCTGAGTAAACGGACTCGCTTGTTTTGGAAAAGTTACTACTGTTTTATTGGGAGAAATACTAAAATAACTAGAATCTTCAAGAATTGGAGTTATAGTTTTTGTACCCGCTTGAACAGGAATAAAATAATTTCCAGTTGCATTAGCTATCATACTACCCGTGATGGTTCCGTCGGAAATGGTGAATTTCAAATTAGGAAAAACTATATCCGAAGCATCGCAACCGTTGTTATTACTGTCAAATTTTTGACTCCCTTGAATAGTATAAAAAGTTCCTCCTGGATCAAAAGAACAATATGTATTAACATGGCAATTAGTATAACCATATTCAAGAATCATATTCCGTACATCTGGTAACTGTTTATCATTTGCGCATACATATAATAAATTCATATTTTTTGAAAAATCTAAAAAAGACACATTAATATTTGTATTTTTAATAGACAAGCTTGTTAAATTATTATCATCACACATCAATGAATTAAGTTTCTTTTGATTACTTAAATCTAATGAAGTAAGTTGATTAGAAGAACAATATAAACCTTGAAGATTTACTAATGCAGAAACATCTAAAGAACTGATTTGATTGGAATAACAGTAAAAATGAGCTAAATTAATAAAACTCGATATTCCTTCCACGGATTTGATATCCAACATTCTAATATTCAAAGCCCAAACATTTTCAGCTTCACTTATCTGAATTTCTCCATCATTATTGGCATCAATCTTAAAATATTTTTCCGATAAATCTCTGGCAATTTGACCACCTGAATCTGATAATAATAAGGCCTCTTTAAAATTAGCATCAGGAATATTTACAATCTGTGCTTTTACCCCGCTAAAAAAGAATAACCCCACTACTAAAAAGTATACTTTTCTCATAAAAATAGTTTAAAGCGTAAATGTATAAAAATTAAGAAAGGAGTTCAGGGTTTCTTCTTAAAAAATCTTTCCCAACTCCATCAATCACAATATATTTTTCCATGCTAATAACGTCAAGTTTGACGTCAAGGACGTGAAATTTGGCATCGCTGACGTCAAACTTGACGTTGCTGACGTAAAACTTGGCGTTGTAGTACGTAAAATTTCACGTCCTTGACGTAAAACTTTGCGTTCCTGACGTAAAACTTGACGTTCCCGACGTCAAAGTTGGCGTTCAGAGCAGTATTCATAGGAAAAGTTGGTGAATAAAAATCGTTTGCAAATTGATTTTCATGGCAAAATGCGAACAAAAACAGATTTAAAAACTCTAAATCAGTGTCAATTAGTGTTGCTACAAAACGAATCCGTTTTACTTAACTATCGGCAGACAAGTCGCTATCCAAAATTAACTGGTAGTTTTATAAAAAAACTTTACTTTTATACTTTCAAAAAACCTGATTGATGTCTAAACTTCCAAATATAAGTACTAGTATTTTTACTACTATGTCGCAAATGGCAAACGAATACCGAGCCATTAATCTCTCACAGGGATTTCCTAATTTTCCTGTAGATCAAAAATTAAAAGACATCGTTATCAAATGGACGCAGGAAGAAATACATCAATATTTGCCCATGGCTGGCTATCCGCCTTTGTTGGAGAAAATTGCAAAACTCACTCAGGATTCCTATCAACGAAAAGTGAATCCTAGCACCGAAATTTTAATTACTGCTGGTGCTACGCAAGGCATTTTTGCTGCCATTCAAGCCTTAGTCTATGCCAATGACGAAGTGATTATTTTAGACCCAAGTTATGACAGCTACGAATCGACTATTTTGTTATGCAATGCTAAGCCTATTCGAATTGCTTTAAATGAGGATTTTACACCCAATTGGGAAGCCATCGCAAATAGAATGAACAGCAAAACCCGAATGATTGTGACCAATAATCCGCACAATCCTACTGGCAAAATCTGGTCAGAACAGGATTATATTCAACTCGAAAAACTACTCGATTTATACCCAAATGTCATTTTACTTTCAGACGAAGTCTATGAATACATTACATTCGAAAACAAACACATTTCTATACATCAGCGCGAGAAACTTTGGCATCGAAGCGTGAGTGTTTCCTCTTTTGGGAAATCGTTTCACATTACGGGCTGGAAAATTGGCTATCTCATTGCAACAGAACAATTAATGATAGAAATTAAAAAGGTACATCAATTCCTCGTTTTCAGTGTCAACAGTATTGCTCAATATGCGGTTAACGATTATATTGATGTGGTGAAAGTTTCTGAATTGGGCGGTTTTTACCAACAAAAACGAGATTTTTTCAGAAGTCTGATGCAAGAAACTAAATTCGAATTATTTCCCTGCGAAGGCACTTATTTTCAGGTTGCTTCCTATGGGCATTTCTCTAACGAAAATGACTTAGACTTTGCTAAAAAACTAGTGACCGATTTTGGTGTGGCAACTATTCCGCTATCTCCTTTCTATGCAGGTGGCAAAGACGTAAAATGCATCCGATTTTGCTTTGCAAAAGACGATGAAACTTTGATAAAAGCAGCAGAACGATTGTTGAAGATATAAATTCTCAACAACTTCAATTAGAGAAATCTTAAATCGAACTTCTCCGATTTAGTTTCTTATATAATTAAAAAAAAGGTTTACATGTTTTTTTGTTTTTGGAACACTTAACATATATAACACTTACCTTAGTAATATTCTGTTCAAATAAAACCTTTTTGATAAAAAATAGTTGTATTTCTATGAACAAAATATCAATCACAATTCATGAATAAAACCACTATAAATTCATTTTTTAGTACAAACTATATTCAACACCAAACATCAAGATGAGTAGCAATTCAAAATTCAAAAATAGATTTGATTCTTTACTAGAAGGTGTACAAATCCTTGATTTTAAATGGAAATATATTTATGTCAATAATGCTTTGGTAAAAATTAGTAGCTATTCTAAAAAGGAATTGATTGGAAAAACCTTAATGGAAAAATACCCTAATATTGAGCAAACCAATTTATTTAAAGTCTTGAATCGATGCATGATAAATAGAATTGGTGAACGAATTGATAACGATTTTATTTTTCCGAATGGTACTGTTGGTAATTTTGAACTTAGTATTCAACCTATACCTGAAGGAATTTTAATACTTTCTATAAATCGAAGTGAACAACAAAAAACATTTGAAAAACTGTTAAAAATAAAAGATTTATATGCCTTTATTAGTCAGATTAATGAGAAAATTTTACGTCTAAATGACAGAAGTGCTCTTTTCAGTAATTCCTGTCATATTGCTGTTGAATTTGGGAAATTTAAAACGGCTTGGATTGGTCTTTTTGATCAAGACAATAAAACGATTTCTATGATACAACATTACGGGCTCCCCGAGGAGATTACTCATTTATTTAAAAACTTAAATATTGAAGTAAACAGTCCGCATGATCAAATATTGAAAACAGAATCGTATTTCATTTGTAATGATATTTATAATGAATCCGAACTTTTAAAATGGGTACCTTTTGCAAAAAAATACGGAATACATTCTGCTATTATACTCCCTTTTAGAAAATCGGGTAAAATAATTGGAACCTTAAATCTTTATTCAGAAAAAATCGAATTTTCTGATAACGAGGAAATTGCTTTGTTTATTGAAGTTGCAACTGATATCTCGTTTGCAATTGATTTATTTGAAAAAGCAAAAAAACACAAAGAAACCGAAGAACTTGTACTAAAAAACGAGAGGCTTTTCAGAGCCTTGATAGAAAAAAGTACTGATGTAAAAACACTCTCCGATCAAAACGGTAAACTAATCTATGCTAGCTCATCAATAACCAAAGTGTTGGGTTATAAATTAGAAGAATTTCTAGATATTTCTATTTTTAATTTAGTTCATCCTGATGAACTTGATTGTTTTCTTGAAAAAAGAAAAGAGATTGAATCTGTATCTGGAAAATATTTCGATTTTGAACAAAGATTTCTGCACAAAAATGGCAATTGGATTTGGTGTGAAGGAACAGTAACCAATATGATAGAAGAAAAAAACGTGAATGCATTTGTAGGCAACTTCAGAGACATTACTGAAAAAAAGAAAGCCGAAAAAGACCTTCTTAAAAGCGAAAACTTTAGTCGTAACATTTTAAATTCCTTAAGCTCACATATAGCTGTTATAAATCACTCTGGAACAATTATAGCGGTCAATGAAGCTTGGAATCGGTTTGCATTAGTAAATGGAGAAACTACTCTAGAAAATACAAGCATAGGCAGTAATTACTTAGATGTTTGTAAAAAATCAACAATTGAAGGTGATGAGATTGCCCCGAAAGTTTTAATAGGACTCCAAAAAGTAATGACAAAAAAAAAGGATGTTTTTTATCTTGAATATCCTTGTCACATGGATACAAAAGAAGAAATTTGGTTTGCACTACTTGCCGTACCATTTGATGGAGAAGAGGATTTAGTTGTAATAGCACATCAAGATATTTCGCAACGAAAAATTAACGAAGATGAATTAATTAAAAATAATGAAATACTCTCAAAAACAAACTTAGAACTAGATCGCTTTGTGTATAGTGTGTCACATGATTTACGTTCGCCACTCACCTCTATTTTAGGATTACTCGGCTTTATTGAAGAAGAAAGTAAAGAGGAAGACACCTTGGAACATACATCTATGATTCGAAATAGCGTTAATCGTCTCGATGAATACATCAAAAATATTCTAATTTATTCGAGAAATAACCGCATGGAATTAGACATTAAAAAAATTCCAGTTCAAAAAATTATAGAAGAAATTTTTAAAGAATTCAAAAATATAAAAAGCTCTGAAAAAATCAGTTACGAAGTAAACATTAAAGAATTAGTGCCTTTTTATTCTGATAAACAAAGCCTTAACACTATTTTAGAGAATCTTATTTCAAATGCTATAAAATTTCAAAATACAGAACAACCAAATAAATTTATCAAAATAACTGGAACAATAGATAAAGAATATTTACATCTTCTAATAGCAGATAACAGAATTGGAATTGCAAAACAACATCATAATAAAATTTTTGATATGTTTTTCCGATTATCTGGCAAAGTTGACGGTACAGGAATTGGACTTTATATCGTTAAGGAAATTATTAAAAAATTAAAAGGTACTATAGAAGTTAGTTCTAAACAAAGAATTGGTACTTCTTTTAGCATTATATTAAAAAATTTAAAACCATGATAGAGTTATTACAACAAAAAATTGGCATAATAATGATTATTGACGATAACAATATCGATCGATATATTGGTTCTAGATTAATTATCAAAAATAATTTTGCAAATAAATTACTACAATATGATAATGCAGTTAATGCATTACACTATTTACAAGACAACCAAAACAACATCGATTTATTGCCTAATATTATTTTTTTAGACATTTACATGCCCATGATGTCTGGATTTGAATTTATGGAAGCATTTAATACATTACCTCAGTTTGTAAAAAAATACTGCAAAGTATTTATTATCTCTTCTACGATAGACGATTCTGATATTTCGAGGGTTCATGTCGATCCGAATATATTTGGATTTCTGGAAAAACCAATTACAAAAGAGTTTCTTGAAAAAATAACTACTATATAATACTTTAGCTATCATTTAGTTATTAGTAATCCTTTTTTACATTGCAATGAAAATGGAGAAGGACTACAAAAATATCGAATTAACATAGTTTTTTAATAAACGCGCACAGCATATATTTTAATTATATTTACGTTTATAAAAAAATAAACTATGAATTTTTCAACAAAAATGCTTCGTGATGATGCTCTAAAAGGCAAAGTAATAGTAGTAACAGGTGGCGGAAGCGGCTTGGGCAAAGCCATGACTCAATATTTTCTCGAATTGGGTGCCAAAGTAGCCATTACTTCCCGTGATTTAGAAAAACTAAAAAACACGGCTATAGAACTAGAAACCCAAACTGGCGGAACGTGTCTAGCTGTTCAATGCGATGTCCGCCATTATGATCAGGTGGAAAATATGCTACAAGAAGTGCTAAAGGCTTTCGGAAAAGTAGACGTTTTATTAAACAATGCTGCAGGCAATTTCATTTCGCCTACCGAAAGATTATCTGCCAATGCTTTTGATACTGTAATTGATATAGTTTTAAAAGGTTCTAAAAACTGTACGCTGGCTTTCGGAAAACACTGGATTGATAGCAAACAAGCAACTTCTACAATCTTAAATATAGTAACAACGTATGCCTTTACAGGTTCAGCGTATGTTGTTCCGAGCGCTACTGCAAAAGCCGGAGTTCTAGCCATGACGAGAAGTTTAGCGGTAGAATGGGCAAAATACGGCATTCGGTCTAATGCTATTGCACCAGGCCCATTTCCTACAAAAGGCGCTTGGGACAGATTGTTACCAGGTGATTTGGCTAAAAAATTCGACACTTCAAAACGAGTTCCACTACAACGCAACGGAGAACATCAGGAATTAGCGAATTTGGCTGCTTATTTGGTTTCTGACTTTTCGGCGTATATCAACGGAGAAGTAGTAGTTATTGATGGTGGCGAATGGCTAAAAGGCGCTGGTCAGTTCAATCAACTAGATGCCATTCCTGAAGAAATGTGGGATATGCTGGAAGCAATGATTAAGGCGAAGAAGAAGTAGTTATTCCTTGAGCGATAGCTTTTTAACTTTTGTTAACAAATAAGCCTTGAAAAAACCATAATAAATTGTATTTTTACCGCTTATAATTCGAAAAAAATAAATGGGTAAAATCATTGCTATTGCCAATCAAAAAGGAGGTGTTGGAAAAACAACCACTTCGGTAAATCTGGCGGCATCATTAGGCGTTTTAGAAAAAAAAGTGTTACTTATTGATGCAGACCCGCAAGCGAATGCGAGTTCAGGTCTTGGGATTGACATTGAAAACATTGCTATTGGAACCTATCAAATAGTAGAACATAGTAATCGTCCTGAAGAAGCTATAATTAAATGTACCGCTCCAAATGTGGATATCATTCCAGCCCATATCGATCTTGTTGCCATAGAAATTGAATTGGTTGACAAGGAAAATAGAGAGTATATGCTAAAGGAAGCATTGGCTAGCGTCAAAGACAACTACGATTATATTTTGATTGATTGTGCTCCTTCTTTAGGCTTACTAACTTTGAATGCACTTACAGCAGCTGACTCCGTAATTATTCCTATTCAATGTGAATACTATGCGCTAGAAGGTTTAGGGAAATTATTGAATACCATAAAAAGTGTTCAAAAAATTCACAATCCTGATTTAGATATTGAAGGCTTGTTACTAACCATGTTCGATTCTAGATTGCGATTGTCTAATCAGGTGGTAGAAGAAGTACAAAAGCACTTCAACGATATGGTTTTCAATACTATTATACAACGAAATGTAAAATTAAGTGAAGCACCAAGTTATGGCGAAAGCATTATAAATTATGATGCTACGAGCAAAGGAGCGACAAATTATTTGCACTTAGCCCAAGAAATTATTCAGAAAAACAGTTAATAGGTTTTATGACACAAGCAGTAAAAAAACAAGCGTTAGGCAGAGGGTTATCGGCATTATTGAAAGACCCAGACAATAATATACAGTCGGTTGACGATAAAAATGCTGATAAAGTGGTGGGCAATATAATTGAGCTTGATATTGATTCTATTGAAATAAATCCATTCCAACCCAGAAGTAATTTTAATGAAGAATCGCTAAGAGAATTGGCTACTTCTATTCGAGAATTAGGGGTGATTCAACCAATAACTGTTAGAAAAACCGATTTCAATCAATACCAATTAATTTCTGGAGAACGAAGATTGCGTGCTTCAAAATTATCAGGATTAACTACAATTCCTGCTTATATCAGAATTGCAAATGATAATGAATCGCTAATTATGGCTTTGGTTGAAAACATTCAACGTCATGATTTAGACCCCATAGAAATTGCTCTTTCTTATCAACGATTAATTGATGAAATTCAGCTAACTCAAGAACAGATGAGTGATCGTGTGGGCAAAAAACGGTCTACTATCGCTAATTATTTGCGTCTTTTAAAATTAGATCCTATTATTCAAACGGGCATTCGCGACGGATTCATTACTATGGGTCATGGTCGTGCGATTATTAATATTGATGATTTAGATATTCAGACTGATATTTATCAAAAAATAGTAAGTGATAATCTATCTGTACGTGAAACGGAAGCCCTTGTAAAAACGTATCAAGAAAGTTTAAAACCAACTCCAGCAAAAATCGTAAAAGGAAATTCATTTGAAGTAGAAGAAAATGAAAAGAAAGCCATTTCGACTTATTTTGGAACAAAAGTAGAGGTTAAAGTTGCTGGAAACGGCAAAGGGAAAATTACTATCCCTTTTCATTCAGAAGAAGATTTTAAAAGAATTATTAAATTGATAAAAGGGTAGTGTTTAAAAATACAATCATAATACTCCTCTTATTATTTGGTAGTTGCTTGGTTGATGCTCAAGTGCTCCCTAAAGCTATTCTTCAATCTAAAGACACAGTAAAAAGCAAAGAAATCAATCCATTATCTCCTGCAAAGGCCGCTTTTTTCTCGGCTGTTTTACCTGGTTTGGGTCAAGCCTATAACAAAAAATATTGGAAAATTCCTCTGGTTTACGGTGCCATGGGGACAAGTTTATACTATTATTCCGTAAATAATAAAAAGTATCATGATTTTCGTGACGCTTACAAAAGTAGATTGGCTGGGTTTACGAACGACAAATACCAATATCTTGATGATTCCCGTTTAATTACGGCACAACGATTTTATCAACGCAATAGAGACATGTCCTTATTGTTAACCGCTGCATTTTATATTTTGAATATTGTAGATGCTAATATAGATGCACATTTACTGCAATTTAATGTAAATGACAATTTAACCTTGAATCCAAAAATAGAACAAAACGATATAAATTTTAGGACTACTTTTGGTCTTGCCTTAAATATGACATTCAAATGAAAATAGCACTTTTGGGATACGGAAAAATGGGACAAACCATAGAACGAATTGCTCTAGAAAGAGGTCACGAAATTGTTCTGAAAAAAGACGAATTCAATACTTACGAAGGACTTTCAGCTGCTGATGTTGCTATAGATTTTAGTATTCCGAGTGTAGCTGTCGAAAACATATCGAGTTGTTTTTATGCTAATGTACCTGTAATTTCAGGAACAACTGGTTGGCTAGAACATTATGATGAAATGGTAGCACTATGCAAATCAAAAGACGGGGCATTTATATCGAGTTCTAACTTTAGTTTAGGAGTAAATCTATTTTTTGAGCTTAATGATTATTTGGCAAAAATGATGGCTAAATTTGATAGCTATAGAGTAGAGATGGAAGAAATTCATCATATTCAAAAGCTAGATGCTCCAAGCGGAACTGCAATTTCTTTAGCAAAAGGGGTAATTGCCAATAGTACTTATACCAATTGGACATTAAACGAGCCAAAATCAGATGAAATTCCTATAGATGCTCTTCGTATTGATGATGTTCCTGGAACGCATACTGTAAGCTATATTTCTGAGATTGATACTATAGATATTAAGCACACTGCACATAATCGTGACGGATTTGCCCTTGGCGCAGTAATCGCTGCCGAATGGATTATTGGCAAAAAAGGAATTTTTAACATGAAAGATGTTTTAAATTTAAAAAATTAAGTAATTTGTTAATTTTGTTATAAAACAGTAACAAAACTGTAATAATCAATTCTAATTAAAAAAATAAAATAGTTATGACACTAACTCAATGGTTCGTATTTTTTGTAATTGTACAAATAGTTCACTTTGCAGGAACATGGAAATTATATGAAGCTGCTGGAAGAAAACGTTGGGAAGCATTAGTACCAATTTATAATGCTATTGTATTGATGAAAATCATAAATAGACCTACTTGGTGGACTATTTTGTTATTTGTACCCGTTATCAATCTCATTATGTTTCCAGTGGTTTGGGTCGAAACTTTGAGAAGTTTTGGCAAAAACACGACTTTAGATACTGTTCTAGGAATTGCAACATTGGGCTTATATATTTATTATTTAAATTATACTCAAGAGCTTAATTATATTTCAGATAGAAGTTTAATACCCACAAACAAAACTGCTGACACTATTAGTTCATTATTATTTGCTATTGTAGTAGCAACAATTGTTCATACCTATGTAATGCAACCGTACACAATTCCTACTTCATCATTAGAAAAATCGTTGTTAGTGGGTGATTTCTTATTTGTGAGTAAATTTCATTATGGAGCACGAACGCCAATGACAGCAGTTGCTTTACCAATGGTTCATGATACCATTCCGTTGTTACATAAAAAATCCTATTTAAGTTGGCCTCAGCTTCCTTATTTTAGATTTCCAGGCTTGCAAAAAATAGAGCGAAATGATATAGTAGTTTTCAACTGGCCTGTTGACACTGTTTATAAATTTTTTGATACCTCTAAAAGAAAAGCAGACAAACCTATTGACAAAAAATCGAACTACGTAAAAAGATGTCAAGGAATTGCAGGTGATACTTTACAAATAAAAGACGGGATAGTATATATTAATGGTAAACAACTCGTATTACCGCAACGAGCTAAGCCACAATATTCGTATACTGTAACAACCAACGGTTCAGGATTTGACCCAAACTATCTTTTAAGTGAATTGCAAATAACTGATGGTATTTATCAAACTGCTCAAAATACGTTTCTTTTTTCTGCTTTAACAGAAGAAACAGCAGAGCGTTTAAAAAACAATCCAGGCGTAACATCTATTATTAGAAATATTTCTAAAGAAGGAGAACCAGCTGTTTTTCCGCAAATAAATAACAATTGGAATAAAGATAATTATGGACCCATTTACATACCTCAAGAAGGAAAAACAATTGCTTTAAATTCTGAAAACTTACCATTATACAAAAGAATCATTACAGAATATGAAGGAAATGATTTAAAAATAAATGGTAACGAAATTAGAATTAACGGTAAAGTAGCAACGAATTATACCTTTAAACAAAACTATTATTGGATGATGGGAGACAATCGTCACAATTCTGAAGACAGTCGTTACTGGGGATATGTGCCTCAAAATCACATTGTTGGAAAACCAGTTTTTATTTGGATGAGTTTAGATTCTAACGGCAAAGGGCTTAATAAAGTAAGATGGGAACGCTTGTTTACTACTGTTGGTGGTGAAGGACAGCCGTATTCTTATTTTAAATTCTTTTTAATGGCTCTAGCTGCATATTTTGGAATTACATTTTTCATGAATAAGAAAAAGGAAAACAGTTAAAAAAGAAGTTTAAAGTGGTTATTAGAAAGCTTAAGCTAAAAATACATGAACATTCTTATCTATCCAAGTTACTTTCCAACAATTAGTCATTATGTAGCGATGGCTCAAGCAGATAGTATTACTTTTGAAACTGAAGACAATTTTCAGAAACAAACCAATAGGAATAGAACCTATATTTACAGTCCTAACGGTATTCAACTATTGAATATTCCTATTAAACATTCAAAAGAAAGACATCAAAAGACGAAAGAGGTGCGTTTAGAAACTGCTTTCGACTGGCAAAAACAGCACTTCAAATCCTTAGAAGCTGCCTATAGAACATCGCCTTTTTTTGAATATTTTGAAGATGAACTCACTCCTGTTTTCAACAAAAAACATACTTTTTTAGTGGATTTAAATTTTGAGACTATGGAAATAGTCTCAAAATGTTTGAGATTGAAATTAGAATTTAATAATACTAAAGAATACTTTCACGAAGTTCCAGATTATACTGATTTTAGATTTTTAATAAACGGAAAGAAAGAAACTAAGATATTCGAAAACTACACTCAAGTTTTTGGAGAAAAACATGGTTTTATCAATAATCTGAGTATTTTAGATTTGATGTTTAATGAAGGTAAGTTTGCTTTAGATTATTTAAAAAATCAGAAGTTGTAATTTCATTCCATAGACAATCGCGCCATTACTGGATAATGATCAGAGTTTTCGAATTTAGAGAAATTTTCAAAGCTTTTTACTTTAATAGTAGGATCTGTTAAAATATAATCAATTCGAACAGGGTAATATTTAAAATTATAGGTTTTCCCGAAACCAACACCAGATTCTTCGAAAGCATCATTCAGGTTACCTTTAACACTTCTATAAACATACGAAAAAGCACTGTTATTCAAATCGCCACAAATAATAATTGGATAGCTACACTCTTTTTTATGATCTCTGATAATCTCGGCTTGCTGTTGTTGTTGCCTAAAAGCAATACTAATTCTATTGACTAATTTTTGCGATTTTTGTTTATTCATTTCATTAATATTCTCAGATATTTCGTTTACATCAGGTGAAATCTTAATTGACTGCAATTGCATATTATAAATTCGAATAATATCTTTTCCTTTCTTTATGTCGGCAAAAATAGCATTGTTATTAGACTTTGGGAAAACTAAATTTCCTTGATTTAAAATTGGAAATCTTGAAAATATAGCAAGTCCAGTTCGTATTTTATCGCCTTGCATAAAAATGTAACGATGGGGATAAACCCTTAAATCAATATTAGCAGTTTCAGAATATTCTTGAATACATAATATATCCGGATCTTTATCGTTAAAGAAAGTTTTTATTTCTTGCTTTACATCTTTGTCGCTAATCCAATCAAACAAGTTAAACAGTCGCACATTATAACTCATTACTACAAAATCATTTTCGTTTTCTGAAAATTCTTTCGTTGAAAACTTATAAAATTTATTGATAAATGTAATTCCTATTAGTAAAACCATTCCTGAGATAAACATTCTCTTTCTAAATTGAATGAACCAATACAGAAAAAAAAGTCCATTTAATATTAAAAAGAAGGGTAAGACAAGAGTTAAAACCGATAAAAGAGGAAATGTTTTTGGCGCCAAAAAAGGTAAAACGTATGCAACAAAAGTGATTACAGTTACTACTATATTTAGAAAAAACATTATTTTATTAAACCATGAAAGACGTTTCATTCTATGTTCTGTTTTGGTTTTTGAAATATAATTTTTGATTTAGTATACAAACTTCAACAAAAAACTATAAATCCTGCTATTTCCCAGCTTTAAAAAGAAATTCTTTTTCTTCTTTAGTTAAACTATCATAACCCGATTGACTAATTTTATCTAAAATCTCATCAATTTGTTGTTGCGTTTTATCTTTAATTACAATTTTAGGGACAGTTTTTTCATAACGAGGAGCATAGTTTCTGTGTACTTTCTTAAATGGAGTTGCTGTCTTTGGATTAGTCAAATTGGATAATTTATCTAAAACAAATGAGACTGTTTTACTCAAATCTGTCCCAGTAAGCAACAATTTAACATAAGCAAAACCAAAAAAAGCTCCAGCCAAATGAGCAATATGGCCACCTGTATTTTCAGCTAAAATTTGAATTAAATCGAGAACTAAAATGACAAATGCAAATTGCCAAAGTTTTACGTTACCTATTAAAAGCAATCTTAAATTCATAAAAGGCGAATAAGTAGCAGTTGCGATTAAAATTGCCATTATTGATCCAGATGCACCTACAAGAATGGAATTTTGCCCTAATCCAAAAATAAAATAACTGGCAACAAATACTATTCCAGCAAATATAGCACTAAGCACATATAAACCTAGAAACTGTTTTTGAGAAAAAAAGGTTAGAAAAATTCTTCCCGTAAAATTCAAAACCATCATGTTAAAAAACAAATGAAAAAAACCGCCATGAAAAAAAGAATAGGTCAAAAAAGTCCATGGCCGAGTTAATGCAATCGAAGGATTGGAAGACAATGAGATCCAACTAGGGAAATCAAATCCACCTGACTTAAATTGATAGAAAAAAAGAATCGAAACTAAAAAAGCACCAATATTCCAGTAGATGAGTTTTTGTTCAAAACCACCCATTTTATATTGCATTTTTAAATCGTCAAGAATATTCATTTTTTTAATTTTAGGATATTAATCCCAACGGTTTTTGTTAAACTGATTTTTCTTCCAATACCACATCATCAAAAAGCCTACTAATGCTCCACCTATATGTGCAAAATGTGCTATTCCGCTAGCTCCTCCAAAAATAGATTTTCCTGAAACTCCTAAAAACAAATCGACTACTAACAATCCCGGAACAAAATATCTTGCTTTAATAGGAACAGGAATAAACAATAATGCTAATTCAGCATTAGGAAACATAAATGCAAAAGCGACTAATAACCCATAAATTGCTCCAGAAGCCCCTACAGCTGGTGAAGCAAAAGAACCTGCAAATCTATCAATGCCAGAAGCTCCTAGAACATCAGTCCATTGAGTATCAATTTTTCCTTCATTTAATAAAGTATAAATATCTGTTTTATTAAATCCAGCTTGTAACAGTGTATTCAATCCGTCATGAAAAAGAAAATAATTCACTCCAGTGTGCAACAAAGCAGCTCCTAATCCGCAAGATATATAGAAAAATAAAAACTTTTTTCCTCCCCAAAAATGCTCTAAAGCTGACCCAAAAGAATACAAAGCAAACATATTAAAAGCAATATGTGCAATTCCTCCGTGCATAAACATGTGAGTAAGTGGTTGCCAGCCTTGAAACTTATCATTCTCAAAAAAGAATAATGATAAATAATTATACGTTTCATCACCTACGATTTGGCTGCCTATGAAAAATATAATATTAATTATCAGTAACTGCTTTACTGTTGGTGTGATGTTCATCATAATGCAAATTTATTATCTAAATCTTCCACACGCATGGTGATGAAAGTAGGTTTTTGAAAAGGTGAAACATTAGGATCCTTACATGCAAAAAGTCCATTAACTAAATTTTCCTGTTCCTTTTCTGTTAAATAGGTTCCCGTTTTTACCGCTAAACTTCGTGCCATCGATTTGGCAATAGTATCATTCTGGCTGAAACTACTTTCTGGAATTCCATCTTGTAAATCGCTCAATAATTGCTCTAAAACTAATGTTACCTCACTTTCGGTTATATTTACAGGTAAACCCGAAATAACAACGCTATCCTTATTGGTTTCTTCAAAAATAAAACCCGTATTTACTAAGGCCAATTGCAATTCGGCAATCAATGCTATTTCATTGGTAGAAAAATACAAATGCAATGGAAACAACAATTGCTGGCTTGAAGCCTTATGTAATGTCATATTTGTTAGAAATTGTTCATACAAAACCCTCTGATGGGCCCTATGCTGATTGACAATTACCATTCCTGATTTGATGGGATTCACAATGTATTTTTTGTGAATTTGATAGGTTTTATTTACCACTTTCTCAACGTCATTTTCATCAAAAAGAAACGATTTTACTTCTTCTCCTTCAAAATGCATTCCTTCATTTTCAATAATCGTTTCCGTTTCCTGTTTTAAACCAATGTAAAGACTTTCCCAATTAATTACTTCTAGTTTACGAGTTTCGTATGAATTGGTATTGAATTGCTTATTAGTTGAAGCTTCAGAAAACGGATTGTAATTCCCATTCACCTGAATCGTTGGAGTAGAACCTTCTAAATTTTTATAATGATAAGGCGTATCTAAATTAGCATCTCTATCAAAATCTAAAACTGGTGCAATGTTAAACTGCCCCAAGCTGTGTTTCACCGCCGATCGCAAAATGGCATACAAAGCATGTTCATCATCAAACTTGATTTCGGTTTTTGTGGGGTGAATATTAATATCAATCGTGTTAGGTGGCACTTGCAAGTATAAAAAATAACTAGGTTGTGCTCCGTCTTTGAGTAAACCTTCATAAGCTCCCATAATAGCATGGTGCAAATACCCACTTTTTATAAACCGATCATTCACAAAAAAAAACTGTTCACCCCTACTCTTCTTGGCAAATTCTGGCTTGCTTACAAATCCTTTTATTTCAACAATCTCGGTTTCTTCCTGAACGGGAACCAATTTTTCATTGGTTTTTCCTGAAAATATATTTACAATGCGCTGTCTGAAATTCGATGGAGGCAAATTAAACATCTCGCTTCCGTTGTGGTAAAAAGTAAAATGAATATTGGCATGAGCCAAAGCCACACGCTGAAACTCATCTACAATATGGCGGTATTCTACCACTTCCGATTTTAGGAAATTGCGTCGCGCTGGAATATTAAAAAACAAATTCTTAACCGAAAAAGAAGTGCCTTTAGGCAAAACTGCCACATCTTGCGACACAAATTTACTTCCTTCAATAATGATGTGCGTACCTAATTCTTCTTGGTCTTGCTTGGTTTTCATCTCCACATGTGCAATTGCTGCAATCGAAGCCAAAGCCTCACCACGAAATCCTTTAGTATGCAAAGAAAACAAGTCTTCTGCCTGACGAATTTTGGAAGTGGCGTGACGCTCAAAACACAAACGAGCATCTGTAACGCTCATTCCTAAACCATTATCAATGACTTGTACCAATGATTTTCCGGCATCTTTTATGATTAGTTTAATGTCTGTTGCTCTAGCATCAACAGCATTTTCCAATAATTCCTTCACTACAGATGCAGGTCGTTGCACGACTTCACCCGCAGCAATTTGGTTGGCAACATGATCTGGAAGTAATTGAATTATACTCGACATTCGTTTGGTTTGTGGTTTTTTTTTGTGGTTTGTTGTTAAACCTACAAGTTTACAAATTTAAGTAATTTCTGTTGGGTTTTATAGTCAAATTAATCATAAAAACAGATAAACCTATATTGTTAAAGAACAATATAGGTTATTAAAGTTATTACTATACTTTTTATTCCTTCAATTCCAGTGGCCCATTCTCAATTTGCAATTGTCCAGAAGCCAATAAATGAGTACTATCAAATGGATGCTTTAGTGAAGCTTGTTGTCTCAAATATGCCATTTTAATAGCGGCTATTGCAGCTTCGGTTCCTTTGTTTCCGTGTGCTCCTCCACTTCTATCTATAGATTGCTGTTCAGAATTATCTGTGAGTAAACAAAAAATAACTGCTACATCCGATAAAACATTTAAATCTTTAACACCTTGAGTAACGCCTTCACAAACAAACTCAAAATGTTGTGTTTCCCCTTTTATAATACAACCAATGGTGATTACCACGTCAGGTTTTTGGGTTTCAATCATTTTCTTGGCACCATATATCAACTCAAAACTTCCTGGCACATTCCAACGAATGATGTTTTTATGCAAAGCGCCACAGTCAGTCAATGCCTCTATTGCACCTTTGTATAAGCCTTCTGTGATGTGGTCATTCCACTCAGAAACAACAATCCCAAACCGAAAGTCTTTCGCGTTTGGGATTGTATCTTTATTATAATTTGATAAATTTTTATTAGCAGTAGCCATCGTATTTTTAGATTTAAGAATTTAGATTTAATATTTAAATCCGTAATTCAAAGATAAGAAAATCTTAATTCAAAAATATTGAAATCTGCACTATTTTACTGCACTAAACCTATTAAAGCGTCTATATTTGAAGCTTCGGGAGAATTTTCGTATTTTTCTTTAATTTCAGTAAAATATTTCAAAGCATCCGCTTTATTTCCAAGAGCCAAACTGGTTTGACCTGCTTTTAATAAATAACGTGGCGTTGTAAAATCATTAGGATTCATTTCCGATGCTTTGATATAATTTTCTAAAGCTTCTTTTTCTTGCTTTTTTTGCGAAAAGGCATCACCTATAGCTCCAACAGCTAAAACACTTAAAATAGCATCGTCTGATTTGAATTTCTCTAAAGAAGTAATAGCTTCATCATATTTACCTATATTTAAATAAGAAATTCCTGCATAATAATTGGCTAGATTTCCTGCATCAGTACCTGAATATTTTTCGGCAATATCTTTAAAACCAAATTTTCCTTCAGCTCCTTTCAAAGCAAGATTAAACAAAGAATCACTTTTAGTTCCATCAACTGCTTTTTGGAAATTTTGTTGTGCTTCAAACATTTCGTTTGCTGCAGCTTCTTCATTAGGTTGAGCAACAAATTTTTGGTACAATAAATAACTTACTGTTACTAAAGCTATAGCAGCAACAATTCCGAAAATATATTTTTGGTTTTTGGCTACAAATTCCTCGGTTTTAGATGCGGTTTCATCTAAAGAATTAAAAACGCCAGCTGTAGTACTATCCTTTTCATCAACATTTACATCTTCAATAAAATTATTGTCTAATTTTTCTTCTTTTTCTTTTGGAGTTTTATAACCTCTTTTATTGTACGTTGCCATTTATTTTAAATTAGTGAACGGCAAAAATAAAATTTTTATTCATATTTAAAAGCCATTTTTATCGATATTTTTCAATAATTTGCACTCGCTTAAAAAAAATAGTATAAATTTTTCAAAGTTCTCACTATCAGCAAGCATTGTCGATGTATTTAAAAGCCATTTCCCTATATAATTATAAAAATTTTTCTGAAGCTAATTTCGATTTTGACACTAAAATTAATTGTTTTGTGGGCAAAAATGGCATTGGAAAGACGAATATACTTGATGCTATCTATCATCTATCGTATGGAAAAAGTTATTTTAATCCGTTAGCTGTTCAAAATATTAAACATGGTGAAGAGTTTTTTGTCATTGAGGGTTCATTCGAAAAAAGCGAACGTAATGAACAAATTATTTGTAGTCTAAAGAGAAATCATAAAAAAATCCTGAAACGTAATGGCAAACCATATGAAAAATTCTCTGATCATATTGGTTTTATTCCATTGGTAATTATTTCTCCAGCCGATAGCGACTTGATTGTAGATGGAAGCGAAACAAGGCGAAAATTTATTGACAGTGTCATTTCGCAATTGGATGCTAACTATCTTCATGAACTCATTCTGTATCAAAAAATAATCCTGCAACGCAACGCTTTGTTAAAGTATTTTGCTTTGAATCACGTTTTTGAAAATGACACGCTCTCGATATATAATGAGCAATTAAATGCTTTGGGACAGCCTATTTTTGAAAAGAGAAAACAATTTCTAGAAGATTTTATTCCTATTTTTAATAAACACCATCAAGCCATAACTGGTTCAGAAGAATCGGTGCAATTGGTTTATGAAAGTCAGTTATTCGATAAAGATTTGTTGACACTTTTACAAGAAAACATCAATAAAGATAGAGCTTTACATTATACTTCTGTTGGGGTACATAAAGACGATTTATCTTTTGAAATTGATCATTATCCAATTAAGAAATTTGGTTCTCAAGGACAACAAAAATCGTTTTTAATTGCTTTGAAGTTAGCGCAGTTTGAATTCGTAAAAAAACAATCTGGTGTAAAACCCATTCTTTTATTTGATGATATTTTTGATAAACTAGATGAAACTAGAGTAGAGAAAATCATAGAAATGGTAAATGATGATGTTTTTGGACAATTATTTATTTCTGACACCCATCCTGAACGGACAGAAAATATTGTAAAATCGACACTTCAGAGTTATAAAATATTTAACTTATAATACCATTTGAATTCGTAATTTAGCTGTTCATTAAATACCACAAATGAAATTATATCTTTTATCCTTAATATTCATCTGTTTATTAACTGTTAACTGTAAAGGACAAGTTACTAATAAGACAGAAACTATTCCGCCGACTGTTTTCGCCCAAAAAATAAAAGCAACTTCAAACGCTCTCATTCTTGATGTGAGAACTCCCGCAGAATTTTCTAACCAACATATAGACAATGCTGTAAACGCGGATTGGAACGGTGATGATTTTACTATTAAAGTTCAAAAATTTGACAAAACCAAACCTATTTTTATATACTGCATGAGCGGTGGAAGAAGTAAAAAAGCAGCCGCAAAACTAGAAGAATTAGGTTTCTCTAAAATCTATGATTTAGAAGGAGGAATTTTAAAATGGAATTCAGCAGGAATGGATATTCCTAGCGATAAAATCATTGGTGTTAGTTCAAAAGAATACGAAGAATTATTACTCCCTGATAAAAAAGTACTTGTCAATTTTTATGCAGAATGGTGTGCGCCATGCAAAAAAATGGCTCCATACATTAAAAAAATGCAAGATGAAATGACTGATAAAGTTAGGATTGTCAGGCTAAATGCTGATGAAAATAAAACTATACTCAAAGAACTAAAAATTGATGAACTTCCTACCCTAATACTTTACGAAAATAAAGAAATCAAATGGAAACATTCAGGATTTATCAGTGAAGAAGATTTGAAAAAACAATTGAAATAATTTTTTTATGCTTTCAAAAAAATCAATACAATTTCTCGACGATTTAAAAGCAAATAACAACCGAGAATGGTTTTTAGCCAATAAAAAACGCTATGAAGAATACAAACTGGATTACCATCAATTGATAGGTGCTTTTCTTGAAGTAATGAAGCCAAAAGATGCTTCTTTAGAAATGTTAGAAATCAAAAATTGTACTTTTCGAATTAACCGAGACATTCGTTTTTCTAAAGACAAATCCCCTTATAAAAGCCACATGGGCATTTGGATGAACACCAATTCTAGTGGTATAAATGCTCCAGGATATTATATTCACATAGAAAAAGGAAAGAGTTTTGTTGCTGGCGGATTGTATTCGCCTGAAGCATCTGATTTGAAAAAAATCCGTAAGGAAATTGCATTCTTTTATGAAGATTTAGAGGAAATCGTTACTGATGCAACCTTTAAAAAATTTTATACTGGGTTGGATCGAAATGAAACTAATGCGCTAAAAAATGCTCCGAAAGATTTTGAAAAAGACCATCCAGCAATTGAATTTTTAAAACTAAAAAGTTTTACAGTGTCAACAAAAATTGATGATTCGGAATTGATTGACAAAAATTTTGTTGCTACAACTGTCGAAAAACTTATAGCATTAAAACCTCTGATTGATTTTTTAAATCGCGGATTAGCATCGGAATGAATCTTATCAGAGGATATGAAAAAAAAGAAAATACTTTTTCTTGGAGAAACCTATCGGCAAGATGCGATTATTTGGATGAATGGACTAAAAGAATTTGGCGATTTCGAAATTATAACATGGGAATTGAAAACTCCTAGTTATGGGACTATAAACAAAATAAAAAGAATTTTAGAATATACTAGCGCTTTTTCTAAAATTAAAACACTTGTAAAGTTTCATAAACCCGATATGATTATTGCTGAAAGAACAACGAGTTACGGTTTTCTAGCAGCTTTATCTGGAGTTCAACCTATTGTTATTGCTCAACAAGGCATAACTGATTTATGGCCAACAACTTCTATTTTATTTCCAATTAAAAAAAGAATTCAAGATTATGCGTTCAAAAAAGCAAGTTTAATTCATGCTTGGGGATCTGTAATGACTCCTGCGATGAAGAAAGCTAAAGTAGATATGCGTAAAGTTTTAATTTTATCTAAAGGTATTGATTTAAACGTTTTTGAGAATAAAAATAAAATAAATTCCAATATAATCCGTGCAATTGTAACCCGATCATTATCTCCTGAATACGGACACGATATTGTTTTAAAAGCATTTGAAATCCTTCATAAAAAAGGATTTGATTTTCAGCTTACGATTGTTGGAGACGGTTTGAAATTGAACTTCTTAAAAGAATTAGCAAAAAAATTAAATATCGAAACTAAAATTAATTTTACGGGCAGAATTTCAAATTCTGAATTAGCTAAAATACTACAAAAATCTAATTTTTACATCAGCATGCCAGTAACCGAGGGGGTTTCCACATCTCTATTTGAAGCTATGGCTACAAATTGTTACCCTATTGTAACTGATATTCCAGGAAATCAATACTGGATAAACCATCGAGAAAACGGACAATTAATTACCATTGATAATTTTGAAATGTTAGCCTCAGAAATTATTTGGGCAATTGAAAATCCAACATATAGAGCTCAAGCTATCCAAAAAAACAGAACATTTGTTGAACAAAATGCCAATTATAAAGTAAATATGAAGATTATTGCAGACCGATACCATGAATTAATTAACACTACTAAAAACTAGGAATTATGTGTGGAATTAATGGAATCTTACATTTGCAATCGCAAAAAAAAGTAGATGAACGCATCCTCACCAAAATGCGTGATGCATTAGAACATCGGGGTCCGGATGATAAAGGTATATTCATCGACAATAATATTGGTTTAGGTCATAGAAGACTTTCTATTCTTGATGTTTCTTCTAAAGGACACCAACCTTTTCTTTCTGATGACGGAAGATATAGTTTGGTATATAATGGTGAAATATATAATTTCAAAGATTTTTATCCAGAACTAAAATGCAATGGATTTGACATAAAAACCAACTCCGATACGGAGGTTTTGATGAAATTGTTCCAATTATATGGGCTTAAAATGCTAAATCGATTAAACGGGATGTTTGCGTTTGCAATTTGGGATAAAAAAGAAAAAAAACTGACATTGGTTCGTGACCGAATGGGTGTAAAACCTTTGTATTACTCGTTTTATAATGAATCATTGTATTTCGCATCAGAACAAAAAGCATTATTTACTGCTGGTGTTCCTCTAAAAATAGCTCAAGAAGGATTAGGTGAATACGTTTTCAATCGATTTGTAGCTGGAGAAAACACTTTATATGAAAATGTAAAAAAAGTATTGCCTGGTGATAGTATGACTATTATAGAAAGCGGGAAAATTTTTACTGAAAAATGGTGGGATTTGCAAATAGAAATCAATAATCATGATAAAATTAAAAATCCTCTAGAATGGTTTAAAACTACTTTCGATGATGCTGTGCGATTACGAATGGTTAGTGATGTGCCAGTTGGTGTTTTATTAAGTGGGGGATTAGATTCTTCCTCTATTCTTGCATCTTTGCATCAGCAAAAATTTAAAGGCTTACAGACATTTAATATTGGTTTTAAAGAAGTAGAACATGATGAATCCTATTTGGCAAAAATGTTGTCAAAAAAATTCGATTATGGTTTCCGTACGATGCAATTGGAAAACAACTTACTTTATGAGAAGTTAATTACTTCTACATACTTTCAGGATGAACCTATTATGCATTTAAGCGAACCGCACCTTTTAGCAGTTTCGCAAATGGCAAAACCAGCTGTAAAAGTATTACTTTCGGGAGAGGGTGCAGATGAAATGATGGGAGGTTATGTAAGATATAAAGCATTGAAGTATCCTTCACTTTTAAATTCGATTGCTACCATTGGTAATTTAGATTTATTTTCTAAAAAACCAAGATTTGAAAAATTAATTAGGTATTCAAAAATCAAGAGTAATGAAGACTTAGTAGTTTTTAATAGTTCAAATATTTTCAGGGAAGATATTATAAAAAACTTTGGTATAAATAGTTTGCCAAAAAACGAATACAGAAAGGAAATATATGAAGATGCAAAAATATTATATCCAAATAATTTAAAAAGACAAGCACTTTATTTTGACCAACACACCTATTTGTGTTCCCTTTTAGATAGAAATGATCGATGTACTATGGGTGCTTCTATTGAGTGCAGAGAACCCTTTTTAGATCCAAGATTGTTAGCAGGATTAGGTTCTTTAGACGATAATTGGTTGTTTAAAGGCAAAAAAGGAAAGTTTATTCTAAAAACAGCAATGAAAGAAAAATTACCTGACGAAATTTTAAATTTTAGAAAGGTAGGGTTGAGCGTGCCGTGGGGCGATTATATTATTAAAAGTCCCGCATTTAAAGATGAATTAGAATCTTTCTCAAGAAGTGATATGTTTCAAATGCCTTATTTTGAAAATATTAACGCAAAAAAACTAGTTCAAAATTTGCAAAAAGGAGATGCAAAAATGATTCCATACATTATGCCATTATTTATGATGCATATTTGGATCAAGAATTATGTTGAAAAATTTTCAGAAATTTCAGATATAATAAAATAATAGATTCAAAATTATTGCTGTAAATTTGAAATTTCAACAGCATTACTTTTTATGAAAATTCACGCTAATTTCTCTTTAAAAAACTACAATACTTTTGGCATTGAAGCCAAAGCAAAGCAGTTTGTAGCTGTTCATTCTATTTCAGAGCTAAAAACCATATTAAAACAACATGCTAACGATACCAAATTTATTTTAGGTGGGGGAAGTAACATGCTTTTAACAAAAAATATAGATGCTCTTGTAATTCACATTGATTTAAAGGGAAAAAAAATTATTAAAGAAGATACTGATTTTGTTTGGGTTGAAAGCCAAGCGGGAGAAAACTGGCACGAATTTGTGCTTTGGACGCTGGATAACGATTTTGGAGGATTAGAAAACATGTCGCTAATTCCTGGAAATGTAGGAACTACTCCAGTACAAAATATTGGAGCATACGGTACTGAAATTAAAGATACATTTGTTTCTTGCGAAGCGTTGAAAATTTCAAATCAGGAATTAAAAACCTTTTATTTACAAGATTGTCATTTTGGCTATCGAGAAAGTATTTTTAAGAATGAAGTCAAAAACCAATATATAATTACATCAGTAGTTTTTAAACTCACTAAACAGAATCATAAAATTAATATTTCTTATGGTGATATTGTAAGCGAATTAGCAAAAAACCATATTATAAATCCCACTCTAAAAGAGGTAAGCAATGCCGTTATTGCTATTCGAAAAAGCAAATTACCCGATCCGAAAGAATTAGGAAATAGTGGCAGTTTCTTTAAAAACCCAATTCTTTTAAAAACCGATTTCGAAAAAATTCATCAACAATTTCCTGAAATGAAATACTTTGAAATCTCTGAAACTGAAGTCAAAGTTCCAGCTGGTTGGCTTATTGAACAAGCTGGTTTTAAAGGAAAGCGTTTTGGTGACGCAGGCATTCACAAAAACCAAGCATTAGTTTTGGTTAATTATGGAAACGCGACTGGACAAGAAATATTAGATATTTCAAAGAATATTCAAGAAACGATTTTTCAAAAATTTGGCATTCATATTGAAGCGGAAGTGAATGTAATTTAGACCTCCTATTCTCAGTAAATAATTCACAATTTATAATTCATAATTCATAATTGAATTTGTACCTTTGCACTCGATTTTAAAAGACAATTTGCTTCTATGTTGACTATTACATTTTATATATTTATTGCTATTGTTGCAATCCAATTTATTTACTATATAATTGTTTTTGGTAAATTTGCGTATGCCAAATCAGCTATAAGCAATCCAAAAAGAATTCCTATTTCGGTTGTGGTTTGCGCTAAGAATGAGGCCGAAAATGTAGCAAAATTTGTTCCCATTTTAGCTGAGCAAGATTATCCCGATTTTGAAATTGTTTTAATTGACGACGCTTCAAGTGATGAAACTTTAGATCTTTTTGAAGCTTTTGAAAAACAATATTCAAATATCCGATTGGTAAAAGTAAAGAACAATGAAGCCTTTTGGGGTAACAAAAAATTTGCTTTAACTTTAGGAATAAAAGCAGCAAAAAACCAATATTTATTATTTACAGATGCCGATTGTTATCCTATTTCAAAAGATTGGATTTCAATAATGAGTTCTCAATTTACTCCCGAAAAAACAATTGTTTTAGGCTATGGAGCTTATGAAAAAATATCACGGTCGTTTTTAAATAAAATCATACGATTTGAAACCATGCTTACCGCTGTACAGTATTTTTCATGGGCAAAAATAGGCCATCCATATATGGGAGTTGGAAGGAATTTAGCTTATAAAAAAGAAGAGTTTTTTAATGTCAATGGATTTATAGATCACATGAAAATTCGTTCAGGTGATGACGATCTATTTATAAATCAAGCAGCAACTAGAAAAAATACAACTATTTGTTTCGATCAAAATAGCTTTACCTATTCACTTCCTAAAACCTCTTTCAAGGAATGGTTTGCACAAAAAAGAAGACACATTTCTACAGCCACATTTTATAAACCTTTCGATCGCTTACAATTAGCAGTTTTTTATATTTCGCAATTATTATTTATTGTATTTTCTGTGATTTTACTTGCATTCCTTCACCAATGGATTATTGTGTTATGTTTAATAGGCTTTCGCTATCTATTTACTTGGATTACTCTTGGTTTTTCCTCAGCAAAACTCAAAGAAAAAGATGTTATGTATTGGTTTCCTATTATAGAAATTATACTCGTTTTTACACAGTTTAACATAATGATTACTACTGTTTTCTCAAAACCTGTGCATTGGAAATAAAAAAACACATAGAGAAGGCAAAAAAAGGCGATCAGGTTGCCTTCACTTTTCTGTTGGATTTTTATTGGAATGAAGTGTATGGTTTTATGTTAAAACGAACCGAAAACGAAACTGATGCCGAAGATATTACCATAGAAACATTCTCTAAAGCTTTTGATAAAATAGCTACTTACAATCCTGAATTTCAATTCAATACCTGGCTAATTGCCATAGCTAAAAATGTCCATATCGATTTGCTTCGAAAAAAAAAATCGTCTCTTTTCATAGAGATCACTGACGAAGAAGACAATCAGGCTTATAATATAGCCGACACTACTCCATCAGCAGAAGACGAATTAATAACCGAACAAAATTTGTCACAGCTGTTACAATACATTAAAGAATTAAAACCACATTATCAAGAAGTGATTCAACTGCGTTATTTTCAAGAACTCAGTTATCAGGAAATATCAGAACAACTACAGGAACCATTAAGCAATATAAAAATCAAATTGCTACGTGCTAAAAAATTATTGGCTGAAATCATTCAGAACAAACGTTAATTATTTTTTATAAACTTAAAAACAGAAAATATTAGTTTCAGGTTCTTTTTAAATTACTTTTTAAAAGGATTTTAATATATTTGAAGAAACCTTATCTAATCATGCTCCACTTTACTTTTAAAGAAAAACTCAAACACCTTTTCGGATTTCCCGTTATTGTAGCAGCTTTAGGCTACTTTGTTGATGTATATGACCTATTGCTTTTTGGAATTGTTCGTGTTCCTAGCTTAAATGATATGGGTTTAAATGCTGACATTGCAGGAACGATTATATTAAATTTTCAAATGGTAGGATTGCTGTTGGGAGGCATTATTTGGGGTGTTTTAGGAGATAAAAAAGGGCGCTTATCTGTACTTTTTGGTTCAATACTTGTCTATTCATTGGCAAATATTGCCTGTGGTTTTTTACCTCAAATGCATTTTGCTGATAAAGTTACGATTTATGCAGCGTTACGGTTTATTGCAGGTGTAGGACTTGCAGGAGAATTAGGAGCCGGTATCACCTTAGTATCCGAAAGCTTACCCAAAGAACTTAGAGCCATAGGAACATCAATTGTTGCAGCATTTGGAGTCCTAGGGGCTGTAGTAGCGCAACTTACAGTAGAACTTGCTGGAAGTTGGACTTTAGCCTATTTTATTGGAGGCGGATTAGGATTGGTGCTTTTATTGCTACGTGTAGGTGTTTTTGAAAGTGGATTGTATAAAAACCTAGAGAAAGAATCCAACATTTCTAAGGGGAATTTTTTCTCCTTTTTTTCAAATAAAAAACGTTTCTTAAAATATATAAATTGTATTGCTATTGGCTTACCTATTTGGTTTTGCATCGGAATTCTAGTGCTCATGAGCAATCAATTTGCAATTGCACTTGGAATTACAACTATAAATCCTGGCAAGGCAATCATGTGGTGTTATATTGGCTGTTCTATTGGTGATTTTACTAGTGGCTTTATTTCTCACGCTTTACAATCCCGAAAAAAAACTATTCTATATATGGTGTTTTTTACAATTATTGGAGTGGCTTTATTGCTTTTTGGAGCTGCTAAATCAGAAAATAGCTATTATTTTCTTTGCCTATGGATAGGAATAGGAACTGGCTTTTGGGCAATGTTTATTACCATTGCAGCCGAACAGTTTGGTACAAATATCCGCAGTACTGCAGCAACAACAATACCTAATATGGTTCGAGGATTAGTTCCAGTAATGCTATTGGGTTTTGATTTTTTTAAAGCCGATTATGGCGTAATTACATCAGCAACAATTGTAGCCGTAATCGTTTTTGGATTTAGTATTTATGCCACAATAACTATAGATGAAACTCATAATAGAGATATGGATTTTGTAGAGTAAATATAACTATCATTCATTAAAATAATTCTACTTTATTTTAATAAAAATATAAATCAATTACAACCATTAATAAATTTTAGTTAATTAAGATTTTTAATATCCTTAACAAGCCTCAACTATCTTAATGGTTTAAAAAATAACAGTAACATTCTCAATACAACTTTTTAAACTGATTTAACATGTCCTAAAAAAATCATAAAACCGAAATAAGCTTTCATCATTCTTCTATCAACTTTACTTATCTTTGCAATTCAAAAAATTGTGACTATGGAAACTGTTTTAGACAATACATTACCAGTAGCAAAACCAAAATGGCTGAAGGTAAAACTACCTATTGGTCAAAAATATACTGAACTTCGTGGTCTTGTAGATAAATACAGTTTAAATACTATTTGCACCTCAGGAAGCTGTCCAAATATGGGTGAGTGTTGGGGAGAAGGCACGGCAACATTTATGATTTTAGGCAATGTTTGTACACGCTCATGTGGCTTTTGTGGAGTAAAAACAGGAAGGCCAGAAACAGTAGATTGGGATGAACCTGAAAAAGTAGCACGCTCTATCAAAATAATGAACATCAAACATGCTGTTGTAACAAGTGTTGATAGAGACGATTTGAAAGATGGCGGTTCTATAATTTGGATTGAAACCGTGAAAGCCATTCGAAGAATGAATCCAAATACAACTTTAGAAACGTTGATTCCCGATTTTCAAGGTATCGAGAGAAATATTGACCGAATTGTAGAGGCCAATCCCGAAGTGGTTTCGCATAATGTAGAAACCGTAAGAAGATTGACACGTGAAGTCCGCATTCAAGCCAAATACGACAGAAGTTTAGAAGTTTTGCGCTATTTAAAAGAAAAAGGCATTAACAGAACCAAGTCTGGAATTATGCTAGGACTAGGTGAAACTGAAGAAGAAGTAATTCAGACTTTACATGATTTGCGTAAGGCAAATGTAGATGTGGTAACCATAGGTCAGTACTTACAACCCAGCAAAAAACATTTACCTGTAAAAGAATACATTACACCAGACCAATTTGCAAAATATGAAAAAATAGGATTGGAATTGGGTTTCCGACATGTGGAAAGCGGTGCTTTAGTTCGCTCCTCATATAAAGCGGCAAAACATATATTATAAAAAACATTGAAAACAAGAATTGCCATAAATGGTTTTGGAAGAATTGGAAGAAATTTATTTCGATTGCTTTTAAATCATCCAACAATCGAAGTTATTGCTATAAATGATATCGCTGATAACCGAACGATGTCACATTTAATAAAATATGACAGCATTCACGGAGTTTTGCCTTTAGATTGTTCCTACGATGACACTTCTATTTGGGTTGGCGGCAAGCAATATCTATTTTTTCACGAAAAAAATATTTCAAATCTCGATTGGAAAACAATCAATATTGATGTTGTAGTAGAATCTACTGGAAAGTACAAAACTTTTGATGACCTCAACGCTCATGTATTGGCTGGAGCCAAAAAAGTTATCCTTTCTGCTCCATCAGAAGTAGATGCAATAAAAACAGTGGTTTTAGGAGTTAACGAAACTATTCTTGACGGAACGGAAACAATCATTTCTAACGCAAGTTGTACTACAAATAATGCTGCGCCAATGATTAAAGTCATTAGCGAATTGTGTGGAATTGAACAAGCGTATATTACTACTGTCCATTCCTACACTACAGACCAAAGTCTACACGATCAGCCTCATAAAGATTTGCGAAGAGCTAGAGGAGCAAGTCAATCGATTGTTCCAACTACTACAGGAGCTGCAAAAGCATTAACAAAAATATTTCCTGAATTTGACGGTAAATTTGGAGGAAGTGGCATCCGTGTCCCTGTTCCTGATGGCTCACTTACTGACATAACTTGCTATGTAAAACACGAAGTTTCTATTGCTGAAATTAACGCTGCTTTTAAAAAAGCATCTGAAAATGAATTAAAAGGCATTTTAGCATATACTCAAGATCCGATAGTATCTGTAGATATTATAGGAAACACACATTCTTGTTTGTTTGACTCTCAATTAACATCTGTTATTGGTAAAATGGTTAAAGTAATTGGTTGGTATGATAACGAAATTGGATATTCTTCTAGAATTATTGACTTAATAAATCTAACGATAAAGAAATAATTTCATATATTTAAACCCTTGAAAAACAATTTATAAACGTTCATGAGGTATTATTTTATTTATTTTTTATTGTTCAGCACTATAGTATCCGCTCAGAGGCAAAAGAAAAAAGCCATTGAAGTAGATAGTGTTTCTTATTACATTGAATTATCTAACTTTAATGTAAAAGTAAATAATTATAAATCATCTTTAGATTTTGCTCAAAAAGCTATTGACTTTGCTGTAAATAAAAAAGACAATAAACAAGAGGCTAGATCTTACGCAGTACTTGCATCATTGTATTTTGATTTAAAAAAATATGATGACGCCATAGAATCCTATACCAAAAGTTTATCTTTTTACAATTTAATAGCACCTTCAAGCGAGCAAGCATACTCTTATTATAAATTAGGATTGTGTTATATGGAAAAAGGAGAATTTCTTAAAGCAGAAACCTATTTTAACAATGCTCAAAAAATTTATTCTGACATTAAAATTCCTGATGCTATTGAATTATTAAATCTACAAAAAGGAATTGTTTATAGTGCCAAAGGGAAATACAAATTGGCGACTCCTATATTTGATCAAATTATTGCCAAACCAGATTATCTAGATGTTTTTAAAACAAAAGCGGAAGCTTTGTTTCAACTTGGTACTATAGAGTTAAAAAATAATAGAAAAAATTTAGCATTAAATTATCTCAATCGCGCCTATGAATTGAATGCTAAAGATAAAAATATTGAACAAAAGTCTAAAATTTTACTTTCCTTAAGTGTAGTTCACGAAAAATTACTAGACATTTTTAAATCTCATAAATATTTGAAAGAGCATTTAAGTATGAAGGATAGTATTGCTGCTATCAACACCAAGAAAATTGGCACCGAAGATTATGCCAATTTCAAAGAAACTGAAAGAATGAAAACCATTGAGCAAATGGACAAAGAATACAAAGAGCAACAAAAAGCTAATAAAGTTGCAAAATTAATAAGCACTCTTGCCATTGCTTTAATTATAATTTTATCATTATTAAGCATCTCATTATATAAGAATAACAACATAAAGAAGAAATCTAATCTATTGTTGAAAGAAAAAAATGCTGAACTACAACTAGCTAAGGATAAAGCAGAGAAGGCTTCAAAGGCTAGAGCCGAATTTCTTTCTACAGTAAGCCATGAATTAAGAACTCCATTGAATGCTATAAATGGAATTACTCATTTATTATTAGAAGAAAATCCTAAAGAATCTCAGATGAACTATTTAACTTCTTTGAAATTTTCAGGAAATTACTTACTCACATTTATTAATGAAATATTAGAAATAAATAGAATTGAATCTAGTGCAATAGAAACTGAAAACCTTAATTTTAATTTAAAACTTTTATTAGGCAATATTCAAAATTCATTAAAAGAATTAGCTTCTATTAACAATAACACTTTTTCTGTTGAAATTGACGAAAATATCCCCGATTTTTTAATTGGCGATCCTACTAAATTGTCTCAAATTTTTCTGAATTTGATTAATAATGCTTTAAAATTTACAAAAAATGGAGAAGTAAAAGTTATCCTTAACTCTACAGAAACCAATGAAGAATTTACAGCAATTCACTTTGAAGTTATAGATACCGGAATAGGGATTCCTGAAGAAAAAATAGAGTCTGTTTTTGATAGTTTCTCTCAAGGATCAATTGAAATTAATCGCAAATATGGAGGTACTGGCTTAGGATTAACAATTGTAAAAAAATTAGTTCATTTGCTTGGCGGAAAAATTAAAGTGGAAAGCAAAGTAGGCAAAGGTTCTTCTTTTAAATTTGATTTGAGTTTTAAAATTGGAACTGATGAAAAAATTGTTGAAAAAGTTGCCGACTACGACGAGTCTATTCTTTATGATAAAAAAGTATTACTGATTGAAGACAATAAAATCAATCAGATGATTACCAAAAAAATGGTAGAAAATAAACGCATGTCTTGCGAGGTTATTGACAATGGAGAAGATGCTATAGAAGCTGTAAAAAACAATAAATACGATTTAGTATTAATGGATGTTCATTTACCTGGAATAAACGGAACGATTGCTACACAAACCATACGAACATTTGATAAAAAAACTTTAATTATAGCATTAACTGCTATTTCATTAAATGAAAACAGAGAAATGCTTTTATCCTATGGTATGAATGATGTTATTACGAAACCGTTTAATCCAGAAGAGTTTTATAAAATTATAGCACAAAATCTTGCTATTTAATCTATTAGTATTGTTTTATAAGTTCTTTAATTAGGTTTCTAACGTGTGGTTCAGCTTTTTTTGCAGCCTCTAAAACTTCTGCGTGACTTACTGTTTCAATATTATCTTCATTACCCATATCGGTTATTACAGAAAGTCCAAACGTTTCCATTTCCATATGGCGAGCAACTATTACTTCTGGAACGGTAGACATTCCTACACAGTCGGCTCCCAGTATTTTTACCATTTTATACTCGGCTAAAGTTTCAAAAGTTGGTCCTTGTAATCCTAAATAAATTCCATCATGTACAGTTATTGATAAAGCTTTAGCAATTTCTTTTGCTTTAAGAATCATATTCAAGCTGTATGGGTCACTCATGTTTACAAATCGAGGTCCAAATCGTTCGTCATTTTTACCATTCAAAGGATGTTCTGGCATCATATTAATGTGGTCTTTAATTAATACGATTGAACCTACTTCATAATTATCATTTACACCACCTGAAGCATTAGATACAATTAATTTTTCGACACCTAAATATTTCATTACTCTAACAGGAAAAGTAACTTCTTTCATATCATAGCCTTCATAAAAATGGAATCTTCCTTGCATGGCCATCACTTTTTTGTCTCCAATAGTTCCAAAAACTAATGCGCCTTTATGGCCTTGTACTGTAGAAACTGGAAAATTAGGAATGTCAGAATAAGGTAATGTATACTCTATTTCAATATCATCTGTAAAGCCTCCTAAACCTGAACCTAGAATTACACCATATTCTGGAGAGAACTGTGTTTGAGATTGTATATAACTAACTGTTTCTTGTACTTTTTCCCACATATGACTTTTTTTATTTAATTATTATTTCTCCTAACTGAAAGTATTGTTCAATTAGTTTTCAAAAGTAGAAATTATAAAATAAAATTAAGCCGATTTTTGTAAAAAGAATAAGCGCAACCCTTAAATACTTAATATAGTACAACAAACTTGCTATTTATTTGCTATATTTAGTAATATATTCAAAGCTATTGTGAAACTTTTTATTTGTAAAGAAAGAATTTATTTTGGATGTACGTGTACAATCTATTTATTCCTCTTCAGCTAGGAATTTGTAATTAGTGATATCAAAACTACAATTGTTTTTAAGGAAAGAGCTATTTGTAGTTACCCAGTTATTAATTAAAGTATTTTTTTTTGTATTTACTTCATATAAAGTGTCATAAAAATTATTTTTTAAAGAATTATAAGTTCGAACTTGTTTGTTGTAATCATCTGCAGGAATAAAAGAGTTATCTACTACCATTTTACATTTTAAAATTTGAAACTGTTCAGAAAATTGAAAAAAATTAATTGTAATTGGTAATAAAGTAATATCCTGATACAAGAAAAAATTTGAAAATAAAATATTAGCAGAATTTAAAGTTTCATCTATAAACTGATCTCTATAAAGCTTAGTTTTTTGTAAAGATTCATTGCAAATTTCAACAATTTTATTTTTACAAATTTGAATATTTGGTATATCTCTATTGGTTATTGCAAACATCAACTTTTCATCTAAAACATTTATTTTATAAAAAATTAAATTTTGATACGTATTATATTCATAAATATTCAGTCCTGAATAAAACTTTATAGGAATATTATATTGTTCACCAAATTCTTTTTTTACCATTTCATAATTTCTAAATTTCTGATATAATTTTTCAATATCTAATTCTTTAAGTCTAAAATTTTCTGTAATATCTTCAATACTTAATAAACTTTGGCTTTTATAATCGTTAAAATCACTAGTTTCAGAAGTCATAAAAACAGATACTGCTGTATTTAATTCCATCATAGCATCTCTTAAACGCGTATCATTTTTAAATCCTTTATCATGTGTTGCTAAAACTTCATTTAATTTTACAAGTTTATCAACAAGTTCAGTTGAAGATTTATTTACTCTATTTTCAGGAGATATTAATGCAATAGTTTTAGAATATTCCATCATTGATGCATTGATAAAAGTTTCGTTTCTTCCAAAATCATTTACGTAAGCAACAGCATTCCTATAATTTTGAGAATTACTAAAAGTTATTTGAAAAAATAATACAAAAGTTAATGCTAACTTTTGAAAATTCAAATCGACTAAAAATAATTTTAGCTTCATAATCATGCTTTTTAAAATAAGTTGTGAAATATTGATTCAAAAGTAAAAAAACAATATCTATAAAAATAATTTTTTGACGTTTAAATACTCTTTTTATCGATGAAATACATCTTTTTTATATATAAATAAGTTTTTTATTACAAATTTTAGAGTAAAAACAAACAATTTAAGAGGATTATAGCTCAACTTATTATCTGTTTATAATAATTTTGATGTTTAGTAAAACAATAAAATAGTTTAGATTGTGATTTTTAAATAATCACTAATGATAGAATCGAAAGTAGTTTTATTAGAAATAAAAGAAGTTTTTATAGGTAAGTAAAAGAGCTGATTAATAGGAATACAGTCTTTTAACCGTACATAATCTTTTTCTGTAGTTATAATTAAAGAATCTTTTGCTATATTTTTTATAGTTAAAATATCTGAAGCCGTAAAATGATGATGATCTGGAAAAGTTAAGGATATATCATTTTGATTTTTTAAAAAATCGAAAAAAGATTTCGGCTTGGCTATTCCTGCAATAAGTAATTTATATAAATCCTTAATTTCATTAACTTTCTTTGATTCGTTTGAAGAGAAAATACAATCATCATATTCAATACAACTAAAAAATAATGGAACAGTTGAATCTAATTTTTCTTTAATCTCATTTTGTTCAAAATCTGTAATAGCTTTAGGGCATTTCGTTACAATAATACAATCGGCTCTTTTGGCACCACTCCTACTTTCTCTTAAATTACCTGTAGGCAAAATATAATCATCACAAAATAAATCATCATAGGAGGTTAAAAGAATATAAAATCCAGCTTTTACTTTGCGATGCTGAAAAGCATCATCAAGCAAAATAATATTTGGCTTATTTGGTAAAGAAAGCAATTGTTCAATTCCGTTTTTTCTATCCGCATCTACAGCAACCTGAATATTAGGAAATTTTTTATAAAACTGATACGGCTCATCTCCAAGAATAGCGGCAGTAGAAGTGTCATCTGCCAAAACAAATCCTTCTGATTTTCTTTTGTAACCTCGACTTAATGTGGCTATTTTATAATTAGCTGAAAGCAATCGAATTAAATATTCTATTTGCGGAGTTTTACCCGTTCCTCCAACACTTAAGTTTCCCACAGCTATTATAGGCAAATCGAATGAATAAGATTTTAAAAAACCTTTATCATAAAGAAAATTTCGGAATTGCGCAATCCAACCGTATAAAACAGCAAAGGGAAATAGTATTTTTCGCAATAAAATCATTTTACGAAAGTATAATATTTTATCTTTGAAAGAAAAAATAATTTGAATCACCATAATTGATTTACTCTAATTAAAATGAAACGTACTAATTTTAAATTGATACTACTTATTGTTTTTTTCTATCAATTTTCTTTTGCACAAGAAAATCAAAATCCATTGGTGCTACAAACAATTTTAGAAACCTATTACAAAAACGAAAAGCCTGTTTATAAAGGTAGAAGCCAATTATTGTATTTGTATTGTAACCAGGCAAACAACAACGAAGAATTAATTGAAGCTATAAAAGATCAAAAATTGCCAAAAGATTTTTTTAATGAAATTAGAGCTAAAATAAACACTGATCTTGCAGAAAGAGATTGGTCAAACGAATTAAATTATATTTATACATTAGAAAAAAATACACTAAAAACAAAAATAAATACTTGTGTTACGTTAGAAAAATATCAAGAAATATCAAAAAAATTAAATTTGAATAATCAACGTTTAATGATTATAAGTAAACCATTTTACTTTTCTAAAAAGAATATTTCTCTCGTAAAAGTGGTGTTTTTTAGAAACATTGAACACAATAGTGGTTCTATTTTATTATTAGAAAAAATAAATGAAAAATGGGTTATAAAAGAATATCTTAATTCGTGGTCAACTTAAAAAACAATAAAAGTGATTAAAATAAAAGAAATTATATCTGAATTAGAATCAATGGCGCCATTGGCTTATGCCGAAGATTTTGATAATGTTGGTCTATTGGTTGGAAATCCAGAAACCACTGCTACAGGAGTTTTAGTTTGTCACGATGCATTAGAAAATGTGCTAGATGAAGCTATTGCTAAAAATTGCAATCTTATTGTTTGCTTCCATCCAATCATTTTTTCTGGCCTAAAAAAAATTAACGGAAAAAATTATGTCGAACGAGTTGTGATTAAAGCGATAAAAAATGACATTGCTATCTATGCCATACATACTGCTTTAGACAATCATTTAGAAGGTGTAAATAAAATATTTTGCGATGCTTTGGGTTTAATAAATACCAAAATTCTTATTCCGAAACAAAATTTTATTCGAAAATTAGTAACCTATACCATTCCAGAAAACGCTGAAGAAGTTAGAAATGCTCTCTTTGATGTTGGAGCAGGAACTATTGGAAATTACGAAAATTGCAGTTTCAATTCTCAGGGAATTGGCACCTACATGGGCAATGAACATAGTAATCCTGAAATTGGAGAACGATTTGAATTTGTGGAGAATAAAGAAATAAAAATTGAAGTGACTTTTGAAAAACATTTAGAGCAAAAAATTCTGAAAGCTTTGTTTAACAAGCACGTTTATGAAGAAGTGGCTTATGAAATTTATGACTTGCAAAATTCACATCAAAATATTGGACTAGGAATGATTGGCGAATTAAAAACTTCTATGAATGAAAAGGATTTTCTACACTTTGTAAAAGATAAAATGCAAGCCGAAGGAATTAGATATTCCCAATATACTGGAAAATCAATAAAAAAGGTTGCCGTACTGGGAGGCTCAGGAAGTTTTGCCATAAAAAACGCAATTTCTGCTGGTGCTGATGTTTTTTTAACAGCTGATTTGAAGTATCATGATTTTTATGAAGCTGAAAATCAGCTACTTTTAGCAGATATTGGACATTTTGAAAGCGAAAGGAATACAAAAAATTATATTGTTGATTTTCTTAGGAAAAAAATCCTTAATTTTGCAATCATTTTATCAGAAGAAAATACCAATCCTGTTAAGTACTTATAAATATTATGGCGAATACAAAAGAATTAAACGTTGAAGAAAAGTTAAGAGCATTGTATGATTTACAATTAATTGACACCCGAATTGACGAAATCAGAAATGTGAGAGGGGAACTGCCTTTAGAAGTAGAAGATTTAGAAGATGAAGTTGCTGGTTTAAGTTCAAGAAACGATAAATTAAAACAAGATTTAGAAGTTATCGAAGAGCAAATTAAAGCTAAAAAGAATGCAATTGATGAGCATCAAACTGCTATAAAAAAGTATACTAAACAACAAGATACTGTTCGTAACAATAGAGAATTCAATTCGTTAACTAAAGAAGTGGAGTTTCAAGAACTTGAAATCCAGTTGGCCGAAAAGCAAATTAAGGAACTGAAAGCTTCTATGGAGCACAAAAAGCAAGTGATTTCAGAATCTAAGGAAAAATTAGAGGCAAAATCAAATCACCTAAAACATAAAAAAGCAGAGTTAAGCGATATCATGTCAGAAACTCAAAAAGAGGAATCTTTTTTATCTGAAAAATCAGCTGAATATGAAGCTCTAATTGAAGACCGATTATTAACTGCTTATAAAAGAATTAGAAGCAGTGTTCGCAACGGATTAGCAGTTGTTTCTATAGAAAGAGGTGCTTCTGCAGGATCTTTCTTTACTATTCCGCCACAAACGCAAGTAGAAATTGCTGGAAGAAAGAAAATCATTATCGATGAACATTCTGGAAGAATTTTAGTAGACTCTTCACTTGCAGAAGAGGAAAAAGAAAAAATGGAAAAATTATTTTCTGCATTTTAAAAATAGAGTCCCGCAAGTGTGGGACTTTTTTTTATGAAAAAAATAAAATTCTTTATACTTGTTAAATCAATCGGTTTTTACCTTAATATTTTAAGTTATGTAAATCCGAGAAGAGCTTATGTAATAGCGTATCAATTTTTTAGCGAACCTCGAAAAGGCAAATTGGTAAAAGAAAAATTGCCGAAATTTTTGCAAAATGCAACAACTGAAATCATAGGGCATAACAACCACCAAATTCAAATGTATAAATGGATTGGTAACGAAAATGTAATTTTATTAGTTCACGGTTGGGAAAGTAATGCCTCACGTTGGAAAAAAATAATGCCCTATTTAAAACAAACTGGAAGTACTATTATTGCAATTGATGCTCCTGCTCATGGACTCAGTAGCGGAAAAGAATTTAATGTACCTCAATATGCTGAATTTATCCATGCTACAATCCAAAAATACAATCCAAAAACTATAATTGCTCACTCTATTGGTGGAGCAGCAAGCGCTTTTTATTTACACAAGTATCCAAATTCAAACTTAGAAAAAGTAGTTTTGCTGGGAAGCCCATCAGAAATGAAAATTATCATAGATAATTATATCAAATTATTGAGTTTAAATTCTAAAATCAGCACGAATCTTAGAAAGCAATCCGAAGATAGATTCAATGTTAAAATTGACGCGTTTTCGGTTCATTTATATTCAAAAAAATTTACCCAGAAAGTCTTTATTGCTCATGATTCAAACGATCAAGTTGTACACGTAAAAGAAGGTTTAAAAATTTCAAAATCTTGGACAAACGCAATATATACTCAAACACAAGGACTAGGTCATAGTTTGCACGATGAAAAACTCTATTCACAAATAGTAACTTTTCTTTTAGAAGCATAATTACATAGCATTTCTAAAGTTGCCTCCTCCTGCTGTCCATTACAATCTGTTCTTGCTTTACAATCAAGAACAGGATTCCACTACCATCAGGGCTAAAAACAAGTTATAGGAATTTCTACAATTTTCAAATTAGCAAATTTCTACACAAACTTTACAAACAAACAATCTAAAAATACCTACTTTTGCGTTATGGAAGAAAATCTTAAACGCCTCAATAAATTTATCGGAGAAACGGGTTATTGCTCTCGACGTGAAGCCGATAAAATTATCGAAGAAGGTCGAGTAACCATAAATGGTGTCGTTCCAGAATTAGGAACTAAAGTTTCGCCAAATGATGAAGTGCGCATAGATGGAAAACTCATTCGAGAAAAAACCGAAAAATTAGTATATCTCGCCTTTAACAAACCTGTAGGAATAGAATGCACTACTAATTTAGACGTTCGCAATAATATTGTAGATTATATTAATTATCCCAAACGAATTTTCCCAATTGGACGACTCGATAAAGCCAGCGAAGGTCTGATTTTTATGACCAATGACGGTGACATTGTCAACAAAATTCTTCGTGCAAGAAACAATCACGAAAAAGAATATACCGTAACGGTCAACAAACTCATAACCGACCGTTTTATAGAAAAAATGAGTAATGGCATACCAATTTTAGATACCGTTACCAGAAAATGTAAAGTAGAAAAAATCAGTTCTACCATTTTTAAAATTGTATTGACTCAAGGTTTAAACCGTCAAATTCGTAGGATGTGTGAATATTTGGGTTATGAAGTTACGGCATTGAAACGCATTCGAATTATCAATATTTCATTGGATATTCCTGTGGGCAGATTCCGTGATTTAACCGATTCAGAGATTAAAGAACTCAACGCACTAATAGAACCTTCAAGCAAAACAGAAGAAGCAAGTTTACCAAAAGCTGAACCTGTAAAACGACGAACAGAATTTATTAAAAGAGATGATCCTAGATTTAAGAAAAAAGGAGATTATTGATTATCACAAAATAAAATTGCCAATAAAAACAATACCCAAGACGATAATCTTGGGTATTGCTTTTTTATAATCAAAAAAATTTTACTTTTTTCTACTTCTAATTTTCCTTGCCAAAAGTGTATTTTTCAACAACATCGCAATTGTCATTGGCCCTACTCCACCGGGAACAGGCGTAATAAAGGAAGATTTCTTGCTTACACTATCAAAATCGACATCGCCTGTAATGACATATCCTTTTGGGTGCGAAGCATCTTCAACTCTAGTGATTCCCACATCAATTACGACTACTCCATCTTTTACCATATCGGCTTTTAGATAATTAGGAACTCCAAGTGCTGTGATGATAATATCAGCATTTTTAGTGTATTCTTCAATATTTTTGGTTCTACTGTGAGTTAATGTTACGGTTGAATCTCCGGGATACCCTTTACGGCTCATCAAGATACTCATTGGACGGCCTACGATATGACTTCGACCAATAACTACAGTATGTTTACCTGAGGTTTCTACTTTATATCGTTCTAACAATTCCATTATTCCAAAAGGAGTTGCAGGTAAAAATGTTTCCATTTCTAAAGCCATTTTTCCAAAATTGGCTGGATGAAATCCATCGACATCTTTTTCAGGATCAATTGCCATTAAGATTTTCTCTTCATTGATATGCTTTGGCAAAGGCAACTGAACGATATAACCATCTAAATCGTCATCTTCATTCAACTCCTTAATTTTGTCAAGTAATTCTTCCTCAGAAATGTTTTCTGGCAAAGCGACTAATGTAGACTCGAAACCAATTTGTTTACATGATTTTACTTTGCTTCCCACATAAGTCAAACTCGCTCCATTTGTACCAACAATAACTGCTGCTAAATGAGGTACTTTTTGACCGTCGGCTTTCATTCTTTGAACTTCGGCTGCGATTTCGTTTTTTATATCTTCAGAAGTTTTTTTTCCGTCTAGTAGTTGCATTATAGTACAGTAGTTAGTTTTTTATTGTTGCAATTGAGTGACTAAAATTATCTCATTCCAGGCATACCGCCCTTCATTCCGCTCATCATTTTCATCATATTTTTACCGCCTGGGCCTTGCATCATTTTCATCATCTTACTCATTTGGTCAAATTGTTTCATCAATTGATTGACTTCTTCAATTTTTCTTCCAGCACCTTTCGCTATTCTAGTTTTTCTTTTTACATCAATAATAGAAGGCTTGCTTCTCTCAGTTGGAGTCATCGAATGGATAATAGCTTCAATATGTTTAAAGGCATCGTCTTCAATTTCAACATCCTTCATTGCTTTTGAAGCACCAGGTATCATTCCCACCAAGTCCTTCATATTTCCCATTTTCTTCACTTGCTGAATTTGAGAAAGAAAATCATCAAAACCAAATTCGTTTTTGGCTATTTTCTTTTGAATTTTTCTAGCTTCCTCTTCGTTGAATTGCTCTTGAGCTCGTTCGACTAAGGACACAACATCTCCCATTCCTAGAATACGTTCTGCCATACGAGAAGGATAAAACACATCTATGGCATCCATTTTTTCTCCAGTTCCAACAAACTTTATCGGTTTGTTTACTACCGACTTAATAGAAATAGCAGCTCCACCTCGAGTATCACCATCTAATTTTGTAAGGATTACTCCGTCAAAATTTAATCTTTCGTTAAAAGCCTTTGCAGTATTTACCGCATCTTGACCCGTCATAGCATCAACAACAAATAAAGTCTCGAGTGGTTGAATGGCTTTATGAACATTAGCAATCTCGGTCATCATCTCCTCATCTACAGCAAGACGACCAGCAGTATCTACAATAACTACATTGTACCCTTTTTCTTTGGCATATTTTATGGCGTTAACTGAGATTTCAACAGGATTGTTATTGGCTAGTTCCGAATAGACCTCAACACCTATTTGATCTCCAACGATATGCAACTGATTAATAGCGGCAGGACGATACACATCGCAAGCTACTAAAAGTGGATTTTTATTCTTTTTAGTCTTAAGGAAATTAGCTAATTTTCCTGAAAAAGTGGTTTTACCTGAACCTTGCAAACCTGACATTAAAATAACGGTAGGGTTTCCTGAAAGATTAACTCCTGAAACATCACCACCCATTAACTCTGTTAGTTCGTCTTTTACAATTTTAACTAAAAGCTGTCCTGGTTGTAACGTTGTTAATACATCTTGACCAATCGCTTTCTCTTTTACTTTGGTAGTAAAGTCTTTGGCTGTTTTAAAATTGACATCGGCGTCTAGTAAAGCTCTACGTACTTCTTTTAAAGTATCGGCTACGTTTACTTCAGTTATTTTTCCGTGACCTTTTAAAACATGAAAGGCTTTGTCTAGTTTTTCGCTTAAATTATTGAACATAATCTTGTATTTATTGAAGGGCAAATTTAAGCATTTGATTTTGAAGTTTAAAGTTATTCTAAATAAAATACTCTGAAAATTATATAACTTATTCTAAAATTATATAAAAAATATTTGAAAATATTTTTTATATTCGTAGGGATTAGTTGAAAATTCAACCTTAAAAAAATATTCAGATGTGTTTTATAAAAAAAATATTTTTCATAGTAGGGTTTTGTATTTATTAAATGTTTACATATTTAATCACGATGAAAGACTAATTATGCATATCAACATGCTTAATTTAAATAAAAAATATTTTTCTAATGAAATACGTTCAACCTAATTTATGACAAATATGAAGTCGCTTTTAACATCTCTTTTATTTATTTTGATTAGTACGTTTGTCTTTTCACAAGAGAAGAATATATTTGATATTGCAAGAAAAGGTACACTTTTAGAAATTGAAACAATTTATAAAGAGAATCCAACTATTGTAAATACTGTCGATGAGAGAAAATCAAGTCCATTAATTTTAGCTTGCTATAGATCCAATGCACCTGTTGCTTTGTTTCTTGCCGATAAAGTTGCCGATTTAAATTATAATTCAGGAATGGGTTCAGCCTTAATGGCAGCTGTAATGTCTGGAAATGTCCAAATAGTAGAAAAATTAATTGCTGTTAAGTCCGATTTAAACCAATTTGATTCACAAGGAAAAACAGCATTAATTTATGCCGTTTTCTTTAATAAAAATGATATTGCTAAACTTTTAATACAGGCTGGAGCTAATAAAAATCAGAAAGATAGTGACGGGAAGACTGCCTTAGATTTTGCGAATTTTAATAAAAATACCGAATTAATAATCCTTTTAGATCAATAATAATAAACACAAAAATTAAAAAAAATGAAAAAATCTTACCTACTTTTAGCAACTTTGGCATTAATGAATATTTCATTTGCACAAAAAAAATCATCTGGTGTAGTTTCATTGAGAACTGGATCTACAATAATATCAATTCAAATTGATTTAAATCAAACTACTTCATTGGCTACCTTTACAGTAGTTGGGCCATCTACAAGATGGTTTAGTATTGGATTTAATGCTACTACTATGGCTTCTAATACAGATTGCATTACTTCCTCTGGAACTGCAGTTTTAGATCAAGTTCTTCCTGGAGGACATCAAGAAGCAAATACCGACGCCACCAATAATTTAACAGTTGTAAGCAATGTAGTTAATGGAACTTCAAGAACGATTATAGCAACGCGACCTTTTAATACTGGTGATTCTGAAGATTATACTTTCAACTTTGCTAATAACACACTAAATCTTATTTGGGCAAATGGTCCGTCAGGAGTTATTGATCCTGGAGTTGAGCATTCTTCATTTGGCACTAAAAGTGCTTCTTTTGCCACATTAGGAACTGAGAATTTTGCTTCTTTAGATAAAATAAGTATTTATCCAAATCCCTCAAACGGAATATTTACCATTTCTAAAAACAGCATTATTCAAATTACTAAAATTAAAATTTTTGATACTAACGCAAAATTGCTTAAAGAAATTAAATCAGACGCAAATAACCAAGAAAATGCTATAGATTTATCGAGTTTTACTAAAGGAATATATTTTATGGAAATATCCAACAAAGAAGACAAAATTATTAAAAAAATAATATTACAATAAATGAAAAAAAACAGAGTTATTATATCATTTGTAATTATTTCTATTTTAGGCTTTTTAGCTTATCAATATGTTATGCATGGTGGAGCAAGAGATTTATCTACTGAGAAGACTGACTATATTATTTCCTCTAAGGCTATTCTTAATGAATTCACAACGAATCAAGATTTATCCAACAAAAAGTATCTTGAGAAAGCTGTAGCTGTAAAAGGCACTATTACTTCTGTAAGTGCTAATGAAGTAATTCTAGATAATTCTATTATTTGTAGTTTAAAAAATCCAAATAGTACTTTAGTTAAAAATCAAATCATAACTGTAAAAGGTAGAGTTGTTGGATTTGATGATTTAATGGGAGAATTAAAATTAGATCAATGTTTTTGTAATTAATAAAAAAATAGAATATGAAAATTAAAAGCCTTTTTACATTTGTTTTTGTCTTTTTTGGATTGGCATTTGCCTTTGCTCAAGATGACTTATTAAACCAACTTGATACTGTAAAATCGAAAGAAAAAGAAATAGCAATGGCTGCCTTCAAAGGATTGCAGATATGCAACATGCAATCAACAAAATTGCCGGTAAAAGGAGAATTTTATTTTCTAGTTTCACATCGATTTGGAGATTTAACTGAAGGAATTAATAATTTCTTTGGCTTGGACAATGCATTAACAAAAATTGGAGGGATTTATGGTGTTGCCAATTGGCTTTCTGTAGGGGTTTCAAGACATACTTATCGTAAAACCTATGAATTAGCAGCAAAATACAAACTAGCCAATCAAGAAGTTGATGGATTTCCAATTACCATTGTGGGATACAACACGATGGATATTGATAGTGAACTAAAAAAGGATGAGACTTTACCTGGTTTAAATTCAAATAATAGATTTGCGTATACAACGCAATTGCTTGTTTCCAGAAAATTCTCAGATTCGTTTTCATTTCAATTAGCACCCATTTTTGTTCATAAAAATTTATATGATGGGATTTTAGACCAAGAAAATACGTTGTTGTTAGCTGCTGGAGCGAGATATAAATTATCAAAAAGATTGAGTTTAAATTTAGAGTATGCAGGGCGAGTAAATTTACCAGATGAATTTAAATCGACTTATAGTAACCCGCTTTCTATAGGCTTAGATATTGAAACTGGCGGTCATGTTTTTCAGTTGGTCTTCTCTAATAGCCAGCCTATGAATGATGTTGCCATTTATACAAATGCTGCTGGTGATTGGAATGGCGGTAGCGTTTATTTTGGGTTTAATATGTATAGAGTTTTTTAAAAAATAAATATGAAAAAAATACAAATTTTAGCGATAGTAATAAGTTCCTTATTTATTACATCATGTGAATCAACAACCTATCAAGATATTTCGGCTGTTGTTACTAACCCTACTTACTCGAAAAATGTACAACCTGTAATTTCAGCAAAATGTACAGGTTGTCATTCGGGTGGCAAAGAATTTCCAAATTTAGAAAATTATGATCAGGTAAAAGAAGCTACATTTGATGGAAATTTATTATGCAGAATAAATGGTGAATGCGGTGAAATTATGCCAACAAGTGGTAAAATGCCACAAGCCACAATAGATATGATACAATTATGGGCTACAAATAAATTCCCAAACTAAATCCTTAAACAAAAATGAAAAAAACAGCAGTTCTACTCATTTGTTTCTTTATTGGAAATATCTCTTTTTCACAGAAAATGATGACTCGTTCAGGAGAAATAAAATTTGATGCTACGGTACCCAACGAAGTCGAAATTATTGGAATAAACAAGACAGCATCCTGTATTTTGGATGAATCAAATGGTCATTTTGTAGCTTTAGTTTTAGTAAAAGCTTTTAAGTTTAAAGCCCCATTAATGGAAGAACATTTTAATGAAAATTATATGGAGTCTTCCCAATTTCCCAAATCGACTTTTGATGGAAAAATTATAAGTTTTGACGCTTCAAAATTATCATCTACAAAAACTAGTTATGACTTAGAAGGAGATTTGACGATTCATGGCGTTACTAAGAAAATTAAAACTAAGATCAGTCTAATCTTAAATGCTGGAAAAATTACTGCTGCTAGTACTTTTTCTGTAAAAGCTGCTGATTATAAAATAGATATTCCAAATTTGGTAAAAGAAAAATTTGCAGAAAACATAAAAATTACTTTAAACTTTGTGCTTGAAGAAAAATAAAGTTAATTGTTTTGTTGAGAAAACCGTCTGAAGAGTAAAATTTTTAGACGGTTTTTTTTATTACTTCTTAGTTAAATACAAATAATGTGATTCAGAATTTTCGTGTTTTAATCGAATATTTGTTCCATTATACTCTATTATTTTCCAATCTTCCTCTAATTCATCGAGATTAATTCCTGAAAAACTCATGACAAACTTTTTTATTCCGCCATCGGTATATGAACTCCATGTTCCATCTATTGAGGAACTATTTTTAACAACAGTGACAGAACCATTTGATAAAAAAGTAAAATTATATCCCATATATTCAGCGGTTTCGTTTTCATAATTATCTAAAAAATAGGAAACATACCAAGTACCAGTAACAATTATACTTGATAAATCTTTATTCTCATTAGAAGGAATTTCACATTTACCAATTTCATTTTCTATACTACTTTTTAATTCGTTATTGGTTTGTACTTCAACTATTTTTCCATCAATTTTAGACGTGATTGTTATTGGGAAATCGAGAGTGAAAAAATCGGTTTCTTTTAAATTGTAAACAAAATTATAAAGTTGAGAATTGTTTTGAATTATAAATGACTTCGCCTGTTGGCTATTGCTATCATAAGAATTAATACCAATAGGAAAACTAAAATCAACACAATCTATCTCGGTATAATCAGTATACTCGTTGTAACTATCTAATAGATTTTTTAGTTCCAGTTGATTATTTATTGTTAGTTTACTAAAGTTTCTAAAAACCATTGTTATTGGAAATACAAAATTGATTTTATCGTCATCATTAGAATATTCATCAATAATACTAGCAACCAATTTATAATCTTCTTGAGATGAAACCTCTATTTTATTATAATTGACAACAACTGTAACAGGCAATTGAACACTACAATAACTATTACCATCCAAAATATTATCAATTGCTGTTGGATATTGCGAAACTCTAGAAAGTAAAGAAGTAAGTGGATCAACTTTAGTTAAGCTCGTATTGGGAACTCTAATTTCATTTTCATCCTCATCTTGACAAGAAAATACAAATAGGCTTAATAATGTAATTATTATAAATTGAAAAATTTTCATAGTATTATTGTTGACAACAACCATAAAACAAATTTCAACAAAAAAACCCTAACAACAATTATTTTTTTTAACTTCACGCTCTATAGAAATTTATAATTCATAATGCATAAACTAAAATCTATTAGTATTTGTGAAGAAACCGTTTTTTCAAACTTTTTTAAAAGCAATGTTAAGTCATTACGAAATTACTTGTATTTTAAATATGGAAATGAAGAGCAAGCAAATGATATGACTCAAGAGGCATTTATTAAATTATGGGAAAAATGTTCAGAAGTTCCTATAGAAAAAGCCAAATCGTTTCTGTATACAGTTGCAAATAATGCTACATTAAATCAGATTGCACATAAAAAAGTAGTTTTGAGTTATGCAAAAAACAATATCAATTCAGACAAAACAAATTTTAATCCTGAATTCATCTTAGAAGAAGAACAATTTAAAGTTAAATTAGAAAAAGCCATTTCAAACCTTACAGAAGCCCAAAGAACTGCATTTCTGTTGCATCGAATTGAGGGAAAAAAATATAGTGAAATTGCAGAAATAATAGGAATTGGTATTAAAGCTGTAGAGAAAAGAATACATGGTGCGTTAGTATCTTTAAGAATTGAAATCGAACAAATTAAGTAGGGTTTTTAAATTCTTATATGTTTAAGTACAAATGAAAACAGCATGAAAGAAAATTACGACTTAGCGAAATGGCTTGCTGGAGAAATGACTGAAATTGAACTAAACGATTTCAAAAAAACACCAGAATTCTATATATATTATAAAATCGCAGACTATTCTAGTCAATTAAAGACACCTCCTTTTGAGGAAAACCAACTTTATAAAAATATTTTAGAAAACAATAAAACAAATATTATTCCTTTATATAGAAATTGGTTTTTTAAAATTGCAGCAATTGTTGTCCTTTTTCTTAGTATTACATTTGTTATGCGAAACTTTATTACAGAAACCCAAAGCGCTACTAGCGGAAAAAGAACCACCTTTACCTTACCCGATAATTCGGAAGTTGTTTTGAATGCTGAGTCTCAAATAGATTATAAAAAATGGAATTGGTCAGAAAATAGAAAATTAACTTTAAAAGGGGAAGCTTTTTTCAAAGTCGCTAAAGGCAAGCGATTCGAGGTGACAACTCTGTTGGGAAAAGTGACCGTTTTAGGAACTCAATTTGATGTAAAAGCTAGAAAAAACAGATTTGAAATAACTTGTTTTACAGGAAAAGTAAAAGTAAATTATAAGCACAAAGAAATTATTTTAACTCCTGGAAAATCGGTAACATTTGAAAATGAATTGCAAATAAATTCAAAAGTATCACTAACAAAACCGGATTGGCTGGACAATAAAATTGCTTTTAATAGAGATAGTCTAATGTTTATAGTAGATGAAATTCAAAGGCAATACGATGTGTCTATAGATATAAGAACCAATCATCCCGATGATCTATTTACCGGAAAAATACCAACTGACAATCTAGACATTGCACTTGAAATTATAGCTACAGCCTATCACTTCAAAACAATGAAAGTAACTCCTAATAAAATAATTCTTGAGGAAAAATAGATGTTTTTTTTAAAACGTATTTGTATTTTACTTTTTTTCTTTTTTTTTGTCTTGAGTATTAATGCACAAGACAAAAACAAGACAATTCCTTTAAAAAAAATCTTTCAAAATATTGAAAAACAACATCATGTTATTTTTAATTATATAGATGTAGAGATTGAAAAAATTATCCTTTTACCTCCTAAAAATAATTTATCATTAAATGAAAAAATAAAATATCTACAAAAGAAGACCAACCTTTCATTTGATACTATAAACAATCAATTTATAACTGTTTTTGATAAAAAAAAGCCAGAATTAATAAAAATCTGTGGCTATGTTTTTAATAAAAACGAAAAGACTCCTCTTGAAAATGCAAATATTCATTTTAACAATGGAAATAATACAATAACAGACAAAAATGGCTATTTTGAATTGCAAAAACAAAATTCAAATGAAATTGCAATTAGCTACATTGGCTTTGCAACACAAAAAATAATTGTTAAAGAAAATCAGTTTAAAGATTGTATAACTGTTTACCTAGAACAAGATATGGCCGTTCTAGAAAACATAATAACTAATCACTACTTAACGTCTGGTATAGCTAAAAAAACTGATGGTGCATTTGAAATAAAACCAAAAAAACTCGGAATATTACCTGGTTTGATAGAAGCAGATGTATTACAAGCTATGCAACAAATACCTGGAATAAATAGTGCCGATGAAAGTGTTGCTAGTATTAATGTGCGTGGCGGTACACACGACCAAAATTTATTTTTATGGAATGGAATAAAAATGTATCAAACAGGACATTTTTTTGGATTAATATCTGCTTTTAATCCAAATTTAGCGCATACTGTTTCTATCTATAAAAATGGAAGTTCTCCTTTTTATGGCGAAAGTGTTTCGAGTGTTGTCGATATTTCATCTAATTCAAATGATTTTGAAAAAAACAACTTTAGTGCTGGAATAAATATGATAAATGCTGATGTTTATTCTAAATTTAAGATTAGTAATAATGGATTTATAGAAATTTCAGCACGAAGATCTATAACAGATTGGGTTCAGACGCCCACTTATAAAAACTATTTTAATAAAGCCTTTCAAAACACTACCATTATTAATGAAACAAATTCAAAAAACACTAATTATTCTGATGATAGCTCCTTCTTTTTTTATGATGCAACACTCAAATATTCTCAAAAAATAGGACAAAAAGACCATCTTATATTAGATTTTATTATAATAAATGATAAGATAAATGTATTGCAATCTAATTCTGTGAATAATTTAATTCAGTCAGAGAAAAACACATTGTATCAAAATAATTTTGGTGGAAGTCTTTCTTGGAAAAGATTCTGGAACAAAACCAACAGAAGTACTATAAATATTTATTCTTCTTTATACGAGTTGGAGGCACAGCAAAACAAAATTGAAGCAAATCAGACTGTAAAACAAGAGAATGAAGTTTTAGATACTGGTATTAAAATTGAAAATTTCCATAAAATAAATTCCAAATTTAGTTTCAGAAACGGATACCAATTTAATGAAATTAGCACTATAAATTTAGACGAAGTAAACAATCCTCAATTTTACAGAAAAAACAAAAATGTGTTACGAAATCATGCCTTTATTATGGAAGGAAAATTTAATGATTCTATATCTAGGCTAAATATTAATTCAGGATTACGATTGAATTATATAGAACAGTTTAATAAGTATATTTTTGAACCTAGATTGCAATTTAATTACGGAATTACATCAAATTTAAATTTTGAAATTCTAGGAGAAGTCAAAAGCCAAAACTCCTTTCAAATAATCGATTTACAAAAAGATTATTTAGGAATTGAAAAAAGACGATGGATATTAGCCAATAACACTACAATTCCTATTCAGAGAAGCAAACAAGTAGCTGTAAGCTTTTCCTATACAAAGAACAATTGGTTGTTAAGTGTCGAGAATTTTTATAAAAAAGTAACTGGAATTAACAGTTCTGGTCAGGGATTTCAAAATCAATTGGAATTTATAAAAATTAACGGTGAATATACTGTTGTAGGAACTGAAATAGTTTTACAAAAGAAAGTAAACCACTTTATATCATGGATAAGTTATACTTATAATGATAATAATTATTATTTCCCAAAATTTGTAGTGCCTGTTTTTTCAAATAATTTCGAACTCGATCATGTTGTTTCTTGGGCAGGAATTTATGAAAAAGAGAATTTAAAATTGGCATTGGGCTCAAAATGGTATTCAGGAAGACCTAGAACTTCACTTCAATCGGATGAATTAGATATTTCAAATCCTATAATCGACTATAATTCGCCTAATGAAAATCACTTAAAGTCTTTTCTTCAATTCAATTTTTCGACAACCTATAAATGGAAAGACACAAAAGAAACCCAATACAGAATAGGTTTTTCAGTTTTAAATTTGTTGAACAAAAAAAATGAAATAAACGAATTTTATAGAGTAAATACGGTACTAAATACTAGTGAAAAAGTAAAAACATTCGCCCTACAAAGAACACCTAACATAAGTTTTAGAGTCAACTTTTAATATTACATCCGTTCTGGAACTTCAATACCTAATAATTTAAAAGCAGATTGAATGGTATCACTAACTTTTTTAGAAAGTTGAACTCTAAAAGTTTTTTTATTGCTATTTTCTTCTCCTAAAATAGAAACAGTTTGATAAAACGAATTGTACTCTTTTACTAAATCGTACGTATAATTAGCAATTAATGCTGGACTATGATTGTTTGCGGCATTTTGAATAATCTCAGGATACAACTCTATTTGTTTGATTAGTTCTTTCTCTTTTTGATGCAATTCAAGTTCTTCAATTGAAACTTCTAAATCAAAATCGGCTTTTCGAAGAATAGATTGAATTCTAGCATATGTATATTGTATAAAAGGACCTGTATTTCCAGCAAAATCGACTGATTCCTCTGGATTAAATAAAATTCTCTTTTTAGGATCGACTTTTAAAATGTAATATTTTAGTGCGCCAAGCCCTATGATTTTATATAGTTTAGCTTTTTCTTCATCAGAATAGCCTTCCAATTTCCCTAATTCTTCAGACAATTCTTTTGCCGTTTGAACCATGTCTTCCATTAAATCATCGGCATCTACAACAGTTCCCTCTCGTGATTTCATTTTTCCAGACGGCAAATCGACCATTCCATAGGAAAGATGAAATAAGTTTTTAGACCAATCAAATCCTAGCTTTTTCAAAATTAAAAACAATACTTTAAAGTGATAATCCTGCTCATTTCCTACAGTATAAACCATACCGCCCACATCGGGAAAATCTTTTACTCGTTGAATTGCTGTTCCTATATCTTGAGTCATGTAAACCGCCGTTCCATCTGAACGCAGTACAATTTTTCTATCTAAACCGTCTTCAGTTAAATCAATCCAAACTGAACCATCAGGGTCTTTTTCGAACACCCCTTTTTCTAATCCAATTTGCACGACATCTTTTCCTAATAAATAGGTATCACTTTCATAATAATAAGTATCAAAATCTACCCCAAGATTTTTATAGGTTATTGCAAAACCATCATAAACCCACTGATTCATGGTTCTCCAAAGTTGTACTACTTTTTCATCACCGGCTTCCCAATCGAGAAGCATTTTTTGGGCTTCTACAATAATTGGTGCATTTTTCTTTGCTTCTTCTTCGGTTTTCCCTTCTAAAATTAATTGATTGATTTGTTCTTTATACGCTTTATCAAAAGCAACATAATATTTACCTACTAACTTATCACCCTTGATACCCGTAGAATGAGGCGTTTCACCGTTTCCAAATTTTTGCCAAGCCAACATCGATTTGCAAATATGAATCCCTCTATCATTTATGATTTGGGTTTTGTAAACTTTTTTTCCTGACGCTTTAAGGATTTCTGCAACAGCATATCCCAAAAGATTATTTCTAACATGACCTAAATGGAGTGGTTTGTTGGTATTAGGCGAAGAATATTCGACCATAACTGCCTTATTTTCTTGATTCGATTTTACAAATCCGTATTGCAAATCTTGTTTTATTGTATTAAAAAAATTCAAATAATAATTATCCGAAATGACAATATTTAAAAAACCTGAAACAACATTAAAATGCTTAACTTCTTGAGTATTTTCTACTAAATAATTTCCTAGTTTATTTCCTAATTCAACTGGATTACTTTTGATTTGTTTTAAAAGTGGAAATAAAACCATTGTGATGTCGCCTTCAAATTCCTTCCGAGTAGATTGAAATTCTATATTTTCTATGCTCACATCAAATAAATAAGCTATAGCATTTTGTATATGTGGAAAAAGAATTTTTGATAGTGACATGATTGTGCAATTATGATTTGTGAGATTGCAAATGTAAACATATATAAAGCAATCTGAAAATAGAATTTGTTACTTATAATAATCAAAAATGCCTTGTTAAAATCTATAGTTTTTGCTATTAACCTTTTTAATAGTAATTATTATATGAAAAATTCAAACTCAAATTTAATATTTGTAAGATTTTTATTTATTATAAATTAAATAAAGTGTATTTTATCGATTATATTTGTATTTAAACGATATTATTAAAATATTTGTCAAGTCAAAAATATAGCACCCGTAATAAATTTATTATTATGAAAAAATTAATACAACTCTTTATCTTAGTCATTAGTGGAAATTGTTTCTCGCAAGCAATAACAGTTAATACTAACACCTATACTGTGCCACAATTAGTAAGTACAGTGTTAATTAACTCTCCCTGTGTTTCAGTAGTTAATGTTACTTCAAGTACTGGAACCAATTTTGGATCTTCAAACGGAATAGGATACTTCACAAATTCAAATCCAAATTTTCCAATGAAATCTGGAGTTGTATTAAGTACTGGTACCGTTACTAGTGCAGTAGGGCCTAATAAAACTGAATTAAATGATGGGGCTGCAAATTGGCCAGGTGATTCTGATTTAGAAAAGACATTATTTCAATCTGGAATAACTATGAATTCAACCAATGCAACAGTTTTAGAATTTGATTTTACACCATTATCACCTAATTTTAGTTTTGACTTCCTTTTTGCCTCCGAAGAATATGGGAATTTTCAATGTCAGTTTTCTGACGCATTTGCTTTTTTATTAACCGATATAAGCACTGGAATTACTAGAAACCTAGCGGTAGTTCCTAATACTAATCAGCCTATATCGGTTATTACCATAAGGGATTACTTATACAACTCATCATGTCCGTCTGCAAATTCAGAATATTTTGGAAGTTTTAATGGCAATTCAGCAGCTAATAGCTCGGCAACAAACTTTAATGGACAAACTAAATTATTAAATGCCTCCGCTCAATTAATTCCTGATACTTTGTATCACATTAAACTTGTAATTGCTGATCGATCTGATTCAGGATCTGATTCAGCAATTTTCATTGCTTCTGATTCTTTTAATATTGGTCAAGATGTTTTAGGTCAAGATTTAACAATTGCCAACAAATCGGCAGTATGCTTTGGCACTACTCAAATTTTAAACACCAACCTAAATCCACAAAATTATAATTTTAGTTGGACAAAAAACGGAGTTGTAATACCAGATGCCACAACTGAAACTTTAAGCATCACTAAAGCAGGTGTCTATGGAGTAACTTATGAGAAAAAATCAAAAAGTTGTGATGCTATTACTGACTATATAAGTGTTGAATATTTACCACAGTTCATAACTAAAAATCCAATAAATTTAGTTAAATGTGATACTGGTGCTGCTACTTATTTATTTGACCTATCTTTAAATAGTGTAGTCATAAAAACTGGATTAAATCCATTAACTGAAGTTACCTATTACGCTTCCCTCTCAGATGCGACATCAGCAACAAATGCAATACCTTTAATGTATAGTAGTGCTCCGAATGAAACAGTATATGTTAGAATAAAAAACCATACTAACGCTTGTTTTGTAATAAAAACATTTAAGTTGTTGATAATTCCATCAGCAACAGCAAAGCAACCTAATGATATGAATGAATGTGCTAGCGAAATAGGTCTTACTAAAGCAACTTTTAAACTCTCTAAACAAAACTATTCAATTTTAAATGGTCAATCATCATCTATTTATAAAGTTAGTTACTATCTATCACTTACTGATGCAAATAATGCCACTAATATTATAAACTCTAATCAAGCAATCTTTGAAGATAATACTACAATTTATGCAAGAGTAGAAAATGTAAATGATAATATATGTTTTAGCACTACCAATTTCAAAGTATTTGTAAATCCTTTGCCACTAGTAGATAAACTTGAAAATGTTATTGCATGTAATAGTTATACTTTACCCACATTAACTAATGGAGAATATTTTACTGGAACAAATGGTTCTGGAACAAAACTTTTGGCTGGAGATATTATAAATGAAACAAAAACTATAAATATTTTTAATAAACTCGGCCCTCTAGGTTGCTCTTCTGCAACCAGCTTTAAAATTACCGTGACTGACGCTCAGTTGGAAGTTCCAAAAAGTGGAACTTATTGTGGGAAATATGGTTTACCTTCAGTAACTTTTGGTGATTATTTTACTGAATCTGGAGGAAAGGGAACAAAAATTCCATTCGGAACCTCGATTACATCTTCACAAACAATTTACTTTTATTTTAAATCTATAACGGCTCCATACTGTGAGATTGATATTAATTTTACAATCACTATTATTCCTATACAGGAAGTTGGTCAATTTGTAAATGTATTTGATTGTAATTCCTACAAATTACCCGTATTGAAAGTAGGAAATTACTATACACAACCTAAAGGAAGTGGAACAAAATTGGAAGCAGGAACAGTGATTACAACTTCTCAAAGAATATATGTTTATTCTACGACAGGCTCACCTAATTATTGTACCTCTGGAAATTCATTTGAGGTTGTAATAGGTTTAAATCTACCGAGTGAAATAGCACAATGCGGAAGCTATAAACTACCTGTATTACCTGTTGGAAAATACTATTTAGAACCAGCAGGACATGGAAATAGCATTCCAGCTGGGACCATGATTTCTGAAGACAAAAAAATATATGTTTATGTTCCAACTAGTACTTTTCCAAATTGTACGGATAACTTTAGTTTTAATGTTAGTATTGGCCAACCAAAAATTGATGTTTTAGAAAATGTCGTTGCCTGTGAGAGCTATACACTACCTGTGCTTACTATTGGCAATTATTATACAGGATCAAATGAAACTGGGGTAAAGCTAGATGCTGGAGATAAAATAACTACCAATCAAACTATCTATATATTTAAGAAATCAACTGCAGTTTGTAGCAATCAATCTAGTTTTACAGTTACTATAAACCCAAAACCACAAATTGATTCAAGATCAGATATTGATATATGTAATATTTATGAATTGACACCTCTTACGCATGGAGAATACTTTACAGGCTCAGGTGGAACTGGAACCAAACTTGTTGCGGGAACCAAAATTACTAGCTCACAAACTATTTACATATATGTTTTGGATCCTATAACAAAATGTTCTGATGAAAATAGTTTTAATCTTAATATATCTTTAATAGAAGCAGATGCTCCATCTAATATCTCTGCTTGTGATAGCTATACGCTTCCTGCTTTAAAGATAGGGAATTATTATTCAAAATCAGGTGGACCTAAAAGTGGTGAGGGTTCTTTTATGAAAGCTGGAGATGTTATTACTACTACTCAAACCATATATGTGTATTCAGAATCTGGAGAAAGAATAAATTGTAGTGATGAGAATATTTTTGTTGTAACCATTAATAAAACTCCAAAATTAGTTGCTATACCTGATGTAAACACATGTATTTCATACAAACTTCCTGAAATAAGTATAGGGAATTATTTTACAGGCCTTCTTGGAACTGGCACCATGTTAAAAGAGGATGATTTTGTAACTTCCACACAAACCATAAATATGTATGCACAAACTGCAACAACACCTAATTGTTATGATGAGAAAAGTTTTAAAGTAACTATTTTTAAAGTCGATGAGGTGTCAAATATAACAATTTGTGAAAATTATACATTACCAACTTTAAAAGCTGGAGCTTATTATAGTGGTCCTGCAGGAACAGGATTGCGACTAGCAATTGGGGAATTAATTACAAGCTCTAGAACTATTTATATATATGGTCAATCACCCTTTAATCCAATATGTTATGATGAAAGTTCATTTGTTGTAACCATTATACCTAAACCAATTGCCTATTCTGCACCTAACGGATTAACTACTGTTTGTGATGAAGATGGAGAAAATGATGGAATTACCGATTTCGATTTATCAAAACTAGATTCAACTGTATTAGGAAATCAAAAAACTTCTGAATTTTATGTAAAATATTATGCAACTCTTGAGGATGCTGCTAAAGAAAAAAATAGTTTGAATACAACAAACTTACCTGTAATATACGCTAGAGTAAACAATTCTTTAGCAAATAGTTGCTACGATATAAGAAATATTAATATAAATGTTATAAAAGCACCTATTCCTTATCCAAAAGGAGGTATTGTTTGTTTTGATAGTAAAACAAATACTTTGCTAAATTCATATAGTATTCCAAGTGGTTTAGACTCTTTAAATTATACTTTTAAATGGCTTAACGCATCAGGTAAAGTGGTTGGAACTGACAGTACTTATGAAGCTAAATTACCTGGTGAATACACATTAATTACAACCAGCAAAAAATCAGGATGTTCATCTTATCCTATTGTTTTAGAAATTTCCCCATCCGAACCAGCAGTGGTTGCCTTTACAGTTTCTGAAGATTTTTCAGATAATCAGACAATAACTGTAGATGCTAAAGGAATAGGTGGATTCTATGAGTACCAACTAAATTCGGGATCTTTTCAAGATAGTCCAATTTTTGAGAATGTTTCCTCAGGTTTGCATACTATTACCGTAAACGATAGAAATGGTTGTGGGAACTCCAATGTTCAGGTATTGGTAATAAATTATCCTAAATACTTCACCCCAAATGGTGATGGTGTTAATGATACTTGGAATATTTCTTCCTTAAGCGGACAATCGGATGCTAAAATAAAAATATATGATCGCTATGGCAAAATGATTAAAGTAATTAAACCTAGTGAAACGGGATGGGACGGAACCTTTTCAGGACAAAACATGCCTTCTTCTGATTATTGGTTTACTATATTTTATGAAAAGGAAGGTGTCATTTCAGAATTTAAATCTCATTTTGCAATGAAAAGATAATTGTGTTTTGTTTGAATGTTTTGTTTGAATGGTAAAGAGAAAAGCCATCACAGAACTTGAGACTGATTTTTTATGTTTAAAATTTGTAATATTTATGTTGCTTAAAATGAAATTAATACTTATATGATAAATATATATTCCTCTCCCTAAATAGAATTTGGGTTTTATACTATTTAAAAAAACTTTTTGAATTACTAAAACTAAAGATAATGCTATTCCATAAAAAATTTAAATAGAAAATCCTAAAATTTAAATTATAAATTGTAAGATTTTTATTTGTTAAATGTTTAATATTGTGCTTTTAATCGATAAAATTTGCTTTTAAGCGGTAATATTAAAACATTTGTCAAGTAAAAAAAATAGTATTTATTTTAAATTAGGATATTTTGAAAAAATTAATACATCTCCTGTTCATTGTGATTAGTATAAATTGTTTCTCACAAGCAATTACTGTTAATACTACCACATTTAGTGTACCGCAATTAGTGAATACAGTATTAATTAATTCCCCTTGTGTCTCTGCATCAAATGTATCATCAAGTACTGGCGCAAATTTCGGATCTTCTAACGGGATAGGATATTTTACTAATACTAATCCAAACTTTCCAATGAAATCTGGGGTAGTTTTAAGTACTGGTGCTGTTGCTAGTGCTATTGGACCCAATAAATCTGAATTGAATGAAGGAGCTGCAAATTGGCCTGGAGATTCTGATTTAGAAAAAATATTATTTCAATCTGGAATAAAAATGAATTCTGTAAATGCAACAGTTATAGAATTTGATTTTACACCAATATCGCCTTCTTTTAGTTTTGAATTCCTTTTTGCCTCCGAAGAATATGGAAATTTTCAATGTCAGTTTTCTGACGCATTTGCCTTTTTATTAACCGATATGAGCACTGGAATTACTACAAACCTAGCAGTAGTCCCAAATACAAACCAGCCTATATCGGTTGTTACCATAAGGGATTACATTTACAACTCCTCATGTCCTTCAGCAAATGTGGAATATTTTGGAAGTTTTAATGGGGATTCTGCTGCAGATGGTTCTGCAACCAACTTTAATGGACAAACAAAATTACTAAATGCTTCAGCACTATTAAAACCTAATACTCCATATCATATTAAATTGGTTATTGCAGATCGAACAGATTCAGGATCTGATTCAGCAATTTTTATTGCATCTGATACTTTTAACATAGGACAAGATGTTTTAGGGCAAGATTTAACTATTGCTAATAATAGCGCAATATGCTTTAATAGTAGCCATACTTTAAAATCAAATCTTAGTCCAACGGAGTACACCTTTAAATGGAGCAGAAATGGAGTAATCATTCCCGAAGCTACTAATGAAAATTTAATCGTTACTAAAACAGGCACATATGGTGTTACTTATGAAAAAATATCAAGTTCTTGTGAACCTACGACCGACTTTATAAATGTTGAATACTTATTACCATTAGTAACCAAAAACCCTATAAATCTTTACAAATGTGATACTGAAGCAAGTTCGTACCTGTATGATTTATCTATAAATACTAATGTTGTAAGATCTGGATTAATAAATCCTTTGACAGACGTTGACTACTATGCATCTTTGGCAGATGCTAACTCTGATACAAATAAATTACCATTAAATTATATAGGTACTGTAGGACAAACTATTTATGTCAGAATCAGAAATCGCAATAATGCTTGCTATGATGTTATTAAGTCCTTTCAATTATTAGTTACAAAACCTCCTGTTGCAAATAAACCTGATGATTTAATTAAATGTTCTACTTCACCAACAATAACTACAAGTGTTTTTAGATTAGCTGATCAAAGTAAATATATCTTAAATGGCCAATCTGATGTAACGAATGAAATTACATATCATATCTCTTTATTAAATGCTAATAACAGTACCACTCAATTAAACAGAAATTCGTATGTAGGATCTAATGATACAGTAATCTATGCAAGAATTCAAAACAAATTTGATAACAGTTGTTATAACGTTACAAGTTTTAAATTAATCGTTAATCAATCTCCATTAGTAGACAAACTACCAGATGTTACTGCTTGTACTAGTTATATTTTACAACCACTAACTAATGGGAATTATTTCTTAGTAGATTCAAAAGGTAATAAAACCACTCCAGTTTTTGCGGGAGATAGCATAGAAAAAACCCAAGGTATAATGATATTCAACCAACCTGGTGGACCTGATACTTGTTTTTCAGCAACCGTTTTTAGAATAACAATAATTGATGAAGCCGATCTGCCAAAAAGTAAAGACTACTGTGATTCTTATACATTGCCAAGAATGCCATTTGGCAATTATTATAGCGAACCCCATGGAAATGAGGAGGATAAATTGCCCCTTGGAACAAAGATAACTGAAACAAAAAAACTCTATTTCTATTATAAAACTCTCACTGAACCTTTTTGTGAAATAGATATTGATTTTACTGTAACAATTACTCCAGTACAAAATGTTGGTACCTTTAAAAATGTATTTGACTGCGATTCATATACATTACCACCCTTATCCGTAGGGAATTATTATACAAATAAAATGGGAGCTGGAACAAAATTAGAGGCTGGAACTATTTTGACTAGTTCACAAAAAGTGTATGTGTTTTCTACCTCAGGTTCTCCTTATTATTGTTATTCTGAAAGTTCTTTCAAAGTTATTATAGGAATAGACACTCCAGAAGATATAATACAATGTGGTAGTTTTACCTTACCTGAGTTAGCAATTGGAAAATATTATACGGGACCAGCTGGAACTGGAACAGAATTGGAGGAAGAATCCTTAATTAACGAATCAAAAACGATATACATATACGTACAAAATGCGAAAACACCTAATTGTACCGATTTTACAAATTTCAAATTGACTATAGGGCAACCAAAAATTGACATCCTTGATAATGTAACCGTATGTGAAAGCTTTACCCTCCCAAATCTAATAAATGAAGGGAAGTTTTATACCGGACCTAATGAAACTGGAAAAATGCTAAATGCGGGTGATAAAATCACTTCAACACAAACTATTTATATTTTTAACCGTTCTGGACTTTCTTGTAGCAATCAATCTAATTTTAAAGTTACTGTTAATCAAAAACCTATGATAGATTCCAGATCAGATATTGATATTTGTAATTTTTATGAATTGACTCCATTAAAAATAGGTAACTATTATACAGGGCCCGGAGGTACAGGAACTAAACTTGATGCAGGGACTAAAATAACTAGCGCGCAAACAATTTATATATACGCAACAGACCCAATAACAAAATGTTCAGACGAGAATAGTTTTAAACTTAATATTTTCTCAATTGAAGCAGATGCGCCAGAAGACGTTACCGCCTGTGATAGTTTTACTTTACCAGCCCTGAAAAATGGAAATTACTATTCGCAGCCAAATGGCCCAAATGGTGGTGAAGGAACTTTTATGAATGCAGGTGATGTAATAACTACAACTCAAACCATTTATGTATATATAGAATCTGGAGAAAGAATTAATTGTACTGATGAAAATGTATTTGTTGTTACAATTAATAAAACTCCAAAAGTAGTTGCTGTACCTGATGTTTACACTTGTAATTCTTTCATGTTTCCTGAATTAAGCATTGGAAATTATTTTACAGAGCCTAACGGTACTGGTACCATGTTAAATGAAGATGATGTGATAACTTCGAGTCAAAAAATATACATGTATGCACAAACTGCAACTACACCTAATTGCTATGACGAGAAAAGTTTCTACATAAATGTATTCAATGTAGATCATTTATCTAATGTAACGGTTTGTGAAAATTATAGATTACCTGAGTTAAAGGTTGGTGCATATTATAGTGGTCCTTCTGGAACTGGTTTACGTCTTGCTATTAATGAATTAATAACTAATTCTAGAACAATATACATTTATGCCCCATCTCCATTTAATCCAGTATGTTATGGTGAAAGTTCATTTGTTGTAACCATCATACCTAAACCAGTAGCTTATCCTGTACCAAACGGATTAACCACTGTTTGTGATGAAGATGGTGAAAATGATGGAAAAATGAATTTTGATTTAACAAAACTAAATACCACAGTATTAGGAAATCAAAAAACAACTGAATTTTCTGTAAAATATTATGCTACTCCTGAAGATGCAGTAGCAGAAAGAAATGGTTTAAATGAAACTAACCTACCGTTAGTTTATGCAAGAGTAAATAATTCTTTAGCAAATAGCTGCTACGATTTAAGAAACATTTCGATTACTGTCATTAAAGCGCCTATCCCTTATCCTAAAGGAGGTTTTGTTTGTATAGATAGTAAGACAAATACACTTTTAAATTCTTATACCATTCCAAGTGGTTTAGATAATAAAGATTATGCTTTTAAATGGCTTGATGCATCAGGCAAAATCGTTGGTACAGACAATACTTATGAAGCTAAATTAACTGGAAGCTATACATTAATAACAACTAGTAAAAAATCAGGATGTTCTTCATTTCCTATAGTCTCAGAAGTTTTCTCTTCTGAAAAAGCTAAAGTTACTTTAAAATTTTCTGAGGATTTTTCAGATTATCAAACAATAACTGTTGATGCGGAGGGAGTGGGTGGCTTCTATGAATACCAACTAGACTCTGGATATTTTCAAGACAGTCCTGTATTTGACAATGTTTTATCTGGTTTGCATACTATTAACGTAAATGACAAAAATGGTTGTGGCAATTCTGTTGTTCAAGCATTAGCAATAAACTATCCTAAATACTTCACCCCTAATGGAGACGGAGTTAATGATACATGGAATATTTCTTCCTTAAGCGGACAATATGAAGCTATAATAAAAATATTTGATCGCTATGGTAAAATGATTAAAGAGATTAAACCTAGTGAGACAGGATGGGACGGAACCTTTTCAGGACAAAATATGCCTTCTTCTGATTATTGGTTTACTATATTTTATGAAAAGGATGGTAATGTTACAGAATTTAAATCCCATTTTGCAATGAAAAGATAATTGTGTTTTTTTTAATGTTTTGTTTAAATTAATAAAGAAAAACCCGAAGATAACTTCGGGTTTTTTGATATCTAAAACATTTAAACTACCACCTAATTACTGCGCTTGCCCATGTAAAACCGCTTCCGAAAGCAGCTAAAACTACTAAATCGCCTGACTTAATTTTACCCAATTCCCAAGCTTCAGTTAAAGCTATTGGTATAGAAGCGGCAGTAGTATTGCCATACTTTTGAATATTATTAAAAACTTGATCGTCACTCAATCCAAATTTATTTTGAATAAACTGTGAAATTCTTAAGTTTGCTTGATGAGGAATCAACATATCTATATCTGAAACTTGTAAATTATTTGCTTGTAGCCCTTCATTTATTACTTCACTAAAACGAACTACCGCATTTTTAAATACAAATTGACCATTCATGTGTGGGAAATAACTTTCATCATCAGGATCATTCTCTGCAAGAATATCCGAAACCCAACGTCCTCCCATACCAGGTGCCAAAACGGCTAACTCTTTTGCATGTTCTCCTTCAGAATGTAAATGAGTGGAAAGAACTCCTTTAGTACTATCTTCTTCTCTACTTATAACTGCTGCTCCTGCTCCGTCTCCAAAAATTACGGAAACACTTCTGCCTCTATTGGTCATATCTAATCCTAAAGATTGTAACTCTGAACCTACAATAAGAATGTTATTATACATTCCTGTTTTTATATATTGATCGGCAATAGATAAAGCATAAACAAATCCAGAGCATTGATTACGAATATCTAATGCTCCAATAGTATTTAATCCCAACTCTTTTTGAAGAGACACACCCGGACCAGGAAAATAATAATCCGGTGAAATTGTTGCAAAAACAATAAAATCGATATCCTCTTTTGCTACACCTGAACGGTCAATTGCTATTTGAGCTGCTTTTACTCCCATAGTAGTTGTGGTTTCTCCGCTTCCTTTTAGGACATGTCTTCGCTCTTTTATACCTGTTCTTTCTTGAATCCATTCGTCGTTAGTATCAATAATTTTAGATAAATCATCATTAGTAACAATGTTTTCAGGGACAAAGTAACCAAGACCTGATATTTTTGAATGGTACATCATACTGTTTTATTATTTTATTACAATTTTAAAGGTAAATTATGGCCTCCTATATATATGACCCACAAGATAGTATATTTCTACAAATCGACAAAAATTACAACTATTTCACAAACTTAATAGACTGCCTTCCTGTATCATTATGCAGATTCAGGATATAAACTCCTTTAGGGTATGGAAAATCAAATGTATAAGTCATAGCACTTGCTTTCAAAACATCTTCTTTTTGAAGCATTTTTATAAAACGACCGCTTTCATCATACAATTCAATAACAATATGGTCATTTTTATCAAAATTTATGCTAAGATTCAATTTATCCTTAATCGGGTTTGGTTGAACAGATGCAATTAAAGGCTTTCTATTGCTTTCTGAAAATTTGGGAGTTGCTAAATTAGTATCACTAAATTTATAAATTGTTGTTCCAGAAGCATAAGCCAACTGATCGCTAAAAATAAATATTCTATTTAAATTACTTCCTACTCCTATTTCATTCCAAGTGGCCCCACCATCAGTAGTTTCTAAAAAAGGCATACTCGTAACAGCTTCAGTGTATCCACCCATCCATCCATGATTTTCAGTTATGAACCCAACAGCTTGAATACTAGTATATGGCATTTCTTTACTAATCCAAGAAATACCATTATCTATTGATTTAACAAATTTTCCCTTAAGAGGAGCTACAGATTCAACCGCTCCAAAAACAATATCTGAATTTGTAGGTAAAAGTTCGAGTTTCCAAACATACTCGCCAGGAATTGAAGTATTATATACTTCTTCCCAAGTAATTCCTCCATCAATTGTTTTTAGAATCATTCCTCCTTTATCATTTTTTCCAGAAGCAAAACCAATATTCTCATCTTGAAACAAAATTTCTACAAGTGCGTTTGCATAGGTACTCATGTCTATATATTGCCACGTCTGTCCGCTATCTATTGATTTTATTATATATGCAGGCGAAAAATAAGCCCCACAACCATAAATTGTAGATAATCCAACAGCGTCTAAACCACATATTGCTGGAGGATTTGTAGAAAAATTAGTAATTATTGTCCAATTGGTTCCTCCGTCAATTGTTTTAAAAAAAACTCCATTCAGTGTTCCTAAAAAACCAATATTCTCGTTTAGAAATTCTATATTTCTAAAATAATAATTTCCAGGTAAAGCTGGTGTAAGTTCTGATAACTGGATTTTCCAAGTATCACCACCATCTGTAGTTTTATAAACCCCTGCGTTAGATCCGTTTAATGCCCATCCTAAATCTTTATTTAAGAAAAAAACATCATCAAAGCGTTGATTGTTTCCATTAGATACAATACTTGTTAGGGGTCTCCATTGCAATTGAGCAGAGATTGAAATGGTACAAAATAAAAATAAATATAAAGTCTTTTTCAATTGTAATTTTTACCAAAATTATACTATTTAAATATATTTTAAGCACATGTATAGCGTTAAACTAAAAAAATAAAATCAAAAAACTATACTTTTAGGGTTAAAAAAACGGATTCCCCTGCTTGATATTCTATTAAACTTTCAAAATAGATTTGTTTCATTTCGAAAACAGCTTCTACTAAATAGCCATTTCCTTTAAAATAATTATTATTAATTGTAACCTTAAGATTAGATTTTTCTGCTACTTCTAACTGATGAGGGTAAGCTAATAATGCAACACTATTGTTAAATATGTTTGCTGGAATTTCATTGACTTCATCAAAAAGAGCAGCTATATATTTATTTTTTAGCTGTTCATAAACTGATTTTGTCTTTCCTTTTTCAATTAGTTTTCCATCTTGCATTACTATAGTTTCATCAGCAAAAGCGAGAATATCCTTGCTATCATGCGTGGCAACTATGCAGGTAATTTGCTTTTCTTTTAGGTAACGAAATAGGTTTCTCCTTAAAGTATTCTTCCTAAAGGTATCAATTTGGCTAAAGGGTTCATCTAGTAACAACACCTTTGGTTCTAGTGCTAAAACTTTTGCAAGAGCTACTCTTTGCTGCTGTCCGCCACTTAAGTATTTGGCTTTTACCTTAGCAAATGCTGTCATTTCGACCATCTCTAATAATTCCTGAATACGATTTGTCTTTTTATCTTTATAAATATTAGACAAAAACTTACCAACATTTTCCTCTACGGTAATGTAAGGCATTAGATCAAAATCTTGAGCAAGGTATTTTATATATTCTTCACCAGGAATAAGATTAAATTTTGGCCCAAAAATTGGTTTACTATCGTAACTTATTTCACCATTTTTTAAATCATATAACCCATATATTAACTTTAAAAGTGTGCTTTTTCCGCAACCGCTTTCCCCTATTAAAGCAATGTTCTGTCCTTTATTAATAATAAAACTTACATCTTTTAGTACTAAAAAATCATCATAGGAAAAGGAAATATTCTTTACAATTAACATAAGTTACAAATCTGAAAATTAAATTTCAAATTTAGAGAAAGAATTGTATTTCAACACGCTAATTTAGCTAAATTATAGAGCCTTAAATAAATTGTAAATACAAAAATATATTAATCCGTCTTATATTTTTATATATTTAAGTTCATAAAATGAGTAATCTGTAAAAAACTCTTAATTCAAACCATTATAATACAATAAAAAATGTTTTATATAAGAATTTCAAATTTATTACAAGTGTGTTTTTTTCTTATTATTTCTAAGGATACTTAATTTTAAAAGACAAAATATTCAATATAATTGAATTAAATTGAATATTAAAACCAATTATATGTACTAAAATAATGATATTTACCTATACAATACCTCAACATTTTTGTGTTTTTTATAATTTAAATAATTTAAAATATGAGCCAATACATCGAAATAGTTGTAATATATAGGGTTTAATAGACTTAAAAATTATTTTAGAGTTGTATAGTTTTTGTATACATGTTTTAAAAACATTATATGTATACATGATATAAATTTGAAATACCAAAAAATATTCTAAACAAAAACAACAATGTCAGCAAAAAATTTTTTTAATCTTAAAACTTTCATACAAAATAAGAAAAGAAAAACAACAACTAAATTTTTTAATGTTTTAACATTCTTTCTGCTTGTAAACTTAGTTTCTACAAATTTGTATTCTCAAAATCTTATTACAAATGGAGATTTTGAAAGGGGTACGGTTGGATTTGTCACTAATAGTGTTGCGTACAAATTAATTACACCTCCTTTTTCAGGTTCAACTGCTCCGGGCGAATATGCAATTACAAACGATCCCAAACCTATGAATACCGCTAATTTTATTACTATCGGTGATCATACATCTGGAACAGGAAATATGATGATTATTGACGGAACTACAACAACTGGAAATCGTCGATTTTGGATTGCTGGGAGCACTGGAGATGGAATTTGCGGACTGAAGGTTGGCGATACTTATACTTTTAGTTATTGGATAAAATCGATATCAAATACCGTTATAAATAACGATACTCAAGCTAAAATTGTTACATTTATTGGTAACGCTTTAGATGTAACCCCTAATAATCCAACTGCAATTGCACCCCTTCCAGCTGTTGATTGGCAAAAAGTTGAATATACATTTAAAGCTACTAGTGCTTGTGTAAATATTGAATTGTTTAATACCAATTTAAATCCAGTAGGAAATGATTTTGCTATTGACGACCTTGTTTTAACAGGCCCTCCTGTTTTGTTATCTATAAACACCTCATTTACTAATCCTCTTTGCCCAAGTTCAAGTGACGGAACCATTACTGCCACAGGAGTTGGAGGTAGTTTTCCTTATATAAAATATACTTTATCAGGGGCATCAGCTGCCACAAGTTTGACGGGTTTATTTACAGGATTAGCGCCAGGCACTTATGATGTTTCAGTAACTGACAATAGCAATACTGAATCCCCAAAAACTAGCATTACTTTATCTCCGCCAACTGATTTAACAGTGAGCCAATCAAAAACGATTTGTTCTGGTAATTCAACAGAATTAGGTGTTAGCGGGAGCACCTCTACGTATACATGGACCGCATTACCTACTGATATCACATTAACAAATCCTAATAGTGCAAATCCAACTGTAAAACCAACACAAACCACTACTTATACTGTAACTTCTAATCCAATTAGTCCAAATTCTATTTCCCTATTAACCAATGGAAATTTTTCGGAAGGAAATACGGGTTTCATTAACGATTATGCATATATATTAAATCCAGGAAATGGAGGCACTCAAAGAGCTTACGGAATTGTTACATCAGCAAAAAATTGGTTTAATCCTTTTGCTGACTGTAAAGACCATACTTCAGGAGCAGGAAATATGATAGTTTTTGATGGATCTACTGCTAATTCCGGAAATGATAAGGCTTGGGAACAAACCGTTCCTGTAGTTCCTAATCAAAATTACACTTTTAGTTATTGGGTACAATCTGTAGTATCCGTTAATCCTGCAAAAATTGAAGTTACAATTAATGGTACATCTATAGGAATTGCTAATGCACCAAACTCAACTTGTAAGTGGGTTCAATACTCCTATGTTTGGAATTCAGGAAATAGTATCAATGCAACTATATCTATGTATGACAGAGTATTTATATCAGATGGAAATGATTTTGCTTTAGATGATTTGTCATTTAAAATTAATGCAACATGTAGTTTATCTAAAAGCGTAACTATAACGGTAGACCAACCTATTGCACCTACTTTTACCCAACCAGCGCCAGTTTGTTTGGGCACAATTATTCCTGCATTAAGAACAACTTCAATCAATGGAATAACCGGTACCTGGTCTCCTGACATAGATAATACAAAAACCACAGAATATACCTTTACTCCTACTTTAGGAATATGTGCGAGTACTACTAAACTAACCATATCTATTACAACTTCTATAACTCCAACATTTGACCCTATAACAATTTGCTTAGGAGCCCCATTATCTTTACCGTCAGCTTCTTTAAATGAAATAACAGGAGTGTGGTCACCAGCAATAGATAATACAAAAACTACTGAATATACTTTCACACCTACTTCTGGAAATTGTAGTACTGAAACTAAATTGACAGTTGACGTTAATCCAAATATAACTCCAACTTTTAATCCTATTGCTGCAATTTGTTCTGGAGGCGCACTTTTACCATTACCTACATCTTCTTTAAACGGAATATCAGGAACTTGGTTTCCCGACTTAAACAACACCTCAACAACCGATTATAAATTTACTCCTTCTGTAGGACAATGTGCTACTACAAAAGATTTAACAATAACTGTTAACAACCCTTCGGTTTCAATTACTGCTGGATGTATTGCTACAAATTATACTTTAGAAGCTATTCCATCTGAAAACAATGTAACTTATTCTTGGTTTAAAGACAATGCAATAGTCAATAATCAAAGCGCGAATAAGTTAGTTGTAAAAGATTTAGGCTCTTATAAAGTAGTTATCAATAGTGATGGTTGTGATGCCGAGGCTATCGAGAATGTTATTGTTTTAAATTGTAATACTCCTATTGTTCCAAAAGGCATTTCTCCTAATAATGATACTTTGAATGATACTTTTGATTTAAGCAATTTCAATGTATCCAAACTTGAAATATTTAATAGATATGGCATTAAAGTTTACAGCAA
>NZ_WAEM01000007.1 GCF_008806775.1 Flavobacterium luteum
CAGTTGTTAAAGCAGTACCATAGGTTTTTGTTGGTCCTGTTGCAGTAATCGTCAAATTAGCTTGTCCTACAGTCCCGTTAAATGCGTTGAAAGTAATGTTATAATTCGCAGCTAAGAACCCGCCTGTTCCTGTTGGTGCTGATGGTGTAACCACATAGGCTAATCCCGCAGCTGTAGTTGCTGATAATCCTGCAACATTCGGCGTAAGGGTTACGCTTGTTATAGTTTGTCCTGGAATAGCTCCAACAGCTGTAAAGTTAGTTGCACTTGCTCCTGCTGTTAGGGCAGTACCATAGGTTTTTGTTGGTCCTGTTGCAGTAATCGTCAAATTAGCTTGTCCTACAGTCCCGTTAAATGCGTTGAAAGTAATGTTATAATTCGCAGCTAAGAACCCGCCTGTTCCTGTTGGTGCTGATGGTGTAACCACATAGGCTAATCCCGCAGCTGTAGTTGCTGATAATCCTGCAGCATTAGGTGTAAGGGTTACGCTTGTTACTGCTTCTCCTGGAATAGCTCCAACAGCTGTAAAGTTAGTTGAGCTTGCTCCTGCTGTTAGGGCAGTACCATAGGTTTTTGTTGGTCCAGTGGCTGTTACCGTTAAATTGGCTTGTCCTACAGTTCCGTTAAATGCGTTGAAAGTAATGTTATAATTTGCAGCTAAGAACCCGCCTGTTCCTGTTGGTGCTGATGGTGTAACCACATAGGCTAATCCCGTAGCTGTAGTTGCTGATAATCCTGCAGCATTCGGCGTAAGGGTTACGCTTGTTACAGTTTGTCCTGGAATAGCTCCAACAGCTGTAAAGTTAGTTGCACTTGCTACAGTTGTTAAAGCAGTACCATAGGTTTTTGTTGGTCCTGTTGCAGTAATCGTCAAATTAGCTTGTCCTACAGTCCCGTTAAATGCGTTGAAAGTAATGTTATAATTCGCAGCTAAGAACCCGCCTATTCCTGTTGGTGCTGATGGTGTAACCACATAGGCTAATCCCGCAGCTGTAGTTGCTGATAATCCTGCAGCATTAGGTGTAAGGGTTACGCTTGTTACTGCTTCTCCTGGAATAGCTCCAACAGCTGTAAAGTTAGTTGCGCTTGCTCCTGCTGTTAGGGCAGTACCATAGGTTTTTGTTGGTCCTGTTGCTGTAATCGTTAAATTAGCTTGTCCTACAGTTCCGTTAAATGCGTTGAAAGTAATGTTATAATTCGCAGCTAAGAACCCGCCTGTTCCTGTTGGTGCTGATGGTGTAACCACATAGGCTAATCCCGCAGCTGTAGTTGCTGATAATCCTGCAGCATTAGGTGTAAGGGTTACGCTTGTTACAGTTTGTCCTGGAATAGCTCCAACAGCCGTAAAGTTAGTTGCGCTTGCTCCTGCTGTTAGGGCAGTACCATAGGTTTTTGTTGGTCCTGTTGCTGTAATTGTTAAGTTTACTTTATTAATAACGAAATTTCCTGCCGACAATCCAGTTAAAGTACTGTAATTGGCAGTGTTGGTCGGCACAAAACTTGCAGTAACTGCATAAGTTGCAGCTGTTGTTTGAGATGCAGCAGCTCCTGTTAAAATTGTAGTTACTACTCCTGGTACTGAACTGGCAGAAATACTTACCGTAGCACTTTGAGCAGATCCTGAATAAGTTGCTGGTGAATTTGAAACCACTAAAGTCGCTGTAGGAGCTGTTCGAGAATCATTTGAAACATTAATAACACCAGATATGGTTGTAGTAAAGTTAGTTGTATTAATAAAAGTAGCACCAGATCCTGTAAAACCCCATGTTCCAATTGCAGTTCCTAATCCTCCAAGAGTAAGATTTGCAACGGTAACGTTTGATACAATATTAGCAAAAGCTCCACTAGCAATAGTTAAGTTATTTGCTACTGCGCCTAGAGCAGTAGTACTATTAATACTTAGTGTTCCTGCGCTTATGTTATTTCCGCCAGTGTAGGTATTAGCTCCACTAAGAGTTACTGTTCCTAAGTTCGATTTTGTTAAACCACCTGTACCGGCAAGTATTTTACTTATTGTTCCGCTTTCAACGGCATATGAAGCCGCTGTTAACGCGCCTGTAGTTCCTGTAATAGCACCACTCGTTAGCGTTACAGCACCAACTGTATCAGTAAAAGTCAACATGCTTAATGTTCCTCCTGAAACAGTAACTGCACCAGTTGCTATTGCACTATTTACTCCATATTGTAGCGTTCCTGCAGAAACGGTAGTTAAACCGGTATACCCATTACCAGCTGAAAGAATAACCGTACTTGATCCTATCTTTGTTAAACCAAGTGTACCACTAGAATTATTAATTGCACTTGAAAATGTGAGTTGTTGTCCTTCGGCACTAGCAGCGGTTGTTCCGCCTACATTCAAATTAAAAGTTGCAGCTACATTCTGATTGATACTTCCTGTAAATGAACTATTAACTCCAAAAGCATCAATAGTTGAATTAGTTGCACTAACTGTAAGTCCTCTGTCGAAAGAGGCTATATTTGATTGAAGTGTTCCTCCATTAAGGCTAATAGTACCTCCATTTCCAAGAGCACCATTACCCGAAGAAGCTACAACTGCACTTACTCTTAAAATCCCTGAAGTAATAGTTGTACCACCTGAATAAGAATTTGAAGCTCCAGAAATAATAGCGGTGCTAGTTCCAATTTTTGTTAAGCCTAATCCTGCGGAAGTATTGTTAATTAATCCTGAAAGTGTTAAGTCCTGACCCTCTGCACTTGCAACGGTAGTTCCTCCAATATTTAAATTAAAAGTACCAGCAGCCGTTTTTGTAATAGGCGCTGAAATAATTCGTGAAGTACCATACCCGTCTAGCCCAGAATTTGTTACTGCAACAGTAATCGTTTTACTAAAAGTTGCTGTGTTGAATTGAATAGTTCCACCATTTAAAATAATATTACTAGCTGCACTTGCACTGTTACCAAAAGCACCATTTGTATTTGTAACAACAGTATTATTAGAAGCTCTTAAAATCCCTGCGGTTACTGTTGTAGTTCCATTATATGTATTTAATGCGGACAAATCCATTGTACCAGCACCTTGTTTTGTAAGTCCTCCAGCACCACTTACTATTGAACTTATCGAAAGATCAACAGCTGTAGAGTTTGTAGGGTTAAAGGTATCATTAGCTACAATAAAGTTTCTAGTGGATGCCATTGTTATAGGTGCAGCTATTGTCGCACCACTTGTTCCTGTACCTGCATCTGTAACGGTTACATCTCCTCCAAGTGTTAATACTCCTGAACCAGTTATAGAAGAACCCGTTACTGCACCGCATTCTAACAATGTACTTGTAGGTGAAGCAAGATTGAACGTCGATAAAGCAAGTATACTTCCAGCAGTAACTGTTAAAGAACCTGAAAAAGAACTTTTACTAGCATTAAGCGTAACACCGTTTGAGTTATCAATGATTAGGTTAACGGTAACTGTGGATGGTAACTCAACATTAGATGTTATTTGAGCAGCACTCCCTTTATATTCTAAAATTGCAGTGGAATAGATTGGTGTAGTTCCTGCTACTGTTACAGTACCTTGTATAGAGAGCAGGGTATTAATCGTAGATGTGGCTGAAAATGTTTTAATTCCACTTCCAGACAAGGTCAAATTGTTATAGGTATAGGCACCTACGGTTTGATTAGCAGTTGTGCCTCCAGACCCATTGCCATAGTATTCTACAGTTCCTGTTGAGGCGGTAAATGTTCCTCCACTCATATTCCCACCCACATTCAAAAATCCAGCATTTGAAAAAGTAAATATATCATTAACATCACCCATTGTTATAGTCCCTGAAGCGGTAACGGTTCCTGTAGTTAAAGTTATACCTGAATTTCTTTGATTACTTCCTGTTGCGGTTACAGTTATTGTGGTACATGAAAGTGAACCTGATGCAACATCTAGAATTTTATCATCATTATTACCAGTTCCTGCTCCAATAAGTACTGCTCCTGAAACTGTAAGCGAATTTCCTGAACTAATGGTGACAGTATTCGCTGTATTACCACCGTTCATTGTATAAGTTTTACAGACTGCGCTAGTATTTATTGTGATAGTTGCAGTTACACCATTAGGAATTACTACATCATGAGCGCTTGTAGGAACCAGATTTAAAGACCAATTTGCAGCCGTATTCCAGTTGCTACTACTTGAACCATCCCAAGTATTAGTTTGCGCAGAAGCTGTGATTCCAAATAGCAAACTCAATAGCAGTATTGCCACCGAGAAAGAGTTGTTTAAAGGCTTCTTCTTTAAAATGATTTTCGAAAAGCCAACATCGTTAATAGGAATTAACAAAAGTCCTGTAATTTTACTGATAAAAAATCCAGTAGTCATTTGTTTTACGATTAAGAGCGCTGTTTTAAAAAAGGCAAATAGGGCATTTACGCTTTTTGTTTGTAATGGTGTTTCCATACTATTTAATTTAAACATTTTAAAAAAAATCGAGTACTTAATAAAGTAACTCTTACTTTTTCAGTTAATTAGGTTTCGTTTTGTGGTATTTTGGGTATTACATAGCAAAGTAAAGGGCAGTTTAAAAAAAATAAAAATAAATCTGTTAACTAACTCAAAAACTCGTTTAATAACCTATGCTAATCCGTTCATCTATAATAGGTGTATTTCATCGATAGTTAATTTTAACAAATATCTTTATAATTACATAATTTGTAAGAATAAATACTTTTTAACATTTTTTTTTTATAAAAACAGACTTATAGTAAGAATAATTTAATTAAAAATCGATTTCGAAGTATGATAAATAGATTATAATTGTTAAAAAAATAAATAAACAAGTGTTAAAAATGGAAAATACCTAAAGATTGAAAGATTGAAAAGTTAGCGCTAAAGAATTATTTTTATTGATTAAGGTGAGAAATGAATGGGAACCAAATAATAAAGCTGTTTTCTTTTGAAGTTATAGTGCACATGTTTTTAATGTTTAATTTTTTTTAACAATTAAGGCATTAAGAGAATTACGTTTTAGATTGTTCTTAATGAACCTTAAGTATTTTAATGATTCGAATTTTTGTGAACTTATTTCAAATGCTTTTAATGCTGGAGAAATTCAATAACTATTGTTTCTATTTCGAATAAAAAAAAAGCCTTACAAAATTGTAAAGCTTTTATGAAAAGGTATTTTAATTACAGTTTTTATAATTCATAAATAAACGATTCTAAGGGTGAAATGCTAATTTTCACTTTTCCCTCACCATTTACAACATGAAGTTTTGTAGTGCTTTTTCCGTATAATTGGTCTTTAATTGAATATATACCATCTTTTACTTTCCATGATTGAATGACATCAGCAGGGATTTTTAGCTCAAAATGACTGGTGTGTTCTGATGAAAAATTAGTAATTACAATGAGTTTTTGTTTATCAGACCAGCGTACAAACGAATAGACTTCAGGATAATACCCTGATGTAGCATAACGATTCAAACCATGTATTTCTTGGTATTTCCCCATTAATGCCGAACTGTTGATAGTAAAATTCAACAGTCGTTTGTAAAAATCCCGTAGGCTTTTTTCAGATTCTGATAATTGCCCACCGTCGAACTTGCCTCCATTCATCCAGCGTTGATGATTGGGAACGCCTACATAATCAAAAATTGATGTTCTAGAATGCGTGCCAAAACCGCCATTTTCGTTACCTGCCTCACCTACTTCTTGTCCGAAATAAATCATTGTTGGCGAAGTGCTTATCGTTGCCGAAAGTACCATTAATGGTTTTCCTTTTTCGGATGAACCTGCAAATTCTGGGCTTGCCAAACGTTGTTCATCGTGATTGTCTAGAAAATGCAACATATGATGTTCGATATCTGCCATACTTTTTTGAATATCGGTAATAGGATCAGTATTGCTTTTTCCTTGAATAATTTCTTTCAATTTATCATACAATGCCACTTTATCATACAGATAATCCATTTTCCCTAAACGAATGTAGTTTCTCGATTCATTAGGATTATAAACCTCAGCTATTAAAAAAGCATTTGGGTTTTTCATTTTAATAGACGAATTCATGTAACTCCAAAATTCATACGGCACCATTTCGGCCATGTCATAACGAAAGCCATCAACTCCTTTTGCGGTCCAATACAAAGCGATATCTCTAAATTTTGTCCAAGAGCTCGGTACCGATTTGTCTTTCCAAAAAGCAAAATGCTCCTTATTCGATTTTTTATCGTAACCTGCTGGAAGCTCCGGAAAATCTTTAGAACCATCGGGACGAATGCCATAGTTTATTTTTACCGTTTCATACCAATCGTTTATATCTGGTTTTGCCAATCGCGAACCATTGCCAGTCCATTTTGCAGGATTTTCATCAAATTTACCATCAATTAGAGGATTCTTTTCCCCATTTAAGGGTTTGTAATTATCCGATGTTGGTACTTGAAAAGCTTGTCCTGGAATGTAATAGAAATTGTTATTTCTGTCGTATTCTACTGTAATATTATCATCGGCGCCAAAATCGCGAACACCTTTCGGATTTGATTTTCCCTCGTATTTTCGTGCAATGTGATTCGGAACAATATCAATTATGACTTTTAACCCATTTTTGTGTGTTCGTGCTATTAAAGCTTCAAATTCTTCAAGCCGTTTTGCGGGATTTACTGCTAAGTCTGGATTAACATTGTAATAATCTTTTACAGCATACGGCGAACCTGCGCGCCCTTTTACAACTTCTGGATCGTCATTTGAAATTCCAATCGCAGTATAATCGTTTACCAATGCGTGATGTGGCACACCTGTATACCATATATGAGTGACTCCTAATTTCTTTATTTCTGTTAACGCTTTATCTGTAAAATCATTAAACTTACCTACTCCATTTTCTGCTATAGTTCCCCAAGGTTTATTTGTGGTGTTTTTATTACCAAACAATCTTGTAAAAACCTGATAAACAACTGCTTTTTTCTCTACAACTACTTCTTTTTTATTGGTAACCATACTTTTCTTCTTTTTATTTTGAGCATTTGCCGATAGCGTAAAACCTATTAATGCCATTAGAACTATTTTTTTCATGTTGTCTTTAATTTTAAAAAGTCTACTTCACAAATATAAAAAAATACCATTAGTTTGTATCTACTGATAAATTATTCTTAATAACGATTTTCCTTGTTGGCTTTTTCATAAATTTGGCAAAAAATAAAACCATTTGAAAAATATTCTTTTTTTTCTATTTCTTAACTTGTTCTTGCCAGGTTTTCAATCACTTTTGGCTCAAAGTTCAAAGAAAATTGTAATTGAGTATTCGGATTTTGCCGATGTCAATCAAACTGAAATACCAGATGCTTTACTACTTTCGGGAAATGTGCGTATCAATCATGACGGAGCCATTTTAACGTGTAATAAAGCCTACTATTTTCAGAAAGAAAACTACGTAAAAGCTTTTGGAAATGTTCAAATTGTGCAAGGCGATACCTTATATATGAACAGTAAATATGCTGAATATAATGGAAATATCAAGCAAGCCTATGCCACAGGAAATGTAGTGATGCGTTCACCTGAAATGACTTTAGCCACAGACACATTAAACTTTGACAGAAAAAATCAGCAAGCCTATTACAATACTAACGGAACCATTACGAATAAAGATAATGTTTTAAAAAGTAAATCGGGACGGTATTACGCAGCTGAAAAAAAGTTTCAATTTCTAACCGCAGTAACAATTAAAAATCCTAAATACGTAGTAAAATCGAACCATTTAGATTATTACAACAATTCAGGTCATTCGTATTTGTTTGGCCCATCAACCATCACTAGTGACCAAAATTTTATTTACACTGAGAAAGGGTTTTATGATAGTAAAAAGAATATTGGACATTTTCTCCGTAAATCTTATATAAAATACAAAGACCGATTGATAGAAGGAGACAGTTTGTATTACAATAGGACTAAAGATTTTGCATCGGCAACCAATAATGTAAAAATTACCGATACTATAAACAAAGGCATTATCAAAGGACATTATGCTGAAATTTACAAACAAAAAGATTCGATGTTTGTAACCAAAAGAGCCGTGGCTATTAATCTAGTCGATAAAGATTCTGTTTATATTCACGGCAAAAGACTTTTGATTACTGGCAAACCTGAAAATAGAATTGTTAGAGCTTACACTAATGCTCGATTTTTTAAAACCGATATGAGTGGTAAATGTGATTCGATACACTCTAATCAGAAAACTAAGCTCACGCAACTCATTGGAAAACCTATTCTTTGGAATTTTGACAACCAAATGACGGGCGATGTAATGCATTTAATTGGCAACGATACGACTCAAAAACTAGATTCACTCAAAGTGCTTAACAATGCCTTTCTGGTCTCTAAAGACACCTTAGGAACTGGCTTTAATCAAGTAAAAGGACAAAATTTATTCGGGAAATTTAAAGACAATAAACTCTACGAAGTGGATATTATAAAAAATACCGAAGTAATTTATTACCTCAGAAATGATGCCCATGAACTCATAGGGATTAATAAAAATGTGAGCAGCAAAATTAATTTAACTTTAGACGGCAACACTATAGATACCATGACGTTTTACACCAATGTGGATGGAGATATTTATCCTGAAAAAGACTTGCCCGAAAATGCAAGGAAACTTCGAGGATTTATTTATCGAGGTGAGGAACGAATGAAAACCAAAGATGATATTTTTCCACCAGAAGAAAATGAGTTAAACGATAAAATCATTAAAGAAAGTGAAGCCGAAATGAAAAAGGAAAATGTTCCAATGAAAGTACGAAAAGAAACCTTAGATTATGATAAGAACAATCCTGTTTCAAAACCAGTAGTAAAATAAATCAAAAAATACATATTCCTTTTGAATCCTGATTTCATCAAATACCAAGCACAAACGTCTCCCTACCCTTTAGGAATGGAGATTTCGCATGCGCTGGGTTCTTACATTTATGATACCAATACTAAAAAATATTTAGATTTTGTTGCTGGAGTTTCTGCTTGTGCACTTGGACATCAAAACAAAAGAGTTAATGATGCCATAAAAAACCAATTAGACAAATATTCACACGTGATGGTATACGGTGAATATTCGCAAAGCCCAGCGGTTGAATATTGCAAATTACTAGCCTCACTCCTACCCAAACCCTTAGAAAAAACCTATTTGGTCAACTCAGGAACTGAAGCTACTGAAGGAGCTTTAAAACTCGCTCGTAGAGTAACTGGCAGAAGCCAACTCATTTCTTGTCATAATGCGTATCACGGTAATACGATGGGATCGTTGAGTGTTATGGGATTTGAAGAGCGCAAGCAAATTTTTCGTCCGTTAATTCCAGATGTCGATTTTATAACTTTTAATAACGAAGCCGATATCTTAAAAATAACTACTAAAACTGCTGGAATTATTTTAGAAAGTATTCAAGGAGGTGCAGGATTTATTCAACCAGAAAATGATTTTTTAGTAAAAGTAAGACAACGTTGCGACGAAGTGGGTGCTTTATTGCTTATTGATGAAATCCAGCCAGGCTTTGGAAGAACCGGGAAATTATTCGGATTTCAAAACTATAATGTAGTTCCTGATATTGTTATTTTAGGGAAAGGAATGGGCGGAGGAATGCCAGTTGGTGCATTCTCAGCATCAGCGGCACACATGGATTTACTAAGCCACAACCCTAAACTGGGACACATTACCACATTTGGCGGACATCCTGTCATAGCGGCTGCCTGCTTAGCCACTTTACAAGAAATCATTGAAACTAACCTAATGCAAGAAGCATTAGAAAAAGAAAAACTATTTCGTTCGCTTTTGGTACACCCTTTGATACAAGAAGTAAGAGGAATAGGATTAATGTTGGCAATAATGACTAAAGATGCATCAATAACCAATCAAGTCATCTTTAAATGTCAAGACAAAGGATTAATTTTATTTTGGTTGCTTTTTGAGGGTTGCGCCATAAGAATTACACCTCCTTTAACTATTTCTAACGATGAAATTCGTGAAGGTTGTGCCATAATTCTTGAAGCAATGGATGAGATTCAATCGATAATGCATCATAAATAATTATCAATTGTTAATTCTAAATTATCAATTATTCTTTTGTTAATTAAATTGTTCACAACAATTCTAAATTTTCCTCACATTAAGAAGTACGTTACCTAATTTTATTTAGGATAATTTTAAAGAAAAAGATATGCAATTAAGCGACGAAGACGAAGAAGACTACAACTTATCCTTATCAAAATTTGAATCGATGTTGAAAACCAACAAAGTGCTCTTTTTTGATTCTGAGGAGTTTGAAGACATTATTCTTCATTACCTTGATATGGGTAAAGCCTCTTTAGCAAAAAAAGCCTTAAAATTAGCATTAGAACAACATCCCAAATCAACTGGTTTAAAATTGGTTCAGGTAGAAATGTTGGTCTATGAAGACAAACTCGATCAAGCAGAAAAATTACTGAACGAGTTATTTGCTATCGAACCCAACAACGAAGAAATATACATTCAAAAAGCCAACATCTATTCTAAAAGAGACAATCACGAAAAAGCCGTAGAATTATTAAAAACAGCTTTAAAATATACGGACGATTTTGCAGATGTTTATAATTTAATAGGTATGGAATATCTTTTTATGGACAATCTTGAAATGGCTAAAGAAAGCTTTATTAAATGTTTAGAAGAAGATGTAGAAGACCAAACCGCTTTGTACAATGTGGTATATTGTTTTGAGTTTTTAGACCAAAATGAATTGGCTATCGAATATCTGAATAAGTATATCAATAAAAATCCCTACAGTGAGATAGCTTGGCATCAAGTGGGGCGATTGAATTATGGTTTAAAAAAATACAACGAAGCTTTAATTGCATTTGATTATGCAACCCTTATAGACGATGAGTTTCTAGGCGCCTTTATGGAAAAAGCAAAAGCTTTAGAACGACTCAAAAAATATAAAGAAGCTATTGAAAGCTATAACCGAACAATTGAATTAGACGACCCTACGTCCTACGCCTTACTTAGAATAGGAAAATGCTATGAGAAATTAGGAAATAAAGTTTTAGCTTTAAAATTTTTCAACAAAACAGTTCATGAAGACCCACTGTTAGATAAAGGTTGGATTGCGATTACCGATTTTTATGTTCGTCAAAAAAACTTTCAAAAAGCCTTATACTATGTAAATAAGGCCTTGAGCATTGATAACGAAAATCGTTTTTATTGGAAACGATATGCTACCATCAACAAAGAAATGAATTTATTTGAAGAAGCAGAATTTGGTTATAGAAAAGCGGTAGAACATGGAGACTACCAATTAGATACTTGGTTGTTTTGGGTTGATATTTTACAATTTCAAGGCGAATTCGAAAGTGCCATTCAAACTTTATTACAAGCATCCGAATATTTTCCTGAAGAATATGAAGTAGCATATCGTTTGGCGGGATTGTATTTTATGATGTTAGACGACAAAAAAGGAAAATTTCATTTAAGCAATGGTTTACGTTTAAATTATAAACACCACACTATTATTAAAGAATTATTTCCAGTTGTTTGGGACAGAAAAATGGTGCAAAATGCCATAAATAAAAATAAAAAATAATAGGACTTGATTTCTTTACCGCAGATTCGCAGATTATTGAAAATTACTGAAAAAAATCTGCGAATCTGCGGTGGAATAAGTATTAATATTGAACAGATTTTCAATTTGATTACTATTTTTAAAAATATAAGAATAGTCATAAAAAATAAAATAACTTAATGTCACATAAACAATTCGGATTAGTTGGAAGAAATATTAGTTATTCCTTTTCAAAAAGTTATTTTACAGAACGCTTCCAAAAAGACAATACACAAGATTGCACTTACGAAAATTTTGATATTCAAGAAATTACTGATTTCCCGTCAATTCTAAAAAACAATCCCGATTTAGTAGGATTAAATGTCACTATACCTTACAAAGAAACCGTAATTCCGTTTCTTAATGAATTATCCGAAACGGCAGCCAAAATTGGTGCAGTAAACGTAATTAAAATTACAAAAGAAAGGAAATTAATTGGTCACAATTCAGATTGTTATGGTTTTAAAAAAGCATTAGAACCTTTATTAGAACCCCATCATAAAAAAGCCCTAATACTTGGAACAGGCGGTGCCTCTAAAGCGGTTGCCTTTGCCTTAGAAGAATTAGGAATTTCATCTGCTTTTGTTTCTCGAAAAGCTTCAGAAAAACAGATTAGTTATGACCAAATAGATGCTTCTACTTTCGAGAATTACCATATAATTATAAATAGTACTCCTTTAGGAACAAGCCCAAATACTGAGGCATTTCCTAAAATTCCTTATGAGTATTTTACACCAAAACACATTGCTTTCGATTTGATTTATAATCCAGCAGAAACCCAATTCCTTAAAAAAGCGAAAGCAAATGGAGCAGTAATAAAAAATGGTTTAGAAATGCTAGTGAATCAAGCGGAAAAAGCTTGGGAAATTTGGAATGAATCTTAAAAAATCTCTATTAAATTGTATCAACTGCTATACTTCATTTGATTATTTTTAGATTAAAAAAATTTAAATCCCTATAGTAATAGGTTTTAAATGTTTATAATTGTTGGTTTTACTTTGAATTTCAGTACATCTTTAGTATCTTTCGCCTTCAAAAAATAAAAACCTTATACATTTTATAAAATGTTAGAAGAAAAGACTGATAACCTGCTTGATGCAGACGGAGACAAAAACATGACATCGCAAGAAACGGTGCAAACTGAGAATACAGTTGAACAGACTGTAACAGAATCGATTCCTGATACCGAAGTTGAAGCGCCTATAGTAGCTGAAACCAATGAAGCGCCTGAAGTCGAAGATTTAGTTGGTGAAGAAATTGCTGAAAGTAAAATAGCAACTGAAACTAATCCTGAAGTTGAAGTTGAAACTTCAAACATTAATGATAGTCATATTATAGAACTTACTCCTGATGAATTAGCAAACGATGAATTAGAATATGAGCACGGAACCAACGATATCATAAATGCCATTGCCAATGTAAATGCGGCCGAAAGTGAAGATGAAACCGTTCGTCATGAAATTCCTTTACAAGATTATGAAACATTATCTATGGAAGCTCTAGTAGCTGAATTAGAAACTCTTGTAACAAACGAAAAAGTGATGGCTGTTAAAGATCATGTGGAGGAAATCAAAAAAGCTTTCTTGGCTAAATACCATCATTTTATTGAGGAGAAGAAAGACGAATTTCACGCTGAAAATCCTGATACTTCTGAAGATTTTCATTATCATTTTCCTTTAAAAGTAAAATTTGACCAATTATATTCTAAATACAGAGACAGAAAAAATAACCATTTTAAAAGTCTACAAACCAATTTAAAATCGAATTTAGAAATTCGTTTAGCCATTGTAGAAGAATTAAGAAACCTCATCAATCCACAAGAAAACATCAAGGATACCTTAAAGCATTTTAATGAATTGAGAGATCGCTGGAAAAATGCAGGTCCGATACCAAAAGACAAATACAATCATGTTTGGAATAATTACCATTTTCATGTGGAAAATTTCTATGATTATTTGCACTTAGACCGTGAGGCTCGTGATATCGATTTTAAACACAATTTAGACCAAAAACTAAAAATTATTGCTCGTGTAGAGGAACTAGTAAATGAAGCCGACATTAACAAAGCCTTTAGAGAATTACAGGATTTACATAAAATTTGGAAGGAAGATATTGGTCCAGTTTCTAGAGAACATCGTGAAGAAGTTTGGAACAAATTTAGTGATTTGACCAAACAAATGCATGATAAACGAGAAGTCCTTTTCGAAAAATTGAGAGGCACAGAACTCGAAAATTTAAATACTAAAAAAGATATAATTGCTAAAATAGAAGTTTTAGCACAAGAGAAAGTAAATTCGCATGCCGCTTGGTTGGGTCAGGTTGAAAAAGTAGAAGCATTACGAAATGAATTCTTTATTGCCGGGAAAGTACCTAGCGATTTGAATGAGGAGACTTGGGCCAGTTTTAAAAACGCCGTTAGAAGTTTTAATGTTTTAAAAAACTCATTTTACAAAGACATTAAGAAAGATCAAAACGATAATCTTACAAAAAAACAAGCGTTAGTTGCTAAAGCTAAGGAGCTACAAGAAAGTACCGACTTTGAAACTACTACTCCAATCATGAAACAAATTCAGGAAGATTGGAAACAAATTGGACATGTTCCCAGAAAATATTCTGACAAATTATGGGCCGAATTTAGAGGTGCTTGCAATGGTTATTTCGAAAAATTAAAAGAACAAAAATCAGAAGAAAATGCTGTCGAAGTAGAAGCTTTCGATAAAAAGAAGGACTATTTAGAAACTATTAAAACCTTTGAATTAATTGGTGAACACAAAGCCGATTTAGCAGCTATAAAATTACATATAGAAGCTTGGAAAAGTTTTGGCAAAGTACCTTTTCAAAGAAGACATATAGAAGGCAAATTCAATAAAATTTTAGATGCCTTGTTCGAAAAATTAAGTTTGAGCAAGAAAGACACTGATATGATGCGTTTTGCAAATAGAATGGATCACTTATCTGAAAATAATGATACAAGAAAATTAGACAATGAAAAGATTTTCTTAATGCGTAAAATTGAAGAAGTTCAGAATGAAATTTTCCAATTAGAAAACAACATTCAGTTCTTTACCAATACAAGAAATGCTAAAAAAGAAAATTCTATAGTTTTAGAAGTTCGCAAAAACATTGCTATTCATAAAGAAAGTCTTGATGTTTGGAAAGAAAAACTAAAACAATTAAGAAATTTGAAACAAGAATAAATTTCGAATATTTTACCAGAAACCTCAATCTAATTTTAGTTTGAGGTTTTTTTTATATATGACAATTATCATTTTAAAACTTCAAATGTAGCCTTACTTTTGGATATTGAAAGATAGTACCATGAAAAAATCATTGCTTCAAAAGTATAATGTTCCAGGGCCTAGATACACGAGTTATCCAACAGTTCCGTATTGGAATGAAACCGATTTTAATTATCAAATTTGGATAGATACCTTAAAAAAATCTTTTTCAGAAAGCAATGATTCTGAAGGTATTAGTTTGTATATTCACTTGCCTTTTTGTGAAAGTTTGTGTGCTTTTTGTGGATGCAACAAACGGATTACCAAAAATCATGGTGTCGAGCATCCCTATATTGAAGCAGTATTAAAAGAATGGGCTTTGTATTGCAAAATAGTAAACAAAAAACCAAAAATAAAAGAAATTCATCTTGGCGGAGGCACTCCTACTTTTTTTTCTTCTAAAAACTTAGAAGATTTGATAAACGGTATTTTTAGTCATGCAACGAGAGCCGAAAATTATGTATTCAGTTTTGAAGGGCATCCTAATAATACCAAACGGGAACATTTACAGAAATTATATGATTTAGGCTTTCGTAGAGTGAGTTTCGGAGTTCAAGATTATTCTGAAAAAGTGCAAAAAGCCATTCATAGGGAACAACCTTTTCATAATGTGGCTAAAGTTACTTTTTGGGCGAAGGAAATTGGTTATACTTCTATTGGTCACGATATTATTTTTGGTTTGCCTTTTCAAGAATTAGAAGATGTAATCGATACTATAGAAAAAACAAATTCATTACAACCTGATCGATTAGCATTTTACAGTTATGCTCATGTGCCTTGGATAAAAGGAAATGGACAACGTGGTTTTAAAGATGAAGATGTACCAAAAGACGATATAAAAAGACAGCTTTATGAAGTGGGAAAACATTTGCTGTATGAAAATAACTATCATGAAATAGGAATGGATCATTTTGCTTTAAAAACAGATAGCTTGTACAAAGCCATTGAAAATAGGGAATTGCATCGTAATTTTATGGGCTACAGTTCTTCTAAAACACAATTAATGATTGGTTTAGGTGTTTCAGCTATTAGTGACAGTTGGTATAGTTTTGGCCAAAACGTAAAAAATTTAGAAGATTATTATCAAATGCTTGAATGGGATAAATTACCTATTTTTAGAGGTCATTTGCTAACAGATGAAGATTTGATCATAAGAAAACACATTCTTAATTTGATGTGCCAATTTGAAACGTCCTGGAAAGAGGAATCAAATTATTTTGAAGAAATACCTGAAGTTATGAATCAATTAAAAGAACTAGAAAAAGATGGGTTGGTATTAATTTCAAAAGATAATGTTCAAATTACTGAAGCAGGAAAACCTTTTGTTCGAAATATTTGTATGGCATTCGATTTACTCTTGAAACGCAAAGCACCTGAAACGCAATTGTTTTCGATGACTATTTAATTAATGACAATTGGGATGCGCTTGAATAAACAAGCTTAAATTTCCTGGAGAAACATAAGGAATTCCAAGTCCCAAACCTCTAAGAATAAATAAAATTCCTATACAAACAGCTGCATAAGGAATGATTTTCTGAATTTTATTTCGAACGGAAAGCGTTAAAAAAGAATTTAAATACACCACGCTACTCATTAAAGGAACGGTTCCTAAACCAAATAAAGTCATATACAAAGTTCCAAAACTAACACTTTGCATAGCAATAGCTCCGAACAAAGCTACGTAAACCATTCCACATGGTAAAAATCCGTTTAACAATCCTATAGTAAATAGCGATTTGTAACTTTTACTCCTAAACTGATTTCCTAGAGTGGCTTTTACTTTTGAAATTATTTTAAAAATTGGTTTTGAAAAATTATGGTTAGCGAAAACTTTTTCAGGAATTAAGACTATCAAAATCATCGCAATACCAATTAAAACAGATAATTGTTGTTGAATACCAGCAATAAATAAACCTTGTCCAAGCATCCCAAAAATTAAACCAATGCTTGCATATGCAGTAAGTCTACCTAAATGATAGGTTATAATTTGAGTGGTTTTTTTTGCTGGATTGGTTCTATCTACAGGTAACATCATAGCAATTGGCCCGCACATTCCTATGCAGTGCAAACTACTGATAAGGCCAAAGATAAAAGCAGAATAAAGCATTTTTTTTTAGATGATAGATGATAAACGGATAGATAATAGACTAATGGTCAAGTTCATAAAAGATTTATTTTAGTTTAAAAAATTTGTCCATACTCTATTATCGTTTCGTCTTTTTTCTTTAATTTATATATACTATTTCTTTAGTAAGATATGATTTTCCTTCATATTGCCATTCCATATTTATATCCCATCGACCGCCTAACAAACTTGTTTTAGGTATGAGCAAAGTTGGATTAGTTACCGAAATAGGAATTTCGAAATCTAATTTTTTGTTAGACGGTCTGTAAAGGGATACTTTACCTTTAATATTTTTTGGCACAAATTGATTTGGAAAGTGAATAGTTATTCCTTGAATGTCGGTTACTATTGTTGGTTTATACTTTAAATCCGTTGCGTTCTGTATGCGAATCATTTCATCTCCAAATTTGGCATCGTGTTTATAATATTCTTCAACAACCAAATCGTTATCGTACTTGCTATCGGTTTGTACTTTTATGATAAAATAAAAAATAAAACTTGCGAATAAAACAAATGCTATTACTATAGAAGTTCCCCAATTAATTTTCATTTTTTTATTTTTTTAATTAGTCAAAAGTTCTTGGACTTAAAAAACTAGTTGTTGTTGTTTCAAGTTTTTTATTGCCATTATAAACCTCAATTTTCAGTTTGGTTTTATCATTGTCTAATAAAAATCTGTTGATTTCTACAAACAACGTTCCTCCGTTCATCCCTTGTCGCGGTACTTTTAAATCTTGTACACCAACCACTTTCAAATCTCCTTTAATTCCTTTTAATTTAAAATGTACTTTGTTGAAATCTTCATTGGTTTTATTGATTATTTTAAAAGTAAATACATTACTAATATTATTGCCTTTGTGTTCGTACAACTGTCCTGGTAATCTTAATATTACGGTTTCAACATCATTTCTTAAAAATAATAAACCCGTTAAAACTCCTACTAAAATTAATAAAACTGCTGAATAGCCTTTCATTCTAGTGGTAAACTTGAATGTAGCTTTTTTTTCAATTTCATCTTCAGAAGCATAACGAATAAGTCCTTTAGGCAAATTCACGCTTTCCATTATTGTGTCACATTCGTCAATACAAGCGGTACAATTAATACATTCTAATTGGGTTCCGTTTCTTATGTCAATTCCAGTTGGACAAACGTTTACACATTGTTTGCAATCGATACAATCGCCTTTACCTGTTGTAGCCCGATCTTCTTGCTTGTTGAATTTTGCTCTTCCTAATTCTTTTTCACCCCTAACAAAATCATAGGCAACATTAATCGATTTATTATCTAAAAGAACGCCTTGTAATCTTCCGTAAGGACAAGCTATGATACAAACTTGTTCTCTAAACCAAACAAATACAAAGTAAAAAACTCCTGTAAAAATGAATAATGCGATCAAAGTACTGATATTGTCTTTTGGCCCATCCTCAATCATTTTAAACAATTCGTCGCTACTTATTAAATAGGCAAGAAAGATATTTGCAATAAAAAAGGATAGTATTAAAAATACAACCCACTTCAAACCTTTCTTTCTAATTTTTTCAGCATTCCATTCTTGTTTTGAGAGTCTAATTTGTGCTCCACGATCCCCTTCAATCCAGTATTCTATTCTTCTGAAAACCATTTCAAGAAATATGGTTTGCGGACAAATCCATCCACAAAATATCCTCCCAAAAATAACAGTGAAGAAGATGACAAATACAATCCCAATAATCATAAAAAGAACAAAAAGGTAAAAATCTTGTGGCCAAAACGGGAACCCAAAAACATTGAATCGCCGTTCCAAAACATTGAACATCATAAACTGATTGCCATTAATTTTTACAAAAGGATTGGCAACAAGAACAATTAATAAAAAATAGCTAACCCATTTTCGATAATTGTAAAATTTACCGCTTGGTTTTTTTGGAAAAATAAATTTCCTGTTCCCCTCTTCATCAATCGTTGCGATGGAATCTCTAAAAGATTCATCTGAAAAATTAGACATTATTTTATTTTTTTACTTGGGTTGTATCTGTTTTGGCAGTTGCAATATCATCACTTTTTTGAGCGCTTGTATCAATCCAAATTTCCCCATCTGGTGCTTTGGGATCTTTAGGATTAGTACCTTGTAACGAAATAACATAACTTGCCACTTTTTGCATTTCAGTTGGTTTTAGCGTTCCTTTCCATGAAATCATTCCTTTTCCGTCTCTTCCTCCATGTTCAAGAGTGTGGAAAATATTTTTAATACCACCGCCTAAAATCCAATGTGTATCGGTTAAATTTGGCCCTATTTGTCCACCAGCATCCGCTCTATGGCATGCCACACAATTGGTTGTAAAGATGGTTTTGCCTTCCGCTAAACTAGGAGTATCTGTTAAAAGAGTAACCGTTTCTTCATCCATCATATCAGGTGCTGTTTTCATATATTCAGCCACTTCAATTTTGGCTTGAGCCATTTCGTTTTTAAGTTCCATTTCTTGATCTGGAGCTCCTAAAATTTCAAATCTCACAAGGTAAATTATGGCAAATACTATGCATCCGTAGAACAAATAAACCCACCACGGTGGTAAAACATTATCTAATTCTTTAATTCCATCATAATCATGGTCTAACAAAAGTTGTCCCTCACTTTCCATTGGTACGGTTCTAGTGAGTTTTTTCAGAATGTTTTTGCACCAATCGCTTTCTTGAATACTTAAGCTATTTACGGCATCGACTTTTTGTTTTTGTTCTTCTGAAAGAATTTGATACATCACATTATCAATTGCGCTTATGGTAATCTCAATTGCTATCAAAAGAAAAAGGAACACTACCAGAAATAAGGAAATCATAGGAAACTTTACAAAAGCGAAATCATCTCCAGAGTCAACAAAATATTCCATAGCACCAACAACTGATAAGAAAATTAGAGGTACTCGTATGTAGGAAGGGATTAATTTTTTCATTTTTTAAAATTTTAGTGTGATATTGCTATTATCCAAATTTATTTATCATTTAGAGGAATGTTACTTATCTCTTCTATTTTTTCTTTTTTATAAGAGAACACCCAGAACCCTAGGCCAACAAAGAAGAAGAAAAAAATCAATAATGATAGTATTGGAAAAATGGCGACACCATCGATAGTTTCCATATTGTGTTTTATTTGCTCGAACATATTGGTTTAGTTTTTTGGGTTATTTTTTACTTTTATATCAGTTCCTAACCTCTGAATATAAGCTATCATAGCTACAATTTCTCTTTCATTCATAGGTACAAATTGCTCTCCTTTGGCTTCTGCCTTTTTCTTGCTATTTTCATAACTTTTTACGAAATCGGGATCTGCTTTTAGATTCTCTTCTATTTTTAGAGCTTGTTTTCTCAAATCATTAGTACCATTTGCTATTTCAGCATCCGAATAAGGAACACCAAGTGTTCGCATGGCTTTCATTTTCTTTTCTAATAAAGAAATATCCATTGCTTTATTATCAAACAACCATTTGTATCCTGGCATAATTGAACCTGCTGAAATACTTTGCGGATCCCAAAAATGATTGAAATGCCAGCTGTCATTGTATTTAGCTCCAACTCGTAATAAATCTGGACCCGTTCTTTTAGACCCCCAAAGGAATGGATGATCATAAACAAATTCTCCTGCTTTTGATTGTGGTCCGTAACGCTCTACTTCGCTTCTAAAAGGACGAACAGATTGAGAGTGACAGCCCACACAACCTTCACGAATGTATAAATCGCGACCTTCTAATTCTAAAGGCGTATAGGGTTTTACACTGGCAATAGTTGGAATATTTGATTTTATCATAATTGTTGGAACTATTTGAATAATTCCACCAATTAAAATAGCAATAACCGCAAAAAGTGTCAACTGAATAGGTCTTCTTTCCAACCAAGAATGGTATTTTTCGCCTTTAATTCTACCTGCACTTATTTTGATTAATGCAGGTGCTTCAGCCAATTCGTCTTCTACATTTGCATTAGCACGAACCGTTTGAATAATATTATAAACTAAAACCAACATTCCAATTAAATACATGGTTCCACCTACTGCTCTCATCCAATACATTGGCATGATTTGAGTTACAGTTTCAAGAAAGTTTCCGTAGGTCAACGTTCCGTCTGGATTGAATTGTTTCCACATTGATGCTTGTGTAAATCCCGCAACATACATGGGTAAAGTGTATATGATAATTCCTAAAGTTCCTATCCAAAAATGGAAATTAGCTAATTTAATAGAGTATAATTTTCCTTTTGTCATTCGAGGTATCAACCAATAAATCATACCAAATGCCATAAATCCGTTCCAAGCTAAAGCTCCAACGTGAACGTGAGCAATAATCCAATCGGTATAGTGTGCAATAGCATTAAACTTTTTAAGCGATAACATTGGACCTTCTAAAGTTGCCATTCCGTAACCTGTTATGGCAACTACGAAGAATTTCAAAATTGGTTCTTCACGTACTTTATCCCAAGCTCCACGAAGTGTTAAGAGTCCGTTTATCATACCACCCCAAGAAGGTGCAATTAACATAATGGAGAATACAACCCCTAAGTTTTGTGCCCAAGTTGGTAAGGCCGAGTATAATAAATGGTGTGGTCCTGCCCAAATATAAATGAATATCAATGACCAAAAATGAACTATAGAAAGTCTATACGAATATACTGGACGATTGGCGGCTTTTGGAATAAAATAATACATCAGTCCTAAAAAAGGAGTAGTTAAGAAAAATGCAACAGCATTGTGACCATACCACCACTGCACTAGAGCATCTTGTACACCTGCATAAACGCTGTAACTTTTCAATGTCGAAACTGGTAATTCTAAACTATTGAAAATATGTAAAACGGCTACAGTAACGAAAGTTGCAATGTAAAACCATATGGCAACATACAAGTGGCGCTCTCTTCTTTTTAAAATTGTTCCAATCATATTAATACCAAAAGCAACCCAAATTAAAGCGATAGCAATATCTATTGGCCACTCTAATTCGGCATATTCTTTTGAAGTACTATATCCTAACGGAAGTGAAACAGCAGCAGCAACAATAATTAATTGCCATCCCCAAAAATTTAAATTACTCAAAAAATCACTAAACATTCTGGCTTTAAGCAAACGTTGCAATGAATAATAAACTCCTGCGAACATTGCATTTCCTACGAAGGCAAAAATTACTGCATTGGTATGTAAAGGTCTCAAACGTCCAAAACTTAACCACGAAATTCCATCGGTTATATTTGGAAAAAGAAACATTATAGCTAGTATAAGTCCCACTAGCATTCCCACTACACCAAAAACGATAGTGGCGTAAAGAAACTTCTTTACAATTTTGTTGTCATAATAAAATTGTTGCATTTCCATAGATAGATATTTGATTTTAAGATTAAATAATTAGTTTCATTGATTTTCCTGACTTTCAGCTTTTGGCTTTTTGACATTAGACTGAATTAGTTCATCGTCAAAAAGCATTCTAACTGATGGGGTATAATCATCGTCATATTGACCTGATTTGACTGCTCTAATAAAAGCAATAAAAAAACCTATTGCTAAGACTATGCTAATGGGAATTAATAAATAAATGACACTCATACCTTAAATTTGTGTTAAACAAAAATACATTGGCCTTAACAATAAAAACATGACATTTGTCATACTTAAAAATTTTTAAATTTTAATTTTTTGCTGTAAAAATTACTCATTAAAGTCACGAAACTAACAATTGTTACAGTACTCAATGGCATTATTATAGCAGCGATTATTGGTGATAAATTTCCTGTTATGGCAAAAGATAAACCAACTACATTATACAAAAGCGATAGTGCAAAACTCATTTTAATAACACTAATTGATTTTTTTGACAATCGTAAAAAATAACCTAATTTTTCAAACTCACTGGCATCTAAAATGGCATCACAAGCAGGCGAAAAAACATTCACATTTTCTGAAATGGAAACCCCAACATTACTTTGTGCTAAAGCTCCAGCGTCGTTTAAACCATCTCCAACCATCATGACATTTTTGCCCTCTTCTTGCAATTTTTTTATAAATTCTAATTTCTGTTCTGGCTTTTGATTAAAGATTAATTCTACGCCTTTTGGAAGCATTGCTTCTAAAGTACTCCGCTCCCCTTCATTATCGCCAGATAATATTTTTATTTGATAATTTGCTTTTAAATTATTAAAAAGAGAAACTAAACCCTCTCTGTATTGATTGTTGAAAATGTATTTTCCTAAATAAACTTCATTAATCATTATATGTACTGCGGTTTGTTGAATACTATTTTCTTCTAGCTTACCTAAAAAAGAAGCAGATCCTATTTGTATAAAATCACCGTCAATTTTTGCTTGAATTCCTTTACCAACAATCTCTTCATAATCCATAACATTCAATCGGTTTGCTTCAAGTAAAAAATCATATAACATTCTACTTAACGGATGGTTTGAGGCTCTCAAGACATTTTTAATAGCTATGCAATTTTCTTCGGACAATGGTTTTCCTTCGTAAGTAATATTCGATTTTTTATTGGTTGTAATTGTTCCCGTTTTATCAAAAACGATGGTATCAACTTTAGCTAATTGCTCAATAACAATAGCATTTTTAAGATAAAACTTTTGTTTTCCTAAAATTCGTAAAACATTCCCGAAAGTAAACGGAGCAGTCAATGCCAATGCGCAAGGACACGCTACAATTAATACTGCCGTAAAAACATTAAAAGCAATATTGGCATCAATAAATATCCAATATCCAAAACCAGCAAAGGCAATTAGTAAAAGTATTGGGGTGAAATAGCGACTAATTTTATCCGTAATGGTTTTGTGGTGCTGTTCGACATTTTTTTGAAAAATAGCATTGCTCCACAACTGCGTTAAATAACTTTGTGATACTGATTGTAAAACCTCCATTTCAATAATTTTACCCATTTGTTTTCCGCCAGCAAATACTTTATCACCTGATTTTTTTGTAATTGGAATGGCTTCTCCCGTTACAAAACTATAATCAATCTCCGTTTTTTCAGATATTAATATACCATCAACAGGAATAAGTTCTTGATTTCTAATTACTAATCGGTCGCCTTTTTGAATGTCATAAATCGGAACACTTTCTTCAGAATTATTGCTATTTATTTTAGTAATTGCAATCGGAAAATAAGATTTAAAATCTCGTTCAAAACTCAAGAAACTATAGGTTTTAATTTGAAACATTTTACCTAAAAGCATAAAAAATATCAAACCCGTTAGGCTGTCAAAAAAGCCTGAACCATAATTCATTACAATATCAAAAGTACTTCTGATAAAAAAAATCACAATTCCTAAAGCGATAGGAATATCAATGTTTAGCATACCCGATTTAATACTCTTATAAGCAGATACATAATATCCACTTGCAGAGTAGAAAAAACTTGGTACCGATAATGCAAAAATTAACCAACGGAAAAATCCACGATAATGGTCTAACCAATATTCGCTTACTTCAAAATATTCTGGAAAAGAAAGCAGCATGATGTTACCAAAACAAAAAAAGGCAACTCCTAGTTTATAGGTCAAACTTCTATCAATAGTGCTTTTTTTAGTTTCATAATTCTCTAAACTAATGTAGGGTTCATAACCAATTGAACTTATTAAATTGACAATTGTTTTGAGAGAAACGATCTTAGGATTGAATGTAATTCGTACTTTCTTTTCAGGGAAATTTACTTGTGACGAGTTTATTCCTTTTTGAAGACGCTGTAGATTTTCCAAAATCCAAATGCATGAACTACAGTGAATATGAGGAATGTTAAGGGAAACGATAGCTGTTGCATCCTCTTGGAATTCCAAAAGTTTTGAAACAATACTTTCATTGTCTAAAAAATCATATTTTCCTTTTATATCTAGTGGTGTTGCCCCAGGTGATTTTTCGAAATCATAATAACAAGTCATATCATTGAGACTAAAAATTTCGTAAACGGTTTTACAGCCGTTGCAACAAAAATCTTTGGTGTCAAATTCAATTCGTTCTAATTTTACAATATCTAAACCACAGTGGAAACATTTTTGTGCATCCATAACTTTACTCATTTTACCTTTGGCAAATTTCTCAAACACTTGTCAAGAAAAGGATGACATTTATCATATTAATGTTTTAAATTTGCAATACTAAAGTCAACAAAAATGAGTAAATGTGAACAATGTATCGTGAGAGAATTCAGTTCTTTGAAAGCGTTAAACAAAGATGAATTGATTCAACTTTCTGATTGCAAAACATCCTACACCATTAAAAAAGGGGAAACTATTTTTGAAGAAGGTGAAAATGTAAACGGGATCTATTGTATAAAAGATGGGATTTGTAAACTCACAAAATTGAGTCCAAACGGTAAAGATCAAATTATTAAGTTGGTAAAAAAGGGAGAATTATTAGGACAACGTTCTATGATTAGTGAGGAACCCGTGAACCTAAGTGCCGTTGCTCTTGAAGACATGCAAGTGTGTTTTATTCCCAAATCAGACATCATGGGTTATTTTGATAAAAACAATCAGTTCTCGATGAATGTTATGCGAACCATTTGTAGTGATTTGAAAGACTCTGATGACCACATGGTCTCTTTGGCGCAAAAAACGGTTAAAGAACGATTAGCGGAAACCTTACTTTATTTAGAAGAAACTTTTGGAAAAAGTAGTGATGGCTCCTTAAACGTTCAACTTTCACGAGAAGAATTATCAGGAATGATAGGTACTGCTACCGAAAGTTGCATTCGATTATTATCTGATTTTAAAAAATTAGGATTGATAGAATTGAATGGTAAAAAAATTGTTTTAAAAGATAGTAGTAAATTGAAGAGAATTTCGGAATAGCATTATAATTTCTTCGCTTCATTCCAAAAAACATCCATTTCAGCGAAGGTCATATCCATTAAAGGTTTGCCTAATTCACCATCTTTACTTTCAAGATATTGAAAACGTTTGATGAATTTTTTATTGGTACGTTCTAACGCATCTCTTTCTGGTGCTCGTCTGCGACGAGTACCTACTTACTTTCGTATGACAAATAAAGCGTTTGCAACGAGGGTCATAAAACATTCTACCATAAAGTCTCTACATTTACATTACAAAACACTGTATTATCTTCTTCATAATTTCTATAGCTGCTATTTACATAATCTCTTTCATGAAAAACGATTTCGGCAGCTACAGGATTATAATGTATATAATTAACTCGCTGTTCTATTTTTTCTAAAGTATCTAGTATAACAGGATGAAAACCATCTTGCCATAATTTATAATTTTTAGCTCTTCCTGTTTTTTGTGCTTCATAACTAAATTTTCGTAAAAGCCACTCCCTTCTACTCTCTGGATGTTCTTGAATTGCTTCTACAAGTTTTTTGGACGTAAATTTTTTAAAATCCCGAATTACATTTTGCAACTCGCCATCAAATGCTGTTACGATTAAATGTATATGACTCGTCATATATACATAAGCATGTACACTCAGTCCTTTTTCCTTGATACAGTAATTTAAGGACTCATCAATAATAGTACAATAAATAGGTCTTGTAAATAAATCTACCCAATCTACAACTGTAATAGTAATAAAAGTAGGTACAGTGCTATCTATAACTTTGTATTTCTCAGACATTGTTTTCTTTCAAATATATTGATTTTATGAAAATTACTAAAAAGTTTGTTTATAGTATTTATGCTTTTGTAGCCGCGTTGCAGACGCTACGATTTGTCTTTTAATTTAAGTAGGTACTCGATGCAATCGAGCACCAGAGTTGCGGACAAACGAGCGACAGTGGGATAGTTTGTTTATAGTACTTCTACTTTTGTAGCCGCGTTGCAAACGCTACGATTTGTCATTTAATTTAAGTAGGTACTCGATGCAATCGAGCACCAGAGTTGTGGACAAACGAGAGCCAGTGGGAGAATACGTGGATAAACGAGAACCAGTGGGAGTAGTAAACTTAAAAGAATTTCGGAGTAATATATGTGATTCCTCCTTCGTCGGAATGACAAAACCGAGACTGTTTTTCCTTAACTTAATGAAATTGAGCTCTCGCTAGCAATACGTTTAAGTTCTGCTCTCGAAAGATTGGTAAATTATCTATAAAAGATCGAATGTAAACTTATTAAAACTAAAAAAAATCCCATTAAAATAAGAATTATACTGAAATGTTTCAAAAAAGTATATCCCAAAAAAGCATTAATCCCTAAACTAGGTTTTCGGATTTCTTTATTTTTAATATAAAAACCAATAATAATTATTAATATACCTATAATAATTGAAAAAAAATATTGTTCATAATTCCTAAATTTATTAAATCCGTTAGCACGTATTTGCAAACCGTGAACACAAACAAAGATTAAAACTAAATTTTAATTCTAATTTGTATTGATTACAACTTCTTCGCCTCTTCCCAAAAAACATCCATTTCAGCTAAAGTCATATCCATTAAGGGTTTCCCTAATTCCCCCGCTTTGCTTTCAAGATATTGAAAACGTTTGATAAATTTTTTATTGGTGCGTTCTAGGGCATCTTCGGGATTTATGTTTAAAAATCGAGCGTAATTTATCATCGAAAATAATACATCTCCAAACTCTGCTTCTATTTTATCTTGATTTCCTGCCTGAACTTCAACTTGCAATTCTTCTAATTCTTCTTGAACTTTATCCCAAACCTGATGCGGTTCTTCCCAATCAAACCCCACCCCTTTTACTTTGTCTTGAATTCTACTGGCTTTTACTAATGCTGGTAAACTTTTAGGAACGCCTTCTAAAACCGATTTCTTGCCTTCTTTTAGTTTTAGCTTTTCCCAATTTTGTTTCACTTCTTCTTCGTCAGCCACAACTACATCACTATAAATATGTGGATGGCGATGAATGAGTTTATCGCAAATTTCATTGCAAACATCAGCTATATCAAAATCATTGGTTTCACTTCCTATTTTAGCATAAAAAACAATATGCAACAATAAATCGCCTAACTCTTTTTTTACTTCGTTTAAATTATTATCTAAAATGGCATCTCCTAATTCATAAGTCTCCTCAATAGTTAAATGCCGCAACGTTTGAATGGTTTGCTTTTTATCCCAAGGACATTTCTCTCGCAATTCATCCATAATAGTTAATAGTCGTTCAAAAGCTTGGAGCTGATTTTTTTTGGAGTTCATTAAGAAAGGTTAAATGGTTTAAATTATCATTGTAAAAATAAGAAATCCTGTCAGGAAAATATCATGACAGGATTAAAATATAATGTAAAGAGTTAAATTACTCTTTCTTTGTTTTTGTTTTTTTTGCTGTGGCTTTTGGTTTTTCTGCAACAACTTTTTCTTCAATAGAATCAGAAACTGCTTCTTCTACTTGCTTTTCTTTGTCATTATCGGTAGCTTCAGTTTTAGGTTCTTCTTTAGAAACTAATCCGTTTGATTGAAGCATATTGTACCAATTTAATACTTTTTTAATATCAGATGGGTACACTCTATCAGCATCGTAATCTGGTAAAATTTCTTGAAAATAAGCAATCAATTTTCCGTTATCTTCCTTATGAGAAATGGCTGTAGGTCCATTATCTTCCTTAACAGCAATATTTCGCATTACCTCAGTCAATGGCTTTTCAGCACTGTTTGTATAAATAGAAATTTCTGATAAAAGACTCACATTACTTCTTAACCCAACGGTTACTTTTTTTCCGTCAAGTAATGACTCGGCAACAAATCCAGTTCTGGTTTGAACCTTTAGTAAGTATAATCCTGGTTTACCTGAAATTGATAATATTTTTTCTAAATTCATTTTGTAATTTTATAATTATGTGGTAATATATATTTTGGCTTAGTAAACTGTAAAATTATCTTCCTTTAGCAGAGAGAAATTTCATTTTATAATCAGGTCGAGTTTTGCCTTCCATTATATTTTGAAGTTTCTTTTTAATCAATTGTTTTTTTAATGAGGATAATAAATCTGTAAAAAGAACACCTTCAATATGGTCGTATTCATGCTGAATTACACGAGCTACAAGTCCGTCAAATACTTCTGTTTTTTTAATAAAATCTTGATCGTAATATTCGATTGTAATTTTTTCGTGTCTAAAAACATCTTCTCTAACTTCTGGAATACTCAAACAACCTTCATTAAAACCCCACTCCTCACCTTCTTCTTTTATCATTTTTGCATTAATAAAAGTTCGTTTAAAGTTTTTTAGTTGGTTTTGCTCATCATTAGACAAATCATCGTCTTCCCCAAAAGGAGAAGTATCTATTATAAATAAACGAATAGCAAGTCCTACTTGTGGTGCAGCAAGTCCTACACCATAAGCATTGTACATGGTTTCGTACATGTTAGCAATTGTTTCCATTAAATTGGGATAATCTGGTGCGATTTCCTCACCTACTTTACGCAGGACAGGATCTCCGTATCCTATAATTGGTAAAATCATTTTTAAAGTTTTTACGATTTGGAGTCAAAATTTATAAAAATCATGACATGGTTGGCAAAAATAGTAAAAAATAGAGAATGAATAATTTACTTTTTAATAATTAGCAAAAAATTATTAATTTATAAAATAAAACATCAAATCATCTTTCTGGTCAGATAGTCTTGTAGCATAATTGTTGCAGAAATTTCGTCTACTAATGCTTTATTCTGTCTCTTTTTTTTATTTAATCCACTATCAATCATCGTTTGAAATGCCATTTTAGAGGTAAAGCGTTCATCAACTCTGATAATTTTCATTTCAGGAAAAGCTTTAGAAAATTTCTTAACAAACTCTTCAATTATTGCAGTACTTTCAGAGGGTTCTCCATTCATTTGTTTGGGTTCTCCAATCAAAACTTCCGAAACTTGTTCTTTACTAAAATAAGTAGTTAAAAAGGATATAGCAGTTTCTGAAGGAATAGTAGTAAGACCTGAAGCAATTATTTCTAATTCATCAGTTACTGCAATACCAGTTCGCTTGAGTCCATAATCTATTGAGAGTATTCTAGGCATTTTTTTGGTAAAGATAAAGCTTCGTTTTGAGTTATAATTTCTTTTTTTATTAGAAATTTATAAAAATTAGGAAGAGTATTTGTCACAGTATTTTTAAAGAATGTCAAGGAATTACATTTAAAAAAACAATTTTATAAAAATTTTTAACATATTTTAATAATTCATTACAATTATGTTAAAAAAAATAACGTAATTGCAACACTAAATTTTCAATATGAAGCACCATAAAGTACTTTTTTTATTATTACTAATTGCTTCATTTGCTAATTCGCAAAACAAAACCTTTTCAATAGATCATGTTGAATCTAGAGATAACAATCTAGAATGGACACTTATTAAAAACATTGGAGAACAAATGGTTCACTTTTCTAAAAGCGAAATTAATTTGTTTATTGATAAAAGATATCATCTTACCATTATTTCAAAAACAGATTTACCAGAGAAAGGCATTATTTATTTATGTAATGATGAATCAAAAAATTTAGTTACCATTATGCTTATTGATAATATAAAGATGTATTTATATAGCAAAACAAAACGTTTTCTAATTAATTTCGAAAACAAAAAACTATTAAAACTTACTGCTGATATAGATTAATAGTATAATCATTATTTGTGTTTCGTGAAATTATTTTTCTCCTCCCCCCTCCAAAAAATTACTGAATAACTGTAAAAATATTTTCAGTATTCTATTTTAAATTAGAGCTATTATAAAAAATGATTTTATATTTGCCAAAAATCACAACTTATGACAGCTTTACAAACCATCATTGAACAAGCATGGGAAAACCGCGCATTATTACAAGAAGAGAAAACTATAAATTCCATTAGAGAAGTTATTGACTTATTAGATTCGGGAATCCTTCGTGTTGCTGAACCTATAAATGATTCTTGGCAGGTTAATGAGTGGGTAAAAAAAGCAGTCGTTCTTTATTTTCCTATTCAAAAAATGGAAACATTTGAGGTAGGTATTTTTGAATATCATGATAAAATTCCGTTGAAACGTGGTTATGCCGAAAAAGGAATTCGTGTGGTGCCTCATGCAGTAGCTAGACATGGTGCCTATTTATCAAAAGGGGTAATCTTAATGCCTAGTTATGTAAATATAGGTGCGTATGTAGATGAAGGAACAATGGTTGATACATGGGCTACTGTAGGAAGCTGTGCTCAAATAGGTAAAAACGTACATCTTTCTGGCGGTGTTGGTATTGGCGGTGTGCTTGAACCTTTACAAGCCGCACCTGTAATTATTGAAGATGGTGCCTTTATTGGTTCGCGTTGTATTGTTGTAGAAGGGGTTCACGTTGGTAAAGAAGCAGTTCTAGGAGCTAATGTTTGCCTAACAGCTTCAACAAAAATTATTGATGTTACAGGAGAAACTCCAGTAGAAAGAAAAGGATTTGTTCCTGCTCGTTCAGTTGTGATTCCAGGAAGTTATACCAAAAAATTTGCTGCTGGTGAATTTCAAGTGCCTTGTGCGTTAATCATAGGAACTCGTAAACCGTCAACCGATTTAAAGACTTCATTAAATAATGCTTTGAGGGAATATGATGTAGCGGTTTAAATCGTTCTATCATGAAATAATACTTATCAAAATCCGAATTTAGTTTCGGATTTTTTATTTGCCAATTTTTCGCTTCAGATATTTCTTTTTAGTGATTTTTCGTTTAAATTGGATCGTTTTTTTCAAAAGTAATGCTTGTAATTTTGGTTCCGAATTACCACTTAACTCCGCATATTTTTTCGCAACGATTTTTACCATTTGTTTGGAAAGCCACATTTTCTTAAAATTATCCATACGGTTTTCTATAGACAAATTTTCAAATTTCATGCGATTTAAATCAATTAAGAAAAAATCATAATTACTATTATCATTTTTAATAATTAAAGTATTCCCTGGCGAATGATCTAAAAAATTAACCTTTGCTTCGTGCATTTTATATGTAAACTCGGTAAATTGTTCTAAAATTAAATTTCGTTCAGGAAACAACGGATTATGAATTAATTCTCTAATGGTAAAATCATAATCTATTTGTTGGCTCATGTAAAAACTATCCCCTAATAAGTCCAAACTGTTTCTTTCTTCAACATAGGCTATAGGAATTGGGGTTTTAATAGAATGGTCATTTAAATAATTGGCATAATCAAACGAACGTTTGGCTTTAGTGCTTCTAAAAAAAGAATAAATAATAGCTTTAAGTAAACCTGGTTTTTTAAAAAATTTAATGTTTACCTTTTCATTTTCGAGAAAATTCGATTTAATGGTATTCCTAGAACCTTGTACAATTAGACTACCCTCGCTAAAAAAACGATTAACTAATTGAAGTATAGCTTTTTCATGTTGTTTGTAATTTGGATTTAGGATAATCTTCACAGTGTATAATAATATTTTGGTTTAAATGTATAAAAAATAGTACTTTGCAGCAAGAATTAGTTTTATGAAATCACCATAAAAACAAGTTTTTGTAAAAAACACCAATAAAAAAAAAGCGATATCCTATCTGATAGTTGAAAAATTAAAATTCACCGATATGAAAAAAATTTTAATCATACAAAATAAGCGAATTGGTGATGTACTTATTAGCTCAGTTATAGCAAATAATTTTAAAGCAAAATATCCCGAGAGCGAAATTCATTTTATGGCTTATGATTTTACTCATGGTGTAATCCAAAACAATCCTAATATTGATAAAATTATTTCGATTAAAGAAAAGGAACTCAAAAAAATTCCTGTTTTATTTCAACTTATACGACAAATTCGAAAGGAAAAATACGATATCATTTTCGACCCTTACTCTAAAACTCAAAGCCGATTAATTTGTAAATTTTCAGGAGCTACTCAAACCATAGGACATAAAAGTAGAAAGAAACTAGGAAACTTTGGTTATTATACTCATCCTATTTCTATTTCTAAAGAAAAAACTAAAATATGTGGTAAAGCTATTGAAGACCGAATTCATCTATTGAGTCAATCTGGAGATTTTGAACCAATAGATTATGAACCAAAAATATTTTTATCGGATGCAGAAAAATCAGAAAACTGGTTGGGCAAGTATCAGTATAAAAAAGTAATCGTTTTAGGCGTTCTTGGCAGTACTCCCCAAAAATCTATGCCTTACAAATATGTTGCAGAAATTATAGACTGGATTGCGGAAAAATATGATGTGTACTTGCTTTTTAATTATGCACCACATCAAAAAGAAGAAGCTCAAAAAATACATGACTTATGTAAAAACAAATCCAATATTATCTTAGACATTTATGCTCCTACCATTCGTGATTTTATAAAACTCATGAATCAATGTAGTCTTTTAGTAGCTAACGAAGGAGGTACTGTACATATTGCAAAGGCACTGAACAAACCAACATTTACTATTTTTTCACCTTATGTAAATAAAGAGCATTGGGCAAGTTTTGAAGACGGAAAAACACACCATTCAGTGCATTTATTAGAAATGAAACCTGATTTATTTGAAAGTTTTACATTTGAAGACCGTAAAAAAATAGAGAAAAACCCAGATGTATTATACCATCAACTTACTCCTGAACTTATTATACCGGAATTAGAAATTTTCTTAAAAAGCAATCTGTAATTTTTTTATTGCTTCTTTATAATTCCAAAATCAGTCCACTTTTTTAATTGCTCTTTCGTTTCTTTACGAATGTTTCTATTTTTGTTTATAGATTCCGGAGTGGCATACCCACGAGGATGATCTAAATGCAAACAAACCGTACTGTACCTAATTTGCTTGGGCTTAATGCCAAAATTTACTAATCTTTCCCCTAACTCTCTATCTTGGCCACCATATTGCATTCTTTCATCAAAACCATTTATGTCTAATATATCTTTTTTCCAACCTGATGCATTATGACCGTTCCAGCTAGGTGTTGTAGGTGTTACTAAATTTAAAAGAAAACTAATTAATCCTTTAGAATATACTTTACTATTTTTGAAAGATGTGTTCATACCTTTGGATTTTAGCCAATTTAAATCAAAACATTTTTCAGAATAGATTTCGTCCTGAGTAATATTTTGAGATAACATTAATGGCAACTTATGATAACCACCAGAAAGAAAAAAACCTTCTTCACGAAACTTAATATGTTGTTCTATAAAATCAGGCCTTGGAATACAGTCTCCATCTGACATTAAAATATAAGGAGTATTGCAACTTAAAATAGACTTGTTTAAAATTTGCGATTTTTGAAAGCCATTATCTTCGTGCCAAACATGAATTATAGGAAAAAAAACTTCTTTTCTTATTTCTTCAATCAAATCGGAAGTAGCTTGAGTTGAGCCATCATCAGCAATTACCATTTCGAAATTGCGATAGGTTTGGGTATTGTATCCCCAAATCACTTTTTTAAGCCATTCGGTAGCATTATAGGTGCTAATAATAACAGAAATATTCTTTTGCATAATTAAACAAAGATAATTTATTTTTGTTAAATTTGCTTTCCTATCAAAAAAATTAATGAGTACGCTTACTGTAATTATCCCTACTTTTAATGAAGTTAGTTATATTGAAGACGCAATTAAATCGGTAAATTTTGCTGATGAAATCATAATTGTTGATTCCTACAGCACCGATGGCACCCAGCAAAAAGCAAAACAGTTAGGTTGTAAAATTATAGAAAGACAATTTGATAATTTTTCTAATCAAAAAAACAATGCTATTGAATTTGCTATAAATGATTGGATTTTATTTTTAGATGCCGATGAGCGCGTTAGCCAAAAACTTAAGTTAGAGATTTTATCGGTTATTAAAACCCCAAAACATTCAGGTTATAAAATAAGTTTTCCACACTTTTATATGAATCGTTTTTTGTACCATAAAGTAGATAAAGTACTGCGGTTAGTAAAGAATAAGAATGTAAAATTTACTGGTGATGTTCACGAAAAACTACAAATTGATGGTAGCATAGGTTGTCTTAAAAACTTTATGATTCATTATACCTATAAAGGTTTATTTCATTTATTGAATAAAAAAGATTCATATGCTTGGTTTCAGGCAAAAACATCATATAAAAAAGATAAAAAAGCAACCTACTTTCATCTTATTTTCAAACCCTCGTATCGCTTTTTTTCATCCTATATTTTAAAAAGAGGTTTTTTAGATGGAGTTCCAGGATTGGCATTGGCAAGTATTAATGCTTATGGGGTTTTTTCGCGTTATGTGAAAATCATTTTAATTGAAAAAGGATTAAAATAGTTTTAATTTCCCAAAACGAATTTTTAATTTAAATTTCAATAAACTATCTTCTCCCTTTATATCTAAACGCATAATTTCATAAATGCTTTTTAAAGGAAATTGGTTTACTCTATTGCCAATTCGTAAGCCCATTTTTATATTGTTTTGTTTTAAAACTTTAAAAAAACTTTCTTTTTTCACGCCATTTTTTGGAAAATTACCATAGGGGTATGCAATAGCATTGTATACTTTTAAGTTGTTTTTATTAATAATTTCGAAACATTTTTCAAAGTCTTTTGTAATTTCTATATCGGATAAACTATCGTATTCTTTATGACTATAAGAATGTAAACCTAGTTCAATTGAACTATCCAAACTTTTTAATTGTTCTAAAGACATTATTTTTTCCGGTGAAGATTTTGAACTAGCGTTCCATATATCGGTTTTTCCAATAAAGGCAAACGGAATAAAAAAAGTGGCTTTAAAATTGTATTTTAGCAATAAAGGGATTGCATAATGAAACTGATTTTCAGTGACATCATCAAAAGTAATTACAATACTTTTTTTAGGAATTGTAACTTTATGCTCTAATTCTGACAAATGAAAACTAGTATATCTATTTTCTGCCAAATGTCGCAACTGATTTTCTAATTTTTGTACAGAAATATGTAAACCCTTGCTTTCATTTTCATTAATACAAATATTGTGATACATCAAAACGGGTAACTTGGACATTCAAATAAATTTTTAAAAAGTTAGTATGTGTAAAATTATTACATTTGCTCTAATATATATTGTTTTATGTTTGAAAATAATACGAGCCAAAAAATAACTGCATTAGCCATTACTTTTAATGAAGCAGAAAATGTAAAAAGATATATTGAAAGTTTGTCTTTTGCTGATGAAATAATTTTTGTAGATTCTTTCAGTACTGATAATACTGTTGCTATTGCTCAGGAAATGGGCGTTAACGTCATACAAAACAAATTTAAAGATTTCTCATCTCAAAGAAACTTTGCAATAAGCCAAGCTAAATACGATTGGATTACTTTTTTTGATTTGGATGAAATTGTAACTGAAGCCCTTGAAGCCGAAATTAAACTTGCCGTAGCTTCAAATAATCAAGTTGTTGCCTATTTTGTAAAGCGAATTTTTTACTTTCTAGGTGAACGAATTAATTATGGTGGATGGCAAAATGATAAAGTGATTAGAGTTTTTAATAAAAAATTTTGCAAATACAACGGAAACTTAGTGCATGAAGTTGTTGCTGCTAACGGAAAAATAGGTTTATTAAAAAACAGTGTTAATCATTATAGTTATAAAGACTTTGATAATTATAATAACAAATTGAATCATTACAGCAAATTACAAGCCGAAGCACTATATTTAAAGAACAGAAGACCAAATGGATATCATTTTTTCTTTAGACCTTTGTATCGCTTTTTTTGGCAATACATTTATCGATTAGGAATTTTAGACGGAAAACAAGGCTATATTTTAGCTTATGTTCATTCGTTTTCAGTTTTTAAGCGCTACTTGCAATTATGGATGAAATATCGAAAAATTGATTGATGATTTTCAATTTCAAACTTTAGATATAATTTATATTTACTTTATAATTTAAAAAAAAATGATTAATAGCATACGCTTGAACGAATATAAAGTATTGATTTATAGGATATTTTTAGCTTATTTTTTTTATTTTATTACTAGAGTCCTATTTTATGTTTATAACTCTAGCTTATTACATGTAGAATCTATTTATGACTTTTTAGCTTTATGTTATTACGGATTAGCTTTTGATACTACTGCAATCTTGTATGTCAACCTACTCTTTATTCTGTTTTCGATCCTTCCATTTTTAAAAAACACCTTAACTGGTTATCAAAAATTTCTTTTTTATCTCTATTTTGTTACTAATTTAGTAGCTTTTGCAACAAATTTTGTAGATTTTATCTATTACAAATACACCTTTGCTAGAACAACAATTGTTGCATTAGAAGTGCTAAAACACGAAACAAATAAAGCAACTTTATTTTCGAGTTTTTTAATTCATTATTGGCATGTATTTTTATTGTTTTTAGTATTGTCAGCTTTTTGGATTTATTTATATAAAAAAGTGAGTGTCAAAAAATCTTTAGCAGCTAAAAAAATACATTATTTTGGGTTTTCTATTGTTGGGTTTCTTATTATTTCATTATTAATTATAGGAGGAATTCGGGGTGGTGATTTTAAAAAATCTACTCGTCCTATTAACCTATTAGATGCTAGTAAACACGTTAAAAACATTGTTCATTCCGACATTGTTCTTAATACGCCTTTTGCCATAATTAGGACTTTATTTACTAATAGTTTTGTTAAAACAAACTATAAAAATGTTACTAATAAAGTTATTTTAGAAAAAATTCAACCTATAAAACAATACCATAATAACCCTAAAACTAAACCCAATATAGTTGTATTTATTTTAGAAAGTTATGGTCGAGAATATATAGGAGCATTAAATAAAGGCGCTAAAATTACTAATTATAAAAGCCATGCTCCTTTTTTAGATTCTTTATCGCAACATAGCCTTATTTTTACAAATGGGTATGCAAATGGGAGACAATCTATTCACGGGATGTCATCTATATTAGCTGGAATTCCATCATTTAAAGATGCTTTTACTTCATCTCCTTATCCAAAACAAAAAATAGAATCTTTAGTTTCTACTCTTGAAAGTGAAGGATATAACACTTCATTTTTTCATGGTGCTGCAAATGGTTCGATGGGATTTTTAGGTTTCGGAAATATTCTTGGCATAGACAATTATTACGGAAGAACAGAGTTTAATGACGATTCGCAATTTGATGGTTTTTGGGGGATTTGGGATGAACCTTTTCTTCAATTCATGAAAAACACATTAGACAAGAAAAAGACTCCGTTTTTTGCATCTGTATTTACTGTCTCCTCACATGAACCGTATATTATTCCAGAAAAATATAAAAATAAATTTCAAGAAGGAAGCATCCCTATGCACAAATGTGTGGAGTATACTGACTATGCTTTGAAGCGATTTTTTGGTGAAGCTAAAAAGCAACCTTGGTTTTCTAATACCATTTTTGTTTTAGTTGCCGATCATGGTAATCAGGTTTTTTATAATGAATACAACAAAGCTATTAATCGTTTTACAGTACCAATAATTATCTACAAACCAAATAGTAAATATGTAGGAGTTGATACTGATTTAGCACAACAAATAGACATTTACCCCACAATTTTAGATATGATTGGTTATAAAAAACGGTTTAGAAGTTGGGGCAGAAGTTTATTAGATAAAAAATCGAGCGAACCTTTTGTAATTAACTCAACTGGTAATATTTATCAATTTTTAAGAGGAAATTACATTTGTACTTTTGATGGTAAAAAAGCACTTGGTTTTTATGCCAAAGACGATAAAGGGCTTGAAAAAAATTTAATTCAACACAAAAATGCGGAAATGAATGATATTGAACTACATTGTAAAGCATTTATTCAAGATTATATGGAAAGAGTTGTTGATAAAAAATTGTATTAAAAACAAACTGTTGTTATTTATAAATATTGATTAATTCCTTTACTAATTTTCGTATGCTTTTTTAAAATAGTCTCGTTTTGTATGGCATCGTTTAATTCAAAATTTTCTTTCGAATTGATTTTATGATAAATATGAAATATTATACCTGCATAACGCATCCTTTTCGATTGAACGCCATTGTTTCCAATACGAATCACTAAATCCGAATCTTCTCTCCCCCAGCCTTCAAAATCTTCGTTATAACCGTTTATGGCAATAAAATCATTCCGCCAAAAAGACACATTGCAACCACGAAACTTTTTTGAAACTCCTTTATGAATTTTAAATAAATTTGACAAAAAAGGGACATGTAAACAACGAGATTTATTTTTAATTTCCTTAGAAAAAAAATTAAAAAATATTTGCTTTTTTTCTAAAACTTCATCAACATAAGCAGGTAAAATATTAACTCTTGAACCATACAAATAAACTCCTTTTTGGCTTGAGTTTACATGATCTTCAATAAAATTTTTATGTAATATACAATCACCATCAATCTGAATTATATATTCAGATGAAGCTTTAGCTATTGCTTTATTTAGTATTTTTGATTTTCTAAATCCTAAGTCTTCTTGCCATATATGATGAATTGGTACTGTACTCGTTTTTTTAAACTCCTCAATTAACAATTGAGTTTCTAGTCTAGAACCATCATCGGCAATAAGAATTTCTGAAGGCAAAACGGTTTGTGACATAGCACTTTTTAAAACTAATTCTAATGCTTCTGGCCAATTATACGTTGAAATTAATAAAGCAGTTTTAAAATTCATAATAAGTTTTTAGAAATATTTTTCGAATTTTGGGTGGTAATTTATTTTCTTAATTTGTAAATGCTTAAACCATTGACCAAAATTTCTAAAAAAAAGCTTAACTCTTGGTATCTTTAAATTGGCATCTTCTTGAACTAATTTTTTCAATTCAGATAAAGATTTAGTAGGAAAATAACCCAGCTCTTTCCAAATTTCAGGATTTAAATAGAAAACATCTTTTATTTCATGATAGTTATCTTTGTTGGCTCTTTTCCATTTTTCTAAAAAATTAGGATTTACATCTTCTTTATGACTCCAATTTTTAAGTTTTAAAACTAACTCTTCTTCTGTTCGAGCTAATCCTTCATGAAGAATAAAGTCTTCATCATAAATAATTCGCTCTTTAGTGTTTTTAGCATATTTATAATTTGGATAATTTGTAGCCAAAAGTAACTTTGTTGGCTTATTTACATATAATAATCCGTCCTCTAAATATTTATATACATTTATATGAAAACCTGCAAACTGTATAGGATGTTTACTTGGATTTATTAAATAGGAATCATACTTTCTTATTCTCTTAACAAATTTTTCAAAGTCTATAAAAATTTCATCAGAATCTACTTGAATTAACCAATTTCCAATACCCATCTTTAAGGCAAGCATATATCTTTCACGAGTATCGTTTTGCATTCCCGTAATTTCAGGAACATAAAAATCATCTTCGTAAATGACAATTTTATTTTTTACATCAAACTCTTTTAACCATCTATAAAAACTATCGTCTACTTCAAAATAATTTCCTGACCATGTTCTCTTTTTATAATCTAAAGCTAAAAAAATAGTGTCTGCCATTTCATAAACTGGCGGAATTGATTTTTTTAACAATTCGTAATCATAAGACATTAAAAAACCAACTTGAATTTTTTTCATTTTATATCGACTAAAGGAGCTTACAAATATTTTATTCTTTTTTCATTTCGTTAGAAATTTTAGGCAAAAATAACAACATAATACTTAGAATCAGTTTTAAAACTTTCCAAGAAAATGAATATTTTTTAATATACTGAAATTGAATAAACCGCTTAGAATTAAGTTCATTAACATTCTCATAATCCTTTATAAAAGTAGGGAAATATTTTTGAATGGATTGTGACTTTTCTTTATGGAATACTTCTGAAAATTTAGGATTAGACGAAATACCGTTAAAGTCGTAAACTGAAATCGTCTTTTTTAAGTATTTATAAGGAACATTTTTATGACAAATAACATACGCGAAAAACTCCCAGTCAGATGCTATTTTATACTCTTCATTGTAATAAAAATGTTCTTCAAATAACGATTTTCTTATAAAAGTGGATTGATGATTTAGTGAACTAGTATAAAAGAAAGAAAACTGCAAATGCTCAGGATAAGTTTTTAAGCGCTTAGAATTTCCACTCTCTTTATAATTATCACCGTAGTAAATATCGAATTGAGAATTAAGTTCAGGAACTACTTGAGACAAGGTCGCTTCAGAATAAAAAGTATCCCCACCATTCATAAAAATAACAAAATCACCAGTTGCAACTTTAATCCCTTTATTCATAGCATGAAAAACTCCATTGTCATTCTCACTTACCCAATAGGAAATTTTATCTGCATATTCTAAAATTAGATCTTTGCTCCCATCGGTACTTCCTCCATCAATTACTATAAATTCATATTCATCATACGTTTGGCTAACAACGCTTTCTAAAGTTTTTTTTAAACCTTTTTTATCGTTATAATTTATGGTAATAATGGATAATTTAGCCATATGAAAGTTATCAATTATCCATTAAATTTCTCTTGATAAACTCTTCTAATTCCTTCCGGAAGTTCAATAGTATGTCTCCAACCTAAACCGTTTAACTTAGTCGTATCTGTCAATTTCCTAGGTGTTCCATCGGGTTTTGAAGTGTCAAAAACGATTTGGCCTTCATAACCAACAATATGTTTGACTAATATAGCCAAGTCCTTAATTGAAATTTCTTTACCAGTACCAATATTTACAAAACCTTTTTCATTGTAGTTTTGCATTAAATAGACACAAGCATTTGCCATATCCGAAGCGTGTAAAAACTCCCTAAGCGGAGTTCCAGTTCCCCAAACTACAACTTCACTTTCATTATTTTGCTTGGCTTCATGAAACTTTCTTAACAATGCAGGTAATACATGAGAGTTCTGTAAATCATAATTATCATTAAAACCGTACAAATTGGTTGGCATAACAGATATAAAATTACTATTGTATTGATCTCTATAGGCATCGCACATTTTTATTCCTGCAATTTTTGCGATAGCATACGGCTCATTAGTTTCTTCTAACAAACCTGTTAAAAGATATTCTTCCTTTAAAGGTTGTGGGGCTAATTTTGGATAAATGCATGTTGAACCTAAAAACAATAACTTTTTCACTCCATTTTTATAACTTTGATGAATAACATTACTTTGAATAAGTATGTTTTCATAAATAAAATCAGCTCTTAGCGTATTATTGGCAACTATCCCACCAACTTTAGCAGCCGCTAAAAAAACGTATTCAGGTTTTTCTTTTTCAAAGAAATCGGCAACATCTTGTTGATTAATAAGGTTTAATTCAGTTGAAGTTCTGGTAATGATATTTGTAAATCCTCTATTTGTTAAATCTTTAACAATGGCACTACCTACCATTCCGCGATGGCCTGCAACATATATTTTAGAAGTAATTTGCATGTTAACTGATTTTATTTGAAATTTTTTAAATGTTTCTCCTTTTTGAAAATTTCTAAATCAGCTTGCATCATTTCTTTTACCAACATATCTAAAGTATATTTTGGTTCCCAACCTAGTTTAGTTTTAGCTTTTGTATTATCGCCAATTAATAATTCAACCTCAGTAGGTCTAAAATAGGCTGGATCGATTTTTACAACCACTTGCCCAACTTTAAAAGCATATTCAGGGTTAGATGAAGAAACAACTGTTGCGGTTTCGTTTACGCCTTCGCCTTTAAAATCTACCACTACACCAACTTCGCTGAATGACATTTTAATAAATTCACGAACTGTGGTTGTTACACCAGTGGATATTACAAAATCTTCTGGGGTTTCTTGTTGTAATATAAGCCACATTGCTTCAACATAATCTTTCGCATGACCCCAGTCGCGTTGAGAATCTATGTTACCCATATACAAGCAATCGTCAATACCTAAAGCCATTTGAGAAACTCCACGGGTAATTTTTCTGGTAACAAATGTTTCTCCACGTCTTGGACTTTCGTGATTAAAAAGGATTCCGTTGCAAGCAAACATATCATACGCTTCACGATAATTTACAGTAATCCAATAGGCATACATTTTTGCTACCGCATAAGGCGAACGCGGATAAAAAGGAGTTGTCTCTTTTTGAGGAACTTCTTGAACTAATCCATATAATTCAGAAGTGGATGCCTGATAAATTTTAGTTTTTTTAGTTAATCCTAATAACCTAACAGCATCAAGAATTCGCAATGTTCCTATACCATCTGCATTTGCAGTATATTCAGGAATATCAAAACTCACTTTTACATGACTCATTGCACCTAAATTATAGATTTCATCAGGTTGGGTTTCTTGTATAATTCGTATCAAGTTCGTAGAATCACTTAAATCACCGTAATGCAATTTAAAATGCTGATTATTCACATGTGGGTCTTCATATATATGATCGATTCTTTGCGTATTAAATAAAGAACTTCTTCTTTTAATACCATGAACCATATATCCTTTAGACAATAATAATTCTGCTAAATAGGCTCCGTCCTGTCCTGTTATTCCTGTTACTAATGCTACTTTCATTTGATGCTTTGAATTTTTATAATATTGTAAGAATTGATTTAAATTTTATTAAGTGTAAAATGCAAAATATATTATGTGGCAAATTTAATATTAAAATCATGATTTCAATTATTCTATTCAAATAATGTTTGTAATACAGAAGTCCCATATTCAAATGATGAAAGTTTTTGAACTTGGCTTACTGCATTCTTTGAATAATTTTCATAATCTTCAGGTGATAATCTATAAACTATTTTAATACCATTAGCAAGGTCTTTAGAATCTTTTAAAATAGCTCTATAACCGTTATATCTGTTTATTACCATACTGTTAACTATACCCATATCAAATCCCACAACAGGAGTTCCGCAAGCTAATGCCTCACTAACCATCATAGGCCCAGAATCTTCAATTGAAGAATTTACATAAACATCAACCGCTTGATAAAGTAATGATAAAATATTATAATCTTTTATATATCCTAAATGTTTAATTCCAAACGGAATTTCTTTAAAAACTTTTTTATTATTAGAGTTACTAGAAATCATCAAAATATTTATTCTCGACCTTTCTATTGTATCTAGTTCCTGAAATAGAATTTTTAAACTTTCTAAAAAATAATTAAACCCTTTTCTTAATTCATTATCATAAGTAGCTCCTACTAAAATGTAAAATTTATTTTCGTCTAGATTAAAAAATTCTTTGGCCTTTATTTTGCCTTTAGGTTTCATTATAGTTGTATCTATTAAACTATTAATGTTTAAAATTTGATCTTGATTTTTATATATCATAGAGGACAATGCCTGTTTCTTAACCCAATCTGAACCTGAAATAATTTTAAAGTTTCCTTCTCTAGCATTCTTCAATTTAGTCTCAAAATTTATTTTGGCAATTTCTTTAAAATACGGACTTTTTATTGCAGGACATTTTTCAGTACAACCTCCATTACTATACTGTTTACAATCCCAAGCAAAATGACATCCTCCAGTAAAATGGTTCATATCTATAGTAATAGTATATACTTGAGCATTTGAATGTTTTTGTAACAAAAGTAGATCTGAAGAATTCATAAAATCTGCAGTCCAACCAGAAAAGATATAATCAGGTGTAAATCCTATAGCACTTATCACTTTCTCGGGATCAATAGTAATAAGTGTTTCATTCTTACTATAAAAATGATATTTTGAATCTAATCTTAATTTCTTTTTTCTTCTAAAAGTTTTTTCAAGGAATTTAGTATACAAAGATTTTCTCTTGACTGGCGGCGATGAAAACTCTAAAATATACTCTTCTTCTTTTGTTTTCTTTTTTACAAGCATAACAACTTTATGTCCCTGGTTTTTAAATATTCTAGCTATTTTATGAACAAATTCACCTCCTCCTCCATAATCATGGGTGACTAAAAGTAATATATTTTTTGATTTATTTACATTCATTAATTGAAAATATATAGTCTAAATTTTTATATTTTTTCAAAGATAATTTTATTTAATAAAAAAACTGTTGAAAATAAATAAGAATAAAGGTAAGTTTTATAAAGCTCAATAAAAGTTAATACCTTTGTAACAATCAAAAAATATCTTATTACCAAATTTAAATGAATGAAAATAGTAATTCTATACTAAATACCGAAATTCATAACGCCTTTGAAATCATACAAAATGGAGGAATAATTCTTTATCCTACTGATACTATTTGGGGCATAGGTTGTGATGCTACCAATCCTGAGGCAGTTGCAAAAATATACAAACTCAAACAACGTAATGATTCTCAAACTATGATTTGCCTTATGAATGGCGAAAAAATGATGTATAATGTATTCAAAGATATACCTGCTGTAGCATGGGAAATATTAGATTTATCTGAAAAGCCTACAACCTTAATTCTCGATAATGCTAGAAATATTGCTCCCAATATTATTGGAATTGATAAAACTTTAGGCGTTCGTATAGTAAAAGAGCCCTTTTGTTTTAAATTAATGGAACGCATGAAAAAGCCTTTGGTGTCAACTTCTGCTAATATATCGGGTATGTTTACCCCAAAATCTTTTAAAGAAATTAGCCCAGAAATTATAAATGGTGTAGACTATGTAGTAAATTTGCATCGCGATAAAATTTGTGATAAACCATCTACGATTATTAAGTTAACTAATGATTGTCAGGTAAAAATTATTAGAAAATAAAAATAACCGCAGATTTGCAGATTTTTTATGGAAGACTATAAAAATAAAGATGAAACTTATCAAATTATTGGAATATTATTTGAAGTTAATAAAAATTTAGGAAAAGGATTTTCTGAAATCGTATATAAAGATGCTATTGAGTATGAATTTAATGAACTTCAAATTCCTTTTGAAAGAGAGAAAGAATTCTCTGTTAATTATAAAAACACAACTTTAAAGCATAAATTCTATGCGGATTTTGTAGTTTATAATGAAATAATATTAGAAATTAAAACTGTAGATTGTTTTAATAATAGTCACTACAATCAATGCTTAAATTATTTAAAAGTATCTAATAACGAATTGGCTCTTTTAGTCAATTTTAATTCTATTTCATTAGATTATAAAAGAATTGTTAGAACAAAAAAATAAAAAAATCTGCGAATCTGCGGTAAAACAATGAACTACACAAAAGCACTCCAAAATCCATTATTTAAAATCATTGCAAAAGCAAGTCAAGAACTTAACCTTGAAAGTTATGTAATTGGTGGATTTGTTCGTGATTACTTATTGCAACGCGATTTCAAAAAAGACATTGATATTGTAGCCATTGGCTCTGGAATTGAATTGGCTTTAAAAGTTTCGGAATTATTGCCTCATAAACCCAAAGTACAAGTTTTTAAAAACTACGGAACAGCCATGTTACGCTACAAAGAAATTGATATTGAGTTTGTAGGAGCCCGAAAAGAAAGCTACAATCAAGACAGTCGTAATCCCATAGTTGAGAACGGCACTTTAGAAGATGATCAGAACAGACGTGATTTTACCATTAATGCTTTGGCTTTTTCTTTAAATCCAAATAATTTTGGAGCATTAGTTGATCCGTTTAATGGTTTATCCGATTTAGAAAACAAAATAATCAAAACACCTTTAAGTCCTGATATTACTTATTCTGATGATCCGTTACGCATGTTACGTGGAATCCGTTTTGCAACGCAATTGCATTTTGATATTGAAACAGAATCGTTTCTAGCCATAAAAAGAAATGCCGAAAGAATTAAAATTATTTCTGGAGAACGAATTGTAGATGAATTAAACAAAATATTAGAAACCGAAAAGCCATCAATTGGATTTTTACTTTTATACAAAACGGGACTTTTAGACCTGATTTTACCTGAATTAACTGCCCTGAATAATGTAGAAGAAATAGACGGACAAACTCATAAAAATAATTTCTATCATACATTAGAGGTGGTGGACAATATTTGTTCGAATACTGATGATGTTTGGTTGCGATGGGCAGCGCTATTGCATGATATTGGAAAAGCACCAACAAAAAAATTCAACAAGAAACAAGGTTGGACGTTTCATGGACACGAATTTCTTGGTGGCAAAATGGTAAAGAGAATCTTTGAACGATTGCATATGCCGTTGAATAATAAATTAAAATTTGTTCAAAAAATGGTTATGCTAAGTTCACGACCAATTGTATTAGCCGAAGATATTGTAACAGATTCAGCTGTACGTCGCTTAGTTTTTGATGCTGGCGAAGATGTAGATTATTTGATGACACTTTGCGAAGCTGACATTACGACCAAAAACCCTAAAAAATTTAAGAAATACCATGATAATTTTGACATTGTTCGCAACAAAATAATTGAAGTTGAAGAACGTGATCATGTGAGACAATTTCAACCACCAATTTCAGGTGAGGAAATTATGGAACTCTTTAATTTAAAACCTTCACGAGAAATTGGCATTTTGAAAGAAGCTGTTAAAGAAGCCATTTTAGAGGGCGAAATTCCAAATGAATATGAAGCAGCTTTCGAATTCGTATTGAAAAGAGCAGAGAGATTAGGATTGACAAGAATTGTATAGTAACAAATTTTGAAAGACTTATGTTTATTATATAAAGGTTATATCTTTATTATAAATTGTTTAAACTCGAAAACTTTGAAACTTTGTATCTTTGCGCCTGTTAAAAATTGAATATAAAAAATGAACACTAATAAATCAGTTATTTACTGGCTACTTACAGGTTGTATCCTACTATTTTTAATGGTTACCGTTGGCGGGATTACACGCTTAACAAACTCAGGGTTATCTATGACCGATTGGCATTTGGTTACCGATACATTTCCTCCTTTGTCAGAAGAAAAATGGACAGCAGCTTTTGAAGAATATAAAAAATTTCCCGAATACCAAAAAATCAATATTCATAACGACTTTTCACTTTCGGATTATAAATTTATTTATTTCTGGGAATGGTTTCACCGATTTATTGGACGCATCATTGGTTTGGTTTTTATCATCCCTTTTGTATACTTTTTAATCAAGAAAAAACTAAATCCTTCAACAATAAAAAAATGCTCTATTCTTCTGGGAATGGGTGCTTTTCAGGGATTTTTAGGTTGGTTTATGGTAAAAAGTGGTTTGATTGATAATCCAGACGTGAGTCATTTTAGATTATCATTGCACTTAACTTTTGCTTTTATCACCTTTGCTTATACCCTTTGGGTAGCATTAGACTTAATTTATCCTGATAAAATAGAAATAAATATTCCATTAAAAAAACTAGCGCGAATTACATTAGTGTTCCTTTTAATTCAGATAATTTACGGTGGATTTGTAGCTGGGTTAAATGCAGGGTTAATTCACAACCATTGGCCTTTAATGAGCGATGGGCAACTATTTCATGAAAGCATTTTGGTTGAAAAAAACAGTTGGCTTCTAAGACTAACCGAAGGTAAAAGTGGCGTTCAATTTGTACACAGAACGCTAGCTTATGCTGTTGTTGGATTAATTGTATTTCTTTATTTTAAAAGTAAAAAATACACACTTTCATTACAACAAGAGAATGGAATAAACGCTTTGTTATTTGTAGTTTTTTTACAATTTACCTTGGGAGTCTTGACATTAATATATAACGTACCTTTGTGGTTAGGATTAACGCATCAAATCATGGCATTTATCTTATTAGCAACCATGACTTATACTTTGCATCGATTCTCAAAATAAATACCTGACTATATTGTCGCATTTCTATTTAGCATTTTTTAATGTCAAAACTTACTGCTCAAGATAAATTTTTAGATTTATCAGACTATGGAAGACCTTTAGGAAAATTTCTTGCCAATCAGCTTAAAACAACACGATTCACCCCTATTCATGTCACAATTCTTTTTGGGATTTCGGGTTTAATTGCGATTTATTGCATCTTAAACAATCAGTATCTACTAGCAGGATTTTTCATCATTCTAAAATCGTGTATCGATGCTGCCGATGGCGAATTAGCACGATTAAAGAATACACCATCTTATGTGGGAAGATATTTAGATAGTGTCTTTGATATTATTCTGAATTTCTTATTTTTAATGACCATATGTTATGTTTCTAAAACGAGCATTTGGATTACGATTTTAGCTTTTATCGGCATTCAATTACAAGGCACTTTATACAATTATTACTATGTAATTTTAAGAAACAAATCAGTTGGTGGTGATGCAACAAGTAAAGTTTTTGAATACAAATCACCTAGAGCTTTACCTGGTGAAACTCAAAAATCAGTTGATATTTTGTTTACAATTTACACCGTCGTTTATGGAATATTCGATAAGATAATTCACTATTTAGACAAACAGGCTTACAAGGTAAAAACGTTTCCAAATTGGTTTATGACACTTGTTTCTATGTATGGATTGGGTTTTCAATTGTTGCTCATTGCAATTATGCTACCTATGAATTGGATTGAATATATTGTACCCTTTTTTATCCTATACACCTTTTTTATTTTTGTGCTGATTGGAATTAGAAAAGTCTTTTTAAAGGTTTAAAATCACGATAGTATTTATCTATACTTATTTATTAAACAATTATTAATCAAATATTTATGTTAATTCATGTAAAATGTTAATTTAATATGGAATCAACCTATTCAAAACTTGAATTCAAAAACTTTTTCTCTACTAACAATCACTTCTTCCTCTTTATAAGAAGGTAAAATCATCCTCAGTTTTTAATACCTTTTCGTAAAATCACCCTAAATATTTTATGAATAATTTTAATGAAGTAACCAAATCAAAACCATTTCTTCTTTTTAAAATAATACACCATTCCTAAAGCAATTGCAACCATAACAGCAACTACAATATAGTAGCCATAAGCGTATTCCAATTCAGGCATGTGTTTAAAATTCATTCCGTAAACTCCTACTAAAAAAGTCAACGGCATAAAAATGACAGAAACTACCGTTAGAACTTTCATGATTTCATTCATCCTGTGGCTTTGAGACGAAAAATAGAAACTCGAAGCACTATCCAACGTATTCATATCGTATTCTATTTGTTCTAAAATCTCTAATGATTTTTGATGCAAACGCGCAAAAAAACTATAATTTGCTTTTTCAATTCCGTCATAATCATCTTCGTCGTGTTCGCTTTTTAGATTGAATAAAGCGTCCCGCAAAGGCAAAATAGACCGTTTCAAGAAATTTAAATGTTCTCTATTGCGTTCAATTCGAACTAGAACTTCTGGATTATCACTCGATTTGGCTTCAATCATCAAATCCTCAATTTGATCTTCATAAAATTCAATTGTAATATAAAAATTTTCCATGACCGCTTCTAGAAGTAAGTAGAGTAAATAATCATTTTTCTTTTTACGAACAATACCACTATGTGTTTTAATTCGTTCTCGAATATGAGTAAAAAAATCGCTTTTCTTTTCCTGAAATGAAACCAACAAATTGTCTTTTAATAAAAAACTAATTTGCTCCACACTTACCATATCATAGTCATTGTCAGGCAAAATCGATTTAATACTAAAGAATAGGACTTTGTCTAACTCCTCCATTTTACTTCTTCGATTGGTATTAAGAATATCGCTTATAATAAAAGGCTCTATAGCTAACATTTCGCCAATTTCTTTAACTAACTCTACATTATGTAAACCATGAATATTAAACCACTTAACATCATTTTCTTGAAGTTCATCTTCGATTTCTTTTTTTACTCTTTGGAGGGCAACTTTTTTATATTCTTCATAACCTGCATCGTCATAAACAAATAATTGCATCTCGATAGGATCTGTTTTATGAATTCCCGTATACTCAAAATAATTGGGCTGAACCTTTCTAACTTTTTTGTATTTTATTCTTTTCAAAACATAATAATTTGTCATAAAGATAGGAGTTTTTAAATTTCCAATTTACATTTACAAAAAAATCTCCTATGCAAACATTAATTATTAATATTAAAGAATTGCTACAAGTAAGAGAAAGCCCAATCATTAAAGTTTCAGGTGCTGAAATGGCGGTGCTTCCAACAATTAAAAATGCTTTTTTACTTTTAGAGGATACTATAATTGTTGATTTTGGTGTAATGGAAAATTGCCCTAAAATAAATCCTGAATTAACTATTGATGCAACAGGTAAAATGGTATTGCCATCTTGGTGCGACAGCCATACTCATATTGTTTATGCTGGCAATCGAGAGCAGGAATTTGTTGATAGAATAAACGGATTAAGCTATGAAGAAATTGCTAATCGAGGTGGCGGTATATTAAATTCGGCTAAAAAACTACATGAAACTTCCGAAGACGAAATTTACAATGAATCCAAAGTTCGTTTAGAAGAAATTATGAGTTTAGGAACTGGCGCAGTTGAAATAAAATCGGGTTACGGTTTGACGGTTGAAGATGAATTGAAAATGCTTCGTGTTATTAAACGATTAAACCAAAACTACCCAATTACAATAAAAGCCACATTTCTTGGAGCCCATGCTTTTCCAAATGAATTTAAAGATAATCATCAAGGTTATATTGATTTAATTTGTAAAGAGATGATTCATAAAATCGCTGAAGAAAACCTTGCAAAATATATTGATGTTTTTTGTGAAACTGGCTATTTTTCTGTTTCAGAAACAGAAGCTATTTTAAAAAGCGGACTAGAATATGGCTTAATTCCAAAAATACATGTCAATCAATTCCATTCTATTGGAGGTGTTCAAGTTGGAGTTAAACACAAAGCTCTATCTGTAGACCATCTTGAAATTATGAATAAGGAAGACCTTGAATCATTGAAAAATTCTGAAACTATGCCAGTAGCATTGCCTTCTTGCTCTTATTTCCTAAGTATTCCTTATACTCCTGCTCGAGAAATGATAGACTGTGGATTATCAATTGCCTTGGCTTCTGATTTCAATCCAGGTTCTTCACCCTCCGGAAACATGAATTTTGTAGTCGCTACGGCTTGTATCAAAATGAAAATGACTCCCGAGGAAGCTATAAATGCAGCTACTATAAATGGAGCGTATGCGATGGGGATTTCTAAAACTCATGGTAGTATTACTAAAGGCAAAAAAGCCAATTTAATTATTACTAAACCTATTTCGTCCTATTATCAGTTGCCATATGCTTTTGGAAGCAATTTGATTGATTGTATAATACTTGAAGGAAAAATAATACTATAAAAAAAGGAACCCTTTCGAGTTCCTTTTTCATTTATTCTTTAAAATTTTATCTCAAACTAAAGCTTGACTTAGAAACTAACTCTCCGTTATCAAATACATTTACAAAGTAAGATCCTTTTTCGAAATCTTTACCTGGTAAATCTTGAACAACATCTACCGTTTTGTTTTCAAACTTAACAGTTGTCAAAAAACTATAGGTCAAAGATTTTCCACCAAAAGATTGGGTTTCTTTTTGACCTAAAACATTGTTTTTACTGTCAATTACTTGAACATAATACGTTTTATCGCCAGATTTAGCAACTTTATTTTCTGCAATTGTAAAGCTAATTTTTAAAACATCAGCTCTACTGGCTTTATCAGTTGCTATTTGTTTGCCAGAACTTCTTAACTTGTAAGCAGCTGTTTTTAAGTTCAAGACACTTAGTTTTGAAGCCACTTCAACCGTTTTAGACAATTCTTCATTTTGACCTACAAGAACTTCATTGTATTTTTTAGCTTCACCTAAAACCATTACCGTACTGTCTCTTTCTGTAGTTAGCTTAGTATTTGCTGTTTTCAAAACTTCAATTTCTTGCATCATGCCTTTCATTTTAGTTTCTAAAGCAAAATATTGCGTTTTGTATTTTGACATTGAAGCGGCATCTCCTTTAGATTTCTTTAAATCAGCAATCAAGTTAACTACTTTCTCCCTTTCAGCAATTAATTCTTCAGACATTGATGTGTTTTCAGCAATTGCTGCATCATAAGTAGCTTTCAACTCTTCTAAGTCTTTCATTACAGACTCTTTCTCGGTTTTTGTAGTTGTAAGCTCAGTTAATTGCGCTTTAGCATCTGAAGTCAACTTAAAAATATAAACTAAACTTCCCACTAGAAGTAAAGCTAATACGGCTACGACAGCTTTTAGACTTGAGTTGTTTTTTTGATTTTCCATAAAATTGTGTTTAGATTGTTTTAACAAAAATAATAATATTTAAGGTAATAACGTATGTTTGTACAAATATATTATTTTTGAAAGTTAATTTTTTTTGATATGGACAAATTAATTCCGTTTTGTATTAATGATCTTGCAAAACTTACGAACCACAGAAGTGGCGAAATTAAGTTTGGAGAAAAAATGATTACTGTTCAAAAAGACACTGATATTAAAGCATTTATTAAAAAATGTACTGCGAAGTATGTCTTATTTGGTATACCAGAAGATATTGGGGTTCGAGCCAATTTTGGAAGACCGGGAGCAGCATCGGCATGGGAAAGTACTATAAAAAGTATTGCAAACATTCAGCATAATAAATTTTGTAAAGGTGAAGACCTATTAGTTTTAGGGCAATTGGATGTTACTGAAGAAATGAAAGCTGTAGAAAATTTAGATTTTCACAATACAGCTGACAGAAAAAAATTGAGTGATTTAGTCGTTACTATTGATAAAGAGGTTGCTCATATTATATCTTTTATTGTAAAATCTGGGAAAAAACCTATAATTATTGGTGGCGGTCACAACAATTCCTATGGAAATATAAAAGGAACAGCTTTAGCAAAAGGCAAGCCTATTAATGCAGTTAACTTTGATGCCCATTCTGATTTTAGAATTCTGGAAGGAAGACATAGTGGCAATGGATTTTCGTATGCTTATGAAGAAGGGTTTTTAAATAAATATTTCATTTTTGGTTTACACGAAAACTATACTTCAAAAAAAGTATTGATTAATATAAAGAAAATTCAAGATCGAGTGCGTTACAATACTTATGATGAAATCTCGATTCGGAATCAAAAAAGTTTTGACAAAGAATTAGTCCAAGCCTTAAGTTTTATAAACAATGACTTTTTTGGCATTGAGATTGATTTAGATGCCATTCCAAATATTGCAAGCAGTGCTATGACTATAAGTGGATTTTCTGTAGAGCAAGTACGACAATTTGTGTATTTTTTTGGCAAAAGTCAAAATGCAACCTATTTGCATATTTGTGAAGGAGCACCTGACTTGTGTGCTGAGAAAAACAACAACCTTATAGGAAAATTGATTGGATATTTAGTGACCGATTTTATAAAAGCCAACAACCCATTAGAAGAAAAAATCAATTACATGGATGTGAAGTTTTAATGATAAAAATCCAAATAAATTAAATAACCTATCTTTGCCAAGAATCCTAACACTTTTGCTGGATTCTTAATACACAAAAATATGTTATTTGAAGATTTATCACTTTCTAAAAGTATCCAAAAAGCCGTTTTCGAAGAAGGCTATACTGAGGCAACTCCAATTCAAGAACAATCGATTCCTATCGTTTTATCAGGCAGAGATTTAATAGGTTGCGCTCAAACAGGAACAGGAAAAACGGCAGCGTTTGCCATTCCAATTATTCATCAACTGCATAGAATTGTTGGTTCTTCTAAAAAAGCCAAACCCATTCGAGCATTAGTGATTACACCTACTAGAGAGTTAGCCGTGCAAATTGGCCAAAACTTTGACCGTTACGGAAAATATACCAATTTGACCCAGTTGACCATTTTTGGTGGTGTTTCTCAAATTCCTCAAGTAGACGTTTTACGAAAAGGTGTCGATATTTTAGTCGCCACTCCAGGTCGATTATTAGACTTGCACAAACAAGGATTTATAGATTTAGACCATTTGCATACTTTGGTTTTAGACGAAGCTGACCAAATGCTGGATATGGGTTTTGTAAATGATGTAAAGAAAATTGTAAAACTAACGCCAAATAACAGACAAACTTTATTATTCTCTGCAACGATGCCAATCGCAATTAGAGAATTAGCTGAAATGTTCCTGAAAGATCCAGCTACTGTTTCCGTTTCTCCAGTTTCATCCACAGCTGAAAAAGTAGAACAACACGTTTATTTTGTAGATAAAACCGAAAAAAGAAACTTATTGTATCATTTGATTCGCAATGAAAAATTATCAGATGTGTTGGTTTTTTCCAGAACCAAACACGGAGCGGATAATGTGGTAAAAGCCTTGCGCAAACATGGCGTAGCTGCAGAAGCCATTCATGGAGACAAATCGCAAACGGCAAGACAACGCGTTTTGGATGCTTTCAAAAATAAAGAAGTGGGTGTTTTGGTTGCTACCGATATTGCAGCTCGTGGTATTGATATTGACCAATTGCCTTTTGTTATTAATTTTGATTTACCTAATATTCCAGAAACCTATGTACACCGAATTGGTAGAACAGGACGTGCCGGAAATGGAGGAATTGCTATATCGTTTTGCAGTAAAGACGAAGAACCGTACTGGAAAGACATTATGAAATTGATAAAAGTAGACGTAAAAACTATTTCAGATCATCCGTATCCTTGGCATGCGGGAAGTCCTGAAGCTACGGCTGCTACGCCTCCTAAAAATTCAAATCGTAGTGGTGAAAAGCACAAATCAAGAAAATCAGAAGCTTCTAAACAAAATAAAAAACGCTGGTATTAACCAGCGTTTTCGTTTTTAACCTCTTATCAGTTTTCTGTATTTCAATCGTTTTGGGGTTAAATCTCCACCCAAACGTTTCTTCTTATTCTCTTCATAATCAGAAAATCCTCCTTCAAAATAATACACGTCTGAGTTGCCTTCAAAAGCTAAAATGTGTGTGCAAATTCTGTCCAAGAACCACCTGTCGTGAGAAATTACTACGGCACAACCTGCAAAATTTTCTAATCCTTCTTCTAAAGCACGTAGCGTATTTATATCTAAATCATTGGTAGGCTCATCTAATAATAGTACGTTCCCTTCTTCTTTTAAGGTCATCGCAAGATGCAAACGGTTACGTTCTCCTCCTGATAATGCTGATACTTTTTTATTTTGATCGCTTCCTCCAAAGTTAAAACGGGATAAATAAGCTCTCGAATTTACTTGGCGTCCTCCCATCATAATCAATTCCTGACCATCACAAAAGTTTTCCCAAATGGATTTATCTGGATTTATATTTGAATGTGCTTGATCTACATAAGCAATTTTAACGGTATCGCCTATGATAAACTCCCCCGCATCAGGCTTTTCTTCTCCCATAATCATCCTGAAAATAGTTGATTTACCAGCGCCATTCGGACCTATAATTCCAACAATTCCTGCTTGTGGCAAGGTAAAATTCAAATTATCATACAGTAATTTATCTCCAAAAGATTTGGCTACATTTTTAGCTTCAATAACATTGGTTCCCAAACGTGGACCATTTGGAATGTAAATTTCTAATTTTTCATCCAATTGTTTTTGGTCCTCATTCAACAATTTATCATAATTCTGTAAACGTGCTTTCTGTTTTGTCTGACGACCTTTCGCACCTTGACGCACCCAATCCAACTCGCGTTCTAGTGTTTTTCTACGTTTCGAAGCTACTTTTTCTTCTGATGCCATACGGCTTGACTTTTGGTCTAACCAAGACGAGTAATTCCCTTTCCAAGGAATACCTTCTCCTCTATCCAATTCTAAAATCCAACCTGCCACATTATCCAAGAAGTATCTATCGTGAGTAACCGCAATTACGGTTCCTGCATATTGTGCCAAATGTTGTTCTAACCAAAGTACACTTTCTGCATCTAAGTGATTCGTTGGCTCGTCTAATAATAAAACATCCGGTTGTTGCAACAACAAACGACATAATGCTACACGACGACGCTCGCCTCCTGAAAGATTTTTTATTGGTGTATCGCCTTCTGGTGTGCGCAAGGCATCCATGGCGATTTCTAGTTTGGTATCGATTTCCCAAGCACCAAGCGCATCAATTTTGTCTTGCAATTCGGCTTGTCTGTTCATCAATTTGTCCATTTTATCGGCATCAGAATAATTTTCTTCGAGACCAAATAAATCATTGATTTGATTGTATTCCTCTAAAACTTTCATAGTTTCTGCTACACCCTCACGAACCACCTCAATAACCGTTTTGCTGTCGTCTAATTTTGGTTCTTGCTCTAAATATCCAACCGTATAACCAGGTTGAAAAACCACATCACCTTGATAATTCTTATCAACACCTGCAATGATTTTTAATAAAGAAGATTTTCCTGAACCGTTCAAACCTAAAATTCCAATCTTAGCTCCGTAAAAGAAACTCAAATAAATATTTTTTAATACGGGTTTGTCTGCACCTTGATAGGTTTTACTCAATTTTTGCATTGAGAATATTACTTTTTTATCGTCTGCCATTTTTACTGTTATTTATTTTATTTTTTGAATAATTTTTATAAACTGATTCAATTAAAACCGAATCCAAAACACCTTATCTAGCCTCTGAAAACCAATTTTAACCTTTTCAACGTGCAAATATATTACATTATAATAACAAAAAAAGTTTTAACTAATAAAGAATAAAATGTTGGAAACGCTATATATTTTAAAAATTTGATCCACAAGGAAGATGTTGCGAACCATTTTTAAGGTTAAAATTAACAGGTGTGAATAATACAACTTTTACCATTAATTAAACAATAATTTAAGTCCAAATGACCATCACCTTTGCTAAGTGAAAATGATTTCACATTTAAATATAAAAAAAATGAAAACAAGACTACTTGGTGCAATAATGGTGTTTTCCCTATTATTATTGCAAAATTTAAGCTACGGACAAGCCCCAAACCTAGGAACTTCAGCCAATTTTGTGCTATTTTCCTCAGTTGGAGCGGTTAGAAATACTGGGATTACCCACCTTACAGGAAATGTAGGAACAAATAGTGGTTCTAGTACTGGTTTTGGTAACGTAGATGGAGTAATGCATGACGGAGACGGAACGAGTGCTCAATGTGGTACCGATTTATTAATTGCTTACAATCAATTAAATAGTGCTATCCCTAATTATTTTCCAGCTCCTTTGTTAGGGAATGGTCAAATATTGGTACCTGGAACCTATTCAATTCCGAGCGTGGCTTCCTTAGACAATGTTTTAAATCTAGACGCAAAAGGAAATTCTGATGCCGTTTTTATCTTTCAAATTAATGGTGCATTCGCAACAACTTCTAATTCTGAAGTAAAATTATTGAACGGTGCAAAAGCTTGTAATGTTTTTTGGAAAATAGAAGGATTGGTAAACATGGCAACCGGCACCATCATGAAAGGAACTGTTATTGCTAATAATGCTGCGATAATTATGAACACAGGGGTTTCGTTAGAAGGAAGAGCGCTTTCTACCACAGGATCCATTGATGTTGATGGTGTTTTATCCTTCACTCCTATTGGATGTGGAAGCCCAACTCTTTACGGACCTATTGCTCCCAATTTAAAATCAACTGAATGTTATGCCATCTTTTCTGCTGGAGGTTCTGTTTCAAACGCTGGTGTGACCACAGTTACTGGTGATGTAGGTACAAATGTAGGTTTAACAACTGGTTTTGATGCTTTATATGTTAAAGGAGCCATTCATCCAATTCCAGATACGTCTACAGCACAAACTGCCGCAGATTTAATTGGTGTTTATAATTATTTGAACCTACTTCCTTTTGATATCCAATTATTATATCCTGCACAATTTGGTAATGACCTTGTTCTAACACCACATACCTACTTGATGAATGCTGCAACTGTGTTAACAAATACGGTTTACTTAAATGCGCAAGGCAATGATCAAGCTGTTTTTGTTATCCAAATTAATGGTGCGCTTTCTACCAGCACTTACGCTAAGGTAATGTTGATTAACGGAGCTCAAGCTAAAAACGTCTATTGGAAAGTTGATGGTGCCGTATTAATTAGCGACTATTCAGAAATTAAAGGTACAATTGTGGCTAACAATGGCGCTGTTGATTTAACAAGTGGAACGGTTGTTAACGGTAGAGTTTTTACAACAACCGGTGCATTAAGTACCTCTTCAGTATCTGTAGTTATGCCTGTTGGATGTCCTGCTTTGGGAACAGACTCATTCAATGAGATTCAAAAAGTAACGGTTTATCCAAACCCTTTTCATTCTATCCTTACAATTGAGATTAAAGATGCGTTTGAAATGAACAATGCACAAATCATATTGTATGATGTATCTGGTAGACAAGTGAAAAAAGCTGCGGTTAACGAAAAAATAACCACTTTAGAAACGGGCGATCTTACTTCTGGTTTCTATTTGTATAAAATAATGAGCAATGATAAAATCATTCAATCTGGAAAATTGATGGCAAAATAACTGTCAATGTCTAGAGGTTAAAAAACCCATTCCGTCTAGAACGGAATGGGTTTTTTTAGAAAAATACTGCTCCTAATTTCCCTATACCCTTCCTTTTAAAGAACTAAATACCCAGGCATTTGCCAGAAAACCAATTCCCACTGCGGCAAAACCCCAACCTGAAACATCTCTATATCTAAAAGCTCCGAGTCCTATTAAAAGTAAACCCATTACTATCATTAGCAAAGTGGCCCATCCTAGAATGGTGTTTTTATTCATTCCCATATTTTGTGGTGTTTTATGTTTTATCCCGATTACGAAGTATCGGAACGGGAGTACAAATATCGTTAATTTTTAAGTAAAAATACAAACTAACTTTTCTAATCCTGATACAAAATAACTGCACTTCTTGCTGGAATAGTAATTAATTTTGATGTAATGGATTCAATTCCGTTTTCATTGATTTTTTCCCCGTTACAAATCAAAGTCCAAGTTCCTTCTAATTTTTGAGTTATTGGTTTCGAATCTCCATTAAAATACACGCTGATGTTTTTCCAAGAATCGCCATTGGCATGATTCCTTAAAGTGAATCCAACCAATAAAGGAGATTCTAAATCTAGAAACTCCAAATGCTCTTGTATCATTTTCTCAGTAGGCATCTTGAAAGCAGGATGATTTTTCCTCAATCGTATTAAATTTTTATAATAATCGAATAATGCCACGTTATCATGTTTCCAATTCCAATTGATTTTATTAATGCTATCGGGTGCGTTATACGAATTCTCCACACCATTTTTAGTCCGTTTCATTTCTTCGCCCATGTGCAAAAACGGAATGCTTTGAGCCGTAAAAACAATAGTATTTGCCAATCGATCCATTGCTAATAATTCTTGTTCCGAAGCAAGTGGATTTGCAATTTTGAGCTTATCATACAAGGTATTGTTATCATGACAAGAAACATAACCAATGACTTTAGTTGGTGCATCTGAATATGGAAATTGGCCATAATTTCGTTTTTTATCATACTTCATTTGTGTATGATTGGTTGAGGCTACAATCCCGAAATGAATGACTTCTTTCAAATTAGGATTGCCACTTACAAATCCTTTTTCGGTAACTTTAGACCAATGCCCTTTTGCTCCGTCCCTAATATCATCAGAGAAAACAGCTATTTGGTTTAATTGTTTAACATTGTTCTTTAAAGCTCTTTTTTCAATAGGTAACGGAGAATCGCCAGCAGTCCAACCTTCTCCATAAAGAAAAATAGTTGAATCTAATTGATGCAATTCTTTTGAAATTAAGTTCATGGTTTCTATATCATGAACCGCCATTAAATCGAAACGAAATCCATCTACATGGTATTCGGTTGCCCAATATTTAACGGATTCTAGCATAAATTGGCGCCCCATTATGCGGTCTGAGGCAAATTCGTTTCCACAAGCAGTGGCATCCGATCGTTTTCCATTGGGCCAAGTTCGGTAATAATAGCCAGGAACCAATTCATCAAAAATAGCGGTAGAACTCGTGTGATTGTAAACCACATCCATAATTAGACGAATGCCATTTTGATGAAGCGATTGCACCATTTGTTTGAATTCCTGAATTCGTACCAAACCATCATGAGCGTTTGTTGCATAAGAACCTTCTAGTGCATTGTAATTTTGAGGATCATATCCCCAATTGTATTGTTTTTGGTTTTCAATAGATTCGTCAACCGATTTGTAATCAAAAAAAGGAAGCAAATGAAAATGTGTAATTCCCATTTCTTTAAGATGATCTAAACCTGTCGATTCTCCAAAATCATTTGTAGTATTGGTCTCTGTCAAGCCTAAAAACTTTCCTTTATTTTTTATACCAGATGAATTGTCAATAGAAATGTCTCGCACATGGGCTTCATATAAAACAACGTCCGAAAAAGATTTCAATTCTGGTTTTACATCGCTATTCCATTGTGAAGGATTAGTTTGTTTTGCATCAAAAATCAACCCTCTATTGCCATTAACCCCTACCCCTTTGGCATAAGGATCTGGCATTTCCTTACTCCACTTTCCGTTGTTTTTAACCTGTAACGTATAATAGGTATTGTGATAATCCCCGTTCAGTATAGTTTGCCAAACTCCTGTTTTGGCATCGTATAAAAGATTCGTATTTGCAGTTGCATTACCACCATCGCCTTGTTGATAAAGATTGATTTTGGCTTCCTCCACATTTGGACTCCAAAGTTTTACAATCGTTTTTTCAGGAGTATAAGTCACTCCCAAATCCCCTCGTAAATAAACGGGATACTCCTCAAATGATTTGTATTTTAAGGAATTAGTTTTCGGTTGTTGCGCTAAAACAGCATGGGTTACTAGAAGAAAACTAATCATAACTATTTTTTTTAAAGCTAAATAAGACATTTTTACCCTATTAAATTACTAATCCCGTTACTTGAAATACTTTGACCTCAACTTGTTTCTTTAAAACACAATTTTCAAAAATACGCTATTTACTTCATTCTAAATATAGTTTGCTTTTTTTAACTACTTTTAAAGTATCGTATTTGAAATCAAGTTTTTTACATTCAATAATCGATGTTATGATAAAAAAGCCATTCTGTTAGAAAACAAGACCGCTATTACTTCAAAACAGCAACCACCAGTCTTAAAATCAGAAGCCTAAATATTTGGCGATGCATCCTGAAAGCTTCGAGGTTTGCCCTGAGAGAAATCTCTAATTATACAATAAGCGTGAAAAACTCTCGTATTTACTGGAAAGCGCTACTGATTTGGGCTACATTCAAGAATTATTAAGACACAATAGCAGTTAGACCACTGAAATATACACCCCCGTAAGCACAAAAAGTTTACAACAAATAAAAAGTCCTTTTGATGATTTGTAAGAAAAAATAAATACATTTGGTTTTAAGGAAAAGCGAAACAAATCTTCGCCTATCTACCTAAATTAGGGTGTGTATACGAAGGTTTGTTTCGAATGTATACAAGTTATCTACAACTTTTCATTCAACCCTCCCATTTGCACTTAAAGTATTGTATTCATTGACTTTATAAAAATTAACAATGCAATTTTAAGCAACAAAAAGCAACGAAATACTTGTTTTGTTGTACCCAATGTTGTACCTTCGTATCACGATGCACCCAATTGAAAACCCTTTATTTACAACACTTTCACTCGTTTGCATTACTTTACAAAAGTAGTATAACATTTCTAAATTCCTATTATTATGGCATCAGTAAAACTAATTTTAAGAACACATCAGGTAGACCAAACAGGACACAGCCCTTTGTATATCAGAATTATAAAAGATAGAAAAACGAAATTTATCACTGCCGGAGTGAAGCTAAAAGAGAATGAGTGGGATGAAGCAAAGCAGAAAGTAAAAAAGAACCATTCCAATAGTGCCAGAATGAATGCTGCATTATCTCAAAAGATTGCAGATGCCGAAGGTCAGGTTGCCGATATGGAACGTAAAATCAAAACGGTATCGGTTAAAAAACTAAAAGAAGCCATAAAGGGAAAAGAAGTGCCAAACTTTTTTGAATATGCCAGAAAGAGATTAGAGAAAATCAAAAGCACTGTTTCTTATTCCACTTACAGAGCATACAACTCCCAGGTTGATAAATTTGAAAAATATATGGGAACAAAGGATGTGTATTTTGATGAAATTACCGTAGCATTATTAAACGACTATAAATTTCATTTAGGAGATACTTTAGGCAACGGAGATACAACGCAACGCCTTTCCATAATTGTGCTCGGAACCATATTCAGGGATGCAATTCGTGAAGAAGTAATTCCTGAAACTATGTTTCCTTTTAGCAAAATAACCCTCAAAATCAGCTCTTCTAAAAGATTATTTCTTAATAAAGTACAGATTGATGCTTTAACCAATTTAAAACTAACTGAGGGCAAAAAAGCGATGATGTGGAGAGATTTATTCCTTTTCTCTATTTATGCCGGAGGATTGCGTTTTAGTGATGTTATCGAAATGCAATATTCTAATTACAATGAAGCTGAACATAAAATCAACAAACACATTCGTAAAACTGGAAGAGTACACCAGTTCAAAATTGGAAAAGTAGCTATCGATATTTTAGAAAAATACAAAAAAGTAAATGCCAATCACGATGATTTTATCTTTCCTATTATTATGGATAAAGAAGGCTATTTGAACAGCGAAGCAAAACGTTATTTTCAAACAGCAGCTTTCAATAAATTGGCAAACTGGCATCTTAAAAAAATGGGGCTAAAAATAAAATTACCTTTCGACCTTTCTTTTCATTTATCAAGACACAGCTTTGCAACAAATGCTTTAAATAATGGAATGAGAATTGAGCACGTTTCTAAATTAATGGACCACCGAGACATCAGTACAACTCAAGTATATGCTAAAATTATCAGTGAAGAATTGGATAAAGCGGTTGATAATTATATTTTTTAAAACACAACGAGGGAAGAAATTACCCTCGTTTTTTTTTCGAAGGTAAATTTTATTGTTTTTTACTCTCGTATTCAAAAACACCAGTAAAATAAGGAAATATCAAAGTTGTTAATAACTCATTTGAAATACTTTAACAAGGATTTTTTTTAATTTATAATTTTACAAAAGAGAAATCAAGTAATTTTTAGAGCATTCTAGACGAGTGATAAATGAGCCCTTGTTGAAAACACTAGGACTTCCAAAAAGCGACCAATTTAAAACCGCTTTTAATTACCTTTCAATACTAAATGAATACCAAAAAAAACATACTAAAATTTGAATTCAAAGGATCAAAATATGCAAACAGCTCCGTTTGTAGAATTATTGGCAGTGCCTTCGGCTCTAGCCAAAAATCCTTTATTTGATATAATTGTTGAAAACAAAATCACTATTCAAAACTATTGCAATGCTTTAATTGCAAAAATTTTAGAGCTGCGTCAGTCACAATTTCCTGCATTTATAGATTATCAATTCAACCAGGTGAAGAACCCGGAAATATGGATATGCAAACTCGAAAAATTATTAGCCAATAACGAAGCCTTTTTCAGCTCCAAAACAGCAATGAGTAGATACAATAAATTGTATTTTTTAATCGAGAAAAAACGAACAGAGCTGCAATCTTTGAGAGTAATTGATACCAAACTAAAAGCTACTAAAAGACAAATTAACGCAGATACTGACGATAGGTATTTTTCTTTTTTTGAAGCAAAAAGCTATATAAATTCATTAGATAATTTTAACGACAAGATTATTTATTTAATGGATGAAATCTTTGAATATAACCAAGCGGATATCGTTTCTCTTAATAATAAGTTGCAACCTTATGACAAACAATGCAATCAATTAATTGAGCAATTACAAATAATGCGTAAAGTTAAAAACGATTTTGAAAAAGAAAATCAAGAAAAAAAAGCTACTGAAAACAGTTCAAATATTCCATTTCAAAAAATCAAATTAAATGGTCCAACTAACATAATTACTAATGCTTTTAAACAAATGATGGTTGATGTGAAACCAAATGGCAAACCTTATATTCAAGGAAAAATCAAAGATATTAGTCAAATTATATGCCTAATATTTGATGATGAAAAAGGCGAACCGCTTTCACAAGCCACTGTTCAAACCTATCTTTCACCAAATCGCACCGACAAAGACCCCAACAATGACATCAAAGTTAGATTTTAGTCCGATTTTGTAAAAACACACTATTTGTAATACATAACATAATCAACACCTTACAAACTATTTAGTCTTATCGGACTAAAAAGTACTTATCGGACTTTTTTTTATTTCTTCCATTTGCACCATAACAATTTAAAACTTTTAAAAATGGATGCAATTATCTTCACAAAAGACCAGTTCACAGATCTAATGAGCAAATTAGACACAATTCAAAGCCAAATCTCTATCAAGGCTGACCCTAAGAAAGAAACCTTTCTGGACAATCAAGAATTTCTATTATTGATGAAAATTTCAAAACGTACAGCGCAAACCTGGAGAGACGAAGGCAAAATTTCCTTTAGTCAAGTTGGAAACAAAATCTACTACAAACTTTCTGATGTTGAAAAACTCCTTACGGAGCATTACAACAAATCTTTCAAAGGAAGATAAAATGAAAGAGTGTAACGGAACTTGCGAGAGTTGTGATTGCAAGCCAATCACAAAAGGGAAACTTCTAATCTTGAAAATAAATTTTAAAACCTAAAAAATGGTAACAGTCTTTAAAAACTTCAACGAAGTTGTAGAACACAAAACAATTGCAACAATTTTAGAAGAAATCAAAACAGGAAAGTACAAACCAGGTATCATTTACCTGCGTAAATCACTTGCCGAAAACAAAACAGAAGCCTACAATAAAGCCAAAAAATCACTTCCAGCATTCACACCTTCGGGAAAGTTTGTTGGAGGTCGAAAATTGGAATTTCTAGCGAATTATTCAAGTTGTATCATTCTGGACATCGACAAATTAAGTGCAAATGATTTGCAAAATGCTAAGCATTTGGCCAATCAAAATGAGTTCACTTATGCCAGTTTCATTAGTCCATCAGGCAATGGATTAAAAATTCTAGTAAAAATTAATACAGATAAAGCCAATCACAAAGAAGCTTTTCTATTGGTTCAAGCACATTATGAAAGTATTCTAAAACTGGAAATTGACAAATCAGGCAAAGACTTAACCAGACTATGCTTTTATTCTTATGATGAAAACCTTTATTACAATGAAAACGCAAAAATATTTAGTGTTACAGAACAAGAAAAAGAACCTAAAGCTAACATCGAGAGGGAGTTTAAAAGAACAGAGCCAACAATTGTTATTAATAGCGATGCAATCTACAACCATTGCGTAAATTTTACTGAAAAAAAAGTGCAATTCGTGAATGGTAGTCGTAACGTATTCGTTCATCAACTAGCGTGTAACCTAAACCGTAAAGGTGTATTGCTCCAAGAAGCTCTAGGATATATTTTAACTGATTTTGGGTATGACGAAAAAGAAGTAACCCAAGCAGTAAATAGTGCTTATGGTAATAGTCACGAGTTTGGTAAAAATGAGAAATATGAAGCTCCTAAAAACCCAACACCAAAAACACAAAAACCAACAACTATTATAGAGGATGAAGACGACGAAGACAAACCAAAACCAACCCAAATTGACCGTTTAGAGTTGTTTTTATCAAACAAATATGTATTTCGGCACAATATGGTTTCTGGAAAATTAGAGTTCCAATATTTCGGTAAAAAGAAGTGGAATGTAATGAATGATTTTATTGAAAATTCAATGCTTCGAGAATGTTTAAAAGGTCGGATTAAAACAAACTTATCTTCATTACGAAACTTGCTTTATTCTGATTTTTGTGTGCTGTTCAATCCATTTGAAGATTACTTTTTCAATTTACCTTCTTATGATGAAAAGACCGATTATATTACTGAATTAGCCAACACTATCACAACCACAAAACAAGACCTTTGGCAGCAATGTTTCAAAAAATGGTTGGTTGCAATGGTTGGTTGTGTGTTGGATGATAAAGTAATCAATCACACGGTTATTGTCTTTAGCGGCAAACAAGGACTAGGAAAAACAACTTGGGTGGAGAAACTCGTTCCAAAACCTTTAAAAGAATATCTATTTTCTGGAACCATAAACCCAAACAACAAAGATACATTGGTGCAGCTTTCGGAATGTATGTTAATCAACTTGGACGAACTAGAAAACTTAAACCGTTCTGAAATTGGATCACTAAAAGAAATCATCACAAAAACCCAAATCAGAATGAGAAAAGCCTACGGACACAATAACGAAACAATGCCCAGACGGGCATCGTTTGCCGGAAGTGTTAATACAGCCCAATTCTTAAACGATAGTACAGGAAGCAGACGGTTTCTATGTTTTGAGTTGGAAGGCATAAAATACCAACACGATGTAGATATTAATCTTGCATTTTCACAAGCTTTATTTCTTTTCAAAAGTGGTTTTAGGCATTGGTTTGACCAGGAAGAAATAAAATTAATAACCGAGAATAATGAACAATATCAGCTACGAAGCCCAGAAGAAGAACTGCTTTTAACGTGGTTTGAACCTTGCGAAAGAGAAAAGGCTAACGCATTTCTAAACACTTCTCAAATAGCTTCCAAATTAGCTGAAAAGGCAAAAATAAATATTACTGACAGCACAATAAACAAACTTGGTAGAGCATTAAAAAAACATAATTTTCTAAAATTAAAAAAGAACGGAATATTTGTATATGCTTTAACTGAAAACAGTTGGGAAGAAGTTGATAATAGAAACAAAATAGCAGAGGATTAAACCAAAAATATAACCTCTAAAAGCAGCTCAAAAAAAAGAGTTTAAAAGTGGAAACGTACCGTTTCCACTTTTTTTGTTTAGTACTCATTAGTTTACTTCAAATTACTTTATTTTCATAGGGTAAGATTGGTATGTTTTTTTGAGCACAAACATTTTTTATTTTATTTTTTCTCCAACAATCGGGTAATATCAGTCTTTTTTGAAGTATTTTAGTAAAGTAGTCGTTCTAGTTTACACCCAAACAGCCATATAAATCTGTTTTAATTTAAATAAAAAAACGAAATATCTTTTATTCAAAAAAAAGGTACCAATCCTACCCTAATCTTATTTTCTTCCTTTTACATTCCGTTGCTTTTTCGTACTATTGTAAACGATTTCAAAATGTGATGAAAACATAGCACAAAGACAATCCAATTTACTGCACTTTCTCAATTGTGCCGACACTGTCGACACAATTCAAATACAGCTAAAAAAAGTTATAATTGTCTAGTAAAACAGAATGAAATAAATAAAATTTACACCAATAACAAAAATTACAATACCTAATAAATGGCAATCAAAAAATCAGAATTATATAGCTCTCTTTGGGAAAGTTGCAACCAGTTAAGATCTAAAGGCGGAATGGATGCTTCCCAATATAAAGACTATGTATTAACAATGCTTTTTGTAAAATATGTATCTGATAAATATGCAAACAAAACCAATAGCTTAATCGAAATACCACAAGGAGCAACTTTTGAAGATTTAGTAACCCTAAAGGGGAAAACCGATATAGGAGAACAAATAAATAAAAAAATATTAATACCACTTTTTGCTGCCAACGGATTAGAGGGTTCAATGGAATTAGTCGATTTTGATGATGATGATAAACTGGGAAGTGGAAAGGATAAAATTGAATTGCTTTCAGGTCTAATTGCAATTTTTGAAAACCCATCCCTAAATTTCAAAAACAACCGAGCTGAAGACGATGATATTCTTGGCGATGCCTACGAATTTTTGATGCGCCACTTCGCAACAGAAAGCGGAAAAAGCAAAGGACAATTTTATACACCATCGGAGGTATCTCGAATAATGGCTAAAATTATCGATGTACATAAAGCCGATAAACCTTCATTTACAGTATATGATCCAACTTGTGGTTCGGGTTCTTTATTGCTAAAAGTCGTGGACGAAGCACCAAACGGATTAACTATTTATGGTCAAGAAAAAGACAATGCAACCAAAGGTTTAGCAATTATGAATATGTGGCTTCACGGAAACCCAGAAGCCAATATTCAAAGTAAAAATACTATAACAACACCACAATTTAAAGAACAAGATAAATCATTAAGAAGATTTGATTTTGTAGTGGCAAATCCGCCATTTTCAGTAAAAAACTGGAATAGTGGTATTTCTGCAATGAACGACGAGTACAACCGTTTTCGTGGTTTTGGTATTCCACCAGAAAAGAATGGTGATTATGCTTTTTTACTACACATTATAGCATCTTTAAAAAGCACAGGTAAAGGAGCAATTATTTTGCCGCACGGTGTATTGTTTAGAGGAAATGCCGAAGCCGAAATTCGTAAAAATATCATAGAAAGAAAATACATAAAAGGCATTGTTGGCTTGCCTGCCAACTTGTTTTATGGTACCGGAATTCCTGCTTGTCTAATCGTGATTGACAAAGAAAATACCGACAGTCGAAAAGGTATTTTTATGATTGATGCTTCAAAAGGATATATCAAAGACGGCAACAAAAACCGTCTACGAGAGCAAGACATTCACAAAATTGTAGATGTGTTCAATTTCCAAAAAGAAACCGATAAGTTTGCAAGGTTCGTGACTTTTGAGGAAATAGAAAAAAACGAATATAATCTGAACATTCCAAGATACATAGATACACAGGAAACCGAAGATATTCAAGACCTTTTTGCACACTTAAATGGTGGTATTCCAAACCAAGATATTGCAGAGTTACAACCATTTTGGGATGTTTATCCTAATTTACAAAAAGCATTATTCAAAAAATATTCCGATAATTATTTGCAACTAACTATCGACCAATCCAAAATAAAAGAAACTATTTTTTCACACCCAGAATTCAAAGCATACAGCGAATTACTCGAAAAAACCTATGATATTTGGAAAAACAAAATCTATACTTCTTTAACGGGTATAACTACTGAAACTGCACCCAAAAAATTCATACACCAGCTTTCAGAAGCGTTGTTAAACGAATACAAAGGCAAAGCATTAGTAGACAATTATACCATTTATCAGCATCTTTTAGACTACTGGAACGAAACAATGAAAGATGATGTGTATATGGTGGTTGAAGACGGTTGGAATGCAAAAGTGCGTAGAATTATAGAAAAAAATGCCAAAGGAAAAGAAGTGGACAAAGGTTGGACTTGCGATTTAATCCCAAAAGATTTTGTTATTGACAGATACTTTACTAGAGAACAACTTGCAATTCAAATCAAACAAACCGAATTAGAACTAATACAAATTGAAGTCACGGAAATCACAGAAGAACATACTGGTGAAGAAGGATTGCTTGTTGATGCTACTAACGACAGTAATAAAATAACAAAAGCCACAGCAACCAAACTGCTCAAAGAAATCAAGAAAGATCCAACCGAAAAAGAAACCCTTGTCTTACTTGAAAAAGTGCTATTGCTTTTAGAAAAAGAAACCCTTTTGAAAAAAGAAGTAAAAGTATTGGAAATCAAATTAGACGAACAAACGCTATTGAAATACCATAAACTTACTGAAACAGAAGTAAAAACTTTGGTTGTTGATGACAAATGGCTAACGGCTATAAAAGCAAACATACAATCAGAAATAGATGCTATTTCACAACGTTTATCAGGCAGAGTAAAAGAACTGGCTGAACGCTATGAAAATACGTTAGACGAGCTAAACAAAAGCACGCAAGAGCAAGAACTGAAAGTAGCGGCACATTTACAAAAAATGGGATTGGTATGGAATTAAAAAACAAAACCCGGAAACTTGAATTGCTTCAGCGGAAACCGGGAATAATAATATTGAGGATGTTTAAGATAAAAACAAAAAACGGTACTTTATAAAAAAACAGAACCCGGAGGTTTGAATTGCTTCAGGGACAACCGGGAATAAGATGACGCAAATATACGACGCTTTTATATAAAAAACAAATATTTTTTAAAATGAGATATTCAGAGTTCGAAAAAGTAATCACTCCTGCACGATTAGGAAGATATAAAACCGCTTGTGGTGGAGATACTCGCAAGGCTATGACACTCTATAGAAAAAACCTAAAACTATCACAAGAAATGTTTACGGTATTAAGTTGTTTTGAAGTGGCATTACGCAATAAAATAGACATACATTATACCACAAATTTTGGTATCAATTGGTTACGCAATGCAGCAGCAGCGGGAGGTTTTTTTGACAACAAAAAAACAAGAGTAACTCAAAATCTAATTAATACTGCTGTTTCAGACCTTAATCATTCCTATACTCATTTTAAATTAATTGCGGAATTGGGCTTTGGGTTTTGGAGATATATGTTTTCTAGAAATCAATACAGGGTTGCAGGCAAAACATTATTAAGGGTTTTTCCTTCTCGTCCTAGTAGCGTTCCAGGAATTAGTTACAATAGCAATGACTTTTTTAATATTTTAGCAGACATCAACGACCTCCGAAACCGCATTGCACACCACGAACCTATATGTTTTCAACCTGGCGCATCTGTAAAAGACACAACCTATGCACGCCAACATTACAACCTTATTTTGCAATTGTTTCAGTGGATGCAAATTGACGAAGCAGCACTACTCTATGGCATAGACCATATAAACACCATTTGCAACGAAATTGACGCTTTATAAATATGGAACTAGTTCAAGAAAAATTTATTGAAACTGAAATTGGTTTAATTCCAAGTGATTGGGAAGTTATGAAATTAGGAAATATGACAAAACTAATGACAAATGGTTTTGTTGGAATTGCTAAAACTCATTACACAGAAAATAGAGACGGAGTTTTATATATACAAGGATATAATGTTGAGGAAAATTCATTTAAATTCAAGGGAATTAAAAAAGTCACATTAGAATTCCATTTGAATAATTCTAAATCTTGTCTTAAAAAAGATGATTTATTAACTGTTCAAACTGGAGATGTTGGATTAACTACAATAGTTCCAAAATATTTAGAAGGATCAAATTGCCACGCATTAATTATAACAAGATTTAAAAAAAATAGGTACAATGCTTTGTTTTATTGCTACTATCTTAACTCAAAAACTGGAAGAGGTAGATTAAAGGAAATAGAAACAGGCACAACAATGAAACATATTAATGTTGGCGAGTTAATCCATTTTGAAGTTCCAGTTCCAACTACAGTAGAACAAACTCTAATAGCATCAGCACTTTCAAACACCGATAGCTGGATAACTAATCTCGAAAACCTATTAACCAAAAAACGCCAAATAAAACAAGGTGCTTTACAAGAATTACTAAAACCAAAAAAAGGTTGGGAAGTGAAGAAGTTAGGGGATGTTGGAGAATGTATTATTGGTTTAACATATAGTCCAGATAATGTTACTAGTGAAGGTAAATTGGTTTTAAGATCATCAAATGTAAAAGATAATAAACTGGTTTTTAGTGATACCGTTTTTGTAAATGTAGAAGTGTCGGAAAAATTAATCACTCGAAAAGGCGATATTCTAATTTGCGTAAGAAATGGCAGTCGTAACCTAATAGGAAAATGTGCTTATATTGATGGTCGAGGTGTTGGCGAAACATTCGGAGCTTTTATGTCTGTTTTTCGTTCTAATTATAACGCCTATATTTTTCAAGTTTTTCAATCCAATATTATCAAAAAACAGATAGAAGAACATTTGGGAGCAACCATAAATCAAATCACAAATAAGAGTTTAAATTCCTTTCAAATTCCTTTTCCAACAATCAAAGAGCAAGAATATATTGTTGATATTTTGAGTGATATGGATGCAGAAATAGAACAGCTTGAAACGAAACTAGAAAAAGCAAAAAAAGTAAAGCAAGGAATGATGCAGGAGTTATTAACTGGTAAAACACGATTGGTATGAACGAAAATAAATTAGTTTTAAAATCGATAAACGATTTACTGGGAAGTAAGTTTTATATCCCATCCTACCAACGCGGTTACAGATGGAAAAACCAGCAAGTAGAAGATTTACTCAAAGACCTTTGGGAATTCAAAACCAATCCGCCAAAGCAAGACGATGGCAAAGAAAAACCGTTCTATTGTTTGCAACCTGTAGTAATAAAACCTACTGAAAATGACAATTGGGAAGTTATTGATGGGCAGCAACGATTAACAACTATTCTAATTATCCTAAACTATTTCAATCAAACAGAATTTAAAACGCCAAAGCAAGTATTCGATATTAAATTTGAAACTAGAACCGACAGCAAAGAGTTTTTAGACAACATTAATGATGAAGCACTAGCATCAAAAAATATAGATTATTTCCATATAAACAATGCTTACAAAGTAATTTCCAATTGGTTCGATGAAAAAGAAAAAACCAATTCCGCAGCCAAAAATGAATTTTATCCTGTTTTAGTAAACGATACTAAAATAATTTGGTACGAAGTCAATGATGGATCAGATACTATAGATATTTTTACGCGTATCAATATGGGTAAAATCCCATTGACAAATGCCGAACTTATCAAAGCTTTGTTCCTAAAAAACACCAATTTCAAGAAAGTAAGCCCTGATAAAATAAGACTTAAACAGTTGCAAATTGCATCCGAATGGGACAAGATTGAATACACTCTTCAAGAAAATTCATTTTGGTATTTTATTTCTAACAACTCCAGAAACTTTGCAACACGAATAGAATACATATTCGATTTAATGAAAGGCAAAAAGAAAGAAGATGAAGAGTATTTTACTTTTTATAAATTCTATGAAGATTTCGAAAAAAGCAAAGACACCAATGAAAACCCTGATATAGATGCAATTTGGCTAAAAATAAAAAAGTATTTCTTAACTTTTGAAGAATGGTATAAAGACCGTGAGCTATACCATCTTATTGGTTTTTTGCTAACGGTTAACACTGATATTATTTACTTGTTAGAGAAATCAGAAAACAAAACTAAAACCGAGTTTAAAGCATTTTTAATAGAGGAAATAAAAACTAAAGTACAATTTCAAATAGAGGAATTAGACTTTTATAAATCGAAAGCCAAAGCGAGAATAAAAACTATTCTATTACTTTTCAACATACAAACTATTGTGTTGAATGAGAATTCTAACATTCGTTTCCCATTTGATAGTTACAAAACAGAAAATTGGGATATAGAACACATACGTTCTCAAACTGATAGAAAAATTACGGGTAATGCTCGTAAAGATTGGTCCAAAGATATTCTAGAGTATTTTACCGGTAATAAGTATGTTGAAAATAAAAAAGTGGATTTAGATGTTCTTGAAGACGAAGAAAAAAAATTGTGTACCAGTTTACTGAAAACTATTACTTCAGATAAAATTATTGATGATGATTTTGATAAATTATACAGTACCATTATTGAAAAATTTAAGGAAGACAAAGAACCCGAAAAGATTAATTCAATTTCAAATTTAGCACTATTAGACGCTTCAACCAATAGAAGTTATGGGAATGCTGTATTTCCAGTTAAAAGAAAAATTATTATCGAAAATGATATGCAAGGAACCTTTGTGCCAATTTGTACAAAAAATGTATTTCTTAAATCCTATAGTAAAAAATTAGGCGAAATAATGTATTGGAAAAATGAAGATGCGAATGATTATTTAAAAGCTATAAAGCAAACATTATCTATTTATTTACCAACACAAAAAGTTAAAGATGGAAAACAATAATACTTTAGAAACTCAATCAGGCGAAAGGTTAACCTTTTTTCAGCTATTTGATGAAAAGGAGTATCACATTGAAATTCCTATTATCCAAAGAGATTACGCACAGGGAAGAAAAGCATCTTTTGAAGTGAGAGATTTGTTTCTCGATGCTTTGTACAATTATTTAGAAGAAAATAAAAAACACAGGGATTTAGATTTTGTATACGGTAGTCTTATAGATAATGACAATAAGAATGATATAAAATTCATTCCTTTAGATGGTCAGCAAAGGTTAACCACTTTATTCCTTTTACATTGGTATTTGGCTAATAAAGACGGTCAACTTGACTTATTTAAAGATAAACTTCAAAAGGGAAATAAATCAAAATTCACTTATGAAACAAGAACAAGTTCAAGAGAGTTTTGTGATGCTTTGTTGTTAAATGACATAGAATTAGAGGAACTTTTACCACCAGACAAAAACCAAAAAAATAGTCTATCAAAAACAATAAAAGACAGTTCGTGGTATTTTTTATCCTGGGGAAATGATCCAACAATAAAATCAATGTTGGTAATGCTTGATGCTATTCATAATAAATTCAATAATGCTGATAATTTCTTCGACAGGCTAATTAGTCCAGACAATCCCGTAATTACATTTCAATTCTTAAACTTAAAAGAATTTAAGCTTACAGATGATTTGTATATAAAGATGAATGCAAGAGGAAAGTCACTAACAGACTTCGAGAATTTCAAAGCTAAATTTGAGCAACATATAAAGGATTTAGAATTTAAAACGGCACCAAAATTCAAACTACTTTTCAATGACATAGAAAAAAAAGTTACTGTTCAAGAGTATTTTTCACATAAAATAGATACCGATTGGGCTAATCTATTTTGGAATTATAGAGACCCAATTAAAAATATATACGACGACCAATTAATGAACTTCATTAGAGCTTTTGCGATTAATCACTTAGCTGCTAAACCAAATGAGGATTTTGATTTAACAAATTTAAAATATTTACTAGACAGGCAAAATGACAACATTTCGTTCCAAAAATATATTGAATTAAAGTGCTTTGATGAAAAATTTATTCTTGAGCTGATTAAAATTCTTGACTATTTAAAAAACGAGGACAACACGATTAGACTGTATTTAAAAAGTTCACAATATTATGACGAAACAGATACATTCATCAATATTGTAAATAATTCTTTTAAGGATGCAGCATATTCATATCGTATAAAATTTTATGCATTTTGCCAGTACCTAAACAAATTTGAAACTACAGTTGGGCTGGAAGAATGGTTAAGAGTAATATCAAATTTAACAGAAAACACAGCTCCTTACAATAATGAAACGGAGTTTAGAAGGTCAATTAGAGCTGTTGAATATCTATTACAAATTGCAAATACGATAATAACAAATTTATCACTAGATACTTTAAAAGTAGATGGCTTTAATGAATACCAAGTTAAAGAAGAGGTAATAAAAGCAAAACTGATTTTGAAAGATGATAACTGGGCAAAATTAATCTACAATACAGAATATGAATTAAAATATTTTAGTTGTCAGCTTACGTTTATTTTATATTTTTCTGGAATTGAAGATGTAATTAGCAATATAAATAATTGGACTACCAAAGAAAATGATGAACTATTCAATTCATTTAAAAAATATGTAACCATAGCAAAAGGAGTATTTAGTAGTGGTGGATTAAGGAAATTTAATAACCACTTGTGGCAAAGAGCTTTATTGTCTAAAGGTAATTATTTAATTTCTGAAGGTTCAAATTCAAGTTTTCTAATAAATAACGACAGGGATATTAGTTGGAAAAGATTATTACTTGCAGATAAAGATGGCGGTAAACCAAAAAGAATATTTGTTAAGCAAGTTTTTGATGATATTGATTTTAATATTCTGGATGTTGAAAAAGGATTGAAAGCAATAGTTGCTAATTCATTAAAAACGGTTACAGGTTGGAGAAATAAGTTTATAAAAACACCAAGCTTATTTAATTTTTTAGGAGCAAAACAATACATAAGATATAAGTCAGATAATGAAATATATTTACTGGCAGGAGAAAGAATGAGTGGCAGTCATACCGAGCTTTTTACCTATAGTTATTTTCTCGAAAATTTAGAGAATAAATCTTTTCCACCATTCAATAAATGCGCGTATTATGCTATTAGCGGCGAAGCTGACGAACCTTGTATTTATTTAAAAGATTGGCTTTTTAAAAAATCAAACTATGAGTTAGATATAACTTATGACACTGTAAACAAGAAATACAATCTTTCGTTTTTTTACGTAAAAAGCAAAACATTCGATACAGAAATAGTAGAAATATTAAGTTCAAATGATTTTATAAAATCATCCGATTATGAAGCTTACGATTTGTTGTTGTCTGAAAAAGATTTACAAAAATCGCTGATAAAATTATGCAATGAGTTTCAACTTTTAAATGATAGTACTAATGAATAATATAGGCAAATCAGAACGAGAAAGTCAAAACCGAATTATTCAACTTTTCAAAAACGAGTTGAAATACACCTATTTAGGAAACTGGGAAGAACAAACACGAGCACAACCTGTTGAAGAAAAATTGTTGTTAGATTTTTTAATCAATACTCAAGGATATTCAACTATTGTGGCTAATAAAGCAGTTCAAGAGTTAGTAAAAGTAGCAACTAATATTTCTATTGGATTATATGATGCCAACAAAGAAGTCTATAAATTACTTCGTTATGGCGTTTCGGTTCGTGAAGAATTAGGAGAACAAAAGGAACGAGCTTGGTTTATCAATTGGAAAGAACCACAGAAAAATAATTTTGCAATAGCCGAAGAAGTAACTGTTTCAGGACAATACTCTAAAAGACCGGATATAGTAATTTATGTAAACGGAATTGCTTTAGGAATTATAGAACTTAAAAACAGTCGCAAAGGAGTAGAATGGGGTATTCGTCAGAACTTGGACAATCAAAAACCAATGTTCATACAAAAGTTCTTTACCACAATGCAGTATGTTTTAGCAGGAAACGACACACAAGGTTTGCGTTACGGAACTATTGAAACTACTGAAAAATATTATTTGCAGTGGAAAGAAGAAGCCGACAAGAAATTTGATTATGCAATAGACAAACATTTGTATTTAATGTGTCAAAAAGAGCGTTTCCTTGAATTGATACACGACTTTGTAGTGTTCGACAAAGGCACAAAAAAATTATGCCGTCCCAATCAATTTTTTGGTATCAAAGCCGCACACAATAACGTGCATACCAAACAAGGAGGTATTATTTGGCATACACAAGGAAGCGGAAAAAGTCTAACAATGGTGTGGCTTACAAAATGGATTAGAGAAAATATAGACAACAGCCGAATACTTATCATTACGGATCGTGAAGAACTTGACGACCAAATAGAAAAGCTTTTTTTAGGTGTTGAAGAGAATATTTATAGAACTAAAAGCGGTAAAGATTTAATTAGTAAACTAAACAATACAAGTCCTTGGTTAATGGCTAGTTTAGTGCACAAATTTGGTAGAAATTCTGAAGAAGGAGATTTTGAAGGCTACATCGAAGAATTAAAAAAGAGTTTAAGTTCTGATTTCAGAGCCAAAGGAAATATTTATGTTTTTGTAGATGAATGCCACAGAACACAATCCGGCAAACTACACGATGCAATGAAATTATTATTGCCAGATGCATTATTCATTGGTTTTACAGGAACACCATTACTCAAAAAGGATAAACAAAAAAGTATAGAAGTTTTTGGCCCATACATTGGTGAGCCGTATAAGTTTGATGAAGCTGTTGCCGATGGTGTGGTATTGGATTTATTATACGAGGCGCGTGATGTAGAACAATTTGTAACTGACCAACAAAGTATTGATGATTGGTTTGATGCAGAAACCAAAGGATTAACAGATAGTGCCAAGGTTGATCTAAAAAGAAAATGGGGAACAATGCAAAAAGTATTGGGTTCTAAATCCAGGTTAGAAAAGATAGTTTTTGATATTGTAAAAGATTTCAAAATAAAACCTAGATTATCTACAGGAGAAGGAAATGCAATGTTAGTTTCCAGCAGTGTTTACAATGCTTGCAAATATTATGAACTTTTTCAAAATGCAGGCTTCAAGGAATGTGCAATAATTACTTCTTATAATCCACATCACGGGGACACTAAAGGCGAAGAAACAGGCGAAAGTACTCCAACAGAAAAACTATTGAAATACGAGGTTTATCAAAGAATGTTAAATGGTAAAACCACAGAGGATTTTGAACAACTAGCAAAAACCCAGTTTATAAAAGAACCAGCTAAAATGAAATTGTTGATTGTTGTAGATAAGCTTTTAACAGGTTTTGATGCACCTTCGGCAACTTATCTCTACATTGATAAATCAATGCAAGACCACGGCTTATTTCAAGCTATTTGCCGTGTTAATCGTGTGGATAATGAAGACAAAGAATACGGGTATATTGTAGATTATAAAGATTTATTCAAAAGTTTGCAAAGGTCAATCACAGATTACACTTCTGGAGCTTTTGATGAATATGATTTAGATGATGTAAAAGGATTATTGTCAGACAGATATGAAGTAAGCAAAGACCGATTAGAAAGTGCTTTAGAAACAGTTATTGCTTTGTGCGAACCAGTACATCCGCAAGACGAACCTAGTTTCATTAGATACTTTTGTGGTAATACTGAAAATCCAGACGATATAAGAGAGACCGAAGAAAGAAGAGTTACTTTATATAAATCGGTAGTTGCATTAATTAGGGCTTATGCAAATATTGCTAATGAAATGCACAAAATTGGTTATACAGAACAAGAAGCAGAGAAAATAAAAAAACAAGTTCAGTTCTACTCTGACCTTAGAGAAACCATAAAACAAGCAAGTGGCGATTATGTAGATTTGAAAAGATTTGAACCAGGAATGCGTCAATTAATGGATATGTATTTAGATGCCAAAAGCAGCAAGAAAATATCCGATTTTGAAAACAAATCTCTGGTAGATTTGATAGTACACGTTAGTGAACCAACAGAACCTTATGGCAATAAAAGAAGTCAAGAAGCAGTTGCAGAAACCATTGAAAATAATGTTAGAAAGGTAATTATTGAGGAAAGTCAAACCAATCCAAAGTATTATGAAAAAATGTCAATATTATTGTATGAACTCATAAAACAAAGGAAGGAAGAAACAATTGCGTACCAAGAATATTTGGAAAAAATCAAACAATTAGCGGGAAATGTTTCTAATCCAATGGGAACAACAGAATATCCAACTACATTAAATTCTCCTGCAAAAAGAGCATTATTTGATAATTTAGATGAAGATGAAATACTGGCACTAGCTCTAGATAACGTAATTAAAAGTAACAAATTAGACGGTTGGAGAGACGGAGGATTAAAAGAAAAAAAACTGCGAATTGCAATCAATGAAATTATCAAAGACGATAATAGAACTGAAGAATTGATGCATATTGTAAAAGCTCAAAATGAATATTAGTATGGAAACTATTTCAATAGCTAATCTTACTATTGATATTGTTCGTAAGGACATAAAAAATATGCATTTGGCTGTATATCCTCCTAATGGCAGAATACGTTTGTCCGCACCTGAAAAAACGGATAGCGAAATGATGAGATTGTTTGCTATTTCAAAAATAGGATGGATAAAAAAACATATTAAAAATTTTAATGCACAACCACGAGAAACACCACGAGAATTTATTTCTGGTGAAAGCCATTATTTATTTGGTAAAAGATATTTATTGAATGTTGTAGAACACAAAGGATTTAATAAAGTAGAAATAAAAGGCACAAAGACAATCAACCTATTCATAAAACCAAACACTTCAAAAGAAGATAAAGGGCGAATTATGAGAGAATGGCATCGTAATCAGCTAAAAAAGCAAATCCCAGAACTTATTACAAAATGGGAAAGTGTAATTGGTGTCAAAGCAAACGATTGGGGTGTAAAACAAATGAGAACCAAATGGGGAACTTGTAACATAGATGAAAAGAGAATTTGGATTAATTTAGAACTATCAAAAAAACCAATCATTTGTTTAGAATACATTATCGTTCACGAATTAATCCATCTATTAGAAAGAAATCACAACGATAAATTTATTGCTTATATGAACCAATTTTTACCAAAATGGAGATTGTACAAAGAAGAATTAAACAATTTACCAGTATCTCATAACGATTGGGGATATTAATAGTAGTGTAATTTTATAAATAATTTATCAAATTCAAGAAACAATGATTTTATTATAGCCATTATCTCATTCATCTGCACAAAACTTTCGCTTAGTCCAAGTATTCCTAAACTCAAGTCTTTGTTTGCTTCATTTCGCTAATAACTATAGTAATTAAATTGCGTAATATATTTACAAAAACAATAATGTGACGAATGATTACTAAAATGAAACAAAGTTTACTTTGGGAATATTTTTTTACAAACGTTGACAAAATAATAAATGTTAAAGTATAGAAATCAAATATTAATAATGATATTTGATAATTGTGTTTAATTATAACAAATTAATAATTATTAACTTAAAGATAAAAAGATGCCGAAAATTAAATTAACTCAAGTTACAATTGATAAATATAAAAGTATTCAAAACCAACAAATTGTTGATATAGATAAAGATATAACTACCATAGTCGGGATGAATGAAGCAGGCAAAACTTCGTTTTTAACAGCAATTGCAAAAACAAACTATTTTACATCAGATAGTGATTTTGAATTTGATATTACTCAAGACTTTCCAAGAAATGAGCTTATTGATTTTCAACATAGTGAAGAAGATTGTAACATAATAAAATGTAAATATGAAATTTCAAATGAGTTTATAAACGAAATAGAAGCTGAATTCGGTAAAGATGTTTATGTAAATAAAGAGTTTAGCTATACTTGTCACTATAAAGCCAAATCGAATACTTTCGAAGGAATTTCAACTAATTTAAAAAAATATTTAGAATTAAAGGTTGACGGATATTCTTTGTCATTAGAAACAAAAAACTTAATTAGAAAAACCATTTCTTTAAAAGAGATTGAAAATATTGTAGGTTTAGCTGACGATGAAGATTTACTTGTATTTAAAAAAGATATTAAAAAAATAGTTGATGGTGCATACCCTACTTGGGAGAATGAACTCTCTGGTTATATAGCACAGAAATGGATAAAACCTAATATGCCTAAATTTTGGTATTTTGATGACTATTATCCTTTAAGTGGCAAAATAAACATAAATAAACTTATCAATCAACCGCCTACAAATGAAAGGGATAAAACTTCAAAGGCACTTTTTGAACTAGCTAGAATTAAACCAGAAGAAATATTAAATGCAACTGAACAGGAATATGAAAAATATATTGCACTATTAGAAGCTTCATCGAATAAGATAACAAACGAGATATTTAAATATTGGTCAACAAATCAAAATCTTGATATAGAATTCAGAATAGAAAATACAACTGTTAATGGTACACCAGAAAAAATTCTTGATATCAGGGTAAAAAGCCAACGCCATAAAATTACATTGCCGTTAGATAGGAGAAGTAAAGGGTTTAATTGGTTCTTTTCATTTATTATTTGGTTCAGTAAAATTCAGGCTGACAAAAATTCAGATTATATTTTACTACTAGACGAACCAGGTTTAAATCTTCACGCTTCAGCCCAAGCTGATTTACTTCGTTTCTTTGACGACCTTTCTAAAAAGTATCAAATTATTTATACAACACATTCACCATTTATGGTTGAGACAGAACATTTAAATAGAGTTAGAACTTGTTTTGAAACTGACGGAGGAACAGTTATTTCAGACACAATTCAAGAAAAAGATCCAAATACTTTATTTCCATTACAAGCAGCTTTAGGTTATGATATTGCACAAAACCTTTTTGTATCAAAGAACAATTTACTTGTTGAAGGACCTGCGGATTTAATATATTTAACTGTGCTTTCCACTATTCTTGAAACGGAAAAAAGAACTTGTTTGAAAGACAACATTACAATTGTTCCAGTTGGGGGATTAGACAAAGTTTCGACATTCATATCTCTGTTAAGAGGATCAAAACTAAATGTTGCTTGTCTTCTAGATACATTTACTGACCAAAAAGGAAAACAAAAAGTTGATGATTTAATTAGACATAAAATAATAAAGGAAAAGCATATTCGCTTTTTTAATGAGTTTGCAGATAATGGAAAGGCAACTGCTGATATAGAGGATTTATTTGATAAAAAGGAATATATAAAATTATTTAATTCTGCTTTCGAAAATGAGTATGCAGAAATTAAATTAACAGAACTTGATGCTAATTTAGACACAATTCTTAAACAAATTAATAAGATAATTGGTAAAGATAGATTTAATCATTATCGTCCAGCTAATAAACTAAATCAATTGGGAGTTGATAAAAAGTATTTTTCGCCGAAAACATTGGATAAATTTGAAAAAATGTTTTTAGAAATAAATAAGTTATTCTAAAATGATAATTTGATAAGATGCCTTCCTTTCTAATTTTAATATATGATTACTGATTTTATACTTATTTATAAAATCAGTAATCAATTTTTAAATTAAACTACCAAAAATTCGGTTGTAAAAGAACGTTTTACAATTCAAAGGGCACTCCTTTGCCAACGCTCCAAAAAAAATTACTGTCACAGTTTTTGAAACAAAAACACGTACGCTTCGCAACTTGTGCCAGTAATTTTTTTCCCCAAGCTGTGTTACATAATTGAGTATTATAGTTCATTGCAAAGCTTTTATATTGTTTTTTTGGTTTTTGCAATGAAGCTATAATATCATTTATGTAAAACAGCCGCCACACCCACCGCGCTTGCCAGTGGCTCCAGGACAACTTTTTTCATTGCTCCCTCGCTCCTGCCGGCAATAAAAAAAACCGTCCTTCGCCACTGTCTTCAAGAACCTTCACTATTTCATTGGAAATTTTACTGTTGTACTTACTTTCAAGAACGTTTACGGTAAATATTTTTAGCAACTTTGTGTTTAAAGCGGTAAGTATTTCCATTGCTTTTGTGAGTGCTACATTTCCAAAACAACCATATTCATAAATCATAATTTTCAATTCATAATTACGTTTTGGCACCCACAAAATCAAAAGAAGCCAGCAAGAGTATCGTTTTTTTATTTGCCAGAAAAACCAAAGTAATTGCTTCAGCGGAAAAGCCGATGCCATACCGTTCCTAATAATAAGTAGTACAAGCTTGAAGCATTATCTTTCTTTCAAGTCTATGGCATCGACTTTTCCACAAAAGCAATCAGAAACATCCCAGTCAGCAAATAAAAAAATGATACACTTGCTCTGAGCTGCTGCCAACGCACTACGAAAGTTTTTTCATTGTTTTTTGAAGATGCTTTATTTTTCCATAACCACACTCCGACTGAATACTAAAACCGGTTTACTGAACACTATTCAAGCATCCTCAAAAATCAAATAATAGAAGGAAGAGTATCAATTTTTCAGAGGGATAAAGCACACTCTCTTTTTTATCAAATTCAGCCATCCATCTACAAAAAATTGATACACTTCCAAGACGCTATATCTTCCAAATCAACTCCCACTCCATCAGATTCAATCCGATTAAACAAGAATATTTGATTTGGATATTCAAAATAAAAAATAAAAAAAAAGAGAGCAAAGGTAAGTTCCAGGTTTACAAAAAAGCAAGTTCAAGCCTTTCAGGTTTTTGAAAAAATCTCCACCCATAACGGTTCGCAACAACACTCATCTCCGACATCACGCCCACTCTCCCGCTGATGTATCGGGTAGTATTTTTTCAAAAAAACTTGCTTTTTTGAAACCTTACACTTGAAAGAACGGCTTTCTTTTTTTCTTTTTTTTCTTTTGAAAAATTTAATGGGCGGAGCGTAGCGAGGCGCATTGGTCTTTCAAATGAAATCCTGCGGAAAATTGAAAATCTAACCCATTTTTAAAGCCGAATGTTATGCTGAATTTTATCATTAAGACCCACCGAGTTGGAACAATTTACACAAAACCCCATTTATTTGTACTTAACAAGGGGATGAACAGCGGGAAGCCACAAAAAACGCCATTTACGAACAGTTTTGTTATCATTTTTCAAAACGAGGATGATTGCGAAAGCCTTTTTTTTATTGCTTATAGTTTATGGCAAACAAAATTCTGGCATCAGTTTTTAGTAGGTTCGGTTATTCCGTTTTTGCGCCTTCCAGATTTCAAAAAGGAATTCAATCCACAAGCCAGTTTGTTGATGGTGGAACACGAGCAGCACCAAAAAAATGTTGCAGCTCTCAAACTTCTGGAGAAAAAAGAAAAACAATACAAAGAGGATATGCTACTCATAAATGACCTCCGCAGAGCCATTTTATACCGCTATTGCAGAAAATAATACAATCCTGGTCCAACTGGACTAGGATTGTTTGCGCCTCATTCCCAAGCAAACCAACGCATAAAAGCAATATGATTGCCCCACTTAAATAAATCGAAGTAAAGCAAAGCAATTGCCTTTTATTAACTGCTAAAAATCAAAAAAGCCCCGTATTACGGAGCTTATGTTGCTATTTTGAAAAGTATTTATTTAACTGGTTCCGGCTCTTCTTCGGATTTTACAGCGGTTTGAGAAACCACCGAAATAATACTACCGCCCAGAACCAAGTAACCCGCTGCACTTACTAATCCAACAGGCAAGGCAACAGGAGAAGCGATGATTGTTCCGCCAACAGTTGCCAAAGCAATTCCAACAGTACGAAGAATTCTAAACCATTTTGGAGTTGGTGCCAAGGCTCTTTCCACGACATTCATATTTCTATTTTTCATAATCTTGATTTTTATAAATTGATAGTTCTAAATTGTGTACTCTTTTTTCGATGTATTCTACTTTCTGGTTGAGTAAATCATTACCACTTTTGAACTCGGTTTTGATGATTAAAGCCATTGTTTTAACTTCAATTAAGTCTTTTTCCATACTCTTGAAATCGGTGTGTAATTGCTTGATAAAATAAGCCACAACCGATAGTAACAAGGTGATAAGTGTTCCAAAAAGTGTAGCGATGATGTTGATATTTTCCATTTTTTGGGCTTTTTAGAATTGAAAATTATTTTCAATAGTTATTTTGTTGTTTTCAACTTTTGCTAGTGCTGCCAATTTTGGATAAACCATTTTGTAAGCTGCAACACTTTGAGTAACTTGAAAATTGCCATCAACAAACTGGAAACCAAAACCACAAAGCGGACACCCAGCAGTTTCTTTGATGGTGTTTCCGGTATGGATATACACAAAACTGAAGTTGGGTAAACCGGTAATCTCAATCATTCCTTCGTGCAGCTTTCCAAATGCTTTTTTGTAATCCACATTTTTAGCTCCCCAAGTGTTCAACTTCAAACTAAAATCACCTTTTGGAATGGCAGTTTGAGAAGCTATTTTCACTTCTCTAATTTTATCCTCCAACAAATAACATTGAAATATGCCATTAATGTACAACTGGCTCAATGTGCTTTCTTTGCCCTGTGCTACTCTTATTATTTTACTTTCCATTATTGTGATAGATTTGAGTTAAAATGAAAAATCCCTCGTTTGTGGCGAGGGATTTTTTGGATTTTTTTCTAAAAAGCATCCTCGATTTTCAAGCAGTTCCCACTGGAGAACAAGTAATAGTTCCCTCCAACTTGTTGGTAAAACTCAATTCCAATACACTGCAAAACCGTTGTGCTTATCGTTGGTAGCACTCCACCTGGTAAAGTGACAGTAATTGTAGTGGCAGGAAGTATATCAAACAAATCCAAGTAGTTACTATATTGAATATCGCTTACCTCATTCAATTCAGCATCCATAGGATCATAACTGTTTGTGGTTCCGTTGTATTCAAAATCACTCACAACTGAAAGGGAACAAATCAAACGGAAATGTGTTGCCCCAGATGGGGGATTAACCAAATTCGCTGGATTAAATGAATCAAGTACAAACTCACCACTTTCTCTGTCAACTGTATGAGTCAAGGTGTAAGGAGCGTTGAAAACCCCATTGAAAGAAACGTTTTTGTCAAACTCAAAGCCTTTCAAGTGACTACGTTGAGTAGAGATTTCTATTTTACGATACCCCCTAGCTTCGGATTGGTCTTCAAGGTTGATTTTCTTCATAATTGAAGTTAATCTTCCAGTTACTTGGCTGTCGGCCATTTGTTTCATTACTTGAGACAAACCAGTTCGAACAGATTTCCCGGCTTTGGCACAAGCGCCAAATTCGTTCATATTCTCACGAGTTCTCTCAAATTCAGGAGCAGTCAACACTTGGTCGCCAGTTGGTCCACCAATCATTCCAGCGAAGTAGCCTTCCTGTCCTTTAATTTTGAAGTGTCGGATATCTCCAAGAGTTCCAACATACTTAATAACACCTTTTTGTCTTGCCATTTTTTTAAGATTTAAAAAGTTAATAATTAGATTAAATTCATAAGACAAATTTCAATGATTATCTTTGATTATCAATAACTTAAATAACTGTAAATCAATGCAATACAACGCAAAAGCACCGTACATAGTGGAAACCCATTGGCAAATTGAAGAAGTCCTTGACGGCGATAGCATCATCATTAGCCATCGTTTCACTAATTTGAAAAAAGAAATCCGTCTTTATGGTTTGGATGCACCAGAAGTAAAGATTAACAGAAAGATGAAAGAGGACGAAGAGAAAAGCAGTTTACCTGCTCAATTATTACTCCAATTTGGTTTGCAATCCTTGCTCTACGTTTTGTCGGTTGCACCGCCAAAAACGGTTGTAACTATCATCACTGAACAGGAGAATTATTACGACTACTGGAACAGACAATTAGGATATGTAATTTTGCCTGGTGGATTATGCTTAAATGAATTACTTTTACAAAATGGGTATGCTAAAGCAACCCAACACTATTATTGTGGCAAGCTAGCAGAGTATCAAGCGATGAACCGCCAAGCGCAGCTTAATAATATTGGGATCTATAGTCAAGTAAAAGTATTCTGATTTGTTGTACTTATGTTGTACTATAGGGTTTTAAAAATTAGAGAGTATCAATAAATACAACTCCTTACAGGCGTTAAGAAGATATATACAAGTTAGCCGTCAGTTTGGCGGAACGAAAAAGAGAAATTTAAATAAAAAAATTATGGAAATAGAAAAAAAGAATTTATTTAAAAAAGCATTTGCAATTGCATTTTTTTTCTCAATAATTGGAGCCTTATTGAAAATTAATCACACGGAAAACTCATCTGTTTTTCTAATTATTGGAATAATTTCAACTTTAATCTATATTATTATTGGAATTTACGAAGTGAATAATTCAACAAGAATAAAAAGTTCTGAAAAAGTAATGTGGACAATCGGATTTATAACGTTTAGTTTTTTTGTTGGTGTATATTATTTTATGAGCGGAAGAAAAAACATAGTTTAGAAAAAACAACAGAACTTTGAAATTATAAGTTGTGAAAATTAAAATTTATGATAAATATATTTAGTGGAATATTTAGCGAAACGATGAATGTCAAAAACTTATTAGAAAACATAAATATCGAGGTATTTACGCAAAATGAGAATATGGCAAATATTGAACCTTGGGCTATAAGTTCTGGAGGATTTAATCCAGTAATATTAAAAGTGAAAGATGAAGATTTTGAGAAAGCAAAAAAATTAATTGAGGATTACCAAAGCGGAAATCTAAACATTGAAATTGAAGAAACTGATAATAAATAAAAAACCGAACGGCTAACAGCAGTTTGGCAATATGTCGGGTTTTTGGCTTAATTTGAAGTTGGTTTTGTACTTGCAAAGTCAGTGTTTAACCGAAAGTCTAGGCTTCCTTAATCCGCCACATCGCCAAGCTGCGGGACGTTATGCGACATGTTACTTGAAAATCGGAATAAACAACATGAAAAACTTACCATCTATAATTCTTATTATCTCGATTGTTTTGACATCGTGTGAAGATTCAATGCCTGTTATCAACAAAGAATATAAACTTCAATATGATAGAAATAGTGACATTTATTTGATTAAAATTAAGAATGAAGAGACACTTATACAAGGACATATCATGTTTTATGGTTACAACAAAAATTTCATCATTGCTCAACAAAAATTTCAACAAAATATTACAGAAGCAAATCTAGCAAATAACTATAATGATCGTCGAAAAGCTGTTTTTGAAAGTAATTTATCTGCATACTATATTTTTAAAATTGATACTGACAGTGTTTTTGGACCTTTTGATAAACAGGAATATTTAAGTGTACGAGAAAGGCTTAATATACCATCCATTTTAAAATTTAATCATTCCACTCTTTCACATTATACAAATGGACAACGTAAAGATGTTGGTTATAAAATCATGGATGAAGATGTGATTGACATTAAAAATTTGAAAGGTAACGAAAGTGTAAATTCTATTTTTAACGAATAGAAAAACACGATCGCATAACAGCCACTACAACGGATTTGGGCAATTGGCTTAATGGAAAGTTGGTTTTGTATTTGGAATGATTTGGCAAATCCGAAAATAGGACTTAATTTAGTCCCAAACCCGCTGTAGCGCGAAAACGATGAGCAAAATGCCCGAAGGCACTTTGCTCAATAGGCGGGCACTTCGCTCAACTAGCCGTTTAAAGAAAGTGAAACACCTTCGTGAAGCGCCCGTCTATTAGCGGTAATGTTACGAAAAACCACTAAAATTGTAGGATGTAACAAACAATCAACTAAACTGAATTTAATATTCACTAAAATGCTTGACAAATTAATAACTGAAATAAATACTATTGCGAGTTTTTCTAAAGAAGACACTAATCTTTTTATTGAATCATTGGAAGAAAATACTATTCTAAAAGGAGAACACTTTTTAAAAGAAGGCCAAATAAGCAACAGATTCGGATATTTATCGAGCGGATTAATGATGTATTATAAAATTATTGATGGTAATGAAATACCATCTGATTTTGCATTAGAACAGGATTGGGTAGTTTCCCTGAAAAGTTTCACAACAGGTGCTGCTTCAGATATGAATATAAAGGCACTAGAAGACACCCGTGTGTTTACTTTGTCAAGTTCAAAAATGGAAGTACTATTGACTATCCAACCCAAATTTATGGCGTTGAGAAGTTACTATACAGAACTTTCATTTATACGCATTTCAAGACAGACTTATAATTTGACTACGCTGGATGCCAAACAACGCTATTATAAGTTTATGACTGATTATCCCGAGTTAATCAAAAGAGTTCCTCAATACCATATTGCAGCCTATTTGGGAATTAAACCTCAATCGTTAAGTCGAATACGTAAGTGAAAAATCATTTATTAACAAATGTGAATGAATAGCACTTTTTACTGAGCGAATTTTGCACCATCATTTTAAAACAAATAAAATCATGAAAACAAAAATTAAAAACTCAGTAAAATTAGCGTTAATCATTATGTTAACTTTAAACATGCTTAATTTACAAGCGCAAGAATGGAAAACAGACAAAAAAATAAATGTGCTGTTTGGATTAACGCAACCTATAGTAGCTAGAGGCTTCAATATCGAAGGCAACTTGATCTACAATCGATTCATTTTTGATTACTCCCATGGTGTTTCTTTAGATTATTCCGGAAATACCGTAACAACCGACTTAAAAAGACAAGGTGTGGCAGTCCATATTCCTTGGACAACAGGATTCGGAATAGGCTATCGTGTAAAAGAATGGATAAATATTAGAGTAGAACCAAAATGGCATCGTTTTGAATATTATTATGAAGGCGAATCAAAAAATATTGGCAATCAAATCATTTCGTACAATACCATGAGTTTAGGTATCGGTGTATATGGCAACTATCAACCCTTTAAAAACAAATCATCATCTCTACGTGGTATTACGATTGCACCTAGTATTAGATTTTGGCCAACTATCGCTTCTTCTTTAGAAGGAAATAAATATAGTTACTACAATAAGAAAACGATGATGACGGAAGAAATCAAAACGCAAGACCCTGGTTTCAACGCAACACCATGGGTGTTTAACGTGAGTATCGGGTATTCTTTTGATATTAAAAAGAAAAAATAAGGATGGCGATTTAAGACAAAGTACTCATACAAAGAAAAAATAGAATTTAATTACAACTAATTTAAAATACTCCAAAATGGCAATAGAAATAAAAACAGAAATACTAATAAATGCACAACCAGAAAAAGTCTGGGCAATTCTTACTGACTTCAAAAGTTATCCGAATTGGAATCCGTTTATAAAATCAATTATAGGTGATGTAAAAGTTGGAAATAAAATAACTGTAAGAATTGAACCTCCAAATACAAAAGGAATGACATTTAAACCAAAAGTTTTGACCTTTGAAACTAATAAGGAGTTAAAATGGCTTGGAAATTTATTGTTTGCGGGCCTTTTTGATGGAGAACATAAATTTGAACTTATTGACAACAGAAATGGAATAACAACTTTTAAGCAAAGTGAAAAATTTGCAGGAATACTTGTTCCGCTTTTCAAAAAACAACTTGACAATAACACGAAAAAAGGATTTGAAGAAATGAACAGTAAATTGAAAGGATTGGTAGAACAAAAATAAACACTACCGCTAACAGCCGTCACGACTCATTGCTCGATTTCGTTAGCCGCAACATTTTCTTCACGAAAAAATTCTATCTTAGTGGAAAAAATCGCGGTTCGCTTATCCGCAACAAGACGTGGCGGCGAACCGTTAGAGGTAATTCTACAAATAACAGGAGAATTCAAGAACCTAACGCAGCATAGATAGAAATTATGGATAATGAGAAATTAAAAAAAGAAATAGGGGTCGGTGCGCTAAGTCTTGCCATAATAAACATGACTATTGGAACAGGGATTTTTGTAATTCCTGCAATTATAGCAGAAAATCTTGGAGCAGCTGCAATTGTGGCTTACTTAGTTTGTGGCGCTCTTATGTTTTTAATTGCGCTATGTTTTGCTGAAGTTGGGAGTAAAGTAACCACAAGCGGTGGAACTTATGCCTACATTGAAACCGCATTTGGTCCTTATGCTGGATTTATAGCCAATAACCTGTTTTTGTATGGGTCGTCAATACTATCTGATGCCGCTGTTGCAAATGGACTTGCAGATACTCTGAAATATTTTTTCCCTTCTCTTGGAACTGAACGCTACAGGATTTTATTTTTTATATTTCTATTTGGTATCCTTGCATTAATTAACATCCGAAGCGTTAAAAATGGTTTGAGGTTTATAGAACTGGCAACTTTTGTTAAACTAATTCCTTTACTTTTTCTAATTGTTGTCGGAACTCAATATATTGCATCAGAAAACTTAGAATGGACTATTATTCCAAATGTCAGTAACATTGGGTCCGCTTCTTTGCTTTTAATGTTTGCCTTTTTGGGAATAGAAGTTCCAATGAGTAATAGTGGCGAAATAAAGAATGCAAAGCGTACCATTCCGCTTGGTATATTTTTTGGCATTGCTGCGGTACTCATAATATATATAGCTATTCAAGTGGTATCTCAAGGTATTTTAGGTACTACACTTGCCACACATAAAGATGCTCCATTAGGAGCCGTTGCAGAAATTATTATGGGAAAATCGGGAATTATTTTAATGATAATAGCTATAGCTGTATCCATGATTGGTTGTTTAAGTGGTGCCATATTTTCAAACCCACGAGTACTTTATGCTGGAGCAAATGATGGTATAATGCCAAAACTATTTGGGAAAGTTCATACTAAATTTTATACCCCTCATATAGCTATTCTATTTTATGCAACTATGGGTTTATTGTTTGCGTCCTTAGGAGGATTTAAACAACTGGCTATTATTTCTGGAGCTGCTACTTTACTGATTTATCTTGGTGTGGTATTAGCAACTCTAAAATTAAGAAAAAGGAATTCGTTAACTTCTGAAAAAACGTTTCGCATACCTGGCGGTATTATAGTTCCGCTTCTTGCAATTGTTGTAATTCTGTGGCTTCTTTCCAATTTGTCAAAACAGGAATTTATAGGTATATCCATTTTCATTGTCCTATTTTCTCTAATTTACCTTGCAATAAAAGTGATTAAGAAAAACCATTAATTTATAAGTGGTATTTGGTTAGGTGCTAAGTTAAAAATGCAGTGCATTTAACAATCAATATCACGAACCGCTATTCGAGTAGACGGCTCCGACAGAAACTGACAGAGGGCGCCTCTCCCAACACCGAACAAAAGGTTACTCATGTGTTTTATTTGATATAGAAATTCGTGATAACGCTTTCGAAAAATTCTAAGCCAGCCATCATGATAAAATACTTTTGACAACCTAAAAGACAACTGTCAACAGTACTAAGTCAAGAAGAACACAAAGCTAAGAAAATGCAATTTTGAATTTTTTTAAAGACACAACTAATATGAACAATTAAATAAAGCAAACCGCAAACAATTGCCAAACGCAATCGCTAGAATTGAGTTTTAGGACGCTTTTTCTTCCTATATTTTTCTCCTATTAGAGAAAACTGGGTTCCTTAGCCTTGACTGCGTCTTTCAGAGGAACGCTATAGCCAATTTTACAGACTCACATTACAGACAGAAATGGAATTTAATCCTCCATTTGTTGATGAAATCCGAAGTGTACGCTGTTTTTATCACTTTATCAGCTTCAATTTATCATTTCAAAAGGGTGTATAATTAAATTTCTGTACATCTTTTATTTAACTTATGTACATCTTTTTATAAATTTCTATACATCTTTTATATGATTACTGTATATCTTTTTGTAAATTTGTAAGGTCGCTTTCCTTTTTATAAACGAACAAACAAAAAAGTATGTCAGTATCATTCAAATTAGTTCCCAAACAAAACAATTTAGTATCTCCGCCCGAAATAAAATATTATCCGTGTGCCGTTAGCAAAGGTGAGGCTGATTTAGACAGTCTGGCTGATGTTGTTTCTTCTCGTTCCTCTATGAGCAAAGCCGACTGTTATGGGGTGATGATAGGCTTAACTGAGGCCATAGGGGAAGCATTAGCTGATGGCAAAATTGTGAGAATTGATGCTTTAGGCACTTTTAAAATCACGATTCAGGGAACGGCTTCAGAAACCCAAACCGAACTGGGTAAAGCCACCATCAAGGGAACAAAGATTGTTTACAGCCCTTCTAAGAAAATGAAAAAACGGTTAGAAAACATTAATTTTAAGAGGTTGAGATAAATGTTAACTAAAAATTCCTAACAACATTTCTTTATACAAATCATGAAGCGGTAATGCATTTGCACCAACGCCTTTACTTTTGACATCAACATTGCGCAGGGACGCTACAATTTGACTTACTTTTTTCATTGGATAATTTTTAAGTGCTACGTCATAATCTTTTAAAAAGAAAGGATTTACGCCAAGAACTTTAGCTACATTATTAGGATTTTTATCTTTTAATCCGTGATACTTTAATAGCTGAACATAAAAACTAAAAACCAGTCCAACTACCATTACTATATTATTTTCTTTAGGGTTTTCAGCAAAATAGTTTACAATTTTATAACTTTTCAGTTGATTGCGTTCGCCAAGCGATTTTCTCAATTCAAAAACATTAAAGTCTTTACTAAAACCAATATTTTCCTCAATATGCATGGCTGTAATCATACTACCCTTAGGCAATATAATTTGTAACTTTTCTAATTCGTTATTTATTTTACTCAAATCGGTTCCTAAGAATTCTACCAACATCGCTGATGCCTTAGGTTCGATAGTGTAATTTTTACCTTGTAATACCCGTTTTATCCACTCGCCTACTTGGTTTTCATACAATTTTTTACTTTCGTATATCAAACCCGATTTAGCCAACTCCTTTGTTACTTTTTTACGTTTGTCTAGTGTTTTATATTTATAACAAATGACCAAAACCGTTGAAAGCATTGGATTTTCGGCATAACTTTCTAATTTGTCGATTGTTTTGGTTAAATCTTGTGCTTCTTTAATAATTACAACCTGACGTTCAGCCATCATAGGATATCGTTTTGCTGTAGAAATAATATCTTCTACAGTCACATCACGTCCGTACAAAACCGTTTGATTAAAACTTTTCTCCTCTTCGGTTAGTACATGCTCTTCAATATAATCAGACAACTTATCAATATAATAGGGTTCTTCTCCCATCAAAAAATAGATAGGTTTTATGTTTCCGGCCTTGATATCGTTTACAATTTTTACAACCTCATCCATAAAAATGTTGATTTGATTATTCGTTTATTCGAAATTTGGGATTTAAAATATTATTTTTGCGGCATGCAACCACTCAATTTTTCATCCTATAACTTTCGTTTCAAAAATAGTGAAAATAAAGTCGCTATCTTTGATGAAATCAGGAAAAAATTTATCATTCTCACACCAGAGGAATGGGTGCGTCAGCATGTTGTTCAGTTCTTGTTACAGGAAAAAAAATATCCAAAGTCACACATTAATGTCGAGAAACTACTTAAAATTAATGATGTAAAAAAGCGATACGATGTCGTGGTTTTTAATGCCGATGGTAGCATACGCATATTAATAGAATGTAAAGCACCCGAAATTAAAATTGCTCAAAATACTTTTGATCAAATAGCGAGATACAATCTAACTTTAAGGGCTGAATTTTTAATGGTAACCAACGGACATAATCATTACTTTTGCCAAATGGATTTTGATAATGAAAAGTATCATTTTATGAAGGAGCTTCCTCATTTCGAAACTAATACCACTAAATTGTAAATTTGAAAATAGCTGTCGTTATACTGAATTGGAACGGATCTAAACTATTAGAACGGTTTTTGCCATCACTATTAAAATATTCTCCTGAAGCGACAATTTATGTTGCCGATAATGCATCGACCGACAATTCTATTTCCGTTTTAAAAGCTAATTTTCCGACAGTACAAATTATAGAAAACAAAGAAAATTTCGGTTTTGCTGGCGGCTATAATGAGGCTTTAAAATACATCGAAGCCGATATTTACGCTTTAGTCAATTCGGATATTGAAGTGACTGAAAACTGGTTGCAACCAATACTGGAAACGTTTAGTAACGAACCTACAACAGCTATCATTCAGCCTAAAATTTTAGATTATAAAAACAAAGACTATTTTGAATATGCAGGCGCAGCTGGCGGATTTATTGATAAATATGGCTATCCCTTTTGCCGAGGTCGCATTTTTGAAACCCTAGAAAAAGATACCCAACAATACAATGACGATTGTGACATTTTTTGGGCATCTGGGGCGTGTTTTTTTATTAGAAGTTCCGTTTACAAATTACTAAAGGGTTTTGATGCCGATTTTTTTGCACATCAGGAAGAAATTGATTTGTGTTGGCGAGCTTATAATAAAGGCTATACCATTACATACAATTCCAAATCAGTAGTATATCATGTAGGTGGAGCTACTTTGCAAAAAGGGAACCCTAAAAAAACTTTTTTGAATTTTAGAAATTCCTTATTAATGCTTGTTAAAAATTTACCCAAATCCTCTTTATACAGCACCCTTTTCATACGAATGGTTTTAGACGGTATTGCCGCAATAAAATTTATCAGTCAAGGTAATTTTTCGCATGGGTTTGCAGTTTTAAAAGCGCACTATTCTTTTTATTGTCTTTTTTCTGAAAACTATAAAAAAAGAGATGTTGTTCAAAAACAAACATACTATAAAACAAAAAGTATCGTTTTTACCTATTATGTTAAAAGTGGCACTGTTTTTGAAAAACTATTTTAACATTTCTTTAAATCCTATTAGAATTGGTAGAAATTTATTTTAACAGTAACTTTGCACAATAATTAAAACCCTTTTTATGAAAAGAATCATTTTAGCTCTATCATTAGTTGCCTTGCTAACAACTTCATGTGGAACAAAAAAGAAAATTGCAGCCTTAGAGAGCAAAAACAAAGAGATTCAGGATTTGTTGAATTCTTGTACTGTAAAATTAAATACGTGTTTGACGGAGAAAGAATCCATGTCAAGCCAAATGGAGTTTTTAAAGAAAAACAATTCCGATTTGATTAACAACATGGGGAACATGACCACTCTATCTACTAAAGGTGCTCAAAACATTGAGAAAGCTTTAGAAACCATTAAAGAAAAAGACTTGAAAATTTCAAGAATGCAGGATGCTCTTACTAAAAAAGATAGTGTAACATTAGCTTTAGTAACAAGCATAAAAAGTTCTGTAGGCGTTTCTGATCCAGATATTGAAGTAAACGTAGAAAAAGGCGTTGTATTTATTTCTATTGCTGATAAACTATTGTTTAAAAGTGGTAGTTATAATGTAAGCGATAAAGCAAAAGGCGTATTAGCTAAAGTAGCTAAAATCATCAATGACAAACCTACTTTTGAATGTATGGTAGAAGGTCACACTGACAATGTTCCTTATATAGGAAATGGTGTTTTAATTGACAACTGGGATTTAAGCGTAAAGCGTTCTACAGCTATTGTAAGAGTGCTTACTAAAGATTTAGGAGTAAAACCATCTCAATTAATTGCAGCGGGAAGAAGCGAATTTATTCCTTTAGTTCAGAACAATACTGCTGAAAACAGAGGCATAAATAGAAGAACTCGAATTGTAATTCTTCCTAAAATTGATGAGTTTTATGAAATGATTGAAAAAGAAATGAAGAAACAACAATAGTTTCAGATTTTAAAAATATCCAAAACGTCCTGAGAAATCAGGACGTTTTTTTTGGTAAAAACAAAAAAACTATCTAAAAATTAGTGTTTTACATATAAATTATTTATTTTTAATATACTCATAAACTACACTTTATAAGTAGCGAAAACGTTTATTTCTTCTTCTCAAATACTAAAGCAATGATTAATCTTCGGAAAATATCAGCAACTAGCTTAATAGTATACAGTTTTTTTATTTTTAGCTGTAAAGTCTCCGCACAACAAGTTCCATCAGATTCATTTTATTTTGAATTTCATACAGCAATACAAAACAGTTTTGGTCCTTCTGAAAATCAAGCAGAAATAGTTGGTGGTTATAATCCTAATTCTTATGATGAAAAAGAACATCTTATCACGGGTTTTAAGGAATGTTTTGTTCCCGAAATAGTTTTAGGATATCAAAAAAAAAATATAAAACTGCAAAGTTCAATAGGTTATTATAAACAAGATATCGGGCTCATTCAAAATTTTGAAAAAGTAGAATATCCTTTTCTATTGTCCAATATGCTTTTCGTCAAAGTCTCTGCATTATATCAGCTGAGTAATTCAGAAAAAAAAGGATTTTACGGACTTTACACTGGAGTTTTTATTGGTACGGCCATCCCAACTTCCAATGCACTTAATGCACAAACAAAAGCTGAATTTGGCATTGATGATTTTCGTCCTGCTACACAATTTAACTGGGGAATAGATGTAAAATACAATTTACAATTAGGCAAAAAAGGTTTATACGTTTTGGGAGGAACTTCATTAACTTTTCCAGGAATAATTGGTTCATTAGGTTATATTGAACTCCTTCCTTCATCGTCTTATACTATCGTTAGAGATGAAATCAAGATGCATTCAATCAACCTCTTTTGTGGATTTGGATTCCAACTGGAAAAAAATAGTAAAAAATTGAATCCCAATTAGTTCTACAAAAGGCTGCATTCTTATAATCTGAATACTAAAGAATATCCAAACTTCCTTTGCCTTCTCTTACTACAATAGGCTCATGACCTGACAAATCAATAATGGTTGAACCCATATTGTCACCATAGCCCCCATCAACAACCATATCGACACGATTTTGCCATTTTTCAAAAATGAGTTCTGGATCTGTAGAATATTCCAATACTTCATCATCGTCTCGAATAGAAGTTGAAACTATTGGATTACCCAACATTTTTACAATCTCTAAGGCAATCGCATTATCTGGAATACGAATTCCGACCGTTGTTTTCTTTTTGAATTCCTTTGGTAAGTTGTTATTGCCCGGTAAAATAAAAGTATATGGTCCGGGCAAAGCTCTTTTTAATAACTTAAAAGTAGCCGTATCAATTTGCTTAACATAATCAGATAAATTACTTAAATCATTACAGATGAACGAAAAATTCGCTTTTTCTAACTTGACTCCTTTAATTTTTGCAATACGTTCTAAGGCTTTGGTATTCGTAATATCGCAACCCAAACCATAAACGGTATCCGTAGGGTAAATTACCAAGCCTCCATTCTTTAGTACCTCAACTACTTTTTTAATGGCAGCCTCATTGGGTTTGTCTTCGTATATTTTTATGAATTGTGACATGATTAATTTAAGATTTAAGAATTGTGATTTAGGAATTACCCAATCACATCCAATTTGGCAAATCGCAACAATAACTTTTTAATTCCACCCACTTCAAACTTAATTTCGGCTTTTTTGTCGGCTCCCACGCCTTCAAGGTTGATGACTTCGCCTTTTCCGAAACGTTCGTGCATGACTACATTGCCAACGGTGAGTTTATTATCAAATAAATTGGCACTTCCTGAAGGTGCATTGCTGGAAACGGGTTTCAATTTCCGAATATTGATGTCTGATTTTGGTTCGTTATCCGTAATATATTTTGGTGGCGTTCCTCCTATTGGTTTTGCCAATCGCAATTTTGATTTATCGACATCTCCAAAGATATCACTGTCAATCATAGGTTTGTATCTGTAATTTGTTTCCTCTGCTGTGAGGTATTCCAGATATTCACCATTAATTTCTTCAATAAAACGCGAAGGTTCACTATCGGTCAATTTTCCCCAACGGTAACGCGATTGCGCATACGTCAAATAGGCTTGTTTTTCGGCACGAGTTAAAGCCACATAAAACAATCGACGTTCTTCTTCCAGTTCGCTTCGTGTACTCATACTCATGGCACTTGGAAACAAATCTTCTTCCATTCCTACCACAAAAACATAGGGAAATTCTAACCCTTTTGCCAAATGTATGGTCATCAAAGCTACACGGTCTTCATCGGAAGTGTCTTTGTCTAAATCGGTTGCCAAGGCGACATCTTCCATAAATTCAGACAAGGCTCCACGGGCACCATCAATTTCTTTTTGCCCTTCGGTAAAGTCTTTAATACCGTTTAAAAGTTCTTCTATATTCTGAATTTTGGCAATTCCTTCGGGTGTGGCATCTTTCTTTAATTCCTGAACCAATCCTGTTTTTTTAGAAACATGATCGGCTAAATAAAAAGCATCTTGGTTCTCATTTATGACTTGAAAACTCTGAATCATCGTTACAAAATCCTGTAACTTTTGCTTGGTTCCAGAGTTGAGTTTTAAATCTATTTTATCGATGTTTTGCATCACTTCAAAAATAGAACGTCTGTAATGATTAGCAGCTATCGTGAGTTTTTCGACAGTGGTATCACCAATTCCACGCGCGGGATAATTAATGACACGAATTAATGCTTCTTCGTCTTTTGGATTAATGACCAATCGCAAATAGCACAAAACATCTTTAATTTCCTTGCGTTGATAAAACGACAACCCTCCATAAATTCGATACGGAATATCTCGCTTTCTCAGCGCATCTTCCATAGCACGCGATTGCGCATTGGTACGGTACAAAATGGCAAATTGACCGTTTATCATTTGATTTTGCATTTTTTGTTCCCAAATGGTACTGGCTACAAATCGACCTTCTTCACTATCGGTTATACTGCGATGGACTTTTATTTTGTTTCCAAAATCGTTTGCCGTCCAAACCACTTTGTCTAATTTGGTTTTATTTTTATCGATAATCGAATTAGCGGCTTCTACAATATTTTTGGTAGAACGGTAATTTTGTTCCAATCGATAGGTTTTTACGCCTTCATAATCTTTCTGAAAATTTAAGATGTTATTGATATTCGCGCCACGAAAAGCATAAATACTTTGTGCATCGTCACCAACGACACAAATATTCTGAAATCTATCGGATAAAGCACGAACAATTAAATATTGTGAATGATTGGTATCTTGGTACTCATCGACTAAAATGTATCTGAAACGGTCTTGGTATTTGGCTAAAACATCAGGAAAACGATTCAATAACTCATTGGTTTTTAATAACAAATCATCAAAATCCATTGCGCCAGATTTGAAACAACGCTCAACATAATTTTGATAAATTTCACCCAGTCGAGGCTTTTTAGACATAGCATCTTGCTCTTGCAATTCGGGGTTATTGAAATAGGCTTTTACCGTAATTAAGGAGTTTTTATAAGAGGATATTCTACTTAAAATTTGTTTGGGTTTGTAAATATCTTTGTCCAATTGCATTTCTTTTATGACTGCCGAAATCAATCGAACGGAATCCTGCGTATCATAAATAGTGAAATTAGAAGGATAACCCAATTTATCTGCTTCTGAACGAAGAATTCGAGCAAAAACCGAGTGAAACGTTCCCATCCATAGGTTTTTAGCTTCGCTGGCACCTACTATTTGCGAGATACGATTTTTCATTTCTCGTGCCGCCTTATTCGTAAAAGTCAATGCTAAAATACTGAATGCATCTACACCAAGGCTCATCAAATAGGCTATTCGAATAGTTAAAACACGTGTTTTTCCTGAGCCAGCTCCTGCAATAATAATCATAGGACCGTCTTTTTGGAGAACAGGTTCTTGTTGGGCTTCGTTGAGTTGGCTAATGTATTGCTGCATTTCTAAAATGGAATTGTTGTATGCAAAAATAGCGATTTAGAATGAAGAATTTAGAGCATCGAGGCATTTCCTTTTAGAATTTATGAGTGTTTTTATTTTTTCAGAAAGACATCATATGCAAATCGGATTAATGTTCCTACAACAACAATCAAAAAGAAAATTCGAATGAATGTATTGCCTTTATTAATAGCTAATTTAGCGCCTATAAATCCGCCAATCGCATTACAAATCGCCATTGGAATAGCTATCATCCAAATGATTTTTCCTTTGATGATAAACAAGCAGATTGAGCCGAAATTTGTGGCTAAGTTGACCATTTTAGCATTGGCGGAAGCCTGAAGAAAATCAAAACCAAGTAGAACTATAAATGCCAAAACCAAAAAACTTCCAGTTCCTGGACCTATAAAACCATCGTAGAAACCTATAAAAAAACTGATTAACACCGCATATAAAATTTGTTGTTTTGAGGAATGGAACTTTTCAGCATGAAGTCCGAAATTTTTCTTTACATAGGTGTAAATTACTAACAACGAAAGCACCACAAGTAACAAAGGTTTCATGAAATCATTGCTTACATAGGTCAATACTGTCGAACCTATAAAAGCGGATGGTACTGCTAAAACCATCATAATGAGTAGCAACTTCCAATTCATTTTAACTTTTTTGAGGTATTGGAAAGCTGCAAAAAAGGTTCCACTGAAAGAAGGGATTTTTAAAGTTCCAATAACAGTTGCAACTGGCAAATTGGGCAGAAGAATTAATCCTAGTGGTGTTTGAATTAAGCCTCCACCGCCTACAATAGCGTCGACAAATCCTGCTACAAAAGCAGCTAGGCACAATACAATAAGAATTGCAGACTCAGTCATTCATTAAATTTATCAAAAGTAAGATTTAATTCGAAAAAAAATCCATTTCCGTTTTGGTTCTACTAGTTATATCCTATTTTTGTTCTCGTAAATAAATATAAAATGGATACCACAAAAATAATAGAATTACTTGCTTACACTTTGCCCGCTTTAATTACTGGAGTTGTGGCTTATTACTTTTTTGATTTACACACCAAAAATGAAGAAGGAAGACGTCGTTATTTATTGAATAAAGATGCTCAAAAAGATGCTTTACCACTTCGATTACAAGCTTTTGAACGTATGGTTTTGTTTTTGGAACGTATCAATCCTACAAAACTATTAATACGTATTACACCTATCTCTTCTAACAAAAACGATTATGAAAATTATGTAATTGCCCAAATAGAACAGGAATTTGAGCACAATTTAACACAGCAAATTTACATGTCTGATGCATGTTGGACGATTATTATTACTGCAAAAAATGCTACCATACAAATGATTCGGAAAGCGAGTATGAGTGAGCGTGTAGATAGTGCAGATAAGTTACGCGAGGTGATTTTGAGTGACCTGATGGATAAACAAACTCCTAGCAGTGCAGCTTTAAGCTTTTTGAAAAACGAAATCAACGAGTTTCTATAGCTCTTTTATTTCACTTATGTTTTGACTTTTATTTTTGGCATATTTATACCCTTGATTCCACCATCTTTTCATGTTCCTTTTATTAAAAATTAGGGCATTGTTAGTTAGCTTGGTAGGTGTGTAATATAAATTAAGCTTTACATTTTTAGTGTTTGCAGTTAGTTTTCCAATTATTACATCATGTTTTTCTACCTGATCTAATAAAGTTCCGAACAAATTTACCATTAATGAAAACGGGTTTTTGCCAATCACTCTTACTTTGTTGTTTTTTTCAATTTCTAAAATAACAACATCTATTTCAGTTGCTCCACGAATAATGGCTTCATGAATTGGAACCAAACTTGTAAATCCTCCATCTCCATAATCACATCCTTTTTTATTTGTTATACTCATAAACGGAATGTAATTGCATGAAATCCAAATCCAATCACAAAACTCGGAGTAACTAAAATCTTTTATACTTTTATATTCTACTTCATTTCTAGAAAGATTCGTAACGGTAACAACAACATCTTTTTTAGAGGCTTTTAGTGAATCAAATTCTGATTCTGTGAAACTCGTTGCAATGTATTTTCTAAGTCTATGACTCTCTCCAAAAGTCCTTCTGCCTCTTAAAAATTGCAAAATTACATTAAAATGATTGATAGAAACTGTATCCATACCATCATTCTTTTTTACAATGAACGGATTGACATCAAAAACTTTATCCATGGTCACATTTGTGTAGATACTTTTAATTTTATCAATATTTCCTAATGCCAAATGCGGAATTAATAAACTGCCAGTGGAGGTTCCCAGAAATAAACTGTATCTATTTTTATTTTCTAGCAAATATTGTGCAACACCTCCAGCAAATGCCCCTTTACTTCCGCCCCCAGAAATCACTAATGCTCTCATAATTACATTATTTTTTCATCTAATAATCGTTTCAATTGTGTTTTTTCTCTAACAGGCAATTGAGGTAGAATCTCATTAAAGATAGCCCTGTTTTTTTCTTCTTTTATTAATTTACGAATGGTATCTCTCGAGAATTTTACAAACTGCCAACGGTGATTTCCAGTACCGTATGCTAAACTTATAAATATTTCTTTTGTATTAATTTTTAAATTCAATAACTTTTGCAAAGCATTTTGTTGTATACCTGAATCATAATTAGTTCCAGTATAACTTAACAATTCCTGATAAACTTTAATTTTTTTACTATCATTTTTATAGGTTAAATACGCCAATGAAAGATGCTGTAATTTTAAATTTTTATCTTCAAAACCAATCCAATTCTTAGATAGTTCTATATATTCTTCCCTAAATTTAGGGAAATTTTTCCATAAATTGACTAAAGCAATTTCTTTAGTTTCGTATGATTCATCAAATAATAATGTTTCATACTGCAATCGGAAATTTTCCGGAATTGAAGCCAGACTTGACGCTACTGCTTGACGAACATGCAATTCATTTGTTTTTAAGGCAGCTAATAGTAAATATTCTTTCGGTTCAAATGCCATTGATTCAGATTGGTATATCAATAACTCTTTTATAGGAAAATAAACATCGCTATTTATTAGTTTTAAAATTGATTCTTTATCTGTAACTATATCTAAAGGTGTTTCAAATAATTGCATGTATTGCTTTACAAAATCATTTTTTTGAAGCAAGATATTCACCTCTTCCTTAGGAAAATTTGTAGCTTCTAACCATCTTTTTCGAAAAGCTTTTGTATCATAATTAGAAATCAAATCAATTTCCGACAAAAAATCATCGGTTGTAACATTTTGATAAGCACATTTCTCTAAATAGTTTTTTACTGCCAAATTGAATTTGTCTTTACCTAAAGCTTCTCGCAAGACATGTAATGCCCAAGCTCCTTTTTGATAAAAAGTTAATGAACTCGCTTTTTCGTTTAAAACTGGAATGGTATCTGTTTTTGAAGCTTGTGCAATTTGCCTGGATGTTTTGTATAATTCGTTGTAAAAATAATCCTCTCCAAAAACTTCTCGTTCTGCCAATAAGGAATAATAAGTTGCAAAACCTTCTTGAAGCCAATGTTCTTTTCCCGACTTAGCTGTAACCAAATTTCCAAACCATTGGTGCGCTAGTTCATGAGCATTGATATTGAGATATCTCCTGTCATGATAACCAATACTATCAACTACAAAATCTCTAGAAAAAAGGGTTGTTGTGGTATTTTCCATTCCTGCATAAAGAAAATCACGAACCGGTACTTGACGATACACTTCCCAAGGATAAGGAAAACTTATTTCTTTTTCCAAAAAATCGAACACTTGTTTACTGTATCTGTAGGTTGGTTCTATTTTGTTACTATCGCCTTTCTCAAAATAAAACTCTAATGGTGTTTGTGAAGTTGCCCTTTGCTCTTGTTTTTGAAAATGACCAATTGCCAGCATCAACAAGTAACTACTCATAGGCTTTTGCATTTGATAGTGCCATGAAATACTATCGCCATTTTCAGTTTTATTTACTAAAATTCCGTTAGAAATAACTTCAAAACTTTTCTGAAAAGCAATAGTCAAACCAAAAACCACTTTCTCATTTACATCATCAAAACTGGGCAACCAATTGCTGGTATATCTGCCTTGTCCTTGTGTCCAAATTTGTCCTTGTACTTTTTCAGGAGTATTCATTTCCTTTGAAAAATCCCAATTTACAAAATACATGGCCTGAGTAGGAAAAGCTTCATAGTTGAAAGTTAAAGTGTTTGTCCCGTTTTTAAAACCTTCAAAGAGTAAAAACTGCTTTTTATTGGCTTTAAATTTTACATCAAACCCATTAATCTTCACACTCGAAAACTCCATTTTTTGAGCATCAATCCTGATGGTATCAATTTTTTGATTTACTTCAAAAGTATACTCGCATTTACCAACTACATTCCGTTTGATTGGGTTTATATCTAAAATTGCGTTAATAGTTTTAAAATCAACTACTTTCGTTTGCTGTGCAAAGCTAAAAACCGAAACTAAGAGGAGGAGAAACTTCATAGTTTGTGTCAATCTAATTTTGGTAAACTAAAGGCATCCAAAACACTTTTTTGCTTCATTAATGCTTCTATTTCATCTGATTTTCTCGGAGCTTCTGCCGATAAATTTATGGGGCCTTTTGTAGTGACAAGGATATCATCTTCAATTCGTACGGCAATTCCCCACCATTTTTTATCACAATTGCTCCCTATGGGAATGTAGATACCAGGTTCCACCGTAAGCACCATATTTTCTTCAAAGGCATTGTAAGCACCCGGGTCGTGAACATCTAAGCCAATGTGATGCGAAGTCCCATGCGGGAAATAAATTCTAGCATCTTCCAGCCTATTGATGATTCCCAGTTTTAGCAAACCATTACTGATAATTCTGCGTGCTACTTGGTCAGGGGCACCAAAACTGTTTCCAATTTTTACCTCTGCTATTCCCGCATCTTGAGCCTCATAGACCAAATCATAAATCAATTTTTGTTCTACAGAAAAAGTACCATTAGCAGGAATGGTTCTAGTAACATCGGCAGTATAGCCATGATATTCGGCTCCCAAATCCATTAATACCAATTCATTATCGACTTTGGTTTTACTGTTTTCTACATAGTGCAACACACAACCGTTGTTACCTCCACCCACAATAGAAGGATAGCCTTCATATTCGCTTCCGTATTTTTTGTAGATAAACTCATGCACGCCCTGTATTTCTGCCTCCGACATGCCGGGATGCATGGCTTTCATCGTTTCGATTTGCCCTACTGCCGAAATACGAATCGCTTTGGTCAACAAAACCAGCTCTTCCTTAGACTTAATCTCTCGCAAACTTGCCATATAGCTTTCTAGTGCCGATACATTGATATTAGCCCTTTTTGATGAAATACTTTTTTGTTTGTTCTCATTCTGAAAATTAGAGTTATTCGCAGTTTCCAAAGCAATGTTATAGCCTATCTGACTTTTAAAAGAAGCGATCAATTTGTACAAATCGGCCTCTTCATTTTTGGCATTTCGAACATCCTCCTCAAAATCGGTAAAAAGGACATTATCGAAACTGTAAAAATCGATTCCTGATTTTAGAAACGCTGCCCCGTTCAAGGAATTCTCAAACCCCAACTTGCTTTTAGCGCCTTCAGTCCCAAGGCGAATGCCCGTCCAGAGTTCTCTTTTAGGATTTTTTTCTTGTACATACAGCAGTTCGTTATAGGTCTTGCCTTCCATGTTGGTTTGATTGTCAGAAAAAACAAGCAATACACTATTAGGTTCTGAATATCCCGTTAGGTAATAAAAATTAGGGTCTTGGTGGTACACATAATCAACGTCATTGGCTCTATTGCGTATGGGGTTGGCAAAAAATACTGCGACACTGTTCTTAGGCATCTTTTTGCGCAAGGCTTCTCTTCGTTCTTTATGAAATTGATTGGTGAGGTAATCTGTTGGCGTTCCGCTTTGTGCCCAAGTAAGGGTAACGAAGAAGAGGGCGATTATAAAAGTAAGTTTCGATTTCATCTTAAAAGTGTTCTGTTTGTTCAAGTAAATTTATGATTTTTAAAATACTAGCGTTGTATTTGATTCTAAATTAATAAATCTTTAGCATTTTTTGGTAGTTATAGTCCAATATCGTTAAGTCAACTAAACCACCATGACTATAAGTCCGTAGGTTTGGTTAGCAGACTAAAAGTCTGAATGGCTAAAACGATGTCAAAGAATCTAACCGCAGATTCACAGATTTTAATTAATCAAGCAAAAATTAATCTGCGAATCTGTGGTAAACATTTTTAGAACCTGAAAGGTAAATGCACTAAAGTGCATACTTGTCTGCCGAAAGGCAGTTTTTTAACTATTTTCGAGACCAATAAAAATTATTTCAACCTTGTCTATTCCGATGAAGGAGGAATCTCATATAGTATTCCTGTTTTGTGATTTCTCCCATTGGTCGAAATGATAATAAAATCTTATCTTAATTACGTTGAGTGCTGGCCTATTTCTCTTCGTAGAGTTTCAATAACTGCGTGACGGTATTCCAGTTGCGGATGGTGGCGGTAACATTCAATTTTTTCTCAATGTATTTTTGTTCCAATCGGGTTTTTCCTGCTCCCACAGCATATTTGATATAAATTCTACTGCCATCAATATGTGCTTCATCGGGTTTGACCTGACTCATCTTTAGGTCGCTGATGCTGTCGCTTCGCAAACTAGTCGAGATAAAAGCCACATACAATTTCTTAGTATCTGCATCAGTCGCTTTCAAAAAAGGATTGTTTTGGAAACAGGCCTCTAAATCTTGTTTGCCAATAACCACAACGGGAACTTCGTGCCCAAAAACCTTGAAGATTTCCTGCTTGATGAGAAAGCCCACTTTGGCAGGTTGCTCCTCTGGAGAATCTACAAAAACGTTGCCCGACTGGATGTAGGTGAGCACGTTTTGAAATCCTATGCCCTCAAGCGTGGCTTTGAGTGCCTCCATTTTGAGGGTGTTGTGACCAGAAACATTGATGCCGCGCAGCAGTGCAAGATGAGTTATCATAAAAAGATATTTAAGAGTATTCAAATATAAGGATTGCGGTATAGAATAAAATGCAACTTTTTGAAAAAAATAGTATCTTTGAAACTGATGTGCTAGCGAGTATCGCCAATCTCTACATAAATGGGATGATTGGCGATAGTTTGTATCGAGTATTCACAAGTTGTACCCAATTATACCGAAAATCGTAGAAAAAATGAATTATATTGAACCACAGTCATTCTTAAAATCTTTTACTTGTCCACAATGTGGAACTTTATCCAAACAAGAATGGAGAAAGTTTGATTGGGAAAGTCAAAGAGGACATCAATTTCAGGAAGAATATCCCATTAGAATTGGAACTTGTGACCATTGTGAAAAAAACACTCTTTGGGTTTTCGAAAAATTATTATATCCTGATAATGGAAATGCTCCATTTCCGAATACAGAAATGCCTGAAAATGTTCTAAAACTGTACAGAGAAGCTGCATCAATACACTCAAAATCACCACGTGGAGCAGCAGCTTTATTAAGACTAGCAATTCAAGTTCTGACTAAAGAATTGGGTGAAGACGGAAAAAATATAAATACCGACATTGGAAATTTAGTTAACAAAGGATTACCTAAAATTGTTCAACAATCATTAGACATCGTAAGAGTAACAGGTAACGATGCTGTTCATCCTGGCCAAATTGATACTGATAATCCAGAAACAGTCGGGCAACTTTTTAAGTTGGTTAATGTTATAGTGGAATATATGATTGACTTACCAAAAAGAGTTGGAGGAATATATGAAAGCCTACCGAATGAAAAAAAAGAAGGAATTGAACAACGCGATAAAAAATAACTGGGTACAACAACCCCAACTAGCACTCGTCTATCCAAATTTTCTGGTGCTCGATTGCATCTAGTACCTAAATAAATCAAAACAAAAAATCATAGTGTTTGCAACGCGGATAGTAAAAATCCCGCGCTCCTAAGCAAATCCTATCGTGTGCACAAACCAACAAAATCCAATTTAATCAGTACGACCATCCAATTCCATACGTATCCAATCAACTATTTGTCCTGAAGAAAATATAAAATGACCGCGGTGACTTTAGTATTTGACCGCGGTCAACTGCATAAGTCACCGCGGTCAATTAGTTGCCTCAAGCGGACAAGTTCTCATCTTTGTACTGATGAAACGTACAAATAAACCTGAAATTTCATTTTGTTTACTCGTTTGGTGCCGTTAGCTGTAAACTTTATTGCTTAAAGAATTGATCTTCCTGCAAAAACAAATCGCTTAGCCCATTTTTTAAATTGTTACTTTTTTTTAGTATTTTCGTTTAGAGTTAAAAAAAATATCAATAAACCAATAATAACCCATATACCATGAAAAAAGAAAAAATAGTATTTTGGACAGCGACCACGATCATCGCTTTATTTGAAGGACTTATGCCCGCCTTAACTTTTCAATCAGAAATGGCAAAAGAAGGAATAAAACACCTAGGCTACCCAGAGTATTTCGGCAATGCCTTGGTTGTGTTTAAAGTTTTAGGCGTTTTGGCATTGGTTATTCCACAAATCCCCAAACGTGTCAAAGAATGGGCCTACGCCGGTTTCGCTTTTGACTTTATTTTTGCCACCATCAGCCACGGTGCAGTAGATGGCATCAACGGGCAAACATTCTTCCCATTGGTAGTATTCGCAATATTAGCCGTTTCCTACATTTACTACCACAAATTGAACCCTGATAAAGTAAATTAACTCGTTAGGTTAAATTCAAATTAAATAAAAAAATGTACCACATAGATACATAGATTTACGATTAATCGTTAAAAAATGAATAGAAATAATATTATTTTTCACATAGATTGGCTATGTGAAAAGTAAAATACCTATTCGACTCTTTTAAATACAAACTAATTCTATGTGCCTATGTGGTTAAAAATTTATTTCACCTTACGGCTTAAATTAAACTGTTTTTAAACCTTTTGGTAAAAAAACTGTCCAATTAGCAAATGAAAAACCAAAAACCATGAGAAAGTCTTTTGCCCTTTTTATCCTGATATCCTTGTCTATTTCCAGTTGCAGCAACAGTGACGATACAGTCCAACCTAAACCTACCGAAGCGATGTATTTCCCTCCAACAACAAGTTCCACTTGGGAAACAAAATCACTCTCTAGTCTAGGTTGGAATGAAAGTGCTGTGCAACCCTTGAAAGATTTTCTCATAGACAAAAATACCAAATCGTTCATGATAGTGGTCAATGGAAGAATTGTCATGGAAGACTATTTTAACGGTCATACCGCAACAGACACTTGGCAATGGAACAGTGCAGGTAAAACATTGGTAGCCACAACCACAGGAATTGCGCAACAAGAGGGTCTATTGGCTATAAACAATAAAGCTTCCGATTATCTCGGAACATCATGGACCAACATGCCTTTGGCTAAAGAAAACCAAATTACCGTTAGAAACCTATTGACCATGACTTCTGGAATTGATGATAGCAAACAATTAATAGTAAAACCCAACCTTACCTATGTTGCTGATGCCGGAACGAGATGGGCCTACAGCAATGTTTTTCAGAAATTGACCGATGTAGTCGCCGATGCCAGTGGAAAACCTTTTGAGACCTATTTCAACGAAAAACTAAAGGACAAAATAGGCATGGATGGCTTTTGGAATTTCGGAACCATCTTTACCATTTATAACAGCACTACGAGGAGTATGTCACGATTTGGTCTTCTAGCGCTCAACAAAGGAAAATGGAATAATGAGCAAATTATCAATGAAACCTTTTTTAATGAAAGTACGGCAACTTCTCAAAATATCAATCCCTCCTACGGCTACTTGTGGTGGTTGAATGGGAAAACAAAATACATGATTCCGAGTGAGCAAACCGTTTATCCAGGTTCATTAATACCAAATGCACCTGCAGATATGTATGCGGCTATGGGAGCCAGTGATCAGCGCATCTATGTAGTGCCAAGCAAAAACATGGTTATTGTACGAATGGGTGACGCTTCTGACCCTGACAATCCAAATTTTGCCATATCTGGTTTTGATAATGCGCTTTGGGAGAAGATCAATGCTGTGATAAAGTAAGCCAATTCAAAAACTACCTACAACTATACAACCTCGTTTAACTCCTAATATTTAGGAATAAGCGAGTTTTATTTTTGTGATATTCTCCTTTTCTCCAACAAACAATCTCCTTCCTTCCATTTCGGAATTTCCAAACAAAAAACTATCTTCGCTAGATAATAATATACTTTCTAAGTAGTTCCAAAATATAAAATGTCAAACCTTCTTCAAACTCCTATCGAATACCTTAAAGGCGTTGGCCCCAATCGTGGTGAGCTGCTCCGAAAAGAATTAGGGATTCACAAGTATGAAGATTTGATACAGTTATACCCTAATCGATATATCGACAGGACACGCTATTACAAAATTAATGAATTGCAAAACAATCCCGCCGAAGTGCAACTCATTGGTAAAATCATAAACATTAAAACGGTAGAGCAAAAAAGAGGCAAACGATTAGTAGCTACATTTACTGACGAAACAGGGCAAATGGAATTGGTTTGGTTTCAAGGTCATAAATGGATACGTGAAAGTTTAAAATTGAATGTTCCTATTGTGATTTTTGGGAGATGCACTTCGTTTAATGGTTTCTTTAACATGGCACATCCTGAAATTGAACTCTTAAATGAACACGAACAAAGCTTGCGCTCTGCCATGCAACCTGTTTATCCATCTACAGAAACCTTAACCAATAGAGGCATTTCTAATCGAGTGGTTAATAAGCTTATGCAACAATTGTTTCAGGAAACCCAAGATTTATTTTCTGAAACTTTACCACACTATTTAATTGACGAACTGAAGTTAATTTCAAAAAAGGCAGCCCTTTTTAACATTCATTTTCCTAAAAGTCCTGATGCTTTGGCTAAAGCACAATTCAGATTAAAATTTGAAGAGCTATTTTTTATACAACTTCAACTCATTACAAAAAACCTCATCAGAAAGCAAAAAATAAAAGGACATCCTTTTACAATTGTGGGTGATTATTTCAATACTTTTTTCCAAAATCATTTGCCTTTCAAATTAACAAATGCACAGAAAAGAGTGCTGAAAGAAATCAGGAATGACATGGGCAATCCCGCGCAAATGAATCGATTGTTACAAGGTGATGTGGGATCAGGAAAAACCATAGTGGCATTTATGAGTATGTTATTAGCATTAGACAATGGCTTTCAATCCTGCTTGATGGCTCCAACAGAAATTCTAGCCAATCAGCATTTTTTAGGATTAAGCGAGTTAGCTAAATCATTAGATATCAATATTAAAATCCTAACCGGTTCAACCAAAACTTCGGAAAGAAAAATCATTCATGAGGGATTAGAAAACGGCAGCTTACACATTATCATTGGAACTCATGCCTTGCTAGAAGACAAAGTAAAATTTAAAAATTTAGGATTGGCTATTATCGATGAGCAGCATCGTTTTGGTGTAGAGCAACGTTCTAAATTGTGGAAAAAAAATGAGATTCCGCCACACGTTTTAGTCATGACCGCCACACCTATTCCGCGAACTTTGGCAATGAGTTTGTATGGCGATTTAGATATTTCAGTCATTGATGAATTGCCTCCTGGACGAAAACCCATACAAACGGTGCATCGTTTTGATTCAGACAGATTAAAGGTTTGGAAATTCATTCGGGATGAAATTGCCAAGGGCAGACAAATTTATATTGTTTATCCATTGATTCAGGAATCAGAAAAAATGGATTTTAAAGATTTGATGGACGGTTATGAAAGTATTTCTCGCGATTTTCCTTTACCTCAATATGCCATTTCTATACTGCATGGCAAAATGAAACCTGCCGATAAAGATGCCGAAATGAAACGTTTTGCAGAGGGAAAAACGAATATAATGGTTGCTACAACAGTTATTGAAGTTGGTGTAAATATCCCAAATGCAAGTGTTATGATTATAGAAAGTGCGGAGCGTTTTGGACTTTCGCAACTGCATCAATTGCGAGGTCGTGTGGGTCGTGGAGCCGAACAAAGTTATTGTATATTAATGACTTCTCACAAATTATCAAGCGACAGCAAAACCCGAATGGAAACGATGTGTAGAACCAATGATGGATTTGAAATTGCGGAGGTAGATTTGAAGTTAAGAGGTCCCGGAGATTTAATGGGAACCCAACAAAGTGGAGTACTCAATTTGCGAATTGCTGATATTGTTCGCGATAAAGATATTTTACTACTTGCAAGACATCATGCGGTCAAACTTTTAAAAGAAGATGCGCCTATGCAAAAACCCGAACATGCTGCTTTGAGATTGGCATTTATAGAATTGACAAAAAAGAAAAATATTTGGAATTATATTAGCTAAATGATAATTGATAATTATCTTTGACAACTTGAAAATAGAGTAACAATATCATGAAAATATCGTACAACTGGTTAAAACAATTCATTAAAATTGATTGGAAATCTGACGAAACTGCAGCTTTACTAACTGACTTAGGTCTTGAAGTAGAGATTGTTGAAAAATACCAATCGGTAAAAGGAGGTTTAGAAGGAATTGTTGTAGGCCATGTTTTGACTTGTGAACAACACCCTAACGCCGACCGATTAAAAGTTACCACAGTGGATTTAGGCGATGGAATTCCAGTACAAATAGTATGTGGTGCCAGTAATGTTGCTGCAGGACAAAAAGTACCAGTTGCTACCATAGGAACTACTTTATACGACAAAAACGGAGATCCTTTTGTTATAAAAAAAGGGAAAATTCGGGATCAAGAAAGTCACGGAATGATTTGTGCCGAAGATGAATTGGGTCTGGGAACGAGTCATGAAGGTATTATGATTTTAGATGCTGCATTAAAACCTGGAACATCGGTTGCTAAAGTATTCAAAATTGAAAATGATGAAATATTCGAAATTGGCTTAACACCAAACCGAGCTGATGCAATGAGCCATTTAGGAACGGCTAGAGATTTAAGAGCAGGTTTAATTCAGAGTGGTATGAATCTGGAATTGATTACGCCATCTGTCAGTAATTTTAGAGTAGATAAACGTACTTTAAAAATTGATGTTAGTATTAAAGATGCTAAACTTTCTCCAAGATATTGCGGAGTAACCATTTCGGGAATTACCATAAAAGCTTCTCCTGAATGGTTGCAAAATCGTTTAAAATCAATAGGATTAAATCCGAAAAATAATATTATAGATGTTACAAATTATGTATTACATGAATTAGGGCAGCCATTGCATGCATTTGATGCTTCAAAAATTAATGGCAAAATTGTTGTAAAAACGCTACCAACAGGAACCAAATTTACTACTCTTGACGATATAGAAAGAACCTTACACGAAGAAGACTTAATGATTTGTGATGATAAAGGTCCGCTTTGCATTGCTGGCGTTTTTGGCGGAAAAAATTCGGGAGTTACTGAAAACACTACTAATATCTTTTTAGAAAGCGCTTATTTTAATCCTGTAAGTATTAGAAAAACGGCCAAAAGGCATACTTTAAGTACCGATGCTTCGTTTCGATTTGAAAGAGGTGTTGATCCTACAATTACCGAATATGCTTTAAAACGTGCCGCTTTATTAATACAAGAAGTAGCTGGAGGCGAAATTACATCGGATATTATTGATATTTATCCCAAAAAGATAGCTGATTTTCCTGTGTTTTTAAATTTTGCTAAAACATCTAAATTAATAGGTCAAGAATTGCCTAAAGAAATCATCAAAAAGATTTTGGCATCGCTCGACATTAAAGTAAATAGTGTTACCGATGCTGGCTTAGGACTTACAGTTCCTGCCTATAGAGTTGATGTACAAAGAGAGGTTGATGTTATTGAAGAAATCCTTCGAGTGTACGGATACAACAACATCAATTTTACCAAAAAACTAAATGCTACTGTTTCCAACTCTGCCAGAACCGAAGATTATAAAGTTCAAAATATTATTGGAACACAACTGAATTCTTTGGGATTTCATGAAATGATGGCCAATTCATTGACTTCTCCTGAGTATGTTGAACTATCTGAGCTATTGCAAAAAGAGCATAATGTAATGATGTTAAATCCTTTAAGTAGCGATTTATCTGCTATGAGGCAATCATTATTGTTTTCAGGATTAGAAGCCGTTTCCTATAATATAAATCGCAAAAATTCCGATTTAAAATTATTCGAATTCGGAAAATCGTATCATAATTTCTCTACAGGATATGAAGAACAAAAACATCTAACGCTTTTTGTTACCGGAAATCGAACGTCAGAAAGTTGGACAAGTCCAGAAAAAGCTACTGATTTCTTTTTATTCAAAGGCTATATTGAAGCAACACTTTCTAGATTAGGGATTTGTAAAACCAAAAATGAACCTGTTAAATCTGATGTCTTTGCCGAAGGAATTGCTATTGCTGTAGGTGATGAAATAGTAGTAGAATTTGGAACTATTAAAAAAACAATTTTAAAACATTTTGATGTAAAGCAAGAAGTGTTTTTTGCCGATTTTAATTGGTCGTTGGTTTTAAAACTACTTTCCAACAAAATTAAATTTACAGATATTCCTAAATATCCTGAAGTAAGAAGGGATTTAGCTTTATTGCTAGATGAAAACATCGCATTTGATTCAATATATAAAATTGCGAGACAATCTGAAAAGTCATTATTAAAAAACATCAATCTTTTTGATGTATATCAGGGTAAAAATTTACCTGAAGGAAAAAAATCCTATGCCGTAAGTTTTACCATTCAAGACAGCACAAAAACACTTACAGACGAGCAAATTGATAAAGTGATGACTAAATTACAAAAGAATTTTATTGCTGAACTTGGAGCAAGTTTACGATAGAATCTATTTAAAATCAAATCATATATCCCTGAATTTTAAGTTTAGGGATTTTTTTTGGCCATTTCTTTTAAAGATATTACAATCCTTTTTATATCTATTTAAAAAATCATTACCTTTATTTAATGATTAGAATTTAGAACTAATGAAAGTAAAGATTGTATCAATAATTACATTCCTCTTTATAGCTACTTCAATATCAGCTCAATCTACTATTGATAAATGGGTTGCTATGAAAGATTTTCATGTTATTTTATCACAAACGTTTCATCCAGCCGAAGAAGGAAATTTGGAACCCATAAAATCGCGTTCCGAAGAATTCATGAACAAGGCTAACGATTTACTTCAATTAGATATTCCAGAAGAATTTAGAACAAAAGAAATTTTAATTTTATCAGAAAATTTGCAAATTAAAAGCAAAACTTTGCATGCATTAGTACTTTCTATTGCTCCAGATGAAGAAATAACAAAATCAATTACAGAAATCCACACTATTTTTCATCAAATAATTGGACTTTGTACAGAAGAAAAAAAGTGAATTTAGAAACAAAACTGCTCAAATTTATTAATGCTTTATAAATTTTTATTTCAAAAATCCAACAGTCTAAAAAACTAAAATTCAGAATTTATATTTTACATTTGCTTTTTCAACAAACAAAACGATTATGGTTTATAAATTTAGAGTAATTCTCGATACCGAAGACGATGTTTTCAGAGATATTGCGATACTTGAAGATGATACTTTAGAAGATTTACACAATGCTATAGTAAATGCTTTTGGCTTTGATGGCTTAGAAATTGCATCTTTTTATACATGTGATGATAAATGGAATCAGGACGAGGAGATTTCACTTTTTGATACTGGAGATGTTCCTGGCGAACAAAAAATAATGAGTGATTATATTTTGTCAGAAATACTAAATAAAGAAAACACCAAAATCATTTATGTTTATGATTTTCTAAACATGTGGACTTTCCTTGTTGAATTAGCTGCAATAGAAGAACAAACACTTGGAAATGTGTATCCTGAAACCCTATTTTCGCATGGAATTATGCCACTAGATGCTCCCGAAAAAGATTTTGAAGCTGATATGAACGATGATATTTATGGCGAATTTGAAGATGATTTTGATGAAGAAGATTTAGACATGCTTGATGGCGGAGAAAACTTTGAAGATTATGGCTTTGAAGAAAATTGGAATTAAATTTAAAATTGTTTAAAAGTTTAAAATTGTTTAAGATAGTTGCTTGATGGCTACAATAAAAAGATTTGAGGATTTAGAAATTTGGCAAGAGGCAAGAAGACTATCTAAAGAAGTTATTTCAATATCCAAAACCACTGAATTAAATAGAGATTTTAAACTTAAAGACCAAATTAAGGGTTCTTCAGGTTCAGTTATGGACAATATTGCCGAAGGATTTGAGCGAAACGGTAATGGTGAATTCAAACAATTTTTAGCTATAGAAAAGGGTTCTGCAGGAGAAACTCGTTCGCAATTATACAGAGTTTTCGATAATGAATACATAAATGAAATGCAATTCAATATCTTGATTGCTGAATACGAAAAATTAAGTGTTAAAATCCACAATTTCATCGTCTATTTAAATAAAAAAGATTTTAAAGGAACCAAGTTTATTTCTTCTTAAACAGTTTTAACCTTTTAAACAACCTTAAAATCTTAAACAATTTTAAACAAAATATACATTATTAAAATATCTAATGATAAACTTATACAATACCCACATCGAAACACTTTCCATACATCGCGTTGGAAATAAAAGCCGCAATGAAGCTATTTTCTTGTCTGAACAACCGTACTCACTAAATGACGAGATTGTTCCCTTAATTAAAGAATATTTCTTTAAACCTTTTCGGGAAAAAGAGGAAAATTATTATCAGTTTGCCCATGAAGTCGATTTAGATTACAATGACATGTATAAATATGCTTCAGAAATTTTTACAAACCCAAGTAATTTCCATGCGGTTTCTAAAAATATAACAACGCATTTATTCGAGCAATCGAATCATCCTCATATTAAAAATGGCGAAGTGTATGTAACCTATTTGACCAATTTAAATATTGATAATAATGTTGTAGATGCGATAGGAATTTTTAAAAGCGAAATACAATCTGATTTTTTACAGTTTGAAGAAAAAGAGACGTCGTTAGAAATGATTTTACAACACGGAATCAACCTGAATAAATTAGATAAAGGCTGTATTATATTTAACCATAAAAAAGAAGAAGGCTACAAGATTCTTACTGTTGATAGCAACCGTTATGATGCCAGATATTGGTTAGAACATTTCCTTTCAGTTGATGCTTTTGAAGACGAAAATTTCATCACTAAGAAATACTTGAAATTCTGTCAAGGCTTTGCCAAAGATGTTGTTTTTCCTGCCGAAGACAAGAAAGAAGAAGTAATGTTCATGAACCGATCGGTGAACTATTTTGCTAAAAACGATCAGTTTGAAGAAACCAATTTCTTAAACGAAGTATTAGACAATCCTGATTTGATTCCGGAGTTTAAAAACTACAAAGTAGACAAAGGCGAAAAATATTCTATCGAAGATATTACTACTTTCCCAATAGCCAATGCAGCGGTTTCTGATGCTAGAAAATCGATTAAAAACGTGATTAATTTGGATACTCATATTCAAATAAAAATGGATTTTATTAATCCCGAAAGTGCCGAAAAATATGTAGAAAAAGGCTGGGACGAAGAAAAACAAATGTATTATTATTTGGTTTACTTTAATAAGGAGCAGAAGAGTTAGAGAGAAAAAAGGCGTTTAAATAAACTTAAACGCCTTTTTTCTCATACTTTACCTATCAAAAGCATTCGTGTTTTTATAATTTCGGGTAACAAACCCAAAAGCAGCTTTCATAACATTTCCCATAGATTTGGCTCTTTTAAAATTCAAATCATTAGTATAGCCGTACAATTCAAGTTTTAATTGTTTCAAATTGGCTTCTGGGGAAATCGAATCATTACCCATGATTTCAATTAATAATTCAATACGATTTTCGGCAGAGTGAATTCTTTTTGCTAATGCGGCTCGTTCTTCATTTTTATATTGCTCAATTGAACTTTCTTCCAATTTTCCTTTTACCAATTGTACCATTGGATAATTTTCTTTAAAAAACTGCGGTCTATAAACTTTAAAATTTCCTTCGTAACATTGCTGATCAAAATCTATTGGTCGTATTTTAAAAACAATTTGATCAAAATCATGAATAGGAACAATAACGTAATTATAGGCACGCATATCACCCAACAACCGAATCATGCAACGCTCGTTAAACTTGACAAACTCTTTGGCAATTTGAGCTTTCTCGGTTTCGGTACATTTCTTTAAATGTTTTTTTATGAAAACATCACCGGGAATTCCAATAATATGTTCTTCGATTAACGTATCGTTAAACACTAAAAAATTGATTTTATCAGGCGAAAGAATGTCTTCTAATTCTAAACCATAAATTCGTGAAGCATCAGCTTTCTTAATATAAAAATGAGTATAATTATCATTGAGAATGTTTCTAACTTTAACTCGAAAAGGTTTAGAATTTCCGAATGTACAGTAATCAATACAATCTACATTCAAAAACTTAATAATGCTTAAATTACCATCAGAATGCAATAGCGAATAAATTTTCTTTAATGTCAAATCAATTTCGGCTCTTTCAAATTCAGTATAATAGACCCGAATCCATAATGAATCTTGATTTTCAGCATCGTAGACATTTACCGAACCAGAAAAACGCAATAAATCATCATAACTTATCGAAACTTTCGATTTTCGATCAAAACGCTCCAAATATTCCATTAATGAACTATTAACAGAATAAGATGGTTTTTTTAGAAGCATTAAAGGCTCGCTCATTGGTTTAACTTTTAAGCAAATTTACGATAAAATTAAAATGGTATTGCAACTACTATTTATTCATAATTTTAAATAAGAATTATATTTTTAAAATTTAAAGCCTACAATTCTAAATTACTCTTTATCAAGTTTTTAAAAATAGCAAAATTTGTAAGTTTACTAATATATTTTTATAATAAACAAGTACTTAATCGATGTAATTTGCTGTTTATCATACTTTTAAATACATTTACAGACTAATAAATTTTTCTAAAGCATGATAAATTCAAAATTCAAAAACGTATTTATTGCAAGAAAATTATGGTGTTCCTTTTTTGGACATCGATTTGTAACAACTAAAAATGTAACGAATCATTTTAAAGAATATAAATGTTGCAAATGCAATTTAGAATTGACTAATGATGAAAAAGGACGGAAAATTTTCCTAACCCCTGAATTAAAAGACATTAATAATACTCTAGAACTTTTTTATCAAAAAAGACATCATTTGGTTTGAAATTTATTTTCTTTTTAAGGTAATAAATCCCTATCTTGTTCGTCCTATAAAAAATTAAAAGACGAAACCTTGGAAACCATTCTTTCTATTACTAATCTCAACAAACGATTTGGCTCGGTTCATGCAGTAAAAAATGTTTCGCTCGAAATACAAAAAGGCAATGTTTACGGAATATTAGGCCCAAACGGAAGTGGTAAATCGACTACATTAGGCATTGTTTTAAATGTTGTTAATAAAACTTCTGGTGACTACAGTTGGTTTGGAGGTACTATGCAAACCCATGAAGCTTTAAGAAAAGTAGGTGCAATTATTGAACGTCCAAATTTTTATCCGTACATGACGGCTAGAGAAAATCTAGAATTAGTTTGTAAAATTAAAAACATAAATACTGCTAAAGTTCACGAAAAACTAGAATTAGTTGGTTTATTAGAAAGAGAAAATAGCAAATTCAGCACTTTCTCACTAGGAATGAAACAGCGATTGGCAATAGCCTCTGCCCTACTAAACGACCCAGAAATTTTAATTCTTGACGAACCAACAAATGGTTTAGACCCACAGGGAATTCATCAAATTCGTGATATTATCAAACAAATCGCTGCACAGGGAACAACAATTTTATTGGCATCGCACTTATTAGATGAAGTTGAAAAAGTGTGTACTCATGTGTTGGTTTTACGCAAAGGCGAAATATTATATTCTGGCAGGGTAAACGAAATGACAAGCAATGAAGGTTTTTTTGAATTAGAAAGTGATGACAAAAGGGTTCTAAAATCTGTTTTGTTGCAACATCCATCAATAGATAAAGTAATTGATGAAAATAGTAAAGTATTAGTTTATCTAAAATCTCCACTGCAAGCTTCCGAATTAAACCGCTATTTGTTTGAGAAAAACATTGTTTTAAACCACTTAGTTAAACGTAAAAATAGTTTAGAAGAACAATTTTTAGAACTGACAAAGAAATGACAATAGCAATTTCAATTCTGAAGGCAAATATAATGTCAAAATTTAATGTCAATAACAAGTCCTAATTTAATACTAATGAAACGATTACTAGCTATAGAATTACAAAAAATATGGAAAAACAGAGCCAGTAAAGTCCTAACTTTATCTTATTTTGTTTTACTTTCTTTTATTGCATTAATAGCCTCTATAAAATTTGATTTAGGAATTTTTAAATTTCATCTTGCCGAAATGGGAATTTTTAACTTTCCTTTTATTTGGCATTTTAACACCTATGTTGCGGCAATTTTAAAACTTTTTCTAGCCATTGTTATTGTTTCGATGATGGCAAATGAATACAGTTATGGTACATTAAAACAAAATTTAATTGACGGAATGAGCAAGAAAGAATTTATACTTTCTAAATTTTTAACCGTTGTACTGTTTGCAGCAGTATCAACCGTTTTTGTATTTGTAATGTCTCTAATTTTAGGATTGTGTTTTTCATCGTACAATGAAATTAGTATTGTTTTTTCAGGACTTGAATATATTTTGGCTTATTTTATTAAACTAGTGGGGTTTTTCTCGTTCTGTTTATTTTTAGGAATTCTAGTAAAACGTTCGGCTTTTGCTTTGGGTTTTTTGATGGTTTGGAATATTTTAGAAGGAATTGCAAAAGGGATTTTATCATTTAAACTATTTCCAGAAGGCAATATAGCATCAAATATTTCACGATTTCTTCCTTTAGAAGCGATGTCTAATTTAATTGTAGAACCTATCACTAGATTATCTGCCATAGAAAGCATAGGAACACAAATGGGTATCGAAAACACAAAAGATTATGGTGTGCATTGGTACAGTATTCTGATTGTGATTACTTGGACCGTTATTTTTATGTTAATGTCTTATAAATTACTTGAAAAAAGAGATTTATAGTATCTTTGCGGATGCTATGATATTTTTTAGGTCTATTTTTTTTATTTTAATTTTTGGTTGCCTTCCAAATACTACTTTTGGTCAGTACATTAGTGTATCTGATAACTTTATAGCACAAGAACTTGTAGAAAACAAGTTAATTAATAGTCCTTGTGCAAACGTATCAAATTTTTCCGTTAGTGGTGGTAATTTTGGTAGTCAGCAAAGTTTTGGTTATTTTACAGCTAACGGCAGTAGTTTTCCATTTGACAATGGAGTAGTTTTAAGTACTGGAAAAGCTGTTTCTTCATCTGGACCAAATAGTTCTATTTTAAGCGATGGAGACACGTCATGGCTTGGCGATGACGATTTAGAAAATGCTCTAGGCGTTAACAACTCTATTAATGCAACAGTTTTAGAATTTGATTTTGTTCCGTTATCTAACAAAATTAGTTTTGATTATATATTTTCTTCCGAGCAATATTTATTGAATCCCAGGTCTAGTCAATGCGATTTTACAGATGGTTTTGCTTTTTTACTAAAAGAGGTGGGTAGCACAAATGCCTATCAAAATTTAGCTTTAATCCCAAATACCACTATTCCTGTTCGCGTAAATACGGTAAGAGGACCTGGCACCATTTGTCCTGAAGCCAATGAAACTTTTTTTGGAGGATTTAATGATACCGAACATCCAACAAATTTTAATGGGCAAACTAAAATAATGCAAGCTCAAGCAAATGTTACATCTGGTAAGCTGTATCATATTAAATTAGTAGTTGCTGATCAAGGGAATAATTTGTACGACTCGGCTATATTTTTAGGTGGTGGTAGTTTTAAATTTGAAAAGGACTTGGGGCCAGATCAATTAATTGCTACAAATAATCCAGTTTGTCAAAACAATACATTTCCTTTAGATGCTACAGAATCTGGGACTAACTCCTACAAATGGTTTAAAAACAATATCGATACTGGTATTACTTCTCCAACCTATACAGTTACTGATGAAGGAATTTATAGAGTTGAAGTATCATTAGGAGCAACCATTTGCAAATCGATTGGTGAAATTACGATAGAATATTCGCCTCTTCCTGTTTTAACAAATACCATAATTGTACAATGTGACGATAACAAAGACGGATTAGGGTTATTCAACTTAAGCAAAGCGGACAAAATCATAACTAATAATGACAGTAGTCTTTCTACTATTGTTTATTATGAACAAATAACTGATGCCCAAAATCAAGATGTATCAAAAGCCATTTCAAATCCAAATGCTTATGAAAGTACTTCTAAAACTATTTATGCAAGTGTAAAAAATACATTCGGTTGTGCTAACGTAGCGACTATCGATTTAAAACTTTCGAACAATACCGTTCCAAAATCTAGAGATTTAGAAAGTTGCGATTTAGATGGTAAAGTTGATGGTTTTTATGGATTTGATTTAAGCATTGCCACTCCTATTATTTTAGCAGGGTTGCCTTCAGGACTAGTTGTTGAGTATTATGAAACTTTAAATGATGCGCTATTGCAAATTAATGTTTTACCAAACACGTTTAGAAATACAGTTCGATACCAAATGAGAATCTATGCTCGAATTCTAAATGGTGCTGATTGTTATGGCATTATTCCTTTGGATTTATTTGTAAATTCTTTCGAAGATTTACCCGATGAAAATATAGTATTATGTGAAAAAACTTCTAAAAAATTAGAAGTAGACAGAAAATATATTTGGTTTGATTGGAATAACGGTAGTAAAGATTTTTTTACAGAAGTTAGTATCCCTGGAACATATATGGTTACCATTACAGATAAAAACACTTGTGTTGCCACTAAAAAATTTACAGTAGAAGGTTCCGGAAAAGCAACTATTACAAATGTAAATACGAATGATTTTCAAGAAAGTAATTCAGCTATAATAGAGTATTTAGGTTCTGGGGATTACGAATTTTCAATAGACGGGATAATTTTTAAAGACAGTCCTATTTTTGAAAATCTTGCGCCAGGGATATTTACGGCTTGGGTTAAAGACAAAAATGGTTGTGGAATAACTTCTAAAAAATTTTATGTTCTGAATTATCCAAGATATTTCACTCCAAACGGAGATGGAATTAATGACAGTTGGTTTATAAAAAATATAAATGTTTTTCCAAATTCAGAGATTAGCATTTATGACAGATACGGCAAATTTCTTTACCAATTTATTGGTACAAATAAAGGTTGGGATGGCAAATTTAATTCGGTAGATTTACCATCAACTGATTATTGGTTTGTTATAAATATTGGTATTATTAAAATAATTAAGGGACATTTTACATTAAAAAGGTAATATAAGTCATTAAAGTATTAATTTTATACCATGAAAAAAAATATCCTACTATTTTTTATTTTACTAACCACCGCTACATTTGCTCAATTTAGCAAAACGCATTATATTCCGCCATTAGGGAGTTCGTCTGAGGGATCTTCAATAGCTGAAGAACAGTACTTATATATTTCTACTCCTAGTACAAATTCCGTTAACTTTAAAGTAACTCAATTAGGAGGTATACTTTTTGAAGGAACAGTTTCAAAAAGCACACCTTATATTTATAAAATTGGCAGTGGTACAAATACTAAATTAATTGTTGATAAAAGTTTAGTTAATAAAATACTATCAAACAAAGGATATACAATTGAAGCTGATGACTTAATTTATGTAACGGCACGTATAATTGCTGGTAATAGCAACCAATCTGGGGCGCTTGTATCTAAAGGATTAGCAGCCTTGGGAAAAGAATTTAGAATTGGTGCCTTATTAAATACTGAGGCAAATCCGTATACAGCAAATCACTATACTTTTGTAGCCGTGCTTGCAACCGAAAACAATACTACCATAAAGTTTTCAGATATTAAGCTAGGGGTTTCATTAATAAATAATGCTGCAGTTGGTAATACTCCGTCGCCAATACTTCTTAATCGAGGGGAAAGCTTTGTAATGGCTGTTGAAGGTCCAGAGGAAAAAAATCGAGATGGCTTGATTGGTGCATTAGTATCTTCCGATAAACCAATAGCCTTAAATTGCGGCTCTTTTGCAGGCTCTAATGCTAAACAAAATTTAGATCTTGGATTTGACCAAATTGTTTCTGCTGAAAGAACTGGAAAAGAATACATTTTTATAAAGAGTACAGGACAGCCAGAAGCTGAAAGAGTATTATTAGTTGCAAATGAGGATAACACTGAAATTTTCTTGAACGGAAATTCAACTGCAAGTTACACCTTAAAAGCAGGTGACTATGTTGCATTAAATGGAAATGACTTTAGTTCACGTGGTAATTTGTATGTACGGTCATCAAAAAATGTATTTGCCTATCAAACCGTTGGTGATAAAAGTGATAATCCAAATACGCTTTATGCCAATCAAGAATTGTTTTTTGTTCCTCCATTAAGTTGTGAAACACCTCATATCATTGACAATATTCCATTTATAGAAAAAATAGGCGCACGAATATATAACGGTCGTGTTACATTAATAACACAAACAGGCTCTAGTTTAAATTTTGAAGTTAATGGAACTCCTTATACCATTTCTTCTCTTACTAATTTACCTGGAATCTCTATTTCTGGTCCCACTGCTGTTACTGGAAATACCAATTACACCACCTATGTTATTACTGGTTTAACCGGAAACATTAGTGCTTTCTCTTCTGGGCAATTGTATTTAGCAGCTTATGGAACAAGTGATGCGGCTACTTTTGGCGGATTTTATTCAGGGTTTACTTTTAAGCCAGAAGTAAGTTTTAGTCTATTGAATGCAACAGATGAAGATTGTATTCCAAACAAATTACTGACAGTAAACACTTTAACAGCTTTTGATGTTTTTCAGTGGTACTATAATGATTTACCAATTTCTGGAGCTATACAAAGTAAATATACCCCAACAAAACCAGGTTATTATTTTGTAAAAGCAACTATTTCAGATTGTGGAACAAGATTAAATTCAGATAAAATACCTGTTAGTTCATGCCCAACAAATTTAGATAATGATTTAGTAAATGACAATTTAGATGTAGATGTTGATAATGATGGAATAACAAATTGTAATGAATCATTAGGTAATAAAAATATTGATCTTACCGATACTAGTGCTTTAAATATAAGCACAACTGGAACCCTACCGTCATCAATTCCATTTTTAGGAACTATTTCAGGTGAATTTATTACAGAAACTTCTACCGAAAAGAACAGTTCCGTTTCCTTTAAAAATACATTTTTGGCTCCAACAAATATATTGTTAGAATATGTGAATTTTGCGAACAAAACTGATTTATTAAATGACAACGGCGAATTTATTATTAACTCCGATTTGGACAAAACCATAACTGTCATAAATCCGTCAGACCAATTACTAATTGACACCAATTATGATGGTATTTATGAAAGTGGTGTAACTCAATTTTCATCCTTCGAAATTCGATTCCGTTTAAACAGTTCGACTCCTTTAGCAGTAGGTTCTGGTGATTTTAAATTTCAATCGTTTCAAACAAAATCGATATCCTTTACTCATAAAAATCTATCTGAACTCTCCGCAAATAGAGCAACTTTTAAATTAACAGAAACATGTGTAGCTAAAGATTCTGATTCAGATGGAGTTCCTGATTTTATGGATTTAGATAGTGATAATGACGGAATTCCTGATGCTGTAGAAATACAAGGTAAAAACTTTATTACACCTTCTAAAATTGACCTAAATCTAGATGGATTAGATGACACTTTTTTAAAAGGTTTAATTCCAACTGACATTGATAAAGATGGTGTTCCTGATTATTTAGATTTGGATAGTGATAACGATGGAATTCATGATTTAACCGAATCTGGAAGTAATATCACAGACACTAATTTAGATGGTGTTATAGACAACAGTTTCAATTCTTTTGGAGCAAACGGTCTATTCAATTCGATTGAAACTTTTACCGATTCTGGAATTCTAAACTACACAATAGCTAACTCCGACAGTGATAAAACTAAAAACTACTTAGATTTAGATAGTGATAATGATGGTTGTCTAGACACTATAGAAGCTGGTAATTTAGATGGTGACGGTGATGGATTATTGGGTGATACTACTCCTACTGTAAACACTAATGGAGTTGTTACCAACGCTCAAGGATATGCTGTACTTCCAAATCTAAACTACATAACATTTGCAACAATTACTATAAATAAACAACCAATTATTGTTCCTACTTGTGAACTACAAAATGCAACCGCAATAATAGAAACTTCTCCAATTGATAGTTATCAGTGGCAAATTTTAGAGTCTGGGAATTGGAATGATATAGTTGATGGTGGCTCGTATACTGGCTGTACAACAAAATCTTTAAAAATTTTGGCCATTACAGCTGCAATGAAGGGTTTTAAGTATAGAGTCAAATTACTGGAAAATGTCAATTCTTGTGTCCTAATTTCTGATGAAGTAGAATTAATTGTATTTGATTTGCCAATAGTAAATTCTCCAATTTCATTGAAACAGTGTGATGACGATGCACTTTCTGATGGATTTTCATATATTAATTTAACTCAAAATGAAAATTTTATTTCTTCCAATTATAAAAATGAAGTATTTACCTATTTTAAATCTCCAATAGCGGCACTAAATGGAGATACAAGTTTGCAAATTACAAATCCATTACAATATTTAAGTGAAACCAAATCTGTTTGGACAAGGGTACAAGATAAAAATCAATGTTTTAGAGTTGCAAGAGTTGACGCTGTAGTTACAGCAACTCAAATTCCTTCAACTTTTTTGAAAGAGTTTTACGAATGTGATGATTTTCTGGATGTAAACGGAAACAATACTGCAAACAATAGCAATACAGACGGAGTAACATCTTTTAATTTTAGTAGCGTTGCCTCTGATATAAATGCAATACTACCTAGTACTTCAAATTATACAATCAAATATTTTAAAAACTTAAGTGACGCTAGTGCTGAGACTGATATTAATGGAAACTCCTTAGAAATATCGCAAAATCCTTTAGATCCAATTAGTATTTATAACTACAGAAATATTGGGTATTCCAACTTACAAGAAATTTGGATTCGAGTAGACAGCACTATTGATAATGATTGTTTTGCTCTTGGGCCTTATATAAAATTACATGTAGAATCGATTCCAGTAATAAATGCTTTAACTCCCGATAATATCATTAGGCGTTGTGCAGATAGACAAGGGAATTTTTCTTTTGATACTTCTGATGTTCAATCTACTATTATAAAAGGGCAAACAAATGTTTTTTTAATCTATACTGATGAAAAAGGCAATCCGCTAAGCAGTCCTTTACCCAATCCTCTTGTTGTAAAAGGAACAAAAACGATTACTGTAAAAGCATTTAGTACTATATCTAAAGATCCTGACGGACCATGTGCTGCCGAAAAAACAATTCAATTTGTTGCAGATGTTTTGCCAGAAGCTTTTCCTATACCTGCCAATCAATTAGAAATATGTGATGACGAGCCAAATCCTAAAAATCAAGATGGAATTCTTCCTTTTGACACTTCAACCTTTGAACCCACAATTCTTAAAAATCAAACACAAATTAAAGTAGAATATACTGATGCTTTAGGAAATTTATTACCAAGTCCATTACCTAACCCGTTTACAACCAGCTCTCAAAACATCAAAGTAAAAGTTATAAGTACGATAAATTCAAGTTGTATTGCGCAACGAGTTTTACGATTTGTTGTAGAACCCCTACCAATAATCGGTTTAAATGAAGATGGTTTGTACACTGCAATGGTTTGTAATAATCTACCTAACTTTAAAGTAGCTATAGAATCTGGTATACTTAATAACGTACCAACAACAAATTTTAAATACAAATGGTATAGAAATGGTATAGAAATTCCGAATGAAACTTCTAGCACATTGCAAACAAATTTTCCAGGAACTTATACTGTTGATGTAAGTAATAGCTTGGGCTGTTTTAGAACAAGAACAATAAATGTAATATCATCAGATATAGCAACTATTAAGAAAATTAACATTACCGATTTATTAGACACCAATACAATTGAAATTATTGCAGAAGGTATCGGTAATTATGAATATAGTATCGACTTAAAAAAAGGTTTTCAAGTTTCTCCAATATTTGTTGATGCTCCATCAGGAATTCTCCAAGTATATGTAAAGGATATTAATGGCTGTGGAATTGTTGGCCCGATAGATATTTCTGTTTTAGGAATTCCAAAATTTTTCACACCTAACAATGATGGATCTAATGACACTTGGAATGTAAAAGGAGTAAGTGACAATTTTAATACAAAAACACGAATTGAAATTTTTGACCGTAGTGGAAAATTATTAAAACAACTAAATGCTATTGATAAAGGTTGGGACGGAATTTATAACGGAGAAATGCTTCCGTCCGACGATTATTGGTATGTAGTTACTTTTGAAAATAATAAAATTGTTAAAGGCCATTTCAGTCTTAAAAGATAAAAAAATTAGAATACAATATATAAATTATGACAAATTTTAAAATACCTTTTTTAGTTCTTATACTCGTTTTTTCTTCTAAAATCATTTCGCAAAATGATTGTTCAAAAGCCATAGTTGTTTGCGGAAATAGCGGATTCGAGGGTTTAACAGCCTCTGGAATTGGAAAACAAGAAATATCAGGAGCCAACAGTTGTGATGGTGATGAAAATAATAGTATCTGGCTAAGGCTTTCTATAAAAACAGCTGGAACATTAGGATTTACACTTATTCCTGAAAGTACTGATATAAATGAAGACTTCGATTTTTTTATTTTTGGTCCAAAGGTAACATGTGGAGCGATTGGTCAGGCCATAAGATGCTCAACTACAAATCCTGAATCTATCAATCAACCCAATAATTACACAGGAATGAATGCTACCTCAAATGATATTTCTGAAGGCCCTGGTCCCGATGGAAATAGCTTTGTAAAATGGCTAACCGTAGCTGCAGGAGATTCTTATTTTTTGGTTATTGATAGGCCTAGTGGCTCAAGCAATTTTAAACTACAATGGAGCGGCACTGCTACTTTTGATACACCCCCAACTTTTGATATGCCAACTGGGGTGTCTCTTGACATTAAACAATGTGATACAGATGGATTTCAAGATTTTATTAGTGATTTTAATTTAAAACAAAATGAAGCTTTAATAATTGGAACACAAAGCAACGTTCTTATTAGTTATCATACCTCTCAGAATGATGCTCTTACAAATGTAAAGGAAATAAAAAACGCAACAAGTTTTAAAAACACCTCTAATCCACAGACTATTTATGTTAGAATTGAAAATACAATAACTGGTTGCTTTAATACTTCTTCATTTATTATTGAAGTGAATGACTCCGTTAATTTACCTAAAAACGAAGCCTCTATTTGTGACGACATCACTGATGGAAATGACACGAACGGTTTATCAACTTTTGATTTGACTAAAGTTACTGCCACCATATTTGACAATCAAGACACGACAGCATTTACTATAAAATACTATTTAAGTAAAAGTGATGCTAATTTAAATTTGAATGAATTACCACAATTTTTTTCAAATACGAAGCCCAATAAACAACCAATATTTATTAAAGTATTTGATGGAACCTGTTCAGGTACTAAAGAAATAAATCTAATAGTAATTCCTGTACCCACTAAAATTAAAGCAAGTGGTTCTCAATGTGACTTTGGTTTAAATCCTGATGGACTATCATTGTTCGACTTGAATGATTACAATAGCGCTTTTGCAGGTTCTGATCCTAATTTATCCGTTACCTATTTTAAAAATAAAACCCAAGAACAAAACAATACCCCTTTAGTTAACATTTTTAACAATACTTCAAATCCTGAAACTATTATAGGCAGAATTACAAATGCAGTAACTGGGTGTTATAGTTTAAGTGACTTAACTTTAAATGTAAATCTAGCTCCAAGTCAAAATATTAAACCATTAGATCAATGCGATATTTTAAATCAAGAAAATGGTTTTGCAACATTTAATCTTGATGATGCCACCTTAGTTGTAACTCCAACTCAAATTAAATCATTCTATTCAACCCAAAGCGATGCATTATTAAAACAAAATAACATTCCTAATCCAACAAATTATACCATCCCATTCGCTTATAACTCATCTGTTTTTATTAGAATTGACGATGCGGGAAATTGCACCAGCGTTAGCGAAGTACAATTAATAGTAAATAAACTACCAAAAATAGAAACCTTAAGCGATGAAAAAAATATAGTTTGTTCTAATATACCTAATAGATTTATAACCATCAATGCTGGAAAATTAGAAACTAGTTCAGCCAATTTCAATTATACGTGGTATCGAGATGGAATAGATATAAAACAATCAACTTATGCTATAAAAGTTAACCGTGAAGGAACTTATACTGTTGATGTTGCTAATCGCTTTGGATGTTTTAAAACTAGAACTATAACAGTAACTTCCTCAGAAATAGCAAGTATTACAGATGTAAAAGTTTCAGACTTTACCGAATCGAATACTGTTGAAGTACTCTTAAAAGAAGATTTAAAAGGAGATTATGTCTTTAGTCTTTATAAAAGTGATGATTTTCAAACATCTAACATATTTACGGACGTGCCCGCAGGAGTTTATGAATTATATGTAAAAGATTTAAATGGCTGTGGGGTTTTTGGCCCAAAAATCATTTCAGTACTCGGTGCACCAAAATTTTTTACTCCAAATAACGATGGCGTCAATGACCTTTGGTATTTAAAAGGAGTTGGTTCTAATTTTAGCAGAAAATCATTTATTCAAATCTTTAATCGAGAGGGAAAACTTTTATATGAAATGAATGCAAGAGATAAAGGTTGGGACGGAACTTACAATAGTAATCCTTCGCCTTCTGATGATTATTGGTATGTCATCACTCTAGAAAATAATAAAACCATAAAAGGACATTTTTCATTAAAGCGATAAAACTTTAAATTATGAAAAAAACGATACTGTTTATTTTTATTTTTATTTCTTTAAGCCTTCATGCTCAAATAGAACGTATTGACCCTCCGAATTGGTGGGTTGGAATGAAAACCAATCAAATTACACTATTAGTATATGGTAAAGCAATTCAAGATTTAGAACCAACAATAAATTACTCTGGAGTAAAAGTTGTAAAAACAGAGAAAGTTGAAAACCCTAATTATTTATTTGTTACTATTGATATCGATTCAAACACAATTCCTGGTAATGCTAAAATTGAGTTTAAGAAAAACGGAAGAATAAAAATCACAAAGAATTTTCCTATATTAAACAGAGAAAAAAATAGTGCCAACCGAATTGGGTTTTCCACAAAAGATGCTATTTTACTAATTGTCCCAGATCGATTTGCAAATGGAAATCCAAAAAATGACAATACACCAAAATGTTTAGAAAAATCAAATCGAAACTATGAAAGTGGCAGACACGGTGGCGACATAAAAGGTATTATAAATCATTTAGATTATATACACTCTTTAGGATACACTCAAATTTGGAATACGCCACTTGTAGAAAACAATATGCCAAATTATTCTTACCACGGGTATGCTGCCACCGATTTTTATAAAATTGATGAAAGGTTTGGAACAAATGAAGAATTTAAAACTTTAGTTTCAGAAGCCAAAAAAAGAAATATAGGTTTAATTTGGGATGTTGTACTCAATCATTGTGGCTCTGAATATTACTTTATAAAAGACGTTCCTACAAAAGATTGGATGAATTTTCAAGACAGCAAGAAAAGAACAAACCATCTAAAATCAACTTTGTTAGATCCTTATGCAACAGTTCAAGATAGAGAAATGTATACAGATGGTTGGTTTGACGTACACATGCCAGACCTTAACCAAAAAAATCCATTAGTAGCCAGTTATTTAACTCAAAACACCCTATGGTGGATTGAATATGCCAATCTTTCGGGATTTAGAGAAGATACTTTTTCATATGCTGACAAAGACTTTTTGGCAAATTGGACTAAAACTATTATGGACGAATATCCGAACTTTAACATAGTGGGAGAAGAAATGACTAACGTCACTGAATTATCGGCCTATTGGCAAAAAGATAAAATTAACGCAGATGGCTATAAATGCTTTTTACCAACTTTAATGGATTTTTCTTTAACAGATAACCTTGTGAAATCATTATCTACAAACAACGATTGGGAATCTACTTGGAAAGAATTCTATAAAGGCATGGGACAAGATTATCACTATCCAAATCCAAACAATTTATTGATTTTTCCTGATAATCATGATATGGATCGGTTTTATTCTAGAGTTAAAAACGATTTTGAGAGCTGGAAATTGGGGATGACTTTATATACTACTATGCGGGGGATTCCTCAGTTCTATTATGGGACAGAATTATTATTTACCAACGAAAAAGCAGGAAATGACGGTCAGAGACGAGCTGATTTATATGGCGGTTGGGAAGGTGATACTAAAAATGCTATTACCGGAAAAGGTCTTGATGCAAAAGAACTAGAAGCTCAAAAATACCTGAGTAAACTATTAAATTGGAGAAAAACTGCAACAGTAATTCACAACGGAAAATTTATTCATTTTGCTCCAGAAAAAAATGATGTTTATGTCTATTTTAGATACAATGAAAATCAAAAAGTGATGGTTATTTTGAATAAAAATAAAGAAAAAGTACTTCTTGATATGAATACATATTATAAAATGATTCCTGAAACATTTACTGCAAAAGACATTATTAATAATCGAGAAATTAGGATAGAAAAAACTTTAGAAGTAGCTCCAAGAAGTGCTTTAATACTAGAGATAAAAAACTAAAAAAGTATCCATTTTAATGAAAACGAAAATAGCAATAGTTACATTACTACTGTTTTCTATAGCAACTTTAGGGCAAGAAGTAAAAGTAACTTCTGGTAAAGTTGTACGATTTGCTAACTTTAAATCAAAATTTGTTGATGCAAGAAATATAGATGTTTGGTTACCAAAAGCATATTCTACCACTGAAAAATATGCGGTGCTCTATATGCACGATGGACAAATGCTATTTGACGCCGAAAGTTCATGGAACAAACAAGCTTGGGAAGTAGATGAAGTTGCAGGAAAATTAATTATCGAAGAAAAAACTAAAAATTTTATAGTTGTAGGAATCTGGAACAATGGTTTAAAAAGGCATCCTGAATATTTTCCTCAAAAGCCTTATATAACTTTTGATGCGACACAAAAGAAATTCATTTCAGAAAGTTTAAAACAAAGAAAGAAAATTGACACTGAAGAATTTAAAGTAATTTCAGATAATTACTTAAAATTTATAGTCAAAGAATTAAAGCCTTTTGTTGATAAAAATTTTAATACCTATTCCAATCAATCGAATACTTTTATTGCAGGATCTAGTATGGGTGGATTAATTTCGCTTTATGCAATTTGCGAATATCCAAAAATATTTGGTGGTGCTGCATGTCTTTCTACTCATTGGACAGGGATTTATCAAAACGAAAATAACCCTATTCCTGATGCTATAATGCATTACCTTAACAAACATTTACCAAAACCTAAAAATCATAAAATATACTTTGATTATGGCAATCAAACTTTAGATAGCTTATACAAACCTTCACAAGAAAAAGTCAATAAAATAATGATTTCTAAAGGATATTCAGATAAGTCATGGAATACAATTTTCTTTCCGGGCAAAGACCATTCGGAGAAATCATGGCATGACCGATTGAATATTCCATTAGAGTTTTTATTATCAAAATAAAATCAATAATTCATCAAAAATAAAAAACCATGAACTTTCGCTCATGGTTTTCATATATGATAAAAATGTTTTATCCTAAAATTTGAGCCGTATGAGCTTTGGTTTTTACATCTGAGATCACCTCTTCTATAATTCCGTTTTCGTCTATTATAAATGTAGTTCTATTTATTCCATCATATTCTTTGCCCATAAACTTTTTAGGACCCCAAACTCCAAAGGCTTCAATTACTGATTTATCTTCATCTGCAAGTAAAGGAAAAGGGAAATCGTATTTGTTTTTGAAATTGGATTGTGCTTTGGCATTATCGGCACTTACTCCAAGTAAAGCATAATTATTTGTAGTAAATCTTTCGAAATTATCCCTTAGATCACAAGCCTCAGCAGTACAGCCAGGCGTATTTGCCTTTGGATAAAAGAAAACCACTAATTTTTTTCCCCTATAATCTTCTAGTTTGTGTGAATTTCCGTCTTGATCAATTCCTGAAAAATTTGGTGCCTTATCTCCTTTTTTAAGTGTTATCATTATTTGTATTTTTGAATTATTAAATTTCTTATAAATGGTATTGATTTTTTGCAATTGACAATTCAATTGACTTATTTTTACATATCAAAATTAAACTAAAATGACCAAACAAGAGCGTGTAACGTTTGTTATAAATACGTTAAAAGAATTATATCCTACTATTCCTATTCCGCTAGACCATAACGATCCGTATACTTTATTGATTGCTGTATTGTTATCTGCACAATGTACAGACGTTCGTGTAAATAAAATCACTCCATTGCTTTTTGCCAAAGCAGATAATCCGTATGATATGGTAAAAATGAGTATTGAAGAAATCAAGGAAATTATTCGTCCCTGCGGATTGTCACCAATGAAATCAAAAGGCATACATGGTCTGTCGGAAATTCTTATTGAAAAATATGATGGAAAAGTACCTCAAAGTTTCGAAGCTTTAGAATCTTTACCAGCTGTTGGTCATAAAACAGCAAGTGTTGTCATGTCACAAGCTTTTGGAGTTCCTGCATTTCCTGTTGACACTCATATTCATCGATTGATGTACCGTTGGAATTTAACTAATGGAAAAAATGTTGTTCAGACCGAAAAAGATGCTAAACGAATTTTCCCTGAATCAATTTGGAATGATTTGCATTTGCAAATTATTTGGTATGGCAGAGAATATTCTCCAGCTAGAGGTTGGGATATAGAAAAAGACATTATTACTAAAACGATAGGAAGAAAAAATGTTTTAGAGGAGTATATAAAAAAAACATCTCGATAACAACCGAGACGTTTTTCTAATTAGCTATCGTTTCGATATTCATTTTACCTACTTTAATAATTCGTAGTGCTTTAGAATAGTTTAATAAAAAAGATACAGTTTCTTTTTTAGGTTTCATTGAAGGGATAACTAATGCTTTTTTAGAGTAAATTTTTGCCATATTGTAGTTTGTTTGTTAGTACTACAACGTGGTATTGCTTTAAATATTGTTAAGTTGTTAAAATAATTTGATGTTTATCTATTACCTTTCTTAAATTCATCAGTGCGTATCGCATTCTGCCTAAGGCAGTGTTAATGCTAACTCCTGTCAATTCAGAGATTTCCTTAAAACTTAGATCTTGATAGATACGCATAACCAATACCTCTTTTTGATCTTCGGGTAACTCTTCAATAATTTTCTTTAAATCCTCTTGCACTTGATCTGAAATGATTTGATTCTCAATAGTCATAGAGTGATCGGTCATTATTGAGAAAATTGAGAACTCCTCGGTTTCTCTATACATTGGCATTTTTTTATTTCTTCTAAAATGATCAATGATTAAATTATGCGCAATTCGCATGACCCAAGGTAAAAATTTACCTTCTTCGTTGTAGGAATTGGATTTTAAAGTTTTTATTACTTTAACAAAAGTATCTTGAAAAATATCGTCCGAAATATCTCTATCTGAAATTTTAGAATAAATAAATCCGTATATTTTTGATTGGTGCGTATTTATAAGTATTGACAAAGCATTTTCATCGCCATCAATATAATTTTTTACCAATAATGCATCTGGGGTTTGTACATTAGCCATAAAATTACCTTTTAGTTTTTATTAAAATTTGGAGAAAATTCTCTAAAAAGTAGTTTTTTGTATAGGCTTGATGTTAAAGTTTAAAATGAATTTAAATCAAATATAATATAATTCTTGGATAAGAAACAAGTTTTAACTAAAATTTTAACAGTTGCCGCACAATAAAAAAATATTATCTAGGAAATAAACCAAATAGAGTGCTGAGCAAAAAAAAACAGATTACTATAAATTTTTATATCTTTTTTAAATAAATTAAATGGTGACTTTAAATATATTTCATTCATTTAGTACACCAAAGTTTGAATAGCATGAGGTTGAATTTCAATTTCAGTAGCAACCATTCCAATACTAAGATAGTATTTTACTTTTTTATTTTCTTGATTTATTACAATCGTAACTATTTTTCCATCCGGATTTAGAAATGAAGTAGTTAACAATATACTTCTACTTGCTAAACTACTAATTCTTTTGGCTCCTTTTTGAATGAATTTAGAAAAATGACCAATAAAATAATAAGAAGGTGTATAAATAAGTTCATCTTTACTTAAATCTGCGTGAATGGGTGAAAAACAAAAATTTTGAACATGATTTGGACCGCCGTTTTGATCTAAAAGAATATTCCAATCGGTCCAACCTACTGTTCCATTATTAAAATCGTTAATCATAGATTTTCCATATCGTTCTCCGTTTGCCCAAAGTTGGTATTTTTTCGAATCAAATTTTTCGTTACACCCTTCGGTAAAAAGTAAATTTTTGTTTGGATACATTTCTTTGACTGCACCAACATTTTCAAACTTTGGCAATCCGCCAGTCCAAGTTTCATACCAATGAAAACCAATTCCCCAAACATATTTATTGGCTTCTGGATCATCAAGAATGGTGGTTACTCTTTGTGTGATTAAATCTCTATTGTGATCCCAAATAATTATTTTTTTATTTCCTAGACCTGCTTTTTTAAGTGTAGGTCCTAAGAAATTTTTTAGAAAATCACGTTCTTCTTCAGCGGTATAAATGCAGGATTCCCATCGCTGTTTCGCCATAGGCTCATTTTGTATTGTTAATCCCCAAACAGTAATTCCTTCTTTTTGGAGTTCATTTATATATTTTACATAATAATTAGCCCAAGATTGATAATACTCTGGCAAAAGTTTTCCGCCTTGAAGTACATTGTTATTGTCTTTCATAAAAGCGGGCGGAGACCATGGACTAATATATAAAGAAGCTCTTTTACCAATTATTTCCATTGCTTTTTTTAGTAACGGAAGTCTGTATTTTTTATCAATAGCAATTGAAAAAGATTGAAGATCTTTATCACCTTCTGTTATGTAAGCATAACTTTTTGAACTAAAATCACAGCTGTTCATATTTGTTCTAATAACCGAATACCCTATACCTTTATCAGAAGAAAAATAAGCATTTAAGAACTCTTCTTGCTTTTCTTTTGAAAGTTTTGCAAATACTTCTGCACTAGCGTCAGTAATAGCTCCCCCAATACCTAAAAATGTTTGAAATTGTTTATTAGGATTTACAAAAATACATATATCCGTTTCCAGTGGCTGATTGAACGCTTTAAATTTCAAATTTGAATTAGTTCTAGATAGTTTTAAACTAGTGCTATCAGCAGATGTAAATATTGTAACCGATTTGTTTTCTGTTGAAAATATACTTGGTAAAGATTCCTTTTTTTGTTGCGAAAAAACAATTGATACAACAAGTACCATCATTGGTATTATTACTACTCTCATAAAATTATACTATTTTCAATAGTTTTATTAGTCCACTTTTTATTTAATTAGAGGTGTGAGGAAACTTTTTTGAATATTTAAATAAGCTGAATAAAACAAACCCATCGCGTGAATCTTAGTTTTAAATTTCACGAAACGGGTAGATAAAACTGAACTAAATATATACTCTGAAGGGTAGTTACTATTTTTTTATAATCTTTAAATTTTGTATACCAAATGAATTTTTTACTTTTAAAAAGTAAATTCCTGACTTAAAAGCACTCATGTCTAAATCATGCGATGATTTCACTGTAGCTTCTGTTTGCTTTTTTCCCAAGACATCGGTCAAAGTGATTTCGTTTTGATCATCTAATAACCTTAAATACAATATGTTTTCTACAGGATTCGGAAAAAACGATTGCTTTAATTTAGAAGCAGTTTCTACTCCTAAAGAACAACTTTTGCCCACTTGATAAGAAAAATATTTAGTAACTGATTGTCCGCCTGCAAAAGCAAATTTAACACCATAACTAATGTTTGAACCAATGGTTTGACCAGAAATAGTTGAGGTAAAAATATTTCCTGTTACATTTGTCATCTGTACTTCTGAAAAAGGAGATTCTTTCCATAAAAATGCAACAACTCCTACTTTATTAGTATCTAAAAGTTCGAAAGTAATCTTAACATCTGTTCCTATGGTTTCGAAAGCATATTTATAACCTGTTGTAAACGAACCTTGACCAGGTAAAGCCTGAGTATCATTTCCTGTGCATTCTAACTTTAAAGAAGTTTTTGCATTTAGTACAATTGGACTATTTTCCGCTGGTTTTCCTGACAAGTCGCTAGCAGTTACTGTGAAAATATAATTGGTATTTTGAGATAAGTTAGGAATAATTACCGATTTTTGAACCCCAGCCGGACTATATATGGTTTGTAAACCATTTCCGTAATCTATAGTGTAAACCATATTTCCTGAATCGTCGTCTGCATTTAAAACTAATTCAACAGAAGAACCTGTAACTTGTCCTACAGTAGCTTTAAAATTAGTTGGTGCTTGAGTATCGATAGCCGTATTTTGATATATTCTTATATAATCGATTTCCATTGAAGCTTGAACAAAATTAGATGGAATAGTTCCCGCAAAACCGCCCATAGCAATGTTTAATAATATATATTGATCTTTATCAAATGGCCAAGTACTTGCATTTTTTACAGTAGGGTTGTAAGTGTAATAAACCACATCATCTAAAAGAAATGAAATTTGATTGGGTGACCAGTTCATGGAATAAATATGATAATTCTGAGCTATATCAGAGGCTTGAATTCCGCCTTTGTTAACGGTATTCCCATTTGAAGATGGAGTATGTATGGCTGAACCGATAAAATTTTTAGGTTTGTCTGGGAAAATTCCATGCTCCATAATATCAAGTTCGCCACAAGCTGGCCAACCTGTTGTTCCAAAATTTGAATCGAAAAATCCTCCGTCTTCATCTACATTTTTTCCTAATAACCATAGGGCAGGCCATGTACCCGAATCGTTTGGTGCTTTGGCTCTAATGTCTACACGACCGTAGGTAAAGGCAAATTTAGAGTTTAATCGTGCCGATGTATATTGCTTTGTTACAAATTGACCATCGGTAAAGCTTTCTTTTTTTGCAATAATGTTTAAATTTCCATTATCTACAAAAGAGTTGTCCAAACGATTGGTGTAATGTTGCACTTCGTTATTAAACCAACTTCCTCCCGCAGGTATTTGTGTTTGATGAAACCAATTGTTAGAATTGACTACACCGCTGTTATCGAATTCATCAGACCAAACTAAGTCTTTATAAACGATATCGACTTGTGCAAAACTGAATTGTCCTATTAATATAAATGCAAATAATAATTGTAATGTAGTGTTTTTTTTCATGATTTTTTTTTGTTCACAATGTTTCTCAAATGAACTTGATTAGTATTAATTTAATTAGTTGTAATTAGTATTTTAATTTTTCATTTTTATCCCAAATTCCCCAATAGGCTCCAACCTCTCCTTCGGCTCCTACTTTCCAAGATTCGTCAAAAGAAGAGAAATAGAAAATATCAATATTTTCTTTTTGAGACCAGAGTTGGGTGTTTATAAAATATTTTATAGCGTTTTCTGTAGATGGATGAGAGCCTTTAAAACTTTCGCCTTTGCTTGGCCATCCCGTTTCAGTGATAATTACTTTTTTTCCATTACCAGCATGCAAGGCTTGATGGTACATTTGATTCATGTGTCCTAATGAATATTCGAGATCGCAACCTTCCCAATACGGATAGCAATTGGTTAAAATAAGATCACAAGCTGCTGTTATTCTTGGTTTTATAGAAAACTCGTAATAGGCATCTACATAACCTACTGGTATAGTTTCAGGAATAGCGGCTTTTACTCTACTAATAAAATCTAAAAGTTCATCTTCTGATAAATCTTTACGATACATCACTTCATTACCTACAGCAGCAATATCAACAAAACCTTTATTAGCTAATTTTATTAATCCTTCAATCTCTCTTTCATTTATTTCTGGATCATCCCCTAGCCATGCTCCTACTAATGTTTTAATCCCATATTCTTTGGCAATAACTGGAATAAATTCGTTCCCTTCGGTACATGAAAACGAACGTACCCATTTGGTATAAGGCGCAATAATTTTCATTCTTCGTCGAACTTGTTCTTCAGTAATGATATCACCAGGCTGCTGACCGTCTTCATAAAGGCTAAAACAAAGCCCATGCATTCCTGTTTTTAACACTTGACCAAAAAGATCAATTAATTGCTCAGGAGATTGATTGGAATAATCAACACCGTTAAAATAATCTACTTGCTTAGTTTCATCAAAATTAATTTGATAAAGCGAATCTTCTTTTCTTCTAAATGACATTTGTTCTTATTTTAGTATCAAACTTTAGTTTTTCATTTTTATCCCAAATTCCCCATGCTGTTCCTACTTCGCCTTCCTGATTTATTTTCCAAGATTCATCAAAAGATGAAAAGTAGAAGAGCTCAATGTTTTTATTTTTAGCCCATTCTTGAACAGCAATAAAATAGTTCATAGCATTTACATTTGAAGGTTTTGCTGCTTCAACAGGTTCCCCAGTGCTCGGCCAGCCTGTTTCTGTAATGATTACTTTTTTTCCTTTAGCTACACCTTGGGTTAATTCAATCATTTGATCTAAATATGAGATAGCATATTGATTGTCTGCCCCCTCCCAGAAAGGATAACAGTTTGCTAAAATAACATCGCAAGCATCTACTAAAGCAGGTCGGTCAAGAAACTGATAGTAGGCATCTACATATCCAACAGGAATAGAAACAGGTAGCGCTTGTCTTACTCTTTTTATATATTGTAATAACTCTTGCTCTGCAATTTCTCCACGATGCAACACTTCATTTCCTATAGCGGCAATATTTACTAAACCTGCATTTGCTAAAGCAATAAGCGAATTAATTTCTCTTTCATTTCGTTCTTTATCATCACTAATCCATGCACCTACAACAGTTTTTAATCCTTTTAGACGAGCAATTTCTGGAATAAGTTCGTTTCCTTCTGAACAAGAAAAAGTTCTAATCCATTGTGTATAGGGACTAATGATATCAAGTCTTTTATTAATCTGACTTTCTGATAAAATATCACCTGCTTTTTGTCCTTCAACGTAAGGACTAAAACACAAACCGTGTAAACCGCTATTTAGAATTTCTGAAAACTGCTCTCTAATTTCAGTTTCACTTTTTGAACTTAAATCTATACCGCTAATGGAATTTATAGCACTTCCGTTTTTCCCTAATGATAGTAATTTTCCTGAAAGGTACGCTGAAGATTGTTTTTTGCCTTGTGCCTTTCTTTTGTCAATAAGATCTCTCACTTCTAATGCTTTTGCTTCATCAATGTCATAATCTTTCATTGCCCAAATAGCAGTTAAAGTGCCAAGTATCGGAATTCCTACAAAGAAAATTCTTAACCAAAACATGGTTTCGTCTGTTTGTGTAGCTGCATTCGATTGAAAACTAACCAAGGAAAGAATTATACCACTTAATAATCCTGCCACAGCAGTTCCAAATTTTACCATCCACCAATAAATAGCACCTAAACTTCCTTCTCTTCTTTTGCCCGTATTTAATTCATCTATATCAATTACATCTGACGTCATTGACATCATTAAGGTAAAAAGACTACCTATACCAAATGAAAAGAATGGGAGCGCAAAAAGAAACAAATAAGGTTTACCTGGTACAAAAAGTAAAAAAAGTAAAATATAGCCTATTATTGAAATACCTTGAGAAAGTAAAAATGCTTTCTTTTTCCCCATAACTTTGGACATTTTTGCAACAATAGGAATCACAACAATAGTGGTTATAATTGCTCCTACACATCCGAATAATGTTGGCCATAATCCAAACCCTTCTTCATTTCCTTTGAACAAGTAATATTTGATAATGAAGTAGGAAAAACCAGCTGTAGTTTGAAAAGCATTAAAAATTAAGAAAGTTGCAATACAAATTTTTCTGAAAGGCTTAATCTCTATTGAAGCTTTTAATCCTTCTTTAATTTCTCCAAAACTACCTAAAATTCCTTTAAAATCTATTGGACTATAATTTTCGTTTAATGTAGATTTACTTGGAATAAAAAATGCGGGAATAGCCGCTAAAATGGTGCAGCCAACAGCTACATACACAGACAAGGTTCTTACAGCTACATCACTAGAAGAAAACAACGATTTATCGGCCATTAACACCCAAAACCAAGGCGCAACAACCCAAGCTAACTGACCAATAAGTTGAGAGGTAGCCATAATGTTGGTCCGCTCGTGAAAATCATCACTCATTTCGTAGCCCATTGCTACGTAAGGAATACTGAATATGGTCAATCCAGAATAAAATATGAGTGAAATAACTAAAAAGTACCAAAAATTGTAAGTAACACCATTTTCAACATACAATTGCCACATTAATGCAAATGAAATTCCTAAAATAATGGCACCTGCTAATACATATTGTCTGCGTCTGCCCCATTTTGATTTTGTATTATCGCTTACATATCCCATAATAAGATCAAATAAAGCATCATAAAACTTTGGAATAAAATAGGTTAACCCAAGCAATAATCCGCTAAAGCCTAGTTTTTCTACTAATACAACTGTAAAAATACCAATCATTGCAGGGAACATTTGGTTGGCTAACATTCCTAATCCAAAGGCGATTTTTTGACCCATTGGAACTTTAAGATTCGGGGTTGTATTTTGATTTGACATAATATATTGGTTATTTGATGGTTATTTTTTTTGTATTAAATTCGTTTACGGATTGATTATTATAGTTTGTAAAGCTTGTGCATTAATTGAAATACTTTTTGTTTTCTTATTTAATTGTAAAGAAATATTTTGTTTTTCTGATGTTGGATTAAAAACGACTACTGCAATTGTACCATCAAGATTTTTTACAGCAGTAGTAATTATCTCTTTGTGATTTATGGTACATCCAATTTTTACGGCACCAGGTCTCATATATTTGCTAAAATGAGCCAGCGTATAGTATAAAGGAGTAAAATAGACTTCATCTTTATTGACATCTACAATTACAGGAGCAACGCACCAGTTTTTGAACCAATTTGGACCTCCACCAGTATCTAAAACCATATTCCAATCCACCCAGCCATCGACCCAGTTATTCAAACAACCTATAATATCATTGGCATAACGATTAACAGGAGCATATTTTGGATGCAAATATTTTTCCTTTTCACTTGCCCAATCCCAACCCCAATCGGTAGCTTCTTTTTTCCAATACCAAGCATCATCTTGCCAATGCGGAATTTCAGAGTCTACGCAAGCTTCGGTTTGAATTAAATATTTATTTGGTGCTTTTTTGTGTGCATATTTTAAATCTTCAGGGAAAACTTCATAAGTGCTTTCATACCAATGTACCGCTAAACCATCATAATATTTAGACGATTTTTCATCTTCATACATTACGTCAACCCATTCTTTTATTCCAGCTCTGTTTTGATCATAGCCTAATATTTTTACATCACCCCAACCCTCTTTTTCTAATTTTGGTCCAAGATGATTCTGAACAAAACCGGTCATTTCTTTTGGTGAAAACAGCGTACTTTCCCAGTTATTGCCATTGCCATGTGGCTCATTTATAACGGTTACACCCCATATATTGATTCCTTCTTTTTTGTATGCATCTAAATATTTTGAAAAATATAACGCAAACGAATCATTAAATTCTGGTAACAATTTTCCTCCTACATATTTTTTGTTGTCTTTCATCCAAGGTGGAGCTGTCCATGGTGAAGCAATAATATTAAACCCTTCTTTAGAAATAGCTTTCGCTTCTAAAATCATTGGGATTAAATCTGATTTATCATCTTCAATAGTAAAATTTTCTAATGATACATCATTTTCAACTTTAGCATAAGTGTAATTGCTTAACGAAAAATCACATGAAGCAATATGTGTTCTTGTCAATGAATAATTGGCACCTTGCTCACTAAAATAAGCATCGAGTATTTTTTTACGATTAACAGCACTCAATCGATTGAGTAAAGAGGCCGAAGCTTCAGTAAAAGACCCTCCAAAACCAGTAATCGTTTGGAATTTATCTTCAGGGTTTAGGTTGATTAACACTGAGCTTTCGTTTTTAGAAAACTCAGTTATTTTTGTTAAAGAATTACCTTGTTCAGAAGTTTCATAGACTTCAACATTTAAATCTTTTGATACTTTACAACTATTCAATGTGAATGCCATAATAAAAAATAGTATTAAAAATTGATATCGATATATTTTATACTTTTTCATTAAAAATTAATTTTTAATCAATGTGGCTGGTGTTTTAACATCTAACCATAAAGCATCTAGATTACCATTATAGGTTTTTGTAATGGGTTTACCATCACGAGTTAATCCTTTGAAAACTCCTTTATCAACTAAGTCCCATAAGGCATATTTAGCTTGCGATTGTAGAGTTATTAATCCGAAATGATTTTCTGAACCCATTTCGTTCCCACTATCTTTCCATTGTTCGTCAAAAGCTTCAAAATAAAACAGAGAAATACCTTCTTTGTTTGTCCATTCTCTCATCAATTTATAAAATAAAGCCGATTTATATTCGTCGGTAGCTCGTGACCCAGAATTACCATACAAATCATTACACATAGTGGCCCAACCCGATTCTCCTATGTGCACAGGCTTATTTACACCTAAAGATTTCATATAAATAGCCACACTTCTATATTGTGAAATAGCGTAATCTCTTGACCGAATCATTGCTGCGTCAATTTTTTCGCGCTCAGTTAAATGATCTTCATTTGACTTTGTTCCCCAAAACACAGGATGATAATGTGTATCGTGCATTGGATAAGTGTGCATCGAAATGTAATCAACAGCTTTAATCAATTGATTTAAATCTTCAACATGATACTCGGCATCACCACCGCCCCAAGAAGCAAAATTATCAGAACTTGTTATCCATAATTCTTTAGGTAATTTTTCTTCTTTCTTAAGATTTTGCAAATGATTGACCCACTTTAAAATGATATTTGGAGTTACATAATAACTTGCCGCCCATTTTACCATAGCTTCGTTTCCTACTGCTATAACCTTAATAATTTCTGGATATTCATTTGTTAATCGAACTGCTTCTTTAATCTCAACAGCATTTCGTTCACTTTCTTCGTTATGGATTGGCTTATATTCTGTCCATGCATTTTTACAATCGATCCAAGCGCCTAACATGACATACATTTCAAAGTTAGCATCTTCCTTTTTTAATGCTCTTATCGCTTCTAATAAATTAGCTACTTCTTCATGATGCACATTATAAGTTCTTAGAACTTTAATATCCATTGCCGATAAAATCCTCAAATCTTCTTTTATTTGAAAAATCGTTGGCACAACATCTCTTGTTTTAGTTCTATATCCGCCGTAACTTATGGCTTGATAGTTTGAATTTCCTAATATATCTTTTGCCGTAATTGTTACAGTTTTCTTTGAATTCATATATTTTTTACTACAAGAAAATAATGTTATTACTGATAAAAGTGATATAACAATTATTTTTTTCATTTACTTAGATATTAATACTTACTGAAACTTGTGCAATTTCACCTGTTCGTTGAAATATTTTTTGGCTAACTTCATGACTTAAGGCTGAAGATGAAACAGTTTCAATAGCACTGTTTTTATATTTTACTTCAATAAGATTATTGTCAGCAATTTTATAGACAATTGGCACTTGGCAAACGGTAAATGCTAAACTTCCTTTTTGCAATGCTAAAGAGTAGGGCTTGTTTTCAAAATCAAAAAAAGTTCCTGTTTCATCCTGTTGTAAAAACTGATTTTTATTTAATAGAGTTGGTTGAAAAGTAAGTTTTCCGTGTTCTACCTTTACTCCTAATTCTCCTTTTCTGGTAAGCACATCTTCTTTAACCTGTCCTGTCATTCCGGGTTGTTGTGCCCCTCTATGCATAGGAGTATGAGAGTACGGATCGGTAGGAAATGCGCCGTAAACTTCAGGAGATTTATGAACACCAATTCCTTTACCTATTTCATCATAATGCAATGATAAAGCTTTAATAACTGAACTATCTTCTTGATCTAAATGGGCTTTTTCAATTACTTCTAGCACCGCTAAATGCAATTTAGAAACCATGTGCCAATAAATAGAACCCAAACCTTCAAAGGCGAAGAATGTTCCAGATCGACCTGTAAAGGCTTTATGATTGAAAACTTCTTCAAAAATTTGGAGAATACTTTCTGTTTCTTTTTCAACTAAAGTTTTATATTCTTCGTTTTGTTTAAGTTTTACCAAGGCTGCTTTTAGGTCGTTGTCATTATGAAAGTTTCCATTAAAATGGTAATTGCCTTTTACATCTTTATTTACAATTGCATTATTTTGAACAGATAATAATTTATGCAACAATTGAGACCCATCAACTCTTTCTTTAGGAATATTATTTTTTTCTAAAAACTTAGGCAAATCTTTATTAGGATACAAAATATAGCTATTTTGATCTGGACGATATAAAGCACTTTTTCTTAAAGCATCTATTATTTCTAATGATTGAGTACCGTTAAGATAGCCAGCACTTAAAACCGCTACTTGTCCTTCTAGCATTTCGCTTAAATTAGATACTACAACCTTGTCATTATTAATTGACATCAAATTATAGGCATGAAACAATTTATCAGGCCTTTGATTGGCATTAATTGCATGTTCAATAAAATCTAAAGCAACTTTTGTAAAGGTCTTTAATCCCGACATAGAATGGGTTCTTTTCTTACCCCAAAATCCGCTATTGTATACCTGAAAACGATATTCTGAAGCGGCTTTTCCTAATCGGTCTAAAATATTTTTTCTTGATTTATCATCAATTTTTCCTGAAAGCAAGTGTTGATTTTCTACTAAACATTCTCTAACTTCATGATAAAATTCAACCATTTCATTAGAAATTTTAATAGTTTCTAATTCAGATGCCTTTAATAATTTTTCAAAAGTTTTTAAAAATCGACGTAAATAACAAAGTGTTACCATCGAAACTCCGTTACCTACCAAAGCATTGTTGGCGTCGTTCCATTCAGGTCGCTGGGTATTCATCCAAATTCCACCTTCAGGGATAAAGTTTGACATTTTTGCCAAAACGGTAGCTAATATTTTTTCAATAAAATTGACATGGTAAATTTCATTGTTATTATCACAAATTAAAGCACCGTCTGCACCTATTTTCTCTCTACGATCAATAATCTTTTTCTCCCAATCATGACTGTATTCGATAGTATCTTTTGGATTTTTTAAGATGTCATCATAAGGTTTAATAATATAAGGTACTGCTGCGTAAACAAAACATTCTTTTTCAAAATAAGAATTTAGTTTGCCTGGATAGTATTTTTCTATAAATTCTAAAAATTTTAACAAATAAATAATTTGATGATCGCCCCAATAGCCAATATAAGACCACGGATTGTCTGGTTCTATAGCTTCCCAATCAAATCCAGATTTCGTTACTCTATAGGGGTTATATCCGTCAAATGTTGTTGCATTTAGAAACTTATGAATCATACCTTCTATAAAATTTGGATAAGCATGAGCTAAAGCTTCCCAATTTTGAAAGATATCTCTCCAATTTCCTTCATAATCCAATATTTTAGAACCGTCTATTTCACTTCTAGTATTAATAGAAAATTTATTCCAAGGTCGGCTAGGATCTCCGTGACGACGGCTAAATTTTAAAGGTAAATATTCGGTACAAAGCCTTTCTAAGTCTTCATCATCTTGATTCTCAATTAAATTAAGTAATTCAACATAAGAAAATGTGTCCTTTAAATTGTTGAGGAAATCTTGGTTCTTTTGAAAAATTTCACTGTTTGCTTTCTCAAAATATTGGATAAAATCTTTTTTACCTATTTGATAATTTTCATCAAAAATTCCACCACGCATTATATTGAAAAGCACATTTGAAAAATGTCTGGTGTCAATAAGTTTGTCTGCGGTAAATTGTAACCCATCGGCAGAAGCGTTAAGAGCAATAAGATTTTGCATTCCTAATGCCACGTCTTCAACAATTTGAGTATCGAGTGTTTTGTCAGTAACAATAGCATTACAAAGCTGCACTACTTGAGATTGATCTTGATTGACATTAGCAATAATTTTCCAGTTTTTAGAATCATTAGGTGACAAATTCAATTCAGTAGCAATAAAATAGGCTCCTTTTTCACCTTTAATATCTGATTCGCCAGTTAATTTTTTTAGTTTTCTAAAAGCAGGAAGTTGTTTCGAAGAAAGTAAATAGGTAGGATTATCTATACCTAATGACCAAACAATATTTGCTTTTAATGCTTCACTAGGTTCAGCTTTATCAACAATAATAGCACTAAGAGCAAAAATACCTAATCCACTTTCAGCATGCAATTCGTTCCGTTTGTAGGCGTCTACTAAATTACTCGTACTAGATTGCAAATCGCTACTCACGCCCTGTGGCATTATATTTTGAATTCCGTCTAAAAGGGTTATAGCATAACTTTTATTTGCATTATTGATAATTTCAGATTTTTTTACAAATCCAAAAATATTACTTGAACTCCATTGGTATCTAAAAGTCAACTGCAAATCATTATTAATCTCTTCGAAAATAATTTTATTTCCGTAAAAGTTTTTATATAAATTTCTGGTTAGATTATAATGATCGTTGAAACGTTCCGAAAAAGGTTCCCACATCACTACTTTATTATCAAATCGAATTTGAAAAATAGTTTTACTTCCTGTTATGTCAGCAAACTCAGTTATTTTATCATCTGTATAATAGGGAAAAAGAGCAAACTCGGCATTTTTTCTACCAGCAGTAAGTCCTCCATTACTAGATATAAATAACCAATGATTAGAATCACTAACTATGCTCATAAAAAAAGGACGCATGGCATCGTGATTTTCAATTTTATAATATTTTTCTCCCTCTAATTCAACTATTTTCATGTTTGTATGCTAAATTTAATTCTTATTTAAAAACTTAGAGACAATTTGTAAGGTGTCTCCATTACTTATAATTTAAATTTTTCAAAGTTTAATTTTCGGTATTATAAACTTTATAGTGTTTACATTTCCTATATAATAGGAAAGAGTTAAAACCAAATGCTACTGGTATATTCTAACATAATCTACCTCCATAGAAGATTGAGTAAAATTCGCACCAATAGTTCCTCCAAAATTTCCACCCATAGCAATATTCATAATTAGGAAGAAGTTTTGATTAAAGGGCAGCGTTGAAGCATTAGGAGCTGTTTTATATAAAATATCATCTACATAAAACCGAATAGCATTAGAATTCCAAATCACCTTGTAAACATGAAACTCAGTAGAAGCATTACTTATGAGTTTACTTCCTGACACAGCATTACCTCCTGAATTACCTGGGTAATGAAGTGAACCAAAAATTTTGTTTTGTTCTTTACCTACATGTTCCATAAAGTCGATTTCACCACAATATGGCCAAGAAACTGAACTAATGTTGTTTCCCAAAGACCAAATTGCGGGCCAAGTTCCTACTCCAGTTGGTAATTTAGCTTTAAATTCTATTTTACCATATTTAAAACTGTATTTTCCTTGTGTATTAATTCTGGCTGATGAATAAGGTTTACCTCCAGAAGATTCTTTTATTGCAGTAATCACTAATTTTCCACCTTCAACTTTTATATTTTTAGCATTGTTGGTATAATTTTGTTCTTCTTCATTTCCCCAACCATTATTACCTGTTCCTAAGTCGTTAGACCATATTGAAGGATTTGGAGCACCATCTGTATTAAATTCATCAGAGAATGTCAAAATGGTAAAATCATCAGCAGTATTTACTACAACTGCAGGGTCTTCACCTTGACAACCTACCATAATTAATAATGCAAAAGTCAATACTAAATTTATTATTGTTTTTTTCATTTGATTTGTTTAGAATTAATTGTACTCACACTATTAAAAAACACATAGACTCATAGTTACAATTTACTTTAGTATAATATGGACTATGTTTCTATGCGTTTATTTTAATTGCGCCAGTATTAAATATTTATAATGAATTGCAATGGAGATTTTAAATATTTTGCAAAATAATACCTCCATTACAATTAAAACTTACTCTTTATAAAAATATACATTATCTAAGTAAAATTCTTTCAGTGATGGACCTAGTTCTGCTTTTATGTTTTCATAGATAATCAATCCTACTCTGTTTTTGGTGGACATTTGAAGAGGAAGTTCTATTGTAAGCCATTCATTAGCTTTTATTTTATCAGATTTAGGAACAAACAATTGTTTTCTTGTATCATCACCTGTAGTTCCATCATTTTTTCCATTAGGACCAAAATCGGAAACCGTTATTAAAAAGTTGAAATTAGACGGAACTTCTCCAGGGATATACATATTAAGATGCAAATGAGTCATCTGTGACAAATCAACAAGTGGATTAGTAAATTGATTACCAACAAAATTAAAATTTGTATAATTTAAAAATTTATCGACTTTTCCATCAACTTTTACTTCAAAATCGTTAGAAAGTGTTGTTTGATAGGGTTGCCAATACCCGTTAAAAAAGTCTACATTTATACTTGGATAAAAATCACTAAATACTGAAACAACATTGGCTTTATCTCTTGTAGGAACAGGAGGAAATACAAATGGTCCTGAAGATATTACTTTAATAGATCCAATAGCAGCTAAATTTCCTAATTTAGCGGTAATAGTTGCAGTTCCTGTGCTTAATTGTTCCACAACACCTTTTGAATTAACAGATACCGCTGCAACATTGTCAGATGAAAAATCGAAATAATTAGGAGACGTGTTCACTACTTGATTCCCTCCGTTAGGCAGACTGTATTTTGTAGTTAAACCCCCAATGGTTATAGGTGCTGGACCAGTTTTTGTTGTGCTTTGCCCACTATTTATTAAAGCTTCCTGTAGAATTACATCAACAAGATTTTCATATTTTACCTCATCAAGCCAAAAAGTAAAACCATTGCCAGCATTAGGTCCTGCAGAAACATATAACAAACCTTTTTCTGATTTTAATTTTGAAGCGTCCGGAATAGGAATATAATATTTTTTCCAAGTAGTGCTAATTTTTTGTGTACAACTAGCTTTATAATCCTGTGAGCCTTTATTATCTAAACCAAAACCTATTTCTATAGTTGACGCCTGTAGACCTTTAGCCCAAAAAGTTAATACATTATAACCCGTTAAATTACGCGCTCCAGTTGAAAAAAATGCACCTCCAGTAAAACCGCCATCTGGATCGCCAACATTTGGAACATCAAAACGCATTGAAGAAGCTGAACCATTATAAGCTACGTCACTATCAACTTGAAAACCCAGAAGATCAGAATCTGCAAAGGCAGCATAATCAAGTCCACTGCTAAAAGTGTCTATAAATACGTCTCCACTCTTATTTGCTGATACAGTTGCATCTATATTTTTCAAATCGGAAACGTCGTTCTGACAACCAGGAACAAACAGTAAGCCTATAAGAGCTAACCCAATTTTTCTAAATTTAATAATTGAATATTTTTTCATCTTTTATCTATTTTATTAATTAGCTATGTTTATTTGAATGTATGTTCTAATTTCCCATTCTTGACCATTTGCATATCCTGGAGCCTTAGGATCTGGAACTACATTTCCAAGTCCATCTAACTTAGTTGCTCCACTAACATATCTATTAGAATATTGATCAAGTGAGCGCCATGTTCCTCTTAAACCAATTCGAGTTCCAGGAAGTAGAAACCAATCTGCTTTTCCAATTCCAAAAGAAACATCACCCATTAGTTGTAAAGGGTACGTTAAGTTAAAATCTCGATGGTAATCAAAAGGTCCAAAATCATTGACTTTTACAGATGAATTGAATTTTACTTTATTATAAAGCGTTCTTAAATCCATACCATAACGATTAATAGTTCTAGCATCGCTACCATTCCCTTGAGCTGGACCTCCATAAATATTAGCTATAAAACCTAAATCAGCACTTAATTTTGATACAATTCTTGCATTAGCTTCCCATAAATCTTTAGCTGGAACTGAGTTTGGAAAAGCAAAAGCAGTTCTGTTAGCTAAAAATCCTATCGCCGCGTCTTGCGTAGTAGGTAAGTGACGGAATACAAATCCTGCACTTACTGCAAATTTGGCATCTTCAGAACGGTCATTGTCCCACTCATACATCCAAGTACCAGGAGTAGGATCATAGGTAAGTAATAACTCACCTGCGACTTGCTCTCTATTTCCTCTTACAACAAAAGGATCTTGAAGTATGTTTCTAAGTCTTCCTCCAACAGCATCTGCAGTAATGGCTTCCTCTAAAGGTTTTTGCCATAAAAAGTTGGGTGCTATTTGTAATTTACCAATAGTATACGTTGCCCCAGTTAAAAAGTTGTATTGATTACCACTTCCACTGTCTTTTAATCTCCAACCTGTAAAAGTTTGAGTTTGATCACCAGCACCACCGCCAGCAACTAATCCTTGAGCAGCTGCTTGTGCATACCAATTGAATTTACCCCCTGTATAAGTAAGTTTTAATTTAGCACCTAAATTATCTTTGGATTCTATTGTTGCTGATTTAGCTACATTAATTCCTCCTTCAGTTCTCAAAACTTGATACTCTCTTCCATTAAGCGGTTGACCAGCCCAAATACCTCCTACATCAAGACCAAATTTTCCAAACTTTCTATTGGCATGTAATGTGAATCTTCTAGTTTTTGGCTGAGGAACGGCAAGAGAACTTTCTGCAAGTCCACGTTGTTCTAAATCTTCATGAAAAATACCCGTTACATCAAATTTTGCAATATTTTTAGAATATTTTAGCAATGCCGCTGGATTCGCTCCCCACCAAAGTTGAGGTCCTGCAGCCAATTTTAATCCTTTAAATATTTTTTTACCCTCAACTTCAAATCCAAATGGAGCTAAACCATTATAGATATCTATGTTAGGACCGTAATTAGCCTCAGGATAGAGACCAAAGAAATCGCCTTCGTAACCCCAATGATAATGACCTGTTCGATAAAAACCATTTAAATTAAATAATTTTTCATCCCATTTATAACTCGCTCTGTACACTTGAACACGATTATTGTCTTGTAAAGTTACATCGCCATTAGGACCACTTACAATTGTCGGACGCGCTCTGTTTTCATAAAATATTTCATCGATAGGGTTAAGTGCAACATTACCTAAAATATTAAACTCTACATTAGCAGTCATATTAGACGCAGGACTAGCTTCTACACCAATAAAATAAGACTCCATATGATCAAAACCAAGTTGATTTGGAAATGTAGTATTATTTACAGGAGCAGTACTAGGAGTTGATATTTTTTCGCCTCCAGTATTAAAAGTAGTAAACTCTGCAGCCAATCTAGAAAATTTAATTTTTCCACCTTTTTGACTGTCTAATGCCGATTTATCACTTCTAGCTTTTAGAGAAGCATCCATGATTTGAATTTTATTGAAGTAATTATCTAAATCCGTTAATGATTTTCCGTTTGTATAAGGATTAAACTGATGCACTTCTTTTAAAATATAGTATGCTGATCTTGGAAATAATTGGTAATTACCGTTTGCATTTGTTGGTCCTTTTGCACAAACACCGAACCATTCCTCATTCATATTATTTTCGCCTTTCACATAATCAAAAGCATAACCACCATTAGACCATGATGCATTCGTATCGTGAATATCTAAATATTTTGTTTGTCCAAATTTCCACCAACCATCACTAAATTGAAATGTAAAACCTCCTAATGAATTTCCTGCTTTTCCTAGACCTGCAGCATTTTCATAAATCTCTTTCCAATTCCCTTTTAAAATTGCTGCTTGACCGTTTTGATCTTCTTGTCCGGAAACTGCATTAAAGGCATCAGAACCAAATTCTGAAAACAATACTGGTTTCCCATATTCTTTTTTAACACGTTCAAAAATATCTCCAAAAGAAATTCCGCGATAAGCATTAATTCCTAAAATATCAACATCTGGGCAATCTTTAGCAATAATATCTAAAAACAACAAGTCTCCATTACAAATGGCTACTGGATGTGAAGTATCAATAGATTTCATAGCCACTATTGCTTCATTAAATAATTTATACATGTATTCAGCACGTTTTGTAGACTTTCTATCTTTTACAGGAATATTCTCCGTTTCAGCACCGTCCCAAAATAAACCATAGTTATTTTCGTTACCTAACAAAAATAAAAGTAAACCCTTGGTATCTTTATATTCTTGTGCCATTTCTTTTACTTCTTTCAAAAGCAATTGACGAGTTTTAGCATCTGCATATTCTGTTGTTGGAATCCAAGCACCGTCTATGGTTAAACCATATCGTCCAAAAGAATGATTTAACATCGTATAAATACCATATTTAGAATACACATATTCAATCCATTTTTTTGGCATACCAGTATAAACTCTTATAGCGTTTACACCCATATTTTTCAATAATGACATTTCATCATCTAAAGCTTGTTGAATAACATTGTCTGATTGTTTCCAGAGACTATATGTATAGTTTGTACCAATAGGAAAATAATCCCAGTTCATACCATTTATCATTAAATCGTTGCCATCGACTTTTAGTTTTATTCCTTCAGAACTTTTATCTAAAGAAACCTTATCAGCTTGTGAATAAATAGAGAGTGCACAAAAAGAAAAGATTAGTAAACAAATATTTTTTTTCATATTGTATAATTTGGTTAAAAAGTTAAAATCTAAAATTATTTTTTATTTTTAAATTAGCCATTTGTAATTTATTGACTTAATTTAATACAGTATTTTAGTTGTAGTTGCATTGTAATAATAATTTAATGTTCATAAATAATTTAAGTTTGGTTAATATTTAGTATCAAGATTATAAAATTAGAAATTAGAACTGATATTTAATTAAAAAACACCTCAACAAAAATCATACAACAACAAAAAAAACTTGAAATAATTTCACATATCATAAAAAAACAAGGTAAATACTGATGAATTACGATTGTAAAAAATGAATTTTTGATGAACTATTTTTTAATAAAGAGCAGCTACATGGTTATTGTTGAGGTAATGTATAGTTTTATTAAAAATACATGTATAGTATTAAATAGATAGAATATACTCAACAAGCCCTTTTTCGTGAGATAAATCCATTTTTTTTCGCAAACGGTATCTTTTTATCTCAACACTTCGTACAGAAATACCCAATAAAGGGGCAATTTCCTTTGAAGAAAGATTCACTCTTAAATATGCACATAGTCTCAAATCATTTGGGGTCAAGTTAGAATGTGCATCTTTTACCTTCTTTAAAAAGTCTTTATCAGCATTATCAAAAGCTTCCTTAAATACTTTCCAAGAATCTTCCTCAGAAATATTTTTTGTAATACTTGTAATTACAGACTTAATACTTCTACTAGAATTATCAGAAGAGGAATTTTTTAAATCCTCTTTTATTAATGATAATAATTCATTTTTATTAATTAAACTCATATTAGTCATTGCCAATTCTTTATTCTTAGTATCAACATCATTGGCCAATTGTTTATTACGCAGTTTCATTAATTGTTGATCATTTTCTAGTTCTTTTATTTCTAATAAAAGATTATTCTCTTCAATTAACTTTTCTTCTTGCTTCTGGTAATAAACTTTGTATGATTTATTAATATAATGCGCTAGAATTAATAAAAGTATTAAATAAATAATGATGGCCAAATTAGTTAAATACCATGGTTTAAGAACTGTGAAAGTATAAGTAGCAATATTTTCAGGTACAGAATTTGCAATCTTTGCCCTTACTTTAAAAGTATAGGTTCCGTGTGGAAGGTTTTTAAAATTGACACTTGATTTAGCATTCCACTCGCTCCAATCATTCTGAAATCCCTCCAATAGATATTGGTATTCCGAATTAATATATTTATTATACTGAGGCACTGTATAACTTATGGTAATATTATTTTCATCATGACTGAAGTTCCCTTCCTCAAGAATAGAACAATTAGTAAATTGTTCGTTTAATTTATTAATTGAAATATTTGAAATGGAAACACTATAATTTTTAAAACTTAAATCGTTAATATTTAAGGTGTAATATCCATCCGATGTACCTACTAAATAAATTGAATTAGAAAGACGAGTGATGTTTTCATAACCCAACATCGAATTTGTTAACTTAGAAGGAATTGGAATTGAATTTTTTTTCAAATCAGTTCCTAACTTATTTAGAGAAAAATAATAAATATAATCTTTGGAGAACAACCAAATTTTAGAAGTATTATCAATTATTAATTTACCTGAAGTATATTCATCATTCTCAAAAACAGAACTTAATGTATTGTCTTTCTGAAATTGTTTTGTTTTATAATTCAACTTAAAAATTCCATCTTTATAGGCATAATAAATAATATTATTAAATTTAACTAAACTAGAATTTTTACCTTTTTTAGGGCTAGAATATGAGATAGTTTTCTTTACTTTTAGTAAATTATTATCTAATTGTAAGCGAAAAACCCCTTTATACTCATGACTTACATATACTTCATTATTTTTTAGAATTTCAAAATATTTTGTTGAATAATCAAAACCTAAGATTTTATTTCGATAAACCCATTGATTATTTCTTTTCTCTAAAACAATTAAACCATTATAACAACCCATTAATAACAGATTATTTTTATTGGGAACTATTTCAGATTTCCAAGTACCTATTTGTGAGAAAATCTTGGTTGCAAATCCATTTTCAATTATAAAAGCTCCAGAATCATGATTGCAAAAAACATTTCCAGCATATTCAGATAAAGACCATACTTGACCTTTAGTTCCAGAAATAAACTTAAAATTTTCATTTGTATTATAAGTTTTATAAAACAAACCTTGATTAGTGCCTATATATAATTTATTTTGGTGCAAAAGCGAAGCATAAACAGTTCCTAATATTCCTGTATTATCAACAAAACTTTTAACTGGTGATTTTAAATTGACACAATTTATTCCGTTATCTAAACCAATCCAAAGATTTCTATCAGTGTCTTCAAACAATGACAAAACGGTATTATTACTCAATCCATTACTTTGAGTAATATGGTATTTTAATTTACCGTAACTGTTTAAGATAATTATTCCATTAGAAACTGTTCCAAGCACAAAACTACCATCTGATAAAATTTGGCTACTATAAATGTTACTGGTCGAAAATTCTGAATCTGCATCAGTACTAAATTTAAATAAATTACCGTTAATGAGTTTAAAAAAACCATTCCATTCCGTTTGGATTATAAGACCTTCATCAATAGAAAAAACATTTATAATTTTGTTATTCAGCACAATTGGGTTATTAGAAACTAATTTGGCTTTGCCATTTTCTATTTCAAAGAGCCCATCATTATGAGTTTGAAAATATATAGAATTAATTGTGCTATAAGACTTATAGACACTATTTTTAGGAGTAATTATATTAAACTTTTCTGTATTGGTATCATAAATATAAATTCTATTTAAAGACTGAAAGACTACCCATTGATCATAATTCAATATATTCCAAAATTGCTCGTCATCAAGAATTTGACTTTTAATTTTTGAACTTAATGAAGTGTATTTTAGTAAACCATTTACTTGTTTGGTCCAAAAACCAAACTCCATATAACAACCTGTATATATTTTTTTATTTATAACTTTTACAGATCGCAAAATAGTTTCGTTAGGAGACGGAAACAAAGTCCAATTAGAACCATTAAACTCAAGCAAGCCATCATTATTAGCAAAATACACAAAATTATTTTTATCTTGAGAAATCATCCAATTTTGATTACCTGCACCATAAGTAATTGGACTGTATTTTAAAATTGGAGGCAACTCTTGTGAAAAACACAAAATTGTAAATAATGAAAAAGTTAAAACTAAAAAGTGTGGTATATTAATTTTCAACATTTTTATAAAAAATAAATTTAAAGCAATGATATAAAAGTACTACAAAAAAAAAGGCAAAAACTAAAAAAGCACGTTCTTTTACAAACGTGCTTTTATGATAAATCAAATAATATTATTTTTTTACAACTCTTGAAGAGGCAACTTTACCGTCTATAGTAGTTTTTACTACATAAACTCCAGATTGCAAATTAGAAATATCTAAAGTAGCTGTTTGTAGTTTAGGACTTTTAACTAACATTTGTTGCCCTAAAACATTATAAAGAGATACATTCTCAATAATTCCTTTTGCTTCAATGGTTAATTTGTTAGAAGTTGGATTTGGAAACATTTTAACACCTAAAGCTGCAAAAGTTTTTGTTCCTAACTTAGAATTGTATAAATAAAAATTATCAATGTAAATAGGACCCTTCATATTAGATATGATTACCGCTTGTTTAATATCGGATTTACCAAATCCATCTTTAAGAGGCACATCAATTGTAACCCATTTTCCAGATTGAATAACTGGGGTAGTACCTGCACTTTCATAATGATAAACATAAGTAGGAGTCACTTCTCCTGAAGTTCCTGCAAAATCTACTAATTTTACATCAAAAACTTTCCCATCTAAATTATCCTCTTTTACCCAAAAATCAATATGCAAACGGTCCATTGAAGTTGCGTTTATAGGACTACTTTGAAAATCGATACCAATAAAATTGGCTAATTTAAGTTTTTTTGTATCATCACCAGCAATTTGAACATCAGTTGCAGTTCCTGAACTCCAAGAGGTAGGCCATTCATTAATAGCTATATTAGTATACTGATTACTGAAAATTGAAGCTACACCACTTGCATTTTGTAATGTTGGAGTTGGTGCTGCTTCAGTAGGAACTGGATCTACAACAGGCACAACCACCGCTTTCTCAGCAGTAATATTATCTAAATATAATGTGAATGCAACAGGAGGATTTTTGAAACCTGTATTGTCGTCCTTCCAATTAGGGAAGAACACAAATTTAGGGTATTCTCCATCAGCAGTACCTGTAGCATCTCTACCTTCTGTAAAAGTAAAAGTAAGCGTTTGCCAAGCATTAGGTGTAGTATAAACTTGGGATGCTCCAGAGTTTGGACCTGTTCCATTCTCAACTTTACACATCAAAGAGAAGGCAACTGAAGAGAATACATCAACTTTAACCGTTTTATCAGTGGTTAATTTAATTTTACTTTTTAAAAGATTCACAACTTCACCTTCATAAACTTCTACCCCTGCACCAGGACCACTTACATTAAGTTTTAAAACATTCAAATAAGTACCCCCAGCCGCTGGGTCTGGAGTTATAGAACTCGTTACTCCTGCAAACCCACCTTGTAGTGTGTAATTGGTTGGGTCTTCAAAATTCTCAATGACCACCTGTTGAGCAAATCCTAATGAAGTTATCATTAGCGCAATTAAAATTGTAATTTTTTTCATAATATTTTTATTTAATGTGAATATCAAAGTTAAGATTGAATTACAATAATTGTGAAAAAACCTACTATACAAAAACTATACAACGCAAATTAAAGTTTTCAAGCTTCAAAAACCTCTTGTTTTATTGACCCAAAAGCGCTTTACTCAATCGTAATAGTAGGTAAAAAAATATTTAAAAAATAAAAATGTTGTGGTAATGTATAGGTAAAATATTAAAAATAGATAGTTAATGCCTTCCAAAAAAACCTTTTATTCAATAATGTAATTACTATTTAAATCTGATATTAATAAAAATAATGCTAATTAATTGTATCAACTGTAAAAACGAAAAATGGAATACAGATGGCAAAATATTTAAGAATTAATAGATAAAAAATATATTATTGATTCTCATTTGATAATTAATTATCTTTGTATATACTCAGTTTATAAAAATGATTACAAAAGACATTTCCACTTTAGAACCTAAAAAAAATATTATCATTAAAGGTGCTCAAGTGCACAACTTAAAAAACCTTGATGTTGCCATTCCTAGAAACAAATTAGTGGTAATTACTGGGCTTTCGGGCTCTGGAAAATCGAGCTTAGCGTTTGATACTTTATATGCTGAAGGACAACGTCGTTATGTAGAAAGTCTTTCCTCTTATGCTAGGCAATTTCTAGGAAGATTAGACAAACCTAAAGTTGAATATATTAAAGGCATAGCTCCTGCAATTGCCATAGAACAAAAAGTAAATACTACAAACGCTCGTTCTACTGTAGGAACATCAACAGAAATTTACGACTATTTAAAATTACTTTTTGCTAGAATTGGCAAGACTTATTCTCCAATATCTGGTCTCGAAGTAAAAAAAAACACGGTTACTGATGTTGTAAATGTTGTAAAGTCATTAGAAATTGATAGTAAATGGCTGCTCCTATCTCCAATCCATTTAGAAGAAGGCAGAAAACTAGAAGACAAACTAAAAGTTTTGTTACAACAAGGATTTGCTAGAATTTTAGTGAATGGTGAAATGGTTCGTTTAGACCAAATTGATCAGCATACTTTAGATAATAAAGATGTCTTGCTTATTATTGATAGAATCGTAATAAAAGACGAAGAAGAATTCTACAACCGTTTATCAGATGCAGTTCAAACTGCTTATTTTGAAGGAAAAGGCATCTGTTATCTTCAACAATTGGATACAGAAAAAAAATTTACTTTCAATACTAATTTCGAATTGGATGGAATCACTTTTTTAGAACCCAATGTACATCTTTTTAGTTTTAATAATCCCTATGGTGCATGTCCTGTTTGTGAAGGATATGGAAACATAATAGGAATCGATGAAGAATTAGTCATCCCTAACACTGCATTATCTATATATGAAAATGCTATTTATGCTTGGCGAGGTGATAGTGTAGGATGGTACAGAGATGAATTGATTAACAATGCTTATAAGTTTGATTTCCCTATTCATAAACCCTATTTTCAATTTACAGAAGAGCAAAAAGACATTCTTTGGAAAGGAAATAGCTATTTTACAGGATTGAATGATTTTTTTAAAGAATTAGAAGAAAAAAACTATAAAATCCAAAATAGAGTCATGCTTTCTAGATACAGAGGAAAAACGAAATGCAATTCCTGCAAAGGAAAACGCCTTCGTATTGAAGCCTCTTATGTAAAAATTGGAGGGAAAACAGTTTCTGATTTGGTTGATCTACCAATAAAAAAACTAGTCTCCTTTTTTAAGGAACTGCAATTAAACGAATTTGATCAAAAAGTGGCCAAGCGTCTTTTAATTGAAGTCAATAATAGATTGAATTTCTTAGTCGAAGTTGGTTTAGATTACCTCACATTAAACAGAAATTCTTCTACACTTTCAGGCGGAGAATCGCAGCGCATTAATTTAGCTACTTCTTTAGGCAGTAGTTTGGTAGGATCGATGTATATTTTAGATGAACCTAGTATTGGTTTGCACCCAAAAGATACCGAACGTCTCATAAAAGTATTAGTTTCTTTAAGAGATTTAGGTAATACGGTAATAGTAGTAGAACATGATGAAGACATCATGAAAGCGGCCGATATGATTATAGATATTGGTCCAGAGGCTGGAACTCTGGGAGGGAATTTAGTAGCTCAAGGGACTTTTGCCGAAATCTTAAAATCCAATTCATTGACTGCCCAGTATTTAAACGGTGATTTAAAAATTGATGTGCCAAGAATTAGAAGAAAATGGGGGGCTTATATCGAAATCCTAGGGGCTAGAGAGAATAATTTGCAAAATGTAGATGTTAAATTCCCTTTAGAAGTCTTAACCGTTATTACTGGTGTTTCGGGAAGCGGAAAAAGTACTTTAGTAAAGAAAATTCTATTTCCTGCTATGCAAAAAAAATTAGATGGAGTTGCTGAAAAAGCAGGTCAATTTACCGAAATGAGAGGGCATTACCATAAAATTCAGCACATTGAATACGTAGACCAAAATCCTATTGGAAGAAGCTCTCGTTCTAATCCCGTAACCTATATTAAAGCATATGACGATATTAGAGAGTTGTTTTCAAAAGAAAAATTATCGAAAATTAGAGGCTATCAACCCAAACATTTTTCTTTTAATGTAGATGGAGGTCGCTGTGAAACCTGCAACGGAGAAGGTTCCATAAATGTAGAAATGGTTTTTATGGCCGATGTTTCATTGCCTTGCGATACCTGTAACGGCAAACGCTTCAAAAAAGAAGTGCTCGAAATTTATTTTGAAGGCAAAAATATTGATGATATTTTAACAATGACTATTGATGATGCCGTAGCTTTCTTTACAAATACGAAACAAATTAAAATTTCACAAAAGCTACAACCACTACAAGACGTTGGTTTGGGTTATGTACAGTTAGGGCAATCGTCTTCTACATTATCTGGTGGTGAAGCTCAACGAATAAAATTGGCTTCATTTCTTTTAAAAGGGAGTATAAAAGAGAAAGCCTTATTTGTTTTTGACGAACCAACAACAGGATTGCATTTTCACGATATAAAAAAATTACTCACTTCATTTGATGCATTAATTGACAAAGGCCACTCTATTGTTGTAATTGAACACAATTTAGATTTGATCAAATGTGCCGATTGGATTATTGATATGGGTCCCGAAGGTGGAGAAAATGGTGGGAATATTTTAGCTGTAGGAACTCCTGAAGATATTGTTGCAAATAAAAATTCAATTACTGGAAAGTATTTAAAAGAAAAACTAAAATTCTAAAACGTTAATTTTCGTCAACTTCTATTTGATCGTATACAATATTAAACACAAATACTTTTAAATAACGGGTGTCATTGCTTTCATAAGAATAAGTAATGATGTTTTTACGAGGATCTAAAACAACTTTTCCTCTTGCATCTTTAGAACGAATTACCCAAGTAGAAATGTCGTTTTCATCAACACTAACTGAAATGATAGAGCCATGAAAAACGCGCACTATAGAGTCATCATTTAAACTAATTGAAATATAACCGTTTCCTTTTGAATTTAACTCACGAATTACAATAACAGAGTTTTCAAATTCAGAATCTTTTGGGTCATAGACTTGCTTTTCTTCATTCCAAGCATAAAAAACCCTACTACTGGAGTTGTATTTTGACTGTGTATTTATCTTTACTGGAACTTGTTGTTGTGCAAAAGTGTTTACAAAAAAGAAAAGCAATACTATTTGACCAATTAAATTCTTCATAATTTCTCAAGTTATTTTTCAAAAATACAAAATTGACTTTAAAAACAAATAGCCAAAATTAAAAATTATCAAAGAATTGATTTTCAAATAATTAAAATTATTTTTAATTAAATTATTAAAATAATGCATATAATTCAAGATTTTGGCACACTACTTGAAAATAGTATTGTAACAAGCCGAAACGAATTCGGCTTTTAATCTCAAACACTATTGATTATGAAATGAGCATGACCTAAAATTGGCCGCAAACACCAATGAAGATATGCGAATTACATATGACCATAGAAAAACAATAAATATCTACAGATGAAAAAAATTACCCTTTTAGTAGCTGCCATTTTACTTTTTGGAAATGTAGCGAAAGCATCTGCAATAATCAATTATTCTGGTGAAAAAACAAATAGCATTTTTAATCTGAATGACCCTATAGAGTTTACAGAAAGAGGCATTACTTTTTATGTGTTTCCTAACGGAGAATTCGATTTTAACACTACACAAAGTCAAGGGAATTCAAATTATTACAGACGAGGAATAAATATAGCTATGGGCGCTCCTGGAGTTCGAAATATTTATTCATCGCCCAATAACGCTGTTCGAATTGAGCATGATGCCATGGGAAGAATTCGCAGAATAGGTAATGTATTTGTGAATTATGACTATCTAAACAGAATTAAAAGAATAGGAACTATATATATGTCGTATAATCGCTTTGCGTTAGATCAAATTGGCGGTTTACGTATCTTTTACAACAAAAGAGGTCAAATTATAAATACTTTTGGAAGTGTAAAAGGCTATACTTCTAATTATTATTACAATAGTCAATATGAAAGTAATAATAATTGTGATACTTCTTCTGAAAATCAAGATAACACTAATGATCAAATGTATTATAGAAAAAGAAATCCAAATAGTGACGTAAAAAGAGAATAGCTTTTATATCATTTTTTTAAATCCCGTCTATATAATTATTGACGGGATTTTTTATTCTTTACTTCTAAGGCGTGCTAAATAGGTGTCTAAAAAATCATTGATTTCAACTGAAATAATCAATTTATAATTAATAAAAACATAAGAAAGAGTAATTAAAACTGACTTTAAAATGATATTAACTAAAGGATGAAAAGAGAAATCCCAAAAATAAAATATTAAAAAAATAAAAATAATTATTCCAAACGATTTTAAGGTATTTAGGGTAAAAGGATACAAATTCATTTTCTTAACTACAAACAATAATTTAATAGTGTTGTAAACCATTACCGAAATTAATGTTGCCCACGCAGCACCTACTATACCATAAGGTGGAATTAAAATCATATTCAATCCAACCATCATAAAAACCAACAGCAATCCAAATAAAAGTACTGTTCTGTAATATTTTGTATTTAATATAATTGCATTGTTATTTCCTAAAATCACATCGTAAAACTTAGTCAAACCAATGATAAAAACCACTCCAATTCCGCCTTCATAGTCTCCCGGAATTAATTGATACAACTCTTTAATATTTAAAAAAATTCCCAGCATAACCAAACCTCCAAAAACCTGTAAATTCAATGCGCTTTTCTTATACAACTCATTCAATTCATCATGCTTGTTTTCGTTCATGAGTCGAGCGGTAATGGGATAAATAATTTGAAGCATGGCTCTACTAGGTACTGCAATAACTGTAGCTATAAAAATGGCCACGGAATACAATGCATTTTCACTAATATTTCTATAAGACGGAATCATTACTTTGTCAAAATCCATCAACAAAACAGCCACACTTCCCGATAAAATGATAAAAAAAGAATACCCGAAAATTTCTTTACTATTATGTGGCATTTTAAAAGTCAAAACTGGCATTTTTACATACCATGCATAACTTTTCATGGCCAAGAATTGCAGCAAATAAGCACCAAAAAGGGCATAAATAAACCCATCTTTGGTAAGCCAATTCCAGTAAACCGAAAACAACAAGATTAATATTGTAACACGAACAAAAACTTCGCTGATAAAATTTCCAACAACCGATTGCATATGTACTTTTACCCAAGCATAATAGACTTCAAAATAGCCCATACATATACCTATAACTGGAATAAGCCAAAGAAAGGGCTTAATTTCAGGGTTTTCTCTTACTATAAAAAAAGCAATCTGATTGTAAAAAAAATAGGTGATTGTTGAAATAGGAATAATCAGAAAGAGTGGCATTAATAGCATAAAACTCAAAAAGTGTTCGCGATCTACTTCCGAAGTGTATTTAGAATAAAATCGAATCATCGTATTCTGAACACCAAAAGCCATTAAGGGCATCATAATATTTGAGGCCGATAATAAGAACGCAACCATTCCATAGTGGGTTTTCCCTAAAAAATTAGTATACAAAAAAAGAGCATTTATGGCTCCAATCCCAAATCCAAAATAGGTAATAAAGGTATTCTTAATAGACTGGTTTAAAACTATTCCCATTTATGATGTTTCATTGCTTAAAAAGAGGCAATTTGGTTCAATTATTATAGTAACTTAGAGAGCTGTTCGGTTAAATTTTTTCTAGAATATTTTTGTAAACCAACAGCATGCGATTTTAATTTCCCTTCTAGAAATTGATTGTAATAAGTCAAAATTACACTTTTTAGTTTGTCTTTCTCCCCATAATCAAAAAAAACTCCCGTATTAGTATTTGTAATGATTTCGGCAAAATCTGAACCTCGTGGGCCAATGGCAAGTATTGGCCTTTCTGAAACCATATATTCGAATAATTTTCCAGGAATAATACTCATGGTATCTTTAGAATTAATTTCAATCAATAATAAGACCTGAGATTTTCTTTGATGTGCAATAGCTTCTCGATGAGAAAGGTACCCAATATAATTTACAAGTTTTTTTAAATTATAACTATTCAACGTGTCTAAAATCTCTTGACTAACCGTTCCTATAAGTTTAAGCTCAAAATGACTGGCAAAATCTGGAACATCATTTACCAACTCAGACAAAACTTGCCAGAGAATTATAGGGTTTCTTTCTGATAAAAGAGAGCCAATATGAGCTAAAGTAAACTTTTTGTCTAGAGGTTGGGGTTCTATTTTCTCAATATCATATCCGTTGGTAATTACTTCTATTGGCTTATTTGTTATCGCTTGAAACTCTGTTTTTGTAGTATTGCTGGTTACAATGATAGTGTCCGCTGTGTTTAAAACAGTTTTCTCTAGCATTTTATGCTTCATTTTTGAATACTCTGATAATCGTAATGCCTTATGATAGCCTATAGTGGTCCAAGGATCTCTAAAATCGGCAATCCAATTAATATTTAGATTTTTTTTAAGTTGCATACCTATAAGATGCAAACTATGCGGAGGTCCTGAAGTAATTATAGTTTCAATGTTATTTTCCTGAATATATTTTTCCAAATACCGAACCGATGGTTTTACCCATAAAACTCTAGCGTCTGGAATAAAAAGATTCCCCCTAATCCAAATGAATAGCTGCTCTAAACGAGTTTGCTTTCTGGCGTTTGGAATAATTCCTGAACTTATTTTCTTGGTTTTATTTTTTGAAAATACAGAAGCTAAGCCATAAGGCTCTATAATTTTTTTCTTAATGATAATTGCTTTATCATAAACCTCATGTAGCAAACCTTCATCAATTATAGGATAGGTCGGATTTTCAGGAATATAAACAATGGGCTGAATACCAAAATCAGGCAAATACTTAACAAATTTCAACCATCGCTGCACGCCTGGACCTCCAGCGGGCGGAAAATAATAAGTTATAATTAAGATTTTTTTTAATTCCAAGGTTAAAAGTTTAGAAATTTAAAGTCAATAGTTCGATTTTAAAATTCATTTGAATTGTTATTTAGCTTTTCTAACTCGTCAATATCTAATAAATCCTTAGGGCGATTAGAGGCTTTTTTAGCTTTTATTAAATTGTCATAATCTAAAAAGTAAACTGGCACCTCCTTTAACATGACAATTGTTGCATCTTGAAGTAAATTATCAAAAGGAACATGCTCTAATCCTTTAACTGATGTCATAACATCTAATCGTAAAGCATAAGAAATGGTAAAATCTGTAAAACCTGCAACAAATTGCATAGTCTCAATTGAAGGAAAATCTCCAATTCCGATTGCTGCAAAAGCATGACGAAGGTTTTTTCTGTTTTCAATTGTATCTTCAATTAAAATATCAATATCTCCAGTGTTTCTGGTATAACCATAAATATTAACAGCTAATCCACCAATGGTTAAATAACGAACATTATTTTCGTTGAATTCTTTCCAAATATTTAAAATCTCTTGAAGCATTATTTCTTTTGAATAATTCTTGGAGCTGTTTTTAATTCATAAGAAAGAACCACTAAAGCCATAAAACGTTCTAACCTTTCAACATATACTTTTTGTACATCGGACGAATTAGAATTTAGTCCTTTTTGCTGAATAGTTTTTTTATTTAAACCCTTAATTTTCATAATCAAATATACTACTTAAAGTTCTATTTCTTTGCAAATGAATACCAACTTTTCTTTCTTTCATAATAAAGTCCGCCAACAATTAAAAACAACATTACAATAGAACTCACTAGAGTAATGGTACTTCCTGTTTGTACAACTTGTGGTTCAAACTTAAACTCAATCGTATGTTTTCCAGCTGGAATAGTCAAAGCGCGCAATGCATAATTTGCTCTAAAATGAGGAATACTTTTACCGTCTATAAAAGCATTCCAGCCGTCTTTATAATACATTTCTGAAAAAACAGCCAAACCAGTATTGGCATTATTAGATACGTATTTTAGATGATTGGGTTTGTAGGATTGCAAGTGTAGGGTTGCCAAACTATCTTTAGTAAACGAAGTTTTAGAAATAAACGATTTGAATTCTGCTTCATTAACAACAGCTTCATTTTTAGTATCTAAACCATTCAACGCCTTCATCTCTTGATCAGGAGTATTTACTAACTTAATACGCTTTACAAACCAAGCGTTTCCGTTAGCATCAGGGTTTATGATTGGATAATCTTTACCAACAGAATCGGTTTGGATAATGTACTTTACATTCAACATGTCAAGAACTGCCATATTGTTTTTGGCAATTTGATAATCAAACAATTGTTGCATTCTTCTTGGTTTTGCGGCATGATACCCACCGATAGATTGATGAAAATAGGAAGTTCGAGAACTGGATAAATTGCCGCTTACTTCAAAAACACGGTAGTTGGTGGTGTCCTGTAATATTTGAGCATCTGATTCAGTTTCTTGAAAAGGAATTTCAACTTCACTAGCGCTGACAAAATCTTTGGCGCTCACATAATTTTTATCAATAAAAAACAAATCAGAAACCATTAGTAAACCCACTAAAATGATTGCTGTATTTTGAGCTAATTTATTTTTTAGAAACAACCATAATATTCCAGAAGACACTAGGATAAAAAAACTAGATCGCAATAAATCAGCTGAGTACATGCTTTTCCTATCTAATTTTAAAGCATCAACAAAATCAGGACCGTAATTCTCCATAAAATAACTGTCACTGCCACCTGAAAAACTGAACGAACTTTTAATTAAAAACAAGAAAACAAAAATTCCGAACCCTACAGCTGTAGTTTGTATTAAGGCTTTTTCTTTTGATTTTAATATTGTAGATTCATCTGATTTAAAGAAAGTCTGCAATCCCATAATGGCTAAAACAGGAAGACATAATTCTAATAGTACTTGTATAGACGAAACTGCTCTGAACTTATTATACATGGGTACATAATCGATGCAAAAATCGGTTAAAACAGAAAAGTTTTTGCCCCAAGACAGCATCAAGGAAACCAATGCCCCGGCTAAAAAAGCATATTTAATTTTTCGCTTATCATAAAATAAAGCAAGTATCGCTAAAAAAAATACCACCGAACCAATATAGGCAGGTGCAGCAACTATTGGTTGGTCTCCCCAATACAATGGCATTCCTGAAACGAAATCTTTAGCTTGTGCTTCGGGAACACTTTGTCCAATCATAAACTCATACATCTTGCTATCGGTGCCAACATTTTCATTATTAGACCCTCCAAAAAGTCTTGGGGCAATCAAATTAAAACTTTCTGCAACACCATAACTATATTCTGTTATGTAGTCATTCGTCATCGCATTGTTAGTCTTATTCTTTGAACCATCGGCATTATAAAGCAACTCACTTTTATCTCTGGTACTAAACTTTGCATACTCAGCAGTGGCCAATAAATTTGTCGCATTTGCTCCTATGGCAAAAATTCCTGCTACACAAAAAACGCCAAAAGCGTTAAGCAGTGTTTTAAAATCTCTTTGTTTACTATATTCATATATAAAGAAAATAGAGAGAACCAGAATCAAAATCAATAAATAATAGGTCATTTGAAAGTGATTCGCATTAATTTCTAAAGCCGCAGCAATCATGGTTAAAAGTCCACCGAGTATAAATCGTCTTTTAAACACAAGCACAATACCCGCAAGGACCATAGGCATATAACCAATAGCATGGGCTTTTGCATTATGACCAACTCCAAGAATTACAATTAAATAGGTTGAAAAACCAAAAGCCAAAGCCCCAATAAAAGCTTTTAAAGGATCTATTTTTAAAACCAGTAATAAAATATAAAAGCCTATAAAATAAAGAAACAAATAATCGGCTGGTCGTGGTAAAAACCGAATCAAATCATCTAAACTCCCAACATAATCATGCGGATATTTCGCTCCTAATTGATAGGTAGGCATCCCACCAAAGGCAGCATTGGTCCAATACGGCTCTGCATTTTCGGCAGCTCGAAAATCACTCTGCTCCTTAGCCATACCTGTGTATTGTACAATATCCGATTGAAATATTTTTTTTCCTTGCAAAACTGGATAAAAATAAAGTGTAGCAATGAATACAAAGCCAAAAATAGCTAATAAATGAGGATAAAGCTTGGTAAGGATTTTCATAGTATGAAGTAGTAAATAACTATAATTATTTCTGGAATTTTAGCCAAAAATAGTTAAAAAGTCTAAACTGAACACAGATTAGCTACTACTATTTAATCAATTTCTTCATAATCTACATACTCACCCACTTTTTTGGTTTCGCGTGGCTTTGCACTTTTTGAAGTATCATGAATAATTTCATCAGTATTCGATGTATTTTGATGGTTTGAAGAACCAGATTGATAGTGTTGCTGAAAGTTTTGTCCCGCTTTTTCAACAACTTTCTTAACTACAATAGGCAAAAAAAGGCGAGCTAAAAATTTGATTACATAATAAAATACCATGATGTAAAAAATGGTTTTTATTATTCCATTAAAAGAGGCTGTTTGCATAAACAAATATTTTTTACAAATTTAATAAATCAAAAGTTCAAAAATAAAAAACCAATCTTAAATAAATAATAAAATATAGTACATTTGAAAACGTTATTATTCTACAACAAAAAAAGAAAACATGTTTAAAATCAAGTCTTTACTTTTAGTATCACTTTTACTTTACACAACAGCTCATTATGGCCAGTTTACTGATGTAATCAATTCTAACCGTCCTGGCGAATCCATGGCTGCTTTTTCAGTTGGAAAAACAGTATTTCAGGCCGAATTAGGGCTCTATGGGTTCAAAGAAAAACACGAATTACTTAACTATGAAGCCAATGGTTTTGGCAGCAATTTAGATTTTCGCTACGGCGCTTTTTTAGAGCAATTAGAGTTTATTGTCAATTTTCAATATCAATATGAAAACTTTACAGCTCCAATGGTCAATATCAATCAAAATGGCTTAAAAAAAACAATCATTGGTGCTAAATTCTTGGTATACGACCCCTATAAAAAATACATCGAAAAACCCAATTTGTACAGTTGGAAAGCCAATCATAAATTCAGTTACAGACAATTTATACCTGCCGTTGGTATATATGCTGGCTTAAACATCAACCTTTCTGACAATGTTTTTATACGTCCACAAATTCCGAATGACCCAAATATAAGTCCTAAATTTATGGTTTTGACTCAAAATCAATTTGGCAAATTTGTATTGTGCACGAATATCATTTTAGATAAATTCTCTTCTGAAAAACAATCTATAGATTATGTGGTTACGTTAACAAGAGGTTTTAACTCCAGATGGTCAGGGTTTCTAGAAAATCAAGGATTCAATAGTGATTATTATTCTGATGCTATTTTTAGAACAGGAGCTGCTTTTTTAGTAAAGCAAAACATTCAAATAGATGCATCTATAGGGGTTAATTATAAAGACACTCCTTCTGTATTAGCTGGTGGTGTTGGTCTTTCTTGGCGTTTTGACAAAAACTACAGTGAAGTTTTATATCGAATTCCGAAAGAAAAAGACAAAAAGAAAAGCAAAGCAGACAAGAAAAAGGACAAGAAAAAAGAAAAAGACAAGAAACGATTAGACGAAATTGAATCTACAACTTTACAACCATAATGATTACAGTATTAGAAGCTAAAACAAAAAAGGAATTAACTCATTTTATTAAATTTCCTTTTTCGTTATACAAGAACAATAAATTCTGGGTACCACCAATCATTGCTGATGAGTTGGAAACTTTTGATAAAGCTAAAAACCCCGCTTTTAAAAATGCAGAAGCCTACTTTTATATCGCTTACAAAGACAATAAAATAGTAGGTAGAATTGCGGCAATCATCAACTGGAGTGAAGTAAATGACCAACATAAAAACAAAGTGCGTTTTGGTTGGTTTGACGTTATTGACGACTTAGAAGTGACCAAAGCATTACTGGAAAAAGTCTATGAACTCGGTCGTAAAAATAATTTAGAATATGTAGAAGGCCCAATGGGGTTTTCAAATCTAGATAAAGTGGGTGTCTTAACGGAAGGTTTCGATGAATTAGGCACCATGATTACTTGGTACAATTATCCTTATTATGCTACTCATTTTGAGCAATTGGGCTTTGTAACTGAAAAGGAATATCTGGAAAACAAATTTCCTTTCAAAAATGTAAAACTAGAATTTTTTGATAAAGCTCAAGAATTAATTAAAAGACGCTACCAACTAAAAGCCCTGAACTTCAAAAAAATAGCAGCCGTATTGCCACATGTCGATAAAATGTTCGATTTGTTTAACGCCTCCTATGCCAGTTTAGCATCGTTTGTTGCAATAACTGATATTCAAAAAGAATATTTCAAGAAAAAATACATTAGTTTCATCAATCCCGAATACATCAAATTTGTAGAAGACAAAGACGGAAAATTAGTTGCATTTGCAATCGTCATGCCCAGTTTTTCTAGAGCCTTGCAAAAAGCAAATGGGAAGCTTTTCCCCTTTGGTTTTCTTCATTTACTAAATGCCCGTAAGAACAGTAAAGACGTTACTTTTTACCTTATTGGTGTTCATCCAGACTACCAAAACAAAGGAGTACACGCCATTCTTTTCAAGGAAATGCACACTACTTTTACCGAGAAAGGCATTCAAAATTGTATTAGAACTCCCGAGTTAGCCGATAATCATGCCATACATCTCCTTTGGAAAAACTTTAATCCTACAACCCACTGTCGCAGAAAAACATTTCGAAAAGAACTTTAATTACTATCTATTTTGCTCAATGTATTGAATTGAAGTTTTTATATAACTAAAAAATCCATTAGCATACACTAATGGATTTTTACTATACTAACAAATAAATACGCAGTTAAGCATCTAAATCTACTTTAGTTCTACTAGCGATTTCTTTATACGTTCCGTTTTCTAATTTCTCTCGAATGGCTTCAAAAGCACTAAGTGTTTCCTCAATATCCGCTAAGGAGTGGGATGCGGTAGGCGTCATTCGTAACAAAATAATCCCTTTAGGAATAACCGGATAGATTACTATAGACAAAAATATTCCATAATTTTCTCTCAAGTCATTTACCATAACCATCGCTTCTGGCACGCTACCTTCAAGATATACAGGAGTAACACAAGTATTAGTATCTCCAATATTAAAATTTCTAGCCCGCAATCCACTTTGTAAAGCATTTACAATTACCCAAAGTTTGTCTTTTAATGCGGATGAATTTCGCAACAACTCTAAACGCTTTAAAGATCCAATAGTCTGAATCATTGGCAAAGCTTTAGCAAACATTTGTGAACGCAAATTGTATTTTAAGTAATCTATAATCTCCTTGTCTGCAGCTACAAAAGCACCAATATTAGCCATCGATTTTGCAAAAGTCGAAAAGTAAACATCAATCCCATCCTGACACCCTTGCTCCTCGCCCGCTCCAGCACCTGTTTTCCCTAAAGTACCAAAACCATGCGCATCATCTACTAACAAACGGAAATTATAGCGCTCCTTCATAGCAACAATCTCTTTCAACTTACCTTGCTGTCCTCGCATACCAAAAACACCTTCGGTAATAAAAAGAATGCCACCACCATTTTCTTCGGCTAATTTTGTAGCACGTTGCAGGTTTTTCTCCATGCTTTCAATATCGTTATGACGGTACGTAAAACGTTTTCCCATGTGCAAACGAACCCCGTCAATAATACAGGCATGCGCATCGACATCATATACAATTACATCATTTTTAGTAACTAAAGCGTCAATGGTTGACATAATGCCTTGATACCCAAAATTCAATAAATAAGCCGATTCTTTCATGACAAAAGCAGCCAATTCTTGCTCCAATTGCTCATGATATTTGGTATGACCACTCAACATACGAGCACCCATAGGGTAAGCGGCACCATATTGCAAAGCCGCATCCGCATCTGCTTTTCGAACCTCAGGATGATTGGCTAAACCTAAATAGTCATTCAAACTCCAATTCAAAACATCTTTCCCAGCAAATTGCATTCTTGGTCCCAATTCTCCTTCTAACTTAGGAAAAACAAAATAACCCTCAGCCTGTGATGCCCATTTTCCTAATGGTCCCTTATTGTTCTGAATTCTTTCAAATAAATCTTTTACCATGATAGTGTGTCGTACTAAATTGTCCTTTTTTCGAGTTGCAAAAATAATTATTTATACGGGAATAAGGTATCTAATTCCTAAATATTTTTTAAGGACAGTTATACTCGTTTTCTAGGAGCTATATCCTGCTCTACTCTATATCCACGATAGTGCTTCGTACCTCGCAATAACGTGGGATGCCGTTTCGATCAGGGCTAAAAATTACGTATTTACAATAAACATTGTATCTTTGACAAACCAATATCAATAACAACCTTTTAATACAATGTCACAAATTACAATAGAACTAAAACTAGCAGTGCTCATAGATGCCGACAACGTTCCCTACAGCAATGTAAAAGGAATGATGGAAGAAATTGCCAAATATGGCACACCAACTACCAAACGAATCTATGCCGATTGGACAAAACCCAACGCCAACGGTTGGAAATCCGTTCTCTTAGAACACGCCATTACCCCTATCCAGCAATACAGCTACACTGTTGGAAAAAACTCCTCCGATTCCGCTATGATTATCGATGCCATGGATTTACTCTATTCCGATAAAGTAGACGGCTTTTGTATTGTTTCTAGCGATTCCGATTTTACGCGTCTTGCCATCCGTCTTAGAGAATCTGGCATGAAAGTTATTGGTATTGGCGAAAAGAAAACACCCAATTCTTTTATTGTAGCTTGCGATCGGTTTATTTATATTGAAGTTTTAGAAGGGGCTATCAAAAAGAACCTACGCAGAGCAGAACAGTTAGTGGCTAAAAACCCTAAAGCATTTGCTACACCAACAACCGATATTAAAAAACCTGTTGAAAAAGAAATCACTTCTAAAGTCGATTTACAAACCATAGAACTCATCGAAGCTACTATAGAAGCGATTGGTGATGATGATGGCTGGGCTTTTTTAGGCGATGTAGGGAATCTAATTGTAAAGAAAAAACCAGAATTCGACCCTAGAAATTATGGCTTCTCAAAACTTACTCCAATGCTCAAATCACTAACCGACATCCTTGAGATCGACGAACGTGATTCTGATAAAAAAGGAATCAAACACGTCTATGTACGCTTGCGATTTAGTTAATCCAAGCATCCAAATAGAATCAAAACCGTCACTTCGCTCAGCACAATAGCTCATCAAACCGTCACTTCGAGTGTTTTTTGTGCAGTGCAACGGAACAATCCCGATAGCTATCGGGAGTATCGACCCGAGCGGAGCGAACGGAGCGGAGCTAGAAGCGATAGCAAAACGAAAAGGCT
>NZ_WAEM01000008.1 GCF_008806775.1 Flavobacterium luteum
TGCAAAGATAAACACTTATCTTACTTTTTTCCAAAACTTTATTAACCTTTTTTTTACTTTGTTTATAAATCGTTGGACAAGCGTGGGTTGCAACTTTTAAATTTTACTCGCAAAGGCACTAAGACGCAATGTTCATTGAAAAAACAAACAACCAAAGCTCAAAAAGTCATTCAAATGTGCTTTTGAAATCAAATGTCAATAGCCCTGATAGAAGTGGAAATCCTTTTTCTTGCTTCTTTAGCAGGAAAAAGATTGTAACGAATAGCAGGAAATAGCTCCTGATAAAAAAAGAGATTTAATTTTTCTTTAATGCTTTTTGCTCCCAAAAATCGGACAAATCATCATAACTGACTGGGTTTTTGGATTCTTGTTTGACTAACCTTCCGCTGTTGAAGGCTCTGAAGAGAATAGTTTCTATGAGATAGTCTTCGTTAACTTCGTATGGAGAATAAGGCGTTTTGAGATTTATGTCGAAAACACGCGCAGTTGTGTTTGACCAAAATGCTTTCCAGCCACTTTTATAGTCTTTTATTAATTCATAAGTTGTAATGCCTGTTTGTCTATGAATGAGTTTGACTAAAATTTGTCCTTGTTTGCGGGATAGTTTTTTTAATTGTTCGGTAAATTCATTCTCCATATAATCTTCAACAATTTTGAAGTACTTTCTTTTTTCTTTATTGGTTTTTAATTTATCCATTGTATTATCAATAGCTACTAATCGCATAGAAGCAATTCTTGCATAAGGATAGGTTTTGTAAACTCTATTGCGTAACAATAAGTACTGCTTTTTACTTTCTGGATCTAGCTTCTCTTTAAGGATTAAGATTTCTTCGAGCTGAATGGGCTCACTTAGCAAGGTGTCGTTTTCTTTTAATTGATATCCCATTTTGATAGTATCATTTTCTATTATTTGTGATTGAACTGAAATTGATACTAAAAAAAAGAATAAAAAAGAATTTATGATCTTCATAAACGAGAAAATTTAATTGATAAAATTATACATTATGTATGCAAGTGTAATGCCAAATTTATAATTTAGCAAAAAAAAATACGTATGAGTACAGAATCTATATTAAAAAAGTCTTCAATAACCTTTTTAGAAAACTATTTAAACAACGCATCGCCTACTGGCTATGAGGCTGAAGGTCAGAAATTATGGATGGAATACATAAAGCCTTATGTTGATACTTTTATAACCGACACTTATGGTACAGCCGTTGGAGTTATTAATCCTGAAGCTCCTTATAAAGTTGTCATTGAAGGCCATTCTGACGAAATTGCATGGTATGTAAACTATATTACTGATGATGGATTGGTTTATGTAATTAGAAATGGAGGTTCTGATCATCAGATTGCGCCATCGAAACGCGTAAATATTCATACTAAAAACGGAGTTGTAAAAGGCGTTTTTGGCTGGCCTGCTATACACACTAGAAATAGAGATAAAGAGGAAAACCCAAAAATTAGTAATATTTTTATTGATTTGGGATGCGAGACTAAAGAGCAAGTTGAAAAAATGGGAGTTCATGTGGGCTGTGTGATTACCTATCCTGATGAATTTATGATAATGAACGAAAATAAATTTGTTTGTCGCGCCATAGATAATCGTATGGGTGGATTTATGATTGCCGAAGTGGCTCGATTATTACATGAAAATAATATCAAACTTCCTTTTGGTTTGTACATTACCAATTCGGTACAGGAAGAAGTTGGTTTGCGTGGAGCTGAAATGATTACTCAAACTATCAAACCAAATGTTGCTATAATTACTGACGTTTGTCATGACTCTACTACTCCTATGATCGAAAAGAAAATTGAAGGAGATACAAAAATTGGGCGCGGTCCTGTTGTTACTTACGCTCCAGCGGTTCAAAATAATTTGAGAGAATTAATATTAAATACTGCTATTGAGAAAGGCATTCCTTTTCAACGATTGGCTTCTTCTAGAGTAACAGGGACAGATACTGATGCGTTTGCTTACAGTAATGGCGGAGTTGCATCGGCACTAATTTCCTTACCATTGCGTTACATGCATACAACGGTAGAAATGGTGCATCGTGATGACGTTGAAAATGTAATTAAATTGATATACGAAACACTATTGAAAATTGAAAACGAAGAAACTTTTTCCTATTTTAAATAATAATAAAAAGGACTTAAACTAATCAAAGAAGACTTTTCGAAATAGCAAAAGTTACAAACTATTACTATTTTGAAAAGTTTTTTAAACTAATAATCATCAATATTAAAGTTATCATTATTACTTTATAAAACCATAAAAATAAAATGTCTAAAGGAATTTATACAGGAATTATAGAAAAAGATGCAAACGGAAATTACTTTTGTGGAGAATTTCTTTTAGATTATCAAATGGTATCTAAAGGATTTAATTTAGGCGACAAAATCACTATTAAAACCACAATTGTTAACCCAAGCGATAAATCGTATGCTGAATACCCTAAAAAATCTAGGAATTTTGCATTGTTTAATAACAAACCCGAATAGTCCAAAAATTTATTAAAAACAAAGTATGGTATGTTTAAAATTATTGCTAAAGTAAATAAACTCCTATTACCAAGTTTTTCTAAAAAACAATTGGATTTAAGTAAAGCTACAAAATGGCAAACGGTAATTATTGGTTGGAGATATTATGTAACCACAAGAGCGTTAGACGAGTAAAAAAGGTCAAAATCTAAATTAAATTTTATTTGAATTTAGATTTGCAGAATTACCAAAATTACTTATCTTTGCACCCACAAAAAAGGCCTCGTGGCGCAACTGAATAGCGCACTTGATTACGGCTCAAGAGGTTACTGGTTTGAATCCAGTCGAGGTCACAAAACATGGTAAAAGCTCAAACAAAGGTTTGGGCTTTTCTTGTTTTAAAAAATATTATAAATCCAAATATAATAAAAAGCAGAATTTAACAATGGCTTATATACTAGATATTGAATTCAACAACATTCTATATGATAAAGATGAAGTCAATTTCAAGGAATTCGAATCCTGTACTTTTAGTCATTGTGATTTCTCTAAATGTGTCTTTCTATCGGTTACTTTTATTGATTGTGTTTTTAATAATTGCAATTTCAATTCAACTAAAATCAACTATGCAGCTTTACGATCGGTAACTTTTAATCATTGCAATATTCAAGAAGTCAATTTTGCCATGTGCGATAAATTAATTTTTGAGATTACTTTTAATCATTGTGTTCTCGATTTTTCTAAATTTTACACCTTAAAACTAAAAGGAACTTCATTTTCACATTGCAGTATTATAGCTGTCGATTTTATGAGTGCCGACTTAACAGAAACTGTTTTCGACTGCTGTGATTTGTATCGAAGTGAGTTTGATAAAGCAATTGCTAATAAAGCCAACTTTAAAACGAGTTCTAATTTTACTATAAACCCTGAAAGAACGAAATTGAAGAAAGCCATCTTTTCAATTGATAATTTAAAGGGACTTTTAACAAAATATGATATTGTCGTAAATTGAAAAAATGTTACCAATTTAAACAAAAAGTAACAATGCATTAAAAAATTGTTATAAATTAAAAAAAACAAAATTGTTTTATAAAAAATTGTAATTTTGCGGTAATGAATAAAATGATTTTACATATAACTTCTATCTCAAGGATAAACAAACACTTGGCTTCACCCGAAGTAAGGATGCTATAATTATTTATAAGTCCAAAAAAGTTTGTTACGTTTATTCATCTTTCATTTTATTATTTTGAAATTACCTTTTTTTTACTCTAAATTTTTTCAACATACTATTAAAACTATAACTCAAACATTACGTTTTAGAATAGCTTTTTTAATAATATCATATTTTACATTTTTTAACCTAAACTTCTAACTCTTGAAATGAAAATATCTATAGTTATTGCTCAAGAAGAACATAATAAATATGCACAAGAAATTTGTGACACTATAGAATCTTCTGCTTTATTAAGAGGTACTGGAATTGCTAAAAGGACTCCTGACTACATTAAAAAGAAGATTCAAAACAGAGATGCTGTTATTGCATTAGACAACGATATATTTGCTGGCTTTTGTTATATAGAAAGTTGGCAGCACGGAAAATTTGTAGCACATTCTGGATTAATTGTTCATCCTAAATATAGAAATTTAGGTTTAGCAAAAAAAATCAAGTCAAAAGTTTTTGATTATTCCTTAGAAAAATATCCAGAAGCTAAGGTATTTGGTATCACAACAGGATTGGCTGTAATGAAAATTAATTCCGATTTAGGATACAAACCTGTTCCATTTTCTGAATTGACTACTGACCCAAGTTTTTGGAAAGGATGCCAAACCTGCACCAATTATGAAATTCTTAAAAGCAAAGAAAATAAAATGTGTTTGTGTACTGGAATGCTTTACGATCCTAATGAAAAACCTAAAGATCCACCAAAACATCCCTTTAACATTAGGATTTGGAATAGATTAAAGGAAATAAAACAAGCACTTTTCTTAAAAAAATAAACTATGTGAAATTGAATATTCACGAACTTAAAAAAATTAAAATGGCAACTAAAAAAGTAGTTTTAGCATATAGTGGAGGATTAGACACTTCATACTGTTTAAAATATTTAAAAAACGAAAAAGGTTTTGAAGTTCATACTGTATTAATAAATACAGGAGGATTTGATGAAACCGAACTTAAAGCAATAGAAGATAGAGCTTACGAATTAGGAAGTGCAAAACACGCCAATTTAACTATAGTCGATAAATATTATGACAAAGCAATTAAATATTTAATTTATGGTAATGTATTAAAAAACAATACCTATCCGTTATCTGTAAGTGCAGAGCGTGTTTTTCAAGCCATTGAAGCTATTAAATATGCTAAATCTGTTGGAGCAACAGCTATTGCTCACGGAAGCACAGGAGCTGGGAACGATCAAATTCGTTTCGATTTAATTTTTCAAACCATTGCGCCAGAAATTGAAATCATTACTCCTATTAGGGATTTAAAATTGTCTCGTCAGGAAGAAGTAGATTATTTAGCTAAAAACGGAGTGCATTATTCTTGGGAAAAAGCGCAATATTCAATCAATAAAGGACTTTGGGGAACTAGCGTTGGAGGAAAAGAAACCTTGACTTCAGGAAAACCATTACCTAGCGAAGCCTATCCATCGCAATTGCAAAAAGACGGTGAAGAAAAAGTAACTTTACAATTCGAAAAAGGCGAACTAGTTGCCGTAAATGGACAAAAAGACAAACCATCTAATAATATTGTTGTTCTTGAAAAATTAGCAAATTCCTATGCTATTGGTAGAGACATTCACGTAGGTGATACCATAATCGGAATTAAAGGAAGAGTAGGATTTGAAGCCGCAGCACCATTAATTATCATCAAAGCACACCATTTGTTAGAAAAACATACACTTGGAAAATGGCAACAATACTGGAAAGAACAACTAGGAAACTGGTACGGAATGTTATTTCATGAAGGGCAGTTTTTAGACCCTGTGATGAGAAACATCGAGACTTTCCTAGAGGATACTCAAAAAACAGTAAACGGAATAGTAACAGTTTCTTTAAAACCATATCATTTCTCGTTAGACGGAATAGAATCGGATAATGATTTGATGAATACTGGCTTTGGGCAATATGGTGAAATGAACAACGCTTGGACATCAGACGATGCCAAAGGGTTTATCAAAATTTTAGGAAATGCCCAAAACATATTTTCATCTGTAAACCATTTGAGTTATGATTAATATTGGAATAATAGGAGGTTCCGGATATACCGCTGGGGAACTCATTAGAATACTAATGTTTCACCCTAATACAACTATCAATTTTGTATACAGTACTACCAATGCAGGAAAACCGCTCGCAGTAGCACATCATGATTTATTGGGAGATATTGAAATGAATTTTACAGATGTTATAAATCCCAATGTAAATGTTGTATTCTTGTGCTTGGGTCATGGTAAATCTAAATCCTTTTTAGAGCAAAATCAGTTTGCAAGTCATACCAAAATTATCGATTTAGGAAACGATTTCAGATTAACAAAAGATAAAGTTTTTGACGGAAAATCATTTGTTTACGGGTTACCCGAATTGAATAAAACCAAAATTAAAAATGCTCAGTTTATAGCCAATCCAGGCTGTTTTGCTACAGCTATTCAATTGGCTTTACTTCCGCTTGCAAAAAACGAAATGCTTACCTCAGATGTACACATTAATGCTACCACAGGAAGTACTGGTGCTGGAGTTACGCCTTCAGAAACGACTCATTTTAGCTGGAGATTAAACAATATGTCGCATTACAAAGCATTCGACCACCAGCATTTAGGAGAAATAAATCAAAGTGTCAATCAATTGCAGGCAGGTTATGAGAACGAATTAATCTTTATTCCAAATAGAGGTGATTTTGCTCGTGGAATTTTTGCTACTTTATATACAACAATCGAAGAAAGTCTTGAAGATATCGTAGCAAAATACGATGCTTATTATGCTAAGCAACCGTTTGTTACCGTTACCACAACATCAATCAACATGAAGCAAGTGGTTCAAACCAATAAATGTATAATTAGTTTAATGAAAAAAGGAAATAGGCTATTAATAACATCAATAATTGATAATTTAACCAAAGGCGCCTCAGGTCAAGCCATTCAAAACATGAATTTAATGTTTGGATTAGACGAAACTACAGGCTTACATTTAAAACCAAGTGGATTTTAAAAAAAGTTTAATAGGTGATTCGTTTATTATCTTTAAACATTTCACCAATTAAACAATTAACTGATTAAACAATAAAAATGAACTTATTTGACGTTTATCCATTATATCCAATAACACCAGTAAAAGCATTAGATTGCATCATTACTGACGAAAAAGGAATCGAATACCTAGATTTATACTCTGGTCACGGAGTGATTTCTATAGGTCACACCCAACCCGATTATGTAGCTAAAGTAAAAGCACAATTAGACAATTTGAGTTTTTACTCGAATGCCATTCAAAATCCATTGCAGGTAGAATTAGCTGAGAAATTAGGTAAATTATCTGGCTGTGAAGAATACAGTCTTTTCTTGTGTAGCTCAGGTGCTGAAGCCAATGAAAATGCTTTGAAAGTAGCTTCTTTCCACACCAACAAATCAAGAGTAGTTTCTTTTAATAATGCTTTTCACGGACGTACATCAGCAGCAGTAGCAGCGACTGACAATCCAAAGATTGTAGCTCCTATGAATGCACAACAAGTAGTTACTTTTTTGCCCTTGAACGAAATTGAATTACTAGAAAATGAATTAAAAAAAGGCGATGTAGCCTGTGTAATCATTGAACCAATACAAGGTGTAGGCGGCTTAGACATGGGCACTACCTCGTTTTTCCAAGCATTAGAAAAAGTCTGTAATTCTTATGAAGTAGTCCTGATTTTAGATGAAGTGCAATCGGGTTACGGCAGAAGCGGTAAATTTTTTGCGCACCAACATCATGGCATTAAACCCGATATTATTTGCATGGCAAAAGGAATGGGAAATGGTTTCCCTATTGGTGGAATACTAACCTCTCCCAAATTTAAAGCAAGTCACGGACTATTGGGCACTACTTTTGGAGGAAGTCACTTGGCTTGTGCTGCCGGTATTGCAGTATTAGATATTATTGAAAAAGAAAAATTGATGGATAATGCCATCGCAATTGAAAAATACTTTTTTGAAGCTATCAAAGTAATTCCAGAAATCATTAAGGTAAAAGGAAGAGGATTGATGTTAGGAGTTGAATTTGATTTTGATGTGAGTACTTTGAGAAAGAAAATGATTATTGATAAACATATTTTTACCGGAGGTTCAAGCAATAAAAATCTGTTGAGAATTCTTCCTCCTTTGACTGTGAAAAAGGAAAATATTGATACTTTCATTACCGCTTTGAAAGAATCTTTAGCAGAACTAAAATCATAAAGATGAACACAATATTATCCATAGGAAAACGAAATGCTGTTTTAAGCCGAATGTCGGAACTTCTAGAACAAGAAAGAGCCAATATTAAAACAATAAATCAACAGGATCTAAGTAATTATTCTGGAGATGATTTGGCTATGGAAAAACGGCTTTTAGTTGATGATGCTAAAATTGACGGAATGATTTTGTCAATGCAACAATTGGCAAGTCAGGAAGACCCTGTAGGAGCAGAACGATTTCATTTTATTCACGAAAATGGTTTGAAAATCATCAATAAAACTGCAGCTTTTGGTACGATAATGATTATTTACGAATCTCGGCCCGATGTAACGGTTGAGGCTGGTGGAATCGCTTTCAAATCGGGTAACAAAATCTTGCTGAAAGGCGGAAAAGAATCTTTGTTGTCCAATTTAAAAATTGTTTCACTTTGGCATCAAGCCTTAACGGATAATGAAATCGATACCAATTGGGTTGAATATTTGAACTACAACCGTGACGAAACACAAGCATTTCTTGAAAACCCAACTCAAAGAGTCGATCTAATCGTTCCACGTGGTGGCGAACAATTGATAGCTTTTACAAAAAAACACGCTACTTGTCCTGTAATTGTAAGTGGTCGTGGAAATAATTTTATTTACATAAGTAAAGAAGCTGATTTACAAAAAGCATTAAGTATTATAATTAACGGAAAAACCACTAATATAGGTGTTTGTAATGCTTTAGATAAAGTATTAATTGATACTAATTTAGAAAACTGGGAAATTTTTGCGAAAAAATTAGTTGCCGAATTACAGCAATACAAAGTGATTATTTTAGGAGATGAAGCTTTCGCCAAAGTGACTCAGGTTTCTAAAATTGAAAATGAAGAAATTTGGTATGAAGAGTTTTTAAATTATAAGATTGTTATTGGAATCGTAAATTCTGATGAAGAAGCGATTTCTAAAATTAACAAATATTGTGGAGGCCATTCTGCTTCGATTATTACATCTAATGATGCCCTAGCCCAGAAATTTATGGAGCAAGTTGATTGTGCGGCAGTTTATCAAAATGCTTCTACTCGTTTTACTGATGGCGGACAATTTGGTTTAGGTGGAGAATTAGCAATAAGTACCGACAAATTACACCAACGAGGCCCTATAGGCTTACAACATTTAGTTACAAATAAATGGTATGTTTACGGAGAAGGTCAAGTTCGATAGGAAGATTTTTGATTGTAAATTAATGATTTTTGACCTGATCATCAGCGAAATGGCAAAACATTTCAGATTGAGAAAAAATTTAGAATAGTAAATGACACTTTATGAACTTTGTGTTTTTGAAGTATTAGAATAAAAAAACTTTGTGCCCTTTGTGGTAAAAAAAAGAATTATGGCAAAAAAAAGAATATTGTTAAAAATTGGAAGTAATACCTTAACCAAGGAAACCAATCATATTTCGAGAGGTAAAATTGAAGATATTGGTATGCAAATAGCCGCTTTAAAAGACGATTATGAATTTATAATTGTAAGTTCTGGGGCAATTGCAGCAGCAAAACAATTTGTTAAGCTAGAAAGTCAAGATAAAGATGTTTTTGTGAAACAAGCCTTAGCTTCTATTGGTCAGCCTCATTTGATGCGGATTTACCATGAAAATTTTAGTGACTTAGGATTACTTATTTCGCAGTGCCTCCTCTCCTATTCTGATTTCGAAAAAGAACAATCTAAAATAAATATTGTAAACACAATAAATGTATTGGTAAAAAACAACTACATACCAATTATTAATGAGAATGATACAGTTGCAACAGATGAGATTCAATTTGGTGATAATGATAAATTAGCAGCATTAACCGCTGTTTTATTAAACGTTGATATTTTAATTATTGCCACAAATACTAACGGAATATATACAAAATCATCTATTAATAACAAAATTCCTGAAACAATTGCTCTTGTAAATGATATTCAAGTTTTAGAAAAAGAAATAGGCGATTCAAAATCTTCTCATGGTTCTGGTGGTATGCAATCTAAAATAGATTCGGCAGCAATTGCAAAAGATGCAAATATCGAAACATGGATAATTAATGGTTTGGAAGATAATTTTATTTTAAAAGCGTTAAAAAATGAGATTCCTTTTACAAAAATAATTTAAAAATGAACTACACTTCTATAAACGACATCGACAATCTTTCTCAATGGGTTAAAGATGCTCTAAAAATAAAAAAGAAACCGCTTAAAAATAAAAAACTAGGAAAAAACAAAACCTTAGGAATGTTGTTTTTCAATCCCAGTTTAAGAACTCGTTTGAGCACACAAAAAGCAGCATTAAATTTAGGAATGAATGTAATGGTCATGAATTTTACCAATGAAGGCTGGACCCTTGAATTTGAAGACGGTGCCATTATGAATAAAGGCGCTTCTGAACATATAAAAGAAGCAGCAGCTGTAATTTCGCAATATTGTGATATTATTGCCATTAGAGCATTTGCAGGATTAGCTGATAAAGAAAAAGATAATGCCGAAACGGTACTAACTGGTTTCCAAAAATACGCTACTGTACCTATTGTAAATATGGAGGGCTGTACAGGACATCCTTTACAATCGCTCGCCGATGCCATAACTATGGAAGAACACAAAACAAAGCATCGACAAAAAGTAGTACTCACTTGGGCTCCGCATCCTAGAGCATTGCCACAGGCTGTAGCCAATTCCTTTGTAGAAATGATGCAATTGCAAACCGAAATGGATTTTGTAATTACGCATCCTGAAGGCTATGAATTGAATCCAGAAATAACTAAAGATTCCAAAATAGAATACGACCAAAACAAAGCGTTCGAAAATGCCGATTTTATTTATGCTAAAAACTGGAGTAATTATAAAGAATATGGACAAATTACCAATTCCGACCCGAATTGGACCGTTTCTGCAGAGAAAATGAAACTGACTAATAATGCCAAATTTATGCACTGTTTACCAGTTCGTAGAAACATGATTGTGACTGATGAAGTTATCGATAGTGAAAATTCAATTGTAATTGAACAAGCCAATAATAGAACTTATTCGGCACAATTGGTATTGCAAAAAATACTGAAAAATGTCAAATAAAAAACCATTATCAATTATAAAAATTGGTGGAAACATCATCGATAATCCAAACGAATTGTCTCAATTCTTGGTTGATTTTTCGAACATTGAGGGGAACAAAATTCTGGTACACGGTGGCGGAAAATCAGCTACAAAAATGGCGCAAAGTATCGGTTTGACTCCTCAAATGATTGACGGACGGAGAATTACCGATAAACCAATGCTGGATGTAGTAGTAATGATTTATGCTGGTGAAATCAATAAAAATATTGTGGCGCAATTACAAGCCAACGAAACCAATGCAATGGGATTTTCGGGTGCTGATGGGAATTTGATTCAATCGACTAAAAGAAACCATCCAACCATAGATTATGGTTTTGTGGGCGATGTTCAAAAAGTGAATACAACTTTATTAGAAGTTTTAATATCTAACGGAATTGTGCCAGTATTTTGTGCTATTACCCATGATAAAAAAGGACAATTATTAAATACTAATGCTGACACTATTGCGAGCGAATTGGCAATTGCATTATCTGATTTTTTTGAAGTAACTTTAAACTATTGCTTCGAAAAAGCGGGAGTCTTAAAAAATGTTGAAGATGAAAATTCGGTAATTCAACAAATTAATTCGGACCTTTATTCTAAATTAAAAGATGAAGGCGCTATTCATTCCGGAATGATTCCTAAATTAGACAACTGTTTCAACAGTTTATCGAAAGGCGTTCAGAAAATAAAAATTGGTCATCATAGCATGTTACAAAATAAACAGGCATTGCATACAACAATAACTTTATGAAAACCATAAAAACCCTAACTCAAGAAGCCATTGCGCTTTTAAAAGCATTAATTGAAACTCCTTCCTTTTCTAGCGAAGAAGATCAAACGGCGCTTTTAATCGAAAATTGGTTTACTCAAAACAACATTCCGTTCGAAAGAGAAAATAATAATGTATGGGCTTACAATAAATATTTTAATCAATCAAAACCCACACTTTTACTCAATTCACATCACGATACAGTAAAACCAAACCAAGGATATACCAAAGACCCATTTAAAGCAATTGTTGAAGAAGGCAAATTATTCGGATTGGGAAGTAATGATGCTGGAGGTTGTTTAGTTTCGCTTATCGCCACTTTTACGCATTTTTATTCACAAGAAAATTTGCCGTACAATATTGTAATGGTTGTCTCAGCAGAAGAAGAAAGTAGTGGAAAAAATGGTTTGAACAGCGTATTAAAACATTTGCCAGAATTAGAATGTGCCATTGTTGGCGAACCTACATTGATGCAATTGGCCATAGCTGAAAAAGGATTATTGGTATTGGATATTGTTGTAAAAGGCACAGCCAGTCACGCTGCACATAACAATCCTGACAACCCAATTTACAATGCAGTGCCTATTATTGATTGGTTCAAAACCTATCAATTCGAGAAAATATCCGAAATTTTAGGCCCAGTAAAAATGACCGTAACCCAAGTTAGCGCCGGAAAACAACACAATGTAGTTCCAGCCGAATGCCATTTGGTTGTTGATATTCGTGTAAATGATTGTTACAACAATACCGAAATTTTAGAAACTGTAAGAACAAATGTAAGTGCTGTAGTAACTCCTCGTTCGATGCATTTGAATGCGTCTTCAATTCCCGTTTCACACGGATTAGTTCAAGCAGGAATCACCTTGGGAAGAACGACCTATGGCTCTCCTACCCTTTCAGATCAATCGGTACTCAGTTGCCAATCTTTAAAATTAGGGCCTGGAGAAAGCTTACGTTCACATTCGGCTGACGAATTTATTTATTTAAATGAAATCGAAGAAGGAATTGATTTATATATCAAAATACTGACTGATTTTTTCAAACAATAATTATATCGTACGGACAGCTCGCGAGCCGACCCTACATCAAAAAATAAAAAAACATGAAACTTTGGGAAAAAGGAATACCTACCGATAAGAAAATCGAACATTTCACCGTTGGAAACGATAGAGAATTGGACTTGGTTCTAGCCAAATACGATGCCTTAGGTTCTATCGCTCACGCTAAAATGTTGGGACAAATAGGCCTTTTAAACGATTCCGAAACGAATTCTTTGGTTTTAGCTTTACAAGATATTATTATCGATATTGAAAATGACAAATTCGAAATTGAAGACAGTTTTGAAGATGTGCATTCAAAAATCGAGTATTTATTGACCTTAAAATTAGGCGATGCTGGAAAGAAAATCCATACCGCTCGTTCTCGTAACGATCAAGTTTTAGTTGATGTTAATTTGTATCTTAAAGACGTTGTAACCGAATTCAAATATCAAGTCAAAACCCTATTCGATTTATTGATGGAATCGGCAGAAAAACACCAAAACGTTTTGTTGCCGGGTTATACGCATTTGCAAATCGCCATGCCTTCCTCCTTTGGAATGTGGTTTTCCGCTTATGCCGAAACCTTAATAGATGATATCACTATGTTGAATGCTGCTTTGAAAATCGTAGATCAAAATCCATTAGGTTCCGCCGCAGGTTACGGAAGCTCCTTCCCTATCAACAGAATTTTTACAACCAAAGAATTAGGTTTCGAAACTTTAAAATTCAATTCGGTTGCCGCACAAATGAGCCGTGGAAAATCAGAAAAAACAGTGGCTTTTGCTATGAGTAGTCTGGCTGCAACCTTGGCAAAATTCTCAATGGATGTTTGCTTGTATATGAGCCAGAATTTTGATTTTATTTCTTTGCCAGCACACTTAACAACAGGTTCCAGTATTATGCCACACAAGAAAAACCCCGATGTTTTTGAATTAATCCGTGGAAAATGCAACAAGATTCAAGCCTTGCCTTATGAAATCACGTTAATCACCAACAACTTGCCGAGTGGCTATCACCGTGATTTACAATTGTTGAAAGAAGGGTTGTTTCCTGCCATTCAAAACCTGAAAGCCTGTTTGGATATTGCGATTTTTTCTATCAAAGACATCAAGGTAAAAGATAATATTCTAGCCGATAAAAAATACGATTATCTGTTTACTGTTGATACTTTAAACGAAATGGTGGTTGCCGGAATGCCGTTTAGAGATGCATACAAAGTCGTTGCTGAACAACTGGAAAACGGCACTTTTAAATCGCCAAAAGAAACCAAACACACTCACGAAGGAAGTATCAACAACCTTTGTTTGGAGGAAATTAAGGAGAAAATGAGATTGGCTTTTTAACGTTTTAAAAACCAAAAAAAAACCGCAGATTCGCAGATTATGTTGATATACATAATTTGCTAATTTTCGGTTTTCTAAATAAATCTATATATTACATCATTGATAATTTACTACTGCAAATCATTTCTCTTTTAGATCAATCCAATTATTAATTAAACCAAAAATTCCTTCAGTAATTTTAATCATTTGCACACAAGCTACTTTTTTATCAAAACCATTTATTAAACTACTACCCAATTTAATTGAATGTTTTAGCGACATATTTGAAGTATCTCCAAGATTAGAAGCTCTTAAAATATTATCTGAAAAATGAACAAATCCGCTTGACTTTTCGTACGTTTCTTTCACCCAAATAAAATTTTCCATTTCAGAAATTTTCTCTTTTAGATATGAATCTGTCAATGGTTTTTTATTAGTTCCATCTTTTAATTTATTAATCGATTTTCCATTTAAAATTTCTTCAACAACTTGGTTTACGTCTAGCCTTGTTAGTCTGATTGCATAAAGCCTCAATAATGTATCTAAATGAAGCCTGACAAGAGCCATTGCAACAATATAATTATCTATTTTTGCTAGTGTGACAAAAGCATCCACCAAATTTAAACTTCTATTTAATTGTGCAATACAAAATGTATCAAAAAGGCATTTCTCTGACTCGCTCTTGAATATTTTTTCTTCATAAGAAATTATATCCCCTTCTATTTTCTCTATATTTGTCAAATATTCCGAAAGTTCTTTTTCTATCATTTATTCATTTTTTTTTGTTTAATAATATACAAGATAAATAATATATTTATATAAAAAAAATCTGCATTATTTGACAATTAAGTGTTCAAAATTTAACAAAAGTTAGTTTATTAAAATCAAACAGTTAAAGAATTTTAATCACATTGAGTAATTACTACAAATATTAAATACAATAAATATGAAAAATATATTAACCTATATCCTTTTAACCACAATACTCCTTTTTGGGAAAAGTCAAATTTCATATGGACAGACAACCATAAATATGAAAAAAGAAGGAGGAGTTTATTCCATTCCGTGTTCAGTAAATGGAATAGGGTTAAAATTCATTTTTGATACTGGTGCAAGTAATGTTTCAATATCTTTAACAGAAGCTAATTTTCTATTTAAGAATGGATATTTAACAAAGAAAGATATTATTGGTAGCGCAAATTTTCAAGACGCAACGGGTAATGTTAGTGTGGGCACGATAATAAATATTAGAAAATTAGAGTTTTCAGGTATAATTTTAAATAATGTTGAAGCACAAGTAGTTCACGAATTAAATGCGCCTTTATTATTAGGTCAATCAGCAATGGCAAAACTTGGAAAATTTCAATTTGACCCTAATAGTGGTGCACTAACATTGTTAGATAATTCTATTAAAATTATTGATTCAGGTACGAAAGAAGGAAGAGCATATTGTGATAGTGGAAATTCGAAACAAGAATTAGAGGACTATAATGGGGCTATGACAGATTATAATAAAGCTATTGATATAAATCCTAATTTCTTTAGGTGTTATTGGCTAAGAGGTGTTTTGAAATCCGTTATGGGAGACAATAACGGAGCAATTATTGATTTTACTAAATCTATTAAGTTAAACCCAGATTTTAAAATGGCTTATGTAAACAGAGGATGGTCTAAAGCAGATTTAGAAGACTTCAAAGGATCTATAATTGACTTCACTAAAGCTATTCAAGTATGGGATGGTAAAGATGACTTAGCTATAATATATTTTTCCAGAGGTTGTTCTAAAAAAGAATTAAAAGACGAGATAGGTGCTATAGCCGATTTCAACAAAGCAATTGAATTAGACCCTAATGATTTTCAAGCATATGGAAATAGAGGTCATTCGAAAATGATATTAAAGGATTACAAAGGTGCAATCGCCGATTTTGACAAACTTATTGAAATTCATCCTGAAGACGGTTTGGCTTTTTACAATAGAGGTCAAGCAAAAATGGCTCTTGGTCAAAAAGATAATGCTTGTATGGATTGGAGAAAAGCTGGAGAATTAGGTTATGAAAATGTCTTTGAGGATATTAAAGAATATTGCAATTAGAAATGTAAAATGAATAAAATAATTATACAATCTATCTAGAATGACAATAGAACAATTATATAAATTTCTCACGGAAAATTCACCTTTTAAGTTCAAAGGGAGCAGTGAAGACTTGTATTATTTTGATGCTGAATATTATTCAATAAACGAAGGGGAAAAATATAAATTTACACTTTCAAAAGTTTCTGATAGTTTCATTTTTAATGATGGAGGATTATTTCCTGTTTTCCAAAATGTTATAATTGAAACAACAGGCGAACTTAATAGTACAGTTATTCTAAATATGAACACCAACGCTTTAAAAAACGACCGATTTAGACATAATGATGCTGAAGATGGATATTTGATTTTGATACCATATAGATAAACTTTTGTCCGAATCTAAATATTTTGTATGTGACTAATATACAATTACAAGACAAACAAAAAACTTTTGGAAAGGATTATAAAAAATGTTGCGGAAATTTGTTTGTAAAAAATCTATAACTTCCCTTTCAATTCCCCAGCATCAATATCACTGTGGGAAACATCATAAACTGATTTTCCATCTTTAATCAAAAGCAATTGTGGCGATTGATGGTACACTCCAAAACGAGAAGCAATTTCATTTGAAATAGCTCTGTGTTCCAATAAATCCAAAAAATAAGCATCTACTTCATCGTCTAAATCGAACTCGTTTTCAAATTGTTTCAATACCATTCGACTTACGCTACAGCGGGTACTGTGTTTGAAAATCACTACGGGTTTTTCATTTGAAGAACTTATAATTTCATTCAACTGACCCAAATCAGTCAAGTTTATCCAATTGATTTTGCTCTTCGAATTATCTTGTTTGTCGGAACTCCCGAAAATATTTGAAAATACACTCATTTTGTCTTTTTTTAAGTCAATTTGTCTTTCACAAACACCTACTTATCAGTCATTTTGTCGTAACTTTAATGGTGGAATAAGATTTGACGATTATTTGACAAAGGTACAACAACTTAAAACTTAAACAAGCACGTTTAATAGCATATCAAACATTCAACTTTAAATTAAAAGTAAAATGAATATTAATAAATTTACCATCAAATCGCAGGAAGCCATTCAGCTTTCTCAACAATTGGCTCAGAGTTATGGACAACAACAAATAGAAAACGAACACATTTTTAAGGCGATTTTTGAAGTCGATGAAAACGTGGCTCCTTTTATTTTGAAAAAACTAAATGTAAATGTTCCGTTATTTGAACAAATATTAGACAGCACTATTCAGAGCTTTCCGAAAGTTTCTGGTGGCGAAATCATGCTTTCAAGAACGGCAAATACGATGCTTAACGAATCGGAAATCATCGCCAAAAAAATGAACGACGAGTTCGTTTCCATCGAGCATTTAATTCTGGCTATTTTTGGTTCCAAGAGCAAGGTTGCCCAAATATTAAAAGACCAAGGCGTTACCGAAAAGGGATTGAAAGCCGCTATCGACGAACTCCGAAAAGGCGAAAGAGTTACTTCAGCTTCAGCAGAGGAAACTTATAATTCCTTGAACAAATACGCCAAAAACCTCAACGAATTAGCGAAAACTGGCAAACTCGATCCTGTAATTGGTCGTGACGAAGAAATTCGTCGGGTTTTGCAAATTTTGACGCGTCGAACCAAAAATAATCCGATGCTTGTGGGTGAACCTGGAGTTGGTAAAACCGCCATTGCCGAAGGATTGGCACACCGAATTGTAGATGGCGATGTTCCCGAAAACCTGAAAGACAAAATCGTTTTTTCTCTTGACATGGGTGCACTAATTGCTGGAGCCAAATACAAAGGAGAATTCGAAGAACGACTAAAATCGGTCGTGAAAGAAGTGACCGCTGCCGAAGGTGATATTGTGTTGTTCATAGACGAAATCCACACGCTTGTTGGTGCTGGTGGTGGCGAAGGCGCGATGGATGCGGCCAATATCCTGAAACCAGCTTTGGCCCGTGGCGAATTGCGTGCCATTGGTGCAACCACATTGGACGAATACCAAAAATATTTCGAAAAAGACAAGGCACTCGAACGTCGTTTCCAAAAAATAATGATTGAGGAACCCGATACCGAAAGTGCGATTTCCATCCTTCGAGGCATCAAGGAAAAATACGAAACACACCACAAAGTACAGATAAAAGACGAAGCCATTATTGCGGCTGTCGAATTATCGCAAAGGTATATTACCAATCGATTTTTGCCAGATAAAGCAATCGATTTAATGGACGAAGCCGCATCTAAAATCCGCATGGAAATTAATTCGAAACCTGAAGAATTGGACGTTTTAGATCGAAAAATAATGCAATTGGAAATCGAGATTGAAGCCATTAAACGGGAGAAAGACGAGAGCAAACTTAAAAATCTAGGAATGGATTTGGCCAACCTAAAAGACGACCGAAACGAAATCTTTACCAAATGGAAATCAGAGAAAGATGTGGTCGATAATATACAAGCCGTAAAAACCGAAATCGAAGACTTTAAATACGAAGCCGAACGTGCCGAACGAGAAGGTGATTATGGAAAAGTTGCCGAAATTCGTTACGGAAAAATAAAAGAAGCTCAAGAACGATTGGATGCATTTCAAAAAAAACTAGCCGAAAATCAATCGGGAACTTCCTTAATCAAAGAAGAAGTGACCCGTGAAGACATTGCCGAAGTTGTAGCCAAATGGACAGGAATTCCTGTGATGAAAATGCTGCAAGGCGAGAGAGAAAAACTCTTGAAACTAGAAGACGAATTGCACAAACGCGTCGTGGGTCAAGAAGAAGCCATCGAAGCCGTGAGCGATGCCGTTCGTAGAAGTCGTGCAGGATTGCAGGATATGAAAAAACCCGTGGGAACCTTCCTTTTCTTAGGTACTACAGGAGTGGGGAAAACCGAATTGGCCAAAGCTTTAGCCGAATACCTTTTCGATGATGAAAACGCGATGACCCGAATCGACATGAGCGAATACCAAGAACGCCACAGCGTAAGCCGTTTGGTTGGTGCGCCTCCGGGATATGTGGGTTATGACGAAGGCGGACAATTGACTGAAGCAGTGCGTAGAAAACCGTATTCCGTGATTCTCTTGGACGAAATCGAAAAAGCCCATCCAGACACCTTCAACATCTTGTTGCAGGTCTTAGACGAAGGACGTTTGACAGACAACAAAGGACGTTTGGCAGATTTCAAAAACACGATTATTATTATGACTTCGAATATGGGAAGCCAGATTATTCAGGATAAATTCGACAATCTGAAAGGAAGTATCGAAGCCACCACCGAAGCCGCAAAAGTGGAAGTTTTGGGCTTGTTGAAACAAACCGTTCGCCCGGAATTCATCAATCGTATTGACGAAATCGTGATGTTCACGCCTTTGACCAATGCAAATATTGCCCAAATTGTGGGCTTGCAACTGAAATCAGTGACCAAAATGCTGGCACAACAAGGCATCACGATGGATGCCACGCCAGAAGCCATTGCCTATTTATCTGAAAAAGGGTATGATCCGCAGTTTGGTGCTCGACCCGTAAAAAGGGTAATACAAAGAGACGTTCTGAACCAATTATCAAGAGAAATCTTGGCCGGAAAAGTTACCGCGGACAGCATTATCTTGTTGGATGCTTTTGATGGAAAATTGGTGTTTAGGAACCAGAGCGAATTGGTACACTAATAAAATGCAATTATAATTTTATAAAAAACACTGATTGAAAAGCCAGTGTTTTTTTTTTTTTTCAAAAAACAAAGTAAAGACTAAGTCTCCCAACTCCATAAGCACTATATAAGATTCTACAACAACTTTAGAAACTTATTTTTTGGATTATATTTGTTGTATAATGTAATAGTTATGAAAATATCCCGATTTCTTGATGATATACTAAATCTTCCCATTAAAGTAAGCGCAAAATTATTTCGCTGTTCACTTTCTATCGTATGCAAAACTGCGCAAACTATTGTGAACCCAGCTCTTCGATGTGTTCCACAAAAGCGGTGGAGCTGTGCGAAGTCTCCCGACTTCTACCCGATTGCTCGGATAAATAAGAAATATTCTCGTTTATCGAACGAAGATGTTGTTATTAAAAAAACATTATTTAGTACCTTCGCCTAAAAATATAAAAACAGCAATTAGGTAATATAATAAATTTTTATGGCATCAGGTTTTTTCGCACTCTTAGATGATATCGCAGCAATTATGGATGATGTTGCAGCAATGAGTAAAATTGCAACCAAAAAAACTGCAGGAATATTGGGAGATGATTTGGCAGTAAATGCCGAGAAAGCATCTGGATTTGTTTCAAATAGAGAACTCCCAGTTTTATGGGCAATTACAAAGGGATCTTTCCTTAATAAATTGATTATTTTACCAGTAGCTTTTTTACTTAGTGCTTTTTTACCTTTGGCAATTACAATTATATTAGTGCTTGGAGGTCTTTTCTTAGCATATGAAGGGGCAGAAAAAATATATGAATACTTCTTTCCGCACAAGCACGTCGCAACCGAAATTATCGTACAAGATTTTACCGAAGAAGAAATTTTATCTCTTGAAAAAGATAAAATAAAGTCGGCCATAGTAACCGATTTTATTCTTTCGGTTGAAATTGTAATTATTGCTTTGGGCACCGTAATAGACGAACCCATAAGCTCACAGATTGCTGTTGTTTCAATAGTTTCAATAATAGCAACCGTAGGTGTTTACGGTATTGTGGCTCTCATTGTGCGAATGGACGAACTAGGTTTCAAACTTATTGCATTGAGTTCCAAGGAAAGTAGTTTATCAAAAACAGTCGGAAACATATTGGTGCAAGCCTTGCCAAAGATTATAAAAAGTTTAGCTGTTATTGGTACTATCGCCTTGCTCCTTGTAGCGGGCGGTATTTTTATTCATAAAATTGAATTTTTGCATCACTTATTCCCACAATGGCCTTCTATTATTAGAGAATTTGGTTTCGGGCTTCTTTTTGGAGGAATTGTTTTGGTAGTGGTAAATCTTTTCAAAAAAATGTTTAAAAAAATTTGAAAAAAAATGAGTTTCATAAAATGATTGAAAGAAGAATTTAACTTTAAATCCAAGTTTTCCATTTCTCATTACTTCTATTCTTTATAAAAATTCCTATTTTTGCAGTCTAAATTTTTGTCATGCCAAATAAGAAATACAAAATAGCTGTTATACAATTGAACCTAAATGATGTTGCCGAAAACAATCTGAAAAAATGTTTGTCTTGGGTGCGCGATGCGGCCAGTCAAGGCGCCGAGGTGATTTCGTTACCAGAATTGTACAGCAGCCACTATTTTTGTCAAAGCGAAGATGTGAATAATTTTGCCTTGGCAGAACCATTGTACAGCACTTCATTTATTGCTTTTAGCGCTTTGGCTAAAGAATTGGGAGTTGTTATTATCGTTCCTTTCTTTGAAAAAAGAATGGCTGGAATTTACCACAATAGTGCTTACATCATTGACACAGATGGCTCTGAAGCAGGATTGTACCGCAAAATGCATATTCCTGACGATCCCCATTTCTATGAAAAATTCTATTTTACTCCAGGAGATTTAGGTTTCAAAACTATACCAACACAAAAAGGAAAAATAGGAACTCTGATTTGTTGGGATCAATGGTATCCCGAAGCAGCTCGTTTAACAGCTTTACAAGGTGCTGAAGTTTTGTTTTACCCAACAGCAATTGGTTGGCATCCACTTGAGAAAGAACAATACGGAGAAAACCAACAAGGTGCTTGGATGAATGTCATGAAAGGTCACGCTGTTGCTAATGGTGTATATGTTGCTGCGGCAAATAGAATTGGTTTAGAACAATATATTGAAGGTACTGCTGGTATTCAATTTTGGGGATCTTCTTTTATTGCCGGTCCACAAGGAGAGATTTTAGCACAAGCATCTACTGATAAAGAAGAGATTCTGATAGCAGAAGTCGATTTAGACTTACAAGAAAATGTACGCCAGAACTGGCCGTTTTTTAGAGACCGACGCATCGATGCTTATGGAGATATTACAAAAAGAGCTATCGATTAATCATGAGTACTACTAATAATAGACGATTTCCAGCAGAATGGGAAAAACAACAAGGAATTTTGCTTTGCTTTCCTCATAATGGTAATGATTGGCCAGGAAAATACGAAGCCATACAATGGGCATTTGTAGAATTTATTAAGAAAGCGGCTAATTTCGAGCAGGTTTTTCTGGTTGTGGCTGATGAAAAATTAAAAGGAAAAGTTATAGAGATGCTCCAAACGGCACATGTTATCGTTGAAAATGTTTCTTTCATCATACATAAAACCAATAGAAGTTGGATGCGTGACTCGGGACCTATACTTGTAAAAAATGGTACCAAAAGAGAAGCCTTAAATTTTAACTTTAATGGTTGGGCAAAATATAAAAACTTCCAACTAGACAAACATGTTCCGAATAAAGTTGCCGATTTTTTAAAAATTCCATTAACTCAAGTTAAATATAAAGGCAAACCAGTAATTGTAGAAGGTGGTGCCATTGACGTTAATGGAAAAGGAACTTTACTCACATCCGAAGAATGTTTGATGCATCCAAGTGTACAAGTCAGAAATCCCGGATTTACTAAAGCCGATTATGAAGTAATATTTAAGGAGTATTTAGGCATTACTAATGTAATTTGGTTAAAAGACGGAATTGAAGGTGATGATACACACGGTCATATTGATGATTTATGCCGATTTGTTAATGAAGATACTATTGTTACCGTTGTAGAATCTGACCCGAATGACAATAATTACATGCCTTTACAGGAAAATTTAAAGATTTTACAAAATGCTACCTTAGAAAATGGTTTGTCTCCTAAAATTGTAACATTACCTATGCCCAAACGATTAGAATTTGGTGGATTGCGAATTCCTGCTAGTTATGCTAATTTTTTAATTTTAAACAACTGCGTTTTAGTTCCCACATTTAATGATGCAAATGATAGGATTGCATTAAATATAATTGCTGATTGCTTTCCAAAAAGAGAAATTATAGGAATAAGCGCTATAGACTTAATATGGGGATTCGGAACCTTACATTGCTTAAGCCAGCAAATTCCTGAACAAAAAACAAATTTCTAAATCACATTTTAAAAGAAAAATAAAAAAAGAGGCTGTCTAATAGACAGCCTCTTTTATCAATCTATTAAACAGATTGATTTTTCTTAGCTTTTCTTTCTTTATACATTTCATACAAAGCTCCTCCCACCCAATACTGGACAAAAGCAACTAGAAAAAACATTAACCAAAATCCTATAGACAGAACGGTTAAAAAAAGTAAAAAGCCTAAATACTGTGAAAATTCAAACATGTTTTCCTGATTTTTTCTTAATAATATGCAAATGTATGTTTATTATTTTTTCTTACCAATAAAACTAAATCATTTTTTATAAAAAAGTATTCCTTACTTCTTAAAAAATTTAACTGTCTTCGTTTTATTGTTATTAAAAGTAATGTGCAACAAATAAAGACCTGAATTGACTTTAGAAACATCAATTACATTATAATTCAAAATAGGTGAAAAAGTAACTCCGTTAATGCCAATTACTTTGATATCTTTAATCGATTCCTTAGTATCTAATGTCATTGTTGCATCTACTAATGTTGGAAATACATTACATACTACTTCGTCCTTATTCATTTCATTTATACCTAGAGTAAAATCAGAATAGGAATTGGATACTGTAGGCAAAGTATATCGAGTTGCAGTGTAAATTTTTAACTCTCCTGGCTGTAAGGATACATTTGTTCCTGAAGATATTGAAACATTTCCATTCGCTAAATAATCATACCAATCACTTCCAGCTGGTAAAGTAATATTTACTGGTCCTGTAAAAGTTTGTCCATCAGTTGGAGCATTAAAATTACCTACAACAAAAACACGCTCGTTTCCAGAACCCCAAATCACGCTTCTCGCAGACTTACCACTACCTAAGTCCGAACTTGTAGGATTTCCAGAAAATAAGTTAGGCAATATTCTAGTTCTTAATTGAATCAATTGACCAATTTTTTGATAAGAATCCATTCGTGTTGAATTGGTATACCAATTTAAACTTTCTGGAATTGGCTTTGGATCAGTTCTATTCCCAGTAGCACCTGTTGAATTACTAAAAATACTATAGTCATAACCTAACTCCTGAAACATCCACATCATGTGAGAACCATTTAGCAATACGTTAAAAGCAGTATTCAAAGGAGCGCGAAAACATCGCCCTGCTTCAGATTTTACAGTAGGGCCATTACCAAAAGCTTTTGCTTTATACATATTTCTTTCTTCGTCATGACTTTCGCAATAGGTTAAAAACCCATCTTGATTAGAGCTATTTAAATCATCTCCGTCCTTTAACCATCCCATTGCAGTTTGCTCATAGCTCTTAGTGTTGTTTAAATGACACATCATACCATTATTGATATAATTTTCTCTTTCGCCTGCTGTTTGCTCCCAATGTTCTAAAATAAAATAGGCATCTGGATTTCCTGCTTTTACACCATTATTATAATAATCAAACATAATTTCAGTACGATTACTACAATTTATACCGCAAAAACCATGTGAAATATCCATACGGTAGCCGTCTACTTTATATTCATCAATCCAATATTTAAGAGCTCGCTTAAACATTTCACGTGTTTGTGGAAAATTATGGTCATAATCTTGATTAACACTTGCTCCATGTGGAGCTATCTGATTGAACCATGGATTATTAGTAGCTATAGAATTAGTTCCCCAATACATTTTTGCTTGTGGTGCAGAACCAGTTACGTGATTAAAAACCATATCTAAAATAACAGCAATTCCTCTTTTGTGGCACTCGTCTATTAACTTTTTTAGGTCATTTTCTGTTCCATAAGATTTATCAACAGCAAAATAATGATTTGGATTATAACCCCAACTTATATTTCCATCAAACTCAGTTATTGGCATAATCTGAATAGCATTTACTCCCAAATTTTGAAGATAACTCAATCGATCAGATATAGCATTAAAACTACGTGTTGATGAAAAATCGTGTACCCATAATTCATAAATAACCAAGTTATTCTTGTTTGGTTTAACAAAATTTTGAGTTTGAGAGCTCCAATTAAATTTAGGTTTATTGGTTTGTAATACTGACACATAACCATCTCCAAGTGATGGATATAGCTTTAAATTTGGATATTGTTTTTTAGGTTCCCATTGGTCGTCAGGGTTTAATACTTTTTCAGAATAAGGATCACTTACTTTAACCATTTTATTTCCAATTTTTACGGCATATTGAAAAGCATATTCAACTCCAGGTTGTAAACCAGAAAGTTCAATCCACCAATAACCAGTATCTCCGTCTCTTTTTAATTGATAGGCATTTGAAATACCCCAATTATTAAAATCTCCAACTACAAAAACGTTGTCTGGTAAAACATTATTTCTATCTTTAGCATACAAACACAAATGCGCTTTCGTATTATCTGAAGAATTATAAGTAATACCTCCAACTAATCCTGACGGCCGTGGTTGATTTTCTGAACTAGAAATAATGGCAACCGAACGAGAATCTGAAGCGGTTTTTATTCCTGAAACTGCCTCAACAGTAAAAACGTAATCTCCTACTGCATTTAACACTTCGCTATGAGTAATAGTATTGCTATTGCTTTCCGTTTTTACTGCAACTCCATTTTTTTTAATTGTTAACTCAGAACTACTAGTTGCATCTGCAGAAAAAGTAACGGTACTTCCTGGACTTATAGCTCCCGAAGAAGAAATAGCCGAAAACTTAACACTCAATTCTCCTGCAGGAAAAATTTTTACAAAGAAATTACCCTCCGAATCTGTGGGATTTTTTCCTTCCTTTGTTCCGCCAAGCCCATCATTAAAAACTAAATTTAAACCTTGATAAATACCAGCACAACCATAGTAAGTATACATATTATCTATGGTCAATACCCACTTGGTTCCGTTTTTCACTAATTTATGTTTTGGCAAACTGCTTCTCCATGCTGGAGTACATTGCCACTTATTTCCGGCAATTGTTACGCCAGTGTGTGCATAACAATTAGTGGCTGTGGCCATAGCACTAGACGCTGGATCATAAGTAATGGTTATTATACCCGTATAATCATCCGTAATGATAGCTGGAACCGTAGTTACTGTTTGAGCCGAGACTAACAAACTAAAAGTAACTAAAAGTAATGTGTAAATATTTTTCATGTAGTTATAAAGATTTAATTTAAAGGGATTTAAAGACCAAAAATAGAAATAAAACGATATAGTAAATCAAAAACAAGTGTTAATTTTTATTACCTAATAATGGAACAAAACGGAATTCACCAAATTCATGTTTCTCAAATTGGGTTTCATTTTTGCGAATTAAAACCGTCATCACTTGAACATCTTCCCCTAAAGGAATAACCAACCGTCCTCCTATTTTTAATTGTGCCATTAATGGTTTTGGAATTATTGGTGCACCAGCGGTAACAATTATACTGTCAAAAGGAGCATGATTCGGCAAGCCTTTATAGCCGTCTCCAAAAGACAAATGCTTGGGACGAATCCCTAATTTAGGCAACAAAGCGGATGTCTGTTTAAACAATTCATTTTGTCGTTCTACACTATATACATTGGCTCCCATAGCACACAAAACAGCTGTTTGATACCCAGAACCTGTTCCGATTTCTAGAATTTTATGTCCTTTTTTTATTTCTAATAATTGAGATTGAAAGGCAACTGTGTAGGGTTGCGAAATAGTTTGCCCAGCTCCTATTGGAAATGCTTTGTCCTGATAGGCAAAATCATCAAAACTGGAATTTAAAAACAAATGCCTTGGAATTATTTTTATTGCTTCCAAAACGTTTTTATCTACTATTCCTTTTTCTTTTAAAATGGCTACTAATTGATTACGAAGTCCTTGATGTTTGGAGGTGTCTTTCAAAACTTAAATTGATTTATTTTGGTAAAAATAGAAAACAAAATATCAATTATCAATTATCCATTGTCAATTAATTCCTATTTTTGTTCAAAATCATTTTTATGTTAAAAGTTGGCGTTCTAGGTGCCGGTCATCTTGGTAAAATACACTTGCGGTTATTGCAACAATCAGAGAAATATGAATTAGTAGGCTTCTACGATGAAAATCATGAAAATGGGGCTAAAATAGCTGCTGAATTCGGATACAAACAATTCGACACTATTGCCAAATTAATTCATGCTGTTGATGTCATAGATATTGTTACCCCTACTCTTTCTCATTATAAATGTGCAAAAGTAGCCATCAAATCTGGCAAACATGTTTTTATTGAAAAACCGATTTCGAATACTGTAGCCGAAGCTGAAGAAATTATCACCTTGGCTAAAGAATATAAGGTAAAAGGACAAGTAGGTCATGTAGAGCGTTTCAATCCTGCCTTTATTGCAACAAAAAGCATGATTGAAAACCCAATGTTTATTGAGTCGCATCGCTTGGCAGAGTTTAATCCGCGTGGCACTGATGTTCCGGTAGTTTTAGATTTGATGATACATGATATTGATGCTATTTTGAGTGTCGTAAATTCGAAAGTGAAAAATATTAATGCAAGTGGTGTTTCTGTAATTAGTGATACCCCAGACATTGCCAATGCTAGAATAGAATTCGAAAACGGCTGTGTTGCCAATTTAACCGCAAGCCGAATTTCAATGAAAAACATGCGTAAATCTCGTTTTTTTCAAAAAGATGCTTATATCTCAGTTGATTTTCTTGACAAAGTTTGCGAAGTTGTAAAAATGAAAGATGCTCCCGAAATTCCTGGCGATTTCGATATGATTTTGCAAAATGCCGAAGGAGTAAAAAAACAAATTTATTTTGCTAATCCTGAAGTTGCACCTAACAATGCAATTCTAGATGAATTAGAATCTTTTGCGGATGCCATTAATAGAAATACAACACCAATTGTAACTTTGGAACAAGGAACAAATGCGTTGAGAGTGGCGAATCAAATTATTGACTGTTTTAAAAAATAAGTTTTAAATATGAAAACAATAGCCGTAATTGGTTCAGGCACAATGGGTAACGGAATTGCACATACTTTTGCGCAAAGCGGATTTACCGTAAAACTTATTGATGTTTCTGAAAAATCGTTAGATAAAGGAATGGCTACCATTGCTGCTAATTTAGACAGAATGTTAGCAAAAGGCACCATTACTCAAGAGGATGTTGTTAAAACAATCACTAATATAATAACCTATACCGACCTAAAAGACGGTGTTATAGGTGCCGATTTAGTTGTTGAAGCGGCTACTGAAAATATTGAATTAAAACTGAATATATTCAAGCAACTGAACGAAGTTTGTTCGCACAATACCATTTTGGCAACCAATACATCTTCTATTTCCATCACGCAAATAGGTGCAGTAGTTGCTCATCCTGAACGCGTTATTGGAATGCACTTTATGAATCCAGTGCCTATGATGAAATTGGTCGAGATCATTCGTGGATACAATACGAGTGACGAAGTGACTAAAATCATCATGGATTTATCGGAAAAACTAGGAAAAACTCCCGTTGAAGTCAACGATTATCCTGGCTTTGTAGCCAATAGAATTTTGATGCCCATGATTAATGAAGCCATTGAAACGCTTTATAACAAAGTGGCTGGCGTTTATGAAATCGACACCGTTATGAAACTCGGAATGGGTCATCCGATGGGACCATTGCAATTAGCCGATTTTATTGGACTTGACGTTTGTTTGGCAATTTTAAACGTAATGTATGACGGATTCAAAAATCCAAAATATGCGCCATGTCCGTTATTAGTCAATATGGTTCGAGCAGGAAAATTAGGAGTAAAATCTGGAGAAGGCTTTTATGATTATAGTGAAAGTAAAAAAGCAGAGAAAATTTCGAAACAGTTCTTATAAATTAACAATGAATAATTAATAATTGATAATTTAAAAATGTCAATAAAACAAAATCTACTCAACATAAAATCGGCATTACCAGAACATGTAACTCTCGTTGCTGTTTCTAAAACCAAACCCATTTCTGATTTAATGGAAGCCTACGATGCTGGTCAACGTATTTTTGGTGAAAACAAAATCCAAGAAATGACTGAGAAATGGGAAGCGATGCCTAAAGATATCGAATGGCATATGATAGGTCACGTTCAGACCAATAAAGTTAAATTTATGGCGCCATTCGTAAGCTTAATTCATGGCGTAGACGGTTTAAAATTATTAGAAGAAATTAACAAGCAAGCACAAAAAAACGACCGAATTATCGATTGCTTATTTCAAATTCATATTGCTGAAGAGGAAACAAAATTTGGTCTTAATGAAAAAGAATTGAATGAAATTCTCTATTCTGCAACATTTCATGAAATGAAAAACATTCGAATTGTTGGTTTAATGGGAATGGCTACTTTTACCGATAATCAAGAGCAAATCAAGAAAGAATTCACTCATTTGAAAACGATTTTTGATACTACAAACCAACTTCTAACTTCTAACTTCCAACTTCTAACTTTATCTATGGGAATGTCTGGCGATTATAAACTCGCAATTGAATGCGGAAGCACTATGGTTCGAATTGGAAGTAGTATCTTTGGAAATCGCTAATTTGTTTGCAGAAAAACTGTAAACTGAACAATGTAAACTGAATATTGATTTTGTACGCAATAATCGACATAGAAACCACCGGAGGCCAATTTAATGAAGAGGGAATTACTGAGATTGCCATTTACAAATATGATGGACATGAAATTGTAGACCAATTTATTAGTTTGGTAAATCCTGAAATTCCAATACAGCCTTTTGTTGTAAAACTAACAGGGATAAATAATGCCATGTTACGCTCGGCTCCTAAATTTTTTGAAGTAGCCAAACGTATTATTGAAATCACTCAAGATTGTGTTATTGTGGCTCATAATGCAAGTTTCGACTTCCGTATTCTTCGTACTGAGTTTCGTCGATTGGGATATAATTTTGAAGCAAAAACGCTTTGTACAGTCGAACTGGCTAAAGTTTTAATTCCTGAACAACCCTCCTACAGTTTAGGTAAATTGGTACGTGCTTTAGGAATTCCTATGGCCGACAGACATCGAGCCAGCGGAGACGCATTGGCAACGGTTAAACTCTTTAAAATGCTTTTAGATAAGGATTTAGAAAAAGTGATTCTCAAAGAACTTATCAAGACTGAGATTGTTAAAGGGATAGCTCCCAAATTATTAGATATTGTTGAAAGTTTGCCTTCAAAAACGGGAACTTATTACATTCATAACGAAAAAAGCGAATTGATTTATATTGGCAAAAGCCGAAATATTAAAAAAAGAATCAATCAGCATTTTACTGGAACGACTACAAAATGCAAAAAAATTCAGGCCGAAGTTTTTACCGTAACCTATGATGAAACAGGTAGCGAATTGATTGCTTTGTTGAAAGAAAGTGAAGAAATAAAAATCAACAAACCAATTCTTAATAGAGCTCAACGCAAAACTATTTTTCAATGGGCTTTGTATTCAGAATATGACAATAATGGTTATCTGAATTTAAAATTGCAAAAAGCCGATGGTCGAAAAAAAGAAATCACTTCATTTACGACTCTGCAAGAAGGGAAAAACTCACTATTTCGAATTGCTGCAGAATATCATTTGTGCCAAAAACTAACGGGTTTATATATAACCCAATCAGATTGTTTTCAGTATAAAATAAAAGAATGTGACGGTGCTTGTATTGGTACAATTTCTCCATTAATTTATAATGAAAGAGTTCAATCCTACATAGACAAAAATAGTTTCGACAATCAGAATATGGTTTTAATAGATAGAGGACGAACTATTAATGAACGTAGCGCTATTTTAATAGAAAACGGGATTTATAAAGGATATGCCTTTTATGATTTGAATTATCAAATTAACAACATCGAAATCCTTAGAAATATTATTATTCCGATGCAAAACAATCGAGACACTCGAAATATTATCCAAAGTCATATTAGAAGAAGTAAGAGTTTGAAAATTAAAAAATTCTAGTCATGGCTAAATTTCTCATCACCATTGTTGGACCAACGGCTATTGGAAAAACAGCATTGAGTATTGCTTTAGCGAATCAATTTAAATGCGACATTATTTCTTGCGACAGCCGACAGTTTTATAAGGAAATGACAATTGGCACAGCAGTTCCAAGTATAGAAGAATTAAATTCAGCAAAACATCACTTCATTCAAAACAAATCTATTTTTGACAATTATACGGTTGGCGATTTTGAAAAAGAAGCTATTGCTAAACTTGATGAATTGTTTTTGACCAATGATTTTGTGATTCTAGTAGGCGGTTCAGGATTGTATGTAGATGCGATTTTGAAAGGATTTGATGCATTTCCTGAAATTGATGTTAAAGTTCGTTTGGCTATTCAAGCTGATTATGAGAAACTAGGTATTGACTATTTACAAAATCAATTGAGGGATTTAGACGCTTCTTATTTTGAAAAATTAACTGTAGAAAATCCTCAAACGTTACAAAACCCGCAACGAATGATGCGGTTTGTTGAAGTATGTATGGGTTCTGGAAGACCATATTCCTCATTTATCAATCAGAAAAAAAAAGAGAGAAACTTCACTCCTATTCTAATCGGTATAGAAGCAGAAAGAAGTATTATTTATAACCGAATTAATCATCGTGTTGATGTTATGCTAAACGAAGGTTTATTGGCTGAAGCCAAAGACTTATTTCTTTATAAAGAGCTGAATGCATTGCAGACAGTTGGTTACAAAGAACTTTTTAGTTTTTTTGATAACGAATTTGCTATTGAATTTGCTATTGAAGAAATCAAGAAAAATACCCGAAAATTCTCCAAACGACAATTGACTTGGTTTAAAAAAAATGAGAGAACCAAATGGTTTGATTATTTAACTGATAGAAATAAAATCATTGATTATATAACTGGAATAATTCATAATTCATAATTATTTATATGCCTATCTCACCAAATTTTACATCAATATTGTCTAAAGAATGGGAAATTAATTTCACGCAATGTGCACCAAACGGTTTTCTAAAATATACTGATTTGTGCAATCTTTTGCAATTAACGGCTGCGGCACATTCTGAACTTGGTGGTATTAGTTTTTCAGATATGCAAGAATTCAATCAGGCCTGGGTATTAAGCCGAATGCGAGTTGAAATATCAGAATTACCCAAATGGAAAGATACCGTAACGGTAAAAACATGGATTAATTCTTTAGAAAATTCCCGTTCTGTTCGTGCTTTAGAAATGTATGTAAATGGTAAAAAGATAGTTGGTTCTGAAACTTTTTGGGTTGTTTTTAATACTAAAATCCGAAGACCTGAACAACTAGCTTTACCTTATAATCATTTTGAATTGTATCCAGAACATAAAGCTACCAGGCAACCATTTTCTAAAATTAGTATTCCCGAGGAAAAAGAAATAGTTTTTGAAAAAACGGTTCAGCTATCCGATTTAGACAATGTAAATCATGTAAACAATGTAAAATACCTAGAATGGTGTTTGGATTTTGTTGATGAAAACCAAATTCTGAATCAAAATATAGAAAGCTTTAAGATGAATTTTCTAAAAGAATTATCCTTAAAAGATGAGGTAATACTTCATGAGAGTCAATCGATAAACAAAACTATTTTTAGCATTACAAAGGAAGATAAAAACTGTTTTGCTTTGCAATTGAACTGGAAATAAAAAAGGCTCCGATTTCTCGAAGCCTCATTACATTTATACTGCCGCTTTGTTTTTTACGACCAATCGAAAACCTTCACCATGAATGTTTAAAATTTCAACATTCGGATCTGGTTTTAAGTATTTTCTTAGTTTAGCAATATACACATCCATACTTCTAGATGTAAAATAGTTATCGTCTCGCCAAATTTTTGTAAGAGCGAGTTCTCTAGGCATTAAATCATCTTCATAAACTGCCAACATTTTAAGCAATTCATTTTCTTTAGGAGATAACTTTATGGGCTCCTCATTTTTAAACGTTAAAAACCGAAGTTTAGAATTTAAATGAAAATTACCGATTTGAAATTCAAATTTTACATGATCGTTTTTTACGTCGGTTGTTTTTCTTTGAATGATGGCTTTAATTTTCATCAACAAAACTTCTGAATCAAAAGGTTTGTTCAAATAATCATCGGCTCCTGCTTTGTATCCTTTAAGCACATCTTCTTTCATAGATTTCGCTGTAAGGAAAATAATAGGCACCTCTTTATTTTTTTCTCTTATTTCTTTTGCTAAAGTATACCCATCTTTATAAGGCATCATAACATCAAGGATGCATAAATCATAGGTATCCTTTTTAAATTTTTCAAATCCTTCCATTCCGTTTTTGGCCAATGTTACATCAAAATCATTGAGCATTAAGTAATCTTTTAATATTGCCCCAAAATTTTGGTCATCTTCTACTAAAAGAATTTTTTTATTGTCTGTTTCCATAATGTATTTAGTTAATTAGTGGTATTTTTATTATAAACGTGCTTCCTTTTCCTTTTTCACTTTCAACGAATATTTCGCCGTTGTGATCTTCTACAATCCTTTTAACATAAGCGAGACCCAATCCGTGCCCTTTAACGTTATGTAAATCTCCTGTATGCTCACGATAGAATTTTTCAAAAATTCTTTTTTGAGCTGCTTTACTCATTCCTGATCCTTGATCTTTAATCTTAATGATAACGAAATCTTTTATGTTTTCGGTATAAATATCTATTTTGGGTACATTGGGAGAATATTTTATTGCATTATCTAAAACATTTACAATTACATTTGTAAAATGTACATCATTTAGCAAAACTGTCGTTCTGTTAGCTTGTAAATGAGTTGTAATAGTTCCGTCTCTGTCTTCAATTATTAAATTTACATGCTCAATAGCATCTTCAATTATGTCATGAATATTGTTTGACTCTTTGGCAATGTCTAACTCCCTTTTTTCTAATTTTGAAATCCGAAGTACGTTTTCTACTTGTGCATGCATTCGTTTATTCTCATCACGAATCATTTGTAAATACCTATTTATTTTTTCTTTATCTTGAATTACTTTAGGATTTTTTATTGCATCAAGTGCTAGGTTTATTGTAGCAATTGGTGTTTTAAATTCATGAGTCATATTATTTATAAAATCAGTTTTAATTTCTGAAATCTGACGCTGACGAATTAATTGATTTAAAGCACTAGAATAGGCAATAATTATAATGAGCGTAAAAATGATTGACAACAATGTAATCCCTACTAATTCAGAAAATAAAAACTTTTGTTTATGAGGAAAACTAACCAATAATTGGTATTTATTATTGCCTTCATTATCTGTAAAAATAGGTATGGAATAGGTCGAGTTTTTGTTAAATTTAAACCTATCCGATTTTACTTTTGTTGCTAAACCATTGCTGTAAATTCCAAATTCAAAAGGGGTTTTAACTTCATATTCTTTCAACTCAATTTCAAGTAGTTTTTGAAGTTTCTCTATAGAAACTCTGTCTTGTAAAGGTTTAACAGCAGCAATATCTTTAAAAAATATTTCAAATTGAGCATTCTCAAGAATATCTAATTTATCCGATTTTTGAATTTTAATATCTGGAGTTACTTTTTGCTGAACTCCTGAATTATCAATATCATTATTGTTGTATACTTCAGTAATCCTTTTTGACGAAAAGTTTTTAAGCTTTTTTATACTGTCGGTTTTTTTGTCAAAGAACGAAGAAGACACATTAAAATCTTCTGATACTATGTTATTGGAATAAATGATCGTTTCATTCGTGCGAGAATCTCTCTGATAGTATCCAAATTCAAGAAAATCACTCTTTTCAGGCTCTTTACCTATACTATCTTTTAATTTTTTATACTTGTCAATAAAACTATAGGCTTCTTCCTTTTGAAGCTTATCAGCAACGTTTCCAATTACCTGAGTAACATGGTATCGAAATTGCTCATCATTGTTTTTGAAAGAAGTGTTAAACCAATAAACTTGCACAAGAATTATTCCTATTAAGGATAAACTCATTAAAACTACAAGCAACCTGAAAAACAATTTATTCATCGATACAAAGTTAAACAATTTAACATTTATTCAATCAATATATTAACCAAAGATTAACAAATGTTAATAATATTACTGAATTGCAATTTTTTTAAGAATTTCATCTACCTGAAGCATCATCTCTTTCTTATTTGTATTTTCAATAATAAAGTCGCTATTCTTAATTCGTTGCTCGTCTAACCATTGATTTTCCATTCTCTTAAGCACATCTTCACGTGAAATAGAATCTCTTATCATAACTCTTTTAATTCTTGTTTCAATGGGAGCAATTACCGAAATCACAAAATCACATTGCTTATAACTCCCGCTTTCAAATAATATTGCAGTTTCATATACGACAAAATCAAAATTAGAGTTTTGCAATACCCAACTTTTAAAATGCTTTTTTACTGCAGGATGAATTATCGCATTTAATTGCTTTAATTTATCTTTATCATTGAAAACAATTTGAGAGACTTTTACCCTATCTAATTTTTCATTATTAAATACTTCATCTCCGAAAATCTTTCGAATTGATATCAGAATTTCAGGTGATTCTGTAATTTTTCTTGCTTCATCATCAGCTATATATACAGGAATTCCTTTCTCAGCAAAATAATTGGCAATGGTTGTTTTTCCGCTTCCAATGCCTCCAGTTAATCCTATAATTTTTGTCATGATTTAAAGAATAATTCAGGAAATGCTTTTTGAGGATTTTGTTTTAATACTATTATTTTGAAATAGGAATTAATGAATCCCAAACCATAACCAAAAAACTGTTTCCAAACTGCAATAACAGATAAGTAACCTATTTTTATGCTCTTATTTTGATAGCTGGAAAATACAAAAATCATTAAAAAATAGAAAACATAACACTTAAATAGTGTGTCATGTAAAAGTATCAATAAGAAAACCGAAATACCAAAACCAATACTAAAAACCGATGGAAAAAAATAAGTGAGCTTATTGTATTGAGGATATCTGCTATTTAAAATAGGCCTTGCCTTGCCAAATTTATTTACCTGAATTGAAAACTTATTCCAATCGATTCTTCGTTTATGATACACAAAAGCGTTAGGAAACAATTTGGTTTCAAATCCTAAATTCCATAATCGAATCGTTAAATCAGGATCTTCACCGGGATGAATGTTTCCAAAACCACCTGAAACTTCAAAAGCTTTTTTAGACAATCCCATATTGAAACTTCTAGGTTGAAATTTATCTATTTTCTCAGACCCTCCTCGAATTCCGCCTGTGGTTAAAAAAGAAGTCATTGCAAAATTTATGGCTTTCTGTACATCTGAAAAAGAATCTAAAGCTTTATCGGGTCCGCCAAAGCAATCTACATAATTGTTTTCTAAGCTTCTAGCAACTTCAGACAAATAGTGTTTTGGAATAATACAATCTGAATCGAAAATAATAAAATAATCGCCTTTTGCTTTTTTCATTCCAAAATTTCTAGAATCTCCAGGCCCTGAATTTTCTTTGAAATAGTAGGAAATATTTAGTTTATTTTGATAATTCTCGACAATGTTCTTACAAGTTATTGTCGATCCATCTTCAATAATTACAACTTCAAAATCAGCACTATAATCTGATAATAACAAACTTTCTAAAAGCTCATTTACTTCATCGGGTCTATTATAAACTGGAATAATTAATGAAAAAAACATGTTTCACTTTTTTTAACAAATATAAACTTTATAGAAAACAAAAACCATCTAATTGATGGGTTTTAAGTTTAAATTAATTTGGATTTACTCTTTAAAATGATCTAGAATTTCCTGACTAACTCCCATATTAGAAAATCCTCCGTCATTATACAAATTTTGTAACGTTACTTTCTTAGTTAAATCTGAAAACAAAGTAACCGTATAATTAGCACAATCTAAAGCAGTTGCATTGCCTAATGGCGACATTTTATCGGAATAGGCTATAAAATCATCAAAGCCTTTTACCCCATGTCCTGCCTTCGTAGCTGTAGGCGATTGTGAAATTGTGTTGACTCTTACCTTCTTGTTTTTACCAAAAAAATAGCCAAAACTTCTCGCAATAGATTCTAAATAGGCTTTATTGTCAGCCATATCATTATAGTCTGGAAAAACGCGTTGTGCCGCCATGTAAGACAACGCAACGATGCTTCCCCACTCGTTCATAGCTTCTTTTTTGTATAATACTTGCATTACTTTATGAAATGAAAGAGCTGATACGTTCCAGCCTTTTTCTGTAAATTCGTAATTTTCATTGGTGTAATGATTGCCTTTTCGAACATTTACTGACATCCCTATTGAATGAAGCACAAAATCAATTTTACCGCCTAAAATTTGTACCGCTTCATCAACAAGATGTTCTAAATCAGAAACCGAAGTGGCATCGGCTGGAATAATTTGAGCATTGGTTTTTAACGCTAATTTGTCAATTGTTCCCATTCTTATAGATGCTGGTGCATTTGTCAATACAAAAGTACCTCCTTCTTCATGAACACGCTCTGCCGTTTTCCAAGCAATTGAATTTTCATCTAAAGCTCCAAAAATAATTCCTCGTTTTCCTTTTAATAAATTGTACATATTCTAAAATTATAAATAAATTTCTATTTGTTTTTAATAAAAAACATCTAAACCCTTTACTATAAAAGTAAAGAAATTTAGATGTTACTTGTTTGTGAAAACAACTATTTTATACTATCTACATTTACCATTTCATTGGCGTCAGCTGAATAATCTACACCTTCAAATCCAAATCCAAATAGGTTATAAAAATCTTTCCTGTATCCTTCTAAATCGCCTATTTCTGGTAAATTCTCGGTTGTTGCAAATGCCCATAATTTCGAAACTTCATCTTGAACTTCGGCATCCAATTCCCAATCATCAATTCTTATTCTTCCTTTTTCATCAACTGGAACAGCTGCTCCAGTAAACAATCGTTGTTGGTACAATCGTTGAATTTGTTCAATACAACCTTCATGAGTTCCTTTAGCTTTCATGATTTTATACAATAAAGAAATATACAAAGGAATTACGGGTATTGCTGAACTTGCTTGGGTAACCAAAGCTTTATTGACTGAAACGAATGCATTTCCGTTAATACTTTTTAGACTGTCTTTAATAGAAAAAGCAGTAGCTTCAAGATGGTCTTTTGCACGACCAATGGTTCCGTTTCTGTAGACGGCTTCTGTTAAAGATGATCCAATATAAGAATAGGCAACTGTCGTTGCGCCATCAGCTAATAAATTATTTTGTTTTAAAGCGTCAATCCACATCGACCAATCCTCACCTCCCATTACTACAACCGTATTTTCAATGTCGTCGCCACTGCAAGGCTCAATAGTAATTTCAGATACTTTTCCTGAATGAAAATCTACCGTATTATTGGTAAACGTTTGCCCTATTGGTTTTAAAACCGAACGATGTAAAACACCAGTAGTTGGATGCAAACGAACAGGGGACGCTAAACTATAAATAACTAAATCAACTTGTCCTAAATCAGCTTTTATTAGATCAATCGTTTGCTGTTTGATTTCGTTAGAAAACGCATCACCGTTTATACTTTTTGCATATAAACCCTCTTTTGCAGCTTCTTTTTCGAAAGCTGCAGCATTGTACCATCCTGGAGAAGCCGTTTTTCCTTCAGTAGGTGGTTTTTCAAAAAATACTCCAATCGTTGCTGCATCAGAACCAAATGCACTTGCAATTCTAGACGCCAATCCGAATCCAGTTGAAGCTCCAATTACTAATACTCTTTTTGCCCCATCAATAGGCCCTTTTGATTTTATATATTCTATCTGATTTTTAACGCTTTGTTCGCATCCCTTTGGGTGGGCAGTTAAACAAATAAATCCTCTCATTCTTGGTTCAATAATCATACTTAAAATGTTAATCGGTTTATCTAAAATTTAAATTGGAATTCATGTTATTAGGATGTAAATATAATTGATATTTTTAGTCTAACAAGGCTTTTGCATGAATTAAAGCCGATTCTGAAACAACAGTTCCTGACAGCATTTGAGCAATTTCTATAACCCTCTCCTCAGCAGATAATAATTTTAATTCGGAATGTGTCATTTCTTGAAGAGTCGTTTTAAAAACCTTAAAATGACTGTTTCCTTTAGCAGCGATTTGAGGCAAATGGGTAATGGCAAACACTTGCATGCTTTTACTCATTTCTTTCATAATATCACCCATTTTGATGGCGATTTCTCCAGAAACTCCAGTATCAATTTCATCAAAAATAATGGTTGGTAATTTTGAATATTGTGCTAATATAGCTTTTACAGCGAGCATAATTCTGGATAATTCTCCACCAGAGGCTACTTTTTTAAGCAGCCCAAAATCTGAACCTTTGTTTGCTGAAAATAAAAATTGCAATTCATCTTTTCCGTTTTGAAAATAATTTAATGTTGCATTAACTTCAATATTAAAACGAACATTTGGCATACCCAATTGTTCTAGAATCGCAATCAATTTTTGAGTTAAAGTTGGTATCGCTTTTTTTCTATTAGAATGAATTAAATTTGAAATGCTATCTAACGCAATTACCGACTGTTGAATTTGGTTTTCTAAAATAATAATTTGATTTTCTAAAGTACTTACTGCAACAACTTTAGTATCTAAATCGTTTTGAATTTGCAATAATTCTTGAACACTTAAAACCTGATGTTTTTTTTGAAGACTATAAATTAATTGTAATTTTTGAGTCACTATTTCTAATTGCTCAGGATCGTTTATAAGATTCTCGACAACTTGATTTAACTCGTTAACAATATCGTCTAACTCAATTACAACGCTGTTTACTCTATCGAATAATGATTGATATTCGGAAGAAAAACCAGTTGTTTTTTGCAAAGAATTTTTAATTTCTTTTAAATTCTGCAACACTCCAAACTGTTCGTCAGAGGCTATACTCAGTGCTTTTTCGACATTTTCTTTTATCGCCTCAACATTAGATAATTTTTCTAAAATCAATTCTAACTCTTCTTGATTACTTGACTCTAATTTGGCTTGAAGCAACTCTTCTAATAAAAAAGCGTTATAATCTTGCTCCTTTAAAGCCAATTGCATTTGGGAATTTAAATCTAACAAGTCGGATTTTTGGTTCTTGAACAACTTAAATGAGGCACTATATTTTTCTAGTAATTCCTGATTGTTTGCTATAGAATCTATAATTTGAAATTGAAAATCTTCATCGGATAATTCTTGAGTTTGATGTTGTGAATGGATATCAATTAAATACAAACTCAAATCTTGCAATTCCTGAAGATTTACTGGAGTATCATTTATAAAAGCTCTCGATTTACCCGAAGGCAAAATCTCCCTTCTAATAATGGTTTGGTCTTCATAATCTAAATCATTTGCCGTAAAAAAAGGCTGCAAATTGTAGTCTGAAATTTGAAAATGAGCTTCAATAATACATTTTTCACTTTTATTTTTAAGAGAAGACAAATCGGCTCTTTTTCCTAAAACTAATCCTAAAGCACCTAAAAGTATTGACTTCCCAGCACCTGTTTCTCCAGTAATTATTGATAATCCTTTTGAAAAATCAATTGATAATTTTTCAATCAAAGCATAATTTTCGATAGAAAGTGTTGTTATCATTTAGAGCTGGAATAGGGTAATTTTAATTTTTTGAAAACCATTCATTTATCTAATTTCAGACCATTTAGCAGCATTTAAAGGAGAAACTCTGTTTAAATTAGTTACTAAATCGTCTATTGGAATATTTGGTCCACCAGAAAAAATAGAAACAATTTCATCTGATTTTGCATCAAAAAAAATACGAGATAAAAAGGCGTTCGGACGAATTGAGTTTATTTTTGAAAACGATTCAATTGCAGATTTAATTTTAGATTTAGCCCCTTTTATATCTGCATTCATAGTATCTAATCCTGACAAATGATATTGAAACATTGCTTCTCTAAAAACACTAAAAGTGTTTGACATAATGTCATTTAGAAGATGGAATCTATTTTGGTTACTATCGCCTTGAGACCAACCTTTATAACCGCCGTTTTGAGCAACAGAAGTTATTTCTTGCGCAGTTTCAAAACTAGATGTTCCACCGTTTAGTGCAAAAGTATCAGCATCAATGCCAATTATCATGTAACAGTAATAAGCAATCACTGATAATAAATTAGAATCGAAATTGGCTGGATTGAAAATTAAATTTTGAAATTCAGTATAAGTAAAACTAAAATCTTTATCGTTGTAATTAAACACTGGCGAGGAATACGTAGAATTATAAACTGCTCTTGATGATTGCACTTGCAATGTTGATGTGAATTTATCAACATCATATGAAGTAACATTTATAACCATCGAACAATTTATTCTTTCGTAAGGTTTGTATTCTTTTCCTGTCCAATTGGTTTTATTAATAAAGTCTGACAATGCTTTTTCTAGAGTGCCAAATATTTGATTGTTGGTTCGCGTTACTTGGTCAAAATTTACTTTTACAACACAATTAAGCTCTTGAGCATTTACAAAGGGCACTGAAAACAGCAGAAAAAAAACAAAAATTTTATTCATATTTGTAAAAGATATTATTAAAGGTCATAAATGGTATCCGCTTTTCACTGATTTGTGTTTGCTAAAGCAAACTTCTAGTTAATGGCGAATTTCATAATGCGCAATAATTTTGTTTAGTATATCATTAGCAACGGCTTCTTTCGATTTTAATTGCATAGACTCCACATTAAAAAAGGAATCAATAAAAGTAACTTTATTGGTAGATTTTCCAAATCCAGCACCTTCATCTTGCAATGAATTTAAAACTATCAAATCTAAGTTTTTTTTCTGAATTTTTAACTTTGCATTTTCAATTTCATTTTCGGTCTCTAAAGCAAACCCAATTAAAAATTGTTTGTCTTTAATTTTCCCTAGAGACTCTAATATATCTTTTGTTTTTTCTAATTCGATAGTAAAACTTGCATCCGATTTTTTAATTTTCTGATTTGCCACATTCTTGGGCCTATAGTCAGCAACTGCTGCTGCGGCTATAGCTACATCAACTTCACTAAAATAAAGATGACAAGCATCGTACATTTGTTGTGCAGAAATTACGGAAATTAATTTTACATTAGCATCATCCAATATTTGATGAGTAGGTCCAGTTACTAAAATGACTTCTGCACCTAAACTCGAAGCACTTTTAGCAATATCAAAACCCATTTTCCCTGAAGAATGATTTCCAATAAAACGTACAGGATCTATTGCTTCGTATGTTGGTCCCGCAGTAATGAGTATTTTTTTTCCTTTTAAGGGAAGTTTACTTTCTAAATCGGCTTCAAGAAATGCAATAATATTCTCAGGTTCTGCCATACGACCTTCGCCAGAAAGCCCACTGGCAAGTTCTCCATTTTCAGCAGGAATTATAGTATTTCCAAAGTTTTTTAAAGCCTGAAAACTAGCGACAGTTGATGGATGTTTGTACATATCTAAATCCATAGCCGGAGCAAAATAAACAGGGCATTTGGCTGATAAATAAGTTGCAATTAACAAATTATCGCAATTGCCATTTACCATTTTAGAAAGTGTATTTGCTGTAGCTGGAGCAATTACCATAATATCTCCCCAAAGTGCTAATTCTACATGATTGTTCCAAAGAGTATCACTTTTGGGATGTTGAGTATTATTCTTAGAGTCATCATCTATATTATAAAAAGTAGAATAGACGGGATTTTTTGAAAGCGTAGATAAAGTGAGTGGAGTTACAAAATCCTTAGAAGCAGGTGTCATTATCACTTGGACATGCGCACCTGCTTTTATAAATAATCGTACTAATGTTGCTGTTTTGTAAGCGGCAATACCACCAGAAATTCCTAGTATTACTTTTTTACCGCTTAAAACTGACATTATACTATTTGTTATTATTAGTATCTCTGTAATAAATTTTACCGTCTAACCATTCTTGAACAGCTAGGGCATGAGATTTAGGTAATTTTTCGTAGAATTTTGAAACTTCAATTTGTTCCTTGTTTTCAAAAACTTCTTCCAAACTATCATTATAAGTAGCAAATTCTTCCAACTTTTCTGTTAGTTCTTTTTTAATTTCAGAATTAATTTGGTTTGCTCTTTTAGCCATAATCGTTATCGCTTCATATACGTTACCAGTAGGCTCTTCAATAACACTTTTATTGTAAGTGATTGTGTTTACTGGAGCATTCGTCTTTTTTAAATCCATGACTTTAATTATTTAGAAAATTGTTGTAAATCTTTTTCAATCTTGGCTAACATTTCGTCAGCTTTTTCTCGGTATTCTTTATTCTCGGTATTTTTAATTAGGTTACCGTAGGCAACTTTAGCATTTAACAATCGGTCTTGCATTTTCGAAACTACACTATTTATTGCTAAGCGATAAGCAGAATCTAACCTAAAAAATAAGGCTTCCTCTTTGTATTTTGTTCCTGGATAATCTGAAATAAAGTTATCTAGTGCCACAATTGCTGATTTGTAATCTGAAATTGTATTGTATTGTTTTGCATTTTCGTATACTTTCTTCTCGATTTTATCCGTCAATATTTTTAAATCTGCATTGGCTTCATTAACAAATTCAGAATTTGGATAGACATCAATAAATTCTTGTAGTTTATTAATTGCTTTAAAAGTATCTGCTTGATCTAAACTGTATACTGGGGATAATTTTGAATAACTTTTAGCTCCTAAAAAAGACGCTTCTTCTACTTTCTCACTTTTTGGATAGCTAGAGGCAAAACTTTCGAATTGATATCCTGCTAAATAATATTGCTTGGTTCTATAATAAGACTGAGCAAACATATAAAACATTTTTTCAGCTTGAGGCTTTCCTCTATAAGCTGGGGCAATTTCTTCAAAAATACGTATTGCCTTTTCAAATTTCCCTAAATCGTATAACTTAGAAGCCATTTCATATTTTACTCCAACATCTTCAGATTTTAATGCTTTTTGATATTCACTACAGGAGCAAAAAAAGCTAACAAGAAGGATAAAACATAAAATTTTCTTCATTTTTAATGGTAATATGCTAATAATTTAAAACAATAAACGGAATTATAAAACCAACTGCAAATTTAGTTTTTATTTTAATGAATACAAATATTTATTTTATTAAATAAAACTTATTAAAAGCTGGATGAAAATCTAGATGTAAACTGATTGAGTCTTTCCTGATGAATTATTTTATAAATAAATGGAAAACCTACTATTCTTTTTCCCATTTCCCAATGGCTGAAGTTGCTAATGCGTTTCCTAAAACATTTGTTGCGCTTCTAAACATGTCACAAAAATGATCAATTGGAAGAATTAAGGCAATTCCTTCAACTGGAATTTTAAACATTCCGCAAGTGGCTGCGACAATTACTAAACTCGCTCTTGGAACTCCTGCAATGCCCTTACTCGTAAGCATTAAAACAAACAACATCGTTAATTGAGTAGGTAAATCTAAAGGAATATCATAAGCTTGCGCAATAAAAATACTTGCAAAAGTCATGTACATCATACTACCATCTAAATTAAAAGAATAGCCTAAAGGCAACATAAAAGAAACGATTTTGTCTTTAACTCCAAAACGCTCCAACTCTTCGGTAAGTTTGGGAAAAACGGCTTCAGAACTCGTCGTTCCAAAAGCAATAATTAACGGACTAACAATATGTTTTAAAAGTGTAATCATTCGTTTGCCTAGAAGAACAAATCCAATGGCTAAAAGAAAAAACCAAAGCGAAGTTATACCAACTAAAAAAGAACCAAAAAACTTGGCATAGGTCAATAACAAATCATTCAAATCTCGAATGGCAAAAACCCCAGCAATAGCTCCAAAAACACCCATCGGAGCAAACTTCATAACATAGTTTACCATTTTTAAAATGATATGTGACGTTTTATCAAGAGCATTAATTACAGGTTTAGTATAATCGCCTATTGATGCAGCCGCTAATCCAAAAAAGATAGAGAAAATTACAATTTGTAATATTTCATTCATAGCCATAGCTTCTATAATACTCTTTGGAATAATATGTTCTACAAAGTTTTGAGCAGAAAAATTTTGCGTTTTCTCCGTTACTTCTGAAGCAGTCGATAAATCGATTGTATTTAATTGAAGTCCAACACCTGGCTGTAAAACATTTACCCAAAACATTCCTATTAACAACGAAATAAATGAAGCTGAAAAGAACCAAGCCATTGCTTTTCCTCCTATTCGCCCTACGGTTTTAATGTCGCCTAATTTTGCTATTCCAACAACCAAAGTAGTAAAGACCAACGGAGCAATTATCATTTGCACCAATCGAATAAAAACAGTAGCCAATATTTTTATTTTATCACTAAATGCCTTTGCAGTAGCTACATCATAATTTTTGAATATAAATATTCCTAAAGCCGCTCCAAGCAACATTGCAATAAGTATTTGAACCGTTAAATTGGAGAAATACGATTGCTTTTTAGTTTCTGTTGTTGTCATAAATAGTTTAGATTGTTTGAAAAAACTTAAAACTAAGGTAGAGCATTATTAGTAATAATAAATTGACTTCTGTTTACAAATACGTCTTATTTAACAAATAAAAATCAGCTAAAACTAGGGCTGCCATAGCTTCAACAATAGGCACAGCACGAGGAACTACGCAAGGATCATGGCGTCCTTTTCCGGTAAGCTCAACAATGTTTCCTTGATTGTCTAAAACTTCTTGTTTCTGAATTAATGTAGCCACTGGCTTGAATGCCACTCGGAAATAAACATCCATTCCGTTGCTGATTCCACCTTGAATTCCACCCGAAAGATTCGTTTTAGTAGTTCCGTCAGGATTGTATAAATCATTGTGTTCGCTTCCTTTCATTCTAGCGCCACAAAATCCGCTTCCGTATTCAAAACCTTTTACGGCATTTATAGAAAGCATGGCTTTACCTAATTCGGCATGTAATTTATCAAAAACAGGCTCACCTAAACCAATAGGTACATTTTGAATGACACAAGTAATGGTACCTCCAACGGTATCGCCTTGTTTGCGAATGTCGCGAATATGCTCTTCCATTTTTGCAGCAGCTTCTTCGTCAGGACATCGTACAGGATTGCTTTCTATTTTAGAAAAATCCAATTCTTGATAGGGTTTATCAATAAAAATTTCGCCAACTGACGAAACAAAAGCATTGATTTTAATGTCTTTTAAAACTTGTTTGGCAATAGCACCCGCTACTACTCTACTAGCGGTTTCACGAGCTGAACTTCTACCGCCACCACGATAATCGCGTATACCGTATTTTTTTTCATACACATAATCGGCATGACTGGGTCTATATGTATCTTTTATATGTGAATAATCATCCGATTTTTGATTCGTATTCGGAATTATAAAACCTATTGGAGTTCCTGTAGTTTTGCCTTCGAAAATTCCGGAGAGAAATTGAACCTCATCTTCTTCTTTTCGTTGGGTAACAATTGCTGACTGTCCCGGTTTTCTTCGTGACATTTCGTATTGAATATTTTCTAAATCGAGAACGATACCCGCCGGGCATCCATCAATAATTCCACCTAAAGCTTCACCATGTGATTCCCCAAAAGTGGAAAGTTTAAAAAGTGTTCCGTAACTATTTCCTGCCATTATAATTTAATTTTAAACAAAAGTACCATTTTAGTTTTAGGTTTAAAAGCATAAAATTAAATCTTATAAATAAAAATAAGCACTTCAGTCACTTCTTGAACTATTTATTAATGTTTAGTTTATTCCTTGTTAATATACATTGTATTAATTTGTAAAACTTCAAATCATTTACATTGAAAAAGCGAAAAATAGAATTAGTTGTACTATCTGATATTCATTTAGGCACTTTTGGATGCCATGCTAAAGAATTAGTTAACTATTTATCTACTATTAAACCAAAAATTTTAGTACTTAATGGAGATATTATTGACATTTGGCAATTTAGAAAATCGTATTTCCCTTCGACTCATTTAAAAGTAATTCAAAAGATTATAAATCTGGCTTCAAAAGGGACAAAAGTATATTACATCACTGGTAATCATGATGAAATGCTTCGCAAATTTAGCGATCTCACTATGGGAAATATTTCTCTAGTTGACAAAGTCGTTTTAGAATTAGGCGATAAAAAAGCATGGATTTTTCATGGAGATGTTTTTGATACCTCCGTACAACATTCTAAATGGATAGCTAAATTAGGTGGTGTTGGCTACGATTACCTGATTTTAATAAACCGATTCGTAAATTGGTTCCTATCAAAAATAGGCAAAGAGCCCTATTCCTTTTCAAAAAAAATAAAATCTAGTGTAAAAAAAGCCGTCAAGCATATTTCTGATTTTGAGCAAACCGCTACAGAACTTGGAATAGAAAAAAAATATGACTTTGTTATTTGTGGTCATATCCATGAACCTAAAATTATAAAGAAAGAAAATAAAAATGGTTCAATTATGTATTTGAATTCAGGCGATTGGATAGAAAATCTAACTGCATTAGAATACAATTACAAACGCTGGAAATTGTATCGTTACAAAGACACTAACTATACTGAAGAGGAAGATTTATTTGAAATGGAAAATATGATTAGTAGTAAATTAATTGCTTCGCTTATTTTTACTGAAAAAAAGTAATTGTTTAAATACTTGTATGCTTTTAAAACAAAGTCAATTTTAAGGTTGTATATTTGCCGAAACAAATACATTTATTATATGAAAAAACTTATTTTTTCTGCTTTTATGCTCATTGGAGTAGCATTTGGCTCACAAGCACAAGACATTTCAAAAAACGCTTTAGGCTTGCGTTTAGGCAGCAATGATGGTCTTGGTGGAGAAATTTCTTATCAAAGAAAATTATCTTCTGACAACCGTTTGGAACTAGATTTAGGGTGGCGAAATAGATCTGATTATTATAATAGAGGTTATGATGATAATGCAATAAAGTTTACAGGTTTATATCAATGGGTGTGGAATATTGATGGCGGATTCAATTGGTATGCTGGCGTTGGTGGGGGATTAGGTAGCTGGAGTACTGATTACAATAAAAAAGATGAATACTATAATAATAGTGGTGTTTTTGTATTTGCTGCTGGTGATATTGGGATAGAATATAATTTTGACGAGGTGCCAATTATGCTTTCTTTGGATTTTAGACCTGAATTTGGGCTTGGAGGAAATAAATATTATAGAAATAATTATGGGTCTGATATTGCTTTAGGAATTAGATATAGATTCAATTAATAATTTATTTTTCAATTTAAAATCCTGTTTTTTTAATAGAAACAGGATTTTTTATTTAGAGATTGTATATTTGTAAAAATAAAACTCATTTTTTTATGAAAAAAATTATATATACGCTCCTTCTTTTTATATCGTTTTCATTTTTATCGCAAGCCCAAGAAATTGCAACAAATGCAATTGGAGTTCGAATAGGCAGTTACAACAGCTTTATAGGTGAACTTTCGTATCAAAGAGGACTTTCAGATAGTGATAGACTTGAAATTAATTTGGGTTTAAAAAGAAGTAATAAAGATATAGATTCTTATAAATTTACGGCTCTTTACCAATGGGTTTGGTATATAGATAAACGATTTTATTGGTTTGCTGGCTTTGGTGCTGGCTTTGGTGTTTGGGAAAATGATGTAAAAAATGATGCCTATAATGGAAATTTCCTTTTTGCGACTGGCGATATAGGCATTGAATATTCCTTTTGTGATACCCCATTAATACTGTCTTTAGATTACAGACCCGAAATGTATTTTAGCGATTATAAAGAAAAAAACAAAGATAATTTTAGAGGAAATATTGGATTAGGAATAAAGTATCGTTTCTAAATTATTTGACAACTAACTCTTTTTTTGAATTTATTTTTACAATAGTATACGGATAAATGTATTCGGGAAGTTTTGAATTTGAACTATTGGATTGTATTTCTTCAATTTCAACTATAATTTTATCATTCGTTTCTATTATACTTTTTATAAGTATTGAAGATCCTGAAATTTCTTTTTCACCAAGATTCAAAATAATAAAATTACAAGTATTTATATCCTCTTGTTTTATTTTTTTTCTCAAATTTGCATCACTTAGCAACATTTTTATTTCTCTTGGCTCTGAGAGAATTTCAAAAAAACGAATATGAGCTCCACCATCTTGTTGCTCTGTTAGTACTTCATATAATTTTTGAGTTGTAGTTGTTTTTGTAACTGATTTGCATGAAAACAACAACAATAAAGAAAAAATGACTAGCATTCTCAAGACATAAATATTTTTAATAAAAGAGCTGTTATTAAACTTCATTTTATATTTTCTTTTTACTTAAAACTGCTTTTTCTTTAGAATCTTCTATAGCTTTATGGTAAATTGCTTCATACAATGGAAGGATGTTTTTGATGTCGAATTTCCGAGCTGTCTTTAATGCATTTTGCTTAAATTTATTTAGAATAGTATCCTCTTTTAATATTTTTAATGCATTTGAAGCCATTTCATCAACATTACCAACATCACTTAAATATCCTGAAAAACCATCAAAATTTACTTCTGGTAAGCCACCCGAGTTACTAGAAATTACTGGAACACTACATGCCATCGCTTCAAGAGCTGCCAATCCGAAACTCTCGGTTTCTGAAGGCAATAAAAACAAATCAGAATAACTCAAAATTCGGTCTATTTCATTACTGTTTCCAAAGAAAATAACTTTATCGGCAATTCCTAATTCATTACACAATCGCTCTGCCTTTTCTTTTTCGGGCCCATCGCCTACCATCAACAATTTTGCAGGTATCTTTTTTTGAATTTTGTTGAATATTTTAATGACATCAGGAATGCGTTTCACTTTTCTGAAATTACTGATATGAGTTATAATGCGCTCCTCTTGTTTTGCTAAAACCGAACGATAACAAGGAATATCAGAATCTATTTTTTTAGTATCTAATTCTATAAAATTAGGGATTACAACTATTTCTTTTTTTATATCGAACAACTTTAACGTATTGTCTTTTAAACTCTGTGAAACTGAAGTTACTACGTCTGACTTATTAATACTAAAAGTTACTGCTGGCTTGTAAAAGGGGTGATTGCCCACTAAAGTAATATCAGTTCCGTGAAGTGTAGTTACCATTGGAATTTTGATTCCTTCTTCTTTCAGCATTTGCTTGGCCATATATCCTGCATAAGCATGAGGAATGGCGTAATGAACGTGAAGCAACTCTATTTGATACAATTTGACCATGTCGACCAATTTACTTGACAACGCCAATTCATAGGGTTGATAATGAAACAACGGATATTCAGGAACATTTACTTCATGGTAGTGCACATTTGCATTCAATAAAGCCAAACGAACAGGCTGACTGTAGGTAATAAAGTGAATTTCGTGTCCCCGCCTTGCCAATTCAAGACCAAGCTCGGTTGCTACAACTCCGCTACCTCCAAAAGTTGGATAACAAACTATGGCTATTTTCATGTATAATTTTTAATAAACGAATTTAAGGAAATCAAAATGTTTTTTAGGAAAACTTACGTTAAAAAAAATAAAAGGTCTATGATTAGTTAAAAAACTATTTCACAATTGCCTCATAAATCACTTTCTGAATATCTTCTCTAATGTTCTCTTTTGACAAAGTATTGGTAGCATTGGTACCTGGAAAAGTTCTGTTGGATAAAAACACATAAACAATCTCGGTTTCTGGATCAGCCCAAGTCATAGTTCCTGTAAACCCAGTATGTCCAAAACTAGTTAATGATGCACAGCCACAAGTGGGTCCTGCAGCTCCAGGCTGTTGTGGTTTATCAAAACCAATTCCTCTTCTATTTCCTTCTGCACAGAAATAACAGGTATTAAAATCGGCAAATGTTTTTTCAGAAAAATACTGACGATTGCCGTAATTGCCTTTTTGCAAATACATTTGCATTATTTTAGCAACATCCATAGTATTAGAGAAAACACCTGCATGTCCGCCAACTCCGCCTTCCATGGCTGCCGCCATATCGTGTACATACCCTTGAAGCAATTGATGACGGAAATAGGTATCGATTTCAGTTGGAGGAATAATGTATTTGTTGAATTTTCGTAACGGATTATAGGTGGTATTATTCATCCCTAATGAATTATAAAAATGCTCTTGAACTAAAATATCAAGGGTTTTACCTGTAATTCTTTCCAGATATTCTTTTAAAATAATAAAGGTATAATCACTGTATTTGTATTCTTTTTTAAGTATTAACTTGCTATCAACAATTTTTTTCATAATCGTATCATGATAATCATTTCTTAAAAAAAGACTATCGGCAACTTGTTTGGAAAATTGCTCATTTGCTACTTTGCTATAATATTTAGGCAAAGGAAATTTTGAACTGTCAAGAGTGGCTTTATAAAAAGGAGTCCAAGCCTCAAAACGGGCATAATGAGATAATAACTCTTTAAACGAAATATCTTTTTTATCTGACTGATCAAAAATAGGAAGCATAGTACCTAAAGTAGTTTCCATAGTAACCTTTCCTTGATCGTATTGTTGCATTACATTTGGTAAAGTTGCAACGATTTTAGTCAATGAAGCAATATCATAAATATCTGAATTTACCACTTTTACTTTATTTTCATAGGTGTGATAACCAAAAGATTTTTGATAAATTACTTTTCCTTTTCTAGCCACTAAAACCTGAATTCCAGGGGTCATTTTTTGATTAATGGCTTTGTTTGCAAAATTGTCAATCTTGGATAAAACTTCACTGTTCATACCCACATTTTCAGGTATAGTAAATCCAAGTCGATTTAGTTTTTGTGTCGTTAAACCATCATTAATTTTAAAATTTGTATTTATAGAAACAGGCAATTTACCTTTGGCATCTATAGCGCCAAAAAGCAATTCGGCAGAAACGATTTGTGCTACATCGCTGTTTTGATACGATAGTACAACACCTTCTATTTCATCAAAATTTAAAATAGTATTTAGTGCGTAGGGCTTTGTAAATACATCTAATATAACAATGTTGTTTTTTGCTAGCTCTTGCAACCAAAGTAATTCTGTATCTGTAAAGTCATATTTTTTCCAAGCTTTATCCGACTTATGAAAACCAACAATTACAGTGTCATAGTTTTTAAGTTTTACATTTAAACTATCTATATTTTCATCAAAAACTTCGGTAACCTCAGTATATTTTTTTAAAGTAGTAACGAAAGAACTGTTTATATCATCTCCCAATTTAACATAAGCTATTTTGTTATTTTCTAAATTCTTAATGGGAAGAATCTCATTTTTATTTTTTAAAACTGTTATTGCATTTTCATACAATTCATATTGCAAAGCATCATTAGCAGTTGTATTTAAATCCTTGTAAATGTTAGGAACAGGTATGGGCTCATAATTATTCAATCCTACTTTATATTTGTATTTCAATATTTTTCTTACCGAATAGGCAAGTCTTTTCTCTGTAATTAAACTGTCTTGATAAGCAATACATATCTTTTCTTTGGCAATAGGAACATTTTCGGCACAAAGTAGGATATCATTTCCAGCAAGAAAAGCTTCTAAATCAATTTCGCCAGGATCTCTGAAATTTTTTGCAGCTTTCATATTCAAGGCATCCGTAAAAATAAGTCCTTTAAAGCCGAGTTGCATTTTTAAAATATCGGTAATTATAGTATGAGAAACGGATGACGGTAAATTTTCTTTAGGCTCTAAACTTGGCACATTCAAATGCGCTACCATTACAGATGCCAAACCTTCATCAAATAACTTTTTGTAAGGATAAAACTCAATATCCTCCAATCGTTCTTTAGAAAAACTGATTGTTGGGAGCGCCGCATGAGAATCAATTTCGGTATCACCATGTCCTGGAAAATGTTTTCCTGTAGCTAATAAATTTAAACTTTGATACCCTCTCATTAAAGCTAAAGCACTTTCAGCCACATTTACTTTGTCTTCTCCAAAAGAGCGAAACCCAATAATTGGATTTTTAGGATTGGTATTGATATCTAAAACAGGGGCAAAATTAAAATGTACTCCTACTCTTTTGCTTTGCTCACCCATTTGCACTCCAACTTTCTCAATCCATTTTTTATCTTTAATTGCACCAAGAGTCATATTCCAAGGGTAACGATAAGTAGAATCTAATCGCATACTTAAACCCCATTCGGCATCTATACCTATGAGAAGTGGGATTTTGGATTTTGATTGAAATCGATTGGTTAATTTGGCTTGACGAACAGGTCCTCCTTGAAAAAATATTAATCCGCCAATTTTATAATCTTGTATCAATTTATCAATAGAATTGATGTGAAGTGAATCTTTATTTGAATAGGCCGAAACCATAAACAATTGTCCAACTCTTTCATCAAAAGTCATTTTATTGTAAACGCTATCTACCCATTTTTTTTGATTTTCAGAATCAAATCCGTAAGTATCATCAAAAACTGGTTTTATTATTGGAGCAATAACAACCTCTGGTGGTTTCGGAATTACCGTTTTAGGAGTAACACAACTTACAGTAAAAATATAAAGACAACTCAGAAGGAGTATTTTTATAATTGTATTTTTCATTCTCTTTTTATTATTAAAAGAACCTGCTATGCCAGCTATCGCCTGCAGGAACTTCCCAATTTTCATTCCATTCCTCAATAGAATTGACTAAATTATTAAATACAATCGTGTTTTCGGTAACGGCTTTATCTTTAGCCATTTTTTTGAAATCTATTAACGTTTTATGCGCTACATGATCTCCAAGTTTAAAAGTTACATTCATTTTATCTAACAAATCGACATTGTAGTTTTTTTCTAAACTTTGAATAAATTGCACCGAAGCGTCTATAGAACAACCAGTTGCGTTTTGTACTTCTTGATTTACTGCTAAAATGATAAAACGATTGTATTTTAATTGGTAAGAAGCTTCAAGACTTGTGCCATGTGCAGCCCAATTTTGTAAAAATGATTGTAAGGCAACATCAATTTCAGTGATTTCCTCATCAGAGAATTTTCTGTTAGATTGATAGATCCAGATTTTTGATTCTAGTGGTAAATTTTCAAAAGGAACAAGCATGAGATTTAGGATTTTTAGATTTTATAAATCTTGAGCATTAGCAATTAATTCAGCAATATCCATTACTTTGACATCGCTTTCTTTTTCTTTATTTTTAATCCCGTCGGTCATCATAGTATTGCAAAACGGGCAACCTGCGGCAATAATATCTGGCTTGGTTTCGAGTGCATCTTCTGTTCTTTCGATATTAATTTCTTTGTTCCCAGCTTCTGCATCTTTAAACATTTGAGCACCACCAGCTCCGCAACACAATCCGTTGGCTCTTGAGCGTTTCATTTCTAGTAATTCGGCATCCAATTTCTGAATTAAATCTCTAGGAGCTTCATATATATTGTTAGCTCTTCCTAAATAACACGGATCGTGAAAAGTAATTCGCTTTCCTTTAAACTGTCCGCCTTCGATGGTTAATCGTCCTGTATCCAAAAGTGATTTAAGAAACTCGGTATGATGAATCACTTCATATTTGCCCCCCAATTCTGGATATTCGTTTTTTAAAGTATTAAAACAATGTGGACAAGCAGTAACAATTTTCTTAGCTTCATAAGCGTTTAAAACTTCAATATTCATCATAGCCTGCATTTGAAACAAAAATTCATTTCCGGCTCTTTTGGCAGGATCCCCAGTACAACTTTCTTCGGTTCCTAATACTGCAAAGGAAACATTGGATCTGTTTAAAATTCGAACAAATGCTTTGGTTATTTTTTTGGCTCTGTCATCAAAACTTCCTGCACAACCTACCCAAAACAAAACTTCGGGTTGCTTGCCTTGTGCCATCATTTCTGCCATTGTTGGCACGTTTATTACTTCTGACATAATTTTTTTGTTTCAAGTTTCAAGTTCAAAGTTTCAAGTTTTAAAACTTAAACTAAAATTTACTCGTTCTTCCAATTCAATCGATCTTGCTGATTGTAAGGCCATGGGGCACCATTATTTTCTATATTGGTCATCATGGCATTTATAGGTTGTGGTGCTGCGCTTTGTTCCATTACTAAATATCTTCTCATATCCATAATAATAGATAATGGACTTATATTTACTGGACATTCCTCAACACAAGCGTTACAAGAGGTACAAGCCCAAAGTTCTTCGGTTGTAATATAATCGTTGAGCAACGTTTTATTGTCTGGCACAAAAACGCCTTTATTGGCATCGATATTTTTACCTACTTCCTCTAAACGATCTCTGGTATCCATCATAATTTTTCGAGGAGACAATTTCTTACCCGTTATGTTTGCAGGACAGGAAGATTTACATCTACCACATTCGGTACACGTATAGGCATTTAACAATTGCACCCAATTTAAATCCATAACATCACTAGCTCCAAATTTACTAGGTATTGCGTTTTTATCTATTGGTACTGTGGCGAATGGGTCGGCATTTGGATCCATCATTAATTTTACTTCTTTAGTAACTGAAGCCAAATTATCAAATTGTCCGTTTGGATTCAAATTAGCATAATAAGTGTTGGGAAAAGCCAAAAGAATATGCAGATGTTTAGAGAAATACAAATAATTTAAAAAACACAAAATTCCAATAATGTGCAACCACCATACGAACCGTTCTATCATCATAACGGTAGTTTCTGGAATTCCGTTAAAAATTGGTTCAATAAATTGAGATATTGGAAATGCTCCTGCTAATTCATAATGTCCAAAATTCAATAATTGTAAATGATAGTCAGAAGCATTCATTAAAAGAAATAAAGACATCAATACAATTTCGAAATACAAAATATAATTGGCATCACTTTTAGGCCATCCTTTTAAATCTGAACTTACAAAGCGCTTGAGATTGATGACATTTCTTCTAATTAAGAAAACAATAACAGCTACTAAAACTAAAAAGGCTAAAATTTCAAAAGAACCTATTAAAACATCATAGAAAACTCCTAGAAATGAAAACACACGATGGGTTCCAAAAAGACCGTCGATAATAATTTCAAGTACTTCAATATTTATGATTACAAAACCTAAATAAACAATAACATGCAGTATTCCAGCAATTGGTCGCTTTATCATTTTAGATTGACCTAATGCAATCATAGCCATATTTGACCAACGTTGAGCAGAATTATCTGAACGATTTATGTCTTGACCTAATTTTATATTTCGAATGATTTTCTTGATATTAATCACAAAAAAGCTTATTCCAAAACTTAGAATTATTGCAAATAAAATAGTATCTAAATAGCTTATCATTTGCTAGTTTTTTGCTTTGATATAGAATCGCTTACTGGAGTAACATATGGCTTGTTTTTCTTTCCAAATACAGAAACATTAATGTAACGTGTAGGATTTAATCGTACATCTTGCAATAATAATTCTAATTCTGTGGCTGTTTTACTAAAATTGTTGTACAATGCATCGTCTTTCATTAACTTACCAAATGTTCCTTTTCCAGACTGAACATCTGCCATGATGCTGTTTACTTTTGACAAAGTGTTCTCTAAATTGTTAATAGTTTTTCCAATATTTGCTTTAGAAAGTGAATCGGAAATTTTACTAAAATCATTAGATACTTTATTGAAATTAGTAACAATTCCTCCTATTTTTTCTTTGTTTTCATCCAGTATAATATTGACACTTTTTGAAGCTTTATTAAATTCGGTTAACGTATGGTTAAGATTTGAAATACTACTTTTTATATTTTCAGTCGTTTTTGCATCAAGAACTTTGTTCAGATTAGTTAAAAGCGAATCTGCACTAACTATCATTTTTTCTGCTTTTTCTTGAAGTGGAGTTAGTTTCTCAGCAACAAGATCTGTTAATCCTGGTTTAATAGAACCCAGTAAAAATGATTCTGTTTCTGCTATCGATTTATCGGCTAAATTCGGAATGATTTGAATTTGCTTCCCACCAATTAATCCTGGCTCATAAATTTTTACAATACTCGATTTAGAAATAGGAAAATCACTTTTTATAAGCAATTCTACAATTAGTTTTCCAGTAGTATTTTGAAGTTTTATGCTATTGACTTTGCCTACAACTAAACCATTTATGGTTACAGGAGCAGCATTTGCGAGACCTTCAACGTTTTGATATTCTACATAAAATGTTCTATAATTGGTAAATAAGTCTTTTCCTTTTAAGAAACCGTATCCCCAAATAAATAATAAAATGGAGCCTATAACTAATATTGCGGTTTTAATTTCTCTTGATATTTTCAAAATTTTTGTGATTTAAAGCAAATTTAAAATAAATTATCTGAACTAAAGGATTATTTTATGGCATCCTGAATACTAATTTTCTTACCATCCTTAAATGCAATTAAGTAAGCCGAAGTAAATCCTTTCGTTTTTGCTTCTTCTAAATTGCGTTTTGCATTACTATAGTCAGAAGTTTCTCCATAAGTATACTTATAAAATGTTCCATTATCTGTATTAATGGCTACATTCTTTAATCCTTTGAAGTTACTTGGAATTAATTCTATTTTTTTTGCTACTGCTGCAATTTGAACTTTAAAAATAACTCCCGAAGTCTCCTCAATAGTCTTAATTTGTGGCTTTTCGACGGTTGTTTTTTGTGCTATTTTTTCTGCTTTTTTTATAGTTGTAGTATCCAATAGCTTTTCTACAAATCGTTTTGAAGGCTTCTCATAAATTTCATTACTGCCATTACCAAAATATTCTTTTTTGTAACTTAATATAGCATCCGCAATTGTTTGAGCTACTTGGTCTTGTCCTTCTTCAGAATCTAATAATTGCCCATCTTTTAAGTTAGAAATAAAACCTGTTTCTATTAATACTCTTGGCATGTAGGCTTTGTGCAGTACCATAAATGGAGCTTGTTTTACTCCCCTGCTTTTTCTATCAAAATTACCAATAAATTGATCTTCTATTTTACTGGCTAATGAAATACTGTTTTCTAAATATTCCTCTTGCATCAAAGTCATGCCTATCATTGTACTTGGATTGTTGGGGTCAAAACCTTCGTATTTTTGTTTGTAATCTTTTTCTAAAGTAATTACCGCATTCTCACTTTTTGCTACAGCAAGATTTGAGGCATTTTTGTTCAAACCCATAACATAAGTTTCTGTTCCTTGAGCAGCAGGATTTTTATTAGCATTGCAATGTATAGAAACAAAAATATTAGCATCCGCTCTATTAGCAATACTTGAGCGTTCAACAAGTTCAATAAAGACATCTGTTTTTCTTGAATACACAATATCGATATTAGGATTTTCTTCAAGAATTTTTCCTACTTTAAGAACAATGGCCAATGTAATATTTTTTTCTATATGACCGTTGTAAACTGCCCCAAAGTCATGTCCTCCATGTCCTGCATCTAAGGCAACTTTGAATTTAGCGTTTGATTGTCCATAAGACACTAAAGCAATTGATATGAAAAAAAAGGTAGAAAGCAATTTAAATTTAGATATAATATTCATTGTGTTTTAAAAGTTAATTTAAATAAAAACGTTTTGTCTTTAATTTTTATAATTGTTTACTTTTGACCAAAAATTATGTTTAAGTTTGGCTCTTCTAAAAACTAAGCCATATTTTTACAAAAATAGCATTTAAACCTTTGCGTACAAACTTATTTAATATCGTTTTATTAGCCTTTTTCCTAACAATAGGAAGTGCTAATATTTATTCGCAAGATATAAACAAGAAATCGACTGCTATACCTGTTAATAAACAGGCTGATAGCTTAAAAATTGTAACTACAGACATTCCTATTATTTCTGATAGTATTAAAGTAGATAGTATCAAAAAAAAACCAATTCTTGAAGGTAAAATAAAATACAAAGCAGAAAAATATGCAAAAATAGACCAAAAGAAAAAATTGATTACGCTGTATGATAAAGCAGAGTTGTACTATCAAGATATTGAGTTAAAATCAGGAATTATTGTTTTTAATTATGAAAAAAATGAGGTTTATGCTGGTAGAATAAAAGATTCGTCTGGAGTGTATACACAATTACCTAATTTCAAACAAGGTAGTAATGTGGTTGAACCCGATTCCATTCGATTTAATTATAAAACAAAAAAAGCTCTTATATGGAACTCCAGAACTGAGCAAAGCGAATTTAGAGTTAAAGCAGAAATATCAAAAAGAGTTAATGATTCTGTTTATTTCATGAAAGGTGCTCGCTTTACAACATCTACCGATATTGACGACCCCGAATATTATTTTAAGACTAGTAAAGTAAAATATGTGCCAGGTAAAAAAGTAGTTACTGGCCTTACAAATATGGTAATTGCGAATGTCCCTACCCCTCTTGCACTTCCTTTTGCTTTTTTTCCTATGACCGAAGAAAGTCAATCGGGTATAATTATTCCTACTTTTAACGACACCAGACAAAGAGGCTATTCCTTACAAAATGGCGGTTATTATTTTGCTTTGAGTAAAAACTATGATTTGGCTGTTCTTGGCGATTATTATACCAACGGAAGTTATGCGCTACGATTTGAATCGAGCTATGCTAAACGGTATAAGTTTAGAGGAAATGTAAATATTAGATATGAAAATTTAATTCAGAGCGAAAGAGGTTTTCCTGATTATTCTAAAACAAATATATATAACATTCAATGGTCGCACTCACAAGACTCAAAATCAAGTCCAAATTCGCGTTTCTCTGCATCGGTAAATTTAGGAAGTAGTAGATACTTTCAACAATCAATAAATCAATTAAATGCAGGGTCTAATCTTAACAATACATTAAATTCTTCTATTTCATATTCTAAAACATTTAATTCTGTACCACAAGTAAATTTATCGCTAACAGCCTCTCATTCACAAAACACAAGAACAGAAGAAATTAATATGACTTTACCTACACTTCAAATGAGTGTAGATCGTATTTTTCCATTTGCATCTGGTGAAGGATTAAAAAAAGGATTCTTTAAAAACATCAATTTTCAATACAACTTAAGAGGAGAAAATCAGATTAAAACCACAGATTCATTATTTTTTAAACCACAAATGTTTAGAGATGCCAAAGCAGGATTTCAGCATAGTATTCCTTTAAGCACCAACTTTAAAGTTTTTAAGTATTTTAGTGCTTCAACCTCAATAAACTATCAAGAAGTTTGGTATATAAAAACCATAAACAAATCTTTTGATTCCGATTTAAGTAAAGAAGTAATTAAAGATATAAATGGTTTTGATGCGTTCAGAACCTATTCTTTTTCTTCAAGTATTGGTACAACTATATATGGTACTTTTAATTTAGGGGAAACAAAGAATATAAAAGCCATTCGACATGTTATGAGACCAGCGGTTTCATATAGTCAAACCCCAAGTTTTTCTAAATATTATGATACGTATGCTGCAGATGCTAGTGGGACTATGATAAAAGAATATACTCGTTTTGAAGGAGGGATTTTTGGAGCACCAGGAAAAAACAGATCTAATAACGTTGGAATTAGTTTAAGTAACACTTTTGAAGCCAAGGTAACCGATAAAGATTCTACTAAAACAGAGCCTAAAAAAGTGATGCTTTTAAACAATTTAAATCTTTCGACGAGTTATGACATTGCAGCAGATTCATTACGTTGGGCTCCACTAAGAGTTAGCGCTGGTACACAATTTTTTAAAAATAAAATGAATGCCAATTTTGGCATGACCTTAAACCCATACGCAATTAACAAATCTGGACGAGAAATCAATACTTTTAATATTGATAATGGAGGGAGTTTATTTAGGATGACAAGTGCTAATATGACACTAAACTATTCCTTAAGCAGTCGTGATGGAGATAAAGATAAGAAAAAAGAGAATAAACAAGGAGAGAGAAATGGGGGTCGTGATGACGATTTGTTTGGAACCAATACCGATTTTAGTGATAGAAGAGAAAGTCAATTTGGCAATGATAGTGAAGAAGATTCCTTTAAGGGGTTTTATAAAGCCGATTTGCCTTGGGACATCACATTAGCGTATCAACTAACCTACTCTAATGTAAACAGAGAAAATGCTATTAGTGGTAATTCACTAATGGTTTCAGCCAATACAGACCTTACGCCAAAATGGAAAGTAGGAGCCTCAACTGGTTATGATTTTGTGCAAAAAGGAGTAACCTTTACTCAATTACGATTTGAACGAGACTTATTAAGTTGGAGAATGGATTTTAATTGGACACCTTTTGGAGATAATGCCTTTTGGGGTTTCTTTATCGGAATTAAATCGGGCGTTTTAAGCGATATTAAATGGGACAAACGTACTATTCCAGATCGATTATTGAGATAAATAAGTTTAATTTTTAGTTATAAAATTGATATCTTTAATTCATTAAATTTATATTTTTAATTTATCTTTCACAATAATAATAATAATAATAATAATAATAATGAGTAAAAAAATAATTACAACCGATAATGCACCAGCTCCGATTGGCCCCTACAATCAAGCTGTTTTAAAAAGTAATACATTATATATTTCTGGACAAATTGCACTAAATCCTTTAACAATGGAATTAGTTCTAGATACCATAGAACTTGAGACTACTCAAGTAATGAATAACTTAAAAGCAATTCTAGAAGCTTCAGGAATGACTTTTGAGAACGTTGTAAAATCGACTATTTTCATTATGGACATGAGTGATTTTACAGCAATTAATTCTGTTTACGGAACCTTTTTTGACGAAAAAACAGCTCCAGCTCGAGAAACCGTTCAAGTTTCTTGCTTGCCGAAAAATGTAAATGTTGAAATTTCTATGATTGCCATTTTATAGAATGATATCATTGATATGTAATTACATATTAGCTTCTTATAGTTTTACAACTTCTGCAACTAAACATTAATATTGCAATTAAATCCAAATTAAAAAGATTGAATACAAACCAAATCTTGCAATTATTGATGATTTCTATTTTATTGTAGCTTTACAATTCTAAAAAAAGAATTAATTGAAAACAAATCTTATAATTTAATAAATTTCATTGCAAAATTTATTAAATTTTTTATCTCCAATCATGTAAATAGTATGTAGTTTTTATTAACTTTGTTAGCCTAGCCTAATTAATTATTAATATACACGAATACTAACGTTATTTTATTAATTTATATTTAATAATTGTCGTTAAAAAAATTATTAAAATGAAAAAAATTGTACTTATGATATTGGTTTTGTTTGCCAATTCTTCTCTTTCTTCTCAAATTATAGGTATTAACATACAAGAAAGTATTATTACTTGGAATGGGAAAAAAGTAACAGGTGAACACAAAGGTACTATTAACTTTAAAGAAGGCTTCTTGGTATATGAAAATGAGAAAATCGTTGGAGGCGATTTTATTGTTGATATGACAACCATTAACAATACAGACCAAACGGGTAATGACAAATTAAAGCTAGAGGGACATATAAAATCTTTTGATTTTTTTAATATTACGGATTTCAAAACATCACAATTAGTTTTCAAATCAATTACTGATAAAGGAAAGAACCTATACAAAGTGATTGCCGATTTAACTATAAAAGGAGTGACAAATCCCATTAAGTTTGATTTAATAATAAACAAGCAAGGAGCGACTGCCAAATTAAAAGTTGATAGAACAAAATATGGAATTCAATATGGTTCCGGAAACTTTTTTGATGATATTGGAGATTGGACCATTTATGACGAATTTGACTTAAATATAGATTTAAAATTTTAAAACAATCCTTCAATAGACAAGTAACGCTCTCCAGTATCGTAATTAAAAGTCAAAACAACAGAGCCATCAGGAATAGATTCTAATTTTTTTGCAACGGCTGCAAGTGAAGCTCCGGTAGAAATCCCCACCAGAATTCCTTCTTGATTTGCTATACTTTTGGCATATTTAAAAGAATCTTCTTTACTCACTTGGATTACTTCATCAATTAAATCACTTTGATAAATTGAAGGAATAAACCCAGCTCCTATTCCTTGTAAAGGATGCGGACTTGGACTTCCACCACTCAATACTGGAGACAATTCAGGTTCTACCGCAAATACTTTTAAATTAGGATATTTTGCTTTCAATACTTTTGCAACGCCTACTATATGTCCTCCTGTACCCACTCCGGTAATAATATAATCTAGTCCATCAGGAAAATCGGCAAGTATTTCTAGCGCTGTTGTTCTTTCGTGAACTTCAACATTTGCTGGATTGTCAAATTGTTTTGGTGACCAAGCATTTGGAGTTACTGAAACTAATTCAGCTGCTTTTTCGATAGCTCCTTTCATCCCTTTTTCTCTTGGAGTTAACACAAATTCTGCACCATAAATTTCCATTAATTTTCTGCGTTCTACACTCATAGATTCAGGCATTACCAGAATAACTTTATATCCTTTAACAGCGGCAACTAAAGCCAAGCCTATTCCAGTATTTCCAGATGTGGGTTCAATAATTACACTATCAACATTCAATAAACCTTTTCGCTCTGCATCTTCTATCATTGCCAAAGCTATTCTATCTTTTATACTACTTCCTGGATTCGTTTTTTCTAATTTAATCCAGACTTTCTTTTTTGAACCTTCGAATAACTTATTTATTCGAACAACTGGAGTATTACCAATGGTTTCTAAAATATTATTTGCTTTCATTGTTGTTATATTTTTTAATAATTTATTATCTGTAGTAAAATTAGTAGTAAAAAAAATAAAAAACGCACCATATTACTATTAATCGATTCAAGTTGCTAGTGGTACTATCCAATAAAAAAAAAAATCAAAGTTTAAGTGAATTTGTTTTACAAACCAATAAACGGAACCAATACTTTGTAAAGACAAAATTATATTTATTTTTTGTTTAATAATAATATTTAACAAGGAATTATTCACGTATAAGATTTAGGAATACAACTCAGCGATAGCGAAATTATCTTAATGACAATAGTTTCTTTAACAAGTTTTTACGGATTTAAAGTACAATTATTTAACACAAAAGATGAAATTTCAATAGTTTTTCATTTTCACCAGGTAAAACGTAGGATACAAAAGCATTAGGAAAAATGATCACTAATTTACCTGCGTAATCCTCATTATATGCTAATAGTGCCTATTCAGATTATGGGTTAAAAGATATTTCTTTGTAGAGAAAATGAATCTTATTAAAGATTCAACGCAAGTCAATCGCTAAGAAAATAGATACATTGGAACAAAACATGAAAAGCTAAAAATGTGAAAAAGAGTAGAAACAGCAATAAGTAACATCAAAAAAATGTTCCCAATAACAACATATGCAGTAACCTTAGATAGCTTTCTGATAAAACTAACTTTATTTGTGTTTGGACTCTAATTAAACAAAACGATTAACTAGCAACTTGAATTAATTAATGGAATACAAATTGATTGGGGATTGTAATTTAAAATACTATTTTTGTAGTAAATTGTATAAACATGAAAAGATTATTGAGGTTGTTGGTTTTAATTGTAATTCTAAATGGTTGCGATGACGGCAAATTGACTGTTGATACTATTAATTTTGAAGATGTTACTGCAAGTTCGTGCGGAGAAATAATTTATAAATTAAAGGATTCTGAAGCTTTATTTATGAAAATTCCAGCGGAAAAAAATGCATTTCTAAATGATGAAACTCTTTTAGATAAGCCACGAGAAATACCTATTGGAGGTGAAGTTACTGTAAGATATAGATTTTATAATGGAAAAGTAGCTTCAGACAATATTTGTGTTGTTGCTGGACCAATAACCCCAGTCGCTACTGGTGAATGGATAGCAAAATCAGGAACTATCCAAATTATTACCAAAGCAAATTATGCTACTACAAATACTGAAACGGGGCAGAAAAAAATTTCAGGATACAATCATGCTGTTGTTTATAAAAATATTGTTTTTTCTAAAAGTGATGGTACTGAACAAAAGTATGACACATTCACATTTGGAAATTATCAAACTACAGCAACAACATTACCGTTTTCTTTTGACCCAAAACTTGTTGAGCAATGTTCTTCAACAACTAAAATCTTTAATGCTAGAAATAATGGAACCGAAAGCTTAGTTATAGAAAATGTAGACCCTAGTTTAATTCAAAAAACAGGCTCTCTTCCTCAGCCTATCTCAGCTACAACTAACAGACTCGTTTATAGATTATACAAAAGTTCTTTACCAACATCAACTTTACTACCTGAATACTTTTGCGGAGACACAACCCCCTTAAGTCCTGTTATTTCAGAAGAATGGGTAGCTACAGAAGGTACAATTGAAGTAATTACAACTACTTCAGGAGGTTATTTACATACGATACGATTAAAGAAGGTAATCTTTAAAAGAGGCAATAGCTCTTTTTATTATGGTGATGATATGCTGTTTGGAGAGCTTTTACTTCCTGAGTAATTATTTTGCATTTTGTTTAATATACACTTCAGTCGCACCCAATCCATATTTTTGATAATTCGCTTCTTGAAAAGCAATATTTTCATAACGACCTAATAAAAAATCCAGTTCGGCTTTAAGAATACCTTCACCAACACCATGAATAAAAACAATTTTGGGAACCCTATTCCTAATGGCAAATTCGATATGTCGTTTTGCAGTTTCTGATTGTAAAGTAAGAATATCATAGTTGCTCATTCCTCTAAAATTAGGCACTAATTTTTCGATATGCAAATCAAATTCTGGTGGAGGAATTTCGCCTTTAGTTTTCTTTTCCTTTACAAAACTTCTTGGTTTTGGAATTTCTTTTTCTATTTTAATTTGATTTAAATTAAAACTTCCTATTTTAAAATTTAAATCACTGGTATCGTTTACTTTAACTAGTTCTTTAGAGAGGAAATTCATAATAAACCCATCTTCTGTTTCAATAGAAATTTCATTGTTTTGAACAGATAAAACAACACCATTAATAGCCTCATCTAACACCGAAACTTTATCTCCTATATCAAACATCGGCGTTATTGTTATCTTTATTTTTACTTGGCGTTTTGGCGCTTAACCGAATCATTCCATACATAAATAGTACAATAGCAACAACTATTAAATATACATTTTTATCTTCCTTACTTTGCTCATATAGAGCAATAGTAATGGCTATAATCATCAGAGGAAATACTATTTTTTTCATTTGAATGGTATCAGATTTCAAAAGTAACAAACTTACTATTCTGTTGTGAATATTTTTTTGTAAAATTGTAACATAAATAATTTTAGATTTTGGACGTAGAAAAATATATGATTCCTTGTATTAACAAAAAGCTTTTCGGAGTAGAATGTTTGGGTTGTGGAACTCAAAGAGCATTTATGCTACTTCTTAAAGGAGATTTTGCTGGAGCTTACGATATGTTTCCTGCCATCTATACAACTGTATTGTTTTTAGGAGTTCTCGGTTTACATTTTATTGATAAAAGTAGAAACTATCATAAATCAATTATTTTTCTAGCAATAATTAATGCCATCATTATGATTGTTTCATACATTTACAAAATGATTATTCACCTTTAAAAATATAATATTAAAATGGAAAAACAAAAATTACCCAATGCAACTTCTGTAATCATTCTAGGAATTGCATCAATACTAACGTGTTGTTGTTATGGAATTGGGATTGTTTTGGGGATTGTTGCTCTTTTCTTGGCTAAAAAAGATATAGCAGCTTATAATGAAAATCCTGAAATATATAGTGGCTACGCTAATTTAAATACAGGTAAGATTTTATCTATTATTGGTATTATTTTAGGTTCTATTTATTTAATTTTTGTTATTTATCTTTATACAGTTGTTGGAGAAGATGGAATTAAAGATTTTCAACAAAATCTAATAGAAAAAATGAAACAGCAACAAGAACAATAAATAAAATATCCTCCAATTGGAGGATATTTTATTTATACTATTTCTCAAACTGTTGCAATGTTTTTATAATAATTGCAACACAATCCAGTAGCTGCTCTTCATTCATAACTAATGGTGGTGCAAATCGAATGATATTGCCATGAGTAGGTTTTGCTAAAAGACCATTATCGCGTAAAACAAGACAGATATTCCAAGCCGTATCACTTTCTTCAGTGTCGTTTATAACCACAGCATTCAACAACCCTCTTCCTCTAACTAAGGTTGCAATTGAACTTGTTTTGATATATTCGTTTAATTTACTTCGGAATAATTTACCTAAAACTCTGGCATTTTGAGCTAAATTCTCATCTGCTACAACTTCTAAGGCTGCTTTTGCAACGGCTGCAGCTATAGGATTTCCACCAAAAGTAGAACCGTGTTGCCCAGGTTTTATTACATTCATTATAGTATCATTAGCCAAAACCGCAGAAACTGGATAAGCTCCCCCTGAGATGGCTTTTCCTAAAATTAAAATATCTGGTGTAGCGTAAGTAGCTTGCCTTTCGCAATGATTTTCGCAATTGCAATCTCCACAAACGGCTAAAAGCGATCCTGTTCTAGCAATACCGGTCTGAATTTCATCGGCAATAAATAAAACATTATACTTGTTGCATAGTGCTTTAGCGCGCATCATATAATCACTGGCTGGAGTATAAACGCCTGCTTCACCCTGAATAGGTTCAACAAGAAAACCAGCACAATTTTTTGAAGATTTTAAAACATTTTCTAAAGCTTCAATATCATCATAAGGAATCGAAATAAATCCATTTGTATACGGACCAAAGTTCTTACGAGCATTTGCATCATTTGAAAATGAAATTATAGTTGTAGTTCTCCCATGAAAATTACCATCACAAACAATAATCTGCGCTTCATTTTCTGGAATCCCTTTTACTTCATAGGACCATTTTCTTGCTAATTTTATGGCGGTTTCTACAGCTTCTGCACCAGTATTCATTGGCAAAACCTTATCGAAACCAAAATATTTTGTCAAAAACTCTTCATAAGGACCCAATTGATCGTTATAAAAAGCACGAGATGTCAATGTTAACTTTTGGGACTGTTGTATCAAAGCATTTACAATTTTAGGATGACAATGACCTTGATTTACAGCTGAATAGGCCGATAAGAAATCATAATACTTTTTTCCATCTACATCCCATACATACACGCCTTCTCCCCTACTTAAAACTACTGGTAACGGATGATAATTGTGTGCTCCATATTTATTTTCTAAAGCGATTATTGCTTCCGATTTTGTTTTTTCAACAACTGACATTTTAAAAATTTTTTAAATACTTGCCTTTACCATTCCTTCTTTTAGAGAGAAATCATCTAATTTGCATCAAATTTAATATTAATTAATCGAAAATATTTAAAAGACAAACATTTTCTGTTTATTGATTGCATCAATAATAGTCAAATGTGTATTTAAAATTATCAAATTAACTTTAGAATAACTTTTTTTATTTGAGTAACTATGGTTAAATTGTTACGTTTTTCAAACAAAATTTGTATTTTTTATAAAATTGGTTTGAGTTCCTAAAAAACATATTACTTTTATACCATAGATAACATTAACTTTTTTAATGGTGACAAAAAATAGTATCATTCAAAATATAGATTCCTTGAAGTTACACACTTCTATCAATTATGGAATTAAAACCAAAACAGAAGCTTTTACCGAAAAACTGTTTTACACTTTATTTGATTCAAAAGCACATTTAGAGGAAAGCATTGATGAATTAGAAAAACAGTTTAAAGAAATTTCGAGTATTGCCTGCAAAAAAACCAGTGAACTTTGCGATGAAAACTGGGATAAGTTTCTAGCAAAATTGCCAGTTGTTTTAGAAAGACTGAACGAAGATGCAGCTTATATTCTAGAAAATGATCCAGCCTCTAATAGTATTGAAGAAGTATATCTCGCCTATCCCGGCTTTTATGCCATAGCAATATACAGACTAAGTCATGAGTTATACTTACTAGATTTATTATTATTTTCTAGATTAATGAGCGAATATGCACATCGCATTACAGGAACTGATATTCATGCTGGTGCAACTATTGCAACTCCATTTTTTATAGACCATGCTACTGGAATTGTAATTGGAGAAACTACTGTTATCGAAAAACATGTAAAGATATATCAAGGAGTTACTTTAGGAGCTTTGAGTGTGAGCAAAACCATGAAAAACGCTAAAAGACATCCCACTGTTGAAAAAAATGTTTGTATTTATGCCAATGCTACCATTTTAGGAGGCGATACTATTATTGGTAAAAACAGTATTATTGGCGGAAACACTTGGATTACAAAATCGATTCCCGAAAAATCAATTGTTACCAATACTACCACTACAGAAGTAAAAATAAAAGAATTAAAATAGTATGAAGCCTCAAAAGTTATTAGACCTAATTGGAAATACTCCATTGATGGAATCGACTTCATTAGTAAAAAATAAAAATGTAAAACTGCTTTTAAAGCTCGAAGGTAATAATCCCGGCGGCAGTGTAAAAGACCGAGCCGCATACAATATGATAGCATCAGCAATAGAAAGAGGCGACATAAAAAAAGGAGATAAACTCATTGAAGCTACCAGTGGAAACACTGGAATTGCATTGGCCATGATTGCACAACTATTTAATTTAGAAATAGAACTAATTCTCCCAGAAAATTCAACTATAGAGCGTACACAAACCATGCTTGCTTATGGTGCAAACGTAATTTTAACACCTGCTAGCGAGGGTATTATTGGTTCACGTGATTATGCCGACAAAAAAATGGCTGAAGGAGGCTACTTTATGTTAAACCAATTTGCAAATGACGATAACTGGAAAGCGCATTACAAAACTACTGGTCCAGAAATTTGGAATGATACCGACGGAACCGTAACTCATTTTATTGCTGCTATGGGAACAACAGGAACTATTATAGGAACATCGACTTATTTGAAAGAAAAAAATCCAAACATACAAATCATTGGTGCACAGCCTAGTGATGGCTCTCAAATTCCTGGAATCCGGAAATGGCCCCAAGAATATTTACCCAAAATTTTTGATGCTTCAAAAGTAGATACTATTATTGAAGTAAGCGAACAAGAAGCACGTGAAATGACCAAAAGATTGGCAAAAGAAGAAGGTGTTTTTGCCGGAATGAGCAGCGGCGGTTCGGTTGCTACAGCACTAAAAATAGCCAATCAGTTAGAATCAGGTGTTGTGGTTGCTATTATTTGTGACCGAGGCGATCGCTATTTGTCATCCGATTTATTTGATTAAAAACAACTTTATGCAAATTGATTATTTACAGTGGATGGGCTATGTAGCCTCAGTAATCATCATGGTTTCTATGATGATGAGTTCTATTATCAAATTCAGATGGATTAATTGTGTAGGAGCTTTGTTATTTTCAACATACGGATTCTTAATACATGCCTATCCTGTTGGTGTTCTTAATGGTATTATTCTACTGGTAGACATTTACTATTTAGTTCAAATATATTCTAAAAAAGAAACTTTTGAAATACTCGAAATTAATGCTAAAAGCGAATATCTAAAGCGGTTTTTAAGTTTTCATGATGAAAGCATTCAAAAAATACTTCCAGGCTTTTCCTATAATCCTGATAGAAATACCGTGAGCTTTTATATTTTAAGAAACATGTCGGTAGCCGGTTTGTTCTTAGCCCATCGAGAAAACACCAATGAACTTCACGTTGGTTTAGATTATGTATTGCCCGAATACAAAGATTTTAAAAACGGCAAATATGTATATTTCAGTCTTAAACAAAAATTTATAGATTTAGGCTATTCCAAAGTCGTTGCCAAAGGAAATAATGTGAGTTATTTCAGGTATTTAAAGAAACTTGGATTTAAGAAAGTAAAGCCTGGAGAATATTGCAAAGAATTGTAAATAAAATATATTTTCAAAACTAATTACTCATTTGAATTCATAAAACCAACCAATCCCTTATTTTTGCGCCATGGCAAAGAAAAATACAGACAAAATCGTTTTTGATCATATAAAAGTCCTTGATGCTGGTGCAAAAGGCGTTTCGGTAGCAAAAGCTCCAGACGGAAAAGTAATCTTCATTCCCAATGTCGTTCCCGGCGATGTGGTAGATGTGCAAACCTTCAAAAAGCGTAAAGCCTATTACGAAGGAAAAGCGGTTCGTTTTCACGAATTTTCAGAACATCGAATTGAACCCATTTGCGAACATTTTGGGGTTTGTGGCGGTTGTAAATGGCAAAACATGAAGTACAGCCAGCAATTGTATTACAAACAAAATGAAGTAAAAAACCATTTGCAACGCATCGGAAAAATTGAGCTTCCTGAATTGGAACCCATTTTAGGTTCTGAAAAACAATTCTTTTACCGAAACAAAATGGAATTTGGGTTCTCCAATGCGCGTTGGCTTACCGAAAAAGAAATAGAAAGCACTGAAGATTTAGGAAACCGAAATGCTTTGGGTTTTCATATTCCGAAAATGTGGGACAAAATTCTGGATATTACCAAATGCCATTTGCAGGAAGACCCTTCTAATGCGATTCGTAATGAAATTAGAGCTTTTGCCAATGAAAATGATTTATCGTTTTTTAATCCAAGAGCGCACGAAGGCTTTTTGAGAACTTTAATGATTCGAACCGCATCAACGGGTGAAATTATGGTTTTGATTCAGTTTTTTGAAGAAGATAAAACCAAAAGGGAATTGCTATTGCATTTTCTTGCCCATCGTTTTCCTGAAATCACTTCCCTTCAATACGTCATCAACGGAAAACCAAATGACACCATTTACGACCAAGACGTAAAATTATTCAAAGGTCGCGAGTATATTTTGGAAGAAATGGAAGGGTTGAAATTCAGCATCAATGCCAAATCTTTTTACCAAACCAATTCCGCCCAAGCGTATGAATTGTATAAAATTACTAGGGAATTTGCTGGTTTAACCGGCAATGAAATTGTGTATGATTTGTACACCGGAACAGGAACTATTGCTCAATTTGTATCTAAAAATGCGAAGAAAGTGATTGGAGTAGAAAGTGTTCCCGAAGCCATTGTAGATGCAAAAGCCAATGCCAAAAGAAACGAAATAACGAATTGCGAATTTTTTGTAGGCGATATGAAAGTAGTATTTAACGAAAGTTTTATTGCCCAACATGGCAAACCTGATGTAATTATTACTGACCCTCCTCGAGACGGCATGCACAAAGAGGTGGTGGAACAAATTATGAAAATTGCTCCAGATAAGATTGTATATGTAAGTTGTAACTCGGCAACACAAGCTCGTGATTTAGCTTTAATGGACGAGAAATACAAAGTAACTCGAGTGCGACCGGTAGATATGTTTCCGCAAACGCATCACGTAGAAAATGTTGTACTTTTGGAGAGAAAATTTTAGATTGCTTCGCCAGTTCGCCTTTTAGGCTCGGGTGCAGATTTTTGATTTCAGTCATTAAAATTGATTTTTGCTATTGTTATTGTCATTGAGAATAAAGATTTATGAAAAAATTACTTCTACTTATTATCCTTATATCTTACTCTTTTTCAAGTTGTGAAAAGGATGATATTTGCGATGCCAATACGCCCACTACTCCACGACTTATTATTGAATTTTACGATAACGATAATCGAGTAAATAAAAAAAACATAACTAATTTATCGATATTAGGTGATGGATTAACTACAGACATTTTATTTACAACCGGAAGTAAAATTCAGGTTCCATTACAATTAACAACTACAAGCACTACATATAGTTTTACATTAAATGCTACGAATCCCAACCCAGCTTTAATTTTTAAAGACATTCTTCAATTTAATTATTCAACAAAAACCGTTTATGTCTCCCGAGCTTGTGGGTATAAAATACTTTTTGACCTTAATAACGACAGCGCTTTGCCCAATCCCTTTGTATTAAATGACGACCCTGCTGTAACCAATGGCAAATGGATTAAAGATATTGTGGTTGAAAAATTTAATTTAGAAACAGAAAATGAAACACACATCAAAATATATTTTTAGTATTTGCATGGTGCTGTCATCATTTATGATTCAGGCACAAGCTAAAAAAACAGACAGTATACCCGTAAAAACGAATAGGTACGGTTTACGAGTAGGAATTGATTTATTCAAACTTTCACGTTCTTTTTATGAAGATAAATACCAAGGATTAGAAGTTGTTGGCGATTATAGAATCTCTAAAAAATACTACCTAGCTGGAGAATTAGGAAACGAAAATAAAACCGTTGATGATGACCAACTTAATTTTACCACAAAGGGAACCTATTTTAGAGTAGGATTTGATTATAACTTTTATGAAAATTGGTTAGACATGGAAAACAAGATCTACATCGGAATGCGATACGGAGTGAGTACTTTTAGCCAACGATTAAATAGTTACAAACTGTACAATGCCAATCCTTATTTTGAAGATACTCCTACTTATTTCCCGAATGAAACTTTTAGTGGGCTAACGGCGCAATGGCTAGAAGTTGTAGTGGGTGTAAATGCCAAAGTCTTTAATAATTTTTATATGGGTTTTAGTTTTAGAATGAATAATCTAATTTCAAACAAAAAACCAGATACTTTTGACAACCTTTATATTCCGGGTTTTAACAGAACGTATAACGGTAATTTTGGTGCGGGTTTTAATTATACCATTTCCTATTTTATTCCTATTTACAAGAAGAAAGTGGGACTAAAAGTTCCTGAAAAAACCAATAAAAAGAAGTAATTATTTTACCTCTTTTATACCTTTAACAAACAACCATTTCATAAAAAGTTTTTCGCCGTCTTTGGTTTTTACGGCTTGGAATTTTGGTGCTAAAATTGTCCCAACTACAAAAGCTGTTAATGGAATCCAAAATCCAGTAATAGCGGTATAATGTGCTATCAAAAATCGGAAACCAATAAACAATACGGCAAAGGATGTGAGCTGATAGAGAAAGGCTCTAAGTTGTAATTTTGTCATTGTTATACCTTTATAATTTATGAATTATGTGTTTCAGAAGGATTCTCCTGATTGTATTTAACAGCAAACTTCGTTCTCTTGCTCCCTTCATACATTTCATATTTTACCAATCGCGCTTCTAAACTGGCATTGAATAATTTAATTTTTCGAGAAGGTTTCAATCCAACAAATTTCAAAGCTTCAAGATTGGCAGTAATAAACCAAGCATCGGTTCCTGGATAATTTTTCTTAAGCGTATCACCAATATTTTTATAAAATTCTTCCATATGAATATCTAAACGCTCATCATAAGGCGGATTAAAAACCATGTGTAATTTGCCTTGTGAGGTTTTTTCAGTATCAAAGAAGTTTTCTTCTGTAATAGTAATGTAGTCTTCCAAATTGGCATTCTTGATATTGGCTTTCGCTTTTTGCACAGCACTCGGCGCTTTATCATACCCTTTTATGGTGTAATGAAACTCTCTTACTTTTTTGAGCAAACTATCGTTAATACTCTCAAAAAGTTCATTATCCCAATCGTTCCATTTTTCGAAAGCAAATTCTTTACGATTAATATTTACAGGAATATTGCAGGCAATCATAGCTGCTTCGGCTAAAAAAGTTCCCGAACCACACATAGGATCTAAAAAATGACCCTGCCCCTCCCAACCGGAAAGCATTAAAATTCCAGCTGCTAAAACTTCGTTTATAGGTGCAATATTGGTGGCCGTTCTATAGCCACGCTGATGCAATGAGTTCCCAGAAGTATCTAGTGCTACTGAAACCTGATCTTTATCGATATGAATATTAATTCTTAAATCGGGATACACTTTATCTATGCTAGGCCGTTGCCCTGTTCGCTCTCTAAACTGATCGACAATCGCATCTTTACATTTTTGGGAAACAAATTCAGAGTGGTTAAAATACTCCGAATGCACCGTTGCATCTATCACAAATGTCTGATTGGCATTGATTAATTTAGACCAATTAACTCCTGAAACGCCTTTATACAAGGCCTGTTCATTTGTAGCTTTGAAGAAATAAATGGGTTTTAATATTTTTAAAGCGGTGCGCAACGATAAGTTGGCTTTATACATAAATCCTTTATCGCCTTTAAAACTAACCATTCGCACTCCTTGTTCTACCTCTTGAGCACCAAGTAGTTGCAGTTCTTTAGCCAAAATTTCTTCAAAACCAAAAAAGGTTTTGGCAATCATTTTATAATTTTCCATTCTCTACAGTAACGACAACACAATATTGTGTAATCTAAAATTAATTTAATTTGTATTTCAAATTCTAAAATTAAAATACATGGCAAAAATACATTAAATTTGCACGCTCAGAATTAATGTAAATGAATTAATGTCAGAAAATAAAAATCTTAAATCCCAAATCCCAAATCTCAAATCAGAAAATTGGTTTGCTTCATGGTTTGACACTCCTTATTATCACATCCTTTACAAAGAGAGAAATTACAGAGAAGCTCAAATTTTTATGGATAATTTGACGCATTATCTTAATCTTCCAGAAAAAGCAAAAGTGCTAGACTTAGCTTGTGGAAAAGGCAGACACGCTATTTATCTCAATCAGTTGGGTTTTGAGGTAACTGGAGCCGATCTATCAGAAAACAGTATTGCGATTGCGAGTAAGAACAGTAATGATACTTTGCATTTTCAGGTGCATGATATGCGACTTCCGTTTGATGATAAATTTGATGCTATCTTTAATTTATTTACCAGTTTTGGTTATTTCGAAAATGACGATGACAACCTGAAAACATTAATCGCCATGAAAGAAAGCCTTTCGGAATATGGTTTTGGTGTTATTGATTTTATGAATGTAAATCAAGTTATTGCCAATTTAATTCCAGAAGAACTAAAAACAGTTGATGGAATAGATTTTCACATCAAACGCTATTATATAGACGATCACATTTATAAAGAAATTGATTTTAAAGATAATGGCAATGACTTCCATTATGTAGAAAAAGTTCGTGCCTTAACTTTGCAAGATTTTACCGAATTGATGGAACAAGCAGGTATTTATCTTCTAGAAGTGTTTGGTGATTATAAATTAAAAAAATTCCATAAAACAGATAGTGAACGATTAATTCTATTTTTTAAATAATGAACTATCTTTTACCTTTACTTTCAGTACTTTTAGGCTATGGGATTGCGTTGTTTTTAAAACCAAAAAACAAAACCAATCTCAAACTATTATTGGCATTTAGTGGTTCTTTTTTATTATCACTTACCGTAGTACATTTATTACCAGAAATTTATAAAACTGAGAATCATTCTATTGGGATATTTATTATGATTGGTATTTTGTTCCAAATCATATTAGAATTTTTCTCAAAAGGTGCTGAACACGGTCATGTACATGGTCATGAAGTGATGAATCAAATACCATGGTTGCTCTTTATTAGTTTATGCATTCATGCTTTATTAGAAGGACTACCGGTAAGCCATCATAAAGGCCTTGCCGTTGGAATTGCGGTGCATCATTTGCCAATTGCCATCATACTAACTACTTTTTTTGTTAAAGCCAATTTGAATAAAAAAGCTATTCTGTTTTTTATGTTAACTTTTGCCATTATGACTCCGTTAGGAACTGTTTTGTCTGATTACATTCCGTTTTTAAATGACTACTATACTGAAATTACAGCCATCGTAATTGGAATATTATTTCACATTTCGTCCACCATTATTTTTGAAAGTAGCGAAGGTCATAAATTTAATATCGCAAAAGTTTCGATGATTATTTTGGGAATTGGGTTGGCGTATTTTTTGTAAAACCTTATCCTGAAAGCAATATGTTGTAATAAAAAAACTTTGTAACTTTGAAACTTTCCAACTAGGAACCCTAACAAAATGAACTTCACCAAAACTACCGAACAATCCTCAAAATACGAACATTTAGAAAAAATGTCGGTTCAGGAATTGTTATCCAATATCAATCAAGAAGACAAAACGGTTCCGCTTGCCGTAGAAAAAGCGATACCACAAATTGAAACTTTAGTAACTGAAATTGTAACTAAAATGAAACTAGGTGGAAGACTATTTTATATAGGAGCAGGCACTTCGGGACGATTAGGAATTGTAGATGCTTCGGAATGTCCGCCTACATTTGGTGTCCCATTCGATTTGGTAAACGGAATTATTGCTGGTGGAGACAAAGCCATTCGTAGAGCCGTAGAAAATGCCGAAGACAACGCCACACAAGCTTGGAAAGATTTAGAAGAACATACTATAAACGAAAATGACGTGGTAATTGGTATTGCTGCTTCGGGTACCACCCCTTATGTGATTGGTGGTTTAGAAGTTTGTAATGAAAAAAATATTAGTACAGGCTGCATTACTTGTAATGTAGGAAGCCCACTTGCAGTAACAGCAAAGTTCCCAATTGAAGTGGTGGTTGGTCCAGAATTTGTAACGGGAAGTTCTAGAATGAAAGCGGGAACGGCTCAGAAATTAGTTTTGAATATGATTTCGACAACGGCAATGATTCAACTTGGTAAAGTAAAAGGAAATAGGATGGTCGATATGCAACTGAGCAACAACAAATTGGTCGATCGAGGCGTTAAAATGATAATGAGCGAAATACCTGTTTCTTATGAAAAAGCTTCTTCTTTATTAAAAGAATATGGAAGTGTGAGGAAAGCAGTTGATGGTTATGAAACTAAATGAGAACATTTATAGTATTTGCCTTAGTAGCATTAATTCCTATTTTGTGGATAGTTAGTATCTATTTATTACGAAAATGGAATAAAGTGTTTCGCTATTTTAGTATAAATTTTATTGTGCTCCTCACCTATTTGTATCTCACACTCTTTTCTAATTTTAAATTTTTTAAAGAAGACCAACTGGGATTAAAAATTGTATTTTTGTTTATCTTTATATTGCTATTTCATACCATAGCCAATTTCATTTTTGCTATATTTTATAATTCGAAAATTTCAAAAAATGCCAACAAACCAAAAAGTATTTGCAAAAGGAATTAAATTTCTAACAATAGCATTACCGCTGCTATTTATTGGACCTTCAGTAATATACAACGCATTCATGAATAAAAATAATGTGTGGCATTATTTGGTGTTGGCAATCGGAATTTTAGTTTGTATTGCTGCGGTTTACTTTATTTTTAAAGGATTAAAAATTATTGTAGACGGTTTATTTGATAATTAATGGAAAACTTACTACACATTCATACAACTTTTGAAAAAGAAGTTTATATCCATTCAAAAATTAACAATCGTGAATTTGACGGATGTATTTTTAAGAACTGTGATTTCTCGAATAGCGATTTTAATTACAATACCTTCATGGATTGCGAATTTATAGATTGTAATCTTTCTATGATTCAATTAGTTGGAACCAGCTTAAAAACGGTAGTTTTTAAAAACTGTAAATTATTAGGCATACCATTTCATGCTTGTGATGATTTTTTATTTGGTGTTGCATTTCAAGAATGCGTACTCGATTATTCGTCGTTTGCTAATAAAAAAATGCCAAAAACAAATTTCAACTCCTGTTCCTTAAAAGAAGTTTCATTCATTGGCACTAATCTTTCTAATGCTGTTTTTGAAAATTGTAATTTGGATAATGCCATTTTTAATGATACACAATTGGCGGCTGTTGATTTTACATCTGCCTATAATTATAAAATTGATCCCGAATTCAATCCGATGAAAAAAGCAAAGTTTTCAAATGAAGGAATTTTAGGGCTTTTAGAAAAATACGATATAAAAATTGAATAAAAACATTAATAAACTATGAACAGAATTATTGTATTTTCTCTACTACTATTACTGATGTCCTGCTATAATTTAGAAAACAACTGCAAGGATTTTAAAACAGGAACATTTAAATCGGAAATTACAATTGATGGTGTAAAAAAAGAGACAACCTCAACACGAACCGATTCGATAGTAATTGAAACCTATGAGGGCAAAACGGATACGGCATCCGTTAGATGGATTAGCGATTGTGAATATGTTTTACAAAAATTGAATCCAAAGAATATGTCTGAAAAAAAAGCAATTGACATTAAAATTTTGAGTACTACAAAAAATTCGTATACCTTTGAATTTGGAGTGGTAGGAAATAATAAAAAACAAAAAGGAACAGCAACTAGAATAAATTAAAACCAATTAGATGGAAGTATTTTTGAATCCGAATGCGTGGATAGCACTATTAACATTAACATTTTTAGAAATTGTATTAGGAATAGACAACATCATTTTTATATCTATTGCAACAGGAAAATTACCAGAAGAGAAACTTAAAAAAGCAACAAAAATCGGGATGTTTCTAGCGATGTTTATGAGAATTGTGCTCCTATTAGGAATCTCTGTGCTTATTGCAATGAAAGAGCCTTGGTTTAAACTTGATTACAGTTGGTTAAGTGCTCAGATATCAGGGCAAAGCATCATATTATTTCTAGGGGGTATTTTTTTAATTTATAAAAGCACGAAAGAAATTCATGAAAAAGTAGACGAAAAAGGAGAAGAAGAAAAAGAATTAAAAAAATCGGCAGCCAAATCATTTGGCAGTGTCATTTTTCAAATTATACTAATCGATTTAGTCTTCTCATTTGACAGTATTCTAACTGCAGTTGGTATGACAAATGGTGTTGAAGGTGCTTTGTATATTATGATAACTGCCGTAGTAATATCAGTTTTAATTATGATGCAATTTGCAGTTCCGGTAGGAAATTTTGTTAACAAACATCCTTCAATTCAAATTTTAGGATTGTCTTTTTTAATATTAATAGGATTTATGTTGGTTACCGAAAGTGCACATTTGTCCAATGCTTCCTTCTTTGGAAACCATGTAGATGTTGTGCCAAAAGGCTATTTGTATTTTGCCATTTCATTTTCGTTATTGGTAGAAGTGTTGAATATGAAAGTTTCTAAAAATAAGAAAGAAAAAAATTAAAACAGATTTCAGAATACCGATTAAAACAACGTTATCTGTCCATCATCATCTAATTGAATATCCTCGTCATCAATGACTTGACTTTCTATTTCTATTTTTTGTGGAACAATTTCCTCAGGTGCTTCATAAGGCAATGGCTCTAATAAATTGATTTGTTTTACTTTGTCTGTGGTTAACTGGTTTCCTAATGCTTTGAAACCTTTAACAGCGATAAAACTTTCAATATCAACAATTAAATTTTCTTTCTGAACCCCTTTTACTTTATTGAAAACCAATTCGGCTACGGGACGATAATCTGTAGCTACAATTTCCAGTTGTGAATTCGGATGTTCGGTAATAAAACTCTCTTCCTTACCTTCGGTTTCCACCAAAAAACGCTTCACATAATAGCGTTCCTTTTCGCCATCATAGTAAATCGCAGAAATTGGTTTATTAGGAATCCATTTTTCCAAAACTACCATATCTTCATCAAAATGGGTAGACAATTCTGGGGTAATAACTTTTAGTTTTCCAGTTTGTGATATTACAAGGATTTTATCGCTTGGTCTAAATTCACCCAATAATTCACCTCTAGCGTCAACGTTTAATCGCTGTACAGTGTCATCAAACCATACTTTTCTTGGTAGTAAAGTAGATATTCCTTTTTCTTTTATTTCTATTTTCTTTATTGGATATTTTGAAACTATATTTCCTTTTGATGCCCTACCTTTTATAGCGATACTGGCAAAATCTACATCCCATTTTAACTTTTTGATACTTCCTATTTGACGTAATAAAATAGTAATTACTTCTGCTTCCCCATTTGGATTATGGGTGAAATACAAAACCTGTGAGCCTTTGCTTTCATTGGTTAAATCGTATAATTTATCACGAGTGACTCCTGAAACATTGAAACGTTTAATATAGGCTGGTCCTGATTTTCCATCGCGATAAATCATGTTGTAAATGGTGCGTTTATCACTTTTGTCAAAAATAGCTACATGGATAATGTCTTTACCAACAAACTTTTTATCGTCCACTTTACAAATCATCATATTTCCGTCTCGAAGAAAAACAATCACATCATCAATATCGGAACAATCAGTAACATATTCATCTTTTTTCAAACCTGTTCCTACGAAACCTTCTTCCCTATTGACGTACAATTTGGTATTTCGTAGCGCCACTTTTGTAGCTTCGATATTATCGAAACTTCGTAGCTCAGTTTGACGTTCCCGACCTTTTCCGTATTTTTCTTTTAATTTGGTAAAATAAGCAATCGCAAAATCGATTAGATGTTCTAAATCGTGTTTTACTTGCTCAATATCGCCTTCCAGAGCTTCTATTTTATCTTGTGCTTTATTGCTGTCGAATTTCGAAATTCGCATAATTCGAATGTCCAACAAACGAAGAATGTCGTCTTCGGTAACAGCTCGTTTTAAGGTTTTAGTAAACGGTTTTAATCCATCATCTACTGCTTTTATAACCTCTTCGCGAGTGGTTTTGTCTTCAATGTCACGGTAGATTTTATTCTCTATAAATATACGTTCCAGCGAAAGAAAATGCCATTGCTCTTCCAATTCACGCAACTGAATTTCGAGTTCGCTTTTTAGGAGTTGTACCGTTCTATCTGTGGAGATTTTCAACATGTGTGACACACCCACAAAAAGTGGCTTATTGTCTTCAATGACACATCCTAAAGGTGCTACCGAAGTTTCGCAAGCTGTAAAAGCAAACAAAGCATCAATAGTTTTATCAGGAGAAACGCCAGGAAAAAGATGGATTAATATTTCCACTTCAGCGGCAGTATTATCCTCTATTTTTTTGATTTTGATTTTGCCTTTTTCATTGGCTTTCAAAATACTGTCAATTAAAGTGGTAGTATTGGTTGAAAATGGAATTTGGGTAATGACTAAAGTATTCTTATCCAATTGTGCAATTTTAGCACGCACTCGAACTCTTCCGCCACGCAAACCATCATTGTAATTGGAAACATCTGCAATTCCTGCCGTTTGAAAATCAGGAAAAAGGGTGAAAGGTTTTCCTTTTAATATTTTTATCGAAGCATCTATGAGTTCGTTAAAATTGTGTGGTAATACTTTAGTTGAAAGACCTACTGCAATTCCCTCGGCACCTTGTGCTAGGAGCAACGGAAACTTTACAGGAAGATTATTCGGTTCAGCACGACGACCATCATAAGAAACGCCCCAATCGGTAATTTTTGGCGAATACAAAACCTCTAAAGCAAACTTCGACAAACGCGCTTCAATGTATCGGGAAGCCGCAGCACTATCACCAGTTAGGATGTTTCCCCAGTTTCCTTGGCAATCAATCAACAATTCTTTTTGACCTATTTGCACCATGGCATCGCCAATACTGGCATCTCCGTGAGGATGATACTGCATGGTGTGACCTACAACATTGGCTACTTTATTGTACCGACCATCATCCAACTCTTTCAACGAGTGCATAATTCGTCGTTGTACGGGTTTGAAACCGTCTTCAATAGCAGGAACGGCGCGTTCTAGAATTACATACGAGGCATAATCCAAAAACCAATCTTTGTACATTCCTGTAACTTTGGTAATGGTATCTTCGGCATTTTCATCATTCTCGTAGAAATGATTTCCACCTGAAGAAACAATGTCATCAAAACCTTCTTCTGTAGTTGAATCGTTTAAGTCGTCGTTTGTTTCGTCTTCTGGAATGTTATCTTCGTCTTCGTTCATTTAATTATAAGAATCTTAAATTTTGTACTAACTAACTTCAATCGCATCCAATTCGACTTTCAAATTATTGATGATAAATACTTGTCTATCCGGTGTGTTTTTACCCATATAGAACGATAATAATTGTTCTACTGAGGTATTTTTATCCATCATTATTGGATCTAATCGAATGGTTTCTCCAATAAAATTTTTGAATTCGTCAGGCGATATTTCTCCCAATCCTTTAAATCGAGTTATCTCAGGTTTTGGCTTTAATTTTTCGATAGCGACTTTACGTTCCTCATCGGAATAGCAATAGATGGTTTCTTTCTTATTTCGAACTCTAAAAAGTGGTGTTTGCAAAATATACAAATGACCTTCTTTAATTAACTCTGGAAAAAACTGCAAGAAAAAGGTAATCAATAATAACCGAATGTGCATTCCGTCAACATCGGCATCGGTAGCAATAACGATATTATTGTAACGCAACTTCTCTAATCCATCTTCAATATCAAGAGCGGCTTGTAATAAATTGAATTCTTCATTTTCATATACAATTTTTTTGCTCATTCCATAAGAATTCAAAGGCTTACCACGCAAACTAAATACGGCTTGTGTGTTGACATCTCGGGATTTGGTAATCGATCCTGAAGCAGAATCTCCTTCGGTAATAAAAAGAGTGCTTTCTAAATTTCTTGGATTTTTAGTGTCAGGTAAATGCGCACGACAATCTCTTAATTTTTTATTGTGCAAATTGGCTTTTTTAGCCCTATCGGTAGCTAATTTTCGAATGCCAGATAATTCTTTTCGTTCGCGTTCGGCCTGCAAAATTTTACGCAATAAGGCATCGGCAGTTTGCGGGTTTTTATGAAGATAATTATCTAATTTATTTTTTACAAAATCGTTTACAAATGTTCTAACGGAAGGCATTCCAGGTTCTGAACCCATATCGGTAGAACCCAATTTAGTTTTGGTTTGCGATTCAAAAACAGGCTCCATAACTTTGATGCTAATCGCAGTTACTACTGATTTTCGAATATCGGAAGCTTCAAAAGGTTTGTTGTAATATTCACGAATGGTTTTTACAATGGCTTCTCGATAAGCTGCCAAATGTGTTCCTCCTTGTGTTGTGTTTTGTCCGTTTACAAACGAGTGGTATTCTTCGGAATATTGTGTTTTACTGTGTGTTAATGCAATTTCTATATCATCGCCTTTCAAATGGATGATTGGATATTCTAGATCATCAGCATTGATAGTTTCTTCTAGTAAATCTTTTAGACCATTTTCAGAAAAGTATTTTTCACCATTGAATAAAATCGTCAGACCGTTATTGAGGTAACAATAGTTTTTGAGCATTTTGATGACATACTCGAAACGGAATTTGTAATTTTTGAAAATGGCTTCATCTGGAGTAAACGTAACTTTGGTTCCTTTGCGTTTAGTGGTTTCAATAACCTCTTCATCAAGGACTAAATTTCCAGCTGAAAATTCTGCGGCTTTTTGTTTGTCATCTCGAACGGATTCTACACGGAAATAATTGGATAACGCGTTTACAGCTTTTGTTCCAACACCATTTAATCCAACGGATTTTTTAAAAGCTAAAGAATCGTATTTTCCACCAGTATTCATTTTGGAAACCACGTCAATCACTTTTCCTAAAGGAATTCCACGACCATAATCACGAACCGTAACCGTTTTATCTTTGATGGTCACTTCGATATTTTTTCCTGCGCCCATCACAAACTCATCAATACAGTTGTCCATTACTTCTTTAAGAAGAATGTATATACCATCGTCTGGCGAAGAACCATCACCGAGTTTCCCGATGTACATTCCGGGACGCATACGGATGTGCTCTTTCCAATCTAAGGAACGAATATTATCTTCGGTATATTGATTTTGTTCTGACATTTTTGTTTTTTCGAATTTATCTACGTTGTGCTCAGTCTTTGCTTAGAAAGCCAACGTCGAATGTGCTAATGTAGTGTAATTTGATAAAGTTTAAAAGAGGAAAACATCAAAAGTTATTAATATGATATTAACCTTTGATTTAAGATTGCAGACTGAAAAAATTAATTTTAAGTATTCTTGTAATGCTTCCTTAATTTTAGATTTAATTCCTTTGGATTAAAGGGCTTAATTATATATTCATTAATTCCTAAAAGCATTGCTTTTTCAAGATAACCGTAAGATGCTGATGCAGTTAAGGCAATTATTGGAATTATGGGATCTCTAAACCTAATGTTAATTGTGGCTTCATAACCATCCATTACAGGCATCGACAAATCCATTAAAATAATATCGTATTTTCCTTTTTCATACATTTGAGTGGCAATCAACCCATTTAGCGCCACATCTACATGTATATTCCACTGTGAAAGGATTTTTTCGGCAACTTTTACATTTATTACATTATCTTCTACAAGTAGCACTCTTAAACCTTCAAGATTTTCTTCTTTGTAATCATGATATAAAACATCGCTTTTTAAATCAGAGCTTTCTTTAAAAAAAGGCATATTTAAAATAAAATTAAAGTTAGAGCCTTTGCCTAACTCACTTTGCAATTCTATATCAGAATCTAACAATTGAAGTAGTTTTTTAGATATTACTAATCCTAATCCTGTACCTCCAAATTCTCTTGTTGTCGCTTTCTCCGCTTGTTCGAACTTTTGAAAAATTTGTTTAAAGTTATCTAATTCAATTCCAATTCCTGTATCAATAACTTGAACTTTAAATTTAGATTTGTTTTGATTGGTTTCTATTTGATCAACTTTTATTGTGATTTTACCGTTTTTAGTAAACTTAATAGCATTAGAAACTAAATTTGTTATAATCTGACCAATACGTAGTGGATCACTAATAATATTTGGTGTAAAATTAGGGTCAAATATAATCTCTATTGTATTAGAATTTTCTTTAGCTTTTACTTCTAATGATTTTCCTATTTGAGTAATTAACTCCTTTAAATCGAATGGAATATTTTCAATGTCAATTTTTCCAGCCTCTATCTTATTGAAATCGAGAATGTCATTTATGAGTAAATATAAATTCTGAGCAGAATGCTTTAAAACTTCAATGTTTTCCTGAAAACTATTTAAAGAATTCTCTTTTTCCATGATGTATATCAATCCTATAATAGCGTTTAAAGGCGTTCGGATTTCATGGCTCATTATAGAAAGAAAATCAGACTTGGCTTCATTTGCTTTTTCAGCATTCAGTTTAGCCGTAAACAATTGTTCTTGGAACTCTTTTTTAAAATCAATTTCCTTGTTTAAAATATTCAACAAATCAATTACATTGTCTTCATTTCCTATCTTTAGTTCATTATCATTTAATTGTTTTATTGCATAAATTAATTTGTCCTGAACAGCATCTTTATTTCCTAATTGTTCTTTTAATTTTAAATTTATTTGAAAATATTCTACATCATTTAAACGAGAAGATTGCTCAAACAATTCAGCATCACGCTCATAACTCAAATAGGACAAATTCACAACTTCAATAAACTTTGAAACGGCTTCATTATTAGCAATGAAATCATCTGACAAAAATTTGCTTATTTGTCGTTTAAGTTGTCTATGAATATTTTTGTTATCCATTATTTATTACGATTCGTACATCGTTGTTATTGTCATGGTTTGATTGTGCAACTCGCAGGCAACTTTATTTAGTGTTGGAGAAATTTCGCCATAAGAGTAGAATCCGCAAACCAACATTTTATCTCCAAAAACCTCCTTAACCACTTCAATTTCTTCTTCTATTCTATTACCAAGAACTATTTTTCTACCGACACAACTTACTAATAGTGCCAATTCAGGTTCGCTTTCTTGTTTTTTATGAATAAGAGCAGCTGCATTGTAGGAAGCATCTATAAGTTTATCAAAATTGCCTTTCATTAACCGAACCAAAGATCCAATTGGAATGTTTCCTGCAAAAGTCATCGATTTATTTTCTTCATCTATAGCTAAAATGGTTCTAACAACTGGTTCAGAATTTTCATTTTCTTTCATTGAAAGAGGGAAATACAGTGACGAACCTGGTAACTCATCAGCATATTTTCCGAGATATTCCTTATACAAATCCAAGGCAAATCGATCACCAATTTTATACAAAACATTTTTTTCGGAATGAGTAACTTCACGTTCTGGTCCAAAATCGCTCCAACCACCTTCAGATCCAAAACCAAAATGTATGGCATCACCATAGAAACCAATGGCAACAATTTTTCCAGGTGAAGCATCACTATTTAATCCAACAATAGTTTTTTCAAAATTATATTCATCACCTGCTAATCCTCCGAATATTGGTATCAATTCTTTTGTTTGTAGAATTAATTCATTAATGAGTTCCGTGCCATTAATAAAGCTTCCTTCGGAAATAATCAAAATTGATTTTAAATCATCAGTAAGTAAATCTTCTTTAATTTTGTTTCCTAAAACCTGAATATCTGAATTTAAAAGGATATCTATCTCTGAAACTTTAATTGTCGTTTTTTCTAAAGCTATTGCAGTGGCAACTAAATTGTTTTCTACTAAATTGGTATTAGAAATTTGTCCAGACGTAGAACAAATTACAATATTAGCGTTAGGATATAACATCTTTAATTTCTGGAAAGGTTTTGCTTTCTCTAAAAATGTTCTTTCACCAAAAGCAAGAACTAAATTGGCTTTTTGGGAATTAAACTGGTCCGTTGAGAATAATAATTTTTCTTCCTTTTTCGCATCAATTATGATTTGCTGTAGTTTCATGTTTAATTTAGATTTTTAAAGATTTATAAAGGAACTAAAATGAATTTACAAAAACAAAAAAACCTGAAAATAAATTTTACAGGTTTTCTATATTTTAAAATTCTTAAATATTATTTCGAAACAACTGTTAAACATTAAATCTAAAATGCATGACATCACCATCTTTTACAATATATTCCTTGCCTTCTACTTTAAATTTTCCAGCTTCTTTTGCTTTTGCTTCTGTTCCGTAATGTATATAATCTTCGTAAGAAATTACTTCGGCTCTAATAAATCCTTTTTCGAAATCAGTATGGATTACCCCTGCTGCTTGAGGTGCAGTTGCACCTATATTTATTGTCCAGGCACGAACTTCTTTAACGCCAGCGGTAAAATAGGTTTGTTGTTTTAGTAATTTATAGGCTGCACGAATTAAAACAGAAGCGCCTGGCTCTTGTAAACCCATATCTTCTAGAAACATTTTACGCTCTTCATAGGTTTCTAATTCGGTTATATCGGCTTCGGTTCCTACTGCTAATACTATAACTTCGGCATTTTCATCTTTTACCAATTCCCTCACTTGGTCTACATATGTATTACCAGTCGCTGCAGAATCTTCATCGACATTACAAACATATAATACTGGTTTTGAGGTTATCAATTGAAAACTTTCAAACAATTCTTCCTCTTCATATCCTTTTGGTGTAAGAGTTCTTGCTGATTTGGCTTGTAGCAAAGATTCTCTAATTCGGTTAAGCAATCCTTCTTCAACTTGCGCTTCTTTATTTCCTGTTTTCGCCGCACGTTTTACTTTTTCCAACCGTTTTTCAACCGTTTCTAAATCTTTTAATTGCAATTCGATATCAATAGTTTCTTTATCCCGTATTGGGTTTACATTACCATCTACGTGAATAATATTATCGTTATCAAAACAACGTAAAACATGAATTATAGCGTTACATTCTCTAATATTTCCTAAAAATTGATTGCCTAAACCTTCTCCTTTACTGGCTCCTTTTACCAATCCTGCAATGTCAACAATATCTACAGTTGCCATTTGAACGCGCTCAGGCTTAACCAATTCCTCTAATTTATTAATTCTTGGGTCAGGAACATTTACAACACCAATATTAGGTTCAATGGTACAAAACGGAAAATTGGCGCTTTGGGCTTTGGCATTAGACAAACAATTAAATAAAGTTGATTTTCCGACATTGGGTAATCCTACAATTCCTGCTTTCATTAGGGTTCTATTTTAAGAGTGTGCAAATATAGAGTAATAAATGTAAGTTTCAAAAGCATAAGAAAAGGTGTTGTTCACTTTAATAATCTTTAATCTCTACTATCTATAAAATTAATAATTTGTTGTTCTTCTTCGGTAGCGGTTAAACCAGAGACATTCCAATAATCAGATAAAATGACATTTTTTTTATTGTAGAGTGTTTTGTCTTTGAAAACTTCACTATCTTTAAAACTGTAGTTTTTAGTACTAAAGTTTGTTGTTAAAAAATAATTGCGAACTTCAATATTCTTAGTTCCGCTTTTTTCTATTTTTTCAAAACCAATTTCTTCTTTAGAGCTTACAAAATAATAATTTGCGTTATCAAGTTTATAAATTGTTTTAAATAATGATTTATAAATATTCTTGCTGCCAATTGCCTTTTTCTCTTTAATATTAGCAAATATATTTGGTGAAATAACAGAACTAACTTCAATTATTAATTTTTCTTTAGGATCATAAATTATTGAAAAATCATCTGCCAATCCTTTTGAATTTTCGTTAGGAAATGCGGTAATAATATTATATTCTTTATTTTTAGAATAAACTTTAATTAAAAAGTCAAACTCCTTTTTGGCAACAGACTCTAAAAGTGGATTTAAATACTTAAAATTATAATAATTTTCCATGATGTCATTTAGGTTATACCCCAATAAATCTGATGTATTTACATTGTCTAGTAACCCAATAGATCGATTTTGTTCTACTAATATATTAGAATTTACTTTCCGAACCTTATCATAAATCTGAAAATTAATTAGTCCATCATTATAATAAGAATATTCTCCGTTGAGTTTAAAAAATTCTCGAGAATACACTTTTAATCGTGCTGGTACCGTAAGTTTCTTTTTTGAATTTGCAATTAATGAAGAAAGAATTTTTTGTGGATGCCGCTTGGTTATAATTATTTCATCAAGACCATTTACATTATTATTCAAATATAAAATGGTTTCATTTTCTTTTAAAGAGGTTGATCTAATAGTAATTGCAGTATACGAAGTATGAGTTATTTCGATATTTGAAGTGCCTTTTAATACAAAACTAACTTTGCCTTCAGAATTACTTAACAAATTTTGTTTTGTCTTTAAAATTAAAATTGTAGCGTCTTCTATTGGGAGATTGGTTTCTTTGTCCTTCAACAAAATTGTTTTTTCGACATTTTGTGATGAAAGTGTGAATGATAATAGAAAAGAAAATAAAAGAAGTATATTTCTCAACATAAACAATTTAACTTGAAACAAATCTAATAAAAAGTTGCTTCAAAATTAAACAATTCATAAAAGCAACCTACAATTTAATGACTTAGTACATTAAAAAGATAAAAAAACCTGAGCTTTCACTCAGGTTATTGCTACTCGTTATGAAGAAAAGCTTGTCTATTTAGCAAGGTTTCCTCACTTTCTACATGATTGTCATCAGGAATACAACAATCTACCGGACAAACTGCTGCGCATTGTGGCTCGTCATGAAATCCTTTACACTCCGTACATTTTCCAGGTACTATATAGTAAACTTCATCAGAAATTGGAGTTTGTGCTTCATCGGCATCAACTTCTTCACCAGATGGCAAAATTACTTTTCCTCTTATTTTTGTTCCATCTTTGTATCTCCAATCGTCAGCACCTTCATATATTGCAGTGTTTGGACATTCGGGCTCACAAGCACCACAATTGATACACTCGTCTGTTATTATAATTGCCATTTTTATTAGTCTTAAAAATTAAATGTCGAGTGTCGAGTGTCAAATACTTTTGACTTTATGACATTTGACTATCGATGTAATTATGATTACTTTTGTGCAAAATTACAATCAAAACATTTCAAATGCAAATCATTCTGACTTTAGAGCAAAAAAAAAATATTTTTATTGAATTAGGAAAATTTTTAAGTCAATTTTCAACTGTCAAAAGTCTTAAAAAAATTTCAGTACTAAACAATGAATTATTTTTTAAAGATTTTATGGATTTAATTGAACTATCGCAATCTCATAATGGTTGGTACACTAAAGAAAATGTTTTATTTGCTATACACTCTTGGGCCGAAGCTTTGACTGAAGAAAACTTAAACTGTTGGATTTCAGCCTATAATTTTAGTAACATACAACCCAAAACAATTGGGTTAATTCTTGCAGGTAATATACCCTTAGTCGGCTTTCACGATTTTGTTTGTGTCATACTTTCAGGACACAAAGCTTTGGTAAAAACATCCTCAAGCGACCAACATTTGTTGCCTTTTTTAGCCAAATACATCATTTCAATTGAACCTGAACTAAAAAACCAAATTACTTTCGTAGAAGGTAAACTCGAAAATTTTGATGCTGTAATTGCCACTGGAAGTACTAATACATCTCGCTATTTTGATTATTATTTTAAAGAAAAACCTAGTATTATCAGAAAATCCAGGAATTCTGTAGCTGTTTTAGACGGGACAGAATCTAAAGAACAAATGATTGCTTTAGGTGAAGATATTTTTCGCTATTTTGGTTTAGGTTGTAGAAATGTCTCTAAATTATTCGTACCAAAAAGATACAACTTTGATCTTTTTTTTAATGGAATATTTCCGTATCAAGACATTATAAAATACGAAAAATATGCTAATAATTACGATTACAATAAAGCCGTTTTCCTGATGAGTAATTTTAAATTATTGGATAATGAATTTTTAACTATTAAGGAAGATGCAAGCTATGCCTCACCTATTGCGAGTGTTTTTTATGAATATTATGATGATTTAAATGTCCTTAAAAATCGCATAGTAACTGAAAGTGAACAAATTCAATGTATTGTGTCTAATAACTTAATAGAAAAAAGCATCCCATTTGGAACCACTCAAAAGCCACAACTTTGGGATTACGCAGATAATGTAGACACTATTGAATTTTTATTAACACTATAATGATTATTTGAATATCTGATTATTTACTACAACGTTATTGTTAATAACATCCAAATAATAAAAAGTTAAAACAGACCTATTTTAAGTTCTATTTCCGAAATTTGCACCTTAAATTTTCGCATTAAATTCACAACATGAAAAAACATAATTATAGCGCTGGACCATGTGTTTTGCCACAAGAAGTTTTCGAAAAATCGGCAGAAGCCATACTCAATTTTAACAACTCTGGATTATCAATACTGGAAATCTCACATAGAAGTAAAGATTTTGTTGCCGTTATGGATGAAGCTAGAGCATTAGCTTTAGAACTTTTGGGATTAACTGGTAAAGGCTATCAAGCACTATTTTTAGCTGGAGGCGCTAGTTTAGAATTTTTAATGGCTCCTTACAACTTAATGAAAGAAAACGGGAAAGCTGCTTATTTAGACTCGGGGACTTGGGCAAGTGCGGCTATAAAAGAAGCTAAGTTTTTTGGCGAAACGGTAATTGTTGCTTCCTCTAAAGAACAAAATTACAATCACGTTCCAAAAGGATATTCTGTACCAACTGATGCAGACTATTTTCACTGTACCAGCAACAATACTATTTTTGGAACGCAAATGAAGGAATTTCCAAATTTGAATATGCCAATTGTTTGTGATATGAGTTCTGATATTTTTTCTAGAGTCATTGATTTTTCGAAATTTGACTTGATTTATGCTGGAGCTCAAAAAAACATGGGTCCTGCCGGTACTACACTTGTAGTAATAAAAGAAGAAATTTTAGGAAAGAACGGAAGAACAATTCCTAGCTTTTTAGATTATTCAAAACATATTAAAGCAGAAAGTATGTACAATACTCCTCCTGTTTTTCCTGTATATGCTTCATTATTAACTTTGCAATGGCTGAAAAATCTTGGAGGAATTGCTGCAATTGAAAAAATAAACAACGCTAAAGCCGCTTTGATTTATGCTGAAATTGATAGAAATCCATTATTTAAAGGTGCTGCAGTTGTTGAAGACCGTTCTACAATGAATGCAACATTCTTATTGAATGACGAAGCACATGCTCAAACATTTGATGCCATGTGGAAAGCGGCTGGAATTTCTGGTTTGCCAGGACACCGTTCTGTAGGTGGATATAGAGCATCTATGTACAACGCGCTTCCGCTAGAAAGTGTGCAAGTATTAGTAGATGTAATGAAAGAATTAGAGAAATCAATTTAAATATTCAAAAATTGTATGATTGAAAGATTTGAAAAAAATCAATTTCATCACTCAATATTTGCGTTAAAATAATCCAAATTGAATCTTTAAGTTTTTAAATAATTCAATTTTTAAATAAAAAAAAATGAAAGTATTAGCAAATGATGGAATTTCTAAAAGCGGAATTCTTGCTTTAGAAAAAGGTGGATATGAAGTAATTACTACTAAAGTAGCGCAAGAACAAGTAGCCAATTACGTAAACCAAAATAATGTAAGTGTCATTTTGGTTCGTAGTGCCACAAAAGTACGTAAAGATATTATTGACGCCTGTCCTGGACTAAAAATTATTGGCCGTGGTGGCGTTGGAATGGACAATATTGATGTTGATTACGCTAAAAGTAAAGGAATTCATGTTATAAATACTCCAGCATCGTCATCAGAAAGTGTTGCTGAATTGGTATTTGCTCACTTATTTTCTGGTGTGCGTTTCTTACACGATTCCAATAGAAACATGCCTTTAGAAGGAGATTCTAATTTTGATGGTTTGAAAAAAGCATATGCTAATGGAACAGAATTAAGAGGAAAGACACTTGGTATCGTAGGAATTGGGCGTATTGGTCAAGCTACGGCAAAAATGGCTCTTGGTTTAGGAATGAAAGTGATTGCTGCCGATATGTTTATTCCGCAAGTTGATGTAACAGTGGAATTTTTTGATGGTCAATCTATTACAACAACTATTGTATCACAACCATTAGAATCATTATTTCAAGAAGCTGATTTCATTACTTTACACGTTCCTGCTCAAGACGGTTATATTATTGGTGCAGATGAATTAGTAACCATGAAAAACGGTGTTGGCATTGTAAACTGTGCTCGTGGCGGTGTTATTGACGAAATTGCTCTGATTGATGCTTTAGATAGCGGGAAAGTAGCCTTTGCAGGTTTAGACGTTTTTGAAAGCGAACCTAAACCAGAAATGAGAATTTTGATGCATCCAAAAATTTCGTTAACACCTCACATAGGTGCTGCAACTGATGAAGCACAAGATAGGATTGGTACTGAACTAGCATCTCAAATTATTGGAATTTTAGGATAGTCAATTCATTTTAAACAATTTAGAGGGAATTTAGCATAATTAATTGCTAAATTCCCTCTTTTTTTTGATTAAATTTTAATCCTAAATTTTAAATCAATATAGCATGTTATACCAATTAATACCATTTAGAAATACAATATGGTTATTTGTTTATATTCGCCCCAGCCCTCTAAAAAGGAGAGGCAGTAAAGATTGGATTATTTTACAAGTATAAATGGTATTACTTGGTAAACTTTGATATATAATAAAAAGCCTGGCTATGGCTAGGCTTTTTCTATTACAATACTATTTTTTTTAGTAATTATCGAAAAGTGAATTGATTATTAGTCTTCATCGGCAAGCATACTTTTCTCAATATAAATATCTCTCTTTTCTTTGGTCTTTGAAGTTAACTTCACATTTTTAACGATAATCTTCTTACTTAGAACTCCTTCAGAAGTTTTTATTCTTACTACATAGGTTCCTGTATTTAAATCCCTTACTAGGACTTGAATAAGAACACTTTGATTTTCATTTGAAACATCCCAAGTACTTATAGACTGACCTAATAAATTATATAACGTTACAGATTCAACTACTGTATGTAACGAACTGTTTTTAACACGTATCATATTGTCATTATTCGTAAAAGTTATTGCTATAGTCCGTTCCAAATCAAAATTATTTACTGATAAAGATGGCGCAGTTTCATTTTTATAAACTAAAGCAAAACGACTGTTGAAACTTCCGATTTCTGCTGTAAAAGTATATGGTGAAAGTTTCAAGTTATGAACACTATTCGTCAAATTATCTTTTAGGAATATGTCTTGAACATCTGAAAATATACCTATTAAACGATCAATTGCAATCGAATATTCTCCAGCTGTTTTTGCTTTAAATCCAAGAAGAACTGTATCATTTTCATCAAACGGCAATGCACGTCCTTGAATAACATAGTTCGCTTGCTCTACAATAGAACTTAATTCTATTCCCCCATTTCCAAATACTTTTGCATCAAAAACATCAACGCCCTGAGTTGCTCCAGCAACATAACTAATTGCTGTTTGAGAAAAAGCTCCTTTACTACTTGTAGCATTTAACCAAATTGTATTTCGTTCTTCTCCTTGAGACATTCTGAAAAATTGATTCGCATTGTTGGCAATTCTTTGAGAATTTTTAAACTTAAGTACCGATGCAGATTTAGACTCAACTATAAAACCTTGACCTGTTTGAATAATACCATTAGGATCTGGTTTTGGTGTTGAAATATTTGCCTCTACATTAGAAATGAATGTTCCTCCAGCCCAAACACAATAGGAATTGTTTGCAACATCGCCATTAGTTTCTCTCCAAAAATAGAGTGCTCCATTAATGACGTCACGATTATCATTGACAAATTCTGTCATACTAATTGGAGATGGATAAGGGTTTCCTACTAAATTAAAATTATAAACTTTTGTTAAGGTAGGGTCTACATTTGGCACCTGATTGTAGAACAAACTATAATTATAGTCTCCATTATTAGGCACGCCAGTAAACTTTCCTGTCCAAATTGTTGGCGTTGTAGGATGCGTGTTAGCAACTCTTATCAATAATCCTTTAGCAGGAGAAAATGTATTAGCTGAAGGTACTAAAGAGTTATATAAATTAGTTGAAGAATCATAAGTATAGAATCTATTAGCGACTGTATTTGGTGAAAAAGACAACACATTTTGATTTGCCACTGGTGATGACCATAGCGTATAGTCCAAACGCTTCAACAACGAACTGTTTCGATTCACAACGATAGCTCCAGAGTTAGTATTAGTTGTTCCTTGCTGAAGTAAATTAGCATTGTTCGCTAATGTAAAACTACTGCCATTGGCTACAGTTAATGCGTTATTCAAATTAACATTATAACCTGATGGAATGATCACAATTGCATTGTTGTTTACCGTTAATGAACAAGCATTAATATTGGCTGCCATGCTGTAATTACCTGAGATAATCGCTGCGCTTACACTTGTTGGAGCTCCATTACTCCATGACGTACCGTTCCATGTGGTACTTCCTCCCATTGTGATGGTTACAGTATTCGAAGTAGCGGGTGAGTTTGTCAAGCATGAGGTAGTATTTGAAGTCATTACAACGGTAACCGCATCATTATTGGCTAATGTTGTCGATATAAATTCGGGTGCCGTTTGTCCGGAAACATTCGTTCCATTCACTTTCCATTGGTAGGTTGGTGTTGCTCCGCCGTTGGTTGGCGTAGCAGTAAACGTTACACTCGATCCAGAACAGATTGTCGTTGCACTTGCTCCAATACTTACACTCGCTGGTAAATTTGGATTTACTGTCATCGTTACCGTATTTGATGTTGATGGTGAGCTTGTCAAGCATGAGGTAGTATTTGAAGTCATTACAACGGTAACCACATCGTTATTGGCTAATGTTGTCGATATAAATTCGGGTGCCGTTTGTCCGGAAACATTCGTTCCATTCACTTTCCATTGGTAGGTTGGTGTTGCTCCGCCGTTGGTTGGCGTAGCAGTAAACGTTACACTCGATCCAGAACAGATTGTCGTTGCACTTGCTCCAATACTTACACTCGCTGGTAAATTTGGATTTACTGTCATCGTTACCGTATTTGATGTTGCTGGTGAGCTTGTCAAGCAAGGGGTAGCATTTGAAGTCATTACAACGGTAACTGCATTTCCATTGGCTAAAGTTGTTGATGTAAATGTGGATGCCGTTTGTCCGGAAACATTCGTTCCATTCACTTTCCATTGGTAGGTTGGTGTTGCTCCGCCGTTGGTTGGCGTAGCAGTAAACGTTACACTCGATCCAGAACAGATTGTCGTTGCACTTGCTCCAATACTTACACTCGCTGGTAAATTTGGATTTACTGTCATCGTTACCGTATTTGATGTTGCTGGTGAGCTTGTCAAGCAAGGGGTAGCATTTGAAGTCATTACAACGGTAACTGCATTTCCATTGGCTAAAGTTGTTGATGTAAATGTGGATGCCGTTTGTCCGGAAACATTCGTTCCATTCACTTTCCATTGGTAGGTTGGTGTTGCTCCGCCGTTGGTTGGCGTAGCAGTAAAAGTTACACTCGCTCCGGAACAGATTGTCGTTGCACTTGCTCCAATACTTACACTCGCTGGTAAATTTGGATTTACTGTCATCGTTACCGTATTTGATGTTGCTGGTGAGCTTGTTAAACAAGGAGTAGCATTTGAAGTCATTACAACGGTAACTGCATTTCCATTGGCTAATGTTGTTGATGTAAATGTGGATGCCGTTTGTCCGGAAACATTCGTTCCATTCACTTTCCATTGGTAGGTTGGTGTTGCTCCGCCGTTGGTTGGCGTAGCGGTAAACGTTACACTCGCTCCAGAACAGATTGTCGTTGCACTTGCTCCAATACTTACACTCGCTGGTAAATTTGGATTTACTGTCATCGTTCCAATAGCTGTAACAGTTCCACAACCTCCTGTTAATGGAATGCTATAGTTGAAGGTTCCAGATGTTGTTGTCGTTCCGCTTATAGTAAGAACATTAGTAGCCAAAGATGCTGTAATACCAGTTGGTAAACCTGATGCTGTTCCAATGCCTGTTGCACCAGATGTGGAATGGGTAATAGCCGTTAATAAGGTGTTCACACACAATGATGGAGTCGTTGATGCTACTCCTACAGTATTTGAAGCTGCAATAGTAACTGTAGTAGCTGCTGAAGTAGCCGTGGAGCAGGTTCCATTTTGAAAAACCGCTCTAAATTGTGTGGTTTGATTCAAAGCTGCTGAGGTGTAAGTAGCCGAAGTATTGGCAATTGTTGTCCATGAACTAAAAGGACTTACTGAACTTTCCCAACGCACTATTGTTCCCGTAGAACCAGATAATGTCAATAAAGCACTAGTAGACCCCGAACAAATTGTAGAACCTCCTGTTACTGAACCAATCACCGAAGTTGTTGTTGCTGATACAGTTAATACCCCATAATTACCAAACTCAGAACAACCTCCTGATGTTACCCTAGCTCTATATTTATAATTATTCATAGCAACACTTACAGTAGCTATAGTAAGATTTATAAGTGTTACTCCCGAATAAGTTGCATTATTGGTTAAATTATTCCATCCCGTTCCATCATTCATATTGACTTGCCATTGATAGGATGGTGAACTTGCAGTCGTAGTGACTGAAAATATAGAATTAGTTCCAGAACATGCAGAGACATTATTGGCACTACTTGAAAAAGAACAGGATGAACCATAAATAACAGAATTCACTAAATCAATTAAAACTTGACTTTCCGGATTAGTTACTTGTACTCCCGGAACAACATTAGCATCAATAGAAGTAGGGGTAATTGCAACCGTTGCATTCGGATTTACGGCAAATATTTGTCCAGTCCCATTACCTCCAGTTGTATCAAAATCACCAATAATATCTCCTCCTACCACAACATTACCTTGTTTTTGTAACGTAGATGTGGCAGGGCTTAATAAATTTCCTGCAATTACAACATTACTTTTCCAAAAATCAGTAAAACCATTATTAGTATAATTGCCATAAACAACTAATGTTGCAAGCGAAGACCCTCCCGGCATGATAAAGCTTCCCTCGGAATTAACGGTGAAATCATTATAATCAGTTAACTGTATCCCGTTATTGATATTTAGAGTTCCAGAGATACTTATGCTTTTTACAAATGAATTTGAAGAAATAGTAACCGTTCTGCTTGAAGGTATTACAACATTATTTATAGCTGTTGGGATGCCGCTTGGACTCCAATTTGATGAGGTATTCCAATCCCCTGAGCTTGATCCGACAAATGTTTTAGTTTGTCCAAACAATATATTTAGAAAAATGAGGAATAAAAATGTTATAAACTCTTTTTTTGAATTATGCAATAAATTTTTCATATTGTATGATTTAATTAGTAATCTGTTTTAAAAAAAATAGTCGATGAGTATCTTCTATTTTATTTAATACGACAAACATAAAATTTTATTTTGAAATAAATCAAAAAAAATACGACAAAATGCATATTTATATCGACGAAGTGCTATTTATGCATTTTTATATAAATAATATCTTACATAATATATTCTAGAAAACGATTAAAAAGTACAAAGAAGCTATAAAATCAAAAAGCCGTCCCACTGGACGGCTTTTTGATTTTAACCTAAACTAATAATATAATAATTAAGCGATTGTACTGTTGTAATTAGTTGCTTTTTTCAATAGAGTTTTGATTAACAAACGATTTGGAGCAATTCCTGAATTAATCATTTGTTTTTTAGTACCAGTTGAAAAATCATTTGATTGGTTGGTAGAAGGAGATTGTTTTGTTCCCATAAACCAAGAAACAAAATTCATTGTAGTATTAGTAGTTGTTGTAGCATGTGTGCTAGCAACTGTTTCGCCTGAAGAAGCTATTGAAACTTCTATTGTAATAGTTGAAGTAGCAGTTGGTTGAATATTTTGACCAAACATTCCAACACTTGATAATAAAAACAAAACAAATACCACAACTAATCCTGTTCTTGAAAAAGTATTTTGAGTGTTTGTATTTTGAGTAGTTGCTTTCATCTTTATGAGGTGTTAGAGGTTGTGTTTCTAATACATGTCAAAGATAGAGCAGCCACATACCCACAACAATTATTTTCGTTGAAGTACTGTAAAACTCGTTTAAGCTACAAAAAAGACAAATTTGAATCCGTATGGCTAAAAAAAATGCCTTTCAACGACCATATTTAACAACTTTCTCGATGAAAAACAGCTCAATTCTTTACTTTTTCCATAAAAAACCCTTTCGTAATCGTAGACTGCCCTCAAAAAGTTAGATACTGTATGATGGGGTGTTTTTTTGGAAAGAAAAGTCAAGTAGGATTTTGTACTTAGACTTGAGTGTATAAATTAGTATTAGAAAAACTTCATTCATGTGATTATGTTCCAAATCAAAAGAGGTCAAATGAATCTAATATTCGTAAAATGGATTGGATTTTTACAGGCAGTTTGACATTGTTGCTTTATAAACAAGGACAAACCAAAGTTATTTGGTGTACGTTTAAATGGAAAGTTTTAAAAGCAATTAATAAAATTCATTTATTACCAACATAAATTCGTTATGAATACTAAAGAATAACAAATCAACTCAAAAAAAGACATAGTTATCAATCATAAAACCATTATAAAATTGATAAAATTATTAGGGTTAAAGAGTCTCATTAGAATCTAAAAATTCAAATCACACAAAGAAGATTAGGCTAAAATTGGACTAACCTATTAGAAATAAAATTTAAACCAACCGCATTAAAACAAAAAAGCAACAGAGATAACTGAATTAATTGTCTCTGCTCATAAATTGTATTTAAGTCCAATAATAGACTTATTTAATCCATAAATCATAAGTTACCCATTCAACGAGCTACCCATTTTTAATCAAGTCGTAATGATCTTAAATAAAACTTACAAGAAAATACTAAATAACACTAATCGAATTCTACATTCTGATTAAGGCTGGCAATGTCAAATGAAAAGAGATCAAAACCAGTTGAAAAAAAAGAGATTATACAAAGTATATCTCGAAAAGGGAATTGTCTTGATAATACAATTATTGAAAATTTCGTCGGGATATTAAAAGCAGAATTGTTTTTAACTAAAAAAATACACATCAATGAATCAATCAAAAATCGAAATAGAGGAAATATATTAAATGCTGTAAAAATGAGAGAAATAAGTTAAAATTAAACAAAATGAGCCCGACAAAATATCGAGCTCATCATTATCAAAATTAATTATAATTTTTTCAAAATTTTGGATTCAGTCTATCGCCAGGCTTTAATATTACAATACTATTTTTTTAGTAATTATCGAAAAGTGAATTGATTATTAGTCTTCATCAGCAAGCATACTTTTCTCAATATAAATATCTTTCTTGTCTTTGGTCTTTGACGTTACTTTCACATTTTTAATGATAATCTTCTTACTTAGAACTCCTTCAGATGTTTTTACTCTTACTACATAGGTTCCCGTACCTAAATCTCTTACCAAGACTTTTATGAGAGCACTTTGATTTTCATTTGTAACGTTCCAAGTACTAATTGACTGACCTAATAAGTTATATAACGTAACGGATTCAACTATTGTATGTAACGAACTGTTTTTAATACTTATCATATTGTCAATATTCGTAAACGTTATAGAGATAGTCTTGTCTAAATCAAAATTATTTACTGATAAAGATGGCGTATTTTCATTTTTATAAACTAAAGTAAAACGACTATTGAAGCTTCCAATTTCTGTAGTAAAAGTATATGGTGAAAGTTTCAAGTTATGAACACTATTCGTCAAATTATCTTTTAGGAATATGTCTTGAGCATCCGCAAATAGACCTATTGTATGATCGATTGCAATCGAATATTCTCCAGCTGTTTTTGCTTTGAATCCAAGAGGAACGGTATCATTATCATCAAACGGCAATGCACGTCCTTGAATAGCAAAGTTTGCTTGCTCTACAATTGAACTTAATTCTACTACACCAGTACCAAATACTTTTGCATCATAAACATCAACGCCCTGCGTTGCTCCATTAACATAACTAATAGCTGTTTGAGAAAAAGCTCCCTTACTACTTGTAACATTTAGCCAAATTGTATTTCGTTCGTCGCCTTGAGAAGTTCTGAAAAATTGATTTGCATTGTTAGCAATTCTTTGAGAATTTTTAAACTTAAGAACCGATGCAGATTTAGACTCCACTATAAAACCTTGACCTGTTTGAATAATACCATTAGGATCTGGTTTTGGTGTTGAAACATTTGCTTCCACATTAGAAATGAATGTTCCTCCAGCCCAAACACAATAGGAATTGTTTACCAAATCGCCATTAGTTTCTCTCCAAAAATAGAGTGCTCCATTAATGACATCACGATTATCATTGACAAATTCTGTCATACTAATTGGAGATGGATAAGGATTTCCTACTAAATTAAAACCATACGTTTTTGTTAAGGTAGGGTCTGCATTTGGTACCTGATTATAGAACATCGTATAATTATAGTCTCCATTATTAGGCACGCCAGTAAACTTTCCTGTCCAAATTGTTGGAGTTATAGGATGCGTGTTAGGAACTCGTATCAACAATCCTTTGGCTGCACTAAACTCACTAGTAGACGGCACGATTGGTTCATAAAAATCCGTTGAAGAAACATACTGATAAAATCGATTAGTAAGTGTATTTGGAGAAAAAGACAACACATTTTGATTTGCCACTGGTGATGACCATAGCGTATAATCCAAACGCATCAAAAACGAACTATTTCGATTCACAACGATAGCTCCAGTGTTAGTATTAGTTGTTCCTTGCTGAAGTAAATTAGCATTGTTCTGTAATGTAAAACTACTGCCATTGGCTACAGTCAATGCATTATTCAAATTAACATTATAACCTGATGGAATGATCACAATAGCATTGTTGTTTACCGTTAACGAACAAGCATTAATATTAGCTGCTACGCTGTAATTACCTGAGATAATCGCTGCATTTACACTTGTTGGGGTTCCATTACTCCAAGAGGTTCCGTTCCAAGTGGTACTTCCTCCATGCAAGATGGTTATCGTATTCGAACCAACTGGTGAATTGGTCAAACAAGGACTAGCGTTTGAAGTCATTGTAACTGTAACTGAATCACCATTGCCTAATGTTGTAGATGTATAAGTAGCACTGTTGGTTCCAACATTCGTTCCATTCAATTTCCACTGATAAGAAGGTGCTGCTCCACCATTAGTTGGTGTGGCGGTAAACGTTACATTTGTTCCTGGACAGATTATATTATCAGCATCGTTAGAGACAATACTTACACTCGCTGGTAAATTTGGATTTACTGTCATTGTTACCGTATTTGATGTTGCTGGTGAGCTTGTCAAACAAGGAGTAGCATTTGAAGTCATTACAACGGTAACTGTATTTCCATTGGCTAATGTTGTGGATGTAAATGTGGATGCCGTTTGTCCGGAAACATTCGTTCCATTCACTTTCCATTGGTAGGTTGGTAAAGTTCCACCATTGGTCGGTGTAGCGGTAAACGTTACACTTGATCCTGAACAGATGGTCGTTGCACTTGCTCCAACACTTACACTTCCCGGTAAATTTGGATTTACTGTCATTGTTACCGTTGCACTATTTGCTGCTGCACAACTTCCACTTTGAACTACTGCTCTAAATTGGGTGGTTGCTGTTAAAGCTCCAGAGGTATAGGTAGTAGCGGTATTGGCTATATCAGTCCATGTTGAAAACGGACTTACTGCTGATTGCCATTTGCTAATTGTTCCTGTGTGTCCTGACAAAGTC
>NZ_WAEM01000009.1 GCF_008806775.1 Flavobacterium luteum
AGCACCACTAACCATAACTGTAAATCCAAAAATAACGCCAACATTTGTTGCACCTTCACCTATTTGCTCAGGAGACACTCTTTTTACATTACCCCCATCATCAAGCAATAGTATTACGGGAACTTGGTTGCCTGCTTTTGATAATACTAAAACTGATACTTATACTTTTACGCCAACTGCCGGACAATGTGCAACTACAGCACCACTAACCATAACTGTAAATCCAAAAATAACGCCAACATTTGTTGCACCTTCACCTATTTGCTCAGGAGACACTCTTTTTACATTACCCCCATCATCAAGCAATAGTATTACTGGAACTTGGTTGCCGGCTTTTGATAATACTAAATCCGACACTTATACTTTTACGCCAAATGCTGGACAATGTGCAACTGCTGCACCACTAACCATAACTGTAAATCCAAAAATAACGCCAATATTTTCAGCAACTACTCCTATTTGCTCTGGAGACACTCTTTTTACATTACCTCTGTCTTCAATTAATAGTATTACTGGAACTTGGTTGCCTGCTTTTGACAATACTAAAACTGATACTTATACTTTTACACCAACTGCTGGGCTATGCGCAACAACAACTCCGCTTATTATAACCGTAAATCCAAACGTAACTCCTACGTTTACTCCTGTACCTGATATATGCTTAGGAGCAATTTTATCGCCTTTGCCATTATCTTCTTTAGAAGCAATAACAGGTACTTGGACCCCGCCATTAGACAATACTAAAACAACAACTTATACTTTTACTCCAACTAATGGATTATGTGCTACTAGCACTACTTTGGATATTACCATAAATACAAGTGCAACTATCACTCCTTTATTCGACACAGTTGATCCTATATGTGTTGGTGGGGTACTTTCAGACTTACCTTTAACATCTATAAATACTATAAAAGGAACTTGGTCACCGCCATTAAATACTACCACTACCACTTCTTATACTTTTACTCCTGATTTGGGTCAATGTGCTTCAACTACTCAACTACAAATTGAGGTATTAGACATTCCAATTGTTCAAGCTAATGCTGTTTCTTCTTCTATTTGTTCAGGAAGTAATACTGCAATAACACTCACTAGCACTGTTCCTGCAACAACCTATAATTGGAATGCTATTAACAGTAATGCAACTGGTGCAACTGCCGGATCAGGTGATCAAATAATTCAGAAACTCTTTACTGTTGATAATCAATCGGGAGAAGTTGTTTATGCAATTACCCCATCAGCAAAAGGATGCAATGGTTTAACTATACTAGCTCCTATAGTTGTTAATCCAATCCCTCAAGTTAGTGCTTCTCCTAACTTACAAACAATTTGTTCAGGCGGGACTACTTCTATTATATTATCTAGCGAAGTAGGATTGACCACTTTTGATTGGACAGTTATTCAAACTGGAGTTTTGGGAGGCCTTTCAGGAAACGACAGTACCATTGTTCAAACTTTAACCACTACAGATATAAAAGAAGGTTTTGCTGAATATATTGTGACTCCAAAAATAAATGGATGCTTTGGAGCACCTCTGTCTGTGGTTGTAAAAGTAAATCCTATTCCTGAAATTTTTGGTACTTCAGGAGGTTCGATTTGTAGTAGCAACTATACCAATATTAAGTTAATTCCTAATCCAAACATTCCTCTAACAACATTTGAATGGACTGCCAACCCAATAGATGTTACTGGTGCCAAAGATGATTCTGGAGAAGATGTTATCGAACAACTTTTAGAAACAGAAACCGGAGGAACAGTTACTTATACTGTAACTCCAAGCTATTCTGGCTGTAAAGGAAACCCGTCTTTGGTAAAAATAAATGTTGACCCACTTCCAAAACCAAATCTAAAAGACGGTAAAATTTGTATTGAAAAAGCTACGGGAAGTACCTTAAATGCCTACCTGATAGAAACCAACTTAAGCGACCCAAATTTAGAATTTGAATGGTACTTTGAAAACGTTAAAATTAATGGCGCAACGCAAAACAGCTATGAAGCTGCAGCAATTGGAAAATATTCTGTACTCGTTTTTAATAAACTAACAGGTTGTACTTCGAAAGAGGTATTTGCTACTATTAGTGAAACGTTCCCTGCCAATTCCTATACCATAGAACAAACAACAGCTTTTACAGAAAGCGCTACTATAACCATAACCGTTAACGGAGACTTAAATGAATACCTCTATAAAATAGATAATGGCGCTTGGCAAAATTCCAATGTTTTTTCTGGTATTTCAAGCGGTTTACACACCATTAACATAACTGATACCGAAGGCTGTACGAGTTTTTCAGATACCGTTACTATTATTAATTATCCTAAGTTTTTTACTCCTAATGGTGATGGATATAATGATACTTGGAATGTCGTGGGATTAGCCGAAAATGCAAATGCAAAACTATCTATATACGATCGATACGGAAAATTAATAAAACAAATAAGTTCGGATGGAACGGGCTGGGACGGAACGTTTAACAAACAATTATTGCCTGCAACCGACTATTGGTTTACCATTAATTATTTTGAAGACCAGATTGAAAAACTATTTAAAGCCCATTTTTCACTCAAACGTTAATTCAACTTTAAGGATTAAGATTATTAGAAAAACCATACTAATTGTTATTCAAGACTATTTAATAAAAAAGTATACATAAATTTAAAACCATGGTTGAAACGTTAACCAATGATATAATAGAAAAAGAAACTACAAACCAAATGGAGTTTATGAATGCCTTCGGAATCGTTTTCGAAAAGCACTTTGTTGTATTTGATAATAATAAAAAAATAAAAATAAACATGAGCGAAGCAAAGCATGTAAATATGCGAAAGAGCAGAATCATGACTAAAAATATTTTTTTGATTGCCATTGCTGTTTATACTCTTATTTTTAGCTATTATTTGGATATTGCATTAGTATATAAAATAATATTTGAAACATTAGCCTTATTCTTATTGACTTTAGGGATGCTCTACAAAGAATACCAATACAAATTTATCATTGTAAAACTTAACGAATGCATAACATTTATAGTAAAAGAACACTTGAAAGAAGATGCAAAAAAAATCCAACGCGTTTTGGCTGAAAAATTACATAAAGGGTAACTTTCGTCTTCTTCATTACATAAATCTAATTTAAATAATACTCTTTTTGCGAAATTGCACTCTTAAGTCGCAATAAGTAAAACAGCAGTTTATTTTTTATGGCTTCTCGATACTTTTCAAAATTTACAATTTTGAAAAACTCGAAGTAACGATACACTAAACAATTTATTTTAAATTAACTCCTTTGTTAAAAACCTCATCTATTCTATTTCAAAACGCTGGCCGCTTTGAGTGCTTTTTGTAAATAAAGATAACTTTGAGGATACACGAAAAAGTCATTGAAAAGTACTAAACATAAAATTATATTCACAAATAGTCCTTTACCTTCCCTTTTAAGAATAAAACAAATCAATAAACCTTTTATAAACTCCTGATTATTCCATTTTAGAGGATGTAGCTATAAATAAACCAAAATATTATTAAAAAAAGTGGAATTTAAATGCTATTTTAATACTAAAATCCCTATAATTTTATAAAAATAAAAAAAATAAAAAATGAAGTTTTTTACCCATATATATGTAAAAAATGAATTTTAAGACGTTTTTTATTATTTATATAGAAATCTTACTCTTAAATAAAATAAAATATAAAGAGCCATATTACAAATTTTCCACAACATTGCCACAACATTTGTTGTAAATCTCAGAAAGAAAAAAAAGAAAAAAACGATTTATAAAAGGCTAAAAACTCTTTGTTTTTAAGTGTTTTACCATAATTACAACGTTGTAATTTGAGACTGTATAGTTATTGTATATGTAATTTATATTTTTTAGAGCAATTTTTAACCTAATATTGGTGACCACAAAAATTAATTATTTACCAAAAACAATTTATTATGAAAAAATTATTTTTATTACTTTTCTTAATGACTATTTCATTAGGACAATCTCAGAATTTGATAACAAATTCTTATTTCAACGGCAACTCCTCCACTGGATGGACTGCTAACGGGATACCAGCCGCACAAACAGCACAAGCAGTGGGTAATGAATTTGTTTGGTCTGCAACTAATTCAGCAGCTCCAGATTTCAGTTCCGAGTTTTATCAGGCGGGTATTTCGATAACAGGTGGGGCTACCTACACTGTTACTTTTAGAGCTAGATGTTTGTCAGGCACCAGAAACATAAAAGTTCAAATGCAGAATGTAGGTGGCTGGGGTCTAGTTACTTCAACATATATTAGCTTAACGACTACCATGACAGTATATACGTATACTTTCAATGCATCAATAAGTAGTGCTGATACTCAGATGCAATTCCATTTGGGTGGACAAGGATTTTCACAAGGTGTAGCTCTTGATGATATCACTTTAATAGCAGGAACTGCTACTGAATGTACTAATTTTATTCAAGATGGTACTGAAACTGGTATAGACTGTGGAGGTTCATGTGGTCCATGTCTTATTAATCCAACATTTAATGCATTTACTGTGGGATCTAAAGTAGTTGGAAATGCTCCATTTACAGTAACGGCTACCTCAGATAATCCTGCTACACCTACTTACACTAGTAGTAATACTGCTGTAGCAACTATTAGTGGAAGCACAGTAACTATTTTAGCCGCAGGAACTACTACTATTACAGCAACTCAAGCTGCCGATGCTAGTTATTATCAAGGTTCAACATCTGCTACATTAACGGTAATTCCTGGAGCATCACCTGCACTCCCTTCAGCCCCTGCAAGAAATGCTTGGGATGTCGTTTCTATGTTTACAGGTGGTACAACCCCAGCATATGCTAACGTATCTGCAACTGCAGGGAGATCTTTTTGGACATCTGGTTCTACTTTAACAACTACAGGCATAGGTAGCGGAACAGATACTGCATTACGAATAGATAATTTTGGATTCTTAGGGTATGTTGCAAATACTGCTGATACTGCTAATTTTCCTGTAACTGGAATGACAGATGTTCATGTTGACATTTATTTAAGCACACCGCTTGCAAATATGTTTATCGTACTTTTAGATACTGGAGATCGTCTGTATAATACAGGGGCACTTGTTGCAGGTTGGAATTCACTTGATATCCCATTATCAAGTTTTCCTATAGCAGCTCCAGGTACAGTAAGAGGATTTAAGTTTGAGCACAATCAGCCTGGTTTGAGAACAATTTATATCGATAATCTATATTTCTACAGAGCGGCAACTGTTCAACCTCCAACATTTAGCACTACTTTTACCGTTGCTAGTCCTAAAACTGTAGGAGACAGCGCAATAACATTAACCGCTCCAACTTCAAATAGCGCTGGTGCTTTTACTTTTACAAGTAATAATCTTGCGGTAGCTACAATTGCTGGAAATACTTTAACAATTGTTGGTGCTGGAACAGCGACTATTAGTGTTATACAAGCAGCAAACGGAATTTATGGTTCAGGTCTTGCAACTGCCACTTTAGATGTTTCACCAGGTTCAGCTCCTGCAGCTCCAACACGAAATACTTGGGATGTTGTTTCTCTTTACAGTGGAGCTTATACTAATTTAGCTAGTGCTACTTGGGCAGCTGCTTCAACTTTAACAGATGTTGTGCTTCAAGGAAATGCCACTAAAAAAATGAGTAATTTTATTGTTGAGATTATTAACTTCGCTGCTACTGATGTTTCTGCAATGACTATGTTACATATGGATATTTATACTCCTGATAGTCCTAGTTTTAACATTTGGTTGCTTAATAATGGCGATAGAAATGCACAGATTTTTCCAGCTATCAATGGATGGAGAAGTATTGACATACCTTTATCGACTTATGTGAATAAAGGTTTAAACATGTCAGGAATTAGTTTTCTTAAGTTTGAAAGCTTAACTGGTGGTGGAAAAACCGTGTATGTAGATAATGTTTATTTCTACAGACCTGCTACTTTATTTCCTGCTACTGTAGGAACATTTACAGTTCCTGCAAAAACTCAAGGAGATGCTATTTTTACATTAACTCCTCCATCTTCCAATAATATTAAACCTTTTACATATACCAGTAGCAATACTGCTGTAGCGAGAATAGTTAACGGAAACCAAGTGAGTATTATTAGTGGAGGTACTTCTACTATTACTGCTTCACAAATTGCGGACGGAAATGTTGGTCCAACTAGTAAAGCTGCTTCGTTAGTGGTAACCTTTCTTTCGCCAGGACCATCACCAACACCTCCGGCCTTAGATCCTTCAGGAGTAGTATCAATGTACACAGGAACACCGACTACTTTTGCTAATGCATGTAATATGGTACGTTCTGATTGGACATCAGGAACTACAATGACATCAATTTCTAATGGAACTAATACCGCATTAAAAATTGATAATTTTGGATTTATTGGTCTTGTAAATCAAGGGGAAGTACGTTTTAGTGCAGCTGGAATGAACACAATGCATATGGATATATATCTTAACACACCGTTATCAAATATGTTTGTCGTGTTTTTAGCACCAGGTGATATTCTTTATAATACAGGTGCCCTTAAAGCAGGTTGGAATTCATTAAATATTAGTTTATCTAACTGGGGCGGAGCAGATTTAACCCAAATTAGAGGATTTAAATTAGAGCAAAATGTTGCTCCAAATACAACACAGATTTATGTTGATAATATGTATTTCTGGGATAATAAAATTACTCAATTGAGACCTTCATTATGTGGTAAAACGTTAGCTAGCCTAGATACTGCTATAGAAGCAAGCCCTGTAAATGGCGCTACCGAATATACTTTTGAAGTAACAAGAACTGACAATAATGTTGTTGATACTATTGTTTGGTCTAACTATTTCTTTTTCCCAGCTACTAAAATAACTGGTGGATTAGTTTATGGAAAATCATATTCTGTAAGAGTAAAAGCAAAAGTAGGTGGTGTTTATCAACTTTATGGTGTTACATGTATTATTACAGCACCTAGTGAGCCAGTTGTAACTACAACTAAGATTAGACCAATGCAGTGTGGCAAAACTCTTAATTTTTTAAATGATGCTATCCAGGCGAGTCCTGTATACTTAGCAACTCAATATGAGTTTCAAGTTTCTGATGGTGTTACTACTGTAGTTATCCCGTCTGCCAATTATTACTTCAGACTAAGTAGTTTTCCTGGTGGTGGTGTTTATGGAACAGCGTATACAATATCTGTTAGATCTAAAGGTGCTGCTACTGCATTCACAGCTTACGGTGATTCTTGTGTAGTTACTACACCTATTGCAAGAATGTCTGAAGTATCCAATAATGATGTTTTTGAAGTAAAAGCATTCCCTAACCCATTTGCATCACACTTTAGTTTAGACATCGAGAGTACAAGCGACGCTCAAGTAGATATGAAAGTGTATGATATGATTGGACGTCAATTAGAAGTACGTAAAGCTTCGGTTTCAGAATTAAGTGTTCTTGAAGTGGGACGGAATTACCCAACAGGTATATACAACGTTGTTGTATCTCAAGGTAAAAACACGAAATCTATTAGAATGATTAAAAGATAAGTTTATTTAAAAATTAAGTTATCTTAAAGAAACCTCTTCAGCAATGAAGAGGTTTTTTTTATTTGTTTTATAATTCTTAAGCCCATAACTGTTCTTTACTAAAATAAGTAGTTACAAACCCTCATAAAACCAAAAATCTATAAATGAATAAAGTACTAGTATTAAAAATAAGATATACTTACTACTATTCATATTTTTTTAGGAATATGAAATTTATTAAAAATGTTTTTTTAACATAAATAAATAGACATATACTAATTTAAGTATACTTTTTTTATTTAATAGAAAATTACAACCCCACTACATTAGATAAATAGAAAACAAAAACTATACATTAACACAACATTTACATAATATTGCTAAAATTAATAAGAACATACAATTGAGTTTTGTTGTAACAAAATCTTCGCAAACAATTGATTTTATTGAAAAAAAAAGAAAAAATAAAAATTTATTTTAGATTGTATAGTTTTTATATACTATATCGATAGCGTAAAAATACTACAACGTTGTAAATTTACATATTCACCAAAAAAATTAAAACATGAAAAAATTATTATTACTCTTTTTCCTGTTAGTTTACGCTTCAGGATTTTCGCAACCCACAGTGATGCCCACTACTCCACCGACTAGAACTGCATCTAATGTATTATCCATTTACAGTGGAGCCTACACCAATCAGACTGGAGTTAGTTACCCCACTTTTGGGGGAGCCACTCTTAACGCAGATCTTGCTTTGCCTGGTTCTCCAGCAGGAACTGCCAAAAGTTATAGTGCTCACAGCTTTTCTGGTATTCAAGTAAATACTGCAGGAGTTCTTGACGTGTCAGGGATGACTACTTTACACTTAGATGTTTATTCTACTAATTATACTTCTCTGGCTGTTAAACTAGAGTCATCTACTACAACTGCAAGAGAATTAACGGTAACAGGCTCAACTATTCCTTCAAGTACCACAAGAAATCAATGGATTAGCCTTGATTTAGATTTAAGTACTTACAATACTGGAAATATTTTAAGTAGCTTAAAATACATCGTTCCTGTTACTTTTGGTCAAAATGCAACTCTATTTATTACTAATGTCTATTTTTATAAACCCGAACTATTAACTGGTAATATGTATATCAATGATGGTACTTTTGCTGCTGGTGATTTTTGTACAGCGGCAGGTCAAGATATTGCTGGTAATGATGGCACATCAGCTAAGCCATTTGCTACTTTAGCCTATGCATTATCACGCTCTTCGCAGGCTGCAGGCACTATTTTTTATATCGATGCGGGTACCTACTCTTGGTCGACAGTACATACATTTACTGCATCGGGTACATTGGCTAGTCCTATTACCATACAGGGAAAAGGAAATGGGTCAACCATCATAACATCCACTGCAGCAGCTAATTCTGGATTGTATTTTTCAACGGGTAATTATTGGACGGTAAAAGACTTACAATGGAATGCAACAACAGCATGGTCTGCAAGGGTTGATACTGCAATAGGGATCACCTTACAAAACTGTATCTTCAATTTTACTGGTACTGGTACTACTATTCAGTCTGTTGTAATGGCTAATGCCGGGGGCCAACTGGCTATAAAAAACTGTACGCTTTCAAGAAACAACACTAATTATCACATGATAGAAGTAGTAGCAGGTACTTCTTTAACATTACAAGATAACACCATTAGATTTTCTGCTATAGCAGCTGTTGGAACGGCGTCTTCCGTGCAGTTTGCAGCAAATGCTGCATCAGTATTAATTATGGAACGCAACAAACTTTATGGTGGTGGCTATGGAGTGGGTTTTGTTGCAGCAGGAACTATTGCTGCAAATGCGAGCACAATTATTAAAAATAATTTTTTTAGCTCCAACTGGGGTATTGTAAACACTCAGATAACAGGCTTAAAAGTGTATAATAATTCTTTCTACACTGCTGATAATTGTCTGTATGCTATAACCCCAGCTTTTATGAACAATTGGGATATACAAAATAATGTATTATACACTTATGGTGCAGCGGCTTGTGTTCTAGTGAACGCTACAACAGCAGCAACAATGAATTACAATCATTACTACTATCCTAGTGGTACAGGTGCAGTTAATCTAAGTGGTGTAACATCTTCTCTTGCTACATGGAAAGCATCAGGAAACCCACTTGCGATTCGTGAAGCCAATGGCCAAGGAGGTGCTGTACTGGCTAATAATCCATTATATGTAAATATAGCATCTCTCGCTACTAATGATTTACATCTACAAACGGGTTCTCCTGCTATTGCTGTGGGTAATAGTAGTTTAGTAATTGATGATATTGATGGAACTACACGACCATTAGGAGGAACTTATGAAATCGGTGCGGATGAATTTTGTAGTGATACTATAACACTTTCATCAGCAGCGGGTACAAATGCTCAGACGATTAGTTCAGGTGCAGCAATTACAAACATTACTTATACTACATCAGGAGCAACAGGAGCAACAGTCACTGGGCTACCTACAGGGGTAACTAGCAATTGGCTAGCAAATGTACTTACTATTAATGGTACACCTACAAGTGCAGGAGGAACCTATACAGTATCATTAACGGGTGGCTGTGGAATAACTACTACAACTGGAACAATCACCGTATTACCGCAATTTGGCTTAGCACTAGGATATGAAGTGGGAGAAACAGGAGGTTACACAGGCATCTTTGGAGGCATGCCAGTGCCTACACTTGTAACTGGCACTGGAACTAACACCACTAGAGTTCAACAAATAGTTACAGATACAGCACAACAAGTTTGGCAAGGAGAAGATATAAATTTAACAAAACCTGTCGATTTAACAGTGACCAAAACAATGTCTATAGATGTATATGCTTCTGGACCCATGTTTTTTTTAGTAAAAGTAAAAGGCGGTACTGGAACACCTGCAGCAATTGTTAGCTACACTGGTACTAATACATGGCAGACTTGTTATTTTACATTTGGTACTGCACTTGATAGCCAGGCTGCTACGGCAACTGGTGTTTATACTGGTTTTGTTATTCACCCCTACTGGGAGACTGCAGTTCAAACTGCTTTTGGAACACTTAAACCTGCAAGAACTATTATAGTAGATAATATTAGAGGTACACTTGCTCCACAACTAGGAGCGTTAGCTCTTACTTCAAAAATTGTGGGAGATACTGCTTTCACGGTAACTCAACCAACATCAAATAACGTTTCAGGTGCCTTTACTTATACAAGTGCCACTCCTGGTGTAGCTACCATTAATAGTAGTACTGGCCTAATAACTATTTTTGGCGCAGGTACTTCGGTTATTACAGCTACACAAGCAGCCGCTAATGGGTATGTTGCAAGTAGTGTGTCAGCTACTCTTACAGTTACCGCAGCACCATCATCTTATACTTGGGGCGGAACTAATAGTGCCTGGACTACAGCAGCAAGCTGGACTCCTACTAGAACTACACCCGCAATTAATGACATACTTACTTTACCCTCAGGGACTTATACCATAACTGCTGTTCCTACTCAAACTATTGGTAGATTAATAGTAAACGCTGGGGCAAACGCAACGTTACAAACTTCTGCAGCTGGTACATTAACAATGACTGATGGAACTGCAGCAGATGAGTTAAGTATTGCCAGCACTGGCAGTTTATTCGTTAGTGTAGCTGGCGCAAATAACAACGGGGTAGGTGGATTAACTTTAGCATTTGGTACGTCTTCAACGGCAACTGTCGCGGGTAGATTAGAGATCACTAATAATTGCGGTTGCGCGAATCCTATTAAAATTAATACCACAAATTGCGTAATGACCGTAACTGGAACATTAGCAGCTGGTGGTACTTTAGATAACGATCCCTGGACAACTTCTGCAAGTAGTTTATTAATAGCTAATGCGGGAACATTCGAATGTAAATATTCAACAAACAATTTAGGTCGTGTACCTACAGCAGGATGGCAAACAGGATCCTTGTGTTCTATTATTGGTAATGTAAGTGTTCCTCAAATAACTGGTTTAGGTCAAAATTTTTATAATTTGACTTGGAATTGTCCGAGCCAAACTCTTGTTGGTTTTAACTTAAATACTTCTTCAGCCATTATTAATGTGAGTAATGAATTTAAGGTTATTAGTACTGGAGCTACTACAGGTTCATTAACGATGGGCAATGGTACTATAAACACCAAAGATTTTACACAAACAGGTGGTGCTTTTGAAATGAATACAGCAACAGGAACTTCTACAATGAATGTAACGGGTACCTTTAACCAAACTGCTGGTACCTTTCAATCAAGCAATTTAGGAACTCCATTACTAAGTTTCAACGGAACTACAACTCAAAACGTAAATTTCTTTAATGCAGCACCTACAGGAAGCGGTTTAACGTATCGAGTTAATAATGTTAACGGTATTAATTTAACAGGAAGCGGTACCTTGACTACTAATTTCAACATCAATGCTACCGGAGGTGTTAGAGTATCTTCGGCTGCAACAGCGCCTATAACCTCTACTTTGACATTAGTATATGCTGTGGGATCTAGATTAACGTATGATGGTGGGGCAGGCCGAATTGCTACTGCTACTGTATTTCCAGCTTCTAATGGTCCTTTGAATATTACAGTGGGTTCAGGCAGTACATTAAACTTAAATTCTCTTAATCGTACGGTTAATAATCTAATTCTTAATGTAACTTCACAAGGATTCTCTGATTACGGAGGAACAGGTTCAGGGGCTACAAATACTACTTCAGGCTTCTTTACGGCAAATGCAGGTATTTTAACGGTTACTTGTGTACTCAATACGGTAGCACTAACATCAGCTGTAGGTACAAATGCTCAAACCATTAATGCTGGTAATGCCATTACTACCATTACTTATGCTACAACAGGAGCTACAGGAGCAACCATTACTGGACTTCCAACTGGGTTAACATCGGGTTGGTCAGGAAATGTAGTTAATATAAGTGGTACTCCTACAAGTACAGCAGGAACCTATACAGTGACTCTAACAGGTGGCTGTGGAACAATTACAACAATAGGGTCAATTACTGTGAATCCAAATTCATACACTTGGAACGGAAATACGACTGATTGGACTGTCGGTTCAAACTGGACTCCTACAAGAACAACAGCAGCTTTTAATGATATCTTGACCTTTCCTTCAGGTAACTTTACGGTTACCAATGTTCCTACACAATCTATTGGTAGATTAATTATTAGTGCTGGAGCAAATGTTCTTTTGCAAACCGTAACTTCAGGCAAAACTTTAACAATAATCTCAGACGGTACAGCAACAAATGAGTTGAGTGTTGAGAGTTTAGGTAGTTTGAAGTTCAATAGCACTGGGTTTGGTATTGCATTGGAATTTACATCGGGATCAACTGCACTTATAGATGGTGTCTTTGAAATAGACAACACTACTGCTACAAATAGTATTAATTTGACAAATTGTGTTATGACGGTGTCAGCATCTGGAACTCTTGCTGGAGGAAGTATATGGACTAACAATCCTTGGCTTGGTACAAATACTTCAAGTTTACTGATAGCAGGAACCTACCGACACAAATATACTACAAACCAAGGTTTCTTACCTTATGCAAACTGGCAAACAGGATCCATTACTTTGATTTCTGGGACTACAAGTACAGCTAATATTGGTAGTTTTAATCAAACTTTTAATAATCTTACTTGGAATTGTCCTAGCCAGACTAGTAATTTAGACTTTGGAATCACTGGGTTTGTTGGTACTACAAATACCTTTACGGTTACTAGTACAGGAACAGGTTCTATAATATTAAATAAAACAATTACTGTTAAAGACTTTACACAAACAGGTGGAACAGTTGATTTTTCTACTGGTACAGCTGGTGTTGTAAATGTTTCTGGAAATTTTAGTCAAACTGCAGGAACTATTAAATCAACAAGTGCATCAGGAACTATTAATTTTAATGGTACTACTCAAACGTACACTTCAGGAGGTACGCTGGCTAATGCCATCAATCATAGTATAGCAAATGGCGCTACTGTAGATTTTGGCACATCGGTAATTAGTAGCGGTTCTACCGGTACATTTAATCTTGCTTCTGGAGGTAAAATTATTACTGCGAATGCTAATGGTCTTACTGCTAGTGGCGCATCGGGTACCGTTCAATCTTCAGGAACAAGAACGTATAATAGTGGTGCGAGTTATGAATTTAAAGGTGCCAATACAGGAAACTTTAATTTATCAACTGCAAATACTATTACTGGAACTTTGAAACTTAACAGTGCAACAGGTAATATTAATGCAAACCAAAGTCTTGCAACTTCTAATCTTGATATTACCAATAACGTTGTAACTACAGGTGCCAATACCATAACACTAGACTCTGGAGGAAGTTATTCTAGAACTACTGGATATGTAAATGGTAATTTTAAGAAGTTTATAGCCGCTTCAAGTACATCTAGAACTTTTGAAATAGGAAACGCTACAAATTATTTACCTTTAACTTTAAACTTTACAGGAACGATCACTGCAGGAGGAAGTATAACCGCTTCGACTACTGATGGAGATCATCCACAAATTGTTAGTTCTAGTATAAATAGTAACAAAAGTGTAAACAGATATTTTACAGTAACAAACAGCCCTGCTGTTCCTGGTTTAACATCATATAATCCTGACTTCTTGTATCTAGTTGGAGATAATGATGGTAGTGCAACACCTGCAAATTATGGTATTCAAACGTATAATGGTAGTGCATGGGCATCCTCAACCGTATCTGGCACACCTACATCAACAACTGCGACAGCAACAGGTGTAACCACTTTTGGAGATTTTGCAATTGGAGAAAGTAAAACAACACCAACGGTTACGGTAAATGTTGGAACTTATACGTATAATACAGCATCTCAGGGACCAAACTCAATAAGTGTAATTACACCCGCTCCTGCATCTGTAACGTACAGTTATACTGGAGTAAGTTTAACCTACGGACCAACTGCTACACCACCAACTAAAGCGGGTAGCTATACTGCAACAGCAACTGTGGTTGAAGACGCTAATTATCCTACTACAAGCTCTGCACCAACTGCATTTGTAATTGGACAAGCTGAGTTAACAGTAACAGGAGCAACTTCTCAAGACAAAGAGTACAATACTACTGATACAGCCATTATAACTGGTGGTAGTTTAGTAGGTGTTATAGGATCTGACGATGTACTACTAGTTCAAAAAGGTACATTCCCATCTAAAAATGTAGGGGATAATTTAGTTGTAACTCCTTCATGTAGTCTAGCGGGTACTGAAAAAGATAATTATTTCTTAACTCAGCCTTCAGTAAACACTGCTAGTATTACTCCAAAAGTGGTAACAATAAACAATCTTGCTACTGCTGATAAGGTATACGATAAAACGAATACCGCTATTATTTCGGTAGTACCTGCAACAGAATTGCAAGGTGAATTCCCATCAGATACTGCTAATCTATCGTTTACACCATCAGGATATTATGCTGATGCCAATGTAGGAAACTGGACAATTACCTCTACCACTGAACTTACAGGATCTGAAAAAGACAACTACATCTTGTCTCAACCCGTATTTAGTACTAAAAAAGACATTACTCCTGTAGGATTAGATGTGACTGGTATTACTGCTGACAATAAAACGTATGACGGGAATACTGATGCTGTAATAAATACAGGTGGTGCTACACTAAGTGGCATCTTATCTGGCGAAGAAGCTGGAGTAACTTTAGATACATCGCTTGCAACAGGTAGTTTTATTACTAGAGATTTTGGTACTGGTAAAACAGTAACCATTGCTGGTCTTAGTATTAGCGGAGCTAATGCTTCCAATTATAGCATTAACACTACTACAACTACAGCAAATATTGATAGAAGACCCATTACTATTACTGCAACAGATCAAATTAAATGTGCTGGAGGTGCTTTTAGCAGCCCAGGCAATTTGAATGTAGATTTTACTAAGGACTATAATATTGCTGGTGATATCGTATCGGTAACATTAACAGTAATTGGGGGTGATGGTTCAATATCAGGTTCTTATCCAGTAAGACCTAGCCTTCCTGTACCAGGAGCAAGTAACTATATTGTTACTCCTGTTGATGGGGTGTTAACCGTAAATCCATCACCAACAGCTACCGTAACAGGTACTGTAGCCACTTGTATTGGTTCAGCTCCATTAGTTACCTTCACTGGTGCATTAGGTGCAGGAACAACAGGACTTGGTGGCACGTTACAATATGAATTTACTTATAAAATCGGAGCTGGTGGAACACCAACAACGATAACTACTAATCCTGGAAGTGCTTCTACTTTTATAGTAGCATCTACCAATGTAAGTGGAGCGATAAATTATATTTTGTTAGGTGTTAGAGATATTGTTTCAGGTTGTTCTCAGGCACAAGCTGGAACTGCAACGGTAACTACTGGTATATGTACACAACTTAGAGCCGCTCAATGTGGTCAATTTGTACCTGCCGCAGATACAGTAATACAAGCGAATCCAGTTCCTGGCGCGACACAATATCGTTTCGAGATTACCTTAACGACCGCTCCTAATACAGTAACCGTATATACTTGGCCAAACTACTATTTTAATCCAACAACCGTTTTAGGAGGAGGATTAGCGTATGGTAAAGAGTATAACATACGCGTAAAACCATTTATTGGTGCTACGGAGTATCCTTATGGTGGTGTTTGTTTAATTAAAGCACCTCTTGTTGCACCAGCAGCTTCTGCTACAACAACCGTTAGACCTTTTCAATGTGGGAAAACACTGGCTACTATAAATACATTTATTGAAGCAAGTCCTGTTGTAACAGCTACTCTATATGAGTTTGAAGTAACCGATGGTTCTGGTACACGTTTCACTACTAGTACATTGTATTATTTTAATCCAATGACGGGAATACTAGGCGGAGTACAATATGATACCCCTTATAGTATTAGAGTGAGAACTTTTACTGGTGTAAATAGAGATATTCCACTAACCCCTTGGGGAGCAGCTTGTACAGTAACAACTCCTGGACTTCCTTTTTCTAAGTTAGTTACTACGCAATGTAACAAAACAGTTACAAGTCTTACACCAAGACTTAATGCTGCATCAATTTTCTTAGCCGATGGATATCGCTTTAGAGTACGATTACAATCCAATCCATTAATCAGTAGAGTAGTTGAAAAAACTTCAGGTAACATGACAGTATTAACAGCTGCGGAATTGCCGGGAGGTTATGCCGCTGGTACTACCTATTTAGTAGATGTTGCCGTTAGATACTCAGTTAGTGGACAGTGGCAAGAATCATACGGTGGTGACATTTGTACGATTACAACGCCTATTGCAAGAATGAATGAAACTCAAGTTGATAACATATTCAACGTAAAATCATTCCCGAATCCGTTTGCATCACACTTTAATTTAGACATCGAGAGTTCAAGCGACGCTCAAGTTGAAATGAAAGTGTACGATATGATTGGACGTCAACTAGAAGTTCGTAAAGCTTCAGTTTCAGAATTGAGTGTTCTAGAAATAGGACGTAATTATCCAACAGGTATTTACAATGTAATTGTATCTCAAGGACAAAAAGTGAAATCATTACGAATGATTAAAAGATAAGTTTTAGAATTAAGTTATCTCAGAGAAACCTCTTCAGCAATGAAGAGGTTTCTTGTTTTTATATAATATTGTAGACCCCACTTACCTTATGAACCAATTAACTGTAATGGTTCTATACCATTTAGGGATGAACAAACAAAGCTATAAATAGTAATTCTTAACAAAAGCTTCATGATGCACTACCTAAAAAAAGAACGAGTCAAAATGATGCAGGTGTATAAATTATAATAGAAAGTTAAGTTGTATTATATTTTTTTCTTATAAAATACCAATTCGCCTAACATCTTTTTAAATTTGGCTCCAGGTCTAAAAAAAATAGAAGCGCTTTTTATGTTGTTCTGATTTAAAGCCTCGGGACTATTACTTGCCGTTCCTTTGACACTTACCTGAAACGATCCCATTGCGCCAAGACGCACAATATTTCCGTCTTTTAAAGCATTAGAAACAACATGAACTAAGCTTATAATTACTGCATAACAATCAGCGGGTGTTGCGGTACATTTTAAGGAAACTTCCTCCGCAAGTGTATCCAAATCTATTTCGCCCGATAGTGTTGCTCGGGGATAGTAGAGCATTGAAGCCATAGAATCAGTAGGGTTGGTTTTGCCAACAGCGGTTTAAGGAATTGTCAGAGTATAAAAATTTAAGGTGATACAATAAGTAAAAATAAACTTTGGCACAAAGACACCACTTTGTCTTAGTAATAGGTTCATTTGACCGCGGTGAAACTAACAATTGACCGCGGTCGTTAACCTAATTGACCGCGGTCACATTGATGGCTCATACGTATTGCATGTACAGTTAGTAGGGACGAATTGATACTTTAGATGGGAAGTCTTTAGTTATACATACACTAAGGAGAACAATAAGAAAATAAAATACACAATTGCAACCCTTTGTACCAAATTATTTTTTATAAAAAGCTTATAGTTCATACATAATTTGCCAATGCAAATTGTATTAAGACACAAGTAAAATCCCATTAAAAAAAGACTGGATCCGCTCCGTTTGTTGCTCTCAGGTTTAAGTACGCCGCTTCTAATATGTAGCGTATCTAGGAGTTTTATCCCTACAAATAGCTATCGAAAAACGCATAAAAAACCGAAATACTATATTTATATACCCAAAAGGATAATATACGAATTGAAAACCTGTTGGGTGTAATTCGTTTTGGATTTAAATTTTAGTAGTTTTGATTCCTGTTTATAAAAAAAACTTGAACTGAAATATTTATGGTTATACCTGCCTAAACAGTATAAATTTTTATACTAAATAAAATTCAATTTTAGAATGAAAAAAAGTAAAAGACTATTTTGAAACATTGAATTATAACGTTGAAATTAAGCATTATACAGATTTTATATCCTTAAATTATTTTTATAAAATAATAAGTATTATTTTTGTTGACATATAAAAATCTACAAATACTTTTTATATTTTATTAAGAAAATTTGATTGATTTTTCAAGTGAATTTAAAAAAACAAATGAGATTTACTGATTTATTTCGTAATTAAAACAATCAAAAATTTAGCTTATATAAACAGTACAATAGGTATTAAATTAAAACCTCTGTATGACAACCTATTAAATAATTATGAATAACTTCAAATCTTTTTTTTTCCTACTTTTTATATTTTCAGTACTTTCGACCAATGCGCAAGTAGGAATAGGAACTACTACTCCTACAGCAGCTTTAGATATAAATTCTACAAATGATGGATTACTTATACCAAGAGTAGCTTTAACAGGTACTGCAACTGTGTTACCAATTCTAACAGGTACTACTTCTGAACTAGTATACAACACAGCAACAATAAGCGATGTTACACCAGGTTTTTATTACTTAAGTACTGCAATAGGACCTTGGGTTAGATTAGCTGCAGCTTCCGCTTCTGCAACAACAGATTGGTCGGTTACTGGCAATACTGGAATAGTTGATGGAACTAACTATATAGGAACCGCAGCTTTAACCGATGTAGATGTTGCTTTTAGAAGAAATAATGTTGCATCTGGGAAAATAGGAATAACAAACACTTCATATGGAGTAGGAACTTTGGCAGCTAATACATCTGGTACACAAAGTACCGCAATAGGTGTAAATGCATTAGCTTCCAACCAAACCGCTTCTGACAATACAGCCATTGGCTATAATGCATTACAATCGAATACAACTACTGGTACCCATACTGCTGTTGGATCTGGTGCATTAGAGTCAAATACAACAGGAATTGAAAATACTGGAATTGGCTATAGAGCTTTAAGCCAAAATACATCAGGTGGTAATAATGTAGCTATAGGTCAAGAAACTTTAGCAACCAATTCTTCAGGCGAACATAATACAGCAGTAGGGCATCAAAGCTTACAGTTTAATAAATCGAATAGACAAACAGCGCTAGGATTTCAAGCACTTCAAGGGGATGCAGTATCAGCACTTTCTGCGGGTGCTGATAATACATCTGTTGGCTATCAGTCTATGCAATTGGCTACAACGGGCACTGGAAATTCAGCCCTTGGTTTTCATGCAGGGTGGTTTAACTCGTCTGGTTCTAATAATGTATTTTTAGGTCGGTTAGCAGGCAGTGCAACTACTACAGGAAGTAATAACGTGTTTTTAGGAAACGAAGCGGGTTCGGCAGAAGCGGGAGCAACTAGCAATAAATTATACATCTCAAATTCTGCAACTACACCTACAACTTCACTAATTTATGGAGATTTTACTTCATCTCCAAAAATCCTAAGAACAAATAGTCAATTTCAAATAGGAGATCCTGCAACAACAGGTTATGTGTTTCCAACCGCTCGTGGAACTAATGGTCAAACTTTAACCACAAACGGAACTGGAGTCTTGTCTTGGTCGAGTGTAGCGGCACCAACAAGTTGGGATATCACAGGGAATACAATTGCCAGTCCATTAAATTTTATGGGAACTATTAATGATTTTGATGTCCGATTTAGACGAAATAATTTATCTGCAGGTAAAATTGGAAGTTCTAGCACTGCATTTGGTGTTGGTGCATTATCTAATGATATTTCTACAAGAAATACAGCAATTGGTGTAAATGCCTTAACCAATAGTATCAATTTAGGCACATCAAATAATGTAGCTGTTGGATGGGGTGCATTAGACGCTACATTCGATCATGTATGTTCTCAAAATGTTGCTGTTGGTGCTAATGCACTGGGAAGTGCTGGAAGTGGCAGCAATGATTCCAATAATAATGTAGCTATTGGTTTTAATTCCTCTCAAGGGCTTCAATCTGGAAATGACAATGTATCGGTTGGTCAAGGATCACTAAACAATGCCGTTATTGTAAATAATTGTACTGCTGTAGGGAAAAATGCATTGTTTAGTACTACTGCAAGTGATAATACTGCACTAGGAAATCTTGCAGGAAATGCTATTACAACAGGCACAAACAATACAGCAATTGGTTTTAACGCTCAAGTTGCTGTTGCAACTAATTCTAATCAAATACGAATTGGAGATGGAGCCATTTCGTTAGCAACTACACAAGTGGCATGGTCAGCAACCTCAGACAGAAGGCTGAAATCGAATATAGAAAATTCTAATTTGGGATTAGATTTTATTAAAAAATTACGTCCGGTGTCTTATTTCCGTACAAACGATAAAGATAAAAAAACGGAATACGGGTTTATTGCTCAAGAACTAGAACTGGCTCTTACTAAAGCAGGAGACAAAAACAATGGAATTATCAGTAAAGACGATGCGGGTATGTATGCCGTTAGATATAATGATTTTACGTCAATTACAATAAAAGCAGTACAAGAGCAACAGGAAATTATTGAACAACTTAAATACACAAATACAGAACTTTTAAAAACTAATGCCGAACTTTTAAAATCAAATCTTGCTATTTTAAAACGTTTAGAAAAATTAGAGAAAAAAAAGAGTGAGTAATAGTTTTTAAAAAAACTTATCACACTAAAACAAGCATTAAAAATATTGTAATAAATGTTATTTTTTGGTGAATTTGAAATTTATAAAAACATTTAATTATTGCAACACCAATTTTAATGCCTTAAAAATTAAGCAATTAATAGTCTTGACTTTTAGATTAAAATTAAAAAAACCACAACATTACTACAACATTCTCTAAAATTGAATTAACAACAGTTAAACACAAAAAAATAATTAAAACTGTTTTAGAGTCAAAACCATTCGATTTATAAGGGTTTTACTAATTTACAACGTTGTAATTGGCTTTTGTATAGTTTTTGTATATGTAAAATAGCTGTAAAATTAGAGTTTTGTAGCTAATTTTGTGTTAGTCCGTATTATGAATTTGAATTAATAAAAAAATCAATACATTTTTCAAATTTATTTATATACAAAACCAATTAAAGCTTCTACTTCCATTCTTAAAAAAGAAAAATTAAAAGTAGCTGTATTTTAAATTACTAAAAAGATTCCCCTAAAAATTTCACTTTTTAGGAATCAATACTAAATAAATTGACAACTTACCAACTGATGGAAATTAAAATGAAAAAAATGAAATCTCTTCTATTGCTTTTAATAGTTGTTTTTGCAATAACTAGAACGAATGCTCAAGTAGGAATAGGCACTACAAACCCTTTCGCTGCTTTAGATGTATTTTCAGGTACAGATGGGCTATTAATACCTAGAGTGGCATTAACAGCAACCACTGTTGTGCTACCCGTACTTACAGGTACCGAATCAGAACTAGTATACAATACCAATACATTAAACGATGTTACTCCTGGTTTTTATTTCTTAAGTTCCGCAACAGGTCCTTGGGTTAGACTAGGAAGTGGAGCAACAAACTCTTGGCTTATAACAGGGAATTCTAATATTGTAGATGGCACTAATTTTTTGGGAACTACAAATGGTGTTGATGTCGCTTTTAGAAGAAATAATTTAGAGGCTGGGAAAATTGGAACTACAAGCACTTCTTTTGGTTTGTCTTCCGCAAACTTAAATACTGCTGCGGGAACCACTGCCTTTGGGGTTAGTGCATTAGCTGCGAATATAGCTGCTGTTGGGAATACGGCTTTAGGATACTCCGCATTAGCGGCTAGTACTGCAGCAAACAATACTGCTGTCGGTTATGGAGCAGGCGATGCACTTACTTCAGCAGATAATACTGCTGTAGGTTTTAATGCTTTAGGTACTACTGCTGGTGCAAATAATGTTGCAGTTGGTTCTGGAGCTTTAGCGGTTAGCACGGCAGCTGATAATACAGCTGTAGGTTACAATGCTTTAACAACAAACTCAACAGGAAGTAATAATATTGCTTTAGGTATTCGTGCTTTAGATGCAAACACTACTGGATTGCAAAATATAGCAGTAGGAACTGATGCTTTAGGAGCAAACGTTGGTGGTTCTGCAAATGTTGCTGTAGGCTATAATGCTTTATTAAATTACGTTGGTGGTAATAACACTGTTGCGATGGGATATCAAGCAGGATTGAATAATACAGCTTCTAATAATACCTTATTGGGTTTTCAAGCTGGAAATGCAGTTCAAGGAAGTGGAATAGTTGCAATTGGTTTTCAAGCAGGCGCAGCTATTCGTGGGGGTGACTGTGTAGCTATAGGTAATGGTGCTTTTGATGGTAACAATGATCCTGCCTCTCAATTTAGCATAGCTATTGGATCTCAAGCTATGGGTGGAAGTACAGGTGTAGCAGCACATAACGTAGCCATAGGGTATCAAGCTTTAAATTCAACCACTGCTAGTAACAATGTTGCAATTGGCACACAAGCTTGTGGACAAACAACAGGTGGAATTGATAATGTTGCCGTAGGGTATAATGCATTCTCTCAAGGTAATGCCAGTGCTAATGTAGCAATTGGTAGAGATGCTTTAATGCAATCTCCTGGAAATAATAATACTGCAGTAGGACACAATGCTGGTAGAGATACACCTGGTGATAGTAATACTTTTATTGGATATCAGACCAATGGTACTGGTGCTACCAGTAATGCTATATCAATTGGATTTGGAGTTAACAATACTATTAGTAATCAAGTAAAATTAGGAAACGGGGCAATTACATCGGCTGTAATTCAAGTGGGTTGGACCGTAACTTCTGACAAAAGAGCAAAATCGAACATAAAAGACTCTCCTTTAGGATTGAATTTTATAAAAAAATTACGTCCTGTTTCTTATTTCAAAAATAATGATGAAAATAAAAAAACAGAATATGGTTTTATTGCCCAAGAAGTAGAAGCATCTTTGAAAAAAGAGGGGGATTATAATAATGGTGTAATTTATAAAGACCCTGAAGGGAATTATGGTATGAGATATAACGATATTATTCCAATTACCGTAAAGGCAGTACAAGAGCAACAAGAACTTATAGAACAACTTCAAAAAGCAAATGCTGAGCTTGTAAAAGCAAACGCTACTATACTAAAACGCTTGGAGAAATTAGAAAAAAGTAAGAGTGATTAATTTCCTAAAAAAGAAAAACCACTCTTACCAACCTAAAACAACAAACAACTCATCTAACTCGTCGAGCTATAAATCATGTAATTTTGAGTAGCTACCCTAGCTTTTAGATCGTGCATTAAATTGTATAGCCCGAAAAAGGTTCTATTAATGTACAAAAAATGCTTAGAACCTCTATTGCCATTCATTTTTCGCAATTGGGTGTCTTTAGTAAAATCTTCGCCCATAACGGCTATTTCAGCAAAAAAATCTTCATCGGAGAAATCGAAATAATCACCATGAAAAGGTTTGGTAAACAAACTTAACAATCGGTGAAAAATTCCTGTAAAGTATTCAATTTCAGCTGGCGAATCGTCTAAACGCAATATCTCTAATTCGTATAATTTTTCATTAAACAAAAAAGGATTATTAATCACTTTTGGGTCTGCCAATTCAAAATAAGGAAAATAAAATTCGTCTGGCACTTTCTTGATACAACCAAAATCGATTGGCATCAAATTTGCCTCGCTATCAATTAAAAAATTACCGGGATGTGGGTCAGCATGCACTTGTCGCAGTTCATGCATTTGAAACATATAAAAATCCCACAGAGCTTGTCCTAATTTATCTCCTTTTGCTCTATCAGTATTTTTAGCTGCAAATTCAGACAAATGCTCCCCTTCCATCCAATCCATGGTTAAAATCTTTTCTGAAGACAACTCTGGGTAATAGTTAGGAAATCTTAAATTGGCTATGTCTTTACAGGCATTTGCCATTTCGAGGCTTTGCTTTAATTCTAAAATATAATTGGTCTCTTCAAGCAATTTATTTTCAACTTCTATAAAATATTTTTCAGAATCCTTCCCTTTTAGATTGAACATTCTGGTTGCAAAAGGTTTTACCAACGCCAAATCTGAACTAATACTATCAGCAACGCCTGGATATTGAATTTTTACGGCTAATTTCTTTCCGTTTTTTGTAGCAACATGCACCTGACCTATACTAGCCGCATTTATAGAATTTGGAGTAAAAGTATCGTAAATTTCTTCTGGAAACTTTCCTAAATATTTCTTGAACGTTTTTCTAACCAAGGGTGCCGATAAAGGAGGAACAGAGAATTGGGATAAGGAAAACTTGTCTACATAAGCTTGTGGCATAATGCTTTTGTCCATACTCAGCATTTGAGCCACTTTAAGAGCACTCCCTTTTAAATTTTGCAATCCATCATAAATGTCTTCCGCATTGTTTTCATTCAATTTATCTTTGGTTAAGGACGGATTAACTATTTTCTCCCCATAATAAGCAACATAGTTTCCTCCAACCTTAAAACCTGTCTTTACGAGTTGGCTGGCACGTTCTATTTTTCCTGTTGGAATTTTATCTATTGTTTTCATTTTATAGTGCTTGTAATAAATTACATTTTACGTTCTTTCCACAGAAATTTACCTAGATCAAACAAACTCTCTAACGGTTTAGTATTTAATAAATCAACTACAGTATTTACTGATTTCTCGATTACGATATCTGTCTTTTCAAAACTTTTAGAAGTATCGTCCATCCAAAATTTTAATATAAACAAAAACTGAATCCATGCTCCTTCAGAAAATACTGGTTTTGTTATTTTTTCTAATTTCACGAAGCTTTCGCTCGGATTCTCTTCAATAATTTCAGTTATAAACGTTTTGAATAAACTTCTAAATTGTTTTAAATCTTTTAAATTTTTCAATCCATCGTTATTTTCTTGTAGTGAAAATAGCACATAGCTTCTATTTAACGTCAAGATTTCGAATAGCGTAAAAAACAAAGTCAACAATTTATTCTTATCTGTATACGTACTATAATTCTCGTCTTTCTCAATGGATGCAATTGCATTCTCAAAAAATTTAGCCCAAATGGCTTGCTTTACAGCGCTAAACGATCCAAAAAAAGAGTAAAAATCAGCCTCTTCTATTGCATTTTCTTTGCAAAATTGGAAAACGTTTTTTGGTCTTTGATTGTTTTCTAAAACGGAATTCATGTACAATGTAATGATATGGTCATCATTGATTGTGTGTTTTTTTGAAGCTATTTTTTTAGTGGTTGCCATAATAATGTATTTTAAATCTTTGGTAAAGATACTGTTTGTTTAATATATGTACACAATGATTAAACAAAATATTGTGTTAAATTTTGGCAAAAAAAAAGCTGCTTCTAAACGAAACAGCTTTAGGTTATAGAAAATTGAATTTTATTTTCCTTCTTGAGCTTCTTGTATCATTTTTTCGTTTGCAGTAATAGCAAATTCAACACGACGGTTTTGACTTCTTCCTTGTGGAGTATCGTTTGATGCAATTGGATCAGCAATTCCTAAACCGTTAATACTAAACCTGCTAGCCAATAAGCCTTGGTTCGATAAATAATTCTTTACAGAAGTAGCTCTTTCTCTCGATAACTTTAAATTATGATCAGCAGAACCCGTACTATCAGTATACCCATAAATAACGATATTTGTATCTGGGTATTCATTAAAAACTTTAACCAGTTTATCTAAATTTGCTTTTGCAGTTGCGGTCAAAGTTGATTTGTTAGTATCAAAACGAACCGCATTTTCATTTAAAACTAATTTAATCCCCTCTCCCACTCGCTCTACTTGTGCTCCAGGAATTGCTGTATCGATTTCTCTAGCCTGTTTGTCCATTTTATTACCAATAACTCCACCAGCAGTACCTCCTATAACACCTCCAAGCACAGCACCAAGCGCACCATTACCCCCTTTTCCTAGGTTATTACCAAGAATCCCGCCAATAATTGCTCCGCTAACTGCTCCAATTCCAGCGCCTCTTTGTGTTTTGTTTGTGTTTTTTACAGCTTCGCAACTTGTAATTATAGTGCTCAGCGCAACTAATAGTATCCCTGATAATAGTGTAAACTTTTTCATATTTTATTTAGTTTTTTTGAAATTGATAAATCACTTCTGTCATTTTTCCTCCTACGTTAATCTTATCAACGAGTTGAAATGAGGTTTCAGTTACATTTGCAACATTCAAGACATATCCGTCTCTAACTCTTTTTGCTTTCTCTCCAGCTGACAATACTTTCATAACAAACTGGCCTTCTTTATTAATAAACCAAGTAATATCAGAAGTAAAAGTCAGACACGAAGCATTAGTCAAAGCCATACTTCCCTTATTATTGTTAGAAATAAATTTCCATGTGCTTCCCACAAAGCATTTTGAATCAGCAATATCAAAAGAATTTACTTTAATATATTCTGAACTTGGATAATTTACAGCTGTTATTGACCAATTCCCTTTAATAACTCGTTCTGTCTTATTGTCTACCTTAGTATTAGTAACTGACTTCGATTTGCATCCACATAGGAATACAGAAATGGATAATAGTAAAAGTATTTTTTTCATAATTTACAAAAGTTAAAATTAAATTACTGCGAATGTACAAAGCATTTCCATGTAAATTGTTTCAAAATAAAAATATTTTCTTTCAAAATAAATAGTTGCGACAATTTGTCATTTATTAGAATTTGGTATCTTATTTGACTAATATAAAAAAAATTAACTTAAAAAATTTACAACTATGACAACAGGAAAAATTAATGTTTCGGTAGAAAACATCTTTCCCTTAATCAAGAAATTTTTATACAGCGATCACGAAATTTTTTTACGTGAGTTGATTTCGAACGGAACAGATGCTACGCTAAAATTAAAACATTTAACCAGTATTGGAGAAACAAATGTGGAATATGGCAACCCAATTATTGAGGTAAAAATCGATAAAGAAGGCAAAAAACTTCACATCATCGACCAAGGAATTGGAATGACCTCTGATGAAGTTGAAAAATATATCAACCAATTGGCTTTTTCAGGAGCTGAAGAGTTTTTAGAAAAATACAAAGATTCTGCTAAAGATTCTGGTATTATTGGTCATTTTGGACTTGGATTCTATTCTGCCTTTATGGTAGCTTCAAAAGTAGAAATAATTACTAAATCCTATAAAGACGAGCCAGCTGCACACTGGACTTGTGACGGAAGTCCTGAATTTTCATTAGAACCAGCTGACAAAACGACCCGTGGCACCGAAATAATTTTGCACATTGCTGAGGATTCTTTAGAATTTTTAGAAGAGTTCAAAATCAAAGAATTACTGAATAAGTACAATAAGTTCATGCCTATTCCAATTAAATTTGGAACAAAAAAAGAAACGCTTCCTTTAGCCGATGATGCGCCAGAAGATGCAAAAGCAGAGACTATTGAAGTAGATAATTTCATTAACAACACTAATCCTGCTTGGACTAAGCAACCAACAGAATTAACGGATGAAGATTACAAGAATTTCTACCACGAATTGTATCCAATGCAATTTGAAGAACCGTTATTCAATATTCATTTGAATGTTGATTATCCGTTTAACTTAACTGGAATTTTATATTTCCCCAAATTAGGTTCTGATATTCAAATTCAAAAAGATAAAATTCAACTCTACCAAAATCAGGTTTATGTAACTGATAATGTTGAAGGAATTGTTCCAGAATTTTTAACAATGCTAAAAGGAGCTATTGATTCTCCGGACATTCCTTTGAATGTTTCTCGTTCTAGTTTACAAGCAGATGGTGCTGTAAAAAAGATATCAAACTATATTACTCGTAAAGTAGCTGATAAATTGAAATCATTATTCACTGAAAACCGTGAAGATTTTGAGAAAAAATGGAACGACATTAAAATTGTTTTAGAATACGGAATGTTATCTGAAGACAAGTTTTATGAAAAAGCGGGAGCCTTTGTTTTATATCCTACTGTTGATGGTAAATATTATACTTTAGAAGAATTAAAAGAAAATCTGAAAGACAAACAAACCGATAAAGACGGGAAATTAGTTGTTTTATATGCTGGTAATAAAGAAGCACAGCATTCCTACATAGAAATTGCAAAAGACAAAGGCTATGAAGTATTGTTGTTAGACTCGCCTATTATTTCGCATTTAATTCAGAAACTAGAGAGCGATAATAAAGATGTAACTTTTGTTCGTGTAGATTCAGATCATATTGATAATTTAATTAAGAAAGAGGAAAATGCTATTTCTAAATTATCAGATGAAGAGAAAGAAAGCTTAAAAACAGTACTTGAAACTATTGTTCCTAAACAAACCTATTCTGTTCAACTAGAAGCTTTAGACAGCAACGCTTCTCCATTTATTATCACGCAGCCAGAATTTTTGCGTCGAATGAAAGAAATGAGCCAATCAGGCGGTGGCGGAATGTTTGGAATGGGTAATATGCCAGAAATGTATAATTTGGTGGTAAACACCAACTCAGAATTGGCCACCAATATTTTAAATACTGAAGACAAATCGCATCAAGAGCATTTGGTAAAACAAGCTTTAGATTTGGCTAAATTGTCACAAAACTTATTAAAAGGTGAGGCTTTAACTGCTTTTGTAAAAAGAAGTTTTGAAATGATAAAATAATTGCAAACTTATTTTAACCTATAAATCCTGTAATTCACATTACAGGATTTTTTAGTTAATGTCATATCGTTCTTTATCTTTCAAAATTAATATTCGGTAAAGGTTTTGGACGATTTTTATCATTGGCTAAATACCAACTCGTTCTATACATCCATTCAGTCATTTTATGCAATTTGACATAATCTATGTTTTCTGCTTCATCCATAGGAGTATGATATTGGCTATGCAAAACACTTGTAAAGAAAACACTTGGAATTTCTTTTCTTGCATAGGGCAAATGATCGGATCTAAAAAAGAAAACTTCAGGATGTTCAGGCCTATCCCAAAGTTTATCCAATTCGAATTTTGGACCATCATCATTCGCTTGTTTTGCGATACGTACTAAATCTGAAGACGTTTCATGAGGCGATGTAGAACCTAATAATGCAGCTTGATTCACATTATTTCTACCTATCATGTCTCCGTTTAATACTGCAACTATATCTTTTTCAGGAACTACAGGGTGTGAAGCATGCCAACGAGATCCTAGCAAGCCTCGTTCTTCTGCACCATGAAAAACAAACAATATTGATCTTTTACCAGGTTGCTTTTTATAAGCTCTTGCCATGGCTAACATGGCTACACAGGTACTGGCATTGTCATCTGCACCGTTATAGATAGAATCCTGACCGTATTTTTGTCGCACGCCATCGTGATCTTGATGTCCGCTGATTAAAACAAACTCTTTTTTTAAAACAGGGTCAGTTCCTTCTACTTTGCCAATGACATTAACTGAAGGATATTGATAGGATGCTACATGAACTTCTGATTTTAAAAAATCTTTAGTGTTTTTGATAAAATCTAATTCTGAATTATGCAACCAAAAAACGGGCATGGCTGGAACAACAGCGTCTCTAACTCCGTCGATGCCATATATACCACGAGACATTTGTGGTGTTACAGCATCCCAACTCTTCTCCCCTTGTTCGTCTGCAATAATAATTAAGGCGGATGCTCCTTTTTTTACTAGTGTTTCATAAAACTTGTTGCGAACATAGCCTGGATAACGCCTTTCAAATAATGAAATATCATTTAAAATTCCTTCCTGAGATGCGAGTATTGCTACTACTTTTCCTTTTACATCTATACTTTCTAAATTTGATAAAGCGGTATTTTCTACAAAAAGGATTGGCGCATTAACTTTAGATGGATTGGTTTCTGAAATCAATACCTCTTTCCATAATTCATAACTTTTAGCACCAATAGTTACGAAAGTAGAAGATGACACTTGATGCCGATGTAAATTGAAATATTGAAAAAATGTTCCATCATCTCCTGCAGGTTTCATTCCAGCCTCCTTGGCTTTATCGGCCAACCACATAGAAACTTTAAGTTCGTCTAAAGTTCCTGCCTCTCGTCCGTTAAAGTGATCTCCAGACATTTCAAACATATCCGTTCGCAAATCTTTAGAAGTAATTGCTGCAATTAAAGGTTTCTTTATTGCCTGCGAAAAAACATTATTTATTAAAACAATTGAAACCAAAAATGAGATACCTAATTTACTTTTCATCGCTTAACTATTTATTCTCAAATGTAGAAAATTAACTTCTAATAGTTTGTCTTTTAATCCTATTAGTTTAGACATGATTGTTGCTTTTACTTCAAATTACAGATTTTACAATGGAAAATTTAGCCCTGTTGATTGTGAAATATGGTTTATTTTAAAACAACCTAATCAGTTAAAAATGAATTAAAAAAAATTAGTCGCACATTTTTAGTATTTTGCATATCTAAAATGAAAAAATGCAACCCTTTTTAGAAACTGTTACAAGAAAAATAAAATCCGTTACACTCATTAACGAAAACTATTTATTACTATTAGCTCTATTTAATTGTGCTCTTTTAATGAATTTTCATGAGCTGTATTGGAAAAAACCCTACATGACCATATTACTTTTTACAATGGTGTGCATCACTTTTGTAAATTATAGATTATGGTGGGCAACTATTATCAATATCGGCATTAGTCTCTTCTATTTTATAACTCGATTTCCAAGATTAGCCAATCACGCTAATATTGAGTTTTTTTTAGCGATTTTAATACTTTTCTTATTTGTAAATAAAGTTATATACCCAAAATTAAAAATTGCACCCAATTTAGTTGGTTGGGTTTTTAGAATTTCGGTAATGACTATTTATTTTTATACGGGTTTTCATAAGCTAAATTCCGACTATTTTAATCCTTGTGTTAGTTGCGTAAATGAAGTAAACGAATATATTATTGGCCATTTAACTGCCACTACTTTTAAAATATCCGACAACGTATCTTGCTTTTTTCAGTATGCATCAATTGTAATGGAAATGCTAATTCCTTTTGGATTATTATGGAACCCAACACGTAAAGGGAGTGCTTTACTATTACTGTTCTTTCATTTCTATTTAAATTTAGCTGTATATTCTGATTTTGGATCGCTGGCTGTATTTTTAATTGTTGGTTGTATTTTAGATTTTGAATCAAAAACCATTCATTACAAAATTTCAAGAGCAATTCGGTATTATGTTTTTTTTACATTATTGACTTTTGGCGTAAAAATAATTCTCATAAAATACAAATTTAACCCATACTATCTTGGATTCATTCAAGGTTTAATTTTTAACATTGGTTGGATTATCTTCTTTTATTATTTATTTACAAACGTTAAAGGCAAATCGTATTTAATTAACAAAAGACATCTGTTTATTTTATCAACTTGCTTTATTTTGATTAGTTTTTGGACATTAAGAACCTATATTGGGCTAGGAAATAGCGGTAATTTTACAATGTTTAGCAATTTAGTTACTGAAAAATCAACCAACAATCATTTGCTAATTGATACTAAAAAAACCAAGATTTTTAATTTTGAAGAAGACAATGTACTCATTTTAAAACTTCATGATACATTAAAAAAAGAGCAATTCGAACATAATAAAATCCCAATAAGTGAGTTTCAATTTCTTTCTAGTAATTGGTGCCGATTGTATAAAGTGAAACTAAATTGTACATTGGTATATAAAAAAGACACCATAGTCATTGATGATTTAAGAAAATCTGAATTTGTTAAAACACAATGGTGGAATCGTTATTTATACTTTAGAAAAATTCAAACGGAAGGACCTAATACATGCAGATGGTAATAAATACAATTACCTAAAACAAATTTAAATTGTAATTTAGCCTACTATGAAAAACCTAATCTATTTACTTGTGCTCTTTTATGCAGTGCTTTTGTCTGCACAAGATAAAAAATGGAGTCTCACAAAAAGAGACACTATTGCCTTTCATGCAGATGATTACATAGGATTTGATCCGTTTGGTGCTCAATACTATATTAAAAATAATGTTTTTATCAAGAAGACTAAATCTCAAATTTGGCAGTATAAAAATCTTTCTTTTGGTAAAATTTCGAATGTTGATATTCAAAACCCATTAAATATTGTTCTTTTTTATGAAGATTTTAATACTGTAATTCTACTTGACAATCAGCTCAATGAAACACAGCGAATTAATTTTTCAGAAAACCCAATTCCAATTCTAGCCACTGCCACTGGATTGGCTTTTGGCAATCGATTGTGGATTTACAACAACTTATCACAACAAATTGGTTTATTCGATTTTTTAAAATCAGAATATAAAATCATAACAACCCCTTTTAATGGAGCTATACTTCACTATTCCTCTGATTACAATACATTTCAATGGGTTGACGACCAGCAAAATTGGTATCAATGCACTATTTTTGGTAAAACTACACTTTTGGGAAAAGTTCCTGATTTTGATGCCGTGCAATTCATATCCAATACTGATTTGATATATAAAAAAGGTAATGATTTGTATTATTATACTTTGAATGAAAATAAAACAACTTTAATTGAATTTGACAAAAAAAGCTTTAAAAAATTTTATTACAAAGACCAAATTTTAACTATTTTTACAGTCGAAGGAATTACGAATTATAAAATTACTATACCATAATGCACATAGCAATAGCGGGAAACATCGGAGCAGGAAAAACTACACTAACACGTTTATTAGCCAAACATTTCAAATGGGAACCGCATTTTGAAGACGTTGTCGACAATCCGTATTTAGATGATTTTTACCATCAGATGGAGCGTTGGTCCTTTAATCTACAAATTTATTTCTTGAACAGTCGTTTTCGTCAAGTATTGCAGATTAGACAAAGTGGCAAGAAAATCATTCAAGATCGGACAATTTATGAAGACGCGCATATATTTGCACCCAATCTGCACGCAATGGGTTTGATGACCAATCGTGATTTTCAGAATTATTCTTTATTATTTGAATTGATGGAAGGCTTAGTAGGCGCTCCAGATTTATTGATTTATCTAAGAAGTTCTATACCAAACTTAGTAGGACAAATTCACAAGCGTGGTCGAGAATATGAGAACACGATTTCTATAGATTATTTAAGCCGATTAAACGAACGATACGAAGCTTGGATTCATACCTACGATAAAGGCAAACTCCTCATTATAGATGTAGACCAACTGAATTTTGTAGACAACCCCGAAGATTTAGGAATAATCATTAATAAAATTGATGCGGAAATAAACGGGTTGTTTTAGAGTAAAAATCCCTCTCTTTTATTTTGTTTTTATTATAATTATCTATAACTTTATATATCAATCTGTTAAGGCTTATCCTGAAAATTGGTCAGTGTCTTTTCGTTGCCCTTAATTTACAAAATCTGCGAATCTTTGGTTTTTCTGATTATTAATTTAACTCTTAAAAATCATGATTATTACAAATTTCAAAAATAAGTTTGTTTGTGTCTTTTTAGTTTTTGTAATTCTCCTGCAAAGTTGTGCTGCCTATCAAGAAACGCCTGTTTCAATAGCAGAAGCTATGGATACAAATCACAAGGTATTGGTTACTACATCTGACGACACAAAATTAAAATTTAAAAAAATTGAACTTACAGACGGAATGTATTACGGGATTGCTAAAGACTATAAAGGAAAAATTGTGAAAACTCCTTTAAAAGAAAGTGAAATAAAAACCTTTCGCATACTAGACAAATCTAACTCTACAGCTTTAACCATTGGAATAATAGTCATTCCACTAATAATCGTTGCTGTGATTTTGTATGGAGATTGGGGTCCAGGAAATATAGGTTTTGGCGAATAACTTAATATTTAAAAAAGATTAAAATCAAATCATAAATAGAACAGATGCTGAACTTAAATTTCTTTTTATTCTAATAAATTCCCAAATCGCCATCAGATTTCATTTGCTATAATAACTGATTAGTACCTTAATAAAAATAATCATGAAATCTAGACTTTTTGAAAACAATTTTGCTCCATGGTTTTTCATTGAAATTGTCATACTTCAAAGCTGTTCCGTTTATAATAAAACTCCTTTATCTCTGCAAGAAGCTGAAGCATCGTGTAAAAAAGTAGAAGTTGTAAAAACAAACGATTCCATAATCCATTTCAAAAAATCGAACAAGTTAACAATGTTTATTATGGTGTAAAAAAAGTCAAAGGGCAAATGGTAAAAGAACCATTATCTAAAAATGAGATAATAAGAATTCGAACCAAAAATGAAAGTATATCAACTAAATTAACCATTGCGAGTATAGTTATTCCCCTAATAATTGGAGGAATTATTTTAGACAATAGTTTAAAAGATCTTGGTGATATTGGAATTGAATAACTGAAACATATGAATATAAAAACTAAATTATTGCTAATCAATTATCGCTTAATATTAATAATTCTATAATAAAAATGCCTCGCAAATCTAATCACGAGGCATTTTTGTTTTATAAAAAAGATATGCTAATTATTTCAAAGCATCTACTTTAGCTTTTACTTCCGCTTCTGTTCCTTCAAAAGTTTGAGAAGCCGAAGCTCCATTTACGGTTGTGGTAACTGTTGCTTTGGCTTTTCCGTCAGTATTTGTAATTTCAACTCTTAAGGCTTTTGAAATTTCTTTAGTAATTTCAGTTGGGTTCATGAATTTACAAGTTTTGCTTTTACACCCTTTTTCCATGCACTCTTCTTTTGACATTGATTTACAATCTGTCATATCTGCACAACCCATTTTTGCACATTCTTCCTTGCTCATTGAAGCACATTTTTCAGAAGTTACACAACATGTTGGCATCATAGTATCAGAATGACTACCACTACCTAAAATTGGAGCGATAACTAATCCTATTAAACATGTCAATTTAATCAAAATATTCATAGATGGTCCAGAAGTATCTTTAAACGGATCTCCAACAGTATCTCCGGTTACAGCTGCTTTGTGCGCATCCGATCCTTTGTACGTCATTTCCCCATTTATCATAACTCCAGCTTCGAACGATTTTTTAGCATTATCCCAAGCGCCACCTGCATTGTTTTGGAACACAGCCCAAAGCACACCAGAAACAGTAACTCCAGCCATATAACCACCTAACATTTCAGCAATTAACTGGTTGTTATCTCCATAAACTAATTTACCCAATAATACGATTGCAATTGGAAAACCAATTGTCATGATTCCTGGTAACATCATTTCACGTAAAGCTGCTTTTGTAGAGATGTCAACGCATTTTGCGTATTCTGGTTTTCCAGTTCCTTCCATAATTCCTGGGATTTCCTTGAACTGACGACGTACTTCGTATACCATATCCATGGCTGCTTTTCCAACAGAATTCATTGCTAAAGCAGAGAAAACTACTGGTATCATTCCACCTACAAATAACATGGCTAATACTGGTGCTTTAAAGATATTAATTCCATCAATTCCTGTAAAGGTTACATAGGCAGCAAATAAAGCTAACGAAGTTAATGCAGCAGAAGCAATTGCAAAACCTTTTCCAGTTGCAGCAGTAGTATTACCCACTGAATCTAAAATATCCGTTCTTGTTCTAACTTCTTTTGGCAATTCACTCATTTCAGCAATTCCACCAGCGTTGTCAGAAATTGGTCCGAAAGCATCAATCGCTAATTGCATAGCTGTTGTTGCCATCATTGCAGACGCAGCCAAAGCGACTCCGTAAAATCCAGCAAAAGCATAAGAAGACCAAATTGCAGCTGCAAATAAAAGTACTGTTGGAAAAGTAGAAATCATTCCTGTTGCTAATCCCGCAATAACGTTAGTTCCTGCTCCTGTTGACGATTTTTGTACAATAGCCAAAACTGGTTTTGTCCCTAATCCTGTGTAATATTCTGTAACGGATGAAATAGCTCCACCTACAACTAAACCTACAAGTGTTGCATAAAACACCCTCATGGATGAAATTTGTTGTGCTCCTTCACCGAAGAATTCCATAGTCATTACTGCTGGCAACATTAGGTTTACCAAAAAGTAACAAGCGATAGCAGTCATTATTATTGATGCCCAGTTTCCGATGTTTAGTGCTTTTTGAACTTGCGCTTCTTTTGCATTATCATCTGATATTTTTACTAACATGGTTCCGATGATAGAGAATAAAATTCCGAAACCAGCAATTGCCATTGGTAATAAGATTGGTCCTATTCCGCCAAAAGCGTCTTGAATATTCCCGCCCATATCTTTAATGACATAGTTTCCAAGAACCATTGCGGCTAAAACGGTTGCTACATACGAACCAAATAAATCGGCACCCATTCCGGCAACGTCACCCACATTGTCTCCAACGTTATCTGCAATTGTAGCAGGATTACGAGGGTCATCTTCAGGAATACCCGCTTCTACTTTACCTACAAGGTCAGCTCCAACATCGGCAGCTTTAGTATAAATACCACCACCTACTCTTGCGAATAAAGCAATAGATTCAGCACCAAGTGAAAAACCAGCAAGTGTTTCTAGCACTACAGTCATATCTTCGGTAGACGTCCAAGCTCCTTTCATAAATATTTGGAAGAAAACAATAAAGAAACCTGTTAAACCAAGAACTGCTAAACCAGCAACACCCAATCCCATTACAGTCCCACCGCCAAAAGATACTTTTAAAGCTTGTGGCAAACTAGTACGAGCGGCTTGAGTAGTTCTTACATTAGTTTTAGTTGCTATTTTCATCCCCATGTTTCCCGCTAAAGCAGAGAAGAAAGCACCAAAGATGAAAGCTACAACTATTAATATGTCTGTTTTAACTCCAGGAATAAACGTAATTCCTGCTAATACGATACTTGCTAAAAGTACAAATATGGCTAACAATCGGTATTCCGCTTTTAGAAAAGCCAGTGCCCCCTCATAAATATAATCTGAGATTTCTTTCATTTTTCCATCCCCTGGATCTTGTTTTAAAACCCAAGCTCTTTTAGCCGCCATAAATGCCAGTCCAATAAATGCCATCACTATCGGCACATAAATCATTAATGATTCCATATAATAAATGTTGTTTGTTAAATAAATAGGTTGCAAATGTAACAAAACAGAAATAAATAAAAAAGCAATATTCTTATTAGAATATTGCTTTTTATATAAAAATTATATTAAAAAAATTATTTTATACTAAATAAGCCTTCTGGTTTATTTTCAATTTGATTGAAACGTTCGGTACATTCCTTAATAATTGCATAAGCTTCATTAAGATCTCCCCACCCTTCAACATCTACAACTTTGTTTTCTAGATCTTTGTAAACTTGAAAAAAGTGCTCGATTTCTTTTAATAAATGTGGATTAATATCAGATAGGTTTTCTAATGAATTCCAAATTGGATCGGAAACGGGTACACATATTATTTTTTCATCTGGTCCTTTATCATCTGCCATGTGGAAAACTCCTATTGGTTTTACCTCCATAACACAACCAGGGAAAGTAGGTTCGTTTATCAATACTAAAACATCCAATGGATCGCCATCTAGAGCTAATGTTTCAGGAATAAAACCATAATCAGCTGGATACATCATTGAGGAAAATAACATTCTATCAAAACGCATTCTCTTTATAGAGAAATCATATTCGTACTTGTTTCTACTTCCTCTAGGAATTTCTATTAATACGTCGAAAGTCTTTACTTTATCTGCTGTCATTTTTATTTTATCTTTACAAATTTTCAGATTACAAAAATAAACAAACTATATGTCTTCTCCACAAAAAAGGAGCTTTATCGTCTATTACGATTTCGAAGATATTAAAGGAAAATAAGATTATAACTTTAATTTAAGAAAAATAAGTGTTATAACTTTTCTAATATATATTAGTTTAAGTATTAAAAATAGAACCCAAAAGAACCTTTTACAGAAAAATTATTGGTTTCGGGAACATTTAGATAACTTCCTCTCCAAGCAAAATCAATTCGGAAAACTTTGAATATATTGCCTATTCCGGCATTGTATTCCCAATAGACATTTTCGGGAGCATTGTATGGCAAACCTGAAGCGTTTATAGCACGATTTGCATTTGATATGGTTCCGTAAACCCCTTTAATCCCTATAATTTCTCTCCAATTAAGCTTTCGCATGAACGGAATTCTGGAGAACAATCTGCCGTTAAAATTATGATTCCACTGAAATGTAGCGTATTGATCGGAAACAAATTCATAAAAATTGAGATTATTAAAAGTATTTTCTATACTAAAATAAGTTTGATTTCCAGGAATAACACTCATTAATCCTAGTGGTACTGTTCCAAAAGTCTTACCTACCTCCATAATTAGATTTGTTCGTCCTAATGGCCCTATAATTATAGGCTGTTTGTAATACAACTGTATTTTATCGTATTTGAAATCACTATTTAAAATGCCTTTAAAACCATGACTATAATTTAAATACAATCTGCTGTAAGGACTATCGACATTTGCTCTCTCTACACCGTATCCTATTGTTTTTCTTTTAGGAGTATATTCGATTTCAAAATTGGCTTCTGATTGTTTTACTTCACTTTTTACTTCCCCAGATGAATTTGTAGTGCTTGGCAATGTAGTATAATAATTTAAACTAAAGGTATTCGATGCAGATTCTAATGTTCTGTATGAAATTCCTGTTGAGAAAATTAAATTTTTGATTGGTTCGATTTCTACAGCAACATTAGTAAGATTTATATTGGTTAGTTTTCCGTTTGCGCCAGTAGTAAACAATGCCGATGAGGCAAAACTCCTCCCTAAAACATCATTTGTGGTGGTAAGACTTGCACCGATTTGCTCAATATCTCTTCTGTTTCCCCCAGATAGTATAATTCTATTTCTTTTATCGGCCATCCATTTTCCAGAAAGCCCATATTTAAATTTATTATCGTCGAAACCATACGCAGTATATCCTTGCAAGCGCCAAGTATCATTTGGTCCAAAATAGGTCCTTCCTCCTGCTCTTAATCGAATTCCTTCCACTTCATTAAATCCAAAAGAGGAGAAAATAGGCCCATAATCGAAATTTCCAAACTGCACGTATCCGCTTCCTAGTATGGAAACTAAATTATAAATTTGTTTGAATTTTTTTACGGTTTGTAAAGTATCTAACATTTTATAGACTCCCAATTCGTCTTTACTTAAATTTTCGAAACGGTTTTCTTTCCAGTATTCATCTGACTTTTTATACACTTCATTATCAATAAAGTTTATTTCATCTTTATAAAAAGCAAGTGGTTTTTCTATATTAAACTGATGATTTTTGTAAAATGTAGTTCGCTTTCCATAAACCCCTTTAGATTTTTCTTTTTTGTTTAACGCAAAATCAGACATCATATAATCTTTGGTCAATAAAAAAACAGAATCGTTCATGACCTCAAATTCCTGCTCGATATAGATGTCTTTTACCCAGTTTATATTGGCGCTTTTGGTAACTGCCATGTTAATTTTTTTGATTGCAAATGTGGTATCGCTCACCCAAAAATCGCCTTTAAAAGTCAATTCGTTTTTTCGTCTTGGATAAAAAACAATATTATAACACCATTTGTTATCAATAAACGAACTGTCTTTCAGCACATAATTATAGGTGTCTATACCCGTTCTAGAAAGCGGACTGGTGAAGCTTTTATCAAAAAAAGTCAAGTAGTTGTTGTAAATATCAAAATCAGAATATAAATCTTTTACGAATGCCAAAATTTGTTGATTTCCCTCAAATCCTGAAGTTTTATTGGCTTTAAGTTTTTCTTTTCGTTTGTTTAATTTATTATCTCCGCTTACATCATATAAAGCTTCGTTTATAAAAATAGGTAAATAGGTTTTTCCTGTAATTTTTGAAGTATCGACCTGGTTAAAAATAAATTCCATGCCTTTGAAAATCTTATTTTTCATGAAAGCACTGTCAATGGTATTCATATCGAACTCCACTTTTTCGTACTTATCAAATTGGTATTGATTGAACTGACGCAACCCGTTTTTACGCTTCCTTTCCCAAATTTTTCTCAGAATATCTAATGCAGGATTGTTTTTTTTGGAAGTTTTTCCAGTAAAAATAACTACTTCATTGAGTTGTTGCCCGTCACTTAAAAGAATTTTAAAATTATAATTTACTGCTTTTGTCAAAGGCACAATCTTAGTTTCAAAACCTACAAAGGAAACTATTAATGCTGAAAATGTTTTTTCAGATTCAATATAAAAACGACCATCTTCGTTAGTTACTGTTCCTTCATTAGACCCTTTAAAAACAACATTCGCATAAGGAACTGGCTGATTGGTATTGTCTACAACAATTCCGCTAACTTTAGTTTGTGCGAATAATACATTTGAAATTAGTATAAAAACCGTTACAATTAATTTATTTTTCATTTGCAAAAAAAAACCTCATCAGGATTAATCTGATGAAGTTTCAAATATAGTTATTTTGATTTCTAGATCCCTAAGACTTTTGTCCTGATTTTGTTAAATTTTAAATGTATTTAACTTCTGAAACCTATTTATACAATACTTTTTTAACTGCTTTAACAACATCATTAGCATTAGGCAACCATTCTTTTAACAAGGTTGGCGAATAGGGCGCAGGAGTATCAGCAGTTGTAATTCTCTGAATTGGAGCATCTAAGAAGTCGAAAGCACGTTCTTGAACAATGTAAGTGATTTCAGATGAAACACTAGCAAAAGGCCAAGCTTCTTCAAGAATTACCAATCTATTTGTCTTTCTTACAGAAGTCAAAATAGTTTCATGATCCATCGGACGAACCGTTCTTAAATCAATAATCTCGCATGAAATTCCTTCTTTGGCTAATTCGTCAGCGGCAATAAATGCTTCCTTAATTATTTTTCCGAAAGAAACAATTGTCACATCTGTTCCTTCTCGTTTTACATCGGCAACACCAATAGGAATAATATATTCGCCATCTGGCACTTCTCCTTTATCACCATACATTTGCTCCGATTCCATAAAAATAATTGGATCATTGTCTCTGATGGCAGCTTTTAATAATCCTTTAGCATCATAAACTGTAGATGGTACAATTACTTTAAGCCCTGGAGTATTGGCAAACCAGTTTTCGAATGCTTGCGAGTGTGTTGCTCCAAGTTGGCCTGCAGAAGCCGTTGGCCCACGAAAAACCATCGGCATAGGAAACTGACCTGCGGTCATTTGACGCATTTTAGCAGCATTATTAATAATTTGATCGATTCCAACCAAAGCAAAATTAAAAGTCATATACTCTACAATTGGACGGCAACCGTTCATGGTAGAACCTACAGCAATACCCGCAAAACCTAGCTCTGCAATTGGAGTATCTATAACTCTTTTTGGTCCAAATTCTGCTAACATTCCTTTTGAAGCTTTATAGGCACCATTGTATTCAGCAACTTCTTCACCCATTAAATATACGGTTTCATCACGTCGCATTTCTTCACTCATAGCTTCGCAAATGGCCTCTCTAAATTGTATCGTTCTCATAGTATAATGTATGTCTTTGTTTTTCGAAGAGCAAAAATAAATATTTTAAACCAGTTAAAAGCATAATTTTAGTTTAAAATAATTACCAGTATTGAATAATTGAATTATTTTCAATTACTGTTGACGCACTTCTTTTATATCGGATTATAATCAAAAACCTTCCAGTCTTTATTTGACAAATCTAAATAATGATAATGCACTAAGTCATTTTTATCGAATTGCCCATTTTTGTTAGTGTCTTCAATGGTTCTAAAATACAAACGGTTATTCGATTCGATTAAATTCCAATCTATCAATTCCTGAAAATCGACTGATACTTTAGTAAATCGTTTTCCTGATATTTCACTTATATAGAGCGATTTGATGTCGTTTTCGTCTAATTTTCCATCTTTATTGGTATCTAAATCGGCTAATGAATACACTAAAACTTGTTGCTTGGCTTTGTCTGAAACCGATTTTAAATACATGACATTTTGAATTAGCATAGGTTTCTCAGTTAATGAATGAATAGAATCTGAACCTATTTCTTGAAACTTTATATTTTGCAAATAACCTGTAATTTCATATTCACTGTAATTTGAAATCTTTAAGCTTAAATAAGTGGAGCTTGAAGAGGAATCGTATTTTATTTTTGCATTGGCTCCGCTAACACTAATGTCGGCTACTGGATGCAATAAATAATTTGTACCTTGCATTTGAATAGGCAAATCGGCAATTTTTATTTGAGTCGTATCTGTTTTTGGTTGCTCCTTTTGCTTCGTTGAATTCTCGTAAATCACTTTTGGTTTTTCAACCTCTTCTTTGCATCCTATTAAAAAAACAAGCACAAATAGCATACAGAATATTGAACTATTTTTCATTTCAAAAAAAATTAAATATTTTAAAATACAAATGTATTACAATCGCACCGACAATTTAACATTAAATACACGAGTGGTTAAATAATTTGGAATGGCATATTGACTTTTAGTATAAGCGTCTCTAACCCATGTATTGGTAATGGCATTTTGATTGTTGAACATATTAAAAATTTCAAACCCTAAAGACAAATCTTTGAATCTTTTCATCCAATGACCCTCTGGTCGTAAATTGTTTTTTTCAGTAAAGACATACGAAAATCCAAGATCGGCTCTACGATAATCTCTCAAACGATTAAGATAATCATAAGGATCGGCATATGATGGAGAACCACCTGGCAAACCTGTATTATAGACTAAATTCAAATATACTTTTACACTTGGAATATTTGGCATATAGTCCTGAAATAGGATCGCAAATTTTAGTCTTTGATCTGTTGGTCTAGGAATGTCTCCTCTATTATCAATGTTTTCTTTGGTTTTTAGATAGCCAAAACTGAACCAAGATTCTGTTCCGTGAACAAATTCTCCGTTTAATCGCATATCAAATCCTTGCGCATAAGATGTAGCGTTATTTGTGGCAGCATAACGAATTCTGACATTGTCAATAGTATACGGATTTACATCAGTTAACGATTTATAATAGGCCTCGGTAACCATTTTGAAAGGACGTTTCCACATTTTGAAACTATAGTCATTACTCAAAACAACATGTATAGACTGCTGCGCTTTTACATTAGGATTGACTTCACCTTGAGCATCTCGTATCTCTCTATAAAACGGCGGTTGATGATAAAAACCGCCAGATAGTCTAAAGACCATGTCTTTACTCCAATCTGGTTTTATAGCAAACTGGGCTCTGGGGCTAATTACAGCTTGAGTATGTGTATTACTTCCTGAAAATTGCCATAAAGCAATTTTACCATTATTGTCCAAATCATATTCAGGAACTTGCCAAGTATGTATTCTAACTCCAGCATTATACCAAACATCTGCACTTCCTATTTTATCTTTTAGGCTCCACTGCGCATACCCTGAAAAACGGTTAATGGTTACAAAATTTTTAGCTCTCACATTTTGAAAAGGCACCAAAGGTCCCACGTAAGGTTCGTACGGCTGATTGTTTGCAGGCAATTTTATTCCTTTTGGGAATTTTGGTGGGTTTATTGAAAATCCCGCAGAATCAATAACTTCCCATTCTATAATTCGGTCGCGAATATCTTCTCGAGTATATTTAATTCCCCATTCTATTTGATGCTTTTTTAGAGTATGAAAACCTTTAATTTCAGTATTAACAATTAAAGCATCTAAATCGTTTCTAGCGTGATTCAACTGACTACCAATAGCTCTACTGAAGGTAACGTTTCCGAAGTTTTCTCCGCCAATATTTCCATCAACTTCCCCTAAGGAATAAGCCGCATCAATGTCAAAATATTCTTGTTCTAAGGTATGATAAACAGATCCAATAAACTTTAAAATAAAATTTTCATTTACTGTAAAAGTAGATTTTAGTGCGCCAAAATAAGTATCGTATTTGCTTTTTTCTTGGCCCTGATAAAACACCAATAATGCTATAGGGTCATTTATTGTACCGAAATTCGTTTGGCGTGTTAGCGGTTGATTGTTGTACTTATTTTGCGAAATATTTCCTAAAAAACTCCATTGCCATTTTGTGGAAGCGGTATAATTAATGTTAGTTTGAACGTCAGCAAATGTAGGTCTAAAATTGGTTTCGGTTTCCTGACTGTTTACTAAAAGGCTATTGTCTCTATAGCGGACTCCTGTTAAGGCAGACCATTTTTGATTTTTAGAAACGGCGTCGACTGATAGACTTCCACCTAAAAAACTGGCTTCGGCAGTAGCGCCAAACTTTGTAGGTCGCCTGTAAGTAATATCTAACACCGAAGATAGTTTGTCTCCGAATTTAGCTTGAAAACCACCGCCTGAAAAATCTACATTTTGCACCAAATCAGTATTGGTAAAACTTAGTCCTTCTTGTTGCCCTGAACGAATTAAAAAGGGCCTGTAAACTTCAATTTCGTTTACATATACTAAATTCTCGTCATAATTTCCCCCTCGAACCGCATACTGTGTACTCAATTCATTGTTTGAATATACTCCTGGCAAAGTTTTTAAAATATTTTCAATTCCAGCATTTGCTCCAGGAATTCTTCTTATAACTTCAGGTTCTATATTTGTAATTCCTTGAACTCGCTTTTTATTATTTACGATAACGACCTCGCCCATTTGCTCAGCTTTGTTATTCATAGTAACATTAAACTCATAATCCTCATTGGGTTTTAATTGTAGTGTTACTGTAGTTTTTTGAAGAGAAACATGACTAAAGATGATACTAATTTTCTGATTGGCTGGAATAATTATTTCATAAAAACCATTGGCATTTGTTTTAGCCGATTTATTCTGAGCATTTATATTTACGTTTTCTACTGGATTGTTGTTTTCGTCAAGGATAATCCCTTTAACTCTAGCGTTTTGAGCATAACTATATAATCCGATAAGGAAAAAGAAGAATGTAATTAGAAGTGATTTGGCTTTCAAATGCTGTATTTTTATTTGTTTTGCGTTCTAAAAAATTGCGTTTCAAAGATAGTAGAATTTCCTACATTATCTGTAACCTCAACTTTCAAGTCGTTTTTTCCTTCGGAAACAATTCCATCATCAAAAAAATGTGTAATTTTATTAGTCTTATTTTCATATTCAAATAAAATCCATTTTCCATTAAGAAATCCTTTGTATGATTTTATACCAGATAAATCATCTCTAATGGAGAGTTGAATCGTTTTTTGGCTTGTTAACCATTTGCCTTGTATTGGCTTTGCAATACTTATCTTTGGCGCAATGGTGTCTTTAGCTAAAACAAACTGTCCTAATTTCTTTGTATAGGTAGTAAACGTATTTTCTTTCCTTTTAGTGGCGTTGTAACTTAATTTTTTTTCTTTTGTTGATGCAATAAAGGTTTTATCGTCGTTAAATTTAGCATTACCAATCATTGTTACTAAAAAAGAATTGTTTACGGGAACCAAATCGTTATGAACAGTCATAGTTGAATCGTTAACTTCAAAGTCTAAATAAAAATCATCATAAAAAGTTCCTGCCGGAAAAAAAACAGAACCATTGTCTTTTTCGAAATTTGAATCAGTTTTGGCTCGAACAAAGTATTTAGTTTTAACAATTTCATCCTGAATGGTTGCTTCGACAGTTGAATATTGAATAGGAACAGTCACGAGAGTTGTATTTCCGTAAAAATCAGAAAGCTCAATACGGTATAAATTAGTAAAATTATTAGAAACATTTATAATTCCGTTTTCAAAATCGGGATGCAAAATACTTAACGGAAATGGGTTTTTCATAAATAATTTTTGCACTTTTTGTTTTGTTTTTTTATACCTATAATAGTCTATAAATGCATTAATGTATTTTGTTTCGTCAAATGAAAAAGCATCCAATTGATACCCAAATGATGGACTGCCATTTAAAAAAGTTTGCACTTTGTAAAGACCATATTTATCGTACGAAAAATCAAAAACATCATAAGCCTGAATGCCAAAACCAATTCTGCCTTTTGCAATAATAGCTTGCGAAACATAGGTTCCGTTAGATTGCAATGACAAATTTACAGTTACTGATCGCTTCGATTGATTGACCACACTATTTTCATCTAGAGGGTAAACAATAAGACTAGAAATTTGTGGCTTTTTAGTATCTTTCATAAAACTATCAAACCCAAAAAAATAAGGATTAATCACTTTCTCAGATTTTGTATCTCGAAACTCAAAATGCAAATGAGGCCCTTCTGAACTTCCTGTATTTCCAGAAAGCGCAATAATTTCTCCTTTACTCACTGGTATTTCATTGGGTTTCGGAAAAATTTCAATCTCATACGATTGTTCTTGATAATGTGTCTTTTTAATTAACTCTTCAATTTTTCCAACTCCCTTTTGAAGATGTCCGTAAACAGAAGTATAGCCATTAGGATGATCTATATAAATTGTTTTCCCATTTCCAAAAGTAGATATTTTAATTCTAGACACATAACCGTCGGCAACAGCATAGATATTAAAACCCTCTTTCTGCATGGTTCTAAAATCGAAACCTGCGTGAAAATGGTTGGGTCTTATTTCTCCAAAATTTCCGGCAAGTTTCATAGGAATATCGAGAGGTGACCTAAAATAATCTTTTGGATAATCGGTTTGAGCAAAAATTACCGTGGTAGAAAATAACAAAAAATATAAAAATTTCATGAAAATGCTTTTTTGCTAATATAAAAAAAAGCCAATACATTTAGTGTATATTTGCAAAGTTATAACTACTTATTTTTCAAAATATTACAATTAAATTTTTTGCCTGAACTAAAATTTTAGTAAAAGTATTGGTTTAATTCAATAGGAATGTTAACTTTGTTGAGATAAGTAATGAACTTAAAATTATAATGAGTGAGATTGTAGAAATTATTGATACTCTTGAAGGAAAGCTTAAAAAACTATTAGCGAAAATAGATTATTTAGAACAAAATTCAGTAGAGTTACATCAGGAATTAAAAAAAACTACAAGTATTATACAAAATCAATCTAATGAAATTGATACCTTGAAAAAGAATTGTGAAACACTCAAAATAGCTAATTCATTACTAGGCAGTGACGAAAACAAAAGAGATACCAAGCTTAAAATAAATTCATTAATTCGTGAAATTGATTACTGTATAGCACAGCTATCAGACTAGTACAATATTATGGACGAAAAGCTTAAAATTAAATTATCAATTGCAGACAGAGTCTATCCGCTAACGGTAGAAATGTCTCAAGAAGAAGGATTGCGAAGTGCTTCAAAAAAAATTGATATTATGATTAAGCAGTTTGAAGAAAATTATGCAGTTCGTGATAAGCAAGATGTATTGGCCATGTGTGCCTTGCAATTTGCCTCACAATTAGAACAGAAACAAATTGATAATTCTATTGACGGAAAAGAAACCATAGAGAGAATTAGTAAAATTAATGATTTATTGAGTCGTTATCTCGACAAGTAATATACGTTCTTTACATAAACTAAAATACTGCCTACATTAGTTCATATTTGGTAAACTCAACACTAACAAATTAGAATGAGCAAATCATCGTTACTATAGCAAGCCGTTTCAGTACGGAAGCTTGAACAACGAGTTAGCTCAAAACTTGTCCTTTCGAGTTTATTCATTCACCTAATGTAGGCTTTTTTATATATAAATTTTAACATACAATGGACAGTACACTATTAATAATTATTTCAGGAATTACAGGAATTGCAGGCGGTTTTATTATTTCAAAATTCATCGAAAAAAGCAACGTCTCTAACCTTATTAAAAACGCTAAAAAAGAAGCCGCATCTATTTTAAAAGACGCTAATTTTGAGGCTGAAAACACTAAAAAAGATAAAATTCTTCAAGCAAAAGAAAAATTTATCGAACTCAAGTCAGAGCATGAGCAAGTCATTCTTTCTCGTGACAAAAAAATGGCTGAAGTAGAAAAAAGAATTCGTGATAAAGAATCTTTGGTTTCTAATGAATTGGCTAAAGCAAAAAAAATCAATGACGATTATGAAGCTAAAACTAATGAATACAATAGTAAAATTGAAGTATTAGAGAAAAAGCAACATGAAGTAGAGCGCATGCACAAAAGCCAATTGAATCAATTGGAAGTACTTTCTGGACTGTCTGCTGAAGAAGCCAAAGAACAACTTATGGAAGGTTTAAAAGGCGAGGCTAAAGCTCAAGCAATGTCTCATATTCAAGACACTATTGAGGAAGCTAAACTTACTGCTCAACAAGAAGCGAAGAAAATCATTATCAATACCATTCAAAGAGTTGGTACTGAAGAAGCCGTAGAAAATTGCGTGTCGGTATTTAATATCGAATCTGATGATGTAAAAGGAAGAATCATTGGCCGTGAAGGACGAAACATTCGTGCACTTGAAGCTGCAACTGGTGTAGAAATCATTGTAGACGATACTCCAGAAGCAATTATTCTTTCTTGTTTTGATCCGGTTCGTAGAGAAATTGCCCGTTTATCATTACATAAATTAGTAACTGATGGAAGAATTCACCCAGCTCGAATTGAAGAAGTTGTGGCAAAAACTGCTAAACAAATTGATGACGAAATTATTGAAGTTGGAAAGAGAACTGTAATCGATTTAGGAATACATGCTTTGCATCCTGAATTAATTAAAGTGGTTGGAAGAATGAAATACCGCTCTTCTTACGGCCAAAACTTATTGCAACACTCTCGCGAAGTTTCTAAATTATGTGGAATTATGGCTGCCGAATTAGGCTTGAATGTAAAACTTGCAAAAAGAGCTGGTTTGCTTCACGATATTGGTAAAGTACCAGATGTAGAAAGTGATTTGCCTCATGCATTGTTAGGAATGCAATGGGCTGAAAAATACGGTGAAAAAGAAGAAGTGTGTAACGCTATTGGAGCACACCACGACGAAATAGAAATGAAATCATTATTATCACCAATCATTCAGGTTTGTGATGCTATTTCGGGAGCAAGACCAGGAGCAAGACGCCAAGTTTTAGATTCTTACATACAACGTCTGAAAGATTTAGAAGAAGTAGCTTATGGCTTTACAGGAGTAAAAAATGCCTATGCTATCCAGGCGGGAAGAGAATTACGCGTTATTGTAGAAAGCGAAAAAGTTTCTGACGATAATGCCGCTAGTTTATCTTTTGAAATTTCTCAAAAAATTCAAACCGAAATGACTTATCCAGGACAAGTAAAAGTTACCGTAATTAGAGAAACTAGAGCGGTTAATATTGCTAAGTAAAAACTCAAAAATACAACATTTAAAAAGCCTCTAAAATTTTAGAGGCTTTTTTCTTTTAAAATATCTTCCACAAATCCTCTGCGGTCATTGGTTTAAAAAAGAAATCTTTAATTTGATCTTGATATTCTTTAGCTTTATTGACATCCGAAATGCTATCTGATGAACTTACAAGATAAATAGTCGTATTTTTATCTACTATATTATTTGTTTTTTTAAGTTCGTCTAAAAACTGCCATCCATCCATAATAGGCATGTTTATATCTAAAAGAATTAAATCAGGCAAACTGATACCTAATTTAATTTTACCTTTAATTTCTTCTATAGCTTCAAGACCATTCAAATAAAAAGAAGGCTTTACATCTATATTGTTTTTAGTCAATAATTTCTTTATAATAAAGTGATACACTTTATCATCATCCACCACAAAAACATCTTTAAATTTACTCATTGAAACATATATTAAAAGTTGTTCCTACTCCTACTTCACTTTTTACAGATACACTGCCTCCCATTGCCTCAATTTGGTTCTTAGTAATAAACAATCCAATACCTCTTGAATCTTTATGGTTATGAAATGTTTTATACATTCCGAAAAGCTTTTTTCCGTGTCGCTCTAAATTTATTCCTAAACCATTATCGGTTATTTTTAATATTTTTGTATCCTTATTAGTTGTAATAGAATAACTAATTATTGGCTCTCTATCTGGATGGGAGTATCGTATAGCATTAGTAGTAAAATTAAGCAAAATGCTTTCTAAATACGCTGGGTTATATGTTAATGTTTCATTTTTAGAAATTGTATTATTTATGGTTACCTTATTTTTACAAATCTCATCAGCCAAAATATCTAGCGTTTTTGCTAAGTATTCGTTTAAATTTAAATTCTCTTTTTTATTGACTAATACGGTTTGTATCTCAACCAATTCTTTTAAATGGTCTATAGTTTGTGTCAATGCATTAGATGATGATCTGAGATAAGCATGGTTTTCGGATAAGTTTTCTAAACTGTTATCGTCATCAATAATGTTTAACAGCATTTGAATATTACCTGAATGCGATCGTAAATTATGAGATACAATATGCGCGAAATTTAATAATCTACTATTTTGTTCCTCAACAATTTGAAGCGTTCGTAATAAGTTTTCTTCTTTTTCTTTTTGTGAAGAAATATCCGTATGAGTTCCTATAACGCGTAAGGGTTTATTATTTGAGTCTCGCTCGATGATTTTACCCCGGCTTAAAATCCAAATATACTCACCAGATTTTTTTAATACTCTTTGCTCATTTTCATAATAAGGTGTGACATTATTAAAATGCAATAGGATATCATTAAGATGCTTTCTCTTATCGTCTGGATGCACTCTATTACTCCACATTTCTATAGAATCTATTGTATCAATAGCTACAAAACCAAGCATTTTCATTGACTGAGAAGAATAAAAAACTTTTTTTGTTTTTACATCTAAATCCCAAATACCTTCTGATGATGCTTCAAGTGCGAACAAATAACGTTCCTCTGAAAGCTTTAAGCGAATTTCTTGTTCTTTATATTCTGAAATATCAATAATCTTACCATAAAAATTTACATCACCATTATCTTCTAATTCTACAGTAGCAATGCCTTTATACCATCGCAAACCTCTCAAAGGTAAAACAGCTCTAAACTCATGAACCCAATTTTTTAATCTTTTTTTGGACTCGTAAATTGTAGACATAAAAGTAATGAAGTCTTCAGGAACAATTTTACTTTTTAGAATTTCTAATGCAGGTTTGTCTTTTTCTTCTGGAGTTAAATCAAAATGAGTGATAACCGATTTGCTCAGAAATGGAAAAAAAATAGTTCCTTCATTAGTAAATGTAAATTCAAAAATTAGATCAGGAGATTGAAATAACAATTTCTTATAAAAGTTATTTTTTTCTTCAAGTAATTTCAGGTTTGAATGGTTTTTGGTTTTCATAATTGTATTATAAATTAGTTTGAAGCAAAACTTAATATGCTTTTTTGCCATAACATTTAACAACACTTCAAACCTAATAAAAAAATCCGATAAAATGCAAATAAATCAGTTAAAATACATAAAAATCACAAAATATGTAAGTTTAATATTATGTATTAATAAAAATTAATTGTGCTTTCTTGGATGAAACGTATTCATAATCTGAGTTAAATGTTTTCTGTCAAGATGCACATAAATTTCTGTAGTAGTTATAGATTCATGTCCTAACATTAATTGAATAGAACGTAAATCGGCACCATTTTCAAGAAGATGAGTGGCAAAAGAATGTCTTAAAGTATGTGGACTTATGACTTTGTTGAGCTCAATTTTAATCGCTAAATCCTTGATGATGGTAAAAATCATTGCACGAGTCAATTGCTTTCCTCTTCTATTTAGAAATAGAGTATCTTCATGTCCCTTTTGAATATTCAAATGAGAACGAATTGAACTTTGATAAATTAAAATAAATTTTTGAGTTACATCTCCAATAGGCACAAATCGTTGTTTGTTGCCTTTACCAGTAATTTTGATAAAACCCTCATCAAAAAACAAATCTGATATTTTAAGCGATATCAACTCCGAAACCCTAAGTCCACAACCATATAGTGTTTCTAAAATAGCTCTATTACGCTCACCTTCGGAAGAACTTAAATCTATTGCACCTATTACATCATCAATTTCTTTTACGCTTAAAGTATCTGGCAATTTCCTACCTATTCTGGGAGACTCAATTAATTCTAATGGATTATCATTGCGATAATCTTCAAAAATGAGATAGGAAAAAAAACTTTTTAATCCAGAAATAATTCTCGCCTGCGAACGCGCATTTACCTCTTTCGAAACACTGTAAATAAATTGTTGCAGTATTTCTTCTGTAATTTGTATAGGTGAAATTTCTATATGACTATTTTCTAAAAAAAGACACAAACGGTCTATATCGAACGTATAATTATCAATAGTGTTTTTAGACAATCCACGTTCGATTTTAAGATAAGACTGATAACTTTTTATATAGGTTTGCCAATTCATACTACAAAGTAAAGCTATTTTTGGGCATAAAAAAACCACGTCGATGACGTGGTTTTAAAAAATGATTTAAGATTTTAGAAATGCAATGTTAAATTTATTGAAGAAACACTAACTCCTCCAAGGTTAATATCAGTAGATTTTCCTGTTTTAATATCTGCTTCTCCTGTTTCAGTAATTTTACCTTCACCACCAATTCCTATATTTAGGCCATAACCGTATTGTGCGCCAATTGACATTTTAGGAAAAAGGAAGTATTCAGCTCCGATAAATCCGTTAATACCAACACCAATCTTCATACCTGAAGTTGTAACTTTTTCATAACCTGTATCAGTTATTTTAGTCTTTGAACTATTAATCATTAACAATGCATCAGCACCATAAAAACCTTGTAGACGAGTTTTTCCTTTTCTCCACTCTTTTCCAAGCCCCGCTGCTAAATCAAGTCCTGAAACAACTGTTTCTTCTGACCCAATAGTTTCGCTATTGCTTCCAACTGCAAAATTAGCTACTACTCTATACGCAGTTTTGTCTGTAATAAATTTTTTACCTACGAATGTTCCAGCTTTTTGAAAACTTACAGATGGAGCAGAATTATCCGTATTACCATTAAAGGCATTTCCTACATAATTAAAAATACCATCAGCATTAAAGCCAATTGCCCAATCACCAGCTTCCGGCAAATAATTTTCTCCTTTTTTAGATTTCAAGTCTTGAGCGTTAGCAAAACTAAACGCAAAAACAGCAGCAGCTGTTAAAATAATTTTTTTCATAATTTTTTTGTTTAAAAGTTTATTAAGTAAATATACAAAATTTAACTTATCTTAAAATTTTATCAAATAATTGATTTGTTAACATATTTATGAACAAAAAAAAATTATAAGTTTCGTAAAATGAGAATTTAAAAATCCAGCTGCTATTTCAGCGTATTCTTGATTTTAAATTGAAATTTATTAAATTCCAATTCTGTTTTTATTATTTTTACAAAAAAACGAAATGAAAATAATCATCATTAATGGTCCAAATTTAAATTTGTTAGGAAAACGGGAACCAGAAATCTACGGGTCAGAAACATTCGAAGAATATTTTGAAGCTTTACAAACAAAATTTCCACAAATAGAATTACACTATTTTCAAAGTAATATAGAAGGTGAATTAATTACCAAAATGCAAGATGTTGGTTTTTCTTTCAATGGTATTATTATAAATGCCGGTGCATATACTCATACTTCTATTGGTATTGGCGATGCTGTAAAAGCCATTACAACTCCAGTGGTTGAAGTGCATATTTCGAATACTTTTTCTAGAGAATCCTTTAGACACCAGTCTTATATTTCTGGTAATGCTAAAGGAGTAATTCTTGGTTTTGGACTGAAAAGTTATGAATTGGCTTTATTGTCTTTTCTTTAGTGAAAAATTAATTAGGTTCAATATGAATTAACACATGTCCCAATTCAGGAATTTCGTATCGCAAAGTATCTTTAAGTTTGTGAGATAGATCATGACCATCTTTTACAGAAATTTTACCGTTTACTATTGCATGCAAATCGACATGGTATTTCATCCCGGCTTTACGAATAAAACATTTTTCGGTAGCTACTATCCCATTAACGGTTAGAGAGACCTTTCGGATATCATATATTAAATCATCATAAAGATGCTCGTCCATAATCTCTCCAAGAGCTGGTCTAAAAATAAGATAGCTATTATAAATGATAAATCCTGAGGCAAAAAGCGCTGCCCAATCATCGGCCGATTCATAACCTTTTCCTAAAATTAACGCTGTAGCTATTCCTATAAATGCAGCAATTGAAGTTATAGCATCACTCCTATGATGCCAAGCATCTGCTTTTAAAGAGGAACTGTTGCTTTCTATGCTTCGTTTCATCACTAATCGAAATGAATATTCTTTCCAAACGATAATTGCACCCAAAACATAAAGTGTCCATGATTTTGGTAAATCATGAGCTATTTGTATGTTAATAATACTCTCATAAGCGATAATTGTAGCCGAAGTTATTAAAAACCCTACAACTAAAAAAGTAATTAAAGGTTCGGCTCTACCATGACCGTATGGATGATTATTATCTGCAGGCTTGTTAGAATATTTAATTCCAAATAACACTAAAAAGGAAGCAAAAATATCAGTAGTAGATTCTATAGCATCAGCAATTAAAGCGTAAGAATTTCCGAAAAAACCGGCTAAAAACTTAATAATCGCTAGACATGAATTACCTACAATACTAAAATAAGTAGCTTTAATAGCAGTTTGTTCGTTATTCATGTCAATAAACTTTATATTTTAGTTTATACCCGAACAATGTTTGCGCCAATAGCTCTCAATCGTTCGTCAATTCGTTCATAACCTCTATCAATTTGTTCAATATTTTGAATGGTACTGGTTCCTTTTGCAGAAAGTGCAGCAATTAGCAAAGATATCCCCGCACGAATATCAGGTGAAGACATAATTGTCGCTTTTAATTGTGATTTAAAATCATGACCAATAACTACTGCTCTATGGGGATCGCAAAGAATAATTTTTGCTCCCATGTCAATTAATTTATCTACAAAAAACAAACGGCTTTCGAACATCTTTTGGTGAATCAACACATCGCCTTTAGCTTGTGTGGCTACTACCAATACAATACTTAATAAATCTGGCGTAAATCCTGGCCATGGAGCATCAGAAATAGTAAGAATAGAACCGTCAATATCAGTTTTTACTTCATATCCATTTTCATGAGCTGGGATAAAAATATCATCGCCTTTTCTTTCTAAAGTAATTCCTAGTTTTCTAAATACATTTGGAATAACCCCAAGGTTTTCCCAACTTACGTTTTTAATGGTAATCTCTGATTTGGTCATGGCGGCTAATCCTATCCAAGAACCAATTTCTATCATATCAGGAAGAATTTTATGAGTACAACCCTCTAATTTTTCTACCCCTTCAATGATTAATAAATTAGACCCAACTCCTGAGATTTTGGCTCCCATCGAATTCAACATTTTACAAAGTTGTTGCAAATATGGTTCGCATGCAGCATTATAAACCGTTGTTCTTCCTTTGGCTAAAACAGCTGCCATAACAATGTTTGCTGTTCCTGTAACTGAAGCTTCATCCAATAACATATCAGATCCCGTAAGACCATCAGTAGCTTCTACGCCATAAAAATGGTCTTCTTTATTGTATCTAAATTTTGCGCCTAAATTTATAAACCCTTCAAAATGGGTATCTAATCGTCGCCTTCCTATTTTATCACCACCCGGTTTTGGAATATATCCCTTTCCGAAACGCGCTAAAAGTGGTCCAACAATCATTATAGAACCACGCAACGAACCGCCTTCTTTTTTAAAAGCTTCTGTTTCAAGATAACCTACATTTACATCATCTGACTGAAAAGTGATGGAACTTTGTCCGTTTTTTTGAATTTTTACACCCAAATTACCTAACAAAGTAATTAATTTATTGACATCTATAATGTCTGGAATATTATTGATTGTAACTTTTTCAGCAGTTAAAAGAACAGCACACAAAATTTGTAATGCTTCATTTTTTGCACCCTGTGGAGTAATATCGCCTTTTAGACGAATGCCTCCTTCAATTTTAAAGGTTCCCATTTTTATAATTATGAATTATAAATTATGAATTATGAATTGAATGATACAACTTATAATTCATAACTAATTTTACAAAGGTTTTCTATTTTGATTTTTATGAATCGGATTATTTGATTTTCCGTTTTTAGTAATTTTTGGTTTTATAGCTCCAGACGGAATAATCTTATTCGACACTCGTTTATTAGTTCGCATCAAATCATTTGTATTCAAAAGCTCTTCAGTACTTTGAGTTAAGTTGATGGTTCCTTCTGATAGTTCTAATAAATGTTCGAAAATCACATCGTCTTTTACAGTGTCTTTGTTCCAACTCAAATAGGACTTTTTCATGTGATTGGCAATGACCTTAATCAAAGCATTCTTCATTTCTCCATCTTCCCATTTGTTGGCAACATCAATCATGTATTTTATGTTATTACCGTAAAATCTGTATTTTGGAAAATTTTGAGGATATTTTAAAACATCTGGCTTAAGTTGCAATACTTCACGAGATGGAATTGGATATGGTGAGTCAACAACTATCCTAAAATCAGACATAATAAAAAGCTGATCCCATAATTTATGCTGAAAATCGGGCACATCACGAAGATGAGGATTTAAGCTTCCCATAACTTGAATGATATATTTAGCAGCTTTGTTGCGCTCCACATCATCCTCGATTACTGTGGCTTGATCAATCAGTTTTTGCAAATGACGGCCGTACTCTGGAATGATTAAATGCTGCCTTTCAGAATTGTATTCTAAATTAAAGACAGTATCATTCGCATTTTCTTTTATATACTTTGAATTCATAATTTATAGGGAAACAATACCTTTTATAGTAGATACTTCTTGGTATTTATCGATTACTTCTTGAGAATTATTTACTGTAACATCTATAGACACACTAGTAAATTTTCCAGTTTTAGATTTGGTTGTTTTTATTATTGCTCCCATACAATTAAATGCTTCCTCTACACGAATTACATTATCATCGACTGATGGAACAATAAACTTAAACAAATATTCTGCTGGCCAAGTATTGCTCATATCTAACTCTACTTTTAACCTTTCATAGAACTCAGCTACTTCTTTTTCTTTCTCGTTGTCCATTGTTAAACTAAAATAAAAGCAAATATACAGTTTCAAATGAGAATTATGAATGATGTATTATGAATTTTTGGTAAATACTAAATTTTTAACTGCATTCATTTTTTTAAATACCAATTAGTTTAAGTAAGTTTGCTCCTTATTTTTATATCGTGCGCAAAGAAATCATAGTTATTATAGGCGGACCAGGAACTGGAAAAACCACTATCATAGATGCATTAATAGCAAAAGGGTACTGTTGCTATCCTGAAATTTCTCGCGAAGTTACCTTAGAAGCAAAAAAACAAGGAATTGAACAGTTGTTTCTTGAAAATCCTTTACTTTTTAGCGAATTGCTTTTAGAAGGAAGAAAAAAACAATATAAAAACGCTCAAAACGAACCTCATGAAATTGTTTTTCTTGACAGAGGCATTCCTGATGTATTAGCATATATGCACTACATTGGCGATAGTTATCCTGCTTTTTTTGATGCCGCTTGCAAAGAACATATTTATTCAAAAATTTTCATTCTTCCTCCTTGGGAAGAAATATACGAAAGTGACGATGCACGTTATGAAAATTATGAACAAGCCAAACTCATATACAGCCATCTTACTGAAACCTACAAGAATTATGGCTACGAACTCATAGAAGTTCCTAAAGATAGTGTTAATAATCGAATTTTTTTTATCTTAGATAAAGTTTCTAATTCCAATCAAATTAGATTAGATTTTAATTAAATCGGATTCTCATTTTTTAGTTAAATAGCAGAAATTAATCTGAAATCTATGCAAACAGCGCTTCAAATTCTTCAAAAATATTGGAAACATGACGCTTTTAGATCGTTACAAAACGAAATAATTGATGCAGTTTTAAATGGAAAAGACACATTTGCTTTAATGCCAACTGGAGGAGGAAAATCGATTTGTTTTCAAATACCTGGCATGATGAAAGAGGGGATTTGTTTAGTAATATCACCACTAGTTGCTTTAATGAAAGATCAGGTTGCCAATTTGCAAAAAAAAGACATAAAAGCAATTGCATTAACTGGTGGCATAAAATCAGAAGAAATGATTGATCTTTTAGACAATTGCGAATTCGGAAATTATAAATTTTTATACCTATCGCCTGAGCGTTTGCAATCGGATTGGATTTTAGAGCGTCTAAAAAATCTTCCTATAAATCTAATTGCTATTGATGAAGCGCATTGTGTATCGCAATGGGGTCACGATTTTCGTCCAGCTTATTTAAAAATTGCAGAACTGAAACCTCATTTTCCAAAAGTTCCTTTTTTAGCTTTGACTGCTACGGCAACTCCTAAAGTTAAGGAAGATATTATAGCTGAATTAAACTTACTAAACCCTCAAATTTTTCAAAAATCATTTGCTCGTGAAAATATTGCCTATATGGTTTTTGAGGTTGAAGATAAATTATTTCGTATCGAACAAATTTTGAGAAAAAATCCGCAACCTTCCATTATATATGTACGAAACAGAAAATCATGTTTGGAGGTTTCTTCTCAGTTACAATCTTTAGGCATTAAGTCAACCTATTATCACGGTGGTCTTTCACCTAAAGAAAAAGATAAAAATATGCAATTGTGGATGCGCGAAGAAGTTCAAGTTATTGTTGCAACAAATGCTTTTGGGATGGGAATTGACAAAGCCAATGTAAAAACGGTAATTCACATTCAACTCCCAGAGAATTTAGAAAATTATTATCAAGAAGCAGGTCGTTGTGGTCGAGATGGCGAAAAAGCATTTTCTGTAATACTAACAAGCCCTTCAGATATCGTTCAGGCTGAAAGTCAGTTTATTGCTGTACTTCCAGACAAATCGTTTTTAAATACTATGTATGTGAAACTGTGTAATTATTTTCAAATTGCTTACGGAGAAGGCATTAACGAACAGTTTTCTTTCAACTTGAATCATTTTTGTTTAAAATATGGATTTCCTATTTTAAAAACCTACAATGCGATGCAATTTTTAGACAGGCAAGGAATTATTAGTTTATCACAAGAATTTACAGAAAAAATTACGCTTCAATTTCTTATCTCGTCTAAAGAAGTAATTCGATATGTAAGTTTAAATCCCAATGACGAATCCATAATCTTAAACATTTTACGAACATATCCAGGGGTTTATGACATGCAAACCTCTTTTAATTTACAATTGATTGCAAAAAAATCAAATCATTCAGAAAACGAAGTCCTAGCTGTTTTACACAAACTAAAAGAAAAAGAAATTATAGACTACCATTCCAGAAATAATGATGCCACATTAATTTTCAATGAAGTGCGTGAAGATGAAAGGACTATCAACAGAGTTTCAAAATATTTAGAACGCCAAAACAATTTAAAAAAAGAACAACTTGACGCCGTTCTTCATTATATTCAAGAAAAAAGCGTTTGTAGAAGCAAATTAATTTTGAACTATTTTGGAGAAAAAACAGATTCAGTTTGTGGGGTCTGTTCCTACTGTATTTCTAAAAACAGTAAAAAAAGGAATACCACAACTACTACAGAGGCAATTATTATACTTTTAAACAAAGGGGATTTAAATTCTAGAGAAATTGAAATTAAATTAAAATACAATGCTGAGGATATTATCTTTGCGCTGCAACAATTATTAGATAATGACACTATAATGGTAAAACCAAATAATAAATACTCAATAAAATTATAATGGAAAAACTACGAATTGTATTTATGGGAACACCAGAATTTGCAGTTGGAATTCTTGATACAATACTAAAAAACAACTATAGCGTAGTTGGGGTAATTACTGCCGCCGATAAACCTGCAGGACGTGGACAAAAAATAAAATATTCGGCAGTTAAAGAATATGCACTAACTAATAACTTACGTTTATTACAACCTACAAACTTAAAAGACGAAAATTTTATAGAAGAATTAAAATCGCTAAATGCAAATTTGCAAGTTGTTGTGGCTTTTAGAATGTTGCCAAAAGTAGTTTGGGAAATGCCACAATTAGGCACCTTTAATCTTCATGCTTCACTCCTTCCTAATTATCGTGGAGCTGCTCCCATAAATTGGGCTATAATTAATGGTGAAACCAAAACTGGGGTAACCACTTTTTTTATAGACGATAAAATAGATACTGGCGCTATGATTTTAAGTAATGCAATTGAGATTTCGGAAAATGAAAATGCAGGACACTTACATGACAGATTGATGCAATTGGGAAGTAAAACCGTTGTTGAGACACTAGCTTTAATTGAAAAAGGAAATGTGGTTACTACAATTCAAAAAGAAAATCAAGAAATTAAAACAGCTTACAAGCTAGATAAAGACAATTGCAAAATTAATTGGACAAAATCTGGAACTGAAATTCACAATCTTATTAGAGGACTTTCGCCATATCCAACAGCATGGTGCATTTTTAAAGACGATAGTCAAGAGTGGAATGTGAAAATTTATGAAGCTCTATTTAATAAAGCTGAACATTCAGAAAGTATAGGTAAAATAATATCTAATAAAAAAGAATTAAAAGTAGCTGTATCTGGTGGATTTATAAATATTCTTCGTCTTCAATTTCCGGGAAAGAAAAAAATGGCCACTCAAGAATTACTAAACGGAATAACCATTACAGCAAACACAAACGTTTGTTAGGTTCCGAAAACACTGAAACAGACTAATTTTCGACAAAAACAAGTCTCTTTATCAACAAATGTTTCGAGTTATCAACAAATCAGCTAAAAACAAGCAAAAACGCTTGTACGGTAAGGAATTCCTACTAAATTTGTTATAAGTAACAAAATGTTTAACCAACAATTAATAATTATTATTATGAATAAATCAGAATTAATCGATGCTATTGCTGCAGATGCAGGAATCACAAAAGCTGCCGCAAAATTAGCTTTAGAATCATTTTTAGGTAATGTAGGTGCTACTTTGAAAAAAGGTGGTAGAGTTTCTTTAGTAGGTTTTGGATCTTGGTCTGTTTCTAACAGAGCTGCTAGAGACGGAAGAAATCCTCAAACAGGAAAAACAATTCAAATTGCTGCTAAAAATGTAGTAAAATTTAAAGCTGGTGCAGAATTAGAAGGTTCAGTAAACTAGTATACATTTTGACTAGTCCTAAATAATCGATACAGATTATTAGACAAAAATAGATAAATTAAACAGCATCAAAAAACGTTTTTTGATGCTGTTTTTAGTTTTACAGGTTTTTCATTTTGATTTTACTTTGTTGGTGCATTTGATTTGGTGTTCGCATATTGTTGGATAAATGATGCCTTTTTTCATTATAAACACCTACGGTTTCTTTTATTATTTGTTTCATTATAGGCAAGTCTTAATTGTATTTGTCAATATAGAATTCTTGCTTTAATATACCATTTATTCTTTCTGCTAAAGCATTTTCATATGGATCCGAGTTTTGTGTCATAGTGGGTTGGATTTGATTTTTAGTTAGTATTTTTTGATACTCATTAACACAATATTGTAATCCTCTATCCTAATGATGTATCAATAGCATTTCTTTATTTTTCCTTTGTTTTATAGCTATGCGTAATACAACCAAACTACTTTCTGTGTTTAAATTATTTGATACATTATAACCCATTATTTTTTTAGAATAAGCATCAGTTATTAAACTTAAATAACAAAGTTTTTCTCTTTTCCAAATAAAAGTAATGTCTGACACCCAAACTTGTTCTGGCTTGTTTATTTGTAAATCCAGCAACTGATTTTTATACTTTCTAAAGCGGTGATGGGAGTTTGTAGTAGTATGATAAGAACGTTTTGGTAGTATTAACAAATGATTGGCTCTAAGAATATCGATAAATCTATCTCTTCCATTTTTAGTGTTTTTAAATCTTGATTTAATAAATAATATAACTTTTTCGAGCCAATTCTAGGCATTTGTGTCCTGATTTCTAAAACCATAGTCACTACCAATTGTGCTTTATCTTGCTTGATAATGAGGCGTTTTATTTTTCGATAATAAACCTGTCTTTCTATCCCGAACAAAGTACAGGCAAACATTACTGTTTGTTTTTGTTGTTCTTAAAATTGGTCGATTGTTTGGGTGATGAGTTTTTTCGGATATCGATTTGATATTCTTTTTCTGCAATATCAATCATCATATCAAAAATGATGGCTTTCTTATCAGCAACAAAAGCTTGTTGTTCTAAAAATGCTTTTTGTTTTTCTAATAACTTAACTTGAGCTTCAAGTTCCATTATTTTTTGTTCTGGAGATTTCTGCATATTCGATCGGGTATGATTTTCCCAATCAAAATTACCAAATTTTCGAAGCCAACCAACAATAGTGGAACGAGATTGAATCCCATATTTCGACAAGATTCATAAATAGAGATAGTTCCTTGCTAAATTTCTTGAACAATTTGTAATTTGAAAGACATTGGGTAGTCTTTTTGGGTGCGCTTTACATAGCGACTTTCTTGGTTGTTATCCATAACGATGAATTTTGTGTGTCGCTATTTCAGGATAAGACAGATTTAAAAACAAAGACACAATCAAATAAAACTGAGTCTTTGTTTCTAAAAAACTTTACCAGCTATTTTTCTAATATTTTCTGATTTCCCCATTGAGTAATAATGTAAAACTGGAACTCCTGCGGCTTTTAATTCTAGTGATTGCTGAATAGCCCACTCAATTCCCACTTCTTTTATAGCCGCATTGTTTTTACATTGATCAACAGCATTTATTAAGTCTTCTGGTAAATCTATTCGGAAAATTTGTGGTAAAACCTGTAAATGTCGTTGTACAGCAATTGGTTTGATACCGGGTATAATTGGTACATTAATTCCTATTTCTCTTGCTTTTTTTACAAACTCAAAAAATTTAGTATTATCAAAAAACATTTGTGTAACCACATAATCTGCTCCAGCATCTACTTTCTCTTTTAGTCGTTTTAAATCAGAAATTAAAGATGGTGACTCTAAATGCTTTTCAGGATAACCAGCAACACCAATACAAAAATCGGCTTTGTTATCTACATCCAATACTTCATGAAGGTATTTCCCTTGATTAAGTTGGTAAATTTGAGTTACTAAATCTGTAGCATAATTATTACCGCCTTCTTTAGGCACAAAAGATTGTTCGTCTTTCATAGCATCTCCACGAAGAGCCATAACATTGTCTATTCCTAAGTAATGACAATCGACTAATAAATATTCTGTTTCTTCTTTTGTAAATCCTCCGCAAAGTACATGAGGAACAGTATCTACATTATATTTATGCTTTATAGAAGCGCAAATCCCCAATGTTCCAGGACGCATTCTAGTTAGCTTTTTCTCTAACAAACCATTGCCTTTATTTACATAAATATATTCTTCACGAGAAGTCGTTACGTCTATAAATGGCGGTTTAAACTCCATTAATGGATCAATATTATCGTACAATTCTTGAATACTTTTCCCTTTTTGAGGTGGAATAATTTCGAAAGAGAATAAGGTTTCCCCTTTTGCATTTTCTATATGTTTTGTTACTTTCATATTAATAGTTATAAGTTATAAGTTATAAGTTATAAGGCTAAAAAAACTTATAACGTACAACCTACAACAATTTTTAATCTGCTATGTTAGGATTCAACCATTTAATGGCCATATCGGTTGAAATATTTCTTCGTTTGGCATAATCAATTACTTGGTCTTCTTTTATTTTTCCAAGTCCGAAATACTTACTTTCTGGGTTTCCAAAATAGTATCCAGATACAGATGATGCTGGCCACATCGCCATACTTTCGGTTAAAGTTACACCAATTTCTTTTTCCACATTTAACAATTTCCAAATCGTTGGTTTTTCAAGATGGTCAGGACAAGCTGGATACCCTGGTGCTGGTCGTATTCCTTTGTATTGTTCATCAATCATAGCTTCCGCACTTAAAGCTTCGTCTTTAGAATAACCCCAAATTTCTTTACGGATTTTTTCGTGTAAATATTCAGCAAAGGCTTCGGCAAATCGATCCGCTAAAGCTTTTACCATTATGGAGTTATAATCATCTAAATCCTTTTCGAATTCAGCAGCCCATTCGTCAACACCAAAACCTGTGGTCACACAAAATGCACCCATATAATCAACTACTCCATTATCTTTTGGAGCAATAAAATCAGCTAATGCAATGTTTGGAGCTCCTTTTGTTTTTTGTGATTGTTGACGCAAGGTCAAGAATGTCTGCAATGGCTTTCCGTTTTCATCTGTCAATTCAATATCGTCATCGTTGATTTGGTTGGCTGGAAAAATTCCGTAAATCCCTTTTGCGGTTAGTTTCTTATCTCTTAAAATCACTTTCAACATTTCCTGAGCATCCGCAAAAACAGAAGTTGCTTGTTCTCCAACAACCTCATCTGTTAAAATTGCTGGATATTTTCCAAACAACTCCCATGTTCTAAAAAATGGTGTCCAATCGATGTAAGGAACCAAAATATCTAAGTCTACTTCTATAACTTGCTCTCCAATTGTATTTGGTTTAACAGAAGTAAAATTTGTCCAATCTAATTGCAATTTATTTTTTCGGGCTTGCTCAATAGTCAAGAAATTCTTGTCTCTAGAACGGTTCAGAAACGACTCTCTAAACGCATCATAATCTGCACGAATATCTTGAGTATATTTTTCTCTATTGTCGTCTAATAAATTTCCTGCTACAGTAACAGCTCTAGAAGCATCATTAACGTGTATAACCGTTTCCCTATATTGCGGTGCTATTTTTACTGCTGTATGTGCACGTGAAGTTGTTGCTCCTCCAATCATTATAGGAATTTTCATTCCTCTTTTATCCAATTCTTTAGCCAAGTAAACCATTTCATCAAGTGAAGGCGTAATTAATCCACTTAATCCAATAATATCAACGTCGTGCTCAATGGCAGCTGCAATAATTTTTTCGGGAGGCACCATTACACCTAAATCTACAATCTCATAATTATTACACGCTAGTACTACACTTACAATATTTTTACCAATATCGTGCACATCACCTTTTACGGTTGCCATCAATATTTTTCCATTGCCTTGCTTGTCGCCAACTTGTTTAGACGCTTCAATAAACGGCAACAAATAGGCAACTGCTTTTTTCATCACCCGAGCCGATTTTACTACTTGGGGCAAAAACATTTTTCCTGAACCAAACAAATCTCCTACAACATTCATACCCGCCATTAGATTGATTTCGATTACTTCAATCGGCTTTGAAGCAGCTAATCTAGCCTCTTCGACATCTATTTCTATAAAGGCATCAACTCCTTTTACCAAGGAATGTGTGATTCGCTCTTGAACAGTTCCTGAACGCCATTCTTGAACTGCTTTATCATTACTTTTTACATCGCCTTTTACATTTTCGGCAAAGTCCAACAGTCTTTCAGTGGCATCATCTCGGCGGTTTAAAATTACATCCTCCACGTGTTCTAATAAATCTTTTGGAATTTCATCATAAATCGATAACATCTCTGGGTTTACAATTCCCATTGTCATTCCGTTTTTAATGGCATGGTACAAGAAAACCGAATGCATCGCTTCTCGAACCGTATCATTTCCTCTAAACGAAAATGAAACATTACTCACGCCGCCGCTTATGTGTGCGTGTGGCAAATTTTCACGAACCCATTTAGTACCTCTAAAAAAATCCAGAGCATTTAATTTGTGTTCGTCCATTCCTGTTGCTACAGGAAATATATTCAAATCGAAAATAATATCCTGTGGCGGAAAATTAACTTTATGAACCAAAATATCATACGACCGTTGGCAAATTTCTACTCTTCGATCATAATTATCGGCTTGGCCTACTTCGTCAAAAGCCATAACGATTACTGCAGCACCGTACCTTTTAATTAATTTGGCGTGATGTATAAAAGTTTCTTCTCCTTCTTTTAACGAAATGGAGTTTACGACACATTTTCCTTGAACCACCTTTAGACCTGCTTCAATGATATCCCATTTCGAGCTATCAATCATGATAGGAACACGTGAAATATCGGGTTCGGCAGCGATTAAATTCAGGAATTTTGTCATAGCATATTGACCATCCAACATTCCTTCATCCATATTAATATCGATGATTTGCGCACCACCTTCTACCTGCTCTTTGGCAATGCTTAATGCTTCCTCGTACTTTTCTTCCTTAATTAATCGAAGAAATTTTCTAGAACCTGTAACATTTGTTCGTTCGCCAACATTAACAAAAACACTTTTCGGCGTAATAATTAAGGGTTCTAATCCTGATAATACTAGGTTTCTTCTACTTTCTGCTTGTGCCATTTTTTATTTTTTTACTGCTAATTCACTCTTATTTTGTGAATCATTAGTTATAATTTAGACACTAAATCGTGTCTGTTTATATTTACATAACTGCCGTCGAAACCCTCGGTTTATAATCCTTGGCAATGTCAGCAATCAATTTTATGTGTTCTGGAGTTGTTCCGCAACAACCGCCTATGATGTTTACTAAATTATCTTCGAGATAGCTACGAATTTGGGCTTGCATTTGCTCTGGTGTTTCGTCATATTCTCCAAAAGCGTTAGGCAAACCTGCATTAGGATGTGCCGAGATATTGAACGATGTATTATGCGACAAAGTTTGCAAATAGGGTTTCAATAAATCCGCACCCAAAGCACAATTGAATCCTACGCTCAACAACGGAATATGCGAAACCGAAACTAAGAAAGCTTCCACCGTTTGTCCAGAAAGTGTTCTTCCTGAAGCATCGGTAATTGTCCCAGAAACCATAATTGGAATATTGATATGGCGTTCTTCTTTTACTTCTTCAATGGCGAAAAGTGCTGCTTTGGCATTTAAAGTGTCAAAAATTGTTTCTACTAAAAGTAAATCTACACCACCATCAAGTAGCGCTTCGACTTGTTGTTTGTAGGCTATGCGTAAATCATCAAAAGTTACGGCTCTGTATCCTGGATCGTTCACGTCTGGAGACATACTGGCCGTTCTGTTTGTTGGACCAATAGAACCCGCAACAAATCGAGGTTTATCAGGATTTTTAGCTGTAAACGCATCAGCGACTTCTCGAGCAATTTTAGCAGATTGATAGTTTAGTTCGTATACGTAATCTTCTATATGATAATCGGCCATCCCTATTGTTGTACCTGAAAACGTATTGGTTTCTACTATATCAGCACCAGCTTCATAATAAGCGGCATGAACATCCTTTATGGCTTGTGGTTGTGTTAATGATAATAAATCGTTGTTGCCTTTTAGAGAATGTGGAAAATCTTTGAATTGTACTCCACGAAAATCTTCTTCCGAAAAATTATAACGTTGCAACATCGTTCCCATTGCCCCATCGAGGACGAGAATTCGTTTTTGTATCGCTTCTTGAATTGTTGACATAGTTATTTATGAAAATCTCACTTAGAGATGTGTTTTTAAATTCGAACTGCAAAGTAACGCAATAGCCTTACCACTTGCAAATGATAAGGCTATTTTGATAGTATATACTAATTTAAATTTTTAGGTTATTGCCTTTACCACTGCTTTTGGAGCTTCTTTTCGGGTTCCGTCAAATCCGTCAACACCAGAAACAGTTGTATATTTCATAACATATTTTTTACCTGGATTGATAATTTGATACGCCGCTTGACACATTAAAGTAGCTTCATGAAATCCGCAAAGAATCAATTTTAACTTTCCAGGATACGTATTTACATCTCCAATGGCAAAAATTCCTGGAATATTGGTTTGATAATCTAATGAATTATTTACTTTAATAGCATTTTTCTCAATTTCAAGTCCCCAGTCGCCTATAGGTCCTAATTTTGGTGTAAGTCCAAAAAGTGGAATAAAATAATCCGTCGGAATATTTCTATGCGCGCCTTCGATATCTACATCAACAGATTCTAGATGTTCAGCTCCGTTTAACCCAACAACTTCTCCTGGAGTAATCATTTTTATTTTTCCAGAATTTTTTAATTCTTGTACTTTTTCTACAGAATCTAAAGCACCACGGAATTCGTTTCTACGGTGAATTAAAGTCACTTCGGAAGCTACATTTGACAAGAAAATACTCCAATCTAAGGCCGAATCACCTCCACCAGAAATTACTACTCTTTTGTTTCTGTATTTTTCTGGATTCTTAATGAAGTACTTAATTCCTTTGTCTTCATAGAACTCAATATCTTCGATTAGTGGTTTTCTAGGTTCGAAACTTCCTAAACCACCAGCAATAGCAACAACTGGAGCATGAAATTTTTTCCCTTTATTTGAGGTTACAATAAATGTCCCGTCTTCTTGCTTGTCAATAGTTTCTGCTCGTTCTCCGAGAGTAAATCCAGGCTCGAACTGCTTGATTTGCTCCATCAAATTATCTACTAAATCCCCCGCCAATATGTCTGGAAATCCTGGAATATCGTAAATAGGTTTTTTTGGATATAACTCAGACAATTGCCCTCCAGGCTGTGGTAAAGCATCTAAAATATGACATTTTAATTTTAATAATCCTGCTTCGAAAACTGCAAATAAACCTGTTGGTCCTGCTCCTATAATTAGTATATCTGTTTTAATCATTTTTTTTTGTCTTTACTATTTTTATTAACTCTTATACAAATCAACGAATGATTTTTTATTCTTTATGTGACAATTGTGACACTTGTACCATTATTTATTCTTTAAACCTTCTGTAATTTCATTCATTTTCTGAACTTTTTCTTCAAAATTACCTTTCAGCGTTTTTCGATATTCATTAAGGTTTTCAACCATTTTATTGATGTCTTCCGGAATAATTTCTTCAAAAAATTCTCTTAACCTTTTTGCTGTTGTTGGCGATTTTCCGTTAGTAGAAATGGCTATTTTTACATTTCCCTTAGTTACAATTCCTCCCAAATAATAATCGCACAATGGCGGAGTATCGGCTATATTGCAAATCAGATATCTCTTTCTAGATAAATCGTATACTCTTTTGTTAACTTTTAAATCATCGGTGCATGCTATGACCATATTGCGTTTGCGAAGCATCCAGCGATTAAACTTTTTATAAGTCAATTTTACTGATGGATGTTTTTGTGCTAAAGCTTCTAATTCTGGTAAAAACTTTGGTGCCACCACCTCTACATTTGCATTTGGACTGGATTTTAGCATAAACGATAACTTTTCTAAACCCACGTTTCCTCCACCTACAATAAGTACATTGAGGTTGTGTAACTTTAAAAAAATTGGATATAACTCGTTTCTTTCCACTATATTTTAGCTAAATCTTTGGCTCTATATTCTTCAATAGTATCAAAAAAGGCAATTCCTTCTTGAATATACTTTTGTGCAAACTCTTTACTTGGTTCGTTTTCTTTTATTTGATATACTATACTTGCAAATGTGGCATTAAACTCTATTTTATTAGTTGCTGTAAATACGGTATCAAACAAATCGATAATCCCAGCATGGTGGTTTGTTTTTTGGTTTTCAGCTAATAATAAAGCTTTAGCACCATTTACAAATCCTGCATAGGCCAAGTAAATAGCATCTGACCATTTCTCTTCTTGAAAAGCTTCTTGCGCAAATGTTAATTTGTCTTTGGCTTCATAAATTAAAGTAGCTACTAAATCAATTACTACTCCGGCGCATTCTCCTACTCCAACAGCTTTTACGTAGTTGTCTGCATTTCCCCAATCTATAAAATCGGCTTCTGTTAAATTGGTTATATCAGCTAAAGGTTTCAAGAATTCATAAAAATATTTTTCACCTTTGGCATCATAATAATTCAAGAACGATTGTCCGTTAGCATTTGCTTCAAAATCATTTAAAATGAGACGTAAAGCATCAGGTCCGCGACGACTTGGAATTTTGATTACTTTGTCAGAAAAACGTCCTTCTCCGTTTCCTAAATTTCCACCACCTAAAAGTACTTGTAAAGCTGGCGCTACTAGTTTTCCTGAATTGATTGACATTCCTTGAAAACCAATTTCTGCCATATTGTGTTGTCCGCAAGCGTTCATACAACCACTAATTTTAATAGTGATTTCGTTATTGTTTGCATACTTTGGATACTCTGCCGCAAGCACTCTTTCTAATTCATCTGCAATTCCTGTGCTACTTGCAATACCTAAATTACAAGTATCGGTTCCTGGACAAGCGGTAATATCAACAGTACTATTATACCCTAAAGTTACAAAATCTAACTTGGTCAATTCTTGATAGAAAAATGATAAGTCTTCTTCTTTTACGTGACGAATTAATATGTTTTGTCTTAACGTAAAACGCAATTCATTTGTAGCATAATTTTTTATCAAATAAGCTAATTTTCTAGCATTATCTAAATAAAAGTCTCCTAAAGCAATTTTAATTCCTATGGCTACATAACCCTTTTGTTTTTGGGCAATTACGTTTGATTTTTTCCAAGCTTCAAATGCCTGAACATCATCGATAACTACTTTTGGTGCTGCTTGTAATGGTTCTGGGATTTCTCCTTCAAAAGCAGTAGGATCAATCTCTACCGTTTGGTATGATAATGCTTTTTTTTCTTCTTCAACTAATCTCAAAAATTCATCCTTTCCAATTTCTTTAATCAAGAATTTCATTCGTGCTTTTAGACGTTTTGCTCTTTCGCCATAACGATCAAATATTCTAAGAATTCCTTCGGTTGTTGGAATTATTTGATTCGCAGGAACAAACTCTGATAACAATTCTGCATGGTGAGGTTGTGACCCTAAACCGCCACCTAGCATAACTTTAAATCCTCTTTCACCATTTACTATTTTTGGAATAAATCCTAAATCGTGTAAATAACTCAACGCCGTATCTTTATCCGATGATGAAAATGACATTTTAAATTTACGTCCCATTTCCTGACACACTGGATTTCTCAAGAAAAACTGAAATAATGCGTGTGCGTAAGGCGATACATCAAAAGGTTCATCGGGATCTATACCAGCGGTTTCGCTAGCGGTTATATTTCGTACGGTATTTCCACAAGCTTCTCTCAAGGTAACATCATCTTTTTCTAACTCTGCCCAAAGTTGCGGTGTTCTATCTAAGCTTACATAGTGAATTTGAATATCCTGACGCGTTGTAATATGCAAACGACCTGTTGAATATTCCTCAGAAACTTTACAAATACGAGTTAATTGTTCGCTTGTTACTTTACCAAAAGGCAATTTAATACGAATCATTTGCACGCCTTCTTGACGCTGACCGTAAACGCCTCGTGCTAAACGTAGACTACGAAAACGTTCGTCATCAATTTTACCATCACGGAATAAAGCAATTTTTCTTTCTAAATCGATAATATCCTTTTGTACTATCGGATTTTCTATTTCTGTTTGAAAACTTTCCATTTCTATTGTTTTTGGTTTATAGTTATTGGTTTATAGTTGAATTGAACAACAAACTAATAACTATTTTATAAATCCTACTCCTGCCGTTGTATTTGTTGCAGCATCAATTAATATAAATGCTCCATTTGATTTGTTATCGGTATAAGCATCAAAATAAATGGCTTTGCTTAATTTAATTGTTACTTCTCCAATTTCGTTAATTGCCAATTGAGAGGCTGGAGTTGTTCCTGAATAATCGGTAGCAATAACATTTTTTACGCTATCAATTTTGGCCAAAACCCTATTAGTGTTGTGTTGAACAAAATACTTTGCTCCTGCCACTAATTTTTTGCTATCCATCCAACAAACAGTTGTTGTGATGTCTTTTTCTACTTTTGGAAGTTCGGTTGATTTTACAATCATATCGCCTCTTGTCACATTGATATCGTTTTCTAATTCAATGGTGATTGAAGAACCAGCTGTAGCTTCATCAAATTGCTTGTCAAAAAAGTGAATTTTTGTCACTTTAGATTCTGTTAATGAAGGAAGAACTGTCACCGCATCACCAACTTTGATGTTATTTCCGTATAATTTTCCAGCATATCCTCTAAAATCATGATATTCTTCTGTTTTTGGACGAATAACGGTTTGAACAGGAAAACGTGCAATTCCGTTTTCGTAAATATCATTTGGTTCAAGATTTTCTAAATGTTCTAAAACCGTTTGCCCAGTGTACCATGGCATATTCTCAGACTTATCAGCAACATTTCCACCATTAATAGCACTTAGCGGAATGTAACTTACGTTTTGTTCCTTGAAAGCGCTTTTTGCATTTAAAGCTTGGAAATCTGTTTTGATTTTATTGAAAACTTCTTCTGAATAATCAACTAAATCCATTTTATTAATGGCTACAATCACATCTTTTACTCTTAATAAATTATTGATAAAAAAGTGACGGTACGTTTGCTCAATTACTCCTTTACGCGCATCGATTAAAATGATAGATACTTGTGAAGTCGAAGCTCCTGTAACCATGTTACGTGTATACTCTACGTGACCTGGAGTATCTGCAATGATGTAACTTTTTTTGGCAGTCGAAAAATAGATATGTGCTACATCTATAGTGATTCCTTGCTCCCTCTCAGCAACTAAACCATCGGTAGCTAAAGAAAAATCAAGATAATCATATCCTTTTTGTTTGCTGCTTTTTTCTATTGCTTCAATCTTATCGGTAGTCAAGGATTTTGTATCATACAATAATCTTCCGATTAAAGTACTTTTTCCATCATCTACACTTCCTGCTGTTGCTATTTTTAAAACTTCCATCCTAATTTTTTGTTTAAAGTTTAAAAGTTTAAGGTTTTGAAAACTTCACTTATAAACTTCTTATGTTTTTATACTTACTTCTTAAATTTCTAAAAATTAAATTCTAAAAATAACCTTGTTGTTTTCTTTTCTCCATTGCAGCTTCAGAACGTTTATCATCGATTCTTGCTCCTCTTTCAGAAATTGTCGAAGAACGAATTTCTCCGACTACTTCTTGAATTGTTGCCGCATAGGAATCAACGGCAGCTGTACAACTCATATCGCCAACAGTTCTAAAACGAACAATTCTTTCTTCGATTTGTTCATCTTCTTCTTGGTATACAAAAGGAGAATGTGACCAAATCATACCGTCTCTAATGAACACTTTACGTTTGTGAGAAAAATATATTGATGGAATTTCAATTTGTTCTTGTTCTATATAGCTCCAAACGTCTAATTCTGTCCAGTTCGAAATTGGGAAAACGCGAACATTTTGACCATTTTCAATTTTTCCGTTCAATAAATCAAATAATTCAGGGCGTTGATTTTTTTCATCCCACTGACCGAAATCATCACGAACAGAAAAAATACGTTCTTTAGCTCTTGCTTTCTCTTCATCACGACGAGCTCCTCCTATACAAGCATCAAATTTAAATTCTTCAATAGCATCTAATAAAGTAGTCGTTTGAAGTGTATTTCTACTAGAATACTTTCCTGTTTCTTCAACTACTTTTCCTTCATCTATAGCATCTTGCACATTACGAACAATCAATTCTAATCCTAATTCAGCTACTAATTTGTCTCTGAATTCGATTGTTTCAGGGAAATTATGACCTGTATCAACATGCAACAGAGGAAATGGGATTTTTGCAGGAAAAAATGCTTTTTGTGCCAAACGCACCAAAGTTATTGAATCTTTTCCACCAGAAAATAGCAATACAGGTTTGTCAAATTGAGAAATCACTTCTCTGAATATGTAAATTGCTTCGCTTTCTAAAGCATTTGTTTTTAATATTGAACTCATTTTTTAAGTTTAAAAGTTTAAAAGTTTAAAAGTTTAAGGTTGTGACCTTGACTAAAATCTCTTAACTATTATTATTTTTTCTTTTCTCTTTATTCTAACTTCTTTCTCCTATTTTTGGTGTAAACCACATTCTTTATGGCTAGATTCCCAAGACCATCTCCCTGCTCTAATGTCTTCTCCTTCGGCAATAGCTCTGGTACAAGGTGCACAACCTATACTTACAAATCCTTTTTTGTGTAAAGTGTTTTGCGGCACATTATTGTCATCAATATATTTTTGAACTTCGGCTAAAGTCCATTTCAATAACGGGTTGAATTTTATGATATTGAAATGAGCATCATATTCAAAAGTTGCCAAATCATTTCTGTTTTCCGATTGCTCTGCACGAAGTCCTGTAATCCAGATTTCATTTCCTTTTAAGGCCTTTGTTAATGGAACTACTTTGCGGATAAAACAACATTCTTTTCTGTTCTCTACCGATTCGTAAAAGCTGTTTGGTCCTTTTGTATTTAGCAACTTTTCTACATCAGTTGTTTCTGGAAAATAGGTTTTAATACCTACTTTATACTTTTTTTCTGTTTTATGAAAAACATCGTAGGTTTCTTGAAACAATCTTCCCGTATCTAATGTAAAAACAGTAATTGGTAAATTATTTTTAGCAATTAAAGCTGTAATCACTTGGTCTTCTTGCCCGAAAGAAGTCGAAAAAACGACTTTGCCTTTGTACTCATTAGCTAAAAAAGATAATGTTTCCTCTATAGAGAAATTCTTTGTTTTATCTAATAAATTATTGACTATAGCTGTACTCATTATACTAATTTAGATAAGGTTCTTAAACTTAATATGATAATTAATATACCTACTACTATCATCATTGGTTTTCTTTGAATTTTATTTACAAGATAAGCAGCAAGTGGAGCCGCAATTACTCCTCCTAAAATTAAACCAATAATTACCTGCCAACCACTAATTCCTCCAAAAAGCATGAAGGTGATTCCACTAGCAAAAGAAACCGCAAATTCAGCAGCATTTACTGACCCAATTGTATATCGAGGATTTCTACCTCGTCCCAACAAAGTTGAGGTAACAATTGGCCCCCAACCTCCACCTCCTACAGCATCCATAAAGCCTCCAAAAGAAGCTAAAATCCCCAAACGTTTCGTTTTCTTTTTTACAATATTTTTTTGAATCGCTTTTCTAATAATTATGAAAGCTAAAATTATCATATATACTGCAATAAATGGTTTAATAACATCGCCATCAATCACATCGGACAACAAATAAGCTCCTGTGATAGAACCTAAAACACCAGGAATTAATAAATGACGAACTAATTTTTTATTAATATTTCCAAAACGATGATGCGAAATTGCAGACGCTCCAGTTGTAAACATCTCAGCAACATGCACTCCTGTACTACTAACTACTGGAGGAACACCGTATGCTAATAAAAATGAGGTTGAAGTTGCTCCATAACCCATTCCTAAAGTACCATCGACTAATTGAGCAAAAACACCAATACAGAAAAAAATTAAAAATTCTTGATTGAAACCAGCTAAGAATCCCGCCCATGAAAAATCAGCATAATGATTATAAATTAAAATTGAGATTAATCCTATTATTAAAAATACTGGAATAATAACCCATAATTTCTTGGCAAAATCACTATTCTGAATAGCCCCTACAGAATTATTTACAAATCGTTTAATCATAATTATAATTTTTATTAAAATCTACTACCCTATCGGTTTTGTAGATTAAAGTGCAAAATTAGTACTTTTTTATAAACTACAAAATTTTAAACCACAAATTGTTTGTTAAAAAGCAATATCGGCAAGAGTATTGTTTTCGAGAATTTTTAAGGTATTATCTCTAACTTCAATCATGAGTTTGCGGACGGCACAAGTAGCTTCGTCTGTACAATCGTCACATTTTTCATAAAAATTATGACTGGCACAAGGCAACAAAGCAATTGGTCCTTCAAGGATTCGGTATACAATTGCCATATTGATTTCTTTAGGATCTTTTATTAAATAATAGCCGCCTCCTTTACCTTTTTTAGCTCCTAAAAATCCCGAATGGCGCAAAAGTAATAAAATACTCTCTAAAAACTTTAATGAAATATGTTCTTCCTTTGCTATTTCAGCAATTTGAACTGGAGTTTGATTTTCTTGGCGTGCCAAAAAAGTCAATGCTTTTATTCCGTATTTTGTTTTCTTTGAAAGCATTTAATTTTTTAGATTTAAAAATTTCTAAATTCAAATGTCGTAATTTTTAATTTAAAGCTTGCTCTAAATCAGCAATAACATCTTTTACAGTTTCTAAACCGACTGAAATTCTCACTAAACCATCGGTAATGCTTACTGCCAATCTTTCTTCAACAGATAACTTACTATGCGTTGTAGAGGCTGGATGTGTAACAATTGTTCTTGTATCACCTAAATTTGCTGAAAGCGAACATAATTTTATGTTATTCAAGAATTTTCTTCCAGCTTCAATTCCGCCTTTGATCTCAAAAGCAACAATATTTCCTCCCAAAATCATTTGCTTTTTGGCAATTTCATATTGTGGATGCGATTTCAAAAACGGATATTTTACAGTATTAACATTAGGATGTGATTCTAAAAACTCGGCAACTTTCAAAGCATTCTCACAATGTCTATCTAAACGAACCGCTAAAGTTTCTAAACTTTTAGATAAAACCCATGCATTAAATGGTGATAAAGCTGGCCCAGTATTTCTTGAAAACAAATATATTTCACGAATTAAATCTTCTCTACCTACAGTAACTCCTCCTAAAACACGACCTTGACCGTCAATTAATTTTGTGGCGGAATGAATTACTAAATGCGCTCCAAATTTTATTGGTTGCTGAATGTAGGGTGTTGCAAAACAATTATCGATAATTAAAATGAGATTGTGTTTTTTAGCAATTGCTCCCAGTAATTCTAAATCGATAATATCAATGGCTGGATTTGTAGGCGATTCCGCATACAAAATTTTAGTATTGGGTTGAATACAACTTTCAATAGTTTCGGGTTTATTGATATCGAAATAAGTGGTTTGAATATTCCATTTTGGAAAATAATTTACAAATAAAGCATGAGTCGAACCAAAAACACTTCCCGCAGAAACAATATGATCACCAGCGTTTAGTAAAGCCGCAAAAGTAGAATATACCGCAGCCATTCCTGTTGCAAAAGCATAACCTGCTTCTGCTCCTTCCATTTTGCAAATTTTATCTACAAATTCAGTAGTATTTGGATTGCTAAAACGGCTGTAAATGTTGCGCTCTTTCTCTTCGGTAAAAGAAGCTCGCATATCTTCGGCATCTTCAAATACAAAACTTGATGTTAAATATAAAGGCACTGAGTGTTCTTGAAATTGTGTTCTTTCTAATTGTGTTCGTATGGCTTGGGTTTCAAAACCGTATTCTGAATCGTTCATTTTTTTTGCTTTTACCTATTGGCTTTTAGCTAATGCCTAAGGCTTGTTATTATTGTATATATTACTAGATAAGTGTATTGCTACTTGCTAAGAGTTTCTCCATTCAAAACTACTTTATAATGTATAGTTGCTGTTGGTTCTAAAGTTTTAGAAACTGAACAATATTTTTCAAATGACAGTTGTGCCGCTCTAGCAGCTTTATCTTCTTTAATTGCTCCTTCAAGCGAAAAGACTACATAAATATCTTTGAATGGTTTTGCTTCTCCTACTTGAACACGAACTCCTTCTACATCAGCTTTGAATGATGTAATCTCTTGACGTTGTTTTTTCAAAATTGAAATCATATCAATAGCGCTACAGCCTGCAACACCCATTAATACTAATTCCATTGGACTTGGCCCCATATCATTTCCACCAAAATCAGGTCTAGCATCTACATTTACTATATGTCCTCGATCGTTTTTTAGTTCGAAGTGAAAGTTATCGTTCACTCTGTTTAATGTAATTTTCATTTTATATTTAATTTAAATCTGAAATCAAAAGTCTCAATTCTACAATCTTAAATCCCTACCCTTTATCGGATAATCTTAAAATATCGCCAAAAACACCACGTGCTGTAACTGCAGAACCTGCTCCTGCTCCTTGAATGACTATTGGCCTGTCACCATAAGATTCTGTGTAAATTTCGAAGAATGAATCAGAACCCTTTAATCCGCCCAGAGCAGTATCTGATGGCACTGAAACTAATTTTACTTCAAGATTTCCTTTCTCGTTTTGCAAATTACCTGATAATTCGCCAATATATCTCAAGACGTGATTTGGTTTTTGTTCTGCTTTTATTTTGTTATAAATTGTATCAAACTCTGTCAATTTATTTAGAAAATCTGTTACATTTCCTTTACGCAAATGCTCTGGAATTAAATTTTGAATATTTATTTCTTCAAACTCATTTTGCAAATCTAATTCTCTTGCCAAAATCAATAATTTTCTACCTACATCGTTGCCACAAAGGTCTTCTCTGGGGTCGGGTTCGGTGTAGCCATTATCAATTGCTTCTTTCAAAATTTCGCTAAATGGAATATCTTTAGCTGAAAAATTATTAAATAAATAACTTAAAGTACCTGAGAAAACACCTTTAATTTTTGTTATGTTTTCACCTGAAAGATGCAATAATTTTATAGTATCAATTAATGGCAATCCAGCACCAACATTTGTCTCATAGAGATATGTTTTTTGATTTTCTTCTAACACTTTTCGTAATTTTTTGTAAAAAGCATAACTCAAGGTGTTTGCAACTTTATTAGAGGAAACCAAATCGAAACTATTCTCTACCAACTTGAAGTAATTCTCCACAAAACTAGCACTTGCAGTGTTATCAATTGCAATTAAATTCTCCAAATTATGTTCATTTGCAAAAGCTATAACGTCGTTAATTGTATAAGAACTTCCGTTGGTTTGGATTTCATTTCTCCAATTAGGCGAAACTCCATTTTTATTTAACAAAAGGCTTTTAGAATTCGCAATAGCAAAAACATTCAATTTAATTCCTTTTCTTTTTTCTATAGCACCAGCCGATTCTAAAAGTTGATTGATTAGCGTTCCGCCTACTAATCCGTGACCGAAAATGGCAATATTTATTTTTTTAGAAACACCAAAAATCTCTCCGTGAATTACATTCAACGCTTTGTTAAGTTCTGATTTTTTTACTACTAAACTCACGTTCTTTCCAGTAACCGTATTGTTGAAAAGTATTGGAATAATTTTGTTTTTGATAAGCGCTGTATAAGGCTTATGAAAAGTACTCAAATCCTGTCCAATAATCGAAATTACTGCTACATTATCAGTTACGGTTATTTTATTGACATCTTTAGAATAAAAATCATTTTCGAATTCTTTTTCTAACTCAATCATGGCTTTAGTAGCCTTATCAGCAGACACAACCAGACCAATTCCTCGCTCTGATGAGCCTTGCGAAATAATACTTACACTTATATTATGGTCGCCCATAACTTTAAAAATACGAGCATCAACTCCTGTTTTTCCCAGTAATCCTCTTCCTTCAAGATTAACTAACGAAACATTATCTAAAACCGAAAGTGATTTAATTCCTTCTTTATTTGAATTTGATGTGATTAAAGTGCCATCATTATCATTGTTAAAAGTATTTAAAATTCGTAAAGGAATATTTTTCTCTAATAAAGGAATAATCGTTTTGGCATGTAAAATCGTTGCTCCAAAATTGGCTAATTCGTTGGCTTCATTAAAAGATAAATGATCTATTTTTTTCGCGTCTAAAACTAAATCTGGATTAGCAGTATAAATGCCATCAACATGCGTATAATTTTGAAGCTCCGATGCATTTAGGTAATTGGCTATTAACGAAGCAGTATAATTGCTTCCATTTTTTCCTAAAGTAGTGGTTTCGCTTTTATTATTTGAACCTATAAAACCTGTAATTATGTTAACCGAATCTTTATTCTCTTTAAAATACTGAACAATATTTTTCTTTGAAACTTGCTCTAAAGGTTGAGCGTCGCCAAACTTTGAATCGGTTATTATAAGACCTCTAGTATCGGTAAAGTTAGCATTAATCCCTTTTTTTATTAAAACTGCAGTAATTAATTTGGCAGCTAATAATTCGCCTTGCGATAACACTTGATCTTTTATTTTATCGCTATAATCACCAATCAAACTTACTCCTTCAAAAAGTTTATCTAATTTTTCGAATTCTTCAGACAAATCCACATCTCTGTATTCCTCTTGTTGGTATTCTTTAAAACTTTGTAATAAAGGTTTGTAGTTTCCGTTTTTAGCAGCTATTGTTAAAATATCTTCTAATTCATCAGTTGCATTCCCTCTTGCAGAAACAACTACAGCAATATTTTCTCCTTTATTTTTCTTGTCAATAATTATATCTAAAACTTTGTTTATTCCTTCCCCATTTGCTAATGACTTGCCTCCGAATTTCAATATTTTCATTTGTTTGTCTTTTTTATTTTTAAAAACAACTTCTAATAAATTGTCTAGTTGATCATATTCCATTAAAAAGGCGTCATGACCGTGTTGTGAGTCTATTTCGCTATAAAACACATTTTCTTTAAACTTTTTAATTTCTTGATAGGTTTCTCTATTTTCATTAGCTGTAAAAAAGAGATCTGAATTGATTCCGATGATATAAATAGTAGCATCTACTTCAGTGATTATCGATTCAAAAGAGATTCTGTTTCGAGTAATATCAATGGTTTTAAGCAATTGATTCATCATTTTATAGGCTGAGAGTTGAAATCTTTTTTGCAACTTTTCACCATGATGATTCAACCAACTTTCTACTTTAAACGTTTCAAGCTGATCGCTGGTATTTCGCTGAAATTTTTCTTTAAAAGATTCAGGAGTTCTATAACATAACATAGCGTGAATTCTAGCATCTTCAATTGGCTTACGCGAATTGTTGAGGATTTGTTCTTGCAAATAGCAATTAGCAATTAACCAATCTGTCGATTTCCAATCGGTTGCTATAGGAATTAAATTCTCAGTTATTTTGGGTGCTAGTGCTACCATTTCCCAAGCAATTCCTCCACCAACCGAACCACCTATAAGGGCAAACAATCGCTTTACATCTAAATATCGAAGTCCTTCAAGAAACATTCTGGCAATATCTCGAGTATTAAAATCTAAATAATTATCAATTATATGACCATCAAAACCATTTCCTGGCACATCAAATGATACAATAGTATATTTACGAATATCTATGGTTTTGTCAATTCCTATCAAATCATTCCACCAACCGTTTTCACCTACTACTTGTGAATTTCCAGTTAATGCATGATTTACAACTATTATAGGTGCCGAATTTAGCTCAGGTCCAAATATTTGATAACTTAGATTTATTACAGGACAAAGCACTCCACTTTCTGTGACAAAATTTTGTAAAACTATATTTTTCGGTTTATGATCCAATTTCAAATCTTTATTGTTTGATGATTTGTATTTGGAAATATTAGAAAGAAAGTTCGAATTGAATTAGAAGACTCCTTGTTGTTATCTGTCCATATAAGTATGGTAGAATGCAGCACCTTCTTCGTTAACCGAAGGGTTGCTAAGGCTTCATCGGGTCTAATCCCTCTGCCTTTCTTTATAACATTTCAATACGATAATGAACTTAACGATGCAAATTTAGCACTATTTTTTTAATAAGCAAGTACTCTAAATTTGTTTTTAAATAAAATTACAAAACAGATTAAAAAAAAGGTTACTTATATCTTTAATTTAATCCGTCTTGTAATTTGTACTTTAATTCAAATTAAATGAACAATGTGTCATTTTCTTTTGAATACAATTGAAACAACCTTGAATTAGTTATTCTACTTGATTTTGAAATTTCTTTCAAATTAATTCCAAATCTCGAATTTGTTAATTCTAGGTTAGTTTGATTTGCTTTTTTTGACTTACTATTCCAACATGTAAGAAACTGAATTGCTTTTGAAAAATATTTTAGTGTTTTCATGATGTCTATTTTTATTAATGATAAAACATATTGAATTCAGTTTCTCTAAGTTCAAATATGCTGTTATTTATGCTTTTAAATTATCGAAAACTGCTTTCAAATCTTCTTTTAAATCTTCTATATCTTCTAAACCAACTGAAAGTCTAATCAAATCTTTCGTAACTCCTGTAGCGACTTGTTCGTCATCGGACAATTGCTGGTGGGTTGTACTTGCAGGATGAATAATTAGTGATTTTGTATCCCCTATATTAGCTAAAAGAGAGAATAATTTAGTTTCGTCGGCTACTTTTTTGGCGGCTTCAAAACCTCCTTTTAAACCAAAAGTAAGCAATCCGTTTTGTCCTTTTGGCAAATATTCTTTTGCTAATTCATAGTACTTACTCGATTGTAAACCAGGGTAATTAACCCAAGAAACAACATCTTGTTTTTCCAGCCATTTTGCTAACTCAAGTCCATTTTCACTATGTTTTTGAACCCTAACTGGCAACGTTTCTAATCCTTGAATAATTTGAAAGGCATTAAATGGGCTCAAAGCAGCACCATAATCACGTAATCCTTCAATTCTAACTTTGGCTATAAATGCGGCATTACCTAATGCTTGATGGTAAACCAAACCATGGTATCCAGCAGATGGCTCTGTAAATTCAGGAAATCTTCCGCTACTCCAATCAAATGTTCCTGCATCAATAATTGCTCCCCCTAATGAAGTTCCATTGCCTGAAATATATTTTGTCAAAGAATGAATGACAATATTGGCACCAAATTCAATTGGATTTAACAAATAGGGAGAGGGAACCGTATTATCAACAATAAATGGCACTTTAAAAGCCTTAGCTTCAGCTGAAATAGCTTTTAAATCTAAAACATCTAATTTTGGATTTCCTAAAGATTCTGCAAAGAAAACTTTTGTGTTTTCTTTTGCCGCTTTTGTAAAATTTGCTGCGTCAGATGCATCAATAAAAGTGGTTGTAATTCCTAATCTTGGCAACGTTACATTCAACAAATTATAGGTTCCACCATATAAACTACTAGAAGCCACAATATGATCACCTGCTTTAAGCAATACCAACAAGGAAGTTGCAATTGCAGCAGTGCCAGATGCAGTAACTACAGCTGCTATTCCTCCTTCAAGCGAAGCAAGACGTTGCTCTAAAATATCATTGGTAGGATTGTTTAGTCTTGTGTATATAAAACCCGCTTCGGCAAGACCAAATAATTTGGCTGCATGTTCTGAATTGTTAAAAACATAAGATGATGTTTGATAAATAGGAACGGCTCTAGTTCCAGCAGTTTTGGTAACATCGTGTCCAGCATGTAAAGCATTTGTTGCAAATTTTGTTGTACTCATGATTATTTTTTATTTATGTTTAATTTTGTTTTTAATTTTAAAAACTAAAACCCCTTTTAGATTGGAATCCAAAAGCGATATTAGCTGAAAACCTTTTCTTTTGGAATTAACACACGTAATTTTACATTGTCCTACTAATACATATCATTGATTTGACAGTAGAAGAATTTATTTGTTTCTGTTTTAAGGCATTCATTTTTAAATAGTGTCTTTTGAATAAAATCTAAAAAAGCCTCCGAATTTTCGGGAGGCTTTTGCTATTTGTTTTTTAAAATTTAAGCAATAGTCTACCCTCAAGATATCTCCTGAATGGCTTTCGACGTATAACATATATTTGAATTCATTTGTTTTTTTTATGTTAAACAAATTTGCAAACTAATGTCTATCTATCCAAATTAAATTATAAAATTTAATAAAGTTATAACATTGTTTTAAAGCAATTCGTTTTACAAACAAATCATTTGTACTTAATTTTAACATCAAAAATCTGTAAAGAATAATTTGCAATTCAAAATGGTTTCATACATTTGCACCCGAATACAAGAGGAAAAATTTGAACTGATTGCAACCTCTTCATAATGAAAGGAATTCATTATGAGTACTGAAAAAATTTCAGTAGTAAAAATGCTAAAGCAGAAATTCTCCTTTAGTCCTTTTTAGCAATTTTTTTTCTCAATTAATTTTAAATACTATAATTATTATGGCTTATTTATTTACGTCTGAATCTGTAAGTGAAGGACATCCAGACAAAATTGCAGATCAAATTTCGGATGCATTAATTGATAACTTTCTAGCATTTGATGCTGACTCTAAAGTAGCGTGTGAAACTTTAGTTACAACTGGGCAAGTCATTTTGGCTGGGGAAGTAAAATCAAATACCTATTTAGATGTGCAACAAATTGCTCGTGATGTTATTCGTAAAATTGGATATACCAAAAGCGAATACATGTTCGAGGCTAATTCTTGTGGTATTCTTTCAGCGATTCACGAACAATCTGCAGATATTAACCAAGGAGTAGATCGAAAAAATCCAGAAGAGCAAGGTGCGGGTGACCAAGGAATGATGTTTGGCTATGCGACAAATGAAACCGAAAATTACATGCCACTGGCGCTTGATTTATCGCATAAATTATTGCAAGAATTAGCGATATTACGACGTGAAAATAAAGAAATTACCTATTTACGTCCAGATGCAAAATCACAGGTTACTTTAGAATACAGTGATGACAACGTTCCAACACGTATTGATGCCATTGTGATTTCTACTCAACATGACGATTTTGATGAAGAAGCTACTATGCTTGCTAAAATCAAAAAAGATATTGTTGAAATTTTGATTCCAAGAATCATTGCTAAAAATCCAAAACACGCTCATTTATTTAATGATAAAATTCAATACCACATTAACCCAACAGGAAAATTCGTAATCGGAGGCCCTCACGGAGACACTGGTTTAACTGGCAGAAAAATCATTGTAGATACTTATGGGGGAAAAGGTGCTCACGGTGGTGGTGCATTCTCAGGGAAAGACCCAAGTAAAGTAGACCGAAGTGCTGCGTATGCTACAAGACACATAGCAAAAAACTTAGTTGCGGCTGGTGTTGCTTCAGAAATATTGGTTCAAGTCTCATATGCTATTGGTGTTGCTAAACCAATGGGTATTTTTATTGACACCTACGGAACATCGAAAGTAGATTTAACAAATGGTGAAATCGCAAAAAAAGTAGAAGCTATTTTTGATATGCGCCCTTACTTTATTGAGCAACGTTTAAAATTAAGAAATCCTATTTATAGCGAAACTGCCGCTTACGGACATATGGGACGAACTCCAGAAATGGTAACTAAAACGTTCTCAGCTCCTGGCGGAAACGAAAAAACGGTAACGGTCGAATTATTTACTTGGGAAAAATTAGATTTTGTAGAACAGGTAAAAATTGCTTTTGGAATCTAATCTATACTTAAACTATTATGAAAATCCAGTTCTTTGATCTGGATTTTTTTTTGTTCTTTAAAGTAATTAAAAGTCCTTAAAATTCTTCTGTCTAAAAAAACTATTATGCTATTGTAGAACTATAGTTTGATGCTTTTTTCAAAAAAGCTTTAATCAACAAACGGTTTGGAGCAATTCCTGAATTAATCATTTGTTTTTTCTGGCTTGTTGCAGCATCTCCTGATTGATTTGCGTTTGGAGTTTGTTTTGTTCCCATGAACCAAGAAACAAAATTCATTGAAGTATTAGTAGTTACATTACTTTGTGTAGCAACAACTGTAGTTTCTGGTGTAACAACTTCATCTTTGTTTTGTCCTATCATTGTAAAACTAGATGCTACTAGCAAAACAAATAAAACAACCATTCTAATTCCTGAGAAAGAATTTTGAGTTGTGGTGTTTTGAGTTGCTGTTTTCATCTTTTTTGTTTTAGGTATTGTTTCGTTTCTAATACAAGTCAAAGATAGGCCAGCACTTAGCCTACTCCAATTATTTTCGTTGAAGTACTGCAATACTCGTTCAAGTTACAAAAACAGTAATTTTGGAGTATTTCGGCTAAAAAAGATGCACTTCATCGACTGTGTTTAGGCACTTCATCGGTGAAATACCTATCACTTTTTAGATTTTATGCATAAAAAAAGCCCTTTCGTGACCGAAAGGGCTTTTTAGAATAAAAAAGATACTTTTTAGTTGATTACTTTTTTGGTAACTACTGCATCAGTGTCTGAAGTGATTTTTACAATTAATACCTGTTGGGTAGTTCCTGCATACAGTTTAACTTGTGAGGCATTGATATTGGTTTTTGATGCCAACAAACGTCCTCGAATATCATAGATTTTTACATTTGACATTTGGACTGTACCTGTATTAATAACTACATCTTGATTCTGTTTATATACCACTACACTGTTTGGATTAAACTGTGAATCAATTGTGCTCAGTGGACTTTCATAAACCACTTCAAAACGATCGGTGAACGTTCCAGATTCTGATCCAAAAATATATGGTCCCGTTTTTAAGTTATGAATAACATTTGTCAATTTGTCTTTTATAAATACATCTTGTGTTCCAAACAAGCCATCAAATTGTTCGATTGTTATTGTATATTCATCTGCTGTTTCTATCTTGTATTGTAATGGGACTACATCTGAAATATCGAACTCTGGTCGTCCTTGAATTCTATATGGCGCTCCTTCTATACTACTACAAAAATAATCATTGTCAATAGAATCAAGTTCACCGTCAATTCCTGGATCTACTCCCAAGGTATACTCTGTTGAGTATCCTACTAACATTTGACTGTAGAAACCATTGTTGCTTGTTACTGTCAACTTATAAAGACTAGGATCACTAGTAATAGTCTTGCTGCCAGTTCTAAAGAATTGGTTGCTGTTATTAACACCTCTTCGCATTGCATTGGTAAATACTAAATTTGCAGCATTTGTAGCTTTTACAAAAAAGCCTTGGCCTACATTGATAACCCATGTATTTGCTGCATTATTTGCTGTGTTAAAATAATTGAAAGTATTGGTTGTTCCTCCTCCTGGTGCACTATTAGCAACATAGCCTAATTTTGTTAAAGTAGCATAACTCGTTTGAGTTTGATCATTCTTCTTTCTCCAAAAATAAAGTGTTCCCGTTATATTTGAAAGATTTGCATCTATAAAATTATGAACGTTTATTTGAGATGGATACGGATTTCCTGTTGCGTTAAAGCCATAACCTATAGTTGGTGTTCCTCCCATGCTCATTGGGAATGTTATTGTACCACTATTAGGCTTCCCTGTAAATACGCCATTATAAATAGCAGGTGTTGTTGAGGAGTAATCCTTAGGCACACGTATTAAATATCCTTTGGCTACTGTAAAGTTATTACTAGAAGCTATAGGACTATACTGATTGGTTGGAGTGTCATATACATAAAAACGATTCCCAAGGGTTCTAGGTGAAAATGCATACAAGTTTTGATTCTCAACTGGTGAGGACCACAATGTATAATCTAACAAGTACAAGGATGAACTATTTCGATTCACTTGTATACTTCCTGTATTTGGATTCGTAGTACCTCCCGTTTGAACTAAATTAGAATCATTCTGTAAAGTAAAGCTACTGCCATTCTCAACCGTCAAAGCACCACTCAAAGTAACTTTAAATGTTGAAGGGATAGTTACTATAGCATTGTTGTTTACCGTCAAGGTACAAGCCGTAATATTAGCAAATTGATTATAGTTCGATGTAACAACTGCTGTGCTGGTGTCTCCTGGTGTTCCACCTATCCAAGAAGTTCCATTCCAAGTAGAGGTACCGCCGATAGCTACAGTTTTCGCATCAGATGCCACAGAAGAACAAGCTTTAGAACTAGTAACAGACACCAAGGTATAGGTGGTGGCAGCTGTTGGTGATACTGTAATGTTAGCGCCACTAGTATAACTATTAACCGTAACATTAGTTGCCAAAACACTATCATTATATACTACTGTATATGGCCCAACGGTATAAGGACTATCACCTCCTCCTATGGCAACTTGCAAATTGGCACTAGTATTAGCACAAATAGTAGCTGCAGAAGTAGTAAGTGCGCTTGTCATGGCTGGCGGAGTATAAACCGTAAAATCCCCAAAAGCACTTAAACCAGTTTTAGAAATAATTCTACTGGTTTGATCTACATCATCCATACAATACCAATCAGATGATAAATAGCGACCTCCAAAATAATTTGCAACTGTTCCATTCTCATCAGCAGCTAAATAAGTAAACGAAGCTGTACATGATGGACTAGCGATTGTTGAGGTTACCGGCCAATAACGAGTTATATAATCTGTTATACCAACATTAATATTTGGATGTTTGGCATCTTGAACTCTTACTCCAACATATCCTGACGGACTTCCTGAGAAAGCTAAAGTAGCAGGACTGTATTCTGCAGTACCCACATTATCTCCTATTGGGAAAGTAAAAGAACCCGCAGCTGAAAACGTTTTTCTCAACTCACCAGTACCACTGGCTATAATCATTTTTGTAGCATCAGGTGATGTAACAGCAATAGAGCCTGATCCTCCAATAGTCATATTGGCTGAACCTAAATTTAGGGTTCCTGCTGTCAAGGTAGCAGTATTAGAAATAGCTACATCACTACCTAAGTTAAATCCAGCTGTTGGATAGGTTGGCGCAGAAATGGTTCTATTAAGAGTTAAGTATTTCAAATTATTGGTAACTCCTGGGGTTGAATTGTCAAAATTAATCGTTCCAATTTCTCCAATACCCAAAATGGATAATTCAGAATCATTAGTTCCTCCTTTAAACTTTCCGTCTCCAATAACGGTATTATAAACCCCTGAGGTACCCACTGTTAATTTAAAACCATTCAAATCGATGATGTCAGTAGCAGCATAAAAAACAACTGCACTACCTCCTTGAGGACCACCTATTAATAATTCTTTATTTAAAAGAACTGGATTGGTACTGCCGCTTTTGGCAACAACCACATAATCTATATTTAGTGTACCAGGAGCAGAACCTCTAACATCTTGTATACCTGACCCCGTAAAGAAAACGGCTCTTTGATTACTAACAAAAGAAGCATCATCTTGAAAATCAGCAGTTACTTCCAAATCTCCACCATAATTTCCATTAAAAGGAGGAGTAGCATTTAAATCTCCTGATAAAGCTGTAGTCGATTTTCTTCCCTCAGTTGTTGTGTCTCCATTGAAAAAATTAGTACATTTTAATCGAGTATTGGTATCTCCTTTTAATTCTATTCTTCCTTTGTTAATAATATCTCCGCCTATCTCAACACCAACTCCAGTTGTTCCAGAGACTATTGCTGGACTAGCAGTATACAAATCGGTAATACGAAATTTACTACAGTTGGCGCAGCCCAAAGTCCCTGATGTAGCTGCTCCTAAAATAGTTAAATCTCCTGCTATTTTTCTAAAGGTATCACTACCATTAGCTACTTCAAGAGTAGTTTGATTTTGTACAATCACATCGTTTGGATATCCCGCTCCACTGGTAGCGTTCCATTCCAAATCTCTATTTCGGGTTCCTCCACTGTTGTAAATCAAGGTAGAAGTAGTACTATAAATTGGTGGGTTGGTATTTACAAAACAGCTAGTATTACTGTTTATAGACAATATACCATTTAAAGTGGTTATTGGCGTACCTCCTGATAGTCCAAAATCAAGATTACCGTTGGTATTTAAATTCACTGTAACCGTAGCTCCTAGACTTAGAAATCCTGTACCGCTATTGTTACCAATAAATTTATATTGATTAATTTCAATAGTCCCATTCGGTGAAGATAGTGATGAAATAATACTTCTAGCACCATTTACATAAATAGAACCTCCACTATTATTAAGGGTCAATGACCTTCCATTCAAATCCAATCCTCCAACGTTATTCAATTGCAATACACGTCCTGTAGCAGTGTTTAAAGTAATATTTGTTGTGCTTTCAATCACAACATTACCACTTGTAGCTTTATCAATTATTAGGTAATCAAAAAACACGGTTCCTCCTCCAGTTTTTGTTACCGTTTGGTCTCCAGTAGCTGCTGTAAAGAATACTGCTTTTCCATTATTAGTTTGAACACCGTTGGCACCTACCGTCCAATTGCCTCTGGTTTTTACATCTCCTCCCAAACTCATCGTACCATTAATCAATACATCTCCTAGTACCGTTAATGTATTTGAAGTGGTATTCAGAGTATTATTTAAGTCAATGGTTAGATTTCCAGAACATTGGGCAACCGTGCTCAACATATTTAAGGTAGTAAAAGTGCCATTAGCTGAAATTTGAACGTTGACTGGATAACCAGCTCCTGAAGTTGCGGTAGTCCACTCCAGATTTCTATTATAAGGACCCCCTGTAGAATACTGTAATAAACTATTAAACAAATATGTTGGAGAATTAGTAGTAACTGCTCCATTGGTCGAGATTGTCAATCTTGTTTTAATAGAAACTGCGTTACTAAAAGAAACAGAGCCACTTAAATTGATATTATTAAATTCAACTGTTCCTATGATAGTCCCACTTCCAAAAAAGTTTACTGTTCCGTTACCAGGAACAAATGAAGCACTATTACTAAATGTCGAAGTAGTTGCTAATGTAAGTGAAGATGCATTTGACATGGTAAGTGTCCCTGAAGTAATGGTTAAATTTCTACAGTTTGCAGCAGTTGTTCCGCTAAACCCAATTTCAGGTGAATTAGTTGCTGATACAATTAATGCATCAGTAGATGAATTTGGCACAGCATTGCAACTCCAGTTAGTAGCATCATTCCAATCTTTGCTGGTTGTTCCTGTCCATGTGTTCGTTGCACTGACAGTAATTATAGCGTCAGTAAACGAAGCAGAACACGGAGAATTGCTTATTGTCCATCTTACTGTATATGATCCTGCTCCTCCTGCTGGTGTAAATACTGCAGTTGGATTACTTAAACTACTAAATTGACTTGTTAATATATTTGGTCCACTCACTACACTCCAAGCGCCTGTGCCAACTGAAGGAGTATTCCCTAATAAATTAGCAGTTCCTGTAAAACAAATGGTTTGAGCGGAAGAGTTGGTAGCAGTGGTTGGTGCTGCTGATACGTTTGCTGAACCACTTACATAAGTTGTTCCATTCCAAGCACCTAAAGTGCCATCCGATTTATAGCCTCCATAATACCAAGCACATCCGTTCAATCGATATCTAAAAGTAAAGTAATACGGTCCCGTACTTGGAGGAGTAAAATTATAAGTATACTCATCATTAGAGGGTTTATCACTTCCAAAAGTGGCATCTGCCCATGTCCATGAATTTAAAGTAACCGAAGGATCGTTATTAGTTGTATTATAACCAAATTGGGCTTGTATTCCGGTTCCACTTCCCGTGGTAATATTAGTTAATCCTGCTTTATAAACTTGTCCAAAAACGGTAAACGAACTTCCGTTACATACCTGTTGTGCACTCGGAGAAGCTGACCAATATTGCAAGTTAACTCCATCTATTGTTCCAGAAGTAACTGTAATCGTTGCATCGGCAAAAGAGCTACACGCGCCATTGGTTATGGTCCATCTCAAAATATACGAACCTCCTCCACCTGCAGGTGTAAAAATAGCGGCTGGTAAAGCTGTGTTGTCAAACTGTGCCGAAGAGATACTTGGACCACTAACTACGCTCCAAGCACTTGTTCCCACTGAAGGAATATTTCCAGTTAAAGTAGCAGTACCTATAGAACAAATAGTTTGAGTAGAACCATTGGTTGCTGTGGTTGATATAGGGCTTATCGTTACTACATGAGTAGTAGTCGCTGGTCCATTACAACCTGCTGCACTTGCCGTGATGGTTGTCGTTCCGCTCCAGCCCGCTGCATAGGTAACAGCTCCTGTGGATGAATTTATACTATTGCCTGAAAAAGCTACCGTAGTAGCATCT